>NZ_CP096307.1:0-4260087 GCF_049901995.1 Providencia sp. PROV200
TGACTAATTTTGCGGTATGATCGCAGGTCTATTTCTGATCCATCGATCAGCAATATGCAGTAAGTAAGAGTTAATCTAAAACATTTTTGGGCCATTGCAATTAAATGTAAGCCCGAGAAAATTCTTTGTTTACATCCGTACTTCTTGTTCCATTGACCTTGTTTAGGGGAGTCCAACGTGTCACTTTCGCTTTGGCAGCAATGTCTTGCCCGATTGCAGGATGAACTACCTGCCACAGAATTCAGTATGTGGATACGCCCTCTTCAAGCTGAATTAAACGACAATACACTGGCACTTTATGCCCCAAATCGTTTCGTTCTCGACTGGGTTAGAGACAAGTACATCAATAATATCAATGAATTATTGAATGACTTTTGTGGAACTGACGCGCCTGCACTACACTTTGAGGTAGGCAATAAACCGATTACAGTCGCACCGGCAGCAACACAAGCACGTACAGCTCAACAGGTACCTGCGTTTGCCGTTCCGTCAGCCCCAATGAAACCGAGTTGGGACAATTCAGCCAAAGTACAACCCGATGTTGCTTATCGTTCTAATGTAAACCCTAAGCACACTTTTGATAACTTTGTTGAAGGTAAATCGAACCAATTGGCTCGCGCAGCGGCGAGGCAAGTGGCAGAAAATCCAGGCGGTGCCTACAACCCATTATTTCTTTATGGTGGGACTGGTTTAGGTAAAACCCACTTACTACACGCTGTCGGCAATAGTATTATGCAGCATAAAGCCAACGCTCGCGTGGTTTATATGCATTCAGAACGTTTTGTTCAGGATATGGTCAAAGCTCTACAGAACAATGCAATTGAAGAATTTAAACGTTATTACCGTTCTGTTGATGCACTGCTTATTGACGATATCCAGTTTTTTGCTAACAAAGAGCGCTCACAAGAAGAGTTTTTCCATACTTTTAATGCGCTACTTGAAGGTAATCAACAAATTATTTTGACCTCCGACCGTTATCCAAAAGAGATTAACGGTGTGGAGGATCGCTTAAAATCGCGTTTTGGCTGGGGCCTAACCGTTGCAATCGAACCACCAGAGTTAGAGACTCGAGTGGCGATTTTAATGAAAAAAGCAGATGAAAATGAGATCCAACTTCCGGGTGAAGTCGCCTTTTTCATCGCCAAACGCCTTCGCTCGAACGTTCGTGAGTTAGAAGGGGCGCTAAATCGCGTGATTGCCAACGCAAACTTCACTGGCCGAGCGATTACTATCGATTTTGTCAGAGAAGCACTGCGTGACTTATTAGCACTACAAGAAAAGCTGGTAACTATTGATAATATTCAAAAAACAGTTGCTGAATATTATAAAATTAAGGTAGCAGATTTACTGTCTAAACGCCGTTCCCGTTCTGTCGCACGTCCGCGTCAAATGGCAATGGCTCTGGCAAAAGAGCTGACTAATCATAGTTTACCTGAAATCGGGGATGCCTTTGGCGGCCGTGACCATACCACGGTGTTACATGCTTGTCGTAAAATTGAACAATTACGGGAAGAGAGCCATGACATCAAAGAAGATTTTTCTAATTTAATCAGAACATTATCATCTTAATTGCTATGAAATTTACAATAGAACGCGAGCAGTTATTAAAACCGTTACAACAGGTTAGTGGTCCTTTAGGTGGGCGTCCAACTCTGCCTATTTTAGGTAACCTTTTATTACAGGTAAAAGAAGGCACCCTCCAACTCACTGGAACCGACCTTGAAATGGAGATGATGGCCAATGTTGCCCTAACTGGGGAGCATGAAATTGGCGCAACCACCGTGCCCGCACGCAAGTTTTTTGATATCTGGCGTGGGTTACCAGAAGGTTCTGAAATTCATGTAGAGTTGAATGATGACAGACTACTCGTCCGTTCTGGGCGTAGTCGCTTCTCATTATCCACTTTACCCGCAGCTGACTTTCCAAACTTGGATGACTGGCAAAGCGAAGTGGAGTTTTCGCTTCCGCAATCAATACTGAAACGTTTAATTGAAGCGACTCAGTTTTCAATGGCACACCAAGATGTCCGTTATTACCTCAACGGCATGCTATTTGAAACCGAAGACCAAATGCTCAGAACCGTTTCAACCGATGGGCACAGGCTTGCCGTCTGTGCAATGGATATTGGTCAATCGCTACCTTCTCATTCAGTGATAGTGCCTCGTAAAGGGGTAATCGAGCTAATGCGTTTGTTAGATGGTGGTGATACACCTCTACAGCTGCAAATTGGTAGTAATAATATTCGCGCTCACGTTGGGGATTTTATCTTTACCTCTAAATTGGTTGATGGTCGTTTCCCTGATTATCGTCGCGTATTACCCAAAAACCCAGACAAAACCTTAGAAGCTCGCTGTGATTTACTCAAACAAGCTTTTTCTCGCGCCGCTATTTTATCGAATGAGAAATTCCGTGGTGTGCGCTTGTATTTCAGTGAAAACCAATTGCGCATTACGGCCAATAACCCAGAGCAAGAAGAAGCTGAAGAAATTGTTGATGTTAGCTACCAAGGTACTGAGATGGAAATTGGCTTTAACGTCAGCTACATCTTAGATGTCTTAAATGCGCTAAAAAGTGAAAATGTGCAACTTCTGTTAACTGACGCAGTTTCCAGTGTGCAGATTGAAGACGCTGATAGTAAAGCAGCGGTGTATGTTGTCATGCCAATGCGTTTGTAATCGGTATTTATGATCCTTTCGCGTTTATTGATCCGTGATTTTCGAAATATTGAAAGCGCGGATCTCTCCCTTGCTAATGGGTTCAATTTTTTAATTGGCCCCAATGGGAGCGGTAAAACCAGTATACTGGAAGCCATATATACACTCGGTCATGGCCGTGCCTTTCGCAGCATTCAAGCGAACCGAGTTATTCGCCATGAGCAAGAACAATTTATTCTTCATGGTAAACTGAGCCATTTAGATAAACAGCGAAACGACCTTTCATTAGGCTTAAGCAAAAATCGCGAGGGTGACAGTAAAGTCCGAATAGACGGCACTGATGGCCATAAAATTGCAGAGCTAGCAAAATTATTGCCAATGCAACTGATTACCCCAGAAGGGTTTACCTTGCTAAATGGCGGCCCTAAATATCGACGTGCTTTTATTGATTGGGGCTGTTTTCACAATGACCCGCTGTTTTTTTCAGTGTGGTCAGATTTAAAACGGTTATTAAAGCAACGCAATGCCGCTTTGCGACAAGTCACCCGTTATGAGCAAATTCGTCATTGGGACAAACAACTGGCACCGCTTTCCGAACAAATAAGCCAATGGCGTCATGACTATATTGCAGGTATTGCCGAAAATATTGAGCAAACTTGCCAACAATTTTTACCCGAATTTTCACTCTCGGTATCCTTCCAGCGTGGTTGGGATAAAGAAATTGATTATTCAGAACAATTAGAGCGCCAATTTGAGCGTGATAGAGCACTAACCTATACCGCTTCAGGGCCACATAAAGCAGATTTGCGTATTCGAGCAAATGGAACTCCTGTTGAAGATATGCTTTCGCGGGGTCAATTGAAGCTGCTTATGTGTGCATTACGGTTAGCGCAGGGTGAGTTTTTCACCCATCAGAGCGGGCAACAATGCCTGTATCTACTGGATGATTTTGCTTCTGAACTTGATGCCGGCCGTCGCCAATTACTGGCAACCCGTCTCAAAGCTACACAAGCACAAGTGTTTGTCAGTGCCATTACACCTGAGCAAGTTAATGATATGATAGATGCAAATAGCAAGATGTTTCGTGTAGAACATGGCAAAATAGAAGTTCAACCTCAGGAATAGAAAGAGCAGGAAACGTTGATGTCGAATACATATGACTCCTCAAGTATCAAGGTATTAAAAGGACTGGATGCGGTGCGTAAGCGCCCGGGCATGTATATCGGTGATACAGACGATGGAACAGGTCTTCATCACATGGTTTTCGAGGTTGTCGACAACGCCATCGACGAAGCCCTCGCAGGCTTCTGTGATGATATCGTGATCACTATCCATGCCGATAACTCTATCTCCGTACAGGATGATGGACGTGGTATCCCTACAGGTATCCACGAAGAAGAAGGTGTCTCCGCCGCAGAGGTTATCATGACCGTTCTGCACGCAGGGGGTAAATTTGATGACAACTCCTATAAAGTCTCCGGCGGTTTGCACGGTGTTGGGGTTTCCGTTGTTAACGCCTTATCTGAAACACTTGAACTCGTTATTCGTCGTGATGGCAAAGTTCATGAGCAAATCTACAAACACGGTGAGCCTCAAGGGCCTCTGACTGTTGTCGGCGAAACCGACCAAACAGGAACCCGTGTTCGTTTTTGGCCAAGTATGGACACCTTTAAAGGCGTGACTGAGTTTGAATATGACGTCTTAGCAAAACGCTTACGTGAGTTATCATTCCTAAACTCGGGTGTTTCTATCAGGCTCATTGATAAACGTGATGGCAAAGAAGACCATTTCCATTATGAAGGTGGCATCAAAGCCTTTGTTGAGTATTTAAGCCGTAACAAAACCCCTATCCACCCTTCTGTCTTTTATTTTTCCACTGAAAAAGACGGTATTGGCGTTGAAGTCTCAATGCAGTGGAATGATGGTTTCCAAGAAAACGTGTACTGCTTCACCAACAACATTCCTCAGCGCGATGGGGGGACTCACCTCGCTGGTTTCCGTGCAGCAATGACACGTACATTGAATAACTACATGGAAAAAGAAGGCTATCAAAAGAAAAGCAAAGTCAACGCAACAGGTGACGATGCTCGTGAAGGCCTGATTGCGGTTATTTCAGTAAAAGTTCCAGATCCTAAATTCTCATCACAAACCAAAGAAAAATTGGTCTCTTCCGAAGTGAAAACAGCGGTTGAAACAATGATGAATGAGAAATTAGTTGAATATTTACTTGAAAATCCAAACGATGCGAAAATCGTTGTGGGTAAAATCATTGATGCCGCACGCGCACGCGAGGCAGCACGTAAAGCCCGTGAGATGACTCGCCGTAAAGGTGCGTTAGACTTAGCTGGCTTACCGGGTAAATTGGCTGACTGCCAAGAACGCGACCCTGCGCTATCTGAACTGTACCTTGTGGAAGGGGACTCCGCGGGTGGCTCTGCAAAACAGGGTCGTAACCGCAAGAACCAAGCGATTTTGCCACTGAAAGGTAAAATTCTAAACGTCGAAAAAGCGCGTTTTGATAAAATGCTGTCTTCACAAGAAGTGGCAACCCTGATCACAGCATTAGGCTGTGGTATCGGTCGTGATGAATATAACCCAGACAAACTGCGTTATCACAGCATCATTATCATGACGGATGCGGACGTCGATGGTTCGCACATTCGTACACTACTATTGACCTTCTTCTACCGCCAGATGCCTGAAATCGTTGAACGTGGCCATATCTTTATCGCTCAACCACCACTGTATAAAGTGAAACGTGGTAAACAAGAGCAATATATTAAAGATGACGATGCGATGGACGATTACCTGATTTCTATCGCTCTTGATGGCGCGGAATTGCATTTAAGTGCAGAAGCGCCAGCCATGAAAGGTGAAGAACTCGAAAAACTGGTTGTTGAATATAATGCTGCGCACCGTATTATTCGTCGCCTTGAGCGTCTTTATCCTCAAGCCTTACTTAACAGCTTAGTTTATCAGTCAACCCTGACGGAAGATGATTTAAAAATCAGCGAAAAAGTTGAAGAGTGGGCGAAAACGCTGGTTAAACGCTTAGAAGATAACGAACAATTTGGTAGCACTTACAGCTACACCATTAACGAAAACCGTGAGCGTCAATTATTCGAGCCAACTATTCGTATTCGCACCCATGGTGTTGATACCGACTACAACCTCGACTTTGACTTTGTTCATGGCAGTGAGTACCGCCGCATTACGCATTTAGGTGACTTAATCAGTGGCTTAATTGAAGAAGGTGCTTACATCAAGCGTGGTGAACGTCGCCAAGACATCGATAACTTTGAAGAAGCTTTGACTTGGTTAACGCGTGAATCACGTCGCGGCCTATACGTACAGCGCTATAAAGGCCTTGGTGAAATGAACCCAGAACAACTTTGGGAAACCACCATGAACCCTGAGACGCGCCGTATGATGCGTGTAACGGTCAAAGATGCAATTGCAACCGACTTACTATTCACCACATTAATGGGTGATGCTGTTGAGCCGCGCCGTGCATTTATCGAAGAAAATGCCCTAAAAGCAGCGAATATTGATATTTAATTATTCGGCTAACTAAATAATATTTAATAACCCCATACGAAAGTTTGGGGTTATTTTTTTATAAATTTTTTAATCGCTATTATCTTATTTCCACTATTTAATTAAACCAGTAATAAAAGAATAAAAAAACAAAACCCATCAATAGAGAACCACATCATAAAAAACAAAACAATTTAAAATAGAGCTTATTACTTTAATTAATAACGATTTTTTATTTTTAAAACTGTCATAAAAAATAAATATATTATAAATAAACTCCGCCAAATGAAATTTTAACCAATAGCATCGGCGGGATTACAATGAGAAAAACCTGTATATCAGCATCAATAACTTTATTACCATTCATATTCACAAGTACTCTAATAGCAAAAAATCATATTATAGAATTAGAGAAAAATATTATCGATACAAGAAATGTATGGCTTGAAGATATAAAACACAATGTTATTAATAATACCCCTAAAGAAGGCAGCGAAGTTGCTGAGCAAGATAGGCTTATTAGCAATGAATACATCAATATCAAGGGTGAAAGAAAAAATTTAGCACTCGCAGATAAATCCCAAAGCTCAGATTATTTATTTAATAGTTATCAAACGATACTGTTTGGCGAACAGGATATTAATATAAAAGACCATAAACAATATAAAGAAATCCGTTCGTTACATGATACAAGCACTCGTGCCTATGATGAAAAAAAACAACGTACTAGGTCGATTGATTTTATTCTAAAAGACCATTTTAAGCGTGGTCGTCCTTACCAAGTATTGGATGACGAAGGTCATTATATTGCAGGTTATTCACATATACAGGGCTCATCTTACCCTAGCGGCCATACATGGAATGGTTTTAAACAAGCGGCAGTATTGGCGATGATTTTCCCTGAAAAAGGCAGTGAAACGTTCAACCGAGCGATTGAATACGGTGAAAGCCGCGTGATTGTTGGTGCACACTTCGCTACCGATACCATCGCTTCTCGTGTCGGTAATTATTATTTATTATCACAGCTGCTATCCGATGAAAAAAACAGCAAATTCATTGTTGAGTCGGCTAAAAATATTCGTACAGATATTTCATCGTCATGTTCAAATAACAGTCAAAATTGCCTAACCGTATCTAACCCTATAACCAATGACCATATTGGTTACTATGGAAAAAAAGAAACGCAAAAGATATCTATGATCGAGCCTAAAAATATACCTAAAACAGCGGGTTATTTACTTCGATTACGCTTCCCATACTTGAATAAAACACAGTGGAACAATATTTTAGCCAGCACTGCGTATCCAAGCCAATCAATTGCGGGTTGGAATATCAAAGAAAATGATCCAAATAGCTATTGGGGGTTAATTAACTTACCTGCGGCTCATCATGGCCCCTCCTATTTATATGAAAACTTTATCGTCAATCAAGACGTTAATGACTTTGATATTGCCAATTTCGGTAAGCTAGATGAATGGAAAAATAATATTCAAGGTACGGGAAAGTTAACGAAACAAGGCCTAGGGACATTAGTATTATCTGGCAACAATACCTTCGCAGGCTTTACAGTAAACCAAGGCCATTTAGTTTTAACGGGTGAGAATAAATACTCGCAAAAATCCCATATAAATGGCGGAACGGTTACCCTTAAAAAACACTTAGATTCCGCAGTTGATGTCCAGAAAGGAACGTTAGTCTTAGATGACGGAAAAATCGGTGCTTCGGTGAATATTAACCACCACGGTTTACTGACGGGTAATGGGAGCATTCGACAATTAACCGCTAACCAAGGTGCAGTTGTTGCACCCGGTCACTCAATTGGCACAATTAACATCATTGATTCCGTAACTTTTGCCCCCAACAGCCATTATTTGGTTGAAATCAATTCAGCAGGTAAAAATGATAAAGTCATCAGCCAAGGCTCAGCTTTATTAAAGGGTGGTACCGTCAGTGTCACGCTTGAAAATCAAAATAACCCGCTTTCTAAGCAAGATATCAACCAGTTATTTGATACACAATATACGATATTAAGCGCTCAAAAGGGGGTTGATGGCCAATTTGATGCTGTTGTGCCTAATTACCAGTTTATTGGAACGACACTAAATTACACCCCCAAAGAGGTTACACTTAAGGTAGGGCGCAATAACACTGCATTTTCCAGTGCAGCTGCAACGCAAAACCAAACCGCTGTGGCTAACGCTATTGAAACGCTTCCTACGCACCATGCTCTCTATAACCAAACGTTAAAAAGCCAAACAAAACAACAAGCTCAAGCGATATTTCGCAATGTCACCGGGCAAATATACGCGGACCTATTATCCAATCAAATAAATAATAGCCGTCAGATTAAAGAAACAGTACTTGAACAAGCTCGCTTGTCTGGATCATGGGGTAGCGAAAGCAAAGGCAATGTATGGGTCAAAATGCTCTATGATTGGGATAAAACGACTGGCGATAACAATGCCACTGGGTATAAGTCATCAAATTATGGTCTATTGCTTGGGGCAAATCGACGTTTTATTAACGAAAAAATGACATTAGGTATCGCCGCAGGTTTTAGCCAAAGTGACTTATCTAACCACTTTGACCACGCTAACAGTAATAACTACCATGCCGCCATTTATGGTAGCGCTTTATGGCAACCTATCGCGGTTCGTGCAGGGCTCGGTCACACTTCACATCTCATTCATACCGAACGCTCAATCAGTGATGGCACAAGTCACTCAGCGAGCTATTATACCAACACACATCAAGCTTTTATGGAGCTGGCCTATCCAATTAACTCAAATGGGATAAATATTGAGCCATTCACCAATCTCACTTATATCAGCGCAATGAATCATGCTATTAATGAAAACATCAACAACACATCACTACAGGCACGTAAACAGCGCATCAATACGATGTTATCTACCCTTGGGCTACGCCTTGATAACCAATGGAAATTGAGTAAAACATCCAATATCGGTTTACACGGTGAGCTTAACTGGCAATATCAATACGGGAATTTAAATAGAGGACTAAAATTGAATTTTACCGATACCCCGAGCTCATTTACAACGCATAGTGTTCCTGCATCACGCCATGGTGTCGCATTAAAAATCGGTACTGATATCAATATAAAAGAAAATACTAAGCTATCAATTAATTATAATAAATTTTTATCAAAAAATTATCACGATAACAATATTGATGCCAAAATTGCGGTAACTTTCTAACTCAATACTTTACCTCCCCTCGCAACTTGTGGGGGGCAGGTCATGACTAAACCTAACGCTCTTTTACAGTTTTTTACGCCATTATTTTGATTACCTTACCTTTTTTTATGTTATAAACGAACAATGTCTTAAGTTAATTAGATGTTAACTTATTATTTTAAATTGCCTCTATAACCTCAGGTAAGGTCAAAAATACGTAAAATAACACTATGATACGCCAAATTATTATTTCAATTTATGCATTATTGATATCTATCACCCCTGTATTTTTCAGTGGAGATGTTAGCATTATCGCTGATATGGCCATCGTAATTTCAGGAGCACTGATAATACTGTTGTGTGCAGGTATTTATCGTTTTTTGCTTGGCAAAATTTTCACGGTGTTTGTTTCACTCCTGTGGGCTCTCAATTTATCTGTTTCGTTTTTCTTTTATCAAAAGCACGATATCCGCTTTTCTTCTTCGATTGCAGAAACCTTTATCAATACCAATAGCAGTGAAACCGTAGGAATGCTTTCCTATAATATTGGTTATGTTATATTTTATCTGTTTGTTTTTTCAGCTTATTTAGTCTGTATTCATCAATGCGCAAAATATATGAATCGCCGTATAACAACAATAAGTATGGCACTAATTTGTGGCTATCTATTTGCTATTCCAGCCTATTACGCCTCATTACTAAGCAAGCCTGATAGCGCGTTATTGATCACAGAAAAATACTTCTTAAATACCCCTTTCTACAATGCGGCAGCTTTAGTCAAAAATTTATATGAAAACAGAGGCATAAAAAAAATATCATCACAAAAGGTCGCATTTAACTACCAGAAAAAAGCGTCTGAAACTGAAATCTATGTGCTTGTCATTGGTGAGTCATTACGCCGTGACCATATGAGTTCTTATGGCTATCAATATGATACAACGCCCAATTTAAATCAGCGAAAATCACAAATACTGGCGTTTCAACAAGCCTATTCTCCGGCGCCGGTGACTATCTTGTCGGTTCCCATTTCACTGTCCAATATTCGTTTTGAGCAGATGCAGGATAAATCACACTATTCGGACAATATCATTTCATTAGCCAATCATGCGGGCTTTAAAACCTATTGGGTCAGCAACCAGGGAAAAACCAATAAACGTACCAGTGTCATTTCTGCTATTGCTTCTATGTCACAAAAGAAAACGTGGAACGAATTTGTCGGCTACGATGAAGAGCTGCAAGATGACTTCAATAACGCGATCAATGACCCTACTGATAAGAAAAAACTCATTGTGTTACATACTTATGGTAGCCATGAACCTGCTTGTAACCGCTTCCCTGAAACTGAACTAAAAACATTTAGTGGCCAAGAAGATGACGATTGCTACGACAGTTCCGTCGCTTATACCGATAAATTTATCGAAAACCTAATACAACAACTCGAAGGGAAACCTGCGACTTTGATGTACTATTCAGACCATGCGTTGCAACGCTTAGACAGCGATAACAATATTCACTACCACCATGGTGTTAACAACCCAAGAAAAGAAGCCTATGAAATTCCTTTGCTGATTTGGTACAGCGAAAGCGCCAGTAAACCAAACATCAAACCAGTAAACTTGCAGTCACCTTATTCTACAGCGAATAATTATTGGCTAATCAGTGATTGGCTTAATATACAACAAGGTTCACAACAAGCTTGCTTATCACCTTTACGTGAGTGTTATCAACCCAATAAAAATATTCAGGTCATTGATGGCAATCGAAATATTTTATCCATTAGCCAATTACCTTCTGAAACGATAGACCCACAATAAAACTCGATATTTTGGCAATATTTGCTCATAGTTAACAAATATGAATCCAATACACTTATCGAGTCGAGGCCTGAATGTTCGATTTAGTTTTTTTACGTGAGTTACTAGTGTCTAGTGTCCACGTGCTTCAATTACTGTTAGAAGCTATTTCAGTTATCTGCGTAGTGATTGGGTTAATCAAGACCCTGATCGTGTGGATGAGAACCCAAAAAACACGAATGGCTCGCTATTGTTTTGGTGATTGGCTAGCCACTGCGTTAGAGTTCCAATTAGCCGCTGATATCTTAGCCACAACCGTTGACCCAGATTTAGATAGCCTCATTAAACTCGGTATTATTGCTGTGATCCGAACGTTCTTGAACTATTTCTTAGCAAAAGAGTTAGAACACCAGCCGCCGCAGAATGAACCGGCTCGTCACTAATTTAGGTACAAAAAAACCTGCATATTAAATTATGCAGGCTTATCGAATACGACTTATTGCGGTGCCGCGCTTATAATAAAATTCTTAACATACGACGAAGAGGCTCAGCGGCGCCCCACAGCAATTGGTCACCAACCGTAAAGGCGGATAAGTATTCAGGGCCCATATTCAGTTTACGCAAGCGACCAACAGGGGTGCTAAGCGTGCCAGTGACAGCCGCTGGAGTTAACTCACGCATAGTGATTTCGCGGTCATTAGGAACCACTTTCACCCAATCATTATGTGAGGCAAGCAATTGCTCAACTTCATTCAACGGAATATCTTTTTTCAGTTTCAATGTGAAAGCTTGGCTATGGCAGCGCAGCGCACCCACACGGACACACAGCCCATCAACTGGAATAATATTACTGCCCGTTTCCAAAATTTTGTTGGTTTCTGCTTGGCCCTTCCACTCTTCGCGGCTTTGGCCATTTTCTAACGCTTTATCAATCCATGGGATCAGGCTACCCGCTAATGGTACGCCGAATGCATCCGTTGGCATTGTGCCACTGCGAGTGAAATCTGTGACTTTTTTCTCGATATCTAAAATAGCGGAGGCCGGGTCTTGGAGTTCTTTAGCCACTTGCGTGTGCAAAGACCCCATTTGTGCCAGAAGCTCGCGCATATTGCGTGCCCCAGCCCCTGAAGCAGCTTGATACGTTGCCACAGATGCCCATTCCACTAAATTATTAGTGAACAACCCACCTAAAGACATTAACATTAAACTTACCGTACAATTCCCACCGACAAAGGTCTTAATGCCTTTATTTAAGCCGTCTTGGATATGTTGGTTATTCACGGGATCAAGAATAATAATCGCATCATCTTTCATGCGTAATGAAGACGCAGCATCAATCCAGTAACCATTCCAGCCAGACTCACGCAGTTTAGGATAAACTTCATTCGTGTAGTCGCCGCCTTGGCAGCTAATAATAATATCCAATGCTTTTAGTGCATCGATATCAAAAGCATCCTGTAAAACGCTACGATGGCCACCATAAACTGGCGCTTCTGCACCCTGTTGTGATGTGGTAAAGAAAACAGGACGGATCGCATCAAAATCACGTTCTTCAACCATTCTCTGCATCAATACTGAGCCGACCATTCCACGCCAGCCAACAAACCCTACATTTTTCATTTTTTACTCACCCTGTTCGTTTGAATTTTAACCAAAAAATTTCTAGTTTCGACCCCTCAAAGTAAATACCGTCATTGTTGTCATTCATTCAGTATCCACAAAAATTGAAGCTAGAAATTTTTCGGATGTATTAAACCTGACAAAATATGCATCTATGTGCAAGTGAATTTCATCACTAATAATAAGAAGATTAGTAATCATGCTAATGATCGAGGGAATCAGTGGACAAAAAAAACAAATAAAAAAAGCCACGGCAGAGAGCAATAATCTGCAATGGCTAAGCAAATAAAATATAAAGCGATACAGGAAATTTTATAATTATATTTAAATTCAATAGTTAACGTTTTTTCTTACAGCCTTGCACTGCTTTAAAACGCGGGTTTGTTTTGCATATCACATACACCCGGCCGCGGCGGCGAACAATTTGGCAATCTGGATGACGGGTTTTTGCCGTTTTTAATGAACTCAGTACTTTCATCTTTATTTACCCTCTGACTGTAAAAAACGACCAAAACGCTTTTGAAACTGTGCCGTTTTACCTTCCTGTGAAATCATTTTTTGTTTACCGGTATAAAACGGATGCGACTGAGAAGAGACATCAAGCGTGACATACGGAAATATTTCACCCTCATACTCGATTGTTTTTTCGGTTTTTATTGTTGACCCTACTTTAAAATAGGCATCTGCACTTGTGTCATGGAAAACCACGGTACGATATTGTGGATGGATCCCCTGTTTCATAATAACCACCTAAATGTAATGTTATAATATAACAATACATTTTTTTAAAAAGCGATGCAATAACTTTGTCGATAATAATAACAACTAGCAATCAACTAATTGTTTTATATAGCTTAATATCTTAATTGTTAGTCATGTCATTATAGATAAACAATCTTTATTTGATACTGTGTTTGTCTGTTGATTGATAGTTTTATCGAGAAGTATCCCAATCAATAAGGACTCCTTATGACATCAATATACAACAAAATTAAGTGTGCAATTACACACAGACCTAATTCAACAGTACCCGATACCACCAATCTAGCATTGAAAAATATAGTATCGATTAAGAATCAATCGCCACAAAGTACATCCAATAATATCGGCAACTACATTTCTGTAGGACTTAATGACGGCAAAACCAAAGGGCAGGCTTCATTTCATAACATGAAAGAACTCTCCGGCGATGATGTAGATGGCTCTCTTTTGGGCAGACATACAGAAAAAAGAATTCCTGGAAAGCCATTTCAATTAGCTATTGCTTATTCAAATAAATTTAATATAGAGAAAAAAGAAGCAATAACCTGTTTTGATAGCGTCACGGTTATTGGTGACAGCTTATCTGACTCTGAAGGAAGGATGTATAAAAAGTCGGGTGGATTACTCACTAATGCTAACCAATACCATGATGGGCGGTTCACTAATGGTTTCACATGGCCTGAGTTTCTCACCATGCCAAATACGATGAAAAGCCATTCAAGTAAAGGTAAAGTTACACTCACAAATAAGTCTGAAGGTGGTTCAGCTTGCGTACCTTATTTTAAATCCACACTTCACCCTCAATTTGCCATACTTTCAAATATCGAAAAACAAACAAAACACCTTAAGTTTGATGAAAAAAGTTTAGGTATTATTTTTCTTGGTGCCAATGACTATATGACCTATTCGAAAGAAAATGTCGATGTCGTTATCTCTAGTCAAGAAAAAACAATCAAAAAAATGATCAAAAATGGTGCGAGAAATATCCTCGTGATGGGACTCCCTGATCTATCCCAAACCCCTGCAATAAAAACCTGCTCACCGAAAAAACAACGAAAAATACAAAATCTCAGCATAGAGCATAACAATAAGCTTCAGACCCTAGTTAATCTCTTAAAATTAAACAAAAACATTAACATTAATTACTTCAATGTTAATGACGTAATGAAAAATATAACTAATATTGTTGACGATATAAATAAAAACTCTCTGGGAGCATATAATAAAGAAAAAGCTTTTACTAATGGTTATATTCTCCGCGATAATTCTAAACCATTAGAAATTGACCCCCATTATATTTTTATCGATGATGTTCACCCTACTCAGGAAGTCCATAACATTCTTGCGATGGAATTGCATAACTTTATCTTAAAAAAGTATCAATCACTAAAAAACCAAAAATAACGCGTTATATATCAATCAAAGCTAGTAGGTACCTCCTAACTTTGATTGATAAAACGAGATAAAAGTGTGATTTTTTCACTTTGTTTTATCCGATGAAAATCAATACCTAGTTTGACTAGCCCCAAATATTGTATGTTTGTCAGCAAACTAAGGCTAACTTCATGTAAATATAAAAATAAATATTAAATCAATAATTCTTTCATCAAATAACTTTTGTATAATCAGGCTAATTAGTACTTTCATTTATTATTTATCATATAGATACATGATACATAAATAACTAAAGGATGATGAAAATGTATTACGGCTTTGACATGGGCGGGACAAAAATTGAACTTGCCGTCTTTGACAACGAATTAAATCAGGTCTGGCAAAAACGCGTTCCTACACCTAAAGATGATTACCAGACACTCTTAAATACGTTTCTCGAACTCACTCAAGAAGCAGATAAAAAATTTAACTGCCAAGGAAAAGTCGGTGTTGGCGTCCCTGGTATCGTAAACCATGCGGAAGGAACCGTATTTACAACCAATGTCCCTACTGCACAATACAAACCTTTAGTTCATGATCTTGCTAATATATTACAACGTCCAGTAAAAGTGGAAAATGACGCCAATTGTTTTGCATTATCAGAAGCTTGGGACCCTAATTTCAAGCGCTTCCCTACTGTTCTTGGCTTAATTTTAGGGACTGGTGTGGGCGGTGGGTTTATTATAAATGGCAAAGTTTTATCCGGTAAAAATGGAATTGCAGGGGAAATAGGTCACATGAATCTCAGCGTTCGTGGAGCCAAGCTATTAGGGGAAAAAGTCCCTGAAATAACTTGTGGCTGTGGCCAAACAGCTTGCTTTGAAACCTATCTATCCGGTCCGGGCTTTGAGCGTATTTATTCCTCATTCACCAATGAAAAACGTTCGGCTATCGAAATTATTGAGCTATATAAGCAAGGTAATATTCAAGCAAAAGAACATGTTAACCGTTATATGTCATTACTTGCGATGTTTATGGGGCAAATCGTCACTGTTTTTGACCCTGATTTAGTGGTGATTGGCGGAGGCTTATCACAGTTTGAAGAGATCTATAAACAACTACCAGAAGTGCTTCCACAATACCTATATGGCATAGCAACATTACCTGCAATCGAAAAAGCGCGTTATGGTGACTCTGGTGGCGCACGAGGTGCGGCATTCCTGAACTTGATAGACTAATCTTACTTTTTTGCGCTTCATAGATAATTTAAATAATGAAGCGCAAATTTATCACCCTAATCATCCCTATTCTCCCCATTTTGTACTTTAAACACCTGTTCTTTGTTTGAGAATGATTATCATCAACTTAATTTTTAATGGTAAAATCCTATCTCATTGATGCCTTGCTGTTATCAATAAAACTTTAGGAATAACTTCACCAAATAAGGCTGGATAAATAACCAGCATTATAAGAAACTCAAAAAAATAAAAAGTGCTTATAGACTAGTCTGATACTGCTATTAATTAAAAAATATATTATTAAGCTAAATAATTTTATGGTGATAAATTAAACAAACGTTCCTTTTCACATAAGCTCAATAATGCATTAATAATAAAGAGAAAACCCTATGAGTTTGTTTTTCCATAACAGTTTGATGTTCC
The DNA here is from genome assembly GCF_049901995.1 of Providencia sp. PROV200. Lineage (NCBI taxonomy): Bacteria > Pseudomonadati > Pseudomonadota > Gammaproteobacteria > Enterobacterales > Morganellaceae > Providencia > Providencia sp. PROV200. The sequence goes on from NZ_CP096307.1 coordinate 16,599, forward strand.
CGACAATTATCTTTAGTGGTTTGCTAATCATTGTTCTATTTTATTGGTTATGTGCCGCTTTTGGATTATTGGATATCGACATCTTTAATCTTGATACCGAATTTGACGCCGGTATTGATGCAACGGGTTTCGCAGGCTGGTTAACCAAACTTGGCTTAGCAGGGATCCCGGTCACAATTATTGTCACGTTATTTACTCTTTTTGGCTGGATAATCAGTTATTTCAGCGTACATATCTTTATTCGCTTCATTGATACTGATTTATTACGTTATCTCGTCAGCTTCGCCGTTTTTGCGATCACCCTATTTATCTCTCTTCATTTAACCGCTTTGTGCTTAAAACCTGTGCGCAAAAAATTGGTGAATCTCAATAAACCTAAAACAGTACAACAGCTTATCGGTAAATACGCCACAGTACGTTCAGGAACGGTAAATGAACAAAATGGCGAGGCACTATTAGAAGATGGCGGGGCTGGGTTAATTTTACAAATACGCGCCCCATCCTCCGAGCAGTTAAAACGCGGTGATCGTGTTGTCATCATTAGCTATGACGCATCATCGCACAGTTACCAAGTTGTCAGTGAAAATGAGTTTCGCCACGGATAACTTCACTTTTAAAAAATAAATATCTTGCTTGCATAATCGAAATGACGTCATCGTCAGAACCAATGGAGAATTAATATGGATTTGGCTGCACTAATGCCCTTTTTAACCATTATCGGGGGGATCATCCTAGTTATTCTAGGCTTCTTTGGATTATTCAAAGCCTTCTATATCAAAGTTCCACAAGGTACTGCTTTGATTGTCAATGACATGTCGTCACAGCCTAAAGTACATTTTACTGGGGCATTAGTTTACCCTGTCATCTATAAAAAAGAATTCATGCGCATTTCATTGCTGACCTTGGAAGTTGACCGCCGAGGCAAAGACGGGCTGATTTGTCATGATAACTTACGTGCTGATATCACTGTTGCGTTCTATTTGCGCGTAAATGAAACGACAGAAGATGTACTGAAAGTGGCTAAAGCTATCGGTGTTGACCGTGCATCAGACCATCAAGCAGTCAGTACGTTATTTAGCGCTAAATTCTCTGAAGCGTTAAAAACAGTGGGTAAGCAACTGGATTTAGCCACTTTATTTGAAAACCGACAAGACTTTCGTGACCGCATTGTTGATGTGATAGGAAAAGACCTTAACGGCTACGCACTTGAAGATGTGGCGATTGATTACCTAGAACAAACACCAAAATCAGCCTTAGATCCAAACAATATCTTTGACTCCGAAGGTATTCGTAAAATTACTGAAATCACCGCGATCCACAATATTGAAACCAACCAAAAAGAGCGTGACCAAGAGCTCGCAATTCAAAAGAAAAATGTTGAAACTCGCGAAGCAAGTTTGGCTTTAGAGCGCCAACAAGCCGATGCCGAAGCACGCCAAAAGCGTGAAATTGATAATATTCGCGCCCGTGAACAAGCTGAAACCTTACGTGTTCAAGAGGAAGAGCGCCTTAAAGCAGAGCAAGCACGTATTCAAACCCAGCAAGAAATTGAAATCCGCGAAGAAAATCGCATGCGAGAAGTTGAAGTCGCACAACAAAACCGTACTCGAGCTGTAGCTATCGAAGAAGAACGAGTGAGCCGCGCACGTGAACTTGAGATTGTTGCCCGAGAAAGAGAAGTTGAGTTACAACGTATAGAAAAAGAAAAAGCACTCGAAGAAGAACGCAAAAATATCTCCAATGTTATACGTGAGCGTGTCGCCGTTGAAAAAACCGTGGCACAAGAAGAAGAGCGCATCAAAGAAGTTCGTGAAGTCTCTGAAGCTGAACGCATGCGCCAAGTCACCGTGATTAATGCACAGGCAGAAGCAGAAGAGTCACTCGTTCGCCAAGTGAAAAAAGCCGAAGCTGATGAAGCCAGTGCTAAACACCGTGCAGAAGAAATAAGCACCATGGCACAAGCAGAACTCGAAGCATCTGCAAAGCAAGCTGAAGCCAAAAAACGCTTAGCTGAAGGGGTTGAGGCCGAACACGCGGCATTAGGTTTAGCAGAAGCTCGAGTTCGCCAAGCAACTGCAGAGGCAGAAGAAAAAGAAGGGCTTGTTCTTGCCAATATTACGGCTGAAAAACTGTTAGCAGAAGCACGTGGGCTGAAAGAAAAAGGCTTAACGGAAGCTCAGGTTATGGAAGCTAAAGCTAAAGCAGAGCAACAACAAGGGTTTGCTGAAGCAAAAATCCTTGAAGAGAAATTAGCAGCCCAAGCTCGTGGTGAAGAACAACAAGCAAATGCTAAAGAAAAACTAGGCTTAGCTGACGCGAAAGTACTGGAAGAAAAACTGGCAGCACAAGCTCGAGGGGAAGGACAATTAGGTTCAGCGCAAGCCGAAGTTATCCGCCAACGCTTGAAAGCTGAAGCCGATGGTTTAACCGACAAATTTAAATCAATGGATCACCTCAGCGATACCGCACGTTCACATGAAGAGTTCCGTATGCGCCTTGAGAAAGAGTTCGAACAATCCATGGCCTCTATCGACGCAAATAAAGAAATTGCCCGCGAGCAAGCTGATGTACTGGCTGCAGCACTTAGCAAAACCAATATTGAAATTGTGGGCGGCGACGGCAGCTTCTTCAATACCTTCTCTAAAGCACTAAGCCTCGGTAAAGCGGTTGATGGCTTTATGGATAAAAGCAGTTTTGCAAAAGAAAATGTCGAAAAGCTCATTAATCGAAGCAAAGAAGACAAGAAAATTGATATTGCAGCATTACTGAAAAACCCAGAAGTTCAAGACCTTATAAACGGTTTTATGGCAACTAAAGGCACTAACCAGCCAGCCAAAACAGTCTTGTCAAAACCGATTCCACCAACGGATGACCAGCTGTAAACCTTTAGCACATTGGGGTAGTGAACCTGCCCCCTATTATTTTCCATTATTTGTTTTCCATTTTTATTGTCTTAGTTAAGGGAATTCGCTGCGCAATGTCAGATATTCAGGATACGGATCGCGAACAAGAAATACTCGATAGCGCTGTTGCAGAAGGCGGTGCTTATGAAATATTACGTAAACGCCTGACAGACCAAGGGCAACAACTGCATCAAAAAGCCGCACAACTTAATGAAATGCGGTTGGATGAATTTGGTCAAAGCCAAATGGATATTATTGGTCGTATTCGCATTCGTACTGAAAATAATTGCCAAGCAAGGGATATTGTCCGCGTCGGTGAATGGCTTTTATTTGGCTATAACGTATTCCTCGGCCTAAAAAAAGAAACACACCTCGAAGATGTATTTTCACTATATCGGTTAATTGAAAACAACGATGAGTTTGATGTTGAAGCCGTCCCTTATGAAGAAACTTTCTTAAATGATAATCGCTTTGTTCAAGACTTTACTGAACTCTATACCTATTATAAGAACACACAGTTACTGCAACTTGTTGAACGGGACGGCAAACTTCTCGCTAGCTTTCAAATTGGCGATCGCATCACGGATGTGCGAGTTTTCCGCTGGTCAATCTCCAGCGACAAACGCAAAATTGAGTATATTGATAACCGGGGTGAACGCGATATTGCCCTCCCACCTGCTTATGATTTTGAATGGCAAAAAACCACGCGGGAAGACACCGTTAACGGCCGATACCCTCACATCAATGTTCTTGACACTGTATTCATAGAAACTATTGGTGGTGATTTAACCATCAAATGTGAAAATAATACTGAAGATGGTTTAGGGATTTACCGAGAAGCAGTTCTTGATAAAAACCAATCTTTAGATGACGCACAAATTGAATATGCACAAACTGGCAGCCTAATTCTCTTAAAAGTTTTACCTTATCGGGAAGAAACTTGGCGTTACTTGGTTTACAACACACTCTCTCAATCCGTACAACGTATTGATGCTATTGGGCAAGCATGTGTCCAGCTACCAGAAGACCACGGTATTATTTTCCCTGGCGGCTACTACTTACAAAATGGTGACTATAAAACGTTTGAGCAATCTATGGATGGAATGCGTTTTCGCCGTTTGCGTCGTTCTCCAAATGGAGAGGATGTCCTATATGTTTTCTATTCACCAAATCAAGGACGCATTGCCCTATTCAATTATAATTTAATTGAACGCACACTTTCGGTTCCACTTATTGGCCATGGCTATGCCATGCTTGAAGATGGAAAAATGGTGTTATTTGAAGGTGAAGGGGAAGAAGCGACTCGCGTTCACCCTATGCAAGTTTGGCAGACCCCATTTTACTCAGAAGAATTTGCCGACCAACAGCCAACTCGTAGCGGTTTTTTAGGGCGTATAGGCAATGCAGATTTAGTTCGGGGCATTTCTGAAATATTGAATATTTCCAAAGAAATAGAAGGCAGCCAAATTTCCATCGCTCGCTACGAGCTACTCAGCCAACAAGCGAAGAATTTACTGGATATTTATTACTGGTTTGGTGATGAACAATGCTTTGGTATTGGCAAATTGCTCAAAGAAATCACCCAAACAAGTGAGCTCGTTCTTGATGAATATGAAAAGGTCGAAAGCATACGACAGCAATCTGCCAAATCAATGAATGAGGCCATCAGCCGCCAAAAGTCACTACTTTCACTGACGTTGCCTGAAAGTTGGGCTGATATTCAACAATTTGTTGATGGCTTAAATGCCCTAAGTGCTCAGCGCGGGCACTTGATTTCACTACGTGAATTTCGCTATATGGATTTAGAAAAGCTTAGCGAAATGGAAAGTGAAATAGAGAAAAATCAACAGTATGTCTCACAAGAGACCGCTGTCTTTCTCGCTAGCGATAAAGCATTACAGCCCTTTAAAACACAATTAACTGTTTTCGAAGAACAAATAGAAAAAGCCCAAAACAGTGCTCAGCTAGACATTCCAATGAAAGATATGGAAAAAATGTCTACTGATTTAGATATGCTATCAAACTTAATGGCTTCACTGAGTTTCAACGATGTCACACAACAAACTCACATTATTGATGCTATTTCGCAAATCTATGCTCAGCTAAACCAATCTCGAGCTCGTTTACAACAAAAACGAAAATCGCAAAGCAGCGTGGAAACTGTTGCTCAATTTGGCGCACAATTCCGGCTGTTCAGCCAAGGCATTACCAATGCCCTGTCTCTTGCCACTGATCCTGAGCGTTGTGATGATCAGCTATCAAGATTACTTGTTCAGTTAGAAGAACTCGAAAGCCAATTTAGCAATCATGATGAATTTCTTGATGATATCTTGGCTAAGCGGGAAGAATTACTCGAAACATTTGAATCACATAAACAAGTTCTTATTGATGACCGCCAGCGCCGCGCACAAAATTTAGTTACTGCGGCTGATCGTCTACTAGACAGCCTGCAACGACGAACAGCCCGTTTACAGTCTCAAGATGAACTCAATGCCTTCTTTGCCTCAGACCCTCTAGCGCTTAAAACACGTGAAATAATTGAAAAATTAAGGGAAATTAACGATAACGTTAAAGCTGATGACATTGACGCACGTTTGAAATCCTCTCGGGACCAAGCCATTCGAGTTTTGCGTGATAAAACAGATATTTTTGAAGATGGTGGAAATGTCATTAAGCTCGGGCGTCACCGGTTCAGCGTAAACACCCAAGAGCTTGACCTTACTATTTTACCCAAAAATGAACAACTCTGGGTTTATCTCACAGGAACAGACTTCCAAGAACCCATAGAAAATGAACAATTATCACAGCTCAAACCTTATTGGAGCGCTTCATTAGAATCTGAGTCTGATACGGTTTACCGTGCCGAATACCTCGCTTATTCAGTTATCTATGCCGCAACAAAACGCCAAGATGGGCTAGATTTTGACATTCTAAAAAACGCATTAACATCAACAGAAAAACTTGAAAAAATTGTCCGTGATTTTGCGAGCCCACGTTATAAAGAAGGCTATGAGAAAGGTATTCATGACCACGATGCAGTCGCTTTACTGAAAAAACTACTGCCACTCGGTGAAAGTGCAGATTTATTACGGTATAGCCCAACAGCCCGTGCTATCGCAGCTATTTATTGGGAGCAAGTTCAAAACGACGATTTCCCCGCTTTATGGCCTGAACGTGCAAGAACAGCTATGAATATTCACCAATTATTCCATAATGACAATGCACTGATTGACCTACAAGCTGAAATCGAAGCGGGGATTAGCTTATTTTTACACGATAACCCCATTCAATGCCAAGCCTATGAGCAAACCCAAGCCGCTGAATATCTTAGTTTTGTATTAGCAAGAACCCCAATAGAGCTCGTCTATAGCAAGTACGCCAGGGAGTTAGTTTTAGCGCTCCAGAGCCGCTTAGAAGACGCTCATATGTGGGGTGATTTTAATCGCTCACAACAAAATTTAGGCACTCGCTACGCTCAGCGCTGGTCATTAGTTCAAAACTGGCTACAAGGGCTGTGCTCAACCCCTGAGTTTGCTGACCTTGTTCCATACATACCGGGTGCTATTGCCATTATTATCTTAGATAAAGTCGCTTCTGCTCGTTTTAGTGAAGCTGATCTTTACTTTAAGGTTAGTGGGTTGCTCGGGGAACACCCGACCATTGAAAACCAAACTCTAGCACTGAGTTTAGATAACTACTTCAGTCGTATGCGTGGTCAAAGGAAGCGATTCATTCCCGAATTTCGTCAGTACCAAGCGCTGCGCCAACAGATTGTGACTGAAGAACGTAGTCGTTTAAAACTGCATGAATATAAAGCAAAGCCACTCAGCTCTTTTGTACGTAACAAACTGATAAACGACGTCTATTTGCCTATCATTGGCGATAATATGGCAAAACAAATTGGGGCTTTAGGGGAAGGTAAACGCACTGACCTCATGGGGCTGCTATTAATTATTTCACCGCCCGGGTACGGTAAAACCACATTAATGGAATATGCCGCTGACCGTTTAGGGCTAATTTTTATGAAGGTCAACGGCCCAGCTCTTGGCCATGATGTACTTTCTCTTGATCCTGAACAAGCACCCAACGCAACCGCAAGACAGGAACTAGAAAAACTCAATCTAGCTTTAGAAATGGGTAATAATGTGATGCTATACGTTGATGATATTCAGCACACACACCCTGAGTTTTTGCAAAAATTTATTTCCTTATGTGATGGGACACGGCGTATTGAAGGAGTTTGGAAAGGCAAAACCAAAACATATGACATGCGGGGTAAAAAATTCTGTGTCGTTATGGCAGGGAATCCATACACCGAATCTGGGGAAGTATTCCGCATTCCAGATATGCTAGCAAACCGTGCGGATATTTATAACCTTGGTGAAGTGCTTGGTGGTATGGATGAAGCATTTGCTTTGAGCTATATCGAAAACAGCCTGACATCAAACCCAGTATTAGCCCCTCTTGCATTACGAGATCTAAACGACCTGTACTTATTTGTCGATAAAGCGATGGGCAAATCCGTCTCTACCAATACCTTAAGTTACCCATACTCTGATGCTGAAATTAATGAAATCACTTCGGTAATCAGCAAGTTAATTAAGTTACGGGATGTTGTATTGAAAGTGAATCAACACTATATCGCTAGCGCAGCGCAATCCGATAAATACCGGACAGAGCCTGCATTTCGCTTGCAAGGTAGTTACCGTAATATGAATAAACTCAGCGAAAAAATCTCTTCAGTGATGAATAATGATGAACTTGAAAGATTACTCGATGACCACTACTTGGGTGAAGCACAGCTTCTCACAACAGGTGCAGAAGAGAACTTACTCAAACTGGCTGAACTGCGTGGTACATTAACAGAAAAAGATTCTGCACGGTGGCAACAAATCAAGAAAGACTTTATGCGTAACAAATCGTTAGGTGGAGATAATTCAGATATTGGTGATCGGGTTGTTGGCCAGCTAGCGTCACTTGTTGAAAGTATTCAAGCACTAGGCAACCACTAATGAGCTATTTATCAGGGTATCCTCGCGTTAAGTTATTAACCTCAATTGTTGCAATTTTTATTATTGTTCAATCGGTTAATAGCTTAACTGCTGGCGGACTAACCCAGTTTGGGCTAGTTCCACGTACAGAATGGGGCTTACTCGGTATCTTCTTCGCTCCATTTATTCATGGAAGCTGGGAGCATCTACTCAGCAATTTGCCCCCATTTATCATCTTAAGCGCATTATTGCTTCATCGCACCATCAAAGCTTACATATTGGCATCACTGTTTATCATTATTGCGGGTGGATTAGCAGTTTGGCTCATTGGTAGGAATGCAGTTCACATCGGCGCAAGCGGGTGGGTTTTTGGTTTATGGGGGTTGTTAATTGCTCAAGGCTTCTTCCGTCGAAACTGGGTTGATATCGCTATCGCATTATTAGTGCTGTTCTATTTTGGCACAATGGCGAGTGGCTTGTTACCGACTCACTTATACATTTCAACGGAATCTCATATAGCGGGGGCTATTGCTGGGGCTATCTATGCATGGCTGAGTCATCGTTACCATCAAAAAACCAATAATCGCTCACCTTAAATTAGCACCATCACAATTATGACTCACTTTTTATGCTTTATTTAAATTTATGTATCTTTTTATGTGATCGTGGTTCATATATTAACAGTTAACCACAAATTAACTATTTATTAACATTGCAATAATGATAGTCTCGAAAAATAATAACAACATGGGACTCAATAAATGAAAAAACACCTCATCTCAATCGCTATTGTTCTAAGTTTAAGCTCCTTATCACTGTCATCATTTTCTCAATCAACTCAAATTAAAATTGAACGAGATAATTATGGCGTCCCTCATATTTATGCCAATGATACTTATAGCCTGTTCTATGGGTACGGCTATGCTGTGGCACAGGACCGATTATTCCAAATGGAAATGGCCAAACGCAGTACCCAAGGTACTGTTTCTGAAGTATTAGGTAAGGATTATATTTCTTTTGATAAAGAAATCAGAAACAACTATTGGCCTGATTCTATCCATAAACAAATCACTCAGTTACCCTCCCAAGAACAAGATATTTTAAGAGGGTATGCAGATGGTATGAATGCATGGATTAAACAAATCAATACTAAACCAGATGACTTAATGCCAAAACAGTTCATTGACTATGATTTTTTGCCATCCCAATGGACGAGTTTTGATGTTGCTATGATTATGGTCGGTACAATGGCAAACCGCTTTTCCGATATGAATAGTGAAATTGATAATCTAGCATTACTCACTGCGCTTAAAGATAAGTATGGTGAACAATTGGGAGTAGAGTTCTTTAACCAAATTAATTGGCTTAATAATCCCAATGCGCCAACAACAATATCATCAGAAGAGTTCACCTATTCAGATTCACAAAAAACAAAAAATATATCTCAATTGAATCAAATTAGTGATTACCGACTTACTGCTCCCATGTTTGAACGCACAGCCAAAGATACAACTGGAAAAGTCATTGCGCTTTCTTCTCAAGAAAATAATGCGTTAATCGCTAAGCAATATGAACAAAGTGGTGCGAATGGGCTAGCTGGCTATCCAACCACCAGCAATGTTTGGCTTGTTGGAAAAACAAAAGCTTCTGGCGCAAAAGCCATTTTACTTAATGGCCCACAGTTTGGTTGGTTTAACCCAGCCTATACATACGGTATCGGCTTACATGGGGCAGGGTTTAATATTGTCGGAAATACACCGTTTGCTTATCCCGCGATTTTATTCGGCCATAATGGACATATATCTTGGGGTTCTACCGCTGGGTTTGGTGACGGTGTTGATATATTTGCAGAACAAGTTTCACCTGAAGACCCGAATAGCTACTTCCACCAAGGGCAGTGGAAAAAAATGCTTTCTCGCCAAGAGACATTGAATGTAAAAGGTGAACAACCCATTACTTTTGAAATATACCGTACTGTGCACGGTAATGTGGTTAAACGAGATAAGACAACTCACACCGCCTACAGCAAAGCTCGCGCATGGGATGGCAAGGAGCTTACATCCTTAATGGCTTGGGTAAAGCAAGGGCAAGCGCAAAACTGGCAGCAATGGCTAGACCAAGCACAAAATCAAGCACTGACGATCAATTGGTATTATGCAGATAAAGATGGAAACATTGGCTATGTCCATACCGGACACTACCCCGATCGCCAAATAAACCATGATCCTCGTTTACCAGTATCAGGCACGGGAGAATGGGACTGGAAAGGTATACAACCTTTTGCTAATAACCCAAAAGTGTATAACCCCAAATCAGGTTATATCGCCAACTGGAATAACTCCCCAGCTAAAAATTACCCCGCTAGCGACTTATTTGCCTTCTTATGGGGCAGTGCAGATAGGGTGACAGAAATCGATAACCGCATTGAAGCCTATGATAAGTTAACGGCTGATGATATGTGGGCGATTTTACAGCAAACTAGCCGTGTCGACCTTAATCATCGCTTATTTACACCATTTCTAACTCAAGCGACACAAGGTTTGCCATCAAATGACAGTAGCGTCAAATTAGTGTCCATGCTCCAGCAATGGGATGGCATAAACCAGTTATCAAGTGATAGAAAACATTATATTCACCCAGGGTCTGCTATCCTCGATATCTGGTTAAAAGAAATGCTTAAAGCCACCCTAGGCCAAACCGTCCCTGCTCCATTTGATAAATGGTACCTAGCGAGTGGTTATGAGACGACACAAGAAGGCCCAACAGGGTCATTAAATATCAGTACAGGTGCAAAATTACTGTATGAATCTCTCTTAGAAGATAAATCCCCCATACCTCAGTCTATCGATTTATTTTCAGGACAACCGCAGAATGATGTTATTAGAAAGGCTTTGAATACCACTTACCAAAAAATGATAGAAAAATACGGTGATGACCCGGCTAATTGGCAAACACCAGCCACGGCATTAACCTTCCGTGAAAATAATTTTTTTGGTATACCACAAGCCTTACCTCAAGAAAATTTCCATCAAAATGAATACCATAATAGGGGAACTGAAAACGACTTAATCGTGTTTACCGAAGAAGGGGTGAGTGCATGGGACGTTGTAGCTCCAGGGCAAAGTGGCTTTATCTCCCCGCAAGGAAAACCTTCGCCTCACTACCAAGACCAACTCGCTTTATATCAGCAATTTGGTAAGAAACCGTTATGGCTTAACAGCGAAGAGCTGGCGCCACATATTGAGTCAACTGAAACACTAATAATTGAGAGATAATACTATTATTAAGCTAAATACCAAGGTATCTCGGTATTTAGCTTTTAACCTTCACACGATACACACAGCGCCCAGCTCCATTTAATAAGTACTGTTCGCGTTCAATGCTACCATTATCACCCACAATCTCACTGAACAACGTCAATTCTGAACGACAAAAGTTTTGGCAAGCAGTGGCTGCTGCACAAATTGGACAATGGTTTTCGATAAACAACCAACTGTCACCATCTTGCTCAACCTTCGCCATATACCCTTCTTCGCTACGCACTTCAGCCAATGCTTCAAGCCGCTCAGCTAATGGTAAATTTTTACAGCGGGTTAAATATTTTTCTCGGCTTTCCATTTCCCTTTGGTTAATCAGCTTTTCTAGGCCTTCATCGCCAAAAATAGTACGAACGGAATCAATCAATTGAAGAGCAAGCTGTGCATGTGTATCCGGAAAACGTTGATGCCCCAACTCCGTTAACACCCAATTTTGTCGAGGTCGTCCTGCCCCTGTTTGCGATAAGCACTGCGCCCCCTCAACTAACCCTAATGACGTCAGTTTTTGGATGTGCTGCCTTGCCGCTTCTCCGGTCATATTTAAATCATTTGCGATCACAGCGGTAGAAATTGGCCCTTTAGTTTTGATACAAAAAAGAACCTTATCCACGGCCTGTGTCAAATTTAAATTATCAAAGTAATTACTTGCATTAATCATTATGCGACTCTATTATCCAAGCTATTACTTGGATAATACCTCTTTTTCCACTATTCCGTCTAGCGGGTCTCTCTTATGAGCAATGAAACATCAACCATACCTCAAGCCAAATGGGCTGATTTACTCAGTGGCACTAATGCATTACTCACTATTGCCCTAACTGGAGGTGTTGCACTACATGCTATCAATATTTATATCGTAACAACCATATTGCCTAGTGTCGTTAACGATATTGGTGGTCTCGAATATTACGCATGGAATACCACTTTATTTGTAGCAACATCCATTGTCGGTTCAGCGCTTTCCAGCAAGGTATTAGACCGTTTTGGGCCTAAATATTCCTATTTATTCGCACTTATTCTCTTCTCTTTGGGGTCTATTTGGTGTGCAGCATCCCCATCAATGCTGGTATTACTTGGTGGCAGAGCATTGCAAGGGCTGGGTGGCGGTATTCTATTTGCTCTTAGCTATGCATTAATTCGCATTGTTTTTACTGAAAACTTATGGTCCCGAGCCATGGGCGTTGTTTCGGGTATGTGGGGAATAGCAACACTCTGTGGCCCTGCAATTGGGGGGATTTTTGCAGAAAGTGGCCACTGGCGTTGGGCATTTTGGGCTTTACTGCCTGTCGCTGTTTTTCTCGCACTCATTGTCATCAATCAACTTCCTAAAAAGCAAACTCAAGCACCAAAAACCAGCAAAGTTCCATTCTTAGCGATTTCTTTGTTAGTGATATCCGTTCTTGCTATTTCAATTGGAAGTTTGTCTGAAAGTTTATTTATAAACCTTATTGGTTTGTTAATTGGCCTAGCCATACTGCTGACTATTGCCTTACTTGATGGCAAAAATGACAGACGTTTATTACCAACTGGGTCCTATTCACTCAAAAGCCCACTTGGCGTCATATTTTTAACCATGTGTTTGTTAGTTGGAGGCATGACAACAGAAATTTATGTCCCATATTTCTTACAAACCATCCATCAGTTTTCTCCTCTCACTGCGGGTTATTTAACGGCAATAATGGCTGCAGGTTGGACCATCGGGGCGCTCTTTAGTGCCAATAAAACGGGGGCGATTGTTATCCGAATTATTCGAATAGGGCCGGTCATCATATTGATGTCTTTAATTGTTCTTGCTGTTTTAACGCATAATCAACAGCTTATTGAGTCATGGCCACTATTCGTTATTTATCTCATCGCCATGGCTGGGGTGGGACTAGGGATCGGAGTGTGTTGGCCTCATCTCGTATTGCGAGTTTTTAAAAATGCGCCAGAGGGAGAGGAAAACCTCGCATCATCATCCATTATTACTATTCAATTGTATGCAACCGCACTATCTGCCGCCTTAGTGGGAGTTGTCGTCAATAACAGTGGGTTAATTACCCCCGGGGGGATCGCGGGAGCACAACAAGCGTCAATCTGGTTATTCACTCTATTTGCGATTAGCCCATTACTCGCAACTATATTAATCCGAAAAATAAAATAAAGTGTAAAAGGGAGCCTAAGCTCCCTTTTAGATAAAAAATCACTCTAATGAGTTTGGTAATCCCTTTTGCGAACGTAAAAAATAAGGCAGAACAATAATACTGATCAGCAAAACAAAAATAGTTGCCACCATCACCCCTAAGAATGCATGATCAAAAGCAATATTGGCCTGATTTATCAATGCAGATGCATTATTGGCTGGCAGTGATTCAGAAACTAATAAGGCCTCATCAATACTGTCATAAACTTTATCACTGACAGTTATACCTTCGGGCAGTGATAGTTTTAACGTATAGATAGCACTCATTAGTCCCCCCATAAACGTTACGCCTAAAACACTGCCAATTTCATAAGCAATTTCTTCAATTGACGCTGCCATGCCCGCTTTTTCATCAGGGGCATTTAACATCACTGTCGTTGATGCCGTCGTGAATATTGCACCAAGACCAAAACCTATCAAAAAGAGGAATGAAAGTAACAGAATACCTGTCGAGGTTTGGTACACCATCGTTAAACCAACGACACCCATTAATGTACAAGTAAACCCGAAAACAGTGAGTTTTACTTCACCAAATTTATGAAGACACATACCAGCCAATGGTGCAGCTACCACCGAAGCCAATGGAATTGGAATGATATATAACGCTGCCTCAAACGGGGTATAACCCAAAACCAGCTGTAGACGTTGACTTAGTAATAACTCGACACCAACAATAACTACAATGGATAAAACCGCCATCATCAGCCCTGCATTGAATTTAGGGTGCTTTAATAGCGTGAAATCAATCATGGGTGATGTAGATTTAATTTGTCGATTTCTAAATACCACCAAAAATAAAACCCCAATCACGCCTGAAACCAATACTGCTGGCCAGTCTGTATAAGGTTTACCAAGCTCCTTCAACGCATAAATAACGCCAATTAGACCAATTAAGACTAAAATAGAACCTAAAATATCAATTTTTTTATCACTGTTACCACCGCATTTAGGGATCAAATAACACGCAAACGGAATAACCAATAAAACAACCGGCACATTAATGAGAAAAACAGAGCCCCACCAGAAATGATTAAGTAAAACACCGCCAATCAATGGGCCAATTGCCGCCCCACCTGACGCAACTGCTGACCATATTCCAATAGCGAGAGCTCTTTCTTTCGGGTCTAAAAAAACATGTCTTACAATCGCAAGAGTGGCAGGCATACTTACTGCGGCACCTACAGCCAAAAAGCCGCGAGACAAAATCAAACTTGTTGCTGTTGGTGAAAATGCAGCACACAATGAAGCCATCCCAAACAGAGGCAACCCCAACAAAAACATTTGCTTGTGACCGACTTTATCACTTAGCATCCCTGCCGCAGGTAATAAACCAGCGACCACCAGTGGGTAAGCATTCATTATCCACAGTTTTTCAGATGACGTAGCGCCTAAGTCATGGGTTAATTTAGGTAAAGCGGTATACAGTACAGTGACATCAATAACGATAAGAAATAGTACACTTGAAACTAATAGAAGCACTATCCAGCGCTTATAATCGGTTAACATAAAATTCTCTCAATGAGTTTATTTGATCATGATTTCTGTGCTGATCGTGCTACAATATAAATCCATACGCGCGTATTGAAAAGGGGTTTTTCTAAATGGGACGTCAACGAACAATCGATAGAGAAAAATTACTTGATGCCGCTGAAGACATTGTTCTACAGCAAGGTGCTACAGCACTCACAATCGATGCAGTCGCCAAAGCAATGGGGATTTCCAAAGGCGGTGTTCAGTACTGTTTTGGCAATAAAGATGCCTTAATCGATGCAATGTTTGAGCGTTGGGGCCAGTCCTATGATGAAATTTTCAATCAAACAATTGAACAAGATAACTCCCCCGAAGGGAAAATTTTTGCGCATATGCAAGCGACCCACCAGCACGACAAAGTCTCGATGGCAAAAGGCGCTTCTTTAATGGCATCCTTATTACAAACCCCTGAATATCTGGAAAGTACGCGTACTTGGTACCGTGAACGGCTTGCTAAGTTAGATACCTCAACAGAAAAAGGTAAACAGGCCAGAATTGTTTTTCTAGCCACTGAAGGCGCTTTTATGCTGCGCTATATGGGATTCATGGAAATTGATGATAATGAATGGCAATCTATATTTAGTGATTTGGAAAGTTTATTAAAAGGCCAGTTTTAGTCTCTTTTTTTGATATCGATAATAACTCCACTCCAATAAACTAAAAATAAGAAATAAAATGGAGATAATTTAAAATGAAAGTAAATGAATTAAAATCACTTATAGAGACAAATAAAAACAATAATTTTATTAATAATAAGAAACCATTTATCTATAATATAAAAGAAAAGCCCATTAACACTGACTGTGTAGCTTCATTAAAAAAGAAGTTTGAAGAGTTAGATAGAAAAACAGGCAGTTTTAAAAAAACACAAACGAATAAACCACAAAACCATATAAAAAAAGAATTATTAGAATACGACAATTACGCTTTTGGAAATGATTTGAAGAAAAAAAACCTTTACTTTATTTACAGTTCGCCAGACTCAAAAAAAATAGAGCTAATACACAATCATAATGAGAACAAAATAAATAGTGACAATGCAATTTTTATCAATATGTTTAGTTTATTAAAAAATGAAACTGATGGTTCCATATATAAAATACATGACTTTATCATTAAAATTGCAAATAAAAATAAAGAATTATCAACAAATCATAGCCAATTTACTCATATCATAACCTTAGCCAATGGGAGGAATGTATTAATAGAAAAATATAAAAAACAAAGTAAATATTCATGTTATTAAAAATAAAAGATAAACCCGGAAAATGTAGATTTCCGGGCTATTCTTATTATCTATATTACGAATTTATTTTTCTAAGATGCTTATATATTGTCGCTGAACTAATCCCTAATTCGACAGACACAATTTTATGCGCAGCAGAAAATTCAAACATACCACAGTCATGTAATTCTTTAATAATCTCAAAGTTTTTATTTTTACTTGGAATGTTTTTATTTGAATAAATAGTGTTCTTTATCGGCTCAAGATGATCCATAATTAATTTATTAACATCTTGCGAAAAGTTTTCATTTTTAGAATTGTTCCCCCCGCCCATCAAATCAACCATCGCATTCATTGGCATATCTAATGCCCAATTCATACAAACCATACCAATCGGCTGGTTATCTAAATTCACAATTAAGGTTGAAGACGAGCGAAATGGGCGAATACTTTTAGTATTAAAATACACTTCCCAAGATGAATGATTCTTTTTAAAGCCAGCTAATTTCTCTAGCGCAATATTCGTTGCAGGAGCTCCAAGTGTTCTCCCTGTTAGATGGCCATTAGCAATGTGGATCACGGAACTGTGTAAATCTTCAAAACTATGCAAAACAACTTCGCAATATGGCCCCAAAAACTCACCGAGACACTCAATCATAGGGGTGTATGACTGCAATAATTTTCGATCTTGCTCAGTAAAAACATAATTAATATTCATATCCATACTCAACAACCCACTGATTAAATTCCCATAACTTTAATAAATTAGAGTAAATTTTTCAATACTTAATCCATAAAAACACACCTTAGTATAATTTTTTTATACTTAGTCAAAAAATTGATAATAATCACGGAAGGGAAAATATGATTGTGATTTAATCATCAGCGTCAAGATAACAACCAAAGGAACCAATAATGATTATTTCAACTGAAAATGCCCCTAAAGCCATCGGCCCTTATTCCCAAGCCCGAAAAGTTGGCAATAGCGTTTATATCTCGGGCTGCTGCCCTTTCCATCATGAAGATGGCTCTGTCGTTGGTGCCGACATCACCACACAAACAAATCAAGTCATGAAAAACCTAAAAGCCGTTGTTGAAGCCGCGGGATATTCTATGGATGACGTGGTCAAAACCACCTGCTTCATCAGTGATATGAATAATTTCGTTACCTTT
Source organism: Providencia sp. PROV200 (assembly GCF_049901995.1). Lineage (NCBI taxonomy): Bacteria > Pseudomonadati > Pseudomonadota > Gammaproteobacteria > Enterobacterales > Morganellaceae > Providencia > Providencia sp. PROV200. Next base: position 33,920 of record NZ_CP096307.1, read on the forward strand.
AATGGTGTCTATCAATCCTATTTCTCTGAAGGTATCTACCCCGCTCGTTCCTGTGTAGAAGTTTCTCGCCTTCCAAAAGACGTATTGATAGAAGTTGAAGCGATCGTTTTGAAGCAATAAACGCTAAATATAATAATTAAGGCGGATTTATGAATAAGTGGATAAGACTCAGTTTTCTCATTCTTGGTGCTGGTACTATTTTTAAATTATCCAGTATGAAAGATGTTTTTTACGTTCCTATGCAGCAAGATTGGGGACTAACAAATGCCCAAATTGGCTTTGGTTTTACGGTTTACACTATTGTTCAAACCATTGGTCTATTCTCATCACTATATATTGCAGATAGATTCTCGAAAAAAATCCTTCTACCCGTAGGGTTAATTGGGGTTGGGCTTTGTGGTGCATACTTATCCACTCTTCCGCCATTTACCGGTTATCTCATATCCTTTGCCGTCATGGCATTGTTTGCAGATGTTATTTATTGGCCAGTACTACTTAAAGCCGTACGCTTACTCGGTGATAAAAAAGAACAAGGCCGCCTATTTGGTTTCCTTGAGGCTGGACGCGGTATTGTAGACGTAATTATTGCTTCCGGTGCATTGTATGTCTTTGTCCTGTTCGGTGAAGGCAAAGAAGGTATGCAAGCTGGGTTAATGTTCTACACCATTGTGACCGTGGTTATTGGGGTTATCACTTATTTCATCGTTAGCGATGATGACAAAAAAGTTGCAGACAATTCATCAGAGGCAAATAAACAAGTTATTGAAGGGATAAAAAGCGTCATTAAATGTCCTAACTTATGGCTTGCATCGATGACTATTTTCTTTATCTATGCATCATATTGTGGATTAACTTACTTCATCCCATTCTTGAAAGATATCTATGCGTTACCCATTGCATTAGTGGGTGCCTACGGGATCATCAACCAATATGCTCTAAAAATGGTAGGAGGCCCTATTGGTGGTTTCTTATCGGACAAAGTATTTAAATCACCTACTAAGTTCTTACAGTTCACCTGCTTATTATCTGCCGTCGCAATGGGTTTATTCATGATGTTACCTCATGAAAATATGAATGTTTATCTCGGTATGGCGGCAACATTAGGCTTCGGAGCTATTATTTTTAGCCAGAGAGCTATTTTCTTCGCCCCGATGGAAGAAATTGGAACTAAACGTGAGTATGCAGGTTCTGCAATGGCATTTGCTTGTATTCTTGGTTATATGCCTGCGATGTTTGCTTACGCGATTTATGGCTCTTTCCTAGATAACTACCCTGGTATAACTGGCTATAACTTTGTTTTTGGCATGATGATCATGTTTAGCTTGTTAGGTTTCGTGACCGCTAAAATTTTAACTAAACGTATAAAACAACGCGAAATCAATGTAGCAACAGAAAATGAATAGAATTGACATTACAGGTGAAAAAATGAATAACATCGAAGCACAAAAAATTATTGATCGTATTGATTCAATGCCACTGTACCTCCACGCTTATGCCTTCCATTTAAACATGAGAAAAGAGCGTATTTTACCCGATGACTTATTAGAAATAGCGAAAAAGCATCATTTAACAGGCGCTAAGATTCATGTTGAAGATGGTGAAACTAAAGCCCTAAAAACCATGAGTGATGCACAATTAGAGGCTTTTGGACAAAAAGCACAGGAATATAACCTCGATTTAAAAATTGAAACGAGTTCTTCTGCCGCCAATGCAATTGATGAAGCCGTACACATTGCACTAAAAACACGTGCTAGCTCTATTCGCTTTTACCCTCGCTACGAAGGTCATCTGCAAGATGTACTTAAAAAAGTCAAAGCTGATATCCAGTATATCAAAGAAACTTATGAGCACACGGGCCTGAAGTTTGTTATCGAGCAACATGAAGATCTAAAAAGCCATGAACTTAATCAATTAGTCGAATACGCTGATTTTCCTAATTTTTCATTGCTGTTTGATTTCGGCAATATGTTCAATGCTAATGAACTACCGTTAGAAGCTTTTGATAAAATGAAAGGCAATATCACTCAGGTCCATATGAAAGATGCCGTTCGCCTTCCTGAAGGAAAAGGATTTGGTCACAAAGCGAGCCTTTCAGGTGAAGGCGAAGTACCTTTCAAAGAATTAGTCAAACAACTAATTTGCTTAGGTGATGAAAAACCACAAGTCATATCCTTTGGCTTAGAAGAAGAAGTTGACTATTACGCACCTGCTTTTCGCTTTGATGATGAAGGGGATAACCCATGGATCCCATATCGTGGCGCAAGTGAAACGCCAATGCCAACAGAAGGATTGGATGCACGGTTAGAAAAAGAGATGACCGATGCAATGAATCAACTGACTTTTGTGAGAAATATTGCTGAAGAATTAAAGCAAGAAGCTCAAGCTATTCTCAATAAATAATTTGAACGGTTGTTTATAACAACTCTCAATTTTTATCAATATAAGTCCGATAGCATGACGAATCTTATCGGACTTTTTTTATCTATTTTCATCGAGTCGTCAACGACTACAATATGAGAAGAATAATCTATTTTTGATATCCTTAGCGCTCTATTTTTTATATTTTCATATAAAAAGGAGAGCAAGAATGACTAATATAAATAAATTATTTCAAATACATATAGAAATCAAACCATCTTCTATTGCTAGGCCTAAAAACAAAAAAAATGTGTTTTTAGCAGGAATACACCGCCTGATGAATACACTCTTAAAACTTCCGAAAAAAATAGATAATGTAAAAAAAACGGATATAAAACAGCCAGGTAAAAATAGTATACAGCCAAACATCATCACCTTAAAAGCAGCGCCCACCGAGATGGTAATACCGGAAAAAAACACGCAGAAAAGACAAAAAAGTGAGACTCTCGCACCTCAAAAAGTAGATATAAAACCTATAGCTACTAAGACAACAGCTATCGAAATAGACAAATTCGTCGAAAGCTTGAACCATATTAATATCACCTTTAAAAATGATGCATATGGGGCTAATCATCGACCGACTTTTTTAGTTAAAAATCACCCTTCAGATCGCACAATTACCCTTAATAGACATAATTATCTTGGTAAAGGAGAATATGGAACCGCCTATCGCGTTGGTAACTTTGTGATTAAAATTCCCCATCGTGATTTAATATTTGAATACAATAAATATGCTAAGTACGATCGCTGTGCCAGAGTTCTAAATGAAATAAATCAAGATGTTAATTTTGCACGTTCAATTACGCTCACGAACGGCAATGTCATTTTAGTGACTAAATTTATTAAGGGCTCTGAAATTAAAGGCGAAGAGGCTTATAACTTCGTCAAGTCTCGAGGCCGTATTATCTTTGATCTAAACTCCGACGGAAATGTAAAAAAAGACAGACACGATAATCTATTTTTAATTGATGCCGATTTTGTTGCTCAACCAAAAAGACTCAACCGCACGATGTCGATAGGAACGATTGAAATCCATCATCGCTACCGAAAATAAAATAGACGTTAGTTGATAAAAAGAAAAATCCCCTTTGTTATTTAAAGGGGATCATCACCATAATATATTGGTAAAACACGGTATCAGTGATCAGGATGGAATGACGCCTAATAATTTAAACCAAAGGTAATCAATAGGAACTAATAAAAAAAACGTCAAAATAAACAAGACAATACATAAACGTATACCCTCTTTTAAAGGAACTTTCCCCATCCCCATTGCCACGACAATAGGAGAGGCTTGATAAGGTAATAAGGGGGTTGAATAACCAATGACTTGGATCATCAAGACAGACATCAATGGTAATCCTGTTGCCGTTGCTAAGGACTCAGCTAACGGCGTATACAGTGCAGGAACACCGTTAGCCGTTACGACAAAGTTTAGCCCACTGGTCAATCCAACTAAGCTACCAAAATCCACAAATGGGCTATTGGGATCCAATGGCAATAATTTTTGAAGGTAAGTACCCACTACCATTCCAACATTTGAATAACTCACTAATGTTGCTAGGCTTAAAATCCCCGCCACATAAATACAAGTGCGAATATTTACCGCTTGAACAAATTCATCATTGGTCACAAACCCCACTTTTGGCAGCAAACATAAGCATGCAGCCACTAAACCAACCCATGCAGGAGAAATACCATGAGTGGTATCTGTTATCCAAAAAATTAAGGTTATTGCCAAAATAAGACCTAATTTTTTCTCATTACGGCTCATTGACGGTAATTTTTTTTGTTCAGCCATCGGCTGTAATTTGGCAGGAAATAGAAAATAGATACATAAAACGACTAAAACACCTTTAATTAGCCCCAGAATAGGCATATGGAGAAATAGGTAGTTTAGATAAGAAAGTTTTATTCCGTAGGTGGTTTCTATTGCGCCAGCCATAACTAGATTCGGTACGTTAGCAGGTAGTATCGTAGCTGAAAGTTGAAATGTACCAAACCCGACAGCTAACGCTAACCCTATACGACCTCGGCTGCCACTTTCTAATCCGACTTTGTCAGAAATTGCCATCACAATTGGCATTAGCAACGCAATTCGTCCCATATTCGACGGCATAATAAATGCCAACCCATATGCGAGGATCACCACGCCAATGATCAGTGTGAGCCAGGATTTGGTAAAACGCCCTGAGATATGCTGCGCAATACGTTCCGCCAGCCCCACTTTATTGATGGCAAACCCAAGAATAAAGCCGCTTAAAACGAGCCAAAATGCTTCTGAGGTGAACCCCGAGAAAATCACATTAGTTGGTGCTAGATGTAAACATGCCGCTGCCGCTAAAAACAGTAATGCGACTAAATATTCTGGTAGTTTTCCTGTTGCCCAAAAACCTATCGTGATTGCGATGACAACCGCACTCAACCATTCAATCTCTGCCATCCACGTCACCTTCTGCTGGTTTTTATTGTTGTTTATTATTGCTCAATACTGCATCAAGAAAATTAAGTATACGTGAAATTGATAGCGAATAGATGCATACCCAATCAACTAATAAACATCGGATTGTTATAGCTTAATGGGGAAAATTTAATGGCCAATAAGAATAAAGGGGCAATAAAAAGCCGGTGTACTTTTACAGTGACACCGGCTGGTGTGGGCGGACAAAATAGTTGGGAACTGGGAGGGGTGGAAATGGAGTTTTTAAGGATTATTTAGGGAAGAGTGACAAAATAGATGGGAACTGGGTGTAGCGTCGTAAGCTAATACGAAAATTAAAAATGACAAAATAGTTTGGAACTAGATTTCACTTATCTGGTTAACTAATCTAGCTAACCTGCCGCTCAGCTTAGTACGATCCTATATCCAACTGATCATAATCCTTTCATCAGTATCCCAAATTAAATCCCCCTCCTAGACTGCCTCACCAACACTTTACAGTGATCCCGTATTTCCGGACAGGTGATTGATTTTTTTCGCTTGTACAGGTGTTAAGCCACAGTTATCTTGATGTGGACATTATGCATTGTAATAGCCCATTAACATGCGCTAAGAGCATAAATTAATATACAGTAACAAGCATTACGAGGTGCTAATGTTTGGAAAGCAGCCTCTTCCAACTACAATAATAAGTTAACTATCCTCCACCCACAAATAATTACAAATGACCCCTTTCCGCTATAACTCCGATCTCACCAGCGGCTCGCTACAAACCCGAGAGTGTCGCATTATTACTGGCTTGTTACTCCAAGAGCTTGATGAAGCTGCCTGGGATAAAGCCATGTATAAGGAAAATGTGCTTCAGAAACGCACGCAATCTACGGTAAGACGTATTTCTTCAGCGCTTAGAAAACGCCTAGAACACCTAAGCTCTGACTTTTGGGCTTTTGCGTTTTTATGTTAGGCATTGTCTGGCAACTGGAGGAAGTGTAATGACCATGAATGGTCACTGTGATTGACAGTATCTTGCTTAAACTTATCTGAACAATGGTAGAACTGGCTCATATTTATCCCCTCTATGATTGTTTATCTTTTTCACCATAAAAAGTATCAGGGGCTACTCAGGGCTACATAAAGATATTTATCTACTTTTACTGATTGATAAGTAGCATCAGTCCATCCGCAGGACTGGTGGTGCCGGCAAAATGCTGACCCAACACATGCGTATAGATTTGCGTGGTCTTAACATCGTTATGCCCTAAGAGTTCTTGCACAGTGCGAATATCACGCCCCGCTTGTAATAGATGCGTAGCAAACGAGTGACGAAATGTATGACAAGTGACACGCTTGCTAACGATGCCTGCTTTTTGTACGGCTGCCTTCAATGCCTTTCGCGCAACGGAGTCATGCAGATGATGGCGGCATAATTTGCCGTTATACGGGTGGTTGCAGAGCGTGCTGGAGGGAAAGACAAACATCCACGCCGCTTGTCGATAAGCAGAAGGGTATTTGTGATCTAAAGCAAAAGGCAGCGATGGCCCTACGCCTTGTAAGTTGTCGTCTTGCTGAATAAGCCGCGCTTGCTCAATGAGTTATTTTATTGCTGGGATTAGGCGCGTGGGCAGTAGGCTGTTTCTGCTTTTCCCACCCTTACCGTCATGCACAGTGATGCAGCCATTATCAAAATCAAAATCTTTAACCCGCAAACGCAAGCATTCATTAATGCGCAAACCTGCACCATACAGCAGCGTAAAAATAACTTGGTTGCGAGTATCCATAACCTGCAAAATGCGTTGCACTTCATTTGCAGAGATAACAGAGGGTAGCCGTCTAGGCTTGCTTGCAGGGATATAATCAATATCGCCCAACGGCTGTTGTAAAAACCTGTTGTACAAAAAAGCTAGGGCATTTAAAGCGATTTTCTGCGTGTTTATGGCTACATGTCTGCTGTTTGCTAAGCTGGATAAAAACAGCCTGACCTCTTCACTGCCCATGGTCTGAGGATGACGTTTTTTGTGAAACAGAATAAAACGCTTAATCCAGTGCAGGTAAGTTTTTTCAGTTTTCAGCGCATAACCTTTTTGTCGCATATCCGTGCGTATAGAATTTAAAAATGGACTGTTAGACATAAAACGCTCCTTGTCTTGCAACTGTCTGCCTATACAGCCTATTCTAGCTGGGATTTAAAAAAGTGCCTGTTTTTTACGCCTAGAGATGCTTGTTTACCGGTAGAGTTTTAATTTAATGCTAAATAAATTAAAATGTTATGAGTTCTTTGGGTGAGATAATGTGCATCGTGCAAGCAGGATAGACGGCATGCACGATTTGTAATAACAGAGTGTCTTGTATTTTTAAAGAAAGTCTATTTAATACAAGTGATTATATTAATTAACGGTAAGCATCAGCGGGTGACAAAACGAGCATGCTTACTAATAAAATGTTAACCTCTGAGGAAGAATTGTGAAACTATCACTAATGGTAGCTATATCGAAGAATGGAGTTATCGGGAATGGCCCTGATATTCCATGGAGTGCCAAAGGTGAACAGCTCCTGTTTAAAGCTATTACCTATAACCAATGGCTGTTGGTTGGACGCAAGACTTTTGAATCAATGGGAGCATTACCCAACCGAAAGTATGCGGTCGTAACACGTTCAAGTTTTACATCTGACAATGAGAACGTATTGATCTTTCCATCAATTAAAGATGCTTTAACCAACCTAAAGAAAATAACGGATCATGTCATTGTTTCAGGTGGTGGGGAGATATACAAAAGCCTGATCGATCAAGTAGATACACTACATATATCTACAATAGACATCGAGCCGGAAGGTGATGTTTACTTTCCTGAAATCCCCAGCAATTTTAGGCCAGTTTTTACCCAAGACTTCGCCTCTAACATAAATTATAGTTACCAAATCTGGCAAAAGGGTTAACAAGTGGCAGCAACGGATTCGCAAACCTGTCACGCCTTTTGTGCCAAAAGCCGCGCCAGGTTTGCGATCCGCTGTGCCAGGCGTTAGGCGACGCGTGGAGTCGCTCTAGAATTTTCGGGTACAAATTTTATGACGAATTATTTTGAGAGTCCCTTCAAAGGGAAGCTTCTGACTGAGCAGGTGAAGAATCCGAACATCAAGGTAGGGCGGTATAGCTACTATTCCGGCTATTACCATGGGCACTCGTTTGATGATTGTGCTCGCTACCTTCTACCAGACCGTGATGACGTTGATCAGCTGATTATCGGCAGCTTCTGCTCCATCGGATCAGGCGCAGCTTTTATTATGGCTGGGAATCAAGGCCACCGATATGATTGGGTCTCTTCTTTCCCTTTCTTCTACATGAACGAGGAGCCCGCGTTTGCAAAATCAGTCGATGCATTCCAGCGGGCTGGCGACACAGTTATAGGAAGTGATGTGTGGATCGGTTCGGAGGCCATGATCATGCCCGGGATCAAGATCGGGCATGGAGCGGTGATAGGTAGCCGCGCTTTGGTTGCCAAAGACGTGGAACCCTACACCATAGTGGGGGGAAACCCTGCAAAGTCGATTAGGAAGCGCTTTTCTGAAGAAGAAATTTCTATGCTTTTAGATATGGCTTGGTGGGATTGGCCGCTGGAACAAATCAAGGAAGCAATGCCTTTTCTTTGTTCGTCTGGCATTGCCAGCCTGTATCGTCGCTGGCAAGGCACAAGCGCCTAACAATACGCTACACACGGACAAATTACTCGCTGCGCTCCTAATTTGCCGGTGAGCGTGGCGTTAGGCGTCATATGAAGATTTCGGTGATCCCTGAGCAGGTGGCGGAAACATTGGATGCTGAGAACCATTTCATTGTTCGTGAAGTGTTCGATGTGCACCTATCCGACCAAGGCTTTGAACTATCTACCAGAAGTGTGAGCCCCTACCGGAAGGATTACATCTCGGATGATGACTCTGATGAAGACTCTGCTTGCTATGGCGCATTCATCGACCAAGAGCTTGTCGGGAAGATTGAACTCAACTCAACATGGAACGATCTAGCCTCTATCGAACACATTGTTGTGTCGCACACGCACCGAGGCAAAGGAGTCGCGCACAGTCTCATCGAATTTGCGAAAAAGTGGGCACTAAGCAGACAGCTCCTTGGCATACGATTAGAGACACAAACGAACAATGTACCTGCCTGCAATTTGTACGCAAAATGTGGCTTTACTCTCGGCGGCATTGACCTGTTCACGTATAAAACTAGACCTCAAGTCTCGAACGAAACAGCGATGTACTGGTACTGGTTCTCGGGAGCACAGGATGACGCCTAACAATTCATTCAAGCCGACACCGCTTCGCGGCGCGGCTTAATTCAGGAGTTAAACATCATGAGGGAAGCGGTGATCGCCGAAGTATCGACTCAACTATCAGAGGTAGTTGGCGTCATCGAGCGCCATCTCGAACCGACGTTGCTGGCCGTACATTTGTACGGCTCCGCAGTGGATGGCGGCCTGAAGCCACACAGTGATATTGATTTGCTGGTTACGGTGACCGTAAGGCTTGATGAAACAACGCGGCGAGCTTTGATCAACGACCTTTTGGAAACTTCGGCTTCCCCTGGAGAGAGCGAGATTCTCCGCGCTGTAGAAGTCACCATTGTTGTGCACGACGACATCATTCCGTGGCGTTATCCAGCTAAGCGCGAACTGCAATTTGGAGAATGGCAGCGCAATGACATTCTTGCAGGTATCTTCGAGCCAGCCACGATCGACATTGATCTGGCTATCTTGCTGACAAAAGCAAGAGAACATAGCGTTGCCTTGGTAGGTCCAGCGGCGGAGGAACTCTTTGATCCGGTTCCTGAACAGGATCTATTTGAGGCGCTAAATGAAACCTTAACGCTATGGAACTCGCCGCCCGACTGGGCTGGCGATGAGCGAAATGTAGTGCTTACGTTGTCCCGCATTTGGTACAGCGCAGTAACCGGCAAAATCGCGCCGAAGGATGTCGCTGCCGACTGGGCAATGGAGCGCCTGCCGGCCCAGTATCAGCCCGTCATACTTGAAGCTAGGCAGGCTTATCTTGGACAAGAAGATCGCTTGGCCTCGCGCGCAGATCAGTTGGAAGAATTTGTTCACTACGTGAAAGGCGAGATCACCAAGGTAGTCGGCAAATAATGTCTAACAATTCGTTCAAGCCGACGCCGCTTCGCGGCGCGGCTTAACTCAAGCGTTAGAGAGCTGGGGAAGACTATGCGCGATCTGTTGAAGGTGGTTCTAAGCCTCGTACTTGCGATGGCATCGGGGCAGGCACTTGCTGACCTGCCAATTGTTTTAGTGGATGAAGCTCGTCTTCCCTATGACTACTCCCCATCCAACTACGACATTTCTCCAAGCAACTACGACAACTCCATAAGCAATTACGACAATAGTCCATCAAATTACGACAACTCTGAGAGCAACTACGATAATAGTTCATCCAATTACGACAATAGTCGCAACGGAAATCGTAGGCTTATATATAGCGCAAATGGGTCTCGCACTTTCGCCGGCTACTACGTCATTGCCAACAATGGGACAACGAACTTCTTTTCCACATCTGGCAAAAGGATGTTCTACACCCCAAAAGGGGGGCGCGGCGTCTATGGCGGCAAAGATGGGAGCTTCTGCGGGGCATTGGTCGTCATAAATGGCCAATTTTCGCTTGCCCTGACAGATAACGGCCTGAAGATCATGTATCTAAGCAACTAGCCTGCTCTCTAATAAAATGTTAGGCCTCAACATCTAGTCGCAAGCTGAGGGGAACCACTAGTGTCATACGAACCTCCAAGAGACGGTTACACAAACGGGTACATTGTTGATGTCATGTATGACAATCGCCCAAGTAAGTATCCAGCTGTGTTCAGAACGTACGTCCGAATTCCAGACTATGTCGAACTAGATAACGCGGAGGAGCTGGCCGACGCAATCATTCGAGAGGTTGAGTTAAAGGAGGCATGGCTCACAAGGGTCTTGGGGAACTCAGCCGATCCTGACGCTTCTGTGGGCAAGTGGGACCGGCGCCTAGCGCAGTGCGGTGGTATTGATGAGATGTCAAGTGGGGTGCAGGCAACATACTTCAGTCCAAACGGTCAGCTGGTCGGCTTAGTGGCATACATTGATGCCGAATGGATGGATGAATAGCTCTGACGTTACGATTCAGGTGAGACAACCAGATGGGCATTGCGTACAAGCTCAGTTGCCACCGATGTGGCTACGAGTCTGATCTTCTTTACCTAGGCCAAGGTATGGCGATGCTTCCTGAGCAAATAGTCGGAACGTGCACATGCTGCGACAATCTAACGACGATTTCTATAAATGAAAGCTACGGAGTATGCTCACTTTGTGGGGCTAAGGATCGTGTGATATTTACAAGCTATCAGCATGAGGCAAGGCCAAGAAATCCCTGCTATCTAGAGAGAAGTTTCAAATATCAATGCCCAAGATGCCATGCCTTCAGTATGGAGCCTCCGGATCTACCGGAGATGCTTTGGGACTAATGCTCCGCTTTGCCTCGGGTATCCGTTCGACCTATGTTTAAGAGGAAACGCACGTGTCTGCCGCCAAAGCTCTTGCCTATGCACTTTGTGACAAGTTGGAAAGCAAAAAAGTTGATGAAGTCGTACGAAATCTTGTTTCTAGCGGCTGGAATATTAGGGAAGTGGCCTGGGAAGCTTCGTCCTTTGATCATGAAATGCCCTACTTTGACACGGGGCGGGACTTCGATATTGGATTTCCTGACACGCTGTCATCCAAGATTGAGTTTTTGACCGCGAATGGATCAATCGTCCAAGCACGTGCTCGCCTGCACTTCAAGCAGGCTCTAATTTTTGCCAAGGCGTCCAAACATGTCGCCGCGCTCAAGAACTCATTGGATTACTACTATGGATCGTCTGTAATCCCCCCTCAAAACCACGGAGGCTATTTGTAGAAAATTCCATTAATATGAACTCAAGGTGTTCCCTACGGACGAATCAGCGATGAAGGTGGTGTACCTGGCTATCCAGGCGGCGACCAAGAAATGGACGATGCCGATCCGCAACTGGAAGCCGGCCATGAACCGTTTTATGATCGAATTTGGTGACCGTTTAAATGGCCACCTTTAACTGACCGGCAAAAGCACTTACACAAAAGGGTTTACAGGCTCTTTCAGTCATTCCTTTAATGCGTAAATTGCTCTCTAACCACTCTCTCAGCCCACCCTTCCATATCCTCTCTCGATACTTGCAGCTCCCCCAACCCCTTTGGATGATTCACCCCTCTATGCCCGTCTTGTCCATATAATTGATCAAACAAACTATTTGGCCAATTCAATGAGCTCTTCACCACTCCACGCCGTATCTTTTCAAAATCATTCCGCCATGTTTCGCTATCAACGCCACTCAACACTTTGGTAGAAAGCATTTTCACCCCATCCGATGCATCCACCTCTAGCAATACAAATTCACTGCCATTACGTTGCACCCCAACGGCTTTAATCACTCTTGGTGAGCCATCTTTACACAGATGTAATCGGCTACGCCCAACTTTTGGCAAAACCAAGGTTTCTTCAAAAAGCACCCGACATGCAAATTTAGTTTTTAGAATTGAAAGTAGCTCATCAAAAGCAGCAAATCGATTAGCAAAAATAGAGTTGTAATTGGTTGCATCCTGCTTCCCACCCACATCTGCCGCTGCTAGGACACCACCTAAGTGTGGCTCATCAGTACTAACCAAATTACTATTTTCACTTGTTGTTGCTTCTTCTTTTTCTAAAATAGTTTGGCTACTTTTTCTTGCCCTGCGAGATTTTTCAATTCGACTAGGTCTACTAAAACTTATCCATGTCGGCTCAGCCTCTATGACTCGTGTGTCTGTGTCTATATTGGCTGTTTCCTCATCGTCCAACTGTAGATGCTCATCATCAACAACTGACTCTGTTGAAACCGCTATGTGCTGCGTACTACCATCACCTGCCTCCTTTTCCTGAAAAGAGGCATGGCTAATAGCTGTTGTGCTAGGAAGCATAGCGTTGATTTCTAAACCTACTATTTCCTCAACTAAATAATCCTTATCCTCGTTAGAAGAACGTCCTTTTACATGTAATTTCCAACCCTGCATGGGCGGAGGGTCAAAGCTAAAGCACCAGCTTTCAACGCCGTTCTTAATTTCTCTATTTTGTTGATAGTGCCTAAAAATACTTTCATACGAATCCATAACATCTTGATCCGAAAACAACCAAACCAAAAGCTGCACTACGGCCGACTGCTCTAACGCCCCTTTAGGAAACGATGAACTGGGTAAGATCCTTATCTCTAAATGATCTCGCTCAACCTCATACTGAACGTCGAACTCTTGCTGTAAAGCGGTACTGCTCAAACAGCTTCGACAGAAATAGGAGTTAATTAAAAATAATGACCGAGCTAGCTCTAACTGTGGGATGTGATAACGAGTCTTGCTATATGGTGTTTCAGCTTCGTAAATAAATGAACTCTGCGCTCCATCCTTGTTGCGTACGGAAGCAAAGGACGAGAGATTAGGAAAATCGATTATTTTGGCTCGTTGAAGATCCGATGCTTCAAACTCAATCACACGATCCGCCTTATTTATTTGCTTTGTTGTACTGTTAACCACCTTAGCTCGACTTAATAAAGGCAAATGAGTAAATCGAGTCCATTTCCGTTCTTGCATTGGATTAAACCAAACAAAAATACGCCACTCCTTATGACCCGAGTTACGGAATAAATGACCAATATGTACAACCTGCACATTGTCATTAAATGTAGCTAGCCTAACCACTCACTCTTCCCCATAAACCATTTCCAAGAATCTTTGTGCTTCCTCAGTTATCCGCTCTTTAGATAACGTTGCACTTCTTAATAATCGCCAGCGCCTAAGCTCAACATCTTCCTGTTTAAGCTTAATAAAAGCTTGGCTAATCCGTCTAATTTGATAATCTTCCACACTCTCTGAGTAACGCTTTAAGCAAAGCGCTACCAAAGGCAGTTTCTGTAGATTTTTTGCAAGAGAGGTTCCGTTAGGAGTTTGCTTTAACAGCCAGCTCGATGTCGCTCTTGGGTGATCAAGGCTACTATCTAGACGCTTTATGATTCTTAATAGTTGTCGTACAGCAATTCGATCTCTTTGGTTCCAATCAACTCTAGGGGCGGGTGCCAGACGCTCTTGTTGATGCTGTTGATTCCAGTGAACTAGCCAATCCCTGTCATGTCGGTAAAGCCAAGCGTATAGCACCCCACCCTCTAAAGACTGTCTTGCCGCCTTAATTCCTTGGTATTTATGCACTAGTTGCTGCCAGTCTTTATGCTTAACAGATAAATCTTCAGAGTTAGGTTGCACAGACTGGCTAACAGGTCTTGTCGTTATAGAGTGCTCAGTAAGAGCACTTGCCTGCTGTAGCGCTTCTATAACCGTTAGTTTTGGCAATAAGGCTTGCCACACAATACTATGCTGTAAATAACTAAAGGCTTTTCTATGCTTACGGAATATACTTTTCAGCCAACACGTGTCCTTGTTCTCTGCCAACTTTAAATCCAGTTTCTCTAGTGCCTCATCACTAAAAGTCTGCCTCACTCTCTCCGCCACCAAGTCATGACGAATGTGCTTGCTTTTGGTTAGCCCTAGATCCTGCGCTAAGCGCTGATAAAACAGCGTCCACTGCTCAAGGCTTGGGGAAAGCTCTTGCGCTCGTGGAGCATCTAACAGAGGGGCTATATAAGCAGCTAGTGCTGTTAATTGAGATAGGGAGTCTTTGGGGTAGTCTGAAAGCAGCTCAGTATGACCCAAAGCCCAAAATTGATGTCGGTGATCATCTACAGCTCTATCAAAGAAGACTAAAGCACCGTGTTTTGGACAATATGGCAAAGCGGGCAAATACCAATCTCGTTGCCAAAAGGCTTCCCCATACCTATTTAGCTGAAGAGCAACGCAATCAGGGCAGTATCTAAAGCGGTTATCGCTCTTAACTCTAGAAGCAGCGACTCCTAGCATTAAATGCACCGCACCTTGCGCTTGGTACTCCATTAACCGAATAGCTTCGTCTCGGCGCTCCTTGCCTACAAACGGAGCATATAAAGGGAATAAGGTATGCTCATAAATAAGCTGCTGAACAGCGTAACGTCCTGTTTGATGTAGATGTCTTGCTATCACACCTAAATGCGAGGGCAGACCTAAGGTAGCGACCACCTTGCGGTTGCCATACACCTCATCCAACAGCTGCTTAGGACTAACAATCCCTTGATAAACGCCTGCCCGTGCAATAGTGCTATAAATCAGCTCATTCGAGTACGGAACAGGAAAGTTTCTCATGGCTAACCTGCTTGTTTAAATAAGCTCGCCATATCCACTATTACCCCTTTCCCTTTTAACCGTTCATGCATGGTTTTTTCAGGTTGGCGTTGTGAATAGATATAACGTAAATCCGTATCAGGCAAGCTATCCCAGTCGCTGGGCTTGACTACCTTTATAGCCGAAACCTTTTTACTCTTGGAGGGCTTTTCTAGTTCTGACACTACCGTTTCGCCTTCCATCAACCACTGCAAAACAAGAGGCAGTAACTTTTGTCTTGTCATCGTTGGATTCTGGCTAAACGCTTTTTTAATAGTGGGAATTAACAGGCTTGAATCGTAATCCTCTTTCAGCATCAGATATAAATGACGCTGATCTTCGGTATCTAACTCTTGAAGGGCTTTTTCTTCTGGTGTTTGTTCTTGTATCGCTGCGATATCTAGCTGAAGTTGGATTAACCGTTTATCAATCTCGGGAACGACTAGATCAGAATAACGAGCAATGCGTTCTGGGATACCCGAGCGTAATGCCTCTAGCATGGGGTGCACAGGCTTTAACTCATCTTGATACACTTGCCGCAATAAACCAGCGGTAATACGCTCATTGCCTAAAGCTAGCGCACGGAGCTGAGCGAGTACAAAAAGTTTTACTACAATGTCCATCACTCCTTGGCTTAGCTCATACCACACATCACGGACCTCATCCGATAACAGCGCATCTTTGCGTTGTAAAAGCTGTAATTGCCAAAGATTATCCGTAAAAGCGATCCACTCTTGATTGGGCTTTCCACGTTGCGTTTGTTGTATAGGATCCCAGAATATAGCTCCAAACCCTGCCCCTCTACGTGCAGACCGCAAATCAGCCTCAAAAATCTCTCGTGCTTTAGGGGTACCAATCAACATCACTGGTACGCCAATAATATTCACCATCGTCACAAAAAAGTTCAGCATCTCTTGAGATCCACCCGAACGAGAGCGGCTTAAATGCTGAATTTCATCAATAACCAACAACCCTAAAGCATGTGCATTGGCTATTTGCGACATCAAAGCCAACATGGTTTCTATACCATGACGTTTTAAGCCATAACGACGCTCATAGTTCGAGCCCAAGGCTCGATCCAACGCTCTGAAAAAATTCAAGCAGATTTCTTTTAGCGAACCATTATGCGAGCAGTCTATTTTCAAATACACCACCTGCTCTACATTGAGTTCACGATGGTAAATCACCTGAGGATACGTGGCTAGAATACGATGAAGAGAGGTCGTCTTCCCACTACCAGAACAACCAATTAACAATAAGCTTTGTGCCGTAGATCGTGCCTCCTCAAAGCGAAATGTCTCCAACTCTCCCGTTTGAACACGCTCATAACCATTTTGTAAATGCTTTTGTAAATCTCCTGTTTTAGGATTTCTGCCTACGTAGCCACCTCGAATCATGACCGAAATACGCTCACTTAGTAGCAAATGCGTACCTAATGGCTGAAAATAGTCATCTGGAATACGACAAATGGTATGAGCTCTGATAACACGGGACTTTTGCAAGTCAGAGGAAGTAAGCTGTAAAGAGGATTTCAGTGATGCAGCACTATTCACTGACTCTTGTAATGGTGGTAAGGCCTCGATAAAAGGATTATCACGATAAGCCTCTACCCCCGTATCACGATAAACTGCTTGAATCCGGGTAGCACTCATGACTCATCCTTTTCTGGTGGATCCTGAAATAATTCAGGCACGTATGTGGGTAGGCTGTAATCTTCTTGATCATCCGCTTCCACTGCGTTGAAAGGAATAACTTTAGCCTCATCACCTGAAGAGCTTGGCTTCAAATGCTCCGCACGTTTTTTACGCTCCGAGGTCACGGCTTCTTTTTTATTAGTTTTAATCTGCTTAATGCGTGTTGATTTGGGCTCAGTAGTACTGGGCGTTAACTTATTCGCTTTCTGAATGGTTTGCTGAATAAACGCCTCAAGCTCCCTGCGTTTAGTTAACTCATCCTGCTTCGCATTGGCTTTATTGTGTTTTTCTTGTGCTTGTATATCCCAAACCTCCCAAAATGAGAGACCTTTAAACTGCCGACTACGTTCCGTCAGATTACAGCGCCAAAATACACGGCTGCCAACTTGCGGAAACAAATAAATCGTATCAACCAGCACTGGGTCATAAGCCGCTTCTAAATGTTGAGGTCTAGCTATATCAGTGCTCCGCTGCAACCAACCCTCACGCAGAATCTCTGACCCCGAGTAATACAAACCCCACAAATTAACGCCAAATGAAGAAATAGAGACCTTTCGGCGAGGCAGTAACGCTACTCGCAACTGCTCTTGCTCCACAGCCCTTAAACTACCTGTACGATGCTGCATACCCCATTGCCATAGCTGGACAGGAATAGACGGTAAATCTGTAGGAAAATCAGCATCTCGATCGTATTTATCCATCACCAGATGGTTATTTCTGAATAAGATCGTACGCAAAATAATTTGTGTGAACTCAAATACCGACAGAGATGCATCTAACCTATAGTCTGTTTCACCATGGCTTTTGATCCGACTGCCCTCTACAATGCCAGGTGCAAAGGACTTAAACTCGGCTTGTAGTGTTCTAAAAGTGCTTTCCACTATGCCTTTAGCATCGCCACGTCTAGGTGGAGCACTTTCCACTCGCACATTAAAACTAGAAACTAAGGCTTCGACCTGATGACTCATTAATTCGCCACGGTCCGCTAGCAACACATCTGGCAAACCTACACACGGCCAGTCTGAGCTACTAATCTCAATATCATGCTGGGCACAAATGGCCGTTTTGTCAGAGCAAGCATTTACAAAAGCCTGCATCGCCACCACATAAGACGGATTTTCAAAGCCGATATAAAAGCCCGTGATCATCCGACTAAACACATCAATCACAATGTAAAGCGTTGGTCTTCCTATGATTTTTTGGCGATCATGATGATCCACTAAATAAATATCAGCAATCGTGGCATCAATCTCATAACGACTCCCAGGGCCTAACGCCTGAGAAGTGGCTGTACTACTTAAGGGTCGTACGTCTTTTTTATATACCCCTGCTTTAACTCTAGACTTTAAGCGCTGAGCTTTAGGGTATTCTCGATCATAAAAATAACGAAACTGACGTAGTGTTGGGTAATCCTCTTGGGGAATGCGAGGAAAATACTGAGCAAACAAGTCCACAAATCGTCTATAGGCAACGGTGGTCTTTGTACCTTTTTGATTTAACAGGTGCTTTTCTATGGTCAACCTAAAAAGGCGTTCAATCTCGGGCGTTACCTTGGTTCCTTCACCCTTACCATATTCTCTGGCTCGGCCAATCTTTGCTGTTCCTGTCGCTGAACGTCTTTCCCCTGGTGCACCGCTGTTTTTGTAGTCAGGAATTAATGCATTAGGCGTTTGACCACGCTGCCAGTAACGGCGTAACAACTTATAAACTGTAGCCTTAGTAACCTTATGTTCTTGGACCACATGCTCAACGAGTTCGCTTCTGACTTTAGGGTCGAAACGATCCTTACTATTAATAATAGGAAGAATTTTTCGATAATCCTCCTCGCGCTTCTGGAAGCTGACAGAATCTACAGACGGCTCTTCTAAATCAAGATGTACATAAGGGTCATCAGTTCTAACTAAGCGGCCTTCATCTAAATACTGCATTAGCAACAACTCAGCCCTAGCTTGTGGAACTCCTTTATCAGCGCTTATTTGCATCCAGACAACTTGGCCATCCTCTATAGCCAAAATGCGATACGGATCATTATCAAATAGCACAACCTCATTAATTTGCCACATAGCGCAACTCCTCCATATTCACTACTTGGCTAATACAGAGATCTGCACACTTATTTGCCCTGAAAGACTTATAAATATTGAACTTAATAAAACCATTTGCGGTTAAGGCTCGTATCTCACTCAATGTTTTGCCTAACTCCAAATCATAAGCAATATCAACCTGCTTACAGACATTGATAATGTTTTCATCTCCTTTTTCTTGCAGGATATGGGCCAATGGGGATAGTTGTGCTAAAAGCTCCGCAGAAACTTCTTCTGTTTTCACTGAATAAAGCCATTCAATATTTTCTTTTACTACGGGATTTATTTCTTTATCAGTAAAAATGAACCAAGGAATTTGCTTTTGCTGCCAATAGCGACGCTCTAGTTCTAGTTTTTCTAAGGTACGCTCGTCTTGTAAGGCTGCTGCAGGTTTGACTTGAATAGCAAACTGCTCAAAAGGACCATCTTTGCAGTCCACTAAAAAATCAGTAGACATAACCTGATCTACACCACGAATAACAGGATGCTTAATACCACTATCTATTGCAATCTGCCTGGTATCACTAGGTAATAAGGGGAACTGCTCGCGTATATCTAGCACGCTGCTCTCCCACTCAAGACTGAGAAAAACAGCAAGCTCTAAGTCAGATAGCAAATGATGGACTCGTCCCGTCTTATGAGAATAAATACGGTGGGAACGACCTGAAGAAGGAACTTCTTGTACTGTTAGCCATGGAATATAGTCTTTACCATGCCCTTGGCCACGCCCCTCTTTAATACGACGGGCAATTTGCACTTCAGAAAATGAAGAGTTTGCTTTAGCCATAACAAAAGTCCAGTATGCTTTTTCACAGCATAACTGGACTGATTTCAGTTTACAACTATTCTGTCTAGTTTAAGACTTTATTGTCATAGTTTAGATCTATTTTGTTCAGTTTAAGACTTTATTGTCCGCCCACAGCTGGATTTTTAAATCAGAGTGAGATTACTCAACCGTCACTGATTTCGCCAAGTTACGTGGTTGGTCAACGTCTGTACCTTTAATCAATGCAACGTGATAAGACAACAGTTGCAGAGGAACAGTGTAGAAAATTGGTGCGATCAGCTCTTCAACATGGGGCAGTGAAACAATTTTCATATTTTCACTGGCTTCAAAGCCTGCATCTTGGTCAGCGAATACATACAGCAAACCACCACGCGCACGGACTTCCTCAATGTTCGATTTGAGTTTTTCTAACAGCTCATTGTTAGGTGCAACGATGATAACAGGCATATCAGCATCAATTAGCGCTAATGGGCCATGCTTTAATTCACCCGCGGCATACGCTTCTGCGTGAATGTAAGAAATCTCTTTTAATTTCAGAGCCCCTTCAACGGCAATAGGGAATTGATCACCGCGCCCTAAGAATAACGCGTGGTGTTTATCAGAGAAATCTTCTGCCAATGCCTCGATAACTTTATCTTGCGATAACATGCTTTCAATACGTGCAGGCAGTGCATGTAGAGCGTGAGAAATGTTTTCTTCGAGCTCAGGGTTAGCACCTTTCAAGCGGCCCATATACGCAACTAACATCAATAAGACGGTTAACTGCGTGGTAAATGCTTTAGTGGATGCCACACCAATTTCGGCTCCTGCCTTGGTCATCAGGGCAAATTCAGATTCACGTACCAGTGAAGAACCTGCCACGTTACATACCGCTAAAGATGTCAAATAGCCTAATTCTTTTGATAAACGAAGAGCGGCCAGTGTATCTGCGGTTTCACCTGATTGAGACAACGTAATCATCAGGCTGTTTTTACGGTGTGCGGGGTTACGGTAGCGATACTCAGAAGCAATTTCTACATCACAAGGAATACCGGCTAAAGATTCAAACCAATAACGTGCAACCATTCCCGCATTGTAGGATGTCCCGCATGCGACGATTTGGATATGTTCAACTTGAGATAAAATTTCACTCGCACGAGGGCCTAATTCGCTTAAATCGATACCATTGTCTTTGTCAAAACGCCCTTCAAGGGTGTTTTTAATTGCCATTGGTTGTTCGTAAATTTCTTTTTGCATGTAATGGCGATAGACGCCTTTATCACCTGCATCATATTGAACGTTTGACTCAATTTGCTCGCGATCGACCGCTTCACCATTTTTATCAAAAATGCGAACTGTGCGACGAGTAACTTCAGCAACATCCCCTTCTTCAAGGTAAATAAAGCGACGAGTCACAGGCAACAGCGCTAATTGGTCTGATGCTAAAAAGTTTTCACCCACACCTAAACCAATAACCAATGGGCTACCAGAACGTGCAGCAACTAATAAGTCAGGAATACGGCTATCCATGATCACGGTACCGTAAGCACCGCGCAATTGTGGGATAACACGTTGAACCACTTCCACCAGCGTGCCACCTTTTTGTTGTTCATGGTGAACAAGGTGAGCAATCACTTCGGTATCAGTTTCTGAACTAAAGATATAACCGAGTTTTTTCAGTTCATCTTTCAGTTCTAAATAGTTTTCAATAATGCCGTTATGAACAACCGCAATATAACCAGAGGTATGCGGATGAGCATTGCGTTCACTTGGAATACCATGAGTCGCCCAACGGGTATGTGCAATCCCCGTTCCACCCGATACTGGGTTTTTCTCCGCTTCTTCCGCTAACATTTGTACTTTGCCCACTTCACGTAAGCGTTGTAAATGTCCTTCGTGATCAACGACAGCCATACCGGCTGAATCATAACCACGGTACTCAAGACGACGAAGACCTTCTAACAGAATTTCTGCGATATCACGTTGTGCAACAGCACCTACAATTCCACACATGTTTTTTAATTCCTAGACAAAAAGTTTCTTTCTTGAGAAACCTTTATTTGTCGCAACCTAATTGTTGTACAGTTTTCACTGTTCCCCAGCCTTGTAGAAAATGGGGATATTATTTTTATGTTGCTACCTTGGGTAGCTATTTTAATTTCGCTATTTAATTAGCGTTTTATCATAGAAGAGATATCGCTATCTCTCCTCAAAATTTACTTATTTTTTCTTAACTGGACGTTGCCAGTTTTTAATATGCATTTGCTTTACACGGCTAACGACAAGTTCGTCTTCATTCACATCACGCGTTACCGTCGTGCCAGCACCTATTGTTGCACCTTTGGCAACAGAAACTGGCGCAACTAACTGAGTATCAGACCCTACAAACACATCGTCACCAATAATGGTTTTGTGTTTATTGGCACCATCATAATTACAAGTGATGGTTCCTGCGCCAATATTGACGTTATCACCAATTTGCGCATCCCCGAGGTAACTTAAATGACCCGCTTTAGAACCTAAACCTAAAGAAGCATTTTTCATTTCGACAAAATTACCTACGTGCGCTTTGGCCGCTAATTTAGCACCTGGGCGTAAACGAGCAAAAGGACCAACCGTACATTCAGCTGATAATTCAGAGTTTTCTATGACTGAATACGGGCTAATCACTGAGTTATCACCGATTACACAGTCTTTCAAAATACAGCCAGATTGAATATGTACGTTATTCCCTAATGTGACATTACCTTCAATAATCACGTTAGTATCAATAATAATATCGCGACCATGAGTCAGCGTTCCGCGCAAATCAAAACGTGCAGGGTCAATCAACATCACGCCGGCTAATAACAGTTTTTCAGCTTGTTCTTTCTGATAAACCCTTTCTAACGCAGCCAGTTGTAGGCGGTTATTTACCCCTTCCATCTCACTTAAATGTTTAGGGTGAACGGTTGCAATTTTATTACCTTCTTTATGTGCCAATGCAATAATATCAGTAATATAATATTCGCCTTGTGCGTTATCGTTGTTCAGCTGAGCCAACCAACGTTTAAAATCTTTGCCACTGGCAACCATAATTCCAGTGTTGATTTCTTGGATTTTACGTTGCTCTTCGCTGGCATCTTTTTGCTCGATAATACCGACGACTTCATTGTTTTCACGAATGATACGGCCATACCCTGTTGGGTTATCTAAAATAACCGTCAACAAGCCAATACCACCTTCTGGCTTCACTTCGATTAAACGATCTAAGGTATCTTTGGCTATCAACGGTACATCGCCATATAACATGACAATATTTTCATCGTCTTGGAAACACGGTGCAGCTTGTTGCATCGCATGGCCAGTGCCAAGCTGCTCAGCCTGCAATACCCAGTTGAGGTTTTGCTCACCCAGTTTTTCTTTCAGTAAATCACCGCCATGTCCGTATACCAGATGAATATCTGATGCACCAATGGATTTTGCTGTATCTATAACATGCTGAACCATCGGTTTGCCTGCAAGCAAATGCAAAACTTTAGGTAGCTCTGAATACATCCGTGTGCCTTTACCGGCAGCTAAAATCACGACACTTTTTCTTTGCACAGTCATTTTTCCTGAAACTCCAACTTAGGGATGAAAGTAAACCTATTTCCTTTATAAATTACTACATATTTCGCTCAAATAAAAAAGCCAGTTAGACTTAACCAACTGGCTTTTTTTACTATACCGCTATCATTACATTAGCTTTTTAGTTAACTCGATGACTCGAAGTTTCGCTATTGCTTTTGCAAGTTCTGCTGATGCCTGAGCATAATCAACATCGCCGTGAGCTTTACGGACGTGTTCTTCCGCTTTGCGTTTAGATTCCACTGCACGAGCTTCGTCTAAATCTTTACCACGGATCGCTGTATCAGCGAGTACGATAACACCATTTGGTTGTACTTCTAAAATACCGCCGGAGAGGTAAATTAGCTCTTCTTCACCAAACTGTTTGGTAATACGTACCATGCCCGGTTTTATGGCAGTCAGCAGCGGGGTATGCTGCGGATAAATCCCCAGCTCACCTTCACTACCTGTCACCTGAATTTTCTGTACCATGCCTTCAAACATTTGTTTTTCAGCACTTACTACAGTCAGGTGGTATGTCATTGCAGCTACCATATCAACCTCCTGTCAGCTGGATTAAAGCTTTTTCGCTTTTTCCACAGCTTCTTCAATGGTACCAACCATATAGAACGCTTGTTCTGGCAGGTGGTCGTAATCACCGTTCAGGATCCCACTGAAGCCACGGATAGTGTCTTTCAGAGAAACGAACTTACCTGGTGAACCGGTAAATACTTCAGCAACGAAGAATGGTTGAGACAGGAAGCGCTGGATCTTACGAGCACGAGCAACAACCAGTTTGTCTTCTTCAGACAGTTCATCCATACCCAGGATTGCAATGATATCTTTCAGTTCTTGGTAACGTTGCAGAATAGACTGAACGCCACGAGCAACATCATAGTGCTCTTGACCAACAACCAGTGGGTCAAGCTGACGGCTAGTAGAATCCAGAGGGTCAACCGCAGGGTAGATACCCAGTGATGCGATTTGACGGCTCAGAACTACCGTTGCGTCTAAGTGAGCAAAGGTGGTTGCTGGTGATGGGTCAGTCAAGTCATCCGCAGGAACGTAAACCGCTTGAACGGAAGTGATAGAACCTGTTTGAGTTGAGGTAATACGTTCTTGCAGAACACCCATCTCTTCCGCCAGCGTTGGCTGATAACCTACCGCTGAAGGCATACGACCTAACAGTGCTGATACTTCAGTACCTGCCAGTGTATAACGATAGATGTTGTCAACGAACAGCAGTACGTCACGACCTTCGTCACGGAATTTTTCAGCCATAGTCAGACCAGTCAACGCAACGCGCAGACGGTTTCCTGGTGGCTCATTCATCTGGCCATAAACCAGTGATACTTTATCCAAAACGTTTGAGTCGGTCATTTCATGATAGAAGTCGTTCCCTTCACGAGTACGCTCACCAACACCTGCGAATACTGAGTAACCTGAGTGCTCAATCGCGATGTTACGGATCAGTTCCATCATGTTTACTGTTTTACCAACACCCGCACCACCGAACAGACCAACTTTACCACCTTTCGCGAATGGACAGATTAAGTCCATTACTTTGATACCGGTTTCCAGCAGTTCTGTTGAGTTAGCTAACTCTTCGTAGCTAGGTGCAGCACGGTGAATAGACCAGCGCTCTTCTTCGCCGATATCACCTTTCATATCAATAGGCTGACCCAGAACGTTCATGATACGTCCTAAAGTTGCTTTACCTACTGGTACTTCAATTGGGTGCTCTAAGTTTACAACTTCTAAACCACGGCTCAGGCCATCTGATGTACCCATTGCGATACAACGGACAACACCACCGCCTAACTGTTGCTGAACTTCCAACACCAGTTTTTCTTTACCGTTAACAACCTCAAGAGCGTCGTACACTTTTGGTACGTCATCTTGAGGGAACTCGACGTCCACAACGGCGCCGATTACCTGGATAATCTTTCCAGTAGCCATCTTGAATCCTCTACGTAATTCGTAAACCTAGCTGTTAAACCGCGGAAGCACCCGAAACGATTTCGGTAAGCTCCTGAGTAATGCTGGCCTGACGAGCTTTGTTGTAAACCAACTGTAACTCTTTGATCAGGTTTCCACCATTATCAGTAGCGGCTTTCATCGCTACCATTCGTGCGGCCTGCTCACTAGCCAGGTTTTCAACGACGCCCTGATAAACCTGCGACTCGATATAACGACGTAGCAGGGTATCCAGCAACGCCTTAGGATCGGGTTCGTAAATGTAATCCCAAGACTTCTTCTTCAGTGTTTCATCATCACTTGCAGGCAATGGTAACAATTGAAGAATAGTTGGCTCCTGAGACATTGTATTGATGAACTTATTCGTCACCACATACAGTTTATCCAAACGCCCTTCATCATAGGCTTGTAGCATAGTGTTAACTGGACCAATCAAGTCCGAAAGCGTTGGGTTATCCCCCATTCCGGTAACTTGAGTCACGACATTGCCGCCCACAGACCCGAAGAATGATACCGCTTTAGAACCGATTAAAGCCAAATCAACCTGAACGTTTTTCTCAGACCATGACTTCATCTCTGCTAACAGTTTTTTGAACAGATTAATGTTCAAGCCACCACACAGACCGCGGTCTGTTGAAACAACCAGATACCCGACACGCTTAACTTCACGCTCTTCGAGATATGGGTGTTTATATTCCAGATTACCTAACGCTAGGTGACCAATCACACTGCGCATGGTTTCTGCATAAGGACGGCTGGCCGCCATGCGTTCCTGCGTTTTACGCATTTTGGACGCAGCGACCATTTCCATCGCTTTAGTGATCTTTTGTGTATTTTGTACACTTCCGATCTTGGAACGTATCTCTTTTGCGCCGGCCATTTCTGCTTCTCCTTATTAACCAGACGGCCCTAAAAATTCGGGCCGAATAGTATTACCAGGACTGAGTTGCTTTAAATGATTCGAGCAGTTTTTTCAACTTGCCTTCGATATCATCGTTATAGCTACCAGCCGGGCCAATTTCGTTCATAAGGTCAGCATGCTCGCGCTGTGCAAAAGAAACTAAAGCAGCTTCAAACGCACCAATTTTCGCTAACTCAACATCATCCAAGAACCCACGTTCTGCCGCGAACAGAGACAATGCCTGCTCTGCTACTGACATCGGTGCGTACTGTTTCTGTTTCAGCAGTTCAGTTACTTTCTGACCATGACTTAACTGTTTACGAGTCGCGTCATCGAGGTCGGAAGCAAACTGAGCAAACGCTGCCAGTTCACGATACTGAGCAAGTGCGGTACGGATACCACCAGACAGTTTCTTGATAATTTTAGTCTGAGCAGCACCACCAACACGAGATACTGAAATACCTGGGTTAACCGCTGGACGAATACCAGAGTTAAACAGGTTAGATTCCAGGAAGATCTGACCATCTGTAATCGAAATTACGTTTGTTGGTACGAATGCAGAAACGTCACCAGCTTGGGTTTCAATGATAGGCAGAGCTGTCAATGAACCTGTTTTGCCTTTAACTTCACCTTTAGTAAAGTTTTCTACGTATTCAGCGTTAACGCGAGCAGCACGCTCAAGTAAACGTGAGTGCAGATAGAAAACGTCACCTGGGTAAGCTTCACGCCCTGGTGGACGACGTAGCAACAGTGAAATTTGACGGTATGCCACAGCCTGTTTAGACAGGTCATCGTATACGATCAGTGCATCTTCACCGCGGTCACGGAAATATTCACCCATCGCGCAACCAGCATATGGTGCTAAGTATTGCAGAGCAGCTGATTCAGATGCTGTAGCAACAACAACGATAGTATTTTGCAGCGCGCCGTGCTCTTCCAGTTTACGAACTACGTTAGAAACGGTAGACGCTTTCTGGCCGATAGCCACGTACACACATTTGATGCCAGAGTCGCGTTGGTTGATGATTGCATCGATTGCCAAAGCAGTTTTACCTGTTTGACGGTCACCGATAACAAGCTCACGCTGACCACGACCGATTGGGATCATGGCATCGACTGATTTATAACCAGTTTGAACTGGTTGATCAACAGATTGACGGTCGATAACACCTGGAGCAATAACTTCTACAGGAGAGAAGCCATCGTTATCAACAGGACCTTTACCATCAATTGGTTGACCCAGTGTATTCACAACACGTCCTAGCAGGCCACGGCCTACTGGAACTTCAAGAATACGACCAGTACATTTAACTTTCATGCCTTCTGCCAAGTCGGCATAAGGACCCATAACGACCGCACCAACAGAGTCACGCTCTAAGTTCAGTGCGATAGCGTAACGGTTGCCAGGCAGCGCGATCATCTCACCCTGCATGACTTCGGCTAAACCGTGAATACGAATAATACCGTCATTAACGGATACAATCGTACCTTCATTGTGAGCTTCACTCACAACATCGAACTGAGCAATACGCTGTTTGATCAGTTCGCTGATTTCGGTGGAATTCAGTTGCATATGCTCCAGTCCCCTTAAGACTGCAAGACGTCAGTTAAACGCTCTAAGCGACCGCGGATACTCCCATCAATGACGAGGTCTCCAGCACGAATGATCACTCCAGCAATAACAGACTTATCAATTTTGCAATTCAGCTTAACTTTGCGTGACAGACGTTTTTCCATCGCTGCAGAAATTTTAGCTGACTGCTGTTCACTCAGTTCGTTAGCGGATAAAACATCAACTTCAATGGTTGATTCCAGAGAATCGCGCAATTGGATAAACTGCGTTAAAACTTCTGGTAGCGTCGTTAAACGCCCGTTATCTGCCATAACACGAATCAGATTCTGAACATGCTCGTCAATTTCATCTCCACAAACAGAGATAAACGTTTTAGCTAATGTTTCTGGTGCAATAGAACCAGAAAGCAGCTCCCCAACCTGTTCATTGCGCGTCACCTCAGCGGTGAAGGCCAGCATTTCCTGCCATTTAGCAACAGCTTGGTTTTCCACAGCAAAGTCAAAAGCTGCTTTGGCGTAGGGGCGAGCTACAGTAGCGATTTCAGACATGCCCCTCCCTCCTTACAGTTCAGCGACTAGTTTATCAACGATGTCGCTGTTAGCAGCTTCATCCACGGAACGTTCGATGATCTTCTCGGCACCTGCGATAGCAAGCATCGCAACCTGTTTACGTAACTCTTCACGTGCACGTTTACGCTCAGCATCAATTTCAGCTTGCGCTTGTGCGACGATTTTTGCACGTTCTGCTTCTGCTTCTGCTTTTGCTTCATCAATCATTTGAGTGCGTTGTTTATTCGCTTGTTCAATGATGACTTGTGCTTCAGCTTTCGCTTTTTTCAGTCGGTCGGTTGCGTCGGTTTGCGCCAGTTCCAGGTTCTTTTTAGCACGTTCTGCGGAAGATAAACCGTCAGCAATTTCTTTTTGACGTTTTTCAATGGCCGCCATAATCGGTGGCCATACATACTTCATACAGAACCAAACAAACAGGACAAACGCGATAGCCTGGCCGAGGATTGTTGCATTTAGATTCACAGACAATACCTCATATTCATTAGTGAATTAATGTTCTTACAGTGTTCCGTAACGTTAATTAGGCAACAGCGAACATTACATACAAGCCCAGACCAACAGCAATCATCGGAATAGCATCGACCAGACCCATTACGATAAAGAACTGTGTACGCAGCAGAGGAATTAAATCTGGCTGACGAGCAGCACCTTCTAAAAATTTACCACCTAGGATGCCGATACCGATCGCAGCACCGATCGCCGCTAAGCCCATCATCACAGCGGCAGCCATGTACAGCAGATCCATACTCAGGTTTTCCATGACAGTCTCCAGTTTGTTTCAGTTAATACAATTATTGATAAAATTAAATTAGTGTTCTTCAGATGCCATCGACAGATAAACAACCGTCAGAACCATAAAAATAAAGGCTTGTAGCGTAATAATCAGTATGTGGAAGATAGCCCAAGGTAGGCTTAACAACCACTGTGACCACCACGGAAGCAGAGCCGCGATAAGAATAAAGATCAATTCACCTGCATACATGTTACCAAACAGTCGCAGACCGAGTGATACAGGTTTTGACAGCAGGCTTACCCCTTCAAGAATCAAGTTGACTGGAATGAAGACAGGATGATTAAAAGGCTGCATTGTGAGCTCTTTTGTAAATCCGCCAATTCCTTTCATTTTGATGCTGTAGAAGAGGATTAGGATAAACACACCAATAGCCATCGATAATGTGACACTAACATCTGCGGTTGGTACTGCACGTAATGCAGGTAACCCGAGATAATGTTCAGCAATATACGGAAGGAAATCAATTGGGAGTAAATCCATCAGGTTCATTAAGAATACCCAGACGAACACTGTTAATGCTAAAGGAGCAATAACTTTGCTCTTACCGTGATACATATCACGGACTGAGTTATCAACGAAACCAATGATCAGTTCTATTGCAGTCTGTAACTTACCGGGTACGCCACTAGTCGCATTGGCTGCAACTCTTCTAAATAGCCACAGGAACAGAGCCCCGAGAACTACTGAGAAAAAAAGCGAGTCAATGTTCAACGTCCAAAATGTTGGACTAGCGTGGGGATCGACCAACTTAAAGGTACTCAGGTCCAACTGAAGGTTTCTCAGATGGTGGCCTATGTAATCCTCTGTAGTCATCACTTCTCCTGATGCAGACATGATGCCTCTTACCCTTTTGTAGTTTAAAAATACTTACCGTTTAAAAACGGCTGGTGCAACAATCTGAACAATTAGCACCGCTAAATAGGTCAAACCCAGTGGTGTTAATGACGCTTTGAACACACCGAAAGCAACAACTAAAACAGCGATAGTTGTAACAACCTTTAGCCCTGCTCCTAATGCTAAGAACCAGGCAATGCGGACAGGTTCATCCTCTCCTTTTGCTTTCTGAAATTGTGATAGCAGCATAAATACGATATTTGGTAACCAGCATGCTAACCCACCAGCAAGAGCAGAGGCCCCCCATTCTATACTATTTGCACAGAAAGCCCCACTGAGGATCACTAAAGTTATCAACTGAACAGACAACTGCTTTACAGCATGCTTGTTGTCATAAAGAGATACAGACATAACTTTTGTTTACTCCCAGCTCTTCTCAGCCTCAGAAACGCTAAGTGTTGTATAAAACTGCCTTTGCGTAAATGTGTCAAGAGACAAAAACGTGCAAATTATACGGGCAGGCGAAATGAATTCAATCAGTAAGTAGCGAAAAGGTGAATAAATATTTAATTTTTTCGAGTTAGCGCAGAATTGTCGCTATAATATTTAATAAATAGTTAATGAATTGCTGCATATATTTATATAAATGTGATGCATATCACATTTAACTTTATTCACTTTATTTATTCCTTCAATTTTATTCATAATAAAAAATAGATTTAATCTGTAAATCAAATAATTAAAGAAAGCAATTCCTAAGCAAAATTTTGAAGGAATAAATCCAATATTTTTCGATTAACTATTTTTTTTGCTAAATCGATTAAGTAAAAAGCATCAACTAGCCTGCATTTTTTCTTTCAACGCCTTATTTTTGCAACTTATTCGTTATTGCCGTGTAAATACTACGTAAAATATATATTTTTATTATCTGACGAAAAATAAAAATAGCTGGCCGTTTGTAAACGTCCAGCTATCGCTCTAAATGATAAAATTATTTGATAGAAAGCAACTTTATTTCATCGAAATTTTAACTAAATGACGCTGCTCATCAAGTTCGGGCACTTCAAGTTCAGTGATCGATTCAATCATAAACTCTTCTGGTAGTGCCATTTCATCATCACGAATGACGCCTTTCAGTGCATAAAAACGCCCTTCTTTTGAAGGTAAATGATGGCACCAACTCAACATATCGTTTAATGATGCAAATGCGCGGCTAATCACACCATCAAAACCATTTCCAGCCGGATATTCTTCAACACGAGATTGAACAGGTTCGATGTTAGTCAGCCCTAACTCATGTTGAACCTGTTTCAAAAAGCGTACACGCTTCCCTAGGCTGTCCAACAGAACAAAATGGGAATCTGGTCGAACAATCGCTAAAGGCACGCCTGGTAGACCAGGGCCTGTTCCAACATCAATAAAACGTTGCCCGATGAGTTGACCGTTCACCACTATGCTATCCATGATATGACGGATTAACATCTGTTGTGGGTCACGCACAGACGTCAAGTTATAGGCTTTGTTCCATTTAACTAATAACCCAACGTAATCAACTAACTGCTGTTTTTGCTTTTCCGTTAAATCGATATCGGTTTTGGCAAGTAATTGATTGAGTTTTGATAATAAATCCATGTTAAGCGCTCCGGCGCAGCATGCCTTGCTTTTTCAACCAAACAAGTAAAATAGAAATTGCCGCAGGGGTGATCCCTGATATACGTGAAGCTTGACCGATCGAGGTTGGTTTATGATCATTTAATTTTGCCATAACCTCGTTTGATAACCCTTTAACCTGTTTATAATCAAGGTCAACAGGCAACATCGTGCTTTCATTGCGTAACTGTCTTTCGATCTCTTCTTTCTGGCGCGCAATATAACCTTCGTATTTAACTTGGATTTCCACTTGATCCGCGGCTTGTGGATCAGTGATCGCAGGGGCAAATAAATTCAATGACGTCAGCATTTGATAAGTCATTTCAGGACGACGCAGTAAATCTTCACCGTTCGCTTCTTTTGATAACGGAACGGTTAAAATTTCATCTATTTCTGTATGGTTATCTGATTTAGGGTGAACCCAAATGTCTTTTAAGCGCTGACGCTCTTTTTCAATCAGTTCCACTTTGTTGTTAAAGTGAGCCCAACGAATATCATCGACTAAACCTAACTCACGCCCTTTTTCGGTTAAACGTAAATCCGCATTGTCTTCACGTAGCATCAAACGGTATTCCGCACGTGAGGTAAACATGCGGTAGGGTTCTTTTGTCCCTAAAGTACAAAGGTCGTCAACCAATACGCCAATGTAAGCTTGGTCACGACGAGGGAACCAACCTTCTAAACCAAAGGCGTGTTGTGCCGCATTAAGGCCTGCTAATAAGCCTTGAGCTCCTGCTTCTTCATAACCTGTCGTGCCGTTAATTTGGCCAGCAAAGAATAGTCCATCAATAAATTTACTTTCAAGCGTTTGCTTGAGATCTCTAGGGTCAAAGAAATCATATTCAATGGCATAGCCAGGACGAATGATCCTCGCATTTTCCATTCCTTTCATAGAATGAACAATTTGCATTTGGACATCAAATGGTAAGCTGGTGGATATCCCATTAGGATAAATTTCATTGCTAGTTAAGCCTTCAGGTTCTAGGAAGATCTGATGTGAATCTTTATCAGCAAAACGCATGACTTTATCTTCGATCGAAGGGCAGTAACGTGGGCCGATCCCTTCAATCACTCCTGCATACATAGGGCTGCGATCCAAATTGTTTCTGATCACTTCATGGGTTTTTTCATTGGTATAGGTGATATGGCAAGGCATCTGTTGTGGATGTTGATCTTGTGAACCTAAAAATGAAAAAACAGGCATTGGGTCGTCACCTAGCTGTTGAGCTAACTGACTGAAATCAATAGTTCTTGCATCAATGCGTGGTGGCGTTCCTGTCTTTAAACGATTAACACGTAAAGGTAATTCTCTCAAACGTTGAGAAAGTGAAATTGAAGGAGGATCTCCTGCTCGACCACCACTGTAATTTTCTAAACCAATATGAATTTTACCATCAAGGAAAGTACCAACAGTTAATACCACAGCTTTGGCTTTAAATTTTAAGCCCATGCGGGTAATAGCGCCTGTAACTCGATTGTTTTCAACAATTAAGTCTTCTACAGGTTGTTGGAAAATCATTAAGTTAGGCTGGTTTTCTAAAGCCATTCTGACAGCTTGGCGATAAAGAACACGGTCAGCTTGTGCTCGAGTTGCACGAACTGCAGGCCCTTTGCTGGCATTTAATGTTCTAAATTGAATACCTGCTTTGTCGGTTGCTGTAGCCATTAAGCCACCGAGGGCATCAATTTCTCTAACCAGATGCCCCTTACCGATCCCACCGATGGCTGGGTTGCAAGACATCTGGCCCAATGTATCAATATTGTGAGTCAGTAATAGGGTTTGACGCCCCATACGTGCAGCTGCCATTGCTGCTTCAGTACCGGCATGACCACCACCAATTACGATGACGTCAAATTGCTCTGGATAAAACATGTGTGAACCTTAAACGTTAGAAAATGCGGATTGTGCATTTGAGGAGAGAATTCTACTCAAGTTTGAGGAAGAGACCAAGCTTTAGGTTTCTCCCTTATATAATATTAAGATCTTTTTATTTAAAGATCTCTTTATTAGATCTTTTATTAGGATCACGGGTTTCTGTGGATAAGTGGATTTTCACTTTAAAGATCATAAAAGTGTAAAGGATCATATACTGTGAATGATCCGTGATCCGTTTGCGTATAAGCTGGGATCAAAAAGGGTACTTATGCACAGCCCTTGTCGGTCTTAAAACTTATACTCTGGATAACTACGGGTTAATACCGGGATCTTCCCTGAGTTATCCACAGTTGATTGCTGGTAATTTAATCAAACTAGAGTTCGTTTGCCCAAATTTTAACCCATTCACCTGCGGGATCTTCCGGTATTTCGTGTTGTTGGACATCAATTTCCAAACATTCACCGATCCTTTTAGCCCCTTGTTTGATTAATAAAGCATCTATTTTGTGGATCGCACCACAGAAAGTGTCATATTCCGAGCTGCCGATCCCTACAGAACCAAATTGAACTTGGCTGAGATCAGGAGCGCTTTCTTCTATTGAATCAAAAAGAGGTTGAATATTTTCAGGGAGATCACCTGCACCATGTGTTGAGCTTACCACCAGCCATATGCCTTCAAGTGTTAAGTCACCAAGCTTTGGACCATGTTGAATTTCAGTTTCATGACCGAGTTCTTCTAAAATCTCAGCCATGTGCTCGGCAACATACTCCGCACTGCCCATTGTACTGCCACTTATTAAGGTTACTTTTGTCATGGTGATTCTCTTTCACAATAATAGGGCGCTATTGTATGCTGTGAATGAGCTGGGATCTACCTGTGGATAATGTGGTTATATCATTTTTTTTCTACGGATTGATTGTTCGTAAGATCGGGTTTTGTAAGGAGATCAGTGTTTCAGTGGATTGTATCTCATCAATGGTCTGAATTTTGTTGATAAGTACGTCTTGTAAAGAATCGATAGAACGGCACATCACTTTAATAAAAATGCTGTATTGCCCTGTTGTGTAGTACACCTCGACAACCTCTTCTAAGGCATCCAATTTTTTTAGTGCGGTTGGGTAATCTTTTGCACTTTTTAAAATAATGCCAATAAAGCAACAAACATCGAAGCCTAATTGTTTTGGGTTGATATCAATACGTGTGCCTTTAATAATTCCTGCTTGCTTCATTTTTTCGACGCGGACATGAATTGTCCCAGGGCTAACAGCGAATTTTTTAGCTAATTCTGCATACGGTGTACGTGCATTTCCCATTAATTCGTGAAGTATGTCACGATCGAGATTATCGATTTGATAATTTTCCGGCATTATTTCACCTCTATTTTAACGATTATTCATTTTTATACCTGTTTTTTTATTCAAAATAAACAATAAAGGCTTTTTTTAATGATGGATATTGAATTTATACCTCATTTTGTTGCTTAATCTATACATCAGCTAACACAGCTAACAAATTATGGGAATAAATTATGGACAAGTCATTTATCGAACATCAGCAACAAATTAGTTTTGTGAAATCGTATTTCTCACGTTTACTTGAAAGAGAATTAGGGTTGATTGAAGTTCAAGGGCCAATCCTAAGCCGTTTAGGGGATGGTACTCAAGACAACTTATCTGGCAGCGAAAAGGCCGTTCAAGTAAAAGTGAAATCAATTCCAGGTGCAACCTTTGAAGTGGTTCATTCTTTGGCTAAATGGAAACGTAAAACATTAGGTCGTTTCGGTTTTAGTAAAGGCCAAGGTCTATACACGCATATGAAAGCGTTGCGCCCGGACGAGGATCGCTTAACCCCAATCCACTCCGTCTATGTTGATCAGTGGGATTGGGAAAAAGTGATGGCAGATGAGGAGCGTACTCTTCCTTATCTGAAGCAGACAGTGGGTAAAATCTATAAGGCAATAAAAGAAACAGAAGCTGCCGTCAGTAAAGAGTTTGGGTTGGCACCGTTCCTGCCAGACCAAATCCACTTTATTCACAGTGAAGAGTTGTTACAGCGCTACCCTGATTTAGATGCGAAAGGGCGTGAGCGCGCAATCGCAAAAGAATTAGGCGCGGTATTCTTAATTGGTATCGGTGGTAAGCTATCTAATGGTGAATCACATGATGTTCGTGCGCCTGACTACGATGACTGGACAACAAAAAATGAAGACGGTTTTTGTGGTTTGAACGGCGACATCATTGTGTGGAACCCTATTTTACAGGACGCATTTGAGCTCTCTTCAATGGGAATTCGTGTAAGCCCTGAATGTTTGACTCGCCAATTAAGTTTAACTGGCGATGAAAAACGTATGGAGTTAGAGTGGCACCAAGCATTAGTAAAAGGCGAAATGCCACAAACTATCGGTGGTGGTATTGGCCAGTCACGCTTAGTCATGCTACTTCTCCAACGCCAACACATTGGGCAAGTGCAATGTGGTGTATGGGGTACTGAAATGCAAGAGTCCGTTGAAGGTATGCTGTAATTAGCGGCTAAAGCGGCGTAACAGCCTGCTTTTTAACCCAGTATCAAAACGCCAAATATGGTCAAAGATCTTCATGATACTGGGTTTCCCATAATTTGACACAGATACCGCATGGAAGCGGTATTTACCTTTCTTCTGCATAGCTTTTATTTTCTGAATTAACTCATCTGGTAAACGCTGAGCAACAAAATCAGAAATCACCACGGCATCCGCATCTATCCACTGCTTTGATTCCAATTTTAGTGCAGTTTCTTGCAAACAAGCTGCTAAGTCAGTCCCACCTTTAAATGTTTGATGTAAAAAACGAATACATTGCTCTAGGCCATCAATAGAAAGTAAATCGTAATGTACTATTTCGGTAGAAAATAACATCACATGGCATGCTCGGTTATCCGCCAGCGCAATTTTCATTAACGCAAGGCAAAAGGCTTTGGCGCAGCGTTCATTTAAACCACCCATCGAACCCGATGTATCAATACATACAACAAATGGCCCTCTTGGCTGCTCTTCATCATGGTGATGGGTAATAGGGCGCAGAACTTTTCTTTCTTGCCAGCTATCCCCTTGTAATCGGTAGGTTAGAAGCTGTTTTTCGAGTAATTTTCGATAGAATTCAAATTCAATATCTTCAAGGCCTAACATGGCGAGTTCTGCGGGTAATAGCCGTAAAATATCGTCACTTTGATTTAAACCGTTGACTTGCTCAGGTACCGTTTCGGGGACTTTCTCCATAATAGTCATTGGTTCTAGCACCACGCTATCATCAGGGATCGCTTGCGCGGTTTGGCTACGGCCTAATAATTGCGCTATTTTTTCGAGTTCCGGCTGCTGACGTAAAAAATCACTGTATCGGCTTAATAATTGGTCATTATAAGCTGAAGTCATATTTACACCTTTGGTTAAATCCCACAGCCGCCCTGCTGCTCGTTCATTTTCGCCAAGAATATCCTCTAAATTACCACTAAGCGCCAGTCGGCGCTGTAGTTCCGCCAGCAATTGTTCTTTTTCCTGTTCTAATAACTCTTTATGCAGCGTTGTAACTTGTAAAATTAAGCTAATACGCCATCTTTGAACAAATAATGATTGCCTTGCACTGCGGTTTTCTATTTTTCCACTTTGTAGCTGGTGCGCCTCACGATAAAACGGGGAATCCAGCTGCTGAAGTTTTGCTATAACACTTGGTAATTGGTTAAAAAAGGCATCTGTCGAAATTCCAAGGGATTGACGATAAAG
Organism: Providencia sp. PROV200; assembly: GCF_049901995.1. NCBI lineage: Bacteria > Pseudomonadati > Pseudomonadota > Gammaproteobacteria > Enterobacterales > Morganellaceae > Providencia > Providencia sp. PROV200. Next base: position 71,160 of record NZ_CP096307.1, read on the forward strand.
TTCAAATTCTTCTGAAAGTTGTGCGGGAACAAGCGCATCTTGCATACGCTGTTTGAGATCTTTTTTCCAACCCGATAAATCTTTGAGTAAAGCTTTTTTTAATCGAGGGTGTTTTTCAAAAAACACCGCTAATTGAGGAGTTGCTAGCAAAGATATAATGATCTCTTCGATTAATTGGCCTTCATTAACCGAAAGCAACATTTCTAATGTGGCTAAACTCATCATCGTTATTCGGCCACTTTACCCGTGATTTGGTTACGTAACTGGTTTAGTTTTTCAGTGAGTTTCATGAAGCTTTGTTCAATATCCGCAAGCCAGTGAGATTCAATAAATAAATTGGGCTGCTGCTTTTCAAACTGATAGCGCGCGGTTTGAATCTCTTCTTGGATTTTATCCAGCTTATTTAGCCACTCTTGGTTATTTGTATTGGGCACAAGTGATGAAGTTTTATCTTGAATGTATAAAGTGGATGATTGATGGCTTACATCTAATAACTGTATCTGATTTAAATTATTTACCTCAGCAGTAATTTCTTGCGCAAAACCAATCCCATTTAGGTGAGCGGCTAGTGTTGTTCCTTTATTTAAGAAGGTTATCAGGGCTTTTTTATCGGTTGTTACAAAAGTAACTTTCATATTATGCAGTTGCAGCGGGCGATGTAAAAACAGGGTAACTCGACCGTCACTGATATTTTCAGGCAATACATAAGATACCTTACGAGCAAACATCGCATTGTTTTTATTGACTTTAAATGCATCTTGGTTGTTTTGGTCTTGGGTCGATGACATCCATTGCTGATAAATTTGCTCTATTTCACGGGTTAACTTTCGCTGTTGCCAGCCATCTTCTTGCAATAATGATTGCAATAGTTGCGGTAAAGTCTTCATCGATTGCATGTCGTGCCAGAGACAATCTTTCAATAACACGAGGTCAAGGGGCGAAACACTGCTACGGCCATTAAAAAATGCACTTGCTTGCAGTAAATAAACCGCTTTTTTCCAGCGCCTATCGGAAACATAAAGTTGTTTATCTGTAGCATCTAATTGTTGGCGTAATTGGTAAATAAGTTCAAAACAGTGATCGGGCAGCGTAATTTTTGGAATTTCTTGCTGCCACTGTTGGTACTCTTCATCGCTGATTTTTAAATGTTCAGGGACTTGGGGTTCATCCAAAGAGGATTTTCCAGTTAAAAGCGCACGAAAATTTTGTTTTTCTTGCACTTTATCCAGCCAAATACGGACTAACATTCGGTCAAATAGGGCTTCAAGACTATTATCTGCATCGGGCAATTCATTTGATGCGGTGACTAATAGACGCATAGGAATTGGTTTTTCTTCATCTCCATTACGAAACTTGCGCTCATTTACCGCTGTTAATAAAGTATTTAAAATAGCGGGACCCGCTTTCCATATCTCATCAAGAAATACCACTTCAGCGTCAGGTAAATAACCTTTGGTTAAACGTTCATATCGCCCTTCATCTTTTAGTGCCTGTATTGAAAGCGGGCCAAAGATCTCTTCAGGTGTTGAAAATCGCGTCATTAAGTACTCAAAAGCATTCGCATGACGAAAAGCATACTTCATTCTTCGGGCGATTAAACTTTTGGCAATACCCGGAGGGCCTAGCAGGAATACGCTTTCACCACTTAATGTGGCTAATAGGCACAAACGAATAGCTTGCTGGCGTTCATACAAACCGCTTTCAAGGTAATTGCTTAATTGGGCTATTCGTTCAGCAAGCTGCATATTTATTCCTTTTATTAATAGAGGCGTTGATATCAAAACTATCAATTTCTTTTATTACATACTGCGACCTATTTTTCCATTTTTCTTTGATATGCCCCAAGAAATCAGAAAAAACGATTCAGCTATAAGTGATTCAATAAGTTATTGTTTTTTAGCTTTTCTAATACGAACGAAACGTTTCGATACCGATCACAAATATTGACCATCAATATTGAGTTGTGACTTATCTTTACTATTATTACATGAGCGAAACGTTTCGCTTATCAGAATGGCGGTGAAAAATGAAAAAGGGTGTTTTACTAAATGCCAATGTTACTTCTGTAATTGCAAAGTTAGGTCATACAGACCAAATAACGCTTGCGGATGCAGGCCTACCGATCCCACAAGGAACGGAACGTATTGATTTAGCCATTACGCAAGGTTTACCCGATTTCATGTCAGTTTTAAGTGTGATCACCCAAGAGATGCAAGTCGAAAAAGTCATTCTAGCTGAGGAAATCCGTACCATTAACCCACAAATGGAAATCGCTATTTTGGATCACTTACAACAGTTGGAAGTCATTCAAAAAAATACGATTGAAATTATTTATTGTAGTCATGAACGCTTTAAACAATTGACTCATGACAGTAAAGCGGTGATCCGCACCGGAGAATGCTCACCGTTCGCTAACATTATTCTTTGCTCTGGTGTGACTTTCTGAGGTGATTATGCAACCTTTATTAGAACTTATCGGGATCGATAAATCATTTCCTGGGGTAAAAGCGCTCAGTGGGGCTACATTAAATGTCTACCCAGGAAAAGTCATGGCGCTGGTGGGGGAAAATGGGGCTGGCAAGTCAACCATGATGAAAGTGTTAACGGGTATTTATAAAAAAGATGCCGGTCAAATCCGCTATTTAGGTAAAGAAGTCGCATTCAACGGCCCTAAAAGCTCCCAAGAAGCAGGAATAGGGATTATCCACCAAGAACTCAATTTAATACCTGAATTAACTATCGCAGAGAATATATTTCTTGGTCGAGAATATGTGAATGCATTTGGCAAAATTGACTGGAAAAAAATGTTCAGTGAGTCGGACAAACTGCTTAAACGACTTAATCTTGATTATGATAGCCATCAAACTATTGCAGAGCTTTCTATTGGCGAACAACAAATGGTCGAAATTGCCAAAGTTCTGAGCTTCCAATCACAAGTGATCATTATGGATGAACCCACTGATGCACTTACAGACACGGAAACAGAGTCCCTATTTAGAGTTATCGAAGACTTAAAAGCTCAAGGCTGTGGCATTGTTTATATTTCCCATCGTTTAAAAGAAATTTTTGAAATTTGCGATGATGTGACCGTGTTCCGCGATGGCCAGTTTATTGGTGAGAAACCCGTTAGTGAACTAGAAGAAGAAAAACTGATTGAAATGATGGTTGGTCGCAAACTGGAAGACCAATATCCAAGGGTTGATGTGCCAGAAGGAAGTATCCGTCTGCAATTGCAAAATGTATCTGGTCCCGGTGTTACCGATGCGAGTTTTACTTTGAAAGCAGGGGAGATCTTAGGAGTTTCTGGCTTAATGGGCGCGGGGCGTACAGAGTTGATGAAAATCATTTACGGCGCAGCGACAAAAAAATCAGGCACGATAAAACTGGAAGGCAAAGCCATAACACTGAAAACACCACAAGATGGCTTAAACAGTGGCATTGTTTATATTTCAGAAGACCGCAAACGTGATGGATTAGTATTAGGTATGTCAGTGAAAGAAAATATGTCATTGACGGCATTACGTTATTTCAGTCGTCCGGGAGGACGTCTCAAGCATGGTGAAGAGCAGCAAACCGTTAGCGATTTCATTCGGTTATTCAATATTAAAACCCCGTCTATGGACCAAATAATTGGTCATCTTTCTGGTGGAAATCAGCAAAAAGTGGCCATTGCACGCGGTTTGATGACAAGGCCAAAAGTACTGATCCTCGATGAGCCAACGCGCGGTGTAGACGTTGGTGCTAAAAAAGAAATCTATCAACTAATTAACCAGTTTAAAAAAGAAGGGCTGAGTATCATTTTAGTTTCTTCAGAAATGCCTGAAGTAATAGGAATGAGTGACCGCATTTTGGTGATGCACGAAGGTCATATCAGCGGCGAATTTTCAGCCAAAGACGCGACACAGGAAGCCTTAATGGCAGCCGCAGTGGGTAAAAATTATGGCTCAGTTCAGGAGTTATCAGTATGAGTTCAACTACAGCATCATCAAAGCGCTGGTTTAGCAAAGCATGGCTAATGGAGCAAAAATCATTAATTGCACTATTAGTTTTGATTGCCATCGTATCAACATTAAGCCCGAATTTTTTTACGGTTAATAACCTATTCAATATCTTACAACAAACCTCCGTCAACGCTATTATGGCCGTTGGGATGACGCTAGTTATCTTGACCTCGGGTATTGACCTCTCTGTTGGCTCTTTATTAGCCTTAACGGGCGCTGTTGCAGCTTCAATGGTTAGCGCCGACGTTAATGCCTTAGTGGCGGTTGCGGGGGCATTGGCACTGGGTGCTGCAATTGGGGCATGTACGGGGGTGATTGTCGCAAAAGGAAAAGTTCAAGCTTTTATTGCGACACTCGTCATGATGTTATTACTGCGGGGTGTGACACGGGTTTACACCGACGGTAGTCCTATCAATACAGGGTTTAGTGATAACGCAGACTTATTTGGCTGGTTTGGTATTGGCCGCCCATTTGGTATACCTACCCCTGTCTGGTTAATGATCATCGTTTTTGCGGCTGCGTGGTATATGTTGCACCATACTCGCCTTGGTCGTTATATCTATGCATTAGGTGGAAATGAAGCGGCTACCCGTCTTTCTGGTATTAATGTCGACCGCATTAAAATCGTGGTTTATGCCTTATGTGGACTGCTAGCAGCATTGGCGAGTGTCATTGAAGTTGCACGTTTATCATCGGCTCAGCCAATGGCAGGTAATGGGTATGAACTTGACGCTATCGCTGCGGTTGTACTTGGTGGTACCAGTCTTGCTGGTGGCAAGGGGCGTATCGTCGGAACATTGATTGGTGCACTTATCCTTGGTTTTTTAAACAATGGATTAAACTTATTAGGTATTTCGTCAAACTACCAGATGATTGTTAAAGCGGTCGTCATCTTACTTGCTGTACTTGTTGATAATAAAAAGTAACCCTACAGGAAAATTATTATGAAACTGAACAAACTAGCAACGTTATTATCGGCAGTTGCACTGAGTGCAACTGTTAGTGTCAATGCGATGGCGAAAGATAGCATTGCACTTGTCATTTCTACATTGAATAACCCATTCTTTGTGACGATGAAAGACAGCGCACAAAAAGAAGCGGATAAATTAGGTTATGAACTGATTGTTTTAGATTCCCAAGACAACCCTGCTAAAGAGTTAGCAAACGTACAAGATTTAACCGTTCGTGGGACAAAATTAATGTTAATTAACCCAACGGATTCAGATGCGGTAGGCAACTCAATATTAATGGCGAATAAAGCCAATATACCTGTCATCACTTTAGATAGAGCGGCTAACAAAGGTGAAGTTGTCAGCCATGTGGCATCCGATAACCGGATGGGCGGGAAAATGGCTGCCGACTATATTGCGCAAAAAACAGGTAATGAAGCTAAAGTTATTCAATTAGAAGGTATTTCAGGTACATCAGCAGCGCGTGAGCGCGGCGAAGGTTTTAATACTGGAGCAAAAGAGCACAAATTCAATTTACTGGCGAGCCAACCCGCGGATTTCGATAGAACAAAAGGCTTGAACGTAATGCAAAATTTGTTAACGGCACACCCTGCTGTTCAAGCGGTATTTGCGCAAAATGATGAAATGGCATTAGGTGCGTTAAGAGCTTTACAAACCGCAGGCCGTACTGATGTTCTGGTTGTTGGTTTTGATGGTACAAATGATGGTATTAAAGCCGTTGAAGGCGGAAAATTAGGTGCAACTATTGCACAGCGCCCAGACCAAATTGGGATTGTTGGTGTACAGATTGCAGATAAAGTCTTAAAAGGCGAAAAAGTGGATCCAACGGTTCCAGTTGAATTGGAATTAGTGGTTAAACAATAAGATAAAACCGCCATGGGGAACTGTGGCGGTTTATTTAATTTGCGATCCATTGGGTCATAGAAAAGGAAATAAACGTTATGGGTACAGCAAAGTTGGTGGTTCTCGGTAGTATTAATGCGGATCATATATTAAATGTTAAGCATTTCCCTCAGCCGGGTGAAACTGTTAGAGGCGATCATTACCAAGTTGCATTTGGTGGGAAAGGTGCCAACCAAGCGGTTGCAGCAGGTCGCAGTGGTGCTGACATAACGTTTATCGCTTGTATTGGTGATGATGATATTGGTGCGAGTATAAAAAAACAATTATTTCTCGATAATATTAAAACTGAATGTATTGACGTCGTTGAAGGTGAAACGACAGGTGTTGCCCTTATTTATGTAAACCAACAAGGGGAAAACATAATTGGTATCAATGCAGGTGCAAATGCACGACTGACCAAAGAACGATTGGCTCAATATCAGCAAAAAATAGTGGAAGCGGATGCCGTACTGATGCAATTGGAATCCCCTATTGAAACAGTGCAAATGGCCGCTGAAATCGCGAAGAAAAACAATACAAAAGTCATTTTGAACCCGGCTCCCGCTCAATCATTACCAGATTCATTATTATCACTAGTTGATATCATCACGCCAAATGAAACAGAAGCTGAACATTTAACGGGTATTACGGTTAATGATAATCAAGGTGCTCAAGATGCGGCTGAAGTCTTACATCAAAAAGGTATTAGTAAAGTGATGATAACACTCGGCTCTCGAGGTGTTTGGTATAGTGAAAAAGGGCGTGAAGGTAAAATAATTTCTGCATTTCGCGTAAAAGCAGTGGATACTATTGCCGCAGGTGATACATTCAATGGGGCTTATGTTACAGCACTACTTGAAGGTAAGGCTGACGACGAAGCGATTATTTTTGCCCATGCAGCGGCAGCGATAGCGGTGACTCGCCCAGGAGCTCAACCCTCAGTTCCATGGCGTAAAGAAATTGACCAGTTTTTGACTCAACAGGATTAACTTGTGGCAACAATGAAAGATGTGGCACGCCTTGCAGGGGTGTCGACGTCCACCGTCTCTCACGTTATTAACCAAAATCGCTATGTCAGCGAAAGCATTACCATACGCGTTAAAAATGCGATTGAAGAGTTAAATTATGCACCTTCTGCTTTAGCGCGTAGTTTGAAGATGAATCGTACGAATACAATTGGGATGTTACTGACAACAAGTAATAACCCATTTTACGCAGAGGTAGTACGGGGTGTAGAACGTAGTTGCTACGAACGTGGTTATAGTTTGATTTTGTGCAACACTGAAGGTGACCTTCAGCGAATGAATCATAGTTTAGAAACTTTGCTACAAAAGCGTGTTGATGGGTTATTGATTATGTGCACAGAAGTACAGGGGCCATCAAAAAATGTTTTGGCTCGTTACCCTGCTGTGCCAACAGTTATGATGGATTGGTCCCCCTTTGAGTCGGAAGGCGATATCATTCAAGATAACTCTTTTCTTGGTGGGGAAATAGCCACTCGTTACCTTATCGAAGCTGGTTTCTCTCGTATTGCCTGTATTGCAGGGCCACAAGATAAATCACCAGCAAGAGCGCGTCATCAAGGTTTTATTCAAGCCATGACAGATGGCGGTATTAATATTTATGATGATTATATCATTTTCAGTGATTTTGAATTTGCTGGTGGGTTTGAGTCAATGAATAAATTGCTCAATTTACCTATCCCTCCTGAGGCTATTTTTGCAGGTAATGATGCGATGGCGGTAGGCGCTTATCAAGCGATATACCAAAAGGGTTTGAAAGTGCCGGATGATATTTCAATTATTGGTTATGATGATATCGATCTTTCGCCTTATATGATCCCACCACTCACAACAATTCATCAGCCAAAAGATAAGTTAGGCCAACAGGCTGTTGACCAACTTATTTACCGAATGGATAACCCAGAGGCAAATGCGAGTGCTTTGGTTCTTACCCCTGAGCTAATTGAACGCCAATCGGTTAAAAAATATTAATTCTTCGCTTTTTTGGTTTTATTTTTTATTAAATTATCACCGTCTGTCTTACTTAATAATAAGAAGACAAAAGCCGAGATAAGAGTAATGACGCCAACGGTAATAAAGGTGTAGTGGAAATTATCGACCGTATTGCTATTAGGTTGTCCACCATAGAAGTTTAAGATTGCAGCACTGACTGCGATACCGAAGCTTATCGATAGCTGCTGAGTCACAGCTAACATACTATTTCCCGCACTTGCATTATTGTCTGTTAAATCAGCCAAGCAAATAGTATTCATTGCAGTAAACTGTACAGACATCACCATTCCTAAAATAAATAAAGGTACAACTAACAGATAAATCGACATACTTGGTGATTGTAAGGAAAACTGTGCAATCATTAATCCGATAATAATGGTGATAACAAATAATGTATTACGGTAGCCATACTTAGTTAAGACTCGAGTAACTCCCGATTTAGCAGTGATTGACCCTATTGCTAGTGGTGCCATCATCATTCCTGCCACAACGGCTTCGTAACCAAAACCCACCTGCAACATTAATGGCATTAAAAATGGAATACTGCCTGTCCCTAAGCGTGTTGCAATATTACCGCTTATCCCAATAGAAAAAGTGCGAGTTTTAAATAAATTCAAGGGAATTATTGCATGCTTAGTACGTCTTGCATGGAAAATATAAACAAATAAGAAGAGAAAGCCGACTAAGACAATAGTGGCTGGAATTGATGTTGAAAGGGACTTATCACTGAATAAGTCTAGGCTGACAGATAGCATGACTAAGCCAGAACCAAACAATAAGAACCCTAAAGTATCAAATTTACGTTTTGGCATTTTAAAGTCAGGCATATGTTTTAATGCATAAAAGATACCTAAAACACCAATAGGAATATTAATAATAAATATCCAATGCCAAGTTGCATAGGTGACTAATATACCACCTAACAGAGGCCCCAAAATTGGACCAACTAAACCAGGAATAGTGACAAAATTTAATATTGGCAGTAATTCACTTCGAGGGTAAGCCCTTATTAAGGCTAAACGGGCAACTGGCATCATCATTGCCCCACCAATACCCTGAATAACCCTTGAGGTTACTAAAAAATTTAAGGAAGGCGAAAGGGCACAAAGTAATGAACCAAAAGAAAACAAAGAAACCGCTAAAATGAATATACGCCTTGTGCCAAATCTATCAGCAAACCAGCCGCTGACAGGGATTAATAGAGCAACAGTAAGCGTATAGCTGACCACAGCTGACTGCATTGTAAGCGGTGAGTGATCAAGGCTCCTTGCAATATCGGGTAAAGCCGTATTCAAAATGGTGGCATCGAGCGCTTGCATGAAGAAGGCCATTGCCGCAATCCATGGAAGGCCTGACATATTTTTAGCTGTTTTGAACATCAGTTACCTATACAAGTAAATTAAAGCTTCAATTGGAATATTGTTTCGTTAGTCTTGCTTTTGGGTAATTGTTAATAAGTTATAGCAAAGGTCGAGTGCTATTGTACTTTTACCATGAATAATTGCATTGGCAAGTTGTTGATGAATTTCGACCTCTATAACCTCATTATCAGTGATGACATCAAAATAACGCTGATAAATAGAACGGAATAAATTAGCAAAAGAAATTAGGAAGGGGTTGGCACAAGCTTTGTAAATAGTTAAATGAAAATGATAATCAACTCTCACCCAATGCGCCCTATCAAATTCTTTGGCGAGTAACTGCATTTCACTTGCTAATAATTGTAATGATTGTTTTTGTTCTTTTGTTGCATGTATAGCCGCAAGATAACAAGCTTGAGGTTCTATTGCGAGTCGAACCATTTTAAAGTGTTCCATCACGACAGATTGCTCTTCGCTATTGGACCACCACGTTAAGAGATCTTGGTCTAAAAAATTCCAATTTGAGGGCGGCATAACCCGGGTACCTATTTTGGGGCGAGCTAACACCATACCTTTTGCAGCTAATATTTTTATTGCTTCTCTTATTGCTGTTCGACTTGCTTGGAATTGTTCTGATAATTCTAATTCGCTAGGTAAAGTGGAATCAGGTAAATAGGTGCTGGTTAAAATCAACTGGCCAAGATTTTCTGCAATAATATAAGAACGATTTTTTTGTGAGGCTGTTTGTTGCTTACTTAATTCCATAATTCATCTCAAAGCATAATTCTTAGATACATATATTACGTGAGTAGGTGCGCAATTGCTGCTGAAATAGTCAATATATAGACCGAATTTAACTTATAAATACCTTTTTGGCTAAAAAAAACACGAACAAAATAAAAATTCAAAAAAACACTTGCGAGAATTTTTCGACTCCCTATAATGCGCATCCGTTGTCACGACAAACTGGTTAGAAGAAAACTTCAAAACCCAGTGATAACAGAGGTGAGAAAGAAAAAGTTTGAAAATAAACACTTGACTTTCTAAATAAAAAACGTAATATACGACACCTCGCGACAACGACCTAGAAGTCGAAAATCGAAAGATTCAGTCGCAACGCTCTTTAACAATTTATCAGACAATCTGTGTGGGCACTCACAGGACACTATCAAAAAAATATTTGATTTTAAGTCTTGAAGAGTGACTAACACGTTAATTCATATATATGAACTAATAGGTAATTTGGTTTCTTCGGAAATCAAACGACAGTAACATTCTTTGAGCATCAGACTACTTTTAATTGAAGAGTTTGATCATGGCTCAGATTGAACGCTGGCGGCAGGCCTAACACATGCAAGTCGAGCGGTAACAGGGGAAGCTTGCTTCTCGCTGACGAGCGGCGGACGGGTGAGTAATGTATGGGGATCTGCCCGATAGAGGGGGATAACTACTGGAAACGGTGGCTAATACCGCATAATCTCTTAGGAGCAAAGCAGGGGAACTTCGGTCCTTGCGCTATCGGATGAACCCATATGGGATTAGCTAGTAGGTGGGGTAATGGCTCACCTAGGCGACGATCCCTAGCTGGTCTGAGAGGATGATCAGCCACACTGGGACTGAGACACGGCCCAGACTCCTACGGGAGGCAGCAGTGGGGAATATTGCACAATGGGCGCAAGCCTGATGCAGCCATGCCGCGTGTATGAAGAAGGCCCTAGGGTTGTAAAGTACTTTCAGTCGGGAGGAAGGCGTTGTTGCTAATATCAACAACGATTGACGTTACCGACAGAAGAAGCACCGGCTAACTCCGTGCCAGCAGCCGCGGTAATACGGAGGGTGCAAGCGTTAATCGGAATTACTGGGCGTAAAGCGCACGCAGGCGGTTGATTAAGTTAGATGTGAAATCCCCGGGCTTAACCTGGGAATGGCATCTAAGACTGGTCAGCTAGAGTCTTGTAGAGGGGGGTAGAATTCCATGTGTAGCGGTGAAATGCGTAGAGATGTGGAGGAATACCGGTGGCGAAGGCGGCCCCCTGGACAAAGACTGACGCTCAGGTGCGAAAGCGTGGGGAGCAAACAGGATTAGATACCCTGGTAGTCCACGCTGTAAACGATGTCGATTTGAAGGTTGTTCCCTTGAGGAGTGGCTTTCGGAGCTAACGCGTTAAATCGACCGCCTGGGGAGTACGGCCGCAAGGTTAAAACTCAAATGAATTGACGGGGGCCCGCACAAGCGGTGGAGCATGTGGTTTAATTCGATGCAACGCGAAGAACCTTACCTACTCTTGACATCCAGAGAACTTAGCAGAGATGCTTTGGTGCCTTCGGGAACTCTGAGACAGGTGCTGCATGGCTGTCGTCAGCTCGTGTTGTGAAATGTTGGGTTAAGTCCCGCAACGAGCGCAACCCTTATCCTTTGTTGCCAGCGATTCGGTCGGGAACTCAAAGGAGACTGCCGGTGATAAACCGGAGGAAGGTGGGGATGACGTCAAGTCATCATGGCCCTTACGAGTAGGGCTACACACGTGCTACAATGGCGTATACAAAGAGAAGCGACCTCGCGAGAGCAAGCGGAACTCATAAAGTACGTCGTAGTCCGGATTGGAGTCTGCAACTCGACTCCATGAAGTCGGAATCGCTAGTAATCGTAGATCAGAATGCTACGGTGAATACGTTCCCGGGCCTTGTACACACCGCCCGTCACACCATGGGAGTGGGTTGCAAAAGAAGTAGGTAGCTTAACCTTCGGGAGGGCGCTTACCACTTTGTGATTCATGACTGGGGTGAAGTCGTAACAAGGTAACCGTAGGGGAACCTGCGGTTGGATCACCTCCTTACCATTGAAGTGTTTTTGTGAAGTGCTCACACAGATTGTCTGATGAAATAGAGTAGCGGTATCGATAGGCTTGTAGCTCAGGTGGTTAGAGCGCACCCCTGATAAGGGTGAGGTCGGTGGTTCAAGTCCACTCAGGCCTACCAAAATTGAATTGATGCTTTGTTATAGATTAGCTCGCTTACCCACGTAAGCTTCGCCAATCTATGCCTTGCCTGAATTCAATTTATAACTGATTTCTTTCATAAAAAGAAAGAGACGATACCGAAAATACCTTTATGGGGCTATAGCTCAGCTGGGAGAGCGCCTGCCTTGCACGCAGGAGGTCAGCGGTTCGATCCCGCTTAGCTCCACCATAAATTTTTCTGATTATTCAGAATAGATTAGTCAACTAGTCTATTGCGAATAATTATGCTCTTTAACAATCTGGAACAAGCTGAAAATTGAAAACAACGCACATTGTTTATCGCTTAAACAATGTGAGAGTCTCTCAAAAATCTCAACTTGAATAGTGTACTTTGAACTATCGAGTCGACGAGCGAAATGAGTTCAAGGCAGCCCGCGCACAGCAAGCGCAGCGTACTTTAAGTACGTGAGCATTGCGCGCACGGACTAACGCCGAAATCATGAAGCACAGTCACTCGTTGTAAGAAGACGCCTTCGGGTTGTGAGGTTAAGCGACTAAGCGTACACGGTGGATGCCTAGGCAATCAGAGGCGATGAAGGACGTGCTAATCTGCGATAAGCGTCGGTAAGGTGATATGAACCGTTACAACCGACGATTTCCGAATGGGGAAACCCAGTGCAATTCGTTGCACTATCGTTTGATGAATACATAGTCAAACGAAGCGAACCGGGGGAACTGAAACATCTCAGTACCCCGAGGAAAAGAAATCAACCGAGATTCCCCTAGTAGCGGCGAGCGAACGGGGAGCAGCCCAGAGTCTTAATCAGCATTAGCATCAGGAGAACGGTCTGGAAAGGCCGGCAGTAAAGGGTGATAGCCCCGTATCCGAAGGTGTTAGTGTTGTGAACTCGACGAGTAGGGCGGGACACGTGTTATCCTGTCTGAATATGGGGGGACCATCCTCCAAGGCTAAATACTCCTGATTGACCGATAGTGAACCAGTACCGTGAGGGAAAGGCGAAAAGAACCCCGGCGAGGGGAGTGAAATAGAACCTGAAACCGTGTACGTACAAGCAGTGGGAGCCTTGATTTATCAGGGTGACTGCGTACCTTTTGTATAATGGGTCAGCGACTTATATTCTGTAGCAAGGTTAACCGTATAGGGGAGCCGTAGGGAAACCGAGTCTTAACTGGGCGAATGAGTTGCAGGGTATAGACCCGAAACCCGGTGATCTAGCCATGGGCAGGTTGAAGGTTGGGTAACACTAACTGGAGGACCGAACCGACTAATGTTGAAAAATTAGCGGATGACTTGTGGCTGGGGGTGAAAGGCCAATCAAACCGGGAGATAGCTGGTTCTCCCCGAAAGCTATTTAGGTAGCGCCTCGTGAACTCATCTTCGGGGGTAGAGCACTGTTTCGACTAGGGGGTCATCCCGACTTACCAACTCGATGCAAACTACGAATACCGAAGAATGTTATCACGGGAGACACACGGCGGGTGCTAACGTTCGTCGTGAAGAGGGAAACAACCCAGACCGCCAGCTAAGGTCCCAAAGTCATAGTTAAGTGGGAAACGAAGTGGGAAGGCTCAGACAGCCAGGATGTTGGCTTAGAAGCAGCCATCATTTAAAGAAAGCGTAATAGCTCACTGGTCGAGTCGGCCTGCGCGGAAGATGTAACGGGGCTAAACTATGCACCGAAGCTGCGGCAGCGATATGTAAATATTGTTGGGTAGGGGAGCGTTCTGTAAGCCTGTGAAGGTGTACTGTGAGGTATGCTGGAGGTATCAGAAGTGCGAATGCTGACATAAGTAACGATAATGCGGGTGAAAAACCCGCACGCCGGAAGACCAAGGGTTCCTGTCCAACGTTAATCGGGGCAGGGTGAGTCGACCCCTAAGGCGAGGCAGAAATGCGTAGTCGATGGGAAACGGGTTAATATTCCCGTACTGGTGATAATTGCGATGGGGGGACGGAGAAGGCTAGGCTATCCGGGCGACGGTTGTCCCGGTTTAAGAATGTAGGCAGGTGAATTAGGCAAATCCGGTTCACTATATGCTGAGGTTCGATGACGAGTCACTACGGTGATGAAGTAGCTCATGCCCCGCTTCCAGGAAAAGCCTCTAAGCTCTAGATTATCATTAATCGTACCCCAAACCGACACAGGTGGTCAGGTAGAGAATACTCAGGCGCTTGAGAGAACTCGGGTGAAGGAACTAGGCAAAATGGTGCCGTAACTTCGGGAGAAGGCACGCTGGCGCTAGGTGAAGTCCCTCGCGGATGGAGCTGAAGCCAGTCGCAGATACCAGCTGGCTGCAACTGTTTATTAAAAACACAGCACTGTGCAAACACGAAAGTGGACGTATACGGTGTGACGCCTGCCCGGTGCTGGAAGGTTAATTGATGGGGTTATCCGTAAGGAGAAGCTCTTGATCGAAGCCCCAGTAAACGGCGGCCGTAACTATAACGGTCCTAAGGTAGCGAAATTCCTTGTCGGGTAAGTTCCGACCTGCACGAATGGCGTAATGATGGCCAGGCTGTCTCCACCCGAGACTCAGTGAAATTGAACTCGCTGTGAAGATGCAGTGTACCCGCGGCAAGACGGAAAGACCCCGTGAACCTTTACTATAGCTTGACACTGAACATTGAGCCTTGATGTGTAGGATAGGTGGGAGGCTTCGAAGCGTGGACGCCAGTCTGCGTGGAGCCAACCTTGAAATACCACCCTTTAATGTTTGATGTTCTAACGTTGCCCCGTTATCCGGGGTGCGGACAGTGTCTGGTGGGTAGTTTGACTGGGGCGGTCTCCTCCCAAAGAGTAACGGAGGAGCACGAAGGTTGGCTAAGCATGGTCGGACATCATGCGGTTAGTGCAAAGGCATAAGCCAGCTTGACTGCGAGAGTGACGGCTCGAGCAGGTACGAAAGTAGGTCTTAGTGATCCGGTGGTTCTGAATGGAAGGGCCATCGCTCAACGGATAAAAGGTACTCCGGGGATAACAGGCTGATACCGCCCAAGAGTTCATATCGACGGCGGTGTTTGGCACCTCGATGTCGGCTCATCACATCCTGGGGCTGAAGTAGGTCCCAAGGGTACGGCTGTTCGCCGTTTAAAGTGGTACGCGAGCTGGGTTTAGAACGTCGTGAGACAGTTCGGTCCCTATCTGCCGTGGGCGTTGGAAGATTGAAAGGGGCTGCTCCTAGTACGAGAGGACCGGAGTGGACGCACCACTGGTGTTCGGGTTGTCATGCCAATGGCATTGCCCGGTAGCTAAGTGCGGAAGAGATAACCGCTGAAAGCATCTAAGCGGGAAACTTGCCTTGAGATGAGTCTTCCCTGACCCTTTAAGGGTCCTAAAGGAACGTTTAAGACTAAGACGTTGATAGGTTGGGTGTGTAAGCATAGCGATATGTTGAGCTAACCAATACTAATGAACCGTGAGGCTTAACCTGACAACACCGAAGGTGTTTTAGAGAGATTGGGTTGTTTTTGATAGTGAGTGAGAAGCCGAGAGGTGAAGGACACACAGCTTGTTTGAGATTGATGTTTTGGTTTAGTGAATAAAAAAGCTAAACGGGAACAAACAGAATTTGTCTGGCGGCAATAGCGCGGTGGTCCCACCTGACCCCATGCCGAACTCAGCAGTGAAACGCCGTAGCGCCGATGGTAGTGTGGGGCCTCCCCATGTGAGAGTAGGGAACTGCCAGACATTAAATTAGTGAAGAAGCCACCCATTGGGTGGCTTTTTTGCGTTTGGGGGAGCGAACTAATTGTTGATGCTAGAAGTGAAGTTCCTTAATGTTCCAACTTCCAACTTCCAACTTCCAACTTCCAACTTCCAACTTCCAACTTCCAACTTCCAACTTCCAACTTCCAACTTCCAACTTCCAACTTCCAACTTCCAACTTCCAACTTCCAACTTCCAACTTCCAACTCCCAACTCCCAACTCCCAACTCCCAACTCCCAACTCCCAACTCCAACTTAACGACTCACTTAATTTAATCCTTTTACGCAGGGCGATTAGTCATGAATATAACCATCGCAAATGGAAGTTCATGATACAAAGTAGTGAGTAACAGCTCACTTGTTCCTTAATTAGTGTTCATAATTGCAATAAAATTAACTGGATATGGTATGGTAGTGATTATCTACTAGCGCCATGATGGAAGGTCTAGATATAAACTAGTAAGTAACAGCTCACATGTTGAAAAGTGCGCGGAGACAAGTGCTGAGTGTGAGGTTAGGCAGCATGAGTTAAGAGAATTAAGTCAAGCAATCGGTAGATGACACTCGGTGGTATTGTGATCATGAATGGAAGGTTTGGAACTAAAGTAGTGAGTAACAGCTCACATGTTCCTTAATTAGTGTGCATAATTGCAATAAAATTAACGGGATATGGTGTGGTGGTTATCTATTACTACTGTGAATGGAAGGTCTGGAACTAAAGTAGTGAGTAACAACTCACTTGTTCCTTAATTAGTGTGCCTAATTGCAATAAAATTAACGGGATATGGTGTGGTGGTTATCTATTACTACTTCGAATGGAAGGTCTGGAACTAAAGTAGTGAGTAACAACTCACTTGTTCCTTAATTAGTGTGCATAATTGCAATAAAATTAACGGGATATGGTGTGGTGGTTATCTATTACTACTGTGAATGGAAGCTCTGAAACTAAAGTAGTGAGTAACAGCTCACAAGTTGTTGGTGGATAGTGGAGTTTTAATAAAATCCAATGAATATAATATAGTGGATTGGTGGTGTACATATCACCGAGCTGAATAGAATTGTTTGGGAAATAGGTAACAGTTCACTTAAAAACAAAGTGGAGCAGTGAAAGTAAGCTTGAACCATCATCTCTTAAATAGGTATGAAATGCATTCATTTATATACCCTACCGATAGATAAATTATAATCTATTAAAATAAATAATGAATTAGTAAGATTAGTTCATCAATTTACTCTATTTTGCTTGTTTGTGTTTTTTTTGTTTTATGGTTTTTATGGTGTTAATTAGTCTGTAAAAACGGTATGTGTTTATTATTTAAATATGAATAATATCAATAGATAAAATATTATAAGCCATTTTTTTTGATAAAAAAGCCGTTCATCATCATTTTAAATCTTCGTCTAAAATTCATTCAAATGGTTATTTTTATATATAAAAATTGTTAAATTGATGTTTTATTTTATTGTGCTTATAATGAGTAAATTGACTTAAGGTATTACATTAGATATTAAATTTGTTTATAAATAGAATTTTCAATGGAAAAAAATCAGCCCAAGGTGTTGTCAATAACACAAGCTGTAATCATTAACTGACTGTATTTCATATAAATATTGTTTTATGTGCCAAAGGTGGATCACATGAAAAAGGCAAAAAGCGCTAATCATAAGATTTTTGATCAAATTCTTTCTGTCAATAAGCAGAAAGAAAACGAATTTAACAATGGGCAAGATGGTGCAATTATTCTTTCTATACTTGTGATGTTTTTTGTACCATTTTTACTATTAAATGCAGCAAGAATTTTTTTTGGAATAGATTACAGTTTTGTCGCTGTGATCTCCATGTTGGCGGTTAGTGCCATCATCACATACACATTGTATAAGCGTCTAAAAATTGATTCTGAATTTGCTGAGAAGCATATAGTGTTAGACCAATTATTGATGCGTTATACGCCAAAAAATACAACAGAGTTTAAGAGCCTTCAAGAAGAGAGAAAGGCAAACCCATCAAGTACTTATTCACTTGTTGAAGATTGGGCTAATAGAGAAAGACTGCACTATGCAAATTAGCACACACTAATAATTTAATAAATGTTTGCATATCCCTCGGCTATTTTTAGTCGGGGGATTTTTATTTATTGTAAAGGCTAGCCCTACCTTGAGGGCTAGGTTAATAAAAAGAACTAATTCCAGTTTTTACCTAGAAGATATGCAATTTCGAGAGATTGCATTCTGTTGAGTCTAGGGTCACATAATGACTGATATTTATAACTAATATCTTTTTCGCTGATTTCAGGAATACCCCCTGTGCACTCAGTAACATCTAGTCCTGTCATTTCTAAGTGGACACCTCCTGGATGTACTCCTGCTTCCTTTAATATATGAATGAACTGAATCATTTAATCAGTAATATCCGTAAAATAGCGTGTTTTATATCCTTCTTTGGCATTTTTGGTATTACTATGCATTGGGTTAATCATGCAAATGACAGGTTCGCCACAGGATTGAATTGATTTTATGAGAGCTGGGAGTTTTTGCTTGATAATATTAGCCCCCATTCTAATGATAAGGACGATTTTCCCTTTCTCTCTACTTGGGTTTAATTTACTTATTAAGCTAACTAATGTATCTGAAGAGATATTTGGCCCACACTTTTTTCGAAACAAATACTAAGGGAGGGGGGTTATATATGTTAGTTTGGAAATACTCTAATGCACATTTATCTGGATAATGCGGATTTTGTTCTATAGGGAAATCCTTCCATGAAGAAGGGCTCCACAATGTTGACTGGTTATAAGCTCCCTTTTTATGATGAGAAAAGATTATTTTGACTGAGATATATTTAAGTATGTTGTGAGTGCGCCATTTTGTCTTGCAAGGTAATCTTCACGCACAGGTGTATACACATCAATGACTTCTGAAGATTCGAGAGCCTCTGCATCATGAACGGCCCACGTAGGGATGATAAAAGAGTCGCCTGCATGCAAGAAAACAGTTCGGCCATCAACAGTTAGTCTTAAGGAACCTTTCAATATCGTTGTTGCAGTTTCATGTTCATGAGTATGTTCTGGGATAATCGCTTTTGGCTTGAATGTCCAAAACGCGATGGTAAAACCCGTACCATGAATGAACTTGGCTTGTATTTTGCTTTCCTCTCCTTCATTACGGTTTAGGTCCATATCATAGGAGATCATTTCTTTAGACAAAAAAAGGCTCATATTGTTACCTTATATAAAAATAGGGATAAATGACTAATTAATTTTTGAGTGAATTGAGAAACCCATAGGAACGGAGCCAAAGTCATGTAATATATTGAGGTTATGGCTTTTGGCTGTTTTTAGAGTAGTAATACATGCATCAACAGTTCCATTAGCACATTGTAAAGCTGCTTCACTATTTGAATTAAACAATAGAGGCTCAATTGGTTTATTTAAACCATTAACCTCTGAAAATAAATCTTTGGGTGCAGCATGTGAACCGATTTTTTTAATTTTACTCAGGTCAGTATAGCGGCTTGCAAATAACATATTATGAGTATCCAATACAAAGCAATCGGTGATCTTTAAAAAAGTTAAATTTTGAAATACGATGTTGTGTAAATAAGGATAAACAATACAACCGAGTAATATACAGTTATTATCCTTTTTTATTTCTTCTACAGCGACTTCAAGTGTTTCATGTAATATAACATTGCCATCTAAGTTATTTTTTTCTAAATAGTAATGTGCAGCTTTCTCACAATTTGTTCCTTTAGGGCCTAAAGTATGGATAGTAAGCATGGTATTACCTCATATAAATCATATTCTTCCTGTTTCGTTTATTAAATCGGGGAGTCTTTTTCCTGATCTTATTTGAGCCAGCATAGTATTTTCAGCGTTATTAATTTTTACAGCTTCTTCAAAGACTTTATCAATCAGATCTAATGGAACAACGACACTCCCGTTTGTGTCTGAAATGATGAGATCTCCAGTCTGGATGATATTGTCTTCAATTCTGCATGAAGTGCCTGTTTCACTGACACAGTAGGCACCTTGAGTATCTGAGGGTATTATATTACTCGCGATGACAGGGATATTCAGATCTCGTAATTCTTGAATGTCCCTAACGGCGCCACCTAAAATAATACCGTTGAAGCCGAGTTGCTGAAAATAGGTGCAACTCATTCCTCCGGCTAGAGCGGCATGTTTCATTAAATCGCCATAGCCAGCGACATAAATAAGCCCACTTGCGTTATCTAATTCAGGTACGAGAAATTGTTGGACTTGTTCCCATGTTGATGATTGTTTCTCTATGATACATTTTCCTTTTTTAACTAATTTCCATTGAACGGTATATGCATGTCCGACAATATAAAAATCGTTAATATTAAGAGAGTGTAGTTCATGAGATAAAACACTACCTGATTTTAATCCATCTAAAATATCAATAATTGTAGATGTGCTTATTTTTAAACTTTTTATCTTTTCGAGTTTTTTTATATCGGGATTGTAAAACATAAATTTTCCTTGTTTAGCTAGAGGAAGGCTTATTAGCTTTTTAATTAATAGATATAAACCTTAGTAAGGTCAAGGATAAATAATAGATGGGCCTATCAATTATTAATGTTTGATAATATTAATGATTGTATATTGTTATTTAATGTTCACGCTATAAATCCAGAAATAAACGGCCCAAATGGCCGTTTTTTTATTCTATTTGATTATTACAGTTGAGTGTTAATGTGATTTACCCTGCTCAATACCGAGGCCGATTTGTGAACGAATAAATTGTTCTTTAAAACGTTCTCTTTCCATTTTCCCTTGTTCTGAATTATCTGTTACAGAGAATAACCATGAAGCAATAAATGCCACCGCCATGGAAAAGAGTGCTGGATATTCATAAGGATAGATTGGTTTTTCATGATGAAGAATACTAACCCAGATAGTTGGCCCTAAAATCATTAAGACAACGGCGGTAATTAAACCGAACCAACCACCTGCCAATGCTCCACGAGTGGTCAGTTTGCGCCAGTACATTGAGAGTAGAATGATTGGAAAATTACAACTTGCTGCAATTGAGAAAGCTAAACCAACCATGAAGGCAATATTTTGTTTTTCAAACAGAATGCCTAACCCGATAGCAACAAAACCTAAGATAACAACGGTAATTTTAGAGACGCGTAATTCATCTTTTTCATCCGCTTTACCATTTTTCATTGCCATTGCATATAGGTCATGGGAAACCGCAGAGGCGCCTGCTAAGGTTAAACCGGCAACAACAGCAAGAATGGTGGCGAATGCAACTGCAGAAATAAACCCTAAGAAGAAGTTACCACCAACGGCATCTGCAAGGTGAACAGCTGCCATATTTGTTCCGCCAATAAGTGCTCCGGCCGCATCTTTAAAGGCAGGATTGGAACTGACTAGAACGATGGCACCAAAGCCAATAATAAAGGTTAATATGTAAAAATAACCAATAAAGCCAGTTGCATAGAACACGCTTTTACGCGCTTCTTTTGCATCGCTTACGGTAAAGAATCGCATAATAATATGAGGAAGGCCTGCAGTACCAAACATCAATGCAAGACCCAGTGATAGGGCGGATATTGGGTCGGAAACCAGTCCTCCCGGACTCATGATGGCAATACCATTTTTATGAACTTCAACCGCTTCTTTAAATAAGGTATTAAAGTTAAAGCCAACATGCTTCATAACCATAACGGCCATGAATGTTGCACCCGCTAATAACAAGATGGCTTTAATAATTTGCACCCAAGTTGTGGCTAACATGCCACCAAATAGGACATATAGCACCATCAAGATACCCACGATAACAACCGCGACGTGGTAATTGAGACCAAATAACAATTCAATCAATTTACCCGCGCCAACCATTTGAGCGATAAGGTACAGTGCAACAACAACCAGAGAGCCAACCGCAGATAGAATACGAATGGGTCTTTGTTTTAATCGATAAGAAGCGACATCAGCGAAGGTATAACGACCTAAATTACGTAAGCGCTCGGCAATTAAGAATAGAATGATCGGCCAGCCAATTAAGAAGCCAATTGAATAAATCAGGCCATCATAGCCAGAAGTATAAACCAGAGCAGAGATCCCTAAGAAGGAAGCCGCAGACATAAAGTCGCCCGCAATAGCCATCCCGTTTTGGAAACCGGTAATTTTCCCGCCCGCAGTGTAGTAATCAGAGCGAGAACGCGTTCTTTTTGACGCCCAGTAGGTAATATACAAAGTGAAGCCGACAAACAGTAAGAACATCACAATCGCCTGAATATTCACAGGCTGGCGTTCAACATCCCCTGTCAATGCATCAGAAAACGCCATTGATGAGGTAAAAAAGAGAATGAGTGAGAGCAATATTTTCATTTTTCTACCTCTTTTAAAATTTCTGCTGTTAAACGGTCGTATTCACCGTTGGCTCGGATAACGTAAAGCCCAGTGAGTACAAATGAAATGACAATTAGGCCGATACCAACAGGGATCCCTCTTGTGATGTATGAACCTTCGGATATCGGTGTTCCTAGCCAGCTTGGGTCAAAAGCGATAAGAAAAATAAATCCAACATATAGCACGAGCGTTATTATTGATAATAACCATGAAAAGCGACTACGTTTCCTAACCAGTTCTTTAAAGCGAGTGTTATCCTCTACCTTTTCGTAAGCAGTAGCATTCATCAGAGTTCTCCTCTGTTATACTCGTCATACTTCAAGCTGCAGCATTGTTGACTGCACCTCGAATTATTTAGAGTAAACTATCTTGTTGGGATGTATGTAAGGCCGCCTCTATGAGTTGGCCTTTTAGCGTTATGACATACTCATAGACTGTTTTTCTTCGAGTAGTTTTTCGACAACACCTGGATCGGCCAGAGTGGAGGTATCTCCAAAGTTACTGGTGTCTCCTGATGCAATTTTACGTAGGATACGACGCATGATTTTACCGGAACGGGTTTTTGGTAAAGAGTCCGTCCAGTGAAGAACATCTGGTGTGGCAATTGGGCCAATTTCTTTACGCACCCAGTTGCGAACTTCAGTATATAGCTCAGGTGAAGGCTCAACCCCTGATATTAGCGTGACATAGGCGTAAATAGCTTGCCCTTTAATATTGTGAGGTATACCGACCACGGCAGCTTCAGCCACTTTCGGATGTGCAACGAGCGCTGATTCTATTTCTGCGGTACCTAAACGGTGGCCCGAAATATTCAGTACATCGTCAACACGGCCAGTGATCCAGTAATAACCATCCTCATCACGACGAGCACCATCACCGCTAAAGTACATGCCTTTAAAGGTTGAGAAATAGGTTTGCTCGAAGCGTTCGTGATCGCCAAATAAGGTTCGGGCTTGGCCCGGCCATGAATCGACAATAACTAAATTGCCTTCTGTGGCGCCTTCGATAGGTTCACCAAGGTTATCAACTAACGCAGGGCGAACGCCGAAGAATGGTAATGTTGCAGACCCCGGTTTTAACATGGTTGCCCCCGGAAGTGGTGTGATCATGAAACCACCTGTTTCGGTTTGCCACCATGTATCAACCACTGGGCAGCGGCTATTACCAATTTTTTTGTAGAACCATTCCCAAGCTTCAGGGTTAATGGGTTCCCCCACGGAGCCGAGAATTCGTAATGAGCTGCGGTCAGTACCTTCAATAGCTTTATCGCCTTCAGCCATTAATGCGCGGATGGCGGTTGGTGCAGTATAAAGGATATTGACTTGGTGTTTATCAACCACCTGGCTCATTCGGTTAACTGATGGGTAATTAGGTACCCCTTCGAACATCAATGTTTTAGCGCCATTGGATAATGGCCCATATAGCAAATAGCTATGACCTGTTACCCAGCCGACATCAGCAGTACACCAATAGACTTCACCTGGATGGTAGTCGAAGGTGTACTTGAATGTCAGTGTGGCATAAACCAAATAACCACCAGTGGTATGCAAAACACCTTTAGGTTTGCCTGTAGAACCCGAGGTGTACAGGATAAAGAGCGGGTCTTCTGCGTTGATTTCTTCTGGAGGGCAGTCTGCACTGACCCCTTTGATGACGTCGTGCCACCAGAGGTCACGGCCTTCGACCCAGCTCGGTGCGTTGCCTGTGCGTTGGTAAACAATGACATGAGAAACCGTAGTAACTTGCGGACTAGCGAGTGCGTCATCCACATTTTTCTTTAATGGAATTGCACGGCCAGCTCGTAAGCCTTCATCTGCGGTGATGATGAGCTTCGCTTTACAGTCAATAACGCGACCAGAGACGGCTTCAGGGGAGAAACCAGCAAAAATGACCGTATGTATCGCGCCAATACGGGCACAGGCTAGCATCGCGACTGCAGCTTCAACAACCATAGGCATGTAAATGGCGACAACATCGCCTTTACGAATACCTTGTTGTTTCAGGACATTAGCAAACTGACAAACATCATGGTGCAGTTCGCGGTAAGTGACATTTTTTGACGATAAAGGGTCATCGCCTTCCCAAATAATCGCTGTTTGGTCACCTTTTTCAGCCAGATGGCGATCTAAACAGTTAGCACTTAAATTTAATGTACCGTCTTCGAACCAGCGGATATCAATATGTCCGGGGTCAAAAGAGGTGTTTTTGACACGAGTGTAAGGTTTAATCCAATCAACGATTTTTCCTTTTTCGCCCCAAAATCCTTCAGGGTCTTGAATCGAGCGTTGGTACTCATCGTTATACTGTTGTTCGTTTATCAGGGCATTTTTTGCAATTTCAGCAGGAACGGGATGTTTAGTTATTTGAGTCATATTATTATCTCCTTGCAGATGTTAATACTATGTCAAAAAATGGTTAACTAAAGCACGAATTTTAAATTTGTTTTTCTTTTGCGCGGAAGATCACGTATTAATTGTAATGAGATTTGCAGGATTATCATTTGATGCTAAATGTCAAATTAAAATATAAGACTAAAAATATAATAAAAGATAGATTTAAAGAAAAATAAATGGCGGGGTTGTTGGTATTAGTTACTGAATAAACAAGTTCTCATAGCGAATATAAATATCCATACATTCCTCATGGGTTTGATAATGATTTTCATTAACAGTAAAATAACTATAATAGATCGTTATTCACAAGGTGCGAAGTTACGCAAGTGTTTACCCTATGAGCCTTGTGGTAAAAATGAGAAACATAGCGGTATTTACGTCACTGGAGACAATAATATGAGTTATACATTACCTGCTTTACCTTATGCTTATGATGCATTGGAACCACATTTTGACAAGCAAACCATGGAAATCCACCATACCAAGCATCATCAAACCTATGTGACTAACACCAATACAGCGTTAGAAAAACTGCCTGAATTAGCGGGTTTAGATATCGATGTTCTGATCCAAAAATTAGACCAAATCCCGGCTGATCAACGCACGTTTGTCCGTAATAACGCAGGTGGACATTCAAATCACAGCATGTTCTGGAAAGGTTTGAAATTAAATACTGAATTAAAAGGCGAACTGAAAGCTGCGATTGAACGTGATTTCGGTAGCGTTGATGCATTTAAAGAACTGTTTGAAAAAGCCGCTGCAACCCGTTTCGGTTCTGGCTGGGCGTGGCTGGTTCTGAAAGATGACGGTAAATTAGCTGTCGTTTCAACAGCGAACCAAGACAACCCATTAATGGGTGAGGCTATTTCAGGCACATCTGGTTACCCAATCATCGGTTTAGACGTATGGGAACACGCTTATTATCTGAAATTCCAAAACCGTCGCCCTGATTATATTAAAGCATTCTGGTCAGTTGTGAACTGGGATGAAGCAGCGGCACGTTTTGCAGCAAAAGCTAAATAATTTTATAAGATAATTTATTCGTAAAGCGCAGCAGTGTTAATGCTGCGCTTTTTTATTTATACCTCACCGGATTGTTATCTCTGTTGGCATTCTTTATGATGAAGTCTCTGTTACTTTGCTAAGTGGAGAGCACTGTTCATGTCATATATTCCCCAAGTCTTTATCGGTAAAATCCAAGCAACCCAGTCTTGTGGGCACAGTGCTATTCATAAGCAGGCGGCCGATGGGCTATTGATGTTAGGGCAATTGGGGCTTGAGGGGGATGAACAAGCTGAAAAACGCTTTCATGGCGGTCCTGATAGAGCTCTTTGCCATTATCCACGTGACCATTATGATTTTTGGATTAATGCGTATCCGGGTTTAGCGGATCTATTTGTTGCCTCCGCATTTGGAGAAAATATATCAACGCTGGGTATGACAGAAGAAAACGTATTTATTGGGGATATTTTTGCTTGGGGTGATGCGCGCATTCAGGTCACGCAACCTCGTTCCCCTTGTTATAAGCTCAATGGTTTAACAGGAATTGAAAATTTTGCACAAATGATGCAAGACAATGGGCGATGTGGTTGGCTGTATCGTGTGATAAAAGCCGGTAATGTTAGTCAAAATGCGCCATTAACGTTATTGAGCCGCAATAGTGATATCTCCGTACAAGAAGCCATTATGATTGCATTTCACGCCCCTTATGATGAAGAGTTATATCAGCGCCTTTTAAGTTCAGCAGGGTTATCTGCAAGTTGGAGCTTAACCATGCAAAACCGTTTAGATAACCACCGCATTGAAGAATTTAAGCACCGGTTGTTTGGTAAGCGTTAATATAAAGCGATGTGCTTCTGGCAAAGAGAGTATTTGGCCATAAGCACTTGCTAGCAATATGACGCCTAAGTCTTAGGTATTTGTTGTACAAACTGTTGGTACCACGGGATATTCGCCATTAATTCGGGGTGTGTCCCCTGAGCGATCACGTTCCCGTTCTCCATATACACAATAGAGTCTGCTTGGCGTGCAAGATTGGGCTGGTGGGTGACGATGACCCGTGTTTGCTGTTTGGCTTGAGTTATAAGGTCTATCACTGAAGCGGTATTGACGTTATCAAGGCTTGCCGTTGGTTCATCCATTAAAATGATGTCAGGATGCTGTAACATTAGCCTCGCAATACACAGTCGTTGCCTTTGACCGCCAGAAAGTTGCATACCACCGGCACCGACCTCTTTTTCCAAGAACTCATGATTGGCGGTGAAATTAAGTTGTGTTAGTAACGTGCTGATTGCCTTGTCATCAATATTATTATCATCAAGTATCAAATTTTGGCGTATGCTACCGTAAAATAAACGACTGTCTTGTAATAAGACTCCCCGGCTAGCGCACAACACTGCTTGTGATAGGGTTTTAATATTTTGATTACCATAATTCACACAGCCTTGTGTTGGGTCTTGTAAGCGAGCAAGTAAGCCTAATAATGTACTTTTCCCTGCGCCTGATGGGCCCACAATGACAGTAAGTGCATGTTTTTTAAAAGTCAGATTTATATTTTTTAAAATGCATTTTTTATTATCACTGTAAAATGATAGCTGTTCACAGCTAACGCTATCGATTTTGGGGGGGGATGTACGATAAGGAAACACCAGCACTGGAGTCTGTAAGGCTTTCTCAATTTGTTGAACTGCTTTTTTCATCTGCCTAATAGATTGGTCTAAATGAGAAAGCAACCATATAGGTTCAATTAAGCGAGCTAATAAAACTAACCCTGCTAGGCACAGGTTTAATGGCATTTCTGCATGTTCAACTAAATAAATACCGTACCCAAAGAGCGTAATAAATACGGTTTGCACCATCAATGAAAATAATAAGTGAAATGGCAAACTTCTTCGTTGTCGCTGTCTTTGAGTTTGATATTGGGACATTAAGGCAAGTTTAGGATGCAGCTGCTCATGGTGAGCACTTGAGCGACGAATTAATGGCTGGTGGAGGGCATATTGATTGAGCGCACTTACTGCTTGTTGTTCTGATTCATGAACGGCTTGCTCAAAAGAGGCCACTTTTGTGGCAGAAAAACGTAAGGATATTAATAATATACTAATTATAAATAGTAAAATGACTCCAAAAATACTTTGATAGATTAAAGCACCAATCACGATAGTGCAGGGTGTGACTAACCCACTGATAATTGGGTGTAATAAATGTGCGGGCACAGACATAACCTGTGAAACAGGCCCTGAAATTAGCTGATTACTGTTTGCTATAGGGTGTAATGAAAGCGGCAGATGGCGAATAAGTGCCGTAGCAAGATAACGCATCACCAACCCTCCAGCAAAATAGCCTTTCTGAGTGGCTATAAATGTGACGGTTAATGCAGTTAAACTCGAAAGAGCGAAAAACGTTAATGGCATTGTGGTATCAAGGTGCCAATCTAAAATTACAACAAATAAAAATAACCCGCTAACTCCCTCTAAAACAGCACTTAACGTCATCCAAAATATGGCACTACGTACGGTGTACAATAAGCTCCTAAGCACAATCATCCTCCAGGGCGCGTAAAAGTTGCTGATAGGGTTCTGACTGTATTGCAAGTTGTTGATGGGAGCCTTGTGCAATTAATTTCCCGTTGTCTAACAGCAGTACGCGGTCTGCTAGGCTTAAGCCGCTTAAGTCATGGGTAATTAACACACAGGTTCGCGGCTCGGAGTGCAATAAATTCAGCACCCGTTGTGCATTTTGTGGGTCAAGCGCGGATGTTGGCTCATCAAGCAGTAATAAAGGTGCTGGTGATAGTAGTGCGCGTGCAATGGCAAGGCGTTGAGCCTCCCCTCCGGACAGCTGCATATCTTGTCCTATTACGGCATCCAGTCCTTTAGGTTGTTGTTTTACAAGCGGTAATAAGTTGAGTGCATCAAGATAACGATACATTTCATCTTCAGTGGCATTTGGGGCAAACAACTGTAGATTTTCACGTACAGAACAAGGTAAGGGCGGGGTGTTTTGCATGACGATGGAAACTGTACGGTTCAAACTGGTAAATGATAGCTGTGGTAATGGAACCGAGTTAAAGAGCACATTTCCTGCTGTTGGGTCTAAAAAGCGTGCCATAAGCTGTAATAAAGTACTCTTCCCCGCACCTGATGCCCCGACAATAGCTATAAATTCGTTGGGAGCCACGGTGATATTAATATTCGATAGTATTGGGCTATGACCTATTTTCACATCAACTTGAACAAGTTTGAGCTCACCTAAAGATGGGCTGACATCTTTTTCTCCGTAATGCATATCCGGTTCAGCGAGAAGTTGGCGAATACGTTCTGATGCACTGACAGCAAGGTTTAAGGCGTCCGTGCCATGCCCCATTGCTGCAACAGGTGCAGCGATACTGCTAATTAATAAAATGAATAAAATCACTTGAGCAAGAGGTAAGGGCTCAGGGAGTAATGAAACCCCAACAATAACCCACAATGAAAGCAATGTGCTGCTGATACCGACTTGGGTCAATGAGCTCAAAGCACCTATTTTTCTTATCCATCGATGAAAGGCTATTTCAAATTGAGATAAAGCGTGTGATGTTTTTTTTTGAATTGATTGGTTGGGGTATTGCCTAGCTTGTAGTGGGTTATCTGCGAGTTCCGCGTATTGTTCATATAGAAAGCCCATTGCCTGGTTACGTGAGGTGTAGAGCGCCTGATAGCGTACAGAGCGCATTTGTCTAAATAAAAAAATAGAGGCAATTAATGGCATTAAGCAAAAAAGGGTGAGCAGTACATTTTGCCATAATAGAATGAGAGTTGCTGCTGTGGGGACGATAATCAGTTTTGTGATATCTGCGGGGGCATGAGCGGTTAATTGATGCAGCCCACGAACATCACGATCCACAATTTGCAAAAAACCGTCTCTACCGTGTTGGGCAAAGTGATTTAGTGGGAGTTTTTCTATTTTATCAAGAAGTTGTAGTCTAACGTGGTAGCAGAGATGGTTATCCGTTTGATGCGTTAAATACATAGCAAGAGTTTGGCAAATTAGCCAACTTATACCACCGATGGACGCAATAACGACCCATTCATAATATTGATGAACGGGAGTGGCAGCAACTTGGCTAATAGCTATCAATGGAATGAGTGAACAGAGGCCTGCTATAGCTTGTAAAATAAGTGCAAATAATAATGTGAAGCGATAGGGACAAAGTCGTTCCCAAAGTGCGCGGTACATGCGAGCCCTCCATTGTTAATTCGTCACTTTAATTTATTTCGCTTTGTTATCGTGAATTAGTTGTTTTGCTTGCCAGACTATTTGTTTTGTTTGCAGGCTTTAATTGGCCGTATTCATTTTTAAAGCGCTTTTTTGGGGTTTTTAGTAAGATGGTGATATTGCGATTGGGAATGTTAAGGGGCGTGAGATGCAATATGATTTAAACGATCTCTACTATTTTGTGAAAGTTGTCGAATATGGTGGTTTTTCACAAGCGGGTCTGGCGCTAGGGATCCCTAAGTCTAAATTAAGTCGTCGCATCGCAGAATTAGAACAAAAGTTAAATGTTTCATTGATTTATCGTTCTACTCGCCAGTTTCATGTCACAGAAGTAGGGCAAGTATTTTATCAGCAGTGTAAAAATGTGGTTGATGAAGCTGAAATTGCTCATGAATTGATATGTTCTGTTCAGTCTCACCCTAAAGGGATAATTAAATTATCGTGCCCCGTCGCGCTATTGCAAGTTTATCTCAATGAATTACTTGTTGATTTTATGGTGCAATATCCTGATATCGACATTCAAATTTTAGCAGTTAACCGACCTGTTGATGTGATCAGTGAAGGGCTGGATTTAGCTATTCGCGTGCGCTCATTGCCATTGGATGATTCAGGCTTAATGATGAAAGTACTTGGGTATTCACGACGTATATTAGTGGCTAGCCCACAATTATTCACAGAACAGGGTGAGCTTACTGAACCTGAGAAGCTGGTGGATTACCCAATGTTAGCGAATACGGAGCACTCACAAAATTACACGTTAACCCTTAAAAATAGTGATGATCTTAGTTTTACGCAGCATTTTACCCCCAAGTTAGCGACAACCGATATCTTAACGTTATACCATGCGGCACTGAAAGGGGTCGGGATCGCAAGGCTGCCTTATGGTGTGGTAGAAAAAGACATTGAATCAGGGAAATTGGTGGAGGTATTACCGAAATGGCAGTTTCCTGAAGATATCATTCATGCTGTATATCCATCACGCAAAGGGTTGTTGCCATCAATTCAATTACTGTTAAATTATTTGGCGGATAATATTTCACCGTCAGTGAAATAAATTTCCCCGATAGCACATTAGGCTATCAGGGAAATATTCGTCATTTATTGTGTTTCAGGAATACGGCCAAACTTTCCATTATTGAAATCATGAACAGCTTGGTTAATTTCTTCCATGCTGTTCATAACAAAAGGGCCGTAGCCAACAACGGGCTCGTCAATGGGATCACCACTGAGCAGCAGCACTAAAGCATCTTCTGTGGCTTCCAACAGAATATTGCTGTCTGTATCGTCGAGGATCATCAACT
Source organism: Providencia sp. PROV200 (assembly GCF_049901995.1). Taxonomy (NCBI): domain Bacteria; kingdom Pseudomonadati; phylum Pseudomonadota; class Gammaproteobacteria; order Enterobacterales; family Morganellaceae; genus Providencia; species Providencia sp. PROV200. The sequence goes on from NZ_CP096307.1 coordinate 102,411, forward strand.
CGCCTTCGTTTAAAGCGGAACGACCATCAACAAACATTGAGCCGCGTAACATGACTAAACCAACATGGCGCCCCGCTTTGGTTGGGATACCCACAGTTTTACCTTTGTTCAGTTGTAAATCCCATACATCCAATGGGCTAAAGGTTTTTGCTGCACCGTTATTGCCCAAATAGTCACCCGCGATCACTCGCAATGTACCTGCATCATTGGGTAATGCAACTTTTGGTATGCTTTGGCTTTCTAACAACTGGTAGCCGGGAGCCGCTGATTTGTCTTTTGCTGGCAAATTGACCCACAGTTGCACCATATCAAGGGTACCACCATTTTTCATGAAGGCGTCAGATTGATATTCTTGATGCAAAATACCGGATGCCGCAGTCATCCACTGAACATCGCCTGGGCCTATCACACCGCCTTCACCCGTAGAGTCATGGTGAGCCACTTCGCCATCATACACAATCGTGACTGTTTCAAACCCACGGTGTGGGTGCTCACCAACGCCTCTGTTTGCTGAATTTGAGCTTGGGAAATCAAAAGGCCCCGCTCTGTCGAGTAAAAGAAACGGATTAAGGTATTTCCCATGATCGTTATAGCTAAACATTGAACGGACAGGAAAGCCGTCTCCTACCCAATGGCTGCGAGGAGATTGATAGATACCAATAATTTTTTTCATGGTTTTGCTCCTAAAATTGTTTTGATGACTGAATAATAAAGGAGCAAATCATTTGGCAGTAGTAGCAAAAATAGGTTTCATTGTTGCAGTGATAGAACAATAGAATAAAGTCTAATTATTCTATTTATAGAACAGTGTTTATCAAAAACTGGACTACTCAGCCTTAAATCGATGAATTAATCTAAATAACACGAAAACGGAGCGGCTATCGTTCTATTTTTAAATCAAAAACAGATTTCATATTTTATCGATTGAGAGGTTTCATCATGAGTAGCCCAGCTAATTTTAATGGTCAACGTCCTGCTATTAACCCAGAAGATGCGGTGATGTTATTAATCGATCACCAAAGTGGTTTATTTCAAACCGTAGGTGATATGCCAATGACGGAACTGCGTGCTCGCGCCGCTGTTCTGGCTAAAATGGCATCTCTTGCAAAAATCCCCGTAATAACAACGGCTTCTGTACCTCAAGGCCCAAATGGTCCGTTGATCCCAGAAATTCATCAAAATGCACCACATGCACAATATATTGCACGACGTGGTGAAATTAACGCGTGGGATAACCCAGAGTTTGTGGCTGCCGTGAAAGCAACAGGTAAAAAGCAATTAATTATCGCTGGAACCATTACCAGTGTTTGTATGGCTTTCCCTGCGATTAGTGCCGTAATGGATGGTTATCAAGTATTTGTGGTGATTGATGCATCAGGGACTTACAGCAAAATGGCGCAAGAAATTACCTTGGCTCGAGTTGTTCAAGCGGGTGTAGTACCAATGGATACTGCTGCGGTTGCTTCAGAATTACAAGGGACTTGGAACCGCGAAGATGCCGCTGAGTGGGCAATGGCTTACACGCAAATTTTCCCTGCTTATCAATTATTAATTGAAAGCTACAGCAAAGCACAAGAAGTTCTGAAAAATAATGAACAATTAGATTCAGAGCGCTAATTAAAGAAATACTCACGATATTTAACTCACGAAATGAAATAAGGCTGCCTTTATCACGAATAAGGGCAGTTTATTTGTACTTAAAGTTTAAGGAACGTATATGAAAAAGTTAGCTTTACCTTTATTGGCCTCTTTATTTGTTTTTGGAACCGCTCAGGCGGCTGACTATAAATTAGACCCAACGCATACGAAAGCGGTGTTTTATATTGACCACTTTAATACTTCAACCAATAGCGGTGGATTTCATAATATTACTGGCGATATGACGTATTCTGCGGAAAAACAAGCGGGTAGCGTGAACGTTATCATCCCTGCGGAGACATTAAATACCGGTTTACCTGCATTCGACAACCATATCAAAAGTGCAGATATGTTAGATGTTGCCAAGTACCCAACGATTGAATTTAAGTCGTCTAAATGGAATTTTGTTAATAACAAGCCGGTTTCTATTGACGGCGTACTGACAATGAAAGGCGAATCACACCCTATTCAATTAAAAACAACGAAGTTCGGTTGTTACTTTAGCCCAATTTTTAAAGCGGATGTTTGTGGTGGTGATTTTGAAGCAACGATTGACCGTACACAGTGGGGGGTCGATTTCTTAGTGAAAGAGGGTATGACTCAAAATGTCACTATCAAGATCCAAGCAGAAGCCATTAAACAGTAATTTATGGTAATAAGTACAAGTAAGAAAGGATTAATCATGTTGAATTTCAAAAAAAATACCGTTGTGACATCAACACTACTAGCTGTTGCTTTAACATTAGGGTCGGCTCAAGCTGCGGAATATAAAGCGAGCGATAAAGAAGGCCCGATTAAAATCGTCAACTTGGATGAGCTAGAAAGCCAAGTGGCGAAAAATATGGAAAAAGGCGCTTTTGGCTACATCCGTGGTGGTGCGGAAGATGAGCTGAATTTAAATAAAAATACGCAGCATTTTGATAAAAAATACATTATGCCACGTGTGATGCAAGGTATTGAAATTTCAGACATTGATTTATCAACTGATTTTTTAGGTATTAAACTTAAAACACCGATTATTCAGGCACCGATGGCGGCTCAAGGTCTCGCCCATAAAGAGGGGGAAATAGCGACTGCAAAAGGTATGGCCAAAGCAGGTTCTATTTTTTCGCTCAGTACTTATGGCAATAAAACCATTGAAGAAGTTGCGGAAGTTTCGGGAAATAACCCATTCTTTTTTCAACTGTACATGAGTAAAAACGAGGCTTTCAATGAATTTACGTTGAAACGAGCTAAAGAAAGTGGTGCTAAAGCGATTATTTTGACGGTGGACTCACCTGTTGGTGGATATCGTGAAGATGACATTCGTAATAACTTTCAGTTTCCGTTAGGTTTTGCCAATTTAGAACTATTTGCTCAGCAAAATAGTGATGGTTCGAAAACAGGTAAAGGTGCTGGGATCAGTGAAATTTATGCGCAAGCGAAGCAAGCATTTACACCAGCAGATATTCAATATGTGAAAAAATTGTCAGGCTTACCGGTTATCGTCAAAGGTATTCAATCACCTGAAGATGCGGATGTTGTGATAAAAGCTGGTGCGGATGCTATTTGGGTGTCTAACCATGGTGGTCGCCAGTTAGACAGTGGTCCTGCATCTTTTGATGTGTTGCCATCAATTGCAAAAGTGGTGAATAAACGTGTGCCTATTGTCTTTGACAGTGGTGTACGTCGTGGTTCACATGTATTTAAAGCTTTAGCAAGTGGTGCTGATGTTGTGGCTGTAGGGCGTCCTATTCTTTATGGATTAAATTTTGGTGGTGCAGAAGGGGTTAATTCTGTCATCCAGCAATTAAATAAAGAGCTATCTATCAATATGATGTTAGGTGGCGCGAAAAATATTGAAAGTGTAAAAGCAACTCAGTTATATACCGACAAAGATTTTCAATAATGAAAGTTATACTCATTGGTTAATGAAAAACGGGAAAAATTTCCCGTTTTTTTTGTTATAAGTCAAAACCAAGATTAAGCGGTGAATCCACCATCAATATTTAAACTTGCTCCCGTGATATAAGCAGCAGCAGGGCTAGCTAAGTACAAGACAAAATCAGCAATTTCATCAGCACTAGCATAGCGTTTTAAGGCCATTATTTGTTTCAGACTCTCTGCAAACTCGCCTTGTTCTGGATTCATGTCTGTATTTACGGGGCCTGGCTGAACGTTATTGACCGTTATCCCTCTTGAAGCGACATCTCTAGCCATGCCTTTTGTTAAGCCAATGATGGCTGATTTACTCATCGCATAGGCGGCTCCGCCTTCAAATGGCACTCGCTCTGAGTTGACACTGCCAATGTGAATTATTCGCCCATTATCATTCATAACTGCTAATGCGGATTGGCTGGCAATAAATAAGCTGCGTACATTTAGGGAATAGGAACGATCAAATGACTCTAGAGAGAGGGTTTCTACTGAACCAAATTCAAGAATACCAATACTGTTAATTAAAATATCAATAGAGCCAAACTTATCAAATGATTGTTTGATTGCCGCTGTAATTTCATGTTCATTAGCACTGTTGGCTTTGATAGCCATGACTTTCCCGGAAAATTGGGCGGTTTCAGTGATCAATGATTTTGCATTTTCATCTGATGAGGCATAGGTGAAAGTAATATTCGCACCGTCTTTGGCGAGTTTTTTTACAATAGCCGCACCAATACCACGTGAGCCACCTTGAACAATAGCATGTTTTTTTTTGAATAACATGGAATGACCTTATTGTTAATTAAATAATTTAAAATCAACGGATAAGGTATTTAATAGATAAAGGTATCTGGACTCCAGATAGAAAACCAGAAGGAGTTTGTGAAAAAATTTGACTATGTATTAATGGAAGCGCTCACCCATTGATGAGTAAGCGCTTTTTATTTGGTTAGCGCTGAGGGCGCTTAACAAAACCAATAGCTTCGTAAACTTTATCTAGGGTTTCTTGCGCGCGAGCAGCTGCTTTTGTTGCGCCTTCATCCATAATTTGGTTGAGCAGCGCTTCATCATTACGGAATTCATGGTAGCGAGTTTGCAGTGTAGTTAACATGTCAGAAACGGCTTCAGCCACAGCACCTTTAAGATGACCGTACATTTGTCCTTCAAATTCAGCTTCAAGTTCTGCGATTTTCTTACCCGTCACGCCCGACATAATATCTAATAAATTAGAAACACCCGGCTTATTTTCTAAATCATAACGAATACGCGGTGGCTCTTCGGAGTCAGTCATTGCGCGTTTGATTTTTTTCACGACAGATTTCGGGTCTTCTAATAAGGCGATAACGTTGTTACGGTTATCATCGGACTTAGACATTTTCTTGGTCGGATCTTGTAATGCCATAACACGAGCACCACCACCAGTCGGAATGAATGGATCGGGGACAGTGAAAATATCACCGTAAATGGCATTGAAGCGTTGAGCAATATCACGGCTCAATTCAAGATGCTGTTTCTGGTCAATACCTACAGGCACTTGATTTGTTTGATAAATTAAAATATCCGCAGCCATTAATACTGGGTAATCAAAGAGTCCCGCATTAATATTTTCTGCATGGCGCGCTGATTTATCTTTAAATTGAGTCATACGGCTCAATTCACCGAAATAGGTGTAGCAGTTAAGCGCCCAGCTCAATTGGGCATGTTGTGGCACATGTGACTGTACAAAAATGGTACTTTTTTTCGGGTCAATGCCACAGGCTAAATAGAGCGCGAGTGTATCGAGGGTTCTTTTTCGCAGTTCAACAGGGTCTTGGCGAACGGTGATGGCGTGCTGGTCAACGATACAGTAAATGCAATCGTAGTCATCTTGCATTTGTACCCACTGACGTAATGCACCCATATAGTTACCGATGGTTAATTCACCGGAAGGCTGTGCGCCGCTGAATACGATTGGTTTTTGGGGTTGCTTTAAATTTTCAGTGGGAGTGCTCATTTAGTTATGTCCTTGCTTATTTTATTTCAGATAACCCGATTGTAGGTAATAAATCAGAAAAATGTGTTAATACACAGTTCGGCTCACTTAGTGCAATAGATTCACCATAGTTATAACCGTAGGTCAGACCGACACACGGGCATTCAGCGCTTTTCGCTGCAATAATATCATTACGAGAATCACCGACAAAAAGCAATTCTTCTTTACGTAAACCGAATGTTCCCATCGTTAAGTAAAGGGGAGCAGGATGCGGTTTTAACGCTTTAACATCATCGCTACCCAACACAAGAGAAAAGTAGTGTTCAATACCTAATTTCTTTAATAGCGGTGCAATAAATGGCGTCGCTTTATTAGTAACAATCCCCATAGGGAGGCCATGTTTTGCTAGTTGCTCTAAGGTTTCTTTCACTTCAGGGAATAGTTCGCTGCCAGTTGTGACAGAAACGGCATAGAATTTATCGAAGCTGGCTCGCGCTGCTTTTTGTAACTCGGGGGTTATTTGGGCGCCAGCCCAAGAAAGCGCGCGTTCAACTAAAACATCCACGCCATTACCAACCCAAATTGAGACTCGCTCTTTACCTGCGGGTGAAAAGCCAAGTTCTGTTAGCATATTGTCGATGGCTTCAGCTAAGCCACCGGCGCTGTCTACAAGAGTGCCGTCTAAATCGAAAGCTATTGCTTTGATATTCTCTAATACCATGTCAGTCATTGAGATACCTTTTGTAATTCGCTACGCATTGCATCAATGACGGTTTTATAGTCTGGTTGATCGAAGATTGCGGAACCTGCAACAAAAGTATCGGCGCCTGCTGCTGCAATTTCTGCAATATTATTAACTTTAACCCCGCCATCGACTTCCAAACGGATATCATAACCACTTTCATCAATGAGTTTACGGACTTGGCGCAACTTATTGAGGGTTTGTGGGATAAAGGATTGGCCACCAAAGCCTGGATTGACGGACATTAGTAGGATCATGTCAACTTTATCCATGACATAATCAAGGTAGCTCAGCGGGGTTGCTGGGTTAAAGACTAGCCCTGCGGTACAACCATTCTCGCGAATTAACTGTAATGAACGATCAACATGCTCACTGGCCTCAGGGTGGAAACTGATATGCGTTGCCCCTGCTTTAGCGAAGTCTGGAATGATCCTATCAACCGGTTTGACCATTAAATGAACATCGATAGGAGCAGTAATTCCATAGTCTCGCAGTGCTTTACAGATAGGCGCGCCAAACGTCAAGTTGGGCACGTAATGGTTGTCCATAACGTCAAAATGCACGATATCGGCACCAGCAGCCAGAACGTTGGCAGTATCTTCGCCTAAACGGGCAAAGTCAGCAGATAAAATAGATGGGGCAATGAGAAAGTTTTTCATAATTGTCTCCGATTATTAATCGTTATCTGAGAGCCATTCAGCACTAGGTACAGGGCGCTGCATTTTTTTCTTATCCGTTTTTCTAGGAGAAAGGCTATTAGGTATACCCGGATATAACGCCAGTAACTCATTGACTTTTGTCCGGTTTAATATATTTCTACTAATGGTGCGACGTACTTTTACAATATGTAATTGAGCCTGATAATACCACTCTCTTGTCATCGGGGTATCATGATTTGAGATCAGTACCGGGATTTTGCTTTCTGTTGATAACTTTTGCGCCAAAATAGCTAAGTTTTGTTGTTCAAGCGAATTAAAGGAATTCGTGTGATATGCCGTAAAATTGGCGGTATCTGATAAAGGCGCATAGGGAGGGTCACAGTAGACAACCGCTCCCTCTTTTGCATTGAGCAACGTATCACCATAATGCTGAGTTATAAATGTCGCATTTTGTGATTTTTCAGCAAACCACAGTAATTCTTCTTTCGGGAAATAGGGCTTTTTATAGCGGCCGAAAGGAACGTTGAATTCACCACGAGAATTATAGCGGCATAGCCCATTATAACAGTGGCGGTTTAAGTATAAGAAAAGGACACTACGTTTCTCAGTATCGGTCGATTGGTTAAAGGCTTCACGCATTAAATAATATTGTTCGGAAGTATTATATTCAGGTGTGAAGATTTGCTGGGCTTCTTCGATAAAAGCATCAGCGCGGTCTTTAACTGTATTGTAGAGGTTGATGAGGTCACTGTTGATATCTGCCAGTATGTAGGAATCATAACTGGTGTTTAAAAACACTGACCCAGCACCAACAAAAGGCTCAATTAAGCAATCACCTTGTGGAAGATGTTTTTTGATTTCTTCCACAAGGGGGTATTTACCCCCAGCCCATTTTAAAAAAGCGCGTTTTTTTTTCATGCCGTCTTTATTATTACAATCGTTTAGAGTAATAAATTGTACTCTGTCAGGACAACATAATGCGCCCGGGGAAAAACGTTGTTATTTTTGATCCTGTTTGACTTGTTTCATATTTCTAACCCACGGTTTTTTCGCTTGCACTGCAGCAGGTAAGGTTCCTATTGCATTTTTTGCAGCGGTTACTGAACTATAATTTCCGTGAATAAGAACATACCAGGTTTGCCCGTTACGTATCGTTTTATAGACTTTGTAATTGGTCAGTTTGTTTTCTTTTGCAAAAGCTTCCAGTGTATCAGAGCGGCTTGCGCTGCTAAGCTGCAATGTGTAGCTACCCGCTGGCGCAGACATGATATTACTACCTTGGCTACTCGCCGTTGATGTCGATTTCGCTGGCTGTTTAGTTTGCACAGGGTGTTTTGGCTCAACGGGTTTTACAGGTGTTTTTTCTGGCGCCACTGGTTTAACGGCAGGTTGTTGTTCGACCGGTTTCACTGTTGGTGGCGTTAACGGTGTCGTATTTTGTGGCTGGCTAGTGCCTGGCACCGAAACTTGGCCTTGATTTAAGGCATCAACCACATCGCCAGGTATTTCGATTCGCTCTCCCAGACCATTTGGTTGAGTTTGAGATTCGCCTTGGGTTGGCGTCGGCGCAATTTGTGAACCCGTGATTTCTTGTGGTTGCCCTGATAGCGTTTGACTTTGTGAGTTAGTCAACGATGAGGAACCCGATAAGTCGATATTCTGTGAATTATTGGCACCCGTTGTTTGTTGCTTTTCATGCTCTGTAGGAGCTTTCAGCGCTGAACTGATAGCAATAATGAGCAGCAATAAAACTAAGACACCCACACCAATCATGATGTGTTGGCGTGAGAGTGCAATTTTAGGTTTTGCAGCAGATGATTGGCGTGAACGCCCTGTCGGTCTATCTGATGTATCTGGCCTAAGGTCATTTTGACCTTGAGGCTGGTTATCTGGTTTAAATTCGTCCATTTTCCTCTCCCGAATAAAATTTGCCTATAGTAGAGATAAAATGTCTCTTATCAGTACAACCTCTTAACGACCAAGCAGGACATTGCTGCTTATTTTTAAAGCATATATTCTTTCGTAACACCATGCTAGCCAAAGTGGTATTGATAATATGCTTTTTAGAATTTCGTCTATAGGTGTAGGCATACCGTATAATTTAACGACTTTAGCGAACATCTACCAGTAACATTTTAAAATGCCAGTGAAAATTCGGCTTTTTTTTCGTTTTATGGCATACAGGATGAGATTGCCGCAATAACAGTTTGCGTATCAACATCTGAACGCATTTCCGAATGGCCAATAGTGGTAGGCAAAATTAAATGCAGTTTTCCACCTATCACTTTTTTATCCCGCATCATATGTGGGAGATAATCATCGGGCTTCATTTGTGAAGGGCCTTTGACGGGAAGTGATGCTCGCTTTAAAAGTGTGACCACTCGCTGAGTTTGTTCAGGAGTAAATTGACCGAGTAATTCTGCTGTTTTTGCTGCCATTACCATACCAGCGGCTACAGCTTCACCATGTAACCAGACGCCATAACCCATATGTGCCTCGATAGCATGACCAAAGGTATGACCTAAGTTCAATAGTGCACGTAACCCACTAGTTTCTTTTTCATCCGCAGCAACAACTTGTGCTTTTAGTTCACAACAACGGCGAATGCAGTAGGCCATTGCTTGGTCATCAAGAGAGGCGAGCGCATCGATATTCTCTTCTAGCCAGCTAAAAAACGCACTATCGAGGATAATGCCGTATTTAATAACTTCGGCTAAACCTGAGGCGAGTTCTCTTGGTGGAAGTGTTTTCAAGCAGTTGAGATCAACCACAACAGAAGCCGGTTGATAAAATGCGCCGATCATATTTTTCCCTAGTGGGTGATTGACGGCGGTTTTACCACCGACAGAAGAATCCACTTGAGATAATAAGGTTGTCGGGACCTGAATAAAACGCACGCCACGCTGATAGCTTGCTGCTGCAAAGCCTGTTAGGTCGCCAATGACGCCCCCACCAAGAGCGATGAGGGTGGTGTCACGGTTATGGTGTTTTTCAAGTAATGCGGTAAATACATCATTCATAATGAATAATGATTTGTATTGTTCACCATCGGGTAAAATGATGGTATCAACTTTTACGCCTGAAGATTCAAGGGCATTCTTTATCTTATCGAGATAAATAGGGGCAAGAGTTTCATTTGTCACAACCATTGCTCGTTGGCCCGCAGTTAATGGCCAAAACGCCCCTGTTTGCTGATATAAGCCGGGTGCGATATTGATTGGATAACTACGTTCGCCTAGAGTGACGGTGACTTTTTCCATCTTGCTTTACCACCTTGAGTTCATTTTTGAAAATAACACCTTGAATAATTAGTTTTTTTCTAATAGTTCAATGATTTGGCTGGCAACAACTTTTGCACTTTGCTCATCAGTATGAATAGTAATATCAGCAATTTCTTCATACATAGGATTACGTTCGTCAGCCAGTTTCTCAAGTACTTCACGTGCGGGTTCGTCAACTTGTAGCAGCGGACGCTTTTTGTCACGTTGTGTACGAGATAGTTGTTTCTCAATAGTGGTCTCAAGATAAACAACGACACCGCGAGCGGATAAGCGGTTACGGGTCTCTTTGGACTTAACAGAGCCACCGCCAGTTGCTAATACAATGCCTTGTTTCTCTGTAAGCTCATTGATGATTTTTTCTTCGCGATCGCGAAAGCCTTCTTCGCCTTCAAGGTCGAATACCCAGCCTACATCCGCGCCAGTGCGTTTTTCTATCTCGTGATCAGAGTCGAAAAACTCCATATTAAGCTGTTGAGCCAACTGACGGCCAATAGTACTTTTTCCAGCACCCATTGGTCCAACCAGAAAGATATTGCGTTTCTCTGCCATGTTTTTTGGTATTACTACGATTATTCGTTAATGATTACCCGCCCCGCCAATCAGATTAGCGGCGGGACCTAAACTGAAACCTCATAAGTGATGATGTGAGATCAGATAAGAAAATTATCTCAATACATCAACCTGAATTGCAACTATATAAATATGGCACTAAGCATGCAAAGTGCCATATTTCAAATTACAGGTTTCGATATTTGAGCCGTCTATGTTGTCTAATGCATTGTATATCATTGTTTTTAACAGTTTTTAGCTATTGATATTATCAAGCTATTTCTGCTAAGTGTAGAGCAACATTAATTGTGGCTGTTTTATAAGCGACTGACAGCTTGTTCTTTAATCTACGGATAGTTAGAACACTCAATGGATAACCTTGTATGCTAAAACGACGCCAGCGTCAAATTTATCCGGTAGGTTTATAGCATAAAAAATATTTTTTTTTGTCATCTTTGACTTATTGCGTATTCAACTACTTGAAGTATATGTGTTATTTCTTCAATATTAAATATTGATAAGTTTTGGTGTTACAAAAACAATAAGGACACGCTTATCTGTATGCTCTGCTGTATTTGTAAATAATGCTCCTAGGAAAGGGATGTGGGATAAAAAAGGCAACCCCATCTCTGTTTTTTCTTGTTTTTGCTGAAAAATTCCCCCAAGAATAAGGGTTTCGTTATTTTTAATGGTGACGGTCGTTGCGATTTCTTGCTTATTGATGGCCAAGTGATGATGTTGACTGCTCGTAAGTGCAGTATCAGGCGAGTTATGGCTAATTTTAAGGATTAACTCAATTTTTTCATCGCGTGCAATAGCGGGGGTGACCTCCATCCCCAGTACAGCGTCTTTAAATTGTACGTGTGTTTTTTTTTCACTGCTGGTGACATAGGGGATCTCTGTACCTTGCTGAATACTTGCAGCTTGTTGATGTGAAGCAACTAAGCGGGGGCTTGCAATAATAGAAAGCAGATTCTCTTTTTCTAATGCTTTTAGTTTCATTTCAAGTAACCCATCACTAAGGCTAAGCACATTGAAGGAAAATTGCCCTGATGTTGAAGAATAACGGTTGTAGCGATGTAAATGATTGGCACTCATGTTTCCTCCTGCCATCATTCCCCACTCTAACCCCAATTCTTGTAATGCAGTTCGGCTGCTACTAATGATATGTGCGGTGATTTGTACTTGTTTATTTGGCTTATCTTTATGTTTTATCCATTCATCAATTAGTGCTAATCGCTCTGGGCTATCTTTAATAATGAGGCTGTTTGTCGTGACATCGTGATGGATAGATGCATTTTTTGATAATAACGAAGTCCCTGAATGTTCTAATAGATGACGAACTTCTTCGGCATTGATTGAGATTAATTTAAATATTTTTTCGGTTATTGATGTTTTATTTGGCGCTATCGGTGTGATTACGGCTTCTGAGCCAAGGTGATTTTCTGTTGCTAGAGGTGGTGCTAGCGGTGCAAAAGGATCTCGGATCTCTTCGGCAGAGACTAAAAATGAAGATAGAAAGAAGAGCCCCATAATAATCACCATGGGAATTTTAATTAACGAACTATTCATTGTGGTTATCATCCTTGATAGCGAGAGAGTCGTTGAATAATGAAAATGAGATGGCAGTTACGATAATCCCTTGTTTTAGATATATTTTTATATCATGAAAACGCCATTTTTGGGTTTGAGGAAGGGTAAGAAGCTGTTCTATAACGTGATAAATAGGAATGAAATTGCCTTGGAACTCCATGAAATAGGTATTGATATCAGTTGGTTGTAATTGGTTAAGTGTGACAGATGAATGTGAAAGTAAGGTATTTAACTGTGTAAGAGATTCAAGAGGCGCGTCTTTAATATTAACGGATTGTTTTAATAATTGAGTCTGTTTTTCGAGCTGTTGCAATGAGGGTGAGTGGTGGATAATTTTAGTTTCTTTTGTGATAGCTTCAATTAAATTCAGGTTTTCAGTGGCTAATTCCATAATTTGGTTTTGATTTTCCTTCCAGTGTAAAAAATATCCCGCTGTGAGACAAAGTGCAATTAAGAACCAAAGAGGTAGAGTCTGTTGCCAAAATGGGCGATACCAAAAAGAATGTGTTGATTCACTCATTGGGCTCTCCTTGATATTTGGCCGTTAGGTGTAAACGGTTTAATTGATTCACCCGGCTAATTTTTTTTAATTGAATGTCACTCAAACCAGGGTGATTTTTAAGTTGTAAGCCGAGCGAATTGATATCTTGAAAATCATAGCTGTTAGCTTTGATTTCTATTTTGTTATCCATTAACTGTAGATTTGTTAGCCAGCTTTTGGGGGGCGTTATTGTTGAAAGATTTTGTAAGAGGCCAAGTAAAAATTGGTTATTTACCATGATGTTATCTACCTTTCTTTTTTGGCTCATTAAATGATTAATTTGTGTTTGTTGATCTGTGATTTGCAATGTTAATTGTCGTATCTGTTCGTATTGCAGTTGATTATTCTGCTTTCTATTTTTTAGCTCTTTTATCTCAATTTGTTGAAAAATAAATAAAAATATACATGTTGTAATCACCGAGCAGCAAATCACAGAACAAAAGAGTAAAAACGCTCGGATCTTCTTTTTTATTTGCTGTTGGCGCCAAGGGAGAAAATTAACTTGGTATAGTTCCATCAGTTAGATATCCCCATGACGTAAAGCAAGACCAGCTGCAATTACAAAGTCTCCCAGCAATTGGGGTAACTTAATATTATGTTGTTGAAACGCTTGGCGTAATTCCCAGAGATGAGCTACCTCAGCAGTACGATGAGTATGTTGATGGTCTGTAATGAGGTAGATAGGTGAGGTGGGTGAGGTATTTTCTTGATCAAGAAAAGGCAGTAAATGGGAAATTGTTTGGATGTCAGTGTCTTGCAAATGGTTGTAATTCGCTGGCTGGCTAATTGGCCCAGACCAAAGCCATTCACCTTGTCGGTAATGAACAACCCAGCATTCATCGGGTAAACCCGCATTTCTTGCCACATAGCGTAAAGCGATGGGGGCGACATCAATAGCTAGCAGGTTGAACCCACTTTCAGTAAGTAGGTTTTGCCAAAAAGTAATATCTGACTGGCGAGCCCCATTAAAATAAACTTGTTGCTTGATGACGCGATAGTCGATAACTAGCTCTTGGGCGTGCATTGCAAAACGTTTTTCAGCTTGAGATTGTAAATACCAACCGAGTTCTGGTTGTGGCAAATTAATTTCACTCGGTAATGAAATTTGTTGTTTTATTGTGCGAACAGCAGGTAATGCGAAGGAAACAGAACACTTTTTAGGTAATTTCTGACGCCATTGTAATAAAATATTCAGTAAAATTTTATACTGTTCATGGCTCGAACTATCCGTCAGCTCGAATGGTAATTGTTGTTGCCAACATTCACATAAGTGCCAGTATTGTCTGCGCCGCTTTGCAGCGACTAGCTGTATTTTATCTTGATATAGGTCGATTCCAATGTTCCACTTTGATGTATACATAATTAATTTCCTTATCATTAACAAATAAATTACGTTTTCTATTGTGCTGTATAAGCTTTATACTGTGTGTTAGTGATATCTAAACCCTCTTGTTAGTCGAGCATGGGAATTTTCCGGTGAAGTTCGTAAAATATTTTTTTATTCTTGTTTTTTGTTGCATTTTTTTGGGAACCGCCTCGATTTATGGCATGTATAAATATGTTGAAGGTGAGCTACCTGATGTAGCAACAATGAAAGACATTCGTCTGCAAATTCCAATGCAGGTATACAGCGCAGATAACGAATTGATTGCCCAATATGGGGAAAAACGTCGTATTCCTTTACCGCTGGCAGAAATTCCTCCTTTAATGATAAAAGCGTTTATCGCTACTGAAGATAGCCGTTTTTATGACCACCATGGAATTGACCCCATTGGTATTTTCCGTGCAGTTACCGTCATGGCATCATCCGGTCACGCTTCCCAGGGGGCCAGTACGATCACCCAGCAGCTCGCGAGAAACTTTTATTTAAGTCCTGAAAAAACCTTGATGCGTAAAGCTAAAGAGGCATTTTTGGCTATTCGTATTGAGCAGCTTTTTACTAAAGATGAAATTATGGAGCTGTACCTGAATAAAATTTATTTAGGTAACCGTGCTTATGGTGTCGGGGCAGCTGCATACGTTTATTTTGGTAAGACAGTGGATGAATTGACCCTCAGTGAAATTGCAATGATTGCGGGTTTACCAAAAGCTCCTTCTACATTTAACCCGTTGTATTCATATGACCGTGCGGTCAGCCGTCGTAATGTGGTTCTTTCTCGTATGTTTGAGGAAAAATACATTACTCAAGACCAGTATGAACAAGCAAAAAATGAAAAAATAGTGGCTTCGTATCATG
This sequence comes from Providencia sp. PROV200, assembly GCF_049901995.1. Lineage (NCBI taxonomy): Bacteria > Pseudomonadati > Pseudomonadota > Gammaproteobacteria > Enterobacterales > Morganellaceae > Providencia > Providencia sp. PROV200. Next base: position 117,539 of record NZ_CP096307.1, read on the forward strand.
CGCCGAAAATTGATTTTTCTGCGCCGTATTTAGCCGAAATGGCGCGTCAAACCTTATTTGATAAATATGGCGAAGATGCGTATACCGATGGATATAAAGTCTACACTACGGTGATCCGTAAAGATCAAGAAGCTGCCACAACGGCAGTTCGTAATAATTTGATCGACTACGATACGCGTCATGGTTATCGTGGCCCTGCTGAGGTTTTATGGAAACAGAATGAAACGGCTTGGACAGCAGAGCAGATTGTCGAAAAATTGAAAAAAATGCCAGTTTATGGGCCTTTAATGCCTGCAGTTGTGACATCTGCGACTGCTTCAGAAGCGCAAGTGATGTTAGCTGATGGTTCGCAAATTCCTATTACAATGACCGGTGTGCGTTGGGCGCGTAAATTTATTTCAGATACTCAACAAGGTGCCGCGCCAAGAGCTGTAAATGCAGTCATGCAAGTGGGTGAGCAAATTTGGGTTCGAAAAGTTAAAGATAATTGGTGGTTAGGGCAAATACCTGATGCGAATGCGGCATTTGTTGCTTTAAATCCAAATGACGGGGCGATTATTGCGCTAGTTGGTGGGTTTGACTTCAATATGAGTGAGTTTAACCGAGTCACCCAATCATTACGCCAAGTAGGTTCGAATATTAAACCTTTCCTATATACAGCGGCAATGGATAAAGGCCTAACATTGTCATCACTACTGAATGATGTGCCGATTAGCCGTTGGGATGCAGGCGCGGGCTCTGATTGGCGCCCTAAAAACTCCCCACCTCGATATGATGGCCCTATACGGTTACGTCAAGGTTTAGGCCAATCAAAAAACGTTGTGATGGTTCGTGCGATGAGAGCCATGGGGGTGGATTATGCGGCTGATTATCTGACTCGCTTTGGTTTTCCAGCGGAAAATATTAACCGTACTGAGGCGTTAGCGTTAGGTGCGCCGTCATTTACACCAATGCAAATGGTTCGTGGGTATGCCGTCATGGCCAATGGCGGGTATTTGATTGATCCATACTACATTTCGAAGATCGAAAATCATAATGATGAGGTTATTTTCGAAGCCAATCCCAAAATAGCATGCCCTGATTGCACGGATATTCCGGTAATTTATGGGGATACCGAACGCACTATTGCGAGTAAAGGTATTGATGATGAGTCTACCGAGGAAGTGACACAATCGGGCGATAATTCGGTGATACAAGAGCCAACAATGGCGCTAACAACGGCAGCTGACTTAGATGGGAACTCCGCTGATAAATATGCACCTCATGTGATTAATACCCCACTCGCATTCTTAATTAGGGATGCGATGATGACCAATATCTATGGCGAGCCTGGTTGGTCTGGTACCGGTTGGCGTGCAGCGAGAGACTTAGGTGGTCGACGTGATATTGGTGGGAAAACAGGAACAACGAATAGCTCGAAAGATGCGTGGTTTTCTGGTTATGGTCCAGATGTTGTTGCATCTGCATGGATAGGTTTTGATGATAATAGGCGAACATTAGGCCGCGGTGAAGCTGGCGCCAAAAGCGCACAGCCAATGTGGAATGACTTTATGAAGTCAATTTTGGCCGGGGTACCTGTCAAAACAATGAAGCCGCCTAAAGGGGTTATTTCTGTATCTATTGATAGCCGAACAGGCCAATTAGGTTCTTCCCGCCGTGAGTATTTTATTGAAGGAACGGAACCGAAAGAACATGCAGTACAAGAGGTTGGTACGACAATTTCTACGGAAGGAGGGGGGAGCCAAGAGTTATTTTAACGTAATTGTTGGCTAAATTCTCACAATTAGCACCCCGTTGTTGATTTTAAACATGGGGTGTTTTCTATAGAGAAAACTAATATATCAGTGGGTTACATAGCCACATTCATGATGGGTTATGGAAATAACATTCCGCTGATACAATAAAACGTATTTTTACTTAATACTTTTTAAGTAACGTTCTAGATAGAAAAGTGCGCTAATATTCCGAGCTTCGTTGAAATCTGGGTGTTCGAGTAATTCCATCATTCGTGATATTGGCCATCGTTCTTGTTGTAGAGGCTCCGGTTCATCTCCTTCGAGTTTTTCGCTGTATAAATCTTGAGCGATAAGAATATTCATTTTACTCGAAAAGTATGAGGGTGACATTGTCAGTTTGGCAAGCTGAATAATATGATTAGCGCCATAACCAATTTCTTCTTTGAGTTCACGCTGGGCTGCTTCAATGGCGATCTCACCGGGGTCGATAGCACCTTTGGGAAAGCCTAATTCATAGCTTTCAATCCCGACAGCGTATTCGCGAATGAGAATGAGGTCATCACCCATGATAGGAACGATAAGAACCGCTTCGCGTTTTGCGGGCCGCATTCTTTCATAGACTCGTTTTTCACCATTGCTAAATTCGAGGTCAACTGATTGAATGCTGAATAATTTTGATTGAGCAACATCTTGAATATTCAAGATTTTAGGTTTTTTTAACTCTGTCATAACGATTTCCGAACAGGATGAGTGAAATCTATTGCTAAAAGTCTATTTTATTGATTTACAAAACGCAGGTTTACTTAGCATGCTCCGTATTTTGAAATCATTATACAACTATGACCTATATCAAAATAAAATGATAGATATTATCGAGTAGATAAAATGCTGTTAGTATAATCATCGTTCAAAAATCGAATGGATAAATAAATAAAATATTTTTTTACAAGATACTGTAATTTAAAATAAAAATCATAAATAGAATAGGAATTGGCTTATTTTTAGAAAGTCTGAGGATTGATATGCTTTTCTTATTCATTTTTCATTGGGGAAACAATGCTGAATCATGTCATTATAACGGCTATAATTGTTATTAGCCTAACTATAATGGCTTCCTTCCTATTTTTTAGGCGGGGGCGGCGTTCTGGCGTCTATCAAATACCTTCTGTCGCGTCACCATCATTTAGAAAAATGATTGATTCAGATTACCAAACCCTCTCTCAGTATTTAAATTATTGCTCTGCTATCTCAATAAATACATCTCAGCATCCATGGCAGATCAAAAAAAATTCAATCATTGCCACGGTTTGTCATTCATTAACGCGTTTTAACTTACGCCAAGAGCAAGGGAATAGCTGGCGCTATTTTATCGATACTATTGAGGTTCAGCTCCCTTCGCAGCTTGAACCTTTCTTACAACGCCAAAATGTCATGGAGATTGTAGAAACAGACCATTTACCCTTGATCATTTCAATGAACAGCCACTCATTGAAGGATTTCAGCGGTGAATGGCAAACCAGTGTACCCAGTGACTCAACATGGTCTGATGCAGCAATTCAAGAACGCGGTGAACATAGTATTGAGCGATTGAAAGTTCGTAAAGAGACGATTGAAGAGTATCGGTTACACCATTCTACAGGTTGGCTTGGCGCTGCAACTATTTGCTTGAGTTTTTTATTTGGTTATTTAACCCTCGTTTCAATTCCGTTATTACAGGAATCGGGGTTAGTGATTACCATGATTACGTTTATTGTTGGGTTACTTATTCTCTTTCGTTCTAGGATGTTTCCTCGAAAATATCAAGATATTCAATGTATTCGCGGTCAACCAAAGCGCTGGGAGCTTTATGGCGAGCTTGATAAAAAATATTCCACGAATACGTCTATTGCAGGTATTGACTTGCACTATCCCAGCCATTGGGCAAATTATTTAAAATACGAAGAAAACCAAGCTGTTAATATTGATTTTTATACGACAGGTGAGGTGGTTAGACACGGCAAATACCTTTCTTTGCATGAAGAAGAACATTATTATCCATACAAACGGTTCAAAAAGAATGTGTTGATGTTAGTTGGGGCATTATTAACGATGATGCTGATATTTGCCTATCAACCGATGGGGTTACCGATAAAACTTGGTTTTGCTTGGCTAGGTGGCACAGAGAAAATTAAGGTTGATGACCCTAATGATCTCGTTTCTCGGCAGATAAAAATTGGGGATACCTTAGTTGCCCAAGGTAAAGGGATGTGTTACCGCCCTCCAAATTTGAATAAAGAAAACCAAGCGCAATTTGTGCCGTTTGATTGCTCAGGTATTTATTGGAATGATGTTAGTTTACTAACCGAACCCCAATCAGAAGTTGTTGAGCGCTCAATAACATTGCTTGATACTGTCAAAAGCCAGTTGCATCCAGATAAAAATTCGGTAGGTGTTAACCCAAGACTACAGCGCGATATTATGAAATCAGGGATGAATATTATCTTTGATTTTTCAGCTATTATTTTGGGAACAGAGCAGCTGTGTCATAATTCTGATAATTGCCTAAAATTAAAAAATGCACTGACAAATCTAGGAAGTACAGAGGATTGGCCTACTTTAGTAAAAAAAGCGGCTGCGGGAAAATTAACAGGGGCTCATGTTTTATTACGTGCAGGTAGTGCCGAGGCCTTGGAAAACATCGTGGAAGACACCATATATGATTTTATCAGTACAGAAATAGACAGAGAAGTGCGTAAAATTAATAGCCCTCCCCCTGGTGGTGTTTTATTAATTAGTGATGAAAATAAGCCTTTAGTTGATTCGATACCGGGAACTTCTTTTAATGAGCAATCGCCACTACAGCGCTGGCAAGAGTTGCAACGGTTATCAAATCTTCTGATCAATACACCGTTCAATATTGAAGGGGTTATTACTCATTTATCCGTAGATGCCAATGGCACATTGCAGATTGTGTTGCATGAAGAACCCAATGCAAAAGTGGTATCTCAGTATATATGTAGTACGCTTTTTATGCTGTTTTTGTTGGTGTGTGCACTGTTAAATGGTTCGTTGATTGTGCTACGTGTTTTGAATAATAAGAAGCGTTTGCGTAATATCACAGAATATTATGATAAGTGTTTTGAGGCTAATCCCCCTCCCTATCGTCGATAGTATCATCCCGAAAATCGAGGGAGCCTCTTCTTAGTTTGATTCAGACTTATGTCGAGGAGGCCCCATGAATCAATCCACTATAGAACCTGTTCGCCTTGATAAATGGCTGTGGGCTGCGCGATTCTATAAAACGCGTGCAGTCGCTCGTGAAATGATTGAAGGCGGTAAAGTCCATTACAATGGACAAAGAACTAAGCCTGGAAAAATTGTTGAGCTGCATGGAATCGTTAAACTTCGACAAGGTAATGATGAACGTACGGTTGAAATCATGCAGATCAGCAGCCAGCGCAAAGGTGCACCGGAAGCACAGTTATTGTACTGTGAAACCGTAGAAAGTATTGAACAACGAGAGAAAATGGCACAAGCGCGTAAGATGAACGCACTGACGATGCCACATCCAGAGCGACGTCCAGATAAGAAAGAACGGCGTACTCTGTTAAAGTTTAAACAAACAAATTCTCATGAGTCGTCTTAATGACGGCCTGAGCAACAGTCAAAGCAATAGAGAGATATTATGGCAAACCAAGACTCACTCCACCGTTTTTTATTTGAACAACATTCTGTTCGCGGAGAAATGATTAGTGTGGATGAAACCTTTGAACACATTTTAGAAAACCATGACTACCCAACTGCGGTAAAAGGTTTGCTAGGAGAGTTACTTGTTGCAACCAGTTTATTGACGGCAACGTTGAAGTTCGATGGCGATATTACTGTTCAAATCCAAGGCGATGGTCCTGTCAATTTGGCGGTTATCAACGGCAATAATTTACAACAGATGCGTGGCGTTGCCCGTGTAGATGGTCCCGTTGTAGCAGGTAGCACCCTGAAACAGATGGTTGGTAACGGTTTTATGGTGATTACCATTACACCGAATCAAGGTGAACGTTATCAAGGGATTGTGGCGATCGAAGGGGATTCTATCGAAGAAAGCATTGATGCCTATTTCCGCCAATCCGAGCAATTACCAACCCGTTTATTCATCCGCGTGGGTGAAGTGGATGGGAAACCAAGTGCAGGTGGCATGCTGTTGCAAGTTTTGCCTGCAGCAAATGAAACTAGCCATGATTTCTTTGAACATTTAGTGCAACTGACGGCCACAATTAAAGGCCAAGAGCTGAGCACATTAGATGTGAAAGAGATTTTACATCGTCTTTATCATGAAGAAGATGTCACGCTATATGACCCACAATCTGTCGAGTTTCGTTGTACTTGTTCAAGGGAGCGTTGTGAAGGTACGTTAGCCACCTTGCCGAAGGAAGATGTTATCGAGATTTTGCACAAAGATGGAAAAATTGATATGGAATGTGAATTTTGTGGCTCACACTATGTATTTATTGAATCTGATCTTCAAGGGTTAAATAATGAGCTAAATCAGCAACTTCACTGATACGATTTAGCAACCTAATTATGTGACAAGGGTGCAATTCTGCACCTTTTTTTTATAATTTTAAAGCATTATTACGTGCTCTAAGTCTCATTATGAATTAAAAAAAATTATACATTTTCAATTCTTTGATAGCAATCGCTGTTAATTAGTCGTAAAGAATTATGATCATCCGCAGATTAGTTATGTTTACCAGGAGCAATATAATGAGCGCTAAAAGCATTACCCTGAAGGAACTTGAAAAGTACGGTATTCATGATGTAACTGAAGTGGTTTATAACCCAAGTTACGAGCTATTATTCACGGAAGAAACTAAGCCAGAACTTGAAGGTTATGAGCGCGGAACAGTAACTACTTTAGGTGCTGTTGCGGTTGATACAGGTATCTTTACTGGCCGTTCCCCAAAAGATAAATATATTGTACGTGATGATGTGACTCGCGATACAGTTTGGTGGGCAGACCAAGGTAAAGGTAAAAATGATAACAAACCTATGTCACAAGAAGTTTGGGCGGATCTCAAACATTTAGTGACGGAACAACTGTCAGGTAAACGTTTATTTATCGTTGATGCATTCTGTGGTGCGAACGCTGATACGCGTCTAAAAGTACGCTTTATCACTGAAGTTGCATGGCAGGCGCATTTCGTTAAAAACATGTTCATTCGCCCATCAGATGAAGAGTTAGTCGGTTTTGAACCTGACTTTATCGTTATGAATGGTGCGAAATGTACTAACCCGAATTGGAAAGAACAAGGTTTGAATTCAGAAAACTTTGTTGCGTTCAACTTAACAGAACGCATGCAACTGATCGGTGGCTCTTGGTACGGTGGCGAAATGAAGAAAGGTATGTTCTCTATGATGAACTACCTGTTGCCATTAAAAGGCATTGCATCTATGCACTGTTCCGCTAACGTCGGTGAAAAAGGCGATGTAGCCATTTTCTTTGGCTTATCTGGAACAGGTAAAACAACACTTTCTACGGACCCAAAACGCAAGTTAATTGGTGACGATGAACACGGTTGGGATGATGACGGCGTATTCAACTTTGAAGGCGGTTGCTACGCAAAAACGATCAACCTATCTAAAGAAGCTGAGCCAGATATCTATGGCGCTATCAAACGTGATGCGTTATTAGAAAACGTCGTAGTATTGGCAGATGGTTCAGTCGATTTCAATGATGGTTCGAAAACTGAAAACACCCGTGTTTCTTATCCAATCTACCACATTGAAAACATTGTAAAACCTGTTTCTAAAGCAGGTCATGCAACAAAAGTTATCTTCTTAACCGCAGATGCATTTGGTGTATTACCGCCGGTTTCTCGTTTGACGCCTGAGCAAACGCAGTACCACTTCTTGTCGGGCTTCACGGCGAAACTAGCAGGTACAGAGCGTGGTGTGACGGAACCGACCCCGACATTCTCTGCATGTTTTGGTGCTGCATTCTTATCACTGCACCCAACACAATACGCTGAAGTATTGGTTAAGCGTATGGAAGCTGTCGGCGCGAAAGCTTACTTAGTGAATACAGGTTGGAATGGTACAGGTAAACGTATTTCCATCAAAGATACACGTGCCATTATCGATGCTATTTTAAGTGGCGATATCGAAAAAGCAGACATGATTAAACTGCCGGTATTCGATTTAGAAGTCCCAACAGCATTACCGGGTGTGGATACCAATATCCTAGACCCACGTAATACTTATGCAGACAAAGCGCAGTGGGATGAAAAAGCGAAAGACTTAGCGGAACGTTTCGTGAATAACTTTGATAAGTACACGGATACTCCAGCAGGTGCTGCACTGGTGAAAGCAGGGCCAAAACAGTAATTGGCTTTGTGAGTCAATAAATAGAAAAAGGCTCTACCTAGGTAGAGCCTTTTTGTTGTGAAAATGATTATTCTGCGGCGGGTAAGTCAAACAACAGAATTTCACTATCTTCACTCGCTTTGATGGTGAGCTCTGTTTCCTGCCAAATGGCTAAACCATCGCTGGTGGTTGCTTTTTGGCCATTGACTTCAACATTCCCTTTAACGACTTGGATCCAGACAACACGTTTATTTGCGATCGCATGAGTGTGTGTTTTATTAGCTGGCAATGCCCAGCGCCACAGTTCCATATCCTGATAAACTTTTAATGAGCCATCACGCGCATCCGGTGATAGCACCAATTGCTTGCCATCTTTGGAATCGAACCGTTTTTGCTCATAACGCGGCTCAATCCCTGTTTTTTCAGGAATGATCCAAATTTGGTACAGATGTAGCTCTTCTTCATTGCTTGGGTTGTATTCAGAATGACGAATACCCGTACCCGCACTCATAATTTGGAATTCACCCGCAGGGATTTGCTCCATATTGCCCATGCTGTCTTTATGTTCGACAGTCCCATTGAGCACATAGGTCAATATCTCCATATCGTTATGGGGATGTGTTCCAAACCCTTGGCCAGCCGCAATAAAGTCTTCGTTAATCACTCTTAGCGCAGAGAAGCCCATAAATTGCTCATCATAGTAGCTAGAGAATGAAAAGGTATGCCAACTGTCGAGCCATCCATGGTTTGCATGACCACGTTCGTTTGCTTTGCGTAAATAGATCATCGTGTTTTCTCCTGTACGGATTTCAACCTTGGTTGAACTCGCTCTAAATGTATTGATGACAGTTTAACCATTTTGCGAAAAGAGAAAAGTAGCTGCCGTTAACCATAGGATCCAAAAAATTTGAACAAGTAGGTTTGAGATAAGTGAAGAAAATGGATAGAAAATGACGATGTGGGAATTTTAGCCAATTAAGCCGTTGATGTAGATAAAAAAATAGCCAGCGCAAGGCTGGCTAAAGTAAACACTGGAAGCAATGTGAGCAATGTCGTACTTCTTACAATAGGTGACTAAGTAACCGTATCGAGGAAGTAATGATAATGATAATAGTTATCACTATCGTTTGTAAAGCATTATTTTTAACCAAAATAATATATCTTATAATTAAAACTGCAATTATATGATTTCTATAGAGTTAAATATTAACCATTATTTTTCAATGGATTAAGATATATTCGGTTAAAAGGATGCAAACAAGAAGGCATCGCGGATATTGTTCCCTTTAAATTAATTAGGGGGAATGGGCAGGCTTTCTGCACAGGCTGCCGCAGAACTCCAAGCCCATTGGAAGTTATAACCACCTAACCAGCCAGTGACATCGACGACTTCACCAATAAAATATAGCCCCTCAGTTTTCAGTGAACCCATTGTTTTCGATGATATCTCATGGGTATCAACACCTCCTAGGGTCACCTCTGCGGTGCGGTAACCTTCTGTCCCGTTGGGTTGAACCTGCCAGGCATGTAACGTGTTATGCAGCACTTCAATTTGCGGATGGTTCAATTGCTTTAGGGCGCACTCAGGGATTTGCCCTTGGGCTTGCATGATTTCAATTAGCCGCTTAGGCAATAATTTTGCAAGGGTATTTTTTAAGGATTGATTTGGGTGCTCTTGCTTTTCTGCCGCTAAAAAGTCGCTCAGTGAAAGGTTAGGAAGTAAGTTAATACTCACATACTCTCCGGGGTTCCAATAACTAGAAATTTGCAAGATAGCAGGGCCGGAGAGGCCACGATGGGTAAAGAGAATATTTTCTTTAAACAACGTCCCATCCGCAGCTGTCACGGTTGCTGCGACTGAGATCCCTGAAAGGACTTGCAGCGCTTCTAAAAGTGGCTTATGCAGTGTAAATGGCACAAGGCCAGCACGAGTTGGAATAATAGAGTGGCCAAATTGTTCTGCGATGCGGTAGCCAAATGGTGTGGCGCCAAGACCTGGCATCGATAACCCACCCGTTGCGACAACCAGTGAGCGAGCACTTACTTGACTTCCATTTACCGTGACCAGAAAGCTCTCTGGTATTTTTTCGACACCAGTGACTTCGCTGCGAAGTTTTATCGTTATATTCGGTAAGTTACACTCATTTTGCAGCATATCGACGATATCTTGTGCGCTATTATCACAAAAAAGCTGCCCTAGGGTTTTTTCATGGTATGGAATATTATATTTAGCAACTAAAGCGATAAAATCCCACTGTGTATAGCGAGCAAGTGCTGACTTACAAAAATGCGGGTTTGTTGAAATGTAATTGCTATGCTCTGCGTACATATTAGTGAAATTGCAGCGACCACCACCGGACATCAATATTTTTCTGCCTAATTTTTTTCCGTTATCAACCACTAGCGTCTTTAAACCGCGTTTGCCAGAGTGTGAGGCACAAAATAAACCCGCTGCGCCAGCACCTAAAATAATAACGTCGAAATTTTTCACAGTAAGTGTCTCTATATATGTTTGATTTTAAGCATAATTACATTAGCAATACGGATATTTTACGTCATCTCATCATGATTGTAATGTAAAGCTTCGAGGAAGAACTGATGAAAACTATACAGGACGTATTATAATTAGAGAAATTCGTCTAAAAAAAGCAAACAACGATTATTTTCTGGAAATATCGTTAAAAAGTTTCAAAAATTCAGAATAAGTTTGATTGCTTTAATTTATTGAAAAATATGGGGTAATTGCTATGGGGTACTTTTTTGATGAGTAGTTAAATCAAAAAAAGGTTAGATTTTGCTTCCACCGCCAGCGTTTGTCACTGATAATGCGCCGCGTTCATGTCCAACATATAATGGCTTAACGTCTATGCTACATCTTTTTACAGGTTTAGAATTTCATACAGGTCTATTATTAGTTCTGGCACTGTTATTTGTGCTGGTCTATGAGGCTATAAATGGCTTCCATGACACCGCTAACGCGGTAGCTACGGTTATTTATACCAGAGCAATGCGGGCTCAGTTCGCAGTTGTCATGGCAGGGGTTTTTAACTTTTTTGGTGTCTTGCTGGGGGGGTTGAGCGTCGCATATGCAATTGTCCACCTCTTACCAACAGACCTCCTACTCAATGTGAGCTCAGCTCACGGCCTTGCAATGGTTTTTTCATTGCTCTTGGCTGCAATTATTTGGAACCTTGGAACTTGGTACTTAGGTATCCCTGCTTCCAGTTCGCACACGCTGATTGGCGCGATAATCGGGGTGGGTTTAACCAACGCGATTGTGACTGATTCGTCTGTCGTTGATGCCTTGAATATACCGAAAATGATCAGTATTTTCATGTCATTAATTTTGTCTCCAGCTATCGGTTTTGTGATTGCCGGTTTGATGATTTTCTTTTTGCGCCGTTATTGGAGTGGCACAAAGAAACGTCGACGTATTCACTTAACACCAGCGGAACGTGAGAAAAAAGATGGTAAGCGTAAGCCACCATTCTGGACCCGAACTGCATTGATTTTGTCAGCAGTTGGGGTAAGTTTCTCTCATGGTGCGAACGATGGCCAGAAAGGCATCGGTCTTATCATGCTAGTGCTAATTGGTGTTGCCCCAGCAGGTTTCGTTATGAATATGAATTCTAACGGTTATGACATCGCAAAAACGCATGATGCGGTTGTCCACCTGCAACAATACTATGAAACACATAAACCAGCGTTAAACCATGCAATAGAAAATGCGCCTGCCGTTGCAGAAAGTAGTGATGAACCAGGTGGCGAATTCCATTGTGATAGCACGCGTACTGCCGCTATTTTAAATCAAGCTCAAACGATGCTAAATGGCATTCAAAGCTACGAAGAGTTGACGCCAGACCAACGTAACCACGCACGCCGTTTACTGATGTGTATCTCTGATACTGCGAATGCGGTTGCGAAATTACCAGAAACAAGCTCGAAAGATGCCAGCTTGCTGAAAAAACTCAGTAATGATTTGCTGTATACCGTTGAATATGCGCCTCTGTGGATCATTATTGCGGTTGCTTTAGCATTATCATTAGGCACCATGTTCGGTTGGCAGCGTGTTGCCGTGACCATTGGTGAGAAAATTGGTAAGAAAGGCATGACTTATGCGCAAGGTGTCTCTGCTCAGGTGACTGCAGCGGTGTCTATCGGCGTGGCAAGTTATACTGGTATGCCCGTTTCAACAACGCAGGTTTTATCTTCTGCCGTTGCGGGGACGATGGTTGTCGATGGTGGTGGCGTACAAACAAAAACCATTAAAAGCATCGCGTTAGCATGGTTATTAACTTTACCGGTGTCCATTGTGTTATCGGGTGGGTTGTACTGGCTATCGCTGCTGTTTATCTAGTCGCACTAATTTTGGCTTCATGCATAAGTATGGGGCCTTTAACCGTTACATGAACACAGTAATCTACATATACAAAATAGTGATGATCGTAAGGTCATCACTATTTTTTTATTAGTCAGTCACTAATTACAATTAACCCGTTATCAATAAATAGACTAAGCTCACGACAACAAGAATGCTGAGCCTGCTTATCATCATGAATTGCTTGCGGATCCGCTCACAACGCAAAATAACCTCAGGGTCATAATGTTCAAGGTATTGTTTGTTATTTATATATCGAACTAACCGTAGTTGCTTGTTCAGTTGACCGTGTGTAGTAAAAAAACCATTACCATCAACGGATTGATAAAGCAGAGGGTCTGAGTCCCTTAGAATAGATAATAAAGCACGAATGGAAGAAAAATACCGCATCATATTTAAGATGCACAAAATGCATAATGCCCAAAACAATGCAATCATACTGAACATAATCCTCTCCTTAGAACCTAGCTCAAGCTCACAGCAATTGTCGCAAAGGAAATACAGCAGAAAAATTGTACTTATACTCAGTTATTTTATTGTAGGATAAATTACTGTTTAAAAAAAGTGCAGTTAGCGCAAATTTGTGATGACCTTTTGTTTATATTGAAGAAATTAAACTTGGGTTACTGAACTTTGATATCACAGTTTGCTGTACAACCTTGTTGTTTCTCTAAGCTAAAGTATTTCCCATAACTCGAATTTTTTAGGGCTATATATTAATATTGAATGAATGATGTTATTGTTTTATAAAATGTTATATGCAGTGATGATTTTAAGGTTAATCTGCTTAGATGTGATCAAAGCGACACTTAATAATCACAATTAGCGGGTATAGTATTCATAAAAATGTGGTGAAGGCATAACCACCAGATAATCAGCATTCCGAAGGAGTTTACTTATGGCTTACAAACATATTCTCGTTGCGGTAGATTTATCACCTGAAAGTAAAGTATTACTGGATAAGGCTGTCTCTATGGCAAAACCTTACGGGGCCAAAGTATCTATGATCCATGTTGATGTTAACTATTCAGACCTCTATACCGGTCTTATTGATGTCAATCTTGGAGACATGCAGCAACGTATTACTGATGAAACGCGTAATGCTCTGAAGGACTTGTCTGCGGGTGCAGGTTATGAAATTCAAGAAACACTCAGTGGCAGCGGTGACCTAGGTCAAGTACTGGTCGATGCCATTAAAAAATACAATATGGATTTAGTGGTCTGTGGGCATCACCAAGATTTCTGGAGCAAGCTGATGTCGTCTGCTCGTCAGTTAATCAATACCGTCCATGTGGATATGTTGATTGTTCCACTGAATGATGATGAAGAATAATCCATATCTCTATATTTGAAATATTATTCACTAAAAACGCTTGCTTATGCAGGCGTTTTTTTTGTTTCAAAATATGTATCTTGAGGGAGTTATTGGCAGGTCAAGCAATTTATTTTGCTATTGAGTGAAAAAAAACCTTGAATTTAGAATACAAACTAATGATATATTCAATAGGCAAACGCAAATCAACCTCACATTTCCTAAAAATAATGAAAAGAAAGAGTGAGGCACATCACAACAACTACAATGTTAAAAAGGAAGACATAGATGACACAATCACTATCTTCGTTCTTGGAGTCTGTCCAAAAAAGAGACCCTTCTCAACCTGAATTTCTACAAGCAGTGCGTGAAGTATTCACTTCCCTTTGGCCGTTTTTAGAGCAAAATGCTAAGTATCGTGACCAAGCTTTACTGGAACGTTTTGTTGAACCTGAGCGTGTAATTCAATTTCGAGTGTGTTGGGTGGACGACCAAGGTAAAGTTCAAGTCAATCGTGCATGGCGTGTGCAATTTAGCTCTGCAATCGGCCCATTCAAAGGTGGTATGCGTTTTCATCCATCTGTGAATTTATCTATCCTGAAATTCTTAGGCTTCGAACAAACACTGAAAAATGCTTTGACCACATTACCAATGGGTGGTGGTAAAGGTGGCTCTGACTTTGATCCTAAAGGTAAAAGTCATGGTGAAGTGATGCGTTTTTGCCAAGCATTGATGACAGAATTGTATCGCCATATCGGTTCTAATACTGACGTCCCAGCAGGGGATATTGGTGTGGGTGGTCGTGAAGTGGGCTTTATGACAGGGATGATGAAAAAACTGTCTAATGACACTTCTTGTGTATTCACGGGTAAAGGATTGTCTTTTGGTGGCAGTTTAATTCGTCCAGAAGCAACCGGTTACGGTTTGGTTTATTTCACCAATGCGATGCTAAAACGCCATGGCCTAGGTTTTGAAGGAATGCGTGTTGCGGTTTCCGGTTCAGGTAACGTTGCGCAGTACACCATTGAAAAATGTATGGAATTGGGCGCGAAAGTCGTTACTGCATCTGATTCAAGTGGCACAGTTGTTGATGAAGCCGGCTTTACAACAGAGAAATTAGCTCGTTTAGAAGAAATCAAAAACAACTATGGTCGTATTGAAGAATATGCAAAAGAGTTTGGCTTAACTTACTTAGCGGGTCAGCAACCATGGAATGTGCCTGTTGATATCGCTCTGCCATGTGCAACACAAAATGAGCTGGATGTTGATGCAGCAAAAGTGTTAATTAAAAATGGCGTTAAAGCGGTCGCAGAAGGGGCTAATATGCCAACAACTATTCCTGCAACTGAGCTGTTCCTTGAAGCAGGGGTGCTGTTTGCACCAGGCAAAGCGGCTAACGCAGGTGGTGTTGCGACTTCCGGTCTAGAAATGGCACAGAATGCGGCTCGCCTAGGTTGGAAAGCAGAGAAAGTTGACGCTCGTCTGCACCACATCATGTTGGATATCCACCAGCATTGTGTGGAATTCGGTGGTGAAGAGAAACAAACAAACTATGTTCAAGGCGCTAATATCGCGGGCTTCGTAAAAGTCGCTGATGCAATGCTTGGGCAGGGTGTGTTGTAATTCTCTGACCTCAAAACGTACGCGAAAGGGCGGCTGTATCATACTGATAAATTCACCTGTACATACGCCCTTCGCCGTTACGTTTATTCGTTACTTTTAATGCATGGATAGATATCAAACCGATGGTTTTTAGTGGTAACCGCTGATGGCGCTTTTTGTCCCGCTAGGGGTTCTGCGTAGTCAGGGCGCTTAACAACCACTCTACGTTTAGCCAAAGCAAGCGCAGGGGCTAATAAGGAATCTGCGTCATTATCTGCTCCCACCAATGACTGAAATACCCGCATTTCTTTTTTCACCAAAGCACTTTTTTGCCGATGAGGATACATTGGGTCAAGATAGATAACATCAGGGGCATGGGTTATCTCACTCAGTGCTGTAATACTGGACGCATGAATCAATGACATTCGCTCTTGTAACCATGGGCCAATTTCTGCATCTTGATAGCCTCGTTGTAAACCATCATCCAATAGAGCAGCAACCACAGGGTGGCGCTCTAACATGCGGACATGGCAACCGAGAGCGGCTAGAACAAAGGCATCACGCCCTAAACCAGCAGTGGCATCAATCACATCGGGAAGATAATCTTTTTTGATCCCGACGGCTTTGGCAACAGCTTCACCGCGACCTCCACCAAATTTGCGACGATGGGCCATCGCGCCCGAGACGAAATCAACAAAAATACCCCCTAACTTAGGCTCATCTAGTTTGCGCAGTTGTAAGTTTTCAGGCGTAAGTACAACCGCCATAACGGCATCAGGGGTGTGAGAAAGTTGCCATTTTTCAGAAAGTTGAGAAAGAGTGCCGGGATCGGCACCCTCTTCGCAGATCAATTGGATCTCAATACGATTAGCCATGAATACCATAGCTCTTCAACATGGCATCGAGTTCTGGTTTGCGACCACGGAAGCGTTCAAACAGCGTCATTGGTTCTTCTGAACCACCACGACTTAAGATATTGTCGAGGAAAGACTGACCCGTTTGGCGGTTAAAGATACCTTCTTCACTGAAACGTGAATATGCATCAGCCGCAAGCACATCTGCCCATAAGTAGCTGTAATAGCCTGCTGCATAGCCACCTGCGAAAATATGGCTAAAAGCATGTGGGAAGCGCGACCATGTTGGTGAAGGGACCACGGCGACTTTATCTTTAATTGCATATAACGTGGGCATGACTTGCGCACCTTTTGCTGGGTCATACTCAGCATGTAAGGTGAAATCAAACAGGCCAAATTCCAACTGGCGCAGAACAAACATGGCTGACTGGTAATTCTTCGCCGCTAACATGCTATTGAGCATTTCTGTTGGTAATGGTTCGCCTGTCTCATAATGGCCAGAAATAAATTCGAGGGCTTCAGGCTCCCAGCACCAATTTTCCATAAACTGACTTGGCAGTTCGACAGCATCCCATGGTACACCATTGATCCCAGCGACATCGGCCACATCAATTTGCGTTAACATATGGTGCAAGCCGTGACCAAATTCGTGGAATAAGGTCGTGACTTCATTATGCGTAAACAGTGCGGGTTTATCGCCAAGTGGTTTGTTGAAGTTACAGGTTAAATAGGCTACAGGATTTTGTAATGAGCCGTCTTTATGCACCATGCGGCCAACACAGTCATCCATCCAAGCTCCGCCTCGTTTATGTTCGCGAGCATAGAGGTCTAGGTAGAAGCTGCCGCGTAAGGTATTGGTTTCATCATAGAGTTCAAAGAAACGCACATCTTTATGCCATGTTTCTACATCATTGCGTTCTTTGGCCGTTAAACCATAGATACGATGAACAACTTCGAACAACCCATTCAGTACGCGTTGTTCAGGGAAATATGGACGTAATTGTTCATCATTTAATGAGAATTTATGCTGTTTTTGTTTTTCGCTGTAATAAGCTAAATCCCAAGACTCAAGTGTATCGACACCATAATGTTCTTTAGCAAAAGCTGTTAGTTCAGCTAGTTCATTTTCCCCTTGTTGATGAGCACGATCGGCTAAATCATTGAGGAAATTTAGCACTTGCTCTGGCGACTCGGCCATTTTGGTGGCAAGGGATTTTTCTGCGTAGTTTTTAAAACCTAATAATTGCGCTAGTTCGTGGCGTAAAGCCATCAGTTCATCAATTAATTCGCTGTTATCCCATTTACCCGCATTTGGGCCTTGGTCAGACGCACGGGTGCTATATGCATGGCTCATCTCACGTCGTAATTCTGCGTTGTCAGCATAGGTCATAACAGGTAAGTAGCTTGGCATATCGAGGGTAAGTAAGTAGCCTTCTTCACCTTTTGACTCAGCCATGGCTTTTGCTGCGGCAATAGCACTTTCCGGCATGCCTGCTAATTCTTTTTCGTCTTTAATGAGCTTACTCCAACCCATGGTCGCATCAAGGACGTTATTGCTAAACTTAGAGGCTATCTCCGACAAACGTGCAACAATTTCACCATAACGTTGCTGTTTTTCAGCAGGTAAGCCAATGCCGGATAATTCAAAATCACGTAAAGTATTTTCGATAGATTTACGTTGAGCTTGGGTAAGGGAATTAAATTCATCCCCTTCTTTTAATGATTTATATGCTTGGTATAAAGGCTCATGTTGCCCCATCCAAGTACTGAATTCAGACAGTAATGGCAAACATTGTTCGTAGGCTTCACGTAATTCAGGGCTGTTTTTCACGGAGTGTAAATGACCCACTGGTGACCAAACACGAGAAAGCTTATCACTAGCTTCTTCTAAAGGTTGGCACAGGTTATCCCAAGTGTATTGATCTGTTGCACTCAGCAGGTTTTCTACTGTTTGGCGATATTCATTGAGTACGTGTTGGACTGCGGGAAAAATATCCGCGGGCTCTATAGTAGAAAAGCGGGGTAGTGCGGAATCGGCTAATAATGAATTTGTCATAAAACATCCTGTGATTGCAGGCTTGCGCTCGTAGGCCAAGGCTTACTGTGTTGACAATAAAAGTTTAATGGCGAACTTAGACCCAAAGATGGTCAATATTATGGGTGATAGAACCAGCACGCCATTGCGAATATAAGAAAGTATATGGGGGCAAATGTACAAACCTCAATATCAATCTAACGTTTTTTCTTATTAACGCTTATCAATAAATGGGATTTTTATTGGCTTTTATCAATAAAGGCAATAGTTGTAGTTTCAATGCTTTGGAAAATAATGAATTCAGTCTATAATCACTTTCCAATCTATAGAGGAAGATCGTCGTCTCCGGTGAGGCGGCTGGATTTCAAATCCAGTTGGGGCTGCCAGCAGTCCCGGGCAGGTTCGACTCCTGTGATCTTCCGCCAAACGCAGTTTCTGAATTTCTCTCAAAGTCTATATTTTCCTTTTAAATCAACAAGATTAATCACTTCGAAGTCTGTCTGATTCTCCCCATGTTTACTGGTTTATACCCCTGTTTGGGGGCAAAATTGGGGGCATAATTTTTCCTTATTTTTTGGATGCCCCCACGATGAAGCTCAAAGCCAGTCAGGTAGCGGCCTCAAGGCCAATGGTAACCCCCTATAAAATGACCGATGGAGGGGGGTTATATCTCGAGGTTAACACCAATGGATCGAAGGCTTGGAGAATGAAATATCGTTTTGGAGGAAAAGAGAAACGACTTTCTTTTGGAATGTACCCACTAGTTTCACTCGCTGATGCGCCCATAATATTCAGGCGAGTGAGTCACGAGTACATTTACGGGAGTAAAAAATATTGATTGTGACTGTGGACTATGAACTTTCTATCAAGTAAACCAATCATTTTAAAACGATCCAAAGAACTGTATTTGCTTGCATAGGTAGGGAGAAGGTGGAAGAGCTGATTATTTGTTATGTATAAGTGGTCATGTAACGCATTGTTTTATTACGTATTTTATTTTATGAATTATATCTTATAAATAAGGCGTAATATAACAGTATATCGCAATTTATTTAACACAATAAGATTATGCTAATAAAAACAAGGTGTTAAAATTAATATTTGCATAAAGAAATTACTTTAACGTTATAAACTCATTACAAATCAGTGAATGGTTGTAAGTAAATATCTCAAAAACTCCATTTCGGAGTACATAAAATATATTTAACTAACGAAATACGCTTTCTGTGTGTTTTTTTTGTTTTTGTTAGTTATGTTAATTCTTAGTTCTGACTTATTTATTATTTTAAGATTAAAATTCTAATTTTGATGGTCTGAGAGGTTATTGATGAAAATAATGATAAATCTTAAGTTTTTAATTTTCATTTAATATCAATGAGTTAATTTGATATTTTTCGTTACATTCTACAAGGTAAATACATACTTTAGCGATATCTGCGTACGCATTTTACGGATATTATTCATTTCGTTCCTCACAGCAGGTAAATAATTTTTAATTTAATTACTCTTTAATATATAAGGTATACAAAATGAATAAGACTTTAATCGCATTATGCTTAGCGTTAACTACGACTTCTATTTCTGCAATGGCTGCGGATGCTGGTTCTGGTAAAATTACATTTAAAGGAACTGTAAATAGCGGTGCTTGTACAATTGCTCCTTCTGATGTTAATAAAGAAGTTCAATTAGGAAGTATTTCAGCGGCTAATTTAGCTACTGCGGGTAAAACAGGTCCATTAAATACATTTGAATTAAAATTACAAGATTGCCAACTCGATTCAGGTACTGCAGGCTCACCTTATTCTAAAGTAAAAATTGCATTTAATGGTCAACCTGATACAGCGAAAGCAACATTATGGTCAAACTCAGGCAGTGCAGATAACGTTGCTGTGGCATTCTTTGATAATGCAGGTAAAACAATTAAGCCAGGTGATACTTTAGAACAAACACTGAAAGCATCTGAAACCACTATTATTTTATCTGCTCAAGCAGAATCAACTGGTACAGCAACTTCAGGTAGCATCAGCTCTGTTGCAAACTATGTATTAAGCTACGAATAAGATAGCCATTATGTCTAGCCCAAAAGCTTTACGCTAATTAGCGTAAAGCTTTGTATTCCCCCACTACAATAATAAGAGTGCCAACATGTATTTTAAGAAAAAAAATATAGGTTATATGATCTCACTCATTATATGTGGTGGGTATGCTAATGCTGAAACCTTTAATATTAATGCACTTAATTTATCTGTCGAAGATAATATTGATTTAAGCTATTTTGAGAAAAATAGTTTAAATGAAGGTCTGTATGAATCGGATGTTATTTTAAATGACAAAAAAATTATCCGTGGCGAAAAAATTAAATTTATTAGCAATAACGGTATTATTGAGCCGTGTATTACAGCACAGTTAATAAAACGTTTTCCTTTAAATAAAGAAGCGAAAGAAAAATTAATTTCGTCTCAAGAAGATAACTGTATTAATTTATCATCTCTCGATGAAAATGTAGCTATCGATTTTAATGATAGTGAACAAGTTCTTGTTATTTCTATTCCACAAAAATACATGGAATCCACTTATTCTTCGTGGGTTAGCCCGGAAATGCGCGATTACGGCATTGCAGGCTTAATTTTAGATTACACAATTAGTGATAATCATTTAGTTCGCAAAAATGAAGCAACACGTAACCAGTTATATGCTTTCGGTAATGTGGGAGCAAACTTAGCGCAATGGCGTTTACGTGCAAATTACCAATATGAAAACAAGTTAGTAGGCGAGGATGGGCGTAGCGGTAAGAAACAAAGCTTAGACTGGGACCAAGTCTATGCTTTTAGGGACATTGCTAGTTTATCGGCAAAGCTGTTTGCTGGGGAAATCTTTGTTAAATCTGACTTATTTGATAGCGTGCGTTTCAAGGGCGTGAGCATTTTTACAGACGAAAGCATGATGCCACCTAATCTTAGAGGTTACGCACCTCAAGTTACGGGGATTGCTGCCTCAAATGCAACAGTCACATTATCACAAAATGGCCGTATTATTAGCCAAGTAAAAGTCCCCGCAGGTCCTTTTGTTATTAAGGATTTAAGCCAATCCGTCATGGGAACCATTGATGTTACAGTGACAGAGGATAACGGTAAAGAAACAAAGTTTCAGTTTACAACAACCAATATTCCGTTTTTGACTCGTAAAGGTCAAGTTCGCTATACCATGAATTTAGGCCAGTTATCCCCTAAAAATGGAACCTATGCTGACGATAATTTCATGACGGTTGAAAGCTCAGTTGGGGTATTTAACAACACCTCTGTTTTTGGTGGGTTAGTAGCGACTTCAGGGAATAAATATCAAGCCGTTAATATAGGTATTGGTCAAAACCTCGGTTTTTTAGGTGCTTTCTCGGTGGATATCACCCAATCTTACGCAGATACCTTGTTAGGGCGTGAGAAAGGAAAAAGCTATCGTATTAACTATGCAAAAGACTTACCCAGTATTGATGGACAGCTGACGTTAACAGGCTACCGTTTCGCAGACAGAACATTTAACTCATTATCCAATTTTGTTGAGCAAAACTTTGTAGACAGACAAGAAATCGATACAAATAAAGATAAGCATGTTTTTTCATTGTCTTACGCTCAGCAATTACGCGGCATCAATGCAAGTGCAAATATCACGGCATCACGTAAGACATATTGGAATGGCAAGCAAAATAACTATTTTAGTGTAGGTTTAAATAAGTTCTTTGATGAAGGTGTCATGAAAGGCGGGAATATATCACTGTCTTTAAACCAAGTTCGTGGCTCTAATAATAAAACGGATAACCAAATTTATTTGTCTGTCAGTAAGCCATTAAGTTCTGAAGACAAAAATGCATCAATATCTTATTTTGCATCTTATAGCGACAATACCAAACGCTATACTAATAACGTTAATTACAGCCGACATGTTGATAAAAACACGAATTATAATTTAACGGCATCAACCCAAGATGGTTTATCGGAAGGTATGGTCAGCACTTATGTGTCACACAGCGCTGATGCAGGGCAAGTACAAGTGACAGGCGCATTATCAGACTCAATGAGCTCACTCAGTATGACAATGAGTGGTTCAGTCACTGCGACACAACACGGTATTTCAGCTCACCGCCTCACGTATCGTGACCAATCTCGATTAGTGGTTGATGTACCAAATGCTAAAGGCGTTATTATTGAAAATGGTAGTGCAACAACAAACAGTCGTGGATTAGCGACTATCAGTAATGTACCAACCTACTATAATATGGAATATAAGGTTGACGTGAATAATCTTCCAGATACCGTGAACATTGATGATAACGTTTTAGCGTCTACACTCACGGATGGGGCAATAGGCTATGCTAAAATGGATGCGGACATTGGTAAGTCATTGATAACAAGAGTTAAAATGGCAAACGGCCAATATCCACCATTAGGCTCAGTGGTGAAAAATAACGTAACGGGTAAAGTTTCAGGCATTATTGCTGAATCTGGCATCGTATACTTAACCGGCTTGAATATGGGCGACCAACTTAGCGTCAATTGGGGGGATGCTCAAACGTGTACATTCCTTGCTGACAGTCTGCTTGCTAAAAGTAGCGATTCAATGACTTGTAGTCACTAATGTGATTTAAATGGGTGAAAAAATGACATTATTTAAAAAAGTGCTTTCCGTTGTTTTACTGTCAAGCGTAATGGGTCAAGCATATGCAGTACTTGGGTTAGATAGAACCCGTATTATTTTTAATGAAGCCGATGGCGGAACCAGTGTCGTTGTTGAAAACCAAGATGCGGGGTCCTCTTTTTTAGCCCAAACTTGGATAGAGAACCAAAAAGGTGAGAAGCTGACGAACTCGTTAGTGGCTTTGCCTTTCTTGCAAAAAATTGGCCCTAAGCAGAAAAAACAAATCAAAATTACGTACATGGATGGGCAAAATACATTACCGACGGATAGAGAAAGCCTGCTTTATTTCAATGTATTAGGCATTCCACCTCAAGGGAAAGAAGCGAATACAGTTCAATTTACTATCCAATCACGCTTAAAACTGTTTTACCGTCCAAAAGGCATTGACTACAAAATATCAGCAGATAAAGATTTTCAGCGGGATTTAAAAGTCACAAAACAAGGTGGAAGTATTACATTGTCAAACCCAACACCGTTTAATATTGTGATAACAAATATCAATGTCGATCAAAGCAAGGATAAAAATTTTCCTGAAGTGCTTGTAGCTCCGTTTAGTGATTCTACAGTGACATTGAAAAACCCTGCATGGAACAGTTTTGAAGTTGCCTATATTGATGATTTTGGTGGATTGAAATTTAATAAATATCAATGTGCAGCGGCACCGTCTTGCCAATTACTGCCACAGGCGAAATAAAAAATGCAAAAGCTGAATCTTACTAAGATGAAAATAAAACAGCAGCTATGGCAAGGAGGGGTATTTTTTCTCCTTCTTATGTCCGGTACAGCAGCTTATGCAGGAGTGACATGTAGACCAAACTCCAGTACGCCGGGAACGGGAAATCCGTGGAATCCGCTGCCTGAAGTCTATATCGATATGAATACAACACCCGGTGTGGTTGCTCCAGGGACATTATTGGGCTCTGCGAGTAGTGGTTGGTTTGTATGGGCTTGTGTATTTTCAGGCTCAAAAGCAGAGCGTACAATTTGGTTTAACAACCAAACCTCGACGAATACAAAAAACTTACTCAAAAATAGCGGCATCAGGCTTTATCAGGATAGTATGTATGGTAAGTCTGTTGAAATAACAGCGGACAATACACCATCTTTAGAAGTAGGTTCTTGGGAGGCGGGTGCTAAAAGTGTGGTGTTTGGTTATACATATCGAGTTATCCGAGGTACGGGTGAATTAAAATCTTTTGATACTGGTGTTTTTAATGTGGGCTATCACAGTGATTACCAGAGAAGAAATTTTGGGGATATGTATCAGGCTAGGATCATCGGGAAACTGGTGAACTACTGTCCAACGCCGATTGTTCGTATGAGCAATAAAGTGGTTGATTTTAAAGAATTAACGGTTGAGAGCTTTGAAAATGGTAAAACAGTTAAAGAAAATTTTTCTTTAGATTTAGTTCCGGATTCAACATGTGAAGCTGCATTAGAAATCAGTGTCGCGTTCCAAAGCAACAGTGGTGTGGTAAATAAAAAATATATGCTCTTTAACAATGGCCTACAGGCGACAATCACAGATAGAACTAGTAATCAGCAGGTTATGTTTGACCAATATTACTATAAAGGAAGTATCAGTAAACAAAAGCCAGGCTATTTCCCTTATAGTGTCGAGTTATCAAAGAAAGATGATGAAGCCATTAAATCAGGGCAGTTCAGTAACACTGTGAATGTTTTATTTACTTACCGTTAGAAAGTTTGACTCATACTGTGGTGTTTAGCGAATACTGTTTGTGTTCAAAATGCGGAGGTGGGCTTTTTAGCGGAAAATGACTGACTAGCGGTTCTTAATCACGAAAAGTGTATTAGGAACCTTCCAGTATTCGTTAGATATTACAGATCTTAATTGGATTAATTTTTAACTAGAAATCATGTTTAGCAAAACCAGTCATAATATCCAATTCCATTTCGCGGCCTAATGCCGTCATTGGGTGGACAATTATTAAACCTCGCACGGACTTCTTCAGCTTGCCAAGGTCGGCTTGTTCTTTTTTCGTAATGGGGCGCTTGAACGGCATATCCTCCAATTTCTGCGCTTCTTTGCTGAGTTTTTTGTTACGTAACGCTTTTAGACGAACAATCTCAGTTTCCAATACCGCTTTTTCTTTCTCCAGCTCTGCATACTTTTCTGCTTCATTAGTCAGCTGCATACTTGTCATCTGATGGCGAATAAGGTCTAAACGGTCACTAAGGAGTTTAATTTGTGTTTTTTCGATTTCTTTCATTATTCATTAACCGTGGATAAATTCTTGTTGGCAAGTATACACGATTCTGCACAAGAGAGTGTAAAGGGATGTTACCCTATGAATGGCTGTTTCCATTCCAAAATAGACAGTGGCTATGGTAGAGATAAATGAATACTTATATTTTTTAGAAAATTAAACTACCGCTAAATAGATCGATAGAAGACCAGTTTAGTTTTATGGCCATTGGCATTGAAAGGCTTTTATATGGATGAAGGCCTATCCGGCCTCAGTGGCTACAGGTATAATCACATAATTATCTGATAGATTTAGAGGCGAAGATGGCAAAACTCACCTTACAAGAGCAAATGCTAAAAGCAGGATTAGTCACTAGTAAGAAAATGGCGAAAGTGCAAAGAACGGCTAAAAAATCACGGGTTCAAGCGCGTGAAGCAAGAGAAGCCGTAGAAGAGAATAAAAAAGCACAACTTGAGCGAGACAAACAATTGAGTGAGCAACATAAACAAATGGTGCAATCCAAAGAGTTTAAAGCGCAAGTTAAACAACTTATTGAGATGAATAAAGTTGATATTTCAAAGGGAAATATTAGTTTTAATTTCACCGATAATAATGTGATCAAGCAAGTGGTAGTGGACAAGATAACGCAAACACAGTTGATCAGTGGGCGCCTGGCGATTGCGCGTTTATCGATTGATAACAGTGATGTTAATGAGTATGTGATTATCCCTGCAAGTGTAGCGGATAAAATAACCCAAAGGGATGCGGATAGTATCGTACTCAATAATGCGCTCAGCCAAGAAGAACAAGATGAAGATGACCCGTACGCGGACTTTAAGATCCCTGACGACCTGATGTGGTAATACTCGGCAAATTTTAAGTCGTAGCTTTGGCGTTAAAACGGGCTCGCACAGCGAGTATTAACTCTTTCTTGGCTAATGGGATGAACAAAATGTAGTTCGCTGGCATGTAACATGAGGCGAGATGCATGCTCTGGTATTTGGCCCCCATATAAGTCACAGCCTAATATAGGGTAACCTAATTTTTGGCAATGGATGCGTAGCTGGTGGGTACGCCCTGTTTCAGGTATTAATTGGACTCGGGTTACTGGGAGCAATGTGCCATTATCTAATGGGTGATGCAGACGCTCAATCACTTGGTAGTGGGAACGGGCAGGTTTGCCATTAATTTCGCAAAGAGACATGCGAGGAAACAACGCTGGGTCTCTTGCTATTGCCGCATCAATGATGCCCTCATCATCTGTTAAATGACCACAAAGTAGGGCTTGATATATTTTAATGACAGTGCGCTGGCTAAATTGTTGGCTCAGCGCGGCATTGATTGCTTTATTACGAGCCACTACCATCAATCCAGATGTGCCAAAATCGAGGCGGTGAACAAGAGTACATTCAGGGAATATTTGTACTAATCGGTGATGGACGGAATCTACGTTTTGAGGATTTTTTCCAGAAAGGCTGAGTAGGCCACTTGGCTTGTTAATAAGAACGAGGTACTCATCCTGATAGATAATTTCTATCTTATCGTGACAGGGTGGGGCAATAAAGGTGTCGATGATTTCAGTCATTAGCTTTTCCAGCAACAATGGGCGCTGATAATAACCAATTTTTTGTCGGCTGGCGAACGCTTGCCACTAATATTGGGGAAATTTATTGTTCAGGCTAAAATCAAAGCCGTGGTTTGCACATGCATTGTGCTCTATACTGCGCGTTGTAAAAGCTGAGTTAATATAAGATTAATTAGGTGGTAATGGCGATGAATGGAACGATCACAACGTGGTTCGAAGATAAAGGTTTTGGATTTATCAAAGATGAGAATGGCGATAACCGTTATTTTCATGTGGTTAAGGTTGCCAACCCTGAGTTGATTAAAAAAAATGCTGTAGTGACTTTCGAACCAACGACAAATAATAAAGGGTTGTCCGCATTTGCGGTCAAGATCATACCAGAAAGCAAATACATTTATATTGCTGGTGAGCGGATTAAGATTGCATCAATCAAATCTTACCGTGTTTATTCGGTGGAGGTGCCAGCAGATACGCGTATTGATAAAGAGAATACCGTTTTATCAATTGGTGCATTGATGAATAGTATCAAACCAAAATCAGATAAAGTGGGCCAAATGCGCTCATTAAAAAAATTAGAAATTAGTACATTACACGGGACATCGTTAACATTTTCGGAAGACGAAATTGATATCGATGAGGCTGTGAAGCAACTCAAATTTAAATGATTATTTGCAAAGTAAACAGTACCGTCTATGGGTGCTGTTTACTTGCTTATCATGTTATTCTTCCTTCTATTCCCTTTATTCCCTTCTTCTCGTATTTCACAATACCTACAAAGATGATGCTTTCTTGTTTATCTTTTCTATTCACCTAACTTCCATTTATGTTCGAATTGCTCTGGCTGAGCCGATGTTTCTTTGTTGGTTGTGACTATTATTTAAGAACGAATGCATCAGAATATTCTTATGAGTTAAATAGAAGACTATTCAGGGGGAATATGTCTATAGATTAAAAAAATGATCAAGGTTAATTTAAGTATTAATAAAATCTACTTAGTCAGTATTTTTATAACACCTCGTAGTTGTTCGTAACATTTTCCTTTTTTGAGCATTCGTGGTGTTAAGTTTAGCGACAAATTATGTACAAATATTAATTTCAGCATTTTACACTTAATCTATTCTGTTTTTGAGGTATTTCTAGTTGATTGAACTGAATTGAGGGGGCAAATATTAGCTCAGATAGAAAAAATCCATGTAACTGCATGAAACTAATGAGAAATAACAATTTGAAATCTATTGGAAAAACAGAGAAATGCATTTTTCGCTAGTTTGACAACTTATATGAGTATAATTAATATTATCCACGTACTCCGGTGAGACAGTATTCACCAAATAAAGACTAAGACATTTAAAATTAAGTTTTTACGAAGAAGCTGATTATTTATTAAATATCTAAAATTAGTAAATTAATTTTATTAATGGATATTTAAATAATAATGCTCGGGTTATTGATTTTTATTAATAGAATAAAAACTTAATCTGAAATATGAAACTTTAAATATATATTAATTTAAAAACCAAATTAAACTTTTCCCACATACTTAGGAATGATGATTATGAAATTAAATAAACTTGCTCTGATTGGCGCATTCACTGTTGCAACTCTTTCTTCTCAAGCTTTTGCTGCTCAAGATGCAACAGTTAACTTCAATGCTCGTTTAGTTGCTGCAACTTGTGATATCAGTGCTTCTAAAGACTTAATCAGCTTAGGAACACACTCAAACGAGAAACTTGATACTACTAAAGCATTATCAGAAGCAAACTTTAACTTAGTTTTAAATAACTGTACTAAAGTTTATAACGGTGATGTTGGTAGCGATAACGAAGCTGCAAATGCAACTTCTGTTTCTATCTTAGCAACAGGTGAAGCATTAACAGGTCATTCAGACATGTTTGCGGATGCTCAAGCATCACAAATCGGTGTTAAGTTAGCAGCTGGTAAAGATAAAACTGCAGTTAAACCTAACACAACAACTGAAATTGCAGACTTGAAAGTTACCGGTCAAAGCGACTACATCATCCCAATGGTTGCAGGTCTTTATGCGACAGCAACTGATGCAGTAGCTCAAAACTTAAACGTGCCAGTAACCTTCAGTGTTGCTTACGACTAATAACAGTCACCCGTTAGTTTAGCTAGCAATGCAGGCAGTAATTAATTACTGCCTGCGATATAAGAGAAAAGAAAATGCAAAAATTAAAATCTCTACTTTTTATCTTATTAACATTTTCATTTGTTGCTCAAGCGGGTGTTGGTTTAAGTCAAACTCGTATCATTATTGAAGAAGCAACTAATTCAGCCTCTATTACGGCACGTAATGAAGATAATAAAGCGTATTTAGTGGCAAGTTTTATTACACAACAGCTAGATAGTAAAACACCATCTGAAGGTTTATTTGTTATTACACCTTCAATTTTTAAGTTAGCACCGAATCAACGAAATATTATTAAAATTAAAGCGATCTCACATAAGTTTCCTAAAGATCGCGAAAGCATGTATTACTTTCACTCTAGAAATGTTCCTGAATCAGACCAAGCAGATGGTATGAAGATTGGATTAGAAAGTGTGATTAAGATTTTTTATCGCCCTGCTAATTTGTCAATGAATCAAGACGACGCATTTAAAAATATTAAAATAATTAAAAATACTAATGGCGTTAGATTAATTAATAACTCTCCTTACTATATTAACTTGGCAGGATTATCCGTTAATAACAAAGCCATTAAGCTAAATAAACAAAATAATGTTATAGCTCCACTTGCTGAAATGAATTACACAACCCAATTTAAAGTGGGTGCAGTGAAATGGGCTGTTATCAACGATCTTGGAGGATACAATGAATATCATGGGACTGTTGAGTAAAATCATATTTGTACTGGGAATGGTTTTTTTCTCCAGCCAATTGATAGCTCAAAATGGACAAATACAGTTCAAAACCAAGATCGTTAAAGGCACTTGTGAATTTGATGATAATAGCGAATTAGATAAATACATCGACTTTAGCCAAAATGGTACATTAATTGCTTCTGATGTTGATAACAGCCCAATTAATAAACCGATACAAAGCGAAAATTTTTCTTATACGATTGTTTGTAAAAATTTCCCGGCAAATAGTGATAAAACAATTAAAGTAAAGTCAAAGTCAGCAGCATCAACACAGTTTAATAATGGCGTTTTCTTTGGTTTGACGGACACAACTAAAACGGGCTTTTTACTTGAATCTTGTGATAATAATAATCAGAACTGCCAAGCTGTCAGTGATGGAGGCGTTTCAAGTTTTCCTTCAACCACGAGTGATTCAGTTGTCGTTAATTATCGCGTTAGCTTAGTAAAACGCGAAAATAATGTTAAACCAGGTGATGCGAGTGCCGCTGTTACTTTTGAATATTATCAGGATTGATAGTCATGAAAAAAACAAAACAGTTATTACTGACTACCCTAATGATGTTTATGTATTATCCTGCAATGGCGTTAGATGACTATAAAGTACACTACGAGTTTTCTGTTTTATTTTTAGCTAAAACTTGTGAGATTGACGTTCCTAATGAAATTATATTGGGTAATGCTTCAGGTGTGACGACAGTTAGTGAAATTAAGAATGATACAGTTTCAAAAAACTTTTCCATTGGCTTAAGAAACTGTACCAGCACGGATCAAACAACAGCCGTCGTATATTTAGCATCTGGAAATACCTTAACAGGCAGTAATAATTTCTTTAATGATGACCCCAATGGGGTAATTGGTGTTCAATTATTAGATGGAACACGTGTTATTAGTGTTAATCAAACTCCTTTAGCCAAACCAGATGCATCATCAATTATTTGGGATAACATAAAAACCAGTAGTGAAACAAAAATGGTTAATGCCAAATTGCGTTGCGCCAAAACGGATTGTGAGCCAGATGAAGGTGACTTTTCTGCAACTTTAACGATTGGTTATTACGCTGATTAATAATTTTTACAACACACTAATAAATAGAATAGAAAAAGTTAGTCATTAGTCTTAATGATAAATAAATTATATAGACAACTATTCATACCATTTTTTTGATGTTTAATTATTTAAATATGCCAATTATTTTAATAAAGATGGCAACATAAAATAATATTAATTTTTTCAACTAATAATATTAAGTAACCACATTAATAGATTATATTATGGTTGAAAAATAACCCACAACAATAAATAACAAAAGGTGATGCAGTGAAAGGGATGAAATTAAACATAATTGCATTAGAGGTTTTTCTTTGCTGCTATGCAATGGCGCCCTCTTTCTCGCCTGCCGAATCATATTTTGACCCAGGCTTATTAATGCATGGGAGCGGGATTGATGTTTCTCAGCTCGATTTAAATGACTTTGCCAATAGCAATACTCTAACGCCGGGTAAATACGATGTCATGGTGAATGTCAATTTGATCCCTTCTGGGGAATTCAATATTGCCTTTGATAAACAGCCCGATGGCCAAATTATCCCTGTATTTACCGTGGGTGAGCTGAAAAAACTGGGGGTGAATACCTCTGCATTACCTAAATTAAGAGATCTTGGCGAAGAGGTTAAGATTGCAAAACTGTCGGACTATATTGCCGATGCGACTATCACGTTTGATGCTCAAACATTAACCGTGAATTTATCCGTACCACAAATTGCCATGGTGCCTAATTTCGCAGGCTATATTCCCCCTGAATTACGTGATGACGGTGTGACTGCGTTAGTCATGGACTATGTCTTTAACTACAGTAATAACCGTCAGTTAGCTCAACATAACCAAAAATCCAGTACCAATGATTCCCTATTTGCTAACTTAAATGCAGGGATCAACGTGGGGGCATGGCGCCTGAGAACCAGCTACCTGTACAACTACAGTAAAAGCAGTGGGGACTCAAGCAACAGTGATTCCAACTTCACCAACACGTATGTTTATCGCACCATTAACGCGATTAAATCTACCTTTCGCGCTGGTGAGATTTCAACAGGGGGCAATATCTTTGAC
Organism: Providencia sp. PROV200; assembly: GCF_049901995.1. NCBI lineage: Bacteria > Pseudomonadati > Pseudomonadota > Gammaproteobacteria > Enterobacterales > Morganellaceae > Providencia > Providencia sp. PROV200. The sequence continues at coordinate 149,265 of NZ_CP096307.1, forward strand.
TCCATTCCCATGAAAGGGGCAACGCTGAAATCTAACCCGCAACTCGACCCTAGCAGCATGCAAGGGTTTGCTCCTGTGGTTGAAGGTTTTGCTAACACCAATGCCACCGTCACCGTGCGCCAAAACGGTAGCGTGGTTTACCAAACCTTCGTCGCACCAGGCCGTTTTATTATTCGTGATATCCCAGCCAGCGGGTTGGCGGGGGACATGGAAGTGACCGTGGAAGAAGAAGATGGCAAACAAACTGTCTTCACCCAAGCCTACTCTTCACTGCCTATGATGGAGCGCCAAGGTTCGTACAACTACGAGGTTTCTGCAGGACGCTACAATGGTGGAATAACGGTGGACTCTGAGCGTAAAACCTTTGCACTCGGTTCATTTAGTGTTGGTCTGCCTCATAATATCACTACCTATGGTGGGTTACTGGTCTCTAACGGCTATAACTCAGTGGTGGGCGGTATTGGCTTGTCTCTGGGCGTGCTTGGGGCGCTGTCCACGGACATTACGCATTCCGATGCCAAATTCTCAGGGAAAAACCTAAAAGGGCAGTCTTACCGTATTCGTTATTCGAAAAGCTTGCTCTCTACGGGAACCTCCTTTGACTTGACGGCGCTGCGTTATACCACCGAGAACTTCTATTCTTTCTCGGATTACAACAACGCGGGTTATGAGTTGAAAGATGGCTTGGCGCCTTGGACGGGCTCACGTCAACGTTACAGTTTCCAGACATCCATCAGCCAATCCTTTGATTCGTATGGCTCCTTATCACTGAGAGCCTCGAAAAATACCTATTGGGGAGGGCAGAGCTCTAATACCTCCGTTGGATTGTCCTATAACAACAACTTCCGAGGTGTTTCTTATAGCTTGGCCTACATGGTTGACCGCGTGAAAAGCTACAACAACAGCTGGCCAGAAAACCGGGTGGTGTCGTTCGATGTGTCGGTACCGTTGAGCCTGTTAACCAACAGTGAAATGGCGCAAACCATGAGTGCCCGTTACGGAATAAGCGTAGATAACCACGGTGATACACGCCACCAAGCAGGTTTAACTGGCAGTGCGATGAGCAACCGCTTCAGCTACGGCTTGTATCAAAACTATGACAGCCGAAACAGCAACTACGGAGGCAGTGTTAACGGTACATATTCCGGTAATAACGCCACGTTATCTGCAGGTTACAGCTACTCCGATACGAATCGCGCTATGAATGGAACACTCAGTGGCGGGTTAGTTGCGCATTCTGATGGCGTGACATTAGCCCCGAACGTTGGGGACACCATTGCTATCATTACCGCGGATGGCGCAAAAGGTGCCGCATTAACCATGGGCGCATAATTTGACCGCTTTGGTAATGCCGTGATCCCTCAGTTAGCCAGCAACACGGCTAACCAAATCGCGGTTAACGTTAATACATTACCGGATGATACGACATTTAAAGATACGTCCATGATGGTGTACCCAACAGAAGGTGCGGTGATTAAACGTCACTTCAGGACCAAAGTGGGTTATCAAGCGATGATTAACTTGTCGAATACGGGAAAAATGCCTCCGTTTGGCGCAATAGCCACATTAATTGCAGAAGACAGTGACGATAGCGATATCAACACTGGTATTGTCGGCTCAAATGGGCAGCTATACATGAGTGGATTACCGGATTCAGGGCGTATTCGCATTCAATGGGGAGGCAAAGCAGGCCAATGTACAGTGAATTATTCGGCATTAGAAAAAATAGCCGTCACTGCGGACTCTCCAGTGAGAACATTAAATACACAGTGCCAATAATAAGCATTACGGGATGATTCGGTCCCGTTTAATAAAAGGTATGACTATGAAAAAGACCTCTTCTATCTTCTCTCGCTATCTAAGCATGAGTCTTTCTTATGCAGTATTGTTAGGTTGTGCATTTACAGCCACCGCTGCTGGAGATAAATTAACTGTCAGAGCAGGTCAAACAGGATATTTAGGTGAGCTATACCCTTCGAATCGCAGTGCTTATTTAAGTACTCATGCACAGTATTGGTCTATTACATCAGGTCCAATCAGTGATCCCAACGTCAACTATCCGATGTTACCTAAGAGAGATACTTATCTTAAATTTGCCACTGTCGCTAATAGTGTGATCCAATCTAATTTTCCCAAATATAACGGGGCGCCAGGGATCCGATTGATTAATGAAAATGATAGCAGCCGGATTATCATTTTATTATTAAATGGGACTGTTTCAACCTCTTATAAAAACTCAAGCTATCGATCCGTTGTCAAAACGGCCACTTTAAAACAATCACAGCAAATTGCAGGCGATTTGAAGTCCAGCGGGGACTTAGCTTGGGGATTGGAATACAGCCCAACACCGATTAATAATTATTTCCAAGCAGGAGGCACCCCGACGGGGTATATTCGTGCAGATATTACGAGTTTTTCGGCTTTTGCTAGTTCTCAATCAGGCGGGCCCACTGCGGTGGTGAAAGGGCGTTATAAGCTCTCCTCGGGGGAGCAACTGGTATTTGGGCAAGGTTCAATCTACTCCTACATGGGGTTCAGTACTTCAAACACTAAATTACTGTCGGATAGCACGCTGAGTATTGAAGCGTTGGATTCTTGTGTTGTTACCCCCATTACAAGTAACAATATTATCTTTAATACCCAGTTGGCGGGTAATAAGCAAAATGAGTTATTGGAAACTCGGCCAGCCAGTATGAGCATTAACTGTGTGACCACTGGAAAATTGTTGATGGTATTATCTGCAAATCAACAGTTACACGGCCAAAGTAGTTCAGGAACAACCTCGGGTACTAACTTAGCGGGAATGGCGCTGGATAATACTTCGGGGGACTCATCGGATACGACGGAGCGCCCGTATATTGTGACCTCCCAAACGGTACCTTCTGCAGATATTTGTCGTCGAGGAAACGCGGATGCGATCCAGTACTATGAACGCATTAAATTAGGGGATATCACGACGACGAGTTTGAAGAAGAACCTGTATTTTAACTTGTGTCGTAACGGTAATGTCAAAGCCGGTAGCTATCACGGCAGTATTGATGTGTCGTTTTTCCTTGAGTAGCGATGGTCATTCTAAGCTGCCATTGAGTATTGTATCGATGAATGATGCTAATGGCAGTGATTTTCTCTATATCAAAATCACCTTTCGTGATAGGTACCATTAGTATTTCACAAATTTCCTCTTAAACTCAGCGAAAAATAGTAATCTGACGTATAATCAACCAATTGAATGCCTTTGTTAACTTTATTATCATAAAAAATAATCACTTATAGGCTGGGTAAGTTCATTGGAGGGGATATGTTAGATTTTTTAAAAAACTACGATAATTTAACGATTAGCGAAAAAAAAGTTTTAAAATACCTGACCGATAATATTACGGATATCCCCTACTTAAATATTAATGAGCTTGTCGCTAAAACCTTCGTGTCTAAAACAGTGATCATTAACTTATCTCAAAAACTAGGCTTTAGTGGCTTTAAAGAGCTTAAATTTCAGATTAATAATTATATTTTAACGAAAAATAAAACCGAAAAAACAATTCCCTCATCGTATAAAAAACAGCTCGAAAAAAACATTAATAAAAGTTTTACATTAATTAATGAAGCTCAAATTAATGATTGCGCTAAAATATTGCATAAATCGAGGAATATTTTTATTGTGGCAAGAGGGACAAGTAAAGCGGTTGGTTATTATCTTGAACATTTGTTATTTGCATTAGGCTTGCATTGTTTTTTTATTAATGACTACAATTTATCTGATTCCTTCACACGACTCGTTAGCAAAGATGACACTGTCATTTTTATCTCGCTGTCTGGCGGCACTAAAAAAATCATTGAAACAGCCAAAATCGTACAGTTGAAAGGGGCAAATATCATTAGTATGACTGCGTTTAATACCAATGAATTAACCAGTTATACAGATAATACGCTGTTTTGTTTTGCTGATGATTTTGATACCAAACGGGATGATACAAAATCCAGAATCGGATTTTTTATACTGGTTGATTTACTTATCAATGAATTAGAAAATCTACTTTAACTTACCGTTTTATTATCCCATCTATTTTTTATGGTTAGATTCATTCATTAATGCGCTATAAGAAATGACTTGGGTCATAATTTCTGACCTAAGATAATTTTTAAAACCGCGACATCATTTCTTTTATAAAACCCCCAAGCTAGTATGCCCTTAATTCTAATAATAGAAGTCATAAGGAAATAGTATGGCCAGAAGAAAGTTTGGTGAATCAATTCAACGCTTTGGGAGAACATTACTCCTTCCGATCGGTGTATTAGCACCAATTGGGATGATATTGGGGATCAGTGGTGCGTTAGTGCAAACTTATATGATTGCACGTTTTCCATTTCTCGGTAATGAAACGGTTAACGCATTACTTGTTAGCATTCGTTCAATTGCAGGTGTCATTTTTGATAATATTCCCTTGCTGTTTGCAATGGGGGTTGCTTATGGTATGAGCCATCGAGATAAGGGGATTGCTGTCTTCGCGTCAGTTGTCGGTTATTTATCGCTGATCATCACCATGAATATTTGGCTAGTGCTTACCGGTAAACTTGCAGATCCTGCAATGATGGGTCAAGTGGGACAAATTAAAGTTCTTGGTATACAAACCTTAAACATCAGCGCCGCCGGGGGGATTATTACCGGTTTGATTGCCGCTTGGGCGACCGATAAGTTTTATAACCTTGAATTACCTACCGCATTTGCTTTCTTTTCAGGTAAAAAATCCGTTTCTATTATCATGATAGGATTGATGATCGGGGTGGGGGCGTTATTACCGTTTATTTGGGAAGTATTAGTTCAAGGATTAATGAAACTCTCCTCTGTATTTTTAAGTCCAGTGGGGCCATTTTTTACCGCAGGTGGTGAACGTTTATTTATTCCATTTGGTTTACACCATGTTTGGAACGTTTTATTTAGATTTACTGAAGCAGGTGGTACTTATGTTATTGATGGCCAAACCTTTGTTGGTGTTGTCCCCGCGCTAACAGAAGTGCTATTTAACCAAGGCCCGGATAGTGAATATTGGGCGATGATGCCAAGTTTGACTCGCTTTATGGCGCAGCAACAAATGTTGGTCACATTATTCTTATTCCCCGCGATTGCTCTCGCTATTTATAAAACATCGAAGAAAGAAAACCGTGCAGAAGTGAAATCCATGCTTGTCACGATGGTATTAACTGCCATGCTTGGTAACGTTACGGAGCCACTCGAATTTACCTTCGTATTTATCGCGCCATTACTGTATTTAATTTACGCCATTATTGTCGGTATCGGTGCGGTACTGCTTTCTTTGGCGGAAGTTGGTATTGGTTATATTCGTGGAACGGTATTTGATTTCACTATTTTTGGCCTACTGTACGAAAACACTAACTGGATCTTCTTGGTTATTATCGGTAGCTGTTTAGCCGTCGTCACTTACTTTATTTTTTACTGGGCAATTATTAAGTTTGATATAAAAACTCCGGGCCGTGAAGAATCGAGTAATCTTAAAAATACCTTAATTAAAGAAAAACGTTATGGGGAAATCGCAGAAATTTTAATCCAAGCGTTAGGTGGAAAACAAAATATTCGAAACGTAGATAACTGTATTACCCGTATGCGTATTGATGTCGGAGAAGTGAACCAAATTGATAAAGATTTAATGTTGGAATCAGGATGTACCGCATTCTTCTTTCCATCGGCAAACCACGTCCATGTTGTGTATGGGCCAAAGGTTGAATTTGTTCGCAATGCTGTTGATGACGCAATGAAGAAATAAAGAAGGGATACGAAATGAGAGCATTATACGATTCTAAAAGTAAAACAATTGATGACCGTGGAATTAAAGACTTATTGTCTGATGAAGCAAAATATTCCACTTGGTTAATGTTTGAATCCATGTTGGCCCAAGCTCAAGCGGAACTCGGGTTTATTCCCCAGTCAGCGGCAGATGAAATTAAAGAAAAGGCTGTAATCGAAAATATCGATTTTGAAGAAATGAGCCGTATCTACCAAAAAATAGGCCATGGCTTTGTACCTTTCTTAAAAGTGTTAGTGAATGCGTGTTCTGAAGAAAGCGGTAAATATATCCATTATGGAATTACCACGCAAAATATACAGCAAAGTTCACAGCTCTATATGATGAAAACGGTACACCATAAATTTATGTTGTTACTGGGTGAAATCATCGAAAACTTGGCAGATTTGGCCGAAAGAACCAAACATATGGTGATGCCGGGAAGAACGCATGGACGTCATGCCATCCCTATCACCTACGGCTATAAAGTTTCGGTGTGGATCAGCGATTTTATTGATTGCTATCAACGCATGAAAGAGTGTGAAAAACGCGTTTTCACTATCATGATGGGGGGGGCAGTTGGTGCATTTAACTCAATGCCTGGTGTTGGTATGGCAGTACAAAAACGTGTCGCTGAACTGGTGGGTATGGAAGCCATGGAAGTACCATCCAGAAACTTGAGCACACATAAACTTGAATATATGGCAAATTTAGCGTTAATGGCGAACATTTGTCATAAAATTGGTGAAGAAGTTTATAGCACGACGTTAGAAGAAATTGCAGAGGTTTCTGAAGGGTTTACCAAAGGAACCGTGGGCAGTAGCACCATGCCACATAAAATTAACCCGAAATTAGCCAAGGGAATTATTGCCAACTCGCAGAAACTTTATTCCTTACCAAGCGTGGGGATGTATTCTGCGGTAAGACCTTATGAGGGCGATAGTAGTTCTTATATGTTATTTGATGGGTTAATCGAAGAAGCTTTGGAATTGACCACGGAAATCTTATTAAGAACCGAGGAGCTTTCGAGGACGATTGTGCCACATGAAGAGAGAATGCTTCATAATGTATTGCGAAACAAAGGGTTAGATAATACCGAGTATGTCATGATGAAGATGGCGGAAAAATTAGGTAAAGATAAAGCGCACTCTCTCCTGTATGAAGAAGCCATTAAAACGGCGGCGGATGGGGAAGATTTCTATACAAATTTAACCAAAAATAGTGTGATATCAGCGGCATTTAGTGATGAAGAAATTAAAGCCATGCTTGACCCGAGGTCTTATATCGGGTTATCCGTTGAAATTGCAGAAAAAGAAGCAAAACGTGGGCGAGTTACGGCACAAGAAATTAAACAACAATATAAATAGATATTTTTAGCAGGATTAAAAATAAGGGCCTATCTATTATATAGATAGGCCCTTGCTAATTTATTCACCCGCGAGTGCTCTTGGGAATAATAAATTATTTTCTAGGTTAATATGATTCATTAAATCATCAATCAGTTCATTGATACCATTATACAATACACGCCAGGTGGTACAGGCTTCTGGTGGTGGTGTAACATTATTGGTAATACCTTTAATGGCCTCTAAGATATCACCCGCATCGTCATGTTCTTGTTCCATAACGCTGATTGGGCCGGCTGCGTTTTTGCCCATTCCGTTTTTTATCATAGGAAATAAAACACGTTCTTCTTTCATCATATGGCTAGTCAACTCTTCTAGTAATGCTTCTAAGTATTTTGATAGCCCTGCTGGTACGGTTGGCTTGTTTGCATGAACTCGTTCAACCTTTTGTGCTTGTAGAATAAGTTCAGGTAATTGCTCTCTGTGCCTATCATGGTAGCGCACAATAATGAAATCAATAATGTCACTGAGTGGAGCTTCTCGCCAATCTTTCTCTAAGGTTTCTGTCGATAACTCAAGTAATTGGCTTTCTAATAGGCCAATATCCAAATTTAATTTTTCTGCGCTGCGGCTGAGTGTTTGTTTGCCACCACAACAGTAATCCATATTATATTGGCGGAATAGAGAGGAAGCTCTGGGAATGGATAATGCGAGCTGTCCAAGTGTTTTATCTCTAAATTGCATATGAGGTATCCTCTAAAAAATCATAAAATTCTGATGCTCTTTTCTAAATAAATTTATGCAGATAGCGCCCATTGACGAGCAATATTGCGCCCATATTCACGGCAGTCATCTAATGTTTTTGAATCAGGCTTCCATTTTGCTTTTAAAGATAATGCAGTATCAAAACCGGCATCCATTAAACGTGTTTGAACACGGTCAACAGCACCACCATTCCAGCCAAAACTACCAAAAGCCGCTGCTTTTTTATTTAAAAAACGTAAACCAGTAATTTCTTCCAGCATACCTGCAATTTTGGGCATCATGACATTATTCATGGTTGAAGTACCGACTAAGGCTGCCTTGGAGCGAAAAAGATGGGTAATAATGTCGTTTTTATCACTGCGTGCAACGTTAAATATTTTGACAGCGACATTAGGATCAGCTTCATTAATGCCTTGAGCGATTGCATCCGCCATTAAGCGGGTATTATTTGACATGGTATCGTAGAAAATAGTAATGCGATCCTCTTGATAATCTGCTGCCCATTTCAAATATAATTCAATGATTTGATTTGGATTATCACGCCATACTACGCCATGAGACGTCGCTATCATATCGACAGGTAGGTTAAAGCCTAATATTTCATTTATTTTTGGCGTTACTAAGCGGCTAAACGGCGTAAGAATATTCGCGTAGTAGCGTTGGCATTGTTCAAATAACTCATTTTGGTCGACTTCATCATTAAATAACCGCTCATCACAATAGTGCTGCCCGAAAGCATCATTGCTGAAAAGTACTGCATCTTCAGAAAGATAAGTCATCATGCTATCAGGCCAGTGTAGCATTGGTGTTTCAATGAAAATTAATTGCTTATTGTTACCTATATCGAGTGTATCCCCTGTTTTAACGATTTTGAAATTCCATTCAGGGTGGTGATGGTGACCATTTATTGAATCAATAGCATTGGCGGTGCAATAGATTGGGGTATTCGGAATAAAGCGCATTAATTCAGTTAACGCGCCCGCGTGATCTTCTTCTGCATGGTTAATGACGATGTAGTCAATGTCATTTAAATCAATTTGTGAGCGTAAATTTTCAACAAACTCACGGCTAAATTTATGATCGACAGTATCAATGAGGACATTTTTTTCTTCGCGGATTAAATAACTATTATAGCTACTTCCCTTTAACGTTTTGTACTCGGTTCCATGAAAATCACGGACTTCCCAATCACGTTGGCCCACCCAATGAATGTTATTTTTTACATGAATCGTCATATTAATTTTGTCCTATATTTTTCAAAGTATAAGAAGACATAATCAACATTCATGCCAATATTTAATACGTTGATTTATAAATGAATTAAAATATTTTTTTTAGATTGTGGTCATAATGACTATATTGGTCATAGTCATTATGACTATAATGATTGTCAAATTGACTATGGGGAATGGATCATGGGTTTTTCTGTTGAGGCATTAGCAAAGATTGCAATAGAATTACAAGATGGTATGGGGCATGCAGACCGTTTTCAGCGTTTGATTACCACGCTAAGGCAATCATTGGGGTGTGATGCTTGTGCGTTATTACGTTATGAATCTGGTCAATTTATTCCTTTAGCAATAGACGGATTAATGGCTGATGTTTTAGGTCGCCGATTCTCTTTGGCTGGGCACCCTCGGCTAGAGGCCATTGCAAGAGCCGGTGATGTCGTGCGTTTTCCAGCGGATAGTCAGCTTCCTGACCCATATGATGGGTTAATTCCTCATCATCAGCACTTAAAAGTTCATGCTTGCGTCGGCTTACCCTTATATGCGGGGCAAAATCTTATCGGCGCATTAACATTAGATGGCATGGAGCCTGATCAATTTGATGCATTTAGTGATGAATCACTTAGATTAATTGCCGCATTAGCCGCAGGTGCATTAAATAATGCATTGCTTATTGAGCAGCTTGAAAACCAAAATATATTGCCGAATAACACCGTACTATTTAAACCTGCAGGTGAAACTGAAATTATTGGCTTATCCCTTTGTATGCAGCAATTAAAAAAGGAAATTGATATTGTTGCAGGGTCAGAATTAAATGTTCTGGTTGGCGGAGAAACGGGAACAGGAAAAGAGTTAGTTGTTAAATCTATCCATGAAAAATCTCTTCGAGCTAAACATCCTCTTATTTATTTAAACTGTGCCGCATTACCTGAGAGTGTGGCAGAAAGTGAATTATTTGGTCATGTTAAAGGTGCGTTTACTGGGGCAATTAGCCACCGCAGTGGTAAATTTGAAATGGCGGATAATGGCACCTTATTTTTAGATGAAATCGGAGAGCTTTCATTAGCATTGCAGGCAAAATTACTGCGAGTATTGCAATATGGTGATATTCAACGAGTCGGTGATGACCGTAGTTTACGTGTTAATGTCCGTGTGTTAGCGGCAACTAACCGTGATCTACGCGAAGAAGTGTTAGAAGGTCGGTTTAGAGCCGATTTATTTCATCGTTTAAGCGTATTTCCTCTATTTGTTCCTCCATTAAAGGAGCGCGGAGACGATATTATTTTATTAGCAGGGTATTTTTGTGAGCAATATCGTCAGCGTTTTGGCTTATCCAGTGTAGTACTGAATACATCTTTACAGCGTTATTTACTTAATTATTCATGGCCAGGCAATGTGCGTGAATTAGAGCATGCGATTCATCGTGCCATTGTTCTTGCTCGTGCTTCCAGTGATACGGGGGACATTATCTTACAGCCTCAATATTTTATTTTTGGTAATAATGAATATGAGTTAACGGAAACACCACAAGAAGTCATATCACTTACTCAAAACTTACGTGAAGCAACGGATAACTTTCAGCGTACGCTTATTACACAGGTACTGGAAAAAAAACACCATAATTGGTCTGCATGTGCTAGGGAATTATCTTTAGATATTGCTAATTTACATCGGTTAGCTAAACGACTAGGCTTGAAATAAAGTACTAAGGGCATCGTAATCGTTGCCCTTAGAGTCTTAATTCTCCAATCCCTTAATAATGAGCTGTAGGCCATCAATAAATTTTATATCGTAGTTGTCAGCAAACAATACTTCTTTAGCCTGCCATGTATAGGGGTATTTATCTTTAGATAACTGTGTAAATTCAGACTCTTTATTGATTAAATTACTGTCTGCTGAAAAGGTGGATGTTTGTTGTTCTATACAACAGCCTAAAATAAAATAAAATACGGTCATAGTGCAACTCGCTGCTTTTTCTACAGGGAGTTCTGCCTGCATAAAAGTTTTTATCAAAGCATTATTAATACGTAGTACATTGTCAGAAATAACGTATGTTCCAGCAAAAACACGAGCTCCGTCTCGGTGCTGCAATAATGCACTTCGTAGTTGCGACGTGATTTCAATGAGATTGGTTACCCAATAACTGTTATATTGAAAATCCACGGCGACCATGGCCACCATATGGTCGGCCATCCCTTCGAGTAAAGCCTGCTTATTACTAAAATGCCAATATAATGATGCAGCCTTAACATTTAGCGCATCAGCAAGCTTCCGCATGGTTAAACCTTCTATACCTTCCGTATTAAGTAACATTAATGCGGCTTCAAGTACTTGTAAACGTGTGATTTTAGGATTTCTCATTAATAATTCTCATTTGATACTTTATTATCTAACAATGTTAGTTTAACATACTTTATAAACCTAACGATGTTAGATTACTGGTGTTATTTGTTGTGTCAAAAATATTTAATATGGTTATTGAGTGGTATTGAGGTTAATCCAATGACAACAAAAGAAGTGAAAACTTTTTCACAAAAGGTAATTTTTCTTACACCTTGGCTTAGTGTGTTATGCATTGGTTGTTTAATTTTGTTGACGACCTTGAATTGGGGACAATGGCAAGGAAACCGACGTTATCAAGAATCAAATAATGCGTATATTAAAGCGGACTCAGCCATATTAAAGTCACGTATGACGGGTTATGTCTCTCGTATCTTAGTTGATGATTATCAGTTTGTTCAACGTGGTGATGTCATTGCAGAAATTAATAACCAGGAAGAGCGTTTCAACCTGCAGATAGCGCAAGCTAACTACCAAAAAGCCCAACAGCAATTAAGTAATTTAGCAAATGAAATTAAAGAGCAAGATCTTACTGTTGAAATGTTACTGAACCGTTATCAAGCTGCATCGATTGAAGTGGAGCAAATGAAACGAAGCCCATTACTACGAAAATCATTAATTAATAGTGGGGCGATCACTCAACAAAATTATTTAGATGCTAATTCAGATTTACAGCGGTTAATTAAGTTAGAGCAAGCGGCAAAGGCACAGTGGGAGCAAGCAAAGCAGTCGCGACATATATTAAATCAGCAAGAAAAAATAAGAATTGCAGAACGGGATGTGACCTTGGCAAATTTAAAACAAGCTGAGACTCAAGTTTCCTATGCAACTATTACGGCTCCATTTGATGGTCAACTCAATAAAATTAAACTAAATATTGGTAGTCTTGTTATTTCAGGAACGGAAGTCGTCACTGTGACTCCCAATAAAACGCCTTATATTATTGCTAACTTAAAAGAAACTCAGCTTAAAAACGTTTATGCAGGGCAAGCCGTTTCTATCACCGTTGATGCTTTTCCTGATTTTGTATTTAAAGGAGTTGTTCGCGATATTGGGGCACAAAGTAGTGGGGAATCAGCGTTAATTCCTGCAGATAATAGTAGTGGAAATTTCACTAAAGTTGTTCAGCGTATCCCTGTTTATATTAGTTTTTTATCTGAGCAGAATAGCTTATCACGTTTACGTCCTGGGATGTCTGTGGTTGTAAATATCGATACACAGAGTATGGGCAAAAAAGGGGAATAAGATGTTTGCTAACTTATTTCAAGAAACAAAGGAAATAAGGCCCTCACTAGCTGTGGTTTCTGTTTTTTTAGGTGCTATTTTATCGACATTGTTTATTCGTATGTTTTCTCTGTCATTAGCTGATATCAGAGGTGTGTTTGCACTTGATGTACAAGAAGGTACTTGGATAAATATCGCTTTAAATGCAGCACAATTAGCAAGTATGACATTGACCCCTTGGTTTATGGTGGTATTTGGCGCAGAAAGAATACTCATGACGACGAGTGCTATCCTATTTGGTATTTTTTGCAGTTTTCCTGTTATTGCAGGGGACTATGGGTTAGTCGAATTATTGGTGGTACATAGTATTATTGGGTTCAATCTAGGGGTTTATTTGCCTATGACAATTTCTTTAGCGCTAAGGAATTTACAACCGAGTATGTGGTTAATTGTCATGGCGGCTTATAGTCTAAGAGTTTCCCTGGGAATGGATGCTGGGGTTGGAGTGTCAGGACAATTTATTGAAGTTATTGGATGGCAATGGCTATATTGGGGATGTGCATTTTTTACTGTATTTATTTTTATATTGGCATGAAAAGGATTACCGTTAAGTGGAATTAATCACATTCTTTACGCTCAAACAGACTGGGGAGGAATGATACTTAAAATTTCCAGTTTATTATTACTATATATTGGCGTTGTTCAGGGGGAGAGTTTAGGTTGGGATGATTCTGGATTTATTATTTCTTGTCTTGTTAGCAGTATTGTTTTATTTATAATTTTCATTATACGAGCCTTATCTTTTGATAACACTTTTGCACATCCTCGTTGGTTAACAAATCGAAATTTATGTATTTGCTTTATTATTGCATGTTTATATGGCTTTTTAATGCTAGCTAATTCCTTGTTTATTCCATCATTTTTATCCTCTATTGGTGGTCTAAAACCATATCAAATTGGTGAAATCACCAACATCGCATTCATTGTCTATTTATTGTTTAGCCCAGTGGCAGTCTGGCTTGCCAAACGTATTGATGCACGATTATTGATGACCGTTGGCGTGGTTTTCATTGGGTGCAGCTGTATACTGGGAATGCAGGTGGATTATCAATGGGGTATTGATGAGTTTATTCCCCTAATGACGATACAGTCAGTTGGCGAATGTTTAGTGTTAATTGGTTTGATTTCGTCATTTGTTGTGAATATGCAACCACAATTCGCATTACATTTAGGCGCTTATGTTTCGATTGCGCGAGTATTGATGCCTGCTCTAGCAGGAGCACTAATGAATACGTATTTGCGAATTAAATTTGATGATTCCTTTGATGCAAAGCGTGCATTAATCGAAACTACTGAGGATAATTTTCGCTCCGGTACAACAAATATTGATATATTGTCATTAGTGACTCGAGAAGCTCATATTGGCGCGTTTATTAATGGCTTTAATCTGACATTCGTTATTGTCATTGTCGTGCTTGTGCTCATCTTATTTCTAAAGCCTGCGCCACTTAATAATATCGTGCCATCTAAAGCATAATGTTGGAATAAATATTTACCATATTATTAGCACTGTTCCCTTTCATATAGTGTTTTACATATTTTTTGAGTTGTTCAATTTCCTCATTCATTTCTTCATTATGTTGTAAGTAACGAAATAATATAGAGATTTTCTTTGGTTCAACGCGGTTTTGTTGAATACGTTTTTCAAGCGCAATAAGGGCTCTTTTCTTTGATGTGTGGTGTGCAAATTGTTTGTGCAAAATAAGGAGGTACAACCAAATACTTTGCCGAGTTATAAAAAAATCGAATATAGGTGGATGAGGGAGATTTGCTTTTTGGGCTAGCAATAACGCACTAAATAAACGGTGCATAAATTGGGTGGTGGAAGGTTTATTTCCTTGAATTAAAGCCGTTATTCCCTGTTTAAATTGCTGCTCAGAGAGGTAAATTAATTGTTGATAGCGCTTGGTTGGGTTGGTTGGATAAATCCACGCGAAAGCAGCCATTGCAACTAATGGGCCAGAAACTATTGCAATGGCATTACCTATGCTTTGAGGGAGTGAAAGCGAAAAAGGATAGCTAGGTTGAAGTAAAATTAAAGAGACCATAATGTAATCAAAAGCAATTAAAATTAGGCGGTTGTGGGAAAAAATGATAACACCACTAATAATCACTGGAATAATGAAAAAGGTCATCTGCCATGATGAAGAGGCAAAGGGCCATAAGTACCATGTGCAGATTAACGCGGTAATAGCCCCTAATAATTGGCCTGTGAAAATATTTTTCATGAACTTAGCGGGGTAATCGAGGGAGGCGAATAGAGCCAACATTACCGAAAGACCAAGAGTAAGATAAGCCAATACCTGCCATTGCGTCCATAACCACAATAAACCAACTACAGCGATAGCCATAAAGGAGCGAGCAAAAGCATGCCACGCTGAAATTCTATCTTGATGTAGCTTCAGTTTATCCACTTTTTCAATGTTTTTCGTTGATTTACCTAAAATAGCGTAGTAAAGGGGGATTAATAGTGTTTTAAGCACTCCAGTGGGGCACAATGATAGAATATGTTTCCATTGGGTATTCGTTGGCGCTTTCGCAGGAAAATAAAAAGGGGCTATAGATTGGTATTTATCCAAGTGTAACAGTATTTGGCTTTGGAACATAAGTGTTTGACGCGCTTTGGCGACTTGCTTACGATGATAATGCCAACCAATACGGTGAGTTTCTAAAATTTCTTCATAGCTTGCCATGGTTTGCCAAAGATGGTCGATCTCGTATTGTTTAATTGGGCGCTTTTTCTCGAGTGAGTCATGTAATATTTGGAAAAATAGCGTATCAATTTGATTTTTAAGGGTGATGACATTATCTTGTTCACGCTTAGGCGTAAAAAGGAAATTGAAAATCACGGCTGAGAGTACGCCAACCAAAATCGTCCATAGCCGATCCCAAGCGACCATAAATAAATTATCAGTAATGTGAACGCTCAACATACTCACCATCACAGCGGAGTAACCTGCTAGAAAAGTACCATAAGCAACAAAGCCCTTTTGTAATTGGCCAATACCACTGCACATACCTAACCAACTCGCGAGCCCAATAATAAATAGTAATGGGTGAATAAGGTGAAGTTGAATTAAAACGGCGCCAGCGAGTACACCAAAAACCGTTCCTGCAAAACGCCACCAACTTTTTTCCAGTAAATTTTCGCGCCATGGTTGTGCTGAAGCCCAGACGGTCATCGCTGCCCATTGGGGATGCACCAACTCTAAATATTGAGCGATAAACAGTGCTGCAATTGATGCACAGGCCGTAATAGCAGCAAAACGAAAGCGTGCGGGGTTAAATCCCAAGGAATTCAGTAAAGTTATTATTTTTGACATAGAATATGAGTAAATTTGGCGTGTTAAAAAGGTGTTTAGTTGATAAAATCAACTAAACTTAGGGGGATTATTCACTAATTGGTTGATAAAATCAACTAAAGAGGAATTATGCGTACAGAACAGGCTCGCGTATTTGGCGTGATTAGCCGAGCAGCTCACCATTATATGAAATGGATGGGGGAACCTTACGGTATCAATGCTATTGAGTGTTTGATGATTTTACATATTGACCAGTATGATGCATCGACCTTAGAGCAGATCACAAAAGCAATGGTTGTAGATAAATCCGTGACGACTCGAGGTGTAAGCAAATTTTTAGCTAGGGGGTGGGTGGCTAAAACGAATAGCGCAGTGGATAAACGGGTTTATCATGTTTCGTTGACACCACTCGGCAAAACGATTGTGAATGAGTTAAATTGTAAATTAAATAAGTGGAATGATTATTTAGCTGCGGACTTGCCAGAACAAGAGGCTGAGCAGTTATTTAACGCGTTAGAAAGTTTGGCAAAGCGAGCCATTGAAAGCTCAGCAGCAGATTTTCCACGTTTATTAGAAGATCCAGCTGAGTGATGTTTGGTGACTAATGTTATGGCTTGCTTGAAAATAGGTAAATATTATTTCTCATTAAGTGTAGAGAATGCTTCTAATTGATATTGGGTGAAATATAGGTTGTTATTGTTGAATCGCGGACACCGGAAGTAATACGATTTCAGATAAATTCTCAGGGATCGGGCTTAGCTTATTACTCATCATGATTAGTTCACCATCTTTTTCAATTCTTGCACTTATTCCGAATGCATATCTTTTGGACTGAAACTCTTCAGGAAGGGTGATCGCAAATTCTATACTACGTCCTGTGTTTTGCGTTTTAAAGCTGTAATCCAAATTAGATTTTGCATTATTTTCGTTTGGCTGGATTGAGGTCAACGATAATGTTACTGTTGCATTCTCAGGAATATCAT
The DNA here is from genome assembly GCF_049901995.1 of Providencia sp. PROV200. Classification (NCBI taxonomy): domain Bacteria; kingdom Pseudomonadati; phylum Pseudomonadota; class Gammaproteobacteria; order Enterobacterales; family Morganellaceae; genus Providencia; species Providencia sp. PROV200. The sequence continues at coordinate 166,312 of NZ_CP096307.1, forward strand.
AAGAGTGAGAATAAATATTACCATTGATATGGTAAGCGGGGGTATGAGTAAAGTAACTCATTAAAGTATGACTACAAGCAGATAACATGAAAGTTACAATAAGTATAAATAATGGGAAAAAACATTTTTTTGGTAAGTTAGGATTAATATTTAACATTAAAATTACTCTCTAGAAAAATATAATTATAGTGATGAACGAATAAACACTTTCTGAAGAAGATATCGTATATAAGTATAAATGCTTTTTCTTGTATCATATTTAGAGAGTGTTGGCATTTCTGATTTTTCTCCTGTGTATAAGATACCTATTCGAGGTAAAGTCATAATTAAATTTTCATCAAGATCGACTTTTTTAAAGGATTGTCGCAGTTGTCTGACAAGCTTGTAATAGCTACTTTCAGTCACGATTGTGCCTCTTTTTTCCCAGATTTCATACATGACCTCTCTTTTACTATTTGTTTTTATTAATAATAATTTAAGTAGGCATGATTCATTTTCGGAAAGGTTAACGACATTTTTTTCACGAGAAAGTGTTCGTTTGAGTGGGTCATATACGACATTCCCAGATAAGAGGATCATTGATTCCTTTTCATTATAGTCAATATTATTCATAAAATTTTGTACTGTTGATAAATCGGTCATAATTTATATCTATCCTGATTATCGATGAAATATATATCAATACAAAAAACGATGTTAGATAAGATGATTTAAAAATAAAATCGTTTTTTGATATTGAGCTCATATGTTTTGATGGGGTGAATTTAAACTATATTTGGAGGTTGTATATATCAATTTTTATTTGTATTTTTTATATTTTCTGATTTTTGCTAAATAAATAGGCTTAGAATATTAAAAAAATAGACTAAACCTATAAATATTAGTCGAGGATGATGAATGTAAGATGAGAATGGTAGGGAGAATAAATATTAAATTAGTAATTCTTCTTCCTCATCATCATTCCCTTCCAAATTAAAACTAGTCATATTATGACGAATTTGGTTGTTAAGAGGAGCACTCATCAAACTGATAGACATATAATGGCTGAGTGAGCGCTTAAATTTTTGATTTAGTGAGGCAATTTCAGGGTCACTTGATGAGCCCAATGTTTGGTGAACACCGGTAATAAAGTTTTGTTTCTCATCTCTACCCAACTTAATCATTGTTTTAAAGACATGCGCAAAAAATATTTTGTCATCTTCTTTTGACTTAAGCTCATCAATGAACTTGTTAATTTTATTTTTTTCTTTGGGGGATAAATCTATTTTTTCGCTGTATTGATGCTTGTTTTGGATCTCCATATTTTTCTTCTGCCATAATGAAGTCATTTTACTTTGAATATCTTCAGGATGAGTTTGAGGCTCGCTGTGTTGAGAATTGATAGCCTTAGATTGTAGATTGGTTAGCATCTTTGTGTTTTTCCTGTATTGAATTTATTGTTTTTATCAAGCTTTGATAGGCTTCTTTATGCATTTTTAAAATTTGGCACTGTATTGGAACAGAAAATACATGAGGGAAAATATTTTTAGAGGCAATAATAGGGGAGAAATAGGTAATCTTATTATCAACCTCTAATGCGATGGTATTATCAGAAGAGGTTGAAAATTTCATATCAGAGTCATTCTTAGCAATACGAGCTTGCATGTTTGCAGGTAGGTGTAATGTAGAATTGGTTATTTTTGCGTATTTTTTTTCAAAATAGGCTGCAACCGTCTCTTGTAAATGGTTATCACCAAAAAGCTCATTCAATATTTTCATCAGCTGCTCTTTACTTTGACTCGTATTTTCTTGGTACTGAATTTCACTGTTCTCTATCGCAGTAATAAAATCCGTTAACAATTGTTTAATGCCATCGTTATAGCCTTGGTGATAAGCCGTTTGGTAGAGCGCTTCTTGCTGTTGTTTTGCTTGTTGGTAATGTTCACTCGCCTTTTTTTGAGCTAGTTGAATGATAGTTCTGTGGTATCTATCGGCACTTAATGCTTGATATTTGATCAAGACTTTTTCAGACATTGTCTGTTTAACATTCAGGGGTGCTTTCTCTGACATATCGGCATGTTTCTTCAATAGTATTCCAAGGTAGCATCGTTTTTATGGATGGCGGAATAAGTTGTTGGGTTTCAAGACTAAACATATATTTAGCTCGAAGGGTATAAGCGGGGCCAAAGGGCGCTAAACACTGTAGTAATTGTTGTGCTCCAAGGGCTGTTAAGACTTGCGGTGAAGTTGTAGGTTGGTTTTCTGATTGCCAAAGTGGGCGACTTAACTGTGTATGTAATACACGGTATTTGGAAAGCTCAACCCACCAAGGGAGCGGTTCAGCGTGTAACAGAACCCCTAATCCTAACGCCACCTCCGGTAGTAAAGCCCAATGTTCCGATAATGTTTTGGGTAATAAGGGGGTTCTCTTATTAGGCAAAGGTAATGCATATCGCTGAATTAACTGTTGGTTGTGCTTACGTTGCAGCATTGGGGGAAAGTCGTTATATCCGACTCCATTAAATTCACTATGAAAATAGCTGCCTGGCGCTAGGAATATATTTCCTTGCGTAATTAGTAGGTTATTCAGCGTAGTCATCAACAGGTTTCTCCAACAGACCAGTTGTGGACTTTTTGCTACTTAGTTGGCGCCACAGTAACAGTAAAATAGAAAATAGAATGGTAATCGCAGCGATAATCGCGCTAATTATAATTGGATTAAATGTATATTCTGGCTCAGATTTAATTTGATATTGTAATGGTGGCCGGTTGACGACGACGACAGAGACATTATCGTAAGTTGCTTCAGCAAAACTGTTTGTTAGAAACAATTTAATTTTATGCATCATCATCTGGGGGTCATCACTTCCAGAATAGGTCACCAAGCTAGAGACGTTTTGTATTTGCTTGGTCGGATTATTGCCATTTAATGGGTAGCTGACATGAACTCGCGCATTAATGATATCGGGAATGGTGAGCAATGATTGCTCAAGGCGCTGTTCAATTAAAGAAAGCAAGCGGGTACGTTCTGCTTGCGGTGATGCCACCAAAGAATCGCCAGGGAATGCTTGGATGATTTCTATTGGATCTTTTGAGGGCAAATTATATTGGCGTAGTAAATCTACCGCAATCACAAAATCACTAGGTTGAACACGGATGGAATCCCCGCTTTTATTATTTTGCTTACGTGTAGCTTCAACACCATGTTCTTGTAGTATGGCTAATACTTCATTGCTTTGTCGTTGGCTCAACTGACTGAGTAATAACTGATTATCGCAACCGACTAAGAAGCTAATAACTCCAATCAAGATAAATTTCTTTAAAATATTCATGGTTTATTGGGCTTTTAAGACAGTATCAATCGCAGAGACACTTTTGTGCGTCAGTGTACTAATCATATTCATCGTCAGGCTGTAATTACCGACGCGGTTTTGAAATTGCAGTAATTCGGCTGGGTTACTTGGGTCAATATTATTTACACTCTCAGTTAGCGCTTTTTTTTCTTGGCTAATAGTGGCGGTGTATTCAGCAAATAACTTTTTGACTTTGTCTTCAATCGGAGCTGGTGATGAGAGAGCCGATGATGCATCTGTTGGAACCGTGAGCGGTAAATGTGGTGTAATAGCTAACATAGATTATTTCCTTAATAAAATAGAGCATTATATTTAATAATGCTCTTTAAAATTAAACGTTACGAATAATGGCTTGGTCAGTATCTTTAATTGATTTCATAAAGTTACTTTGTAGTTGGCGAGCCATATTATAATTACCACTCATAGCGGTGATTCGAGCCAGTACCACAGGGTTATCGACTTCTAAAGTTGAGGAGGAAAGAATGGTATTTAATTCATCTCCGAACAGCTTAGCTTTTTTACTAATACTTGCTGAAGTACGATAGATCATACCTAGACTATCTTTATCTTTCCCCTCGGTTTCTAAAGCTGAGCTTACCCAGCGGCCATTATCTAAGCCTGGGATTATATCTGCCATATTGTTTCCTCTTTATCTGTAAAGTTATATTAATTAATATCTTGTTAAGTTAAAAACTGATTGAATTGAAAAACCAATGATTATTACCTAATAAAAGATAACCATTTTCATTGGTGACAAATGATTTCCCCAAGAGTTTGTTATTTGCAAGGGAAATGGAAAATTGAATGTGATTTTCTCCCCATTGTTTATGAAATGTATTTGTGAAGTTAATTAATGAGACGGTCTGGTTATCATCTAAACTATCTTTTATTATAAAGATAACCTTGTTGTCTTTAGTGATTTTACGCCATTGAACATTACTTTCTGTTAATCCTAACTCTGCTTTTTGTAATAATTCACCCAATATGACTTTTTTTATTTCGCTTTTAGTATAACAACGAAAATAGTTGGATAATAGTTTGTCTATTTTCTTCTGTGTATCTGTTGATATATTATTAGCTATAATTGTGATTGTGGGATTACATGGGTTACTAATATCTAATTTTAACGTATCTGGAAATACTTCAATGATTTTATTTTCAATTTCTTTTTCGAGTTTATTTATTATTCTAATTGAGAATTTTTCATTGTATTTAGCCTTGACTAGGCGTTGCATACTCCAATCTGCATCTCTTTGTGTTTTGACTAAAATGACACTTTCGTTGCTTACATTTTGAGTCACAGTTATAGGATAGTGGCTACCTTGAAGTATGTGTTCTAATGTTTTTACTTTTTTCTCAGCACTTTGATCTGGGATGTATTGAAAAATAACGTAAAAAATAAATATTGCAAATAAAGTAAAGAAAAAAAGCAGCATAGTTTGTTTATTAAAAAGAGGTGATTTTTCTGTAGCTGATTTTCTTACCTTATTTCTGGTCGTCGTTTTGGTAGCAGGTAATGAGCCTTCCACTTCTGACATTAATGCATTTTCAAGTGGTTGGGGGCTTTGCCAATCAGTATCTTGCATTTTTATTGCGATAGGAAATATATCGGCTAAAAGTAATTGCTGGAAAATGATAGGAATTTCAGTACTTAATCCATTATTATTTAGGCGAATAGCTATACCGCTTTCAGTATATTGGCTCGCTGTAATAATTGAAAACTCACAAGTAATGCCATTGCTAGGAATTTGGTAAGTGGTAACCCCATCATTATTGATGTCAGTTTTGTAATCTAAGCCATCACCAATGATAATGAGATTGTTATCAGCATTAACCATTAATTCTTGGCCGGCCATTGGGCCACTAGCAATCTTTATTATGCATATTCGACTGTTTGTATCACTCATAAAAATAATCTCATGGAGTTAATTTAATTTTAGTTATAGATTGATTGGGTCTCGTTATTGGCCGAAAGTAAAACAAGAAATATTTTTTTTGTCAGTTGAATTGTTCTTATTCATTCACACCTTTAAGTTGGAACAGAAAGTATAAAGGATTCCAGAATATTCCCTTGAGGCTCTTTCCGCTATCGCTCATTCTGTATACACAAAATTACGTTAATAAGGCCTGTATAATGTCAAATAAAGATATTGCTACATTATTAGAAAGTAGAGGCTGTTGCTTTTCTTTGCAGGATAAACTGGTCTTGGCTATACCGAATAAGAATTCAGCGCCTTTTTTTTATAAATCCCTATATTCAAATTTAAATATCTCAATTGAAAACCAGTCTATATTTATTTGCCAAGAGAATGAGTGGGAGTTGATAGATAAGTCACATTGGAGTTTGTGTACAATGGATTTATCAGAATTAGTTGAGATATTAGCCGTTATTGACACCGCGACAGGGCAAGCATTTCTCGCTAAAAAAGAGAAAACGAAAGTTGATGAAAGCAGTCAAGATGAATTCATTGTGTTGTCTGAAAATTATCCCTTAACCACTTCGATTAAAAATATAGTGATTGATTTAATTATTAGAAATCATCCTGTATTTGATAGTTGGTGTGAAATATTGAGACGATATGAAGCCTACGGCATGATGAGATTTATTCTTACTTCCGCTCAAGATGATAAGAATGCCAACATTAATCAGTTATGTGCGCGTTATGGTATATCAGCTTCTTATTTTAGGCAGCTTTACCGAGAAAACTTTAATAAAACAGCAAAGCGAAAAATTATGAGTGTTCGTATGGCTAATGCCATTCTGCAACTAATTGAAAGTGACGATTCAATATTAGATGTCGGGTTGGAAGCAGGTTATTGCTCAGCCTCTCATTTTACGAATGATATTAAAAAAGAGTTAGGCCTAACACCATCAGAAATTAGGCACATTGGAGCGACATTATATGAACAGTAAAAAAAATCGAGTGTTAGGGGTAACACTATTTTTACTGAGTATGAATTTCTATTCGGCACAAGCAGAAATTATTGTGGCGGAACCCGTTACGCAGTCAAAAAACCACGATACATTTGTCGCAAATAATATTGCGGTAGGTAAGGTGTTTGATGCGGTTGCTGAGCGTCTAAATAAACCGATTATTCTTAGTAAATTAGCCGCGCAAAAAAAGGTAACCGGTAATTTTAATTTGGCCAATGCAGATGAAATGTTTAAAGCATTAGCCCGACGAATTGCGCTAGTGTGGTATGACGATGGTGCAAGTATTTATGTTTATGATAACAGTGAAATGCGTAGCGCAATTATTCCAACGAATAATGTCAGTAGCAATCAACTGCTGAATTATATTCAACGAAATGGCATTTATGACTCACGCTTTCCTGTGCGTTCACAAGAGGGAGAAAGGCTATTATTTGTCTCTGGGCCACCTCTCTATATTGAATTAATAAAAGCAGCTTCTTTATATCTTGCAGAACAAATTAGGAAAGAGGAATTATCCAGCGGTGAAGTTGCGGTTATTCCATTAAAGCACGCCTCAGTAACCGATAGAAGCTATTCATTACGCGGGCAAAATATTACGATCCCTGGCCTGCTGAATGTCATCAATAATTTATTCAAAAATGGTGCTGAAATGGATGAAATACTCACTACCCAGCCTCCATCGGTAGCAATTAATTCAACAGGTGACTCAATAGATGAATTAATGGATGCGCCAATTGGTGACTCGTTGCCTACAGCGAATAAACTTCAGCAGGTAACTAAAAAGTCCTCTAATCGTTCTTTTTCTTTGGTGGCACATCCTGATAGTAATAGCTTGATTGTTAAAGGGAGCCAAGAGCAAATCCGTTATGTTCGCCAGCTAGTGAATACATTGGATATGCGTCGCCGCCAAGTGGAGTTGTCATTATGGATTATCGATATTACCCGTTCTGAGTTAGATAATTTAGGCGTGAATTGGGAAGTTGGCACATTTAATACGGGAAAGGGGTCAGTATCATTTAATCGAAGTACATTATCGAATAGTCAGCAATTCCTATTACAGATTGATGCACTGAATAAGACGGGCAACGGGCACATTGTTTCTCGTCCGGTGCTATTAACTCAAGAAAACATTCCTGCTTTATTTGATAACAACACTAGTTTTTACGCCAAATTACAAGGCGAGCGCATTGCAACTCTTGAGCAAGTGACTTACGGCACAATGGTGAGTGTGATGCCCCGTATCTCTGCAGGTAATAACGTTGAAATGGAAGTCAACATTGAGGATGGTGCAGAAAATCGCGATAGCATGGGGAAAACATCTAGCGTTGAAGGGTTACCTGCCGTTAATCGAACCAGTATTAACACAGTGGCGCGTATAGCAAAAGACAGTAGTTTGCTTATTGGTGGATATACACGTGAGCAATTTGTTGAAAATGAAAGCAAAATTCCTTTTCTAGGCGATCTTCCTTATGTGGGGGGATTATTTAGCCATTCATCGACTAACCAACAAAAAATGGTTCGCTTATTTTTAATCCAACCGCGTTTATTGGATGAAAATGAAGGGTGGGATGGGCGACAATTCTCCGAAAAGGCGCGGATCACCAGCCATGACAGTCAATTGCACGGTACGGTCCAATTTCTCCAACAATACATGAGTGAGTCATGGCAATAACACCACTGAGTTTTAATCACCGTTTTTCCGTTAATACTCAAAATAAAAGTCGCGCACCTGTGAGTAGCAGTAGCGATGACTCGGATGAAGTCGCTCGTGGTGCTGGCGTCATTGATAGTTCCAGTGAATATGCATCGATGTCGATGTTGGCGGCAAGCCATATACGCCGAGGAAGCTCTAAAAAGGGCAGTGAAGAAGAGTGGATACAATTTTCTGAACGCATTTTAGATAAAGATGCGGATGATAAAGTATTACACATAGAAGGGTTATTGAGTAAGCAGTTAATGACCCCAAAACAGTTGCGAGCCTTTTTATTACAATTTTTTACTGACCCTAGTGATTTATTGATGCTACTTGCTGCATTAATTAATCGAAAAAAATTAAAAAAAGAACAAATTGATAGCCTTGAAGTTTTGGTCGAATTACTGCAAGCGGAAGATACGAAACGGAGTGCTCAAGCTGGTATTAATATTGCGCTAATTGCAAAGGCATTCGCAGAAAAATTACATTTTAGTGCTGCAAATTTACGGACGTTATATCGCGAATTTATTAGTTATGACGGGCCGGTTGTTTATTTATATGAACAATGGGTTGAGGAAATGGAAATCCAAGAGCGTGAGAATATGATGCGTTATCTTGGTCGGGCGCTTGCCTGTGATTTACAAGCGTTGCCATTAGGTGATTTGAATATCAGTGCATTCGGAAGTTTTTTTAATCGTGTTGGTCGGTTACGGGAACTGCAGTCGTTAGACTATGTATTTTGTCAGCAATTTTTTCAATCTGGCTTTTTTCGCCATAATGAAAAATCAAATAAATCAAAGCTTGAAAAAGAGCTAAGTCAATTATTTACCCGAGGCATACGTAATCATATTGGCTTTGAAGAAGCTGTCATCACGTTTATTAATAATATATTGAATATAATGAGCTCCGATATTCGAGGCCAATTTTTACAATTACTCTTACTGGCGTTTTCTATCATTCCAGTTACGGTGTTTCCGTCATTGGAAGCACGAGAGGAACTTATTGTTCAATTAAAGAAACTCATGGACCCAATTATGGTGCAAGAGCTGTTTTTACACCGAAATTCGTAGTTTGATAGGAAAAGTAATTTAATGAAAAATATAACCGGATTTTTATTACAAATCCGTAATCGCCCAGAGCTAATGGTATTAGTTATCATGGTTATGGTTATTGCGATGTTGATTATTCCATTACCCACAATATTGGTCGACTTATTGATCGGCTTGAATATTATGATCTCAGTACTTATTTTTATGAGCTCTTTTTATATCACTCGGGTACTGAATTTTCAGTCATTTCCATCCATATTACTAATTAGTACGTTATTTCGGCTTGCTTTATCAATTAGTACTAGCCGACTAATTTTATTAGAAGCAGATGCTGGGGATATTATCGCAACTTTTGGTGAGTTTGTTATTCAAGATAACCTAGTCGTTGGTATGGTGGTATTTGCGATTGTTACCATTGTACAGTTTATTGTTATTACTAAAGGTTCTGAACGTATTGCGGAAGTCGCAGCACGTTTTTCTCTTGATGCGATGCCCGGTAAACAAATGAGTATCGATGCCGATCTACGTGCGGGGGTGATTGATGAGGCGGCAGTTAAAGAGAAACGTGGTGACCTTGAAAAAGAGAGCCAGCTATTTGGTTCTTTTGATGGTGCGATGAAATTCATTAAAGGGGATGCAATCGCAGGAATTATCATCATTTTTGTTAACTTAATTGGTGGGATCTCTGTTGGTACTGCTCAACAGGGAATGGATGTTTCAACAGCACTAAATACTTTTTCCTTATTAACTATTGGTGATGGCTTAGTCGCTCAAATCCCTGCGCTGCTCATTTCTATTAGCGCGGGTTTTATTGTGACTCGAGTCGGCGGTAATGATAAGAATCTAGGCGAAAATATTGTTTCAGAGTTATTTGCAAATGACTTTACGATTTTAATCACAGCATTTATTGTACTTTCCATGGGTTTTTTACCTGGTTTTCCAACCGTTATATTTTTATTGCTATCGGGGCTTCTTATTGGATTATTTGCTTTTAGGTCTTTTAACAAGAAAAAAAATAAGCAAAAAACAGTGAAGGGTGAAGCTGAAATCATTAATTCAGATGTGATGGAAGGTGAAACGCAAAGAGAAAATAGTGATATTGTAGATGAATATATTCCAGAAACGTTACCGGTGATCATTTCTGTTAATCAGAAATATAAAAAACATTTAGAGGATAATAAGTTTTTGTCTCGAATGAAAAAAGATATTTTTATTCGTTACGGATATAGGATCCCTGATATTGCCATTAATTATTCACCGATTATCCCTGAAAATAAAATGGTGGTTCTAATTAATGAAATTAAAGCAGGAGAATATGATATCTATTTTCATGGGTATCGTTTACTGACGATTAATGATGAACCCGAATATCTGGGTATGACATTGACAAAGTTTACGGATGAATATGGTTCAGTGAGTACGTGGTTTGAACAAAAGGACCGACTCAATATTGAACAGCTTGGTTTAATAGCGCGAGATGATGTGACAGAAGCAATTGATTGTGTCAGTACTTTGCTGTTGAGGTTTATTAATGAATTCTTTGGTATTCAAGAAACAAAAAATTTACTTGATGATCTTGAGAGAAAATATCCTGAATTACTGAAAGAGTGCTATCGCCATACTACGGTACAAAAAGTAACCGAAGTTTTCCAGCGCTTATTAATGGAAAAAATATCAGTTCGCAATATGAAATTGATTATTGAAACCTTAGTGCAATGGGTTCCAAAAGAAAAAGACAGCTTAATGTTAGTCGAACACGTAAGAAGTTCAATGGCACGTTATATTTCCTCTTGCTTCTCTGTAGATGGGCGCTTGAATGTCCTCATGATTAACTCAGAGCTAGAAGACACAATACGCCAAGGGGGCCGGCAAGCTTCCGGTGGGGTTTACTTGCATCTTGAACCTGAAAAAACCAATGAGTTGATTCAGGCCGCTGAACTTGCTTTAGAAAATAGTTATTTATCTGTGAGGGATGTCAACATTTTAGTGCCGGTTGATATTCGTCGTTTTGTCAAAAAAATCGTAGAAGGTCGTTTTCCAGAGTTAGAAGTACTCTCGTTTAATGAAGTTTCTGAAATGGTCAAGGTCAATGTGGTCAAAACCATATAATCAAAAAATTGGCTTTATTAACAAATAAAGCAACCGAATTCAATATAATTAAAGATGTTGAATAATTAAAATATATTCTAAATATAAGGATTACCCAATGAAATATAGATTTATAGAAATGCTGAATGAGTTTTTAAACTCTATGGGACGTAGTGACCTGGTTAATTCAAAACTAGATTGCCATTCTAATATTCAATTGGAAATGAATGATTTTCCTGCAATTAATATTGATTTATCAACGGATGATATTATTATTTGGTGTAATTTAGCTGATTGTAATTACAGTAAGCTGGATTTAATCAGTGCACCTTTATTGAAAACATTATTAGAATACCCGCCAAGTAATTTTTTGCCGGGCCAACCGGCATTGAATATTGTGGATGATGTTTACGTGCTCTCTGCTGTTTTAAAGCAATCATCTTTAAATGAAATACAATTATTTGCAGATAGTTTTGAAGAGTTCTTTGAGCGTGCAAATGAGCTTAGCGCTCAGCTATCGTAGCCTATTATGACGTTATTCGATTTCTGCGCGCATCCTGCGCGCATTCATGGGTGCTTAATTGAAGCGCCCTTACACGGTGTTTTTATCGGTGAAATTTGTTTTATTGAGCGGTCTCTTACGCAGCCTGATATTATTGCAAAAGCACAGGTGGTTGGCTTTAAAGAAGGGCTCACGGTACTGAGTTTAATCGGTCGTACACAAGGTTTAACGCGAGAAGTAGTTATTCGCCCGAGTGGTTACCCGTTTGTCTTTGAAGTTGGTGAACATTTAGCGGGTAAAATTTTTAATGCAGCAGGAGAGCAAGTTGGTGCATTGAGTGAAGACCTATCTGAGACAATGTTACTCAATACAAAATTACTGCGTATTGATAGCCCTCCGGTTAGCGTTACACAAAGACGACCAGTGTCTGAGCCGATGGTAACTGGGGTACGTGCGATTGATAGCTTACTGACATGTGGGTTAGGGCAACGTATAGGTATATTTGCTGCTGCGGGTAGTGGTAAAACCTCACTAATGAATATGATCATCAACCATGCTCATGCGGATATCCATGTCGTTGCTTTAATTGGTGAACGAGGTCGAGAAGTTATTGAGTTTATTGAAGAATTAAAAGAGTCACCCCATGCAACACAGACAATTTTAATTTATGCGACTTCAGACAGCCCACCGATTGAACGGTGTAATGCCGCATTGCTTGCGACTACGATTGCTGAATATTTTCGTGACTGTGGTCGTAATGTATTGTTGTATGTTGATTCAATGACTCGATATGCGCGGGCATTGCGAGACGTGGCTTTAGCCACCGGAGAACTCCCTGCCAGACGAGGTTATCCAGCCTCTGTTTTTGAACAGCTTCCAATGTTATTGGAGCGCCCAGGGCAACTGAAACATGGCTCGATTACCGCATTTTATACGGTGTTATTAGAAAGCGAAGAAGAAGCCGACCCGATTGGGGATGAGATCCGTTCAATTTTGGATGGTCATATCTACTTAAGTCACAAACTGGCAGGACGTGGACATTACCCTGCTATTGATATCTTACACAGTATTAGTCGCGTATTTCAAAAGGTGACAACTCCAGAGCATCGCCAGTGCGCGATTGATTTGCGTGACATGATTTCAAGGCTTGAACAAATTCAGCTTTATCTTGAACTGGGTGAATATCAACGTGGAGAAAGTCATGAAAATGACCGAGCTTTAGATAAAAAAGATCAAATTGACGGTTTTTTAAAACAAGCCATGGATGAGCCGATGAGTTTCGACAAAATGTTAAACATACTCAATGACTTGGCATCTTAATGATTTCTAATTTATTGACTTTAACTGAGCAACGTTTTGACCGGACATTACAAGAACAATCGCAGCTAAATTCAATCATAAAGCAACAGCAACAGCAATGTGTGGATATTCGCCAGCGTATTTTAGTTCTGGCAACACAGGCCGCATCTTATGAAAAATCAGAAGAGTTAAGCCGAACCGCTTTTTGGGAAAGACAGCGGCTGAAGGCAGTGGTTTTAGCTGAAATTGCTCAATTTGAATTTCAAATAGAAACCCTCACAGGCGAAATATCAAAAAATAAAGTACAGCTGTCTGAAATTGCTAAACGTGCATTCGTATTACGTAATAAGTGCGAGAAATTCCGAAAATATCTCAAACAACAACGTATAGCAAGAAGGTTAAAATCAGAGCTTCAGCAGCAAAATGAAATTGAGGAGTTATTCGTACATGTCAGTAATAAAAGCGAGCTCAAATGACAAAGTACCTCATATCGTTATCGAAGGAGCAACAGTATCATCTGAATATAGCACCACTGAATCTAACCATAAAAATATAACCCAAAAAATGGTAAAAGCAGTGAACGACAAAAATAGGATAAAGCTCTTTGAATATAAAAAGAAACATCAGCTAAAAGATGCATCTATTTTCATACCTGTAGCTCTTCCTTTTATGCAACAAATATCGCAATTGAGTGACTTAGCAAAGGGCGTTATGGCATGGAAAGAAAATGGATACATTGGAGAAGGTATTCAAACGGTTGGCCAAAATAAAGAATTAGGCATCAAAGCGACTGAACTGCCAATTAATCACCCTGTATTTACGCAAGTGAATATAGCCGATGGTGATAGTCCATTGGCGGATTCAATGACGATGGCACCAATCGAAATTAACTGCGAATTCGTTGAGGATCCTCTGCCGGTGGCGTCGACGACCCCAGTTGAACAAAAGATTACCGACGAAGATGAGGTGCCTTTATTTAATATTCTTATGTCTGGCTTCCCATTGCAAAATATTCCACCGAAAGTAAAGGGGAAATTTAACGGTAATTCAGTTCAATACGGGAACAATAAATTCCAATTAAGTGAAAATAGTCAGCTTAATAAGGAAACCCCGTTAGTGGAATTAGTCTCGAAGCGTGTTTTAGAACCAAAATCAAAAGAGTTAAAACCGCAGATTATTACTGAGCAGCTGCGGATTGAACATTCAGTCAATACTGCAATTGAATCAGCAATTGAACGAGAAATCGGTGGGGAGCAATCAAAGCCAATTAATAATCAACAAATTGATTCACCTGATACCACGTTATTAAATATGCACTCACAAAAAAACAGCCTATTCAAAGAGGCGCCATTAAAAGACGATCCATTAAAAAATAGCACCCTTCTTGGATTACAGCTAGCAACCCATCATGTGGATGGCCAACAGAGTATTAATCAAGGCATTAAAGATCATACCCATCATGATGTTGGTGCACAGTTTGAATTTGCTTTTACAGAAAATGCCCCTCTTTTAGGCGAGAACCAACAGCCGAAAGCGATGGCACGTAGCCTCACCTATACCTTTAGCCAATGGCAGAGTAGCCCATCAGTGACCTTTGAATTGGCAGCGAAAGGGGAGTTTATTGCTTCGACAGCGAGCCAAGAAGTTCAAATGGCATTGAATGAAAATAAGCATTTATTGAGTTATGAAAGTCGTGTGCATATTCGGCGTGAAGATGGACGTCAGCAGCAGCGCAACCAGCAGCACGACCAACAGCAAGAAGAAGATTAATTATGTTAAAGATCCGACGGATTAGCTCTCAAGAAAAACAACTTAAAATTTGGCAGCAATGCTATACAGTTAATACACAAATAGAGCAATCTAACCGCAGTGTTCGTTATTTCCAATTATCGCTAGTCAGTGACAGACAGAAAATAAAGGCGTTAGTTGCTGTTGAAAGCTGGTGTCATTATCGTTGGCCTAAACTGCTTCATTATGCATGGAGCTCATTATCAATTAATGAGTTATGCGAGTTATTTGCCTCAGAATATATTGGAATGACATTTTTCTCCCAGAAATTCCGTTGTGAATCTGTCGAGATAGTTGATGATATGCGTATCAACTACCAGCCTTGGTTAATCGTGCAGGAAGTTAACCTTGGGGAAGTGTTATTAGCAAAGCCAATTGAAGGCCTCGAAAAAAAACAGCGAAGCGACCAGATATTTGGCTATGTAAAATTACACGCTGATTGGGTATTGGGATATAGCTATATCAGCGCCAAACTTCTGCAAACCATAGAATTACGTGATGTGCTGAGCATCCAACAATTACAGTTAAATATGTCTGTTACAGGGCAGACATTAGCACGGTTTCAAAAGCAAGAAGAAGGACTACTTATGATTGAAGAATTAGTGGCACCAGAAGAAAAAGAAGAGTTTGTATTTTCTGAAGAAGATGAAATGCAAGAAGTTGTACGTCCCTTTAATGTGAACGATATGAATATTAAATTAACCTTTGTTTTAGGTCATAGCGATATTACCGTTGATGAGCTTTCAAAGATGGAGCCTGGTTATATTTATTCTATCGGTGAAAATAAAGAACGTGAAGTTAAAGTCTATGCTAATAAACAACTTATTGCAGAAGGGGAACTTATTTATATTGGCAATAGCGACGAGTTAGGTTTGGAAATCACGCATATTGTGAGCCTGGGTGATAAAAGAGTTTAATATGCCGACAATACCAGAAGGAATTCCATTATTAGCGATCATCGCATTTTCGACGTTACTGCCATTTATTATCGCTGCGGGTACCTGTTATTTAAAAATCTCTATTGTATTAATTATGGTACGTAATGCGATGGGGGTTCAACAAGTTCCTTCTACCATGGTATTAAATGGTATTGCATTATTGCTCTCTATTTTTGTGATGATGCCAGTATTACAGGATGTGAATAGTTATATGCGGCAAGAACAGGTTGATTTTAGTCATGCTGAATCAATCGATAATTTTGTTGATAATGGGTTGGGGGGGTATAAAGCGTATTTGAAAAAGTATTCTGATCCTCAGTTAGTTACTTTCTTTGAATCAATACAGCAAGGCCGAAGTGAAGAGGAAGTGGCTGCTGATGAAGGCGAGGCTACATTATTTTCTTTATTACCCGCTTATGCATTAAGCGAGATTAAGTCAGCTTTTGAAATCGGCTTTTATATTTATTTACCATTTGTTGTCGTTGATTTGGTTATTTCCAGTATTTTATTGGCGCTGGGTATGATGATGATGAGTCCTGTGACGATTTCGATTCCGGTTAAATTAATTCTCTTTGTCGCAATTGATGGATGGTCACTGATATCTAAAGGGTTAGTGATGCAATACATTGAATTAGCACAGCATTAAAGCGAATAACATTATGGATCAAATCGTTTATTTAAGTAATAAAACGATGTTATTAATCGTTATATTATCGGCAATACCAGTCATAGTGGCGACTGCGGTAGGGTTATTAGTGGGGTTACTACAAACGGTCACGCAACTTCAAGAGCAAACATTACCTTTTGGTATCAAATTATTAGCTGTTTTTGGCTCGCTCTTTATGATTTCAGGTTGGTTATCCGATAAGGTGATGAATTTTGCATTAGAGGCCTTAGGCGCAGCGATCCCTGCTATCGGGTTATTCGGATGAACCAGGAAATGCTATCGCTAATGTCCTCACTCTATTTTATCTTTCAAGAGGGGTTGATAAAAATAGCGTTAGCTTGGCTAAGGATTGCACCAGTGATGTTTTTATTACCTTTTTTAAGTAATAAATTACTCAATGGTGGCGTGATTAAAAACTGTGTGGTGGCTTATATTGCGCTAGGTTTATGGCCTTTTTTTTCGTCCTATGAACTCCAATGGAATGAAATTAATTTTATTGATGTATTTATTTATGAAATTTCGATTGGGCTTGTATTAGCCTTGATATTGGCGTTGCCTTTTATGATAGCCAATGTCATTGGTGAGTTAATTGATACTCAGCGCGGTGAAACGATCAGCAGTATTGTCGACCCAGCAAGTGGTTCAGAGGCCTCAGAGTTGGCTGTTTTATTAAGCCATATTACATGTATGGTATTTTTAGCCCAAGGGGGAATGTATCAACTTGCTAATATATTTGCACAAAGTTATCAGTTATTACCCTTTGCGCATGGGTTTACGTCGTTTAATAGCCTTCCATTAGGGGAATGGTTAAATAAAATGGTTGTTAATGGGGTTATTTTAACAGCGCCAATATTAGTGACATTGTTTATTACAGAGGTTGCTCTAGGGCTATATTCCCGATTTTGCCCTCAATTAAATGCATTTTCGTTATCTTTAGCAATAAAATCAATCATCGCCTTTTGTGTCTTTTTGCTTTATTTCCATAATGAAGTGCCTGACATTTTAGTGAATATGATTTCGATTTCACCATTACGAGATATATTTCTTTCTTCTTAAGTTTATAGATATAAATAAAAATGGCTGAAAAAACAGAGAAACCTACCGATAAAAAAATTAGAGATTCAGCTAAAAAAGGGCAAAGTTTTAAAAGTAAAGATAGTGTCGCAGCAATTGTGCTAGTCGTTAGTGCATTTGTAATCGAAGGGTTTTCTAGTTTATATGAACTCAGTGGGTTAATGCGTAAGATATTTTTACATCCAACAGAGATAAAAATTGATGCATTATTATGGCAATTTTTTACTGTCTTTTTAAGTATTGTTTTACCGGTGCTATTTGCCTGTTTTTTATCTGGTACGTTAGTTTCATTATTGCAAAGTCGTTTTAGGTTAGCTAGTGAAGCTATTAAACTCGATTTTACAAAATTAAATCCCATTGCAGGATTCAAAAAAATATTTTCATTGAATTCATTGAAAGAATTAATTAAAGCTATTTTGTATTTAATCGTCTTTATTGTATCAACATTAGTCTTTTTTATTATCTGGCGAAAAGACATTTTTATGCTCTACCGAACGATGATAAATGGAATGATTAATCAGTGGGTCAAACTATGTGTAACATTTATTGTCGTTTTTTTAGCAGTCGCTCTTATTATTATATTGGTAGATGCAATAGCAGAATTCTTTTTGTACATTAAAAACTTAAAAATGGAAAAACAGGAGGTCAAAAAGGAACACAAAGATAATGAGGGGGACCCTCAAATTAAGAGCGCACGCAGAGGAATGCATCAGGAATTACTGTCTGAAGAGGTTAAAACAAATGTGCGTAATTCCACATTTGTCATGGCCAACCCAACCCATATTGCACTACTTATCTATTACGATTCGGATATTGCGCCATTACCTTTTTTGTTCTCTAAAAGTAAAGGTGTGCAAGCAAAAGCTATTGTTAAATATGCAGAGCAACAAGGTGTTCCCGTTATTAGAGATATAGTCCTAGCAAGGCAAATATGGCGGTCATATAAGAATGACAGTTTTATTGATGAAAAAGGATTAGAGGATGTTATGCAAATAATATCATGGTTAGTACGCATCGAATTAGTAAAAATGGGAATTGATGTTGATAATGCCTTAGAGAAAATAACAATGAATGAAACACACGCACAAAATAATATCGGCATTAATTAGTAAATCATTTATTACTTTAATCGTTTTTTTAAAGAAAGAACCCAACTGGTTAATTATGATGCAAGCATAATGTATACGTTATGTATTGCACGACAACAATAAGGTAAACATATGAATAAAATGGAAACAAAGAACTTTAAAGGTTCTGACATGGAAGGATTACTTGACAATATTACGTCCGCATTAATGGATGGGGCAACCTATAAAGATATTCATGGTATTCCACAGAGTACGATGGATGGTATTTATTCCTATGCATATGAATTCTATCAACAAGGAAAACTAAAAGAAGCGGAAACTTTTTTTCGATTCTTAAGTATTTATGATTTCTATAATACAGATTATGTGATGGGACTCGCTGCTGTCTATCAATTAACGAAACGATATGGAAAAGCAACTGAGTTATATGCCCTTGCATTTGTATTAGCGAAAAATGATTACCGTCCACTGTTCCATGCGGGACAATGTAATTTAATGATGAAAAAAAGTAGTGCCGCAATTCATTGTTTTGAAAGTGTAGTAAAAAGCAGTACTGATATTGATTTAAAAAATAAATCTCAAGCTTATTTGACCGCATTGGAAAATAACCTGGAAAAAGCAAGCTCAGAGAATAAAAAACCGAATATGAAGTAGAGGAAATTATATGGGTCCAATTACCAATTCAAGTAATGAACGAATCAATAATATTCATACATTTCTACAAGGCAGTAATCCTATTGGATTAGGGGATGAATCCATCAAAGCGGTATTAGCTTTGGAGATGGCGTGTGAGGAGTTAGCGTCAACAGAGCAGATGAAGCGTAGTCGTATTGAGAATGCGCCGCAATTACCCGCACCTAAAAATAATTTATCCGTCATGTTTAAAGCTGCAGCAGCAAAAGAGGAGAAGTTGTCGCTAAAGACAGAAGGATTTAATGCGACTTCAGTGCTCGTTGGGAGCCTGACGACATTGCGCCAGTTATTACATGAGGGGAATATTAGTGAGTTGGCTAATCGCCTTCAATTGATGAATATAGAATCAAATGCACTTCGTGAAAAAGGCAATGATTTATTAAACTCTTTTACAAATCATACAGATAAAGCTAATGCACTTAATAACGAAGCAAGTGCGTTAATACAAGAACGTACCGAAAGTAAAGCTCGTTTAGCGCACCTTCAGTCTCAGCAAGGTGGAAACCAAGAGAAGATTAAGCAGCAAATTGCAGCAGAAAATACCAAAATTACAAATTTGGGCACCAAAATTGATGATTTGCTGGAATTAGCTGGGAACTACGCGAAAGACGCAAGTGAGAAAGCTAACAAACTTAATCAATTTATAGACGCTGCCCCACGCCGTGTTGAGATTGATGGTGAAAAATGGGAAAACGCGCTGGCGCTGCTGACTATGCTAACTGGTCAACTTAAAAAAGCGATGAATGAAGATTCGATTCGCAATATGAAAGAGCAAGAAGCCGTGATGGCGACAATCAATGAAGCTTCTCGCAAAGATTCAGATAAAAAGGCTAAAGAGGCGGAAGAAGCGCAGCGTAAAGCCGATGAAGCGAACAAGGCCGCCTCTTGTACCAGTAAAATTTTTAGCTATGTGATGCTTGCCGTGTCAGTTATCGCCACGGTTGCGACTTTTGGCGCAGCAGCACCATTAACGCTTGCCGTTGCCGCTATTGGTATTGCTATCTCAGTGGCTGATATCGTTTTGGAAGAAACGGGTCAAAGTAGCCTTATGCAGATGCTAGCCTCTGAAATTTCTAGTGCAGTGACTGACATGTTGATGACGTTTGGTGTTCCTGAGGAAAAAGCGAAGCAAATCGGGAGTATTGTCGGAATGATTATGGCAGCCATTGCATTTTTAGCCCTCTCATTGGCGTCTATGTCCTCTTTTGTGAAAAACATCGGCAATATTGCGACTAACGCAGTAAAAATGCTTACTAAAAACGCAGGGACATTACTGAAAAGCATCATCAAGTCGATGCCAAATGGTTTGATGAACGCCTTAGGGCATATTGCGAATGGAGCCGGTAAGGTCGGAAAATCTGCGGATAATATGGCGGTGCTGACTAAGTTCAGCAAGTTGGCCGATAGTGTTGATGACTTACAGCAAGCCGTAAAAACAACCACTAAAGTAGCGCAAAAAGCCGATGACATGAAAGATATAGCCAAAGCGGCAGATAAAGTTGCAGACCAAACTGACAGTATCACAGACATCACCAAAAGCTCAGATAAGGCCGTAAACACGGTTAAAACGCAAAGTGTTGCAGCTGCTCGCCTTGAAGTGGGAATGAAAGGGACTGGGGCGGCATTGACGGTTGCGAATACGGCAACAACGGGGGGGGCTAAATTTACATGCCGCAGGCCAGATTCGAGATATGAAAGAAATGCTTGCTGGTTTGATGCTTAATAGTGAAAGCATTCAAGTGTTGGATGAGTTATTAAAAAACTTACTGAAATCCATGTCTCAAAATCATGAGAAATTTGAGGAAATGTTTAGCGGAATGCTGACGTCATTAAATCAATCCGGTCAAACGAAAGCCAATATGCTGAAAACCGCTCGCTTCGCATAGTTAACATAGTTAATATAGGAATCTATCAAATGAGTCTTAATATTCAATCAGAACTGAATAAGCCAGTTTTACGTCATAATCCTGTCAGCTTTGATGGTCTTTCCCCAGCAATTAGCAGCAATACAAAAGCAGCTGCGACGCCCTTACTGCAAGGCGTGCAATTAAATGATGTATATACAATGGCATCAGAGCCTGAAATGCGTATGGATAAGCCATTATTAAAAATGACGCAATTTTCAATGCATGATGATCAGATGCTAGCGGATATTTCTGCGTTAACGAACTCCGATAAGTTAGCCACACTGGATGATCTTCATGCCTTTCGAACACTGACGCCAGAAAATATTCAGCAGGCAATTGGCAAGGTGTTAATTGAAGAAAAAAGTTATATTGAACAGCTGGTTGGAGACGCGCAGTTACCAGATGAAACTGAGTTAAAACAGATGGCTCAAGCCGTTCAAGTCTTGATTGCCAGTAGTTTCTTTAAAGACCCATCATCTGGGCAGATTTCCGGTGGTCATAAAGGCCAAGAGCCTATCGATAGCATTAAAAATAGCCCGTTTGTTGGAATTATTAGTAATGACTTATTGGTTGAGTTGTCAAAAATTCTTCGCAAAGTGATGACTGAGATAAACATTTCAGATCGTCGTATCAGTGCAGATTTTCTGCAATTAAATGCCAAAATGGTACAAGCGTCTGCGGATTCAACGATCCGTGAAGGTAAAGAAACCTTTAAAGGCGCCATGATGGGCTTTTTTACCTCCCTTGCGATCACGGCTGCTGGTAGTGCTTTCCAAGCAAGAGGGTTGCGTCAACAACAGAAGTCGATCAAACACAATTTGGTGCCAGGAAATCAAAACATCAGAGGTGCCAGTAAGTTATCTGGGTTAAATGGAACAGTAGGGAACGATTCAACGAAATCGAATACGTTGAGTTTAACGGGGAAAGATGGCTCTACAGTGACACTGAGCGGTCAAGCTTCGCAAAGCCAGAAAAATCTTGCAAGTCAACGAGTTGAAGAAGCTAGCAGACGAACAAGAGAGCTTGGTGCATCACAGCATGAGAAGCACGAGCAAATCATGAATAAATCTCGTGTACAAATGGGAGTGGCAGAGCAGGCTTCCCGAATGTCAGATAACGCCGGCCAATTAGCGACAGCGTCAAATCAAGTTAATGTAAAATCGGCAGAAGCGGACAAAATGATTGAACAATCCGTGGCGGACACTGCACGCTCAGTTTACGCCGATAAAGACAAACAAGTCGATAAGAGTCAGGATCTTGCAAAACAGATGCAAGAGCATTTACGTGAAATTCGCGAAAGTGGCCTGAGAACAGTACAAAGCATGGTGAGAGGCTAAAGAATGGCGATTATCTCTCCTTCTTATTTAGATAATATTAGTCACTTTCAGCCGTTGGCGACACCAGCCCTGACAGAGCAACCACACCTCCCCCTTTTGGGGGAGGGCATTACATTTGATGAGTCACTTATGCCTCATCAGCAAGCTTTAGATGTATTTCGACAGATGGAATACAGAGTACCGGAGGACGTTTATCAGCCACGGTCACAGAATGATCCCCCTGAAGATATACTGAGTGGGGCAAGAATGCTGATACGTGAAAATAAGAGAGCGAATGATGCCTATGAGGAGGCGAAAGGGCTCAGAGCCTCGAGAAGCGTGAAGAGTTCCGCAGATGGTCGCTCGCATATTAATGGATTGACTGGCCTAATTGATAATATTCACACGGATTATCAAAAAAAATACGGAGAATTAGTTAAAGCATCAACCCAATATATGCAAGATATGAATACCATGGCAAGTAAGCTATCTCGTTATATTGAAGCGGGTGAAGATGGTAAAATACATATCAAATTAGAAGATACTTTGAGGGTCATGGATGAAATAGTTGCGAAATATTCTGGGACTAGTGTGGCCAAAGTGGTAAAAACCGACAAAGATGAGGTTAAAGATAAATCGCTAGGGTATACCTTAAATATGGCAAAATTGCAGGTTGGTATAGCT
The DNA here is from genome assembly GCF_049901995.1 of Providencia sp. PROV200. NCBI lineage: Bacteria > Pseudomonadati > Pseudomonadota > Gammaproteobacteria > Enterobacterales > Morganellaceae > Providencia > Providencia sp. PROV200. The sequence continues at coordinate 189,365 of NZ_CP096307.1, forward strand.
GAAGAAAATAAAAAAATAAAAGTATTTAAACAGATGATAATACTTTTCCCCAATAAAGGGGTAGAACAATCTCTTGATGCTGCAAACCGTAAACTTAGAGCCTTACAGGATGAGCATCAACAGCTTCAGGATAAACTCGATGAGTTAAATAAAATAGATATAGGAAAAATAGAGATCGGCGAATATTTTGGAAAATGGAAGCCTGATTTTGATAATGCTAAGCCCTTAATGGAGATAAAAGGTACTGAGCAAGAATATGCGTTTTGGGAAAAAAAATTATCAGGGCAAGGATTTATTATTGAGCGAATGAATGGAAAGTTATGCGTATTTCCAGATTTAAAACCCGTCAAAGAAATTTTTTATACATTGAACCACTCTTCGGCAACTTGGGATAAAGATGGTAGTGATATTTCATCTCAAGAGTTTCAAAGTTTACAAACCGCGATAGACAGTCAAAAAAATGCGATTAATAGCTCAGTTTCACGTTTATTAGAAACCTTTCGGCAAGATAATAGCCATTTTGAAACGTTAACTCAGCTGCTTATTCAGCTCTATAAAGATTTACAGCAATATAATAATGGCTACGTCAATATGTAATGACAAAATTGTATTTTCCCTATGGAGTGAAAATAAATTTCCATTTAGTTTTTATATTAATCAATAAGGAGGGGGGATGACTAACATTAAAAGTAATAGTTCACCTGTGTCACCTGTTAATAACCCATTGTCGGCACCTGAGAATAATAATAAATTATTTTCAAGTAATATAAGCTCAGTTAATAATGCAGGTCAGGAAGCCCAACGTCCTAGCAAAGAAAAAGTCACTGAAAAAGAAGTTAATATTTTATGTCAGACTGAAGATTTATATTCTAACAAGTGTAGTTTACAAATAAATACCATTAAATCACTATTAAATAAAAAATATCCTAATATTAGCTTGGAAATGATAAGCAATACTCTGAATGCTATGGGGGATGAGACTGTTGCAGGGCTAGAGTGGAATTATCAATCTAAAAATATGTTTAATAGTTTGACGCTATTTACTGATAAAGAAATTAAAAATTCAAAAGTATTATATTATGTGAAAGAACTGATTAATAAAATCAATAGTGGTAAGACTGACGAAAAATTTAAACAAGCACTCCGATTGTCGGAAAAAGCCCTTAATGAATTGCCATTCGATAATATTTGGAGTGATGACCATATTGATAACGTGTCTAAACGTTTTCTCGATAAATATGTTGACCCCGCTATTAACGGAAAATTAAACCCTTTGTTAGATGAAAAAAGTATTGAGGAACTACCATTCGACGCATTATTTGATCCTCTTCTTCATAAAGGAAAACAGGGGTTAATTACGGAAGCAAAAAATCAACTGAAAAAAAATAAAGAACCAGTTAATAAACACTTACATCTATATAATATCTTTGTGGCGCTGGAACAAAAAATTGAAATTATGGGGAAGCTCAGTACTCCTATAAATACAGATGGTGAGACTGAATATACGGATGGTAAGGCTGAAAATAGGGTGGCACTAAATCTTGAGAATAATGCTAAACCGGAGGATTGCGTGGATGGTGGCCACGAAAGCACTTTTGATGACAACAAAGACATGCCTGCTTTGTTAACTAAACCTATAACGGTTAATGATAACTTTACCAGTATCTATAATATGGCGAAGGAGGCCGCAGATGATCGCCCTGTAGAGACTAAAGAGCCGCTGGTTGAAGATGACAATCAAGAAAATGATCAAGTTGCTCATAAACAAATGATGAATGATAAAGCGCAGGAAAGGGCGAATAAAAAACCTGCAACGGTGTTTAATACATTATTTGGATTAAAAGATGCAGCCGAAAAAACAAAGCTTGATGTGGACCTAATAAGACAGGAAGCCCTTCTAGCATCACGGCCTTTATTAGTGAGGAAACCGAATACGGTTGCTCAGGCGCCGCTTCACTCTTTCGAACTACCAAAACGGGAAACTGCGTTTATAGCGAATACTTATCAAAAAGACAAAAATAACCACTGGGTACTCAAAGAGCCAAAAGGACAAAAAGCGGTGACATTATCAGCGAATGGCATGCTTACCCGTAATCTATCAGATAAAGCAGTCTACCAAGGCGACCGTGAAGCGGTTAAAACCGTGGTGGTGGATACTTACTCACACTTACCCAATACAGGTAAGTCAGTGACATTAACGGAGAGAGGGGTGTTAACACGTGACCAAAGCAAAAAAGACGCTTACACCACACAAGAGTGAGAGACCACATGAAAAATGAACACGCGGCTATTCACTGGCAGTGGCTTTCAGAGCAAATTCAATCAATACGGGCTTATTCGGGGATCGAAAATACCTATACAATAGACTCTGAGTTAATCCGAGATGTTCATATTGATTCACTGGAATTGTTAGAGCTGATAACGGCTATCGAACAGTATACAGGGCAGCCAATTAGTGATGAAGTTTGGATGAAATGGCATAATTTTCGGGACATTGTTGAGTACCTAGTGAGTGTCATATAAAAATAGAGAGCCACGGTATTTATGAACTGACCCCAGTTTATTTATTTGAATGTGGCTCCTTTTACTTATTTTCTATTCTGTTATTTTCAGTCATATAAAATTCATCATTTTGTCATCAAGTGATAATGCTCACAAAATAGCATAGCCTCGTTTGCTTAGATCTACGCGCGTAGACTATCCTTTAAGTAAATAAAAAACGCCAGTTAGATTTTTTTGATTAAAAGGCTTAGCGCCAACACCAAGGGTTTATCACTATGGCTACACAATTAAATATCGAGGCGAACCAACAGGCCGCACAAGAACGGTTAAGTACGCCCGAAGGAAAAAAAGATTTCCGCCGGGCGATTTTTTCTTGTTGGTTAGGTACAACCATGGAGTATGCAGATTTTGCCCTCTATGGCTTAGCAGCAGGTATTATTTTCGGTGATGTTTTCTTCCCTGATTCAACGCCGATTATGGCGCTGCTATCCAGCTTTGCAGCTTATTCAGTCGGATTTATTGCACGTCCGATTGGCGCACTATTTTTTGGTTGGCTAGGTGATAAACATGGCCGAAAAATGGTTATGGTCATCACGATTGCGTTGATGGGGCTATCAACCACCCTTATTGGAGCGATCCCCAGCCACGCACAAATTGGTGTCTGGGCACCGGTTTGTTTGGTGATCTTGCGGTTTGCCCAAGGCTTAGGTGCAGGGGCTGAACTCTCCGGTGGCACGGTGATGTTGGGTGAATATGCCCCGGTTAAACGTCGAGGCCTTGTTTCGTCCATCATTGCATTAGGTTCAAACAGTGGAACACTACTGGCTTCAATGATTTGGCTGATCGTATTACAGATGGACAAAGAAAGTCTGATGTCATGGGGATGGCGTATTCCTTTCCTTGGCAGTATTTTAATTGCGTTGGCCGCATTATTTATTCGTCAACATATGCGTGAAACCCCGGTTTTTGAGCGACAAAAAGAGCAACTCGCCGAAGAACGTCGTCTCGCATTAGAGTCTGATGCGGTGGCTCACCCTGTAGATACCCGTTCATTTTGGCAAAAAACACGTGCGTTTTGGACAATGGTGGGGTTACGTATTGGTGAAAATGGGCCATCTTATCTTGCTCAAGGTTTTATCATCGGTTATGTCACTAAGATATTATTGGTCGATAAATCCGTACCCACCACAGCTGTGTTGATAGCCTCTATTCTTGGTTTTGCCATTATTCCCTTCGCCGGTTGGTTATCCGACCGATTTGGCCGTCGTATTATCTACCGTTGGTTCTGTTTCTTATTAATGCTATATGCCGTACCTGCGTTTATGTTATTAGACTCTCGCGAACCGATGATCGTGATCCCGACGATTGTGGTTGGGATGGGGTTAGCATCTTTGGGGATTTTCGGGGTACAAGCAGCTTGGGGCGTGGAACTATTTGGTGTGCGTAATCGCTATACTAAAATGGCTTTTGCTAAAGAGCTTGGTTCTATTTTATCCGGTGGTACAGCGCCACTGGTGGCATCTGCATTGTTGTCTTGGACAGGTCAGTGGTGGCCAATAGCGGTCTACTTTATTGCCATGGCATGCATTGGCTTCGTGACCACATTCTTTGCTCCAGAAACCCGAGGCCGTGATCTAAACCTGCCTGAAGATGCGATATAAGTGAACGTGGCTGTATATAAAAGTCAAAGTGGCTGCTATTCTTTGACAAAGTCATGTTAGAAAAAGGAATTGCTGGGTGTCAGAGACGAATGACCGTAAAGTGACGCGGGTAGATGTTGCCCGCGAAGCCGGAACCTCGGTTGCGGTAGTCAGTTATGTGATTAACAATGGCCCGCGTCCTGTCGCAGAGGCAACGCGGCTAAAGGTGTTAGCTGCAATCAAAAAAACGGGGTATCGGCCAAATGGCATTGCTAAAGCCTTAGCTTCGGGTAGTACGCAGACCTATGGGTTAGTGATCCCTGATATTTCTAACCCCTTTCTTGCCTCTATTGCCCATGCATTACAGCGCGAAGCGTTTAAATATGGGCATGTTTTGTTACTCGGTGATGCAGGTGATTCACGGGTTCGAGAGAAAGAATTGATTAATAACCTTTTGCTCAGGCAAGTTGAAGGGCTTATTTATACCAGTGTTGATCGGCATCCCTATGTTGATTTAATTCAGTCATCGGGCACGCCTTGTGTGATGCTTGATAGAATTGAGGCCGCAGAAGGGATCAGTACCATTCAAGTGAATGAGAAACTGGCCGCCTATAAAATTACTCACCATTTAATTGAACACGGTTATAAAAATATTGGCATTATTTGTGGCCCGAATAACATGCTGAATACCCAAGACCGCTTAAATGGTTGGAAAACTGCACTATCTGAAGCCGATTTGATGATACAGCAAAAATGGATTTTATCGGGGGAATACACCCGTGATTGGGGTTATCACGCGATTTATCAGATGCAGGACATTGGTTTTCCTGATGCGATTTTTGCGACAAATGAATTACAAGCGTTTGGTTGTCTAAAAGCCTTAGCAGAATTAAACATGCGTGTACCAGAAGATATTGCTCTGGTGTGTTTTAACGGTACGGTGCAATCAGAATATACTGTTCCAACGCTTACAACGGTTCGCCAGCCTGTTGATCAAATTGCGCAAAAAGCGATACACATCTTACAAAATTGGCCACAAAAAGAAGCCATTTGTGAAGTGGAATTTGAATTACAAATCGGGCATTCATGTGGATGCTGATGATTTATTGTTTCAGGGAAATTTATGCGAGTGATTATAGATTGCGACCCCGGTAATGGGGTCGTTGGTGCGAATGTTGATGATGGCTTGGCACTTGCGCTGGCTATTGCTGCACCTGAAATCAAATTGGAAATGATCACCACCGTTTCGGGTAATACGCCCAGCGAAATTGGCTTTGACGTTGCTAGTCATTTAGTTAATTCGTTGGGGGAAAATATTGCTGTTTATCGTGGTGCATCGTCGGCCTTGGTTGAAACGAGTGCGCCATGGCGTGAGCTACTCGATAACGGCGCTGAACGGGCTCAACTTAAGCACCTGTGGGATGGCCTTCCCTCCGTACCGAGTTTACCGCGGTCTATCCCAGAAGCGGCGTTACGTATTGGCGAGCTAGTTTGCCAGAACCCGAAACAAATCACGATTATTGCCATTGGCCCATTAACCAATATCGCAATAGCAATGCAGCTGTTTCCTGACATGGCTCAAAACGTGGCGGAAATAGTGATCATGGGGGCGGTTTTTAACGTACCTGGCTATCTGAAAGACACGAATTTTGGTATCGATCCTGAAGCGGCTTACGCAGTGTTGAACAGTGGCGCAAACCTGACTTTGGTGCCGATGGATGTTACGGTACAAACGCAGATGGTGCATGAGGATCTTGATAAACTTGCTCAAATCGATACGCCTCTGAGCCGTTTTCTTGAGGCCACAATGCGACCGTGGATGGACTATTCTCGCGCAACACGTCATTTAGCAGGGTGTTGGATACATGATGTGTTAACCGTTGCATGGTTATTGGATAAGCGCCTAGTGACGCATGAGCAAAAGCATGTCGGTATTGAGCTTCAAGGAGCACTGCGTGGCAAAAGTTTCTGTTATGACTCACTACGTCTAAGAGTTGGGTTCCCTGAACCAAAAACAAAGCCAATCACGGTACTGCAATCCGTCGATAACTCGGGTTTATTAGACTTAATCTTTAATACGCTCAAGCGGCAAAAATAAGGTAAAAAAATAGCGCCTTCAGGCGCTATTTTTATCGCGTTTAGGCGGACTTCGACATCATTCCGTGGGCTAAATGGCCTTTATGGAACGTTGCAAATCGTGGGGAAATCCGCGCGACGGCCTCGGCAGAACAAGACGCATCAAGCAGCACAAAGCTGGCGTCATCCCCTTTGGCAGGCCACACTTGTTGGCCTTTCTCATTTAACGGCAAAATATTGCCTGTTGCGATGGCAAGTGAACGGGACAGCGACAGCTCATCAGGGCGAGTGTAGAGCTGTGCGTACAAATTGGCTTTTTCTAGCATATCGCCTAGGCCAAAAGGCGACCAATGGTCAATTACACTGTCCGTTCCGGTCATCACAAATACCCCATTTTGATTTAGGGTTTTTAGTGGCATATGCAGTGTGCCAATTGGAACCGTCGAAGCAATAGTGATTTGCTGCTCAGCTAACTGTTTAGCTGTTTTTTCTGCTTGTTCAGGGTTAAGTGTTGCCAGTGCAAAGGCATGGCTGATGGTCACTTTACCGCGCAAGCTGCGGTTTTCATCTACCGTTTTAATCATATAATCGATAGCGGCAACGCCCGCGGGGCTAGTTTCATGTAGATGAATATCCACGCCTTTGTTGTAGTCCAACGCAATTTGGAACATGGAATCGAGAGATTTTTCCATTGCGCTATCCACATTGGTTGGGTCTAAACCGCCAACATAGTGAGCGCCTGCTTGCATGGCTTCACGCATTAAACCTTCTGACTTGGAATGTAATAAACCATGTTGTGGAAAGGCGACGATTTCGCAAGTGAGATCTTGCTGGTGCTCACCAAGCACTTTTTGTAAGGCTTCTAAATTTTTCAAACCAGAAACGGGTTCGATATTACAATGGCTGCGGGCAATGGTTGATCCTTGGGATTGGATCAGCGCGATCAGCGCATTTGCTCTTTCTTCCGTGAAAGGTTGTAATTCAGGTAGCAATTTTTGCTCTAACGCGATCATGTCCATAATCGTTTTACCTTCACGTGACTGTGGCGCTTGCCATGGCCCACCATAGAAGGTCTTATCGAGGTGGATATGCATGTCACGAAAGGCCGGTAGCATCAGTTTGCCTTGCGCGCTATAGGCATTTAATGTGCCATCTGCATGCTGTTTATTCGGTAAAACAGCCGCAATTTTACCGTCACGGATTTCGACAGTGTGTAAGGCGGTTTGGGTGCTGGTAACCGTCGAATCCTGGTAATTAAAGCCCGTTTCGAGCAACACGTCATCGAGGTAATAATGTTTGTCCGTAATACTGGATTGGCCTGTTTTAAGGCTAACTTGGCTTTGAGCGGAAGCAATGCCTGATACTGCACCGAATAAAGTGCAAGCGGCCGCAACTTTGGCGCTGGTGGAAAAGAACTCTCTTCTGCCTGATGATTTTTCTGCTTTCATAGAAACTCCTAGTGATATCCATTTACTGCCGAATTTCCTGTTTTTAAGCGATACTTATTTACTCAGATCGCCATCAAACGATCTGAGTGGTACTGCATTTGCGATTAACAAAAAATTCGCATGAGCTAGATTATAGAAATTTACCCTTGAACAATATGGGTTCCCGTTTCACCGCGTAAGGCTTCTGGTAGTTTTTCAGGGGTGGTGATGATCACACGTTTACCGCCATTAGCAATAAACGATAGGCTGGCTTCAATCTTCGGTAACATGCTACCCGCAGGGAAATGGCCTTCTTCCATGTAGCGTTGCATGTCGCGGGTGCTGGTTTCGCCAAGTGCTTTTTGTTCAGGTTTGCCGAAGTGAATGCATACTTTTTCGACACCTGTGGTGATAATTAAAATATCGGCATTGAGCTCTTTCGCCAGTAAAGTTGTTGATAAGTCTTTATCAATTACCGCATCAACACTTTTGTAGCCGCCATTGCCGTTATCAATGACTGGGATACCGCCACCGCCCGCTGCAACCACCACATAATTATGTTCTGTTAAGGTACGAATAGCTTGTGATTCAATGACACGTTTGGGTTCAGGGGAAGCTACGACTCGGCGGTAACCGCGGCCAGAGTCTTCAACAAAATGCCAGCTTGGATTTGCTTGCTGTAATTGCAGAGCTTGCTGTTCAGTGAAAAATGCCCCAATCGGCTTGGTTGGCGCGCTAAAGTTAGGGTCGTTTTTATCGACTTCAACTTGTGTTACTACCGTAATCGCTTGGCGGTTATGGCGTTTTGCTAAGACGTTAGTCAGCGCTTGTTGAACTAAATAGCCGATTCCACCTTGCGTATCCGCTACGCAGTTAGCGAGAGGCGTTAACGGCAAACCTTCGGTTTCATGGGCGATCTCGGAACGACGCAAATCTAATCCAACTTGAGGTCCATTTCCATGGGTCAAAACAATGTTGTAATTACCTTCAAGCATGTCACCAATATGATGTGCGACTTCTTGAACGGCTTTTTCTTGAGCTTCGATAGACTGGCTGTTGTTATCTTTGATAATACTGTTGCCCCCGATGGCAACAACCACGAGTTCTTTCATTGTTAATGTTTCCTGAGACAGATATTTAGCTGATAGTAGGTGTACAGCGCACACCTACTATAAAAGGTTAGCTTGGTTACACTGACTTACTGAGTTTCTCAGATTTTTCAGCTTGTTGTTCTTCCACCGATTTTCGGCTGTCTAAAAAGTGTTTGAGTACAAATAAAGCTGCCATCATGAGGTATGCGTAAACAAACATCAAGGTTGAACCGGTGGCAATTCCGACCGCTGGGGAGTGAATAATTCCGAAGAAGACTAATATTGCTCCCGCGGCGGCAGCAATGGCTCCACGCAATGGTTGGTTGAGGATAGCAAAGATAGCAATACAGCCCCATAACATACTGGCTAACGGTGCCCCGTTTCCTAAATGGACCAGACCTTGGTAATAAACCCCTTTGTGTAGCAAGGTTTCAATACCAATTGCACTCGCAGAGGTGCCTGCCGCGCCAATGACACTATTAACCATCGTCAATGCCCAGTTAGCAATCCATGGGAACAGACAGATAAAGATAACGGGGACTTCAATTTTCGGCGTTTCTCGTACAACTTGGTTGGCGGTGACGACCCCGATAAACACCAGTATTGGCACGATAGCGGTCATTGGAATGATAGCTAACATAAAGGCGCCGATACCGAATAATGGTACGATAAACATGGTGATACCGGATGCTAGCGTATAACCCACGCTTGCGCCCATCGCTTTCCAACCCGCGTGACCCACATAAACGGTGACTGGGAATGGGTTACCTAGGAAACAACCGACAGTCGATGATAAACCGTTAGCTAACATGACCTTACGTGTATTATATTCATCACCCGCCGCGTGGGCACTTTCAATATTTTCCAGGTCGAATATATAGTTTGCTAAGCCAAGTGGTACTGCAGACGCTAGGTAAGGCAGAGCGTGTGGCAGGCCTTGGAAGAAGCTATCAATATGGATACTTGGAGGGTTAAAGCCAAATGATGCCATTGAGTCTTTGATTGCTTCTGCACTTTGCAAACCGGAAGCCCATGCCAACACTGTACCCGCAATGAGAAGCAATAAGCCGGTTGGGATACGCGCAAAAATTGGTTTTTTACCAAACCAGTTAATGAAAATTAATAACAGCACAATGAATGAAACCGTTGGTGCTTCAAACGCTTGCAGCATTGGGTTCATCGCCAGTAACAGTAATCCTAAACCAGACAAACAGGATAACAGAACGGTGCGTGGGATCATCTTACGGATGGTTTCACCTAAGAAAGAACCACCGACGAGGATCATTGACTCGACAAAACACCAAACCAGTGCGATTTGGATCGCAAATTCGGCATTTTGTGTTGTTTGGTAGACTGGCATGATGACTAAGAACGTCACCGTAAAGATAGAAGGGGCACTCGGGCCTGATGGAAGAGCTGTAACGTCATCGCGCCCGGTTTGTTTTATCATTTGCTGGCCAAAATAAGCGTAGCTCACACTGGCAAGTAAAACAGCAAAACCAAAAGCAGGTGCAATCGTGCCATAAACCATTTCAGATGGGATACCGACAACGAAAATTAAGAGACCCATCATGGTGAGGAGGTTGGTTAGGTTATTGGTCATTAAGCCAAAGTAGGCGGCTAAGTCCCCACGTTTCCACTTGATGCTAAGTATACTCATATATATATTCCCCCTGCATACCCGTCATACTTTGAACCGCAGTGTTGTTGGCTGCATTCACTCGGCCTAGCCGCATACTTATATATGCGACTAGGGCCTCGTTTACTTACCGCCTAGCTGCAATTCAAACTATTTAGGTTATGTTCCTATATTTTGAGTTACAGCACTGTTTTTCAAATAAAATCAATCAGGGTATTCGTTTTATTCTTATTGCCCATCCGAAGATGGGCGTTATTTTTTATGACTGGAAACTACGCGTATTTCTGCGCGTAAGACAGCATAGCTTTTTCAAAGCAATCAAACGGTGGGTGAACAATACCTGCTCCAATCATACCGATACCCGCGTCTTTATGGGCAATGGCCGTGTTGATGACAGGTAAAATACCACTGGCTGAAACTTTCGTAATATCAATGGCTGTAGGAATACCCATAAAGCCTAGTAATGGAATAGTGACATTCGGGTTTTCACCTAACGTGATTTCACGCATCTGGCGGGAGAAGTCGACGGCTTCTTCTACCGTACCCCCCACCAGTGCCACGATAGCGGGGGCTGTTGCCATAGCAAAACCACCAATACCGTAGGTTTCTGTGATTGCAGAGTCACCGATATCTAAACCAGAGTCTTCTGGTTTGTAACCTGCAAACATCGGACCGATAACTTGCTGAGAAGGTCCTGTGAACCATTGACCCGGTAACCCACTGATACGTAAGCCAAACTCATAGCCATTACGCGCCATGGTGGTGACAACGGTGCTGTATTCGATACCGTGAGCGGCATCCATCGAAGCTTTACACATCGCCATCCACGTTGGACCGGAGAAGTAATCGCTGCTTGCAACAAAATCAAAGACTTCTTTTTGTTGTGCGACAGAGAAATCAGTTTGAATGATCCCAGTCGTGAGCGCTTGGATAAGTAAGGTTGTTCCTGCATTGTTACGGTTATGGCACTCGTCTCCCATATGCAATGCTTGGGCTAACATTAAGCGCAGGTCGATTTCACCAACGATTTTCATTGCGTCGCGTAGCATTGGACCTAAGACATCACGCATCCAATTTAATCGGTCAATGACGCTTTGGTCATTGGCACCCATGCGCAGGATTTTCGCCATTTGCTCACTGAGGTTAGTGAATGCACGGTTACCATAGGTTTTATTTTCAACGATATGCATAAACATCGATGCTGAAGTGACGCCAGCCATCGAGCCAACGCAATCATGTTCATGGCAAGGAGAGAAAATGATTTCCCCAGAAGCCGCAACGCGTTCTGCATCGGCTAAATCTTTTGCCAAGCCTTCGAAAACCAGTGCACCAGTCACCGCACCTTTCATGGCGCCACACATATCTTTCCAAGCAACAGGTGGGCCTGCGTGCAGGATGGTATTTTTGGTCATACCTGGAACTACGTTAATCGCTTGGTCGTAACCGATTAACACAGGCTGAGATTGAATAATGCGCTCAAGTGCTTGGGCATTAGCCGCCGCAATTTTTTCTTGTAGTGCCGCATTACCTTCAATCTGGTCTAGGGCGCGAATGACAGCAACGTTGCCTTGTCCTGGAGGCGTCCAGTTTAAATGCGTGACCGGAACATGTTGTTTTTTCAAGTCATCGCTGAACATTTCGATGCCAACGTTAATCACACTTAATGGCTGTTTAAATAATGAAGTCATTATGCTTTCTCCCCTTTCCATACAAACTCACGCCCTAATAAACCCGTATTGGTGCTGCTACTTGCCCAGATGACTCCGGCATCAGTTAGCATTTTGACTTGCGCATCCATCGATGGCGTATCTTGATCGGTGCCCAATACATAGCCTAAAATTTCTAATTCACGGCCATCTTGCTTGGCAATATTCTTCGCTTCTTTAATTGCATCGATCATCACGCCCACAGGGTCTTCGTGAGAACCAAAGCCTAAAACAAAGTCCATCATAATGACGCCAACTTCAGGATCACGAGCTTCTTGCAGTAAACGTTCAATACGGTTGGTTGGGTCGATCATTGGGTGTGGTTTACCGTTGGTAAAGTCATCATCACCGAAGTCGAGGAAAGTGTGCGCAATACTTTTATTGAGGTCTTTTAAGCGATAGTCAGGGTTTGGCTGAATATTGCTGTAAACATCATCGTACTTTTCTAGCGCGGCAAACATGGCTTCGTCACATAGCGTTCCACCGCAGAATAAGCCACGAATATATTTCTGCTCAGGTTTCAGTTTTGCTCTGACTTCATCAATCAGGGGTAAATTAAGAGGATGTAAATCTAAATCTTCTTTACGAATACCCGTTAGTAGAACGGCTTTCAGTGCGGCTTCTTTGGTGCCTTGGGCGAATGTCAGACCCGGTTTGTCTTCTGGTAGTGGCTGGCTACCTAAGAAACACACGACAACGGGCTTGTGGCATTTTTCCGCTTGTTCTAGCACTTTCTTCGCAACAGCAGGGGCTGGTGGCTTAGAAATCAATGTGATAACTTGAGTTTCATCATCGGCATCAAGCATTTTCAGAGCATCAATCATCATGATACCGCCAATCTTCTCGCTTAAATCACGACCACCGGTACCAATTAATTGGGAAACGCCTGCGCCAAATTCGTGAATACGGACGCTGAGTTCTTGGCTACCCGTACCGGATGCACCGATGATGCCAATGCTGCCACGGCGAACGCTATTACCAAAGCACAGCGCAGTTCCGTTGATAATGGCGGTTCCGCAGTCTGGGCCCATCATCAGCAAACCTTTCTTGCTAGCCAATTGTTTAAGGGCAAGTTCATCTTCAATGGAAACGTTATCGGAAAACAGCATGACGTTGAGGTCATTTTCTAACGCAATGCGCGCTTCACGAGCAGCAAACTGACCATTGACTGAAATGACGGCGAGGTTGGCATCTGGGATATGCGTCTTCGCTGAATTAATGGTGGCGTATTTGGCTTCATGTTGCCCACCACCCTGATTTTTCTTATTAAATAAGTCTTCGATAGCAATTAATGTGGCATCGTTTGCTTCATCGCTTGGGCCTTTAATGACAATCATTAAATCGCCATTTTTGGCCTCTTCTAATTCAGGTGTTAGTAACCCTAAATTACGTAAAACGCCTTTATTCATCTCTGTTGCCATCGCGACAAACGCTTGTTCAACATTGTCGAGCTGATTGGCTTTTGTCGAAATAGACATCAGTGATACGGAATCAAAATAAGTATTCTTTTTTATGACAACTTTAGTCGACATAGTTTTCTCCGAAATAATGGGTGATATACAGGGCATCTCGCAAGCCAAATAGCATGTCGCTGCCAGAACTCGACCCGATATTTAAAATCTCTAGAATTTGTGGATAAATATATGTTTCTTTCGCATCAACTAATGATTGAATTAATTGCTGCATATTTTCTCGATATTCTTGGTTTAACGCTTTTTCCAATGTGATGGCACTAATTGGTGTCGTCTGGCTGAGGCTTTGGGTTATTCCTTGATAAAACTCAGGGTAAAAAGTGGCAGCCGGATGACCGGTTAATAATAAAAATGCCATTAACCCAACTAAGTAATCATCTCCTGATGGTGTTAGCCCGATACCTAATCCAACAAGCTGGCGGATCACATCGATAACATTTTCTTTGTTTTTCTTAATTATTGATTCAATCAATTCAGAACGTAATTGAACCAATTGCGCTGTCATAGAGAGATAAAAAAAGTTATCTCCCTGATATTTAAATAGAGAATTTTCATTTTCAGTTAAGATTAGATCCAAATTACTTATTTGTTCTTCGATATATAATAAATAATTTAATTTTTTCAGTTTGTTATCGCTAAAGTTGATAACAGGTTGCCGCCATTCTTTACATAAAGAAAATGATATTAAATAATGACTACCAATCAATATTTCTTTATTTGATAAATTAATGTTCTCTCCTTCTTTAATATCGAAAAGAGAAAAGTCTTTATTGATTAGTCGGCAACTATTTGGTGCATTATCTAACTGAGAACAAAGCAAAGTATAAAGTTCATTATCAATAGAAAAGTTAATGGCTTTATTAAAAACTTGTTCTACTGTTCCTTGGGGTTGTGGCTGATGAAACAAATTGAGAAAATGTGTATCAGCCGTTAGCCCGTATAACCTTTGCCGATGAGATATGGATGCGTTCACATGCCTCCTTATCTATACTCACCATACTTCAAATTACATGGGTGTTAACTTCACTCAGCAACCCGAATGATTTAGAGTATATGGTTTAATTATGCGCCCGCGGCAATCAGCAGCTCTACAATTTCGTTGTAACCCTTTTCACGCGCTAACTCTAATGGCTTTTTACCATATTTATCAGTCATATGTGGGTTTGCACCATGGTCTAATAGCAATTTAACGATTTGCTGTTGTTTTTCGCCACCGTCATTGAGCACGATAGCTTCTAATAGTGGTGTCCAGCCCACGAAGTTGGTGTGGTTAACATTAATCTCGGTTTTTTCAAGTAATTCGCGAACAATTTCCACGTGGCCTTTTTCACTTGCAGGTGTAATACCCACGCCACCAAAACGGGTTAATAAATCTAAATTTGGTTTTGCAGGTAAAACAATGCGTAACAATGTGAGGTCATCATTAAGGCAGCTTAATAAGAAAGGGTTAAAACAGGTTTGGTCTTGTTTATTAATATCCGCCCCTGCATTAATTAGAAAAGAAACACATTCATAATGTTTATTCAGGCTTGCATTAACAATTGCCGTGCGGCCTTGGCGGTTGGTGGTATTAATATCCACACCTTTTTCAAGACAACTTTTTAATATTTCTAATTGTCCTTTTTCAGCTGCAGTTAAAAAGTCGTGAGCGAGAGTACTAGCGGTCATCATTTTCCCCTTAGGTTGGTTTTTATTACCAACATAGATAAAGACAATTTGAAGATTATTTATGATGTTTAAAGCATAGCAATTGTCATTAATAAAAAGAATCCATTTAAATTTAATTCATCAATGAGGCGTTTGATTGTTGAATTCAATTCAATAATCCGGCTTTTTTGTGCGTACGAGCATCCTTTTTTATCGTTTTTTGATGGTTTGTGACTGTTTTATGAACAAAATTGTATGATTTATTTTGTTAATTAAAATCGAAAGTCATGATTTACTCAGTTCTGTGATAGACATCAAATTGAAAGTTTTTAATTTGTTAAATTTGTAATTTTATTGATCTCGACTGTGTCGAATGTTAATGCTTGGTTTGCCTATTAAATTCAATAATATTAAGTATTTCGAATATTAATAGTGACGTTAAATGTACGGTTTTTACCTAGGGGGAATACATATCAAATTTAATCTATTCCAGTTGTTAGTAATTCTGTTAAGCTATAAAAATATGCTCGAAAAATAATCCGATTTTTGCGTTATTGAATTTTATTCACATAAAAACATGATTTGTCTAAATTTTAAACATTTTGGCGGTGGGTATGAACTCAATTTTTACGGAAGAAAACTTACTGACTTACACAACAGCAGCCAAGTTTGCGAGTTTTAGTAAAGCCGCGGAAGAATTAGGCGTGACCACCTCTGCGGTAAGTTATACCATCAAACGTATTGAAACTTATTTAGATGTCGCATTGTTTATTCGTAATACCCGTAATATTGAACTCACAGAAGCGGGTTATTATTTTTATCGTAAAGCGACCGACTTACTTAATAATTTCCATTCTATTCAAAAAAGTATTTACTCTATTGAGCAAGGTATTGAAGCGCGGGTGCGTATTTGTATTAATCAGTTATTATATACGCCGTATCATACCGCTAAGTTACTGCAAATATTAAAAAAACAATTTGCTACCTGCCATATCACCGTGACAACAGAGGTATATAATGGGGTTTGGGATGCCATTATTAATAATCATGCGGATATTGCGATTGGTGCTCCGGGTACGTTGATGGATGGCGGTGGAATTGACTACACTGAAATCGGTGCAATTCATTGGCAATTTGCTATCGCAGCAAGTCACCCATTAGCGCTGATGCCAGAGCCCATCGCTGAGAGCCAATTGCGCCTCTATCCAAATATTATGGTAGAGGACACTGCGCATACCATTAACAAGCGAGTAGGCTGGCTATTACATGGACAAGAAGCAATTCAAGTTCCTGATTTTAACACTAAATGCCAGTGCCAGATACTCGGTGAGGGGATTGGTTTCTTACCGGATTATATGATCAAAGAACATGTTAAACATGGCTTGTTGGTAACGAAACAAATTCAGAATCCGCGGCAAGACTCCCATATGCTACTCGCCACACAGCACTCAGCGACTGGGCTTGTGACACAGTGGATCCGCAAAGAATTTGGCGAAAAGGGGGTTTTAGCAGATCTCTACAGCGATCTTCTAAAACCCATCAATTAGTCTTATTGGCTAGCGACATCAAGGGCTTTATCGATGGCATCAGGGATCACTGAACCGTGGTTTTTGCCATCGAATAAGGTAAATTCACAGTGCCTTTGGTGGTTTGCAATTTCAGTGCAAACTTGGCGTGTGCTAATCCAACTTTTGCGCGCTTGGTAATTTTGTACTTGTTCGGCGCTCAATTTGGATAAATCAGGGCTCTCTTCTAAACCGCCTAAAGTCACAAATAAGGGGGAAGCCGTTTGTTTCGCCGTCAGTTTCGCTAAATCCACCATACTTCCTTTACCCCACCATAATGATGGGCTGGCCGAAACATAAAACTGAAAATCATCCGGTTGTTGTTGGTATGCCATCAAGGTAAATAATCCACCAAATGAATGGCCAAATAGGGTTTGTTTGCTTTTATCGATAGGAAACTGCTGCTCTGCCCATGGGCGGATAGTGCTAGTTAAAAATTGGTACAGTACAGGGGACCCCCCGCCTTGTTTAAAATCCTCACCCGTAACCGGTGGGGTATAATCGAGCGTTCGCCATACTTTTGGGAAGGCTTCGTCGATGGGGTAACCAATTCCAATAATAATTGGTAGTTTATCCGCAGGGAGCTTTGCAACTGCGCGATTAACCGCTTTGGGGTATAGGCCATTGCCATCAAGCATATACAGGACAGGGCGTTGTGCGGTGACATTATAGGGTACCGCACTGTATATGCGCAGCGCACGGTCACCGTAGGCCATATCTGTTTGTTGGATATCATAAAATTGGCTGACTTGCTCGTCCATACTCGGGATAGTCTGGCTAGGGCGTGCGAATGCACTGCTTGCCATACATAATAATAAGCTGGAAATTAATAATTTATTCAATACTCGTCATCCTTCAAGCTGCAGGGGTGTTGACTACGCTCAGCAACCCGAATCACATACTTTTGAGGGTATACCTGAAACAGGCACACCCTCAGAGCTAATTAGAAACTAACGTTAACGTTCGCCCAATAGCGGCGTCCGTCTTCAACATCCCAGTTGCCATCAACTTTATCAATTTTAGGCCCTTTCTCATTACCAATATTCAGTACCGCAAAGTTCAGTTTCGTATTCTTAAATACTTGGTAAGTTGCCCCTACATCCATGGTAGTGTAGCCACTGCGGTAACGAGGTACTTTCGATCCATTACGTTGTGCAGCCCATACTTGCTCACCGATATATTGCGCACGAGTATATAGATTGAGGTCTTCGTTAAACTGCCAATCTAATTTTGCGTTAGCCATATGTTTTGGTGTTTTATCTAACGGGTAGCCTTTAAGTGATAAAGTTTTGTTGAGTTTTTCATCATCACTTTTGCGTTCTGAATCAGTATAGGTGTAATTCATACTGAGCTTCCAACGTTGAGCTAAAGGAATATTAGTAGCGACTTCGACCCCTTTAATATTGGCTTTTCCCACATTATCATATTTGTAAATGGAGAGATCTTTAATCGTATCTTTTTCACCAGTATCATAGCTGGTTAATTTATTTTTAAAGTCGGTATTAAAGAAGGTTAAGCTAGCATCAAAGCCTGATTCATGGTTATACACGATACCAATTTCTTCGCTGACGCTTTTTTCCGGTTTGAGGTCTGGATTACCATAAATAATCCCATTTCCACCTTCAGTGGAGGTGCCATAACCTTTACTCACTTCACGTAACGTTGGGGCACGAAATGCAGACGAAACACCACCTTTAATGGTGATTTCATCTGTTAAATAATAAACCGCATAACCACGAGGGTTCCAGTGGTTACCATAAGTTTCATGGTGATCTAAACGTAATCCGCCTGTTAGAATAAGATCCTCGGTTGCGGTAAATTCGTTTTCAATAAATAGTGCGGATTGGTCGACACTCATACTGTTATTTTCAAACTTTCCTTTTGAAACCAGTGAGCTGTCTTTGAGTTTTGAGTATTGGTATTGACCACCAACGGTTAGGATATTGTCCGGTAAAAACGCAACAACTTTACCATCTACGACAGTGTTGGTAATTTCAGGTACACGGCCTTCATAGCGGTATTCGAAAAGTTTTGGATTTGTATTTTCTATCTCAATCTCGGTTTTGGTTTTTCTTTTGGTTTGTTCTTGATAAACACTCAATTCAGTATTAAACGAATCCCATTCACCTTTATACGTGAGTGCAGCATGATTTCGATTATTATAGATTTGGGTCTTCTTGTTGTCTTGCTTTGATTTTCCTCGCATTTCATATTCTGCAAGGGACTTACCTGGATTTTCTTCCCTTTCTTGAGTGGTTCTACCTGCTTCTAATAAGAAAGTTTGGTTTTCCATCGGGGTAAACGTCAGTTTTGCGGTTAAGCTTTTATTGTCTTTTTTGTAGTGGCCGTCAGTAATTTTATCTTCTTGGCGGTAATCCCCACCACCATACAATTGCAGGCCGAGTTTATCTTGAATTAATGGGCCTGATAGGTAGAAGTTACCGTCGGTGGAATTACCGCTATCGCTATTTTCTTGAATAATCGCGCCTGTTGTCACACTACCGTGCCATTCATTGGTCACTTTTTTGGTGATGATATTGATAACACCACCCATCGCATCAGAACCATACAGGGAGGACATAGGTCCACGGATCACTTCGATGCGTTCAATCGCTTCAACAGGTGGCATAAAGCCCGCTTCAAAGCCACCACTGCCGTTTGGACGTGATTCACGGCTGTTTTGACGACGCCCATCGACCAATATCAACGTATATTCGCCGGGTAAGCCGCGGATATTAATATCTTGTTTATTGGCAGCACCAACGATACTCACCCCCTTCTACGTCTTTAACCGCATCGGCGAGGTCACGAACAGGTTTGTTTTGTAGTTGGTCTGCACTGATCACGGTCACGCTAGCTGGAGCATCACGCAGTTGTTGTGAGAAGCCTGACGCACTGACGACCATAGTATCTGTTTTACTGTCTGCTGCTGTAGCGCTAAATGAAGATAAAGCCGCACAAACACCGGCGGCAATAAGGGTGTAGTGATATTGCGAAGTCATAGTTATCCCTAGTAAATATAAATGAGAATGATAATTATATTGTTTGCGAATACTATCACTAAAACATATCAAAAATAAATAATGTGCTAACTAATTTATGAGCAATATTTGATCTCAGCTAAGAATTTTCACCTACGGTATTTTCTTCAGTCACCACGTTTGTCTAGTTTAACGAAAAATTAAGGTTTAACTTGTTCGGTTACCGCTGTAAATAGCATTACATTAGCCTTATTAACACAGGAAGACCGCAATGAGTAAAGGGATAAAAGCTGGCCGAAAGGCCAGTACTGACCCGTACACATTATCACTCTATTAAGCACTGCATTAAGTCCATATTTTATCGACTCATCAAACGCCAATTTCACTCGTATGACCAAAAATAAAAATTGTAAGTTAATAAAATATAAGAGTGGCCTAATAAATAGGGTTATTACATCAAAAAAAGAATGTCAGTAATTGAATGGTAATTTGTTATCAAAAATAAATATAATTAAATATTTTTTATTTTTAATTCTTCCCATTAATCTAATTAAGAATGGATTTGATTAAGTTGATAATAAAAATCAATTTAATGTTCAATTCGGCTTGTTTGTAATTACTTGTTTTATATCAATGAATTAGTTGTTTTTTGTTAGGATTAATTTAATCGTAAATTATTAGCTATTGCTTTATTACATATACTTCGTAAATATAGAGGGAGAATTAATATTGATTTCAGACCTTGAGAGTTATTATGAGTCAAGAAACCCATTCAGAAATACACAATCAAAAAACGACCAATGAAAAACGTAGAACAATATGGATGGTGATAGCCACAATAATTATCGTTCTATTATTTGTAGCCTATGGTGTTTATTGGTTTTTAGTTTTACGCTTTCAAGAATATACCGATGACGCCTATGTATCTGGTTTGCAGATACCGATAGTTGCGCAAACAACGGGTAATGTTACTCAAGTTAACTTTGAAAATACCGACTTGGTAAAAGCGGGTGACGTATTGGTTGTATTGGATAAAACTAATGCCCGATTGGCATTTGAACAAGCCAAACATGATTTAGCAACAACTGTGCGCAAAACCAAAGAGCTGTATATCAATGGTGATGAGTATCAAGCGCAAATTCAAAAAAACCGGGTGACACTTGCGCAAGCGCAAAAAGATTATCAACGTCGTGTGGCGCTAGGGCGTAGCGGAACTATTTCGAAGGAAGACCTACAGCACTCCCAAGAAGCCGTACAACTTGCGCAGGCGGCTCTGGATATTTCAATTCAACAATATAATGCTAACCGTGCATTGCTGCGCAACACGGAGCTTAAAAAGCAACCGGCAATTCAGCAAGCAGCTGATAGCGTACGCAGTGCGTGGATAAACTTACAACGTACTGAAATTAAAAGCCCGATGACGGGGTATGTTTCACGGCGTAATGTACAAGTTGGTTCTCAAGTCAGCCCACAGAGCTCTTTAATGGCCATTGTGCCTGTCCAGCCTGTTTGGGTAGATGCAAACTTCAAAGAAACCCAACTGGAAAAAGTCCGTATTGGGCAACCCGTGACTATCAATAGTGATTTTTACGGAGAAGATATCGTTTATAACGGCACTGTTGTTGGGCTTGATATGGGAACCGGTAGTGCTTTTTCATTATTACCCGCCCAAAACGCGACAGGGAACTGGATTAAAGTTGTACAGCGTTTGCCTGTCCGTGTTGAATTAGACCCTGAGCAAGTGGCGAAGCATCCATTACGCATTGGGTTGTCTATGAATGTCACGATAGATATTAAAGACCAAAATGGCCCTGTGTTAGCGGAAGTTCAGCGTACAGTACCGGCATTTGAAAGTGATGTGTTGGTCTTAAACTTAAGTGATGTCGACCACATCATCGACACCATTATCAGCGATAACGCAGACTAGCTTGAAAGGAGCCGTTGTGGCAGATATTCAACCACTTAAGGGTGCAAAACTGGTATGGGCAACGATTGCGTTGTCCCTTGCAACTTTCATGCAGGTGCTTGATTCCACGATTGCTAACGTGGCTATCCCGACTATAGCTGGTGATCTCGGGGTTTCCATGTCACAAGGAACCTGGGTCATTACCTCGTTTGGCGTATCGAATGCGATTTCTATTGCGATTTCAGGTTACTTAGCGAAGCGTTTTGGTGAAATCCGTGTTTTCTTATGGGCAACGGCACTTTTCACATTATTTTCATTACTTTGTGGGTTTTCTGATAGCCTTGGTATGCTGATTTTATACCGTGTATTGCAAGGTGCTGTTGCAGGGCCAGTGATCCCGCTTTCGCAAAGCCTTATCATGCGTTGCTACCCGCCGAAAATGCAAAATATGGCGTTAGCATTTTGGTCGATGACCATTATTTTAGCCCCAGTGTTCGGTCCTATTTTCGGTGGTTATATTAGTGATAATTTCCATTGGGGATGGATATTCTTTATGAATGTGCCTTTGGGAATTTTCGTCATTATTGTTGGCTCTATTATCCTAAAAGGGATGGAGTCGAAGATCGTGAAAGTCCCATTCAATGTGATTGGTTTGGCGCTACTTTCGGTGGGCGTTGGTTGCTTACAAGTTCTGCTCGATAAAGGGAAGGAACTGGGATGGTTGGCGTCGAATGAAATTGTTATCTTAGCCGTTGTTTCCGCGATTGCATTGGTCTTCCTCGTGATTTGGGAACTTACTGATAAAAACCCAATTGTCGAATTATCGTTATTTAAATCGCGCAATTTTACTATCGGGACGATTTCTGTCAGTTTGGCATATATGGCCTATTTCGGCGCTATTGTATTGTTGCCGCAACTCTTACAGGAAGTGTATGGCTATACAGCAACCTGGGCAGGGCTAGCATTGGCGCCCATTGGCTTATTGCCAGTGTTGTTCTCGGCTCCTGTGGCGAAATTATCCGATTTTCTTGATATTCGCTGGATAGTGACCTTTAGCTTTGTATTCTATGCGATTTGTTTCTTCTGGCGAGCGTATACGTTTGAACCGGATATGGGCTTTTCTGCTGTGGTTTGGCCGCAATTGGTACAAGGGATGGCAGTAGCTTGTTTCTTTATGCCACTGACCACATTAACCCTTTCAGGCCTCCCGCCGGAAAAACTCGCTTCCGCGTCGAGCTTAGCCAACTTCTTCCGTACCTTAGCGGGTTCAATAGGGACTTCCATTACTACAACGTTGTGGAGCGATAGAGAAGCCGTGCATCATAGCCAATTAACGGAATTTATTACCGATTACAATCCTGAATCTTTAGGGATGTATCAAGAAATGGCAACTCATGGATTGAGTAATGAACAGACCTCCGGCTTTATTGCCCAGCAAATTACTAACCAAGGATTAATCATTGCTGCCAATGAAATTTTCTGGCTCTGCGGCTGGGTCTTTATTGCACTGATTATTACGGTTTGGTTTGCTAAGCCGCCATTTGGTAGCAAGGCAAAATAATTGAGAGATGGGGCAACGTATGTTTCGCCCCATCTAGCTTATAACTGGGATTTAGGAATAATATTTTCGAAATGTAGGGCCGGCCGGTTTGCTTCGATTTCTTGAAGCGGCTCGACTTCTTTAAAGGTGTTTAAGCAGCGTGTGACTAAGTTTTGATAATCTTTGGTTCCGCTGGTTTTCCACGCAATCTCTTTTTCCGATAGCGCGCGTAGCACTTTGGCCGGTGTTCCTACGATAAGGCTATTATCAGGAAATATTGTTTCAGCCTTGACGAAAGCACAGGCACCGACAATTGAGTTTTCCCCAATCACCGCACCATCCATAATCACACTGTTCATCCCAACCAAGGCGTTACGTTTGATATGGCAGCCATGTAAAATAGCACCATGGCCAATATGCCCATTTTCTTCAATGAGGGTTTCATATTGCGGGAAGCCATGCATTACGCAGTTATCTTGCACGTTTGCACCATCTTTGATAATCAATCGGCCAAAATCGCCACGTAAACTGGCATTTGGCCCAATATAAACATTTTTACCAATAATCACATCTCCAATCACTACCGCAGTAGGGTGGACAAAACTTTCAGGGCTGACGACTGGCGTAATGCCATCGATTTGATAAAAAGGCATATGGGCTCCTGTAATAGAGGTTTTAGGCTGCGAGGTCTCGGAGTACACCACCAAAGCGGCGATAGTAAGCGCTGGATGGTTGAGGAAGTTCGCCTACCGTGGTTTCGCACTGTTCAGAAACATATTGGGTTGCCGCTTGATCAATGCGTTGATAAATATTGGTGCAAAGATGGCGAGCAATATGGCCTTCCCATTGTATAGGGAGGAGTTCGTCTGGCAATAACGGGTCTTTTAACGTGACACGGCGATAGAAATGGATCAGCAATAAACGTAATTGAAAGCTGTGTTCCGGGGAAATTTGCACATCAATATTTTCTTTAAGCAGTAATGCGAGTGGCCTAAATAATGAAATAAATTGGTGATAGTGTTCTGAAATTTCTTGCAAAGACCAAGCATGGGAAACCAGTTCTTTGAGGTTTTTTTCTGAGCGGCTATAGGGGTAATCTGCGTGAAAATAAATGACATTTTCCGTCGCATTGAGTTCATTGAGTAACGTCGGTACATCACTTTGTGCACAGCTTGGTGCCGCCATAAGTGATGAATTAAACTGCCCGAAACCAAGCCAGCTCAGTTCTTTTTTTAGCCTGATTTTTTCGTCTTTTTCAGCGGTTTCAAGAAGAAGTAAGTCCCACTTTCCATCCCAATCAGGCTGCTCTGCGAGATAAATTTTATTTTCTGCACGGCGAAATCGGCTTTGCCCGCGCTCAGAAATACGGTAATAGCTGCGACGGCCGATTTTTTCTGTATCAAGCCAACCTTCTTTTTGTAAGCGGAAAACAGAAGTTCGAACAAAACGATCAGTAAAGCCCATCGGCTCTAACAGCTTA
This sequence comes from Providencia sp. PROV200, assembly GCF_049901995.1. Classification (NCBI taxonomy): domain Bacteria; kingdom Pseudomonadati; phylum Pseudomonadota; class Gammaproteobacteria; order Enterobacterales; family Morganellaceae; genus Providencia; species Providencia sp. PROV200. The sequence goes on from NZ_CP096307.1 coordinate 214,037, forward strand.
GTTAAGCTTCCTAACCACACTTCGCCACCACGATGGTGCAAAGCATCACCATATAGTGAGCTAATGAGAGAGGTACCACTAATAGGTTGACTTGCTATTGCATGTTGTATGAATTGGTTAAGTTTATTTTCCATTTATATTTCATCTATAAAATTTATGTATCAGAAGGCTTACTGAATAGTAGACATAAATTTAAAGGTTGTCTTTGAAGTGACTCTATAAAGTTGATACTTTTAGTTAAATGGCTTGTAAGGCCTAATTTCAGTATTCAACTGGAGTCAGATTTTTTAATTTGATTTTTATCCATTAGGTATTGCAATACTCTTCAATAGTGCCTAGGCTGTTTTTACCTGTGTGGATGATCAAGCGATCACATTCCTAGTCATATCGGACATTCACCATATCGTCGTTCTTTATAGTGTGGAACAACGTACTTAATATCGATTGGTACATGTTAAAGCCAGATAGGCCTTCAAAGGTAAGTTTCTTTTGAGTCTGTTATTGAGTCTGAGTAGTAGGTATATCGGAACTACGGAAGTGAGTAAATGGTCATAATAAAACTGACTCCACCTGTACCAATGACGAATAGCAGATGAAAAAATAAATTATCGTGTTGAAAATACTCAATTACTCGTTTGATTTATAGTTAAGCTTTGAATTCTAATTATTCAATTTATGAGTAACGATTTCAATTAATTGTTATTAAAAGGAAAAAATAAATACATTAATTACTAGAAATAAAGATTCTTACTGTATGAACAAAAGTGTTGCGGAAATTAATATTTTTAACATACCTTGTTTACATTAAGATTAGAAAAAATATTAATTGTTTATTAATAAGGTTAGATATCTTTTTTCTTTTTTTTAGTTACTACCAATAATTAAAAATGGAGTTTTACTGGTATGAATAATTACGTGAATGAATATCTTAGAAGATTGAATGTTTCCCCCTCTGAATTGTCAAAACTCGAGTTTTTATTCAGGCTGCATCATGCTCATTTTTATTTAATTCCATTTGAAAATATAGATATGAAACGGAACGCTTTAGAGTTTATATCTGATCAGGATGTTATGAAAAGAATTATTTATAGTAACCGAGGGGGAGTGTGTTTTGAACTTTCCATTTTAATAAAATCCGTATTTAAGCATTTGGGTTATAATTACGGGATTAGATTAGGGAGAGCTTTAACGCCTAAAATAACACCCGCCACACACCAATTCTTTGTTGTAAATATAGATGGAGCCAAATGGATATTTGATATTGGTTATGGAGCTAAAGGTCCTCGCTCTTTACTTAAATTATCTGATGGTTATTTACATGAACACCCATTTTTATCCTCAAAAGTTGAAAGACACAATGAACATGGTTGGGTTGTTTCAGTAAAAGAAAATAGCCAACCAAATGAAAATTGGGAAAACATATATTCTTTTCATGATATTGAAGCACTCAAGCAAGATGTGGAAATGGCTTATTTTTATACTCTACACTCTTCAAACAGCCTTCTCAATAAAAATGTAGTAGTGAGCTTACCGAAAGAAATGGGAAGGATTAGCATTCGTAATAACGTATTTACAGAAATAAAAGGATATTCCGCATCAAACATAAGTATTACGAATAAACATATGATGTCAGATTTACTGTTTGAACGTTTTGGGATTGATATCCCTCCCTCTCTCCTTACTAACTAGAGAAATAAAAACCCATGAATGCAACATATCTCATTGTTCCTGGATATACAAATTCAGGTAAGGGTCATTGGCAATCCTACATGGAAAGAAAATATAGTAATGTCATTCGTGTGCAACAAGATGATTGGAATAATCCATCACGGTATGAATGGGTCGAGAAAATAGATAAAGCAGTTAATGATATTGAGGGAAACATTGTACTTCTGGGTCATAGTTGTGGCGCGGTAGCCATTACTCAATGGGCTGCTTTCAACGCTTGCGAGAAGATAAAGGCATTAATTCTTGTTGCTCCAGCAGATGTTGACTCTGAAATAGCGATTACTCCGATTAAAAATCAGAGGCCATTACCATTATGTTCACTAAATACCAAGTCGTTGCTTATATTTAGCAATAATGATGAATACTTAAGTGAGTCTCGTGCAATTTATTTGGCAAAATTATGGGGTTGTACGACCCATTTTATTCATAACGCTGGTCATATTCACACCAATGCTGGATTCGGAGAATGGATAGAAGGTGAGACTTTATTTGAAGAATTCACAGGTTTTTTATTACTAGATTCGAGAAAAGGGACTGAAGATGTTTGAGGATATCAAACAGTTTTCTCCTGCTGTGCGCCATTTCCTTATTGCAACATTCTTAATGGGATTAAGTAATGGAATGTTTGATACGGTTTATAATTTTTATCTAGAAGCTCGCGGTGTGGATAAAACAAAAATTGGTTACATTTATGCGGTTGCAATGTGTATGATGGCTGGTGTTGTAATTCCATTGATATATCTAAGCAGACGTATGTCTCAAAAAAAACTACTTATTATTTTTTCATTCATTTACGCAGTGCCATTCATTCTATTGCCAATAGTTTCCTCTGTATGGGTAAGTGCAATTACACTTGGATTAATACTTTCAGGTATGATTGCATTATTATCTTTGGGTAATTCATTGACTGGTTCAAATACTAAATCTGAAAGTAGGACAATACTATTCTGTTGTTTTTTTGTTGCTTATTTAGGTGCGGCAATGATAGGCTCGCTAATAGTTGGTTTTATAACTCATTATTTAAAATCAATGGCTCTAATAAGTTTTCAGCTAATTCTTTTAACTTCTTTTATTTCTTCAATTTTGATGATCTATTTTCGGTTTAAATCTATTGTCGGGCTTCCTGAACCGGAGAATGATGCAAGAAAATTCACCTGGGGAAATAAAATGGAATGGAGGAATTTATCTAAATTATTTTTAGCATCTTTATTTTTAGGTGCTTCTATTACATTAATATTTAGGTTTGTTAATGTTTTATTTAATTTAGCTTATTCCATGAGTTTGAGCGAAATATCTCTAATAATGAGCATTGATAAAATAATTAGTATTGTAGGTGCGTTATTTTCACCACTTCTTATTAATAAGCTTACATTGAAGCCGACTATAATGATCATTGGAATATTAACCGCTTTATGTCTTTATCTACAGTCACTCCATATATCGGTAGTCACTTTTATTTTACTGTATTTTATCAGATTACTGCTAAATTATTGTTTGATGCCACTTTTAGATACTCTAGCAATTACTGGTTTTTCTACTGAAAGAACACTTTTATCCACAAGTGTGCGACAGCTTGCATTTTATTTAGGGAGTGCCCTATCGGCCATAACTTATGGGAGGTTATTGGATGCGGGATATTGGGAGAAAGCTTTAGTTATATCTTCTATCTTTGCATTTGTCGGCACTATCTTCATGAGTCTTATTCATGTAAAAAACAAATAATATTTCTATATCTAATATGTAGGGGGTTAAATGAAAACTACTTTTGAAATACCAGATAGTCATAGCGTTGAATTGATGTTATCCAAACTTTCGATGCTTTGGGCAAATAGAGCCGCAGTTAATAATAAACATTTAGACTACGCAGATCTTGTTTTCGATGCTACAAAGAGTGACTTCAGTGAATCATTATTACCATTTAGAAACCACGATGCGTGGAAGGAAGCTCCTGAAATCGTTAAAAGCCGATGCTTATCATACGCATGGGGGATTTATAATTTAAAGACAATCTATATAGAATGCGATGTAGTTACTCCGGCTTGTGAAGATATTATTAAATGTCCACCGACTAACTCTAAGAATAGAGCTAGATTACAGGATGTGATGTCCGAAGCTCTTCTTGATGAAGCTTTGCATACAAGAATGTCGATTATGGCATGTAATTATATTTATGACCGTAGAAAATTAGAGCATCTAAATTACACTGATTTTAATTTGATTAAAGCTCGTCAGGTAATGCTTTCGGATTGCACCGCTGAGTGGCAAAGACGACTAACTTGTTTTGCCGTGGCGTGCGCAAGTGAAACTTTGATAACCGACTATCTAAAGGTTATGGCAGAAGATTGCAGCATTCAAAATATTTGTCATGAGGTTACAAAAACTCACGCTCATGATGAGTGGAGCCATTCTAGTGTTTTCAGTTATGTTGCTTATGATATTGTCCGTGATTTAGGTTTTAGTGAGCGTAAATATATGAGAGATATAATGCTGAGAACTGCTAACCTTTTTGCTGATAACGAACTTGGATCTTGGAAGGAGGCTTTCAAGCTTTCAGGTATGCCTCATGCAAGAGATATTATTGAAGAGACAGATAACTTAAATGAAATTCAGATTTATTTAGAATCGGCAGAAGCTGTAATTACCAGAATAGGCTTATAGTTAAAATAGAGAGTATGAAATGAAATTCACTTTGGTAGAGTCACATATGTTAACCGACAAAATCAGGATGTTTCTTCTTAAACCGACATTAGACTCAGATATTCTAACTGGCGCAGTTCCTGGAAAATATTTCAACTTCCAATTTATTGGAAGAGATAAACGATTAAAACAACGTAGTTATACACTGGTATCTCAGGATATAAATAACCACTATAAATTTATTATTGAGAACAGAGGATGCGATAGTGAATCTTCAACAATATGGAAATTGTTATTAGATAATGTAGGCATTAGTGTTTGTGGGGTCGGAGGTGAAATAACATTTGATACTATTAAAAATAGTAGAAATGTACTTTTACTTTCAGGAGGAATTGGTATAACGCTACCTATTTCTTTAATTTATGAATGCGCTAAATATTATAGCCACATAATGTCAGATAAGAACATCCAATTAGTTATAAGTTATCCCAGTCTTAGAGATATTCCATATTTAAATGAGTTTATTGGTTTTCACTTTAAATATAAATGGTTTACATTGAGGATTAACATTACGCACTCTAAATTAAGAAAGACTAGTGATATTATTAATATGGGCAGAATAGACTTAGCAACTGAAAAAATAAATGGAATTCCAGATACAGTAGTTATTTGTGGAAGCAAAATGTTTACTGAATCCATGGTTGCAGGTGTTAGATACAGTTTTCCACAAGCATCTATTTTCACGGAAGTGTTTGGTTCAACTCAGGTTCAACTTACTAACTCCGAAGAACTCAACAAAGATAAAAGTATTGTAAGAGTAAAGGACTTCGATACGCCATTGTTAATAGATAATAACAGAACTGTGTTAGATAACCTATTACAGCATAATATCCCTATTAGATATATTTGTTATTCGGGGATTTGTGGTAGCTGTAAATATAGATTAATTAGAGGTTCAGTGTTGAACCATCCTGAATTTTGTTTAACAGAAAAAGAAAAGGATGAGAATATTCACCTTGCCTGTTGTTCTTTTCCTAAAACTGATATTGATATTGAAATCGTCTGAGGTTACTAATATAAGGAAATTCAATGAGCAATAAATGTGTATTGATTGTAGACCCATTTTCCAGTGGAGCAACTTTTGTTGGGCGAGTTAAAAAATACTTTGGTTATGATGTGATTGCATTAATAACTAATAATGAGCTTCCAGCTATAATATTGAATTCATTCAAGGAAGAGGAATATTCATTCGTTTTTTATTCCTCCTATCATGATGATGCTGCACGCCAAATAGAATTATATTTAGGTCGAGCCCCTGATTTTATAGTATGCGGTTCTGAGCCTGGTGTACTTATTTTTGATCAATTAAGTAACAGGTGGAACTTATTACCTAATATATTTAAGCTTAGCCAAACTAGACGAGATAAGTATTTGATGCAAAATCAACTAAAGCTTGATGGAATACGTTACATTCCACACTACAGAGCCAGGAAATTAATAAATATGCTGGCATGGTGCGATGAGAATAATTTTTCTGAATATGTTGTAAAACCAATTTACTCTTTTGGAACTGATGGTGTTTTTTTCTGTAAAAATAAAAAAGAAGTTGAGAAAGCATTTAATTTGTTAATTAATACGTATGACTATTCTGGTAATAAAAATAATGAATTATTAATTCAACAAAAAATAGAGGGTATTGAATATGTAGTGGATGCTGTAACAAGTAACGGAGTTCACTTTATTGTTAATATATTCAGATATATAAAGCAAGAGGTGCAAGGTATACCGATTTATCATCAGATGGTAACGGAACCAATAGAAGAACATCTTGAATTGGTAAATTATACAAAGTCTATACTCACGTCTCTTGGTATATGTAATGGTACATCACATAATGAAATAATACTGTCTTCTGAGGGGCCTGTATTAGTTGAATCAGGAGCAAGAATGCATGGAGGGTTAGGGCCAGCCATTGTCGAACGATGTAACACTCACTCCTTGATTGACCTTAGCTTAATTGTTCGGATTGACCCTGCTAAATTCATAGAGAAAACACGTATACCACCTACATTACATTGCTATGGAATAGAGTATTTTCTTAGTTCAACTAATTCAGGGTATGTAAAAGAAATAAATATAGAAGATCTTTGTGAACCCTTAGAAAGTTATGGTTTAACTGTTTGTAAATTAAAGACTAAGGACTATTTAGATAAAACGGTTGATTTGATTACTTCCTACGGAAGAATAGTTTTTTTTAATAACGATCGTGAGATTTTATCATCTGATGTTAAAACTGTTGTTGATTTAGAGAAAACTGGGAAATTAATTACTTTTATGTAGTTAATGAAAACATGTAGTTAATTAAAACGTCTTGCAATGGGAACAGCGGAACTAATGTAATATGCTCTTCTTAAAGAGTAATATACAACCAGATGATCTAACGCTTTGATAAATTTTGCTATGTTTTCGTAACTAAAGTCACTGTCTGACTGTTTGTAGAGATGATTGAGTCATTTCCCTCATCATGCTCTTCCTCGTGTTTCTTGAAGTCCGGCAATAAGCGGCTTTTGTAAGCCCAGTTTGAACAACTGATGTTCACTAAGTCGTGAAATATCTTTCATAGCTTTTCCTCATTCGGTTTTTTTTAGTCCATCGCGGAGTCTCTTGCCCACGAAAAAAGACTCTCAGTAATTAGTTGTCCAGCCCCTAGGAAGGACTTCACTTCCATTACCTGTTTTGAACACTTTCTCAGAGATTAAGGCATATCAGAGTAGTTCATTCCAATATGCCTTAATAATTTGAATTAAATCGCAATTCTAGTATCAATTACTCGTTCTGCTTTGCCTTGAGAACGGGGGATGTCGCCGCAATTTACAATACTAATACGGGTGCTAATGCCCACCATCGATTTGATTCGGTGCTTTAAATGGTGGCAGATATTACAGCGTTCATCATAAGTGAGCTGTTCAGGGTGTTTAAGTTCAACACGGACAGATAAATTGTCCATATTGCCTTGGCGACCAATCTCTAATTGGTAATGAGGAGAAAGCTCCTTAAATTGCATGATTTGTTCTTCAATCTGAGAAGGGAACACATTCACGCCACGAATAATCATCATGTCATCTGAACGGCCGGTGATTTTACCAATTCGACGCATATTACGGTTGACCCCTTGCATGAGGTGGGTGAGGTCGCGTGTTCGATAACGAATAACAGGCATAGCTTCTTTTGTCAGGGTAGTAAACACTAACTCACCATGCTCACCTGCCCCCAGTGTTTTTAAGGTGTTGGGGGAAATAATTTCTGGGTAAAAATGGTCTTCCCAGATAGTTGGGCCGCTCTCACCTGAGTCGGCACACTCCATAGCGACACCAGGCCCCATGACTTCAGATAAACCGTAAATGTCTAATGCTTTGATACCAAGACGAGTTTCAATTTCTGTTCTGAGGGATTCTGTCCAAGGTTCAGCGCCAAAGACACCTAATCTAAGTGAGCACTTACTAGCATCTCCGCCCATGATTTTCTCAAGCTCATCAATAATACTTAAGCAGTAAGAGGGCGTTACCATGATCACATCGGGTTTGAAATCCGCGATTAGTTGCGCTTGTTTTTCAGTTTGCCCACCAGACATAGGAATAACGGCGGCGCCTAGGCGCTCCGCGCCATAATGAGCGCCTAACCCCCCAGTGAATAAACCATAGCCGTAAGCAACATGGACTTTATCGCCTCGGACAGTGCCCGCAGAGCGTAAACTACGTGCGATCAGGTCAGCCCAGTTATCGATATCTCGTTGAGTGTAACCTACTACTGTTGGTCGGCCAGTGGTGCCGGAAGAGGCATGAATACGGATGATTTGGTCCATTGGCACCGCAAAGGTGCTAAATGGGTAGTTTTCACGTAAATCCTGTTTGGTGGTGTAAGGGAACTTTTCGATATCGCTAAGTTGTTTGAAATCGTCAGGGTGTACACCTGCGTCATCGAATTTTTTACGATACATGGGCACATTTTCATAGGCGTGAGTGAGTGTCCACTTCATTCGAGAATACTGTAAAGACTCGATCTCATCCCGTGATGCGAATTCAATTGGGTCGATGCTATCTTGTATATTGCTCATAATTGCCTGTCCTCATAATTATTATGGTTACCCGTTCGCTGTGATCGCGTTATGGGTATAAGCCTGAGCAGGTGTAGGGTTTTCAGGCTGTTTTTATTTGTAGTAAGACGTTGTTCAGACTCGTTCAATAATCATTGCTATGCCTTGGCCAACACCGATACACATGGTGCATAATGCATAACGACCTTGTTTGCGGTGCAGCTCATTGATAGCAGCAATAACAAGCCTTGCTCCACTCATTCCAAGTGGATGGCCTAGCGAAATTGCCCCCCCGTTAGGGTTAACGTGTGAGGCGTCATCAGGTAAACCAAGCCCTCGTAAAACGGCAAGTGCTTGTGCGGCAAAGGCTTCGTTTAATTCAATCACATCCATTTGTTCGATGGTGAGTCCTGCCATTTTTAATACTTTTTGCGAGGCTGGCAGTGGGCCGATGCCCATCAACCTTGGTTCGACTCCACAAGTGGCTGTCGCGATGATACGAGCCCGTGGTGTTAACCCTTGCTGCTTGGCAATAGTGTCGGATGCGATAATCAGTGCGGCAGCCCCGTCATTAACACCGGAGGCATTACCCGCTGTTACCGTTCCGTTATCGCGAAATGGGGTTTTTAGTTTCTGTAGTTGTTCAAACGTCGTTTCTGCTCTTGGGTGTTCGTCTTCGCTGACGACGTATTCATTTTTACGTTGTTTGACCGTAACGGGGATGATTTCTTGCGCAAAAATGCCGTTAACTTTGGCAGTTTCGGTGCGTTGTTGGCTGCGTAATGCAAAAGCATCTTGGTCTTCACGGCTAATGTTGTAGGTTTCAGCCACATTTTCCGCAGTTTCTGGCATTGAATCTGTGGAAAACTGTTGTTCCATTAGTGGGTTGATAAACCGCCAGCCAATAGTGGTATCAAACACTTGTGCTTGGCGTGAGAATGCGGACTCTTGTTTGCCCATGACAAACGGTGCGCGGCTCATGGACTCGACGCCTCCGGCAATCATCAGCCCAGATTCCCCCGCTTTGATACTTCTTGCCGCTAACGCAATGGCATCAAGCCCAGAGCCGCATAGGCGGTTAATGGTGGTTCCAGAAACGGAAACAGGGAGCCCGGATAACAGCCCAGCCATACGTGCCACATTACGGTTGTCTTCCCCTGCTTGGTTTGCGCAACCAAAAATAATGTCGTCAGTTAATGACCAATCAAGTTGCGGGTGTCTTTCCATTAATGCTTTTAATGGGATAGTGGCAAGGTCGTCAGGACGTAATGACGATAAAGTGCCCCCATAGCGGCCAATTGGAGTGCGAACGCCATCGCAAATAAACGCATCAATCATGATTGTTCTCCTGTTAAACGATGACCTAACCGATGAGAACGACCGTGGAACAGCGCGAGTGTTTTGCCATCTTGGTTAGTTATCTCAACTTCATATAAGCCGTTACGTTTACCTTGGTGTTTCATCGTGGCAGTGGCAGTGAGTAAGTCACCTTCAAAACCGGGACGGATAAAATCAATGGAACACATAGAGGCAACAGCGGCATGCCCTTGGCTATTACAGGCGTAGGCAAACGCAGTGTCGGCGAGGCTAAATAATTGCCCGCCGTGGCAGGTTTTATGGCCGTTAAGCATTTGTGCTGTGATAGGCATTTTTAATTGCGCAAAGCCTTCTTCGACTTTTTCAATGGACATACCCATAGCTTTTGCACATGCATCATCACGGTACATAATGTGAGCTGATTGCTGGGCCAGCGTGTCGTTTGGCAGTGAAATCATGATATCTCCTTGAAAGTTAAAGATTGATAACCTGCGGCTAATTGCCTTAACAGCGGATTTGGCCGATAACGGTTGTCCCCATAAAACTGAGCCAAATTTTCAAGTACTGACAGCACGCGTTGCCAGCCTAGCTGCATACCCCAAGCGAGGGGGCCTTTGGGATAATTCACCCCAAAACACATGGCATTATCGGTATCTAAGGCTGTTGCTATCCCCTTATTGACGATATCTAACGCTTCATTGCATAACATCGCGACCGTTCTCATGGTTAACAGCGCTGGGTAGTCTGTCAATACAATCACGTGTTTACCTAACGATTGAAAAAACGCGATAGCTTGCTGGTTTTGTTGCGCACTATTTTGTGCTGCACAGCTTAACGTGATGGTTGTTGCGGCAAGGTAATTTGCCGATAAGTCAAAATGCACGACGGCTTGTTTCTGCATTTGCGCATGTGATGATGCCAATTCACCATTTGTTAACATAATAATAACGTCATTAACAATAAGTGTCGGGGATTGTTCGGAATGTTGTGTTAATCCTTCGAGAGAGATCCCATTTTCAGTTAAAAGCTGCGCAAACTCAGGAAATATCTGCCAATCGCCACAAACTGTTATATTTTGAGGTTGGTCAAGGTGGATTTTTTCTACAACGGAGGGTAAAGGTTGAGGTTTATTATCATCATAATGATAAAACCCTTGCTTCGATTTACGGCCTAAATGACCTGCTTGGACTAATTCCAATTGCATTAATGAGGTTTGAAAGCGTGGGTCATAGCCGAAGGCCTGAAATACGGATTCGGTGACAGCATAGTTCACATCATGGCCAATTAAATCTGTCAGTTGTAGTGGTCCCATGGCGAACCCCCCAGCGTCACGTATGGCGCTGTCTAATGTGGCAGGTGTGCCAACTTGTTCTTCAAGTGCGCGTAATGTTTCAGCGTAGAATGGCCTGGCGACACGATTAACAATAAAACCAGGTGTTGAGCGACAAACGACAGGGACTTTACCAAATGATAGCGTCAATTCTTGTAGCTGTTTTATTACTGAATCTGATGTTTCTAGCCCACGGATCACTTCAACCAATTTCATTACGGGCGCTGGGTTAAAAAAGTGTAATCCGGCAAGACGCTCTGGATGCGTGAGTTGTCTACCGATTGCGGTAATTGATAAAGACGAAGTGTTACTAGCGAAAATGGTTTTTTCACTACAAATGCCTTCAAGTTCACCGAAGATGGCTTGTTTTATTTCAAGTTTTTCAGCAACAGCTTCTATTACCAATTGTGCGTCCGACAGTGCCGAGAGACTTTTTGCCACCGCAATGTTTGCGATAATCGCCTCTGTGGCCTCGGGTTTGGCTTTCCCTTGCGCAACACGTTTGCGTAAACGTTGGGTCATCGTTGATAAACTACGGCTTAAGACGTCTTGGTTCACATCAAACAGCAAGACGGATAAACCCGCCGTTGCTGCCACTTGCGCTATACCAATCCCCATGGTTCCAGCGCCAATTACCGCGACGGTGTTGATGGTTGAATTCAAAGGTAAGGTCATGATTATCTTCCTTTAAACTGTGGTTCACGTTTATTTAAAAAAGCATTGACCCCTTCGCGATAATCTTCACTTCGTCCGCCAAGGCGCTGTAAATCGCGCTCAAGGTTGAGTTGCTCATCGAGAGTATTGGTTGCCGCGGCATAAATGGCCTTTTTAATAAGCCCTAAACCGTAAGTGGGTTGGGTTGCAAGGTGTTGTGCGAGCTGTTGAGTAGTATTGATGAGCTCTTCATTTTCAGTCACTTGCCAAATCATTCCCCACTGTAATGCTTGCTCAGCACTTATTTTATCGCCTAATAATGCCATCCCCATTGCCCGCGCATGGCCCGCTAATTGAGGTAAAAACCAGCTTCCCCCTGAGTCAGGAACCAAGCCAAGGCGGCAAAAAGATTGAATAAAACTGGCACTTTTTGCTGCGATAACAATATCGCCAGCGAGTGCAATGGCGGCGCCTGCACCTGCGGCAACACCATTAACTGCGCAAATAATCGGTTTCGGTAATGCAGTTAGACGACGGATCAAGGGGTTATAGTAAGTTTCAACGGAAAACCCAAGATCGGGTGCTTCACTGCCTACGCTCACATTGCGATCATTCAGATCTTGCCCCGCACAAAATCCACGGCCTGCGCCAGTGATCACTAAACAGCGTACAGTTTCATCGCGTTCTGCTATTTTGATCGCTACACTGAGCTGGCGATGCATTTCGTCATTAAAGCTATTCAGCCTATCAGGGCGGTTAAGAGTGACGGTGAGAACCCCATTTTCTAACGTAGTGAGGATCATTGCTTCATTGGTCATGATTATTGTCCTGTAAACTGGGGTTTTCGTTTTTCGAAGAATGCCTCGATCCCTTCACGTCGATCGTTCGTCCCCGCTAAAGTCACAAAATATTGGCGCTCAAGCTGTAACCCTTCGGCAAGGTGGTTTTCTTGAGAATGCACCAGTGAGGCTTTTGCCGCTTGTACCGCTAAAGGGGCATGCATCGCGATACGCTCTGCCAGCTTTTGGGCGCGTTCTAGCACTAACTTATCCACACAAATTTCACTGATTAGCCCTGCTTGTAGCGCATGTTTTGCTGTGATCGGTTCACCTGTTAGTACCATTTGCATGGCGAGAGATTTACCGACTGTGCGGATTAAACGCTGTGTTCCTCCCGCGCCTGGCATTAAACCCAGAGTAATTTCGGGTAATCCGAAGCGAGCAGACTCACCGGCAATAATGATGTCGCTGGCGAGTAATAATTCAAAACCTGCACCCAGTGCATAACCATTTGCAGCACTAATGATGGGCTTTGATATCATCGATAACCTGCGCCAAACTTGGGGGCGTTTGTCGGTGATCGCACTAGCAACGGTTTGCTGCTGTAGTTCTTTAAGGTCGGCGCCAGCCGCGAAAAAACGCGGATTTCCGGTGATCACGATCGCACCGATCTCATCATTTATTTGTGCTTGTTCGAGGTGCTGAACCAGCAACTCTAAGCAGGCGGTGCTCAGCGCGTTGCGCACTTCAGGGCGGTTCAACGTGAGTGTGAGAACGCGGTTATGTTGTTGTGACAAAATCCAGTGGTTTTCCATTGCAGCTCCTACACATCAAAGTCTAGAACAACACCATCGCCTTTTGGCCACGCTTGGCAGCTAAGGATGTACCCCGCAGCGATTTGGTCGGGCTCAAGACTGTAATTGACCCCCATTTCCACTTCACCAGAGCGCAATTTACATTTGCAGGTTGCGCAAACGCCCCCTTTACAGGCGTAGGGTAAATCTGCGCCTTGACGTAATGCGGCATCCAAAATGCTGTCGTCTTGGCTATCCATGGCGATGTCCATGGTTCTGCCGTCTAGGTGAATACTGACTTGGCGTGTTTCGCTAGTTATGGCGGTTGCGGGTTTGAATTTGGCGCCTGAAGTGTTGAAACGCTCGGTGTGAACATATTCTTTTGGCATGCCATAACCGACTAAAGTGTCATGCACTTCATCCATCATGCTGTCGGGCCCACAAATAAACGCTCGGTCAAATTGTTTAAAATTCAATAAGGTTTTGCCTAACGCATTGAGCTGCTGTTGGCTGATTCTGCCGCTGAGTAGTTCGCTATCTTGTTGTTCTCGGCTAAATAAATAGAGAATTTGAAAGCGTGTAGAAAAACGGTTTTTCAGATCAGCAATGCTCTCTTTAAACATCACGGAGCGGCTATTGCGGTTACCATAAATCAACACAAAACTGCTTTTAGGTTCAGTTTGTAATGTGGCCTTAATGATGGAGAGCAATGGGGTGATCCCAGAACCAGCTGCGACGGCAAGGTAGTGTGCGTGGGTATTTGCCTCTGGTTGGTAGCCAAATTGCCCTTGCGGAACCATCACATCAAGGCTATCGCCAACTTGTAGTTCTTGGTTAACGAAATTAGAAAAACGTCCCTCGTAAATGGCTTTTACTCCAATTTTTAGCGTGTTTTCATCCGGTGAGCTGCAAATGGAATAACAGCGACGCAGGTTTTCGCCATTAATAGAGGCCTTTAATGTGAGATGTTGCCCTGGGCGGTAATGGTATTGCTCTCGTAATGCATCTGGTACGTTAAAAGTAATGGCGACAGCTTCAGGGGTGTCACGCTCAATGGCAGCAATACTTAAACGATGAAATACAGTCATATGGGTGCCCCTAAATACATTTAAAGTAATCAAACGGTTCTAAGCATTCAGTGCATCGATACAATGCCTTACATGCAGTGGAACCAAATTCACTAATTTTTTCGGTCTGCTCGCTGTCACAACGTGGGCAACGAACCGCACCTTTGTGTTCTGGGTGTTCGCAGGACGTACCTTGTGGTGGTGCGATACCGAATTCACGTAGGCGCCTTTTCGCATCCTGACTCATCCAATCTGTTGTCCAAGCCGGGGTTAACAGAATTTCGATGTCGATGTTTGGAAAACCGGCATTACCTAGAACAGTTTTGATTTCATTGATTAAAAATTCAGTTGCTGGGCAACCTGAGTAGGTAGGTGTAAAAATAACTTTCCAACCGCGAGCCGCAGGTAGCACATTGCGGATCATGCCGAGATCAGTAATAGAGAGTGCGGGTAGCTCAGGATCGGGTATTTGATGAAGCTGTTGCCAGATCTGGTGAACCTGGGGCGATTGAAGCTCACGATATTGCAGTCTCTGTTCCATAACATCACCACTGGCTGTTCGGGTAAGCGCGTTGCACAAACTGCAATTGCGTTAATAACAAGCCCAAGTGCTCAGTGTGGCTGCCTTGCTTGCCGCCTAAGCGATACGCTTTTTTCTCTGGCACAGTGAGGGTCGCTTCCGTGAATGTTTCGTTAATGGTGTTTAACCATGCGGCTTGTAAAGAACGTGGGTCAACAGCGATACCTGCTTCGCTGAGTGCAATTTCAATTTCATCAGCATGGAAAAGCTCACCGGTAAAGCGCCATAGCGCATTCACTGAACGTTGGATCCGTTGATGGCTTTCTTCACTGCCATCCCCTAAGCGGATCATCCACCCACGGCTAAAGCGCAAGTGATAAACGGCTTCTTTGAGGGATTTTTCCGCAATTGCTGACAATTGTTCATCACTGCTATGAATTAAGGCTTCATATAATGGAACATGATAAGCATCCATAAAGAATTGGCGCACTAGAGTGTCATCAAAGCCATTGTTGGGTTGCTCAACCAGTAATAAATTGCTGAACTCCCGTTCATCACGCAAAAAAGCAAGGGTATCTTCATCACATTCAGCCCCTTTTAGTTGCGCGGCATAGCTTAAAAAGTGACGCGACTGCCCTAGCAAATCTAAGCCGATATTCGATAGCGCAAGGTCAATTTCGAGCTCAGGGGCGTGGCCGCACCATTCGCACAGACGCTGCGCTAAAATTAAGGGGCTATCGCCAAGGCGCAATGTGTAATGGTGGAGCCGTTCTTGTTGGTTCATGGCAAGCTCCTTACATGTTTTTGATGCCATCAGGGATGGTATAGAAGGTTGGATGACGATAGACCTTGGTGTCCGCTGGGTCGAAGAACGTACTTTTATCTTCGGGCTGTGAGGCGATTAAATGCGTGGCCTTTACCACCCAAATTGAGCAGCCTTCACTACGCCTTGTATATACATCGCGGGCATTTTCTAGCGCCATTTGGTCATCAGCAGCATGTAAACTGCCGACATGACGATGGGCAAGCCCTTGCTTACTCCGAACAAAAACTTCATATAAAGGCCAATCTTGATTGCTCATGGTGTTTTCCTTTTCGTAAAATGGTCAGTGATTAAGCCGCAGATTTAACGGATTTCTGTTTGCGGCTATGTGCCATTGCACCTTCACGTACCCATGCGCCGTCTTCCCACCCTTTGCGCTTTGCGCTGAGGCGTTCGTGATTACAAATGCCATTGCCTTTGATGACTTGGTAAAACTCTTCCCAGTCGATTTCACCGAAACGGTAATGGCCAAGTTCTTCATCCCAAACCAGCTCAGGATCAGGGATCGTCATACCTAACGCTTCCACTTGCGGAACGGTGTTATCAACAAACTTTTGCCGTAACTCGTCATTACTGAAGCGTTTGATTTTCCAAGCCATGCTTTGAGCACTGTGTGGGGAGTCCGAATCATTCGGACCGAACATCGTGAGCACGGGCCACCAAAAGCGGTTTATCGCATCTTGCAGCATCGCTTTTTGTTCATCGGTGCCTTCTGCGAGCGCCATCACTGCTTCATAGCCCTGACGTTGGTGGAAACTTTCTTCTTTACAGATTTTCACCATCGCTCTGGCATAGGGGCCATATGAGGCGCGACATAGCGCGACTTGGTTCACAATGGCGGCACCATCGACTAGCCAGCCAATAACGCCAATATCAGCCCAACTTAACGTGGGGTAATTGAAAATGGAGGAGTACTTCATTTTTTCATCAAGTAACTTTTGATAGATATCTTGACGGGAGCAACCGAGGGTTTCGGCGGCGCTATATAGATATAAACCGTGGCCTGCTTCATCTTGAATTTTAGCCAGTAAAATCGCTTTACGGCGGAGTGTCGGGGCGCGTGTTAGCCAATTTGCTTCTGGCAGCATACCGACGACTTCTGAATGGGCATGTTGGCCTATTTGACGGATAAGGTTCTGCCGATACGCATCGGGCATCCAATCCTTGGGCTCGATGGAAATATCGGCTTCGATTTTGGCTTCGAAGTTAGCCTGATTTTGCTCGCTCATTGATCTTTTCCATTAAGTGATTCGATTATTATTATCTTTTCGATAAGAGTGAATCATATTCATTTAACATCAATGCTAGGAATTGTTAACAAAAAGATCAATGTTCATTAACCCTGTTTTGCGAGTGGCTTCACAATCAATAAATTAAATTCAAATAAAAACAATAAGTTGGTATTAATTGTTTTTGTGTGGTTTTTATGGGAGTGGGTATTTAAGACAAAGTTGTTCTTAATTTGTTAAATTTAAATTGGCGTCTATGCTTATTTTTATGATACATATTTGTTATCTGATTTTAATTGATGTTTTTTATTTCTGGAGAGGAATATGCAGCATTTAACAAGTTATATTATGGGGAAATGGGTGCAAGGTGAGGGCGAAGGGCGAAAAATTCATCATGCACTAACGAATGAAACCTTATATACGGTGACGACTGAAGGGTTGCCGTTAGCAGAAAGCTTACAGTATGGCCGCCAAGTGGGGGGCGAAATATTGTCAGCGATGACATTCCAGCAACGCGGGCAGATGCTTAAGGCACTCGCAAAATATCTACTGGAACATAAAGCGCAGTTATATGCGATTTCGGCACAAACTGGCGCAACCAAAGCGGATAGCTGGGTAGATATCGAAGGGGGAATTGCCACACTGTTTTCTTATTCGGGTCTCGCTAACCGTGAGCTGCCAGATGACACGATTTGGCCAGAAGAGGAAATGATCCCGTTATCGAAACAAGGGCAATTTATTGGCCATCATATTTTAACGTCTCGCCGTGGCGTTGCCCTGCACATTAATGCATTTAACTTCCCGTGTTGGGGAATGTTAGAAAAATTGGCACCCACATGGCTTGCTGGCATGCCAGCCATCATCAAACCAGCAACCGCCTCAGCACAGTTAACACAGGCGATGGTGAAATTGATGGTGGACAGCGGCTTGGTACCTGATGGTGCTATCCAACTGGTTTGCGGTGGTGTTGGCGATATGTTTGAACACCTTGATTTTGAAGATGTAGTGACTTTTACAGGGTCGGCAAATACAGGGCAAAAACTGAAATTGCACCCACGTATCATTGCTAAATCAGTGCCTTTTACAATGGAAGCGGATTCACTGAACTGTGCAATTTTAGGCGATGACGTCCAGCCAGAACAGCCTGAATTCGCGTTATTTATTAAAGAAGTCGTTCGTGAAATGACCGCCAAAGCGGGGCAGAAGTGTACCGCTATCCGTCGCATCATTGTGCCGCAAAACCAGCTCGAAAATGTGAAGCAAGCATTATTGAAACGCTTATCCGCTACAACAGTGGGTGACCCTGCGGTTGAAGGGGTCAGAATGGGGGCATTGATTAACTTAGAACAGCGCCAAGACGTACAAGAGAAAGTAAATTATTTACGTGATCATGGCTGTGATGTCTTATGTGGTGGGCAATTCGAGAAGCTTGATGTGATTGGTGCAGATAGCCAACACGGGGCTTTTTATCCACCTACGTTGTTGTATTGTGCAGAGCCTTTTAAATCTACAGCAGTACATGAAATCGAGGCTTTTGGTCCAGTCGCCACGTTAATGAGCTATGAGAATATCGAACAGGCGGTGCAATTGGCGATTTTAGGTGGTGGGAGCCTTGCGGGGACGTTAGTCACTGCGGATACACAAGTCGCGCAAACGGTCATTCGTGCGAGTGCGCGAGCTCATGGGCGGATGCTAATTTTAAATGAAGCATCAGCCGTGGAGTCCACTGGCCACGGTTCACCGCTTCCGCTACTGGTACACGGTGGCCCAGGGCGTGCGGGTGGTGGTGAGGAGCTAGGTGGCTTGCGAGCAGTCAAACACTATATGCAGCGTACTGCCATCCAAGGTAGCCCTTCGATGCTAACGGCAATTACCAAACAATGGATCCGAGGTGCAGATACCATCGCTGATGTGGTTCATCCATTCCGTAAACATTTTGAAGACTTAGTGATTGGCGACACGTTACTGACCGCAAGGCGTACCGTAACTGAGGCCGATATTGCTAATTTTGCCTGTCTCAGCGGTGATAATTTTTATGTTCATGTTGATAAAATTGGCGCAGCACAGTCGCTATTTGGTGAACGGATTGCGCACGGCTATTTTGTCGTTTCAGCCGCTGCGGGGTTATTTGTCGATGCAGGGGTTGGGCCTGTGATCGCCAATTATGGGATGGAAAGCTTGCGCTTTATTGAACCTGTGAAAATCGGTGACACCATACAAGTTCGCCTAACGTGCAAGAAAAAGATCAAGAAAACGCAGAAACTTGCTGAAGACAAACCTAATGGCGTTGTTGAATGGGATGTGCAAGTGTTTAATCAGGACGATACCGTTGTGGCGTTGTACAGTATTTTAACGCTGGTGGAGCGTCGTGTAGGTGATTTTCACTAGTCATTATACGGTATGAATTAATTGTCGAGCTAATAGGTGCTTTTTCAATCATTTTCTGTTGTGATGAGGTAAAAAGTCATTTTGCTGTACAAGCCAATGGCTTATTTACCTCAGATGTGGTTATGTGAATTTCAACGTCAGTAAGCGGTTAGTTGGTAATAAACTGCGCTTGGTTCAATTGGCTAAGCGCGGTATTGACCGCAAAAATTTCACCACGTACTTCAGGGATACCGAAAGATTTCAGGCGTGCGCTGTGTTTTTGTAGATATGCTTTGGCATCGGCTTCAGAGGTAAACAAATAAACGCCTCCGGCTTTTTGAGTTTGTTGGTTTTCTGTCCAAATTTTCCACACAAAACCAGGTTCTTGGTTGATTGAATTGGCTAATTCATCCATTGCCACGGTCATTTCTGCGCCCCAAGGCCCTTGATACGGGAAATCAACTTGTAAAATAACGCTCATATCTGCTCCTTATGATTGAAGCGCTATAGTAATTCTTAAAGCAAATAATAACTTTGCTATTTATCGTATTTTAAACGATTTATTGCTTCAAACTATTACGCTTACCCGCTTCAAATGCCGCTAGAGTGGCGAGACGGGCTTGTTTATGGTCAACAATCGGTTCTGGATAATTAATCGGTGTGCTGCTGAGCACCACCCATTCATGGGGTGTATGAATATACTTATCGGGAACTTGCTGTAATTCGGGTAACCAATGGCGAATAAAAGTCCCTTGCACATCAAACTTTTTCCCTTGAGTGGTTGGGTTAAAGATACGAAACCAAGGGGAGGCGTCAACGCCAGTAGAGGCTGACCACTGCCAACCGCCGTTATTTGCGGCTAAACTGCCATCAAGGAGTTGGCTCATAAAGTATTTTTCACCTTTTCGCCAATCAATCAGTAAGTCTTTGACTAAAAAGCTAGCCACAATCATACGTAGACGGTTATGCATCCAACCTGTTGTATTCAGTTGGCGCATAGCGGCATCCACAATTGGGTAACCCGTTTGTCCCGTTTTCCATGCGGTAAAATCGGTTGAAGAATCATTCCAGTGAATATGTTGTGTCCATTGAATAAATGGCTGATGGCGGCATAGACGTGGGAATGCCACTAAAAGATGCGAATAAAATTCACGCCAAATTAACTCATTTAGCCACGTGAATGCCCCGCTATCTGGGTAATCCAACACTTGGGGATTTTCTGCTTGTAATCGGTTGAAGCATTGGCGAGGGGACAGCACCCCCATCGCGAGGTAAGGTGATAATTGGCTGGTACCATCAATAGAAGGAATATCTCTATCGTTTTTATAACCGGCGACTTTCTGGGAACAAAACTGTCTTAATTGCTGTAAAGCAGACTTTTCACCGGCGGGAAATTGCGGCGAGTTTTCAATTGGTTGATAAGGAAATAATGGCAAAGTCTTATCGATGTTGACCGCGGCCGCTCGTTTTTCAGGGGCTCGCAGTGAACGGCAATCTGTCACAGTAAGTTGGGTGAGAAAGGCTCGGCGAAAAGGGGTATAGACTTGATACATCTCCCCTTTTTGATTCGTGACGGAACCCGGGGGAAGTAATAAGTAATCGTCAAAAGCATGGATATGCAACCCATGAGGTTGATTGATTAACCATTCATCCCGTTGTTTTTCGTTCCACTCGTATTGCCGATTAAAAAACAAGGCATCAGCCTGTTGCGTCTTTGCGTAATCGAGTACCCATTGTGCCGCATCGGCAAAATTCGCCTCAGTTTGACAAACCAGTGGAATACCAAGCTCAGCGAGTGAATTTTGCAGTTCAACGAGGTTTTGGTGAATAAAGGAGATTTGTCGCTCAGCCATATCATGTTGTTGCCATTGCTCAGGGGTGGCAGTAAATAGGGCGATGACTTGCGCATCTGGGTCTGCGCAGGCGGAGGAAAGTGCTTTGTTATCAGTGACCCGTAGGTCATTGCGAAACCAGATAAGATGACAAACTTGTTTGGCTGCCATCGCCTCCCTCCTCGGTTAACATTTTTGTTGAAGTCAAAACAAAGGGCCGGTAAACGGCCCTATTATGTTTAATCTAATTTAGGATGCTGATTGATTAAGGATTGGCGTTTTTTCTCAAGTTCAGCAATTTGTTCGTCAATATCTTCAACTTTTTGTTCAATATTGTCAAAGTGCTCGCTAAGAATTTCTTTTGCCTCGGCTTTATCTGATGCCGCAGGTGTTGCGCCCCGCAATGGTTTATTTGCCGTTTCTGGCATTCTGATACCCGTATATAAGCCAATTAAAGCAATCACGATTAAGTAATAAGCAGGCATATATAAGTCAGTGGTTGATTCGACCAACCATGCCGCAACAGTCGGTGTCGCACCGGCAATTAATACTGAAATATTAAAGGCAATCGCTAATGCACTGTAACGAATGTGCGTTGGGAAAATCGCGGGTAAAATGGAAGCCATAACCCCAGTAAAGCAGTTCAACAGCACCGCTAAAATTAATAAACCTAGGAAAATTAAGCCAACAGAACCACTGTTGATTAACATAAATGCAGGGTATGCCAATAAAATCAGACCGACACTACCGGTAATAACAAATGGGCGGCGACCAATTTTATCACTAGTTAAACCGATAATCGGTTGAACAAATAACATACCAATCATAATAGCAATAATAATTAGCACACCATGGTCAGTAGAGTAATTCAGGTTGTGTGATAAGTAACTTGGCATGTAGGTCAGCAACATATAGTAAGTCACGTTGGTTGCGATAACCAAGCCAACACAAATCATCAAGCTTTTCCAATACTTAGTCGCCACTTCACGCACTGAGATTTTGGGTGGGTTTTGAATATTGGCTTTATCTTGTCTTTCTAACGATTCAACATGTTGTTGGAACGCTGGGGTTTCTTCCAGTGAATGACGTAGATATAACCCGATGACCCCTAACGGTAATGCTAAGAAGAACGGAATTCTCCAGCCCCAATCATGGAAGTTGGCTTCCCCAACGATACTGGAAATTAGTACTACGACACCCGCACCTAAAACGAAACCGGCGATAGAGCCAAAGTCTAACCAGCTTCCCATAAAGCCACGTTTACGGTCTGGTGAATATTCTGCAACGAAGATAGCTGCGCCAGAATACTCCCCACCTACAGAGAAACCTTGAGCTAGCTTAGCAATTAATAACAGAATAGGTGCCCAGATACCAATGCTTTCATATGATGGGATCAAACCAATACAGAAGGTACTGACTGCCATGATGATAATTGTCATCGAAAGGACTTTTTGACGACCGTATTTATCACCTAAGATACCAAAAACGACCCCACCTAATGGCCTAACTAAGAAAGGCACGGAGAAAGTGGCTAATGCGGCAATCATCTGTACGCTCGGTGATGCGTCCGGAAAGAAAACCTGACCTAGAACATAGGCTAAGAAACCGTATACCCCAAAATCAAACCATTCCATCGCATTACCCAGCGAAGCCGCGGTAATTGCTTTTTTGAGTTTACCGTCATCAATAATAGTAATATCACTAATATTTAACGGCTTTTCTTTTTTCTTCTTGAATCTCATGAAACCATCCTCTTATTTTAATTTCAATAATCGAAACAACAGCACTTAAGATATGGGTTTTCATACATCAGAAAATATAAAACCTTATTATTTAGAATAGACGTTGTTTACGCAATAGATAAGTTTTTAGTGTTTTTATGTAGCGCTGAAATAACAGGCTAAAATAGATATGTAATGGGTAGAATAATGAGAATGTCTGTCTTTTAAATACAGCAAAAAAGTCACCTTGAGTTAAAAAATACAGTGCTAATAATACATTAATATCGAACAAATGTAAAATGCAGGTGCTTTATACTGATTCATACGCGTTATTGGGATTTTATATTGGCAATATAACGATTGAATTTAATACTTGAAAAAATAGAACCTTGGGGATGAATTAGGTGAATATAAATTGTTTTAAATCAATTTAGTATATATTTTTTGGTGAATTTTAGTCTGTCATAAATATATAAGGTTATTGATTTAATATGGTGGAAACAATGGTGTGACTGTAATGAATAATATACGCAGATAACCCCATCTTTTTATGATGCTCTTGTTTTGCTTAAGTTATTAATAACTCGCCTATTTATTTATCTTGTTGCTATCCTCTTCTTTTGATAATAACGGTGGATTGTGCTGTTCTGTTTTATATTTAATTTGATGAGTAGGAATGAGGAATTTACTTAGTTACAATCAATCTATTATCGATATTGGGTTTGATATACGCGAGTATGACAAGATTCTACTTTGAATGTTGTTATATTTCTAAAAGTACCTTTCATATTTTGAGCTGCAAGATATCAAGGGTATCACATCCGACTTAAAAGAGTGCCATTATGAAAAAACAGAGTGTTGCATCCTATATTGCAAAAGTACTTGATAATGCAGGTGTTAAACGTATTTGGGGCGTTACAGGAGACTCGTTGAATGGCTTAACCGACAGCTTGCGTCGTCAAGGCGCGATTGAGTGGTTAGGAACCCGCCATGAGGAAGTTGCTGCTTTTGCTGCCGGTTCAGAAGCTCAGTTAACCGGCAATTTAGCTGTCTGTGCGGGCTCTTGTGGACCCGGAAATATGCACCTTATCAATGGGTTGTATGATTGTCACCGTAATCGAGTACCCGTATTAGCAATTGCAGCTCATATCCCATCCAGTGAAATTGGTAGTAACTATTTCCAAGAAACCCATCCAACTGAATTATTCCGTGAGTGCAGCCATTATTGTGAAATGGTCTCTAACCCAGAACAAATTCCACAAGTCCTCGGTATTGCTATGCGTAAAGCGATCCTGAATAAAGGGGTATCAGTTGTTGTGATTCCGGGGGATATTGCGCTGAAAGATGCGCCAGAGTCAGCGAAAGAGACATGGTATCAGCCGCAAGCGCCACTGATTATGCCTCAGCGAAGTGAAATCGAAAAACTCGCCGAACTGCTGAATCAGTCTAAGAATATCACGCTATTCTGTGGTAATGGCTGCGCAGGTGCCCATGATGAAGTGGTTAAGCTAGCAGAAACCCTAAAAGCGCCGGTAGTACACGCGTTACGTGGTAAAGAACATATTGAATGGGATAACCCATACAGCGTCGGAATGACAGGTTTAATCGGTTTTTCATCAGGTTACCACGCAATGATGAACGCAGATACAGTTGTTTTGTTAGGAACACAATTTCCATACCGTCCTTTCTACCCAAGTGAGGCTAAAATCATTCAGGTTGATATCAATGCAGGCAGCTTGGGCTCCCATTGCCATATTGATATGGGGCTGATTGGGGATATTAAAGCGACATTGGATGCATTACAGCCACATTTACAGGCTAAGCAGGATACAAAACACCTTGATGGCGCTTTAAAACATTATGCAGAGGCTCGAAAAGGGTTAGATGATCTCGCTAAACCGGGTCATGAAGGATTAATACATCCTCAGTATCTTGCAACAAAAATTAGTGAATTAGCTGCGGATGATGCGATTTTCACTTGTGACGTTGGAACCCCGACAGTATGGGCTGCACGCTACTTGAAAATGAACGGTAAACGCCGTTTAATTGGCTCTTTTAACCACGGGTCAATGGCGAATGCGATGCCACAAGCTATTGGTGCGCAGGCCGTTGATAAAAAACGTCAAGTGGTTGCCATGTGCGGTGATGGCGGTTTCAGCATGCTAATGGGGGATTTTATCTCTCTTTCTCAAATGCAATTGCCAGTAAAAATTATCATTCATAACAATGGCGTGCTTGGTTTTGTGGCCATGGAAATGAAAGTGGCAGGTTTCTTGACCGCTGGGACTGATTTACATAACCCTAACTTTGCAGCGATTGCGAATGCTGCGGGTATCAAAGGGATCCGTGTTGAAAAAAGTGAAGACCTAGACGGCGCATTAAAAGAAGCGTTTGCCCATGATGGGCCTGTGGTCGTTGATGTCTTGACCGCCAAACAAGAGCTGTCTATGCCGCCAGAAATTGCAGCGCAAGAAGCGAAAGGTTTTAGTCTGTATTTGTTAAAAGCGATTATGAGTGGTCGCGGTGATGAAGTCGTTCAATTAGTGAAAACGAACTGGCTACGTTAAGTTATTCTTGTGAATAGCTGGAAAGCCCAATTCAGATGGATTGGGCTTTTTTATTCATCAATATCCTGCGGCTGATTGACTACGCCACAAATGGGCGGCAACCAATGCACGCCATGGGGTAAATTGTTCCAACCATTTTTCTGTTTCTTTGGCGCTGGGTTGTTCTGGTTTATCGAGCAATGTTTGCAAATTACGTCTTACCGCCACATCTCCATGTAAAGAGCCATCCAAATAATTAAATCCTCGGAGTAAAGCATAGCTTACCGTCCAAGGGCCAATTCCTTTGATTTGTAATAATTGTTCAGTTATTTGATTTGCATTGGCGTGAGTGACGAGCCGTGATAAATCAATTTTTTGATTTTCAATGGCTTCACAAAGAGCTCTGAGGGCGATAATTTTACCCTTCGAAAAACCTGTTTGGCGCAGCGTTTCGTCATCAACTGACCTGACCTGTGGCGTATCGGGAAAACACCAAATACCCGAAGTATGTTGGATCCCCACGGCTTGGATAAATCGCCGACGAATGGCAATAGCTGCATGAACACTGATTTGTTGGCCAATAATAGCCCAAACTAACGCTTCAAATGCACTAGCCGATTGATAAATCCTCAATCCTCTTTGTTTTTCAATGAGCTGTCCAAGTATTGGAGTTTCAAGGTAGAATTTTTCGAACTCATCAATATTTTGTTTCAAACCAAGTACATGTTGTGCCAGCGTTAGTAAATCTTGCTCATTGATAATGATAGATGGAGAGTCAATCGCTAATGAAATCGTTGCTTGTTGTTTTTTAAGCTCCAATGTCATTTTTGTTGCATGTTGTTGCCATATTATACCTTTATGTAATGCATTTTCTTCCACTATTTCCGCAACATTGTGTTGATCTCTCAGATGAAAGGCAAAAAAATCACTGTAAAGGTAATTTGTTGGGAGTGCTAGCTGTGCGGTGAATACTGGCATAATGATGGCCTTGTCAGATTGTTCTTTATTAGCAATATTATTGTGAATTAGCACATTGATCGACTCATTTTTTACTGAATAGGTATGCTATCTTATATAGGGTTATTAATTTTGTACTGATGTTATTTATCCATAGAATAAGGAAGTGTAAATGAAAACTGAGGATCACAGTTCATCTCATGGCACTTCGGTACCATTACCGCAACCAAGGAAAGAATTAAAAGGCATTGGTGGATGGCTTATTTTTCCTATGTTAGGGATAATATTGTCCTTGATTATTTTGCCTTTTTCTATTTATGAGCAAAATACTCAAGTGATTGAATATTGGGTTGAATTAACAGACCCACAATCAAGTTCATTTATTCCATTATTTAAAGAACTAATCTATTTTGAGGTTTTAGGTAACATTATTTTATATGCGACCTTACTTTTCCTCAGTTATGTCTTTTTTACAACGAAAAAGCTCACAATTAAAATTTATATTTTTTTCCAGATCTTTTCTTTAGTTTTAACGGTTACGGATATTATACTCGCAAGTGTCTTATTAGATTTAGAGGTTGAGACCTCCGATATCAAAGATATTTTTCGGGCTCTCATTGCCTGTGCAATTTGGATACCGTATTTTTTAGTTTCAAGGCGTGTCAAAAATACCTTTGTAAATTAACAAATAAAATTCTGTGGTTTATTAATTGGGTAGGTAAATGATGATTAAATGCAAACGAGTTTATGACCCAGTCGATGATAACGACGGTTATCGCGTACTTATTGATAGACTGTGGCCAAGAGGAATAAAAAAAACTGATTTACAACACGACTCTTGGAATAAAGACGTTGCACCTTCTAATGAACTACGAAAATGGTTTCATCAGCACACGGATCAGTTTGCACAATTTATTGAGCGGTACCAGCAGGAACTTAATAGCACAGCGGCTTGGCAGGTACTGGTTGCTCAGGCAAAACAAGGTGATTTAACACTGTTATACAGTGCTAAAAATACAGAATATAATCAAGCCGTTGTACTCAAAGCATTTCTTGAAGATAAAATGCAAAGTAAAAAGTAAATAAAGGTTATTGGAATGGATATTCAGCAATCAACCCCGCAAACAGAGTCTGCAATAATATCATCGGTGGCTCAACAAGTGGCTAAAAAACCGTTACAAGGGATCGGTGGATGGTTAATTTTACCGGTTATTGGTCTGTTTTATATGTTGTACAAAACGGTCACGATGCTATTGCAAGAAATCTCGCAAGTACAAACTGCATGGCCATTGGCAACTGAAGCGGATTCTGATTTTTATATTTCAGGCTTTGCGACAGGTTTTTACCTCTTGCAACTCGGTTATGGTGTTTTAATTGCTCTATTTCTTTGGACGTTTATCGCTGCGGTTAAATGGAAAAAACAGGCGAAGTGGCTGTTTATCACCACCATGGTACTATTTACTTTAATGGTATTAGTTGCTCGTTTTGTGTTCCCATATATATTTGGTTTGGAAATTAACTACTCAAATATTATTACCGCTATAAATGGCAGCTTCTATTGTGTGTTATGGATCCCCTACTTTTTAGCTTCTCACCGCGTTAAAAATACGTTTATCCATTAAAGCGGATGGCCACACCTAATTTGGTAGTGGCCTAGTAGACAGTTATTTATCAGAAAGATTTAGCGTATGGGTTATATTGCAGTTTGCAATAAAGGCGTCATCGTGAGAAACCAGTAAGAGTGTTCCTTGGTAGTCCTGCAATAACGCTTCAAGTAGTTGTTTTGAATCCAAGTCTAAATGGTTATCCGGTTCATCGAGTAATAAAATAGCAGGTGGGTTTGGGCTATGTGTGAGTGCCAATAGTGTTGCTTTTAGCTGCTCACCACCACTGAGCTGTTGTAGTGGCAGTAATGATTTATCTCCTCGTATTCGCAGCATACCTAATTGCGTGCGCCATTGCTCTACGGTAAACAAGGGTTGGTATTGATGAAGTGCTTCAGCGACAGGTAATGTTTTATCGAGTAAGTTGAGGTGCTGGTCTAAATAGCAAAATGTACCACTGAGGCGGCACTCTCCTGAATCTGATGGCAATAGGCCAGCAAGCACCTTCAGTAGGGTTGATTTACCACAACCATTACGCCCTTGAATATGCCAATGTTCTCCACTGTATATAGTGAATGAAAGTGGTGATGAATAACCGTAGGGCAAATGCAAATCAGAAGCAAAAATGGTGACTTTACTCCCTTCGTTTTGATAGTTAATCGTCATTTTTTGTGGTTTGATATGGCGGACTTTCTCTTGGTTTTCCTGTTGTTGATTTTGTAGGTTATCCATAACCCGTTGGTGCCGTTCTGCGACATTTGATTGCCTTTTTTCTGCACGGTTCTTTTGCATATCAAGTAGCAGTAAGGATTGCGACCCACCATAGCGAATTTTTTCCCCCTGTTTCTTGCGTTGAGCGGCTTTTTGTAATGTGGCCTGTTGCTGCTTTTTCTCTTGGTGAATACGTTTTTCTAAGCGCTCACTTTGTGCATCAATTGCGGCAATTTCCAAGTTTTTTTGGGTATCGTATAACGCATAATTCCCCCCATACTCGTGTAACCCTTTTTCTGTTAATTCAAAAATAGTATCCATTTCGCCTAACAGGGTTCTATTGTGAGAAATAACGAGGCAGCCAGCTCGGTGATCTGTGAGTTTTTGGCTGAGCCACTGCCGGCTTTGTGTATCTAAATGGTTATCCGGTTCATCGAGTAGCAAAAAGTGATCTTGATGAAGAAATGCACGACAAAGCGCGAGGCGGGTACGTTCACCACCACTTAAATGGGAGATAGGTGCTTCCATTGAGATAGCGAGCCCCGCAGAGTCCAATAGACTTTGCCATTGGGAAGGTAAATGCCATTTATCTTCTGTGAGCTCAAAATCTGCCAAAGAACCATTTCCTGCCTCAATGCGTAAGAATGCATGATAAAGCTCATTGATGCCTAAGGCATCGATGAGAGTGTCTCCTGTGAGTCGGGTTAATTGACCGACATAGATAGAGGGGAGATCCCAATGTACATTCCCTTTCGTAGGGGCTAATTGGCCAGCAAGAATACGCATCAAAACGGATTTTCCTTTGCCATTATGACCAATTAAGGCATTTTTTTGGCATGATAGCGTCCCGTTTAGCGGTGGAAAAAGGGCGGTTTGGTTAAATTCAATATTGAGCTGTGAAAAGTGACAAGCAATCGTCATATGCACCTCCAAAATAATGAGGACAGACAACGTCGTTGACTTATCAAGAAGTGTCGATGAAAGCGTTTGCCTGCCAGGAACAGAAAAATGAATACCAAAAGGGTATTGGAAAATATTTTCTGGCAGTGCTTAGTTCATCGTGAGGCGTACCTGTGAAGTTGGGTGAGAGGTAAATTCGCATACATTATAAACAGGCGTAATTGATTTGTACAACTTATCGTGATTGGGTCTTTTCTGAAATTCTTGGCAACGATTTAAAATAAAAAAAGCCAGTCAAACAGTGATGACTGGCTTTTTCCATTAACAACGAGATTTTATAACAACGAGATTTTACGATTATACAGAGGTATTCTCTGACAACCCATTTTTTGCTAACCATTGAGCAATGCGCTGCTTTTCTTCTTCATTCAGCCACATACCCAATTTAGTGCGACGCCAAATAGCATCATCTAACTCTGTTACCCACTCATGTTTGACTAAGTAACGTAACTCCGCTTCGTAGACATTCGCAGAGAATGCTTCACCAAGGTCGCTGAGTGAATTCGCGCCTTCAAGGATCAATTTACTGTTGCTACCGTAAGTTCTGGCAAAACGTAGCGCTAAGCCTTCAGGAAGCCATTGATAATGTTGACGTAATACACGTGCATAACCATCACGGTCACAACCTTCGATATCACCACCCGGTAACTGACCATTTTTGGTCCATGGGGTGCCTGCATTTGGATAATATGCTGCTAATTTAGTAACAGCAGCTTCTGCTAATTTACGGTAAGTTGTTAATTTTCCACCAAATACCGACAGCAATGGCGCTTGGCCTTGGTCATCGTGAATATCCAATGTGTAATCACGAGTAATGGCTTGTGGGGAGTCTGATTCATCGTCGCACAGTGGGCGAACACCTGAGTAGTCCCAAACAATATCACTCACGGTTAACTGTTTTTTGAAGTGGTCGTTATACACTTTCAGTAAATAGTTAACTTCGTTCTCATCAATTTTGACGTCTTTCGGATCGCCTTTATATTCTACGTCAGTGGTGCCGATGATAGAAAATTCATCCATCCACGGGATAACAAATACAATACGGTTATCTTCATTTTGTAAGATATACGCTTGTGGTTCATCATGTGCACGTGGAACGACAATGTGGCTACCCTTGATTAAGCGAATACCGTAAGGTGATTTTAATTTCAGGCCATCATCAAAGAACTCTTTTACCCAAGGCCCAGTGGCATTAACTAGCCCTTTCGCTTTCCATGTATGGGTTTCACCCGTACGTAAGTCCTGAGCTTCAATAACCCATAAGCCATTTTCACGGTAGGCACGAGTCACTTTTGTGCGAGTACGAACCTCACCATTCTTACGTACCACTTCTTGAGCGTTTAATACAACTAAACGCGCATCATCAACCCAACAGTCAGAATATTCAAAACCTTTCGTTAATTCAGGTTTGAGTACGGAATTTTGGTTAAACTTCAGACTCTTGCTGCTTGGTAAGCTGACGCGTTTGCCTAAATGGTCATATAAGAATAGGCCAATACGGATCATCCAAGCTGGACGTAAATGAGGCTGATGCGGTAAGCGGAAGCGCATTGGGAAGGCAATATGTGGTGCTAATCGTAATAGCACTTCACGTTCAGCCAACGCTTCGCTGACTAATCTAAATTCATAATGTTCTAAGTAACGTAAGCCACCATGAATGAGTTTAGAACTCGCAGATGAAGTGGCACTTGCTAAGTCTTGAGCTTCGAGCAGTAATACCGATAATCCACGACCTGCAGCATCTGCTGCAATTCCAGCGCCGTTGATCCCGCCGCCGATGACAATCAAGTCTTTAGTTTCCATGCATCCCCCTGAGATGTTCGAAACACTTTCAATAATGTTCGTTTTCGCTCATTTGATTGTAGTCAAAATAGATAGTGATGCCAACTATTATTAATGAAAAAAATAACAACTGCGTGATATTGGTAACAATTTTTTTTCAATACCCACACATAAAATATTGTTATTCACAATGGAAAAAAGAGAATTTCGCGCGAAAAAGAAAAAATGACGGTAAGGCTGAGGATTAAAATAGAGGAATAGCAAGAAGCATGATGGTAGTAGGAACTACCATCATGAGGATAATTTCTTGATTAACAAAGCTCTAATTGAACATTATGTTGCTCAATCACTTTGAGAATACTGTCTGGTGGCTGTTTATCAGTAAATAAGTAGTCAATCAGGTTCATATTACCCAAATTAACCATCGCGTTACGACCAAATTTAGAATGATCGGTGACAAGCATGACACAGCGTGAATTTTCAATAATCGCGCGCTTGGTACGAACTTCGTGGTAATCGAACTCAAGCAATGAGCCATCCATATCAATACCACTGATACCCAAAATACCGTAATCAAGCCTAAATTGAGAAATAAAATCGAGGGTCGCTTCACCAACAATACCGCCATCTCGTGAACGTACTTCACCCCCGGCTAAAATGAGGCGAAAATCTTCTTTTGGCATCAGCAAGGTGGCGACGTTAAGGTTATTGGTCACCACGCGTAGGTTTTTGTGATTAACCAATGCATGGGCAACGGCTTCGGGGGTGGTACCAATATCTATAAACAATGTTGCACCATCAGGAATTTGGCTCGCAACATGTTGCGCGATACGCGCTTTTTCATCTGACCACATGATTTTACGGTCATTATAGGCCGCATTTACCGAACTTGAAGGCAGTGCTGCGCCACCGTGGTGCCGCTGAATTTTATTTTGTTCAGCGAGATCATTGAGGTCTCGACGGATTGTTTGAGGGCTAACCTCAAAGTGTTCGACGAGTTCTTCAGTACTGACATATCCCTGAAGACGCACAAGTTCCACTATTGCATCATGTCTCTGGGTTTGTTTCACAGCGTTAGCCTCTAATTATTAAAATGTTTTATCTGGAGCTCTGGTGTTTAAAACTGTGTCTATTATCCCATACTCCCATTAATAAGCCGATAATTAACCCTGAAGTATGTGCGGCATTGGCGATATGCATGCCTAAAACATCGAAATAACCGAAAAAAAGCCAGATAATGGAAAAAATCATTAACCCTCGAGGAACGCTAATGCCACTTTCAGGGCGACGTTCACCCGTTAACCACACATAACTGACAAGGGCATAGACAACACCGGATAATCCGCCAAAGTTGTTTTCACTAAATAGCGATTGTCCCCAGTTACTAAACAGCGCAGAGACCAGTAAGATAGTGAGTAACTTACCCGTCCCGAGTTTTCGCTCTACTTGCCCAGCCAAAAACCACCAGAGCGCAAGGTTGAAACCAATATGTGATAGCGAAAAGTGCACCAATGCAGGGCTAAACCAGCGCCAAAGCTCAGTTTGTTGGTCGCCAATAGGCCATGCCAAATAACGTAGAACTTCACGGGCATCAGTCATTTCTACCCAAAGATATACAACAACCGATAACAAAATAACAGCGATAGTTAAAGGGCCAGATTGCTCTTTAAGATAACCCCAAGTTAGGTAATTGCGATATTGAAATTGAGTATCTGCGCTTCCTGTGTGCCAACTGGCTTCTAGGTAGCGGGGGTGATTTGGGTCTTGTAGAAAAATATCTAATTCTTTTTGGACTTGAGGTTGAAGCTGCTCATCTTCTAGCCAAAGCTCAAAGACGGCTTGTTCCTGTGATGGCTTTATTTTTAGGTGAATATTTTTGCTCGCCATATAGTCAACAAAAGCTTGCGCCATTCTGGGATTAGCAAAGGAGGTGATGTGGATCATGAATGCGTTTTCTCATCTAGAGAGCCGTAACGGCTTGTGGATATTCCCTTAACCATGCTTCAAATCCACCATTGATGCTATACACCGATTCAAAGCCTATGTTGATCAGATACTGTGCAGCACCTTGGCTACTATGCCCATGGTAACACATCACCATAACAGGTTGTTCGTAATCCGTTTGTTCTAGAAATTGGCTCAGTGACTCATTGGTGAGGTGATAGGCCCCACTAGCATGGCCTGCACGAAAACTTTGTGGGTCTCGCACATCTACCAGTATGGCGGTGCCGTCTAACCAATGTTGATAGGCTTGCTCTGGTGTTAATGTTTCAAAATGGTCCATAAAATACCAAATACAGTAAGTAACAACCCATAAAAGGTTAAATGATAGGCACCCGTAAAGAACCGAGTGCCAAATATTCGTGGTATTGATTAGTAGAAAGAGTGCTCGCCACGTTGGTGCTCAGTCAGGTCTTTAACGCCTTTTAACTCACCTACAAACATTTTGAGAAGTTCTTTTTCGATACCTTCTTTAAGGGTGACATCGACCATTGAACAACCGTTACAGCCGCCACCAAATTGCAGAATTGCAAAGCCTTCATCGGTGATTTCCATCAGGGAAACACGGCCACCGTGGCTGGCAAGTTGTGGGTTAATTTGTGACTGTAAAACATACTCAACACGCTCAATTAATGGTGCGTCATCAGAGACTTTACGCATTTTGGCGTTCGGTGCTTTTAATGTCAGTTGTGAGCCGAGTTGGTCGGTGACGAAGTCAATTTCGGCATCATCCAAGAAAGGGGCGCTAATTTCATCAACATAAGCAGATAACTTCTCGAACTTTAGTTCTTTATCTGTGGCTTCAACGGCACCCGGAGGGCAGTACGACACACCGCACTCAGCGGTTGGCGTGCCTGGGTTGATAACAAAAACACGGATTTGAGTTCCTGGCTCTTGATTTTCCAACAACTTGGCAAAATGAGCCTGTGCTGCTTCAGTAATATTAATCATAATCATTTGCTCAATAATAGTTGACTGCTTTAGTTGGTTATAATACGCCCATTTACCCCTTTCCTACAAGGTGCGACACAGTGACCATGCATCAACAGTATGCGCTCCCGCACAAATCAACAATTGTGCTGCACTATTCATGGTAGAACCTGTTGTAATAACATCATCAATAACAGCAACATGTAGGTTTGAAACCGAACTGTTTAAGGTAAATGCTCCCTTTAGGTTATTTCGGCGATACTCACGTTTTAGTGTAGTCTGTGCCAGTGTAGCACGACTACGCAATAATGAATTTTGCGAATAGGGAATATTTAACCATCTGGACAAATTTTCACCTATTAATGCCATGTGGTCAAATCCTCTCCACCATAGGCGGTGACGATGCAGTGGAATGGTGATGATTAAGTCTGGTTTTTGCCATTGTTGTTGGCGATAACCTGTGAGCCAAAATAATGCAAAAATACGTGCTAAAGTAGAAGCAAGCTGAGGTTGTTTTTGAAATTTAAAACGATGAATTAACATACGTAAAGCGGCTTGGTATGGGGTTACAGTGATAATTCTTTGCCATGAGGGAGGGCTCTTTAGGCAGCGTCCACATTCCATGGTCGGCTGCTCACAGGGTAAAGCGCAGCGTAAACAGCAGGTTGGCATTTTAGGTAGTCCTTTGAGGCAAAAATGGCAAATCCCCTGGTGAGATAATTTTAGTGATTGATGGCATAGCCAGCAGCCCCCCTCCATTGTTAGCATAGTAGCGTCCCGTTAAAACGAATTGGCAAATAAATGAATGAAGAGAGTGTAACGATGGCAAAGTTATATTGGCAGACCGTTGGTGAAGGTAAACAAGATCTTGTATTGCTGCACGGATGGGGGCTGAATGCGCAAGTCTGGCAAACAATTATTCCGCGAATCGCTTCGCACTTTCGGGTTCATTTGGTTGACCTTCCGGGGTATGGGCGGAGCCAAGGTTTCTCCCCCATGAATATTCAATCGATGGCGAATATTTTGTGGGAGCATGCCCCTAAAAACGCGATTTGGCTTGGTTGGTCACTTGGTGGGCTAGTTGCAAGCCGTATCGCGCTTGACCATCCCTATGAAGTTAAAGGGCTCATTACGGTTGCTTCCTCCCCGTGTTTTAAAGCCAAAGAAAACGGTTGGGCAGGGATCCGGCCAGAGGTTTTATTGGGTTTCGAGCAGCAACTTTCGGCCGATTTTCATCGCACAGTCGAGCGTTTTTTAGCATTGCAGACATTAGGGACAGAAAGCGCCAGAAACGACGCAAAAACCTTGAAATCTGTGGTACTCGAACAGCCTATTCCAACGGTTGAAACATTAAATGCAGGGCTTGAATCATTGCGTACCGAAGATTTGCGCGAGGAATTAAAACAGTTACCGATCCCCTTCTTACGCATTTATGGCTATCTCGATGGCTTGGTACCGCGCAAAATAGTACCAAGTTTAGATGAGCTGTATCCGAATTCGCCATCCGTGATTATGCGCAATAGCGCTCACGCGCCATTTATTTCTCATCCTGATGAGTTTTGTGAATACCTGTTGGATTTTCAAAGTCGTATTGAGGAATAAATAAAAAAATCAGCCTAATTCGAGGCTGATTTTTTTTGTGGTGTGCTTATTATTTGATTTTATACACAAAATGAGTGCAATCAGTGCTTTCAGGGCAGCCTTTACAGCTACTGCCTGTTAAACAAGCACTGATATCAACTTGTTCAATTTTCTCTAAGCTGACGAGCTTCTCAACCATCGCTTGAATCAATGGAATTGGTGTATTTAGCTGCTCACTGAGTAGCGCGATGTCAGCTTGCCCATATAAGGCGATTAAATCTCTTACCTGTAGCAAGCTGGTCATCGTTTTATTCCTTAGTGGCAAGCATCGCTTGAACAGCCAGAACATTGCTCGGCGGTTCTGTTTTTGATGTTCAAGGTTACGCGGCTACGCATGCGACGTAAGAATATGAACAAGGCAAGGTTGAACAGAACAACCGCGGCTATAGTAATCAAGCTACTTTGTGGGTGTTCACTGAATGTGGCGACTTGGTAAAACAGAGCTGCAAGGCTATAAGCCACATTCAAGCCCCATAGAATGGAGAAGCTCATCCA
Organism: Providencia sp. PROV200; assembly: GCF_049901995.1. NCBI lineage: Bacteria > Pseudomonadati > Pseudomonadota > Gammaproteobacteria > Enterobacterales > Morganellaceae > Providencia > Providencia sp. PROV200. The sequence goes on from NZ_CP096307.1 coordinate 250,555, forward strand.
ACTTTTGTTGGTTTCACGTGCGATAGCCCCCATCACCGAGACACAAGGCACATACAGCAAGACGAAGATCAGGTAGCTATAGGCTGCAACCCCTGAGCCAAATTTCGCGGCCATGGTGCCCATTGAGCCGGATTCCATCTCTCCATCGCCTTTACTAGCTTCGATAGGGTTCGATAACGCGCTTAAGGTAAAGGTCTCTTTTAAGCTATCCCAAGTTTCAGAAACCGCATCTCCCAGCTCTTCCCATAAGTTGAAAGATTCTGCATCAAACGGCTCAGAAGTAATGGCTTCAGCGGTATACAGGGTGTTTAGTGTACCCACTACCACCTCTTTGGCCATCGCCCCGGTAATCAACCCAACAGTTGCTTGCCAGTTATCAGCATGCACGCCAATTGGCTGTAAAGCAGGGGTTATCACTTTACTGACAGAAGCCAGTGCGGAGTCATTAATATTATCAACGGGCTTACCAGAGAATGAGAAACTATTTAATGCGCCAATAAAGATACTGGCAACGATGATAACTTTACCTGCGCGCACTACGAAGCCTTTGAGGCGTTGCCATGTTTGAATCAGCAGTGTTTTGATGTGCGGTACATGGTAAACTGGAAGCTCCATAATAAATGGAGAGGCTTCGCCACGCATCAGGGTATGTTTGAGTAGTAACCCAGTTAAGATAGCGACAACAATCCCTAAAATATAGAGAGAAAAGACTACACTTGCTCCATTTTTGCCAAAGAAAGCGGCAGCAAAAACGGCGAAAATGGCCAGCCTTGCACCACAAGACATAAACGGTGCCATTAAGACCGTAATTAGCCTTTCGCGCGGTGCATCGAGCGTGCGTGCGCCCATAATCGACGGTACGTTACAGCCAAAACCGACAATCAAAGGCACGAAAGATTTACCCGGTAAACCTAAGGCTTGCATGAGGCGGTCCATCACGAAAGCAGCTCGCGCCATATAGCCCGAATCTTCCAGTATTGAAAGAAACAGATACATCATCCCAATTTGTGGCACTAACGGTAAAACCGTGTTAATACCGCCACCAACACCTTGGGCAAGGAAAATAGTTAGCCAATCAGGGAAGCTAAAGTAGGCACCAACCCACTGAATACCATGAATAAATATCGCTTCTGACGCACCTTCAAAGAAGGGTTGTAAGGCGCCACCGATGTTGATGGCTAAAACGAACATCAAATACATCACAAACAAGAAAATAGGTACACCGAGCCAACGGCTCAGAATAAATTTATCCAGTGATTGTGTTAGTCGATTTGGTTCAGCGGCACTATTGTTAATCGCAGCATTGCAAATGGTCGCAATAGATTGATAACGTGCGTCGGCAATGAGTAATTCGGGTTCTTCGTTTAAGCTTTCTTTCAGTGTTTGGCGTATCGCCAGCAATTGTCCTTCAGATATTTCTGCGCGTTGGCGGCTATAGATATCCCCTTCGAGGATCTGCAATGCTAACCAGCGGCGTTGCTGGTGGCTAAATTGTTGTGCTGAAATTTGTTCAGATAATGAATCTACAGCTTGTAATAATTGTGCTGGATACTCTACAAGAGCTTGTTGGTTGTTTTGTGGATGTGTATCAATGGTTTTTTTCAGTTTATCGATACCCGTTGCTCGAGTTGAAACCATTGGGATCACAGGACAACCGAGCTGTTTTTCTAACTCAGCAATATTAATATCAATATGTTGGCTTTGAGCGATATCCAACATATTCAAGGCGACAATACATGGAACGCCTAACTCGACTAATTGCAATGTCAGGTAGAGGTTACGCTCTAAGTTGGATGCATCGACAACATTAATGAGCATGTCTGCCTCACCACTTAAAATAAAGTAGCAGGCGATTTGTTCGTCAAGAGAGGTTTGCTCAGAAATGGTGGTCAAAGAATAGGTGCCGGGTAGGTCAACAAGCTCGATTTTGTGGTCATCTGTATGGAAGCGGCCCACTTTTCGTTCAACAGTGACCCCCGCCCAGTTACCGACCCGCTGCCTTGACCCTGTGAGCTGGTTGAATAAGGTCGTTTTGCCTGCATTGGGGTTACCAATTAAGCCGATAGTTAATCGTTTCATAGTGTTTGCCAATAATAAAAAAGAAATACTTAAACGGTGGTCGCTTCATCTAGATTGAGTAGAGCAAGATCTTTTTTACGCAGCACTAAGCTGACGCGGTGAGTTTCTATTTGAACAGGATCACCAAAAGGCGCTAAGCGCACCACTTTAAAGACAGAACCCGGAAGTAAACCGAGTGAGAGTAGTTTTTGTCGGTATGCAGGGCTGATTTCTGGAGAGAAACCAAGTATTTTGTAACTGCATTGAGGAAGTATTGCCATAGTGTCTTCCTAATCATTTAATTAATAATGATATCGATGACAATTGTTAAAGAGTGCAATTGCTCAGGTAAATAAGGTCGCCAAACAAAAATAAATCTAATTAACAATGAGAATCATAATCATCCACCTTTTGTTATATTTAGCCTCTTTTTTCGTCAATTTGACTTGATGTGGATCAACGAAGCATTGAGTTTACGGTGTTCCGCTAGCGAAATTAATGGTGGAGTCAGTGAAGGGAAGGGGGCTGAATTATACTCAATACATTGTTTGATTTAATCAATAACAGCATTATTTATTGAAATAGGCACCACAATAGGTACATTGCGATGCCTATAAAGAAAGTTAACGTTTCTTACCGAATGCCGCGGCAAGGGCATCACTCATGGCACTGTTACCCGAAGATGCGTTGTTTTGGCGTGAGTTACCTCTTGATTGAGGCGCTTTACGTGTATTTTTATCCTGTTCAGGGGCTGCACGGCGAGGAGAACTATTAGAATCCCCCGCTTGTTCATCTAAACGCATCGTTAGTGCAATACGTTTGCGTGCAATGTCCACATCTAACACTTTGACTTTTACAATGTCGCCTGCTTTTACCACCTTGTGTGGATCTTCGACATAACTATTTGAAAGTGAAGAAATATGAACTAAACCGTCTTGGTGAACACCAATATCCACAAAAGCACCGAAGTTGGTCACATTGGTGACTGCACCTTCTAAAATCATGCCAGAAGTCAGGTCATTCATGGTTTCGACACCTTCGGCGAAGGTGGCAGTTTTAAACTCAGGACGTGGGTCACGCCCCGGTTTTTCTAACTCTTTAATGATATCAGTGACGGTTGGAACCCCGAATTGCTCAGTGGTGAAATCACGTGGGCTCAAGGCATTAAGGACTTGTGAGTTACCCATAATTTCTTTGAGTGGCTGGCGGACAGACTCAAGAATTTTTTCAACAATCGGGTAAGCTTCAGGGTGAACAGTAGAAGCATCTAACGGGTTTTTACCATCAGTGATACGTAAGAAGCCCGCGCATTGTTCAAAGGCTTTTGGCCCAAGACGTGCAACTTTGAGCAACTGCTTTCTATCACTAAATTGGCCATTTTGGTCACGCCAATCTACCACGTTTTGCGCAATCATTTTGCTTAGACCGGCAACGCGAGTCAGTAAGGCAACGGAAGCGGTATTCAAATCAACACCAACCGAGTTTACACAGTCCTCGACGACTGCATCGAGTTTACGCGCTAATTGTGTTTGGCTGACATCATGTTGATATTGGCCAACCCCAATGGATTTAGGGTCAATTTTCACTAATTCAGCCAGCGGGTCTTGTAGGCGACGAGCAATGGATACGGCACCGCGCAACGACACATCTAAGCTTGGAAACTCTAGCGCTGCAAGTTCAGAGGCCGAATAAACAGAAGCCCCAGCTTCGCTGACAATCACTTTCTGTGCAGTGACTTCAGGGTATTGTTTTTGGACTTCAGCAAAGAAACGTTCCGTTTCACGAGAAGCGGTGCCGTTACCAATTGCCACTAATTCAACATTGTGTTTTTGGCAAAGTGCGGCCACGATGGTTGCTGCTTTTGCGGCTTGCCCGGTATGTGGGTAAATCGTGTCGGTAGCAATTAATTTACCTGTCGCATCGACGACTGCTACTTTTACCCCAGTACGCAAGCCAGGGTCTAAGCCCATGGTGGCACGCATTCCCGCTGGCGCCGCCATCAGTAAGTCACTGAGGTTACGCGCAAACACGTTAATAGCTTCCTCTTCAGCTTTTTCGCGCAGTGAGCTCATCACTTCGGTTTCTAAGTGCAGTAATATTTTGACGCGCCATGTCCAACTGATCACGGCTTTACGCCATTGGTCAGCAGGCGCATTGTTTAAACGAACATCTAAATGGCGGGTAATAATTTCTTCACAGTAACTCTCTTTTGGCGGTTCATCGAACTGAGGGTCACAGTTTAATGAAAGCTGTAAAATACCTTCGTTACGACCACGGAACATCGCAAGGGCTCGGTGAGAAGGCACCTGAGCAACGGGTTCGTGATGTTCAAAGTAGTCACTAAATTTCACCCCTTCTTCTTGCTTACCTTCAGCAACAACAGAAACAAGGTGGGCATTTTTCCAAATATAGTCACGAACTTTCGCTAAAAGAGCTGCATCTTCGGCGAAACGTTCCATAAGGATGTAGCGAGCACCATCTAAAGCGCCTTTAACGTCAGCCACACCTTTATCCGCATCGATATAGGTTTTAGCGAGTTCATCAGGTGACTGGCTTGGGTCATTCCACAGGGTATCTGCTAAAGGCTCGAGCCCTGCTTCAATAGCAATTTGCCCGCGGGTGCGACGTTTTGGTTTATAAGGAAGATACAAGTCTTCAAGTTCGGTTTTATTGAGCGTCGTGTCAATAGCGGAGGCAAGCTCTGGTGTCAATTTACCTTGTTCTTCTATCGACTTGAGGATGGTTTGCTTACGGTCATTTAATTCACGCAAGTACCCTAAACGGCTTTCTAACTGGCGAAGCTGAGTATCGTCCAACCCACCGGTAACCTCTTTACGGTAACGCGCAATAAACGGGACAGTATTTCCTTCATCTAATAGCGTGATTGCAGAAAAAACTTGTTTCGGCTGGGCTTGCAGTTCCGCTGCAATAATTTGGCTTAGAGTTTCATTCATGTCGAGTTTCAATACCTACTGTTTAAATACCTACTGGAAGAACAGTTAAAAATTTATTGCACTGTTATACTTGGTGGTAACGAGAATTTCCAGACTGAATTTGAGCCTATTGGTAGGAAAGTCTCAGATTATGTTCTATAAAATATTATAATTATGGGTTCCATTGGCTAATATTTGAAGGTTATGACTAAAAGTCTTTTAATTACACGTGAAGGTTGGGATGCGTTAGATAAAGAATTGAAGTACCTGTGGAAGGATGAACGTCCTCGGGTGACTCAATCTGTTTCAGAGGCCGCAGCTCAAGGGGATCGCTCAGAAAATGCAGAATACATTTACGGCAAAAAAAGGTTGCGTGAAATTGATAGACGCATCCGTTTTTTATCCAAAAGGCTAGATCAATTAAGAATTATTGAGCCTGATCCTCGCCAAGAAGGCCGTGTCTTTTTTGGCGCATGGGTTAAACTAGAAGATGAAAATGAAAATATCAGAATATTCCGTATCGTCGGTGCTGATGAATTCAACCCGACAAAACAATGGATTTCAATTGATTCTCCCGTAGCGCGAGCCTTGATAGGCAAACAGGTTGATGATGAAATAACAGTAAATACGCCAGGAGGGCAGGTGACTTATTTTGTATTAGAAATAAGTTATCGGCCACTAACCTTCTGAAGTGTAAAATGATTCATTAAATCCCATGTTAGTGGTAAATTAGTGAGCATTAATATTGTTTTACTTACATTCATTAAAAAAATAATTTGAAAGATGCACATCTTGAGGGCTACAAAATGCAGGAAAGTTATAAGGTTCTTGTCGTCGATGATGATATGCGTTTACGTGCGCTGCTGGAACGCTATCTCACTGAGCAGGGTTTTCAGGTAAGAAGTGCTGCAAACGCTGAACAGATGGACAGAATCCTGACAAGGGAATCTATTCACCTGATCGTCTTAGATTTAATGCTACCGGGCGAAGATGGCTTATCAATTTGTCGTCGCTTACGTAGTCAAAATAACCCAATTCCAATTATTATGGTGACAGCGAAAGGCGAAGAAGTGGATCGCATCGTTGGCTTAGAAATTGGTGCGGACGACTATATTCCCAAACCTTTTAATCCACGGGAATTGCTAGCTCGTATTCGTGCGGTATTACGTCGTCAAGCTAATGAATTACCAGGTGCGCCATCTCAAGATGATGCGATAATTACCTTTGGTAAATTCAAATTAAATCTTGGAACGCGAGAAATGTTCCAAGGCGATGAAAATATGCCGTTAACTAGCGGTGAATTCGCGGTGTTAAAAGTATTAGTTTCCTATCCAAGGGAACCGTTGTCGCGTGACAAGTTAATGAGCTTAGCCCGGGGCCGTGAGTACAGTGCGATGGAACGTTCTATTGATGTTCAAATCTCACGTTTGCGTCGCATGGTTGAAGAAGACCCAGCACATCCTCGTTATATTCAGACGGTTTGGGGATTGGGTTATGTGTTTGTTCCGGATGGAAGTAAAGCATGAAGCGACTGAGGTTTTCAAGGCGTAGTACATTTTCTCGCTCGTTATTTTTATTTGTAGCCTTACTGTTTGCGAGCCTCGTAACCAGCTATATGGTTGTGTTGAATTTTGTTGTGATGCCTAGCTTACAACAATTCAATAAGGTATTGGCATACGAAGTAAGAACATTAATGACAGAGAAAATGGTTCTACAAGATGGAACCTCAGTGCGGGTATCTCCCGCGTTACGTAAGAAAATCTACAATGAATTAGGGAACACTTTTTATGCACATTCAGCAGCGATGGAAGAAGGGCTGAATTGGGCGAAAGAGTATGATTTCCTAAGTGAACATATGTCGGAATATATTGGTGGCAAGGCGAGTGTTCACCTCGAATTGGGCCGAGAGTACCCCATTCTATGGCTAACGTCTTATCTTGCACCTGATATTTGGGTTCGAGTTCCACTGACTGAAATTGGCCAGAACCAGTTCTCCCTTGTTTTTCGCTATACATTAACGATTTTTCTCACGATTTTTGCGGGGGTATGGCTGTATATACGTTACCAAAACAAGCCGTTGCTTGAATTGGAGTACCACGCAGGTGAAGTCGGTAAAGGGGTGATTTTGCCCCCAATGCAGGAAAAAGGTGCCACCGAGGTCAGGGCCGCCATCCGTTCTTTTAACCACATGGCTACAGGGATTAAAACCTTAGAAAACGACCGAACTGTCTTAATGGCAGGGGTAAGCCATGACCTAAGAACCCCCTTAACTCGTATTCGTTTAGCAACAGAAATGATGAGCCCAGAAGATAGCTATCTGGCTGAATCCATTAATAAAGATATTGAAGAGTGCGATGCAATTATCGGCCAATTCATGTCTTACCTGAAAACGGGTCAAGAAATGGATATGGAATTCTGTGACCTTAACGCTATCTTGATGGAAGCAGTGAACTCAGAAAGCAGCGTCGTCGGCGAAATTGAAACCGCACTTGAGCCAGGCTCAATGATTGTGAATGGTAACCCATTAGCGATAAAGCGTGCTATTACGAATATGATAGTCAATGCATATCGTTATGGTAATGGCTGGATCAAGGTCAGTAGCGGTAAGACTGAAGACTCAGTTTGGTTCCAAGTAGAAGATGACGGTGCAGGTATCAAAGAAGAAGATATTCACCGCCTATTCCAGCCATTTGTTCAAGGTGAGAAAGCTCGCAGCAACAAAGGAACAGGGTTAGGTCTGGCGATTATTCGCCGAATTGTCGATGCCCACGAAGGGAGTATTGAGATCCATAAGAGTGAGCGTGGTGGGTTTGCGATTAGGGCTCTACTTCCCCTCAAAGAAAAAGAAGACTAAATACTCTTCACACTTTGCGCCGCAGCGTTGTTGGCTGCGTTCGGCTACTCGGGTCACATACTTGTGTATGCTCCCCGAGATATCCTCTCTGGCCGCCTAGCTGCAACACAAATTGTCTTGAGTATTGTTTGTATTAAGTAGGAAAAGAGGCTCTCTTTTTATGGAGCCTACCTACAACTTGAACTATTTAGTGCTATCCTTTTACTCTTCACACTTTGCGCCGCAGCGTGTTGGCTGCGTTCGGCTACTCAGGTCATATACTTGTGTATGCTCCCCGAGCTATCCTCTCTGGCCGCCTAGCTGCAACACAAATTGTCTTGAGTATTGTTTTAGGGTTGCAGGATAAAAATATTTTTCGCTTTTATGACAGTCTGTCATTTTTCTTTTTGACATCAACTTTGAAATAATAATTTTTTAACCATTTGAATTATATAGCATAAAATCTAATCCATCTTCGTTTTTGTTTCCTCGCCAGTGAAAAAATCAGCAATTGTCATAAAACTGTCATAAAAACGACATGTTGTCGTAACGAAATTGTCCTATTTTTCCTACCGTGACATACACCCAACAATTTTATACTTGATTGTTTCTATACATCCCCGGAGGGATTATGAAAATGACGCGTACCACCTTAGCAAGCGTAATGGCAGCAACTTTATCTCTGACTGCAATGTCTTCTTTTGCTGCTACCAGCCTGACCGGAGCTGGCGCGACCTTTCCTGCTCCTGTTTATGCGAAGTGGGCAGACTCTTATCAGAAAGAAACAGGTAATAAAGTAAACTATCAGGGGATTGGTTCTTCTGGTGGTGTCAAACAAATTAATGCAAAAACAGTTGATTTCGGTGCATCTGATGCCCCATTGACTGATGAAAAACTCAAAGAAGATGGCTTATTCCAGTTCCCAACCGTGATTGGTGGTGTTGTACTGGCAGTGAACGTGAAAGGCATCGAATCTGGCCAATTAACGTTAGATGGCAACACGTTAGGTGACATCTATTTAGGCAAAATCACTAAATGGAATGACCCAGCAATCGCTAAATTAAACCCAAATGTTAACCTACCAGACCAAACAATTGCAGTTGTAAGACGTTCTGACGGTTCTGGAACTACATTCGTATTTACTAGCTACTTAGCAAAAGTCAGTGCAAGCTGGAAATCAGACGTTGGTGCGGGTTCAACCGTTAATTGGCCGAAAAATAGCGTAGGCGGTAAAGGAAATGATGGCGTTGCCGCTTTCGTACAGCGTTTACCAGGTTCTATCGGTTATGTTGAATATGCTTACGCAAAACAGAACAACCTTGCGTATACTAAATTAATCTCTGCCGATGGCGAAGCGGTTTCACCAACAGGTGAAAGTTTCAGCGCAGCAGCGAAGAAAGTTGACTGGTCTAAATCTTTTGCTCAAGATTTAACAAACCGTGATGGTGCGAATGCATGGCCGATTACTTCAACCACATTCATCTTAGTTCACAAGCAGCAAGCGAATGCGGAAAAAGGCAAAGCGGTTCTCGATTTCTTCAACTGGGCTTATGACAAAGGTGGTAAACAAGCGGAAGCATTAGATTACGCAATTCTACCTCAAGAAGTCGTGGCTGCAGTACGTACTGCATGGAAAACAGAAGTTAAAGATAGCCAAGGTAAAGCATTATTCTAGGTGAACTTAGCTTTTTTAAGTGCACTTAGGGTTGGAAATGGCGGGTAAGTGCTGAGGAACAGGACTTACCCGCTCATCGTTGTAACGCAATCCTGTAGATAAAGAACAGGAATGAAATGAGAACAAAGCGCATGGCCGAGAAAACAACGGCATTTAAAGCTCCCAGCAAATCAGGTGATGTGATTTTTGGTGCACTGGTAAAAATTGCCGCGCTGATCACATTGCTAATGCTTGGTGGCATCATTATTTCCCTTATTTTTGCATCTTGGCCAAGTATGCAAAAGTTTGGGTTTTCGTTTTTATGGACTAAAGAATGGGATGCTCCGGCGGAAGAATTCGGTGCCCTTGTGCCTATTTATGGCACTATCGTTACATCGTTAATTGCTCTGATTATCGCCGTTCCTGTTAGTTTTGGTATAGCGCTATTCCTAACAGAACTGGCTCCCAATTGGCTAAAACGTCCGCTTGGTATCGCGATTGAACTCCTTGCTGCTATCCCTAGTATCGTTTATGGGATGTGGGGGTTATTTGTTTTTGCACCTCTGTTTGCGGAGTATTTTCAAGAACCCGTTGGTAATGTGATGTCGAGTGTACCGATTGTCGGTGAACTATTTTCAGGGCCTGCATTCGGGATCGGTATTTTAGCTGCGGGGATTATCCTCGCGATTATGATTATTCCCTACATTGCGTCCGTGATGCGCGATGTATTTGAACAAACGCCTGTGATGATGAAAGAGTCAGCTTACGGCATTGGTTGTACGACATGGGAAGTGATTTGGAATATCGTGCTGCCGTATACCCGCAATGGGGTTATTGGTGGTGTGATGTTAGGCCTTGGCCGTGCGCTGGGTGAAACCATGGCGGTGACTTTCGTGATTGGTAATACTTACCAACTTGATAGCGCATCACTGTTTATGCCTGGAAACAGTATCACCTCGGCACTGGCAAATGAGTTTGCGGAAGCAGAGAGTGGCTTGCATACCTCGGCCTTGATGGAACTTGGACTTATCCTGTTTGTTATCACTTTCATTGTGTTAGCAATTTCCAAGTTGATGGTCATGCGTCTTGCGAAGAATGAGGGCCGTTAATATGTCGATATCTCAACCTATCGCAGTGAATGAAAAAGAGCGAGCACGCCGTCAAGCGTGGCGTCGTCAAGTTAACAGAATGGCGCTATTTGTCTCAATGTTAACCATGGCTTTCGGTTTGTTCTGGTTAGTGTGGATTTTATTTTCTACAGTCACTAAAGGGATTGATGGCATGTCTCTCAATCTATTTACTGAAATGACTCCACCACCGAATACGGAAGGTGGTGGGTTGGCAAATGCCATCGTAGGAAGTGGTTTATTAATCTTATGGGCGACGGTTATTGGTACGCCTTTAGGGATTTTAGCGGGAATTTATTTAGCAGAGTATGGCCGTAAGTCATGGTTAGCTTCAGTTACCCGATTTATTAATGACGTTTTATTATCAGCTCCATCAATCGTTGTAGGGTTGTTTGTGTACACCATTGTGGTTGCACAAATGCAGCACTTCTCGGGTTGGGCTGGGGTCGTGGCGCTTGCATTGCTGCAAATTCCAATTGTTATCCGAACTACTGAAAACATGTTGAAATTAGTTCCAGATAGCTTGCGTGAAGCTGCTTATGCACTTGGCACACCAAAATGGAAAATGATTTTATCTATTACGCTAAAAGCGTCTGTGTCAGGGATTATCACTGGGATCTTGCTAGCGATTGCGCGTATAGCGGGGGAAACCGCACCGCTGCTGTTTACTTCACTGTCGAATCAGTTCTGGAGTACAGACATGAGCGAACCCATTGCTAACTTACCGGTGACAATCTTCAAATTTGCAATGAGCCCATTCTCTGAATGGCAAGAGCTTGCATGGGCAGGGGTTCTTTTAATTACCCTATGTGTCCTGCTCATTAACATCATTGCACGTGTTGTTTTCGCACAGAAAAAACACTAAGCGCCAGATAAATAAAGATTTAGAGAGAAAAGCAAACCATGATTAATGCAAACGATATTGCAAATAGTAAAATTAAAGTCCGTGACCTCAACTTCTATTATGGCAAGTTTCACGCACTGAAAAATATCTCTTTAGACATTGAAAAAAATAAAGTAACTGCATTTATCGGCCCATCAGGCTGTGGTAAATCGACGTTATTACGCACCTTCAATAAAATGTATGAATTGTATGGCGAGCAGCGCGCAGAAGGTGAAATTTTACTGGATGGCCAAAACATCCTGACTGATAAACAAGATATCGCACTGCTACGTGCAAAAGTCGGCATGGTATTCCAGAAACCAACCCCATTCCCGATGTCAATCTACGATAATATTGCATTTGGTGTGCGTTTATTTGAAAAGTTATCTCGTGTGGAAATGGATGAACGCGTGCAGTGGGCGCTAACAAAGGCTGCGTTATGGAATGAAACCAAAGATAAGTTACACCAAAGTGGTTATAGCTTGTCGGGTGGACAGCAGCAGCGTCTTTGTATTGCTCGTGGTATTGCTATTCGCCCAGAGGTTCTATTATTGGATGAGCCTTGTTCTGCCCTTGACCCTATTTCAACGGGTCGAATTGAAGAACTGATTAGTGAATTAAAATCAGAATACACCGTGGTGATTGTTACCCACAATATGCAACAAGCTGCACGCTGTTCTGACTATACGGCTTTCATGTATCTAGGGGAGTTAGTTGAGTTTAACCATACTGACAAAATGTTTACTACCCCAGAGATGAAGCAAACTGAAGATTATATTACTGGCCGCTACGGTTGATATGGAGCCGACGATGGATACGCTGAATCACAACAAACATATATCGGGGCAGTTCAATGCTGAACTGGAACATATCCATACTGAATTAATGACAATGGGAGGGCTGGTCGAAGAACAGCTCACCAAAGCCATTACGGCCATGCATAATCAGGATGAAGCCCTTGCGCGTGAAGTTATCGAAAATGACCATAAAGTCAATATGATGGAAGTGGCCATTGATGAAGAATGCGTTAAGATCATTGCGAAGCGCCAACCAACAGCGAGTGACTTGCGTCTGATTATGGCGATTTCGAAAACCATTGCTGAGCTAGAAAGAATCGGTGATGTTGCGGACAAAATTTGCCAAACTGCATTGGAAAAATTCTCTCATCAACATCAGCCTCTGTTAGTGAGCTTAGAATCATTAGGCCGCCACACAGTACAAATGCTACATGATGTATTAGATGCATTCGCACGAATGGATCTCGAGGAAGCTATTCGTATCTACCGTGAAGATGAGAAAGTTGACCAAGAGTATGAAGGTATCGTGCGCCAATTGATGACTTATATGATGGAAGACCCGAGAACGATCCCGAGCGTATTAACAGCACTATTCTGCGCTCGTTCAATTGAACGTATCGGTGACCGTTGCCAAAATATCTGTGAGTTTATTTTCTACTATGTGAAGGGGCAGGATTTCCGTCATGTGGGGGGAGATAGTCTTGAAAAAATGTTGACTAAAGACGATTAAATACTCATCTGATGGGGTATTTCTTTAATGACTATTGGCGTAAGTTTTTTCTACAGACTTTCTTCTTGCTCAATAAGAGTCTATTGATGGTTTAACCATGTTTGGGGCGCTTTGTTATCAAGGCGGCCCTTTTTTGTTTATTTGTATATGTCATTTTGGCATAAATATATTATTTAATATTATTTCAAGTGCTAAGCAATAATTGATAGCGTGTGATGGTCGATTTACAAAAATTTACCGTCAGGGGTATTCAATGAAAGCTCGTATTCTAACAACTGTTTTACTTACAGGTTTAGCGCTGACAGCGAATGTCGCTAGCGCAGATAAATTGGATGATATCAAACAAGCGGGTGTGATCCGTATTTCGGTATTTGATAGCAACCCACCATTTGGTTTTATTGATCCAAAAACTAAAAAGTTAGCGGGTTATGATGTTGATATAGCACAAGAAATAGCAGATAGTCTAGGGGTTAAGCTTGAGCTTCGTCCTACTAACCCAGCAAACCGTATTCCACTCCTGACTTCAGGTAAAGTTGACCTAATCGGTGCCAACTTTACCATTACAGATGAACGCGCAAAACAGGTTGATTTTTCTATCCCTGATTTTGCGACAGGCCAAAAATTTATTGCTCGCAAAGGTGTATTAAAAACACCTGACGACATCAAACCACTACGCATTGGTGCAGATAAAGGCACCGTGCAGGAAGTCACTTTACGTGAACGTTTTCCTGACACAAAAGTGATTTCTTATGACGATACCCCGCAAGCGTTCGCGGCACTGCGCAATGGTAACGTCCAAGCTATCACTCAAGATGATGCAAAACTGGTGGGCTTATTAGGTAATTTACCTGAAAAAGTGAAGGCAGATTTTGAAATTTCTCCATTTAGCCTAACGAAAGAGTACCAAGCATTGGCAGCAAGCAAAGGCGAAACGCGTTTGGTTGAAAACGTCAACGAAACACTGTTGAAACTGGAAAAAGAGGGTAAAGCTGAGGTGATCTATAACCGTTGGTTTGGGCCAGAGACCAAAGCCGCACAGCCACGCGGAGACTTTAAATTCGCACCTCTGAGTGAGCAACAGCCACAGTCTTAATGGGGAACGGTAAGTACTCAGTGATTTCAAGCCCCGCACTCTGTGTGGGGTTCTTGGTTATAAGGGATGAGTTTTTAATCACAAGCTGTGAAAGCAATAGGTCGTGAGCCATGTTTGAAAAATTTTTAAATGGTGATTTTTGGTCTGCTCATTTATTGGCACCGCAATATCTAGAGTGGTTTGGCTACGGCTTTTTGATCACCGTTTGGATCTCGATTTGTACTATTATTGCAGCGACGGCATTGGGCTTTATCGTTGCATCAGCAAAGGATAGCCAAATTGCACCTGTGCGTTGGGCCGTGAATATCTATATCTCTATTTTCAGAAATACGCCTTTGTTGGTGCAGCTATTTTTTTGGTATTTCGCTTCCGGTGAAATTTTACCGTCTGTTGTGATGGAGTGGCTTAATACCCCCCATGAGATCCATTTACTTGGAATAACTGTGGGTTGGCCGTCATTTGAATTTTTAGCGGGTTTTATTGGTTTGACCCTGTATACCGTGCCGTTTATAGCTGAAGAAATTCGTGCTGGGATCCGCGGCGTTCGTCAGGGGCAAAAATATGCGGCATTTGCTTTAGGACTAACTTCATGGCAAGCGATGAGGTTAGTAGTGCTTCCTCAAGCAGTAAAAATCGCCATGCCTCCGCTATTGGGCCAATATATGAATGTGGTGAAAAACTCATCATTAACAATGGCGATAGGTGTTGCTGAATTGTCTTATGTTTCTCGCCAAGTAGATAGCCAAACATTACAAACTTTCGCAGCCTTTGGCGTGGCAACCGTTTTGTATATCGCCATTATTGCAGTAATGGAAGGTTGGGGCCAGTGGCGTCAGCAGCGTAATTTGGCTCAGGGGGTATAAGATGGATTTTTCGATTATTGAGCAGAACTGGCAATATTTGTTATTTGGCACTTTCCCGGATGGCCCATTAGAAGGCGCGGCACTGACGTTAGTTATTAGCTTGCTTGCAGGAGCAGCTTCTATTGTATTAGGCACATTGGGTGGGATTGCATTAGCTATGCTGAGTGGTTTCTGGGTTAACCTATTCGCTGCAGTATTAGGTTTCTTTCGCGCAATTCCCGTCATTATGCTGATTTTTTGGACCTATTTCTTGTTGCCGATGTTATTGGGCACGGAAATTCCTGGGATAGCGACAGTGGTATGTGCATTGGCATTGATTACCTCTGCATATTTGGCTCATGCCGTGAAAGCGGGTATTTTAGCGATAGGTAAAGGGCAGTGGCAAGCAGGGATGTCCTTGGGGTTTAGCCGCTGGCAGGTATTGTGGAATATCGTATTACCACAGGCTTTACGTATGATGGTGCCGTCATTTATTAACCAGTGGGTGGCATTAATTAAAGATACCTCATTGGCTTATATTGTTGGGGTCGCTGAACTGTCCTTTTTGGCGACACAAGTGAATAACCGTGAAATGGTTTATCCTCTTGAAGTTTTCTTATTCGTCGCATTTATTTATTTTGTGATGTGTTTTGCGGTAGAAATTATTGCAAATAGGGTAGCGAAAAAGCTGAGTGCACAACATCAACCTCAGAAACTGGCGGCAAAACATCGCTTATTATTTTGGCGTCGACAAAAGCTATTAGCACTTTCTTAAATTAAAAATGGCGGTTAAATAGCCGCCACTTCCTCTATTCGTTACCATCAATTCTTTTACTATTTCACCCTAGTGTATCAGTTAGTTAGGACGTTTTTACCCATAACAGCTTACGCAATCGTTTTCTTTTGTGATTTTTAATTGTAGTATAGGGCGAAAAAAACTTTTTTTGGGCGCGATATCTAATGAGTAATCAATCTTCTAGCTCGGCACAACCGCAGGGCTTGTTTCAGCGTGTTTTTAAATTACAAGAACATGGCACCACAGCACGGACAGAAGTTGTTGCAGGCTTCACCACCTTCCTGACGATGGTATATATCGTTTTTGTTAACCCTCAAATTCTCTCAGTTGCAGGCATGGATATCAAAGCGGTGTTTGTCACCACCTGTCTGATTGCCGCTATTGGTAGTATTTTGATGGGGCTGTTGGCAAATTTACCGATAGCAGTAGCACCTGCTATGGGGCTGAATGCTTTTTTTGCTTTCGTTGTAGTTGGCGCGATGGGCTATTCATGGCAAGTTGCAATGGGGGCCGTATTTTGGGGAGCAGTTGGGTTATTTATTCTGACACTATTTCGTATCCGTTATTGGATTATTGCCAATATCCCGCTTAGTCTTCGCGTCGGGATCACGAGTGGTATCGGCTTATTTATTGCGATGATGGGGCTGAAAAACTCCGGCATTATTGTTGCGAACCCGGACACGTTAGTCTCTATCGGCAATTTGACTCACCATAATGTTTGGCTGGGAGCCCTAGGTTTCTTTATTATCGCTATTCTTGCTGCACGCAATATTCATGCCGCTGTATTAGTGTCTATTGCAGTGACAACACTGATTGGTCTTGCTCTGGGGGATGTGAAATATTCTGGGATCTTCTCAATGCCGCCAAGTATTACAAGTGTGGTGGGTCAGGTTGATTTTTCTGGCTCTTTAGATTTAGCGTTATCTGGGGTGATTTTTGCCTTTATGTTAGTCAATCTGTTTGACTCATCAGGTACCATGATTGGTGTGACTGACAAAGCGGGTATAACGAATGAACGCGGGACTTTCCCTCGAATGAAACAAGCGTTATATGTGGACAGCTTGAGCTCTGTTGCAGGTTCAGCAATGGGGACATCTTCTGTCACTGCATATATCGAAAGTTCTTCTGGTGTTTCTGTTGGTGGGCGTACAGGTTTAACTGCGATTGTCGTTGGTATTTTATTCCTATTGACCATGTTTATCTCTCCTCTTGCAGGTATGGTTCCAGCTTATGCCACTGCGGGTGCCTTGATTTACGTGGGCGTGCTGATGACTTCAAGCTTAACTCGCGTGAAATGGGATGACTTAACGGAGTCTGTACCCGCTTTTATTACGGCAGTGATGATGCCATTTAGTTTCTCAATCACAGAAGGTATTGCACTAGGCTTTATTGCGTATTGTGCAATGAAAATTGGTACCGGACGTTGGCGTGATCTGGGGCTATGCGTGATTTTAGTTGCGACGATGTTCCTACTAAAAATGGTGCTCGTCGACGCCTAATATTCGTCATACTTCAAGCTGTGGCGTCGTTGTCTTTACTCGGCTACTCGGGTTACATACTTATGTATGCTCCCCGAGATAACCTCGATTGACGCCTAGCCACAACTTGAATTATTTAGAATATTGCTCAAAACGTAAATCTCTATTCTTAGTACAAGCCTCTTCAACCAGCTTCCCTTTTTGTTGCTTGCATGCAACTCCAATTATTTAAGGTATAATCAATAAAGTACTATTGCGAAGGCAGGGTGGGATAAAAAATCCACTGAAATTGCAAACTAGTGCTTTCCCCCTTTATGGGATCCTGCTAGATTTCGCAGCAGAAACTGACTTTATCAAGGTATCAGACCATGAATGCACCAAAAAAACCGGCTGCTAAGCCAAAGAAAAAATACCGTAAAACGAAAGAAGAGATAAATGCGGAAGGCCGTGAGCGTAAGCGCGAGAAAAAACATCGTGGTCATAAATCCGGTAGCCGTAACCAAGAATCTGTGTCTAACAGTGCGAAAGGTGGGGAGTCTACCACTAAGGATCCACGCATTGGTAGCAAAAAACCGATCCCATTAGTTGTGGAAGATAACAAACCGACAGCACGTCCAGTGGTGAAAGAAAAGCCAGCCACTAAAGAAAAACTGCCACCAGAAAAAGAGCTGGAAATGCTAGAAAGCGACGATCGTTTAGATAGCATTTTGGCGCGTCTGGAAGATGGCGAAACTATCACAGCACAAGAACAACAGTATGTTGATACGTGTTTAGATCGTATTGATGAATTGATGAATATTCTCGGTATTGAGTTCAGTGAAGAAGAAGAGGAAGAAGACGAAGAAAAACTTGATGACATTATGCGCATCTTAAAAAGTAAATAATTTCGTTTAAAAGATCCCTCGTGCTAGCGGGGGATTTAGCTATTTTTTCTGCTAACTCACTTTTCTTTGATGTTGTATCAAATCTCTTTTCGCTAACATACTTTATAATATTATTTAAGTTGTGAAACTTTCACACTCACCAAATAACAATTAAATAAGGTGCAATCCATTGTATGGTTTGAGCTTTTGGTCAATTGAGGAATGTTATGTCAGAGCAAAATATTGTTTGGGATCTTTCTCTCATTCAAAAATACAATTATTCAGGTCCACGGTATACCTCATATCCCACTGCCTTGGAGTTTAACCAAGAGTACGATGAGAATGCGTTTGTTCAAGCAACACAGCGTTATCCTGACCGGCCTTTATCGCTCTATGTTCATATCCCTTTTTGCCATAAGCTTTGTTATTTCTGTGGCTGTAATAAATTAGTGACGCGGCAAAAACATAAAGCCGATGAATATCTTCAAGTAATTGAAAAAGAAATTATTCAACGAGCCTCGTTATTAAAAGGTCGTTTGGTAAGCCAGATGCACTGGGGTGGGGGCACTCCAACTTATCTCGATAAAACTCAAGTCAGCCATTTGGTTGGTTTATTGAAAACACACTTTAATTTTGCGGATGATGTGGAGATGTCGATTGAAATCGACCCGCGTGAAATTGAATTGGATATGATAGACCATCTGCGCCATGAAGGGTTTAACCGTTTAAGCATGGGAGTACAGGATTTTAATAAAGAAGTTCAGGTGTTGGTTAACCGTGAACAGGACGAAGAATTTATTTTTTCCCTAATTAAACGTGCCAAAGAAACGGGTTTTACCTCAACGAGTATTGATTTGATTTATGGTTTACCTAAGCAAACCCCTGAAAGCTTTGCGTTTACCCTAAAAAAAGTGGCTGAGTTATCACCAGATCGCTTAAGTGTGTTCAATTACGCGCATTTACCTAATTTATTTGCGGCACAGCGTAAAATTAAAGATGCAGATTTACCGAGTGCAGAACAAAAACTCGATATTCTGCAAGACACCATCGCGACTCTCACCAGAGATGGCTATCAATTTATAGGCATGGATCATTTTGCTCGTCCTGAAGATGAACTTGCCGTGGCACAACGGGAAGGGGTTTTACACCGTAACTTCCAAGGATATACGACTCAAGGCGATTGTGATTTACTGGGGCTAGGCGTTTCTGCGATCAGTATGTTAGGCGACAACTATGCACAAAATCAGAAAGATTTGAAAACCTATTATGCGCAAGTTGAAGAGCAGGGCCATGCGCTGTGGCGCGGCCTCGTTTTAACTGATGATGATTGCCTGCGTCGTGATGTGATTAAAATCTTAATCTGTAATTTTCAATTGGATTTCGCACAAATCGAAGAACTATATCCTATTGATTTTAAATCTTATTTTAAGGAAGATTTAGAGTTACTGAAACCGATGGTTGAAGATGGGCTGGTTGAAATGAGTGAAATGGGGATTAAAGTGACGCCTCAGGGACGTTTACTTATTCGGAATATTTGCATGTGTTTTGATGTTTATTTGCGGAATCAGATGAGGCAGCGGCAGTTTTCCCGTGTCATCTAAATACTCTTCATAATTCGTGCTGTCGCGTTGTTGTCTTTAATACTCTTCATATTTCGCGCAATAGCTGCGTTGGCCTTATTCGGCTACTCGGGTCATATACTTTTGTATACTCCCCGAGATAGCCGAATTTTGCCGCCTTGCTCTAGCACGAACTATTTTGAGTATTACTGGTTCGTTATCTGATTATTTAGAACATTGGATGTTCTGCGTGGGCTAGTGTTTCGCTTTTTCGATTAGCTGGTAGGCCGCAGTGATGCGGTCAGGGATTGGATACCATTTGTTGGATAAAATAATAATACCCACTTGGTTTTCCGGAATAAATGCCGCATAGGTTGCAAAACCATTGGTTGAGCCGGTTTTATTGTAGAAAGCTTGTGTTTCTGGCGGTAGTGCTGGTGTAATCGCTTCGACCTTTTGTGGCTGTAATGCCATTTCATCTCGGTTACCTTGCTGTAATTGAGAAATGGATACAGGCCATGAATAACTTTCCCACATCATATCTTGCACAAATGAATCGGTCATATAGAACCCTGCATGCGTGTTCTCTATGGCTTCCTGCCACGGTTTAGCGACTTTCTTTGTTTGCATATTAATATCTAAGAAGCGAATTAGATCTCTCGCATTCGATTTCAAACCATAAGATTCAGCATCTAAAATTTGTGGTGTTACACGAACGGGTTGGTTGTTCTTATTATAACCTTGAGCATAATTTTTCTGTTGATTTTTAGGGACATGAATATAGGTATGTTTTAGCCCTAGCGCAGGCAGCATCAGTTTTTCCATCGCTTGTTCAAATGGCATTTTGAGTTGTTTAGCCGTAACGATACCGAGTAGCCCCACGCCAAGATTTGAATAAGAGCGATACTGTCCAATGGCTTTGGTAGGTTTCCACTGCTGATAATAATGGATTAACTCCGCTGAATTTGTAATGTTATCAGGCACAAATAACGATAAACCCGAAGTGTGAGTTGCCAAGTTCATGATTGTCACTTGGTCAAAAACAGACCCTTTTAATTCAGGAAGATAGTGGCTTACCTTTTGCGAGAAATCGAGTTTTCCTTGGTTTTGTGCGTAGGCTGCGAGTGTGGCAGTGAACGTTTTAGATAAAGACCCAATCTCAAATAAAGTCTTATCACTGACAGGGACTAAGTCTTGTTTAGATTGCACACCATAGTGATAAATATAGTGCTTTCCATCAACGGAAATTGCGACAGACATCCCTGGGATCTGTTTTTGTTCCATTAGAGGTTTAATTATATTATCGACATCCGTTTGCGTGAGAGCATGGGTGGATAGCGTTGTTAACGCCAAGCTGAGCGCGATAAAAATTCGCCCCTGACGAAAAAAAGTTTTCATAGAGTTATTCCAATAAATACAAGTTTAAGTTATTGCTAACAGGAACAGGAAAGCATTTCATTGTGAATTAAAAGTGCTTTAATATACGATTTTCAGCGGATAATCCGTGTTTGAAAAATAGTATGCATGCTCTCAAACATTATTTAAAACGATATAAAATTCGATGAGGTAAAAGAAAATCTTATGGCAGAAAATTATCGTCATCGGCTTCCTCTCAATGCGCTTAGGGCTTTTGAAGCTTCAGCACGGCATTTAAGTTTTACACGAGCAGGAATTGAATTGAATGTGACTCAGGCCGCTGTCAGCCAACAAGTTAGGCTATTAGAGGAACAATTGGGGCTAGAACTATTTATTCGTTTACCTCGAGGGCTTGCATTAACCGAAGAAGGTTTTGCATTATTGCCTGTTTTGAGTCGCTCTTTTGACCAAATTGAGTCACTGTTGCTGCAGTTTGAAGATGGCCATTATCGAGAAGCCTTAAGTATTTCAGTTGTTGGCACATTTGCAGTGGGCTGGTTATTACCAAGACTAACGCAATTTTCGGAGTTATACCCTTATATTGATTTACGCATTATGACTCATAACAATGTGGTGAATTTAGCAGCTGAAGGCGTAGATTTTGCGATCCGCTTTGGTGAAGGGCTATGGCCACTCGTAGAAAATACACCACTATTTTCAACTGCGCATACGGTGCTTTGTTCAGAGAAAGTTGCGAATCAGCTGAAACATCCATTAGATTTAAAATCCCATCCGTTAATGCGTTCATATCGTAAAGATGAATGGGAAAAATGGTTTTTAGCTGCGGAGATTGACCCTTGGCGTGTCAAAGGCCCAGTATTTGATTCATCACGTTTAATGGTTGAGGCTGCGTTATTAACTGACAGTGTGGCATTGGTGCCAAGTTGTATGTTTAGCCATGAATTAAGCGCAGGGGAGTTAGTTCAACCTTTTGATATATCTGTAACATTAGGGGGTTACTGGCTTAGCCGCTTGAAGTCTAAGCCATATACACCTGCAATGATGACGTTTCGCAATTGGTTGGTGGAAGAATCTCAAAAAGAACAATAAGTCGGTGCTATATTATAAATAGAAATAGCACCGACATTTAATTTACTGGCATATTATAATGCTCATATTTAGAGGTTAGAATACCAAAGCTTCAGCAGAGAAATAATTCTTTTTATTAATAGGGAGATCTGTACTATTAATATTCGTAATAGTTTCAGTAAAGAAATAGGTCGGCGAAACATTAAATATTTTTGCCAACTGGTAAATGGTGTCGACATGAATATTAACCTCACCATTTTCATAGCGTGATTGGTGTTGTTGGCTAATACCTAATAACATGCTTAATTCTTTACCACTCATTCCGTGAATTTCTCTTAATGATCTTATTTTTAAACCGACGGATTTAGATATTTTTCGTTTCATGATTTTCTCTCTAATTGATTTTGAATATTGCAATGTGAATATAATTAAATGTTTTTAATGTGATTTTTTAGTACAGGTATTACTACTTAATTTATTTATTAAATGTCATGAGACTGAAAGAATGCTTGAATATCAATCTCAAAATACGTTGCATATTGGAGCAACCTATCTAAACTTATTCTATTTACTCCTCGTTCATATCGTGATTGCTGCTGTGGGCTGATGCCAATAACCTCGGATAATTCATTAACTGAAAGCCCATTCGTTTTCCGATAAAAAAGTATTTTCTTGCCGATTAGGTGAGATGTTGAATAAGTCATATATACTCCTATAATTATATTTTTTATTTCTAACTAAACACGATGAAAGATTACCTCTCTATCTTAACCATTTTAATAAAATAGTAAATTTGCTATTTATCAATTATTCGATGATATTTTTCGATGTTAGCAATAAAAAACAAGTTATAAATAAATCATCATCTTTTTATGAATTAACATTGAATATTATTTATTCATATCTTATGTTAACCGACGCTGTTGAGTTTGCTGTTCCTGCGGTTATGTTATTAGCAGTTTTAATATATCGAGCTTTCCAATTAAAAATATAATCGCCACCTGCAACATTGTTTTGTAAAGTGAACTTTGAGTTGAGCTTTATTGGGTTACTGTTTCTATCTAATAATTGAATGGCGATTCCGGCTGCTTGCCCTTGCCCAGACAATTTAATCTTCCCTGTATTGGTATCAACATACCCAGCACTACTTGTAACTGTCACTTTTAGATTGGTGCCTGCAGCGCAGCTTAATGTAATGGGTATATTGACACTATTGCTAGTAGAGCCAATAGCTTTAAACTGAGTATCATACCAAGTCCCTAAGTTAACATTGTAACTTGTCGCTTTTGTTGAGCACTTTAATACATTAATTTTGATAGCACCTGCTGGAATATTCAACGATGTTAAATTCCACGTACTGTTATGTGGCGCAGGGTTACGCTGTGTTAATCTTCCCACATGCCCTGCCTTTAAATTTCCCCCCTGTGTGACTTGCCCTGTTTTTTTGATAGTGATAGTCCAATATGGGTTAGGGATCCCCCAAGCGGCTGGATTAGCTGCTGTTGGTGGTCCATAACGTGTATTTAAAAAACCGATATTGGTTGCTTTCACTTGAATGCTGATGCCCGGTATATTACTGGCTGCAATTTTATTGCCGTTTGGTACCCAACCATTGACATAGTCAGCATGTAAGTAGGCATTACCACATTGACCATTACTTCTTGGGCCTGAAAATGTATTGACTTGTGAGCCTTTAAAATTGACTTGAATCGTGGCTAAATCACGAGCCCCGGTATCATCATATTGCAGTGAATAGGTTCTTGCAGGTACATTCACCACAACATTCCGTAAATTAGGGTTTTGAATACAGGCTGCTTGTGTATATGTAGAATAAGCAAAAACCGAGCCTATTATTACCCGTAAAATTTTCTTTTTAGTCATAAAATATCCTTAACATTTTCTTTTTTATTTAAATATTTTTCTTCTGCATATTCAATCTCATTAATCTCCCTCGAATTGAAAATAAAAAAATCCATAATATCAATTTTAAATATTCTGGCGTATTCATTAAGCCTGTCAATATTAATTCGATTAATTCCCCGTTCGTAGCGGGATTGTTGTTGTTCACTCACTCCAATGATTTTAGATAAATTGTCTAGTGTCATTCCTTTCATTTTTCGATAATAGGTGATTTTATTTCCAATTATTCTTGATATAGGATAGTAATTAGGCATACCGCTTTCCCCTATTCGAATTGATACAACAAAAAATTAATTACTGATAGGTAAATGTAAATTCTAAATGGCTTTTAAATGAACCTGCAACCATACCACTGCCATAACCAGATACTCTTGCCGATAATGGAATTTCAACATTTCGCGTTTGAGTATTAACATTTGCGGTAATGGTATCGCCATTTTTTATTGTTGTTTTATTACCAGTATTTGCTAAATTTAATGCCACATTTTTCGCCGTACCATTATTAATAAAATGTTCAGTGACTATTGAGTCTGGCGTACCTGATATTTTCATTACAGCTTTGGTAGTGCCGACAGGGCAATTTTTTAACTTCACGGAAAAATCAACCCACGGAGATTTTTGCGTATCTTTGATATTCCAAATGTTAATTTTTTTCAAATCAATTAAATAGTTGTTTTTTTCGACTTCACAAGGTGCAGCAATAACGACGCCATGCACTTTAATATTTGCAGTTAGCCCAAATGCAGTTAAAGAACAGCTCATTAGTGATAGTAATAGAATAAAATGTCTCATGTTATTTTCTCTTTTATAAATAGGTAATTGTTGCCGTAATGTTGGCGGAAATAGTTCCCGGAGTGGCATTACCTAATGAGCTAAAAGCACGTGTGCGTAATGGAATATTAATATTCGCTTGCCCATTTGTCGGAACTTGTAATACTTTTTGGTTACCTAAAGCGGTTGTTCCATTACCATTTTGTAGTTGAACGGCTAGGTTTTTAGCCGTACCTTGGTTTTTGTATAAGCTTGCAGTATCCGCAGTATCCGCAGTATCCGCGGTTCCTGTAAACGTCAGTTTTACCTGGTTAATAAAAGATGAACAATTATTTAGGCTAATATTAAATGTGTTCCAATTAGAACCTGAACTCGCATTACGAAATACATCAGCAGAAATATTTTTTAGGTCAATATCAATATTATTCCCACCGGTAATATTGCAAGTTGCGGCTCGAATATTTCCGGTAAAGTTCAATGTCACTGTGCTAGCAGCAAATAAATTTCCGCTGAATATTAAGCTACTAAGTAAAAGTAAATTTTTAGATATATTTTTCATTTTTTATTCCTACTCATAGCGAATATTTACAGTCGCGGAGGCATTCGCTGTACCCGGCGTGATGTTATCGGCCGTTTTGATATAGCGAGCTTTCCAATTAAACATATAATCACCAGCCGGTACATTATTTTGCAGGCTATTTAACGTGTTCAACTTGATCGGGTTATTATTTTTATCCAGCAATTGTATTGCCACGCCAGTGGCAGTATTAGTACCCGTTAGCCCTAATTTTCCTGTAGCGGTATCTTCATATTTAGAACTTGTGACCGTCGCTTTGATATTAGTACCTGCCATACAGCTTAATGTTATGGGAATATTGATATTTGTACTGGTACTGCCAACAGAGGGAAATTGGGTATCATACCAATCCCCTAAGTTGATGGTAGGAACTGAATTTTTTAGTGAGCAACTGAGTACATTTATTCGATAGTTAGTGGAAAAAGAAACAGTTGAAATATAAAAATTGGTACCTGTCTTTCTATTCTGTTGATAAAATCTAGCGAGTTGCCGAGTTGAAATAATCCCACCAGAAGTAACGCGCCCCGTTTTTTCTATACGGATATCCCATGCTGGATTCGAGAATGTCCATGTAGTTGCCGTATATGGGCCATTGACAGGAAAGAAGGTATTTGATCCAAAGCTATTAATTCTCGCTTTGACACCAATACCATTAATTCCACTTACGGCCATACCATTACTGACTGGTGCTAGATAAATACCAACTTGATTTCCGCCACAATCTTGACCAACACCATTAGTCGGGTTATAAGTCCCCGTATAAATCGGTAAAGATATCGATTTTAATTGATAAGACCTAGTGTCATCATATTGTATGTTGATTGTTTCATTAGGTATTGTTTTTTGTATATTTCTCCATGTAGGATTTTGCACACATGCTGCATTAGCATATCCTGAGTATAAATATATACAACTCACTGACAATATTGTTCTATAAATAAAATTTTTCATTATTTACCCCTTATTATCGGCAAACAGCAGTTGTTTTATATAACCCCATATAGTTCGATATGCCTGCTAAGTTATAATTTACTTGGCACTGTTGTTTCTCGTTATATTGAATAATAAAATTGCCATTTTCAGCTAAGCCAGATAAATAAATTTCACCATCATTACCCACTATATTATTTAGCTGTGGGTTATCTTTAAATATCGCCTGAGCACCAAAAGGTACGGGGTTACCATCAGCAAAGGTTAATATCATGATGGCTCGGTACCCGACATTCGCCGCAAAGCTAGCTTTCACCAGAGCACCACGGCTTGGTGCAACACTTTGGCTGGTTAATTCCATTTCCGTATTTTCAGGTAGTTCAGAAGTGTCAATATCAATCACATTTTTACGATAAGCCGTGACATAAGGCACGAGTGCATAACCTTGGTTATTAGTAACAACCCCAGCTTGGTTTAAAATGGGAACATCACCTGCATCTGGGACTTCAACAATCGCCGCGGTTTCCCCTAATTGTTGGCCGAGTACAAGGCCGCCAGAGTGAGCCACTAAGCTACCATTCACACCGTAATAAAGGTTATAGTTGTCTTTGCTATAGCCAGTGCCGCCTGAAACTTCACCATATTGGCCTTTATAAGAGGCGTTCATATTGCCGCTCGTACCTTGTTCTTGAGTGGTGAAACCCTGCTGCATGCTCCAATTTAAGCGGTTATTGAGTTGTGAAGCGGAAAGCCCAATACTGCCTGTGCTTGGGCCGTTGCTGCTACTATTACTGTTAAAGTTGTAATAGAAGGTGTTATCAAACACGGTAAATGGCACACTGACCGAAAACGCTAATTGATGGTCATCTTCACTTTTCGTGCGGCTACCGGAAGTATATGAGTAGCTATTAGTATTTTTGTTATAGGTATAATTCAAACTATAACTGATGCCTTGCCAACTGTTGTTGTAACCCACGGTAGCAGATTGTGTTTTACGGTCACTATTCCAGTAGTCTTCATTGATGTAGCCGACAGAGATTGAACCAAAGTTATCCCCTAAGTTTTGGCTGAGGGTGATTTCACCGCGATTACGGCGTCGTTCAATTTCTGGAGCATAGTTTGTATTTCTATAACCATCAAAGACTTCCGCTAAACTATAAAAACCTTTAGTGGAATAGCGGTAACCCGCTAATGCGATATTCGTACCAATATCGTTGATATTTTTGTTATAGCGGAAGCGGTATGATTGACCTTTCTCCTTAACATCATTACTTAGCGTTGAATTTGCATGAGTAACGTCAATGGATAATGCACCAAATCGCCCAAGGTTTTGGCCTGCACCGATGGAGTAAGATTGGTAATGCTCACTCACTTGGCTACCACCATAAGCGGTAATACCATATGGTAGACCATAGATTAAGGTAAATTGGCCAAATTTTGTTTTATCAATGCTACTGTCATAAGCGCGGTATTCCCCGCCCGTTACGCTATAAGAAAAATATCCTTCACGCTGCAATACGGGTAATGAAGCAAAAGGAACGATTTGATATTGCTCGCTACCGTTGGATTCTTTGATGGTGACATGCAAATCACCGCTTCCCCCTGTTGGGTATAAGTCATTGATTTCAAAAGGGCCTGCAGCCACCTCGGTTTGGTAGATAATGTAACCATTTTGGCGGATCGTCACCTGTGCGTTGCTACGAGCAATCCCACGTACAACGGGCGCATAGCCGCGTAAACTCTCAGGGGACATATCATCATCTGTCGCAAGTTGGGCACCCCGAAATGGCACGCTATCAAAAACCATCGAAGGTGAGACACTATCCCCCAAGGTCAACTGACTTTTGATGCGATTAATACCGCGTGATGCGTAGGTATAGATGGTATCCCATTTACCGGATTGGTCGGTACTACTTGACCATGTGGTGTAATTGCGTAACCGCCATGCTCCAATATTTAAGCCAGGTCTTAAATTTACATAATGGGATGTGTTATCCGAGCCACTACTTTTACGATCGTAATTCTTAGAGCCGTTATAGCTATAATTTAATAGCAGTGCGTTGATCCCATTATCGATATTGGCTAAGTCAACGTAACTCCTTGGGTTTCTATCCAATGCGATTTGGGGGATGCTTAAATATAAACGTTGAGAATCAAACTCAAAATTACTTGTGGCATCAGGGATCGCGGCAAGGTTTACACAGTGGCTTCCTGCGGTTTGTAATTCAGGGTATTCGGCTGTTTTGATACCAAACTCTTTAATATCAGCCAGTGATAAACACGGAACTAATTGGTTACGGCTATTTTTTTCAAATTTAAGATTTTTAGCACCAATTAAGTTGGTGTTGACATAAATATCAACATAGTAATCACCCGCTAATTGTTCATTATTCTCGAACTGTGACAAATCAACCGAATCTTTATTCGGTAGCTCTAAAAAGTCAGGATCAAAGTAGACATTATTTTCTATTTTTTCTTCAGCATATAGCGATGCGGTATAGCCTAAATATAATAGCAGGCCTAGAGATATTTTATTTATTTTCATGATAAAGCCCAACTTATTTTATAGTTTTATATTTTCTTTTCGAGTGCTTCTGGCGCTGCACCATAATCATTAATAACTTCCCATTTTATTGTCCCATTACTATTTGAGTTATTAACCTCGAAAGTCGCACTTGAGAAAGGTGCCGCATAAGAAACGTCATTAGCCTTTGTTCCATTAAAACTGATGCTCTGGAAATTCATAAAATATGGCGTTGGGTTTTTAACCGTAATTTTATTTCCAGATTTTGACCACACTAATTTTTTTTGCTCTTCAATAAAATCAACATCTTTTAATCCCTTGGGGCGATAAATTAATTTCATTTGCGTTTTAAAGGCAATTTGTAATGAGTTTTCTGTTCTTTCTGTTGCTGGAATAGTTTTTATATTTAGCCAGAATAATGACTCTCTATCATTAGGTAATTTATTTTCTGTTAAAAATATTCTTAGTGCATTAGTTCTATCTGCATTTAGCCTAAATAATGGTGGTGTGATAGAAAAATCAGACTGTTTTTTTTCATCTATATTATCTATCCAAGATTGAATCAAATAAGGGATTTTATCTGGATTTTCCACACTGATGCTGACATCTTTGTTTCCCTCGTTATAAATAACACGGGTTCCACCAATAATAACACCAGCATTCGCAGTGTTTATTAGTGCCAATAAGGAAATAAAAATATAGATAATAGATTTCATAATACCACCATTGATTATTATTAGATAAGGCTTAAGTCCTTTTAAACCTTATTTATTATTTAGTTATAATTGATTGTAAAAGTTGCTGTCGCATTAGCAGGACCAGGGGTCACAGCGCTAGACTTGGCAATATAACGTGCTCTGAAATCTAAATTATTTTCTACATTTTGTTTTAATGGATAAGTTTTAGAGGCAGTAAACAATGGCACGACTTTATTCTCATCATCAGTAATTTGAATACCAACGCCAGTTGCAACGCCAGTTTCTTCTTTTAATTTAATAACTTCATCATCACCAACATAAGAATCCGCATCAAATTTCACTGAAGCCGTTGTTACGGTAGCAGGGCAATTAATTAATTTAATCGTAAATTTAGTTGCAGCAGCAGTGCTTCCTGCAGTTGGTAATGCGGTTTTAGATACTTTTCCGAGATTTACTTTTAATGCATCAGAGCCAGCAGCTAATTCGCATGCTTGGTCGATGATTTCACCTGTAAAGTCGATAGTACCATCCGCCGCTAATGCATTATTAACAGCAACGATTGAGGTTGCTGCAATTAATGATGCAAGTAAATTCTTTTTCATTTGTTTTTCTCCAAAAGATAATTATTTATTTTTCATTGAGTATATAAAAACAATAATTACTCAACTGAAGAGTATTTTGAGACTATTTTTTAAAATAAACAAGTTTTGTTAAAATTGGAAATATATAATTAAATATTAAAGTATTTAATTTTTTTAATTGAGTTAACACATTATGAGAGAGGGGTTGATATACTATATTGAACTAAGTTAAATATAATTTTTAATGATTATTTGACTAAAGTTAAATAACGATATAAAGCTAAGAATAATTACAAGGAGGGATATAAATTTAATTTATCTCTCATATAGAGATTATTTGGAATTATCAATCTTTGGCACGTTAGGTAAAATGTAGTGATTGTTTTATTTGTATTGTCGAAAAACGAAAGTATAGTGTAATTGTCGGTTTTGGTAGGTCTAAATGTGCTCTGTCTTGTTTTTTAATTAAGTACCACTAGAGATGTAGTCTTAATTTTAGATGGTTTAACTAAGACTACATAGGCGAAGGTTGCTCTTATTTTGATAATAAAGAGCAACAACCTAAAAATATGCAACATTATTTTTTGTTGATACTATTTGTACAAATTGAAATTTTTTCTGGCGATAATAGGCTTTCTGCTTGGAGTATTTTTCTTCTATTCTGTTGATTGTTTATTGTGCTAACTGGTGCTGGAATGGCAAAATCAATAATTAATTCTTGAATATCAAGGTCGAGTATTTCAGAAATAAAATATAAAGTATCAACGTGAATTCGTATTTCCCCTAGTTCATGTCGAGATTGATGCTGCTGACTTATCCCGAGTAATGTGCTGAGTTGCTGAATACTCATGTTATGGTCTTTTCTTAGTGTGCGGATCCGTGCTCCGATAATTCTAGATGTGTTTTTTTTCATACTGATAACCAATAATGATTAAGTAAAAATACTATAAAGAAAATGATTTTTTAATTTCATAACCATTTTTAATTTTTGTTTTTTCATCTTCACTAAACGAAAAAAAGTAACTAATGTTAATATCAAAATAGTTGGAGTATTGTTTTAGCCTATCTACCGATATTCGGTTATTTCCTCGTTCATAACGTAATTGTTGTTGCTCACTAATTCCAACCGTTTTAGCGAGAGTAACAAGAGAGAGTCCTTTATTTTTACGCAATGACTTTATTTTATTACCAATGACCGCAGAGACAGGGTAATAATTGCTCATTATTTAACCTCATTGATTTTTTATTTTTAATAAGTAAAAAATGCCTTGTACCTTCAAGATACATCTATCAGGTACTATGGTTTCTATCTTGATTTAAATCATACGTATTCGAGCTATACAGTTTTCATTTGGGTATTAGTTACTATAATAGCCAGACCTTGTTAATGATAAACAAATGTAAAATCAAGGTGGCTATTAAATGAACCGCTTGTCATTCCTGATCCATAACCCGCCATTCTCGCTGATAGTGGAATGTCAATTGTGCGGGTTTGTTCATTGACCAGCGCTGCAATTTTTTCACCATTTTTTATCGTGGTTTTATTTGCATGGTGAGCTAAGTTTAATGCGACATTTTTAGCAGAGCCGGTGTTGATAAAATAGTCAGTTGTGCCTGTGTCAGGTGTGCCTTTAATCTCCATAATGGCCTCTTTAGTGCCAATAGGGCAATTTTTCAATTTAATTGAGAAATCAACCCACGGTGAAGTTTGTGTATCTCGAATATTCCAAGCATTCACTTTTTTTAGGTCAATGACATGATTGATGGTTTCTAATTCGCAAGGCATCACTGCGACATAGCCATGTACGTTGATATTAATTTGTGGGTCTGCTGCCAATAGGGGACTGGAAGCAAGACAGAATAACAGTATCATTTTCTTCATGTTATATGCTCCGGTTTATAAATAGGTGATGGTGGCGGTGATATTGGCTGAAATAGATCCAGGCACGACATTACCTACTGCGCTAAATGCACGGGTACGTAATGGGATAGCAATATCAGATTGCCCATTTAAGGGCACTTGTAATATTTTTAGATTACCTAATGGTGTGGCACCATCACCACTTTGTAATTGCACAGCGATATTCTGTGCAGTACCGAGATTTTTATATAAGCTGTTTATGTCAGCAGCATCTGCAGTGCCTGCAAATGTCAGTTTAATTTGGTTCACAAATGAAGAGCAGTTATTTAAATAAATATCAAAATTTTTCCAGTCGGATCCTGTCTGCGCGCTATTAAATATATCAACCGGTAAACGCTTTAAGTCAATATCAATATTGTTGCCGCCAGAGATATTACAGGTAGCGGCTTTGATATTGCCTGTGAAATTTAATATGACGTTATCTTCAGCATATGTATAAAAGCTAGAGATCAAGCTATTTATTATCAATAAGGAGTGCATTAAATTTTTCATTATTTAATCCTATTCATAACGAATATTAACGGTGGCTGAGGCATTTGCACTTCCGGGAGTAATTTTGTCTGCTGTTTTAATATAACGGGCTTTCCAGTTGAATATATAATCGCCTTCTGAAACATTTGTTGCTTGAGTGAATTTTTTATCCAATGTTATTGGGTTGTTATTGTTATCTAATAGTTGTATGGCGATGCCTTTTGCGCTATTTCCGTCGGAGGCTAAGTTGAGCCAGCCACCTGTCGGAGAGGATGAACCATTGGTACTTTTCACAGTTACATTAATATTTGTCTCAGGGTTACATTTTAGTGAAATTGGAATATCAATCATCTCACTAGTATCCCCAGTATTTTTAAATTGAGTATCGTACCAGTCGCCTAAATTAATATTGTAAACGCTCTGATTTAACGAACAATTAAGCACATTTATATAGATAGAATTAGGTTGAATAGACAATGTGCTGTTTAAATGATAAACAGGGCCTGCTGCGGCATTACGATTGCCTTTGGTAGCAATTAATCCACTATCAATATATCCAGATTTTATTACTTTTCCTGTCTGTTTTATAGTTAATGTAAAATAGGATGGCTTACCAAGATTTGGGGAACCATACGTCACACTAGCCGTTCCAGAATAAGGAAAATAAATACTTGCTGTGCATGACGGACAATGGCGTGCAACCATTCTAACATATTGTGAAATACCTGAAATATTTGTTTGTAAAGGTGTTTGAAACGTTTGGCCATTTGCATATAAATATTGAAAATAGGTTTTTCCAATATTGCTGTTATTTTCATTGAGTCCTTTACATGAACTATTATAATCGTTTCCACTATTATTTACATACAAGCTAAGAGGGATACTTGAAGTTGCTATTATTGTCTTTAAATCACCAGTAAAATTACTGTCGAATGGAATATTAATTTTATGTGTACCATCAATATAGGCGGCACGAACAGGTTGACCTTTAAAACAATCGTAGGCAGCCTTTGCTTTATTGTTAATAATGAGAAATACTACGAGTAATAAAAGTAATTTTACTGTGATTTTCTTTTTCACAAACAAACTCCTTGAGTTTTATATAACCCCATATAATCTGAAACACCGGCTAAGTTATAATTAACCTGACACTGTTGTTTCTCGTTATATTGAATAATAAAGTTCCCACTCTCAGTTAAACCGGATAAATAAACTTCGCCATCATTACCCACTAGATTATTTAGCTGCGGGTTATCTTTAAATATCGCCTGCGCACCAAATGGAACTGGCTTCCCATCTGCAAAATTCAATACCATAATGGCGCGATAACCGACATTAGCGGTGAAACTGGATTTCACTAGCGCACCACGGCTTGGGGAGACCGACTGGCTAGTGAGTTCCATTTCCGTGTTGTTAGGTAACGCCGAAGTATCAATATCGATGGAATTTTTACGGTAGGCCGTCACGTATGGCACTAACGCGTAACCTTGGCTATTGGTTACTACACCCGCTTGGTTTAATATGGGAACATTCCCTGCATCAGGCACTTCTACCAGCGCAGCAGTCTCACCCAGTTGTTGCCCTAACACTAACCCACCTGCGTGGGCGACAAGGCTGCCGTTAGTTCCGTAGTACAGGTTATAGTTATCCTTGCTATAGCTCGCACCACCAGAAACTTCACCATACCTGCCCTTATAGGTGGAGTTCGCATTACCAGAACTGCCTTGCCCCTGATCGGCTAAACTCTGTTGCATACTCCAATTTAAACGGTTGTTCAGGTGAGATGCTGATACACCGATGCTACTCGAACTGGAGTCTCGGCTACTGTGGTTACTGGCAAAGTTAATGTAGGCGGTATCTTCAAACAAACTGAACGGAATATTGACCGAAAAAGTAAATAAGTGGTCTTCATCACTGTATTTTTTTGCCCCAGCACTCAGGGAATAGCTGCTGGTATTTTTGTTATAGGTGTAATTCAGCCCATAACTGACCCCTTGCCAGCTATTGTTATAGCCAAGGGTTGCTGACTGTGTTTTGCGGTCACTATTCCAATAATCTTCATTAACATAACCCATTGAAATAGAACCGTAAGTATCCCCTAGGTTTTGGCTGAGGGTGATTTCACCGCGATTACGGCGGCGTTCGATTTCAGGAGTGTAAGTGGTATCACGGAAGGTATCAAACACCTCGGATAAACTGTAATACCCTTGGGTCGAATAGCGGTAACCTGCCAAAGCAATATTGGTGCCGATATCATTGAGGTTTTTGTTATATCTAAAGCGGTAAGACTGCCCACGTTCTTTGCGGTCATCACGCATTTTGGCGTGAGATTGGGTCACATCAATAGAAAGCGCGCCAAAACGTCCCATGTTTTGCCCAGCACCTATCGAATAAGATTGGTATTTTTCACTGAACTGACTCCCTCCGAACATGGTGATGCCATAGGGTAAACCGTAAACCAACGTGAACTGGCCAAATTTGGTTTTATCTACATGACTATCATAGGAGCGATATTCCCCCGCGGTGGTGCTGTAGGATAAATAACCTTCTCGCTGCAATACAGGGAGCGAGGCAAACGGCACAATTTGCACCTGTTCGCTACCGTTCGATTCTTTTATCGTCACATGTAAGTCACCACTGCTGCCCGTTGGGTAGAGGTCAGTGATTTCAAAGGGGCCAGCTGCTACATCGGTTTGGTAGATGGTGTAACCGTTTTGGCGAATGGTGACCTGTGCGTTGTTGCGGGCTATCCCACGCACAACGGGCGCATAGCCACGGAGACTTTCAGGGTACATATCATCATCGGTGGCGAGCTGCGCCCCACGAAATGGCACACTGTCAAACACCTCTGATGGAGAAACGCTGTCTCCCAAGGTTAATTGGCTTTTTATGCGGTTGATCCCACGGGAGGCGTAAGTATAAACAGTATCCCATTTATTGGGCTGCCCTGTGCTGTTGGACCACGTGGTATAGTTGCGCAGACGCCATGCCCCAATATTTAAGCCGGGGCGTAAATTGACGTAGTTTGAGGTGGTGTCTTCTCCACCTTTACGATCGGTATTTTTAGAACCGCTATAGCTGTAATTCAGTAATAGGGCAGTAATACCGTTGTCGATATCCGCAAGGTCAACATAACCCCTTGGGTTTTTCGCCAGCGCGATCTGCGGAATACTGAGGTATAACCGCTGTGAATCAAATTCAAACTGACTTGTTGCATCTGGAATGATTGCTAAGTTAACACAGCCTGTTTGGCTATTTTGTAGCTCAGGATAATCTGCAATTTTAATATCGAAGCTTTTTAAATCATCCAGAGTTAAGCAAGGAACCAATTTATTATCGGTGCCTTTATCAAACTTTAAATTTTTCGCCCCGATTAAGTTAGTGTTGACATAAATATCAACGTAATAATTACCGGCCAATTGTTGGTTATTTTCAAATTGGCTTAAATCAACAGAGTCTTTATTTGGTAGCTCTAAGAAATCAGGGTCAAAATAGATATTTCCCTCTGTCGTATTATTGTCGATGGCATTTTCAGCATATAAAGGTACCGTATAGCCTAAATAAATAAGTAGGCTAAAGCATATTTTATTTATTCTCATTTTAACAACCTAAATCAATATTGGGCTATATTTTCGCTTCACTCAGTTCAGATGCGGAACCATAATCATTAATGACTTCCCATTTCACAATGCCGTGACTTGCAGTATCGTTAATCTCAAAAGAAGTGCTAGAAAACGGTGCGGCATAAGAGACGTCATTGGCTTTTTTACCGTTAAAGGTAACACTTTGGAAATTCATAAAATACGGCGTCGGGTTTTTTACCGTAATCCTATTGCCTGTTTTTGACCAAGTTAATTTCTTTTGCTCTTCAATAAAATCAACATTTTTAATTGCAGAGGGACGGTAAATTAATTTCATCTGCGTTTTAAAGGCAATTTGTAATGAATTCTCTGTTCGCTCTGTTGCCGGGATTGTCTTTATATTTAGCCAAAATAATGATTCTTTATCTTTCGGTAAGGTATTCTCGGTTAAAAATATTCTTAACGCATTGGTTTTATCTGCGTTTAATCTAAATAGTGGTGGTGTAATGGTAAATGCAGATTGTTTTTTTTCATCAACACTGTCAATCCACGATTGAATTAAATAAGGGATTTTATCAGGGTTTTCGACACTAATACTGACGTCTTTATTTCCCTCATTATAAATAACACGGGTGCCGCCAATAATAACGCCAGCATGGGCTAAATTAATCAATAAAAATGAAGAAATAAAAAAATAAACTAAGCGTTTCATATTAGTACCATTGAATAGGGGAATAGGGTTTAAATCCATTTAAACCCTAAAAGCCAATTAGTTATAATTAATAGTGAAGGTTGCATTACCATTTGCCGGGCCAACGGTTACTGCGTCGGATTTTGCAATGTAATGGGCTTTAAAGTCTAAGTTATTTACAACGCCATCTTTTAATGGATAAGCTTTAGAGGCCGTATATAATGGGACAACAGCATTAGCGTCATCAGTAATTTGGATGCCAACACCTGTAGCAACACCGGGTTCATCTTTTAATTTGATAACTTGGCTATCATTTAAATAGGAATCGGCATCAAATTTCACTGAAGCCGTTGTTACGGCTTTAGGGCAGTTGATTAATTTGATCGTAAATCTCGTTGCAGCCGCTGTATCTCCCGCACCTGATAATGCCGTTTTTGATACTTTCCCTAAATTCACTTTTAGTGCATCAGAACCTGCGGATAATTCACAAGCTTGGTCGGTAATTTCACCGGTAAAATCAATAGTTCCATCAGCAGCTAATGCATTATTAATGGCAAAAACAGACGATGCCGCAATTAAATAGGCAAAGACATTCTTTTTCATTTATTACTCTCCAAGAGGATATTTATATGATGAGATTGAGTTAGTGAAAATATTCAGTTACTCAACTGGTGTGTATTTTGGCTTTTATTTTAAAAATAAACAATATGAGAGTAATTTGGGCTTAATCTCCTTTTTTGATGTGGTTTTTATATATTATGTTTGATATTCACACTATGGGTTGTAGGTTTTTTATGGATATATTAAGAAATGTTATTTTTTTGATTTTAGGGTTTTTGTTGAAGATCAAAATAAAAATTAAATAATTAAATTGGATTTAACATGGTGTTTTTTGTTATTGTTTCACGCATCATGTGTTGTGGTGGTATTTAATATATTTGGCACTTTTTTAATTTTTCATTTTGAAACAATAAATAGTCTTAAGTGTATTATAATAAAGGGAGCATCTGAACCCAATTATCACTAATAGTTATTTTTTTGGCGTTTAGATATCTTTTTTTGATGTGGGTCAATATGGAATTGTTGAATATTAAGACAAGCATGAAATAATAAATTAAGTCACGCCTATCTTAATAGGATAATCAATTTTTGCGGTTATTCAATTCCAAGCTCTTTTAATTTCCGAGTTAACGTATTTCTTCCCCATCCTAATAAACGGGCGGCTTCTTGTTTGTGACCATTTGTATATTTCAACGCACAATTTAACATGGTGCGTTCAAGTAATGGCATCGTTTGGGCGAAAAGATTTTCCTTTCCATCCATTAAGGCGCTATCGGTCCACTCTTCAAGTAATTCAAACCACTGGGCGTTAGAAATAGGATCTTGCGATGACAACGATGGTGTTGGCATGAGATTGGCTTGGGATGATTTTACTACGGTATTTGGTTGGGGATGCTCTTCAAGCAAATCATCGGGTAAGTCTTGCGGTAAAATTTCTTGGCTTGCCGCCATCACAGTTAGCCAACGGCAGACATTTTCCAATTGGCGAACGTTACCCGACCAGTAATAGCGTTGAAGAATTTTTTCGCTATCAGGGTGCAGTACCTTACTTTCTACTCCTAACTCTTTGGCGGTATTTTGCAAAAAGTAGTGGGCAAGTCGAGGAATATCTTCAACGCGCTCACGTAATGGGGGTAATTGCACTCGGATCACGTTTAGCCTGTGAAATAAATCCTCACGAAATAGCCCTTCTTTAACCCGTTTTTCGAGATCTTGGTGGGTCGCTGCAATAATCCGCACATCCACATTAACTGGGGTATAACCGCCAATACGATAGAATTGGCCTTCCGCCAGAACGCGTAATAAGCGAGTTTGTACATCAAGGGGCATATCACCGATTTCATCTAAAAACAGTGACCCATGGTTAGCTTGTTCAAATCTCCCTTGACGTACTTGAGTCGCACCCGTAAATGCCCCTTTTTCGTGACCGAATAACTCAGATTCAATTAAATCTTTGGGAATAGCGGCCATATTTAATGCAATAAAAGGGGCATCGGCACGGGGGCTGTGCTGATGTAGCGCATGGGCAACTAACTCTTTCCCTGTACCTGACTCGCCATTGATAAGCACGCTAATTGATGAACGCGATAAACGGCCAATAATACGATAAACCTCTTGCATAGCCGGTGCTTCACCGATCATGGTCGAAGAGACAACAGGAGCGGCTTGTTTAGCTTCACGGCCAGTATGGTTTTGTTCGCGGCTATGATTCAGAGCGCGCTCGACTAATGCGACAGTTTCATCAATATCGAAAGGTTTTGGTAAGTAATCAAAGGCGCCTGATTGGTAGGCATTTACGGCAGCATCAAGGTCAGAGTGTGCTGTCATGATAATAATCGGTAAGAGAGGGTGCGATTGTTTGATGGTATTCAGAAGCTCAATACCATTTGTGCCTGGCATACGGATATCAGATAACAACACATCAGGGAGTGAATTTTCTAATGCGGCGAGTACAGCATCTGCACTGTCAAAGCAGGTGCAAGCGAATTTTGCATTATCGAATGCACGCTCAAGTACCCAACGGATGGAGCTATCGTCATCAACCACCCAAATTTTTCCCTGCATCATGGTTATCTCCTATTTTTTTATTGGTAGATAAATGGAAAACTCAGTGTGACCCGGCCAGCTGGTAAATTCGATTTTCCCTGCGTGTTGGTCGACTAAACTGCGGGCAATTGATAGGCCAAGTCCGGTGCCATCAGGACGTCCACTCACCATGGGATAAAACAATGTATCTTGGATTGCCAAGGGAATACCGGGGCCGTTATCTTCAATATCAATGCGTGCAGCTAATCGATAACGCTCACCTTGCAGTGTGACTTGAAAAGCAGTTCGTGTACGCAAGGTGATATAACCCCCCGTTTCAGCGAGAGCTTGCAATGCATTTCGAGTGATATTAAGGAGTACCTGCTCGATTTGGTCTGGGTAATATTCTAATTCAGGCAGACTCGGGTCATAGTCTCGAATTAGTGCCACGTTATCGGGTTTTTCTAATGACACCAATCGCGTTACATTTTCCATAATATGATGGATACTTTGCTGTGTTTTCGGCCCCGGGTATTGTGGGCCAAGTAGCCTATCAACAAGCGCTCGCAGGCGGTCGGCCTGCTCGATAATCACTTGAGTATATTCATTTAATTGTGGGTCAGGCAGTGCTTTAGATAGTAATTGCGCGGCGCCTCGCAAACCTCCAAGAGGGTTTTTGATTTCGTGAGCAAGCCCTCGGATTAATTCGCGTGCGGCAAGTTGTTGGGCATTTTGCGCGAGTTCTTGGCTAAGACGTCGCTGGCTATCTAATTGTGAAAGCTCAACTAAAATAAATTGCTCTGAAAAAGGCTGTGCGCTGAACGACATCACATGGGAATGGTTATTAAAGACCAAGGTAACTTCATTTTCGGTAAAACTGTGACCGTCTTTTAAACTATTAAGCATGAGTTCATCATTGAGCGAACAATAGCTGAATAGTAGAGGTAGTGGTGTACCGTATAGCTTGCGCTGGCTTTGGGTTAAGATCTGGAGTGCAGCATGGTTGGCATAATGGATAACCAAGTCGTAATCCAAAATTAGCACGCTATTAATGAGAGAGTCGAGAATATGTTCCGGTGCTGGCAAATGTTCGGTTTTCATGTAATGTTGCTCCTGCACTATTTTGGTGCATTATACCTGATAGACCAAACAACCGATATTTGATTTTTGTTGCGTAAATACGTTAGAGATAAAAGGCCCCATCAAAAGATGGGGCAAGTGCTTCACGGCAACAAAGACTAACAGTGGAACGGCGTGTTACACACTGTAGTACATTTCAAATTCGAGAGGGTGTGGTGCCATACGAACACGTTGGATGTCGGCACGGGTTAATTCAATATACGCATCAATAGCGTCATTCGTGAATACACCACCACGGGTTAAGAATTCACGGTCTTTATCTAATTCCGCTAACGCTTCGTCTAAAGAGCCTGAAACAGTTGGAATTTCTTTGGCTTCTTCTGGTGGTAAGTCATATAAATTTTTGTCCATCGCATCACCAGGGTGGATCTTATTGATGATGCCATCAAGACCGGCCATTAACTGGGCTGCAAACGCTAAATATGGGTTAGCAGCTGGGTCTGGGAAGCGAACTTCAATACGGCGTGCTTTGGTACTCGCGACGACTGGAATACGAATCGAAGCAGAACGGTTACGTGCAGAATATGCCAACATGACTGGTGCTTCAAAGCCAGGAACTAAGCGTTTGTATGAGTTAGTCGTTGGGTTTGTAAATGCGTTCAGTGCACGTGCATGCTTAATAATTCCACCGATGTAATACAGCGCCATTTCGGATAAACCGCCGTATTTGTCACCTGCGAACAGGTTAACGCCACCTTTAGATAAAGACATATGGCAGTGCATACCTGAACCGTTATCACCCACTAAAGGTTTAGGCATAAAGGTCGCTGTTTTGCCGTAGGCATGGGCAACATTGTGAACAACATATTTATAAATTTGGGTTTCATCCGCTTTTTTGGTCATGGTATTAAAGCGGGTCGCCACTTCGTTCTGGCCAGCGGTTGCCACTTCATGGTGGTGAGCTTCAACAACCAAGCCCATCTCTTCCATCGTGGTACACATAGCTGAACGCAAGTCTTGTGATGAATCAACCGGTGGAACTGGGAAATAACCGCCTTTTACTGCAGGGCGATGGCCTTTATTACCACCTTCGTACTTGGTGCCTGTATTCCATGCCGCTTCGATATCATCAATATGGTAGTAACTACCATGCATGTTGTTGCCAAAACGAATGTCATCAAAAACGAAAAATTCAGGTTCTGGCCCAAAGAGAACGATATCGGCAATGCCACTTGAGCGCAGGAAATCTTCCGCACGTTTTGAAATTGAACGTGGGTCTCTGTCATAACCTTGCATCGTGCCCGGTTCTAAAATATCGCAGCGAATGATCAACGTGATATCTGCATAGAATGGGTCTAACATCGCCGTTGATGGGTCTGGCATTAATACCATGTCTGATTCATTGATGCCTTTCCAGCCACCAATAGATGAACCATCAAACATCTGGCCTTCTTCAAAGAAGTCTTCGTCAACTTGATGAGCAGGGATAGTGATGTGTTGCTCTTTACCTTTAGTGTCGGTAAAACGCAGATCAATAAATCTAACATTGTGCTCTTTAATTAACGATAAAACATGTTCAGCGGACATCTCGGCTCTCCTGGTCGGGTCTAATCAACAAATCACAAGCTATCGTTTGATAGTCGGTCTGTTGTTTGTCTGGCGTGTTAGTTATATAAAATTAGTTATATAAAAATAGTTAGCACGCGCTCTATAAATAGATAAGCTAAAAGCGTGCCAACTTTTTTAATTATAGTAAATACTGATTGTTACGTGAGGAATAGATTTATTATTAAGCAAATATTGCATTTTGTGCACTGTTTTGGTGCGATCGGCTCTTTTGCGCGCACCAATTTGGTGCTTTGAGTGAATTTGGGGGCCATCGGTGGGATTTCAAATAAAAAATCAGCACTGTGCTCTGTTAAAGCGCAATGCCGATGAAATCTAAAAGAAATGAGGTTATTTAATCTCAAGCAGCGGCATTAATCTTCATCGCTATTGGTTAATAACGTATTTACTTCTTCAATTTGTTTTACTGCATCATTGATAATGGAAGCTATTTGGCGAGTCTGTTCTTCATTTAGCTGTTTTAAAACCATTTTGTGACGCAATAATGCTTTAAAGCGACTGACAGCCATTTCAATGTCTTCCGCTAAATTGCCGCCTTGTTGCATATCACGCGCTTTTGCTAGTTTGCGAGCAATAACCGCTTCAATTTCTTTATTTTGAGCGAGATGGGCAGCTCCTTCTGGTGTGATCGTAAAACTTTTGCGATTGCGCTCAACAATCTGAGACTCTAGGAAGCCTTGCTCTTCTAACAGTGTTAGAGTCGGATAAATAACACCGGGACTAGGCACATATAAGCCATTTGAGGCTTCTTGAATATCTTTGATAATTTCATAGCCATAGCTTGGTTTTTTAGCGACTAACGAAAGTACCATTATATGAAGATCGCCATGGTCGAATAAACGACGCAGGCCTTTGCCTCTTCCGCGGCCTCTTTGGCGGCCTTCGCCGTGGCAGCGTTCACCGTGTCCGTGACCATGACGGCCTTCGCCGTGGCAGCGTTCACCGTGTCCGTGACCATGACGGCCTTCGCCGTGGCAGCGTTCACTGTGTCCGTGACCATGACGGCCTTCGCCGTGACAGCGTTCACTGTGTCCGTGACCATGACGGCCTTCGCCGTGGCAGCGTTCACTGTGTCCGTGACCATGACGGCCTTCATTGTGGCAACATCCACCGTGGTGGCCACGTTGATTTTCATCGTGGTGTGCATAATATACATGACGACAAGATTTAATTAGCATATAGTTACTCCTTAGCGTGTAACTTTAGATATATCGAATTTATTTTATGGGTTTACTATATTTAGATATATCTAATTAGTCAATTTAGATATATCTAAATAACGCAAAAAGATATTTAAACTGGCAGTTAAGAAAGAAAGTCTATTTTTTGTTCTTTTTTTGGGCTGCTAATATTAAGTTTTTAGCGTATTATTCTGTCACTTTGTGATTTCACAGTGCTGATAGGCCTATTTTTATTAGGTATTTTGGCTCAGTCTCGCAACTGAATGTTTTTTCGTTAAAAACTTTTTATACAGTGATGGGTTTCACATTTATTCCACTTGTGCGGAAAAACGTGTAAAATAACAGCAAATTAACGTAGAAAGTATGCTTTGGGCGTGAATAACGGCTCAAAAAGCATATTCCTTTCCTGTCAATTAAACGGTAAAAATCCTTGTCAATTCAAAATTTAAGAAACATCGCCATCATCGCTCACGTTGACCATGGCAAGACCAC
This sequence comes from Providencia sp. PROV200, assembly GCF_049901995.1. Classification (NCBI taxonomy): domain Bacteria; kingdom Pseudomonadati; phylum Pseudomonadota; class Gammaproteobacteria; order Enterobacterales; family Morganellaceae; genus Providencia; species Providencia sp. PROV200. The sequence goes on from NZ_CP096307.1 coordinate 294,276, forward strand.
ACTGGTTGGTAAATTACTGCAGCAATCAGGCACGTTCGGTGAACGTGAAACTGTTGATGAGCGTGTTATGGACTCCAATGACTTGGAGAAAGAGCGTGGTATTACTATCCTTGCTAAAAATACCGCTATCCAATGGAATGGTTATCACATTAATATCGTAGACACCCCAGGTCACGCCGATTTCGGTGGTGAGGTTGAGCGCGTTATGTCTATGGTTGACTGCGTACTGCTGGTTGTTGATGCGATGGACGGCCCAATGCCACAAACTCGCTTCGTAACGCAAAAAGCGTTCGACCACGGTTTACGTCCAATTGTTGTTATCAATAAAGTTGACCGCCCAGGCGCACGTCCTGATTGGGTTGTTGACCAAGTATTCGACTTATTCGTGAACTTAGGTGCAACGGATGAGCAACTCGATTTCCCTATCGTGTATGCTTCTGCATTAAACGGTATTGCTGGCCTTGACCACGAAAACATGGCTGAAGACATGACTCCACTGTACGAAGCGATTGTGGAACATGTTGCGCCTCCGGCAGTCGACATTGACGGCCCATTCCAAATGCAAGTTTCGCAATTGGATTACAACAGCTATTTAGGTGTTATCGGTATCGGTCGTATTAAGCGCGGTGTTGTTAAGCCTAACCAACAAGTAACGATTATCGATAGCGAAGGTAAGACTCGCAACGGTAAAATTGGTAAAGTTCTGACTCACTTAGGTTTAGAGCGTATTGACTCACAACAAGCGGAAGCGGGTGATATCGTTGCTCTGACAGGTTTAGGTGAACTGAATATTTCGGACACCATTTGCCAAGTCGGTAGCGTTGAAGCATTGCCTGCGTTAGCGGTTGATGAGCCAACTGTTAGCATGTTCTATTGTGTTAACACCTCACCATTCTGCGGTAAAGAAGGTAAATTCGTGACTTCACGTCAGATCCTTGACCGCTTGAATAAAGAACTGGTTCACAACGTTGCACTGCGCGTTGAAGAAACTCAAGATCCAGACGCATTCCGCGTTTCTGGTCGTGGTGAGCTTCACTTATCTGTTCTGATTGAAAACATGCGTCGTGAAGGTTTTGAATTAGCCGTATCTCGTCCAAAAGTTATCATTCGTGAAATCGATGGCCGTAAACAAGAGCCATTTGAACAAGTGACTTTAGACGTTGAAGAACAGCACCAAGGCGACATCATGAAAGCTTTAGGTGAACGTAAAGGTGACCTGCGCGACATGATGCCAGACGGTAAAGGCCGCGTACGTCTTGACTACGTGATCCCAAGCCGTGGTCTGATTGGCTTCCGTACTGAATTCATGACAATGACATCAGGTACGGGTTTACTGTATTCAACATTCAGTCATTACGACGATGTTCGCCCAGGTGAAATCGGTGGCCGTCAAAACGGCGTTCTGATCTCCAACGGTCAAGGTAAAGCGGTTGCTTACGCACTGTACAGCCTGCAAGATCGTGGTAAATTGTTCTTAGGTCACGGTGCTGAAGTGTATGAAGGCCAAATCATTGGTATTCACTCACGTTCTAACGACTTAACCGTTAACTGCTTAACAGGTAAAAAACTGACTAACATGCGTGCGTCAGGTACTGACGAAGCAACGACTCTGTCACCACCAATCAAAATGACTCTGGAACAAGCACTTGAGTTCATTGATGATGACGAGTTAGTTGAAGTGACTCCGCAGTCTATCCGTCTGCGTAAACGCCACTTGACTGAGAACGATCGCCGTCGTGCAAACCGTTCTAAAGAAGACTAATTATCGTTACGTGATATTGTTTATTACATTATTGTCGTGATGTGTGTAAGGCGCCTTTCGGCGCCTTATTTATTGATAAGGTTTATAACGACTTGTCTTTCTTCATAAAATACAGTGATGAAATAAATAGTCCGATAATTAAAGGGATTTCGTACAATTCTTCAATAAGGCTTTGTAGCTCAGCATGATGTAGAAAAATGGAACTCAGGAACCGATGGTGTTCAACACTATCTGAAATCAAAAAAGCACAAAGGGTCAGTAGTAAGCTCCAAAGTGGAATCGCTGTATTTTTTAGGTGAAAAACAATACTTTTTCTTAATGGAGAAGCGAATAGCATCAAAACTAAACTGCCAATCAAGACGACAGAAACGAGTCTAAAATAGATGTGATCTAAATTAGGGAAAAATTCGCGTCCCCAATTGATTCCTCTACCAAATAATGTTATCCACCAGATAGTTGCCCATAACCAAAATAATTTCATTCCCTGGATTTTTTGCTGTAATGGTTTCATATAAAACCAAGTGAAAAAGGCACAAAAAATTAGAGTAATAGATTGAAAATGTTCAATAGTTTTTGTTGCTAGGTCGATATTTAAATTCTGGGAGAGATTATTAAATAATGGAATTAAAAATAAGCTTCCCCATAGAATAACAATCGGCCAAGAGATTGTTTTATCTACTTTCATAGTATGACTTTTATATTTTAAGATTTATTGATTACTGATAATGCATGGATATCAGCTGACATTGCTTATGTGTAACTTGCTACGTGTAAGTCATTATGCAAAAAGCCTATGGTGGGACTTAACATTTAGTATCAAAAGCCGATAGTGTGGTGTGAAATAGCACCTTTAGGATAAAAAATATTTTCTCTTTAATGGAACAAATTGCCCAGTTTGCTGCTCGTTAATTGAGCTAAGTGCGGGTTGCTTAATCGATAAATTGACAAAATAACGTGAATTATCACTAATTAGGGCTGTTCAGTTGCATGAATAATGATTAAAGTAAATTTAGTGAATAACAATGAGGAAAATTTATGCTGTATATCTTCGATATGGGTAATGTGATTATTGATATCGACTTTAATCGTGTATTTGATAAATGGTCTGAGCTCAGTGGTACACCAAGTGAAGAAATCAAATCACGTTTTACTTTTGGTAATATCTTTCAATTACATGAGTGTGGAAAAATTTCAGACATCGAGTTTGCTGAACTGCTTTGTGAAGAAATAGGCATAACACTAAGCTTTGAAGATTTTGCTGAAGGCTGGCACGCTATTTTTATTTCATTACGACCTGAAGTCATTGATATTATGGAGCGCCTTCGTGAACAAGGGCACCGAGTGGTCGTTTTATCGAATACCAACCGTCTACATCTAGACTACTGGCCAGCACACTACCCAGAAATTGCAGCTTCCTCTGATTTTTTATATCTCTCCCAAGATTTAGGCATGCGTAAGCCTGATCCTGAAATTTACAAATATGTGCTGCAATCAGAAGATTTTGATGCAGCAGATGCTATTTTCTTTGATGATGTCGAGGAAAATATAAAAGCTGCAGAAGCTCTTGGTATTCGCAGTATTCATGTCGTGAATAAAGACACCATTCCTGAATATTTCCGCACTTACGATTTTAGTGCTGAAGTTGAATAACATCCTGATTTTATCGTGGGGCAACGGCGAACGTTGCTCCATCTTTTTGTAAAGAGTCATCATGATTGCATTAATCCAGAGAGTCACTCAAGCGAGTGTGGTTGTTGATCAGAAAATAGTAGGGCAAATAAATACTGGGTTGTTGGTTTTACTTGGTGTTGAAAAAGATGATGATGAGCAGAAAGCCAAGCGTTTGTGTGAAAAAGTATTAGGCTACCGTATTTTTAGCGATGAACAAGGGAAAATGAATCTCAACGTTCAGCAAGCGGGAGGTAGCCTATTGGTGGTTTCTCAATTTACTTTAGCTGCTGACACCAAAAAAGGTATGCGGCCAAGTTTTTCAGGGGGAGCCGAACCTGAAAAAGCAGATACCTTGTATCAATACTTCGTTGAACAAAGCCGGCTACAAGGGATTGAAACACAAACGGGGGAATTTGCTGCCGATATGCAAGTAAATTTAACCAATGATGGCCCTGTTACCTTCTGGCTACAAGTGTGAAGCCATTTTTAAAGGGGGAAGCGATGTACCATTTACGTACACCGAAAGATGATATTGAATTCGCAACTTATTACCATTTTCGCTGGGAAATGTTGCGAAAACCGTTTAATCAGCCCCTTGGTTCAGAAAAAGATGGATATGATTTAACCGCACACCATCAAATGGTTGTGGATGATAAAAACCGTATCCTTGCCATTGGCCGCTTATATATCAATGCAGATAATGAGGGGGCTATCCGTTTTTTAGCCGTTAACCCTGCCATGCAAGGTAAAGGACTCGGCAAATTAATTATCATGGCCCTGGAGTCCGTTGCGCGGCAAGAAGGCGTAAAACGCATTGTGTCGAGCGTTCGTGAAGAGGCCGTCCCCTTTTTCGACAAAATGGGTTTTGAGAACCGTGGCCAAGTCGCTGGGCAGCTAAAAACGCCTGTACGCCACTATTTGATGATTAAACCCATTGAGACGCTAGACCAAATTCTACATCGTCCCGATTGGTGTGGTGAGCTACAACAAGCGTGGTATAAGTACATTCCATTGAGTGAGAAAATGGGGGTTCGAGTTGACCAATACACAGGAACTCGTTTTATTACCACCATGCCGGAAGCGGGCAACCAAAATCCTCATGAAACGATATTTGCAGGAAGCCAATTTTCATTAGCTACCTTGACGGGATGGGGGCTGATTTGGCTGTTAATGCAAGAACACCAGCTTGGTGGCGATATTGTGTTGGTCGATGCCAGTATTCGTTATGGTAAGCCCGTGAGCGGCAGGCCGACAGCGACAGCGGACTTAGCAAATATGAGCGGTGACCTTGACCGTTTAGCGCGCGGCAGTAAAGCGCGGGTAAAGCTGAAAGTCGAGGTTAGTAACCCTGATGGCAAGGTGGGCGCAGTATTCAGTGGTGTCTATATGGTGCTACCTGTAGCGCCAGTAAAGTAATGTTGTTCATTGAAAATTAAAAGATAAAGGCAGGTATGATTGACCTGCCTTTTGTATATCTATGGATTACTAAGTGCGGGGAGCGGCTCTACTAATGAAGGCTCGGTAGGCTGTAAATCGGCTTCGGACTCTACTGAAGAAGTGACAACCCCATTAACAACGGTACGGAATAGGCGTTTGCCTTGCAATGGGACTGCCATCAACTCCCCATTCAAACTTTTTTCTACTGATGGGGCGAGTAAATCCCCTTGTAATGTCGCATCAAAATCACCAATAACTTGAGCGGGAAAGCCTGCCCAGCCCCATTGGTTTAAATCAACGAGATCAATATTCGAACCCGATGCTCTCAGTAAGAAGGGGACTTTTTTTGGTTCTTGTTTTACCAGCAAGCCAACCTTACTGATGCCTTTATCGGTACTGACTGTTAAGCTCGCAGCGGCTGAGGACTTACCACTTTGACGCACTTCAATAAACGGGCGGCGTACAAGAACTTGGTTAATTGTGCCGCTATCTGCAGTGAATGTCGCTTTACCGCTCCAAATTCCCCACTGCTTTTGTTTTATTAAATCGATATTTTCAATATTGCCGCTGAGCGCGGTCAGCTCAAAGGAAAACTGTGGTTGGATATTCATCAAAAGTGATTGAGAAAGGGTGAATTTTTTGATGCTTAAACCAGATAACCAAGGCGGTGTAGGCTCTGCAAAGAATGATAGCCAATTTTCAGGCAAAGTATATAAGATACCCGCTAGTTTGCCTTCGTCGATAGTCAGTATTCGGTCATTGCGCTGCCAAGAACCACTGAGGTTAAAGACGCCTTTATTATAGTAACCGGATAACTTATTGATATTCAGGCTGTCACCGTTAATTTTCAGATCACCAATTAAGGTACTGAGTTGCTGGTCTTTTACGACAAATTGGTCAACATTAAAACGAATGTTGCTTTCGGAACTAGTCCAGCTCCCTCTCACGAAGCTGAGTTGGTCAATTTCGGTGCTTAGGCCAGAGAGTGCCCAATCCTTCCCTTGAATATCAATGTTGGTTAACTCTACTTTTTTGATCTGCAATGATTTTTCACTCGTTATTGCATCAAATAGTGAATCGACATCAACTTTATTTTCCCAACCGACTTTATTCATGGTGAGGGAATCTACCGCGATAGCGCCATCCTTAAGTACCTTCCCAGCCCCCGCAATATAGCCATTATTTAGGTAGGCACTTGCTTGACTTATTTCTGTTCCTTGCTGCTGCAATTTACCGGTAATGGCAACATTCTTGAATGAAAGGTCATTAAATTTTAATTGGTTAGCGGTAAATCGAAAATCACCGTAACCAAAAGGGGAGTTTTCATCGGGTTTCCAAGGGGTAATTCCCCCCGTGAAGCCAGTGACTTGCACAGTATCATTGTCTTTTTTAAGCGTGATTTGGCTATTTTCAAATTGCAAAATATTCGCGGAAATAGGTAGCAGTATCGTATCAGGTGTGACAGTTGTCGATAATGTTCCTTGAGTAATAACCAAACGTTTGATTGCCGTACCGCTAAATAGATTTCGCCAATTAACATCAAGCACGATTTGCCGTGAGTCTAAAGATAGGTCACAGTTTTTATTCGCTAATTTGACATCTTGGAAAATGAATTCACCGGGGTTAGAAAATTCATGTCCCATAATTCCCACATCAATATCATAGTCAGTGAACTTACTTAAAAATTGACTGGAGTAGGATGCACCCCAACGGGTTTGCAGCCCGATATAAGTAAAAATAAACAATAGCAGCAGTAACAGAAGTGCATAGGTAGTAAGTTTGATTAACCATTTCACAGTTTACTGCTCCTTTGGTTTGTTGACGAATAGACACAGGAAGAGACTGCCTAATATAGCGACAATTTAAGGATAGGATACAGAAAAACCGCCAGAGTGTTCAACACTGGCGGCTAGAATGAAGGTTATTTTTCGAGAGGGAAGACTAAATTCAGAACAATTGCAGTTAAACCACCCGCAGCAATACCAGAAGAAAACAATGTTTTTAGCCAGTCAGGTGCGAATTGCAAAATCAAAGGTTGCTGTGAAACGCCCATACCCACTGCGAGGGAAAGCGCAATAATCATGATAGCCCGGCGATTGAGCGGTTCACGAGATACAATGCGTACACCTGAAGCGGCAATGGTACCAAACATTACAATGGTTGCTCCGCCTAATACGGGTTCTGGAATTTGTTGCACAAAGCCTGCAACCGCAGGGAACAGCCCCAATAGCACTAACATTAACGCGACAATATAGCCGACATAGCGACTTGCCACCCCAGTTAACTGGATAACACCGTTGTTTTGCCCAAAGCAAGAGTTAGGGAAAGTATTAAATACCGCAGAAACCATCGAGTTCAAACCATTAGCAAGTACGCCACCTTTGATACGTTTCATGTACAAAGGGCCGCGAACCGGTTGCTCAGATACATCAGAAGTGGCGGTAATATCACCTATCGTTTCTAAGGAAGTCACCATAAAAATAAGAATTAATGGGATCAACAGGTTCCAGTCGAAGGATAAGCCATAATAAAAGGGCTCAGGGACAGTAATAATTGGCTGGTTGGCTTCCATTGGTTGCGCATTTGGCAACATGTCCATCCACCAAGCTGCAATATAACCAACAGCCATAGCAATGACTAAAGATGCGACACGTAAGTAAGGGTTTTTCTGCCGATTAAGTAAAATAATAACCGCTAAAACAACCCCAGCTAAAATCAAATAATCAGGGGAACCAAAAGTGTTGTCACTAATTGCACCATAGCCACCGCCAATGGATGTTAACCCGACTTGAATCAAGGATAGGCCGATAATCATGACAACAACACCTGAAACCAGTGGTGTAATGACTCGACGGGCTAGATGTAAGAAGCGAGAAAGAATCACTTCGGTGAGTGCTGCAACTAGCAATGTGCCGAATAAGGCTGCCATCATCGACGGGATATTAGCGCCACCTTGCTTAAGTGCAACACCCCCCATGATTAAAGGTGCAACAAAGTTAAAACTGGTTCCTTGAATCGAAAGCAGGCCTGAGCCAATAGGGCCCCATGCACGGATCTGAATTAAAGAAGCAATACCGGAGGCAAATAAAGACATACTAATGATGCGCTGGGTATCGTGAGCTGGTAGTCCTAATGCCTGACAAATCAGCATCGCAGGGGTAATCACCGCAACAAACATCGCCAGAAGATGTTGCCCAGCGGCAAACAAGGCTTGGGGCAGTGGTGGGCGGTCTTCTAATTTATAGATGAGTTCGCTTTGCGTTTGTATGGTCGCTTCAGTAGTTTGTTTTTCAGACGTCGCAGTATTCATTGCCTTCATTTCTCGCCAACAAAAAACGCATTGTAATGTGTCGAAATTAAAAAGCAATCGTTTGCGCGTAAAAAATATTGATCAATGTTAAATAAGGCTGTCACATTTTTATATCTTTTAACTTGTATTTATAACAGTTTTTTTTTCTAATCCTATAACCTGCTTTTGGCGTTTTAAGGAAGAAATTAACGTCTTACTAGTTTTTGATAATTTTAACAACAGACGAGGTACGTGAATGTATCATCTCGATGTCTACGGTACACTGGTAGCAGCTACCTTAGTACTATTACTTGGGCGTAAACTGGTCAAATCAGTTCCTTTCCTTGAAAAATATACAATCCCTGAACCTGTTGCGGGTGGGTTGTTAGTAGCTTTTAGTCTTTTATTGCTTAAACAATTATTTGACTGGAGCCTTTCTTTTGACTTATCACTGCAAGAACCTATGATGCTGGCATTTTTTGCCACAATTGGTCTTAATGCCAACCTTGCTAGTTTGAAGGCTGGTGGTAAGGCATTGTTTATCTTCATTTTTGTGGTTGTTGGTTTATTGCTTGTCCAAAATACGGTAGGGATTGCTCTTGCTGAATTATTGGGATTAGACCCTCTCATGGGGCTATTAGCTGGTTCAGTTACCTTATCGGGTGGTCATGGAACTGGTGCGGCATGGGGGAAAATTTTCACTGAAAGCTATGGTTTCCAAAGTGCAACAGAAGTTGCAATGGCGTGTGCTACATTTGGACTTGTTCTCGGTGGTTTAATCGGCGGGCCTGTTGCACGTTTTCTAACGCGTAATATTCCAACGCCAGGAACGGCTGATGATGATAAAGACGTTCCAACTGCATTTGAGAAACCACAATCTGGGCGCATGATCACTTCAATGGTTTTAATTGAAACTATTGCACTGATCGCTATTTGTCTATTGGTGGGAAGTTTTATTGCAGGCGAATTAGCCGATACTCCTTTCGCATTGCCTAAGTTTGTCTGCGTACTTTTTGTTGGTGTCATTTTAAGTAACAGCTTATCACTGCTTGGTTTTTACCGAGTATTCGACCGCGCTGTTTCTGTCATGGGTAACGTGAGCCTCTCATTATTCTTAGCAATGGCACTCATGAGCTTGAAGCTGTGGGAATTAGCATCACTTGCAATCCCAATGATTATCATTCTTGCTGTACAGGCTTGTGTGATGGCGGGATATGCTATTTTTGTGACTTTCCGCGTGATGGGCAAAAACTATGACGCTGCAATCTTAGCTGCAGGTCATTGTGGGTTTGGTCTTGGTGCGACACCAACAGCGATTGCGAATATGCAAGCTGTTACGGATAGATTAGGTCCATCTCACTTAGCATTCTTGGTTGTACCAATGGTTGGGGCATTCTTCATTGATATTGTTAATGCGATAGTGATTAAACTGTATCTGATGCTGCCATTATTCCCAACGATTGCTGGTTAACTTTCATTTTATAATAAATCAAGTAAAGCAGGTATTGCCGTGAAAATATTCACGGCAATTTTCATTTTAGGGAACGAATAAAAAGAAGATATAAAACTTAAGCGTGGCTGTACTGCTCTCGCTCAGGTAACCAACGCTCAATAAGTTGTTGTGCATTTTCGGGGTGATTTTGTTGAATATGGCGAGCAAGGCGTTGCACTTCTGGCAACATGTATTGGTCACGCAACAAATCTGCGACTTTAAATTCTGCATTTCCTGTTTGTCTAGTGCCTAATAATTCCCCTGGCCCGCGAATTTCGAGATCTTTTTGTGCGATAACAAAGCCATCATTGCTGTCCCGCAACACTTGTAGTCTTTGTTTAGCGGTATGGGTTAACGGTGTCTTGTACAATAAGACACAGTGAGACGCGATAGCTCCACGGCCGACCCGCCCTCTTAGTTGGTGTAACTGAGCCAAACCAAGGCGTTCAGGGTTATCAATAATCATTAAACTTGCATTTGGCACATCCACACCGACTTCAATAACCGTCGTAGCAACCAGCAGTTGAATTTCATTCTGTTTAAAAGCCGCCATAATACTTTGCTTTTCAGCGGGTTTCATTCGACCATGAACTAAACCGACTTTCAATTCAGGTAATGCCAGTGCGAGCTCTTCGCTGGTCACTTGAGCTGCTTGCGCTTCTAATAATTCAGAGTCTTCAATGAGTGTGCAGACCCAATAGGCTTGGCGGCCTTCTTCAATACAGGCTTGGCGAACACGCTCAATAATATCATTACGGCGAGTGTCCGGTATGGCGACAGTGGTGACGGGGGTTCGTCCTGGAGGTAGCTCGTCGATGACCGAGGTATCTAAGTCTGCATAGGCTGTCATCGCCAGCGTCCGTGGGATTGGCGTAGCGGTCATGATTAATTGATGAGGGTGGTACCCTTGCTGCTCACCTTTTTCACGCAGAGCGAGCCGCTGATGAACGCCAAAGCGATGTTGTTCATCAATGATAACAAGCCCCAGAGCTTTAAAGCTCACTTGCTCTTGGAAAATAGCGTGTGTTCCAACAACCATCGCGACCTCTCCACTTGCGATGGCATCTTGCTGAGTCTGACGTGCCTTACCCTTTTGTTTACCCGCAAGCCAACCTACTTTGACACCTAAAGGTTCTAACCACTGTTTGAACGTATTGGCATGTTGCTCTGCAAGAATTTCCGTGGGAGCCATCAGCGCCACTTGTTTGCCATTCTCGATGGCACAAACGGCGGCTAAGGCTGCAACGAGGGTTTTCCCTGATCCCACATCCCCTTGAATCAAACGCATCATAGGGGCGTTTTTAGCGAGGTCTGCTTCAACTTCACTAACAACACGGTTTTGTGCGTCTGTTGGTGAAAACGGTAATTGTGCAAGTAACTGAGATTTTAATTGACCACTTGTCACTAATGGTTCCGCATATAGGCGTTCATTACCTGCGCGGATAGCTAACATGCTTAGATGGTGAGCGAGTAGTTCTTCGAGGACTAGCCGCTTTTGTGCCGGATGATGGCCTTTTTCTAGCTCGCTCAGTGCCACATTCGGTGGTGGATTGTGTAATAAGCGAATAGCATCTGGTAAGCTTATCATTCCACGGCTAAGCTCTTCAGGAAGTAATTCTTTTATTTTCCCGCTATCCAGTAGCCCGAGCGCTTGTTCCATGACTTTGCGTAAAGTCGCTTGGCGAACACCTTCAGTGGTTGGATATACGGGTGTTAAATTCTCTTGCAAGCTGATATTGCTGGGGTCTTTAGACACTTTATATTCAGGGTGAATGATTTCCGGTCCTGTATTTCCTCTGCGAACTTCCCCATAGGCGGTAACCTGTCTTCCTTCTGCTAAGTTATTTTTCATTGCTGCTGAGAAGTTGAAAAAACGTAAGGTGAGGTTGCCTGTTCCATCGGAAATTAAGCAAGTCATCATTCTTTTTCGGCCGAAGACGACTTTAGTTTGCAGGACTTCGCCCGTGATCGTTGCTGTCGTGCCGGGAAGAAGATCTTTTATTTGATATAAACGAGTATGGTCTTCATAGCGCAAAGGGAAATGAAGAAGAAGGTCTTGAACGGTGTTCAAACCGATTTTACGCATTTTTTCTGACTGACTTGCACCAACACCATGCAATGAGGTCAGTGAAATGGTATCAAGTAGCCCATTATTCATGTTATTTCCTTCTATTTAACCAAACTGCCGTCTTTTCATTTTTTCGGTTAATTGCATTTGTGCCCACCACGTCTCATCAGCTTCAATTTGCCCTTGGTTATTAATCAATGGCCGAGGAAGCCCCTTACGTTTAGCGACTTCAGCCAGTACAGGGTAACCGCCTTCAAATAACCAAGCTTGTTGTTCATCTGGTGAAAGTAAGCAATGTTCACGATCGTACATTCCCGCTTGTTGCCGCTGCCTTTGGGCTTCATAGAGAATTAATGCAGAAGCGACGGAAACATTCAAAGATTGCACCATACCCGCCATTGGAATGATAATGTGTTTATCCGCCAATGCGAGGGCTTGTTGTGAAATCCCTGTTTTCTCTTGTCCCATCATAATACAAGTTGGTAAAGTATAATCAATTTCACGAAAATCAACGGCATGTTCCGACAAGTTAGTTGCCAAAACCTGCATGTTTTGTGATTTTATTTGGGAAATGGCTTCTTCGGTCGATGCGTGTGAAATAATTTTAACCCAGCTATTACTCCCTGCAGCGGAAGAAACGGACAGTTTGACTTGTTGGTCAGGCCAAATAGCATGAATTTGATGGATCCCTACCGCATCCGCACTGCGTACAATGGCAGAAACATTGTGCGGTTTATGAATTTCTTCGAGACAGAGAGTTAGGTCAGGCTGCCGCATCGCCATCATTTGGCAAATGCGGCGGTAGCGGCGTTCATTCATAGTGATTAATCAAGTATGGTCGTTAATTACGGTTTCGGCTAACACGTAGAACGTCAGGCATAATACGGATTTTTCGCATCACATTTGCCAATTGAACACGGTTTTTAGTCGTAAGGCGAATAAAGGCACAATATACACGGCCATCTTTTTCTTCTGTATTCATACTTTGAATACTTGAGTTAGCGTCATTAATAGCGGCGGTTAAATTCGCTAAAGCGCCTTGATGGTTAATCATATCCACTTTAATTTCAGCGATAAAGTCGGTGTCGGTGTCATTGTCCCATTCAACTGCCATAAATTTATCAGGTTCTTTCTGATACCCACGGATATTTCGGCAAGACTCATGGTGGATAACCAGACCTTTGCCAGGACTAATATGTGCAACAATTGGGTCACCAGGAATAGGGCGACAACATTTTGCAAAGGTGATTAAAACACCATCTGCACCCTTAATAGACAGTTTATTCCGGCTTTCAACTAACACTTGTTCTTCTGGTGCATTTTGTGGATTGTTTTGTAGATTACGTGCGACAACCACACTCATTGCATTACCCAACCCAATTTCAGCAAGCAAATCATCGATAGAGTGCAGCTTCATGCGTGCTAATTCTGCATCAATATTGGTTTGAGGGATATCAGTGAGTTTATTTCCTGCCCCTAGGGCATGGTTGAGTAAACGGCGACCTAAGTTAATAGAATCTTCGCGTTTTAAATTCTTTAATAATTGGCGTATTTTGGCGCGAGCTTTTGAGCTAACGACGAAATTTAGCCAAGCTGCGTTCGGCCTAGCGCCCGGTGCAGTGATAATTTCAACAGTTTGGCCACTCGTCAGGGATTGCGAAAGTGGGTAAGGCTGACGGTCAACACGAGCCCCCACGCAAGCATGGCCAATATCCGTGTGTACCGCATATGCAAAATCAACAGGTGTTGCACCAGTAGGTAATTCAACAATACGGCCTTCTGGAGTGAAAACGTAGATTTCATCTGGAAATAGATCCGATTTAACGCTTTCAATAAATTCAAACGAGCTACCTGCACTTTGTTGCAACTCAAGTAGGCTTTGCATCCAACGTTGAGCTCTAACTTGTGCCGTTGTACCTTGTTCACCTTGCTCTTTATAGGCCCAATGTGCAGCAACCCCCATTTCAGCCATTTGGTCCATGTCTTCTGTGCGAATTTGCACTTCGACAGGCACACCATGCGGCCCAATAAGTGAGGTATGTAGCGACTGATAGCCATTGGCTTTAGGGATGGCAATATAGTCTTTAATACGGCCCGGACGCGGCTTGTATAAACTATGCATCTGACCTAAAACACGGTAGCAAGTATCCACATCTTTCACTATTACTCTAAAAGCATAGATATCCATAATGGAATGGAAACGTTGCTCTTTTTGGTGCATTTTGCGATAGATGGAATAAAGATGTTTTTCTCTGCCACTGACGCGACAAGGAACACCCGCCTCAGTAAGCCTACTGTCAATTTCCGAGAGAATTTTTTGGATCATCTCTTTTCGGTTACCGCGAGCGGCTTTAACCACTTCTTTGATAACGCGATAACGGTTGGGATACAACGCCTCAAAACCAAGCTCTTCAAGCTCTGTTTTGATGTGGTGTATACCTAGCCTATGGGCTAACGGGCTATATATTTCAAGGGTTTCACGTGCAATGCGCCGACGCTTATCGGGCCTGAGTGACCCTAACGTGCGCATATTGTGAGTACGGTCTGCCAGTTTTATCAAAATGACACGGATGTCTTTTACCATCGCCATGATCATTTTGCGGAAGTTTTCTGCTTGAGCTTCTTTTTTGTCGCGAAAGTTGAGCTTGTCTAGTTTGGAAACACCTTCAACGAGACCGGCGACGGTGGTACCAAACAATTCTTCTATGTCTTGAAATGTCGCTGGAGTATCTTCAATCACATCATGAAGTAGCGCAGCCATCAGTGTTTCATGGTCCAAACGCATTTCAGCAAGAATACAAGCAACAGCAACTGGGTGAGTAATATAAGGCTCACCACTCGAACGGGTCTGTCCTTCGTGGGCATCCCGTGCAACAACATAGGCTTTTCTTAGTAATTCAATTTGTTCTTTAGGAAGATACTTTTGAATGACTAAATTAAGGCTCTCAAACAGATACAAGGCAGACCCACCTTAGTGATTAGCGACGACCTTCAGCGATTGCAGAAACTGCTTGCATTTCAGCTGCTTCTTGCTCTTGCTGCTCTTGGCGCTCACGCACATCTAAAATGTGACCGTTGATTAAACCTTCTTCTACTTCACGCAATGCGATAACAGTATATTTATCATTTTCTTCAGGAACTAAAGGGTCTTTTCCACCCGTTTGTAACTGACGAGCTCTACGTGCCGCAACCAATACGAGGTCAAAACGGTTACCAATTTTTTCTACTGCGTCTTGAACAGTTACGCGTGCCATAAGTGTGCTACTCCAAAGAAATAAAAAAATGACCTGATATGATACTGAAACTATTCTCAGTCTGCTAGTAATTTGCTGATTAAAGCATCATGTCGCTGAATTTGACGCGCTAACTTTAAACGCTCAGTACGGATGATAGATTGTAAATCGCTTAGCGCGGTATTGAAATCATCATTAACAATAAGGTAATCATACTCGTTGAAATGTTCAATTTCACCTACCGCTTGTGACATACGCTTTTCTATAACTTCATCGCTGTCTTGCCCACGTCCACGTAGCCTACGATAAAGTTCATCTTTTGATGGTGGGAGAATAAAAATACTGCGTGCTTCTGGCATTTTATCCCTAATTTGTTGGGCTCCCTGCCAATCGATATCAAGAAAAACATCTACACCACTATTTAATACATCTTCAATGATGGGTTTGGACGTCCCATAATAATTTCCAAAAACGCAGGCATGCTCTAAGAACTCGCCTTTGTCGACCATTTGTAAAAAATCAGTTTCAGATACAAAGAAATAGTGCTCGCCATGGACTTCCCCTGGACGTGCGGCTCGAGTTGTATGAGAAACGGAAACCTGTGTGTCATACAATGGTTGTGTTTTTAATAAAGCCTGAATCAGACTTGATTTCCCTGCACCACTAGGGGCAGAAACAATATATAACGTGCCTTGTATCATGATGATTTCTTGAATAGTCGAGGATTAAACATAAAAGATGGTGATAAACCCGACATAGTATACACGTACTTGCATCAACATGCAGCGATATCAATAAATCATGAATTTTAATTAAATGAATTTGATTCATCGCTAAATTGTGAACAGGTTCGAGAAATTAACTTATTACTCATGAAAACAACATTCGTTTTGCGAAGCTTTTTGCAAATAATCTCTTTTGGAGATGAAGACAGAAAAAAGATATTTCATGCTTAGTGAATCGGAAAAATGCTTTGAAATATAGCATTACAATGGATTAGTAATAACAAGGAATAGTTATGGTTTATATTTTTTATGGTTATTGGTTAGCGTCATCTTATAGGTTGGGTGGGTTAATTTTGGGCGTCATGGTGTGTATTAATTTTGCCCAAGCCGCGCAGCAAAGTGCTATTAATGAACAGTGTGAAGAACAAAATAGTCAAATAATTAAGCGGGAGAGTCACAGGTTAGGAAAACAATTACAGTTGTGGAACCAATCTTATCGTTTGGCTGGTAGCAGTCCTATTAGTGATGAAGCTTATGATCAGTTATTTAATTTATGGCGTTCTCTGCAACGCTGTCAGCAGCTTCCTGAAGAATTACCCGACGTGCAATTTCCCGAAAAATTACAGTTAATGAGGCATCCTATTCCTCATACAGGCTTGAAGAAACTCAATGAATTAGATGTTTATAGATGGATAGAAACACGTAAAAACATCTGGTTGCAACCTAAAATCGACGGTGTTGCGGTAACGTTGGTTTACAAGAATGGCAAGCTTATTTCCATGATCAGCCGGGGAAATAGCGTTGAAGGAATCGAGTGGCGAGCAAAAGCAGATTTCATTCCTGCAATACCCAAACAAATTAAATATTCAGGTACGCTTGTGCTCCAAGGGGAGTTATTTTGGCGTATGAATAAGCACATTCAAGCTAAAAGGGGGGGAGTAAACGCACGCAATAAGGTTGCAGGGTGGTTAATGCGAAAAAGTCCCCCAACTGCTCTTGAAGAAAATATTGGTATTTTTATCTGGGCGTGGCCTGCGGGAGATGCAAACCCAAAAACACAATTAACATTACTTTCTGAGATAGGTTTCCCGCTTGCTGAGCAATATAGCCATAAAATTGAAAGTAAAACCCAAGCTAAGCAACTAAGGGAATTCTATTATCAAGGCCAATTACCATTTGCGACCGATGGCATAGTGCTTAAAAATTTTCCAGCGCCAGCGGCATCAGCTTGGCAATCAAAACAAAATAGCTGGGCGATTGCATGGAAATACCCATTGCGCAGTGTGCTATCAGAGGTAACTAAGCTCAAATTTAATGTTGGCAGGACAGGAAGAGTTAGTGTCGTTGCTGAAATCATCCCCATCAATATTGACTCAAAAACTATTTCAAAGGTAAATGCTGGATCATTATCATCATGGTCAAAGCGGAATTTACTTGTTGGAGATAAAATACTTGTCTCTCTTTCAGGTCTCGGAAGTCCAAAAATTGAAGACATTGTTTGGCGGCGAGAGAAACGTGAATACCCAGATACATCAAGCTTAACGCAGTTTCATGCGCTCAGTTGCCTGACTTATACGGAATCTTGCTCGCAGCAATTTGTAGCGAGGTTAACATGGTTAGGCAAACAACTCAGTATTCGAGGGATAAATGAAGCGACGTGGCGCCAGTGGGCTGAGAGCCATAACCTTACTCAACTAACAACTTGGTTGTCAGAGCAATGGCAAAACGATTTACCTAAAGGGAAAAAGCACCAACTGTTAGTAAAGCAACTGAAAATGGCAAAGGCTCAACCTATTTGGTTTTGGTTAAAAGGTTTGGCAATTCCACTGCCTAAGGTACAAGTAGGAAAAGTGACTGACATAGGTATGCTGTATGACCCCTCATGGGTTAATAGTATAAATTTGACAGAATTACAAAGGAAAAAACTGGCTAATTGGTTGGCAGAGCCGGAAATTCAATCTATTTTACGTATCTTGTCTGATATGAAAGCTATTCAGCCATCAATCGCAAACTATTAATGGCTGACGATCTTTTGCTGAACTAGGTTAATCTTGGTTTTCGTAATTGAAAATAGGTAGACCAAGACGATAACGAATGGCGATTAGCCTTGCGCTTAAACCAACAACGAGTGTGATAATTACCACGATGTCTTTAGGCAGAGGAGTTTGTAATAGGCCAATATAGATCCAAGCGGCAGCGAAAGAGACGCCAGCATAGACCTCTTTTTGGAAAACTAAAGGGATTGTATTACACAGCATGTCTCTTAACACACCGCCAAAAACGCCAGTAATTACGGCTGCAATAGCAGCGATGATTGGGCTATAGTGCATATCGAGGGCAATTTGGGCACCCAGTATAGAAAACACAATTAGCCCGATAGCATCTAATATGAGGAACAATCGACGTAAATGTTTCATCATCGGAGCTATCCAAATTGTCACAATAGCAGCGCCTGCAACAGTCAGGATATACTCAGGGTGTTCCACCCAGCCTAAGGGGTAATGGCCAAGTAACATATCACGTACGGAACCACCGCCAATTGCTGTCGCAGACGCAATAATGATGACACCAAAGACATCCATTTTTCGCCTGCCAGCGGCAAGCGCACCCGTCATGGCTTCTGCGGTGATACCAATAATATAAAGTACACTTAATAACATGGTAGTTTTGTTCAAGACTAAGGTTGTTGCTAAAGGGTAATATTACTTGTGAAACTTCTCGACTGAGATTTTCTAGTGTTGGTTAAACTAGATTAGTTAAAGTAATCCGATAGCGATATTAAATGATGTCAAAGGATAACAGATTGAATAATAAATTGCCCTATAAAGAAACACGTTTAACGCATGATGAGCGAAGCCATCAACTAACGAACATTAATGTCTGGACTCCAGATAGCCAGTGGTTAGCGTACGATATACGGCCAAATGGTAGTTCTTTTACAGGTTTATCTATAGAAAAAATTCATGTAAAAACACGGCAAGTTGTTGAGGTTTATCGTGCAAGTCATGGGGCTCACGTGGGGGTGGTAACTGTAAGTCCTCAACCACCAATTCAATATGCGTTTATACATGGCCCTGAGTACCCAGATGATCAGTGGCAATATGATTTTCACCACCGGAGAGGGGTGTATGTTAAAGACGAGCAATTAAACGTCGCCCACTCCATTGATGCAATGTGTATTACTCCTCCTTATTTAGTGGGGGCGTTACGTGGGGGCACTCATGTTCACGTTTTCAGTCCAGACGGAAAGTGGCTGAGTTTTACATATAACGACCATGTTATGCACGAATTAGATGTGCAATTAGATCAACGGAATGTTGCGATTGCTGTACCTATCGGTCCTATCAATGTAAACCCCAAAAAACATGTTCGAGAATATAATGGTGACTACTTTTGTTGTGTTGTGACCCAGACTACACCGCAGCCTAAAGCTAACAGTGATGAAATTAGCCGTGCATACGAAGAGGGTTGGGTAGGTCAAAAAGGCTATCAAAAACAGAGTGGGGAATGGCAGGAAAGAGCCTTGGTATTTATTGGTGATACTCATTCTACAAATGGTGAAATTATTCCTGAGATCTACATTGTTGATTTGCCTTCACAGCTTGAGGATTACATGATTGCAGGGGAATTTCCTATCCAAGGAACAGAATCGAGCATGCCTTCCCCTCCTAGGGGGATACTGCAAAGGCGCTTAACTTATACACAGGATAAAAAATTTCCTGGTTTAGCAAAACAACCTCGACATTGGCTTAGAACTTCTCCAGATGGTAAATCAATCGCTTGTTTGATGAATGATGATGACGGTAATGCTCAATTATGGTTAGTTGATACGCTAACTGGAACACAAAGGCAAATAACACACGGTTCTTCGCCACTTCAGTCTGCTTTTAACTGGGATAGTAAAGGAGAGCACATCTGCTTTATTCGTGATAATAGCGTCATGTATTGTCATGTTGTGACTGGAACTATGCAAAAACTAACAGAATGGACGGAGCTTGCCCCTGTTGCCGATGCCGTTGTATTTTCACCTAATGATGAGTTGATCGCATTCATGCGTGATATTGATGGATTTAGACAGATTTATACCGTAGAAACGGGTTTAAAGCGGCAAATAAAATAATCAGATTACTATAATAACGGATAAAAAAGTTAGGATTGACTTTTTTATTCGTAATTGTTTTTATTATATTCCAATAAAAAACTCAATCATTTAATTGTTAATTATTTACATGTAGAACATGTAGATGCTTACAAATAGAATATTTAAAGTTAAGAAAAATTCTTGTCATAATAAATTAATAATTAAAGTAATATTACATAAATGATTTGCCAGAACTTAGTTAGGTTAAAAATAATGTATTAACAAATACATTTAGTACACAATCATATTTTAATTACAAACGATTGATTACCCCTAAATTACTTTTTCGTTTTATCTTTCTTTTCAAGTTCTTCTATACGTTTCTTGGGTGAGTCAGCTTGAGCATCATTATCTGATTTAGCGTAATCTAAAGGAATTAAAAGGGTATCCATAACAACAGAAAAAGGTAAATCAATAGCAAGTAAAGGCTTAACGACCCAACCCGTTTCATCATCTTTAATCATTTTAATACTATTTTTAGAACCAGGGTAATAGCCTTCAGATGGACCCGCATGAGTCATAATACTTGAGCAGCCACTTAAAATAAGAGGTGCGATAAGAAAGCAGAATCGTATTGAAATTAAACTCAGCATAGACGTCGTCAACCTGTATTTTGCTTGTTATTCCTAATATTGACTTATAATAACGAAAAACAAGAAATTCACAATAATGGCGCCATATTATTATTTTATTGAGCCGTATGTGTTTTTTTAGTTAATAGTTTTCTTGTAGCTATTAACTAAAAATGTTTACCTTCAGTATCTATTCGATGAATGGTAAATAACGTTAAGAAATAATGACATACTATTTTATATTTGTTATCAGTTTGAAAATTCTAAAAAAATAGGTCATTTATTCATTCTGAACTGTGCTCTATGGCACATATTACCCTCAGGCTATTTGGCATAATCGATTCAGTAGTCTGTTTTATCGCCTATCTGGGTGTGTTTAATGGGTAACTTGTCGTCAAAAGGATGCGGTTTATGAGTGAATTAGCTCTTACTGTAAGTTTGTTGGCGTTAGCTGCTGCTTTAGGGCTATGGATCGGTAATTGGAAGATCCGTAGCGTTGGGCTGGGCATTGGTGGTGTCCTATTTGGGGGGATCATCGTTGGGCATTTTGCCCAAAGTTACGGCTTACAACTGAATAAAGACATGCTGCATTTTATTCAAGAGTTTGGCTTGATACTGTTTGTATACACGATTGGTATTCAGGTCGGGCCTGGTTTTTTCTCTTCTTTACGTGTTTCTGGCCTAAAATTAAATGGCTTCGCACTAATGGTGGTTGTCTTAGGTGCGGTGGTAACGGCAATTATATATAAAGTTGCGAATATCCCATTACCTATTATTTTAGGTATTTTTTCAGGTGCAGTCACGAATACCCCATCTTTAGGTGCTGGTCAGCAAATTTTATCTGATTTAGGCTCTGATCCTAACCTTGTTGACCAGATGGGGATGGGTTATGCCATGGCATATCCTATGGGGATTTGTGGCATATTATTAGTGATGTGGTTAGTACGCATTATTTTTAGGATCTCAGTAGATAAAGAAGCTTCCGCATTTAATAGTTCTAACTTTCAACAGCGCGACTCTCTGCAGACTATGAATATTGCCATTCGTAACGCTAATCTTGATGGCTTAATGATGCAAGACATCCCACTACTTGGTAGCGAAGCGATTGTTTGTTCAAGATTAAAACGTGGGGATATGCTTGTTGTCCCTCAGCCCACAACAGAGATCCATTTAGGGGATCTATTGCACGTTGTTGGTTTGAAAGACGATTTAAATAAAGTTCGCTTAATATTAGGTGAGGAAGTTGATGCATCCCTTTCGACATCAAGCTCTATTTTGCATTCCGTTCGTGTAGTAGTCACGAATGATGCCGTATTAAGTAAAAGGCTTAAAGACTTAAATTTAAAACAAAAGTATGACGTTGTTGTTACACGATTAAACCGTACGGGTATTGATTTAGTGGCTAATAACAATTCAGTTTTACAATTTGGCGATATTTTAAATATTGTTGGGCGCCCTGAGTCAATTGAAGCTGTCACCGCTTTGTTAGGCAATGCGAAACAAAAACTACAGCAAGTTCAAATGTTACCTGTGTTCCTTGGAATAGGGCTTGGGGTTGTACTGGGGTCAATACCTGTTTTTGTTCCAGGTTTTCCTGCAGCGCTAAAACTTGGATTAGCGGGAGGTCCATTAGTTGTTGCATTAATTCTAGGCCGTATAGGGACGATCGGGCGTTTATATTGGTTTATGCCTCCGAGTGCGAATTTGGCGTTGAGAGAGCTGGGAATTGTCATGTTCCTCGCTGTGGTAGGGCTCAATTCTGGTGGTGGCTTCATTGATACTTTAATTAAAGGCGATGGGCTGACGTGGATTGGCTATGGGTTATTGATCACGTTTGTGCCGCTATTTATTACAGGTGTTGTCGCTCGAATTTTTGGCAAAATGAACTATCTGAGCCTTTGCGGGGTGCTAGCGGGTTCCATGACGGATCCGCCTGCATTAGCATTCGCAAATAATATTCATGCGACCAGCGGCGCGCCCGCATTATCTTATGCAACAGTTTATCCATTAGCGATGTTTTTAAGGATTATTTCGCCTCAATTGCTGGCCATTTTATTTTGGGCTGTTTAGTTAAATGTGATAGTCCATTTGATGAATAACTAACACTGTTTAAGGCTTGTTTTTCAATTGGATAGGTGAGTATTCTGATGGATGTAGAAGAAGGCCATTAAAAAGTATCACGATATATAGGGGCAAAAAGTGCTTTTGTTCAAGCAATAACCAAATTGAAAAGATGTTCTAATGGTTCTGAATGATATTCGTATTGAAAAATTAATTTGATTTCAATTACGGAGTTCTCGCTAATTTTAGCCCTTTCTATATGAAAGGGCTTTTTTTTACCTAAAACTTGCAATGACAGGGTTAAAAGCCCTTTGTTATTTAGCAACCTAACAGGTTACTTCTTGATACGCTTTTTCTAGTTCTTCAGCTAATATCTTGATCCCCTGTTCAATTTTTTCTGGTTCAGGGACATAGTTCATGCGCATACATTGATGTGCATGTGGCCAATCTTGTTCGATACCGGGAAAGAAGTAGTGGCCAGGAACCATCAATACACCACGTTTTTTTAAGCGTTGGTATAATTCTAAGCTATTAATTGGCAAGTCTTTAAACCATAACCAAAGAAAAATAGCACCTTCAGGCTTATGAATTAAACATTTATCTTCTGGAATATAGCGGCGAATAATTTCGATGGCTTCTTCCACTCGTTGCTTATAAAAAGGGCCAATGACATTCTTAGATAATGAGATAAGGTCATCTTTCTTAAGCATTTCTAACGCAAGTGCAGGGCCTATGCCACCTGGAGCAAGGCTGATAATGCCGTTCATGTTGCTAACGGCTTCAATGATTTCTTCATTAGCGATGATAATGCCGCATCGAGTTCCAGGTAAACCAAGTTTAGATAAACTCATACAAAGAATGACATTTTCGTTCCAAAATGGCGTAGCTTCGCTGAAGATAATGCCGGGGAAAGGAACGCCATAAGCATTGTCTATTAATAATGGGATATTATGTTGTTTAGCTAGTTTGTCTAAATGCTCAACTTCTTCATCTGTAATGACATTACCAGTTGGGTTTGTTGGGCGAGATACGCAAATAACACCAATGTCATCAGTCACTTCTAAAGTATTAAAATCTACACGGTACTTAAATTGACCATTAGGTAAAAACTCAATTTGCGGTTTATTAGCCACAAATAAGTCGTCGTCTAGCCCTGAGTCTGCATAACCGACATATTCAGGGGCAAGAGGGAAGAGGACTTTACGAGTGATACCATCTTCAAAGCGACCGGCTAGCAAGTTAAATAGATAGAAAAAAGCACTCTGGCTGCCGTTAGATAGGGCAATATTTTTCGCGCTAATATTCCAACCTAGTTTTGCTTTTAGCGTTGCTGCAAGCGCTTTCAACATGGCATCTTTACCTTGAGGACCATCATAATTACATAAAGTGTCCGTCAATTGGCCATTAGCACACATTTCTGCTAATAGATCTTGGAAATACTTATCCATTTCAGGGATATGAGCTGGATTGCCACCCCCTAACATAATGGAGCCAGGGGTTCTTATGCCGTCATTCAAGTCTTTCATTAATAATGAAATGCCTGAATTTTGGGCAAATTTATTACCAAATTTAGAAAATATCATCGCATTTATTCACATATATTTATTAGATTGTTAATGGAATTTAAAACATACTCTGCTACTTCTCAGAGTTCAACCACCCATTCACATCTTTTTTTAATTTAAAATATCGAAAGTTTATAGTTTGCCGAGTTAAAATATTGCAATGTTAATGCAATGGTGGTTTATTTTTCTTTTTCTTTGGTAAGTTACACTGATAAAAACTAATTTATTTAAATTGGCAACAATGCATTAAATGGTCATTTACCATGCCAGTCGCTTGCATAAATGCATAACAAGTGATTGAACCTACAAATTTAAAACCATGTTTTTTAAGTGCTTTGGAAAGAAGCTTAGACGTTTCAGTTTCCGTAGGAACTTGCGACGAATTTTCCCAAGCATTGACAATGGGGCGGCCATCAACAAATTGCCAAAGAAAAGTAGAAAAATCTTCACCATTGCCTTGCATCGCTAAATAGGCTTTTGCATTCGCGATAATCGCATTAATTTTGAGTCGGTTACGGATAATTCGAGTGTCTTGCATAAGTCGCTCAACATCATTCTCATTCATTAATGCGATTTTTGTAGGATCGAAATGATGAAATAAATCACGATATCCTTGGCGTTTTTTTAAAATGGTGTACCAAGATAGCCCGGCTTGCTGGCCTTCAAGGCAAAGCATTTCAAATAATGCTAAGTTGCTATAATTGGGTTTACCCCATTCATGGTCGTGATAAGCGATATATTCAGGGTCTTGATTAACCCAATGGCAACGTGTCAGAGAAGTACCCATTTTTCATCCTTTTTACAGTTTCGATAACCTTGTTTCAAAAAACAAACTATTTATACTGTATAAATAACCAGCTTGAAAGGGGTGAAAGTATTTTTTTTTATTTTTAGAATAAATACAGACATATTCAATGCTGTATATCTTGCGGTCAAAGGGTATACTGGCGTACTTTCATTAAATTTTACGTATCGCGTGCGGATCTAACATGCAAAAGTTTGATACCAAGACCTTCCAAGGTCTAATCCTGACATTACAGGACTACTGGGCGCGTCAAGGCTGTACCATTGTTCAACCATTGGACATGGAAGTCGGCGCCGGAACTTCTCACCCAATGACGTGTTTGCGTGCATTAGGCCCTGAGCCTATTGCTGCGGCTTATGTTCAACCATCTCGTCGACCTACTGATGGCCGTTATGGTGAAAACCCAAACCGTCTACAACACTATTATCAGTTTCAGGTGATCATTAAACCATCACCCGACAATATCCAAGAATTATACCTAGGCTCTTTAAAAGAATTAGGTGTTGACCCAACCGTTCACGACATTCGCTTTGTTGAAGATAACTGGGAAAACCCAACCCTAGGGGCTTGGGGATTAGGTTGGGAAGTATGGCTTAACGGGATGGAAGTGACTCAGTTTACTTACTTCCAGCAGGTCGGTGGTCTTGAATGTAAACCGGTAACGGGTGAAATTACATACGGCCTAGAACGCTTAGCTATGTATATTCAAGGCGTGGACAGCGTGTATGACCTTGTCTGGTGTGATGGCCCATTGGGTAAAACCACCTATGGTGATATTTATCATCAAAACGAAGTTGAGCAATCAACCTATAACTTCGAATACGCAAATGTAGATTTTCTTTTCAAATGTTTTGAAGAGTATGAAAAAGAAGCTCAACACTTGCTGGCTTTGGAAACACCACTTCCACTACCTGCATACGAACGTATTTTGAAAGCGGCTCATACTTTCAACCTACTCGATGCACGTAAAGCCATTTCTGTTACTGAACGCCAACGCTATATTTTACGTATTCGTACCCTAACTAAAGGGGTTGCAGAAGCGTACTATGCTTCTCGTGAAGCGCTTGGATTCCCTATGTGTCATAAGAACTAAGAGGCTGTCATGACTCAACAGACTTTCCTTGTGGAAATCGGCACCGAAGAGTTACCGCCGAAGGCTCTTCGTTCATTAGCTGAATCATTTGCTGCAAATTTTACGGCTGAACTTGATGGTGCTGATATCGCTCATGGTGCAGTAACGTGGTTTGCTGCCCCTCGTCGTCTAGCACTTAAAGTCGCTGATTTAGCGGCTTCACAGCCAGACCGTGAAGTTGAAAAACGCGGCCCTGCTATCTCTCAGGCGTTTGGTCCAGATGGCCAACCGACTAAAGCCGCTGAAGGCTGGGCTCGTGGTTGTGGTATTACCGTTGATCAAGCTGAGCGTTTGACGACCGATAAAGGCGAATGGCTACTGTATCGTGCTCAAGTAAAAGGGCAGGCTGTCAGCGAATTATTGGTTGATATGACTAGCCGCGCGCTCGCAAAACTACCCATTCCTAAATTAATGCGCTGGGCTGATAAAGACACTCAATTCGTTCGTCCTGTTCATACCGTCACATTACTACTAGGTAGCGATGTTATTGATGGTGAAATCTTAGGTATCAAGAGCGGGCGCACGATTCGTGGTCACCGTTTCATGGGTGAATCTGAATTTACTATTGATAATGCGGAACAATATCCAGCCATTTTACGTGAACGCGGTAAAGTCATGGCGGATTACGCAGAACGTAAAGCGGTTATTAAAGCAGATGCGGAAAAAGCAGCTCAGGCTCTTGGTGGCCAAGCTGACTTAACAGATAGCTTGCTTGAAGAAGTGACGTCATTGGTTGAATGGCCAGTCGTTTTAACGGCTAAATTTGAAGAGAAATTCTTAGAGGTTCCTTCAGAAGCGCTCGTTTACACCATGAAAGGGGACCAAAAATATTTCCCAGTTTATGATAAGGCTGGCAAGTTAATGCCTAACTTTATCTTTGTGGCCAATATTGAGTCTTCTGACCCTCAGCAAATCATTTCAGGTAACGAAAAAGTTGTACGTCCACGTTTAGCGGATGCCGAATTTTTCTTTAAGACTGACCGTAAACAACGTTTGGAAGATAACTTACCACGCCTAGAAACCGTATTGTTCCAGAAACAATTAGGTACACTGCGTGATAAAACCGACCGTTTAGAAGCATTAGCTGGCTGGATTGCGAGCAAAATTGGTGCGGATGTCAATCATGCTACACGGGCTGGCTTATTAGCGAAATGTGACTTAATGACTAACATGGTGTTTGAGTTCACAGACACTCAAGGCGTTATGGGAATGCACTACGCACGCCATGATGGTGAGTCAGAAGATGTTGCATTAGCTTTAAAAGAGCAGTACCAACCGCGTTTCTCAGGGGATGCACTTCCATCAACTGACGTTTCAGCTGCATTAGCACTGGCTGAAAAAATGGATACGCTTGCGGGTATTTTTGGTATCGGTCAACATCCTAAAGGCGATAAAGACCCATTTGCTCTGCGCCGTGCTGCGTTAGGCGTCTTACGCATTATCGTTGAAAAAGGCTATCAGCTTGATCTCGTTGAAATGACAGAAGAGGCGGCTCGCTTATACGGTGATAAATTAACCAATGACAATGTGGTGAGTGACGTTGTTGAGTTCATGCTTGGCCGTTTCCGTTCTTGGTATCAAGAATTAGGCTATAGCATTGATACCATTCAAGCGGTATTAGCTCGTCACCCAACACAACCAGCTGACTTTGATGCACGAGTGAAAGCCGTTACTCACTTCCGTTCATTAGACGAAGCACAGGCTCTTGCAGCGGCAAATAAACGTGTTTCCAATATTCTGAGCAAATCAGAAGAAAAACTTGCGGACAACGTTTTAGCCTCTGTTCTAAAAATGCCTGAAGAAGTCAAACTGGCGACTCACGTTGTGGTATTACAAGATAAGCTTGCGCCAATGTTTGCAGAAAGGAATTATCAAGAGGCTTTAGTTGAATTAGCTTCTTTACGCGATATCGTGGATGAATTCTTTGCAAATGTGATGGTAATGGATGAAGACCAAGCGGTTCGTATTAACCGTTTGACACTATTAAGCCAGTTACGTGAGTTATTCTTAAGAGTAGCGGATATTTCTTTACTGCAATAGGCTTAAAATTGAGTTATTAGCGTGTTGTTAATGCTATTTTTATAAACTCTAACCTGTTTGATAAATAAGCACTAAAATATTTTAGTGCTTATTTTTTGCTTTAAATAAGGCGAGTTGCATATAAACCTTACCATTTTGGTGGTTTTATCGGCAAACGAACAGAATTGGCGAAAAATGGGTTGACGACCTCCGTTCTTGGCAGTATTATTCACACCGTTTTCGGCGAGTAGCGCAGCTTGGTAGCGCAACTGGTTTGGGACCAGTGGGTCGGAGGTTCGAATCCTCTCTCGCCGACCAAATTCTAAAACCCACCTCATTGAGGTGGGTTTTTTCATTTTTACCCCTTCCTATTTTTCACCTCAACTATTTCAGACTAACTTGGCTTGCACTCAATCACCTATCTCTGTTGATATATAAGCTGACTAACTCATGTTGTTTTAGGTAAAAACGCTTTTTCATTACAAGGACTCGTTAATGAAAGTTGATAACGTTTTATCGATACATCTTTGCTGCTTCTTATTCAGTTTTTGTACCATTATTGGCTTTAAAGCTTATAGCACGCCTATAGCGCCTCCAAATGGCATTATCCAAGTCCCCTCTACTTGTATCATGATGAATCAAGTACATTTCATTGGGCTTGAGCAAGTAAAAGAAATCGCTCGTAGCCAAGTGAATAAATGGCGGCAAAAGATAGAAGGCCAGTGCATTGATGAACAAGGCTTGCTTAAATATGCGGATGACATTACGGCAGAGTTAGTTCATGCAGGCTATTTGACCTCTTACTTGTATTACCCAGAGCAAACTTTTCTATTTGGTATCCTGCAAGCAAAAATAATAGCAGGAACAGTTTCTTCAGTGGTTTATCAACATGAGCAGGTAGAATATAAATCACTTCAACATATATTTCCTTTTCAACTAGGGGATGCGCTTAATCTGCGACAAGTTGAGCAAGGTTTGTACAACTTACAAAATGCATCTTTAATCCCTTTTCAAGTCAAATTAATTGCAGATGATAAGCATGAAAATGCCACTCAAATTATAGTGTTAGGCCAGCACCGGCGAGAATTTCAAGGTACTCTCTCCTTTGAGTCACACTCAATGGCCCATCAGGTAGGCAATACAAATACAGTTAGCCATACTTTTATGGTTGCTAATCCTTTGCTACTAAATGATTTTCTATATTCAAATATTAGCCGTCAATTTAGTAACACTGAAGAGACCGAAGTGAAATCAGCCATGTTGTTTTATTCTCTTCCTTATCAATACTGGTTGTTTTCAATATTGAGTGGATACCAGAAAAATAAAACGGTCATTGCTAGCAATGATGTTGTTTTACCTCTGCAGCAGCATCATGGTTTCTTATTATTACAAGCCGAGTATTTATTAAAGCGAACAGAAAACGCGATGACTTCATTAAGCCTAGGGTCTGAAAGCCAAAAGAGTGACACATTTTTGGCTAATCTACACTTACGAACACAACAACGTTTGGCTCATTACATTATCGGTGAGTTGACTCATCAGGTTAACTTTTTACAGGGTAGCGCTTTAATGGCATTAAAGTATAAACAAGGAACTAGCTGGTTTGGTGCAAATGCACAGCAAGTTACAGGTTTAAATAAGCCACAGGTTATACAAATCTCGGTTTCTGCAATGAGGGTGGCTTCTCCTTTTCAATATGAAAGCCAACTTGATGTGCAATTAAGTCGTGATAAGTTAGATGTTTTATTAGAGCAAGAGTCATTTGTTGGTTTTGGGGGCGTTAGCGGTTTTATTGGAGGGGGCGAGCCCTTTGATATGGGGGATAATAGTTTAAAGCTACAAAGTGAGGTCCTCTGGCAGAGCCCATGGCCATATCTGGCTTTATATACCTCGTTAGGTTTAGGAACAACATCAAATGATAGAGGAACCTTTTGGAAAGAAAATCTATTGCTGGGTGGTAGAGTCGGAGCTAAAGGCCAAATAGGGCGTTTGTCATATCATTTATTTGCTGAAACTCCAATTTGGCAAACTGACCAGCTGTTGGTGAATTCAATGAGTACAGGTCTTCAGGTAAGGGTTCATTATTAGTTAAATCATAGGGTTAAGATAGGCAATTGCATCATTCAGGAATGGCCGAATTAATACTAGGCAATTGTAGCTTTTATCGTTGGTATTAAAGCATATTCTGTATTTGGGCAAATAGAATACAAACTCTTATCAGTGTTATTTTATTCTTTAAGTTATCAGTTAGTTAAAATTTTGTTTAGCATAGTCAGCTGAATGTTTTTTATTTGCTTATAAAACAAACTAAATTATTACATACTAAAATAATTTCCATATCAATTCTCTTTAGTGTTTTATTTCGCACTACACTAATAAAAGCACTATATTCGTTCAGTAATTCAGCACTTAATCACAAATATAAAAATAAATAACCGCAACATAAAACCCTATTCACTACGAATTATATGGTTATAACGCCTGCACCTTGTCCTATACTGTAAAATTTTAAGCTAAATTGCGATGCTAATTGTTTCTAATATGTTACATAGATTGTAGGTGAGTCATAAATGTGGCTATTGACGAAGTGAGTAACAGTTGATTAATTGCACAATGAATAACAAAAAATACAGATACTACATCTGTCGTTTTTATGACGGATTTAGGCATCAAGCAAAACAACATGAACACCATAGGAGCATACAGATGCGCTCTATTAAAAAGACAGGTTTACTGACTGTAGGGCTTACATTGGCAGCATTAGCAGTATCAGCATCAGTACAGGCAAAAACGTTAGTTTATTGTTCAGAAGGTTCCCCAGAGGGCTTTAACCCGCAGTTGTTCACGTCAGGAACAACCTATGATGCAAGTTCAATCCCACTGTATAACCGCTTAGTGGAATTCAAATTAGGAACGACGGAAATTGAACCGGGCCTAGCGGAAAGCTGGGAAGTGAGTGATGATGGTAAAGAATATACTTTCCATCTACGTAAAGGTGTCAAATGGCACTCGAATAAAGAATTTAAGCCAAGCCGTGATTTGAATGCGGACGATGTCATCTATACATTTATGCGTCAAAAAGATGCAAATCACCCATACCATAAAGTTTCAGGTGGCAGCTATGAATACTTTATGGGAATGGATATGGATAAAATTATCGATAAAGTTGAAAAAGTCGATGATAACACCGTAAAAATTACGTTAACTCGTCCAGAATCTCCATTCTTAGCCGATATGGCAATGGACTTCGCATCCATTCTTTCTGCTGAATATGCAGATCAGATGTTGAAAGCGGGTACGCCAGAAAAAGTAGACTTAAACCCAATCGGAACAGGCCCATTTGTTCTACAACAGTATCAGAAAGATTCCCGTATTCTTTATAAAGCCAACGACCAATATTGGGGCACAAAACCTAAACTTGACCGCTTAGTCTTCTCTATCACGCCAGATGCTTCCGTTCGTTATGCAAAACTGCAAAAAAATGAATGCCAAGTCATGCCATATCCAAATCCGGCTGATTTAGAGCGTATGAAGCAAGATAAAGACATTACGTTAATGGAGCAACCAGGCCTAAACGTCGGTTACCTCTCTTATAATGTCGAGAAAAAACCGTTAGATAATCAAAAAGTTCGCCAAGCGCTGTCTATGGCGGTGAACAAAGATGCAATTATCGAAGCGGTTTATCAAGGTGCAGGCCAAAAAGCGAAAAACCTTATCCCGCCGACAATGTGGGGCTATAACGATGCTGTGAATGATTACGAATATAATCCTGAAAAAGCGAAAGCCTTATTAGCAGAAGCGGGTTTCCCGAATGGTTTTGAGATAGACCTGTGGGCGATGCCTGTTCAACGACCATATAACCCAAATGCACGCCGTATGGCGGAAATGATCCAAGCAGACTGGGCAAAAGTTGGCGTTAAATCAAAAGTTGTCAGCTATGAGTGGGGCGAATACCTCAAACGTGCGAAAGATGGCGAGCCACAAACGGTAATGATGGGGTGGACGGGGGACAATGGGGACCCTGATAACTTCTTTGCAACCTTATTTAGCTGTGCCGCAAAAGAGCAAGGTTCTAACTACTCAAAATGGTGTAATGAAAGCTTTGAGAACTTGATCCAACCTGCGCGCCAAACTGCAGATCACGACAAACGAGTCGAACTGTATAAGCAAGCGCAAGTTGTGATGAATGAGCAGGCGCCAGCTCTCATTATTGCACACTCCACGGTGTTCGAGCCAGTACGTAAAGAAGTCAAAGGCTATGTGGTTGACCCACTAGGGAAACACCACTTCGAAAACGTCGATATTGAGAAGTAATCGTATCTAATCTGTCTATGCCCTTCGTTGCTGGTTTAGAGCGGAGGGCGTTTTCTTCTCTAGAAGAAGCGGAAAAGTTAAGTTGTTTGTGAGCACCCGGAAAAGCGATTTTCTGAGTAGCCAAACGGACTAAGAGCCGTCAACGGCATTATTAAAGAGATTCAGGATATGTTGCAATTTATCCTCCGACGATTGGGGCTTGTGATCCCCACGTTTATCGGTATTACATTATTAACCTTTGCTTTTGTCCACATGATCCCGGGTGACCCGGTGATGATCATGGCTGGTGAAAGGGGATTATCCCCTGAAAGGCATGCTTATTTAATGGCTGAACTAGGGCTTGATCAGCCACTTTGGAAGCAATATCTCCATTACATCAATGGGATATTTCATGGTGATTTAGGGATTTCCCTAAAAAGCCGTATTGGTGTGTGGGAAGAGTTTTTACCGCGTTTTTTAGCGACAGTCGAACTGGCTACCTGCGCCATGATTTTTGCGGTTTCTGTTGGGATCCCTGTTGGGGTTTTAGCGGCAGTAAAACGTGGGTCAATTTTTGACCATACTGCCATCGGCCTTTCTTTAACGGGTTACTCAATGCCTATCTTCTGGTGGGGGATCATGCTCATCATGCTTGTGTCGGTGCAGTTAGACCTCACCCCAGTAGCTGGCCGAGTCAGTGATACCGTTTTTCTGGATGACTCCCAGCCTCTAACCGGTTTTATGCTTATTGATACCCTAATTTGGGGGGAGGATGGTGATTTTATTGATGCGGTAGAGCACTTAATATTGCCGTCTATTGTTTTAGGAACGATCCCATTAGCCGTTATTGTGCGTATGACTCGCTCGTCAATGTTGGAAGTGTTGGGAGAAGACTATATTCGTACCGCACGGGCTAAAGGCCTTGGCCGCGCGCGCGTCATTTTAATTCACGCATTACGCAACGCATTATTACCCGTAGTCACGGTAATTGGCTTACAGGTTGGGGTGATGTTAGCGGGGGCTATTTTAACAGAAACTATTTTCTCATGGCCTGGATTAGGACGCTGGTTAATCGAAGGGTTACAGCGCCGTGACTACCCTGTAGTACAAGGGGGAGTCTTGCTGGTTGCTACACTGATCATACTCGTAAACTTAGTGGTCGACGTGCTGTATGGCATTGTAAACCCACGTATTCGTCATAAGAAATAAGGAGCGCTAAATGTCTCAATCTACTGAGCCAACTGTTGTCAGCGCCCCGCAGCCGATGACACCATTGCAAGAGTTTTGGCACTATTTTAAGCGTAACAAAGGGGCCGTTGTCGGGATGTTCTATATTATCCTGATGGTGCTGATTGCGATTTTTGCGGGGGTATTGGCGCCTCACGCACCTGATGAGCAATTTCGTGATTTTTTACTTGTTCCACCAGTTTGGGAAGATGGGGGAAGTTGGCAGTTTATTTTAGGGACAGATGATGTTGGGCGTGATTTACTTTCCCGCTTAATGTATGGCGCACGTTTGTCATTGCTAGTAGGCTGCTTAGTCGTTGTTTTATCATTAATTATGGGTGTCACCATTGGGGTGATCGCGGGATATTTTGGTGGTGTTGTTGATGCGTTAATCATGCGTGTAGTTGACATCATGTTGGCATTACCGAGCCTATTATTAGCGTTGGTGCTGGTGGCCATTTTTGGCCCGTCCATTGTTAATGCTTCTATTGCTTTGACGTTTGTTGCTTTGCCACATTACATCAGGCTGACGCGTGCGGCTGTACTGGTGGAAGTCAACCGTGATTATGTCACTGCCTCTCGAGTCGCGGGTGCGGGAGCGGCTCGTCAAATGTTCATCAATATTTTACCTAACTGTTTGGCACCTTTGATTGTACAGGCCTCTTTAGGTTTTTCGAATGCCATTTTAGATATGGCTGCTTTGGGTTTCCTCGGAATGGGCGCACAGCCACCGACTCCTGAATGGGGAACGATGCTGTCTGATGTGTTGCAATTTGCACAAAGCGCATGGTGGGTAGTGACTTTTCCTGGACTAGCAATTTTATTGACGGTGCTTGCGTTCAACCTGATGGGTGATGGGTTACGTGATGCATTTGATCCAAAACTCAAGCAGTGATGAGGTAACCAAATGGCATTGTTAAATGTAGAACAACTTTCGGTACATTTCGGAGACGAAAAAGCACCGTTTCGCGCCGTTGACCGCATCAGCTATAGCGTTGATAAAGGCCAGGTCGTTGGTATTGTTGGTGAGTCGGGTTCAGGTAAATCGGTGAGTTCACTCGCGATTATGGGATTGATCGATTACCCCGGAAAAGTGATGGCAGATTCATTAAAATTTGATGGACGTGATTTGCTGTCGATCCCTGAAAAAGAACGCAGGCAGATTGTTGGTGCCGATGTTGCGATGATTTTCCAAGATCCGATGACCAGTTTAAACCCTTGTTTTACCGTGGGGTATCAGATCATTGAAGCATTGAAAGTGCATCAAGGCGGGAGCAAAAGTACACGCAAACAGCGGGCTATTGACCTGTTAGATATGGTAGGGATCCCTGACCCACAATCACGTTTAGATGTGTATCCTCACCAGTTGTCTGGTGGGATGAGCCAGCGAGTGATGATTGCGATGGCGATAGCATGTCGACCTAAATTATTGATTGCGGATGAACCGACAACAGCGCTAGATGTTACTATTCAAGCCCAAATCATTGAATTGTTGTTGGAATTGCAGCAACAAGAAAATATGGCATTAGTGCTTATCACTCATGACCTCGCTTTAGTAGCAGAAGCGGCACATCACATAATTGTAATGTATGCAGGGCAGGTGGTTGAGTCCGCCAAAGCGAGTGATATTTTTAAACACCCTCGCCATCCTTATACACAAGCGCTACTACGTGCCTTGCCGGAATTTGCGACAAATAAATCACGTTTAGCCTCACTTCCCGGTGTGGTTCCCGGAAAATACGATAGGCCAGTGGGCTGTTTATTGAACCCACGTTGTCCATATGCAACGGAGATATGCCGTCAAGAAGAGCCAATGTTACAAACCGTTGGTGATCGCCAAGTCAAATGCCATATGCCACTGGATGATATGGGGAGGCCAACACTATGAGTGACAAACAATATACTCCATTACTTAAAGCTGTGGATTTGAAAAAATATTATTCCGTCAAAAGAGGGGTTTTTGCTGCCGAGAAAACCTTAAAAGCATTGGATGGAGTCTCTTTTGAACTAGAAAGAGGTAAAACACTGGCAGTGGTTGGGGAGTCCGGTTGTGGTAAATCGACATTGGGTCGTTTATTAACCATGATTGAGCAACCTTCTGAAGGCGAGTTGTATTATCAAGGCCAAGACTTGTTAATAAAAGATAAGTCTGCAGAGAAGCTACGTCGTCAAAAAATCCAAATTGTTTTTCAAAACCCTTATGGCTCGCTGAACCCACGTAAAAAGGTGGGGCAAATTTTGGAAGAGCCGCTATTGATTAATACTTCGCTATCGAAAGAGCAGCGTAAAGAAAAAGTGCTCTCCATGATGGCTAAAGTGGGTTTGAAAACAGAGCACTATAGCCGATACCCTCATATGTTTTCTGGTGGTCAACGTCAACGTATCGCGATAGCACGTGGTTTAATGCTTGACCCTGACATCGTGGTTGCAGATGAACCTGTTTCCGCTCTGGATGTTTCTGTTCGTGCTCAAGTATTAAATCTGATGATGGATCTACAGCAAGACTTAGGTTTATCTTATGTGTTTATTTCACACGATTTATCGGTGGTAGAGCATATTGCTGATGAAGTCATGGTGATGTATTTAGGCCGCTGTGTGGAAAAAGGGACAAAAGAGCAGATTTTTAATAACCCTCTTCATCCTTATACCCAAGCGTTATTATCCGCGACACCAAGGTTGAATCCAGACGCACGGCGCGAACGTATTAAATTAACGGGAGAGTTGCCAAGTCCCTTGAACCCACCACCGGGGTGCGCATTCGCCGCGCGTTGTCGTAGAGCATTTGGTCAGTGTACGCAGCTCCAGCCAACATTGAAGGAATATAACCAACAGTTGGTTGCATGTTTTGCGGTTGATGAAGATGAAAAGCAGATGATTGTTATGAGTTAATGTGTGAAACGGCAGAAAAGGCTAATTTTCTGCCGTTTTTTATTCAAGTATGCCTTTAATCTGTTTTAACATGTTGTTTGTCCTAAATACCCAATCTTTCTTTTTAAGCTACTCTTTTGCAGATAAAATCAAGTATACTGGCTGATGTTCCCGTTTTCTTTAAAAAGCTGCTTGATTAGAAAGGTTGTGGCCAAATGAATACCCGAGTCCAACGCTCACTAACATTAAAAAGTATGGTCGTATTCTTTATGATTACGTTGCTATCACTTGCGCTTTTTTTAGCTATTCAATTCAGTTATTTAGTTGAACAACGTAAGCAAGATTATTTAGACCAACTCAGTAACGCTGTAGTGCAAATTCAAGAACCATTAACAGATTCATTGCTAAGTTCCGATCTTAACGAAGTCAAACGGTTGCTGATAAGTTTAAAAACATCGGGTATTATGGGAAATGCGATTATTACGGTTGATGGCACAACGGTAATGAATCTAAGCTTTGCAACGCCTAAGCCGATACCTAATTGGGTGACTCATTTTGTGGGGATCCCTGTCGAAATGACCGTGCCGCTGTACGCCTATGGTAATGTTGTGTTGCAAGCGAAGCCTCAAGGGTATTTAACATTACAGGTTGACCCTAACCGTGTTTATCGGTTCGCATTAAATACACTTGCTTTGATGACAACCACTTATTTGCTGTTAGTACTCATTATTGCTATTGGAATGACGTGGTGCGTCAGCCGTATGATAGTAAGACCACTGCGAAAAATCGCAATTGAGTTACAGACAAATTCTGAAGTTAATCAAATTACTGTGTCTGAATATCATCATGACGATGAGCTCGGTTTACTTGCAAAAGGGTATAATCGTCAAAGAAAACAGCAAAAATCAGACTAAGCCATGAACATGAACTCAGCTTTATGGTCTAATATCGTTATAGTGGTGACAATGAAAAATGGAATAAAGCCAAACTATATCGTTTAACCCGATAAGTTCGCGTTTTTCGTTAATTTATCTGTCGTTATTCGCGGTTAAATATAAAGATATAAAACACATAGGGGTTTACATGCAGGGCTTGAAAGTTCGGTATATCATTAGTGTTGTATTATTCTCCGTCTCGCATTTAGCGGTGGCTGAGTCTTTACAACCTGATCCAGCATGGCAGCAAGGAAAGCTAGAAAATGGCTTTAGCTGGCAATTATTACAAACACCACAACGTCCAAATGACCGTATCCAGCTCAGATTAGCAATAAAAACAGGCTCATTAACAGAAAAAGCGAGCGAGAAAGGATACAGTTATCTCATTCCTAAAATGGCGTTGTTTCATCAAACAGAAGCGTTTCCAACTGCAACACTACAAGAATTTTGGCGTCAGGCAGCAGACCCTGACATGCCTAATCCACCCGCTGTTGTTTCCTATGACTATACTATTTATAGCTTAAGTTTACCTAATAATCGCCCAGACCTAATTAAGCAAGCGCTCAATTGGCTTGCAACTTCTGTTGCAGGTGCGGAGTATACAGAAACGACGTTACATAATGGTTTAACCGCTCAAAACGTACCCGTAGCAACACTCCCTTTAAATGCCAACGATCCCGTTTGGCGAGCGCGTTTAAAGGGGTCAACTATGATGGGGTATGACCCAGGCCAAAAACCGAATGATGTTGTGGCGCTTGAAAGTGTGAACTCTTTTTATCAAAAATGGTATACACCGGATGTCATGACATTGTATGTCGCGGGCCATGTGGATGCTCGAATGTTATCTGATTCAATTTCACAAAATTTCTCTTCATTAGAAGGTCGGCGCTCTGAACCGGTTTCTGTTGCCGTGTTATCGTCAGTAAAACCGCAATCTATTGATATTTTGCAGGAACAACCTGCACAGGACACGCTTTCATTAATTTGGGATATTGATTGGCTACCCATTAAAGACTCAAATGTCTTACTGCGTTATTGGTCCAGTGACTTAGCGCGTGAAGCGGTTTATCGCTCCTTGCAAAAAGCGTTCAATCAAAAATTTAATCAAGGGGAAGTCGTTCCGGGGTTAGATTGTCGTGTGCAATATCAAAAAGCCAGTTGTACATTAACGGTCACGGCAGCGCCTGAAAAAATGGCGGCGGTGACAGACATTGTCGCGAGTGAGCTTGCATCGATTAACCAAAATGGTATTGCGCCTGAGTTATTTGACGACATGCTCAAAGAGAAACAGGTGCAGTTATCGCAGTTGTTTGCCGCTTATGCGCGCACGAGTACCGACGTTCTGATTAGCCAACGTTTAATTTCTCAACAAAATGGGGTGGTTGATATCGCTCCTGAACAGTATCAGCGGTTAAGGCAATCTTTCTTGGCGTCACAAAGCCTTGAACAGGTGAATATGGAAGCTCGTCGGTTATTATCTCAAGAGGCAGCGTTTGTATTAGCGCAGCCAAAAGATAAACAAATGATGGATGCAGAACAAATTCGCCAGAAATTTACCAAGGTGCTATGGCCTCAAATTGCAGCGCCAGTATCAACAGAAGCCGCATCCGCTTCACCTGTAGAAGAAAAATCTACTGCACAATAAATATGAAAAGATAGAAATACGAAAGATAGCCATTGAATATCCAGTGGCTATTTTTTCATTTCATGTTGTTGGCTTAATATTGATTCAATAACGTGGATCAGCGTCTCTCGTGACTCTCTATCATCAACAAACCCTGCCGCACTGGTTTTTGCTTTTGGTGCATAATAGGCTACCGAGCCCCAAAAACCTAAATGGGAATACAGGGTGATGCCATTGACAACATTCACCATGATGCCCAATCTGTAATTTTCTGCGCCATCATGAGAACCCATACTTAGCATAGTCTCTAGCGTATTTGGTGATGAAAAAATATTTCCCTCAAACAGCGCTTCTAGAAATATCGCCATTTGTTTCGATGACATAACTAAACCACCACCGCCATAGGCATCCATGGAAGCGTGAACATGAGTGCCATCCCATTTACCTAAGTATTGGCGAGCCCGGGGAGCCGCGATTTTAGGGGGCGGCTCTAATGACTCCCAATAGGCGCTTTCAAGGCCAATAGAGTTGAAATGCAAAAGTTCCCTAACGGCTAGGCCAAGGGATTGCCCTGTGATTCGTTCAATAATATCACCGAGCAAAATATACCCAGTATCTGAATAGATAAAGGACTCTGAAGGCGAAAACGTTGGAAGTTGTTTACCCATGTACATCTCGACCTGCTCTGTTCGGCTCCAAACATAATTAGGCTGTTTAAGAACGGCTTTGAGATAGTCACCATCAGCATGGTCTAGCAGGCCACTGCTGTGCTCCAGTAAATGGCGGATGGTGATAGCACGAGTGTTATATTGGGTACTGAGCAGCGCATCATATTGTGGGTCAATATATTCAGATATTGCATCATCAATACTAAGTTTCCCCATTTCAGTAAGACGTAAAATTGCAGCCGCAGTAAATGTCTTTGTGTTACTGGCGATTCGCAGCGGTGTATCAACAGTGAGGGGCGCACCTTCAAGATCTGCTCCTCTGGCGCAGAAGGTTCCCACGCTATTTTGGGGTTGATTATGGTAGTAAAGGACGACACCACAAGTTAAATTTTCGAGTTGTTGAATAGAGGTGGTCATAATAATCTCATTATTAAATGATTAAGATGAGGATACATACCATCTTAATCATATTCATACGAACCAATGTACGTTTAAAATGCGCTGAAATGAGTAATATGGCAGCCATACTAGGGTCAGTGTTTTTTCTTTTTATATAAATTTGGTGCTATGTTTATTCTCAATATAAGAACATAAAATGTACCCAGATATTGATGTAAAGGAAATAGCATGAACAACGTGAATACATTTTTACAACGGTTAGGCTTGCGTTATCCCATTATACAAGCTCCGATGGCAGGCGTTTCCACCCCAGCGCTAGCCGCTGCAGTTTCGGAGGCGGGCGGGCTTGGCTCACTAGGCCTAGGTGCAAATTCAGTGGAACAAGCTCGCCAATTGATTACTCAAACGCAAGCTCTGACAAGTAAAGCATTCAACGTCAATTTATTTTGCCATTTACCTGCGAAGCGTCATCCCACGAATGAACAAGCGTGGATCCAGTATTTGGCGCCTTATTTTGCTCAATTTAATGAGACTCCACCTTCCTATCTCAATGAAATTTATGACACTTTTTTAGATAACTCAGAAATGTTATCTATGTTACTTGAAACAAAACCTGCAGTCGTGAGTTTTCATTTTAATATTCCATCCATCAAGGTAGTCCAGAAAT
Organism: Providencia sp. PROV200; assembly: GCF_049901995.1. Taxonomy (NCBI): domain Bacteria; kingdom Pseudomonadati; phylum Pseudomonadota; class Gammaproteobacteria; order Enterobacterales; family Morganellaceae; genus Providencia; species Providencia sp. PROV200. Next base: position 334,929 of record NZ_CP096307.1, read on the forward strand.
TGAAACAACATGGGATTTATACCATGGCGACCGCAACCAATTTGCATGAAGCACAACAAGTTGAATTGGCTGGGATTGACGCTGTTGTTGCACAAGGTATTGAGGCGGGAGGGCATCGAGGTATGTTTGATTTGCAGGCTTTAGATGAAGAACTGACCACTTATGAATTAGTGACGTTAATATCTCAACATATTGATTTACCAGTGATTGCGGCTGGTGGCATGATGGATGGGCAAGGTATTAATATGGCTTTAGATTGCGGTGCTGCTGCCGCTCAATTAGGCACTGCATTTTTGCTTTGTCCTGAATCTGCCGCGAACGCAGGCTATCGAGCTAAGATTAAGCAACAAACTGGGGATCACACGCAACTAACGTCTGCAATTTCAGGGCGTCCAGCGAGAGGGATTATTAATCAATTTATTCGAGCAGGTAACGGCTATGAGACAAGTCAATTACCTGATTATCCATTGGTTTATGATATTGGTAAGCAGCTTAATGCAGCAGCAATCAAATCAGGTAGCGATGAATTTTCGGCATATTGGGCGGGGCAGAGTGTGGCGAAAGCTCGCGAGATGCCAGCGTCTTTATTGGTTAGAACGTTAGCAGAAGAAATGAAACGCTAGTTTTAAGCGTGGTGGGGCGGGTTGTATCACCGCCCTCAATAAGTTGCTATTTAACCATTTCGTTATCCAATGAACCTTTTGGCTCATCAGTGGCTATCCAAGCTGCACAAAATAAAGTTAAACGCGCAAAGAAATAGAAGAATGCCATTAGCCCAAGCACTGAACCAAATGCGGCACCGGAAGGTGAGGATGCAAGGTTAGGTAGAATCCAGGTCATAATGGATTTGATGATTTCAAACCCAATAGCCGCCAGTAATGTACCTTTAAAGAGTGACCTACGGCGATGTTGCATACGCGGTAGGATCCAAAAAATCCACAGAAATAATAGGAAGTTAGCCGTAATTGATATCGTTAAACCAATGAGTGTCCAAGCCGGTTTCAGCCATTCTATACCGCCTAGCCCAAGTGTACTGACAATCGTTGCTTGTGCAGAGCCAGCAACAGAGGTCAGCGTAATTGTCACAATTAAGGCAATAAGTAGGCCAATTAAAGCAAAGAAGTCGCGAATATAGCGGAAGATAATATTTTCATGTTCATCTTCATTACGTTCCCATACAGGGCGAGATTGCGCCAAAATAGCTAAACGTAAGTTATTAACCCAATTAACCCCTGAGTAGACTGCTAAAGCTAACCCTGTCAGCCCAACGGTTGTACGTTGACGGATGGCGGTATCTATTGTTCTTTCTAATGTATTTGCGAGTGTCGGATCAGTAATATTTGCAGAAATTCCACGAACTAATTTTTCAAGTAATTCAGGATTACTAGCTAATACAAAACCGGCAGCAGCGAATGAAAACATTAAAACGGGGATTAAAGAGAGAAAGGAGAAATAAGTGATCGCAGCTCCAAACTGGTTCCCCATTCGGTCGTTAAAGCGTTGCACGGTACGAATGATATGCGCAATAAAAGGAATTGCACAAATAAAGTTCACAACGCGCATTGAGAAGGTCACTGCTTTTTTACTGCCATCAATACTTCTATTCAGTGTTGCTTTCAGTTTATTGGTATCTTTTTGTTCTTCTTCCTGCGTATTCGACATTTAATCCCCTTTTCCCGCAACTAAAAATTGTCTGACTTTTCGACCTATTTAATGCCTATAAATGAATAATATGCATAATACTATAGCTTAAATTGGCTAGTAACTTCATCCCAATGACTATTTTAAGAGATAAATAGCCATTGGAACGTTTGTATAAAGTCAAAGCAACTAGCTAATTAATCAGAGGAAAAGGGACATTAGAAATTAAAGCGCATCTTTATAAACTTGCAGTTCAGCTTGAGCTTCTTTTAACTCGGCTTGTGCTTCCGCGAGTTTTCTTTCACGCTTTTTAATTTTGCTTCTGTCATCACCTTTTAATTTTTCTTCCTGCAACTCAGCTTCGCGCTCTTGTACTTTTTCTGTTTTTTCAGCCACCTCTTTTTGGCTATCTCGGTATAAAGATTCTGGAGTGCAATAACGATTCACATTATCGAGTGCTTCTTCTAAGCCTTTAACTCGATGTTGATTTCCATGTTGTTTAGCGTAATTAATTTGCTCTTCAATGCGTTGTTTTTTTATTTCGCAGCCATTTTGTGTTTTTGCTGCCATTACTGATGCGCTCGTAAAAAAAGAAATACAAATACTAGTTGTAAGGAGTAGTTTATTCATTATTTACCTCTGTTTATTTTAAAATTTGTGTTTAGGATAGCGTTTTATTTCTTTTCAGTCATGTGAATTTTAACACAGCTATGGTTATGACATTTGTAGTCAATTTTAGCTATAATGACGCGGATGAATAAATCCGGTCTATTTTTTGTTCAAAAGGGCTATCTTTAAAGAATCTATTTAATAATAGTCATCTTAGTGGCTAATATTGAATTTCCTCAGGAAATAAACGTTACATGTTAAGTTATCGTCACAGCTTTCACGCAGGCAACCATGCTGATGTGTTAAAACACACAGTACAGAGCTTGATCATTGAATCTCTGAAAGAGAAAGAAAAACCGTTTCTGTATATAGATACGCACTCAGGTGCTGGCCGTTATCAATTAACGGGGGAACATGCAGAAAAAACAGGTGAATATCTTGAAGGGATCGCGCGTATTTGGGAGCAGCCAGATTTACCTGAGGAATTATTGCCGTACATGAATATTGTGCGCCAATTGAATGATAATGGGCGCTTACGCTATTACCCAGGTTCACCATTATTAGCAAAATATTTATTACGTGAACACGATAAACTGGTATTAACTGAATTACATTCGAGCGATTATCCATTATTGCGCACCGAATTTTCACGGGATAACCGCGCGCAAGTTTTCAAGGAAGATGGATATCAACAGCTGAAATCGAAATTACCCCCACAGAGTCGACGTGGTTTTGCGCTGATGGATCCTCCTTATGAGATGAAGACGGATTATGAAGCAGTAGTGAAAGGGGTGGTAGAAGGCTATAAACGCTTTGCAACAGGAACTTATGCAATTTGGTATCCTGTTGTATTACGTCAACAAATTAAGCGCATGGTCAATCAATTAGAAGCAACGGGCATTCGTAAAATACTACAAATTGAATTGGCGGTACGCCCTGATAGCGACCAACGTGGAATGACAGCGTCTGGTATGATAGTGATTAACCCACCTTGGAAACTTGAGCAGCAAATGAAGAATGTGCTGCCGTGGTTACATAAAACACTCGTCCCAGAAGGTACAGGACATACGTTAGTTGACTGGATTGTGCCAGAGTAAACGGTATTTATGATAGGTAACGTCGATTAAATCAATAGGCTTTACCTATCTAAAAGCGCTATTTATATCATGACAATCAATAGCATGATGCGAGAAAATGCATTCATAAATCATTCAATCAATGGGAATAACCAAATTATGAGCAAACATTACGACTATATCGCAATTGGTGGCGGAAGCGGTGGTATTGCGTCGATGAACCGTGCAGCAATGTATGGGCAAAAATGTGCCTTAATTGAGGCGAAAGCATTAGGTGGAACTTGTGTTAACGTGGGCTGCGTGCCGAAAAAGGTGATGTGGCATGCGGCACAAATTTCTGAAGCTATTCGCAATTATGGCCCTGATTATGGTTTTGATGCGACAATTAATCGTTTTGATTGGAAAACATTGATTGATAGCCGTACTGCTTACATTGACCGTATTCACCAATCTTATGACCGTGTCTTAGGCAATAACAAAGTCGATGTTATCAATGGTTTTGCACGTTTTATTGACGCACATACTGTTGAGGTAAATGGTGAAACCTACACGGCAGACCATATTTTGATTGCAACTGGCGGGCGTCCAGTGATCCCTGCTATCCCAGGTGCAGAATATGGCATGACTTCTGATGGCTTCTTTGAACTTGAAGCCTTACCAAAACGTGTTGCGGTTGTGGGAGCTGGTTATATTGCCGTTGAACTCGCTGGTGTATTAAATGGCTTAGGTGCAGATGCGCATTTATTCGTGCGTAAACACGCCCCGTTACGCTCATTTGACCCACTTATTGTTGAAACATTAGTGGAAGTCATGAATACGGAAGGGCCAAAACTGCACACAGAATCAATTCCAAAAGAAGTCGTGAAAAATTCAGATGGTTCACTGACATTGAAATTGGAAAATGGCCAAGAACAAACGGTAGACGCATTAATTTGGGCAATTGGCCGTGAACCAATGACTGATAACCTGAATATTGAAGCCACAGGTGTCGCACTGAATGAAAAAGGCTATATCAAGGTTGATAAATACCAGAACACCAATGTACCGGGTGTCTACGCGGTGGGTGATAACACTGGCGCGGTTGAATTAACCCCAGTTGCGGTTGCGGCTGGCCGTCGTTTATCTGAGCGTTTATTTAATAATAAACCGGATGAGCACTTAGATTACAGTAATATTCCAACGGTGGTGTTCTCACACCCACCAATTGGCACTGTTGGTTTAACTGAACCAGAAGCGATTGAAAAATATGGTGCTGATAAAGTTAAATGCTATAAGTCATCTTTCACAGCCATGTACACCGCGGTTACTTCGCATCGTCAGCCTTGCCGCATGAAGCTAGTTTGTGTTGGCGACGATGAAAAAATCGTTGGTATTCATGGTATTGGCTTCGGTATGGATGAAATGTTACAAGGCTTCGCGGTTGCATTAAAAATGGGCGCAACCAAAAAAGATTTTGATAATACTGTTGCTATTCACCCAACCGCAGCGGAAGAATTTGTGACCATGCGTTAGTATAGAAAAACTAACGAGATAAGTTTGTTTTTCTGGAAAGTAAACTAATACTGGCTATGCACAATATATGTAGCCAGTATTTAAGGTGTTCACTAGTAATTATTCTCCCTCCTCGAAGAATACAGGGGTTCTCTTTTTAGCCTGATCATACGAGATGGCCTATTTAATATAGTTACTTTCTTTAAAAGTCATTTGGCTTACTTTTTCTAGTATAATTAATCTGAATACAGATTTTAGAGACCATCTGTTTATACTGTAACGTATTCTATTTATTAACAATGAGTAATATATTTCCATGTCAGGGTGTACCATTGAGTATTCTCGGTATACCTTTCAGAGTGGTCTATGTGAACAATAACTAATTTGATAAGAATTAAAAGAGGTATCTGTAATGGCTGGGTATGAAGCACCGATTACTATAAAAAAAGCAATAGATAATATTAAAAAACGTCATTATTTGCTACCTTCTATTCAGCGCGAATTTGTTTGGGATACCGATCAGATAGAAACTTTGTTTGATTCACTTATGCGTGATTACCCAATTAGCACATTCCTTTTTTGGAAAGTAGACAAAAATAAAATTAAAGATTTTCAATTTTATGAATTTCTAAATAAATACCATGAAAAAGACAGCCGTCATAACCATAAAGCAGAACCTAGTAATGAAGAGGACATCATTGCGCTACTAGATGGTCAGCAGCGTATGACTTCAATGTATATTGCTCTTACAGGTACTTATGCTAAAAAAATTCCTTATTACCATTGGGATAGTTCACATGCGTTCCCTGCTAAAAAACTGTATCTAAATCTATTAAAACGATCTGATGAACTGGAAACGGAGTATGAGTTTAGGTTCCTAACTGAAAAAGAAACGAAACAGTCGGAAGGCTATTATTGGTTTGAGTGCAGTAAAATTCTTGAATTAAATGAGTCTAGAAAACTCAATAAGTATTTGATTCAAAATAAACTAATGGATACATCCATGTATACAGAAACGGAATGTGACTTCGCTTCAGATACATTGTTTGAGTTTTTCAACGTCATTCACCAAAAAGGCACTATTAGCTATTACCTTGAAGAAAGTGAAGAGCTGGACAAAGTACTTCAAATTTTTATTCGGATCAACAGTGGTGGCACCAAGCTAAGTTATTCTGACTTGTTATTATCAATCGCCACAGCTCAGTGGAAGGAAAAAGATGCGCGTGAAGTGATTCATGAGTTTGTGGACTCAATTAACCGAATTGGAGATGGTTTTAATTTTACTAAAGATATCGTTTTAAAGTCATGCTTGGTACTAGCCGATTTTGATGTGAAGTTTAAAGTCGATAATTTCACAAAAGAAAATATGGTAACTATTGAGCAAAATTGGGATAAAGCGTCAGCAGCTATGCGTTCAAGTATTCAACTGGTTTCTAAGTTAGGGTTTAGCCGAGATAATTTAGCCGCAGCTAATACAATTATACCTATAGCCTACTTTATCTTTAAGAATGATTTCGAAGATACAATCGTTCACTCCTCTCACCGCGATGAAGATCGAAAAGCCATAAAAGAGTGGTTAGCTCGTGTTCTACTCAAAGGAACGTTTGGAGGTCAGCCAGATTCAATTTATCCTAAAATGCGTGATCTGATAAATGAAAATTTAGGTAGGTTTCCGCTTCAAGAAACAATTGAATATTACCGTGGCAGCCGCAAGTCAATCAACTTCACTGAAGATGATATTGAAAATATATTGGATTTACAATATGGCACAGCTAAAACGTATTGTGCACTTTCATTATTGTATCCTGGATTAAACTCTGCCTATAAGTATCACCAAGATCACATTCACCCGCAGTCACTTTTTAAATCTAAAATACTCGTAAAACAAGGTGTTGATCCGAGTGATGTTGAACAGTTTATTGCGGAGTTTAATAAACTACCAAATCTTCAGTTACTGGAAGCTACCAGTAATATTGAGAAAGGTGATAAGTTATTTGAGAACTGGTTAGATATCAACTTTAGCACAAATGGAGCTAAAGAAAGCTATCTAATACAGAACCTAATTGCTACGGATCAATCATTAAAACTAACTGATTTTTTATCTTTTATTGAATCTCGTAAACAAAATATGAGAGAAAAACTTATTCGGTTATTAGATGTAAATTGAGTTTCAGTTAGTTAAGGAAAGTATTCGGCGACTAAGTAAGCAAGGGGCCGTGATTATATTGTGTATTCCATTAATACAGATGATAGTTTAAACAGTACTTTCCTATTAACTATTTTTGGAAAAATTTTCCACGTTATGTTAAATCTATCTTTATAGATATTTTTTAGAGTTAGGGTGGGCTATTGCCGTACCAATTGTAGGGAAATTAGCGGATAAATGGGGGACAAAGACTGTTGCTCAGATAAGTGCATTATTGGTGATAGTATCATTTCGTATATAGATTAAGAGATAATTAGTTATTTACTATGTATTTTAATTTACGTAAGAATCTATTCTTATGCCTATAGTGGGTTAAGAGTAATACGTGAAAAATAATTTCACTCTCTTTCTATTGTGGATTAGGAAGAGAGTGATTGTTAATACTTACACGCTATTGGCGTTTTTATTCTTGATGATTTTTGACGTCAGGGAATAATATTTATTATTTATTCTCTAAAATCTCGGCAATTGCAGGAATAGTAGACAAACTTTTCATGTAAGTTTGCATCGCAGGGGTGGTTTCCATGACTTGGTATTTAACTAAAAACATCACAAATGCGCCGATATACACATCGACAGCCGTAAATTGCTCGCCACAAATAAACGGTTTAGCATTGTTTAAACCCACTTCTAAACACGCCATGGCGCGCTCGATAGAACCAAAGCCAGAAGATTTTTGTTGCTCTTCGTCTAATTGAATGCCTAAATTATTGATGGTAAAGGCAGATTCAATTGGCCCAGCAGTAAATAGGAACCAACGGTAGTAATCTGCACGTTTAGGGTCGTTCAAGGCCGGTGCTAACCCTTTTTCAATAAACTTATCTGCTAAATATAAGCAAATGGCGGCAGTTTCAGTGACGATGGCATCACCATCAACAAGCGCAGGGACTTTTGCCATGGGATTAATTGCAAGATATTCAGCGGTGTGCATATCCGCGCCATAACCTAATTCAACACGTTTGTAAGGAATGTCTAAAATTTTTAAAAGTAGGTCGACAGTATTACCGCGTGACATTGAATTAGTAAACAGAACCAGTTCGCTCATGGTGATTTCCTTATATGAAGTTGAGCGCTTACTATAAGGGAGTCGAGTGTCAGAAATTGTCAGGAGAGACGCACAATACTTCTTTTTGCCAACGTTCTAGTAGGTAATTTTTGGGGTAAGGTAGCTTATCTGAAAGTGCCTGATAAGATTGAATGCGGTCTAAACGGAAGTGGCGGTAACTTTCACGTAATTCACACCAAGCGGCCAAAACTTGTGAATCTTTCATATAACCAATCGCAATTGGCCAAATAGTGCGTTTGCTAGGTTGATTTTGTCCATCCAGGTAAGTCATTTGAGCTTTGCACTCTTCTCGCAAGCTTAAACGCAAATCTTTAGCTATCGTGTCATTAATTTCATAGAAATGGGTGGTTGGGGCAAATAAGGTATTTTGATTTAGGATTTTCTGTGAATGACCTGCCACCACCGCATTAATCTTACTTATCGCTCGTATTGCTGAGCTTTTTAGTTCAGTGTCTGTATTACTTTTTACCCAACGTAAACCTAATATTAAGGCTTCGAGCTCATTTTCATCAAAAGTTAAAGGCGGTAATAACAGGCCCGTTTTTAATTGGTAGCCAATACCGGCTTCACCAATAATCTCAGCACCTTGGTCGCGTAAGGATTCTATATCCCGATAGATCGAGCGAACGCTGACCTGCAGTTGTGATGAAAGTGCTTCTGCCGTAATCGGATAGCGATTCTCTTTGAGTATCTGCAATAATGTGAGTAGGCGCTGCGTGCGGGTCATAAAGTCGTCTGCTTAATATTATAGAAGGAGAAAAACAGCAAAGATAATGTGTCTAACTATAATAAAAAAATAATAAGCGGAATGCTAATTTATTGGTGATAAAGGGAGTGGGGAGCTCCCTTTATCGATAGAGATAAAATAAACGGTAATATCATTTAAAACGTTAAAACAGTCTTCAGCCCCAAGACCCACGCATCTGATGTTCTTTTTACTCCGCCTGGTTGATGCCAATACTGCATACTTGGTTGGAGTTCCAACCAATGAATAGGCTTAAAGCGATAATAGAGTTCTGCGTTTAATGCGTTTGAAGTAATAGGATGATATAACGGATCATTATAATCGGTGATCCCTAACTGCTCATTTTGTATTTTTTGGTTTTTTGCAAAGTGGTCACTAAGCTCAATATAGGAAACACCGAGGCCAATCCAATCTTCAGGTCTGGCATCAAAAGCCCCGCGGTAGCGAAGGGAGCTTGAGACAACATAGTTCATGAAATTACTGCGCTCATCGTGGTAACTGCCACTAACCGATAGACTTAAGCCTCGATTTTCATCATCTTTGTGGCGAGTTAACTGTTGGTTCATTCCGCCATAGGCAAACCATGTGTTGTTGTAGCTTTTATCTTTATAGAGGTCATGCTGTTTGGCATTGGTATATAATAACCCTAGGTTATAGGCACCAGGCAACCTATTGACGAAAGTGCGGTTCTCAATTTCTAAAGGTAATAAAATGCCTTTACTGCCTTTGGTTGACCAACTCCATGCATGGCTTCTATCCGTTGCTTGAGGATTTTGTTCCATAACCCCTGTTTTGATGGTGATTCCGGGGGTGATTTTATAGCTAACCGTTGTTCCCCAAGTGTGAATATTCCAGTTACTCCATGTCAGGGCGTTAGCTGATTTTCCGCCACATTGGCTGAGTAATTGGAAATCACAAGGAATAATTTGGTCGAACTCTTGTACTTTATTCATCATACCAATACGCCAGGTTAGTCGGCGGTCATCAAAGCTACGAGCGAAGGTTAGCCATCCTAATCGTGTTATGGAGCCGCCCCCATAGCTTTCTTGTGCAAGGTCGTTATTCGGTACCCGAGGGTCTTGCAGGCGTTTAATGGTCAGGTTGTCTTCATGGTTTCGATTGACAATATTTCCTTCAATACGGGCATCTGGAATACCTGTCCAACGTTCAAGGTCTTGTGTGAATGTAAAAGCAAATTGGTCGATATAAGCAGTATGTTTATCATTATTGTAGCCACCCCCTGCATTATAGGCGACTTGGCTCAAATAATTGCTGTGAAATGAAAAACCGTGGTCGGATAATATAGGACGTATTCCTAACATATCGCCAAATATTCCTTTAGGGGCGGGCTCAAAGCCTAAAACAGTTCCATTCCATTGTTGCTCATTCGCGATAGCAGGTAACGTTAAAAATAACAAAGAGAATAATAATTTTTTATTCATGTCGGAAATAACCTATTAGCAATAGTTTGCCTTAACCCAATAGTAGATAATGGGTTTATGCAGTTGTCTTTTTAATCTAAGGGCTCTCGAGATAAATAAATTATCCCGAGATATTTTTTATTATATTGAGGTATTTATTTTATTAGCGTAATAACTCTCCTTGGCTCTTAATAATACTTTGATACCAATAAAAGCTTTTTTTACGTTTTCTTTCGAGAGAGCCATTACCTTGGTTGTCACGGTCAACATGAATAAAACCATAGCGTTTTGACATTTCAGCTTTGGATGCGCTAACAATATCAATCGGCCCCCAACTGGTATAGCCCATAATGTCTACACCATCTTGGATGGCTTCGTGTATCTGAACTAAATGGTCGTTGATATATTGAATACGATAATCATCAATAATTTCTCCTTCAGGCGTTATTTCATCAATAGCGCCTAATCCATTTTCAACAATGAATAATGGTTTTTGGTATCTATCCCATAATAAATTTAAAAGTGTTCTCATCCCTTTGGGATCTATTTGCCACCCCCACTCTGAACTTTCTAAATGAGGGTTTGGAACCATGCTGAGAATATTTCCGCGTTTTTTCTCATATTCATCTTTATCCGCAGTCACGCAACCCGTCATATAATAACTGAATGAGATAAAGTCCACGGTATGCTGTAAATCGCGTTTATCTTCTTCTGTAATCGTTATATTAATTTGCTGGTCTTTAAAATAACGCAGCATATAGCCTGGGTATTGCCCTCTACACTGTACATCACCAAAAAACAGCCATTTACGATTTTCCGTCAGGGTTTCCCACACATCATCAGGTTTACAAGTTAATGGATAAACAAGACCCCCTAATAACATATTACCGATTTTGGCATCAGGAATAATGTCATGGCAGGCTTTCGTGACTCTTGCACTGGCAACGAGCTGGTGGTGAATTGCTTGGTAAACTGCTGAAGGAGAACTATTTTCAGGCAGGCCTACGCCAGTCATTGGTGCATGTAAAGACATATTGATTTCATTGAATGTCAGCCACAGTTTGACTTTATCTTTATAGCGCTCAAAGACGGTACGTGCATAACGTTCGAAAAATTCAATTGTTTTACGGTTTCCCCAACCGCCATACTCTGTCACTAGGTGATAGGGCATTTCATAATGGGATAAAGTAATAACGGGTTGAATGTTATATTTCGCCATTTCATCAAATAAACTATCGTAAAAAGCGAGGCCGTCTTCATTGGCTGTTAATTCGTCACCAAGTGGAAATATACGGCTCCATGCAATAGAGGTGCGTAAACAGGTAAAACCCATTTCAGCGAAAAGTGCGATATCCTCTGGATAGCGATGATAAAAATCGATAGCGACATCTTTAATATATTGGTCGTTATCATTTCGTTCAACAAGCTCTCCAAAAATACCATTTGGCTGAACATCAGATGTACTTAATTCTTTCCCTGCCGTTAAATATGCTCCTTCGGCTTGGTTTGCTGCAATTGCGCCACCCCATAAAAAGGTATTCGGAAATTTGGTCATCATTTTAATTCCTTATTTCGGATTAACTGTCATGAATGTAAGTCCAGAATTGATTGTCTGGTTCAGCAAGGTTGTTTCAACGGCGGCGTAATCATCACTATTACTAATAATGATTGGCGTTGTTAAGTCATAACCAGCCTCAATAATTTTTTCTAATTCAAAGGTGAGAAGAAGGTCACCGGCTTTGAATGTATCCCCTTGTTTAACTTGAGGGGTAAAGTAAAGCCCATCGAGTTTTACGGTATCGATGCCAACATGGATTAATAATTCAATTCCACTTTGGCTTAATAGACCTAGCGCATGGCCAGTTTTAAAAAATGAGCCAACTTCACCATCGAATGGGGCATAGACTGCGCCAACAGTTGGGACAATGGCGGCACCTTGTCCGAGTAATCCACTGGCGAATGTTTCATCAGGGACATTTGCTAGTGGAAGTGAGTGCCCAGACATAGGGGACAAAATATCATTGTCAGTCACGGGTTGAGCTTGAACATGGGTAGGTTGAATGAGTTTAGTTTCATGTTTAAGCCCAAAGAGGCGCGTTGCTAGGCAAGCAAAAACAAAAGAAAGCAATGATCCAATAATCGCTCCCCAAACGGTATTATTGAAACCACTTTCAGGAATGATTTGTGTGAAAGTGAAAATGTTGACTAAGCCAAAAGAGTAGGTCAGCGTTTGGCTATAACCGATGATTGCACCACCGACACCACCACCGATGCAGCCAAAAATAAAGGGACGGCGCAGCGGTAAAGTGACACCATAAACGGCGGGTTCGGTAATGCCAAAGATCCCTGCGGTGACGGAAGAGCCTGCCATAATCCGCATCTTTGCATTGCGAGTGGCTAGCATGACGCCAAGTGCTGCACCGACTTGCCCCGCAACGGCAGGAAGAAGCAATGGAACCAGCGCATCTTGTCCATAAACACTAAGATTATTGATGCTAATGGGAACAATGCCCCAATGTAGGCCGAAAATAACACAAACCTGCCAAATCGCCCCCATAAATGCACCAGCAATAACGGGGGTAAAGTTATAAATAGTTTGGAAAGTATCTGCAATTAATAGGCTTAACCAGGTTGCTGATGGGCCAATAACCAAGAAAGTGAGAGGAACGATAATCAGTAAACATAAGAGTGGCGAGATGAAGTTTTTCATCGCAGCAGGCAATAAAGTATTCAGCTGCTTTTCTAATAAACAACTCAGCCAAGCTGCAAAGATAATAGGAATAACGGAAGTACTGTAATTAATGAATGTAACAGGTAAACCTAGAAAATATTCAGTAGCCGAACCATTAAGGCTTTGTTGAAATGCCGCTATCATTGATGGGTGTACTAAAGCACCACCAATTGCCATGGTTAAGAATGGGCTTCCTCCAAACTTTTTACCCGCGGTATAACCGAGAACTAAAGGGAAAAAATAAAATAATGAGTCACTGGCAGCAAACCATAATTTATAAGTGGCACTTTGTTCTGATAACCAATTAAGAGTGACAGATAAAGAAAGGAAACCTTTTAAAATCCCCGAGGCTGCCATCACGCCGAGTATTGGTGTGAATATACTGGAGACAATATCGATAAAATGGCTAAGAATATTTTCTTTGTCTTTTTTCTCGTTAGCTATCTGACCGCTTTCTTTTAGGGAATGTTCTGTCGTTGCATCTTCTTTGCCAATGAGTTGGTTTATTGCGTTATAAACCTCATGTACATGGTTACCAATAACTACCTGAAATTGGCCCCCGCTTTCAACAACGGTAATCACTTCTGAGTTTTGCTTTAAATGCTCAGGGTTGGCTTTTTTTATCTCTTTAAGCTTAAAACGCAAACGCGTTGCACAATGAATGACATTGACGATATTGTCTTGGCCGCCTACATCGTTAATTATCTGCTCTGCTAAAGGTTGGTACTTCATAAATATTCCTTTATCACTTTATGATGAACACTAGCGCTATTAATGAATATGCAAAAAAAAACCTGATGCACACTCGCCTAATGAGGCGAGTGATAATCAGGTTTTGCCCACCATGAGTTGGTGGTAACAATCCATTCGGTTTTTATTCGTTGTCAGTTAAATAGCGAATTTAATTTTGTTGTAACGCGTTCTCTTTTCTCACGCGCTCAATATGGATAGTAAGAAACATACGTTCTTCATCTGTTAAGTCTCGTTGGTATTTTTTCTGTAAAAACTGGCTTATTTTTTCGGCACATTGCCAAGCAATGGCATAATTTTCTTTAATCACAAGATGCATAGAAACATCATCATTCGGTACTGGCGTATTACTCATCATGCGATGGGCAAAAAACTTTAAATGAGTAACGAAGCGTTGATAACTTAATGTTTCTGCATTGTACTCAACTTTTAGGTTATATTTCACAATGTTCATGATTTCTTGCATCACGTCCATCGTTTGCATAACAACAGGCATTTCCCCTGTAAGCTGCGCATTAACGAAATGTAACGCGATAAACCCAGCTTCATCGATGGGTAACTCAATCTCTAAATCTTGCTTAATTAAGGCCAGTGACGCTAACCCCAACTGGTACTCTTTTGGATAAAGTCGCTGAATTTCCCATAGCATAGTATTAGTGATAGCGAGGCCTTTTTGTTGTCTTTCAATTGCATAATTACAGTGATCAGTTAAAACGATATATAAGCTTTCATGTAGGCTGCCAAGTTTACTTTTCGCATTTTCAATTATCTTGTCACAGACTTGCATGACAGAAATCGGTATTTGGCTCAACAGTTCACTTAATCGGTTTGTTAATTCATGGCTACGTAACTCAAAGATTTTTTCTATTTTTTTAGGATCGATAAAGTCATTAACCTTCATTTGAAAGGCGAGTCCACGCCCCATGATGACAATTTCTTGCTGTTGTTCATTTAGGGCAACGACCACATTGTTGTTTAAAATTTTTGCGATCTGCATTTTGTTTCCCCTGAAACGAAAAAAACCTGATAGCACAATGACAATTCATTGACTAATCAGGTTTTGCCTGCATGATAAGTGCAGTAACAATCCAATAACTTAATTTTCAAATACTGTAATTAAACTTTTTGGATTATTCAAATAGCAAAGCATGAAAATGTGAACTCACACGGTCAATTCAGCCAATCTCTTTTTTGCATGACCAATGACCGTGTTGCGCCTATTTAACTGTTTTTGCCACCAAGACACTTTTTTGCCACCAAGACACAATGTAATCAGCAATTTGTTCTGGGCTATTGATATCTAACTGCGGCACATTTGTATCAATGATTTCATTGCTGGCAACAGCAACCACATAGTCATCAATTAAGCCGTTTAACGGCTTACCCACCTCAGAACGGAACAAGGCAATTTTGTCGATCGTTTCATGTTTGAACCCTTCAACGAGGATCAGATCTAATGAAGTGGGATCGAAACGGCTGGCTAAATAGCGTAGATCCATCTCATTCGCGTCGGGGGTTTCAGTCATCAATGCCCAGCGTTTTTCACTGGCAACAAGCGTTTGGTCAGCGCCAGCTTTACGTAATTCAAAGCTGTCCTTGCCTGGTTTATCCACCTCCATGTCATGATGAGTGTGTTTAATTAAACCAACGCGCAAGTTGCGTTGCTTGAGCAAAGGAATAACTTTTTTTAATAGGGTCGTTTTTCCTGTGCCGCTGTAAGCGGTAATTCCAAGTAGGGGTAGAGTATTTTGCTTCATGATTCTTTTTGTTGTAGCTCCCAGTTACGGCTATCTTCCAGTGTATTAAGATTCGCAAATGAACCTGACTCGGGTGAGAAAATAACGCCTTTTGCATTAACTTCATGCATAAATAGCATTAATTTACGGTCACCTCTTGCAAGGTAATCATCGAGTTGAGTTTTTAGTGACCGATGTAATAAAGCAAATGTAGGGTGTTCTCGTTCTGCATCACAAGCGTAGCAGGCTAAATGTTTTTCTTTCTCACTAAACATTTTTTCCACTAAATTAAGAGGAAATGCAGGAACATCGCAAGGCACAAACAGTAACCAGTCAGTTGTCGCGTGGTGCAAAGCAGATTGCATTCCTGCTAATGGGCCAGAAAAATGGTTATTTAAGTCAGAAATAACGGTCAATTGGCTTTCGCTGTAACGTGCCTGATTACGGTTTGCATTGATGAGTACTTCGCCAACTTGAGGTTGTAAGCGTGCTAAAATATGTTGATAAAGCGGCTTTCCCGATAAAAGTACCAACCCTTTATCTTGCCCCCCCATTCGAGTGCCTCGGCCACCAGCGAGTATCACACCGGTTATTGACTGACGAAATGACATGTTCAATATCCTTGAATATCTTCAAGAAAATGTTTCAACATTCGTATAAAACACTTTCGAGTATAGTAATTACTAAAATTTATTCTATTTTGCTATAAAATCAATGAATATTCGTGCGTATTGCCGTTAAACTTTACGTAGATTGACAACAGTTCGCTTTTTCTCTTGTATGATTATTGGTAACTTGTATCAAATATTCGTGATAAAGGAATAAACATGAAATGCCATCGCTTAAATGAAGTTATTGAGCTTCTGCATCCTGTCTGGAAAGATAATTCAGATTTAAACTTGGTAGAATTATTGCAAAAATTGGCTGATGAAGCCGGCTTTAAAGGTAGTTTATCTGAGTTAACAGACGATGTGCTGATTTATCATTTAAAAATGCGTGGCTCGGACAGCAATGAAGCGATCCCGGGTTTAAAAAAAGATTATGAAGATGACTTTAAAACCGCTATTTTGCGTGCCCGTGGCATCATTAAAGACTAAAGCGCGATGGATGAAATAGAACATTCGAATTTCCATTTTAGTGGAATTTCCCCTGACTTAATTTTAGATGCCTTAATGGAAGTTGGGGTTTACCCCGAATCAGGGCTACTTGAATTAAATAGCTACGAAAATCGTGTTTATCAGTTCCAAGACGAAAATCGGCAACGTTATGTGGTTAAATTTTATCGGCCTGAACGTTGGAACCGCTCACAAATTCAAGAAGAGCACGATTTTACTTTAGAACTACGAGACGAAGGCTTATCTGTAGCCGCACCTCTTGAGTTTGCAGGGCAAACGGTATTGGAATTTGGTGGGTTTATATTTGCAATCTTTCCGAGTATCGGTGGCAGGCAATATGAAACCGACAATTTGTTTCAATTAGAAAGTGTAGGCCACTTATTAGGGCGTATACACCAAATTGGTCAGCGTAAAAATTTTGCATTTCGTCCGACAATAGGCGTCGATGAATATTTGGCGCAACCCCGCCAAGTGATGGCATCGAGTCCTTTGATTGCGGAACGTTATAAAGCCCAATTTATGGCATCTTTAGATGCATTGATTGCACAAGTAAAATTACAATGGCCTGATTCACATTCATCTATTCGCCTACAAGGTGATTGCCATCCAGGTAATATTCTATGGCGCGATGAATCTTGGATGGTGGATTTTGATGATGCTCGAAACGGGCCTGCAATCCAAGATATCTGGATGCTGCTTAATGGTTCTCGTCAAGAACAAGTCATTCAATTGGATACGTTATTAGAAACGTATAATGAGTTTTGTGATTTTGATGTAAAACAGCTGAAGCTTATTGAACCTCTTAGAGCAATGCGCATGGTACATTACCTCGGGTGGGTTATCCGCCGCTGGCAAGACCCTGCGTTTCCTAGAGCATTTTCATGGCTACAAGCTGATGATTTTTGGCAAAAACAATCGCTCGAATTTAATCAACAAATTGAACGGTTGCAAGACGCCCCTTTGCAGTTAACCCCTCAGTTTTAACTTTTAAGTTTTTGTTTTTGGAGAATGTAGTCTATGAAAAAAATTATGTTGGCTTTGCTTGGTATTGCCATGTCTTTTAGTGCTGCAGCGGCAAACTACACGGAAGGTAAAGAGTATACTGATGTTAAAGCTGTCCCAAATTTACCACAGGTTCTGGAGTTCTTCTCATTTTATTGCCCACACTGTTATCAATTTGAGAGTGTGTATAAAGTGCCTCAAACCGTAGAGAAAAACTTGCCAGAAGGCGTGAAGATGGAACGCTATCACGTTGACTTTCTTGGTCCTTTAGGCGCTGATTTAACCCAAGCTTGGGCTGTTGCGATTGTCCTGAAAGCAGAAGACAAAGTGACACCTATCCTATTTGAAGGCATCCAAAAAACGCAAACTATCAATAGTAAAGCTGATATCCGTAATGCTTTTATCAAAGCAGGTATCTCGGGTGAAGAATATGATGCAGCGTTAAATAGCTTTGTCGTGAAATCTATCGTTGCAAAACAGCAAAACGCAGCGCAAGACTTAAAACTTCGCGGTGTTCCTGCACTATTTGTTGATGGTAAATACCAAGTTCGTAATAACGGTATCTCAGTTGATAATGCGGCTGATTATGGTAAAGAGTTCTCTAACGTTGTGAACTTCTTAATCAGTAAAAAGTAATCGTACATAGACGGTGGTATACTCACCATCGTCTATTTTCTTCTCGTAATATCCACAATTCTAAGACTTTCTTTCACGTGTGTTAAATCCATTCAATTATGTGCTAACTCTTTGATTTTACTTTTCTGTTTATATTATTAATAGCCATGTTACTTGTTGAATTTACTGAGTAACATAAATTTACACACAAGCTTATCCACAGGATGTTAGTCAGATACTTAGTTAATCGGCGTGATTAATTTTAATTAACTGTAATCAATGGTGTACTCATAATAGTGGATGATTTTGGTGTGTTTTTAGTTATCTAACTAAGCAGAATATAAAACTTGGGATGTATCTGAGGCTACATTATGGCATCCTATTAGCATTCGTTCCTGACTAAAAAGATGATGACAGATTATGGCTCAGATTGCAGAAAACCCCCTTATTTTGGTTGATGGTTCTTCTTACCTATACCGTGCTTATCATGCATTTCCTCCACTGACTAATAGTGCAGGTGAGCCTACAGGGGCAATGTATGGCGTGCTTAATATGCTACGCAGTTTAATTATGCAGTATAAACCTAGCCATGTAGCGGTTGTCTTTGATGCGAAGGGAAAAACATTTCGTGATGAATTGTTTGAAAGCTATAAGTCTCATCGCCCACCCATGCCTGATGATTTACGCGCTCAAATCGGCCCATTGCATGAAATGGTTGAAGCGATGGGGTTGCCTTTACTTGTTGTTTCAGGCGTAGAGGCTGATGATGTTATCGGGACATTAGCCTGTGAAGCAAGCCGAAAAGGTATACCTGTGTTAATCAGTACGGGCGATAAAGATATGGCGCAATTAGTTGAACCTAATATTACGCTAATCAATACCATGAATAACACTATTCTAGGGCCTGATGAAGTCAAAGAAAAATACGGTGTTCCCCCTGAACTTATCATCGACTTTTTAGCCTTAATGGGGGATTCATCAGACAACATTCCCGGCGTGCCAGGTGTTGGTGAAAAAACAGCACTCGCTTTACTGCAAGGTATTGGTAGCTTAGACGCAATTTATAATGACCTTGAAGCTATCGCGCCATTAGGTTTTAGAGGCTCTAAAACGTTAGCTCCTAAAATGGCGGAAAACCGTGATGTTGCCTTTTTATCGTACCAATTAGCGACCATTAAAACGGATGTTGAGCTGGAAAAAACGTGTGAAGAGCTGAAAGTTGCTCAACCTGATGTGGATAAACTGCATCGATTATTCAGTCGTTATGAATTTAAACGTTGGCTAGCCGATGTTGAAAATGGGACTTGGATGGAGGGTAAAGGCTCAAGTGCGAAAGCAAGCCCAACACCAGCAACATCACCTGCGAAGCCATCAGCCCCAACTGCGCCAACATTGTGTGCCGAAAATTACCAAACGATCCTAGAAAAAGCCGATTTAGAGCGCTGGGTTGAAAAATTAAGCAAAGCATCATTATTTGCTTTTGATACTGAAACCGATAGCTTAGATACCCAAGAAGCTCGTTTAGTGGGAATGTCATTTGCAATTGAACCGGGGCACGCCGCTTATTTACCATTAGGCCACGATTACCTTGATGCGCCAGTACAGCTTCCTCTGAAAGAGGTTTTGGAACTTATGAAGCCTATTCTTGAGAGTGAAAACATCCTCAAAATTGGCCAAAACTTGAAGTATGATGCAGAAGTTCTTGAGAATTATGACATCGAATTAAAAGGCATTGGTTATGACACCATGCTGGAATCCTATGTATTAAACAGTGTTGCGGGGATGGGACGCCATGATATGGACAGCTTGGCCGATCGTCATTTGAACCACAAAACGGTGAGCTTTGAAGAGATTGCAGGGAAAGGCAAAAAACAGCTAACATTTAACCAAATCGCCTTAGAAGAAGCCGCTAATTATGCGGCAGAAGATGCAGATGTCACGTTATTATTGCACCACGCGTTATATCCACAATTAGAGGCAGAACCAAAGCTTAATCATATTTTCCAAAATATTGAAATGCCACTTGTGCCTGTGTTAGTGCGTATGGAGCGTAAAGGCGTTTTAATTGATGCAAACGTACTTGCAGCGCAGTCAAAAGTGATTACTGCCCGTTTAGCTGAATTGGAAAAAGAGGCTTTCGAACTTGCAGGGGAAGAGTTTAACCTCGCTTCACCAAAGCAATTGCAAACGATTTTATTCGAAAAATTACAATTGCCAGTGATAAAGAAAACGCCAAGTGGGGCTGCATCGACCAATGAAGAAGTACTTGAGGAATTGGCGCTGAACCATGCATTGCCGAAATTATTGCTTGAGCACCGTAGTTTAGCCAAATTGAAATCCACGTACACGGATAAACTGCCGCTAATGATTAACCCGCGTACTCAGCGCGTTCATACTTCTTACCACCAAGCTGTCACGGCAACAGGGCGTTTGTCTTCTCGGGATCCTAACTTACAAAACATCCCAGTGAGAACCGAAGAAGGGCGTCGGATCCGCCAAGCCTTTGTTGCACGTGAAGGCTACAAAGTGATGGCTGCGGACTATTCACAAATTGAATTGCGTATTATGGCGCATTTATCCCAAGATAAAGGCCTATTAACGGCATTTGCGGAAGGGAAAGATATCCATAAAGCAACAGCCGCTGAAGTCTTTGGTGTACCACTGGAACAAGTCACTAGTGACCAACGCCGCAGTGCCAAAGCGATTAATTTCGGGCTTATCTATGGCATGAGTGCGTTTGGCTTAGCGCGTCAATTAGGGATCCCTCGTGGTGAGGCGCAGCGCTATATGGATCTTTACTTTGAACGTTACCCTGGTGTATTACGTTACATGGAAAACACACGTATACAGGCTTCCGAACAAGGCTATGTTGAAACACTTGAGGGGCGCCGT
This sequence comes from Providencia sp. PROV200, assembly GCF_049901995.1. Taxonomy (NCBI): domain Bacteria; kingdom Pseudomonadati; phylum Pseudomonadota; class Gammaproteobacteria; order Enterobacterales; family Morganellaceae; genus Providencia; species Providencia sp. PROV200. The sequence continues at coordinate 356,025 of NZ_CP096307.1, forward strand.
TTATATCTGGCAGATATTAAATCCAGTAATGGGATGCGCCGTAAAGCAGCGGAACGCGAAGCGATCAACGCGCCAATGCAAGGAACCGCTGCGGATATCATTAAAAAAGCCATGATTGCCGTTGATAATTGGTTGCAAACGGAAAAACCGCATGCAGACATGCTAATGCAGGTTCACGATGAATTGGTCTTTGAGGTCAAAGAATCTGAACTAGAGCGTGTCCAAGCTCAAGTTCAGTCATTAATGGAACAAAGTATGAAACTCGATGTACCATTAAAAGTGGATGTAGGGATTGGCGATAACTGGGATGAAGCCCATTAATTTTTAACTGTATTGAATATAGAAACCTCCAAGACGTTATTGGAGGTTTTTTTATGTTTCAATAAAGGCATAACCGATAATTATGCGTTTGAAATAATTTACTAGAAATTTAATCTAACTCTGCAATAAATCAATTATTTTATGGTGAAACGCCAGAAAATGGATAACATTTTTATGCGACATACATCTCATAAATATGTAATTAAAATCCGTTTTTTGTCTTATTTTATGTGTGTTATTATGCTGAATCGTGGGCAGCTTTGAAAAAAAATTACAAAAAGGCTTTTTTTCGAGCGAAAAATAAAGTACATTAATAGGTGTAGGGTACAGAGGTAAGATGTTCTATCTTTCAGACCTTTTACTTCACGTAATCGGATTTAGCTGAATATTAGCTGCTCCAGTCAAAGTTTTTTTGACTGGAGCATTTTTTTATCTAAAATTCAGTGGATTAGAAGATATAAGGCAATAATGAGCCATTTCTGGCTCACAATAAAAGAAATCAAGCTGGTGTGTTATACCAACTATCTAGCTTAATGCGGAGTTTATCGACACCAATCTTTTTCAGCGCTGAAAAGTATTCCACTTCAATATCCCCTTCAAGAGGAGCAAGTGCTTGGCGAACTTCCATTAACTGTTTCTTTCTTGCGCCAGAGGCAAGTTTGTCTGCTTTAGTGAGCAAAACTAAAACGGGCACATTCATTGCAACAGACCATTCAATCATTTGCATATCGAGGTCTTTTAATGGATGACGGATATCCATTAATACAACAAGCCCCTTAATACATTCTCTTTTTTGGAGATATTCCCCGAGTGCTTGCTGCCATTTACGTTTCATTTCTTCAGGAACTTCGGCATAACCATAGCCTGGAAGGTCAACAAGGCGAACGCCTTCCTCAACTTCAAATAGGTTGATTAGCTGAGTTCTTCCTGGTGTTTTACTGGTACGTGCTAAGCTTTTTTGCTGTGTTAATGCATTTAATGCACTGGATTTCCCCGCATTAGAGCGGCCAGCAAAAGCCACCTCAATTCCGGTATCTTTAGGTAGATGGCGGATATCGGGTGCACTGATGACAAATTTTGCCATCTGGTAGTTATGATTTTTAATTGCCATTTGTCGTTCTCCCTGAGTTAGCCTCAAAAGGCTCGGGGATTATAGCTTTGCTTAGCGCTTCACGACAACTCGAAATATCCTCTCAACCTCTTTTCCCTTTGAATCCAGCCTTATTTTTGTATGTTGTGGGCGGGTGAAATAGTAATAATAGAAAAATAACCATTATTGATGACGTCTTTTACAGAAATTGGTCTAGAATTTAGCGCATTTAGTGTGTTTTTATTTTCTGGCGTAAATATAGGTAAATCTTCAGCATTCTTGTTGGCTTCACTCTAGAATTGCTTGATTGCAGTTGTAATGAGCTATAACGAAAGGGATCTTACATGTTAAAACGAATTTTTGTGCCACTTTTGGCCGTCTGCGCAATGAGCGCATCTTCTCTTGCATTATCTGCGGGTGAGACTTATGTTAAATTAGTCACGTCGGCGGGTGATATCGAATTAGAACTGAATAGCAAAAAAGCCCCTGTTACGACAGAAAACTTCGTTCAGTATGTTAATGAAGGTTATTACAACGGAACCACTTTCCACCGTGTTATTCCTGGATTTATGATCCAAGGCGGTGCGTTTGATAAAGATTTACAACAAAAACAAACCCGTGAACCGATTAAAAACGAGGCAGATAACGGTTTACGTAACTTACGCGGTACTATCTCAATGGCGCGTACAGCGAATAAAGACAGTGCAACGAGTCAATTTTTCATCAATGTCGCAGATAATGCTTTCTTAGATCATGGACAACGTGATTTTGGTTACGCTGTATTTGGTAAAGTGGTCAAAGGGATGGATGTTGCAGATAAAATCTCTAAAGTGAAAACGGAAAACGTGGGGCCATATCAAAATGTCCCAGTTGACCCTATTACAATCATCTCTGCAGAAGTAATTAAAAAGCCATAGTGGTTAAAAAAGTCATAGTGGTTAAAAATGGTAGTGATTAAAAACTATCATATCGAATACAGTGGGTAAGTTGCTTTAACGTACCCACTTTTATTAAAAACCACGTTCCCCCCCTTTGTGTGTCCCTTCATGAACGCTCTTCGTTAAAATGTGTCAGCTTCTACTCATTTTTAACAGCCTTTTATTTCATTGTATTTAAAGTAAATCTTAATCAAAATACGGGGTTGTTATAAGAGTGTAAATATAATCCCATGATTTTTATATGGAAATTTATCTCTGATAAAAAACAATCATTGACTTAAATAGGCTATTTTCCTGCTTTGGCTGTGCTATGATAGCCGCCATTATTATTTTTATGGTGTTTTAATCATCGTTCTGATTGCCAACACGATAAAAATATGCATAAGAATTAATATATAATGATAAAAATCAGTCGGATAGGCTAATATGCTTTTACTTATTGATAATTACGATTCTTTTACTTACAACTTATACCAATACTTTTGTGAGTTAGGGGCAGAAGTTGTTGTAAAACGTAATGATGAAATTACCATCGAAGAAATTGAACAGCTTTCACCTACACATCTTGTGATTTCACCTGGGCCATGTACACCGGATGAGGCAGGTATCTCCCTTGAGGCGATCAAATACTTTGCAGGTAAATTACCCATTTTAGGGATTTGCTTAGGGCATCAAGCGATTGGGCAAGCATTTGGTGCATCAGTCGTTAAAGCTCGAGAAGTTATGCACGGTAAAACCTCTGCTATCCACCATAACCATCAAGGTGTTTTCAAGGGCTTGAACCGCCCCTTGACAGTAACACGCTACCATTCACTGGTGATTGCGGCAGAGACACTTCCTGTTTCTTTTGATGTATCAGCGTGGTCACTGAACAATGGTGATGTTGATGAAATCATGGGAATACGGCACAAAACCTTGCCTATAGAAGGCGTTCAGTTCCATCCTGAAAGCATTCTGAGTGAGCAAGGCCATGAATTACTCAATAATTTTCTAAAATATTAGTTTATAAATCTGGTTCAGAATAAATTAATTATGCATATTATGCCCTTTGCTATTGCTCTTTTTTGATTTTTTATTCATATTTAATGATTATATTTTCATTATCGCATTAAATAAGAGCAGGTGAGGGGTATGTCAGAGCAATCAGTAGTAAATCGGCAGACTTTTGATCAAGTTATGTTGCCTATATTTTCGCCAGCGGAATTTATTCCCGTTAAAGGCGAAGGGAGCCGTGTTTGGGATCAGCAAGGTAAAGAATATATTGATTTTGCTGGTGGGATTGCGGTTCTTGCTTTGGGGCATTGCCACCCTAGTTTAGTGTCGGCTGTGCGTGAACAGAGCGAAAAGCTATGGCATGTCAGCAATATTTTCACCAACGAGCAGGCGCTGAAGTTAGCACAAAAGCTCACGAATGCGACATTTGCTGACCGTGCATTTTTTGTGAATTCCGGCTCAGAAGCGAACGAAGCCGCATTTAAATTAGCGCGTCGTTACGCTATCACCAAATATAACCCATATAAAACTAAGATTATTGCTTTTAAACAAGCTTTCCATGGGCGCACATTATTTACCGTTTCGGTTGGTGGGCAAGCGAAATATGCGGATGGTTTTGGGCCAAAGCCTGCGGATATTATTCATGTACCTTTTAATGACCTTGATGCAGTCAAAGCGGTCATTGACGAAAATACCTGTGCAGTCGTTCTCGAACCAGTGCAAGGCGAAGGTGGTGTAACCGCAGCAACGTCAGAATTTCTGCAAGGTGTACGCAAACTGTGTGATGAAAATAACGCGTTGCTGATTTTTGATGAAGTGCAAAGCGGTATGGGGCGAACAGGCAAATTATTTTCTTATATGCATTACAATGTTGTGCCTGATATTTTAACTACGGCAAAAGCATTGGGTGGCGGTTTCCCTATTAGTGCAATGATCACCACTGAAGAAGTGGCAAAAACCATGGAAGTCGGTTCGCACGGTACCACCTATGGTGGCAATCCCTTAGCGTGTGCAGTAGGTAATGCAGCGTTTGATATTATTAATACTGAAGAAGTATTAAATGGTGTTGAAAAGAGTCGTGAATTATTTGTTGCTCATTTAAATAAACTGAATGATAAATACCACATCTTTTCTGAGATCAGAGGAATGGGGTTATTAATTGGCGCGGAGTTAGACGGAAAACTATTGAACCGCTCGAAAGATATCCTGCAAGCTAGTGCAGTAGAAGGCCTGATGATGCTCAATGCTGGCACGAATGTTTTACGTTTTACGCCTTCTCTGATCATTTCTGAAGAAGAAATCAACAGCGGTATGGCGAAATTAGATGCGGCGATCGGGAAATTGCTGAGTTAACCATGAGATAAGATTGCAGAAAATATTTTCTGCAATCTATTTTTTAATGTTATTTAATTGTTTTTGTTTAATTTAATTGTAAAATAATATTTTTTTGAAGCTGTATTTCTTTCTCCATATCGCTACTAAGTTGCTCTAATTCATTAGACGTTTTTTCTATTTTTTTTCCATTTTACTCAATTTCATTGGGGTCATTGAGGTTGCTTTATGAATTGGGGAAGTTTTATCAATAGGCAGATGTTGTCTTAGTCTAGATGATCGCGTTTGCCTAATTACTAAGGAGCTAGCATTAGTTGCTTTTAGGTATTCAGGTAAATTAACGATTGCTTTCTCTCCTTTGTGGAGTCGATTGGTTGAATCACTGTGTCCATAGGTAATTTTGTCGGCCTTTCTAATTTTTCCAGGTTCTGGAATTTGATAAAGCGGTTTTTTTAAGCTTGTATTTAGTAAATAGCTGTCCATTGTTGTAGTAGGTATTTCTGTTTTATTCGTCGTTGATGCTCCATTAGTTTTAATTAACTGAGGAATATGGCTTTTTTTTGATTTAATTGGATGCTCTATTTTTTTAACCTGTGAAAAATCGTACATTTTGATTTGTTTAGGTATTAGGCTTTTTTGCTCTTCTTTATAATCATTTATATCATCAGAATGATAGCCAGATGAGCTTAAACTTACATTACTTGATGAGTGGGTGAGTTCAAAAGAGGATATTTTATTTGTATTTTTGATTTTATCATCTTTATTTTTTTCTTCTTTTTCAATCACTCGTTTAAAACTATTGTATTCATCTTCCAGCATTCTGATGGTTGCTCTCATATCATTGAAGATAACATTAATATCGCGAATTTTACCATTTGGTGATATTGGGAAATCTATAATATCGATGATATTTAATTTTTCGAACTGCTTATGATTTTGATAAAGGGGGTGGATTTCCTCTTCAGGTTCTGACTTTCTGTTTATCAGTTTATTAATTTTCGATTCAACTCGGATCATTTCATCGAGTAGGAATTTATAATTATTAAATAAATCTAATTTTTGCTGCTGAGTTGTATAAACTAAGTTACTTATAGCCTTGGTGCTATTAATTTCATTGTGTTTTTTCATTAACTCTTGTCTAGCTATAGTAGCCCTATCTGTAATTTTAACCTTTCCATTTTCAAACTTAACGCATAGTTCTTTCTTTTTATTTGTTTTAAAAACATCTCTGAACTTGCGAATACTTTTTTCATGAATGGATTTTATTTTATATTTAAAATTAGATAGCGTACCTGCGGAACGGTTTAAATGAAAATCTACAAACGTTGAGGTTTCAACGTTGTTTTTTTTAGTTGTTTGCATTGGTAAGTCTTCCTGAGTTTTATGGGTAATTGAATGGTCTTCTACTGGGGTAAAATTTTTTTCTATTTTTCTCGAATTTTTAAATATGAGGGGATAGCGAGAAACTAAGCTCTGATCTTGAGAACTAGGCATATTTTTAAAAAAATCAAGGCTAGTCTTGAAATCGATAGAGCGGATGTCAATATTTTTATTTTTTTGAGTTCCAAAAACAATCTTATGTTTAGGATCAAATACCTTATAAGTTGGCTGGGTATTAGGTAGCAAACTTCCTATATTTAATGAAGATATAAAATTTACATTTCGCGTATTTTTCATCGACTCTGTAGTTTTATTTGCTAATGCAGGGAATTTTACAGATGTGGAATTTGCATATTGTAATTTCTTAAAAAAATTCTTATTTTGTTGAAAGTTGTTAATAACGCTATTCGTAATATTTCCTGATTGTGGCAAGGAAAATTGGTGGTTTTGGTTGCTATTAATGGGCATATATAAATTCCCGAATGATTATGTATTAATTATCCATGATTTTATATAAGCATATTTTAAATAATATCAAAAAACGCGAGTATACTTGAAAATTAATAGAGGAGTGGGTACAAGAGAAAAGTGTAAACAGCGATATATTGCTGTTTACACTAAGAGTCTAGCCAACCAAGTTTGGCTAAAATATTAATTAACGGGTGCCGTAGACAACAATGGTTTTGCCGTGCGCAGAGATCAGGTTTTGATCTTCTAGCATTTTTAAAATACGACCGACTGTTTCACGGGAACAACCCACGATTTGGCCAATTTCCTGACGAGTGATTTTGATTTGCATTCCATCTGGATGTGTCATTGCATCGGGTTGTTTGGCTAAATTTAATAGGGTTTGAGCTATACGGCCTGTCACATCTAAGAAGGCGAGGTTGCCCACTTTTTCAGACGTGGTTTGCAGGCGACTAGCCATTTGCGCAGAAAGGCGCATTAAAATATCAGGGTTTACCTGAATCAATTGACGGAATTTTTTGTAAGAAATTTCAGCAACTTCGCAGGCGACTTTTGCTCTAACCCACGCAGTGCGTTCCTGCCCTTCTTCAAATAACCCAAGCTCACCAATGAAATCCCCTTGATTCAGGTAAGAGAGGATCATTTCTTTGCCTTCTTCATCTTTAATTAAAACAGCCACCGAACCTTTAACGATATAGTAAAGGGTTTCTGCTTTCTCACCCTGATGGATAAGAGTGCTCTTGGATGGATATTTATGAATATGGCAGTGTGACAAAAACCATTCAAGAGTAGGGTCTGTTTGTGGCTTGCCGAGAACCATTAGCGTTATCCTCTGTATGTTATTGCAGCCATTCAGAAAAACGAATTAGAAAGGCTGGCTTTAAAGTCACTAGCTTAGCATATTAATTTGCCTTATATACCTTTAAATAATCTAACAGCTGATTGGTTCAGCGTTTTTGATTGCTTTGGGTAACGCAAATTGATATCAACACTATAATATGATCAATTAAACCGTTGAGTTTTGATCTTAATCCTATCAACTAAGTATTGTTTGTAGCATATTCAATACAGAAAGTCTCCCCTGTATCGCTTCAGCCAAATAAAGTTGATATAACATTCATTATATCTATGGAACAATGTAGCCTTTAAGTCGATTTCATTTCAAGGGGAAATACAATGGAAGCAAGAGTAAAGTGGGTTGAAGGGCTTTCTTTTTTAGGTGAGTCAGCGTCTGGACACCAAGTGATGATGGATGGGAATGCGGGGGATAAGGCCCCAAGCCCAATGGAAATGGTGCTCATGGCAGCAGGTGGCTGTAGTGCGATTGATGTCGTTTCGATTTTACAAAAGGGTCGTTACGATGTGACTAATTGTGAAGTTAAGTTAACGTCACAGCGCCGTGAAGAAGCCCCGCGTTATTTTGTAAAAATCCATTTGCATTTTATTGTAGCTGGGAATGAATTAACAGAAAAAGGGGTCGAACGTGCGGTTCAACTTTCCGCAGAAAAATATTGTTCGGTGGCGTTGATGTTAGAGAAAACCGTTGAAGTCACACACAGCTTTGAAATAAAAAGCTAAAAATAAATTTAATATTTATTAATATATTTGAATCGAAAGATGCTTATCTTAATTAATGATAAGCATCTTATTTATTAATCAAAAAATAATTTAATTGTTGTTCTTTTGATTAATTAATTTTTCGACTATTGGCGCCATAATTAATTCCATCGCTAGCCCCAATTTCCCTCCAGGAACGACAATTGTATTCATTGCGGAAATAAATGAGCCGGATATCATTGATAGCAAATAGGGGAAATCAATTTGTTCTAGCCCACGAAAACGGATCACAATAAAGCTTTCGTCTTGTGACGGAATCGCTTTTGCTGAGAATGGGTTAGATGTGTCTACCGTTGGAACACGTTGGAAATTAATGTGAGTGCGAGAAAATTGTGGCGTGATGTAATTAATATAGTCCCCCATAGAACGCACAACCGAGTCCATGACGGCTTCGCGAGAGTGCCCTCGCTCTGTGGTATCGCGGATCAATTTTTGGATCCATTCTAGGTTGACAATAGGGACAACGCCGACAAGCAAATCAACATGTTGTGCAACATTATGTTCTGGCGTCACAACGCCCCCATGTAGCCCCTCATAAAACAATATATCTGTTTTGTCTGGCAGCGGCTCCCAAGGGGTGAATGTCCCTGGTTGCAAGCCATAAGGTACGGCTTCATCATAAGTATGTAGGTATTTACGGGACTGCCCACAGCCGGTTTTTGCGTAATCAACTAAGGTTTGTTCAAGCAAAGCAAAATCATTCGCTTCGGGGCCAAAATAACTGATGTGCCGCCCTTGTTCTCTGGCTTTACGGATAGCCATATCCATTTCAGGACGTGTATAGCGATGAAAGCTATCTCCTTCCAGTGTTGCCGGTTGAATATTTAATTGGTGAAAAACTTTACGAAATGCTTGGCTAGTTGAGGTTGTGCCAGCACCGCTTGAACCGGTGATGGCTATGATTGGGTGCTTTTTGGACATCGCAGACTCCCTGTGTTGCGCTAATAAGCACTATTTTAATCAACAGTGCATGAAGCGGATTAACGGGTGTTAGGGTTATGAGTCTTATTTGATAGTTTACGACATGGTTGCGTTGGAAAACACTCACTTAATTTGTGGTTGCTGATGATGTCAAAATGAACCATGGAATAAACACATCATAAAGAAAAACTTCCCTTAGGCATGAAATTAACCGATTCATGCAATTCAGACCAGACTAGCACAATTTCACCAGAAACTAACTGCTGTTTCACATCGTTAACCTTATCTTGCAAGCTTTTTTCATGGGAGCCATAGTCTGTCCCTTCTCGTAAAACATAGCTTTCAATCAGATTTTCCAATGTTTCAGGGGCAAGTTCTTGCCAAGGAATAATCACATTATTTCCTTATCTAAATAAGGCGTTAACCATTGAGGAATACGGGTTTCTAACCACATTTGCGGTTTTCTCAATGTACCGCTCACAAAGCCGACGTGCCCGCCATGTTCTGTCATTTGGTATTCCACATTGTGGGGTAAAAATGATAAATCAGGCACAACTTCAGGCGCCATAAATGGGTCATCTTTGGCGTGAATAATTAACGTTGGTTTAGTGATATAAGCTAATTTGGGTAATGCGCTGCATTTTTGATAATAATCGGTTGCATCATCAAACCCATGAATACGTGCAGTAATCACATCATCAAACTCACGGATCCGTTTAAGCTGCTTTAATTGTAAGAGGTTTAAGGGTAGTGAGCCTGGATAACGCACTAATTTTCGGGTGGCATTGCGTTTCAAGCCATTGAGCAAATAACGTTGATAAAATTGAGAAATGCCCTTTTCCATGCGTAAAGAGCAGGCTTCTAACATCAAAGGAGCAGAAACAACAACACCCGCATCGACATCTGCATTTTGGCCGCTTTCAGCTAAATAGCACGCTAACATATTACCACCAAGGGAATAGCCGACCGCGGCCGTCGGCGTATCACCATAGGTTTGTTTTAACCAACGGAGGAAATAGCGAGCATCACTGGTTTCGCCTGAATGGTAAATTCGCTGTTGGCGATTGGGTTCACCACTACAACCGCGAAAATGCATAATCACCCCCAACCAACCATGTTTTTGGGCAGCTTCTAGCATCCCGTGGGCATAAGGACTCTTAAAATTGCCTTCTAGGCCATGGAATATCACTAAACGTGGCTTGTGCGCTGCTAGCTCAGGTTTTTCACTCCAAGCGAGATCGATAAAATCGCTATCAGGCAATTCAAGCCGCTGCCATATCGGTTTGATTTTCGGTGTTCTACGGAAAATCCTTGGCAGTAATGTTTGGAGGTGTGGATTTTTAGCCCAACTTATTGGACGAAAGTTTTCTGACATAGCCTTATTTTTATTTAATGGGGACTCTTGTGAGTCACATAACATACTGTTATTTTTTTGTGATGCAAGTAAACAAATTTGAGTTTGAGGCTAAATTATAAATGACATTGGGGCTGGTTTTTTCTCTTTTTACGTTTTTATTCATTGCTGCAGTCACTCCCGGCCCTAACAATATGTTGCTAACATCAAGTGCAGCAAACTACGGTTTTCGCCATACGATTGTATTATGCCTTGGTATTATGTTAGGTATGCAATCCATACTTTATCTCTCTGCATTCGGTATTGCCGCACTTTTGCTGCTCTATCCCGCCATTCATATCGCATTAAAAATTGCTGGAAGCTTGTATTTACTTTGGCTCGCATGGAAAACCGCCACCGCTAATTATGCACCACTTAAGGCCAATAGCGAAGTCGCAAAAAGTGTGACTTGGTATCAAGGGGGGTTATTACAGTTTTTGAACCCAAAAGCGTGGATGATGGGTTTAGGAGCTGTAGGGGGATTTAGTCTCCCCGGTGAGTTATTCACCCAATCTATTTTAATGATGAGCATCGCATTCGTGGTAGTTAACTTAGTGGCGGGTTTAATCTGGATGGGGTTTGGCTCATTAATCAGCTTATTTTTGCGTAGCCGCCGTGCTTGGTTTATTTTTAACTGGGTAATGGGAATTTTAACGGCTTTGTGTGTTCCCCTGATTTGGTTGGAATGATTTTTTGATAAAAGTGTAGTTTATAGACTCATAAAAAAGCAGCCAACTAGCTGCTTTTTTGTTTGATCGAGTTATTAATCTAAATCGACGTTCTTAGTTCCGAAAAAATAAGTAAAAATAAAACCGAATAAGTAGGAAACGAGTAACCCGCCTACATAAACTAACATCCCTGGGAACACGCCATCCGCAGAGGTCATCATTGGTATAGCGACTAAGCCAGATGGGCCAAACACGGTATTTAAACCAACCGGTAAACCCATCCAAGCGACTAAGCCAACAAAGAAACCTCCCGCAGCACCGCCTAAACATGCTGTGACAAACGGTTTCATTCGCGGAAGGGTGACACCGTAGATCAGCGGCTCACCGACACCTAAGAAACCTGGAATGATAGCACCACGAATTTGGTTGCGTAATATTGAGTCTTTTGCGGCTTTAACATACAACGCCATTGCGGCACCAACTTGCCCACCACCTGCCATCGCTAGGATAGGGAAAAGTGAGTTAAAGCCTTGAGTTTCAACCAATGCCATATATACCGGAACAAAACCTTGGTGCACGCCAAACATTACTGCAATTAAGAATAGCCCAGCAAGTATTGCCGTTCCGAATGGATTGCTGCTTAAATGAACAAAAAGCCATGACATGCCAGAGAATAACCAACTGCCAATTGGCATGATGAAGATAAACACCGCAGCACCAACAATTAATAGGGTAATTGTTGAAGTTAAAATCATATCAAGGTTTGCTGGGATGATTTTACGTACCTGTTTTTCTACCCATGCGCCAAAAATACAGGCAATCAAGACCCCAATAATGTTACCTCTTGGGTCGATAGCTAACCCGAAGAAGCTATTCATGTCAGAATAGAACCCTTTGGCTATTTCAGGGTTGTAGCCAAGAACAAACAGTGAAGCGATGATGGCGCCATTTACTGCGCTACCGCCAAAGGCTTTTTGAGTGTTATAACCAATAAGAATACTTAGAAAGCTAAACAGCCCTTTGCTAAATACGGACATATATAAAATAGTATGTACGAGTAGGGTTTGCTCTTCAGGTTTTGTGGGGAGACCTGCAGGGAAATAGCTCTGTTTTGCCAGTGTTGCAAAACCTAATAATAAGCCAGCAGCAATAAAACCTGGAATTAAGGGGGTAAATATCGTGGCAAATTTTGATAAAAATCGGTGAACGGCACTGGTTTGTTTCTTTTTCAGTTGCTGTTTATTTGCGGAAGCAATGTCTTTCAGATCATGAGGGGAAGATGCTGCCTGATGGTCGTCGTCTTCACCTTCTAGCAATTGATTCATTAAATCCGCAGCAGTTTGTGCTTTGCCGGGGCCCACGATGATTTGCAGTTGTTCATCACTTTCAATAACACCAAGCACTCCTGCGATTTGTTTGAGTGCGGCTTTGTCGACCAACTGGTCGTCATTGAGTGTTAAGCGCAGGCGCGTCATACAGTTGCCCGCTAACTTAATATTACGACGACCACCAACGTGTTGCAGAACTTGCTGCATCATTTCTATTGTTATTTTAGCCATGCTATTTATCTCATAAAATCCGCAGGTTAAGCGGAGGTAGCGATATTGAGTGCTGTACGAATAAAGCCATTATTATTAGAAAGTAACTGGCGGGCTTCATCGGCATTCAAGCCAGATAACACCATTAAAATGGCGGTTTTACAGTGTCTATCACATTGTTGAAGTGCAGACTCTGCGGTATTTCTATCGCATTGTGTCGCTTCCATCACAATCTTTGTTTGTCTTTCAATCAATTTGGCGTTGGTGGCTTCCACATCAACCATCAAATTGCCAAATACTTTACCGATACGGATCATCGCCCCAGTGGTGATCATGTTCAGTACTAATTTTTGTGCAGTCCCTGCTTTCATGCGGGAGGAACCCGTAACGACTTCAGGACCGACAACTGGCGTGATGGCGATATCAGCACTATTCGCCACAGGGCTATTAGGGTTACAGCTGATAGCCGCGGTGGTGGCGCCAACTTGGCGTGCGTAAGCGAGCGCGCCTAACACATAGGGAGTACGCCCACTGGCTGCGATGCCGACGAGTACATCATTCTCATTAAATTGAATGTCTTTGAGGTCTTGTTCACCCAGTTCAGGTTTATCTTCTGCATTTTCCACGGCACGGAAGATAGCTTGATGACCACCGGCAATTAAACCTACAACTTGTTCATGGGGCGTACCATAAGTTGGCGGGCACTCACTAGCATCAAGAATACCTAAACGGCCCGATGTGCCTGCACCCGAGTAAATCAGACGACCACCTTTTAAAAAGGCTTCTGCGACTTTATCAACCAGTTGGGCAATTTCAGGGAGCACTTTTTCAACCGCTAACGGAACGAGTTTGTCTTCATTATTAATGACCTTCAGCATCTCAGCCGTTGAGAGTTGGTCGATATTAGTACTGGCCGCATTACGGCTTTCAGTTACCATCTTGCTTAAGTCGATAGTCATAAAAATTGCTCCTAAATCAGTTATTGTACTAATAATAAGGAATTATTTATTCCCTTGGTGTGATTGAAATCACGGTGTTATCTATTCTAACTTGCGAATATAAAAGAATATTTTGTTACTTAATTCAGATGGGATTTCTGTTGTTGGTTGAATTTCAACAATTATTTTTAAGTCATCGGTCAAATAAAATAGGAATAATTTATTATTAATTTATTCTATGAAACGAAAAAAGAACGTTAATCTCTAGAGGGTGTCATGACACTATTGGATATCATTACTTACTCATTACCGCGATTAGCAGAAAACCAACGCAAAATTGCACAATTTATCCTTGAAAATCCCGAAAATGTGCTGAACTTGTCATCTCAGCAGCTAGCGGAAATTTTAGATGTCAGCCAATCTGCTATCGTTAAGTTTAGCCAAAAAGTTGGGTTAAAGGGATATCCTGCTCTGAAACTGGCGCTTAGTGAGATTATCGGGCGCCAACAATTTAAGGAAGGAGCGCCTCATTCCGCTCTACATAATCGTATTGCGCCTGATGACAACTTGATGGTTGTTGCTCAGAAATTGGCAATGGAAAAAAATCATTCAATTACAGAAACAACAAAATTAATTGATTTCAAGCAATTTGAAAGAGTTGTTGAACGAATAGACCAATCACAGAGAGTTCAAATTGTCGGTATTGGAGGATCAGGATTAACAGCAAAAGATTTAAGTTACAAATTACAAAAAATTGGAATTACAACGCTAGTGGAGTCAGACCATCATGTGCAAATAGCGGCTGCCCTCACGCTTAATACTCATGATGTACAAATCGTTATTTCTTTTACAGGTAGGCGTAAAGACATGCTAACTGCCGCGAATATTGCACGTAAGCAAGGGGCGTGCGTCGTTGCGATCACGCGTGATCGTGATTCACCATTGGGGCAACTAGCGGATTATGTTCTTGAAAGCATCGCAGAAGAAGATGAATGGCGTAGTTCGTCAATATCATCAAGAACTGCGCAAAATACGCTTACTGATTTGATCTTTATGGCGTTATTACAACGAAGAGAAGCGAAAGCGAAGTCATTGGTTATGAATGCAAGAGTAGTGATTAATAAATTAGATGAATGATTGGTGGCTAGGATCCTCATCGATAACTTTGCAATCAAGCCTTATTTGCGTTAAGACTAATATCATAAGTATTTTGATTTTAAAAAGTTAAAAGGGAGTTATTGATGAGAGCACTCATAGTTTATACGGAATTAACCGATGACGACTCCGTTATTAGCCATGCCGTAGCAAGACTCGCCAGTGAACTTAAAGATGAGCACGTAGAAACCGTGATCATTCGTAATTTTGAAGATGGGATGGCATACATTCGGTCAAACACCAGCATTGACTGCTTGTTATATGGCCGTGATATGTCAGACACGCAGGAACAAACGCAAGCACATCAATTAATTACCCAACTTCATCGCAGGCAAGAAGATGTCCCTGTCTTTTTATTAAGTGATCGTGAAGAAGCCTTGACGGCATTTGACCGTAAGATGATGGAACAAGTCGATGAATTTGCGTGGATTTTAGAAGATTCTGCAGATTTTATTGCAGGCCGTGTCCTTGCCGCGATTATCCGTTACCGTGCTAATTTATTACCCCCTTTGATGAAAAGCTTGATTAAATACAGTGATGTACATGAATATTCATGGGCAGCTCCGGGGCATCAAGGTGGTGTTGGGTTCACTAAAACCCCCGCAGGTCGCATCTATCATGATTTCTTTGGGGAAAATTTATTTCGTACAGATATTGGTATCGAGCGGGTTGCTGTGGGTTCACTGTTAGATCATACCGGCGCATTTGGTGAATGTGAAAGAAATGCCGCACGTATTTTTGGGGCTGACCAATCTTATTCCGTGGTTGTGGGAACATCCGGTTCGAACCGAACAATTATGCAAGCTTGCATGACAGATGATGATGTTGTTGTCATTGACCGTAACTGCCACAAATCTATTGAGCAAGGTTTGATTTTAACCGGAGCAAAACCGGTTTATATGACGCCAAGCCGTAATCGTTATGGCATCATTGGTCCGATTTACCCTCAAGAAATGACCGCAGAAGCGATTGCTGAAAAAATCGCTAAAAACCCATTAACGTCGGATAAAATAGGCAAACGTCCTGCATATAGCGTTGTCACCAACTGTACTTACGATGGCGTATGTTATCACGCACGTAAAGTACAAGACTTGCTGGATAAATCATTGGATAGGATCCATTTCGATGAAGCATGGTACGGCTACGCACGTTTTAACCCTATCTACCATGACCATTTTGCGATGCGTGATGACCCCAGAAAAGACGATGAGCCGACCATTTTTGCGACTCACTCTACGCATAAATTATTGAATGCACTTTCGCAAGCTTCATTTATCCACGTTCGAAATGGCCGTAATGCGATTGATTTTAATCGTTTTAACCAAGCCTACCATATGCATGCGACCACTTCACCGCTATATGCCATTTGTGCTTCGAATGATATTGCCGCAGACATGATGGACGGTAATAGTGGACGTTCACTTACTGATGAAGTGATCCGTGAAGCTATCGACTTTCGCCAATCACTGGGCTACCTATATAAAGAATTTATCAATGACGACGAGTGGTTCTTTAAACCATGGAATCAAGAGATGGTGAAAGACCCAGCAACAGGTAAGCGCTATGCTTTTGAAGATGCCCCTGTTGAACTGTTGATGAAAGAGCAAAGCTGCTGGGTGATGAACCCTGAAGATAAATGGCACGGTTTTAAAGATATCCCTGAAAATTGGGCGATGCTTGACCCGATTAAGGTCAGTATCTTGTCTCCAGGAATGGGGGATGATGGTAAATTACTGGATAGCGGAGTCCCAGCAGCGCTAGTCACGGCATGGTTAAATCACTATGGTATCGTGCCAACCCGGACGACTGATTTCCAAATTATGTTCTTGTTTTCAATGGGAATTACAAAAGGTAAATGGGGGACGCTGGTTAATGCGCTGCTATCGTTTAAACGCCACTATGACAATAATACAGCACTGAAAAAGGTATTGCCTGAAGTGGTTGAAGCGGCACCTGAAATTTATGGTGAGATGGGGTTACGTGATTTAGGGAATAAAATGTTTGTGTATCTGCAGAAAAATAACCCTGGAGGCCAGTTAAACCAAGCTTATGAGCAACTCCCTCAAGTGATGATGAGCCCACGCGATGCCTATCAAGAAATTGTTGCTAACCGCGTTGAGGCGGTGCCTTTAGATAAACTCGCCGGTCGTATCGCAGCAAACTCGATTATTCCGTACCCACCGGGCATTCCAATGTTGCTATCAGGGGAAAGTTTTGGTGATAAAAATAGTCCACATATTGGCTATCTAAATAGCCTTCAAGCATGGGATAGCGAATTTCCTGGCTTTGAACACGAAACGGAAGGCACTGAAATTATTGATGGCCAGTATTATGTGATGTGTATACAGGGAACTAACTGATCCTTTTAGTAAAACATTAGGAAAGAAAAATTGCCATAAAGTAAGTATATTCATCTATTAATTTGTCAGAGATTATTAAGTCATTAGAAATATTTAATGGCTTAATAATTAAATATCTCTAAAAGTTATTTTAATATTATTTGTTATGTGAAAAAGGGAATTAACCCAAGTTTTTCTGTGGGTATTATACATTCGTTCTATTCATCTAAATAAGAATACTTTGATGAAAATTAATTAGGAATAATCATGCTAAAAAAGAGAATAATAATTCCTAGGTAATGTTCAGTTCACCTGATTTATAATTGTTTCGATAAAGAACGTATTTAATTTTCATATGTGAATATTCACATCATGCTCTCATAATTCTATATATAATAGGAATATTACGCTATTAAATTATCTGTTTTTCTGCTTAATTACGGCGGGAATATACGCAAATAAAACAAATAAAAAACAATTCGATAACATATTGTAGGGAGAATTAAAAATATTTAAATCACCTACAAATGTCATATTTTCAAGTGAAAATTTTTATTTTTGTTATTTTCTAATCTTTTCTGCTTTACTCCTTAAGGGTTATAAAAAAATATTTTAAACTTTAAACTGTTTTTTATCTTATAAAACAGTCGGTTAAAATCAATTGGTAAAATAGCGACTAATATTGATATCTATTCGGTCGATTGATATAGCTGTTGGTTATTTATTTGACGTATATCAATTGCAAACTATATAATGCTAAAAGTTTCAGTATGTAACTAAATATTTTACCTGGAGAGGGGAAATTATAAGGTTGGAACCATAGTGTACAAATCATATATTTTTGCTATTGGATTCTAATTAAATCCAATTTCTAGATGTCACCAATTCAATATTAATTTCCTTATTTAAAGAAGGGAATGGCTTCCGTTTTAAATAAAAAACTAATTGTATCAGAAAGGGTTGTTATGAGAAAAATATATGGGTTTGCAATAATGCTGTGTGTAATTGCACTCTCTGGCTGTATGAGGAATGATGGGTTACATGGTTATAATAAAGAATCATGGAACAATAAGAACACTCTCAAAGAATATAACTTGGTTAATGATAATAAAGCATTAGTTTTATTTTATCGCATAGATAATCAAGTTAAAGGGAAAACAATTAATATATTTGTGAATAATGAATATTTAACTTCGCTAGAAAGTAATTCCGTTAAGGGTATTGAGCTGTGTGCTGGAAGAAACAATTTAACAGCTTATAAGACAGACGTAAGAGAACGTTATAATACTAAATTAAATGCTTCCGATTTTTTTGAATTAGAAGCTGGAAAAAAGCATCTGTTTTTGATTGTTGAAGTTGATGGGAAAACTAAACTAAGAGCGATGGATGAAAAGGAACTGAATGATATTAAAGGAAATATAAGCGTTCAGTCACATACTTTATCACGTGTTGATATGCTCGAAGATTGTCAATAACTGAAAATCCTCCAATAAATTTAAAACAATGAATAATTGTCTTCAATGAGGCAATGGATAACTATGTCTATAAAAAAAATATCAATTAAAATTAATAATAGCGAAAAAACAATTGAGCAACATTCTGTTATTGCCGGGCAACAGGGTATAGGCCAACAAAATCAACCATTGCATATTAATGCAAAAAAAATGTTAATTATCTCTTAATTGATGAAGAAACTAATTTTGCACCAGAAAATATCGCAGTTAAACGAGTTGATAAAAATTTATTTATTGCTTTTGAAGGTAGCGATATCGAGCAGCCAGATATTATTATCGAAAATTATTTTGCGGATAATGGTGAGAGTGGTTATCACGAAGGAAGCTCTAATCTAATTATTGGTCAACATGAAAATGGTCAGTATTTCCCATATATTCCAGAAAGTGCAGAAAAAAGTGATGCAATTAGTCAATTGGCGGATGGTCAAGCGACAGGGCAAGCCATAGGCGGTGATGCATTAGCACCAGTATGGGCATTTAACCCATGGTGGTTAGCTGCACTTATTCCTATTGCTGGCGTTATTGCTTCAAGTTCAGGTGGAGGAAGTCGCAGTTCTAAACTGGTAGAGCATACCCCTGAAGCGAAAGATGACGATGGCGTGACGAAAACGGAAGTTCCTGTGATCCTTGATGTGCTGAAAAACGACACCGACTTGGACGACGATATCGACCCAAGCACCGCGGTGATCGTGACTAACGGCACCAAAGGGACCGCAACATTCGATGCCGATGGCAAACTGGTTTACACCCCAAATAAAGGGGAAGTGGGCACCGACACCATCACCTACCAAGTGACCGACAAAAACGGCAACGTGTCGAACACGGCCACGGTTACTGTCACCATCGATGCCGCGCCAGTGGCGAACAACGACAGCATCGCCACTAAAGACGGCGTACCGGTAACCCTTAATGTGCTGCACAACGACACCGACTTGGACGACGATATCGACCCAAGCACTGCGGTGATCGTGACTAACGGCACCAAAGGGACGGCAACATTTGATGCTGACGGTAAGTTAGTTTACACCCCAAATAAAGGGGAAGTGGGCACGGACACCATCACCTACCAAGTGACCGACAAAAACGGCAACGTGTCGAATACGGCCACGGTTACTGTCACCATCGATGCCGCGCCAGTGGCGAACAACGACAGCATCGCCACTAAAGACGGCGTACCGGTAACCCTTAATGTGCTGCACAACGACACCGACTTGGACGACGATATCGACCCAAGCACCGCGGTGATCGTGACCAACGGCACCAAAGGGACGGCAACATTCGATGCCGATGGCAAACTGGTTTACACCCCAAATAAAGGGGAAGTGGGCACGGACACCATCACCTACCAAGTGACCGACAAAAACGGCAACGTCTCCAATACCGCCACCGTCACTGTCACCATCGATGCCGCGCCAGTGGCGAACAACGACCATGGCGTGACGAAAACGGAAGTTCCTGTGATCCTTGATGTGCTGAAAAACGACACCGACTTGGACGACGATATCGACCCAAGCACCGCGGTGATCGTGACCAACGGCACCAAAGGCACCGCAACATTCGATGCCGATGGCAAACTGGTTTACACCCCAAATAAAGGGGAAGTGGGTACCGACACCATCACTTACCAAGTGACCGACAAAAACGGCAACGTTTCCAATACCGCGACCGTCACTGTCACCATCGATGCCGCGCCAGTGGCGAACAACGACCATGGTGTGACGAAAACGGAAGTTCCTGTGATCCTTGATGTGCTGAAAAATGACACCGACTTGGACAACGATATCGATCTAAGCACCGCGGTGATCGTGACTAACGGTACCAAAGGGACGGCAACATTCGATGCCGATGGCAAACTGGTTTACACCCCAAATAAAGGGGAAGTGGGCACCGACACCATCACCTACCAAGTGACCGACAAAAACGGCAACGTGTCGAACACGGCCACGGTTACTGTCACCATCGATGCCGCGCCAGTGGCGAACAACGACCATGGTGTGACCAAAGACGGCGTACCGGTAACTCTTGATGTGCTGCACAATGACACCGACTTGGACGACGATATCGACCCAAGCACTGCGGTGATCGTGACTAACGGCACCAAAGGGACGGCAACATTTGATGCTGACGGTAAGTTAGTTTACACCCCAAATAAAGGGGAAGTGGGCACGGATACCATCACCTACCAAGTGACCGACAAAAACGGCAACGTTTCCAATACCGCGACCGTCACTGTCACCATCGATGCCGCGCCAGTGGCGAACAACGACAGCATCGCCACTAAAGACGGCGTACCGGTAACTCTTAATGTGCTGCACAACGACACCGACTTGGACGGCGATATCGACCCAAGCACCGCGGTGATCGTGACCAACGGCACCAAAGGGACGGCAACATTCGATGCCGATGGCAAACTGGTTTACACCCCAAATAAAGGGGAAGTGGGCACCGACACCATCACCTACCAAGTCACGGACAAAAACGGCAATATTTCGAATATTGCTGAAGTAACCATTGAAATTACGCCATCATTACCATCAGTTGTGGATGTTTATGAAAAAGGGCTTAGAACAGATGGAACTGCGGATAGTGCTTTAGCCGTAACAACAGGAACGGCAACATTAGCCAACCCAAATGATAAGCCGATTACAGAGCAAGATCTAAAAATAACAGCGCCAACAACAACTCTGACATCCGGTGGTAAAACCGTTATATGGGAAGCGACCAATGATGGTTTTGTAGGAAAAACATCAGAAGGTGAAGAGGTTATTGCTGTCACCATCACTGATACAAAGAATGAAAATGGCCAAACGAGCGTTGATTATCAAGTTGATTTGAAAGGTCTTATTGACCATCCAATAGGTACCGACACACTCAAGGTTGATTTTGGGTTAACTAATGGCGTCGATATTGTTGATACTGAAATTATTATTCATGATGATAAGCCATTCTCTGATAATGTTGAAGTCGTGGTACAAGCTCCAACTGATAATACATTCTATGCGAACGTAATTATCTCGTTAGATTTATCCAGTAGCATGGGGAAAGATGATAGTGGTATTTTGGGTGGGTACACGAGATCAGGGATGAAAACACGCTATGATGCCGCGCTAGATTCAATTGAGAGTTTGTTAAAGAGCTATGAAGAGCGTTTAAACAGCGCGGATTCAGGTGACGTTCGTGTGAGTTTAAATGGGTTTGCAGATAAAGCGTCGGTGATTAATCCATCATTACAAACAACGCATAGTACTTCGCATTGGTTTACCTTGGATGAAGCTAAAGATTTGATTAACAGCTTAAAGGGTAGGCAAGGTGACCTGTCAAGAAGCTTAAATATTGGGGTGAATACCAACTATGATGCAGCATTACAGCAAATCGTAGATAGTTATAATAATCATCCAGCAAGTGGTACGGGGCCTGTGACGGAGCAATCTGTTGATAATACCTTCTTCTTTATTAGTGATGGCACTCCTAATATGGGAAATAAAAACTATGGTCAAGGGATAAGTGAGCAGTCACCTCAAGATTATGTTCCAGGAAGTGCTTATACCGATATTGGTGAAGATAAGTGGACTGAGTTTTTGGTAGATAATGGAATTCGTTCTGTTGCAATTGGAATTGGTCAAGACATGGTGACTGTCAATAATGGAAAAACCGGTTCAGATTATCTGAAACCCGTTGCTTTCGATGGTAAACAAAATACTGATAATGACCATAACGATGTAATTGTGCTGAAAGATATGAGTTCGTTAGGTAATATTTTAAGTAAATATGTACCGAATGAGAATGTTATCGAAAGTAGCTTTTCTAAAGGTAAAGATGCAAATTCATCTTTAACCTTTGGTGCTGATGGAATGAAATCAATTAGTGTTGAAGTCGATGGTATAACTTACAAATATGACCCATCAAATAAATCAGTGACATCTGATGGAAGCGATAAAGGTATTTGGGCTGATTTCGGTAACGGTGAAGTCGCGATTAAGACCAATGCTGGTGGGCTCTTTTCGATTTCTTTAGGAGAGAAAAACTTCGGTGATTTCTCTTATCGACCAAGTACAACTCGCCCAATTGGTGTTGATAAAGAAGAGTTTACTTTAACGCTAACAGATAATGATGGTACGAGTTATCAGCCTTCAATTACTGTGAATATAAGTAATCTTAAAGAGTCTACGAGTGTATCATCAATAACGAGTGACCTTTCATTACTGAAGCTATTTTCACAAGAAAATACGATGGAGCTACATGAAATGGATGTTGATGGGAGTATTGCATCAACCAATTTGAATGGTTTTATGAATTCATCGCTAGATGCATTACAAGAAAACCAAGCTGCAATAATCTAGAACAATAACTATGGGGGTATTAAAAATAATACCCCCAACATTTTGATATATTTATACGAATAGAAATTTTAATGAGTAATCAGGCTGATTAATCCTGCCTTTTTATTTTATTATATATAGTATTTTTAATGTTAATAGATTGAAATGTATTTACATCCTTCTTTATAGACATATGTTTAAAATATGAAATTAAGAGCTTTTAATATTCTGGCTATATTCTTATTGGGTGTGTTCTCTGTGAATACAGTGGCTGATGTTATTGAATTAAGAACTTTACTTAAAGATTCTTTATATAATACGCCTGAAGTTCAAGAAGCTTATGCGAATTACCAAGCCGCACAAAGTAATGTGAAAATGGCAAATTCAGGGCACTATCCAGTGGTAAGTGTGATGGGGACTCAGCCGGTTGCTCAACATCATAAATATGAAAGTAACTCTATGGAGTCTGGGTTTCATCCAGGAGTGAAAACAACGATGAATGTTTATGCTTGGGGAGGAATAGAAGCTGGTGTTGATAGAGAGGAATTCAAACAAGAATACTATGAGAACCAATATGTTCTTTCTCAGGAAGATATAAGTGTTCGAATTAGTCAGCTTTATTTACTTATTTTAAGAAATAAAGAAACACTTGTTGTTATTAATGAAAACTTGGCTCGTCATCAACATATATTAGAGAAGTTAAATGCGATAATTCAGTATGACCCTGGCCGTTCAAGTGAATTAACGCAAGTTAAAGCACGTACTTTAAAAGTTGAGATGAACCGAGCTGAAGTTGAACGAAATTTAAATTTAGCATTGAGTCAGCTATCGATATTAACGCAAAGAAAATTATTAGCAGAACAATTCATTGATCCGTTTCGAAATACTGACAGCACTGAAGTTTTACGGAATTTTCAAGAGAGTAATTTGGAAAATAACCCAAGTTATAAAGCACAGGTTGCCGATGCGAAAAGCCTTGAGGCAGATGTGAAAGTTGCAAGTGCAATGAGAAAACCTGCACTAAACTTAGAAATAAATGCAACGCCTGATAATAAAGAGGTTTTTTTGCGTGTTTCTTGGAATATCTTTGACCAAGCTAGTTATTATAGTGAAGCACAAAAAGAGTATGCCTTATTGGCATCTAATGAACGAATTAAAATAACATTTCGTGAAATTGAAGAAATGAGCCAATCCGCAGCTATCAATATGATAAAAAGTGAAGAACAAGAAGTTATAGCTAAAAATTATATTTTGGAGCAAAAAAAAGTTGTCAGTAACTATGAAAAACAATTTACGATTAACCGTCGTTCATTGATCGATTTATTAGATGCTTATAACGAATTAGCAAATATACAGACAAGTGCAGTCACTTTGAAAAATGATTATAGAGACGCGACACTTAGTTATCTTAGTGTGCAGGCAAAAATGTCTGCATGGATGAATCAATAAGTGCTAAAAATAACATGAATATTATTAATAATATATCTCTGGTTACTGCGCGGTTAGGGTATGCTATCCTGCCAGAGGTATTGCTATCTCAAACAAAAAGAAAAGATGATAAATCAATAGATTATTCCTCTCTTGTTAGCGTGTTAAATTCACATCAATTCGATAACCAGTTGATTAAAATTGATTTGAAAGCTATCCCGACCATTGCGGTTCCTTTTATTGTATTACTTGAAAATAATGAATCTATTGTTGTTAATAAAATAGAAGAAAACAATGATGAACGTTATTTTGAAATCTTAACGAAAGAAGGGATTTGTCAGTTAATTAGCTTTGAAATGCTATCAAAAAATTATTCGGGATATAGTTGGTTTATAAAACGAAATATAAAATCTGAAAGCCGTTCTGAAATTGAAAAATACGAAAAAAATCATTTTTGGAAAATAATTTGGCAATTTAAAAAGTATTATTATCAAGTTATCGTAGCTTCATTTGTAATTAATGTTTTGGCGTTAATTAGTTCCCTATATGTCATGAATGTCTATGATAGAGTGATCCCAAATCAAGCGTATGAAACATTATGGGTATTATCGATAGGTGTACTGCTAGCAATATGCTTTGAATTTTTAGCAAAAATGTTGCGGAGTTACCTCCTTGATATCGCTGGAAAAAAAGCTGATATCATAATAAGCGCTATGTTATTTCACCGAGTAATGGGGATTAGCTTAGATAAAAAACCTTCTTCATCTGGCTCTTATGCAAATAATTTACGTGATTTTGAATCCATCCGTGAATTTATGACGAGTGCTAGCTTGATAGCGCTTGTCGATCTCCCTTTCATTCTGTTGTTTATTGGAGTGATCAGTATGATTGGAGGTTATCTCGCATTAGTTCCATTGACTATTATTCCTATCGTTATTATCGCTGGTATTTTAATTCAAAAACCTTTAGCTGAAGGCATTAATGCATCGATGAAAGAAACCTCTCAGCGACAGGGTTTAGCTGTTGAAGCTATCGAAGGTATTGAAACGTTAAAGTTGAATAATGCGGTTAATTGGGCTCAACAGCGGTGGGAAATATTAACAGAGAAAACGGCGTTTGCTTCCGTTAAAGTACGTAATTTGACCAACTTTATGTTGAATTTCAGTGCGGGAATGCAACAAATCAATACTGTTGCATTGGTTTTTGTTGGAACCTATTTGATCCATGCTAATGATGTAGATTCACGCATTACCATGGGTGGCTTGATTGCCAGTGTAATACTGTCTGGACGTGCATTAGCACCTTTAGGACAAATTGCGGGTTTAGCAACACGTTTTCAATCTGCTCGGACAGCGTTAAATGGTGTTAAAAATATTTTTGAACGACCAATTGAGCGCGAAGATCATAAAAAATATATTTCACCAACCTCCATTAGAGGTGCGTTAACGTTATCTAATGTTAGCTATCGTTATAGCAAAGATAGTCAACCAGCCTTGGATAATATTAATTTAAACATTATGGCTGGAGAAAAAGTGGCCATTTTAGGCAAGATCGGTGGTGGAAAAAGTACCCTTTTAAAACTATTAACTGGGCTATATGAGCAGCAAGAAGGCAATATACTTTTAGATGATATAGATATTCGTCAAATAGACCCAATTTACTTAAGAAGTAAATTGGCGATGTTAACACAGAAACCACGGTTATTTTTTGGAACGCTGCGTGACAATCTTGACCTTGCCCGTCTTGACGGTTATTCCTCTGATGACGACTTAATTCATGCGTTGCAGCGTTTTCATTTAGATAAAATTATTCGCCAACATCCGGCTGGTTTAGACATGCCCTTAGGTGAAGATGGCTTAGGCCTTTCTGGAGGCCAAAAGCAAATTGTCTCTTTAGTACAACTGACATTACATAATCCACAAGTCGTTTTATTAGATGAGCCGACCACAGGAATTGATGTTGAAACGGAAAAAGACGTATTGGCGGCTATTGGTGAATGGACTAAAAATAAAACACTTATTGTTGTGACACATAAATTACCTATTTTGAGTTTAGTCGACCGTATTATTGTTGTTGATAATGGCCGAATTGTATTAGATGGCCCTAAAGATTCGGTGCTTAAAACACTAGAAAAGAAGGATGATATAGAAAAAGCTGTAAGCACAGATACACCGAGAGTTCAGCATCCTGCCGCGCCACAAGTTCGTATTGTTTCACAAGTCAGACGCACTATTAAACAACATGAAGGGAAGGCTGAACATGAACAAGCATAACCAATATTCCGAGAAGAGAAAAAACAGTTATCAATCTCATGATTTTTCACATGATTTACAATCAGTGATGAAGAAAGAGCGTCATACCTTATTGTTTCTTCCTATCCTATTCTTAGCACTGTTATTAACTGTTTTTATTGTTTGGTCTTATTTCAGTGATTTAGAAGAGATAATTCGAGGGCAGGGTACGATTATTCCGAGTAGTCGTGAACAAGTCATTCAAAGCATCGATCCCGGTAATATTGAAGAAATGTTTGTTAAAGAAGGTGATATCGTTGAAAAAGGGCAAATACTTCTCAAGTTAGATGATGCAAGAAGTATGGCTATTTTACGAGAAAGCCAAGCGAAGGTACAAAATTTAGAAGCAATATATATTCGGTTATATAGTGAATCACGTAATGAAGAACCTGACTTTTCGACAGTTAACGACCAAAAGTTAGTGGAACGTGAAATAAATGCATTTAATGCAAAAAAAAGGCAAAGAGACGAGGCTATTGCGGGTTTAACACAAAGTAAAAACTTATTAGATAGAGAAATTGCAATTACTCGACCTTTAGCCAAAGAAGGCTTGGTATCTCATGTGGAAGTGTTGCGCATGGAAAGACAGTCTGTCGAGCTAGCAACACAAATTAATGAGCGTGAAAATAATTATATCGCAGAGGCGAATGAGGAGTTAATTCGTGTTGGCTCTGAACTTGCTCAAGCCAAAGAAAATATGCGTATGCGCGAAGACCATGTTATACGTTCAGAAATCCATGCTCCTGTACGTGGAATTGTGAAAAATATTAAGATTACGACAGTAGGTGGCGTTGTTAATACTGGGCAAGATATCCTAGAAATTATACCACTAGATGATAAATTAATGGTTGAGGCTTACATTCGGCCACAAGATGTCGCTTTTTTAAGACCAGAGATGCCTGCAGTAGTCAAAATAACTGCCTATGACTATGCTATTTATGGCGGGTTAAAAGGGACTGTAAAATTGATCAGTCCTGACACTTTAAGTAATAATAATCAGCGTAATGAATTAAAATTAAATCAAGAAGAAACGTTTTACCGTATTATTGTTGAAACAGAAACGAATTACTTACTCGATAAAAATAACAATAAAATGGATATCATTCCTGGAATGATTGCTTCCGTTGATATTAAAACGGGTGAGAAAAGTGTTTTTGATTATCTGATTAAGCCGATTACACGAATGAAACAGGCATTAACCGAAAGGTAATTTTGATATTCCGCAAAATTACTTTTATAACAGAGTAATAGTATTTCAGTTTGTTGTACTATCTATAACTTAGCGAAACATGCGGTAAGAAAAGATGAGAGCACCGTTAAGCTCTCATCTGACTCAAACTTAAATATCAAAGGTAATGCTTCATGACTCACTGGTCATAGCTTCTAACTGCTCTTGCAATTCCATCCACTCCATTTCGACCTCTTCAAGAGCTGCTTTGTGTTCAGTTTGTTTTTTCAAACATTCCGTCAATTCGGCTTTTTTATCTTGTTCGTAAATGGCAGCATCAGAAAGTTTGGCTTCTAGGTCACTTAGGGCATTGGAATGCTTATCCATCTGCTTTTCCAATTCCGTAATTTTTTTACGGATAGGCTGGGTTAACTGACGAAATTCAGCTTCACGACGTTTTTGATCTTTTCTATCTTGTGCTGTAACCGTTGCAGCGGCCGCCGGCTTATCTTTCTCTTGTTGATCACGCACTTGCTGTAATTCGAGCTTATTTTGCTCAGCTAGCCATTGTTGGTAATCTTCTAAATCACCATCAAACTGCTCTACAGAACCGCCGTGGACTAAATACAGTTCATCGGTGGTGGTACGCAATAAATGCCTATCATGGGAAACGACAACTAAAGCCCCTTCGAAGGCCATTAAGGCTTCGGTAAGTGCTTGGCGCATATCTAAGTCCAAGTGGTTAGTTGGCTCATCAAGTAGCAGTAAATTTGGGCGCTGCCAGACGATTAAAGCGAGTACTAAACGGGCCTTTTCACCGCCAGAGAAACGGCCGCTTGGGTCAGTCACTTGGTCGCCTTTGAAGCCAAAACCACCTAAATAGTCACGTAACTGCTGCTCAGTTTGCTCTGGTGCAAGGCGGGCAAGATGCTGCAAAGGTGACTCTTCAGGGTGTAAATATTCTAATTGGTGCTGGGCGAAATAACCGAGTTTAATCCCTTTTGCGAGGGCGATTTCTCCCTGTAATGGTGGTAAATCACCTGCTAACATTTTGATTAAAGTTGATTTACCCGCGCCATTGCGCCCCAGTAGGCCGATGCGTGAACCTGGTACCAAGTTTAGTTTAATGGATTGTAAAATGACTTTTTCACCGTAGCCAGCGCTGATTTTTTCCATTTTCAATAATGGATTCGGTAAGCTTTCTGGTTTACGGAATGAAAAATGGAATGGGTTATCCACATGAGCGGGTGCGACCATTTCCATTCTTTCAAGCATCTTAATACGGCTTTGTGCTTGCTTGGCTTTCGTCGCTTGCACTCTAAAACGGTCAATATAACTTTGTAAATGCGCTGCTTTGGCTTGTTGGCTCTCATACAACGCTTGTTGCTGAGCGAGTTTTGTCGCACGTTGGCGCTCAAAAGAAGAATAGTTACCCGTGTATTCAAACATCGTTTCTTGTTCGATATGCAGGACTTTATCAATAATCGGGTCGAGGAAATCCCTATCATGGGAAATCAAAATCAGGGTGCCTTGGTAGCTTTTTAACCATTTTTCTAACCAAATCACTGCATCTAAATCAAGGTGGTTGGTTGGCTCATCGAGTAACAACAGGTCAGAACGGCAAAGCAGTGCCTGCGCGAGGTTCAAACGCATCCGCCATCCACCGGAAAATGATTTTACTGGGGAATCTAGTTGTGACTGACTAAAACCTAAACCATGTAGCAAACTGGATGCGCGAGAACGGATGGTCCATGCATCAATGGCATCAAGCTGCCCATGAACCACAGCGATGGCATGACCATCATTTTTTTCATTAGCTTGTTGAAGTTTTTGTTCTAAAGCTCGGAACTCGCGGTCGCCATCAATCACATATTCAAGAGCGGGCACATCAAGCGCTGGGGTTTCTTGGTTCACCCATGCCATGGACCAATTACTTGGAAAGGTTGCAGAACCTGCTTCAGCTTGCAATTCGCCTTTTAATAACGCAAGAAGGGTCGATTTACCGCAGCCGTTTTTACCCACTAAACCAACTTTTTGGCCGGGGTTAATAGTCGCAGTGGCATTGTCCAACAGAACACGGACACCTCGACGAATTTGGAGTGAAGAGAAAACAATCATAGCAACCGTCTATTCAAAATATGTTAAATTATCAACGTATATACTCTAAATCTTTCACGGTGCGGTTAGGCGACAAGCAAATGAGTTGCTAGGAGCCTACTTAAGTCGGTGACTAGCGCGAATGCGCGTAGTCAACAACACCGCAACGTGAAGTATGACGAGTATAGCAGGCTGCATGGTAACGGAAAATGTTCCGTCTGACACGCCTTTGAGGAGGGAAAGATGTCAAATACACCAAAAGTGCTGGTGGTCTACGCTCACCCGGACCCCGACGAGTCTATAGCCAATAAGGCGTTACTTGATGCGGTGCGTGGTCTTGAACATGTGACCCTGCATGATTTATACGCAATTTATCCGGATTATTTTATTGATGTTACCGCGGAACAAAAATTATTGTGCCAGCACGACATCATTGTTTTTCAACATCCCCTTTATACTTATAGTTGCCCTGCATTGTTGAAAGAGTGGTTTGACCGTGTGTTAACTCGCCGTTTTGCTACCGATGTGGGGTACCAAAAATTAAAAGGCAAATACTGGCGCTCGGTGATCACCACCGGAGAGCCCGTTCATGCTTACCAACATGATGGATATAACCATTACCCACTCACAGAAATACTTCGCCCATTTGAATTGACTGCATTAATGTGTGATATGCAGTGGTTAGAACCAATCATTATTTATGCAGCTCGTCGGCAACCGAAAGAACGCTTTGAACAGCTTATCGATGATTACCGTCAATGGATGCAACAACCGCTAGGCGCGGGAGGACTATCCTAATGTCAGAACTGGGGCTATTTGAGTCCGTTATTATTTTCCTCTGTGCAGGGGTAATAATGGTGCCTATCGCACAGAAAATCCGCTTAGGTGCTGTGCTCGGTTATTTGCTTGCCGGGATCATAATTGGGCCATTTGTTTTCGGCTTTATTCATAATGTTGATGATATTTTACACTTCTCCGAGATGGGGGTCGTGTTCCTGATGTTTCTCATTGGGTTAGAGCTCAAACCTTCTAAATTATGGGAACTTAGGCGCTCGATTTTCGGTGTTGGTACGCTTCAAGTGGTTGTGACCGCTGCTATCATGGCGTCACTGTTATTTTTAGCCAAATTCTCTTGGCAAGCCGCCATTGTCGGTGGATTAGGAATGGCGATGTCATCAACGGCAATGGCGCTTCAGTTGATGAACGAAAAAGGGATGTCCAATAAAGAAAGTGGGCAACTTGGTTTCTCTGTTTTGTTATTTCAAGATATGGCCGTTATCCCGATTATGGCGCTGATCCCATTGCTCGCCGGGGACACCGCAACCAGTGATTGGCAAAAAATTGGCTTGAAGGTAGTGGCATTCGCCGGCTTATGGGTCGTTGGCCGCTATTTATTACGGCCGATGTTCAGGCTTGCCGCGAAATCTGGCGTTCATGAAATTTTTACGGCTGCGGCATTGCTGGTGGTATTAGGTTCTGCGCTCATTATGGAAAGCCTTGGGTTTTCTATGGCACTGGGCACCTTTATGGCGGGAGTCATGTTAGCGGAAACTGAGTTTCGCCATGAACTAGAAATTAATATCGAGCCATTTAAAGGGTTATTATTGGGGTTATTTTTTATCTCAGTAGGTATGTCATTAAACTTAGATGTGTTATGGGCTTATTTACCACAAGTATTGATTGCTGTTGCAGTATTAGTCGGAGTCAAAGCGTTGGTGCTTTACGGCTTGAGTTTAGCGGCTCGGCTTCGAAATGGTGCAAGAGCGCAATTTTCCGGGGTACTTAGCCAAGGCGGTGAATTTGCTTTTGTGATCTATGGAACTGCCTTTGGGGCAAGTGTGATTAATGAATGGCAAATGGACTTACTGCTGGTGGTTGTCACACTTTCCATGATGACTACGCCACTTGTGATGCAACTGATAGATGCTTATTTGAACTACCGTTATAATCAACAACCCGCCTCGAGTGAAAAACCGTTTGTGGAAGACAATGACCCGCATGTTATTTTGGTCGGTTTTGGCCGCATGGGGCAAGTGGTTGGCCGTTTATTGATGGCTAACAAGGTTAAAATCACCGTGCTAGAACAAGATGTTACGGCAATTGGTACCATGCGCCGCTATGGCTATACTGTATATTATGGTGATGCGCGTGAGCTGCAATTATTGCGCTCAGCAGGAGCAGATAAAGCAAAATCTATTGTGATCACCAGTGATGTACCGGAAGAAGTGATGGAAATTGTGCAAATTTGCCAAGAAAATTTCCCTAACTTGCATATCATTGCACGTGCTAAAGGTCGTCTTGAGGCCCATGAGCTATTACAAAGTGGAGTGACTGATTTTAGCCGTGAAACATTCTCAAGCGCACTTGAATTAGGAAGCAAAGCGCTTGTTAGCACGGGGATGCATCCTCATAAAGCTTATCGCGCGAAGCAGCATTTCCGCCGTTTAGACATGAAAATGCTTAGAGATATTTACCCAGAGAATGAAAATAGTGACAGCGGGCAAATTTCACGCATTAAAGAGGCACGCCGTGAACTTAATGAGCTTTTTGAGAAAGAAATGCAAAGAGAACATCGACAGCCTCATAGCTGGAACAATGAACAATAAGGGTTAGAAATGGTTTCAACACGTAAACGCTTTATTGCTGGGGCGACGTGCCCTAAGTGCAAGTCACAAGACACATTAATGATGTGGCGTGAAGATAAAATCGATGTTGTCGAGTGTGTCAATTGCGGTGACCAACAACGCCAAGCAGGGGATGAAGCAACGGAGCATGTTAGACAAAAAGAGCAAGTTATTGGAATTTTTACACCTGAATAATAGAAATTTGTCAATTCTCAATACATCACTATAGTTTTTCGGTACAATTGGCAAAAAATTTTTCCCTTACGGGTAGTAGGAGATGTCATGAAAGTAGCAAAAGACTTGGTGGTCAGCTTGGCTTATCAAGTAAGAACAGAAGACGGTGTTTTAGTTGATGAGTCGCCAGCAAGCGCGCCAATGGACTATTTGCATGGTCGTGGGTCTTTAATTTCAGGTTTAGAAAAAGCATTAGAAGGTCGTTCTGTCGGCGAAAACTTCGATGTTGAAGTTGCTTCAGATGATGCATATGGTCAATACGATGACAACTTAGTTCAACGTGTTCCTAAAGATGTATTTATGGGCGTTGATGAGTTAGAAGTGGGTATGCGTTTCTTAGCTGACACTGACATGGGCCCAGTTCCTGTTGAAATCACAGGTATCGAAGGTGATGAAGTTATCGTTGACGGTAACCACATGTTAGCAGGTCAAAACCTGAAGTTTAATGTTGAAATCATGGCTATCCGTGAAGCAACAGAAGAAGAAATCGCACATGGCCACGTTCATGGCGCTGGCGGTCACGACCATGACCACGACCACGAAGGTGGTTGCTGTGGCGGTGGCGGTCATAGCCACGGTTCAGAAGGCGGTTGCTGTGGTGGCGGTGAAGGTCACGGGCATGGTCACAAACAAGGCGGTTGCGGCTGCCACTAATGCGCTGTATTAGTGTTTATAAAAAAAGGAAGCAAAAGCTTCCTTTTTTACGTTTAAAATCAATAGTGTGGTGGTGGTGTTTCTTCTTCAGGTCTTGCCAAGTGAGAATCTTGGGATGATTTCAGTCTTTCAGCCACAATGCGCAAATGTTCTTGCAGGCGGCTCATTTGCATTTGCTGGTCAGTAATAACCTGATTAAGTTGTTCAATAGCCAGTTCTTGAAAGGCAACTTTACTTTCTAAAAGTTCTAAACGTTGTTCAAATGTATCAGATGAGTCCATATTCGACTCTCCTTAAGCGTTTATATCGTAATTAAACCATCATAATAACTGAACATTACAAATCAATAGATAAGTTTTAGTTAAAGATATAGGCGAAGAAACGACTTTTTGTTAATGTGGTCTCAGTAGTTATTATATTTTTTTAATACTCAATGGGGTAACGGGGTCTAAACTTAAAGAGCCCTACCCATAAAACGAATAGTTCGCTATTCGAATATAATCGAAGAAAAGTTATCGGAGACTAGGATGAAATCACTGTTTAAGGCAAGCCTTTTAGCAACTACGCTAGCATTTACTTTTGCTGCTCCGCAAGTGATGGCAGCGGAAGCCAAAGCACAAAGCAGCGCATTCAAAAACGCAGAAGAGCGTAATGCGTATGCATTGGGCGCATCTTTAGGTCGCTACATGCAGAATTCTTTAGAAGAACAGAAAACAATCGGTATTAATTTGGATAAAGCTCAATTACTGGCTGGTGTCCAAGATGCATTTAACGGCAAAAGCAAAATGACCGATGCAGAAGTTGAGGAAACATTGCGTCAATTTGAAGGCCAAGTCAAAGAAGCCGCTGACAAAAAAATGAAAGACGAATCAGCAGCGAATGAGAAAAAAGGTGCTGAGTATCGCGAAAAATACGCTAAAGAAAAAGGCGTAGTTAAAACCAAATCTGGCTTACTGTACAAAATTGAAAAAGACGGTACAGGGGCGAAACCTAAAGCAGATGAAACTGTCGTAGTTCACTATAAAGGTTCACTGATTGACGGTACTGAATTCGACAGCTCATATTCACGTAACGAGCCACTGACAATTCCATTAAATTCAGTTATTAAAGGCTGGACTGAAGGTCTAGTTAACCTGAAAAAAGGTGGGAAAATGCAGTTAGTGATCCCTGCTGAATTAGCTTATGGTGAAAATGGCGTGCCGGGTATCCCTGCAAATTCAACATTAGTCTTTGATGTTGAATTATTAGATATCAAACCTGCCGCGAAATAAGCACTCACAAAGTATTAGCTAAGTCTATTTTTGAGCCCAATGCATTCATGCCTTGGGCTTTTTCGTCTTTCTCATCAAAAAAAATCTCAAATTGTTTAAAACTTGTGATAAAACAGACTGTCTTGCATTCATTCGCTTGACGGCAACGTCTTGGAGTTTTAACTTCAGAAGACTCTATTTTATTTTTTATCATCACAATTGTTGGCTACAAACAAAGTAATGAAGGCCAAATAGTCGAATAATGAACGCCTTTTTAGTCAACAGGATGAGTTTTTACATTAGAAGGATGATGTTGAAATGTCTGATTCTATACAATCACACGATCTCAGCGATATTAACATATTGGATAACCAACCATTTTCTGAGACAGACCATGAAATTTTAAAATCATATGAAGCCGCGGTGGATGGTCTGGCAATGCTAATTGGTGGGCATTGTGAAATTGTTCTTCACTCTTTAGAAGATCTAAACTGCTCTGCAGTCAGAATCGCAAATGGCCAGCACACTGGGCGTAAAATCGGCTCACCGATAACAGACCTTGCGTTGAGAATGTTGCATGATATGGCAGACGAAGAATCGAATGTTTCGAAAGCTTATTTTACGAAAGCAAAAAACGGCGACTTAATGAAATCCGTGACTATTGCCATTCGTAACCGCAAACAACGTGTGATTGGCTTACTATGCATTAATATGAACCTAGATGTGCCATTCTCTGAAATTATTCAATCGTTTGTTCCAGAAACCAAACAAGAAGTTACTTCCGATGTGAACTTCGCCTCTTCAGTTGATGATCTTGTCGCGCAAACACTCGAATATACGATTGAAGAAGTAGGCGGTGACCGTAATGTTTCTAATAATGCGAAAAATAAGCAAGTGGTTCTTAACTTATACGAAAAAGGCATTTTCGATATTAAAGATGCCATTAACCAAGTTGCAGATCGCCTGAATATTTCTAAACACACCGTGTACTTATACATTCGTCAATTTAAGAGTGGTGAATGAGTAATATCAATTCGTTAACTTATTGCTTAGTTGTGACTGGCCCCGCTTACGGTACACAACAAGCAGCAAGTGCGTATCAATTTGCAAAAGCCCTTCTTGAAGAAGGGCATATATTGAAAACACTCTTTTTTTATCGAGAGGGGGTTTTCAATGCGAACCAGCTCACATCACCGGCAACAGATGAATTTAATTTAGTTGCAGCTTGGCAGGAACTTGCAAAACAATCTGGGTGTGAAATGCATATCTGTGTTTCCGCTGCGTTACGTCGAGGAGTGGTTGACCAAGAACAAGCGCAGAGTTTATCTCTTCCAACGGCTAACCTTGCTGAGGGCTTTATCATGAGTGGGTTAGGGAGCCTTGCGGAAGCGATGATAACCACAGACCGAACGATTCAATTCTAAGAACAGCTCAATACAAGGTATCGTGTGAAAAAAATAGCTTTTGTCTTTACAACCATGCCCCATGGAAATGCCAGTGGCCGAGAAGGGCTAGATGCATTATTAGCAACTTCAGCGCTGACAGAAGACATTCAGGTGTTTTTTCTCTCTGATGGAGTCTATCAGCTTCTAGCAAACCAACACCCTGCGGAAGTGCTTGCCCGAGATTACATCGTAACATTTAAAATATTGCCGCTATATGACATTGAAAAAATTT
Organism: Providencia sp. PROV200; assembly: GCF_049901995.1. NCBI lineage: Bacteria > Pseudomonadati > Pseudomonadota > Gammaproteobacteria > Enterobacterales > Morganellaceae > Providencia > Providencia sp. PROV200. The sequence continues at coordinate 392,372 of NZ_CP096307.1, forward strand.
ATCTCTGCGGTGCTTCGTTACAAGAAAGAGGGTTGGGAGAGAATGGTGAATGGGTTGTGACACCAACAATTCTCAACAAGAAAGAGATCAGAGCTAAAATAGCGGAATGTGATGTGGTGCTTAATTTTTAATCTACTGTGCGAATTTTGAGCTTGGGTTAGGTTTTGATCTATAGTAGGATCTTTTCTATGCTGTATACATTAGCAACATCTCCATTTAAATGTGATTTTTCTGCGGTGCTCGGTTTTATTACGGCTGAAGACGTAGTTTTACTGATGCAGGACGGCGTGGTTGCGGCAGTCGCACAGTCGCCTTTTCTTGCGACATTACAAAAAACAGGCGCGCAATTGTATGCTTTGGATGTCGACATCAACGCTCGCGGGTTGCAAAATATCCTCTCAACCACCGTTTCTGTGATCACATATCAAGGTTTTGTGAAGCTAACAGAAGTCCAAAAACAACATTTTGCTATATAAAGGCATTAAAAGTTGTATATTTCTTGACACCTGAGCCAGTCAGCAATAAAATTTCGCGTCCTCGTGTATCGTCATGTTGGCGAACGGGGTCAAAATCCGTGTTTACGAAGCAATAAAACCAGGAGCTTTTTTAATAATGGCAACTATTAATCAGCTGGTACGCAAATCCCGTAGCTCGAAAGTTGTGAAAAGCAACGTTCCAGCACTGGAAGCTTGCCCGCAAAAACGTGGCGTATGTACTCGTGTATATACTACCACTCCTAAGAAACCAAACTCAGCATTACGTAAAGTATGCCGTGTTCGTTTAACTAACGGTTTCGAAGTTTCTTCCTACATCGGTGGTGAAGGCCACAACTTGCAGGAGCACTCCGTTATCCTTATCCGTGGTGGTCGTGTTAAAGACTTACCAGGTGTGCGTTATCACACCGTTCGCGGTGCACTGGACTGTTCTGGTGTTAAAGACCGTAAGCAAGCTCGTTCTAAATACGGCGCGAAGAAACCTAAGGCTTAATGGATTTCCGTTAAGTAAGGCCAAACATTTTAATCTTAATGTCAAAATACTCTCGTAGAGTTTTGGACAAACCTGAATTAACAACGGAGTCATATCCATGCCACGTCGTCGCGTAATAGGTCAACGTAAAATTCTTCCAGATCCTAAGTTCGGATCAGAATTACTGGCCAAATTTGTAAATATCCTGATGGTAGACGGGAAAAAATCTACTGCTGAAGCAATCGTATATAACGCACTTGAGACCCTTGCTCAGCGTTCTGGTAAAACTGAACTTGATGCATTCGAATTAGCACTGGATAACGTGCGTCCGACTGTGGAAGTTAAATCCCGCCGTGTTGGTGGTTCAACTTACCAAGTTCCAGTTGAAGTTCGCCCGGTTCGTCGTAATGCCCTGGCAATGCGTTGGATCGTTGATGCTGCTCGTAAACGCGGTGATAAATCTATGGCACTTCGCCTGGCAAATGAATTATCAGACGCTGCTGAGAACAAAGGTTCCGCTGTTAAGAAACGTGAAGACGTTCACCGTATGGCAGAAGCTAACAAGGCGTTCGCACACTACCGTTGGTAATTATTTCTTACCTACATTAGTGATGTATCTCAGGGTAGCCATTTGCTACCCTTTATATGAAGCATTGAACGCCCACGAGAGAGGAAAAAATGGCCCGTCAAACGCCCATAGCACGTTATCGTAATATCGGTATCAGTGCACACATCGACGCCGGTAAAACCACAACTTCTGAACGTATTCTGTTCTATACTGGTGTAAACCATAAAATTGGTGAAACTCACGAAGGTTCTGCAACAATGGACTGGATGGAGCAGGAGCAAGAGCGTGGTATTACTATCACATCTGCAGCGACTACTGCATTCTGGTCTGGTATGGCAAAACAGTATGAGCCACACCGTGTTAACATCATCGACACCCCAGGACACGTTGACTTCACCATCGAAGTAGAACGTTCTATGCGTGTTCTCGATGGCGCAGTAATGGTTTACTGTGCGGTTGGTGGTGTTCAGCCACAGTCTGAAACTGTATGGCGTCAGGCTAACAAATATAAAGTTCCACGTATCGCGTTCGTTAACAAAATGGACCGTATGGGTGCGAACTTCTTACGTGTTGTTGAGCAATTAAAATCACGTTTAGCAGCTAATGCAGTTCCACTGCAATTACCAGTCGGCGCAGAAGAGTCGTTCACTGGTGTTATTGACTTGCTGAAAATGAAAGCAATCAAGTGGAACGATGAAGACCAGGGCGTTACCTTCGAATACGAAGATATCCCTGCAAACATGCAAGAAGCAGCTGAAGAGTGGCACAACAACCTGATCGAAACCGCAGCAGAAGCATCAGAAGAACTGATGGAAAAATATCTGGGCGGTGAAGAACTGACTGAAGCAGAAATTAAAGCTGCATTACGTCAACGTGTTCTTGCAAGCGAAATTATCCTGGTTACCTGTGGTTCTGCATTTAAGAACAAAGGTGTTCAGGCGATGCTGGATGCTGTTATTGATTACTTACCTGCGCCAACAGATGTACCTGCAATCAATGGTATTCTGGACGATGGTAAAGACACTCCTGCTGAGCGTCACGCAAGTGATGATGAGCCATTCTCATCATTAGCATTTAAAATTGCAACCGACCCATTCGTTGGTAACTTAACGTTCTTCCGTGTTTACTCTGGTGTTGTTAACTCAGGTGACACAGTACTGAACGCAGTTAAAGCGAAGAAAGAACGTTTTGGCCGTATCGTACAGATGCACGCTAACAAACGTGAAGAGATTAAAGAAGTTCGCGCTGGTGACATCGCGGCTGCAATCGGTCTGAAAGACGTAACTACAGGTGATACTTTATGTGCTGTTGATGCACCAATCATCCTGGAGCGTATGGAATTCCCAGAGCCAGTAATCTCTGTTGCAATCGAACCAAAAACAAAAGCTGACCAAGAAAAAATGGGTATCGCATTAGGCCGTCTGGCTCAAGAAGACCCATCATTCCGCGTATCAAGTGATGAAGAGACTAATCAGACTATCATCGCTGGTATGGGTGAATTACACTTGGATGTTCTGGTTGACCGTATGCGTCGTGAATTTAAAGTTGAAGCGAACGTTGGTAAACCTCAAGTTGCTTACCGTGAAGCAATCACTATGAAAGTGACTGATATCGAAGGTAAACACGCTAAACAATCTGGTGGTCGTGGTCAGTACGGTCATGTCGTTATCGATATGTTCCCACTGAACAAAAACGATAAAGACGGCGTTCAAATGGATTACGAATTTGCCAACGACATCAAAGGTGGTGTAATTCCAACTGAATACATCCCTGCCGTTGACAAAGGTATCCAAGAGCAGCTGAAATCTGGTCCATTAGCTGGTTACCCTGTTGTTAACATGGGGGTTCGTTTACATTTCGGTTCTTACCATGATGTTGACTCCTCTGAATTGGCGTTTAAACTTGCGGCTTCAATCGCGTTTAAAGATGGCTTCAAAAAAGCTAAACCAGTTCTGCTTGAGCCAATCATGAAAGTTGAAGTGGAAACACCAGAAGACTACATGGGTGATGTTATTGGTGACCTGAACCGTCGTCGTGGTATGATTGAAGGTATGGATGACCTGCCTACTGGTAAAGTCGTTCGTGCACAAGTACCATTGTCAGAAATGTTCGGTTATGCTACTGACCTGCGTTCTCAGACACAAGGTCGTGCTTCATACTCTATGGAGTTCCTGAAGTACAATGAAGCACCAAACAACGTTGCACAAGCTGTAATCGAAGCTCGTAACGCTAAATAATCGATTTTTATCGGTTAACTACTTTAATTTAAGTTCCTTCTTTATCGTGAAGAGGGAACTCCATAAGGAATAGAGTCGTGTCTAAAGAAAAATTTGAACGTTCAAAACCGCACGTTAACGTTGGTACTATCGGCCACGTTGACCACGGTAAAACTACTCTGACAGCAGCTATCACTACTGTTCTGGCAAAAACTTACGGCGGTGCTGCTCGTGCGTTCGATCAAATCGATAACGCACCTGAAGAAAAAGCGCGTGGTATCACCATCTCTACTTCACACGTAGAATATGATACTCCAACTCGCCACTACGCACACGTAGACTGCCCAGGACACGCCGACTATGTTAAAAACATGATCACTGGTGCTGCTCAGATGGACGGTGCAATTCTGGTTGTTGCTGCGACTGATGGCCCAATGCCACAAACGCGTGAGCACATCCTGTTAGGTCGCCAAGTAGGTGTTCCTTACATCATCGTTTTCCTGAACAAATGTGACATGGTAGACGACGAAGAGCTGTTAGAATTAGTTGAAATGGAAGTTCGTGAACTTCTGTCTCAGTACGATTTCCCAGGCGATGACACTCCAGTTGTTCGCGGTTCAGCACTGAAAGCGCTGGAAGGCAACCCAGAGTGGGAAGCGAAAATTGTTGAATTAGCAGAGCACCTGGACAGCTACATCCCAGAGCCAGAGCGTGCAATTGACAAGCCATTCCTGCTGCCAATCGAAGACGTATTCTCAATCTCAGGTCGTGGTACAGTAGTAACAGGCCGTGTTGAGCGTGGTATCATCAAAGTTGGTGAAGAAGTTGAAATCGTTGGTATTCAAGACACGGTTAAAACAACTTGTACTGGCGTTGAAATGTTCCGTAAACTGCTGGACGAAGGTCGTGCGGGTGAGAACGTTGGTGTTCTGCTGCGTGGTACTAAACGTGAAGAAATTCAACGTGGTCAAGTACTGGCAAAACCAGGTTCAATCAAGCCACACACTAAATTCGAATCAGAAGTTTATATTCTGAGCAAAGATGAAGGTGGTCGTCATACTCCATTCTTCAAAGGTTACCGTCCACAGTTCTACTTCCGTACAACTGACGTAACAGGTACTATCGAACTGCCAGAAGGCGTAGAGATGGTAATGCCAGGTGATAACATCAACATGATCGTTACCCTGATCCACCCAATCGCGATGGACGACGGTTTACGTTTCGCAATCCGTGAAGGTGGCCGTACTGTAGGTGCGGGTGTTGTTGCAAAAATCATTGCATAATACCGCTCTTTCTGAATAAGAAAGAACCACTTAGTAAAAAAGGGCGTCTAATAGACGTCCTTTTTATACGTTGCAAAATTCAGACGTTGCAAAATTAAGAACCTATCTCATCAATCATTTGTATAATTATTGGTGAGATAGGCTCTGAAACAACGAATTGATAACTGTGCGGGCTACTTTGCGCAGTTATATGAGATTTATTAAGGTTTTGCTCGGAAGATATGGTATATTTTACTGCTGCCACAAAAAGAAAGTCACTTTCTTGATTGGTGTAGTTAAAAAATTTACTGAGCATGCTGAAATTCCTGCAAAATGGAATAGCACTTGTGAAATGGGTAGCACTTGTAAAGTGATAGTACTGACGTACACGTAGTACTTGCGAAATAAAATGTTACTGCAACTTGTTATTTTTGCAGAACGAATAACGCTAATTACCTCCATTAACAAGGCTAATTACTTTTTAGATCGCAGGTAATGCTATTGATATCCCTATCAAATTTTTGCAGGCTTAGTTTGTAGTAATTGAGGGATATGTTGGCATATTCTATTGGTTTGGCTTGGTTGTCTTACCTTTGTAAACAAGCAAGCTTTGTACATACTTCATGGTAACAGGTTGAATTATGAGTGCGAATAGCGAAGCTCAAGGAAGTGGACGCAGTGCAGACATCTTCAAGTGGGTCATTGTCTGTGCCTTATTAATAATTGCTATTGTTGGTAATTATTACTTCCGTCAATATAATCTCGCGCTGCGTGCTTTTGCAGTTGTGGCTGTTGTCGCTATTGCAGGTGCTGTCGCTTTATGGACCACAAAAGGTAAAGCAACACTGGCGTTTGCACGCGAAGCTCGCGTCGAGATGAGAAAAGTCATTTGGCCTACTCGCCAGGAAACATTACAAACTACTTTAATTGTTGCTGCAGTAACGGCTGTAATGTCATTAATACTGTGGGGACTAGATGGTATTCTGGTGCGTTTAGTTTCATTTATTACAAGCCTGAGGTTATTCTAAATGTCCGATTCACCTAAAAAGCGCTGGTATGTCATTCAGGCATTCTCTGGTTTTGAAGGTCGCGTAGCACAGTCTTTACGTGAACATATCAAATTACATGCTATGGAAGGTTCTTTTGGCGAAGTTATGGTTCCAACAGAAGAAGTTGTTGAAATCCGTAGCGGTCAGCGCCGTAAGAGTGAACGTAAATTCTTCCCAGGCTATGTCTTAGTCCAAATGGTCATGAATGATGACTCTTGGCACTTAGTACGTAGTGTACCGCGTGTAATGGGGTTCATTGGCGGGACGTCAGATCGTCCAGCGCCAATTAGCGATAAAGAAGTTGATGCTATAATGAACCGCTTACAACAAGTTGGTGATAAACCACGTCCGAAAACATTGTTTGAACCAGGTGAAATGGTTCGCGTTAGCGAAGGCCCATTTGCTGACTTTAACGGTGTTGTTGAAGAGATTGATTATGAAAAGAGCCGCTTAAAAGTCTCTGTTTCTATCTTTGGTCGTGCAACTCCAGTCGAATTGGATTTTGGTCAGGTAGAAAAAGCCTAATCTAAACGACAAAACTGACTTGCAAAAGGCGTGAAATTTGACTACAATTTCGCGCCTTTTGTTTTTATGTTCGGCACAATTAACGTGCGGGGCATGTTTAATGTAACGGGGAGCCTTACAAACCGTAAGGCGCTATCACCCATCTAGAGGAAATATCATGGCTAAGAAAGTTCAAGCCTACGTTAAGCTGCAAGTTGCAGCTGGTATGGCGAACCCAAGTCCACCAGTTGGTCCAGCTCTGGGTCAACAAGGTGTTAACATCATGGAATTCTGTAAAGCGTTCAACGCAAAAACAGACAGCCTGGAAAAAGGTTTACCAATTCCTGTTGTTATTACTGTTTACGCAGACCGTTCTTTCACTTTCGTTACCAAAACTCCACCTGCAGCAGTTCTGCTGAAAAAAGCAGCTGGCGTTAAGTCTGGTTCAGGCAAGCCTAACAAAGATAAAGTTGGTAAAGTGACCTCTGCTCAGATTCGCGAAATCGCTGAAACTAAAGCTGCGGACATGACTGGTGCTGATCTTGACGCAATGATGCGTTCAATTGAAGGTACTGCTCGTTCCATGGGCCTGGTAGTGGAGGACTAAGACAATGGCTAAACTGACTAAGCGCATGCGCAATATCCGTGAAAAAGTTGATGCAACTAAACAGTACGACATCAACGAAGCCGTTGCACTGCTGAAAGAATTAGCAACTGCTAAATTCGTAGAAAGCGTTGACGTAGCTATCAACCTGGGCATCGATGCTCGTAAATCTGACCAAAACGTTCGCGGTGCAACTGTACTGCCACACGGTACTGGTCGTTCAGTTCGCGTTGCTGTGTTCGCACAAGGCGCAAACGCTGAAGCTGCTAAAGCTGCAGGTGCTGAACTGGTAGGTATGGAAGATCTGGCTGATAAAATCAAAGCTGGTGAAATGGACTTTGACGTTGTTATTGCTTCTCCAGATGCAATGCGCGTTGTTGGCCAATTAGGTCAAGTTCTGGGCCCACGTGGTCTGATGCCAAACCCGAAAGTTGGTACTGTAACTCCTAACGTTGCTGAAGCAGTTAACAACGCTAAAGCAGGTCAGGTTCGCTACCGTAACGACAAAAACGGAATCATCCATACCACTATCGGTAAAGTTGATTTCGACGCTGACAAACTGAAAGAAAACTTAGAAGCACTGCTGATCGCGCTGAAAAAAGCAAAACCAGCTTCTGCTAAAGGTGTTTTCATCAAGAAAGTTAGCCTGTCCACCACTATGGGTGCAGGTGTTGCTGTTGACCAAGCTGGTCTGTCAGCGACAGTTTAATTGCTATAGCTTTGGCTAATTGGTAATTAGGCTTTACCTTTGCGTCAAATTTGTATAAAATTTGACGCCTTGAGTTTGTTGGGTATAGCGATATACTCAACGAACCACGAATTTCGGTATGGAGTCTGGCCTTTCCAGACCCCGTCCAAGACCGCAGGTGTGGTTTATTAGTTATGATAGCTACTTAATTTACCTGCGTAGACGGTGACAGAGATACCTAGAATTTAATTCTGGATTCTATTCTGCTCACCGTGTTTTAGCGCTCTTACATAATGTTGTGTTTGAGTGATGTGAGTCCCGGGTTTTCCCGGTTAATCCAGGAGCAAGAAGCTAATGGCACTAAATCTTCAAGACAAACAAGCGATTGTTGCTGAAGTCAGCGAAGTAGCCAAAGGCGCGCTTTCTGCAGTTGTTGCTGATTCACGCGGCGTAACTGTAGCAAAAATGACTGAACTGCGTAAAGCAGGTCGCGAAGCAGGCGTTTATATCCGTGTTGTTCGTAACACACTGATCCGCCGTGCTGTTGAAGGTACTTCTTATGACGTACTGAAAGACGTGTTTGTCGGTCCAACCTTAATTGCTTTCTCTAACGAACACCCGGGCGCTGGCGCTCGTCTGTTCAAAGAGTTCGCGAAAGCGAATCCAGCATTTGAGATTAAAGCTGCGGCCTTTGAAGGTGAGTTAATCCAAGCGAAAGATATCGATCGTCTGGCAACTCTCCCAACTTACGATGAAGCAATCGCACGCCTGATGTCAACCATGAAAGAAGCCGCTGCAGGCAAATTGGTTCGTACTCTGGCTGCTCTGCGCGATCAGAAAGAAGCTGCATAAGCCCTTTCCTTCGTTGCTTTTTAACGTATAAACTATTTCTGAATTTTAGGAACACTTGTTATGTCTATCACTAAAGACCAAATCCTTGATGCAGTTGCAGAAATGTCTGTAATGGACGTTGTTGAACTGATTACTATGATGGAAGAAAAATTCGGCGTTTCTGCTGCTGCAGCTGTTGCTGTTGCTGCGGGCCCAGCTGAAGCTGCTGAAGAAAAAACTGAATTTGACGTTGTACTGTCAGCTGTTGGCGGTAACAAAGTTGCAGTTATCAAAGCAGTTCGTGGCGCAACCGGTCTTGGCCTGAAAGAAGCTAAAGATATGGTAGAGTCTGCTCCAGCGACCATCAAAGAAGGCGCGAGCAAAGACGAAGCTGAAGCTCTGAAAAAATCTCTTGAAGAAGCAGGCGCTTCTGTTGAACTTAAATAAGTTCAATTGCAAGAACGCAGCCTAATCTAATTAGGCTGATGGCTGGTGATTTTTTAATCACCAGCCTTTTTGCGCTGTAAAGCGTGATGGGTGTTAACAGCTTTTCACGCAGTTTTAATGTTAACAACAACCCTCCAATACTTCTTTCTATTGACGACTTAATATACTGTGTTCTTCGCTACGACCCGCTCGGGTAGCTCGGTAGCAAAAGTAACGCAATGAAATGATTTAAGAGTAATAGCAATGAGTATTAAGGAAAGTATTCATTTTCCGTTTCTTATAAAAAACGCGTTGCGGTTCAGTCTCTTATACTAAGAGCTAACCACTTGGGTCACTGATCAACGAGCTGAGGAAACCTATGGTTTACTCCTATACCGAGAAAAAACGTATTCGTAAGGATTTTGGTAAACGTCCACAAGTTTTGGACATACCTTATCTCCTTTCTATCCAACTTGACTCGTTCCAGAAGTTTATCGAGCAAGATCCTGATGGCCAGAATGGGCTGGAAGCTGCTTTCCGTTCTGTGTTTCCAATTCAGAGCTATAGCGGTAATGCTGAATTACAATATGTCAGCTATCGTTTAGGCGAGCCTGTTTTTGATGTTAAAGAATGTCAAATTCGCGGTGTAACTTACTCTGCGCCTTTGCGTGTGAAATTGCGTCTCATCGTTTATGAGCGTGAAGCACCGGAAGGAACTGTTAAAGACATCAAAGAACAAGAAGTCTACATGGGTGAAATTCCACTCATGACTGAAAACGGAACTTTCGTTATCAACGGTACTGAGCGTGTTATCGTTTCTCAGTTACACCGTAGTCCGGGTGTATTCTTCGACAGCGATAAAGGTAAAACACACTCTTCAGGTAAAGTGCTCTATAACGCACGTATTATCCCTTACCGTGGTTCATGGCTTGATTTCGAATTTGACCCGAAAGATAACCTGTTTGTACGTATTGACCGTCGCCGTAAATTACCTGCGACCATTATTCTGCGTGCAATGGATTACAATACAGAAGAAATCTTAAATCTATTCTTCGAAAAAACTGTATTCCAAATCCGTGATAATAAACTGATGATGACGCTGGTTCCTGAGCGTCTACGTGGTGAAACGGCTTCTTTTGATATTGAAGCGAACGGTAAAGTCTATGTAGAAAAAGGCCGCCGTATCACTGCACGTCATATTCGTCAGTTAGAAAAAGAAGAAATCAATAGCATCGAAGTGCCTGTTGAATATATCGCAGGTAAAGTTGTTGCTAGAGACTACATTGATGAAAGCACCGGTGAGCTGATTTGTGCAGCAAACATGGAACTTTCTTTAGACATGTTGGCGCGTCTGAGCCAGTCTGGTCATAAAACAATCGAAACATTGTTTACCAATGACTTAGACCACGGTGCTTACATTTCTGAAACCGTTCGTGTCGACCCAACTAACGACCGTCTGAGTGCATTGGTAGAAATCTACCGCATGATGCGTCCTGGTGAGCCACCGACCCGTGAAGCGGCAGAAAACCTATTCGAGAACCTGTTCTTCTCTGAAGACCGTTATGACTTGTCTGCGGTAGGTCGTATGAAGTTCAACCGTTCACTGAACCGTGAAGAAATTGAAGGTTCAGGTATCCTGAGTGAAGAAGACATCATTGATGTGATGCGTAAACTCATCGATATCCGTAACGGTAAAGGCGAAGTGGATGATATCGACCACTTAGGTAACCGTCGTATTCGTTCTGTTGGTGAAATGGCAGAGAACCAATTCCGTGTCGGTCTGGTTCGTGTTGAGCGTGCAGTGAAAGAGCGTCTTTCTCTGGGCGACCTCGATGCATTAATGCCACAAGATATGATCAACGCGAAACCAATTTCAGCCGCAGTGAAAGAGTTCTTTGGTTCTAGCCAGCTGTCCCAATTTATGGACCAGAACAACCCACTGTCTGAAATTACGCACAAACGTCGTATCTCTGCGTTAGGCCCAGGTGGTCTGACTCGTGAGCGTGCGGGCTTCGAAGTACGTGACGTTCACCCAACTCACTACGGTCGTGTTTGTCCTATCGAAACGCCTGAAGGTCCGAACATTGGTCTGATCAACTCATTATCTGTTTATGCACAGACCAATGAGTACGGTTTCTTAGAAACCCCATACCGTTTAGTACGTGATGGTTTAGTTACAGATGAAATCCATTATCTGTCTGCGATTGAAGAAGGTAACTTCATAATTGCTCAGGCAAACACCGTTTTAGGTGATGATGGTAGCTTCGTTGAAGAACTGATTACTTGCCGTAACAAAGGTGAATCAAGCTTATTCAGCCGTGAACAGGTTGAATATATGGACGTTTCGACTCAACAGGTTGTTTCTGTTGGTGCGTCTCTGATCCCATTCCTTGAACACGATGACGCCAACCGTGCATTGATGGGTGCGAACATGCAACGTCAAGCGGTTCCTACTTTACGTGCTGACAAACCATTAGTGGGTACAGGTATGGAACGTGCAGTAGCGGTTGACTCCGGTGTTACTGCTGTTGCAAGACGTGGTGGTTCAGTTCAGTACGTTGATGCGTCTCGTATCGTTATCAAAGTTAACGAAGATGAGATGTACCCAGGCGAAGCTGGAATCGATATTTATAACCTGACTAAATATACCCGTTCTAACCAGAACACCTGTATTAGCCAGATGCCTTGCGTATCTTTAGGTGAACCTGTTGAACGTGGTGACGTGTTAGCAGATGGTCCGTCAACAGACCTCGGTGAATTGGCACTTGGCCAAAACATGCGTGTGGCATTCATGCCATGGAATGGTTATAACTTCGAAGACTCCATCTTAGTTTCTGAGCGTGTTGTTCAAGAAGACCGTTTCACAACTATTCACATTCAAGAGCTCTCTTGTGTGTCTCGTGACACTAAATTAGGGCCTGAAGAAATCACTGCAGATATTCCAAACGTCGGTGAAGCTGCTCTGTCTAAACTTGACGAATCCGGTATCGTGTATATTGGTGCGGAAGTGAAAGGCGGCGACATTCTGGTTGGTAAAGTAACACCTAAAGGTGAAACTCAGCTGACGCCAGAAGAGAAACTGTTACGTGCTATCTTCGGTGAAAAAGCATCGGACGTTAAAGACTCTTCTTTACGTGTTCCTAACGGTGTATCTGGTACGGTTATTGACGTACAAGTATTTACCCGTGACGGTGTAGAGAAAGACAAACGTGCATTGGAGATCGAAGAAACTCAGTTACGCGATGCGAAGAAAGACTTAACAGAAGAGCTGCGTATTTTCGAAGCTGGCCTGTTTGCTCGTATCCGTTCTGTACTGGTTAACGGCGGAATTGAAGCTGAAAAACTGGACAAACTGCCTCGCGATCGTTGGTTAGAGTTATCTTTAGCAGACGAAGAGAAGCAAAACCAGTTAGAGCAATTAGCCGAACAGTATGACGAACTGAAATCTGAGTTCGAGAAAAAACTCGATGCAAAACGTCGTAAAATTACTCAAGGTGATGACTTAGCACCGGGTGTACTGAAAATTGTTAAGGTTTATCTGGCGGTTAAACGTCAAATTCAACCGGGTGATAAAATGGCGGGTCGCCATGGTAACAAAGGTGTTATCTCAAAAATCAACCCAGTCGAAGACATGCCTTACGATGAAAACGGTAACCCAGTTGACATCGTTCTGAACCCGCTGGGCGTACCATCACGTATGAACATCGGTCAGATTTTGGAAACCCACTTAGGGATGGCAGCGAAAGGTATTGGTGAGAAAATCAATGCTATGCTTAAACAGCAAGAAGAAGTTGCCAAACTGCGTGAGTTTATCCAAAAAGCGTACGATTTAGGTGATGATCCACGCCAGAAAGTTGACTTGAATACTTTCTCTGACGAAGAAGTTATGCGTTTGGCTGAGAACCTGAAAAAAGGTATGCCAATTGCAACACCAGTATTCGATGGTGCGAAAGAGAAAGAAATCAAAGAACTGCTGAAATTGGGTGGTCTGCCAACTTCAGGTCAGATTACATTATTCGATGGTCGTACTGGCGAGAAATTTGAGCGTCAAGTTACCGTTGGTTATATGTACATGCTGAAACTGAACCACTTGGTTGACGATAAGATGCATGCCCGTTCAACAGGTTCTTATAGCTTGGTTACTCAGCAACCGCTGGGTGGTAAAGCGCAGTTCGGTGGTCAGCGTTTCGGGGAGATGGAAGTGTGGGCACTGGAAGCATACGGTGCAGCCTATACTCTTCAAGAAATGCTTACAGTTAAATCGGATGACGTTAACGGCCGTACGAAGATGTATAAAAACATCGTCGATGGCAGCCATCAGATGGAACCTGGTATGCCGGAATCTTTCAACGTATTGCTGAAAGAGATCCGTTCACTGGGTATCAACATCGAGCTGGAAGACGAGTAATTCGTTTTATGCCGGAAGGTTCGCCTTCCGGCACATGTAAGCACTGGGATTTGGGGAGAGTGTCTTTGAACACTCACCTGACAGGTCTAACTCCGACAGGAGCATTTTGTGAAAGACTTAATAAAGTTTCTGAAAGCGCAAACCAAGACCGAAGAGTTTGATGCTATCAAGATTGCTCTGGCATCACCTGATATGATCCGTTCATGGTCATTCGGTGAAGTTAAAAAGCCAGAAACCATTAACTACCGTACGTTCAAGCCTGAGCGTGACGGTCTTTTCTGTGCGCGTATTTTCGGGCCAGTAAAAGACTACGAATGTCTGTGCGGTAAGTACAAGCGTTTAAAACACCGTGGTGTGATTTGTGAGAAGTGTGGCGTTGAAGTTACACAGACCAAAGTCCGTCGTGAGCGCATGGGTCACATTGAACTTGCCTCTCCGACTGCACACATTTGGTTCTTAAAATCACTGCCATCCCGTATCGGTTTGCTGCTTGATATGCCACTGCGTGATATCGAACGCGTTCTGTACTTTGAATCATATGTGGTTGTTGAAGGCGGTATGACTAGCCTTGAGCGTGCACAGATTCTGACAGAAGAGCAATACTTAGATGCGCTGGAAGAGTTCGGTGACGAATTTGATGCGAAAATGGGTGCGGAAGCAATCCAAGGCCTGCTGAAAAACCTCGATCTTGAGAACGAGTGTGAAACGCTGCGCGAAGAGTTAAACGAAACTAACTCTGAAACTAAGCGTAAGAAGCTGACCAAGCGTATCAAACTGCTGGAAGCCTTCATTCAATCTGGTAACAAACCAGAGTGGATGATCTTAAACGTGCTGCCAGTATTACCACCGGATCTGCGTCCATTAGTTCCACTCGATGGTGGTCGTTTCGCAACATCGGATCTGAACGATCTGTATCGTCGCGTAATCAACCGTAATAACCGTCTGAAACGTCTTCTGGATCTGGCTGCGCCAGACATCATCGTACGTAACGAAAAACGTATGTTGCAAGAAGCGGTTGACGCCCTGTTAGATAACGGTCGTCGTGGTCGCGCAATCACAGGTTCTAACAAACGCCCTCTGAAATCTTTGGCAGATATGATCAAAGGTAAACAAGGTCGTTTCCGTCAGAACTTACTTGGTAAGCGTGTTGACTACTCAGGTCGTTCTGTTATCACTGTAGGTCCATACCTGCGTCTGCATCAGTGCGGTCTGCCGAAGAAAATGGCTCTTGAATTATTCAAACCATTCATCTACGGCAAATTAGAATTACGTGGTCTGGCAACAACCATTAAAGCTGCGAAGAAAATGGTTGAGCGCGAAGAAGCGGTTGTTTGGGATATCTTGGATGAAGTTATCCGTGAACACCCAGTCATGCTGAACCGTGCACCAACACTTCACCGTCTGGGTATCCAAGCTTTCGAACCTATTCTGATCGAAGGTAAAGCTATCCAATTGCACCCACTCGTTTGTGCGGCATATAACGCCGACTTCGATGGAGACCAAATGGCGGTACACGTTCCTCTGACTTTGGAAGCTCAGTTAGAAGCACGTGCGTTGATGATGTCAACCAACAACATCCTGTCACCTGCAAGTGGTGAGCCTATTATCGTTCCTTCACAGGACGTTGTATTAGGTCTTTACTACATGACACGTGACTGCGTAAACGCGAAAGGCGAGGGCATGGTATTAGCCGGTCCTAAAGAAGCTGAGCGTGTTTACCGTTCAGGTCATGCTTCATTGCATGCCCGCGTTAAAGTCCGTATCACTGAAGAAGTGAAAGATTCGGAAGGTAACATCACTATCAATACTGGTTTAGTTGACACCACTGTTGGTCGTGCAATTTTATGGATGATCGTACCAAAAGGTCTGCCGTTTGCGCTAGTTAACCAAGCGTTAGGTAAGAAAGCGATCTCCAAAATGCTGAACACTTGTTACCGTGTTCTGGGCCTGAAGCCTACGGTTATTTTTGCTGACCAAATCATGTATACCGGTTTTGCCTATGCAGCACGCTCTGGTGCATCAGTTGGTATCGACGATATGGTTATTCCAGAGAAAAAAGCTGGGATCATCGCCGAAGCAGAAGCGGAAGTCGCAGAAATTCAGGAACAGTTCCAGTCTGGTCTGGTTACAGCAGGCGAACGTTACAACAAAGTTATCGATATCTGGGCAGCGGCAAACGAACGTGTTGCTAAAGCGATGATGGAAAACTTGTCGACTGAAGCGGTTATTAACCGTGATGGTGTTGAAGAGCAACAAGTTTCTTTCAACAGTATCTTTATGATGGCCGACTCCGGTGCTCGTGGTTCCGCCGCTCAGATCCGTCAGTTAGCGGGTATGCGTGGTCTGATGGCTAAGCCAGATGGCTCCATTATCGAAACACCAATCACGGCAAACTTCCGTGAAGGTCTGAACGTTCTCCAGTACTTTATTTCTACGCATGGTGCGCGTAAAGGTCTTGCCGATACCGCATTAAAAACAGCAAACTCTGGTTATCTGACTCGTCGTTTAGTTGACGTTGCACAGGACTTGGTTGTGACTGAAGACGACTGTGGAACTCACGAAGGTATCCTGATGACTCCGGTTATCGAGGGTGGTGACGTTAAAGAACCACTGCGTGAGCGTGTACTGGGTCGTGTGACTGCAGAAGATATCCTGATCCCAGGAACGGCAGACATTCTGGTTCCACGTAATACATTACTGCACGAAAAACTGTGTGACCTGTTAGAAGCTAACTCAGTCGACAGCGTTAAAGTTCGTTCAGTTGTAAGTTGTGAAACTGACTTCGGTGTGTGTGCTCACTGTTATGGTCGTGACCTTGCTCGTGGTCATATCATCAACAAAGGTGAAGCTATCGGGGTTATCGCGGCACAGTCAATCGGTGAGCCGGGTACACAGTTAACGATGCGTACGTTCCACATCGGGGGTGCGGCATCTCGTGCGGCGGCAGAATCTAGTATTCAAGTCCGTAACACAGGTACTCTGAAACTGGTTAACGCGAAATACGTAACGAACTCAGAAGGCAAACTGGTTATTACTTCACGTAATACAGAATTGCGTCTGATTGATGAATTCGGTCGTACGAAAGAAAGCTATAAAGTCCCTTACGGTGCGCACTTGACGAAAGGCGATGGCGATGCAGTAACGGGCGGTGAAACTGTTGCGAACTGGGATCCACATACCATGCCAGTCGTCAGTGAAGTATCGGGTATTATCAGCTTCTCTGACATGCTTGATGGTCAAACAATGACGCGTCAGACCGACGAATTAACCGGTCTGTCTTCAATCGTTGTTCTGGATACTGCGGAACGTACCAGTGGTGGTAAAGACCTGCGTCCTGCTCTGCGTGTTATTGACGCAAATGGTAACGATGTTCTTATCCCTAACACAGACATGCCTGCTCAGTACTTCTTACCGGGTAAAGCAATTGTTCAGTTAGATGATGGCATCGCTATTAACGTCGGTGATACCTTAGCACGTATTCCACAAGAATCTGTGGGTACTAAAGATATCACGGGTGGTCTACCACGCGTAGCTGACTTGTTCGAAGCGCGTCGTCCGAAAGAGCCTGCAATCTTGGCTGAAATCAGCGGTATTATCTCGTTTGGTAAAGAAACCAAAGGGAAGCGTCGTCTGGTTATTACGCCATTAGATGGCAGCGATCCTTACGAAGAGATGATCCCTAAATGGCGTCAGCTCAACGTGTTCGAAGGTGAGATTGTTGAACGCGGTGACGTAGTTTCCGATGGTCCAGAATCTCCACACGATATTCTGCGTCTGCGTGGTGTCCATGCTGTTACGCGTTATATCACGAACGAGGTTCAGGAAGTTTACCGCTTACAAGGCGTTAAGATTAACGATAAACACATCGAAGTTATCGTTCGTCAGATGCTGCGTAAAGTGACTATCGCGGATGCAGGAAGCTCTGAATTCCTCGAAGGTGAACAAGTCGAGTACTCACGTGTTAAAGTTTCGAATCGTAAACTGGAAACTGAAGGTAAAATTCCAGCTAACTTTGCTCGTGATCTGTTGGGTATTACTAAGGCATCTCTGGCAACAGAATCCTTTATCTCAGCAGCATCGTTCCAAGAAACAACACGCGTACTGACTGAAGCTGCCGTTGCTGGTAAACGTGATGAATTACGTGGTCTGAAAGAAAACGTTATTGTTGGACGTCTGATCCCAGCAGGTACTGGTTTTGCGTATCACCAAGACCGTATCCGTCGCCGTCATCTGAACGATGTTGTGGAAGCTCCACAAGTGAGTGCAGATGAAGCAACAGCGAATTTAGCTGAGCTATTAAACGCAGGTTTTAGCAGCGACAATCAGAACTAATTTCTGATTTCACTGTAAAATTTCTGATTGAAGCCAGTGCCGAAAAGGTACTGGCTTTTTTTATATCTAATAATTTTATAAATTTAATTTTTTCCAGTTAGCACCAGCCAACTCACCCATAAAGTCTTTTTATGTCGCACATTTATCTGAATATGTAATACGTATTTCTACTTTTGAAATATATCGAACACTAAAAAGAAGTAATAATAAATTAGTTCGACTAAAGATAAATAGTAATAAAAACAATGATAAAAATTTATTTTTAAACTATTTAATTGAAATAAATAAAAGGAATATGCGATGGATAAAAAAAAGACAAATGAACAGACTGATACAAATCAAACCAACCTTTCGGATTATTATGGATTACTATCAAATTCAGTAGGAGTAATGAATACATCTCAGATCGTTACAGGGAGTGGGCAAATTGCATTAGATTTAGTTGTGGTTATCGATACGAGTGGCTCAATGTCTGATGAAGCAGGGGATTTGAGCAAACAGATTGATGCGACGATTGAAGCTGCATCAGCAAAGTGTCCATCCCACCTTCGGGCGACATTTTTAGGTATCGAAGGGACTTGGGCAAACACAAAGTTTGACCAATCTGCCAGTGAATATTTAATCAAAATAGGTGCGAACGAAAGGGACCTACAAGCTAGATTACCGTTTAAAGAATCCGATGGGCGAGATCATGCTGGAAATAAAGAGGATTTATGTCGGGCAGTTATTGATATTAGTAAGCATTTTGACTGGCGAGATGATGCGCGTAGGGCTATTTTTGTCTTGGGTGATGAAGGAATGGAGGGGGGCGGTGGAATTCTCACGCGTGCTGCCATCGCAAAAAATAATGAAGCGATATCCGTTGCTCAAGAAAGAGGTATTAAGGTGTATACCTACCAAGGCACACCGGATGATAACCCAAGCAATCTAGATCGCTTTCCGACCTTGGTGGATAGAGATAACGTGACGCGAGAATATGAACGCCTAGCTAAAGAAACTGACGGTCGAGCGTATATTTATACCACTGGGATTGCAAACTTCTCGTTGGTTTTACAGGAAATACTGTGTGATAGTTTAACACCGCCAGTAAAACCGGATAGAAGACTTTCAGAATGCGACTCTGTTTGTGAAAACTTGCCACTCATTATAAATACCGTGAATACGTTGTCTGATATTATAAAAAAGACAATAGATTCTTGCTGCCCGGATCCCAAACATGATGACCCCTCAGACTGCCAGTGTAAACATTAGAATTGGTTAGCTAGAAAAAGTAAAAAGCGGGAATATGTCCCGCTTTAATTATGTGAATGGTAAATATAGTAATTAGTAAAAAATACCAATAATCGCACAGTGAGCCACAAAACCTACCATCAACGGCACGGCGGTTCGTTTTACTACGTCAAACGGCTGCAGTTTTGCGCCACTGGATACGGCAATAATAACCCCCGCAACAGGCGACATACCTCGACCCATGTGTGAGGCTTGTTGCATAGGTAAAATCATCGCGATCGGGTTAACGCCCATACTATGTGCAATTTGTGGAATTAACTCCACAAATGCCAAGAACGGTGCATTACCTGACCCCATGATGATTGCTGCAGCTAAAGTGACTAAGGCGAACACAATCGCCATGGCAAATGGTGGTAAGCCGACGGATTCAGCACCTAAAATCAGTTGGTCAATTGCTCCACTGACTTTAATACCATGAGCGAACACTCCAGCGGCAACCAATAAGCCAACCACATTACTAAATGCATGACCCATACCATTTAGAAATGTTTGGAACCCATTACAAACCAGTTTGAAGTTACGTACACGAAGAGTTTCAATCACCATACAGATTGCCATTGCAATCAGTACGATAGTCACGACATCTAAGTGAATACCTGAAAAAAATAAATTGGATGTTCCGACCGCCATAATAATGGGTAACATAGGAAGAAGTGCATAATACCCAGGAACTGACTTGGTCACTTTTTCTTTTTCATGAGACTGGATGGCTTTACCTATCTCAGGTACAAAGCCTTGCTTACGGTCACAGTGACGTTGCCAGAAAATATGGGTAATACCGACCACTAATACCGTCGCTAACGCTGCAGGCCCTTGGTAGTAAAGTACGTATTCAACGACAGACATATCGACCGCTTTCGCACCACGGATAGCATCAATCGCAGTTGGTGTGTAGGCTACCCCAAGAGATGTTGCGATAACCCCAGCAGCCGAAGCGGGCGATAGACCCAAACCTATCATAATTGGGAACATGGTTCCCATTAACAGTACGGCTAAGCCTGTCGCTGATGGAATGGCTAATTGCAAGATACTCGCCAGCAAGAAAGAGAAAAATAGCAATACATAAGGTGAACGCATATTTTTCAGGGGTTTTGTTGCGACACGTACCACTGCTTCATTGGCACCGATATGGTCCATATAGTGCGCAAAGCCCATCAATGCCATGATCATTAAACCGAGATCCGCTGCACGGCTACTGAATAAATCTCTCATGACTTCAAAGGGGTCGAGCCAAGTGATACCGGTGGTGGCGACATTTTTAGGGAGGATAGGTCCCCAGCCAAGGGCTAGGGTGAATATCATCAATACTAAGCCAGCGATTAATAATACTGGTTCAGCTTTGTATCCCTTCAAAATAAACCGCGCAACCAAAACAACGATAATCAGAACCGTTAGAATTGGGATCATGCTTTAGCTCCTGGTTTGAAGCGTTCTGCGGTGATTTGTACCACTTGTTTTAGTACATCGCTGGCGGCGTAAAGGGATTTCACTGGCAGGTATTCATAGATTGAATGGAAATTATGCGCTCCGGTGAAGATGTTAGGGCAAGGTAAACCATTTTGCGATAATGCAGCTCCGTCATAGCCACCAC
The DNA here is from genome assembly GCF_049901995.1 of Providencia sp. PROV200. Classification (NCBI taxonomy): domain Bacteria; kingdom Pseudomonadati; phylum Pseudomonadota; class Gammaproteobacteria; order Enterobacterales; family Morganellaceae; genus Providencia; species Providencia sp. PROV200. The sequence goes on from NZ_CP096307.1 coordinate 413,107, forward strand.
GCATTGGGATGACTTTTGGCGTAATGCCACAAGCTTGATAGGCATCAACAGCGATATCGATTGGATAACGATTGTCACCTTGTAAGCTGTTATAAACGTTAGAGTAGCGATCGGATAATTTACAAACGACACTCTCTTTACCCCATAAGCCTTCACAACTTTCAGCTAGTTGCTTCAGGAAAGCCATACGTTTGCGATAGCCGTCTTCGGTAAAATCACGCACATCCATTTTTAAAACAGTACGGGCGCTGTTACCTGACATTTGTTTCACCCAATAATAACCTTCACGGCCTTCAGTATATTCAGGCGCTTCTCCGCCCGGAAGCATGGCAATGAATTTCTGGGCCATTAGTAACGAGTTGATCAGCTTACCTTTTGCGGACATTGGGTGTGCGGATTTACCCGTAAAGATGATTTCGGCATCACCTGCGTTCCAGTTTTCATAAACTAATTCACCAATACCACAGCAGTCGAGGGTATAGGCAAAATCAGCACCGAATTCTTTAACATCGAAAACTTTAGCGCCACGTAGCCCTTGCTCTTCATCCGGCACAAAACCAATTTTAATTGTGCCGTGTTTAATCTCTGGGTTCTGCTTAAAGTATTGCAGCATATCCATGATAGAAGCAATAGCGGCTTTATCGTCAGCACCTAATAAGCTGGTTCCATCAGTGACAATGATGTCATCACCGATATAATTCACCAGTTCAGGGAACTCACTCTTGCGTAGATAAATATTAAGCTCTTTATTCATACACAAATCTTCACCGGTATATGGCAAGATTTGTGCTTTAGTGTCATTGGTTTGTTCTGCACTGGTGTCTAAGTGGCCAAAGAAAGCAACCGTCGGCACATCATAATCAAGGTTAGATGGCAACGTTGCGGTGACAATGGCTGTGTCACGCAGCTTAATATCTTCAACGCCGAGAGCTTCTAGCTCTTGAACCAGCTGCTTTGCAAGGACGCGTTGTCCTTCTGAGGAAGGCATAATTCCAGCCGCGCCCTTTTCCCTATCAGTGGTGGTGTTAATTTTGGTGTAAGAAATAAACCGCTCAACAATATTCATTCTTTTATTCCCCAGCATCTTATAGAATGCGTTTTACATTAGTTATATCTGTGGTTGTAATTTCATTTCACAGTATTATTCTTTTATCACAATTAAATATATTCTGAATATCAGACCTGAGCCATTTTTCTAAGAAATGCTAGTGAGAATATAAAATTGATAATTAATAGTGGCATTATTTGAATAATGGATTAGAATGAACGTTGTTGTTCTCTTCAGTTTTTTTGTTGTTAATTTATTGATATTAAAGATGAAAAATGTTTTATTTTAGTTAGAAACATTTTTCCCTCCTTATCTTAGATCTATTTATAAATACATGGTTTATAGCTCAGTGATATTATTTTAAATAATATTTTCATTCTTTATATTTTTTATTTTATCAATATATATAAAATTCAGAATGGTGTTTAATAGTGCATATTGTTGTTTTTATAAGGTAAGTGACCATTCACTGGTGTTTTTATTATCAAATATGAGAGGTTTTTGTTGTTTTGGTTTTGAAGTATGTTGTTGTTTTTATGGGAGTTTAACTATAGATATATAAATTGGATTAATGAATGAAAAATATCGTAAATTTCATATTTGTAAAATAAGCGGTGTTTTAATGGTATACAAGTGATTTTTTTGTCATGATAAAATTAACAATACCATTTATTTTGCATAGTTTGATAAAAAATCAAATTTAAAACATGCAAATGTATACATAAATATGAAGCAAGGAACCAATATGCCTAATTTTACGATAAGTAAAAATAACATTATCTCAGGTTTTCAATGGTTCTTTTTTATCTTTTGTAATACGGTTGTTATTCCTCCGACGTTACAGTCCGCTTTTCATTTATCACCACAAACCACATTTGTTATTACCCAATATGCTTTCTTATTAACAGCTCTGGCTTGTTTATTGCAAGCATTCTTAGGGCACAAGCGCTCAGTAATGGAAGGGCCGACAGGGTTGTGGTGGGCAACAATTTTGACTGTCACATTATCAGAATCGATGCAAGGAACTTCTCTTGGCACTATCGGCTGGAGTTTAGCTATTGGTATTTTCTTGTCTGGGGTCGTGACTATTCTTATTGGTTTGAGTGGATTGGGCGGTTGGTTGGCGCGTTTGTTTAAACCGGGTGTTTTAGTCGTATTCATGTTTTTGCTTGGCGCCCAGTTAGTAACTATTTTCTTAAAAGGAATGCTAGGACTACCATTTGGTGTTGGCAGTGAAAATATTACAGTCAATTACCCTGTCTTCTTTTTAGCGCTCGCAATACTGATATTTGTCATCGGGATGATCATTTATTTACCTATGAGTATCAGTAAATATGCATTATTGATTGGAACAATTACCGGATGGCTTGCTTATAGTGGGTTATTTGGTAGCACAATATCATCAGTTTCATCAGGGGAATGGGTGCTATTTCCATTAGGTCGCTCCGATGAAGTCAATATGAGTATTGTATTGACGGCTATTTTGGCGGGGATATTAAACACATCCAATACGTTTGGAGCGATGCGAGGAACTGATGTGTTTTACCCCAATTCATTGCCGACGAAGTCTCTATATCGACGCAGTTTTATGATGTCAGGGTTCGTCACAATATTAGCCGCGCCAATAGGGGTGGTGCCTTTTTCACCGTTTGTTTCATCCATTGGCTTAATTACTCAAACAAAAGATAGTTCACGTATCTCTTTTAGTATTGGTAGCCTTATTTTCTTATGTGTGGGGGGCGTTGCGGTATTAACTCAATTTTTTCGCTCTTTACCGTTAGCCATTGGTAGTGCAGTCATGTTGGCGACTTATCTGCCCCTGTTATTTTCTTCATTTTCATTTCTGGCAGATATGAAGCTGAATGCACGTAATATTTATCGTCTCGCATTACCTATTTTTATTGGCATCTTTTTGATGTCAGCACCTGCTGCGGTATTAAATTCTTTGCCAACAATGTTTAGTTCTTTATTGGGCAATGGGTTACTCATGGGCATTATCTTGGCACTTATTTTAGAAAATACGATCAAGTGGGACAGAATTGCTTAGATAAGTAGTATTGCATGTCAACATTTTAAGTTGAATTAAAAGCACCTTTAAAGGTGCTTTTAATGGTGTTATTATGAGTGTGAGATTTTTGTTAGAGGATAAAATATGACTTATCAAATTTTGAGTGATACCGCTGCAAGCATCACTGATTTGAAAAAAAATCCAATGGGTATTATTGCTGAAGGTGAAGGCAACCCTGTTGCTATTCTTAATCGAAATGAACCTGCTTTTTATTGTGTGCCGCCTGAGTTATTCGCGTGGTTTATGGAACTTGCGGAAGATGCTGAGCTCAATAAAATTGCAGATGAGCGTGTACAATCACTCGATACCGTTAGTGTCAATCTCGATGACTTATAAACTCGAATTTGATAAACGTGCATTAAAGGAATGGCAGAAATTAGCGCCTCCAATTAAGAATCAATTTAAAAAAAAATTAGCGGAACGCCTTGAAAATCCTTTTGTACCATCAGCTCAACTTAGTGGTAAACATAATCGTTATAAAATAAAGTTACGTTCATTAGGTTACCGTTTAGTTTATGAAGTGATTGATGACAAAATTGTTTTACTGGTTATTGCTATTGGAAAAAGAGAGGGAAATGTCGTTTACTTTTCTTCTAATGAACGGTAACACAAAAAGTTTTTTAAAGTACTGGCAATAATTAGAGGGCTAACATCGCGTTAGCCCGTAAAATTTAACGGCCTAAATAGCTATCCCAATCTTTCCAAACGGGCTGTAAACCAGCTTGCGCAAGGGCATGTGCGACTTGTGTAGCACTGCGGTTATCATTTGGGGAAAACTGTTCTAACTCTTCTTTGGTATCTGCATATCCACCCGGCTGGGTTTTTGAGCCGGCACTGACGTTGTTAATTGCCAATGGTACCACGTGATCACGGAAATAAGGTGATTCGCGGGTTGAGAGGGAAAGCTCAACATTCGGCGCCAGTAGGCGAAAAGCACAAATCAATTGCACTAATTCGGCTTCATTCATCAGTGATGCTGGTTCAACGCCACCCGCACAAGGGCGCAAGCGAGGGAATGAGATAGAATAACGACTTTGCCAGTAGTATTGCTGTAGGTACAACAAATGTTCTGCAACCATATAGCAATCGGTACGCCAACTGTTTGATAAACCAATTAACGCACCAAGGCCGATTTTATCTATACCTGCTTCCCCTAAACGCTCTGGAGTGGCTAGGCGCCAGTGAAAATCCTGCTTTTTGCCTTTGAGATGATGTAGCTGATAGGTGGGCTCATGGTAGGTTTCTTGATAGACCATCACACCGTCTAACCCCAACGTTTTCAACTCTTTATATTCCTCTGTGCTTAATGGCTGCACTTCCATCATTAAGGAACTGAAATAAGGGCGAATGATGGGGAGTGTGTGGCGAAAGTAGTCCATACCCACTTTACTTTGGTGTTCTCCGGTGACCAGCAATAAGCTATCAAAACCAATTTTGCGAATGGTTTCGCACTCATTAATGATTTCGTCGTCATTTAGGGTTTTACGTTTGATTTTATTACTCATCGAAAAACCGCAATAAGTACAATCATTTGCGCATAAGTTCGATAAATAAAGTGGCACGTAAAATCCAACGGCATGGCCAAAGCGCTGGCGGGTGAGCTTCTGAGCCTTTTGTGCCATTAGTTCAATATAGGGACGGGCAGCAGGGGAAAGCAGTGCCATAAAATCATCGAGTGTGAGTATGTCTGCCGCCAAAGCGTGTTCCACATCGACAGCGGTTTTACTGTTTATCCGCAGTGTCGTATCGTCCCAATCCAGCGATTGTAAGCGTTCTTGGAAACTTGGGATCATGATAAGGCCCCTAAGAAACTGGTTAACGGACTGGATGCTTGCGCCTGTTGCTTCGGTGCAGCTAACCCACTTTGATAGGCCAATTCAGCTGCTTCGACAGCCAATTTAAACGCTTTTGCCATAAGTACAGGTTGCTTCGCTACCGCGATTGCAGTATTAACTAAAACGGCATCCGCCCCCATTTCAATCGCTTCTGCCGCATGGCTTGGAGCACCGATTCCCGCATCGACGACGACTGGCACAGAAGCTTGTTCAATAATGATACGAAGCATTTCTTTAGTTGCTAAGCCTTTGTTTGTGCCAATCGGTGCGCCTAATGGCATAACAGCAGCACAGCCAACCTCTTCTAAACGACGGCATAACACCGGGTCTGCGCTGCAATAAGGCAATACAACAAATCCCTCTTTAACGAGCTGCTCTGCGGCGAGTAATGTCTCAATGGGATCCGGTAGCAAATAACGCATATCTGGATGAATTTCGAGTTTGACCCAATGAGTACCGAGGGCTTCTCGAGCTAGGCGCGCAGCAAACACCGCCTCTTGGGCATTTTTCGCCCCTGACGTATTCGGTAATAGTTTCACACCCAGTTCTTGCAGAGGTTGTAGAATGCCATCATCTTGCCCACGCAAGTCAATACGTTTCATTGCCATTGTCACCAATTGACTGCCTGAGGCCTCAATGGCGTCTTGCATTAAGTTGGCACTGGCAAATTTACCTGTTCCAGTAAACAGGCGTGAGTGAAAAGTTAAATCTGCGATCTTTAACATCATTAGCCCCCAGCGATAGCTTGAAATAACAAGATATTGTCTTGGTCATTAATGAGATGTGAATCCCACTGACTTTTAGGAATGATCACTTGGTTGATAGCAAGTGCGGTTCCCACTATAGGGCGGTTGAGAGTGGAAAATAATTGATTAACCGTCAGTGGGGCGTCGAATTCCATGGGTTGGTCGTTAATTATGATATGCATGTTTCTTCCCGACAGATTGGACATTGCAATGATGGCGTTAATTGCAATGTATTCCATTGTTGCTGCTTACCATCGAATAAACGCAGTTTACCGCTCAGTGAAGAGGGAAGGCCGACGAGTAATTTGATGGCTTCCAGTGATTGTAAAGTCCCGATCACCCCGACGACGGGGCCAAGTACACCAGCCGTTCGGCAATTGCGTTCGGGTTCATTTTGGTCGGGGTATAAGCAGGCGTAGCAACCCGTACTAAATGGCGGCTCTAACACCATTAATTGGCCACCAAACCCAACCGCACTACCGCTAACTAAGGGGGTATTGGTCATGACACAAGCGGCATTGACCGCGTGACGGGTGGCCATGTTATCGCAGCAATCAAGGACTAAATCGACTTGTTCAGCTAAGGGAATTAACGTCTCAACATCCAACTTCTGTGCGACAACATGGGTTTTTACCAACGGATTGAGTTGATGCAGTCTATCTGCGGCAAGCTGTGCTTTAGATTGGGAAATGTTGTCTGTATCGTAAAGAACTTGTCGTTGTAAATTAGAAACATGTAAATCATCGTGGTCAGCTAACCACAATTCGCCGACACCAGCACCAGTTAAATAAAGGGAAGCGGGTGAGCCTAAACCCCCTAAGCCGACAATGAGGACTTTGCTATTTTTCAGTTTTTGTTGCCCCTCGGGGCTGATGTCTTCAAGTAATAGCTGGCGGCTGTAACGCATGAATTCTTGGTCACTTAACATGATTGAATTCCTCAAATCATCACTAACCCTGTTTTTATGATGATAAAACAGGGCTAATTTTGTGATTAAAAATCGACTAGTTGGCGTAATTTTGCTCAATTAAATTCAGCAAGGTTTCTGTTGCAGCGCGCCAATCATCGGCTTTGGTGATCGCACTGACCAGCGCGACGCTGCCCACTCCAGTTGCTAGCACTGCGGGGACTTTCTCAATGGAAATCCCCCCAATGGCGACCGTTGGGTAATCAGGCGTGGCTTCCACCATGGCTTTAAGTGTTTCCAAGCCCTGAGGTGAAGATGGCATCTCTTTGGTTTGTGTTGGAAAGATATGCCCCATCGCAATGTAAGAAGGACGCACAGATTTTGCGATAGCCAGTTCATGCTCATCGTGCGTTGATATTCCTAACCGTAGCCCAGCTTGGTGTATTGCCAGTAAGTCGGTCGTTTCTAAATCTTCTTGGCCTAAATGTACGCCATAGGCGCCGAACTCAACGGCTAAGCGCCAGTAGTCATTGATAAATAACCGCGCGTTATGCTTTTTACCCAAAGCGATGGCTTTTTGAATATCATCACGCACATCGGCATCTGCTTTGTCTTTGATGCGCAATTGGATTGTGGAAACACCTGCATTAAGCAGGCGTTCAATCCATTCAACGGAATCAACGACAGGGTAAAGCCCAAGGCGTTGTTCGGTCTCTGGAAAAGGTGACGTTGGCGTGATAATAGCGTTAGGCGATTTTTTCATTATCAGTGACCTCTGTATTCACAATCTCTGCGCCATGGTACAGTTCGCTGCCGTGAGCACGAAAGGCCTCTGACATCTGTTCCATACCCGCTTCTTTTTGGGCCGCGTAATCACGGACTTCTTGGGAAATCTTCATCGAACAGAATTTCGGTCCGCACATTGAGCAGAAATGGGCAATTTTTCCAGAAGCTTGTGGCAAGGTTTCATCGTGATATTTGCGAGCAGTTTCAGGGTCTAATGCCAAGTTAAATTGGTCTTCCCAACGGAACTCAAAACGTGCCTTGGACATGGCATTATCACGAATTTGCGCACCAGGATGGCCTTTGGCAAGGTCAGCGGCGTGGGCTGCGATCTTATAAGTGATTAGCCCTTGTTTAACATCGTCTTTGTTTGGTAAACCCAAATGCTCTTTCGGGGTGACGTAGCACAGCATTGCACAACCAAACCAGCCGATCATGGCCGCACCAATCCCAGAGGTAAAATGGTCATAACCCGGTGCGATGTCTGTCGTTAGAGGCCCTAAGGTATAGAATGGCGCTTCGTGGCAGTGCTCCAACTCTTCCGTCATATTACGGCGGATCATCTGCATTGGCACGTGACCAGGGCCTTCGATCATCACTTGAACATCATATTCCCACGCAATTTTGGTTAACTCACCAAGGGTATGTAATTCGGCAAATTGTGCTTCATCGTTGGCGTCTTGGATTGAACCTGGGCGCAGGCCATCCCCTAATGATAAGGAAACGTCGTAAGCGGCACAAATTTCACAAATTTCGCGGAAGTTTTCATATAAAAAGTTTTCTTGGTGATGAGATAAACACCATTTAGCCATGATAGAACCACCACGAGAAACAATCCCCGTTAGGCGTTTAGCGGTCATTGGCACATAGCGTAGCAATACGCCAGCATGGATAGTGAAGTAATCGACCCCTTGCTCGGCTTGCTCTAATAATGTGTCACGGAACATTTCCCATGTGAGATTTTCGGCGACACCGTTCACTTTTTCGAGTGCTTGGTAGATAGGTACTGTACCAATCGGCACAGGGCTATTACGTAAAATCCATTCGCGAGTTTCGTGAATATAACGGCCAGTGGATAAATCCATGACCGTATCTGCGCCCCAACGCGTCGACCAAATCAGTTTTTCCACTTCCTCTTCAATGGAGGAAGTGACCGAGGAGTTACCAATGTTGGCATTCACTTTAACCAAGAAATTACGGCCAATGATCATCGGTTCTGATTCGGGATGGTTAATATTAGCAGGGATGATGGCGCGGCCGGCTGCCACTTCTTGGCGAACAAATTCAGGGGTAATATTTTCCGGTAAATTTGCGCCAAAGCTTTGGCCTGGGTGTTGTTGTAATAAAACTTCGCCACGAATGCGTTCACGGCCCATATTTTCACGGATGGCAATAAACTCCATTTCAGGGGTTACGATACCTTTTCGTGCATAGTGTAATTGGGTAACACATTTGTTAGGTTGGGCTTTTAATGGGTGGGGGCGGTTGTTAAAGCGCAGATGGTCAAGGCCTGCATCAGCAAGACGTTGTTGGGTAAAATCGGAGCTTAAATTTTCGACAGGTACGGTATCAGCACGTTCACTTATCCATGGCGCACGAATTTTTTTAAGGCCTTTATGGACATTTAATTCAGAGACTGGGTCGCCGTAAGGGCCAGATGTATCATAGATAGGAACAGGTTCGTTATCTTCAAATTGTGGGTTGTCTTTATCGCCCCCGATCAAGGTTTGAGAGAGTTGGATTTCTCGCATCGGGACTTGGATATCGTCTCTAGAACCTTGTAAATAAATGCGCTGTGAATTAGGAAACGAAACGCCAGAAACGGTATTAATAAAATTTTCAGCGGCATCACGTTGAGCTTTACGGGTGCGAGCGGGTGCAGCTTGTGGCGATAAATCAGCAGTAGGGATGATATTTTGTTCTGTATTATTGGACATAGCAATTTCCTGACATTGTCACGGCTATCACAGTTTAGTGTGTAGCGGGTTTATCGAAAGAAAGTTGCTTGTCAGGAGTTCGGAGGAGTAATAAAAAGGCTTGCGCTGAATTTTTCACCAAATCTAATGGGGTGAAATGACGCTGAGTGATTACTCTTGTTCCCTTCGCGGGTATTAACCCGATCAGGTTCCGCGGATCCCGAATTAACGGTCTCAGCCTGATGCATTGCATACTAGGCACTCCGACAAGAGGTTTCAGTATAAGCTTTCCTCGTTATTCTTCAAGCGATAAGTGCGTTGGCTGCACTCGGCTCCCCAAGTCACATACTTATGTATGCTCCTTGGGATATCCTTGTTTGCCGCCTTCTTCTCACTTGAATAATTTAGAGGAAAGAGGAAATCAAAGTGGAATAAGACTATTTCCTCGTCATGTTTCGCGCGATAAGTGCGTTGGCTGCACTCGGCTCCCCAAGTCACAGACTTATGTATGCTCCTTGGGATATCCTTGTTTGCCGCCTTCTTCTCACTTGAATAATTTAGAGGAAAGAGGAAATCAAAGTGGAATAAGACTATTTCCTCGTCATGCTTCGCGCGATAAGTGCGTTGGCTGTACTCGGCTTCCCAAGTCACAGACTTATGTATGCTTATCGGGATAATTCTATTCATCTCCTTCCTCTAGCACGAATAATTTAGAGGAACCTTTGAAAGGCAAGTTAGTTAAAACCTAAAAAATTGAAATCAAGGCTGAGATAAAAATAAGATTTATAAATTCCACTGATATTGCGGCCAGTTGTTTTCATTGGCGGCTTGGAGGAGGCGAGGGTCACCGTTGACGATAAAGGTTTCGTCAGCAAATTGACACATAGGTAAGTCATTAGCAGAGTCAGTATAAAAATAAACATAGGCATCAGTGATTGGCTGGTAGCGTATCCAGCCTAATAGGCGTTTGACTTTGCCTTCTTTAAAGGTTGGTATACCGTCGATTTCTGTGGTGTAGCAGCCATCTTGTTGCTTGATATCGATCCCCATGGCGACGTCTGCACCCAGTTGATCCGCAATCTTTTTCACAATAAATGAAACCGTTGCGGAGATCACAATAATGGGGATCCCTTTGGCTCGATAATGTGCGATCGTTCTAATCGCTTCAGGGTAGACTCGCGGTAAAATCACACTTTGTACAAAATCATCCAACCAGATATCCACTTGATCAGCTTTCACATTGGCGAGAGTCTGCAGGTTAAAACGTAAGTAAGTCGGCATATCTAATGTGCCTGCATTATATTGCGCCATCATGGCTTTATCCGCTTCCACAAACTGTGGGTCACTGATAATTTGCCTGTCCCACAGATATTGTGTCCACAATACGCTACTATCACCTTGAATTAACGTATCATCTAAATCAAAAATGGCCAGTTGGTTTTGCATTATATTCCTATTCACTGATTAACTAAGTGTGCGAATTTCATTTTTATTAAACATAAGTTCAAGGTGAGTTCCTGGTTCAAATAAACGCTCAGATGAGCGGTTAAGTAAATCCACGGTCATGTCACCTGCGGGGGTATTCACACTATAACGAATGATATTGCCGAGCAACTGATGATCCAATATCACGGCATCAACAGGGTGAGAAATATGGCTACCATACTGTCGGCCAGCTTCTTTGACATATATAGACTCAGGACGGATAGCCAATGTGCCTTGCAAATCAAGGCCTAGCATTGTATTGGCTTTTTCTGAATCAACAAGGTTGTAATGCCCCATAAACCGAGCAACAAACTCTGTTGCTGGTTGGGTATAAATATTCTCAGCTGTACCACTTTGTACTATCTGGCCTTTATTCATAAGAAAAATACGATCAGACATAATCATCGCTTCATCTTGATCATGAGTAACAAAAATTGTGGTTAAGCCTAACTCACGTTGAATTTGGCGGATTTGCTGGCGCAAGTGCTTGCGAATGCGTGCATCAAGAGCGGAAAGCGGCTCATCAAGTAACAAAATTTGCGGTTTCATCACCAATGCTCTTGCTAGCGCAACGCGTTGGCGCTGCCCCCCTGACAGTTGATGGGGAAATTGTTGTTCTTTGCCTTGCAATTCAACTAATTCAATCACTTCAGCGACTGCTTTAGATCTCGCTTGGCTATCAATTTTACGCATTTTTAAACCAAACGCGATATTGTCAACCACAGTCATATTGGGAAATAAAGCATAACTTTGGAACACCATACCCACTCCGCGTTGTTGCGCGGCTTGGTGGGTTACATTCTGGCGATTAATATAAAGTTCACCATGATTAAGTTGTTCAAGCCCTGCAATACAGCGTAATAAGGTAGACTTTCCGCAACCACTTGGCCCTAGTAGGGTAATAAATTCACCTTTTTCGATAGTAAATTGAATATCAGCAAATACCTGATTAGTGCCAAAAGATTTGGCTAAATTTTCTGCAATAACATAACTCATCATTCATCTCCTGAACGATTTAATCGCATTGCTAACCACGTCAGCAATAAGGTAAATAGAAAATAAGACATCACCAGGGCAGAAGTGAAGTGTCCGCTGGTTTGTCGCATATTGAAAAGATAGATTTGCAAAGTTTCATAACGTGTTCCCACAAGGATATTGGCAAACACAAATTCACCCATTAAAAATGAAAATGAAATTAATAATGAAACCAACATACCTTTGCGAATATTCGGTAACACAATCATCATGAAGGCTTGGAATGTACTGGCACCGAGTAAATGTGCAGCATCCATTAAGTCTTGCAAATTAATGCCTTGGAAGCTATTCGCAAGCGCACGATACATAAAAGGTAACGTGATGGTGAAATAGGTACCAATCAGGATCCAAGGTGTGCCAACTAACATGAATGGTTCATCAGCAAATATTTGCAACAAACCTACCGATGAGACCACCGGTGGGATCGCAAAGGGTAAAATAATCAGTAAATCCATTATCCCTTTGAGTTTGGGGAACCGATAAAATACGGCAAACGTCATCGGTAAAATAATTAATGTGCTAACCAGTAATGTACCAAAGCAAATAATCAATGAACGACCAAACGCCATAAGAAAACGCGGGTCTTGCCATAATTGTAGATACCATTTGATGGACAAGGCGTCAGGTAGCACTGTGGCCCCCCAAGAGCTTGCGATGGAATACAAAAATGTGGCGATAATCGGTAGCGCTAATAAGCTAGCAACACAGATTAGTACTAATTTATGAAGCCATAACCCAGAGGATTTATTGCCATTGGTTATGGCTGGGCTAATCGCATTATTATTTTGCATGGTAGCTCCGCTTGATTAACCAATGATGGATGGCAGTTATAAAAGCTAAGATAGCGATAAGTAGCATTGATAACGCAGCAGCCATATTCGGCTCGAGAAATAAATCACCGGAAACTAAACTGGCAATTCGGATAGTCACAAGGTTGTAATTACCACTCGTTAACGCATAAGTACTGGCGTATGCGCCCATTGCATTCGCAATTAGGATAATAAAAGTGCCAAGTAAAGCAGGAGAAAGCACTGGAATAGCGACTTTCAACCAATAGGTTAGCTTACTTGCACCCATCGTTTTCGCTGCGTCTTCCCACTCCGGTTTTAGTGCGTCAAAGGCGGGGTAGAGCAACAACACACCTAATGGGATCTGAAAATACACATACAACAGCATCAAGCCACTTGCGCTGTATATATTAAAATCTTCGATAATTCCCCATGATTTGAGTTGTAAGGTAATCGCCCCATTGAAGCCCAAAATAATAATGAATGCGAAAGCAAGGGGAACCCCGCTGAAATTGCTGGCCATGGTGGTGAAGGAAATCATTATTCGGCGAATTTTCCCTTGCATTTTATAAATGGAAAATGCCGTGATACTGGAAATCAATAAGCCAATCACACTACAAATAACGGAAAGCCATAACGTGTTTTCAAACGCTTGCAAGTAAAAATCATTATTGAATACTTCAAGATAGTTACCGAATGACCATGTTTCTTCGTAGATAAAGCTATTAATGAGCACCCAAATCATTGGGGCGATTTGGAATAGACTAAACAACACAAAGAATGGCAAAAGTAGCAGTGCGGCTCGCCAGTGAAAACGAGCAAAACATTTTTTCAACATGGCAGTTTTTCCCTGTTGTTGGTATGTCTGTTCACAGGGAGCAGGGATATCAGCCATTACAAATCTCCTCGTAACAGCGCATCACAAACTGGTTTATCGAGAGAGTTGGCACCAAGTAAGTGACAAATGGTTCCGCAAATTGCAGTTTGCTCAATATTGCAGGGTTGATGAGAAAACTGCGAGCCGATCACAAACAATGGTACTAAGCACTCTTCGGGGAGCGTTCCACCATGGCTACGATCATTGTTCATCCCATGGTCACTCGTGATCAGAATTTGATAACCTTGCTCAACCCATGTAGGAATATAATTCGACAGGATAATATCTGCATGGCGTGCTGCATTACGGTATTGTGGGGAATCAAAGCCAAACTTATGCCCTGTATCATCTATGTTCATAGGGTGGATCAATAAAAAATCAGGGTTAAATTGAGTCCGTAAATATTCCGCATCGACAAATAAATGGTCATCAGGGTAATGGTCTGCTTGATAAAAGCAGCCGTGTTGGATAGCGAGTGAATCATCGTGGGTGAAACGGTCTCGTAAGGCAACAAAAGGTGCCCGGTTATACAGTTCACTCACCCAATAATAAGCAGCGGCAGCGGTCGTTTTGCCGGCAAGGCGCGCGAGAGAAAATATGCTGTCAAAATGGGATAAACGGACAATTTGGTTATTCACAATACCGCTTTTGACCGGAGGAACGCCTGTTAGTATGCATTCATATAAAGGACGAGACATCGAAGGAAGCTCACACTCTAATTGGTAACATGTTGCGCTGTCGGCTTTGACTAAGCCGTTGAGATAGCCCATACAATGATGGGCTACTGAATAACTTAAACCGTCTAGGACAACAAGTATGACTTTTTCAGACATTAATTTTTCCTAAAATAAATTCATTAAATTACTGCTGGTGGATCAAAACTTGCTGTTGCCACATTTTAGGGAGATTACGAGACGACTTTTCCCAACCTTCAGCATTTTTAATTGGCTGAACATTTTTATACTGTTCTTCAGGTAATAATTTGGCTTTAATATCATCAGGTAACGTTAAATATTGTGCACGAATTGGTCGTGCATAACCTTCAGCAAGGTTAATTTGCCCTTTATCACTGAAAATAAACTCACGAGCTAGCTTCGCTGCGTTAGGGTTTTTGGCAAATTTATTGATGATCGTGGTGTAACCTGAAATTACAGAGCCATCAGATGGGATCACAACCGTAAAGCGATCGCGATTGATCTGATCACGGTAATTCAGTGCGTTAAAGTCCCATAAGATACCAACTTCCACTTCACCTTTTTCGATATTTGCGACAGTTGGGTCATTAACGGATAGGCGTTTTTGTTTAGCGAGTTCAGCAAAAAATTCAATGGCAGGCTTTAGGTTGTTTTCATCCCCACCACGCGCAAATGCAGCAGCCAGTACAGCGTTATTCGCTTGTGCAGCGATGCCAACATCCCCAACGGTGACTTTATATTTCCCTTTGAGTAGGTCATCCCAGCTTTTCGGTGCATCTTTTACTAAATCATTATTGATCATAAAAGCGATAGACCCCGTATAGGCTAAAGCCCAATGACCGTCTTTATCTTTTGCCCAATCAGGAATTTGTGACCAAGTTGTTGGTTTATAAGGCTGAGTTACTCCTTTTAGCACGGCAACAGGCCCAAAAGAAGCACCGACATCACCAATATCTGCTGTCGCATTATTTTTTTCAGCAGCAAATTTGGCAATTTCTTGGGCGGAACTCATATCGGTATCTTGATGCTTCAAGCCATATTGTGTTGCTAAGTCTTGCCAAGTTCCTTTCCAGTTCGCCCAAGTATCAGGCATCCCAACGCTGTAAACTTGTCCTTCTTTTTTCGCTGCATTGATTAATTCTGTTAAATTAGTCTCGGCAGCTAATGTCACACTGGATGCGGTCAATGATAGTAAAATCGCAGGAACGATAGTTTTCATTATTTTCTCACTTTTGAAGAACGGTGAACCGTATTGGTTACTTAGCATCCTAATTTTAAGACGTGACAGTTAGTTGATCCTTTTATGACAGTTTTTAGACATTTTATGGAATGGAACGTCTAAAAAGTGTCAAAATTGCTAAAGAAAAACAATGAAACAAACGTTTGAATGACTTTGTGTCAAAAAAGTATATTGTGTCATTAATAGATTTATTTTACCGACAATAAAAACTGACAAAAGACGTGAAAAATGAATAAGTTAAAATTATCAGGAACAGAAAGTGGTTGGTGGTTTATCTGTTTTTCCGGGCGTTTGTGGTTACCTCATGGAGACATTCCTCGAGGTATGGCAAAGGACTATTTGTTAGAAGGAAAAACAGCAACACCCATTGGTGAGTGGCAAGGGGAAATCGTCTGGTTGATAGCCGACAAAATGCCATCAGATATGGCTTCTCCCCGTATTGTTGCTGCGCAAGATGAAGGCTTATTTCGCCTCGCTGGGCGAGGTGTGCAATTAGCAGAATTCTATCGCTCTCACCGCTATTGTGGCTATTGCGGTACCGCAATGCGCCATAGTGAAACAGAGTGGGCATGTTTGTGTGATCATTGTCATGAGCGTTATTACCCGCAGATCGCCCCTTGCATTATCGTGGGGATCCGCCGTGATGACCATATTCTATTAGCTCAGCACCGACGCCATTCGCAAAACCCGTTATTTACGGTTCTTGCTGGTTTTGTCGAGGTTGGCGAAACGTTAGAAGAAGCAGTCATGCGCGAAGTCATGGAAGAGAGCCATATTAAAGTAAAAAATATCCGCTATGTTTCTTCACAGCCTTGGCCTTTTCCTCATTCCTTAATGATGGGGTTTCTTGCGGACTATGAGAGTGGTGATATTAAAGTCGACCCGAAGGAACTGGTGAGTGCAAATTGGTATCATTACGATGATTTACCGTTGATCCCACCGGCAGATACAATAGCTAGGCGTTTGATTGAAGATACGGTCGCATTGTGTCGTCAAAGTGAGTATGAAACGAGGGAATAGCACAGCGCTGATATTGTTATCATTAACATGATACAATAATAAACCTCGCTCTTAGCCATTTGCGGCGGCCACTTATAATAATGGAGTAAATAATGACTGAGTTAAAAAATGACCGCTATCTACGTGCTTTGCTACGTCAGCCTGTAGATGTGACCCCTGTATGGATGATGCGTCAAGCAGGGCGTTACCTGCCTGAATATAAAGCAACACGCGCGGAAGCTGGTGATTTTATTGCTCTGTGCAAAAACACCGAATTGGCTTGTGAAGTAACATTGCAGCCATTACGTCGTTTTCCATTAGACGCTGCAATTTTATTTTCTGATATTCTTACCATCCCTGATGCAATGGGGCTTGGGCTATATTTTGAAACGGGAGAAGGCCCGCGTTTCCATAAACCGATTATGAGCGCAACGGATGTAAAAAATATCCCTATCCCTGATCCTGAAATGGAACTTGGTTATGTGATGGACGCCGTTCGTGCCATACGCAAAGCCCTTAACGGTAATGTGCCACTCATTGGTTTCTCTGGTAGTCCGTGGACTCTGGCGACTTATATGGTGGAAGGCGGTAGCAGCAAAGCCTTCACTAAAATCAAAAAGATGATGTACGAAGATCCGAATTCATTGCATTTGTTATTGGATAAACTGGCAGATAGCGTCATTTTATACTTGAATGCGCAAATTCGTGCTGGTGCACAGTCTGTGATGATTTTTGATACATGGGGTGGCGTATTAACTAAGCGTGATTATTTACAGTTTTCACTGAATTATATGCATAAAATTATTGATGGCTTAATTCGTGAAAATGATGGTCGCCGTGTGCCTGTGACCTTATTCACTAAAGGTGGCGGTCAGTGGTTAGAAGAAATGGCAGCAACGGGTTGTGATGCATTAGGCCTTGATTGGACGACTGAAATTGCCGATGCTCGTCGTCGTGTTGGTGATAAAGTTGCCCTGCAAGGAAATATGGACCCATCCATGTTGTACGCACCACCTGCGCGTATAGAAGAAGAAGTACAAAATATTCTGTCGGGCTTCGGTCAAGGTGAAGGGCATGTATTCAATTTAGGCCATGGTATCCATCAGGATGTTCCACCTGAGCATGCAGGTGCATTTGTGGATGCTGTTCACCGTTTATCCCGCCAATATCATCAATAATTATCATTTATTGATGTTCTTGATTTATGGTGTATTTATAGGATCTTGTAAGTACACCATTATCATCTATGATTAAGAATAATTAAATCTCATAAGCAATGGACGCATGATGGTTTTAGATACCCAACGGTTACGAACAGAACAAACTAGCCAAGCCTCAAAAATCATTTTGCATGATGAATTTCCTCCCCTCAAACTGATTGGTGGGGCGGATGTGGGCTTTGAGCAGCAAGGTGCGATTACGCGTGCTGTGGTGGCTGTACTCTCTTGGCCACAGCTAGAACTTGTTGAGTATCAAATAGCAAGAATACCGACGCAATTGCCTTATATACCGGGGTTACTTTCTTTTCGCGAAGTACCTGGCCTAATGGCCGCGTGGGAAAAAATACAAAATAAACCTGAATTAGTGCTTGTGGATGGACAAGGGATTGCACACCCTCGACGGTTTGGTGTTGCCTGCCATTTTGGGTTACAAGCGAACATTGCCACAATTGGTGTAGCAAAAAGCCGTTTATGTGGTGATGCCGATGAGTTAAATGAAGACCCCGAAAGTGTTCAGCCGTTAATGGCAGGTGAAAATCAACTTGGTTGGGTGCTGCGGAGCAAAAAACGCTGCAAACCATTATATGTTTCTCCGGGACATAAAGTCGGTTTTTCGTCTTCCTTAGAATGGGTTAGGCAGTGTCTAAAAGGGTATAGGTTGCCTGAGCCAACACGTTTTGCTGACGGAATTGCATCAAATCGAACGTTTTTTAAGCGAATGAATGAGAAAATCAGCTAATTATCAGCAAAATATGTGGCATTGACAGATTTTCAGGTAAACTGCGAAGTATTAAGATTGATGAGTCAGAAATTATGTTAAGAAATCCCATTCATTTGAGGTTGGAAAAATTAGAAAGCTGGCAACACACGACTTTCATGGCAAGCTTATGTGAAAGAATGTATCCCAACTTTCAGATGTTTTGTCTGCAAACTGAATTTGCCGATGCAAAA
Source organism: Providencia sp. PROV200 (assembly GCF_049901995.1). Taxonomy (NCBI): domain Bacteria; kingdom Pseudomonadati; phylum Pseudomonadota; class Gammaproteobacteria; order Enterobacterales; family Morganellaceae; genus Providencia; species Providencia sp. PROV200. The sequence goes on from NZ_CP096307.1 coordinate 431,700, forward strand.
GTTTATCGTTCCATCCTTGATTTAGTTTGGGAAACTTTGGTCATTAAAGATAGCAAAGTCAATTTCGACAGTCAGTTAGAAAAATTAGAAGAAATTATCCCATCAGCGGATGATTTCGATATGTATGGTGTGTATCCAGCTATTGATGCCTGTATTGCATTGGGTGAAATTATTCATTCGAAATTGAGTGGTGAAACCCTCGAACACGCAATATTGGTTAGCGAAGCATCCATTCGTACAGTTGCCATGCTCGAAATGACTCAAGCAGGGCGGGAAATGACAGAAGAAGAACTCAAAGAAATCCCGGCCGTTGAAGAAGAGTGGGATATCCAGTGGGACATTTTCCGTTTACTGGCAGCTTGTGAAGAGCGCGACTTAGAGTTAATTAAAGGATTAAAATCTGACCTCCGCGAAGCGGGGGTGAGCAACATAGGTATTACTTTAAGCTGATTTTTGCATTTTCATTATCGAAAACGTGACTTGACGCAGTAATGCTGAGTACTAAGACTTCACATTTGCCCCTACTCTGGTCTACATTTAGGGGCGAGAAGAAGTGGCTATCGGGGGCGTGTATCAGGGGCTGTCAATTTGGCATATCCGACGCACTCGATGCTTTGCAAACGATAAACACACTGTGTAAGGATAATTTATGAATAAGACTGAATTAGTTGATGCTATCGCAGAATCAGCGGACCTGACCAAAGTTCAGGCAAAAGCAGCATTAGAATCTACTCTGAATGCTATTTCTGAAACGCTGAAAAAAGGCGAGCAAGTCCAACTGGTCGGTTTCGGTACTTTTAAAGTTAGCCATCGTGCTGCACGTACTGGTCGTAACCCACAAACTAAAGCAGAAATCCAAATTCCTGCTACAACAGTACCTGCTTTCTCTGCCGGTAAAGCACTGAAAGAAGCTGTAAAATAAGAACATTGTACAGACGAATTACCAGAGGGGGTAAAAAACTCCCCCTTTTGTTTATTCAAAAAGGGTTGCTGGTATTGGGAGTCATCTCAATGCTAAGCGCCTGTTCTTCTAATACACCAAAGCTGCCTGAGTTTAGTGCAAGTGGTTTTATTGCTGATGATGGCGTCATTCGTATGTGGCGGCTGAATAATGCACAAAGCCAACCACTCGTCTTAATGGTGGTTTATAGCCCCTATAAAGGCACAGACACTTCCGTTAATTTCTTCGAATACCGCTCCGGTAAACTCTGGCAAATTCGCAGCCAAATCTTGAACCAAAAAAATGGTGATATCACCGAACAATTACGCTTCGATAAAAACAATGACGTTGTTTTTATGCAGCGCGCCCAAGATGGCCATAAAACATCGCTTTCAACAGATGACATCACGCGTTGGCGCTTTGAAGCTGAACGAGTACTTGAGACAAACACTGCGCTTATTGTTGGTGGCGTCAAACTCTATCAAGGTCGCTGGCAACAAGGTAAAGTGACCACCTGTGAAGGTGATGTGCGAGAAATAACCTTCGAGCCCTATGCTGAAAATTGGTTACAGAGCCGTGCGAAAGTGTGGCATTCGCAGTTAAATTTAGCGTGGTTGGAGTCTTCAGAGGGAAATCAGCTTTTGATGGTAGCTGATACCGATTTTTGCCGCTGGCAACCTTCTAAAGATAGCTTATAAATAATCGCTCGTCGTCTTTCGAACCACAGCTATATTGCTACGTTCGCTCACTCTAGTCACATACTTATGTATGCTCCTAGAGATTCTCTCTCTTGCAGTTTTGCTGTGATTCGAAATACTTAGAGCCATTGTCTGTGTGAATGGTCAAAGGCAAAAACAAATTCAAAAAATAGAAAATAAAAAAGCTGATAAAAGTTTCCTCTTATCAGCTCAGGGAATGGTTTAGTACTTTGTATTATTTTATACGAGCGATAGCACGGTAGCCGATATCGTTGCGGTAGAAGCTATCATCCCAGTGAATGGTTTTTGCCACTTCATAAGCTTTTGCTTGGGCTTTAGCGATATCATTACCTAATGCTGTTACGCATAGGACGCGACCACCGGCAGTCACGACTTCTCCATCTTTCATGCGAGTACCCGCATGGAAAACTTTACTATCAGCCGCTTCAGTAGTTGGTAAACCCGAAATTATATCGCCATTGTGGTAGTCGCCTGGGTAACCACCTGCAGCAATTACTACCCCTAAAGCAGGGCGCTCATCCCATAATGAATCTTTACCTGCCAGCTCACCTTTTGCCCCCGCTAAACATAAAGCGACTAAGTCCGATTGCAAACGCATCATAATAGGTTGAGTTTCAGGGTCGCCAAAACGGCAGTTGAATTCGATAACTTTTGGGTTACCTGCTTTATCAATCATTAATCCAGCGTATAAGAAGCCTTGATAGCGGTTTCCTTCCTGATCCATACCTTTAACCGTTGGATAAATAACTTGTTCCATCACGCGTTGGTGTATTTCATCTGTGACAACAGGAGCTGGGGAGTAAGCGCCCATTCCACCTGTATTTAAACCTGTATCACCATCACCGACACGTTTATGATCTTGGCTAGTTGCCATTGGAATGACATTTTCACCATCTACCATAACGATGAAACTCGCTTCTTCACCATCAAGAAACTCTTCGATAACAATACGATGCCCTGCATCACCAAAGGCATTTCCCGCTAACATATCGTGAACAGCTTCTTTTGCTTCTTGTAGGGTCATGGCAACGATAACGCCTTTCCCCGCGGCAAGGCCGTCAGCCTTAATTACAATAGGCGCACCGACTTTATCTAAGTAAGCCAAAGCGGGCTCTATTTCAGTAAAATTTTCATAAGCGGCAGTTGGAATATTGTGACGAGCTAAAAAATCTTTGGTAAATGCTTTTGAACCCTCAAGCTGTGCAGCACCTTGGGTTGGGCCAAAAATAGTTAAACCAGCGGCTTTAAATGCATCTACAACACCAATAACTAATGGTGCTTCAGGGCCGACAATCGTTAAATCAATTTGTTTTTCTTTAGCGAATTGGAGCAGCCCATCAATATCTGTTGCCGAAATATTCACGTTTTCGAGTGTAGGTTCTAATGCTGTTCCTGCATTACCTGGGGCAACATAGACTTTTTCCGCTAAAGGTGATTGCGCAGCTTTCCATGCCAATGCATGTTCACGACCACCACCACCAATAATTAAAATATTCATGACTAGGCTCCTAATAATTAGTGACGGAAATGACGCATATTAGTGAAAAGCATGGCAATACCATGTTCATTTGCGGCTGCAATCACTTCATCATCGCGAATAGAACCGCCAGGTTGGATAACACAAGTTACGCCAACAGCTGCCGCGGCATCAATACCATCACGGAATGGGAAAAAGGCATCTGAGGCCATCGCACAGCCAGCGACTTCTAGACCTTCATCTGCGGCTTTAATACCTGCGATTTTTGCAGAATACACACGGCTCATTTGCCCTGCGCCAATACCGATAGTCATATCATTTTTGGCATAAACGATTGCATTGGATTTTACAAATTTCGCGACTTTCCAACAGAATAACGCATCTTTTAGCTCGCGTTCAGTGGGTTGGCGCTTAGTTACAACGCGAAGTTCTTCTTTTTCAACCATTCCTAAGTCACGGTCTTGCACTAATAAACCGCCATTTACGCGTTTAAAGTCTAAACCTGCAACGGGTTTGCTCCATTCGCCACATTCAAGTACGCGGACGTTTTGTTTAGTTTCAAGAATAGGCAATGCATCTTTAGCAACAGAAGGCGCAATAATGACTTCCACAAACTGACGTTCAATAATCGCTTGAGTGGTTTCTTTATCTAATTGACGGTTAAAAGCAATAATGCCACCAAAAGCCGAAGTTGGGTCAGTTTTGAATGCATTATCATAAGCTGTATGAATAGAATCTCCGATAGCAACACCACAAGGGTTTGCATGTTTGACAATTACACAAGCAGGTTCTTTGAATGATTTAACACATTCAAGAGCTGCATCGGTATCAGCGATATTATTATAAGACAGGGCTTTACCTTGGATCTGCTGCGCAGTTGCAATAGACGCTTCTTTTGGATTTTCTTCTATATAGAAAGCCGCATCTTGATGGCTGTTTTCTCCATAACGCATATCTTGTTTTTTTATAAAGTTTAAATTCAAAGTGCGAGGGAAGCGGCCGGAAGGCTGAGTCGTATCACCGTAATAAGGGGCAACTAATTCACCAAAGTAATTCGCAATCATGCTGTCATAAGCTGCAGTGTGTTCAAAAGCTTTAATTGCGAGGTCAAACCGAGTCGACCAATTTAGTGAGTTCTCGTGGTTATCCATCTCATCAATGATGGTTTGATAGTCATTACTATTTACCACAATTGCGACATCTTTATGATTTTTAGCCGCGGAGCGCACCATGGTTGGGCCGCCAATGTCAATATTCTCTACAGCATCTTCAAGGGTGCAATTTGGTTTTGCCACGGTTTGGGCAAATGGGTATAGATTAACAACGACCATATCGATAGGCGCGATGTCATGTTGTTGCATGATGGCATCATCTGTACCGCGACGCCCTAAAATTCCGCCATGCACTTTTGGGTGCAATGTTTTCACTCGGCCATCCATCATTTCAGGAAACCCTGTGTAATCTGAAACTTCAGTTACGTTTAATCCTGACTCAGCGAGTAACTTTGCAGTACCGCCAGTAGATAGAAGCTCAACACCACGTTGAGATAACGCCTTAGCGAATTCAACAACCCCTGTTTTATCAGACACACTAAGCAGGGCACGACGAATAGGACGAAGCAGTTGCATGAGATAGATCCCTTGGATTTGAATAAATAAGGCAATAACGAATATCAGTCAGTAAAAACTCAAAGAGCTTTTCTTATATACCTATTATATCTATTGATGAAAGCCAAGCGGAATTAGCCCGCTTTCCCTATAACAATATATAAGTCACTAACAATTTCAGAACATAAAAACAAAATCAATGCTGAAATTTCGAGCCAATTGTAACGCAAACGTTTGCGTAATGCGCGGTAATTTTTAAATTATTTTCATGTTGTGGATAACTTGGTGTATAAGTCGGTATAAGTGGGGGTTTTGCTGTGGAATGCAGCAGTTGAACAAAATAATGCAAAAAAGGGGTTGCCAGATTTTTCTGACTCCCTATAATGCGCATCAACTGACCGGGAACAAGACAACGCAAAGCGCGATGAACACTGAAACGGCAGCGAGAGATTCTGAAAAGAAAAAGCAAAAAATTGCTTGACTCTCACGGAGGAAAACGTAATATACGCCTCCTCGCGACAACGACCTCGAAGTCGAAAATCGAAAGATTAGTCGCAACGCTCTTTAACAATTTATCAGACAATCTGTGTGGGCACTCACAGGACACTATCAAAAAAATATTTGATTTTAAGTCTTGAAGAGTGACTAACACGTTAATTCATATATATGAACTAATAGGTAATTTGGTTTCTTCGGAAATCAAACGACAGTAAACATTCTTTGAGCATCAGACTACTTTTAATTGAAGAGTTTGATCATGGCTCAGATTGAACGCTGGCGGCAGGCCTAACACATGCAAGTCGAGCGGTAACAGGGGAAGCTTGCTTCTCGCTGACGAGCGGCGGACGGGTGAGTAATGTATGGGGATCTGCCCGATAGAGGGGGATAACCACTGGAAACGGTGGCTAATACCGCATAATCTCTTAGGAGCAAAGCAGGGGAACTTCGGTCCTTGCGCTATCGGATGAACCCATATGGGATTAGCTAGTAGGTGGGGTAATGGCTCACCTAGGCGACGATCCCTAGCTGGTCTGAGAGGATGATCAGCCACACTGGGACTGAGACACGGCCCAGACTCCTACGGGAGGCAGCAGTGGGGAATATTGCACAATGGGCGCAAGCCTGATGCAGCCATGCCGCGTGTATGAAGAAGGCCCTAGGGTTGTAAAGTACTTTCAGTCGGGAGGAAGGCGTTGTTGCTAATATCAACAACGATTGACGTTACCGACAGAAGAAGCACCGGCTAACTCCGTGCCAGCAGCCGCGGTAATACGGAGGGTGCAAGCGTTAATCGGAATTACTGGGCGTAAAGCGCACGCAGGCGGTTGATTAAGTTAGATGTGAAATCCCCGGGCTTAACCTGGGAATGGCATCTAAGACTGGTCAGCTAGAGTCTTGTAGAGGGGGGTAGAATTCCATGTGTAGCGGTGAAATGCGTAGAGATGTGGAGGAATACCGGTGGCGAAGGCGGCCCCCTGGACAAAGACTGACGCTCAGGTGCGAAAGCGTGGGGAGCAAACAGGATTAGATACCCTGGTAGTCCACGCTGTAAACGATGTCGATTTGAAGGTTGTTCCCTTGAGGAGTGGCTTTCGGAGCTAACGCGTTAAATCGACCGCCTGGGGAGTACGGCCGCAAGGTTAAAACTCAAATGAATTGACGGGGGCCCGCACAAGCGGTGGAGCATGTGGTTTAATTCGATGCAACGCGAAGAACCTTACCTACTCTTGACATCCAGAGAACTTAGCAGAGATGCTTTGGTGCCTTCGGGAACTCTGAGACAGGTGCTGCATGGCTGTCGTCAGCTCGTGTTGTGAAATGTTGGGTTAAGTCCCGCAACGAGCGCAACCCTTATCCTTTGTTGCCAGCGATTCGGTCGGGAACTCAAAGGAGACTGCCGGTGATAAACCGGAGGAAGGTGGGGATGACGTCAAGTCATCATGGCCCTTACGAGTAGGGCTACACACGTGCTACAATGGCGTATACAAAGAGAAGCGACCTCGCGAGAGCAAGCGGAACTCATAAAGTACGTCGTAGTCCGGATTGGAGTCTGCAACTCGACTCCATGAAGTCGGAATCGCTAGTAATCGTAGATCAGAATGCTACGGTGAATACGTTCCCGGGCCTTGTACACACCGCCCGTCACACCATGGGAGTGGGTTGCAAAAGAAGTAGGTAGCTTAACCTTCGGGAGGGCGCTTACCACTTTGTGATTCATGACTGGGGTGAAGTCGTAACAAGGTAACCGTAGGGGAACCTGCGGTTGGATCACCTCCTTACCATTGAAGTGTTTTTGTGAAGTGCTCACACAGATTGTCTGATAGAAAGTAGAGCAATAGGCTATACGTGGGAGACTTATTCGAAAGAATAGGGCTTACATGAGATACCGCGCAGTAAGTGCAATATCTTGTGTCCCCTTCGTCTAGAGGCCTAGGACACCGCCCTTTCACGGCGGTAACAGGGGTTCGAATCCCCTAGGGGACGCCAATTGCGCCGATATCGAGTGAAAGACGATGTCCCCAATAATGATTAAGCCAATTATTTTAATAGTTGGTTTAACAATTATGCTCTTTAACAATCTGGAACAAGCTGAAAATTGAAAACAACGCACATTGTTTATCGCTTAAACAATGTGAGAGTCTCTCAAAAATCTCAACTTGAATAGTGTACTTTGAACTATCGAGTCGACGAGCGAAATGAGTTCAAGGCAGCCCGCGCACAGCAAGCGCAGCGTACTTAAAGTACGTGAGCATTGCGCGCACGGACTAACGCCGAAATCATGAAGCACAGTCACTCGTTGTAAGAAGACACCTTCGGGTTGTGAGGTTAAGCGACTAAGCGTACACGGTGGATGCCTAGGCAATCAGAGGCGATGAAGGACGTGCTAATCTGCGATAAGCGTCGGTAAGGTGATATGAACCGTTACAACCGACGATTTCCGAATGGGGAAACCCAGTGCAATTCGTTGCACTATCGTTTGATGAATACATAGTCAAACGAAGCGAACCGGGGGAACTGAAACATCTCAGTACCCCGAGGAAAAGAAATCAACCGAGATTCCCCTAGTAGCGGCGAGCGAACGGGGAGCAGCCCAGAGTCTTAATCAGCATTAGCATCAGGAGAACGGTCTGGAAAGGCCGGCAGTAAAGGGTGATAGCCCCGTATCCGAAGGTGTTAGTGTTGTGAACTCGACGAGTAGGGCGGGACACGTGTTATCCTGTCTGAATATGGGGGGACCATCCTCCAAGGCTAAATACTCCTGATTGACCGATAGTGAACCAGTACCGTGAGGGAAAGGCGAAAAGAACCCCGGCGAGGGGAGTGAAATAGAACCTGAAACCGTGTACGTACAAGCAGTGGGAGCCTTGATTTATCAGGGTGACTGCGTACCTTTTGTATAATGGGTCAGCGACTTATATTCTGTAGCAAGGTTAACCGTATAGGGGAGCCGTAGGGAAACCGAGTCTTAACTGGGCGAATGAGTTGCAGGGTATAGACCCGAAACCCGGTGATCTAGCCATGGGCAGGTTGAAGGTTGGGTAACACTAACTGGAGGACCGAACCGACTAATGTTGAAAAATTAGCGGATGACTTGTGGCTGGGGGTGAAAGGCCAATCAAACCGGGAGATAGCTGGTTCTCCCCGAAAGCTATTTAGGTAGCGCCTCGTGAACTCATCTTCGGGGGTAGAGCACTGTTTCGACTAGGGGGTCATCCCGACTTACCAACTCGATGCAAACTACGAATACCGAAGAATGTTATCACGGGAGACACACGGCGGGTGCTAACGTTCGTCGTGAAGAGGGAAACAACCCAGACCGCCAGCTAAGGTCCCAAAGTCATAGTTAAGTGGGAAACGAAGTGGGAAGGCTCAGACAGCCAGGATGTTGGCTTAGAAGCAGCCATCATTTAAAGAAAGCGTAATAGCTCACTGGTCGAGTCGGCCTGCGCGGAAGATGTAACGGGGCTAAACTATGCACCGAAGCTGCGGCAGCGATATGTAAATATTGTTGGGTAGGGGAGCGTTCTGTAAGCCTGTGAAGGTGTACTGTGAGGTATGCTGGAGGTATCAGAAGTGCGAATGCTGACATAAGTAACGATAATGCGGGTGAAAAACCCGCACGCCGGAAGACCAAGGGTTCCTGTCCAACGTTAATCGGGGCAGGGTGAGTCGACCCCTAAGGCGAGGCAGAAATGCGTAGTCGATGGGAAACGGGTTAATATTCCCGTACTGGTGATAATTGCGATGGGGGGACGGAGAAGGCTAGGCTATCCGGGCGACGGTTGTCCCGGTTTAAGAATGTAGGCAGGTGAATTAGGCAAATCCGGTTCACTATATGCTGAGGTTCGATGACGAGTCACTACGGTGATGAAGTAGCTCATGCCCCGCTTCCAGGAAAAGCCTCTAAGCTCTAGATTATCATTAATCGTACCCCAAACCGACACAGGTGGTCAGGTAGAGAATACTCAGGCGCTTGAGAGAACTCGGGTGAAGGAACTAGGCAAAATGGTGCCGTAACTTCGGGAGAAGGCACGCTGGCGCTAGGTGAAGTCCCTTGCGGATGGAGCTGAAGCCAGTCGCAGATACCAGCTGGCTGCAACTGTTTATTAAAAACACAGCACTGTGCAAACACGAAAGTGGACGTATACGGTGTGACGCCTGCCCGGTGCTGGAAGGTTAATTGATGGGGTTATCCGTAAGGAGAAGCTCTTGATCGAAGCCCCAGTAAACGGCGGCCGTAACTATAACGGTCCTAAGGTAGCGAAATTCCTTGTCGGGTAAGTTCCGACCTGCACGAATGGCGTAATGATGGCCAGGCTGTCTCCACCCGAGACTCAGTGAAATTGAACTCGCTGTGAAGATGCAGTGTACCCGCGGCAAGACGGAAAGACCCCGTGAACCTTTACTATAGCTTGACACTGAACATTGAGCCTTGATGTGTAGGATAGGTGGGAGGCTTTGAAGCGTGGACGCCAGTCTGCGTGGAGCCAACCTTGAAATACCACCCTTTAATGTTTGATGTTCTAACGTTGCCCCATTATCTGGGGTGCGGACAGTGTCTGGTGGGTAGTTTGACTGGGGCGGTCTCCTCCCAAAGAGTAACGGAGGAGCACGAAGGTTGGCTAAGCATGGTCGGACATCATGCGGTTAGTGCAAAGGCATAAGCCAGCTTGACTGCGAGAGTGACGGCTCGAGCAGGTACGAAAGTAGGTCTTAGTGATCCGGTGGTTCTGAATGGAAGGGCCATCGCTCAACGGATAAAAGGTACTCCGGGGATAACAGGCTGATACCGCCCAAGAGTTCATATCGACGGCGGTGTTTGGCACCTCGATGTCGGCTCATCACATCCTGGGGCTGAAGTAGGTCCCAAGGGTACGGCTGTTCGCCGTTTAAAGTGGTACGCGAGCTGGGTTTAGAACGTCGTGAGACAGTTCGGTCCCTATCTGCCGTGGGCGTTGGAAGATTGAAAGGGGCTGCTCCTAGTACGAGAGGACCGGAGTGGACGCACCACTGGTGTTCGGGTTGTCATGCCAATGGCATTGCCCGGTAGCTAAGTGCGGAAGAGATAACCGCTGAAAGCATCTAAGCGGGAAACTTGCCTTGAGATGAGTCTTCCCTGACCCTTTAAGGGTCCTAAAGGAACGTTTAAGACTAAGACGTTGATAGGTTGGGTGTGTAAGCATAGCGATATGTTGAGCTAACCAATACTAATGAACCGTGAGGCTTAACCTGACAACACCGAAGGTGTTTTAGAGAGATTGGGTTGTTTTTGATAGCGAGTGAGAAGCCGAGAGGTGAAGGACACACAGCTTGTTTGAGATTGATGTTTTGGTTTAGTGCATAAAAGTGACATTAAACGGGAACAAACAGAATTTGTCTGGCGGCAATAGCGCGGTGGTCCCACCTGACCCCATGCCGAACTCAGCAGTGAAACGCCGTAGCGCCGATGGTAGTGTGGGGTCTCCCCATGTGAGAGTAGGGAACTGCCAGACATTAAATTAGTGAAGAAGCCACCCATTGGGTGGCTTTTTTGCGTTTAGGGGTAACGAACTAATTGTTGATGTTAGAAGTGAAGTTCCTTAATATCCCAACTCCCAACTCCCAACTCCCACTTCTTTCTTTTAACGGCTCACTTAATTTAATCCTTCTACGCAGGGCGATTAGTCATGAATATAACCATCGTAATCATGAATATAACAGTCGCAAATGGAAGTTCATGATACAAAGTAGTGAGTAACAGCTCACTTGTTTCTTAATTAGTCGAGTGCAATAAAATTAACTATATCACTACAATATGGTGTGGTAGTGATTATCTACTAGCGCCATGAATGGAAGGTCTGGAACTAAAGTAGTGAGTAACAGCTCACTTATTATTTAATTAGTCATTTTTAATTTTAATAAAACCAACTGGATATGGTGTGGTGGTTATCTATTACTACTGTGAATGGAAGGTCTGGAACCAAAGTAGTGAGTAACAGCTCACGTATTATTGATTTAATCGTAGTTAATTCCAGTAAAATTAACTGGATATAATTATCTGGTGATTATCTATTATTGAAGCCGATATAAGGGTTTGTACCAAAGTTGTGAGTAACAACTTACTGGTATTACAGAATGAGTTAACTAATTGAGATAGTGGAGATTGTGGATTTTAAAGCTAATTATTGAGTATAAATTATGTAAAAGCCTTCTTATTATTTGTAGATAATAAAAATGAGTCACTCTCAATATAAAATATGGGAAATCAATAAGTTGATTGTCGGATATACTGGTTGAGAATGAGTAATAAGTTCTAGTGCTTGAAATTATTTCATTTAACCTTGAAACACTCGACAAGACGAATAACATTAGTTAGATTATTTGGCATTCTAGAAGTCTAAACGTATAAACGGAAGAGGGAGATGAATGATGCCTATTCGTTTACCAGATGAACTACCGGCAGTTAATTTCTTGAGAGAAGAAAATGTTTTTGTTATGACAACAACAAGAGCTAGTCATCAAGAGATCCGTCCCTTGAAAGTATTGATACTCAATTTGATGCCGAAAAAGATAGAAACTGAAAATCAGTTTCTTCGTTTACTGTCAAACACACCATTACAGGTTGATATTCAACTATTACGAATTGATCAACGAGAGTCAAAAAATACTCCAACAGAGCACTTAAATACCTTTTATTGTGATTTTGAAGACATACAGGATCAGAATTTTGATGGCTTAATTGTAACGGGTGCTCCACTAGGACTGGTAGAGTTTAATGACGTGCTATACTGGCAGCAAATAGAAAAGGTAATAGCTTGGGCGAAGGAACATGTCACATCAACCCTTTTTGTTTGTTGGGCTGTGCAAGCGGCTTTAAAGGTGTTGTATGACTTACCTAAATGGACCAGAGAAGAAAAACTATCAGGTATATACCAACATGATACGTTAGAGCCATATGCTTTACTGACAAGAGGGTTTGATGGGTCATTTTATGCGCCTCACTCTCGTTATGCCGATTTTCCTGAAGATCTTATTCGTCAGCATACTGATCTGGAGATTTTAGCAAGCTCACAGGAGGCAGGTGCTTATTTGTTTGGGTCAAAAGACAAACGGTTAGCATTTGTGACAGGTCATCCCGAATATGATGGAGATACGCTAGCACAAGAATATTGGCGTGATATAGATGCTGGAATTTCGCCTCAGATCCCATGCAATTATTTCAAAAATGATGATCCCAATAACCCTCCAATGGTGAATTGGCGTAGCCATGGGCATTTATTGTTTTCAAATTGGTTGAATTATTATGTGTATCAGATCACACCTTTTGATCTTACTAATATGGAACCAACACTAGATTAAAAAAAGAAATATAAATTTAGTAATGACAATAAAATAAGTGTTTTTGCTGGTTGTACCAGTTTAAATTAGGCTTATATCGTAAAAACAGGTGTCAAAGCTAGTCTGAAAGCAGCTATTTATTAGCTGCTTTTTTTATTTCCAACGAAAAATTTCAAAAGTACAGCTTCTTATAATTAGTTGATTTAACGGCTATTTAACATTTTATTTAAAGCAAAGGAATGGGTAGTCAATTTATTTATTATTCAAAAGCACATTATTATCAATGGCTTATTTGTTTATTAAAATAAAATGGAAATCGTTTTTGATTTATTTTTGTTTTGATCTTATGCTTAATTCATAGTCAACGATGAATGAGGGTTTGGTCGATGGAGCAGCAACTACCTATATCGGAATTAACATTCACAAAGAATATTGAACAGCTAGAAAATCAAGTTTTATCTATTGATTCTATTGTGTTTCTTTCTAAATTAGTTGAAGAGTTTCTTCCTCGTAGAGAGAAATTATTAAAAGATAGGGTGCTCAGGCAGCAAAAGATCGATGCTGGCTCTTTGCCTGATTTTATTTCGGAATTTGATTCCATAAAAAAATCAAATTGGAAGATTCAAGGTATCCCAGCAGATTTGCAAGATCGCCGTGTCGAAATTACTGGGCCGGTCGAACGTAAAATGGTTATTAATGCTTTAAATGCTAACGTAAAAGTATTTATGGCGGACTTTGAGGATTCTCTGTCTCCTTCATGGGAAAGATTGATCGATGGTCAAGTCAACTTAAGGGATGCGATTCGTGGTGATATTTCTTATACCAATGAAAGTGGAAAGGTCTACCAATTAAAATCTAATCCTGCTGTTTTGATTGCTCGTGTTCGTGGCCTTCATTTAGATGAAAAACACGTTTTATCAGGAGAGAAGCCGATCCCTGGTGGCCTATTTGATTTCGCTATTTACTTCTTTAATAACTATGAAGCGTTATTAAAAAAAGGAAGTGGCCCTTATTTTTACATCCCAAAACTTGAATCTTGGGAGGAAGCAAAATGGTGGAGCGATGTCTTTAGTATGGCTGAAGATTTGGTGGGGATACCTCGGGGTACGATTAAAGCAACCGTACTAATTGAAACATTACCCGCAGTATTTCAAATGGATGAAATCTTATACCACATGCGCCACCACATCGTGGGGCTGAATTGTGGGCGCTGGGACTACATATTCAGTTATATCAAAACACTGAAAGAGCATGCAGACCGAGTATTACCTGACCGCCAAGTTGTCACAATGACACAACCATTTTTAAGTGCTTATTCGCGCTTATTAATTAAAACGTGCCATCGCCGTGGCGCATTTGCGATGGGAGGAATGTCTGCTTTTATACCGAGCAAAGATCCTCAAGAAAATGAAACTATTTTAGCGAAAGTAAAAGCGGACAAAGAATTAGAAGCGAAAAATGGGCACGATGGCTCTTGGGTTGCACATCCGGGCTTAGCGGATACTGTTATGAGCGTGTTTAATCAAGCTCTTGGTGATCAGCAAAACCAGCTACATGTATCCCGTGATTTTGACGAAGAAATCACGGCTGGCCAGCTATTAGAGCCTTGTGCCGGTGAGCGAACAGAAGCAGGCATGCGAGCTAACATTCGTGTTGCGGTTCAATATATCGAAGCATGGATCTCAGGGAATGGTTGTGTACCCATCTATGGTTTGATGGAAGATGCTGCGACAGCAGAAATTTCACGGACTTCAATTTGGCAGTGGATCCGTCACGGTAAAACACTGTCCACCGGTGAGAAAGTGACTAAGACCTTATTTGAAGAAATGCTGGATGAGGAATTACAAGTTATTCAAAAAGAACTTGGTGACCAGCGTTTTCAAAGTGGTCGTTTTCGTGAAGCTGCGGAACTGATGAGGCGGATTACAACACAGGATGAACTTATTGAGTTCTTAACTATCCCCGGATACCAATTATTAGACTAGCTATAGCAAAGAAAAAATTCGATAACCCTACATATTCTTATAAAGGAAGTGGATCATGACAACATCGCGCTTAGAACAAATTGCCCAATTAGAAAATGAATGGAAAAAACCACGTTGGAAAGGTATTACTCGCCCATATACAGCCGAAGAAGTGGTGAAATTACGTGGTTCTGTGAATATTGAACACTCTTTAGCACGCAAAGGTGCAGAGCGTTTTTGGGATCAATTACATGGTGGTTCAAAGAAAGGTTATGTAAATGCACTGGGCGCTTTAACGGGTGGGCAAGCGCTACAGCAAGCGAAAGCAGGTATTGAAGCTATTTATTTATCAGGTTGGCAGGTTGCTGCGGATGCAAATACGTCATCGAGTATGTATCCAGACCAATCACTTTACCCTGTTGATTCAGTGCCATCAGTAGTTAAGAAAATTAATAATACATTTCGTCGTGCAGACCAAATTCAGTGGGCGAATGGTATTGGCCCTGACAATAAAGAGTATATTGATTATTTTTTACCGATTATCGCGGATGCGGAAGCGGGCTTTGGTGGCGTATTAAATGCCTTCGAACTAATGAAAAATATGATAGAAGCGGGGGCTGCAGCCGTCCATTTTGAAGACCAATTAGCCGCAGTTAAAAAATGTGGCCATATGGGGGGGAAAGTTCTTGTGCCTACCCAGGAAGCAATTCAAAAACTGGTTGCAGCTCGTTTAGCTGCGGATGTTTCAGGTGTACCAACTATCTTGGTTGCTAGAACGGATGCGGATGCTGCGGATCTTCTCACATCTGACTGCGATGCTTATGATGCAGAATTTGTTACAGGAGAACGCACCTCTGAAGGCTTTTTCCGTACCAAAGCAGGAATTGAGCAAGCGATTAGCCGCGGGCTAGCTTATGCACCTTATGCAGACCTAGTTTGGTGTGAAACGTCGAAGCCTGACCTTGAGGCAGCAAGACAGTTCGCTGAGGCTATTCATGCTAAATATCCAGGTAAGTTATTGGCTTATAACTGTTCTCCATCATTCAATTGGAAAAAGAATTTAGATGACAGCACAATCGCCCGCTTCCAAGACGAACTTTCAGCGATGGGTTATCGTTTCCAATTCATTACGTTAGCCGGTATTCACAGCATGTGGTTCAACATGTTTGATTTGGCTCATTCCTACGCACAAGGTGAGGGCATGAAACATTATGTTGAAAAAGTTCAAGAGTGTGAGTTTGCAGCAATGAATAAAGGCTATACCTTCTCTTCACATCAGCAAGAGGTAGGAACCGGCTATTTTGATAAAGTGACAACCGTTATTCAAGGAGGGGCTTCATCAGTGACGGCTTTAACTGGCTCAACTGAAGAAGAGCAATTCTAGTTAGATTATTTTCCTTTCAATCGGTGTTTCTGGTGTCTTTATTGGTTAGCTATATCTGTTAATTTTTCAGGCACGTTTAGTGCCTGTTTTTTATTCAATGCGAGTCTGTATTCCTATAGGAGTGGTTATGATATTGACGACAGAACAGATAATAGCGCAGACCATTTTACAGGGTTTTGATGCGCAATATGGTCGCTTCCTTGAAATAACCTCAGGTGCACAAGAAAGGTTTGAACAGGCAGATTGGCATGCTATTCAGCATGCGATGAAAAGACGAATTCAATTGTATGATCATCATGTTGGCTTAGTCGTCGCTCAGCTACAGTTTATGGGCTTAGTACAATCATTAACACCCGATAAACTGGCACAGATAAAAAATATTTATAAAACTTTACTACCAGATTACCCAAGGTTTGAAATAGCAGAAAGCTTTTTTAATTCCGTTTATTGTCGGCTATTTCAGCATCGAGAGCTGACACAAGATAACCTATTTATTTTTACGTCTCAGCCTGCGAGGCGCTTTTCTATTTCGCCTAGGCCGTTATCTCGCGAATATGTTGTTAATAATAATTTAGAGGGATTATTGTTTACAATGTTAAGTGGATTACCTCTCAGGCTAAAGTGGCGGAATCTGGATTTCGATATTCATTGCATTATCAATGTATTGAAAACAAGATTTCCCGATATTGAAAACCAAAAAGTCAGCTTCCATATCGCAAATGAGCTATTTTATCGTAATAAGGCAGCTTGGTTGGTTGGTAAAATTTATATTAATGATGAGGTTTACCCATTCTTACTCCCTATCCATCATGATGATGGTCAGTATATTTATATCGATACCTGTTTAACTGAGTTTGATGAAGCCAGTATTGTGTTTGGTTTTGCTCGGTCCTATTTTATGGTGTATGCCCCTTTTCCAGCAGCTCTGGTTTTTTGGTTGAGGGAGATTTTACCGAGCAAGTCAATTGCGGAATTATATATGGCAATTGGCTGTCAAAAGCATGGAAAAACAGAGTACTACAGAGAGTATCTCGCCTATATTAATTTTTCACGAGAGCAATTTACTGTCGCTCCAGGTGTGAAAGGAATGGTGATGTTAGTCTTTACATCGCCTTCATTTGACCGTGTTTTTAAAATTATTAAAGACCAATTTGCACCACAAAAGCAGGTAACACGAGAACGGGTTTTAGAATGCTATCGTTTGGTTAAAGAGCACGATAGAGTTGGCCGGATGGCTGATACCCAAGAGTTTGAAAATTTTGTGATTAGCAAATCTTCTATCAGCGATGAATTGATGGCGGAGTTACTGAAAGAGGCTCCATCTCAAATTGAAGATCTAGGTGATAACATATTGATTCGTCATCTGTACATGGAAAGAAAGATGATCCCATTGAATATCTATATGGATAATGCTACTGACGCACAATTACATAATGCATTAAATGAATATGGCTGGGCGATTAAGCAATTAGCGGCCGCAAATATTTTCCCCGGGGATATGTTGTTTAAAAATTTTGGCGTAACGCGTCATGGCCGTGTTGTTTTTTATGATTATGATGAAATCTGTTATATGACAGAGGTGAATTTTCGTAAAATTCCTGAGCCATTATACCCTGAGCAAGAGTTATCGAGTGAGCCATGGTATAGCATTGGTGAACAAGATGTTTTTCCTGAAGAGTTTGCTTCTTTTATTTGCCAAAATGAGAAAATTCGTCATTATTTGCAGCAAGATCATGCAGATTTATTTGCAGCGGATTATTGGAAAAAACTACAAAATAGGATTTTAGCCGGGCACGTAGAAGATGTTTATGCCTACCGTGAAGAATTACGTTTTTGTCAGAAACCCAATGAGGTTGCATAATTACAATAGTATTAATTAAAGGGAGTTAAAAACGACCCAGTAAGTGACTGAGCCGTTTTTTGGCCGCTATTTTTTTGCGCCTTGTACCGCTTCTTGTGCAAGTTGGGTAATTTTTTCGTAATTACCTGAATTCAGTGCATCTTCAGGAACGAGCCAAGAACCACCAATGCACAGAACGCTATCTAATTCTAAATAACTGAGGTAATTAGCTAGCGATATTCCACCCGTTGGGCAAAATTTGACTTGTGAGAAAGGGCCGGCAATGGCTTTTAACGCTTTAACCCCACCGTTGGCTTCTGCTGGAAAAAATTTAAACGCTTTTAAGCCATATTGCATACCAAGCATAAGTTCAGAAACGGTTGAAATACCTGGAATTAAAGGAATATTCCCTTTAGTGGCGGCATTGAGCAACTCATCCGTTAAGCCGGGGCTGATTGCAAACTGTGCTCCAGCTTCAGTGACTTCAGTAAGTTGTTTTGCATTGATAACAGTGCCTGCGCCAATAATCGCTTCAGGTACTTCTTTTGCAATAAGACGAATAGCATCAATAGCACATTCAGTGCGTAACGTGACTTCTAAAACGTTAACACCACCTTTGACTAATGCTTTTGCAAGAGGAACCGCTTGTTCTAATTTTTTAATAACAATAACAGGGACGACAGGGCCTTGTTTTAATACGCTTTCAGCGGTCATTTTCCAATTATTCATTTTCTATTCCTATTCAATGAAAATAGATTAAAAATCAATGCTACAAGCGCCTTCTTCGGCACCTGATAAGTGTCTTCTTAATGCCCCGAAAAGCTCTCTGCCACAGCCACTACGCTCAGCGGTTAAATCAGCCTCAAAGGGTTGGCGTTTATTGAGTTCTTCTTCATCAACCCGTAATTGCAATTCTCCCGTCAATGCATTTACCCTAATAATATCGCCATTTTTTACTTTTGCTAACAGTCCACCATTGTAAGCCTCAGGCGTGACATGAATTGCGGATGGCACTTTGCCAGATGCTCCAGATAACCGACCATCAGTAACGAGCGCGACTTTGTAGCCTTTATCCATAAGAACACCTAGTGGCGGCATTAACTTATGCAGTTCTGGCATGCCATTTGCGGATGGCCCTTGGAAGCGAACAACGATGATGCAATCTTTATTGAGTTCACCGGCTTCAAAGTGTGCAGCAATCTCATTTTGATTGTTAAATACGACCGCAGGCGCTTCGATAATCTGATTCTCTTCAGGAACCGCTGATGTTTTCATCACAGCGCGACCTAAATTACCAGACAGTAATTTTGTGCCTCCATGAGGAGAGAAAGGGCGGTCTATATCAGCAATAACATCCAGATTGAATGAGGACTCTGGTCCTTCTCGCCATGCAAGTTGGCCATTGTTTAACCAAGGTTCCAAGGTGTAATTTGTTAGTCCAAATCCTGCGACAGTATGGACATCGTTATGCAATAAACCTTTTTGTAATAGCTGGCGGATAAGCAAAGCTACGCCACCCGCAGCTTGGAATTGGTTGATATCTGCTTGGCCATTAGGATAGATACGGCAAATAAGTGGAACAATGGCAGAAATATCAGAAAAATCATCCCAATTGATAATGATCCCTGCGGCTCTTGCTATAGCCACAAGATGCATGGTTAAGTTAGTTGAGCCTCCCGTCGCGAGTAATGCGACGATACCGTTAACAATCACTTTTTCGTCAACCAATTGACCAATAGGTAAATACTGACCTGACTGCTCAGTTAAACGTGTAATTTGTCGTGCGGCGGCTTCTGTTAATGCATCTCGTAGTGGTGAATCGGGGGATACAAATGATGCACCGGGTAGATGCAACCCCATCACTTCCATCATCATTTGATTCGAGTTAGCCGTACCATAGAAAGTACAGGTGCCTATCCCATGGTAAGACGCTGCCTCAGCCTCTAATAAAGCGAGTCTATCAACCTTGCCTTCAGCATACAGCTGCCGAATGCGCACTTTTTCTTTATTTGGTAAACCCGTAGCCATTGGGCCTGCAGGAACAAATATTGCAGGAAGGTGGCCGAATGAAAGCGCACCAAGCATTAAACCAGGAACAATTTTGTCGCAAATGCCTAAATAGAGTGCGCCATCAAACATATTGTGGGATAGGCCAATAGCGGTTGACATGGCAATGACATCTCGACTTAACATCGATAACTCCATCCCATCTTGACCTTGGGTTACACCATCGCACATTGCGGGAACACCCGCAGCGACTTGGCCAATAGAACCTGCTTCTAATAATGCTTTTTTGAGTTGTTCTGGATACTTATCGTATGGGCGGTGCGCTGAAAGCATATCATTGTAGGAATTGATGATAGCAATATCAGAGCGGGTCATGCTTTTAAGAATTTGTTTTTCTTCACTTTGACAGGCTGCAAAACCATGGGCAAGGTTACCACAAGCTAATGATGCTCGATGGACAGTCATACTACGAGCCTGCTCTATTTTCTTGAGATAAGCGGCTCGAGTTTTCACGGAACGAGAAATGATACGTTGAGTGATGCGATCAAGTTCTTTATTGATCACCGAAGGATTTGTCACTTTAGAGGTGGTCATGCTCATGATAATTGCTCCATAGCGCAGTAAAAAGATGAATCAAACTGCAAGTCGATTTGGATCGTGTCTATCGTTATTTGCTCGAGTACTATAGCATCAATGTTACCGGTAACATTGTTCAATGAAAATGGAGGCGTTGCAATATGGAAAATGAATATTCGAAGCTATCTGTGATCTGAATCAAATTTATATTATGGTATGGATAGTGTGGAAAATAGACAAACAAGCATGCTATAGTGTTTTTTTTGATGGTTTTATCATCAAATTCAATTAGATAATTGTACAAAGTTAGGTTGTACCAATGAAAAGAGCGCAGGAATGTTAAGGTTAGCTATAGCTGCATTTGTATTGCTATTGGCCAGTTTTGTAAGAGCTGAAGTAGTTTTAACTTCGGGGTCATATAAAATTTTAGCTGGCGTTTTTAATGAGCAAGCAGCGATGCAATCACATAATGCATCACAAGCAGACAAAATTGATGCATTGACTCAATTTTTTTTAACGACGCCTTATAATAATCAAACATTGAATATGAGTCCGCTATCAGCTGAAAAATTAGTCATTAATTTGAAAGAAATGGACTGTATGACATTTATAGAGTACACCGAAGCTTTTAAGCGTTCTAAAAGCTATGACCAGTTCGTTTTGAACTTAATCAATATTCGTTATGTCAACCAAAATATTGCATTTAAATATCGTCGGCATTTTTTTTCTGATTGGGTGCAAGGGCCTGAAGCGATTGCGGTCGATATTACCAATGAAATAAGTTTACAGGCAGTTAAGGTAAATAAACGACTTAATTTAAAAAATCACAATGAGAGGTATATATCTGGATTGCCCATTAAAAATAGATTAATAAGCTACATTCCAGTAAAATATGTCGATGATGATTTGCTGATGAAGTTAAAAACAGGTGATTACATTGGGATTTACTCAAGGGGTAATGGATTAGATGTCAGCCATGTGGGGGTTGTAATACGTAGGGGGAATAAGACGATATTTAGAAATGCTTCTTCACACCGTGGAAATCTTCAGGTTATTGATATTGAATTGAGTGATTATTTAAAAGGAAAGTCTGGGATTGTTGTTTTTAGACCCAGATCAGATTATTAACCTATTTTTTTGATATAAAGAAATAAGTAAATTCAAAGTTTATGTATGTATAAAATCAATACATAGAAAATAGTTTAATAATGAAAATCATACAAGTATTTTTATTGGTTACCAATTATTGCTAGTAACATTTAAAATGTAAAAATATATTAAATTATCGATTTGATCAAAAAAAAATATATAAATATTATTTTATACTAAAAATGGAAAAACTTTTATAAAGCAATAGATTGCTTTATAAATACGACTGGAGTCTCTTTTTTTTGTATATAAAAATGATGCTTGCCTATTAATCTTGCCACCTTTGATTGTTCATAACTATTTTAAATGGTGATAATTAATTTTATAATGAGTAATACTAGCTAAATTATTTTTCTTATTTAAATTTAGGAGATGGTTATGCATATCGCTAAAAATAAAAATGTTTATGCATTATTAGGTAATCATTTACGGAAAGCTAGAGTGAGTAAAGGGTTATCAGGAAATGAGCTAGGCTCAATTATTCATTTGAGTCAACAGCAAGTATCACGATATGAGTTAGGTATTAATAAGTTGAGTTTAGATAAACTGATTGAAATCGTGATTTTTTTAGATATCGATATTAATGAAATTACTAAAATTATTGTTAAGCAGGTTGAGTATGAAAAAATGAGTTAGAAGTAACCAAAATAAGTTTTTTTATTGTACCTTTATGAAATTATTCTAACTAATTTATTTTTTAAATATTCAGTATAAGAATGGGTTGTGACTTATACATATAGGGAACTAGGCGATTAAATTGTTAGAACGGTCGAAAAATAAATTTTATAGTAAATACTTAAAATTGAAAATAATTTGAAACTAAATTCTAGAAATAAAAATAATCAATTCAATGTCCTTTATTTTTAAGGCGGAACTTATTCGTGCTCATCATGATAAGTTCTCTGGAGTTTATCTCTGTTTCTTCCAATGTTTCTTGTCATTTTAGATAAAGAGATCGTTCTAGTAAATATTAAAGCCTTTTGTTTGTTATTTGAACTAAAAGGTTTTAACTCAATGTATTTAAAAGTTTATTTCATTATCTTGTATCTGTATTCTTCTGAATAAAAGGCATTGCAGCGTTGTCGATGCATGAAAATTGATAGTATTGCTGATGACACAATGCTTAAATAAAGCTTAATGAATAATAGATTAAGGTTATGGCTCGATGTTCAAGTATATAGGGATATTATTTACCTTTTTGCTAATAGGCTGTTCGGCCTCGAATAAAGGTTACTACCTTGATAACCGTTATCCATCAAAAAATAGTAGTCAACGTATTCAATATGTCGTTATTCACTACACAGTCTCTGATGATGTGCGTTCTATAGCTACATTAACACAGGGTAAAGTGAGCTCTCACTATCTTATTCCAAGTGTACCTGAAACTAAAAATGGCCAGCCTGTTGTATTACAACTTGTTCCTGAATCGTTAAAATCATGGCATGCAGGAGAAAGTTATTGGCGACAGCATAATGGTCTGAATGATACTTCTATTGGAATTGAAATCGTCAATGCAGGATTGCAAAAGGATGTAAAAGGAAAACTGCATTGGGCCCCTTATAATGAAGCGCAAATTGTTGCCTTGATCCCACTCATCCAAGATATTATGCGGCGGTATAACATTCCCCCGGAGAATATTATTGGTCACAGTGATATTGCTCCACTGCGCAAGCAAGATCCAGGTAAGGCATTTCCATGGCAACGCCTTGCTCAACATGGAATAGGCGCTTGGCCAGACCCTAAAATAGTGACTAAATTTCTAGCGGGACGTAATGTGAATGAACCTGCTAATGTGTTACGCGTTCAAAAAGCGCTTAATTATTATGGTTATTCAACCATGCCGTTATCAGGTAAGTTAGATCCACAGACGAAAAAAATATTGCGAGCTTTCCAATTGCATTTTCGGCCTCGAGATATTGAAGGACAAGCGGATGCTGAAACAGAGGCTATCGCGTTGGCACTCATTGAAAAGTACCGTGATATGCAAAAATTTAAGTTATTTGAAAAGGCCCAGAAGTTGCCTACTATTTCAACAAATCAGCAAGGTGACTAGAGGGCAGTAAAAAGCTTTGTGAGGTTAAGTGAAATACAGGCTGCTAGTATTTCACTTTCACTGTTTATCTAGCGGTTTGCACCATATTCATGACTGATTTCTTTTGCCGCCTTAATAACCATAGCACCCAACTCAGTAATACGATCATCCGTGATTCGAGATAATGGGCCTGAAATAGAAATGGCTGCAAACGCTTCTTTGTGCTCATCATAAATACAAGCCCCAATACAACGTAACCCTAAAGCATGTTCTTCGTCATCATAAGAAAAACCTTGTTTTTTTGCCTGTTGTAAATTCTCTTTTAAGGCTGATGGGTTAGTTAATGTATAAGGCGTATAAGCATGTAAACCTTTACGGCTTAAAAGTGGAACTAGTTTATCTTCCGGTAAGTTAGCAATGAATGCTTTACCTGCCCCCGAGGCGTGTAATGGCAGTTTTCCACCAATCGGAGCTGACATTCTCATTAGCGCATTGCATTGTACTTGGTCAACAATAACGGCATCGTACTCGGTATGGTCTAGGATCGCTAAGTTGACGGTTTCCCCTGATTCATCCATTAAGCGGCGCAGTATCGGGTGAACAAGGGCTAATAAATTGCGACTTTCTAAGAAGCTACTACCAATGATAAAAGCATGAGAAGCAATAACCCATAGGCCTAAATCACCCGTTTGACGAACAAAACCATGTTGTTCTAATGTCATTAATAGGCGGTGTGTTGTTGAGTTTGGTAAGCCAGCTTGCATCGCAAGGTCTGTGAGGGCGATCCCCCCTGTTGATTCGGAAATATATTCCAACAGTGTTAAGCCACGACTTAATGATTGTACTTGTCCTGCTGCAGCTGCGCCACTCGCCGGCCCTTTTGCTTTTTTAAGTTTCTTAGTAATTGGTGCCGTTGCCATTAAGTCTCTCCTGACTGTCATTTAGCTTCTATTATGAACTATTTCACCTGAAAATACTCATCGGATCAGTGAAAAGTGTGCTCTTGTGCAACCTTGAAAAACTCTCATCATAACAGCGAATTTTCGCATGAGAAGTTATGATAGGATGTTAAAAGTAAAAATTTGACTTATTTCTCAGTGTTCCATTTTAGGAGGGCAGTGCAGTGTCCGCAAAAGTTAATCAATTAGAACAAGAATTAAAAAAACGTATATTGGTATTAGATGGTGCAATGGGAACAATGATCCAACAACATAAGTTGTCGGAAGCCCAGTTTCGCGGTGAACGATTTGCGGATTGGCCGAGTGATCTAAAGGGAAATAACGACCTATTAGTCTTAACTCAACCAGATATCATTCGAGATATTCATTCTCAATATTTTGAAGCTGGGGCGGATATTGTTGAAACCAATACTTTTAACTCAACATCCATTGCGATGGCTGATTATAAAATGGAATCCCTTTCCGCTGAAATTAACGAAGTTGCTGCGCGCCTTGCCCGTGAATGTGCTGACGAGTGGACACGTAAAACCCCTGACCAACCGCGCTATGTCGCTGGCGTATTAGGCCCGACAAACCGTACCGCGTCTATTTCTCCTGATGTAAATGATCCGGCTTATCGCAATATCACTTTTGATCAGCTCGTTGAAGCTTATCGCGAATCGACACGATCCTTAGTGAAAGGCGGTGTGGATCTGATCATGATCGAAACCATTTTCGACACATTAAATGCAAAAGCCGCGATCTTTGCAGTTGAAACCGAGCTGGAGGCTTTAGGCATTGCTTTGCCAATTATGATCTCGGGGACGATTACGGATGCTTCTGGTCGTACATTATCAGGGCAAACAACGGAAGCTTTTTATAACTCATTGCGCCATGCACAGCCGATATCATTTGGCTTGAACTGTGCGCTAGGCCCTGATGAGCTTCGTCAATATGTTTCTGAATTATCAAGGATTGCTGAATGTTATGTCAGTGCGCATCCCAACGCAGGCCTACCAAATGCGTTCGGAGAGTATGACCTTGATGCACAAAATATGGCTGAACAAATTCATGAGTGGGCCACTGCAGGGTTTTTGAATATTGTTGGTGGATGCTGTGGAACGACGCCATTACATATCAAAAAAATGGCAGAAGCAGTAAAAGGCATCGAACCACGTCAATTACCGTCACTCCCTGTTGAATGTCGTTTATCTGGTTTAGAACCGCTAAATATTGGCGAAAAATCATTGTTTGTGAACGTTGGGGAAAGAACCAACGTGACTGGTTCGGCAAAATTCAAACGATTGATTAAAGAAGAAAATTACCAAGAAGCCTTAGATGTGGCGCGTCAGCAAGTAGAAAATGGTGCGCAAATTATTGACATCAATATGGATGAAGGGATGCTGGACTCCCACGCAGCGATGGTACGTTTCTTGAATCTGATTGCTGGTGAGCCAGATATTGCTCGTGTGCCTATCATGATTGACTCCTCAAAATGGGAAGTGATTGAGGCCGGGCTTAAGTGTATACAAGGTAAGGGGATAGTTAACTCAATCTCAATGAAAGAGGGGATTGAGGCATTTATTGAGCACGCTAAATTATTGCGTAAATATGGTGCTGCCGTGGTCGTCATGGCATTTGACGAAGTTGGTCAAGCAGATACACGTGAGCGGAAAATTGAAATTTGCCGCCGGGCTTATCAAATCCTTACCGAAGAGGTGGGCTTCCCACCTGAAGATATTATTTTTGACCCGAATATTTTTGCCGTAGCTACCGGAATCGAAGAACATAATAATTATGCAGTTGATTTTATTGAAGTCTGTAAGGATATCAAGGCTCAATTACCGCATGCGATGATTTCTGGTGGGGTTTCCAACGTCTCCTTTTCATTTAGAGGGAATGACCCTGTCCGTGAAGCAATTCATGCTGTTTTCTTGTATTACGCCATTCGTAATGGAATGGATATGGGGATCGTTAATGCAGGGCAGCTTGCCATCTATGATGATTTACCCGAGGAATTAAAAGACGCTGTTGAAGATGTGATTTTAAACCGCCGTGATGACAGTACAGAACGTTTGCTTGAGCTGGCGGAAAAATACCGTGGAGCAGGGGCCGGAGAGCAACAAATTCAACAAGCAGAATGGCGTAGTTGGGAAGTAGAAAAGCGCCTTGAGTACGCATTAGTGAAAGGGATTACCGAATTTATCATTGAAGATACAGAGGAAGCTCGTCAGCGTGCTTCGAGCCCAATTGAAGTGATTGAAGGCCCTTTAATGAACGGTATGAATGTGGTTGGTGACCTATTTGGGGAGGGCAAAATGTTCTTACCTCAAGTGGTGAAATCTGCCCGTGTGATGAAACAAGCAGTTGCCTATTTAGAGCCTTATATTCAAGAACTTAAGCAATCAGGTAGTAGTGCAGGAAAAGTTTTGCTCGCGACTGTAAAAGGCGATGTTCATGATATTGGTAAAAATATCGTTGGGGTTGTATTGCAATGTAATAACTATGAAATCATTGACTTAGGTGTAATGGTTCCGTGTGAAACTATTCTAAAAACAGCACGCGAAGAGAACGTTGATATCATTGGTTTGTCTGGGTTGATCACGCCATCGCTTGATGAAATGGTGCATGTGGCAAAAGAGATGGAAAGACAAGGATTTACCTTGCCATTATTGATAGGTGGAGCAACAACATCAAAAGCACATACCGCTGTAAAAATTGAGCAGAACTATAGTGGGCCAACGACTTACGTGCAAAATGCTTCACGCACCGTGGGAGTGGTGGCTGCATTATTATCAGAAACACAAAAAGCAGATTTTGTGGCGCGTACTCGCCGTGAATATGAAACTGTTCGTCAGCAACATGGCCGTAGAAGGCCAAAAACACCGCCTGTGTCACTGGATGTGGCGCGAGCGAATGCCGTTAAGATTGATTGGCAAAGTTACGAACCACCAGTACCAAAATTCCTTGGTATTCAAGAAGTCACAGCGCCTATTTCAACCTTAAGAAGCTATATAGACTGGACGCCATTTTTTATGACATGGTCTCTAGCGGGGAAATACCCACGGATTTTAGAAGATGAAGTGGTGGGTTCTGAAGCTCGTAAACTATTGAAAGATGCAAATAATATATTAGATAAGCTAGATAAAGACGGCTTATTAACACCAAAAGGTATTTTTGGCCTGTTTCCTGCGAACCGTGTCGGGGATGATGTGGAAATTTATACCGATGAGTCGCGAAATCAGGTGCAAGTGATGGGGCTGAATTTACGCCAACAAACCTTAAAAACGGAATTTCCAAACTATTGTCTATCAGACTTTGTTGCGCCAAAAGATAGCGGTAAAGCCGACTATATTGGTGCTTTCGCTGTGACTGGGGGCTTAGAAGAAGATGCGCTTGCTGATGCATATGAACAACAGCATGATGATTATAATAAAATCATGGTGAAAGCGCTGGCGGATAGGCTAGCGGAAGCGTTTGCCGAATATTTACACCAACAAGTTCGTGTGCGTTACTGGGGTTACGCAGCTGATGAAAACTTGAGTAATGAAGAACTTATTCGTGAAAATTACCAAGGAACCCGTCCTGCACCGGGGTACCCAGCTTGCCCTGAGCATACAGAAAAGGCAAAAATTTGGCAGTTACTTGATGTGGAAGCTAAAATTGGTATGCAGCTCACCAGTTCTTATGCGATGTGGCCGGGTGCCTCAGTATCTGGCTGGTATTTTAGTCATCCAGAAAGTAAGTATTTTGCGGTAGCTCAGCTACAAAAAGACCAAATTGAGGATTATGCAAAACGCAAAGGGATGTCGGTGACAGAGTTAGAGCGTTGGCTAGCACCAAACTTAGCTTATGATCCTGAAGATTAAAACCAAATCAATATATTGATTTTTCATGTATCCGGCACCATCTTATAGGTAATACATTAGAGGGGTCCAATGATGAGCTATGAATTTATTATTGAAGAAGAGCTGCCACGCTCGGCGGTTTTTCCTTATCAGATCCAAAACAGCGCGGCACCTGAAACGTTTATGATGAGTGAGGATGCGGTGAGTGCCATGATGAGTGTGTTACAGATCATGGACAAGCTTGATACCGATGATTCATTGGGTGAGCACTGTTTTAATCAGATTTGGTTAAGAAGTGAGCTAACACCTGCGAGAGCAGAAGAAATCTATCTGTTTTTAGAAGAAAATTTAGCGGTAGAACCTGTCCCTTCAGAGGAAGAGATTACGGCTTTTCATCAAGCCCAATTCGATGAAAATAAGCTGTTATCTCAAGAAAGCCCTAAAGACGGTATGGTACCCGTGCATAAATTCTCGACCAATGATGGTTGGCTGGTGACTACAAAAGAGTGTGAATGGATTGCCGAAGTATTTTCACCAGAGCTGGTGAGCGAAAACCACTTTGTCGTTTCTCAGATCTCTGAACTGTGTAAGATTAGCCACCGCACATTGGAAGCCCTGCTAATTGAGTGGGGTAAATTTAATTTATTTGCCAGCAAACACGGTGGCTACCGCGTTAATTAAGTACTGTGGCTTATTAAGGAGACTATAGTTTCAGTTAGAAGCTGGCGTCTCCTCCGTTTTTTATAATTCCGTTGTAATTCTATTTTTTCAGCCTATATCCCTTATGAATTTTTTATTGGAATGATATGTTAATGACATAACGCCAATAAATAGGTCATGGTGATGAAATTACGTTCTTTTCTGTTAGTTCTCTATGTTAGCGCTATTTCCCTTGCACAAGCTGGCAATGCGATTGAAGCGCCTTCGACGAAAAATAAACCGGATACACTACAGGCACAGTCTAAAAGTACGCCTATGTCTGATGAATTCAAAGCCAAATTAAAGCGAGCGCATGCTGGTGATGAAGAGGCGATGGTAGATGTTGGGCTTGCTTATATGGATGGGACTGAGTTTTTAGCCGTCAATGAGAAAGAGGCTTATCGCTGGTTTAAAAAGGTGGCTGACCGAGATAATACGGATGGGGACTATTATTTAGGAATGTTGCTGCAAAACCAGGAAAAATACCAACAAGCGGAAAAATGGTATCGCCGAGGTGCCGAAAAAGGCGATGCTTATTGCCAATATGCGATGGGTTACTTATATGAACATGGTATTGGGGTTGAGCAAAATTTAAAACAAGCAAAAGCATGGTATGCAGAAGCCGCAGAGCAAGAACACGCTAACGCACAGTTTGCCATGGGGCTATTTTATCATGATGGGCTAGGTGGTGGTATTGACTACCAAAAGGCGCGTGAATGGTATGAAAGAAGTGCGGGCAATAATATTGCCGCCGCAGTGAATAATTTAGCGGTGATGTATGAAAATGGTGAAGGCGTAGAACTGGATGATGAAATGGCGATTTACTTATATCGCCAAGCCGCCAATATGGGCTCTGCAACAGCGCAACTGAATATGGGGGATTTTTATCAAGAGGGTCATAGCGCAATAGAAAAGAATAGCTACCAGGCGATGTACTGGTATAAACGCGCGGCGCAACAGAACAATATTGCGGCTCAATTGGCTATTGCGAAAGCTTATGAACAAGGCAATGGCGTTGGTAAAGACCTTGCTGAAGCCTTTATCTGGTATGAACGTGCTGCACAAAATAAATCCCAAGATGCAGGAATGAAAGTGGCTGAATTCTATGAAAAAGGGTTGGGTGGCGTTAAAAAAGACCCAGAAAAGGCTATTGAGTGGTATGTATCACTTGCCAACAGTGATAGTAAAGCGGCTCAAATTAAGTTGGCGGAACTGTATGTGTCTGGTGAGCTGAAAAATGTTGATGTGAATGACATTTTGAGTTGGTTGCTGATTGCTCAAGAAAATAACATCGAAGCGCAAAACCAGTTAGCTATCTTTTATTTAACAGGAACGGGTGTGGCGAAGGACACACACACAGCACGGCAATTACTGGAAAAAGCGGCATTTAAAAAGAATAGCGATGCTCAAAATAACCTTGCGGTGATGTATGCACGAGGCGAGGGCGGTGAAAAAAATATTTTCCGCTCGGTAATGTGGTTTGAACGAGCGGTAGAACTCGGTAATGAAACGGCAAAAGGAAATTTGGCGCTTTTAAAACAGAATAAAGGCGTGACGGGAAAAATGTTGCAATACACTGGTAGTGTTGCGCAACCCAGCAAAAATGCTAGAGAGGATTAGTTGTATAATATAGAAGGCGATCGAAATGATCGCCTTCTGGTATTTTGATCAAGTTTCCACACTATTCGAATAAGTTACTGTGCAAGGTACGAACGATCTCTTCAGCATCATTTCCAGGTACTAATAAACAAATATTGTGGCTACTTGCGCCATAGCTGATCATGCGAATATTGAATGACTCAAGTGCGCCAAAAATTTGTCTTCCGAGACCATTCACTTGCGACAGTTCATTACCTATGATTGCGACGAGCGCTAAATCCTCTTCCACTTCAACACGACATAATGCGGATAGCTCGGTCATTAGCGCATTGGTGAGTAAACTGCCGTTAGTTCCCGTTGAACCCGTTGTGTCTAAGGTTAGGGCGACACTGACCTCTGAAGTCGTAATTAAATCCACTGAAATATTGTGGCGCAGTAAAATGGTGAAAATTTCTGCTAAGAAACCGCGCGCGTGCAGCATTTTTAGGCTATGCAAGGTGAGTAGCGTTTGTTTGCGGCGCAGTGCTAATGCCCTAAATTGCGGTGGATTTGTGGTTTTATCACACACAATGGTGCCGCCAGCTTCAGGGGCTTTACTTGAACCAACAAAAACAGGGATCCCTGCGCGTACAGCAGGAAGTAATGTTGCTGGATGCAAAATTTTTGCACCAAAAGTTGCCATTTCAGCCGCTTCATCGAAGGCAATTTCATCAATTCGCTGTGCACTCGGTACAACGCGAGGGTCAGTGGTGTAAATTCCGGGAACATCAGTCCAAATATCGACACGTGATAAATTAAGTACCTCGGCTAATAGCGCCGCGGTGTAGTCACTTCCACCACGACCAAGCGTTGTTGTACGCCCTTTTTCATCACGGCCAATAAACCCTTGAGTGATCACCACGGACTCCGCGAGGCGTGGCATAAGTTGCTGTTCTGACAAGGTTTGTAGCTGAGCAACGTCAGGTTCAGCACGGCCAAAACTGTCATTGGTTCTCATTACTTTGCGTACATCGAACCATTGGGAGTTGGCGTTGCGTTGGCGCAGTACTTCAACAAATAGTAAGGTTGACATTAATTCGCCATGGCTCACCATTTCATCTGTTAATGCATCAGAGGTAGCTAAAGCTGCCGAATCAGCTAAATGTGCAATATTATCGAGTAAGCGATTGATTTCTTCACGAATAACATCAGCAGTTTGTAGGTTATCAATAATTGCGTATTGAATATCCTTCACTTTTTTCAGCAGTTCATTGCGTTTATCTGCATCGCAGCCTTCGGCCAGCTCGATTAATAAATTGGTAATGCCAGCAGAAGCTGAAAGTACCACAACGCGTACATTTGGGTTGGAAAGTACAATATTGGCGCTGTTGTTCATCGCGTCAAAGTTAGCGACGCTGGTGCCGCCAAATTTGGCGATAACATACTGGTGGTTGTCTGCTGAAGATGCTGTGATATTCATGGTGTCAATCCCTGTGGTTAAATCTTATCTTTATATAGATTTATCGGGTAAATAGGATTGCGTCAATCAAGAATCGAAGGAAATCAGTAATTCTAATGATGGGGTATTTATTATCGGTTTTCTCAATATACCCGCCATACTCGTCATACTTCAAGCTGCATGGGTGTTGACTGCGTTCAGCTAGCCGAATCACATACTTTTGTATGCTCATCGTTTTCAAGCTGCATGACATTGAAAGTGCGTATTTCAATAAAAGGGGCAATTAAGTCTGGAAAAGTTGGGTAGAATTGGGGAATATCAATATAACGCAGAAAACCGATAAGTCTCGTTTTTGTGACGGGGTACAATCTATTTCTATTTAAAATTATTTGGAGAGTGTTATCCATGAGAAGTATTAATCCAAGCCAAACGGCGGCATGGCGGGCGCTAGAGCAACATTTTGCGCAAATGAAAAATGTTCATATGCGCGATTTGTTTGCACAGGATCAAGACCGCTTTACTCATTTTTCGGCGACGTTCGATGGTCAAATCTTAGTGGATTTCTCCAAAAATAGAATTACCCAAGAAACATTGGAACATTTATTGGCCCTGGCAAAAGAAACAGAGTTAGAAAATGCCATTAATAGCATGTTCCAAGGTGAGAAAATTAACCGTACTGAAGACCGTGCAGTGCTACATACTGCTTTGCGTAACCGCGATAATACTCCGGTTTATGTTGATGGCAAAGATGTCATGCCTGAAGTAAATGCGGTATTGGATAAAATGCAGCAATTTAGTCAGCGTATTATCAGCGGTGATTGGAAGGGTTACACCGGTAAAGCAATTACTGATGTGGTGAATATCGGTATTGGTGGTTCAGACCTTGGCCCATTTATGGTCACAGAAGCATTGCGTCCATATAAAAACCACCTAAACATGCATTTTGTATCGAATGTGGATGGTACGCAAATTGCAGAAACGTTGAAAAAATTAAATCCAGAAACGACACTGTTTTTAATTGCATCAAAAACGTTTACAACGCAAGAAACCATGACGAATGCGCATTCTGCTCGTGATTGGTTCTTGGCAGCAGCAAAAGATGAAAGCCAAGTGGCGAAGCATTTTGTGGCACTTTCAACGAATGGCGAAGAAGTCGCGAAGTTTGGTATTGATACCAACAATATGTTTGAATTTTGGGATTGGGTTGGTGGCCGCTATTCATTATGGTCAGCGATTGGTTTATCGATTATTTTATCAGTTGGCTTTGATAATTTCGTTCAATTATTGGACGGTGCTCATGCCATGGATAAACATTTCACTCAAACACCATTCGAAAAGAACATCCCTGTATTGTTAGGTTTGATTGGCATTTGGTATAACAATTTTTTTGAAGCAGAAACTGAAGCGATTCTGCCATACGACCAATACATGCATCGTTTTGCCGCTTACTTCCAACAAGGCAATATGGAATCGAACGGTAAATATATTGACCGTGATGGAAAACCTGTTACTTATCAAACAGGCCCGATTATTTGGGGTGAGCCGGGTACCAATGGCCAACATGCGTTTTATCAGTTGATCCACCAAGGAACGAAGATGATCCCGTGTGATTTTATCGCGCCAGCGGTAACACATAATCCATTAGGGGATCACCATGAAAAATTATTATCGAATTTCTTTGCACAAACCGAAGCATTAGCGTTTGGTAAAACGCGTGAGGTGGTCGATGCCGAGTTTGCTGCGCAAGGTAAAAATGTCGCGGATATGGAATATGTTGCGCCTTATAAGGTGTTTGAAGGTAACCGTCCAACTAACTCCATCTTATTGAAATCAATTACACCTTATTCGTTAGGTGCATTGATTGCGATGTATGAGCACAAAATTTTCACCCAAGGGGCGATTTTAAACATTTTCACTTTCGACCAATGGGGTGTGGAATTAGGTAAACAGCTCGCAAGCCGTATCCTGCCTGAATTAGAAAATAGTGATACGGTGAGTAGCCATGATAGCTCGACCAATGGTCTGATTAACAGCTATAAAGCTTGGCGATAAGTTAACAACGTATTATTTAAATACGTCAATATAAGGCAGGGAGTTCCTGCCTTATATTGTTCAACTGACCATTGTTAAATAGGTCGTTTTTCAATCAATAAAATGTAATTTGTTATGATATTAATAAATTTTATTATTATCGGTAACTTGCGAGTAGTTAAAATATTTTTCACTATATTTTTACATTTTGTGTTGAAAATGTGACTTTTTATATAAATTGTTAGCTAACTTTAACCTTGTCGTAAAACAACGTGATATCCTATTGCGTAAGAAATACAGTAAATCATAACCATGTTATTCATGGTGGAATTTTAAGTAATGGATGAAACGCTTTTTACTTCTCAGCCGATTCATTGGCTGGCGGAGAACGATAAAAACGATAAAATAGTGCCTGCTAATATATTAGATTGGCTATTAGAACATGGCTCAATGACAAAGCGTTTTGAGCTGCATAGCCAGCAAGTGGCTGTGATACCTTATTTAGAGTGCTATGTATCGCAAGATAAGCTAAGTGAGAATGAAGTACAGTCTTTACCTAAAAGCCAGCGCTATTGGGTCAGAGAAGTTGTCATGTATGGGGATGGCATCCCTTGGTTACTGGGCCGAACTATCATCCCTGAAGAAACCCTGACCGATGATGACCAGCAATTGGTGGATATTGGAAGGGTGCCATTAGGGCGCTATTTATTTAGCAGCGATCGTTTAACTCGAGATTATATCCATATTGGTTCTTGCGCGAATCGTTGGGTGCGTTGTTCTCGGTTAAGGCTATCGGATAAACCTTTATTATTAACAGAAATATTTTTACCTGAATCACCTGCATATCGTTAACTATCCTAAGTATTTTGAATTTTCAGGTCTCTGCAATGACACTATGCCAACAAATATAAATCAGTAAGTTGCAGAGGTTAGTGGTATTAAAATATACCCAATTTGAAGTATGATGGAATTCGAAAAGGAGCACGACAAAGTGGAGGGAAGTATGACGCTAAGTAAATGGCATGCATACAGCCGTTTAATGCGTATTGATAGACCCATTGGTTCACTGTTGCTATTGTGGCCGACGTATTGGGCATTATGGATTGCGGCTCAAGGTACGCCAAGTTTACATCTTTTAATCGTCTTTACTGCTGGTGTATTTTTTATGCGTGCCGCTGGCTGCGTCATTAATGACTTTGCTGATCGCCATTTTGATGGCCACGTAGAGCGGACTAAACATCGCCCTCTCCCGAGTGGTGATGTGACTGAAAAAGAAGCAAAAATATTGTTTGCAAGCCTTGTTGGTCTTTCTTTCCTGCTGGTTTTAACACTCAATTCAATGACGATTTGGTTGTCAGTTGCCGGTTTGGCTCTGGCATGGGTTTATCCTTTCGTTAAGAGAGTCAGTAACTTACCTCAAGTGGTATTAGGGGCGGCTTTTGGTTGGTCAATCCCAATGTCTTTCTCTGCTGTTGGTGAAACGTTGCCTGCTGTTTGTTGGTTACTGTTTTTAGTGAATATTATCTGGTCTGTGATCTACGATACTCAGTACGCGATGGTAGACCGTGATGATGATTTAAAAATTGGTGTGAAATCAACCGCGATTTTATTCGGGCAATATGACAAACTGATTATTGGCGCACTACAATTCCTGATGGTTGCCTTATTATTGGTAATAGGCTCACTGGCAGGCTTAGGAACCCTTTATTATATTTCATTAGTGTTAGTTGCGGGGTTATTTATCTATCAGCAGCAATTAATGGCTAATCGTGAACGTGCGCCTTGCTTTAAAGCTTTTATGAATAATAACTTTGTTGGTTTAATTTTGTTTATTGGTATTTTTATCAGTTATTTTTGAATTACATCCATTGAGCCAAAGTAAAAAGGTCATGTTATTTCTAACATGACCTTTTTGTTTTATTAACCTGAGAAAACGTGATTAGCTTTTCTTTTGCTCCAGAGATTGCGTGCTTTCACTTGGCTTTTTTTCCGAAAACTCATCGTCCTGGCTAACACTTTCAATGGTCAAGCGGATCTCCGGTGACATCAAACGGGCCAGAACGGCATACAGTTTCTGTGCATTGGTAACAAAAATATCATTTTCATTATTGTCAATGTAGCCTTCTTCTCTGAGGGTATCGACTAACGTCGAGAATACCGCTTTATCAAAGAACTCAGGTGCATTAATACCATGCAAAACAGAAAGGCGCTGCGCAAGGATACGACTTTGTTTTTCCAGTGTACTACGGCTGATTTCTGGGCTCGCATTGAGTAATGACAATGTGATTGCATAACGTTGCAAAGTTTCACGTACACCAGCAGCTAAAAGCTGTAATGGACGAATACGGCGAGGGTTTAACACCACAATATCGTCTTCTTTTAAGCAAATTAACTTTTGGTTATTCAGTTCATCGATCAGCGTATCTACCGCTTCATGTAGCTCATCACTGTTATAACGCATAAACAGTTCTGCTTTTAAGAATGGGTAAATTTGACCGACTTGATAGTGAATATCTTGGCGACTAATGCGCTCATGGTGTAGCACAATGCTAGTTATGAGTGATGGTAATACCAATAAATGATGGATATTGTTACGATAATAGGTCATTAAGACGGCATTTTCGCGAGGAAGAATAATAATATCCCCCATACTGTCTTTTTCGACTTCGAATTTATCCATTTGCAAAGCATGTTCTAACAATTGCTCGGCTGTTTTATTTGGGGTTGTTGCATCTGCGGTGTATGGCACGTTGCGTAATAATTGCAGGTAACATTCGACTTGTTCAACCAGTTGCTCACGAGTGAGCGAGCGTTGACGAGATGCCAGCAATGCGGTTGCACAGAGGTTAATCGCATTGGCTGCGGCTGCATTATTAATATTAACCATAATGTTATCGGCTAACGAACTGACCGTTGGGTTTAACCAGGTTGGCCTTTGTGGTTCGATAGGGTCGATAGAGTCGCGCCAATCAGGTACGCGCTGATTGAGGTAATGAGGTAAAGAAATAGGTTGACCGAAGTTAACATACCCTTGACCTAAGTTGCGTAATTTACGTAACCCGCGAACCATGGAGAAAAAGCCTTCTTTCTCTTTTTCTGCACCACGAAGTTCTTTGGCGTAAGTTCCCACTTCCATGACATGTTCATACCCAATATAGATAGGAACAATGGTAATAGGGCGTGAGTCACCGCGCAACATCGCTTGTAACGTCATTGAAAGGGTGCCCGTCTTCGGTTGTAATAAACGTCCGGTACGTGAGCGCCCACCTTCCACAAAGTATTCGATGGAGTAACCACGTGCAAACAGTTCACTTAAATATTCGCGGAAAACAGTCGAATACAGTTTGTTTCCTTTAAACGTTCTGCGAATAAAAAAGGCCCCTAAGCGACGGAAAATTGGCCCTGCTGGCCAGAAATTAAGATTGATCCCCGCTGCGATATGAGGCGGTACTAGCCCTTGATGGTATAGCACATATGAGAGCAGTAAGTAGTCCATATGGCTGCGGTGAGAGGGAACATAAACGATTTCATGGCCGTCTTGTGCGAGTTGGCGAACCCGTTCAGCGTGCTGAACATTGATACCTTGATAAAGGCGGTTCCAAGTCCAACTAAGAACTCTATCGGTTAAACGAACTGCCTCATAAGAGAAATTGGCCGCAATTTCTTCCATCATCCCAACGGCATTTTGCTGAGCTTTTTTAAGTGGGATTTTTTTACTGCGCGCTTCGTCTTCAACGGCTTTTTCAATCGCTTTTGACGTTAATAGCTTATTAAACAGCTCATAACGGGCGGGTAGTTTTGGCCCAACTGCAGCTAAGCGTTGGCGCGAATAGTGAATACGCGCGACACGAGCGAGTTTGTTGGCAATGATGGTATCTGTACCGTGGTCTTGCGCCATTTTCCCAATTGAGACAATCGGAGATAAACGCACGAAGCTGTCACGCCCTAACCATAAAACGGCAAAGAATTTTTGGATACCGTTTAACAGCTTCAGTGGCGGTGCTGGAGTATGGCCTTCACGCCCAGGTGAACGCCCAAACATCACGGATGCAGGTAGCATTTGAATATCTAGATTTGGATTGTTTTTGTGCAAATCTAAATAAGCATGGAATGTTTTTACTGAATCTTTACGTGGATTCGGTGAATAATAGCGAAAAACACGTGGACCATCATCGATAAAAACGTAAGCCGGAAGCTTCGTTCCATTGATATCATTGTCGACTAGCGGGTCTGGCAGACCGATAGCTAAGCATTGATGCCGTAGCGTGAGGAGGTCAGACTTCGAATGATAAGGTAATACGTACAGAGTTGGCCTGTTGACATCAAGCTGCAACTCAGTGACGGGATCCGAAGGAATTAGTTTACTTTTTACCAATAATTTAAGTGGCAAATTCAACGTGTTGTAATATATTTTACGCCATAGTGACATAAATGATTATAGCCTCTTGTTAACAATGCTGCGCAATCATACCAGAAATACCTGGTTAGATCTGTTACTGACAATTCACTTTGACCGTAAAAATCGATTATTGTTTGTATTTTTTAAGGAATAAATATGGCGAGTCAAGTTAAGGGCTTCACGCGAGTGATTAAAGCTGCGGGGTATTCCCTTAAAGGTTTGAAGGCAGCTTGGGTTAATGAGGCCGCATTTAGGCAGGAATCCGTTGCGGCAATTATCGCAATTTTTATCGCATTTTATTTAGATATCAGTTACATAGATAGAATCCTGTTAGTAAGCTCAGTTGTGCTGGTGGCAATAGTCGAATTATTGAATAGCGCGGTAGAGGCTGTGGTTGATCGTATTGGTAGTGAATATCATGAGCTTTCAGGGAGAGCTAAAGATATTGGTTCTGCTGCGGTATTTGTGAGTATCGGTTTAGCTTTGTTCATTTGGGCGCTGGTATTATGGCAACGCTATTTCACTGGTTAAGGTGTTTGGTTACTTCATCGGGAAAAAGAGAGTAAATCGATAACAAATGCTTAAATTGAGCGATTTAACTGTTCCAAATCTTCATTTACCTGTATATACTCACAGCTTGACTGTATAAACAAACAGGGGAACGGAATGAAAGCACTGACGGCTCGACAACAGCAGGTTTACGATCTGGTGCGAGATCACATTTCGCAGACAGGTATGCCACCTACACGTGCTGAGATAGCAGCAAGCCTTGGTTTTCGTTCGCCTAATGCGGCAGAAGAACATTTAAAGGCCTTAGCACGCAAAGGGGTTATTGAAATTGTTTCAGGCGCATCCCGAGGTATTCGTCTGCTTCTTGAAGAAGAAACCGAAGATCAGGGGTTACCTCTGATTGGGCGTGTTGCCGCTGGCGAACCATTATTAGCGCAGGAACATATTGAGAGCCACTATCAAGTTGACCCTGAGCTGTTTAAACCACATGCAGATTTTTTATTGCGTGTGAACGGGATGTCCATGAAAGATATTGGTATTATGGATGGCGATTTATTAGCTGTGCATAAAACGCAAAATGTACACAACGGGCAAGTGGTTGTCGCTCGTATCGAAGATGAAGTTACGGTTAAACGTTTTAAGCAACAGGGTAACCGCGTTGAGTTAATAGCAGAAAACCCAGAATTCGAACCTATTGTTGTTGATTTACGCCAGCAAAACTTCACTATTGAAGGTTTAGCTGTTGGGGTTATCCGTAACAGTGATTGGTATTAATTTCCGTGAGTAGCCAAGCGTCATGGTAGGTTACACTCAGGAATGACTACGGCAGGCAGATTTCATTACTTTATTTTGAGGTCTGCCTGTTTTATTTCCTGTCTTATATTTTTTCTCTTCTCTCTGTATTCATCAAACTCTTTAGCAATACAGCAATTTATTTCTTTTTTGCTGTTATAGGTTGTTCGTGGTTATGATGACAATGCTCGTGATCTTGGCAGCTATTCACTTCGTCACAACTCTTACACAAGCCATGGTTTTCCACCACGGTATGTCTTAAGCGGAATTGGTGTTCGTCGGCTAAATTAATAATGGCAGCTTCTATTGTTGTACAGTCACTTTCCGTTACGCTTCCACAATGGTCGCAAATCAACATAACAGAAATATGGCTTGGGTTATCAAAATGATGGCAGACGACATAGCTGTTTGTTGATTCAATTTTATGGATAAAACCTTGCTCCATTAAAAACTCAAGGCCACGATAAACCGTAGGGGGTTTAGCTTGAGGTTCAATTTCACGTAGCAGGTCGAGTAAATCATAAGCGCTGATTGCACCATGTTGCTGTGCTATCAGGCGCAATACCGTTTCTCTTTGTGGTGTCAATCTGACGCCTCTTGACTGGCAAATATGTTCAGCCATCGCAAGAACTTTTTTTTCACTCATCTTTTCCATTTTACTGACCCACCCGTTGAAAAATGCAAATGTTTACTGTTCACAAGTTTATCACAGTTTCTTGAACTATAGAGAATCAAGAAATGAAAGCATTGCCATCAAAAAATTTTAACCTTGCTAAGTATTTTTTTGATTAATAAAGAAAGCAAATGAGGGTAATGAAAAATATAAAAAAGGATATTTAAAATTAAATAGGGAAATAGAAACAAATATTAAACAAATACATGATAAAAGCGTAACGCATTGCGAACAATTAATTGAAATATTATGTTTCAATTTGATGTAATTTCAATTAAGACTTATCTTAACCTTAATTTTTAATATTCTTTTTGTTGCTATTTTTCCTGTCTTTTTAGATGCTTGCTGTGATTTTTTCGTAACATTTAGTTTTAAATTCCGTTTTTGTATTTATTTATAGATTTAAATTTCGATATAAAACTATCTGTAATTTGACGTATTTTGAGATATTTGTAAGTGAGGAATGAGGTTTTTATATAAGTTTTTCTAAGTAATATATTTGAAATGTATATTTTGATGCTATTTTAATTTTATATTTTTCGCCTTATAGCTTTGATGTTATTTTATTCTGCATTAACTCTAATTATGTGTTCGTTTTGACAATAAATATCGAATATGTAGAATTGATATCAGAAAGTATCGGAAGGCATGTGTAAAAAGTCATTTTCTATTTCTATATCAATTTTGGCAAATTACCCCTTATGGGAATAATTAATATTGAATAGAAAATAAAGAATTAAAAATTTTAGGTATTTTAAAAATTATAGATGAAAAGGATCTTATTTATATATTCACCTCTAATCTGAATGAAATTAATGATGTTGGATGACGGAAAAATTTCACTGTTAAGTAATCAAAAAAATAAAATTGACTCCTTATCAATAAAAATCAGAAAAGAGGTAGCTACTTCCTACTCATTTAAAGGAAATGTTTATGAAACTGAATAAATTAGCGTTAACTCTGGCTTTAGGTTTAGGTGTTGGTATTTCTGGTGTTGCAGTGGCTGAAGATCCAGTAACTCCACCAACAGTTGAAAGTTCACAAGGTGAAGTTCGCTTCACTGGTTTTATTAATGATGTTCCATGTTCAATTGATGCAAACAACTTAAAACAATTAGTTGAGTTTGGTGAAATTGCATTACATGAACTGACATCTAACCAATACCGTTCAGATAACAGAGATTTCGATATCGTATTGAAGAACTGTTCAACTGAAACGTATAAAAACGCCAAAATCACCTTTACTGGCCCAACTATTTCCGGTTTCCAAGGTTTTACCGGTGATCTACTTGGCTTAGGTGGAAAAGTTAAAAATGCCGGTATTGTAATCACTAATGGTGCTGACAAAGTTGTTGAATTTGGTAAAGCATTCCCAGGTACTGGTGATGGATATGCATTAAATGCGGGTGATGGTAAAGAAACGACACTGCACTTCTCTGCGTATGTTAAAGGTAATGAAGCAGCGGACGCGAAAGCAACAACAGGTAGTTTTAACACTGTTGCTAACTTCAAAATTATTTACCAATAAGTTCAAGCTTAGTTAAGTAAAAACATGTGGCGTATTAATGACGCCATATGTTTCTACCTTCTTTTTTCATTTTTAGTCTGATAGGCGGCATAGTTGAATGAAAAGCATGAAACTCAATTTAATTACAAAATTAATGCTTTTAATATTAACGCCGATGGTTGCATTTTCTGAAGAGGCAGTTGATTTTAATACTGATTTTTTAGAAGCAGACAGCACTGAAAATGTCGATTTTAGTAAGTTTTCTCATGCCAATTATATTCCACCTGGAAATTATTCTTTAGCTATTTCGGTAAATAAAGTCAAAATCTCCATGGAGCAATCCATTATATTCTTTACACCTAATTATGATGAGAAAATATCATTAGCTTGTATTACACCTGAATTATATGAGCAACTCGGATTAAAACCTGAATGGAGTAATAAAGTAACTTGGTTACTTGATGGAAAATGTTTAGATATTCGGTCTGTACCAGAAATGCGGACTCAAGGTGATCTTGCAAAAAATATTGTCGAAATTAGCATCCCTCAAGCTTATATGGAATATGAAGACCCGAATTGGGATCCTCCGTCACGTTGGGATGATGGCATTCTAGGTGCATTTATCGACTACAATGCGACAGGTCGGGTGGTTAAAAAAGAAACGGGTGACAAAGGAACAGATTCAGGTATCACAGCGACAGGAACAATGGGAACAAATATTGGCGCTTGGCGTTTTAGAGGTGATTGGCAAACGCAAAAAGGCCAATTAAATAAAGGCGGCCAATCATGGTCATGGAACCAATTATATGCGTATCGAGCCATACGTTCCTTAAATTCAAGGTTAACATTTGGTGAACAATACCTGTCTTCAACGCTGTTTGACAGTATTCGTTATATTGGTGCTAGTTTAGAAACCAATGAATCTATGTTACCACCGCGTTTGCAAGGCTATGCACCTGAAATTGCGGGGGTTGCCAAAACTAATGCGACCGTCATTGTGAAGCAGGATGATCGTATTATTTATCAAAAAGATGTAAGTCCTGGGCCATTTCGTATTCAGGATGTGAACTCTTTTGGTGGTGGTACGTTAGATGTTTCTATTCAAGAACAAGATGGTAGTGTGACTCACTATAAGGTAGAAACATCTCGTTTAGGGACTTTGACTCGGCCCGGTCAGCTTATTTACCAGTTTGTCGTTGGTAAACCGACTAAAAATGAACATGATACTCAAGGTCCTGCATTTAGTTTGGGGTCCTTATCATGGGGTGTAACTAACAATACAACTATTTACGGTGGTGTTCTTGGTTCATCAGAATATCAAAATATTGCGATTGGTTTAGGGCGTGATTTAGCACCATTTGGCGTATTGTCAGGGAACTTAAGTATCTCTCGTGCTGAAATGGGTAGAACCGAAAATAACCAAACCTTGACGGGTAATTCATATAACGTCACTTATTCTAAACAATTTGATGATATTAACAGCCAAATTACATTCGCAGGCTATCGTTTTTCTGAAAAAAATTATATGAGCATGAGCCAATTTATTGACCGTCGCTATAATGAAAGTACGGTTGATAGTGGTAAAGAGCTTTATACTATTATATTTGGTACTGCATTCCCTGAATATAATACTAATATGTATTTAAATTACTCACATCAAACTTATTGGAATAGGTCATCATCGGATCAATATAATCTAACAGTTTCTAATTATTTTGATTTGGGGAAAATAAAAAATTTAAGTCTTAGCTTAACAGCTTACAAAACAAAATCAGATCAAAATGATGATGACGGAGTTTATCTGAATTTAAATGTACCGTTGGATAATAATCAAGCGAGTATTAGTTACTCGGGGTCTTATTCAAGAAATACAAGCAGCCATAACGTTAACTATTATGACCGTATAAATGAACGTAGTACTTATTCTATTTCAGCGGGTACATGGGATAAAGACAAGGTCACAACATCTGGTATGTATAACTACGATGGTGATACCGCACAACTTAATTTGAGTGGAACTTATATTCAAGATAATCAATCTACTCTTTCGATGCAGTTGAAAGGGGGACTGACCATGACCCAAGAAGGTGGTGCTTTACACCGTAATACTTCAATCAATGGTGGGTCAAGGATACTGTTGGATACGAATGGCGTAGCTGATATTCCTGTGCAAACAGGGGTAACACCAATACGCACGAATCGATACGGTAAAGCCGT
Organism: Providencia sp. PROV200; assembly: GCF_049901995.1. Classification (NCBI taxonomy): domain Bacteria; kingdom Pseudomonadati; phylum Pseudomonadota; class Gammaproteobacteria; order Enterobacterales; family Morganellaceae; genus Providencia; species Providencia sp. PROV200. Next base: position 475,863 of record NZ_CP096307.1, read on the forward strand.
TATTACCAGTGTTATGGATTATAACCGCAATAATATTCGAATAGATTTAAATAGTGTGCCAGATAATGCAGAAGCAGTTCAATCGACACAGCACGCGACATTAACGGAAGGGGCTATTGGATACCGGAAGTTTAATGTCATTCAAGGTGAAAAAATATTGGGAACAATTCATCTTGCAAATAATAGTTATCCACCATTTGGTGCATCCGTTAAAAATGAAAAGAGTGTTGAAGTTGGTATCGTTTCAGATAATGGATTTATTTACTTAGCGGGTATTAACCCATCAGATGTTCTTGAAGTGACTTGGGGAAATAATTCATCTTGTCAAATTCAATTACCTGAAAAAATAGAAAGTGGCATGGAAAATACAATGTTATTACCATGCAAATAATTATAAATATGTTTTAACGTCAACGGTGAAAATATGAAACTTATAAATAAAGTTCAAATTGTAACAGCGATAAGTCTTTCTTTATTAGCACAATCGGCTTATTCAGCGATTGCACTAGATAGAACGCGAATTATTTATAATGAACAAGACAAAACAGTCGGTATGGGACTGACTAACGAACATTTAACTAGCCCGTATTTAGCTCAGGCATGGATAGAAAATGACAAAGATGAAAAAGTAAATTCACCTTTTATTGTGACACCTCCTGTGCATCGTATTGAAGCTAATTCTAAAAGCCAAATTAAAATACAGGCAATCCCTGCAGTAGCGCAGTTACCTAAAGATAGGGAAAGTGTTTACTACTTAAATGTGAGAGAGATCCCACCACGTAGTGAGAAAGTGAATGTATTGCAAATTGCGTTACAGACAAAAATTAAGCTTTTTTACCGCCCAGCAGCAATTGCAATTAAAGATAGAATGGAAGTGATCCCTCAAGAAAATGAGATAAAAATTCTTAAGCAGGGGGCGAGTTATATTGTGAAAAATCCATCACCTTACTTTTTATCTATTACGAAACTGAAAAAAGGTAATACTGAAGTTCAAAATTTTGAACCTGTAATGGTTGCGCCTTTTAGTGAGGCGGGTTTAGGCAAAGTTGCTGGGGATTTAGGTTCATCTCCAACTTTGGTTTATCTCAATGACTTCGGCGGAACAATGGATTTGAAATTTAGCTGTCAGTCAGCTGAATGCTCAGTGCTGCCAAGAAAATAAGGTTTGACGCCATGATGTCTATTAAAACATTAACAAAGGTATTTGTGTTCTTGCTCACTTTACAGATATCGAGTGTATTTGGTTTTTCTGGATTCCTATACATTGATATTAAAGGAGAAGTACTATCAAAGCCTTGTTCAATTAATAATGGGCAAACAATAGAAATTGATTTTGGCGATGTATTAACAACACGTGTTCAAGATGAGGTTTATAAAGCACCTATTGATTACACTGTGATGTGTAAAGATGGTGTTCAACCTAAATTGAACATTTTTATTGAGGGAATATCAGCAAGTTTTGATCAGCGCCTATTAAAAACGGATATTGATAACCTTGCGGTATTATTTAAAGCAGACACCAGCGATTTCCCACTGAAAAAGAAAAGGGCTTTTAACTTTGCAAATCCATTGAAATTGTATGCTGTATTAGTGAAAAAAAACGGTACAGATTTACCCGCAAAAAGTTTTACGGCAAATGCAACGTTGAAAGTCGAGTATCAATAAGGGGCTGAGATATGAAGATTGCTAATAATATAATTGGGTTAGTGTTACTCAGTGCCATCTTATCTTTTACATCAGCCGCGAAGGACTATGAAACAAAAATTAGTATTAAAGGTAATTTGATTACACCGCCACCTTGTCATATTGATGATGGTAAAGATATTGAAGTTGATTTTGGTAATGTATCAATAAAATCAATCCAAGGTAATGACCAAAAAAGGCAAGTTAATTACCAGATCCAATGTGGTGAAAATAAAAATAACTGGTCTATGTATCTGATGTTAGATGGAATAAAAAGTGATTTTGATATAAATGGGTTAAATACTGGCATTAATAATCTTGCAGTAAAATTCCAGCTTTCGGATACCGAATTGGAATTAGGTAAGAAATACCTCATTAATCCTAGTTCTCCTGGTGTACTTTGGGCCGTATTAGTCAGAAATGGTAATAACGAACTAAAGACTGGTGATTTTATTGCTAATGGCACTATGGTTGTGGAGTATCAATAATGAAAAAAACGACCTCACTATTAATCGGGATATTGTTTGCTTCGATAAGTACGGCATTTTTAAGTAGCAATGTTGTCTTTGCAGCTAAAAATAATGTCAAAGTGAAAGGGACACTGGTGAATTCACCTTGTGTTGTTTTGCCGGAAAATAAAATGATGGAAGTCGATTTTGGCGATATTCGGTTATTAGATATTTACGACCCGACTTATCAATTGCCTCGCAGAGAGTTAACGTTGGTATTATCTAATTGCGACTTAACTATTGCGAAAAAAATGAAAGTGAAGTTTACCGGAGCGGAACATAGGCAAATGTCAGGATATTTGGCATTAACAGATACGGAACACAACCCTGGATTAGGGATTGGCATTGAGCTAGCTAGCGGTGAAGAAATTAAAGTGAATAAGTTTTCTTCGCTAGTACCAATTATTCAGGCTGGGAAAAATGAACTGAAATTTAATACTTTTCTCAAGGCAACCCCTGAAGCAATCAATAATAAACAAATTAAAACAGGGCGGATTGCCGCAATAGCCACTTTCTTATTTGAGTACGAGTAATTTCATTCTCAGAACCTTATCTGGTGCTGATATCAAAACGTTAAAATGAATATAAAGAGATCTGAAATGGGAAAACGAATTCAACAATTATTATTAGCCATACCATTTTTGTTCTTTGGTTTGGGAAGTTACGGTTCGACATATTTTTCTTATGTGGAAGAAGTTGAATCATTATCTAAGTATGAAAATATTTACCATTTTGTAATGGAATACTGGAAGGAAAGTTCCCCTTATGAAGGTAACCCATGTCAATCGGTACTTGGTTCTACTGGTGCTAAAAGGTGTTATTTTACGATTAACCACTTACATTCAGGGAAAGAGGCCGGTGGTATCGCTTCTCGTGCAGATTGGTCGTGTGATGTGAATTTTGCAACTTATACGACAATGGCGGCAATTATCAGAGATGCTAATGCGATTTGTGGTCTTTCTTTTCCGAGAACAGGGAAGAGCCAACATAGTGGGGCAATTACGACGGATGAATGTGTAGGGATATTTTTAGCTACATCAAAAGGGAGTCAAGGTAAAATATTACCAGGAGGGATTTGCGGAATAGCACCTCCTCCAGCAGGAAAATGCTATTTTACTTCTCCGACGGGTAATGCGAATACTCTTGAATTAGATCACGGCCCTTTAAATGCGGATGAGTTAAACGGCGATGTTGAAACTGGGCTATTTTATATCCAATGTAACCAGGATATGAGTGTGAAAGTTTCATCCAATTTGCAGCAAGATAATGTTTATTTACGTTCGAATGGTGAGTTGCAATCTCATGTTACCTTAAATAACCAGTCAGCAGCAAAAGGGTTGGTTCAGTCAGTCAGAGCGAATCAAGTTTGGCCAGTACGTGTAGAGTCAACATTAAAAACAAATGGTACTGTTGCGCCAGGAAAATTTAGTGGTCGTATTACTCTTGTTTTAACTATTCCATGATTTAGACAGATATTTAGATTCGTCATTTCCCATGTTGACGGTTTTGCCTACTTAAACGTAATTGTTGGTAGGCTTTTTTTTTTATTGAACTTGGCAAGTAAAAGCGGAATAGGATTCATCTTTGATGATATAAATATTGTCTTCCATTTTAGTAATGTTGACATAATATTTTATTTTATCTTTTTCTAATTGAATAAAGTTAGAAAATAATTTCTCTGGGATATTATCTGAGTTGGTTACTGATGATGACGTAAACGTGACAGCATAGTTACCTTTATGGTCAACATTTTGATAATCAAAGTAAAGAGCTCTATCTAAACGGTAAATTTGGCTATTATCTTTTAAATAACCATACATATTCATTCGTCCTTGCTGACCAGGGGAAAGTTGGACATTAACTTTTGATTTTAAACTTAAGCCATCTTGGGTATTATTATCTTTAATCCATAATATTTCGGAGTGGCAAATTTGGATATCATGACTGCTTTTCTTGATCATGAGTGATGCAGTTGATGCTGTTGCAATTAAAAATAACGAAGCAAAAATATATTTTTTCATTTAAATCCTCTGATCATTGATTGAGATACAATCAAATTTTTTATTGATTTCTTTGCAAATACTAATAGATATGTTTTTGTCGATAGAGTAGGACTTATTTAAGTCTGATAAAAGAATAATTCTCTTTGGTTCATTACATGGTATGTTGTATTTATTCAGTTTTTTATTTACGATAGCAATATTATCGCTGGAAATATTACCGACCATATCAATCGGCATTTGTATGACACAGTTTTCATTTGTGCTTACAGTAAGATAATTATTGGCTGGATCTGTTTTATCCATTGGGTGTTGAGTAAATAAATAGATTAAATAACATATTGCAAGCGTTGAAATAACTAGGAGTAATATTTTTAAAGGTTTTTTAGCACTTTTTTTTATTATTTCATCCTTACCGTATTGAAGAGGTAAGGTTTCATTAATATCCATTGTTTGTGTATGGTTATTTTCTATGTTATCAATAGCGGTTAATGGTTTATCAATAGTAGTGATGAGCGAAGTTTGAGTCGCTAATGGGTTATCAATTGGTTGAGGGGAATATTCTGGGTTTTCAATATAATCATATTTATCATTGAGATAAATAGTATTTTCCGTGACATTTTTATTATCAGTCTCTACATTTTCATGTATGAATATATGATTATCGAGACGAAAGCCTTTTTTAGGTACAGTAACGATCGACTTAGGGTCGATACCAACTTGTTCAAGTTTTTTTCTTATCTCACTAATATAAGTATTTAAATTATTATTAGAGCCAACCAGCCCATATTCTTCCCATACACTTGTTAAGAGCTCATCACGCGTTGCAATTCCTTTTTTTAAATTTAATAGAATGATTTGATTTAATAATCTTGCCGCAGGCTTAGATAATTCAATATTTTGATTTCGATCATCTTTTAGGTATATTAAACTTGTTTTCTGTTCGAAAATATATTTTTCATCAATAGTATAATCATGTGTTTCGATCATAAATACTGTTTGCTCTCTCTAATTAAAATGATTAATAGAAAATTTAAATTAAGGGAGTTAATTTTAGATAAAGTATATGGTTTTAACTTTTATTATTATACTTATAGTCTAAATACGGAATCAATTAACCGCAAGTATTGTGAGGTGAGCTTTTTTGTAATGAATTAGCAAATTTATTGAATTGACAGTCTATTTGTTACTTAAAACTGTATAATGTTATATTTTAAGATATAAAATTTAGGTGTTAATCATATTTGTAGTTAAAAAGATAGAATAATCCATATAAATCAACCGATATAGGAATGTATTTTTTATGGGAAATATCCTAGGTATTTTTACTTAATCATTTCAATGTTAACTAATTTAAGACTCTATAATAAATATTAGGCAAAGAACTTAATTCTCTGCCTAATATATTAATGATTAATATTTGTATTCAATACCTAACCAATAGTTACGGCCTTCTTCAATATAGCCATTAGTATATTCATATGATTTATCGAATAAGTTGTTCACTGAGGTGTTAACAGAAATACCTTGGCCAAAATCATAATCTAAGCGCAGGTCAGTTTTAGCATAGCCGCGAACTTTGCTTTCGGCATCAACATAGTTAAACGCCCAGCTTCTGGCTTCTTCGGTAATGGTGATGCTAAATGGGGCGTATGGCGTGAATTTCACCCAAGCAAAGGCTTTGTGGGTAGGTAACTCGGCAACGTGTTTTACACTGTAGTGTTTAGGATCAGCGTGAATATAGCCGTAGCTTAAACCGGCTTCCATCCAATCCGTAATTTGACCTGTAGTACCGAAATCAATACCAAAGTAATCGACTTTCCCGCTATTACGATTTTCGAGTATATAGCCACCATTCTGATTCGTACCAACACGATGCGCCATTATGGCATCAGAGACATGGTTATAATAGAGACTTGAAGTATATGACCAAGTGGGTGAGATATGTCCCTTGTAAGTCAAATCATAGGTAAGTGCACGTTCTGTATCGATATGTGGATTAATGACGAAAGTATCGTCACTTTTCATTTTTTCTTTGGTATAACGCTCTTTTTGTGTTGGGAAACGACTTCTCTCTGATATCGAGAATTGTACTGTATCTTCATTTTCTAAGTGGTAGCGAGCCATTACTTCCCAGTTGAAGGCATGCTGGCTGTTACCATCGTATTTCTCAAAATCTCCTGATTTATAGTCATAGCGTTTGCCGTCCGCACTCTTGCGCCAGTCATAGCCAATGCCTCCGATAATATCGAGATTGTTCATAGCAACCCACTGGTACTCGGTAGCGATTGAATAGGTATTGTCTTTATAGCGGTCGAATGGAATATCTCTTTTTGACCGAGCTCTGTGTACATCTTCTTTCCAGTGGGCAGCAAATGACAGCATATCTAATTCACGCACGGTGAAGTCAACACGCATATCAGCCCCGTTGCTGTAGTCGTCATAACGGCTGTAGTTATAGATACCGTCTTTATAGTCTTTAACAGACCTATATTGATGGAGTGTATTCTTAAATGTGTCGTGGTACAGGCGGCTCTGTAAGGCGATATCATTGGTTATTTGGGTTGTGCCATTGAAGTAAAAACTTTCTTTGTCATAAGCAGGCCATTGCCATATTTGAGGCTTGGTATTTGTCACACTCGGGGGGCTATTTTTATCTCCATCTTGTTTGAGATAGGTAATGACATATTCGTCGGCTTCACGAGGTGTCCATCCCACTTTCACCATCATGCGCTTGTCGTCAGTAGCTGAATTTGGGCGACGGCCATTATTTCCTGCTAATGGATTGTTATTTTCAGACCCCGGTATTCCCATAAAACGTTGTTTATATTGGCTGCCACTCACTTGGATAAAGCCTAGATCATTGCGTCCACCTAGGCGGGCACTGATATTGTGCGCATTATCAGCACCTCGGGTAAAGCCTTGGTTCAAGTTGATATTAGCTTCAAAGGGTTTTTTAGGGGTAGCGGTGGTTAGGTTTATTGCTCCGCCCATTAGGTTCGGGCCTTGTAATAGAGAGGTATAGCCGGTGGATAGCTCAACACTGGCCAGCTCGCTAGTCATAAAGCGACCTAGGTCAAGGGTGCCATCATAAGGGACATAAGTAGGTATACCATCAAAGAAAATAGGCACTTGGCGGCTGTCAAAGCCACGTACATTGACTTGGGTTTCATTGCGGTTACCTGACTTTTGAATGGAAACACCTGGCATTGTGCTCAGCGCCTGTGCGACGTTAGTTTTATTCAACTGTTTCATTTGATTTTCTGTGATGATGTTTGCATCAGCCGCAAGCGGGGTACTCCAAACGGACATCACATCGGTATTTTTTTCGGTGTTAGGTGAGGCGGCGTATCCTTGTGCTGTGAATAAAGCCATCCCGACTAAATAGGTAATTTGTTTTATTTTCATTATCTCTTTCCAGTTTCATAAATAGCGATATATTATTTTTTATATAACGATTTGCGTCATTAGCCATAAGTGGATGCAGCCTACGGGGTAGGCTGTTTTTGCAAACGGTCTCTTTGACGCTAACTTCTTTGGTTACTGCTTAAAAATCTTCACTTTGATATCTCGTGGTGCTGCGTAGTAAGGGGCTGATGTAACTAATAATGGCACCCCGGTTTGTGCGAATGTTTCTATTGTTTTTAAATTAATTCCACCTGCAATGGATAGTCGACAAGGGCGACTTTGTTGCTTGGCGAGTTCTTGTAGTCGCTGAATTTGTTCGATGGGCAATTTATCCAGCTGAATAATATCGGCTTGAGCATTGATTGCGAGAATGGCTTGCTCGTAGTCATCAGCCTCAACAATAATCATTTTTTCAGGGGCGGCTTGGCGTAGTGTTTTAATATGACCTGCCCAATCATCTGGTCTTTCAAGACATTGGCGATGATTGGTGAACAGTAAGACACTTTCAGCACTACCTGCACGATGAATAATAGCGCCCCCAGCCAAAATCGCAGTTAAGGCAAGGGGCTTTGTCTGTGGAATGGTTTTTCGGGTGCAAGCAAGCTGCCCATCTGGTTGATATTGACGCAAAATACTGACCATTTGCTGGGTGTAGTGACTTACACCTCCACACCATTCAAGCACGTTTTGCACTGCTTTCCAGCCTTGATGTAAGGCTTCAATAGGCCCAGTCGCACGAATTAAAACACTTTGCGGTTCAACCTGTTGGCCATCTTGAAAGTGACAGTCACAAATGAGACCGAGTTTTTCTAACATACGCTTGGCGATAATCATCCCACTGATGCAGCCGCCAAATTTGGAGGTAAAGGTCATCACACCCAGTTGGGATTGAAGGCCGAGTGCCCGTGTGGTGAGGTCACCATATTGGATGTCATCTAGCAGCAGTTGGTCGATCAATGCATCGGGTACGTAAATCATAATGTCAGTTCCGATTCATCGACTACATCCCAAGATACCATCGCCCAATCTCTAGATGGATAAGGGATTGTTTTGCCTAGAGCGGTTTGTTCATCATAATATTGACGTAGGATCGCGGTTTCTTCTGGCGTGATATTTTTAAGGGACCAATTGACACTTTCAGCGAAAGCTTCAAAGTTATCAAATCCACCTTTATTGGGGGTTTTAATGAAATCTACGCGCGCATTAATCCCCAGTTGATGCAAGATATTCACTGCATAAATGTAGGTGGGTAAACGAATAACTTCACGACCAATGGTACGAATAATATTCTCATCGATAAACGTTGGATTAATGGTATGGGTGGTATAAACCCGCAGCTTGGTTTGGCGATTGAGCTTGAGCAATGCGGCTTTTAAATCATCAACCAGCGTTGAACGCGATGCCACTGAAATATCCACTAAAGGCAGGGCATCCCAACTATCTTCCCATGCGAGTTGTGCAAAGCGTGCATGTGGGATAGCGAGCTCTTTAGCTCGTAGTTCAGCCATTTCGAGCATGCCACGGCTATAATCAATTCCAATCACATCTTTAAATTCATTTGCGAGGCGAAGGCTTATGGAACCGGGGCCGCAACCGACATCAAGTAAGGTTTCAGCACTAGTTAAATCCATGAGTTCACGAAACCGTACTAAGTATGGGTCATGGGGATTAGCACAGTTTTGTGCCATTTGTTGTGCTTTTTTATCCCAATGCTCTGGCTCTTTGCGGCTACGTTGTGTCTGTTGCATGTGTTGTTGGTACATTTTTGAAAAATCGATTTGATTAATTAACATGATCCCTGACCTTAATAAGAAAACGTTGATGGAAGCTGGAAGTGAGCTTGAATGCTGCGCTCATCCACATTGTAAAGTGCTGCCAAGTTAGTAAGTGTTAACATACTATTTGATAACCCTTGCCTCGCTTTGTTGCGCTTATCAAGCAAAATGACGTTGTCAGCGATAGCTGCGGCATGCTGTGGATGATGGGTTGACATCAATATTGTCATGCCATGGGATTTAAGCTTTTCGATTTGTTCAAGTAAGCGAATTTGGTTACCAAAATCAAGGCTAGCGGCAGGCTCATCCATAATTAGAAGTAATGGTTTTTGTATTAAGGCTCTTGCTATCAATACTAATTGTTTTTCTCCGCCACTGAGTGTGCTGTATAGACGGGGTGCTAAGTGTGCAATGCCCAGATGCTTTAGTTGTTGATATGCTAAGTTTTTTTCGGCCTCTTTAGGAACTGAAAATATTGAAATATGGGGTGTTAAACCCATCATCACCATATCAAGTACAGTAAAAGTAAAGGGGGTATCATGGGCTTGGGGAACATAGGCGACAGTTTTGGCTATTTCGCGGGGTCTAAGGGCTTGAATGCTTTGCCCATTGAGTCGGATTTCACCTTTAATGGCGGGTAATAGCCCCAGTAACGTTTTCATTAAGGTGGTTTTACCGCAGCCATTTGCGCCTAACAAGCAGCTAATCTCCCCCTTCGGTAATGAAAGGTTAATACCATCAATGATAGCAGTGCCATGATAACCAATTGCGACCTTTTTCAAAGACAGAATGTTCATTTCACCCGCCTTGCCTGTAATAAAATAGCCAAAAAGAAGGGGGCGCCAATTGCGGAGGTTAAAATGCCTATGGGTAATTCAATCGCAGCAATAGTCCGTGCTAAGGTGTCAGTAACTAGCAATAAGATGGCACCAATGGCCAGTGATGCCGGGAGTTGATAGCGAAAGTTAGCACCCACTATCATTCTAGTGATGTGTGGAACAATTAACCCAATCCAACCAATAATTCCTGCGATCGACACCGCGCTTGCTGTCAGTAATGTGGCACAAATAATGAAAATAGTGCGGGTTAAACTGACATTGATCCCAAGGCTTTTGGCTTCTTCATCCGATAAACTGAGTAAATTCATACGCCAGCGCAATAATAATAGTGGAATGATGCCGATAATCATCAGCGGTAATACTGACACTAAATCTGCTTGGGTAATCGATGACAAGCCACCTAATAACCAAAAAGTGATGGAAGGCAACTGGGTGTAGGGGTCTGCGAGGATTTTCATTAAGGAGATGGCGGAACCACACAACGCACTGATAGCAACACCGACCAGAACCAAAGATAAAATAGGGTCATGTTGCCGCGCTAGGCGGGCAATAAAGCACACTATAGTCACAGTGATAAGCCCGCCAATAAATGCACTTAATTGAATATAAAACAAAGATTGGCCGAAGAAAATACCAATGACGGCTCCCACGCCAGCACCCGCGGAAACACCTAGAATATCAGGAGAAACCAGTGGGTTACGAAACATTCCTTGGTAAGCCGCCCCTGCAATCGCTAGCCCTCCACCAATAATAATAGCGGCTAATGTGCGTGGAAAACGTATTTGCCAAAAAACGGTTTCATGGCGTGGGTTACTCAATTCACTGTGAGATGATAATTGGCTGGCAAATAGGCGATAAAGCTCACTGAGTGTAAGTGAGTACTTACCACTTGTTAACGCGATAACAAAGCTAATTAGTAACATGATGACCAATAAAAGGAATTTCCCCTTTTTGTTCAAAACATTATTCATGATTTTTCCATGAGCAAATCAACTTGCTGCGCCGTTAATGATGAATGGTAGAAGCGAGTAAAAAACTCAGCAATATCCTGTTTAATATTCTTGGCAATGTTTTTATCAAAATGGCTTTGTAGCCGCCTCATCCCCAATAAGCGGTTAACGCCTGGAGGCCCATCTAACCAACCAAATGGCATACCACTAAATACAAGTAATTTGCGATTGGCAATAGCATCAAGCCCTTGCCATAATGCAGAACTTGTCATCAGTTCAATGGCTTCGTCATATTGCGTTATAATGATGTCAGGGTTCCATTGGTAGAGCTGCTCCATAGAAACCGTAGTAAGGCCATGAAAATTAGGGATATCCACCACATTGCGTAAGCCTAGCATTTCAATCGCTTCAGTATGAATTGAGCCTTTAGCGCCGGTTTCTAAACCTTTTGACCCTCTCGCAAGGTAAAAACTCAGTGATTTCTGTTGGTTTTGATGAGCAAATAAGGCAGCATCATCAATATAGCGTTGAGCAAGTTGGCTCAATGGTTGTGCTTGTGGTAAAACGCCTAAAATTTCACCCAATTGCATTAGTTGCTGTGGTGAGTCTTTTAGGCCACCTGCGATTAACAAATAAGGCACATGGGTTTGTTTGGCGACCTTTTCCGCTTGAGAGCGATAAGTTTCGTCAATGTTTCCAGTGTCAATAATTAAGTCGGGGTTATAGGACAGCAGCTGTTCAAGGGAAAGGGTACTTCCACGTCCCGCTAAACGGCCATAAACTGGTAATTCAAGCCATTGTGGTGCAAAAAGGCCCGTTTGCCCTTTTTTCAATGAAATAGAGGCGAAACCCACCATTTTTTCTGGCGCTAAGGCAAACATCAGTAAATCAGAAGGGGGCCCCGAGCTGATGACGCGATGAATATCCTTGGGGGTTGGGAGTTTACCGAATATCGCAGCTTCAACTTCTGGGCGAGTTTGTGTGAAGCTTGGTAAGCAGTAAAAAGCCGTGAGGATAGCACTGGATTTAAGAAAATGTCTACGATTGATCGCCATAGTCTAATTTCATCTACTCGTTATAATAATAATTATATAGCGCGAAAATTAGCGGAGTCATGATAGAGAGTCAACTATAAAAATCGCATTGTTCGGAAAATTCGACATTTATGTGATGTAAATCAGTAACAAAGATTGCTATCGATTAATAGATAGCAGAACATGTTTATCGTTAACGAATTGGATATCGCTTTGAACTTATGAAGAAAAAAAGACCTTCTCTACAGGATGTTGCCGACCAAGTTGGCGTCACGAAAATGACGGTGAGCCGTTTTTTACGAAACCCAGAGCAGGTTTCAGAGGCTTTGCGTGATAAAATTGCTCAGGCGGTGGAGGCTTCCGGGTATATCCCGAATAAAGCCCCTGATATTTTATCGAACGCAACCAGCCACGCCATCGGGGTGTTGCTTCCTTCATTAACCAACCAAGTCTTTGCCGAAGTGATCCGTGGAATTGAAGCGGTAACAGACCGTCATGGCTACCAGACAATGTTGGCTCACTATGGCTATCTACCCGAAAAAGAAGAAGAGCGGCTGACTTCGTTACTTTCTTATAATATTGATGGCGTGATTTTAGCTGAACGAACCCACACAGAACGCACACTACGCATGCTTAAAACTGCGGGGATCCCCGTGGTTGAGATTATGGATAGCATTTCTCCTTGCCTAGATATTGCGGTGGGTATCGATAACTTTGAAGCTTCTCGCCAAATGACTCAGGCGATGATTGATCGCGGCTGCCGTAAGGTTGTGTATTTAGGCGCAAGGCATGATGAACGTACTTTTATCCGCTTGAAAGGTTATGAGCAGGCCATGCTCGATGCCAATCTTGAACCACGAAATGTGATGACACAGGCTAGCTCATCGTATTCGTTAGGCGCTCAATTACTACACGATTGCCGTGCTAAGTACCCAGATACCGATGGTTTATTTTGTACCAATGATGACTTGGCAATAGGGGCTATTTTTGAGTGTCAGCGTTTGGGGATTCAGATCCCACAAGATCTCGCGATTTCGGGCTTCCACGGCCATGATGTTGGCCAAGTTATGACGCCAAAACTGGCGAGTATTTTGACACCAAGGGACCAAATGGGACGTAAGGCGGCAGAAGTCTTGTTGGCGAGAATGTCTGGTAAGAAGCTAACGGGGACGCATTTTGATGTGGGTTTTTCTGTCCTTACTGGCGAAAGTATCTAATTATTCCTCGTCATCCTTCGCGCTGTCGCGTTGTTGCCTGTACTCGCCAACCCTAGTCACATACTTATGTATGCTCCTAGGGCTTGACTCGCTTGGCGCCTAGCGACAACACGAATTATTTAGAGGAATGTTTTAAGACGAGCAATAAAGTTTAAATATATTTTTTTGTTTTTTGCTATTGCTGTTTGTTTTTTATTTGCGAGTTTTGCTTTGTTCTTCACCTGCCTCTTCTGAAGTCAGATTGAGAGTATCATCACAGATCTGTTCTCTTCTTCACCAATTTGATTGCCAAATAAATCCGCACTGATGATAATGTTACCCGTAACTTGTTACCGGTAACAAATGCCGGTTTTTAACTAAAGCCAGGACAATAGTGAATATCTGAGGAGTTTCCTATGAATGATACCCAAAAACAAAACTATACATTTGTACTAATGGGGGTATCGGGTAGTGGTAAATCTGCTGTTGCTGCCGGTGTTGCACAGCAATTACAGGCTGCCTTCCTTGATGGTGACTTCCTTCACCCTAAATCAAATATTTTAAAAATGGCATCGGGTCACGCATTAAATGATGAGGACCGTAAACCTTGGTTAGTCGCATTAAATAATGCCATTTTTGCAATGCAAAGAACCAATAAGGTATCGCTGGTGGTTAGCTCCGCACTGAAAAAAAGCTATCGCGATATCTTAAGAGAGGGGAATCATAACCTCTATTTTATTTACCTAAAAGGTGATGCGGTTGTTATTGAAGAGAGATTGAAAGCACGTAAAGGGCATTTCTTTAAGCCTGAAATGCTGAAATCGCAATTTGATGCTTTACAAGAACCTGGTGCGGATGAACCTGATGTGCAGGCTGTTGATATTCGCCCATCCTTAGAGAACGTGATTGAAAATACGTGTTCTACTATTCGTAAGATTGTCGCTGGAGATAACTAATGAATACCCCAGAAACATTAAGCACACTAACGCTCGTGCTAACGGCTGTTGGCTCTGTCGTTTTACTGCTCTTTTTAGTGATGTATGCTCGTTTACACGCTTTTGTCGCGCTCATGATCGTTTCTATTGGGGCGGGTTTATTCTCCGGCATGCCAGTACAGCAGATCACTGAAACCATGCAAAAAGGCATGGCGGGGACCTTAGGTTTCCTTGCTATCGTAGTCGCTCTCGGGGCAATGTTCGGTAAAATTTTACATGAAACAGGGGCATTAGATCAGATTGCGAATAAGCTACTTAACCTGTTCGGTGAAAAGAATGCGCATTATGCCGTGGGTGTCGCAGGGCTGGTTTGTGCGCTACCGCTCTTCTTTGATGTAGCTATTGTGTTGTTAATCGGTGTGGTGTTTGCAGTAGCGAACCGTACAGGTCATAACGTTGTTCGCCTGGCTATCCCTCTATTTGCGGGTGTTGCAGCCGCCGCAGCGTTTTTATTACCGGGGCCTACACCCATGTTAGTAGCATCACAAATGGGTGCAGATTATGGCTGGATGATCTTAATTGGTCTGTGTGCCGCTATCCCTGGCATGATTTTAGCAGGGCCGTTATATGGTAAATTTATCAGTAATTATGTTCATATTGATATCCCTGCTGATTATCAAGCACCAAATACAGAACATGGCAAAATGCCAAGCTTTGGTTTCAGTCTGTGCTTAGTGCTTTTCCCATTGGTATTAGTGGGCTTAAAAACCATCGGTACGCATGTCGTTGAAAAAGGTTCTACATTAGAGCACTGGTTAGAATTTATTGGCCACCCTTTCACAGCCTTACTGTTAGCGTGTTTACTGGCAATTTATGGCTTAGGTTTCCGCTATGGTATGGATAAAGAAAAAGTCATGGCGATTTGTTCTGCCGCTATCCAACCTGCTGGGATCATTCTACTTGTGACTGGTGCGGGTGGCGTATTCAAACAAATTTTAGTGGACTCCGGTGTGGGACCTGCATTAGGTGACTCTTTAATTGGTGCTGGCTTGCCGATAGCGGTTGCTTGCTTCGTATTAGCAGGTGCTGTACGTGTTATTCAAGGTTCTGCAACCGTTGCATGTTTAACTGCGGTAGGTTTAGTGTTACCTGTTATCAGTGAGTTAGGCTACTCAGGTGCACAATTGGCAGCGTTAGCCGTTTGTATCTCAGGGGGGTCTTTGATCCTAAGCCATGTTAATGACTCTGGTTTCTGGCTGTATGGGAAATTTACTGGCGCGACAGAAGCTCAAACCCTCAAAACTTGGACTGTCATGGAAACTATCCTTGGTACGACAGGGGCAATTGTCGGTATGGTGTTCTTTATGTTCTTGTAATATGTGACATAAAAATATAATCAAGGCGCCCACTATCAAGTGGGCGTTTTTGTTTATTAGCTTAAACTAATTTTAGGAATGATAATTTCATTGTGGGGTTGTGGGGCATTAATATGTTTAACATGGCTCGGTGATAACGCAATGTGCTTCGTAAAAAATGAGGTCAGCCCTAAGTCATGAGTAGAAAAGAAAATAATTGATTTATCTAATTCAAACTCTTGTTTCACTAATTGTAGAAATGCGAGGGCATCAGAGGTCGCCATAAAGGATGTCGATTCGTCTAGAAATATCATTTCAGGTTGTTTTATCAATGCAAGAACGAGCTGTAACTTTTGTTTTTCCCCTGTAGAGGCAGCAATGTCAGTGACGAGTGTATCATCTAACGTTTCTTTGCTAATCAGTAAAGTTGGGCAACATAATTTGGTAAGGCGGACAATGATGTTGTTATCGAATACACCGTAGAAGTTAAAATTGTCACGAATACTGCCATGAATGAATGTTGAAATACCATTATGGTAGGCAATTTTTTCTGTTAAAAAGGATTGGGAAATCTCATCGATACCAATGCCATTGATTGCTATATCCCCTGATGAGTATTCTGAAGTCCCACATAATGCTTTCATTAGTGATGTCTTTCCTACTCCTGAAATACCTGTAATACCGATAACATCCCCAGATTTGGCTTCAATATTGAGCTGGTTAATGATGGTTTTACCGTGAATATTAACGCTAAGATTTTTTGCACTAAAATGCGTTATCGAATTCATTGTTATGCCATCAGTTTTGAAATGGATGAGTGGATTGTTTTTTAGCTGCTCAATACTGGATTTGATATGAAATAGATGTGTTTTCACCATGAATAAGCGATTAATTGCACTTGTAATTGCACCTGAAAGTCGACCATTAATGATCATGACCGCGATAACGGAAGCCAAACTTAAACTCCCTTCACCAATAGCTAAATAGCTAGCCACGTACATTACAATCATGGATAAAAACGTATTTACTTTGATGATTTCCATCCAATGGTGGTTGGCCTCATTCAGTTTTAATTTTATTTTTTCATCTTCATTGGTTTTTATACTGATGTACTGCTTAAAGTGGTTATCTCTGGCGAAATACAGCTCATGTTTTTTCTGTTCTAAGGAGTAGTACATGGCTGATTTTTCATAGTTTAAGGTATTTGCTCGAAGCATATTTTTGTAGGAAAGAAAGCGGACATGTAGGCATAGAAAGATAAGTCCAGCGTAATAGCTTAATAGCAATAATGAATAAAAACCTAGCATGCCAAAAATGCAGAATGAAAATAAAATGGCTAATCCGATATCATAAATGATTTGTGGTTTGATTTCCCATACCTGCAAGATCGACGCTTCGGCGGTCCTCACCTTAATGGAGGCACTTTTACAACTCGATTGTTTTAATAAATTAACGAAATAACGGTTAAAAGTGCTGATGTTAAGCTTTATTTTTTTTGTGTTCTGTTCATGAATAATATGTTTAATAAAAAACTCTAAGCCAATAACAACAATGAAAATAAAACTAATATACAAAAGTGAGCTTATTGACTCACTGTAAACTAATCGTGAGTTAAAAAGATTTGAGTATAAAGGTAATAACAGCGCAAATACGATTAAAGGTAATGAAAATAAATTTGATTTTGGCGTTAATTTAATCAGTGATGTGTATATGCTCTCTTCATTTAATGTGTTTTCACTCGCTTGGAATGAAAATAAGTGTTTACTTTCAATTAGTTGTTTTGTTATTGCGGTGTCGGTTGTTAGATTGGTTAGCTGGCCCCTATGATTCTTAATAATAATGTATTTTCCATTTTCTATCTCCATAATAAAAAGGGCTGGTAGGTTCTTGTCACTAAAATCAGAAAGAGAAACATATTGATAAGTGAAAAAATCATTATTAATAAACTCATTAATATTATTTAATATATATTTATTATCATACGATAGAGCTGGAGAAGTAAATGGCTCTCCTAATATCTTAAAGTATTGGTTAATGGCATCATGGAAACTACTTTCTTTCATTTTCTTCACTCTTCAGGAAGCAAGCGTTAACACCTTGATTATCTTCAATAGGTTTCAAGGCTTTAATGTGTACATTAGGCGTGCTTTTTTTAATTAATACTGTGTTATAAATGGTGTAGGTCATTGCTATATCAAAAGAGATGTTATTTCCATAACTGCAATAAATATCGATAGATTTAACTTTTTTACTATCAACGAATTTGATGGTGTCATGGCTAAATATTAACGACTTCATGATGTCATTACCTTTGTGACTTTCATTATTTATAGACGAAGACGTCTCTGTATTATTATCATCAATTCCGACAAATGCCGCTTTGCCTTTGTTTTTTTCAGCAGCCATCGTACTTGACAACACATTTGCTAAAAGTACGGCCATCAATAATGTCATAGTTGCTACGGCAGCGGATAATGCAGAAATAAAACCTAACATAAGTCACCAAACGTTAAATGTAATGTTATCGCTAATTAATGCGGTTAAATAATGAAGCACTGAAATCTCTTTACTCGAGATATAGAGCATCACTGGTAGGCCATCATGTTCTGGAAGGAGCACAGTATTTTGTTCCGGTGTAATTTGTACGGAATAATAGCGTTCTTGGTTAGCTCGTTCCCTGTCACTAAAGGAGTCAGCACTGATTTTTGTGACTTTACCGTTAATGATTTTTTTAAATCCAGGGGAGTTCACCACAATTTTTGCAGGCAACTGTTGTGTTATAAAAGGACGATATTTCGCTAATACTTTTCCTTCAATGACCCGTGTATCTTGTTGTTTTTTTATTACCATGACTAAATTTGAGGCTTCAACGTAAGAGCCTTTTTCTAAATCTTTTTCGATACTTAATACAACGCCATCCGCTGGCGATAACACACTGTTCGCTCTTATTTTATTGCGAAGTAGTTCCATCTGTCCGCTGTTTTCCAATCTCTCTTTTTTTAGCCGATTAAGTAGCGTTTCATTTTCTTGTATTTCACCGATAAGCCGCGCGGTATATTTCTTTTCTAACAGTGAAATTTCTCGTAATAGCCCTTGAGCATTTAATTCACCAGATGTTATCAGCGCAGTGGTGCGGCTGATTTCAGCATTATTATTGAGTTTTTCAATTTCAGGTGCTCTTGCATTTTTCAACAGTGAGGCCTTCTTTTTTAAAATATTAATCTGATTATCTAATTCACTGGATTCTTTTATTTGTGAGATATATTTGTCCTTTAAATTGCTTATCTCCATGTGTAAGAGAATGTGGCCATAGAGCTCTCTATAAGCACTTAACGTTTTGCTTTGCAGGCCCTTTGCAAAGAAAAAATATTCGGATTCTGTATTTATACTTCCATCGAGGATCTTATTTAATAGTTTTTTATTTTCTTCTAGTTCATTAATGCGTTCATTAGCAAAAGTAACAAGATTGGTTAAGGTTTTTTCTTGATGAAATGCATCTAAATTCGTATAGGAAAATAAAATTTGGTCTTTTTCTACCTTATCACCGGTTTTAATAGCAAATTGATTAATAAACCCAGATGCAGGACTCACTATTTCTAGCCGGTTGGAGACTCCTGAAATAATCCCCTCACCTGGAGAGGATATTTCTATCTTGGCTAATATAATGTACCCGACAAATAGGGATGTGATACCTAGGAATATTTTTAGTTTTTTAGGGATTTTGTTCAGTTTATTTAGATAACGTTTCAATTTCAGTGAGTTTCCCTGTTAATTGGATGTATTCCATCTTGTTTTTCATATCAGCAATCATTAATTCAGCTATGCGTCTTTCCATTGTTAACATATCAAATAGCGTGTTCACCATTTCATAGAAAGAGGACTGTGATATTTCATATTCCCTTTGTTGGCTCTTAATTATCGAACGCATTGTCTTACGTTGTTCATGTAGCCCTATAAGTTCAGTCATATTTGAGTTGGCAATTAATTTTAAATTTTTAATTTTTGCTGTTGATTCTTTGTATTTATAATCAGCCTTTCCTTTTGTTGCTTCATACAGTTTTAATTGCGATTTTTCATTCAGTATTTTATCGAGGTCAAAGACATTTAGTTTTACCTCCATTCCCATGTAAGATTCGTTACGACTTCTCACGTGGTCAACAAATCTTTCTTCAGCGATAACATTGACATTCAAGAAAGGATTTTGTTGATATGCATTTTCCTTCATTGCGTCAGCTTGCATGCGTAGCAAGTTATATTCGCTATTTTGTTGCGCATCCTCACTATCAATAATGGTTGTTTGTAATCTTTTCAGTAAATTTTCTGGTACCTGTACGCCTTTAGACGGAAAGGTAATCCCTGATAAAAGCTCAATATTTGACTTGTATTGTTCAATCTCTTTTTCTATATTTTGCAGTTCTGTTTCAATTCGTTGCATCAATAAAGAGGCTTGTTCAACATCACTGTATTTCGCTATGCCACTTTTATATCGGTGAGTAATGAGTTTAAAGATGTTTTTCGCATTATTATTTAAATCAGTGGTTGTTTTTGTTAGCTCATTGAGATAATAAATACCAATTAAGTTATTAGTTGTTGAAGTGTAGAGTTCTTCTTTTTCTTTATTCAGTGAAAGTGCTGATATTTTTAACTTTAAATTTTTTTCATTAAATCTATGGGTTAACGTTGTATCATAGATTAATGAGCTGGCGGTAATATTACTGCTAGTACTGCCATCATGGCTTTTTACTTTTCCTGAGGCTGAGACCTTAGGAAGGTAATAGTAATCGGTTTGCTTTGCTCTGAGGTTTTCAGCATCTAACTCTAATGACTTTATTTGAATTGGATTAGAGTTTTTTAATACTCGGCTAATAAAACTTTGAAAATTTTCTACATCTTGATTTGCTAAACCATAAGATGGTGATAATAAAGTTAATAAAAAACCTAAGGTGATAAGGCGCATTTTTTTACTCCATTGATAATACGGTTAATAGTTTTTTTCTGCTCTCAATGGTATTTTCTTTTAGCCATTGTGTTGTTTGATCTATCTTTAATATTTCTTCTGATATTTTTTCATTGTCATTTCTTTTGTTTATTTTTTCTTCTAGTAAGTAGATGGCTAATTTTCTTTTCCAATCGTCGTCAGCTTCTTTTATTGACTGTAGAACGGCTAAGTGATCTTGTGTTGTGATGGATAAAGCTGAGAGGTGTGAAGAAATATCTGCCGCAAGTTCATTATTATCGGTCACAGAAATCATTTTTTGCGCCATACCGATGTTCACACTCTGTAATGTGTTCAGTGTTTCTTGAATGCGATTAAGCTCTTCAGAGTAGTTTGCAGAGGCGTGCTGCTTCGTTTTTTTAGTTTCTTTTTGGTAAAAGAAATGAAAAAAATTCAAACTAACTAACAGTAGAACAGAAATAGAAACCCCAAGAATGGACGTTAAGAATGCAAAAGACATTGAATTAAGTGCCAATGAGATAGATGAAATCATGGCATTCATTTTTTCTGAGATATCCCCATCTCCTCCAAGGGAGGCCGAAATCGCAGTGATCATCCCTGTTAACCCAATGAATGTTCCAATTAATCCTAATGATACAGTGACGGATGCGGATAATTTAGTTTGGTTCGAAAGTAATATATAGTGACTTTGTTTATTCCTATTGAATAACCGATGAAATAAAAAAATAATTAAAGGATAAATATAAATCCCAATCATGGTGTAACTGATTTCAGGAGCAAGCAATAGGCATTGCTGAACCATTTCACGTACCGATTGCAGTAAAAAGCAAGCGACAAATGTTGCTGCATAAAAAAATAATCCAAGATAATACATGTTATTTGTAATCCCAATAAATGCATGAGTTCCAACCGGGGCAATATTCACTTGTTCCTTTTTTTAGAACAATTTCTTTATCAATACCCAGATTTTTAATTATTGATGCCATATAAAGAAGGTTATAGGTGTTTTTTTCTTTGCTGTGACTGACTTTATCGTTGATGTAGCCACTGATAATTATTTTATTGCTTTTGTTTTTGGATATTTCGTTTTTTATTAAAGAAATATCATTGTTTGATAAATGAATTCCACCTTTAAAATAAAGGCGTTTATTCGGTATGTCTATTTGTATTTTTTCAAAGTTTAACTCTCCATAATTAATATAGGTTTCTGCAGTTTTCATTCCGCTAAAAATAAAAACCATAGAAACTAAAATGATTATGCACAATGTCCCACTTAACCCGTCAACCATCGGGGCTAGTTCTTCATCAGAGTTCTCATTATCATCTTCCATTGTTTGACTCTTTCAATTTAAAAACGACTTTGCTAATTCATGCTTTTATTATAATCGCAATTTAAATGAACTCACTGGAATTTGAGCTCAAAAAAAAAGAATGTCAGACCACTTTATATTAAATGACATTTTATTTTTAATTAAATGGATATAATTGGTTTCATTAACGGCAGCGTGTGATTGTTAGCTGATAACTCCATTTATGAATATAATGATATAGAACATGACAGATAAAACTATTACCGATAAATTAAAAAACATAGAAATCCAAAAGTTTAAAGTCCAAGGGCTTGATTTAATTGTAACTAAGCCTGATGGTTCTATTGAGAACATTAAAAATGGGTTGTCTGAAGTTATTTTAGGAAATATGACACTATTGACTGAGCAAGGAGCGATTCTTTCACAAGATGAGATTCTATCATCAATAACCTTAAACGTGGGGGCCGATGCTGTTTATATCAAAGAGCAATTAACGAGTGATGTTGTCGAATATACGGACAATCAAGACTCAAAAAATATGAGTGAACAAGTAGACAGTGAGGAGCAGCCAGATAATGACCGACAAGACGAGGAGCAAAGATTTAGTCAAAAACTGGCAGAGTTAAATCAAAAAAATCAACAATTAGAAAAGACACTTCAGGCCTTGTCTTCGGAGAATGACGAAAAAGAGATATTACTTAGTTCATCTTTAACAAAGCTGACAGAAGCGAAAAAACAGCTAAATAAAAAAAACAAAGCAGAAAAAGCACAGGGAGAAGACAACGACTTAAGCTTTTCTCCGCCACCCGCCCCCGTGGCTACGCCAATAAGTACTTCGTCATCATCCTCTCAGTCTGCAAATAAGCCTGCAACAGCCCCTTTAATATCTAAACCGATTACACCGGTTTTTATTCAGGGGAAACTCAGTGAAGAGTCTGACTCAGGGAGAAAGGGCGATAATATTACCCATATTAATACTCCGACATTGACAGGGGTTGTCTCTCCCGATAGTCAGGCTTATCTCACAATTAATAATAAGAAATATCCGGTCACTGCAGATAAAGACGGGAAGTGGTCATTAAAAATTACAGAACCGTTAGAAGATAAGATATATGAATATTCATTAGTGGCTTCCTCCGGTGGCGGTAAGACTGTGACGGTGAACAGCCAATTTGAAGTGGACACGCAGCTTGATAACCTCTCTGTTAGTCTTGATGGGCATCCGAATATCGAAATGTTAGGGGGGAGACAAACGAATAATCAGGTTCCTACTTTTGCTGGGAAAACCGAAGCTGGCAGTTCAGTAACACTAGCGATTGCAGGACAAACATTATCGACAGTCGCTGATGATAAGGGCGGGTGGCGAATTACGGTCGAGAAACCATTGGCTGATGGGGTATCAACCTATCAGGTTACCGCAGTGGATGTAGCGGGTAACCAAAAAACTATCACCGAGGCTGTGACCATCAAAACCTCCCTGCCCGATGCAAGTGCACTACTTGATAACTCAGCGGTTTTCTTGACCAATAAAGTGACTCCAATGTTGTCGGGAAAAACAGATCCTAACGCCAATATCATCGTTCAGGTCGCTGGAAAAGAGTATTTCGCCAAAGCCAATGAGCAAGGTGATTGGTCACTCACCATCAATAATAATCTAGCGGATGGTTCACATGTATTGAAGGTTAAGGTAACAGACAGCGTAGGAAATCAGGGCATATCTATTCAGAGCCTATTAGTCGACACCACTCCCCCCGCTGCACAAGCTAAACTGAGTGAGAGCAGCGATTCGGGTAGCAAAGGTGACTATATCACCCAACAAAAAGCCGTCATATTGGAAGGGGAAACCAAACCGCAATCGACAGTAGTTATCCAGTTTGCGGGGCAGGAGTACAGCGCCACTTCGGATAAAGACGGGCACTGGGAAGTGCCATTACCGGCAGTGAAGCAAGACGGTGTGTATGATTATCAGGTTAAAGTGACAGACACCCTCGGAAATACCGGAGCCTCTAAGGGGCAATTTACCGTAGATTCTCAGGTTGATAGCTTATCTGCTGACCTTGATGTGCAGTCTGATAGTGGCGATATTGGCGATAAAGTCACCAAAGAGACGCGCCCGCACTTTACGGGAAAAGCCGAAGCGGGTAGCCGTATTGAGTTGACGATTGATGGGCAACAGCTAAAAACATTTGCTGACAGCCATGGAGATTGGGCGGTGGCGGCTCAAGAAGTGTTAACAGACGGTACATATGATTATGTGGTGAAAGCCACGGATGTGGCAGGTAATGAGGTTGTGATCACGGAGTCTATACAGATAAAAACCACATTGCAGCCCACAATTTTACAACTCAATAATCAGTCTGATTTTATCACTAATCAATTGACCCCCATGCTGTCAGGGCAATCCGAGCCTTACGCCAAAATACAGGTTTCATTGAGTGGAAAAAGTTACTCAATGGTGGCAGATGCGCAGGGCGCTTGGTCGTTTATAGCGACGTCGTTAGTTACGTCGGGAGGTCACCCACTCAAAGTGCAAATCACCGATATTGCTGGAAATAGCGAAAAAATCAGCGAGACGGTATGGGTAGACACCACTCCCCCCGCTGCACAAGCTAAACTGAGTGAGAGCAGCGATTCGGGTAGCAAAGGTGACAATATCACCCAACAAAAAGCCGTCATATTGGAAGGGGAAACCAAACCGCAATCGACGGTCATGATCCACTTTGCGGGGCAGGAGTACAGCGCCACTTCGGATAAAGACGGGCACTGGGAAGTGCCATTACCGGCAGTGAAGCAAGACGGTGTGTATGATTATCAGGTTAAAGTGACAGACACCCTTGGAAATACCGGAGCCTCTAAGGGGCAATTCACCGTAGATTCTCAGGTTGATAGCTTATCTGCTGACCTTGATGTGCAGTCTGATAGTGGCGATATTGGCGATAAAGTCACCAAAGAGACGCGCCCGCACTTTACGGGAAAAGCCGAAGCGGGTAGCCGTATTGAGTTGACGATTGATGGGCAACAGCTAAAAACATTTGCTGACAGCCATGGAGATTGGGCGGTGGCGGCTCAAGAAGTGTTAACAGACGGTACATATGATTATGTGGTGAAAGCCACGGATGTCGCAGGTAATGAGGTTGTGATCACGGAGTCTGTACAGATAAAAACCACATTGCAGCCCACAATTTTACAACTCAATAATCAGTCTGATTTTATCACTAATCAATTGACCCCTATGCTGTCAGGGCAATCCGAGCCTTACGCCAAAATACAGGTTTCATTGAGTGGAAAAAGTTACTCAATGGTGGCAGATGCGCAGGGTGCTTGGTCGTTTATAGCGACGTCGTTAGTTACGTCGGGAGGTCACCCACTCAAAGTGCAAATCACCGATATTGCTGGAAATAGCGAAAAAATCAGCGAGACGGTATGGGTAGACACCACTCCCCCCGCTGCACAAGCTAAACTGAGTGAGAGCAGTGATTCGGGTAGCAAAGGTGATTATATCACCCAACAAAAAGCCGTCATATTGGAAGGGGAAACCAAACCGCAATCGACGGTCATGATCCACTTTGCGGGGCAGGAGTACAGCGCCACTTCGGATAAAGACGGGCACTGGGAAGTGCCATTACCGGCAGTGAAGCAAGACGGTGTGTATGATTATCAGGTTAAAGTGACAGATACCCTTGGAAATACCGGAACCTCTAAGGGGCAATTTACCGTAGATAGCCACGTCGCCCTGAACGCAGGCTTAGATCTGGCAAGCCAAGAGAATTCGAATGCTTTGATAACTAACCTAAAACGTCCTCAAATTAGTGGTACCTCCGACCCTGAAAGTAAAATTACTGCTGAGTTTAAAGGGAAAATTAAAACGGTTTATGCAGATAACCAAGGAAAATGGTCTCTGACTTTTGATGTCGATGCGGATGTCGGTAAGGATAACCACTACAAGGTTGTCGCAGAAGATGCCGCAGGTAACCAAAATACAATTAATCAGAGCTTTACGTACCTACCTCCCTCATTAGAGGGGGGGAATGCGGAGCTTCCGACGCTTATCGCTACATTAGGTGCGGCGTATGATAGTGGAAAGAAAGGTGACTATATCACCAATATCAAAGCGCCTAAGTTTACCGGAGTTGCTACTGCAGGGGCTAACATTACACTGGTGATCGGGAATGAAAGTTTTCCGGCTGTGGCTGATAAAGTGACTGGTAACTGGGAAATTCAAGTCAAAGAGCTAGCGGAAGGAAATAGCCAGTACCTTGTAACGGCTGAACACCCAGTAAATGGACAAACAACAGATATCTCTGGAAATATATTTATTGATACCACTGCTCCGGTGTCCACGATTGAATTAAGTACAGAAACGGATACTGGAACGAAAGGAAACTTTATTACTGCACATCGCAACCCTGTATTTACGGGAAAAGGAGAGCCGGGGTGTAAAGTCATATTGGAATTAAATAATGAGTCGATTCCAACGACTATCGATAATAATGGCAAATGGAGCTTAAAGCTTTCCAATGAATTACCAAAAAACTTTACGGGTGATTATAAAATTACCGTTACGGATGCGGCAGATAACCAATTTGAAAGAATAGGTACACTGATAATTAATGCAAATCCACCAGAGATAACGGATGCAGCTCTGGCTTCACCTTGGACGAAAGGTAAATTCTATGGTGAGAAATCGACGAATGACTTAGAAGCAACATTCACAGGAAAGGTAACCCCGGGTGCAAGTTTAAAATTTAAATTTAGATTAAGTAAGAAAGATGAGCATATTTTTTCCATCACCGATATTGATAAAGATGGAAATTGGTCTTTTCGCTTACCTTCAGGTTTCCTTAAAGAAGATCGCCGTTATGACCTTGATCATATGTCATTAATCGCTACGTCTCCAGCTGGGTTGACGGTAGAAAAGGCGATTGAGGAAAAAGGCATTCAAATAAAGGACAGTGTTTTAAAGGTGGGTTTTCAAGTGGCTGCAGAGTCGAGTAGCACAGGAGAAGTTGATAATTTACTGAGTTCAAGTCGTTCACCGAAGTTACAAGGGGGGATCTCAGGATCGTCTGATAGGGATGAACTTAAAGGAACCATTTTTATTGGCGGGAAAAACTACTCAGTAGATTTTGGTAAAAGCAGAACTTCATGGAGTTTTAAGGTCCCCGATGATGTTCAACTTCCACTAGGAGAAGTTCCCTATACGCTTAAATTTAAAGATGTTTATGGTTCGGTAAGGGAGTTTTCTTCTTCTGTATTTATCAGTGACTTTAAGTTTTACCTTGACCCAGATACGGATTCTGGCCAAATCGGTAACCACTACACCAATCATAAGAAACCTGTTTATAAGGGTAAAATAACAGCCGGTGGCACGATCTCAGCGAAAGTAAATGGTCATAATTATCCTATTCAAGCAAATGAGAAAGGAGAGTGGCGTTTCGAAGTGCCTATTAAAGGGGATGGCGCATACCATATTACTTTTGTTCAAGATGATGGCACCGTTTCAGTAGGACAAACAACTCTCAATATACTCACGACAGAACCCGTATTTAATGGCTTCGAGATTGTTGATAAGCAGCTTCATGCAGGCACAAAAGTTGCGAATGTCGCGGATCCTAAATTGGTTTTCACTTATCATGGAAACATGGATTATTACCTGATCAGCGTGAATGGAAAAACAACGCGGCATAATAAGCTACAAAATAAATACAATGGTTCTAAAACGGTGTTTGCTAATGAATTAGCCTTACCTGACGGTGAGCATGTGGCAAAAATAACGGCTTTTGATATCGCCGGTAATAAAACTGAACATGAGGTGATAATTAAAGTGCTCAGTGATGAGTCTGGTAATGTCTCTCCAAGTATTGAATTTGGCGTGAATGGTAAGCAACTCGTTTCTGAAAAAGACGGCAAACTACTTTTCAACCAAAATGACTTAACACTGATGGGGACAACAAGTGTTGCCAGTCTGGTTACCATCAAAGATACAAATGGAAAAATACTGGGTACGGCAAAAGCCAATAATCAGGGGATTTGGCAAATACAATTACCCAATGATATTGTCCCTGTCGGTATTCAGGATGGTGAAAATATTAAACTATCGGTTACGGCAAAGGATTTAGTTAATCGTGAAACGCAGTTTGAGTTTGATTTGGTGTATGACATTACGCCTCCAGAATTAACTGGGGAAGTGAATGAGATGCTGAATGGGACTAATGTCTTGAATAGTAGCCAACCCACGTTTAGCGGAGAAACTAAAGCCAATGCAGACGTCAGTTTGACGATCAATGGAAATATTTACCATACGACTGCTGATCATGAAGGGAACTGGCAGTTTACATTACCTGCAGAAAAGTCACTTGCTGATGGCACATACTTTTATGAAATAGAAGCTAAA
This sequence comes from Providencia sp. PROV200, assembly GCF_049901995.1. NCBI lineage: Bacteria > Pseudomonadati > Pseudomonadota > Gammaproteobacteria > Enterobacterales > Morganellaceae > Providencia > Providencia sp. PROV200. Next base: position 504,208 of record NZ_CP096307.1, read on the forward strand.
GATGTGCTTGGACAAATAAACCAGCACAAAGTATCCGATAACTTTGTTGTAAAAACAGTTGCCTCAGTGACTGGGGAGCTCGAACCTGATTTAGACTCCGGTGCTAAGGGCGATAACTGTACCAATATCAATAAGCCCATATTTAGTGGAATTACTGAACCAAATGCAGAAATTCGATTGGTTTTCGATAACAAAGTTTCTTTAACGTTTGTCGCTACTGCCAATGAGAAAGGCGAATGGACGCTCCCTGTTGATATTGAATTGAGTGATGGTCTTCATGAGTATGTTATTTTTGCAAATGATAAGATTCAGGGGATTAAAGGCCAAGTTTCAGGGCAATTGGTGATTGATACATTAGCGCCTGACTACCTGATTGGCGGTGTTGTAAACCCTGTTAGCTTGACGACTCAACAGGATATTTTAACCGATGTCTCTAACCTGACTTTTGCAGGAATTGCAGAGCCTGAAACTCATGTACGGTTAACGATTGGTCAACGGGTTTATACCGATATTAAGATGAACGAACGCGGTGAGTGGGCGTTTACTTTACCTGATGCACTAAAAGATGATGATTATCATTATCTAATTGAGGTAACGGATATTGCGGGTAACATTGGTACACAACGTTTAACCGGAACAGTGACCGTTGACACGACACCCCCTGAGATAACGGAATACGGCCTAGATCCAATGACTGACTCAGGTTTATTAAATGATGGCGTAACTAACCATAATCAGCCAAAATTCAGTGGAATAACAGAACCTAATGCATTGGTTGAGATCACTATCAACCAAAAAACATACCAAGAGAGCGCCAATGAAAAAGGGGTATGGACAATTCCTGTAACAGAGGCTCTGAGTGATGGCGCTTATGATTACCTTATTAAGGTGAAGGATAAAGTCGGTCATAGCGCGGTAAAAACAGGGCAAGTCATCATAGATACTAAATCACCTGAATTGAGTGGGAATTTAGATGACTCAACGAATACAGCGGATAAACAGGATGAAATTACCAGTATCAATACGCCAAAGTTCAGTGGTGTAACAGAGGCAGATACCATGGTATTTCTGACGATTGATAATCAAACCTATCAGCAAAAATCAAATGAAGTGGGCCGATGGGAAATCTCGATGGATAGCCCATTAAAGGATGGCATTTATGATTATGAAGTCAATGTATATGATCAGGCTGGAAATCAGGCACAGGTTAAAGGGAGTATTACGATTTATTCTGATTTACCAGATGCAACCGTAACTCCAGGGCCAACCGATAATAGTGATGTTACTCATGTTGATATTCCTCCGATAGATACCACATTGGTACCACTAGATATTGATAATCACTATTTTTAGTCAAACGGAGCCTTACCCTGAAATGGTGAGGCTCAAGTTTCGATAGGAGATGATGTGAAGAGATATCGGGTATTAAAGCAGAGGGTAATTAAGGTTTGGTTGGGAATGAAAACTTTTAAATGCCAGTAAGAAATAAGGGACATCATCATAGCCGACTTCTCGGGCGATACGTGTCATCGGCATATTTTCCGTTCTCGATAATATCATCGCTTTATTCATTCGGGACATTAAGCTAATCTTGGAAAAATTCGTATATTCACTGGCGAGCCTTCGTTTAAGGGTTGAAGAGCTCATATGGAGTTTTTTCGCGATAGTATCTAGGGTATGACACTGTTTTCCAGCGCTATGAAAAATTAAGTCATACACTTTGTCTTTTATCGAAATATTTATTGATGCATACAATGTAGAGGTAAATTCATTCACTAATAAAAAAAATGACAGAATAAAATTTAAATGAATATGAATCACATTATGGTTGCTAGGGGCGCTAATTTCTTTAATCGCAGAGTGAAATACATCTTCAATAATCGGGTTTTCATGCAAGCCAGTGCAACAAATTTGGCTTGTTGAGACGTTTTTTTTCTTATTAATAAACAATTCGGCATGCTGTTGATAAAAGGATTTCAACATATCTGTGGTCATTGGAAGGACATCGATAGCCAGTCGATTGTGATTATCACGATTGATTATTTCAATTGAAGATCCTTTGGGGAGAAAACAGATATCTGAGACTGTCAGCGTTTGCCATGGGCCTTCTTCTATCCGCATTTCAATTTCACCTGAACTCACTTTAAATAGTAGTGAGTGCGTTAGATAAAAGCTATTTTTTATTTTATTGGATAGGGTTTCAATATAAGAATGAAACGATTTCACACAGAAATTAGTCGACATTTTTGAACCTAAATAAATATTGTCTACGATTGCTACCGTAAAGTTATTCTGGTTGTGTCAAAGAATTGTTCACGGCTTCCATATTGTTAATAACAAACCATTAGCTTGTATAAGCTAAAATACGATTTGCTATTACCTCCTGATTTAATAAGCATCAACGTTAGCGGTGGTTTATTAAAAGGAACGTAGGGATACTAATTTTATGTAGGGGATATTGATTTAATTAATGGTCACGATTTTTTATGTTTTTTAGAGGGAACAATGAATTCGCAATTAGTCAGTAGTATTCCGAGAACTGTGTTTTTAACATATTGTTTTTATTTAAAATAGTCATTCCAAATTTAATGTCGGAATTGAATTTTTAGGATAATAAGAAGATAAGTAAGAAAAAAGCCAAAGGGAAATGACAACGATCAGGCGATAAATATAAAAAAAGTGCAAATAAAAAGGCAGGGGCATTGAAGATACCGCTGCCTTATTGTGTGTTAAACCAATAATTAATTTAATAGTTGGCTTAACTGGCTATATAGCCCTTGCGCACTCTTCTTATAACCTTCGGCAGAGAGATGCACATTGTCTGGTCGGGCTAAATCTTGTGCTGCCCATGTGCGAATTGAGCAAGGGCCACCCATAAAGGCTTGCCAGTCCCAAAATAACGTATTTTCTTGAGCGGCCACCGCCTTTTGAATTTGAATCACGCTCGTTAAATTCACTGGCATTTGAGCTTGGCAACTCGCTGCATCATTAAATTTAAGTGAATCATTCGGGCCGACAAGTAAAATAACGCTATTTGGCATTTGTTGGCGAATTAAGCGAATTTTAGCGCGCAAATTTTGCTCGTAAGCGGCTAAATCTAACGTATCGTTAAAAGCCTCATTGGTTCCATAGGCTAAAATCACCATGTCAGGGGACATTTGTGCTAAGGTTTCGCTCCACTGTGGCTGCCATTTATCTGCCATACTCAATGTTGCACCATTGAGCCCCAGCGCGGAAAGCATAACTCCTGGCTTTTGTGAACGCACTAACCATCCACCGATTTTTAGCCCATTTCCTTTATTAACGGTAACTTGAGCTGGAAGCTGGGTATTGACAGGCGACGAAAATACCCATTGATTTCCTGTAGCGGGCAATGCCACGTTAGGGGAAACCGCAGGAGCAACACGCATTTGTGAATCACCTGTGCTTTGGTATAGAGTTTGTAGCTGATAAGCCCCTAACGCAGGCTGTAAAGGCTTGAGCACCACTTTGCTATTAGCGGCTTGTGGCTCGGCGATTAGCCCACCGAGTGGGTAATCAAAGCGTTCATCTTTACGGCTTGAAGCCAGTGACCACTCTTTCTTTTCGCTCATACGGTTAATGGTTGCTGTTCGTTGTCCTGGTACTGAAATTGGCGGAATAAAACCTGGGCCTGCATCACCATAACGTTGCTGAAGCAATGTTCTTAAATTGCCACTGAAAAAGTCAGCAGCAGTGTGTGAATCACCAATTTGGACGATGTGTACTTGCTGGTTACCTTGGCGCAACTTATTCGCCAACTGTGGCAAATTAGGCTCTGCGTTATTGACCAACTGTCCTTGTGTAACCGCTGGCTGACTTTTAGGCAAGCTAGTTTTGCGAGTTTTGTCTGATGTGTTCTGGCAAGACAATAAGCCCAGCGACAAAAGCGCAATCACGCCACCCGCCAATATTTTGGACTTAGCTTGACACAGTTTGTTCAGTTTCATGAGGTTCCTTTTCTTCCTCTTCTTCGAAATGAATGAGTGAGAATACTTTTTCAGCGATCAATTTTTGACCTTTTCCGCTGAAATGGATCCCGTCACCACTTCGCAATTTAATTGTACTGCTTGCATCACCGATATAGTCAGAATAGGTGTCGCCTTGGTATTTAAAGACATCATTGACTGAAAAGTAAATTTCACCGTTATTCTCAACTTCAGATTGGTAGAGGCTACTTAAGAATTTCATACCATCGGAGAGCGCATTTTTACGCATATTAGGTGGACCAACCCAAATAACATCAACATTGTGCTGGCGAGCGGTTGATACTATATCATTAATCCGCTCACGGTACACTTTTTCCCAATTTTCACTTTTAAATTTGACGTATTTAGAACCCGTTTGTGGGGGCATATCCCAAGGGTCGTTAGGCCCTAAAAAAACCACTAAAACCTTAATGTTGGGGTTATCATTCAATGCCTTGGCAATGGTTTGGGGCCAATTAAAAAAGCGTGGATATGCCAGCCCTGTACTTTGTTTGCTTAGATTAATGCTATCGATATTATATTTTTTCAAGAGCATGTTTTTAACATGTGGAGCGACGCCTTGCATCATGGAGTCCCCCGTAAACAGAACTTGTTGGCCTTTTTCGATATTGGCAATATGTTTTGCCACTATTGGCTGTTCTTTCTTGATTGTAAAACCACCAAAGCTAATTTTCTGGTTTTTCTCCCAAGCTTGTGGTCGTTTCAGCCGTTCAGGGAAGGTAACCGATAAGCTTTCAGCCGGATAAATATAGCCATTTACGAAGTGAAGACCAATTTGAAACTCTTTGGGGAAATTGAGTTTTTTATCTTTATTGGCGAGTGCGAGCGCCGCGGCTTGTTTGTCTTCCTGCGCTTTTTGTCCTGATGCGTAGTAAGTGAATAGGCTTCCTGCCTCAAGCGCGCCATCATGTAAGTAAGCGCCATAATCCCAGATAGGATTACCTGCCATTTTCGCCCATGGGGTATCTTGGTGATATTTTTGTTGCCAAAATCGCTCTAGCGAGCTTTGATTCAACCAAACTAATAATAGGCCAGCAATTAGGACAATAAATAAAATCTGGCCAACCTTGATTAGGGTATTTTTAAACTCAGAAGTTAGCATAAATAAACCCCGGCATACCTGAAGGAGAAAGCATAAACATAATGGTTAGAATGATCGCGAGTGGAATAGGGTAATAATACCAAGGAACGGTTTGGTATTTTTTTGCCACATAATGGTAGCCTTGTACAAAATAAGGGTAGGCAATCAGCAGTAGCCAAAATGCGACTAATAACCCTAAGCTTGCATTAATAGAAGCGATAAAACCAGGGGCAATGATTTGATTGACCATTAACAGTGCATCATCAAATGAGGCGCTACGGAAAAAAATCCACGCAAAACAAACGAAATGGAAAGTTATAATTCGTGATACCCAAACTGATAATGTCTTATTCGGGATCACTTGGGTCCATCCTAGTTTTTCCATGCATAAATTCTTGAGATTAAGTAACACAATCCCTAATCCATGAATGGCTCCCCAAACTACAAATGTCATTGCTGCGCCGTGCCATAATCCTGAAATGACCATCGCAAGGAATACATTGGTGTTCATACGGCTAAAACCTTTACGGTTACCGCCAAGAGGAATATAAACATAGTCGCGAATAAAGGTCGATAAGCTGATATGCCAACGGGCCCAAAACTCTTTTAAATTTGCAGCTAAATAAGGGGCGTTAAAGTTAACAGGGACCCTGAACCCTAATAATAACGCGATACCTGTCACCAGATTGGTATAACCGGAAAAGTTAAAGTAAATATTCCAAGCATACGCATAGGTTGCTACTAGGATCTCCCCCGCACTGTAACCCACGGGAGCGTCAAAGACTGGGTTGACAAAGTTTTCAGACAAGTACGAGCTAAATAAAAACAATTTCACTAGCGCTAATGAGATAAGCAATATGGCTTTTCGAGGATCTAAAACCTCACGGCTTTCCGCTTGTATTTGGGGAAGAAAGTTCTTCGCGCGGTTGATTGGCCCAGCGACAATACTCGGAAAAAATGCAAGATACAATGTCACGTCAAAGAAATCGGCTTTAGGAATTTCTTTTCGACAAACCGATACGGTATAGCTGACTGAGTGGAATACATAAAAGGACAGCCCAAGTGGTGCAAGTATTTCCAATATAGGAAGACCAACACTAAAACCAAATTTGTCGAGAGTCTGCTGAATAGTCTCTTGGAAGAATGAGTAATATTTAAAGGTGGTAAAGAAGCCAACAATGACCGCGGTAAGAATACCGTATATCCATCTACTCGAAAGCCAATTAGTTGCCACATTGGTAAGCAAATAAATAATCAGTGTGTAGCTAAATAAAATATAAGCAAAGTCAGGGCTAAATGAATAAACAAAAAAATAGCTAGCAGTGATTAATAAGCCATTCTGTAGTTTTGCACTGGGCTGACAACCCCAATAAATAAGAAAAAAAATCAAGAAAGAGCCAAGAAACTCAAAAGAGAAGAAATTCATATTAGACTCAAAGATGTTAATTATTTTGTTAGAAGGTTAGGGTATATGATATTTGATCTCTTTTTCTATGCAATCAGAATATTGCTTGTCATATTGCTCGTCATATTTCGAGCAGTGACTTTGTTGGCTACGTTCAGCTACCCTAGTCACATACTTATGTATGCTCCTAGGGATATCCTCTCTTGCCACCTCGCCATCACTCGAACTATTTAGAGCAATAGAGTAAATCTAAAAATTAAATTGGTTGAATGAGTAAAGTAAGTTCAATGCGGTTTGTGAGGGATAAAAAAAATCCACTTAACGAAGTGGATTTTTTATGTCTTGTACCTGGTGATACAACATTAAATGCGAGTGGCTGCTCTTTGTTGAGCTTGTGTAATCAATTCTTCATTACTCGCGTACATCTCTTGTAAATAGCGGTTATAGGTTGAACCTAACTCTGAGTACCCTTTCATATCATTAATTAGCTTTTTCGTATCCAGCTCATCTTTTGATAAACGCTGTTTTGCTCGTGAAGTTCGTAGAGATTCATAAGCGTTATGGGTATTCATGTTTTTCATATAAGCAGTCACGGTATCTTCTACAGAAGAATATGTAGAATAGCCTTTAATCTTTCCTTTTTTGGTCTGGCAGCCACTACCGCAGCGCATACCAAATAAGTTACCGTTTTGCAGAGCGAGTTGTGATGTCCCCCAACCAGACTCTGTTGCTGCTTGTGTTGCAACTAAGTGTGTTGGCATGATGTCGACACGACTCAATAGTTTGTTCCAATTTAAACGTTTTGGATTACTACATTTCATACCATAGCTATTACAGATTTGTTCAAGACGGCGCAACTCTTGGGCGCTCCACTTCTTGTTAGCTCGTACTGATAATAACCAAGTACGTTCAGCCATAATCTGTTTATTCACTTTTTCAATAACAGGGACAACCGTTTTCAAAAATGCTTTCTTTCGAGGCGTACCAGAAGGGTATTTGCGTAAATCAGGAAGTGAGGTTTTAGCCTGACTTACATTCTGTTGCACAGTTTTATTAGTATACTCTTTATTGAGCATTGTGCTGGTACTGGTGGAGCCCATACTCAGGCTCGAAAATAAAAGTAAAAATAAGAAAGCGAAGACGGCGTTTGTCCTCATCGTTCGAGAGGGCATTTGCTTCTCCTAAGTATCTCTGAACAAAATTCGAGCGAATATTAGCAGATTAATTTTTCACGAGCTACATTTATCCGGGTGACATTAGGGAAACTTCTGTATTATTTTGTAGACTTTTTTGCATTATTATGAATCAATTGATTTTAAATGGTGTAAAGTTTCTATTGGTATATTTTCACATGAAGAATAATAAATTAAATTGTTTATTCCCGTAGTACTGGGGCTTTACTTAAGCTAAATTTGATTAAAAAGAGTACAATTCATGTAGTTATTGTAGGGTTATTTTGTCTGAAAAATAAGCAATCAGAAGGCTGTTTTTTAATCAAAATGAGGTCTTCATCGTTTTATTAAAGTCTATCGAGGCGGTAAAAGTGAAATAACATTATTATCTGCAAATGAGTAAAAAGTGACATTTAACTTAAAATTCTAAGTGCAGTAATGTTAGGACAAAGTCCGATAAAGCGATTTACATAGATATCACAAATCTGCTGATTAAGGTTTTAAAACTTGTTGCAGTAAATCTTGTTGCTTCGCATCTTCCGCCAACTGTGGAAAATCTGCCACCGTCCAATAAGAGATAGGCTTGGGAAGTTGCTTCATATTGTCAGTAGGGAGCAAGCGCAGTTGCGCGAGTAATGACAAATCATATTTGAGGTAGCGATCGGGCAAGGTTAAACGTAAACCTTCAGATGGCATAATTTGTGGGGGCATCAAAGGATAACGTTGGTCACTTGTATGGTAATCTCTTGTTAAAACAAGAAATTTCTCCGGTACCCTACGGTAACTGTTCCACCACAAACCATCAACGCTATCAAATGTTTTCCGCGTGGTTTTTCTATCTTTGCTACCGAGCTGGTGAAGTGCTAGCGGAAGAATATTTTCCATAGACTGAGAGTAAGTGGCTAAAGAGCTTGCTCGGCCTTGTAGGATCAAGGTTAAGGCCAGACGAGAACCGAGTAAATTTGAGTACAGGTCTTCAGGAGAAAATGCAGAGATCCCTTCAGAAAAGCCGGGTACAGATTGATAACCATACCACTGCGCAATTTCATGCCATACAGCAAGCTGGAAAGCTAGTTTTGCAGCTAAATAGGCACTTAGGGTATAACGCTGCTCAGCAGATTGTGGTGGTTCAAATGCACTGAAATGTATTTGCCTATCCGCTAGCTCTTCATTAAGAGACAGCGACCATTGTTGACCAAGGCGTGGATAAATTTGGCTAAATAAGTAAAAAGTATAATCTGCAGTATCTCTGACATGGGAAATATCAATAAACCCGCTTTTATCTGTATAGAGTAAGCCTATTTTTTCATTACTGAGCCCCATTAATGCAGCAGAGGCACCTAAAAAACTGTCATTATAATGGTGTTCACCAAGGCTATCCGCTTCAACGATATTATCGATAGTGTAAAACGGCACTGGGAGTCCCCATAGTTCAGCTTGCAAGTTGTAGCCAAAAGCGCAGCAAGCCCGTAAACCTTGTGGAGGGGCTAAGGAAGTAATAACAGGCCATGCTTGTGAGGCCTCCTCAACGGTATAAGGGGTAACGACTGGCTCAATAGTGGGCAATTCTAGTTTGTCGTGGCTTTGGCAGGCGGCTAATAAAAGTGCAATCCCTATTGGGGTAACCCATTTGAACATTAGAATGCCTCCCCAACCTGAAAGTAGATCCCAGTACTGTTACGACCGATACCTAAGTCTAAACGGACATTCATTCTTGGTTTAAATTCAAAACGATAGCCTACACCAACGGTGGGTAACCAATGCCCTTGGCCTAATTCGGACGCCGTATCACTCATGGTTCCTGTTCCTAACCAACCCACAATACCATGGCGCCAATCGAGTTTATGGCGAAGTTCAATTTGACTGGTGAATATATTGTTATCACGATAGCGGCCTTCGTAATACCCGCGCATACGGTTACCATTACCGAGTAATGATAGCTGGTTCCACGGTACATTTCCGCTTGAAAACCTTGCATAATTGTCGAACGCAATAACAGTCTCTTCGGCTAACTGATGATAGTACGCATATTGCAATTGGGTGGTTTGAAAACGAGTGTCACTCCCTAGATTTGGGGCAAAATAGGTATAAACTACTTCGAAAGCTTGTCCTTGGTAGGCATTAGGCAAAAAATCACGAGTATCATAACTGTAATATGCACTGATGCCTGAATTTAATACCGAGCGACCCCCAATTGAATTGGAGAAATAATGTTTGGCGCCATCATCAGGATCGCTGGCGTTGATTGACGAAAAGTTCCAACCGAGCCCAACATAAGTAGAATCAGCCAGTTGGTATAAGGCTCTTGGGGTTATTTGGAACTCTTGGGAATGGTACTTTTCTTTATTGTGATCGTTTTTCCCTGCAGAATATCCCTTACCCCAATAATAAGTGGGAATATTGTTAATGGTACCGGAAACAAATAACCGCCATTGGTCGTTATCAATAAAATTGTAATTGGTAAAATTTAAGCCAAATGCACCTGTAGACGATGCAAAACCGCTTAATCCAATAGAAGATGGCTGGGTTTGTTTATCTTCTTTATCTATTCGATATAAACCAACCAGAGCGGTGCCAATACCAATGCCCATTTCGGGGGTATAAAATGGCCCCGGTAATATGCCCCAATCAACAGTTTTACTTTCATCAAAGCTATTTTCCCCACCGAGATCGTTTAGCCAGCCGTCGATTTGCTGGCGCTCAGGAAGAAAATCAGCTTTAGCAGGAAAAATAATAAAAAGGCTGAGCAAGGCCAGCCTTTGAATAATTGCCGAATGCCACATTAAAAACGGAATTCCCCAGAAATAAAGAAGCTGTTACGGTTGTTAAAGCCGATTTCGGTTAATACATTAAAATTTCGAGTCAGTTCAACTCGAGCACCAACGGTATTATTCCATTTATGGGCAAGATGCTGTTTAACATCGAATTTAACATTGCCTACTATGGGTTTCATTGCAGGATCATTCATGAAGAAATCAAGTTCTTCGGGAAGGTTCAATTTACTAACGTCACCTTTAAAACGCTGAGTGATATCTTGGTACATGGCACCAGTCCAAATTTGAACTTTGGTATTCCCTTGACCACTAATCAATGGCTCGAACACAAATTCGTATCCAATACGGGGTGTCATAACAAAAGCGGTAATATCACCATCTAAGATATCAAGGTTTGTTTTAGTGTAGTTTAGGTCTAATGTTCCAAAAAATTGGTTATATCCACCAGCAAAGGTTACCCCACCTCCGTATGTTTTTCCTTTAAAATCCAATGAAAAAGGTAAGTTCTCCCACATTGGGTTAGGTTGCCCTTTCATATATATACCAGAGATATTAGTTTTAGATGAACCTTTTGTTTTTCCATAAACACCGTAAATATTCATGAATGGTAGAACCCAAGCATCCAGCTTTAGCATATGTGATTCATTTTTTTCTCGGGTATGACCTGTTTCAACTAAAATGTTAGAAAGAAGGCCTTGTCCTAATCGTGTATCAGAGTTAAAGCCAATCTTATCGACGATAATGTCTTGGCGGAGATTCATATAACCATAACTTGCCCCAAAAGGTTCCGGTACATCATACCCTCGAGCACGGGCTTCATCGCCCCAAATCGGCAGTACTCGTGACTCTGAGGTAGAAGAACGAGTAATGCCGCCTTCGCTGTTATTTTGGGGTACTCCAGATTCACTTACAGAGACTGAAAATAATGGGCGATCGCTATCAGCAAAACTCACAGACATGCTCATGATAGAAGAAAGGATCAGTGCAGTACTGAATTGAATGCGTTTCATAAAATTGGCTCAATATTTGGACAAAAGAGAAGTGTAATAGATAAATTGTTATTAGTCGTACAGTGATAAATAGAATTCTATCATTAGAGGTCCATTTTTAGATGGCGCTTAATGCTTTTTTGTTGATATTTAAACCTAAATAAATGTGTGTTTATTGTTTATTTAAGAATTACCGCCCGAAAGGGGTAAAACAGGTGCCGATATCATAAACAGCATCGGCACTGAGCTGGTAAAGGCTATTTTTTAGTTTGCTGATGAAATTTAACTCGCTCATGAAAATAGGCTTTCAAATGGTCTTCCATTTGGTGAATTTTTTGTTCTAAGGCGTTGACCAACACTTCATCGCTGTTCATATCGAAAACGCGTTGCATTGCGAGGTCATCGACATATTCTTTTTGTGCTTTGGTTAAATCAGCCATATTTGAATTACCTTTATTGAAATAGAACTTTTTGCTTTATCAATTTAAAGCAAACTAAAGAAAGAGCATTATTGTGCCTCAGTCAATACAGTATGAAAAGTAGAATAACTGATTGTCGAATAATGATTATTTATTAACTTAGTTACAATATGGAGGATCAAATCACAATCTCTATTTGTTAAGAATAATCACAATATTCTTAATGAATATAAGCTGATATCCTCGCCAGAGTCACTTATTAATAGGTCTGAAAATGAATAACAAACAATATTACCTTGATACAGCAGTGGGTGAGGGTGAGAAAGAAGCATCCATGATGGTTGCTATCCCAGGTTCTGAGTTGACGTCTTTATTGCTTGAGCAACGCTTAGAAGAGCAAACGTATTTTACTGATGGTGAAATAGATTATATTCCAGAGGACGGCGGCTTTTTCTTTAGCTGTAAAAAAGGTGAGGAAGAATTACGTTTTTATATCGCTTTAGTGGATAGCGATCCTGAATATACTATCAACCCTTATTTTGCCACTGACCCAATCAGCCCTGAACTGTACGCAGAGGCAAGCGCAGCCCCTCAAGCGGTGATTGTTGAGTGCTTATTTCAAGGGCAACCATTAGTCAATTATCTGCAGCAGTTAAAGGTCATTCAAATCTTGGTACCCGATTTATTACTGGGTCTGGATATTTCTGCCGCAGGGAAAGTATTTACCCGTGAGTGGCTTAATTTCCAACTCATTGATGATTTAATGCCAAGTATTGATTCTTTGTATGTTGTTCATGCCATTTATGACCAAGAAGACAACGAAGACAAGCCAGAAGAAGAGCGGGCGCCGACCATGTATTGGTTCCACACGCATGGTTTAGCTCGCTGTGGTTTATCTGAAGCGGAAATTATTATACCTCACCCGATCGCTTCTTATTATGGTATTCCCGAACTGTTTTGGAGCTTCGTAAATAACAGTATTACTCACGGAAAAATCGTGTTTAATGAACCCATTTTTATTGGGCAAACCCAAGCAGGCTATGAGTATTTAGTTGCCGTTCCGTTTGAAGAAGGTCTGTTGCACGTGGGTAAATCAACGCCAATTGATGACTTAAAGCCACTTGAAGAGATGAATTTCGAGTTTGGAGATGCGTCATCAGAGCGCTTTATGGGAGATTGGCATGATAGAGATGAATCTCATCAGCACCCATCCGCGATGTTGTTCCGTGTGACACAAGAAAACCCTGTATTAGAAAGTTTCTTTGAAGGCTTTGAAGACCAAAACGCGATGATGTTTATGCGTACCGATGAAGAAACTGCTGATATGTCCCGTAAAGCCAAATTACGGTGGGAATATTTCACGCATATGTTAGATAACTACGGGCCAAAACCAGTGGCTCAGAAGAAAGGTTTCTTTGCCAAATTCCTCGGTAAAAACGAGGAAGCTGAAGATTCAGAATGGCGCTTTTTAGTGAAATGCGGTATTGGCTATCATGACGCAGAAGAAGACTTCGATGGTCATGAACATATGTGGTTTGAACCTGTTTCTTGGAATGGTGACCAGTTTGAAGGGCGTTTAATTAATCATCCTTTTTATGTGAAAAATATGCAAGAAGGGGAAGTTTACCCATTAACGCGCGACGATATTACGGACTGGACAATTTATTTCCAAGACGGCAGTTATACCCCGGATACGATATATAAATTGTTGAGTGGTGCTCAAGTTCACTAACTTGTCATACTCGTCATACTTCAAGCTGCATGGGTGTTGACTGCACTCAGCCAGCCGAATCACATACTTATGTATGCTCATCGGTCTGTCTTCGTTTGTCGCCTACATGCAACTTGAATTATTTAGAGTACATACTCGTCATACTTCAAGCTGCATGGGTGTTGACTGCACTCAGCCAGCCGAATCACATACTTATGTATGCTCATCGGTCTGTCTTCGTTTGTCGCCTACATGCAACTTGAATTATTTAGAGTACATACTCGTCATACTTCAAGCTGCATGGGTGTTGACTGCACTCAGCCAGCCGAATCACATACTTATGTATGCTCATCGGTCTGTCTTCGTTTGTCGCCTACATGCAACTTGAATTATTTAGAGTACATACGCGTCACGATTCAAGCTGCATAGGGGTTGACTGCGTTCAGCCAGTCGAGTCACATGCTTATTCAAGCTAGAGTACAAAGGTTTATGTTAGACTGGGCGTGCAATGCGCCCAATTTAATGATGAAAGTTTAACGCCATGAATGAAACCGAGCTTTACCAATACGCCTTGTTTATGCTTTCCCGCCGTGATTATGGGAAAGCTGAGCTATTTGCACGTATGAAACGGCGTATGTATGAGAAAAATGACGGCATTATCGATGAGTCTTTAATTGAATTGGTGCTTGAAAGGCTAAGTGAGCAACATTTTCTTGATGATGACCGTGTTGCTGGGCTATTAATGCAAGGTTATCTGCGCAAGGGATATGGGCCATTGCGGATAAAACAAGAAATGCGACAGAAAGGTTTCACTGAAACGGTTGTGGAAAAACATTTTGCCACTATAGATGTAGATTGGTTTGAAAAGGCCGCACTGGTACGTAGTAAGAAATTTGGGGATAATATTCCTAAAGATTTTAAAGAAAAAAGTAAGCAAATTCGTTATTTACAATATCGCGGTTTTTTTGGTGATATGATTTATGAGTTATTTAGTTAATCAATTTCCCTCCTTAATGTGAAAAACATGGCATAGCTAAACTAAGCTGATCTTCCTATTCTTTATTAATATATGGAGATATCGGCTGTAAACTGCTGCCTAAAAGAGATTTTTTATTTATTCCTCTTGTGTTTTAACGTATTTCTATATTAAAAATCATCTGTTGATATGATCATAGTCAGTGAATTTTGCTTAATGATTAGGCAGAGTGATTTTTTATAATTACAAAATAAGACAGGCAGGAGAAATACATGATTGAGCTCTTAATCGGCGTTATTGTCGCCATTGGAGTTGGGCGTTATATCATAAAAGGATATTCCGCAACGGGTGTGCTAATGACAGGGGGTATTTTACTTCTGATCATTACTGCGATTATGGGTAAAAGTATTTTACCAGGTTCTGTTCCGACGACGGGGTGGCGCGTAACAGATATTCTGGAATACATAAAATTCCTATTAATGAGCCGAGGTGGCGACCTTGGCATGATGATCATGGTGTTATGTGGGTTTGCATCTTATATGACTCACATTGGGGCAAATGATGTTGTGGTGAAAATCGCTTCTAAGCCATTAAAAATGATCAACTCCCCCTATTTGTTGATGGTTGCCGCTTATATTGTGGCATGCTTGATGTCGTTAGCGGTTTCCTCTGCGACAGGCCTTGGTGTATTACTGATGGCGACGTTATTCCCTGTTATGGTGAATGTCGGGATCAGCCGCGGTGCAGCAGCGGCAATTTGTGCATCGCCAGCGGCAATTATTTTAGCGCCAACATCCGGTGACGTTATTTTGGCGGCAAAAGCGGCTGAAATGCCATTAATCGACTTCGCATTTAAAACGACCTTACCGATTTCTATTGCTGCCATTGTGGCAATGTCAATTGCGCACTTCTTCTGGCAACGTTATTTAGACAGAAAAGAGAACGTCAAAACAGAAATGTTAGACGTCAATGAAATCAAAACACACGCACCTGCTTTCTACGCTATCTTACCTTTTACGCCAATTATCGGTGTTTTAGTGTTTGATGGTAAATGGGCGCCTGAATTGCATATCGTTACGATTATTGTTGGCTGCATTATTTTAGCTGCAGTCATTGAGTTTTTACGCAGTTTTAGCGCGAAACACGTCTATGGTGGCTTAGAAGTTTGTTATAGAGGAATGGCTGATGCATTTGCAACGGTTGTGATGTTGTTAGTCGCCGCTGGGGTCTTTGCGCAGGGTTTAAGCACCATTGGTTTCATCAAAGGGCTAATTGACCTCGCACAATCATTTGGTTCAGGTGCAATTGTGATGATGATTGCGCTGGTCGTGATTACGATGTTAGCCGCGATGACAACGGGCTCGGGAAATGCACCGTTCTATGCGTTTGTTGAGCTAATCCCTCATTTAGCAAAACAAATGGGCGTCAATCCTGCTTATTTAGTGATCCCAATGTTGCAAGCCTCTAATTTAGGGCGGACTTTATCGCCTGTATCAGGGGTTGTCGTAGCTGTATCTGGTATGGCAAAAATCTCTCCTTTTGAAGTGGTGAAAAGAACGTCAATTCCAGTATTAGTTGGATTGGTTGTGGTGGTGATTGCGACAGAAATATTAGTTCCCGTCTACCTATAAAACTTCAGTTTTTCAGGTAAAAAAATGGCTGAGCAAATGGCTCAGCCATTTTTCAAATTAAAAATTAAATACTTTATATCTAAAATTTACTTTTTTAATTAATTGCAAAATTATTTATTCACAGAATAATTACGTGGTATTTATTTTTTTTACGTTATTAACGAGATCTACACCAAAAAGTTGAAAAAAATAGCGTGATTAAATTAGGCACTGTTGATTATTTAATGCAAAATCTGCACATCTTATTTTAATAACGTTAATGATGAAGAACACAAGATGAGCACAATTGAAAAAACAGTAGATACAGCAGATAAACCTGTTAGTAAGTGGACCTATAAGGATTTTACTTGGGTACTTTCTTTATTCGGTACCGCCGTAGGGGCAGGAGTTCTATTCCTGCCAATTAAAGCGGGTGCAGGGGGGTTTTGGCCATTAGTAATATTAGCAATAATTGCAACACCAATGATTTGGTTAGCCCATAAAGGGTTAGCACGCTTTGTTTTATCTTCAAAAAATCCAAATGCGGATATTACAGATACGGTAGAAGAGCACTTTGGTAAAGTAGGCGCAAATATTATAACGTTTGCTTATTTCTTTGCTATTTACCCTATCGTATTGATTTATGGTGTAGGTATCACAAATACCGTTGATTCATTCTTGGTAAATCAACTCGAAATAGAGCCGCTGCCACGATGGTTACTGTCTGGGGTGCTGATTGCAGCAATGACTGCAGGGGTGGTATTTGGTCGTGAGCTTATGCTAAGGCTTACTTCTCTAATGGTTTACCCTCTGGTATTCATTTTATTAGCTTTATCATTGTATTTAATTCCTGAATGGAATACGTCAATGCTAGAGGTGGCTCCTGATTGGAGTGCAATGCCTGTGATTGTTTGGATGGCGATCCCACTAATCGTATTCTCATTTAACCATAGCCCAATTATCAGCCAATTTACTAAAGACCAACGTCAGCAGTTTGGTAATAATGCGATTGTGAAAACAGATATGATTACGGGTGGTGCAGCATTAATGCTGACAGGCTTTGTGATGTTTTTCGTTTTCTCTGTGGTCTTATCACTAAGCCCTGCAGAGCTTGCCGTTGCGAAAGAACAGAATATTAGTGTGCTATCACATATCGCGAATATTAACCCATCGCCAATTTTGTCTTATTTAGGGCCGATAGTTGCTTTTGCTGCGATTGTATCGAGTTATTTTGGTCACTTCTTAGGGGCTCACGAAGGCTTAGTTGGGTTAATTAAGTCCCGTTCTTCTTTCTCTGTGAAGAAAATTCAAACAGCTTCCATGTTATTTATTGTGATTACAACGTGGATTGTGACTATTCGTAACCCGAGTATTTTAGGCATGATTGAAACGATGGGGGCACCAATGATTGCCGCTATTCTGTTTATTCTACCTGTCGTGTCGATGAATATTGTTCCTGCGATGAAGAAGTTCAGCACGTCAAAGCCTGCTCAAATCTTCACCTTTATTTGTGGGCTGGCCTCTATTACTTCAGTTATTTATGGTGCATTTTCATAAAAACAAATAAAACTTTATAAGCAGAAAAGCCATGGCCTGTAAGGGTTGTGGCTTTTTTTATATCAATATGAAATAGGTTATAAGGATAGACATTAATGTAACTAATTTTTAATCTGAATAGCGTGATAATCACCCTCACCACATCTATCAATGTGAAATAATTTCAAGTACAAGTAGTTGCTCGATGTAGCGGCTTAGGTAATATCTAAGGTTATCACAGCATCATAATAACGTAATCACTACCTCTGGCTGTATCTATTCCAGTGTGTCGTAACAAGGATAAAGAATGAAATTAGAAACATTATCGATTCACGCCGGTTACTCTCCTGACCCTACCACTAAGTCCGTTGCCGTGCCAATCTACCAAACCACCTCTTATGCTTTTGATGACACTCAGCACGGTGCCGACCTCTTCGATTTAAAAGTTGCGGGTAATATTTACACGCGAATTATGAACCCAACGAATGATGTTCTAGAGCAACGAGTAGCTGCGCTTGAAGGTGGTGTCGCTGGCTTGGCCGTTGCTTCTGGTATGGCAGCAATTACTTATGCGATCCAAACCATCGCACAAGCAGGGGACAACATTGTTTCTGTTGCTAAATTGTATGGTGGAACTTATAACTTATTAGCTCATGCTCTACCGCGCTTAGGCATTGAAACGCGTTTTGCGGAGCATGATGACTTAGCAGCACTTGAAGCGCTGATTGATAACAAGACTCGAGCCATATTCTGCGAGTCAATTTCAAACCCGGCTGGCTTTATTGTTGACATTGCGGCACTGGCTGAAGTTGCGCACCGCCATGGCGTGCCTTTGATTGTCGATAATACCGTGGCAACCCCTTATTTATGCCGTCCATTTGAACATGGGGCGGATATTGTGGTTCATTCATTGACCAAATATATCGGTGGGCATGGAACATCACTTGGCGGAATGGTTATTGATTCAGGTAAGTTCCCATGGACAGATTACCCAGATCGTTTTTCATTATTGATAGAACCAGATGTGGCTTATCATGGCGTAAGTTATACCGAACATTTTGGCGCAGCGGCCTTTATTGCGCGTTGCCGAGTTGCACCATTGCGCGGAACGGGGGCTGCATTATCACCGTTTAACGCATTCTTGATTTTACAAGGTTTAGAAACCCTCGCGCTAAGAATGGATAGACATACCGAAAATGCGCTAAAAGTGGCGAACTACCTCGAAAATCATCCACAAGTAGAGTGGGTGAAATATGCAGGTCTACCGAGTAACCCTGAACATGGTCTGGCGCAAAAGTATATGAATGGCAAGCCAGCAAGTATTATGTCGTTTGGTATTAAAGGTGGCCAAGAAGCTGGGGCGCGCTTTATTGATGCTTTGAAACTGATTGTGCGGTTGGTGAATATTGGTGATGCTAAATCTCTTGCCTGCCACCCTGCGTCAACGACACATCGTCAGCTTAATGATGCAGAGTTAGCGCAGGCAGGAGTTTCTCGGGATATGATCCGCTTATCAATTGGCATAGAACATATTGATGATATTCTAGCAGACCTTGAACAGGCGTTAGCTGCTGCCAAATAGTTTTACGTTGTATGAATAATAACCGGTTATGGTGAATGCCCTGACCGGTTTTTGTTTATAAACTGCCGTACACTTTTTTGTATTAATGATTAATATTAAGAACGAATTAAATTTTCACCTTATTTTTAAAGACTGAACTATTCTTTAAACACTCAGTCTTATCATTTGATTCTTATCTCTTTTTGTATATGAATTGTAGTATTCATTTATTGATTGTTTATAAACAGCGACCTTTCTATCAATTAACGTTCGATTTGTTTAAATGAGGTTTAATTGCCATAACGATAATAGCTAAATAAAAGAGCGTGTTTGTTCAAACGAAAAAATTATTAAATATCAATAACAAGAATGGTTGAGATGAAATGATTATGGCAAACAATAAAGTTGCCTACCTAAAATGGTGTCTGTTATTTGGTTTTGTTCTAGTAACCTATTTTTTACCGTTAAACGGTAGGTTATTGTGGCAACCGGATGAACTACGGTATGCAGAAATTAGTCGGGAATTGA
Source organism: Providencia sp. PROV200 (assembly GCF_049901995.1). Lineage (NCBI taxonomy): Bacteria > Pseudomonadati > Pseudomonadota > Gammaproteobacteria > Enterobacterales > Morganellaceae > Providencia > Providencia sp. PROV200. The sequence continues at coordinate 523,977 of NZ_CP096307.1, forward strand.
TTATTAGTTATAATTGGAGCGTTCCTGAGCTTTTAGATATCCGTTATTTTGAGAAACCTATTTTTGGTTATTGGGTCGGGGCTATTTTCCAAATGTTATTTGGTGAAAATAACATTTCGGTTCGCCTTGGCGTAGTATTTAGCACATTAATCAGTGGGCTATTTGTTTATCTCAGTGCCAAAATGGCTTGGAAAAACTCACGGCTCGCTTTCAATGCCGTGTTTATTTACCTTTCCATGTTGATGGTTTTTACTATCGGCACCTACAATATTCTTGACCCCATCGTGACAGCCTTTATCACTATGGTGATTTTCTTTTTCCAGTGGGGGTTAACGACAAAATACTTCTCTCATAAATTACTCGCTTTCATCATGATGGGAGTCGCCTGTGGGCTAGGGGTATTAACAAAAGGTTTTCTCGTTTTAGTGCTGCCAGTACTTGTTTGTTCCGTTGCCGCTATTTACTTTAAGCAATTCAAAGAAGTATTTGTTTTCTCGTTTGTTTCACTGTTCACTGCTTTTGTTGTGTGCTTACCTTGGGCTTTCGTTATTGCCAGTCGTGAACCTGATTTCTGGAATTATTTCTTCTGGGTTGAGCATATTCAACGTTTTATGGCAAATAATGCGCAAAATAAATCCCCATTTTGGTTTTATATTCCTATTTTGCTCGCCGCGGTATTACCTTGGCTAGGTTACCTTTTTGGTGCGCTGCGCCATGCATGGCAACAAAAAGGGTTACATATTTATTTTCTATTGTGGTTTATTGTGCCATTTGTTTTCTTCAGTATTACCAAAGGTAAATTACTGACCTATATTTTGCCTTGTATTGCACCTATTGCAGTTCTTATGGCCGCCTACATTGAAAAAATACTTGCTGAGAAAAAAACACGGCCTATCCGTTTGAATGCATTGATTAACACACTGATAGGTGGCGTTATTGCTGGGGGAATTATTGCTTCTGCTTATTACCCTAAACTGAGCGTGTTTCAGGCCGATGAAAGTGGAAAGTTATGGTTAGCCGCAGGCGCGTTTATTTTTTGGTTATTGGTTGCTTTAGTCTCTTTAAAACAACGGTTTTGGTATTTAGCTGCAATGTGTACGGTGGGTATTAGCTTAACTGTAGGTCATATTATCCCATCGCGTATTGCCAGTAATAATACGCCACAAGAGGTGATTGCGAAATATCATCACCAATTAGCGGATAAAACCGTATTGTTAACCAATAATGTCGGGTTAGGCACTACATTGGCATGGGTACTTAAACGCAGTGATATCACGATGCTTCACCAAACTGGGGAGCTAGGTTACGGGCTAAAATACCCAGATGCCGCTAATCGGTTTTATAGCTTAAAGCAGCTACCTGATTTATTAAAAAATTATCATTATAAAGATGTGGCGGTGGTCGTAGAAAATTCTCAGCGTGAATTGTTGGATGCATTACCGGGCAACCCAATTATTATTCGGGAAGGTAATCTTGTTTTAGCCTTTTATGAAGGCCAATAGGGACAGTACGTTAGGATATTCTTGATAATAGCCGCCAAACCTAAAATGGTTTGGCGGCTATTCACATTAGCGCGTAGGCTTATTTAAAGTGCTCGAGTTCGGCGCTGAATAGGATTTTCCCAGAGTTGCGGGGAGACCATGATAAATTAATAGCATGGCCATGCTATTGCTCATCGTATTCACTTCCACTTCGTTGACTGTACGGTTGTTACGTTGATGACGGCTAGTTAACGTACTTCTCATTGGGACGTCTCCTCAGTTTCTTTGATTAGGCGATTCGCTTCGGCAAGCTCATAGCGCCTTGGTGTTAGTGCGGTTGCACTATGATTACGGGCGAGTAAGGTATAAATGGTCGGCAAAACAAACAGAGTAAATAATGTGCCAACTAACATACCGGTGACTATCACTAAGCCTAAGCCAAAGCGGCTATTTGCTCCTGCTCCAGTGGCGAATAGCAGTGGAACTAAGCCAATCACCATTGCTGCGGTTGTCATTAATATTGGGCGTAAACGAATTTGTGCTGCTTTGAGAATAGCATGCCGCCTATCTAACCCTTCATTGGCTTGTAATTCATTGGCAAACTCAACCATCAATATTCCATGTTTACTGATTAAGCCAATCAATGTGACTAAGCCGATTTGGGTGTAAATATTCAATGTCGCATAGCCAAGCGCCAATGGAATTAATGCACCACAAATTGAAAGTGGAACAGTAATCAAGATAATCAATGGGTCGACTAAACTTTCATATTGCGCCGCTAAGACTAAGTAAATAATGATGAGCGCCGCCATAAAGGCAAAGGCGAGGGTGTTTCCTTCTTGTTTATATTGGCGCGAATCGGATTGCCAGTCATGGCTAAAGCCCGCGGGTAGCTCATTGGCTATTTCGTCTAAGTAGGCAACAGCTTGGCCTAATGTGACACCAGGAGCAGGTATTGCTTGGAAAATTGCCGCATTTTGCTGATTAAATTGCGTAAGTTTATTCGGTTCAACTTGGGTATTGATATCAACCACCGTTGACAGTGGGATCATAGTTCCCGCTTCCGATTTCACATAATGGCGTGAAAGGGCTTCCGGTGTTAAGCGTTGGCTACGAATACTTTGAGGGATCACATCATAAGAACGGCCATCCATCCCAAAGCGGTTAATATAGTTTTCACCCACTAATAAGGTCAGCGATTCACCGATATCTTGCATACGAATGCCTAAGCTATTTGCTTTTGAACGGTTAATGCGGATTTCTACCACTGGGTTGTTGTAGTCGAGGTCACTATCGACCACCATAAACAGACCGCTTTCACGTGCTTGTTGCTTGATCTCCTCCATGGTTTTGTAGAGTACCGAATAATCCTGCGGGCTTCTGAGCACCATTTGGATTGGTAAGCCGCCAGTTGAACCGGGTAATGCAGGCAATTGGAAAACGAAAATGCTGTTCCCTTCGACATCACCAACGCGCCCTTGTAAGTCGCCTTGGATCTCAGACGCGACGCGGTCGCGTTGCTCCCATGATGTCAAGTTGGTTCCCCCAAAGCTAGCGGAGGGGCCATCGGTTCCGTTAATAATCCAAGTACTCTCCGTTTCCGGTAATTCCATGAAAACATCATGTAATTTACGTGAAAAACGTTCTACGTACTCGAGGTTAGCGTGCTGCGGTGATTTGATAGCGGTTAATACGCTAGATTGGTCTTCTACCGGAGCTAATTCACGAGGAGCAGATTGATAAAGCAGCGGTAAACTAATGAATACGCCAACGGCAATAACCCCTGTTAACCAACGGTTTTTCAAGGAGAAATTCAATACAATGGTATAGTAATGGGCTAAGGTAGAGAAGAAGGTTTCTGCCATACGCGCCATACGCCCTTCATTCTGTTTTGAGTTCAACATGAAGGAACTCATAACAGGAGAGAGGGTTAAGGCTACGACACCAGAAACAATCACCGCACCGGCCAACGTGAGCGCAAATTCTTTAAATAAAGCCCCTGTTAACCCCGACATTAGTCCTATAGGGGCATATACTGCAGCCAAGGTGATTGTCATTGCGATAACTGGGCCCGCCACTTCACGAGCACCGATTAAAGCCGCTAAAACCGGTGATTTCCCTTCTTCAATATGGCGATGGACGTTTTCGACGACCACGATAGCATCATCGACGACGAGACCAATCGCTAATACCATTGCCAGTAACGTGAGTAAGTTAATACTAAATCCAAATGCCATCATCAATGCAGCTGCACCTAACATTGATAGTGGAATAGCTAAAATTGGGATGATCACGCTACGAATCGACCCTAAACATAGGTAAATAACAGCAATAACAATCAGTAACGCTTCAACTAAGGTGTTAGTAACTTGGTCAATAGACGCTTTAATAAAGCGCGAAGTTTCAAATGCCATTTCGACTTTAACACCGGGAGGTAATGTTTTGGTGATGTCTGGCATTAATTGATTCATACCATCAACGATTACCAGTGGGTTACCGGTTGGTGTGGCAAATAAACCAAGGTAAATCGCAGGCTCACCATTCATTAAACCACTGGTTTCTGTGGAAGCGGCCCCTAATTCAATGGTTCCTACATCTTTTAAACGTACTAACCCATTGCCATCGTTGCGGATCACTAAATCACGAAACTCATCGACATTAGTGAGGTCGGTATTGACATAGACATTAGAAATTACGAACTCGCCTTTGACTTTACCGGGTGCCGCTTGGTAGTTATTTTGACGAACTGCTTGCGCAACATCCGCAGCGGTTAGCCCTCGGCCGGCTAATTTATCGGCATCCAGCCATAAACGCATTGCCAACTGTTGCCCACCAAAGACTTGAACTTTAGCAACACCATCAATTGAGGAATACATTGGCTCAATAACGCGAGAAATGTAGTCTGTCAGGGCGGGAATGGATAAATTGGTACTGGAAAAACCGATATAAGCAACCGCAGTGGATTCCCCAGAGGAAAGCTCAATCACTGGGTCATAAGCTTCTTTCGGTAATTTATAACGAACTTGGTTCACCTTCGCCATGACTTGTGCAAGGGCTTGAGTCGAGTCTCGGTTAAGTTCCATTCGAACGGTGACAAGGCTGCTTCCTTGCACAGATGAAGAGGACAGATAGTCGACACCTTCCACTGAGGAAACCGCTTGTGCGATGGGTTGCGTCACAAACCCTTGCATTAATTTAGCCGACGCGCCAGGGTATTGCGTAGTAATGGTGATCGTCGAGCTTTCAAGTTGTGGATATTGGCGAATAGGCAACTTACTCAACGCAAATAAACCTATTAACACAATTAGCGCACTGACCACGAGAGCCAGAACAGGTCGGCGAACAAAAACATCAGTAAATTTCATTGCGCCTTCCTTATGAACCTTGAGCCGTGTTAGCGATTGGTTCAGACAATGTATCTTGAGCGACAGGGGTGACAGCAGAGCCGTCGTTTAAGCGTAATTGCCCAGAGGTGACGACTTTATCGTTAGCACTTAAGCCGTGTTCTATTTCTATTTTGCCATCCCAACGTTGCCCTGTTTTCACGGACACGCGCTTGACGGTCATCGCATCCCCTTCACCTTGTGTAATAAACACGGTATCGCCATAGGCGGTATATGTAACGGCGGTTTCTGGGATCGTAATGACTTCATTACTGGCTTGGCGAACCACATTCACATTGGCGTACATCCCGGCTTTTAATGTGCCATCACTATTTTCTAGTGTAGCTTGCAGGGCGATAGTGCGTGATTTGCCGATGAGTGGGTCAATGGCCGTAATACGGGCTGGAAATGTTTTATTGGGATAAGCATCCACCGTAATATCAACAATTTGTCCTTGATGCAGTTCCGGTGAGGCCTGTTCATCTAAAGAGAAATTGAGCTTTAAGGTTTGGGTATCCACCAAACTGGCAATGGCTTCACCAGGGTTTAAATATTGCCCTTCATGGACTTGGCGAATACCGATTGTCCCGTCGAATGGCGCTCGGATTGTTTTTTGCGCAATTAATGCTTGGGTTTGGCGGATCAGGCCTTGAGCAATATCACGTTCAGCACGGGTGCTATCTACTTGAGCCTCCGCCACTAAATGTTGCGCAGATAATGAACGGGTTCTTTCGTATAAGCGAGCCGCATTACGCAACTGTGCTTGGTAGCGTGATAAGTCCGCTTGTTCAACAGCATCGTTGAGTTGTACTAATAATTGACCTTTTTTGACTTGCTGGCCAGATTCAAATGCAATTTTCGTAATACGGCCATTGGTTTCTGCCGCGACTAGGACTTGGCTGCCAGCTTCTAATTCACCCACACCGTAAAAAGTGCGAGGCGCGGTATCTAAGCTAACAGGAGCCAATGCCACTTTTACGGGTGGATATTGGTAGGCTGCTTGTTCGTCTTCTTCATTTTGGGCGTAGGTTGAATAAATCGCGCTACCCGCCCCAACAGCAATTAAAACGGAACAAAGTGTCATTATTGTTTTTTTATTCATTAAATTTTCCTTCTATTTCTGCGTTTTTAACGCGAAATAAAGACCTCTAAAATGCCCTGCAATGGCGATAGCGATTAAGCCCCCAATAACAGCAATATGTTCAATTGCCCAAAACATCGCGATTTGAGCTTGTTCTCCCGTGTAGTTCCAAAAGGTGTGGACAACCACAATCGTGAGGAACAAAAACACGGCTAATGCTCCAGTACCAAGCCATAAAAGACGGTTAAATAGCACAAGCGCGGAGCCAACTAACATGACAGCAGCAGAAGCAATATTGAAAAACCAATCTGGGTGAAGACCTGCAGCACGCATTTCAGCCAGACTATTTTCATAATCAAAAACTTTGGCTAAACCAGATGAAATAAATAAAACCAAGACTAGTAAGCGAGCAATAATCCATAAGCTATTGCTTTCTAACATTTTGGTAATCACCGATGGCATAAACCTATCCCCTTTAAAAAAATAACCTCAATTGACAAACTAGCAGGGTGGCACTATAAAACTTTAAGTTAAGTTGAGGTCAAGCACAGGTGAGCTAAAATGGTAGACAAAGACACAAAAACGATAAAACCGCAGAGAAATGAGGGGAAAAAAATTGATTTTACGCGGGCATTAACGGTTGGCGAAGTGGCAAAACGCTCGGGAGTGCCTGTTTCTACAGTCCATTTTTATGAATCAAAGGGGCTAATTCAAAGTACGCGCACTCAAGGGAATCAGCGGCGATTTCATTCCGTTGTCCTTCGCTATATTGCCATTATTAAAGTTGCACAAAGTACGGGGATCCCATTACATGAAATTCAAGAGGCATTAGGGCGTTTTCCTGCAAATAGTGCACTCACTTCCGAGCAATGGAAGGAGATGTCGACACAATGGCGTAAATCTTTAGATAAGCGCATTCGGCAACTGACTCGTTTACGTAATGAGTTGGATAACTGCATTGGTTGCGGTTGTTTATCATTAAGTGATTGCCCGCTGCGTAACCCTGATGATGTACTGGGCAAGAGAGGCCCTGGCGCCCGTATTTTAGAACGTCCATAATCTATTTTATTTATTTTTGCGATTAATCATACTTTTCATTATTTGGATAGCCACTGCCGAGAGTGGCTATTTGTCTAGTTATATCATCATCTTATTATTTAAATTGCGGCACAAAATGGATATTTTTTGCGTCCATCGGCTACCCCTTTCCCGCATATTTGCGTAACTATCCGTTATGTTAATTTTTTGTGAATTCATTGTAACCAGATGAAGGTGAAAGAGGGTGACAACGATGAAAGGTTTGAATAATAAGATTGCCATTGTGACTGGCGGAGCGACCAAAATTGGTGCAACCGTCGCGAAAGTATTGAGTGATTACGGTGTAAAAGTCACGATTTTTGATATTGATGCCGTGAATGGTGAAAAAGTCGCTCAAAGTGAGCCCAATATTGACTTTATTCCTGTTGATATCACAGATGACCAACAGCTTAAACAAGGTATTGACCGTGTTGCGCAGAAATATGGCCAACTCGATTTTTTAGTTAATCTGGCAGCCACTTATCTTGATGAAGGCCAGTTATCGACAAGGCAGGATTGGCTCACTGCGTTGAATATTAATGTAGTGAGTGCGGTGATGGCAGCGCAGTTTGCCAAAGCGCATTTCGTCAAGTCGGGCAAAGGTGCCATCGTCAACTTTACCAGCATTTCTTCTTCTGTCGCCCAAACAGGTCGTTGGCTCTACCCTGCATCTAAAGCCACTATGTTAGAGGTAACTCGCAGCCAAGCAATGGATTATGCGGCTGAAGGAATTCGTGTAAATTCCGTTTCCCCAGGATGGACCTGGTCCCGAGTTATGGATGAAATCACGGGGGGGGATCGTCAAAAAACAGACCGTGTTGCCGCTGATTACCACTTATTAAAACGCGTTGGTGACCCAGAAGAAGTCGCTCAAGTTGTCGCGTTCTTACTGTCTGATTTGGCCAGTTTTGTTACTGGTGCAGATTACGCTGTCGATGGCGGCTATTCCGCTATGGGGCCTGAACAGGCTAAACCCGCAATTCCCCGTCTTGCTGAATAAGACACCACTTTAACTATTTTGTAGAGGAAAATACTATGCGTCGAATTGCTATTGTAGGTGGTGGTCAAGCGGGTATGCCATTAGCTTTGGGTCTACTCAATAAAGGTTATGAAGTCACGGTTGCAACAAACCGGACTCCAGAAGATGTTAAAAATGGCCGAGTGATGTCGAGCCAGTGCATGTTCGATATTTCACTGCAATTTGAACGTGATTTAGGGATTAATTTTTGGGAAGAGCAATGTCCGCCAGTTGAAGGCATTGGTTTTACCGTGCCTAATCCCGAAAAAGCAGGCGAAAAAGTGATTTCTTGGCGTTCGCGCCTCGATAATTATGCCCAAGCCGTCGACCAACGTATCAAAATGCCTTACTGGATGGAATTATTTGCTGCTCGTGGCGGTAATTTACGGATTGAAGATGTTGGCGTCGCAGAGCTGGAGCACTTAGCGCAAACGCACGATTTAGTTGTGTTAGCGGGTGGGAAAGGGGAAATTGTTAAATTGCTTGAGCGCGATGCCACCCGTTCACCTTATGACAAACCACAGCGCGCCTTGGCACTGACTTATGTGCATGGCATGTTACCAACACCGGAATTCTCTCAAGTTTCTTTCAATTTGATCCCCGGTGTTGGCGAGTATTTTGTATTCCCATCACTGACGAATAGCGGTGATTGCCACATCATGGTGTTTGAAGGGATCCCCGGTGGGCCGATGGATCAGTGGAATGAAGCGCGTACTCCACAGGAACATTTGGCTTACAGTAAAAAAATTCTTAATACCTATTTACCTTGGGAAGCAGAGCGTTGCCATCACGTTGAGTTAACTGATGATAATGGCATTCTAGCCGGAAGATTTGCACCAACAGTGAGAAAACCGGTGTTAACTCTACCATCAGGCAATATTGTATTTGGTCTTGGCGATGCGTTAGTCACCAATGACCCACTAACGGGGCAAGGTTCAAATAATGCCACCAAGGCTTGTAAAGTCTATTATGACGCTATTTTAGCCCATGGTGACAAGCCTTACACTGCCGAGTGGATGAATGACACATTTGAGCAGTTCTGGAAGTATGGCCGCCATGTTGTGGAATGGACCAATTCCTTACTCGCCCCTCCTGAGCCCCATATTTTACACTTATTGGATGCAGCCCAGCAGTTGCCATCCTTAGCACACACCATCGCCAATGCCTTTAATTACCCGCCCGTATTATTCCCTTGGTGGAAAGATGGGGCTGCCTGTGAGACCTATATTCAATCGCAAATGATGGAAGAAGCGCGAGCTTAATGGGGGATATCAGTATGTCTATGATTGCAGAGGATACACTCATGTGTGATAGGGAATGGGGCGATACCGAGTTTGAATCAAAAATATTGCGTAATCTGCTGGGCTGCTATCCAACAGGGGTTGCGATTGTTACCACTCGAACTGCAGATGGCCGTGATGTTGGGTTGACTATCAACTCGTTTGCATCGCTATCACTTGACCCACCGCTAGTGCTATGGAGCTTAGTGAACCATTCACCAAACTTATCCGTATTTCGTGATTGTGCTCATTTCACTATCAATATATTAGGTCACGGGCACCAAGAACTTGCAATGCGTTTTGCGAACCCGCGTATCGAAAATAAATTTGAAGATGTAGCAATTCACCTTACACCAGAAGGGATCCCTGCATTGCATGGAGCGATAGCGACATTGGTATGTGAAAACCATAAACAAGACACGATTGGCGACCACTTATTGATGGTGGGGCATGTTCGCCGTATCGGCAGTGAAGCGGGGAAACCGTTAGTGTTTCATGGCGGTAGTTTTACTGCATTACATGAAGCACCTTAAGTGAGGAAGAGACGATGAACCAGCAAACATTAATGGCATTTTCAGCACAGTTGCAGCAAGGAAATATTCAAGTTATCGACCTGACACAAACTTTATCGCCTTCATTTCCAGCCCTGCAATTGCCTGAGCAATTCGGGCAAGTCTGGTCATTTAGCATGGAACAGATTTCTCGTTATGATGATAACGGCCCTGCATGGTATTGGAATAATTTTAGTTGCGGAGAACATACCGGAACGCATTTTGATGCACCAATTCATTGGATTAGCGGTAAAGACCAAATCAATAATACGGTGGATACCATTCCAGTGGAAAACTTTGTAGCGCCAGCCGTTGTAGTAGATGCCAGTGCGGAAGTGGCTCAAAACCCTGACTGGGTGTTAACTGTCGAGTTTCTACAAAAGTGGGAAGAAAAGCACGGCACAATTCCTAAAGCTGCTTGGGTGCTTTTTAGAACTGATTGGTCGAAAAAGGCGAATGACCCGGTTGCCTATGTCAGTATGCGTGAAGATGGTGCACACACACCGGGGCCATCCCAAGAAGCGGTAGAGTGGCTTATTCACCAGCGTGATGTTAAAGGGTTTGGTGTTGAAACTATCAATACGGATGCAGGGCAGTCATATAGTTGGCCGGTACCTTACCCTTGCCATACTTTAATGCATGGTCACAATAAATATGGCCTGCAATGTTTGACGAACCTCGACAAACTGCCTGCGACAGGTGTCGTGGTTGTTGCTGCGCCACTTAAAATTGAAGGTGGCTCAGGCAGCCCATTACGTGTACTTGCACTTGTGGGGTGAGGTATGACAACAAACTCAACCCCTCAGGTAATTGTGGTGGGCAGTGGGATGAACTCCTTAATGTGTGCCGCCTTGTTGGCGGTACGTGGGAAATCAGTCCTTGTTCTTGAGCGAAATGACCGCTTAGGGGGCTGCATTCGCACTGAAAATTTATTTGAGGGCTATACCCACGATCTCCTTTCTTGTTGGTACTCCTTATTTGTTGGTAGCCCTGGCTACCAAGAGCTCGAACCCTATTTAAAGCCGTATGGATTAGAGTTTGCTCAATGTGATTATTCAACGGGGTTAGTGCAACCGGATGGTCAATCGATTGCATTAAAACGGGATATTTCTGAAGCGGCTAAGCAGCTCGACCAGTTGGCTCCGGGTGATGGTCTTGCATTTCGTAAGATGGCAGACCAGCTATTTACACAAGATGCAGCGCTCACCTTTGGCCTATTAGGGCAAAACCCATACAGCGCTAATATGTTGAAATTATTGTTCTCTGAATGGCGCAAACGCGGGGTCGATGGCTTGCTTGATTTTGCAAAAGCCGGAATAGAAAGCTTTCGCCGTTGGTCAGAACGTGAATTACAGCACGACTTTAGCCGAGCTTTGATGGCGCCGTGGGTATTACATACCGGACTTGGGCCGGATGAAGCCAGTTCTGCATTAATTGGCAAATTGACTTTTGCAGCGGTGGTGGCTGGTGGTATGCCAGTGGTGAGAGGTGGCAGTTCTCGTATCGTGGAAGCGTTTGCAAAGGTTATTGAAGCGAACGGCGGCAAACTAAAAACGGGTATGCATGTTGAAAAAATCATCACCCAAGGTGAGGGGAAAAATCAACGGGCAACCGGTGTGAAGGTGAATGGGCAAATCATTGCTGCGTCGGAAAGCGTGGTTTGTAACGTTACCCCAACACAGTTGTATGGTTCGTTACTCGAAAATATTTCGCCACAAGTGAGGGAAAAAGCGAGAGGTTACCGCTATGGGCGTGCAGGTATGCAAATTCATTTTGCTTTAAGCGCCCCTCCTCCTTGGTGCAATCCTGAGTTGTTAAATGTACCACTGGTGCATTTCACTGAAAGCATGGAGCAGGTGTGTTTGTCGGTGACACAGGCAAATAATGGTTATTTACCCGATAAACCGACATTTGGTATTGGCCAACCGACTGCACTTGATCCCAGTCGAGCCCCCGATGGTGGGTGGATCTTATGGATCCAGATGCAAGAGTTACCTCGAGTTTTAAAAGGGGATTCTGCTGGTGAAATTTTAATACCCGATGATGGACGTTGGAATGAACAAGTCAGAGAAGCAGTTGCCGACCGAATTCAACAGCGTTTAGAGCTCGTAATGCCTGGCTTTTCTCATTTGATCGTGGGACGCAAGGCAATCTCTCCCGCTGACCTAGAAAGCTACAACTGTAACCTTGTGGGTGGCGACCCTTATTCAGGAACCTGCTCCCCCGATCAGTTTTTCTGGTTGCGCCCTTTCGCAGCGACTGGCCAGACAAAGACGCATCAAACCGCAGTCAAAAACCTCTTTCATATCGGCGCTTCAACACACCCAGGTCCCGGTTTGGGGGGCGGTTCAGGTTACCTTGTTGCCCAGAAATTAGCAGTCAAACGCAGGACATAATAAATCCGCAAAGGATTTGCGACATAACAGGTAAAGCACACACAGTAAGACAACCCACTATGGCAGGAAACATGATGAAAAAAATAACAATCAGTAAGCTTGTAGCAGGTTCGTGTCTCAGCGTACTTTCGTTTGGTGCGATTGCCACTGAAGGTGGCGGTTTAGGGGTATATCCCGATGGGTTAGAAAACTTTATGTCAGGGGCGCTGCCACCGCAAGGGGTACATGTACTGATGTATGGGGGAAATGCCCATTATGACAGCGTTCGTGATAATAAAGGGGATAAAATACCGGTTCCAGGCTTTAGTGTGAATGTTAACGTATTGGCACCGCGTTTTATTTGGGTGACTGATCAAAAAGTTTTTGGCGGTGATCTAGCTTTCCATACCATTTTGCCGTTGCTAGATGTGACCGCAAAAGCGGCAGGCCAAAAAGAGACCAGTCGGGGTCTCGGTGATGTGACTTTTGGTCCTGCTTTAGGTTTTCATCCTTCAGCTGATTTGCATTATGTTGTGGGATTAGATGCCTATGCACCGACAGGTAAATACAGCAAAACGGATCCATCTAGCCTTGGAAGAAATTATTGGGCATTACAGCCAGTTTGGGCAATTAGTTATATACCGCCTGTTGGTATAAATGCAGATTTGAAAATGATGTATGACTTTAACTTTCGTAATAACGACACAAAAACCCGGTCAGGGCAAGCATTTCACGCTGATTATGCACTAGGTTGGGGGTTCGGCAATGGTTGGGTGGCAGGTATTGGGGGCTATGCATTTTGGCAAACGACAGATGATAGCGGACCAAATTCAGCTCAAGGAAAAGCTCGAGCCTATTCTATTGGGCCTTCAATTCGCTATGCTAACCCGCAAGGGTGGCTATTTACTGCTAAATGGGAAAAAGATTTTGAAGTTAGAAACCGGCCTGAAGGTTCACAAATTTATTTGAAAGCATCAATTCCATTTTAACTCATTATAGACACGTCTTTTCTCTATAACGCCATATAGTTTTAATACTATATGGCGTTACTCTTATTAATACTTAAATTTATAGTAATTATACGCATTTTAAATTTTCTTTATTATTTTTAATTTAAAGTATATACACGTATTTTCTATGTATAAAAACTTAAGTAATATATTAAAGCTATATCCATTTTAGTGTATTTTCTTATCCCGAATTTTCTCCTGCATTTAATTCTTTTAAATAATTAAGTTTCTATCTTTATGTTTAATTTGATTATTTCCATAACACCCTTAAATAAACATTAAATGTCAAATAAAACATTTAATTTAGTTTAATTTTATGTATTATGATTAATGTCATCCAGAGTACGGTTGTTTTAAATCTGGTTTTTTATCATGAAGTAATATCTAGTATTAGTTTTCAAAATATTAATAAAGAAACATCTGCTAACATTCATTAATAATTAAGCGCTCTACTTTGGGTTTGTTTAATTAAAATCTAATGTAAATACTGCTCTTTAATTAGAGGGACATATCATGAAAAAACTATTATTAACTGCGATGATTACAACAAGCTGTTTTTCATTAAATTCATTTGCCGCAACCGATACTGTTGGTGGTGGTCAGGTGAATTTTTTTGGTAAAGTTACTGATATTTCTTGTACTATTTCAGTTGATGGTCAAGGAAGTAACGCTAGCGTATATTTAGCGCCAGTTTCAATTAAAGAAGTGAAAGCCGCCGCTGCTTTTACATATTTAAAACCGAAATCATTTGTTATTGATGTAACAAACTGTACTCAAACAGCAACATCAACACGTGCAGACGTTGATGTTAAATTAGATATGAAACGAATTGGTGTATATTGGAATGGCGGTAATATACTACAGAATCCACCTACAGGAGCAGAGGGATATTTAGCAAATACAGAGTCAACAGGAGCTAAAAATATCCAGCTTGTGTTAGCAACAAAAGGTGATTCTTCTTTATCCGGCACTAAAATTATCCCTGGTGATCCAAATCAAGCAAAAGTTGTTACAGACTTAACATCGATTAAAGATGGTGCTCGATTTACTTATTTTATTGGCTATTCAGCACCAAGCCCTTCTATTGTGACAACGGGTTTAGTTAATAGCTATGCAACCTATGAAATAACGTATAAGTAATTTTTGCATTTTTGTTATAATAGGCGGTAGTTTTACTACCGCCTCTAAAAGAGGTGAAAATGAAAATACTGAGTTTATTAAATATTTCTTTGTTGTTTATTTGTCATTTTTCTTTTGCCAATAATATCATTGTTAATGGTACTCGGTTTATTTACTCTGAAAATGACAAAGAAATTACGGTCCAACTAAATAATACAGCAAACAGACCTGCGGTTGCTCAAGTTTGGCTTGACGAAGGTGACCCGAAGGCCCTTCCAGAAACAATTAAAACGCCTTTTCAAATAACACCACCAATATCCAAAATTTCTGCAAATGGCGGGCAAACAATTCGGATAAAATTGGTTGATAGAACATTATTGTCCACAGATAAAGAAACGTTATATTGGTTAAATTTATTGGATATTCCACCAATTACAAAATCAGAAAGAAACGCTGAGCAAAATATGCTACAACTCGCAATTCGCTCTCGCTTTAAATTTATGTATCGTCCGAAAAAATTGGGTAGTAGAGAGTTAGCCCCTGAACAGTTACAGATTTTTTCTGGTAAACAAAATATCCAAGTTAAGAACCCCACTCCCTTTTTTATTACAATCACTGCGATTAATGACGAGAAGAAAACACTTAATACCGAAGCATTTATGTTAGCGCCGGGGGAATCTCAAACGATCAAAATTAATGGCGTCGTGAATTCAGGAGATAATATAACAATCAATAATATTAATGATTATGGTGCAGAGGTTCCAGCAAAAATAAAAGTAAAATGATCGGATGCAAGGATGAATATGCGATTTAAAAAAAATAAAGCTATTTTTTTCACATTATCGATTGTTCCCATATTGGTTGTAACCAGTGAAGTTCACGCTGAAGAACAAAGCTCAGATGAAATATATGAGTTTAATAGTGGTTTTATTGTCGGCAGCCAGGAAAGTATCGATCTTACCCATTTTAATGAAAATGAATTAAAGGAAGGGCTTTACTCAATTGATTTTTATGTTAATGGCTATTGGAAAGGTCGACATGAAATTCAATTAAGCAAAAGAGATAAGCAAAATATAGCAGCCTGTTATTCAAATACTCTATTAATGAGTTTATCAATTAATACTACCGCATTGAATCCAACTCTCAGTCGTAGTGAACAACCGTGTGGTTTTCTGAAGGAATGGAACAACGATAGTAATATTAAGGAAACTTTCGACCCGACAAGCCTCAGGTTAGATTTAACGCTACCTCAACTTTATATCATACAGTCACAAGCTGGCTATGTGCCACCTGAATTCTGGGACAAAGGAATTCCTGCATTAAATACAGCGTATCAAGCTAACTTTTACAGTAATAACCTTTCAGACTCATCCATTGAACGCTATTCCACGATGTATCTTGGCATTAATTCGGGTTTTTCATATAACGGTTGGCAATTAAAACACATCGGTAATGCAGCATGGCAGGAAGGTGACAGTTTTCGATGGGATAGCAATCAAACTTATCTTCAAGCGCCATTAGTGTCTATGAAATCAACCATGACGATGGGGCAATTTTATACCGAAGGTAACTTATTTGATAGTGTGAGTTTACGGGGTGTGAAAATAGCAACGGATGACAGTATGTACCTTGATGGTGTTACAAATTATACACCGGAAATCCGTGGGATAGCCCAAAGTAATGCATTAGTTACTGTTCGACAAAATAACACCGTTATCTATCAAACGACTGTTCCTCCGGGGCCATTTAATTTACAAGATGTAACGCCGTCAGGTTATGGTAATGACCTTGAAGTGATTATCAAAGAAGCGGATGGAAGTGAAAGCTCTTTTTTTGTTCCGTATTCTTCATTACCCCAGCTCTTAAGACCTAAGTTTACCCGCTACCAAATAGCAACAGGTAAGTTAGATCAAAATAGTTATCATCACCGCCCTTATATTATTCAAGGGACATTACAGCATGGCTACAATAATTATTTCACATTCTATACGGGTATTAATGCGTATGATGATTATCAAGCGTACATGCTGGGTACTGCTATTAATACGCAAGTCGGGGCGTTGGCTTACGACATTACGAGTGCAAGAATGAAAACACAAAACCATCGAGAAAATGGTTTTAATCATCAGTTAACATTAAATAAATTATTTTCAGATACAAAAACGAACTTTATTGTTAGCGGTAATGTTCGTTCAAATGAGTCTTACTATAATTTGAATGAATCACTTTATCTTATTGATAATGAAAAGCGCCAAACAACTAGCCAACTACGGCATGAAAAGAAAAGTCTCAATTACACCATTAACCAAGAACTCCCCGAAAGCTATGGTGGTTTTTATTTTACTGGGCGGATAGTTGATTATTGGGATGATAGGGACACTGAAAAACAATACCAATTTAACTATTATAATCATTTTGATAAGTTATCTTACTCCATTTCTTTTATACGGCTTTATTCCGACAATTATAATAATAGTAAAGACGACAGGATAAGTATTAACCTTAGTTATCCATTATATTTTGGTGATAACCAACATATCTCATTGACATCAAATACTATTTTCAATAACTCATCATTTGATGCAACCCAACTAGGGATTAATGGTTCTCTCGATGAAGATAACAATTGGGTTTATGGCATAAACTCTTCTTTCTCAAATAATAGTAATAATAACATCGCATTAAATACTGCTTATCGAACGCCTTATTCTGCTTTAAATGCAAGTTATAGCCATGGAAAACGTTATCGTCAGTATGCTCTAGGCGCTAATGGTTCAATGGTGTTTCATGCCGATGGCGTCACTTTTTCGCCAAATATATCCCAAACGATGGCTTTGATAGAAGCGAAAGATGCTCAGGGAGCTTCAATTGTAGGATCTCCGGGGACTCATATTGATAGTCAAGGCTATGCACTTGCATCTTATATGCGCCCATATCGCGTCAATACTATTGAACTCGACCCTAAAGGAAGCTCAGAAGATATTGTTTTTCAAAATACACTTAAAAACGTAGTCCCTTATGAAGGGAGTATCGTTAAAGTCAGCTTTGGTACGAAAGTTGAAAAGAGTAAAGTATTTGAAGTTAAACGCATTAACAATCAACCACTTCCATTTGGCGCTGAAATTAAAGGGGACTCAGGAGCATCGATAGGCAGTGTCGGGCAGGGGAGTAATATATTTGTTAATGATGAATATGAAGGTAAGGCAACGGTTGTTTGGCATGAGGGGGAGTGCTCATTCTTGCTTAACAAACAAATTGAATTGAATAGGAACATAATATGCGAATAGTTTATTTATATTATTTTTCTGCTATTTTTTGCGTTAGCACTCCTGTGATGGCTGACTGTGTTCGCTCCTCAGTGCCCCCCGTCGACATTAACATGGAATTAGGTCGCGTGGTCGTGAGCCCTGAATTACCCGTTGGTACTATAATTCGGGAACGAACATGGAATATGGATATGGCAACATCTGTATGGGCTGAATGTAGCGGCGGTACGGTATTAGATGCAAAAGTTGTCGCTAGTAAGCCTATGTCTGGGGATAATATTATCGAAACGAATGTGCCTGGAATTGGCTTGCGGTTTATTCGTGATGCTGATGGCGGGAAGATAAAAATCACTTATCCCGGCCATTATACCGTGCCTGGAGAAGGTACAAAAAATGTTGTACTCGCGGGATCTACGTTTACCATTCAAGTGATTAAAATTGCAGATGTCACTGGTTCGGGGTCAATCCACCAAGGAGAGTACACCCGTTATGGTTATTTACCTGACTCGATATCTCCTGCATTGATAACACGTTTGAATGCTGATGCTATTACGATTGTTTCTCCTTCCTGCAAAATAACCTCTGGCGTAAACCAAAATGTCATAATGAAATCAGTGAAAAAAAGTGAGTTTACAGGTTTAGGATCAACTGCAGGTTTAACACCCTTTGCGATTACTATGTTATGTAGCGGCGGTGTTAATGCGTCCAATACATCTAATATTTATATGTCGTTTAATGGTGAACTTGCACCAGATACAAATAAAACTCAAGGTGTACTTGAAAATAGTTCAACAGAGCTTCAAGCGGCGGATGGGGTAGGGGTACAGGTTCTGACCAAAGAAGATAAACCATTGGAATGGGATAAAAATTATTTGGTAGGAAGTGTGGGAATACTTCAAGAAAAATCAATAAATCTTAATTACATAGCTAAATATTATCAATATAAAAAAGAAATAACACCAGGAAAAATACAAGCTAAGATGATTTTTAATATTTCTTACGATTAGTAAAAACATCTATAGTAAATATATCTATATTAATTAAATTGAAATGGTTCCCTAGTGTTTTATTAGGGGATCATTTTTTTTGTTATTTTTATAGCGGTTTTTTTTATCTAGTAATTTGAATGTAAATGTATTTTTTACTTCTAAGATATAAATCAAATCGACAAAGTGTAATTATTTATTAGAAAGTGTGTTGACATAAAAATTTAACTTAGTATCATTCCGCTCGACTTAACTAAGGTCAAATATAATCTATTTTAAAACGTATTATTACTTATTTTTTAAATACGTTTATGGTTGTTAATTAATTTAATTTCACAGCAATGTTTTTTTCAACTCATTGAATTTTATTTTTAATTTGATATGTGATTGTATTCGGCCTCTACAAACCAATCTTTAAAATTAATTCAATGAATAGAGTGAGTTACAATGAAATTTATCGTTATATTATTCTCTTTTTTGTTTTCTTTTTTTACATACAGCATGGAAAATAGTGGAGGGAAGGTTTATTTTGGTGGGTATGTATTTGAAGAACCTTGTAATTATAAAACAACAGTTAACCATATAGTATTAACTTGTGATGAGAGGGATAATAATAAAAACCATTATTATCAAATTTCCTCATTAAATGAAAGTGAAACTAAGATTGATTCGATCAAAATTTCGGATATTAATTTGTCTAAGATATCAATCAATTCTGCGATTACGACTATTTCATATAGGTAGTAATACCAGTAAATAAAGAATATACGTTGTCCTTTTCTACTTTCAGTTCTCATTTATATCACCCCCCTCAATCTATAATTTAGAAAGGGGGGCTATTTTTAAAAGTAATACTATAAATAGAAAATAATATATAACATTATTGATATTAATTTTATATTGTTAAATGACTGTTATAGATAATTAGGCTTTTTTCATACTCTGACTTGGCGTTTCACCATAACGTTTTTTATACTCTGCGCTAAAGCGGCCCATATGGGCAAATCCCCAACGTAAAGCTACCCCAGTGACATTAGTTGCTTCTCCTGAAAGAAGTTCAGCTCGAACACGTTCCATCCGTAAGTCACGTAAATATTGCATCGGGCTGATATCTAAGAACTCTTTAAAACCCGCATATAAACTGCGTAAGCTGACGCCTGCAATATGAGCAAGCTGCTCAACAGTGATAGGTTCATGTGCATGAGCTTCTAAATACTCTTGCACTCTGCGTACGTGACGAGGACGGATTGTTGACCTGCGCATTCCTGAGTCTTCGATATAATTATGGCCTTGAGTAGAAAGTAAAGTGACAGAAACTAATTGTTCAACCTGAGTTGTGATCAATTTATGTTGTAAGAGATCGGGGGTGCGTGTCGCACATTCAATCAGGTAATTCATCAGAGTGCGCCATGCAAAACAGGATTGCCAAGCAAAGCCTAACTCAAAAACTAAGGGTTTATCTAAAGTATGACCAAGTTGGCCCACTAACGATCTTTCAAGTAAAGAACGGGAAATACGCAACATAAACTGATCGTTATCGCTATTCCAGCGCATTATTGTTGATTCTTCAGGACTAAGAAGTGAGGCCATTTGAGGGGTTGACTCAAGACACTTTCCACCACTTTCGATGACCGCTGTACCTGATAGAGGCATTTGAACTAAAAAAAAGTCCTGTAGTTGCCCTGGAATAATGGATACATCGGCACCGTAGCGTAAGCGGCTTAAAGAAATATCCCCCATTGGAATATAGTGCATACGAGCATCAAGGCGCTGATGCGGGTTAAGCAAGTTAAATTGATGGGGTTTCATGACTCGACCAACCATCGATTTAATCTCTTCAGGATCTGCTGAGGTAAATAATAAACGCTCTGAAGAACAGAGCTGATTTTCAATCTGAGGTGCAGATGAATGGGACCACGAGTTGCTCAACATCGAAGGTACCTCCAAAATAGTTTATCAACCCTGCTCGATAGAATAATCAAAAGTGGGTCTGACTAATATTGCTTATTATGTTTTTTTCTCAATGAATTCAATTAATTATTATATTTTACGGTGATTTTTTATATTTGGAAGGAGTGACTTTAACTTAAGCTAAATAGAATCTTCCTTCCTTAAATTGTTAACATTTTATTAATTATTTTTTAACCAGGTGTGGGTTGAACATAGCATAAACATATTTCCTTACCTAGATAAAAGAATGCAGATGCTATCCGAAAACTGCAAAAAAATAGTAACTATGTGGTTATTGTGATAATGATAACAATATAAAAAATAAAGTTATTTCTATTTTAAAATAGCAAGTTATGCATGATTTTTCATATTATATTTTATGTTTGACTGGTTATTTTTTGTTTGGTTGAATTAATGCTCTAATTAATCGTTTTGTATTGATTTATTTCTCTGCTTGATGTGTTTTTGTGTGTGGTTTCTCTATTAAGCCAAGTTTTTCAATCTTTTTTGTTTATTTTATTGGTTTGTTTTTTCTACGTTATTTTATTGGAAAACTAATTTCCTAGCTGTTTTAACTCACTATTTGTCCCTTATCTGCAAGCCTTATCCACTCTCTGCATAAATCTAATTTACATGATTAATCATGGATTGACCTGTTATTAACAAAAGATATACAAGTAAGAAACACAATAAAGATAAAAACGTTCTGATGTTGATTGGTGAGGTTAAAATGGCTGAGCGATCGTTTGTACAAGAAGTTCAAAAATTACGGCAAGGGCAAGGTGAAACTTTCAGCGGTGAAGGGATCCTTGCTGTCACAAAAGCGCTGTTAGAGTCGGGTGTATCTTACGTTGCGGGATATCAAGGTGCTCCTATCTCCCATTTGATGGATGTCCTTGCTGATGCACAAGATATTTTATCCGAATATGGTATTCGTTTTGAAAATAGCGCAAGTGAAGCAACTGCAGCGGCAACTTTGGCAGCCTCAGTTAATTATCCACTACGTGGCGCTGTGACGTTTAAAGCAACCGTGGGAACGAATGTCGCGTCTGATGCCTTAGCTAACTTAGCTTCTGGTGGCGTATTAGGGGGGGCTTTAATTATTGTTGGTGAAGATTATGGCGAAGGTTCTTCTATTATGCAGGAGCGCAGCCATGCTTTCGCAATGAAATCGCAGATGTGGTTACTCGACCCTAGACCCAACTTGCCGTCCATTGTTCAAGCTGTGAAAGACGGCTTTGAGCTCTCTGAAGCCAGCAATACACCTGTTATGTTACAAATGCGGATTCGTTCTTGTCATGTTCACGGGCAATTTGTTTGCGCAGATAATCAACCCCCTAAATTTACAGTGAAAGATGCACTCGAGAACCCAACTCGAGATGTTAGTCGCATAGTATTACCCCCCGCTAGTTTCTTACATGAAAAAGAAAAAATTGAAGCTCGCTGGCCCGCTGCAATTAAATTTATTCAACAGCATAAGTTAAATGAATTTTTTGCAGAAGACTCGGATGATGTTGGAATTGCGCTACAAGGGGGTTGTTATAACACGTTGATCCGCGCATTAAATCAGCTAGGGCTAGCGGATGTTTTTGGTAATAGCCAAATTCCTTTATATGTGATGAATGTGGCTTATCCATTGATTGATGATGAATTTGAACGTTTTTGTCGTGATAAAAAAGCCATTCTAGTCTTGGAAGAAGGCCAGCCAAATTTTGTTGAGCAAAATGTGGCGAATATTTTACGTCAACGCAAGATTGATATCGCCCTACATGGCAAGGATATGCTGCCAATGGCGGGGGAATATAATACGGCAACAGTACTTGCGGGGCTACGTTCGTTTTTTGAATGCTATGGAAAGATAGCTCCACAAGTCAAAGCGGCTGCAAAACAGATCCGTATCCCAACGATCAATATTGCCACTCAAAAATCTGAAGACTCTTTACCTGAATATGTTAATGCGGCGGAGCCAACATTAGATGAGTCTGTCCATGCGCGCCCACCAGGGTTTTGCACAGGTTGCCCCGAAAGGCCTATTTTCACTGCGATGAAATTGGTGGAACGTGAACTAGGCGAACACCATGTCAGTGCAGATATCGGCTGTCATTTATTTTCTATTCTACCGCCCTTTAATTTGGGGAATACCACCATGGGTTATGGGCTAGGAGGCGCAGCGGCTGCAGCTTTGAATGCAAAGGCTGGGAAACGTGCGATTTCAGTGATGGGAGATGGTGGTTTCTGGCATAACGGTTTAACCAGTGGCATTGCCAATAGTGTTTTTAATCGCAGTGATAACTTAACTATTGTGGTTGATAACAGCTATACCTCTGCGACAGGTGGGCAAGATATTCTCTCGTCGACAGCGTTGAATCCAACCCGTAGTACTGGTCATGAAATTGAAAAAGCGGTGAAAGGCGTGGGTGTTAATTGGGTGAAAACCATTAAACACACTTATGACTTAAAAACCATGACAAATACGTTACGTGAAGCTTTAACAACCGATGAGCAAGGGCCCAAGGTTCTGATTGCACAAAGCGAATGCATGTTGAACAAACAACGCCGCGAAAAGAAAAAGGTGCGTAGTGATGTTGCCGCAGGCAAACGAGTGGTACGTGAGCGTTTTGGTGTCGACCCTGACACCTGTACGGGCGATCACTCTTGTATTCGTTTATCTGGTTGCCCGTCTTTATCAATTAAACCTAGCCAAGACCCACTAAGAACAGACCCGGTTGCAACAGTGATGGATAGCTGCGTGGGGTGTGGGCTATGCGGTGAAGTTTCTCATGCTGCTGTTTTGTGCCCTTCTTTTTTTAAGGCCCAAATTATTACGAACCCTAATGGTTGGGACAAATTGCGCCATCGTGTACGCGGTTGGTTTATTGGCTATTTACAGCGTCGTGACGCACGTCGTCGTGAACAATTTAGTTTCTAAGGGGGATGCATGAATTCTTTATCAACTGCATTACCATCAACAAAAGTCGCATTACAGCCGATTAAAATTGCCATTTTAGCCATGGGCGGCGAAGGTGGTGGAGTACTTGCCGACTGGGTTGTCAACCTAGGTGAAGAAAACGGTTATTTTGCTCAAACAACTTCAGTGCCTGGCGTGGCACAGCGCACAGGGGCCACAATTTATTATGTGGAATTATTCCCAGGTGCTGATAACCCACAAACGCCTTCTCCTGTATTAGCGCTGATGCCGATGCCTGGTGATGTTGATGTCGTTTTGGCTTCTGAGTTAATGGAAGCGGGTAGAGCCGTGCAGCGCGGCTTTGTTACCCCAGAGCGCACAACATTAATTAGTTCAACACACCGCGTTTACTCTATCGCGGAAAAATCCGCCATGGGCGATGGGCGAGTCGATAGCCAAGCATTAATTCGCCATACTGCGGCATCTGCGCGTCAGTTTATTCACTTTGATATGGCACAAGCAGCACAAGAAAGTGGCAGTGTGATTAGTGCTGTTTTATTTGGTGCGTTGTTTGGTTCCGGTGTTTTACCCTTTAGCCGAGCACAGTTTGAAGAAACGATTGTACGTGGAGGCGTTGGCGTAAAACCAAGTTTGCGGGCTTTCACATTAGGCGCAGAAAAAGCGGCTAAACCCGAAGACGCATATCAGCCGGAATCCACAAATAACATCGTATATTCACCAAAAAATAAACAGGTATCACAACTATTAGCTCGTATCCAACATGAATTCTCTCCTCATGTGCAGTATCTCGTGACGGAAGGAGCTCGCAGACTTATCGATTACCAAGACCTTGCTTATGCCACTTTGTATTTGGAGCGCCTCAATAATCTCTTTGCCCAAAAAGGTGGACAAGATGAGCGTTTGCAACGTGCGCTCGCGCGCCACTTAGCTCTTTGGATGTCCTATGAAGACACCATCCGAGTGGCTGACCTCAAAATTCGTGATAGCCGTTTTGCTCGCGTTCGTAATGAAGTACAGGCAAAAGATAACCAATTATTGGAGATCAATGAATTCATGCATCCAAGAATTGAAGAAATTTGCGAAACGCTTCCCAAAAATTTAGGTCGTTGGTTAATGCGTCCACATTGGTTACACAAAGCGCTTCGCAAAATGACTGAAAAAGGACGGACGATCACTACCAGTTCTTTATTTGGTTTTTTACAGTTGTATCTATTAGCCACATGGCGAAAAGGTCGGCGTTCGACATTACGTTATCAACTAGAAACGCAGCGTATCGAAAAGTGGCTAGCGGTTGTAATTGAAGCAGCGAAAGCTAACCCTGCACTTGCAACCGAAATTACCGAATGCCAACGCGTGGTTAAAGGGTATAGCGATACTCATGCGAGAGGGTTGCGTAATTTTAAAATCCTAATGGACATCGTTGCGCAGCAAGGGAACAAATTAACTCCCATCAATTTGCGCGAACTGCGTGAAGCTGCATTGGCCGATGAACATGGGAAAGAATTGGAAAAATGCCGTCAACGTTTAGCGATGAATTAAGGATAACATCATGAGTTTACTGACATTTACTAAGCCACACAAAATTCACTTCTCGGAGTGTGACCCTGCAGGGATTGTGTTTTACCCCCAGTATTTCGTGATGTTTAACAATTTACTTGAACGCTGGGTTGATGAATTAGTCCCTCAAGGTTTTGCAGGTTACATCATGGAACAACGCTTTGGTTTGCCGACGGTACACCTAGAGGCGGAGTTCAAAGCTATTAGCAAAATGGGGGATAACGTGAAGCTAGAGCTGCATGTACAGCGTATTGGTCGCAAGTCTCTGACGTTACATCAACGCTGTGTCGGTGTTGATGGAGTACTGCGCATGCAAGTGACGCAAACTTATGTCACGACGTCATTAGAAACGCATCAAGCCATCCCGATTCCAGACGCCTTGTATCAGGCATTAACCGCTCAGCAACCCGTGTAAGTAAAGGAGAAATTCCATGAATATTGTGTGTATTGGCGGTGGTCCCGCAGGGCTTTATTTTGGGTTGCTGATGAAACTACAGAACCCAAAGAACCGTGTAGTGGTGGTGGAACGTAATCGTCCTTATGACACTTTCGGCTGGGGGGTGGTATTTTCTGATGCCACGCTCAGTAATTTGCGCCGAGCGGACCCGGTTTCTGCCAAAACGATTTCCGCGGAATTTAGCCACTGGGATGATATCGATGTGCACTTTAAAGGTGTATGTAACCGCAGTGGTGGCCATGGGTTTATCGGTATTGGGCGTAAAAAATTACTCAATATATTACAAGACCGTTGTGTGGAGTTGGGGGTGGAGCTGGTATTCGAAACTCAAGTAACGGATGACCAAGCGATTGCTCAAGAGTACCAAGCGGATTTGCTTATTGCCTCTGATGGCATAAATAGTGCGGTACGTACACGTTATGAAAACGTATTTAAACCGGATATTGACCCCCGTCGTTGCCGTTTTGTTTGGCTAGGTACAAAGAAGATTTTTGACGCCTTTACCTTCTTATTCGCTGAAAATGAGCATGGCTGGTTTCAAGTTCATGCCTATCAATTTCAAGAAGGGTTATCGACCTTTATTGTTGAGACGACGGAAGAAACTTGGCTTAAAGCCGGTATTGACCAAATGTCTCAAGAGGATGGTATCGCTTATTGTGAAAAATTGTTTGCGCCGTGGCTTGATGGCGAAAAGCTGATTGCTAACGCAGCGCATCTACGTGGTGCCGCGATTTGGATCCGCTTCCCTCGAGTCATCTGTGAAAATTGGGTGCATTGGACGCAGCCCGCACAAGGCAAAGACGTTCCTGTGGTTCTAATGGGAGATGCCGCTCATACCGCCCATTTTTCTATTGGTTCGGGAACCAAGCTTGCATTAGAAGATGCGATTGAGTTGTGTGAAAGTTTAAAAACAGCAGAAGGTGATTTACGTAAAGGGTTGGCGCATTACCAGAAGGTACGCAGTGTCGAAGTACTGAAAATTCAGAATGCGGCACGCAATTCGACAGAATGGTTCGAAAATGTTTGTCGTTATGAAAACTTGGCACCAGAGCAATTCGCTTATTCCCTCTTAACACGCTCACAGCGTATATCCCATGAAAACTTGCGAGTGCGGGATGCAGCTTGGTTAGATAACTACGAGCAGTGGTTTGCGGCACAAACTGGTGTCACTTCAACGGCAAAAATGCCGCCTATGCTGACGCCTTATCACGTACGAGGTGTCACTCTTAACAATCGTGTGGTTGCATCACCGACACTATTGTATTGCGCTAATCAGGGCGTACCCGATGATTTTCATTTGGTACATTTGGGTAGCCGTGCATTAGGCGGTGTGGGCCTAGTGATGACTGAAATGACGGCTATAGCCCCCGATGCTCGTGTGACAAAAGGCTGTGTCGGTATTTGGAATGACGAGCAAGTCATTGCTTGGCAACGTGTGACTGATTTTGTTCATCAAAAAACGGATGCCAAAATTGGTATTCAACTAGGCCATGCGGGGCGTCGTGGTTCAACTCAGCGAGGGTGGGAAAACGAAAATCACCCAATGGATGCAGATAACTGGCCGTTAGTTTCGGCTTCAGCGTTGCCTTATTTACCGAATATTTCACAAACTCCAGTAGCGCTATCCGAAGCGCAAATGACGACAGTGATTGGCCAATTTGTTGCTGCAGCAAAACGAGCGGAAACGGCAGGCTTTGACTGGCTTGAACTGCAAGCAGGGCATGGTTATTTACTGTCGAGCTTTATTTCACCATTAACTAATCAGCGTACAGATAACTACGGTGGAACGTTGGAAAACCGCTTACGTTTTCCGTTAGCCGTCATTAGTGCAGTGCGTCAAGTGTGGTCAAAACCTTTGACTGTTCGTATTTCATCGACGGACTGGGTGGATGGTGGGACGACAGTTGATGAAGCGGTGGAAATTGGCCGAGCAATGAAGCAAGCGGGAGCCGATATGATTGATTGCTCTTCTGGTGAAGTGTCACCGCAACAGCAACCAGTCTACGGTCGGATGTACCAAACCCCCATGGCAGACCGTATTCGTAATGAAGCAGGAATACCCGTTATTGCGGTAGGGGCTATTACTGATGCAGACCAAGTCAACAGCATTATTGCCGCTGGACGGGCAGATTTATGCGCTTTATCTCGACCATTACTTTCAGACCCTGCATGGGTCTTACATGAATGTGCGCGTTATGGGTGGGAAACTCGTTGGCCGGCATCGTATGAATATGGGCGTCAGCAACTCGTTCAAACCTTGAAATCGCGTTAAAGGC
Organism: Providencia sp. PROV200; assembly: GCF_049901995.1. Taxonomy (NCBI): domain Bacteria; kingdom Pseudomonadati; phylum Pseudomonadota; class Gammaproteobacteria; order Enterobacterales; family Morganellaceae; genus Providencia; species Providencia sp. PROV200. The sequence goes on from NZ_CP096307.1 coordinate 551,773, forward strand.
TTTGGCAAACAAAGAGGAAAACAGCATGAGTACACACTCCCATGACCAATATCGAGAAAATGTGGCAGGGCGTGCCGATGTGGCAGACACCCCTGAGCTAGTGGCCTATTACCAAGAACTAGATGCATTGAAGACAGGTGCATTATGGACGGTTGCAAACAAGATTGAACCGTGGCAACCGAAATCAAGCTCAGTGCCTGTGTTATGGCGCTACCGTGACTTACGCGAACATGTGTTGCGCTCAGTTGAACTAGTGACACCCGAAAAAGCGGGGCGTCGCGTGATTTATCTAAATAACCCAGGCCGCCAAGATGTCGCTGCTGCAGTCGGTTGGTTATATTCAGGTCTACAAGTCATGCACCCGGGAGAGGCCGCTTCGGCTCATGCCCATTCGTCCTCTGCATTGCGGTTTATTATGGAAGGGCGTGGGGCATACACTATTGTCGAAGGGCAAAAAATGATGCTAGAAGCCAACGACTTTGTACTGACGCCGAATGGGACATGGCATGAACACGGTGTCGCGGAGGATGGCTTACCTTGTATCTGGCAAGACGGGTTAGATATCCCCTTAGTCAACGCCATGGAAGCTGGGTTTTACAAAGTGCATCCTGACTTACATCAAGTGCAAGCACGACCTATCGATTACCCCGTGGGTATGTGGGGGGGAACTGCATTACGCCCTCACGATATTGGGTGGAATAAACCTTACTCACCATTATTTAAATACCAATGGGGGCCAACCTACGAGGCATTATGTCGTGCGGCGAAAGTAGCGGATGGCTCAGTATTTGATGATATTTTGATGCACTACACTAACCCTCTTACGGGTGGTCCGGTAATGCCAACTATTGGGGCAAGCATGCAATTGCTACGTCCAGGATTTGTGGGTAAAGCTCATCGCCATACGGGGAGTTTTATTTATCAAGTGGCGAAAGGGCAAGGGTACTCCGTGATTAATGGACAACGTTTTGAGTGGCAAGAGCGTGACATTTTCTGCGTGCCATCGTGGATGTTCCATGAACATGTGAATACTTCACAAACCGAAGATGCATGTCTGTTTTGCTTTAATGACTTACCCGTAATGCACTCTTTGGGACTCTATTATGAAGAGGCTCTAGTAGAAAATGATGGTCACCAGAAAGTCATTATCTAGGTGAATACTATGTTTCTTATTGATTAGTTTAATTATTTTACTATTCCAATTTACGTGAAGAAGTGAGTGAGGCAGCCACCTCATTCAAGGAGAAAGAGAATGCGCTTAATAACTTATCGTTCTGATGTGACCGCGGCAGCTCGTTTAGGAGCAGTTGTTAATCAACAAGTAGTGGATTTAGCCCTTTTGGCACAAGAGCAAGGGTTGTACTTGCCTGACAACATGTTGGATTTTATCGATTTAGGTCCACAAGGTGTGCGTGTTGGTACAGAACTCCTGAATACATATCAAGGGCAATTCCCCGCAGGGACTGCGTGGCCGGTACAAAATGTGAAAATTTTGGCGCCGATCCCTCGCCCGCGTAAAAATATTTTTGGTATTGGCTTGAACTATGTTGAACATGTGGCGGAATCCAGCCGCACATTAGACACTTCAAAAGAGCTACCAAAACAACCTGTTATTTTTTCTAAGCCGCCAACCACAGTGATTGGACCGGGAGATGCCATTGAACATAACGCTAAAATTACCCAACAATTAGACTGGGAAGTTGAGTTGGCAGTGATTATCGGTACGCGTGCGAAAAGTGTTGCGGCAAAAGATGCACTTAACTATGTGTTTGGTTACAGCCTGATGATTGATATGAGTGCGCGTGATTGCCGTCGTGCAGGGCAATGGATTTACTCAAAAGGGCAAGATACCTATGCGCCATTTGGACCTTGCATTGTGACGGCTGATGAGATCCCAGATCCTCATATTTTAGATTTAAGCTTGAAGGTGAATGGTGTAACCAAACAATCCTCAAATACACGTCATATGCTATTTAATGTGAATACATTGATTGAAGATATTAGCCAAGGGATCACATTAGAACCCGGTGACATTATTGCCACAGGTACTCCTGAAGGGGTCGGAGCGGGGAGAACACCACAAGAATGGGTATGGCCGGGAGATGTGATTGAAGCATATGTTGAGAATATTGGTGAACTGCGCCATCCAGTTGTCGCCGTTTAAGGGGGAAATATGCTTAATTTGCAGACATTTAAAGCCGCTGCGGTACAAGCAGCTCCGGTGTTTCTCGATACCAATGCGACGGTAGATAAAGTTTGTCATTTAATTGAGGAAGCGGCTGATAACGGGGCGAAATTGGTCGCATTTCCAGAGGTTTTTATTTCTGGTTACCCTTATTGGAGTTGGGTGATGAACCCGATAGATGGCAGCCCATGGTTTGAAAAACTGTGCAAATCTGCCATTGAAGTTCCAGGACCTGAAATACAAAAAATTGCTCAAGCTGCCGCACGCCATCACATCAATGTTGTGATTGGTGTGAATGAGCGAAATCCTAATGGCATTGCTACGTTATATAATACGTTAGTGACAATTTCTGATGAAGGAAGAATTCTGGGGCGTCATCGTAAATTAGTCCCAACATGGGCAGAAAAATTAACGTGGGCAAATGGAGATGCCTCTTCATTAAAAGTGCACCAGACCAGTATTGGGCCACTTGGGGCGTTAGCGTGTGGGGAAAATACCAATACATTGGCCCGTTTTGCTTTATTGGCGCAAGGCGAACTAGTCCATATTGCGAGCTATATCGCCTTACCCGTTGCACCAAAAGATTACGACATGGCCGAGGCGATCCGTTTACGTGCTTCAGCCCACTGTTTCGAAGGTAAAGTTTTTACGGTTGTTTCGTGTTCGACCGTGTCAGAAGAAATTATTGATGCAATGTCTGTAACCCATCCAGAAGCCCGTGAGTTACTGGCTCGACCAAATAGTGCTTTCTCAGGGATCATCGGGCCTGATGGGCGGGTTGTAGGCCAACCTTTGATTGACAAAGAAGGCATTGTTTATGGTGAAATTGATTTGCATCGCTGTATTCAGCCACGACAAATGCATGATATTACAGGCCATTATAACCGTTTTGATATCTTCGATTTACAAGTAAACCGCCGGCCATTAACGGCAGCACGTTTTCACGGTAATGGACAAGACAGTGAAGCCTTAAACGCATTTCCAGAATCAAGTGAGTCATTTGGGGAGAATGAGGTATGAATTTAGCACGTACATATCGTATTGGGCAGATTGTCCCATCATCAAATACCACGATGGAAACAGAAATTCCGGCCATATTACGCGCTAGAGAAGCGCTGTTTGCGGAGCGCTTTACTTTTCATTCAAGCCGTATGCGCATGCAAAAAGTGACCAAAGAGGAGTTGGCAAAAATGGACTCCGATAGTGACCGCTGTGCTATTGAGCTGTCAGATGCTGCGGTTGATGTACTGGGGTATGCCTGTTTAGTTGCGATTATGAGCATGGGGAAAGGTTACCATCGCATTTCGGAAAAACGTTTATTTCAACGTACGGTAGATAATGGCCATCCAGCACCTGTCGTGACGAGTGCTGGAGCATTAGTTGATGGCCTACATGCGATGGGTGCTAAAAAAGTGTCTATTCTAACGCCGTATATGAAGCCGTTGACGCAGTTAGTGATTGATTATATTGAAAGTGAAGGCATTGAAGTGGTAGATAGTATTTCATTGGAAATTCCCGATAATTTAGACGTGGGTCGGCAAAACCCATTAGCCCCAGTGGAAATTACGAAAAAACTAAACACCCAAGTAGATGCAATTGTGGCTTCTGCATGTGTACAAATGCCTTCACTACCTTCAATACAATTAATTGAAGACAGAATAGGTTTACCGGTACTGTCTTCTTCGGTGGCAACGACTTATATGATGCTAAAAAAGCTGGGTTTAGAAACGCGTGTTGATGGGTTTGGTTCCCTGTTGAGTGGAAAGTTTTAGCTGAATTATCGCCGACTTCTGCTACTCTTGAGCGGTTGTAACCAAATGCAATAATTCAAGAGTTTATCAAGGGGAGCGAATGAGAAACTCAAAGGTTTTTGTTGATAATTACTTGCCTGCCCTGTTGGGGCAGGCTTGGATGTTAGTATCATCGGAATTTCATGCTATTGTTGAAAAAAAAGGGTTGTCAGTCTTAGAGTGGCGAGTGTTATCCACCCTAGCAGGCAATGGCTCGATGGGGATCACTGAGCTCTCACAAAAAACGGTCAGTAAACAACCGACAATTACTCGCGTACTGCAACGGTTAGAGCAGCAGGGGCACGTGGTTCGCCACAGTAACCATAATGGAAGTGATAAGCGCATAACACTTGTTAGTGTGACATCAAGTGGAATGTCACTGGTCGATGGTTTACTTGTTGCAGCTCAGCAACACGAAGAAGCAGTTTTAGCCCCTTTGGGGGTGCGTAAAAGTAAGCTACTTAAGCAAGTACTACAAGAACTTGTTGAGCGGTACAGTATTGAAAACACCAATACAGCTGATAAAAGCACGTCGGATAAAAATAATGCAAAAACGGTAAAAAGGAAAAAATTAGGCAGTCAAAATTTATCCAAAGAAACAACAAAGTAGTCGATTAATGATGGTTTAGTCCTATTTTTGATGGCAATACACAGCTTATTATTGATATTGCGTTTAACTATTTATTTATCAAATAGATAAATAAGTTTTTTATGGGTATTTAAGTCAGTGATGATTTTTCGCAACCTGATGATAGATAAGCTATTTCTTAATTTTATTATTTTTGTATCGATTGATTAATTGCCACTTTACATTGATTCAATTTATCTATTTACTGCATAACTGATAATTAATGATTAGCTAAACATGGAGCAATCAATGTCAGTAGTGACACTTGTACTCGTTTTTTTATTAGCCGTTATTGTGAGCGTTTTTATATCACGATTGCTCAAAGATATTATTCCATTACCCTTGATACAGATAGCATTGGGGGCAGGATTATCTTTATACGGTTTTACGGTTGAGTTTGAACCTCACCTATTTTTGTTTTTATTTATTCCTCCTTTATTGTTTCTTGATGGCTGGCGTATTCCTAAAGAAGCCTTATTTCAAGAAATTAAGCCGATCATGTCGTTAGCTATCGGTCTCGTGGTGGTCACGGTTATTGGTATGGGCTTCTTTATACATTGGCTCATTCCAGCCATTTCTTTGGCCGTCGCTTTTGCGCTGGCGGCTATTTTGTCGCCTACAGATCCTGTTTCCGTGTCTGCCATGACCGTCAATTCCCCATTGCCATCGCGGATGGCGCATATTCTAGAGGGGGAATCATTGCTGAATGATGCAACGGGTTTGGTGTGTTTCAGTTTTGCGGTGGTCGCTGCGTTAACAGGCACATTTTCCCTTGTCTCAGCGGCTGGGCAATTTGTATTTGTGGCATTTGGCGGAATTTTAATTGGTCTGCTGGTCGCTTGGGCAATTGGTTGGTTAAATCAATTATTGGTTAAGCGTACAGGGGAAGAACCTGCTATTCAGATTATGATCAGCTTATTGATGCCATTTACGGCTTATTTGTTAGCTGAACATCTACATGTCTCTGGTATTTTAGCGGCGGTGGTTGCTGGTATTGCCATGCACTATGAAAAAATTGCAGGGCGCATGCAAGCCGCTACACGTATGCAAAGTAAAGCGGTGTGGGATACGGTACAAACTGCGTTGAACGGGATGATTTTTATCCTGTTAGGCGAGCAGTTACCGGGTATGTGGACAAATATGCCTGAAGTTGCCGAATCCGCAGGTGCTAGCCACCCTTGGATGTTATTTGTTTATGTGGTGGTGATTACGGTCGCATTGGCTATTTTGCGCTTTAGTTGGGTGTGGATCTCAATGACGCTAACGGTATTCCATAATCGCCGTCGCGGTAAAGAAGCGGATGTCATGCATATTCGTATGATGGCGGTAATGGCGACAGCGGGTGTGCGCGGAGCGATTACATTAGCGGGTATTCTCACGTTACCTTTATTGATGCCTGATGGTTCATTATTTCCGAATCGAGATTTAGCCATTTTCTTGGCGATGGGCGTGATTTTGTGTTCATTACTGATTGCCAGTATTGCACTGCCTATTTTAACGAAAGGGCTGGTACAAGACTTACCTTATGATAATGACGAAATCCGAGCGCGATTGGCTTTAAATGAAGCGGCGATGGCGCATTTACGTGACCTGATGAACCACCCATCGGATGATATGGATGAAATTGCCATGCGTACTGAGGTTGGGGCTCAATTGTTAGAAATTTATGGTAGACGACTCGATAATTCAGATGAAACTGAATCAGATGTTTATGATTTACATAGAATGATTGAGATGGAACGAAACATGTCGAAGTCAGCGCTGAAAGCTAAACGCGATGCACTTTACTTGATGCGCAAAAACAAAAACATTAATGAGCGAGTTTATCACCGCTTGCGTGATGAACTTGATTTAAAAGAAGAAACGCTTAATCACCATAAAAACGGCAAACATTAGTTAGAGAAAAATGACCTGAATTTATTTAGGTCATTTTTTTATGAATGTCATTCAAGTAGGTTTGACGGTTTGTATAGATTGCAGGTAAGTTAGTAATAATTCTATTTAGGAAATTTATATGTTACAAGGCACTGTTAGCTTAAGCATTATTATTACCATCACTTAGTGGTGGGGATAAGCTACATCCTAAACCCGCCAGATAAGGCGGGTTTTTTGTCCTTATCTGGTTAACTTTCAGTAAGGAGCTATTTATGAATTTAACAGAAGCCTCACCATTATTAAAAAACCCGCCTCGTTTGCATTTTCTTTGTGGCAAAATTGCTTCAGGGAAATCGACATTAGCAAAACAACTGGCTAACTCCCTCAGTACTATTTTGCTCTGTGAAGATGAGTGGCTTGCTGCCCTTTACCCTAATGAAATTACTGAACTGGCTCACTATGTTGAAAAAAGTACTTTAGTGAAGCAAGTATTAGAAGGCCATATTAAGCAATTAATACAGGCTGGGAATAACATTGTGATGGATTTTCCTGCGAATACACCAATGCAGCGGCAATGGTTAGCGTCACTAGCACAGTCATCTGATGTCCCTTATGTATTTCATGTATTGCAGGTAAGTAATGACGAATGTAAAGCAAGACTTTCAGCGCGTAATTTAGCAAGGGAAAACCCCTTTCAAACCTCTGAAACGCAGTTTGATTTAATTACGGCACATTTTTCTTATCCAAAAAGTAGCGAGCAGTTAATCTGCAAATTTTACCCATAAAAATAACAGGTCTGAGTAATAAACCTCTGGAGGATAATTATTACTCAGATTTATAGTCATTTAGGGCGATACATTTTTAAATTTTGCTGCTGTTCTATCCAATAATAATCGGCGGGTCCTCCAGCACGTAATAATGGCTTCTGGCCAGCACAATCATATAACCCATCATTCAATGCGGACTCATCAATATGCACCATAACAACTTCTCCCATCACCATCCAAGTATCCAATAACTGGCCATCAGCACGTTTCAGTTGTTGGTATTGTGTGACAACACATTCCATTGAAACGGGGGTTTGAGCAACGCGAGGGGGAGAAACTAATGTAGAAGGTAGAGTCGACAGCCCTGTTAATGCAAATTCGCTTTCACCATGTGCCAGTGTGGCACTACTCATATTTACGTGCTCGCCAAGTGCAAGGGTTGCGAGGTTATACACAAATTCCCCTGTTTCAATGGCATTAGTTACTGAATCTTTTTTTCCAACGCTAGAAAAGGCCAATATAGGTGGTGAGTAATTGAAAATATTGAAAAAACTATAGGGAGCTAGATTGGTTCTGCCTTTGCTATCTTGGGTTGATATCCAACCAATCGGCCTAGGGCCAATAAGTGATGGGATAGGATCATGGGGTAGCCCGTGACCTTGTTGTGGCCGGTAACTGTAAAATTTCGTTATCATTTTTGGAGTCCTTTTTAACGTTACTCTAGCGGATATTTTAACTAGATGTTAGGTGTTTAGATAAAAAATGCGATTAATGTATAAAGAATGCAGTAAGTGGATACGTTATTTTTATTTAGCACTAAGATAGATAACTTAAGATAATAATAATAATTTAAATAGTAATTGATGATTACTTTATTTTAATTGTGGTTGTTTATGTTGAATTTATCATTTAACCCTATTTTTGTGTAAAAGTAGTGGATTTATTTGTTTTAATTGTTTGCGTTGTTTTATTCTTTTGAATTTATTTTATCCAGCACGTTAATATTTTGAGTTTAATTTATTCATCTTGCTACTATCTCAGTTGTTATGTTATTTAATATTTTGATTTATTTGGTTTTTTTATTTATTTTATAAATTATATAATAGACGCTATATAATTTAATAGAAAATAACTATCAAATTATATATGTTCGATCGATATAAACGTGTTTACAGAATTAATTAATAAACCTATATTTAAATTCAATTGCTTCTATCTGTGATTGGATATATCCACTTTTTTACATTAAAACAATTATGGTTTAAATTCAGATTTTGTTTTTTAATTTATTATATGAAGGTGTTGTTTGTTGGAATTAATATGATAAAAACAAATGCATTATTACGTCGAGATGTTGGGTTATTTTTAAGGCAAGCTAGAATTGATAAGTCACTAACAGGATACCAATTAGCGAAAATATTAAAAATAAGTCAACAGCAAGTTTCTCGTTATGAAAGAGGAGAAACAGGTATTAATATTGAAATATTAAATGTCTTTTTGAATGTATTAGAAAAAAATTGGTTAGAGTTTTTTTTCAAAGTATTAGTTAACCATTCAAGTGAAATTGCAGATATAAGAACACAAGATGAAATTTTTTATCTCATCGAAAGATCATTTTTCTACTATTATGGAAAAATGAAAATTAGATGATTTTCAATGGTTTTTATTGAAATAGTAATTTACATATATTACAGCTCTTAGTTTTGTGTCTTCTTTAATTGGATTAAATATGGAAATTAGACTTACGCTATTAATTTTTTAATGGTGTATTTTTTGTAATTTAATTTTTTAATTGAAAGGAAAAATATATGCGATTACCCAAATTAAATATTTCCCCCCAGTTATCAAAATCATCTCGGTTATTTATTTTCACTGCATTGATGACAACTTTTTTATCAACAAATTCTGCGGCAGACAATACAGGCACAGTTGATTTCGAAGGTGTCGTTGTGAGTACACCTTGTAATATAGCGCAATCTTCTCTCAAGCAACTTATTGATTTTGGGCAGTTATCTCGTAGAGCGTTGGAAAATGGTCGTGTAGCTGAAGTGAAATTTAATATTGAATTTACGGGATGTGATTTCGCTGATTTTGATACCGATGCAGCAGGAAAACCCATTGCTGTTAAATCAATGGAGTTAGTGTTTACAGGCCAAAGTTATGCGGATGCAACGAATACTTTGCTTTCTACTTCTGCAGGCAATACCAACAATGTGGGAATTGGTATTGATGGATTTGAATTTGGAAAAGCGAAAGATGTGTTCTCACGCATTATTAATAAGAAGGGAGATAACGTGCTGTCTTTCAAAGCGTTAGCAAAGGCTGTTGATACGACGAAAAGTGTATCGGAAGGTAAGTTCAGTGCGGTAACAAACTTTCGTATTACTTATCAATAACTAAACAGTTTAACCGCCAGTATTGGCTGGTGGTTAAATGAGAGCCAGTAGAGGGGGTGTCGTGGTCAGTTATCAAAGGGCTATGGATATAACAGTACTGTTGGCCATGCTTATTTTTAGTATTCATTCATATGCAGACAGCAAAAGTATTAAACCCTACAACGTCAGTGCAATAACGTTACTTAAAGGTAGCGTCATTGATGCGCCGTGTTCAATATCATTGCAAAACCGCTATCAAACTATTGATTTTTCTTCTTTGGCTCTCGCTTCTGTGTCGAATAACGTGCAACGAGAAATGCATGATCAACCTTTTATTATTGAGCTACAAGACTGTGGTAGTGTTTATTCAACCATTGATCTAAAAACATGGAAGATACGCTTTGTTGGCCAAAGTGCGCAATACATTGATGCTTTTATATTGCAAGGTGCTTCTGAAGGGGTGGGTATTTCGGTATTAGATAATTCAAAAAGACGATTACAGCCTAATAAGGATTATTTATTATCTGACAATGTATTGCATCAAGATAAATCTGGCTACAGCCTTTTCCTTCGTTATTTCCTACGTCTGGAATTAACTGGACAACCTATCCAAGCAGGTCGTTATTACGGACTGATCCGCTTTTTCATCGATTACCAATAACACGCACGAAGAATACGTTTTTATGCGCTTCATTTTGAAGATGCACTCTTATTGCATTTAATCTGGTATAGCGAGGATGGTATAGAGCATGGTGTTCAAAATTAACGCGAAATTGAAGCAGGCTTGGCGTATTGTTTTTCTGTTATCGAGTCTTATGGGATGCAAAGTATTTGCCTCTGAATTTAATACAGATGTTTTAGATGCGGATGATATTCAGAATATTGATATGAGCCAGTTTTCAGTAGCTGGGTATACGCTACCAGGAAATTATGTCTTTACTCTCTTTGTTAATGGGCAACGTTTAGGGGCACCCCGTGATATCTCCGTTTATGAAAATAAGCCAATCGCAGGTGAATCAACTCAAGTCACACAAACCATCTGTATTCCACCAGATGTCCTTGAATTAATAGGTTTAAAGCGTTCGTCGATGGAAAAAGTGACACTTTCCCATAATGGAAAATGTCTTGATTTTTCTGCGTTAGCAGGGGTTCAAACAACCATCGAGCTCAGTACATTGTCGCTGAAAATGACGGTTCCACAAATATGGATGGAATATCGCGACCCTTACTGGGTACCCGCTAATTTATGGGAGGAAGGAATAGGTGGTGTATTTATTGATTACAATGCGAACATTTCTGCAACCAAAGAAACGGATAGTCATCGGCAAATCTATTTATCAAGTAATGGGGTCACTGGGGTAAATTGGGGGGCTTGGCGCCTACGGGGTGATTACAGTACATCTTATCAGAAGCAGCGGGGCGATTACCCTCAAGAGAAACATAACTTTGATTTTACTCGCCTTTATGCGTTTACCTCCTTGAAAGAGAGTGCCTCAATCTTTACGTTGGGGGAAAATTATTTTTATTCGGATATTTTTGAATCTTGGCAATATACCGGTTTTTCTTTAGAAAGCGATGACCGCATGCTGCCGCCTAAATTAGTTGGGTATGCACCGGAAATTATTGGTGTTGCAAATACGAATGCAATTGTGATTGTTCGCAGCCAAGAACGCATTATTTCTGAAACGGCAGTTCCTCCCGGCCCATTTCGTATTCAAACTCTTGATAGCGGCATTCGTGGTGTCTTAGATGTGACCGTCCGCGAAGAAAATGGGGAAGAGAGTAAGTTTAGTATCAGTACGGCCTCGTTGCCTTATTTAACACGTCCCGGACGCGTTATCTATAAGGCTGCTATGGGAAAGACGCGTTATGACAATCGGCATTTAACAGGGGAGCCTGTTGTAAGTGGTGAATTATCATATGGTGTTTCAAATGCATGGTCATTATATGGAGGCACCCAGCTTAATGGTTATTACCAAAGTGCAGCGCTAGGAATAGGGCGAGATCTTTTTTCAATCGGTGCGGTTTCTTTTGATATCACACAATCTTTTGCCGATTTTTCAGATAAAAGACGCCAAGGACGTTCTTATCGCGTTAATTATGCAAAATCTTTCGATGATTTACGTACTGACATTACCTTTGCAGGTTACCGATTTGCTGACAAAGAATACCGAACATTGACGCAGTTTATGGATGAAGACAGAGTTGGTTATAGTGTTCAGGCGGCAAAAGAAAATTATCAATTATATTTAAATAAATATTTCGATGATTTCAATATTTCTCTTAATTATCAATATAGTACATATTGGCAACATGACTCACAAACACAATACGGTTTATACGTTAATGCGCCTTTAAACTTCCCTCTTTTGTCCCAAAATGCGGCAAATTTATCATTATCAGCGAGCCGTACAGAGCGAGACAATGGTAATGAAGATGATGCCATTAATCTGTATCTCAATGTACCGTTATTTCGTGGACATAGTGTCACATTCTCTGAACTCTACTCACGCTCAGCGGGGAATAACCAATTTAATCATCAGGTTGGATATAGCGGTTATGGGGAGCAGGATAATTTTAATATCAACGTTGGTTATAACCATGGGCAAAATATAGATAACCAAGTCAGTTTGAGTGGTTTCTATTCACGAGATATCTCTCAAGCAAGTACATCTCTAAATGCGAGCTATGTACCTGATCAGTACCACAGTATTGGTGGATCAATAAATGGTGGGCTCACATTAACCTCTAAAGGGGCGGCCTTACACCGCTCCGCGCACGGTGATACACGACTTATGATTGAAACACCGGGGGTGAGCGGGGTTCCTCTCGAAAATGGTGTAACTAAAACCAATGCATTTGGATTGGCCGTTATTCCCAATGTGAATAGTTATCGAAAATCTACCGCTTCAATCAATACCAGCCAGTTACCCGATGATATAGAAAGCCTCGATCCCTCAACGGATATTACGTTAACCAAAGGTGCCATCGGTTATCGCAGTTTATCGGTGATGAAAGGCGAAAAGTTATTCGCTGTCTTTGTTCAGTCGGATGGGAAGCACCCGCCTTTTGGCGCCAGTGTACGTAATAAAAATAATCAAGAATTGGGGCTTGTGGGTGAAGGTGGTGTGACGTGGTTAGTGGGGGTTTCACCTCAAGAAAAGTTGGCGTTGTATTGGAATAACCAGCCACAGTGTGAGTTATCTCTACCTGAAAAATTAAATGGGCTTACGGATTTGTTATTGCTGCCATGCTCTTCAGTCAAAGCGCTCCGTTCAGTTAATTCATCATCAAGTAAATGATTATGAGGCTAATTATGTGGAAGTTAGATATCTATTATCAATGGATTATGAGAGTTCTGTTTGTCATACCAATATTGTCTTTTAATACTGATGCCGCAGTGACTTTGGATCGCACTCGGATCATTTTCCCTGGGGATGCGAAATCGATCAATATCAAGATAACCAATGATAATCCAGAAGAAGCATATCTCGCGCAAAGTTGGATTGAAGACCCGCAAGGTAACAAGTTAATAAAAGGAGCGTTATTAGCCACGCCACCTCTACAGCGTGTCGAGCCGAGGAGTCAAAGCTTAGTTCGTTTGAGTTTGACGCCTTTGCTTAGTCAGTTACCGCAAGATAGGGAATCCGTATTTTATTTTAATTTACGAGAAGTCCCGCCTAAATCTCATGATGCGAATACCTTACAAATTGCTTTGCAATCGCGGGTGAAGCTTTTTTATCGGCCCCCGTCCATTTTAGCCGAGTCAGAAACAAATTGGACACATAAGCTCACACTAATGAAGACCAATAAAGGGTATCAACTCAATAATTCAACACCTTTCAATTTGACGGTTATTGGCTTGGGTAATAACCAAAAGCAGTCTGAACAAAGTCAATTTGAGGTGGTGATGGTGCCGCCGAAATCCACCCAAGAATTTGTTTCCCAGCCGCTGACAAAGCCACATTTAACCTATATCAACGACTATGGCGGAAAACCGACTTTGGCTTTTCGTTGTCAGCAAAAGGTTTGCACTGTGGTTGATGAACGTTAATTAAGTCGGGAAATATGCCTAGCATTAATAATAGAAGGAGTAATGCATTGATAAAACATATGCTTATCGGTCTATTTTTCATCAGCGGCATGGTCATCAGTGGCGTGATAGGCGGGATGGCTTCGGCGAGCGAGTTTTTAAATCATACTGCAGTGAATGAATCGCATTATGAAGATTCAAATAGTGGATGGTTAGAAGTGAGCGCTCGGTTATTCAATTCGCCTTGCCACTTAAAAATATCAACTTCAACGGTGATATTGACTCAATGTGGCGCAGGCGGTGCATTTTCTGCGGATAAAACGCAAACAACGCCCGCACAAATACGCTTCTATGATGTGCAGAATGGAAATGTGACGACCATAGAAAAAATGAATTTATTCAACGGTAATAATTTTATTCATCCACCTGCTTCAATGCATAAATCGAATTTATTACGGTTGGAGGTGGTTTATGAGTAAGGCAATTTTACTTTTAAGCCTTGTATTTCCTATCTTTGGTTGGTGTAAGGATAGCCTAGATGTGGAATTTAGCGGAATTTTAGTCAACAAAACCTGTCAGTTAGCGGCTGATTCCATCAATAAGCAGGTGAAAATTGAAAATATACGGTTGAAGTCGATTAATAATAACATTACCAGTGATATCACCCCCTTTTTTATCACGATTGAAAAATGTAGTCAGTCTGACCTCAATAAGATGATAAAGATTACTTGGAAGAGCCCAAAACGCGTTAGTGTCGAGGGGCAAAGTTACCTTGGAACAGATGGAGATAGTGGTGTACTGCTGGGGGTGGTTGATAAGCAAAGAACACTTGTGGTTTGGGAACAATCAATTGAGGTCGAGCCTGTTACGGTTGCCGATGGGACTCAACAATTGGAATTTGGGGTGTTTGCCCGTAAAAACCCGTTGAATGAGGCAAAACAAGGCTTTTTTTCAAGCTCAGCGACTTTTTCATTGGAGTATGAGTGATGAATACAATCAATTGGTTATCTAAATTTATTTTGTGTTTTTTATGCTTCTCTTTTATAGCTAAATCAGATGTTTTAATTGATGTTAGTGCGACGCTAGTCGACCCTGCCTGTCATCTTCGTAGTGAAGACAACAGCACGCCGTTAAAAATCCATTTTGGGGTGATTAATATACCGCATAATTCTGATGATATTTTCCAATCCCATACATTTCCTTTGTATTTAACTGGCTGTAATTGGAATAAAGCGCTCGGTATTATGATTAACCCCAAAAACAGTAACACGATGGTCTATCAAGGAAAAAACATTTTATCAACGGATACTGATGGCCTTGGTATTAATATCAACAATATAACTGGTGGTGTGGCTCATCCACTTGAAGTTAATCAAATTCAGCAAATATTCCCAGAGCAAATAGATGCCACTTTGCAGCGAATTATTTTACAAGCTGACCTCGTTAGTACCCTACCAGCGAGCCAACTCCGTGCTGGAAAATTTAGTGCTATTGCCATGATTTCGGTCACTTACTATTAAGGCGGTAATATCGGTTATGTCTAATTTTCAAATCCTATTTCAGGTGGTTTCTTGCTCTATGGTGAAAATACCATTTCCCTTATTTTTGAGGAGAGAGTTCTTTAAACAACCATCTAGCTTATTAATGTATTTTTTGGTAGTCATTCTTAGTTTGTATGGAATGAAAGCTCATGCAGACTATGCACCCCGAATACAAAATTCCAATTCAGGTTATTCAATTCGGATCGATAGCAATAGTGTTATTGAACCCATTGCACGAGTTGGCTCTGATGGCAAAAATTATTATCGTGTAGGAAACCCTATTGTTATTGACGGTACTAGTGCTCAAGTGAGCGTGTCTGGCTTAGTTGACTGTGTTGGGAGACGATGGGGAAGCAGTAATACAAGAATTCATTCGTCACAGGCATTTCATCGTTTGTTTATGTATGTGGCTTCTGCGGGAGTCACGATTGACGGAAAAACGACCTACCGGATCAATAACAATTTAGTGATGACGGTGGAAACTCCGATAATAAATTGGATAAATATTGATGCAGGAATGTGCTCATATGCTTATGTGGGGCTTGTTAGGTCTGCTCAAGAGTTTACCAGTCAATTTCCGGTTACTATTACATTTTTTATTAATGAGCAAATTATTGATGGAAAACTGGTTATTCCTGCAATGGATTTAGCAGGCTATGTTCGCGCTTTTACTGAACCTAAAACAGCGCCTTCCTTTGAGAGCTGGCCTTTATCTGAATCAACAGTGCCAATGCGTCTTGCCGCTTCCCAGTTAAATGTGAAAGCAATGTGCTCCACGCAAACGAGCTCAGGGCAGGCTAGCACAGTCAATTTGCGACACGGACAATTAAGTAGTATTCATTACGATAGCTTGGTGACGGAAAGTATCAGATACACGTGCAAATTTGCTGCCTTAACGAAGGTAAGGTTACGGTTAGACTATGCCACAGATGGTGATCCACAAAAACGTTTGCCGATGAAAGATGCTTCAAATAGAACAATTTACAGTCAATTAGACATTGTGGATGAGCAAACTGGGGCGACAGGCACAGACATTCGTGTGGGGATTCAGTCAGATCGTACTATTCAGATACGTAGTCGTATTCAAGGCAGCAATGCAGACGCAGGAAGCTATCAAGGGTCTGCATGGTTAATCGCCACATTTGATTAAATGGAGTTTTTGAATGGTTAGATATTATCCACCAATTCTCTGAATAAAGCTGGATGGACTTTGCCCTAACCATTTTTTAAACATGGTCGAAAAAGACCCAACGCTATTGTAGCCTAAATCGAATGCGACCTCGGTAATGGATTTACCCGCAGAAATGTGGGTAATCGCACTTAATAAACAAGCTTGCTGGCGCCAGTCAGAGAAAGATAACCCTGTTTGAGCACCAAAAAAACGGCTAAATGAACGCTCACTTTTGTGCAGTTTTGCCGCCCATTCCTGTGGTAATGAGGTGATTTGTGGGGCTTTTAGGAATTCCCGGCACAATTGGGCTAAATGTTCATCCCGTGGGATTGGGGCGTAGAAAGGCAGGGGTTCTGCTTGTGCAATTTCATGCAAAATCAACTGGTACATCACACCATCACGGCCATTTAAATCATATTCAATTGGGGTATCAACCGCTTCAAGCAATAGCTGACGAAGTAAGGGTGAAACCCTGAGCACTTCACATTTGCTTCCCCTACGTGGAGCGGCTTTGGGCTCAATGTATAAGCTACGCGTACTGACATTCAACATGCGTGTTTCATGAGGCGTATTACAGGGGATCCAAACACCACTATCAGGTGGTATGACCCATTCGCCATCTGCTGTACTCACTTCAATCAAGCCTGTCGCACCATATAGAAACTGGGCGCGGCGGTGAACGTGAGAATCAAGCAGCACGTTTGGTAGGTAATCAGTGCCGATAGCTAAAACATCACGCGGAATTGTATCGACCGTTTTTAGAGGAATATTTCGCATAGTAATTTTCTTGGCTGATATTCAAAAGTTATTGTCTATTTTCTGAATATAGGCAATTTTTATTGATATAACCACATGTTTTTCATGGTTGGCTGAAATTCCAATGTGTTTGGCGGTTTTTCGAAAGTTGGCAAGCAGGGAAATGATTACTCTAGCGCGGCAACCTAATGTATGCCAGAGGTAGAGTTATCATGGAAAATTATCACGATCAGGCGGATAGCAAGAGTTTGATTGACCCCCTAACCCGTCGTCGGTTTATTCAAGGCAGCTCTGCACTCATGGCTGTCCCATTTATTGCCACAAACACGGTCGCATCGACACCAGAAAACCCGAATATTATCCCAACCACAATGCTGCAAAATAACGGTGAGCGTGTGGTCTCGACCTGCAGTAGTTTTGACTGTGGTGGAAAATGTGATATTCGAGCGCATGTTAAAGAAGGCGTGGTAACACGAATTAGTACCCGTCCAGATGCCGATTTAGACGAAGAGATGCCAATCATGCGCGCTTGCGTGCGTGGCCGCAGTTATCGCAAATTCGTTTATCACCCGAATCGATTGAAATACCCAATGAAACGCGTGGGTAAGCGTGGTGAAGGGCGCTTTGAACGCATTAGCTGGGAAGAGGCGACAACACTGATTGCCGACAACATGCAGCGAATTAACGAACAATATGGCCCTGCATCACGCTTTGTTAGCCTTAGTACTGGGGTAACGGGGGGAATTTTTTCCGGTGCCAATATGCTACGCCGGCTATTTAATATCACAGGTGGCTTTCTGGAAAATTACCATTCAGTGAGCAACGGCAATACCATGGCGGTCACGCCTTATACTTATGGCACGTCGGCCAGCGGTAGCACGCTAGACACACTCGAAGATACGCCATTGGTGATCTTGTGGGGACATAACCCGAACGAAACCATTTTTGGCCATACTAATCATTATTTCCAAAAAATGAAAAAAAATGGCACCAAATTCATTGTGGTTGACCCACGTTATTCGGATACCGCATCGTCATTAGCCGACCAGTGGATCCCTATTTTGCCGACCACAGATAACGCGATGATGGATGCCATGATGTATGTGATCATCAGCGAAGGGCTTCATGATCAGGCCTTTATCGATAAATACACCTTGGGGTTTGATGAGCACCAGATGCCTGAAGGCATCCCTGAAAATGAGTCATTGATGGCTTATTTAATGGGAAAAAAAGATGGGGTCGTGAAAACCCCTGAATGGGCGGAACCCATCACGAAAGTGCCCGCGGATACCATTCGTCAACTGGCTCGTGAGTACGCCAATACAAAACCTGCAGCGTTAATGCAAGGTTGGGGCCCTCAGCGCCATATTTGTGGTGAACGCTCTGCAAGAGGTGCCACGCTGTTAGCTACCATCACCGGAAATGTAGGCGTGAAAGGGGGTTGGGCTGCGGGCTATGGGGTGGCTGTCACCCCTGATTTACGTAAAACGTTAGCGGGGCCTAGCTTATTTGAAAACCCAGTCAAAGCAAAAATCAATATCACCAATTGGGTACAAGCTTGTGAAAACAAAGACCTTGTGACGCCAAATAATGGTTTAAAAAACGCAGAAAAACTCGATACCGAAATCAAAATGATTTTTTCGTTAGCGGGTAACTATATGACTAACCAGAACCCCGATATTTTGCATGCGGCTAATGTTCTGGAAGATGAAAGTAAAGTCGAGTTTATCGTTTATAGCGACTTATACATGACTCCCAGCGCCAAGTATGCAGATATTTTACTGCCTGAAACCAGTTTCTTAGAGCGTTGGAATGTGGGGGGCACATGGGGAACCGGTGATTATATTATTTTATCTGAAAAAGTCGTTGAGCCTGAATTTGAGCGCCGTAGTGACTATGAATGGTTACGAGAGGTTGCGGATAAACTTGGGGTTGGTGAGACATTCAGTGAAGGTCGAACAGAGAAAGAGTGGATTGAGCATTTAGTTAACGATGCCCACCAAAAGCGCCCAGAAGACGGCATTCCAACGTTTGATGAGTTGCTGGTTAAACGTCGCCATTTGTTAAAACATAAACCCCATGTTGGCCATGTCGCTTTTGAGAAAAATATTAACGATATCGATAATAACCCGTTTGAAACGCCATCTGGAAAAATTGAGATTTTTTCTCAGCGCCTCTATGAGCGTAATGATGTGGAGATCCCTGCGCTATCTCATTATGTACCCGCCATTGAAGGGCCAGAAGACGAGCTAGTTTCACGCTATCCATTGCAATTAATTACTTGGAAAGGCCGTAATCGTGCCAATTCAACACAATTTGCGAACCCGTGGCTACAAGAAGTGCAGCGCCAAGAGTTGTGGATCAACCCCATCGATGCCAAGCGACGAAATATTACAGATGGAGAGCGAGTCAAAGTGAATAACGACCGCGGTATCACCATGGTACCCGTCAAAATCACCCAGCGGATTATGCCTGGCGTGGTGGCTTTACAGGCCGGAGCATGGTGGCAACCTGACGAAAATGGCGTTGACCAAGGCGGTTGCGCTAACGTTTTAACATCAGCCCGTAGCACAGCAATGGCACACGGAAATGCCCATCAAACCTTATTGGTGGAGGTAAGCAAAGCATGAGTGAATTTCACGTTTATCCCGCGGTAAGCAGCAAACAGCTTGGTTTTTATATCGACTCTGCACGGTGCTCAGGTTGTAAAGCCTGCCAAGTGGCGTGCAAAGATAAAAATAACCTCGATGTGGGTCGCAAGTATCGTCGTGTATATGAAGTCGCAGGCGGTGAGTTTATCGAAAACGGCACTGGAGGGCTGGTGAATAACGTCTTTGCCTATACGTTATCCATTTCATGCAACCACTGTGCCGACCCAATGTGTGTGAAAAACTGTCCAACGACAGCCATGCACAAACGTGAAGGGGACGGTATCGTGATGGTCAACACAGATAAATGTGTGGGGTGTGGAACTTGCGCGTGGTCTTGTCCCTATGGTGCACCGCAAATGAACCCTGAAACCAAACAAATGTCGAAATGTGATTTTTGTATCGACCTACAACTCAAAGGTGAGCAACCCGTCTGCGTCGCCACGTGTCCATTAGGGGCCATTCAGTTTGGCCCGATAGATGAATTAAGAGAACGTTATGGCGAGCTGGCGGATGTTCGTGGGTTACCGGACTCATCGATTACGCATCCAAATTTAGTGATCCACCCGCACCAAGGGGCCGGCCGCACTCAAAACTCTCAAGGAGAAGTCAAATGAATGAATGGCCACTATTGTTATTCACATTTTTAATGCAAACATCCATTGGGTTGAGTGTGATGTTAGCGCTTTTCGCAAAAAAATTATCAGCGGCGTTGGGCAGTAAAGTTAATGCACAATTTTTGTTGCGGTATGTGTTTGTCGCCTGTGTTTTCGCGGGTATTGGTTTGTTGTCTTCAATTACCCACTTAGGGGTTCCTTTGAATGCGCCTAATTCCTTGTTGAATATTTTTTCATCATGGTTAAGTCGTGAAGTGGTTTTCACTGCGACCTATTTTGCTTTTCTTGGGCTGACCTTTCTATGGCTCTGGTTCAAAAAGGAGCTGTCATATTTGTTACTTGGTTTAGCGATTATCGCTGGGCTGTGTGATGTATATGCCATGGCTTCAAT
This sequence comes from Providencia sp. PROV200, assembly GCF_049901995.1. Lineage (NCBI taxonomy): Bacteria > Pseudomonadati > Pseudomonadota > Gammaproteobacteria > Enterobacterales > Morganellaceae > Providencia > Providencia sp. PROV200. Next base: position 572,550 of record NZ_CP096307.1, read on the forward strand.
TTATCGTTATACATCAATGTTAACGTGGATGAATGATAATACCTATTTGATGTTCTACGGCACGATGTTAACTGCGGGAGCCGCTGGGTATTATTTATTAATCAATTTGTTATTACGTTTTCATGCAGGTTCGCCAGCGGCGCAAGTTTCAACTCGCGGGTTATGGATACTGTGGGCCGTGATTGGTATTAGCTTGTTAGTCCGTTTAGCTTATCAACCAGCCTATGAAAGCTACTTAGTTAGCACGAGCTATAATAATGAATCGATTACATTTCCTATCGACTCTATCGGTGCTTACCAAGGGATTTGGTCGCTGCGTATTACAAGCTGGGTTGTTGGAATATTGTCGGTGATTGTATTGGGGTATGGATTATTTCGCCATATGCGACAGAGTGCGAGTGGGGTTATGTCTTCGAGCAGCAAAGGATATTTAGTGGTGGGGTGTGCGGCTGCCATGATTGCTGAATTTATGCTGCGCTACTGTTTTTATACGATCCATTGATAAATAACCGCATATTGCTTAGGAAATTATCTTTTTCATGATCCATTTTTCACACTACGCAGCGGCGTTTAATATCTTAGGCACGTGCTATTTATTTTCACCAAATGACGATGCAAGCCGTTATGCGATAAGCTTTTTCAAGTTAAATGACTTTGCATCGCAATGGCCTTGTAAGATCAGTGCGCAGCTTAGTGAGCGTATCTCGGCGTCGCTAAACATCGATGCTGCGTCACTCCACACTCAATGGACAGATTTGTTTATTGGTCCCGAAGCATTACCGGCCCCGCCATGGGGCTCGGTATATCTCGACCCTGAAGGGGTATTGCAGGGCTCCTCCACGGTGGCCTTGAGTGAGTTTTTAAAACGAGAGCGTTTAAAAATTCAGACGCGTTATCCAGAACCCTCTGACCATGTTGGTTTAATGTTATTCCAAGCAGCAGTTTTGGCTTCACAAGTCAGGGAGGCTGCATTAAAAGAGCTGTTGAATGATCACTTGGGGAATTGGTTACCGCAATTTTACCAGCAATTAAATCGAACAACATGTAGCCCATTTTATAACGCATTAACGGAATTAACACTGGTTACTGTGAGGTCATGTTTATCATATTAATTCAGTATTTTTGATGGTTAAATGGTTAATTAAACGTAATATTTGAATGGGTGAAAAGTTAACAAATTTTAATTAAATGAAAATTGATTTAGTTATAATAAATGCAAATTAAAATGATTCTTACTTTACCTTTATGAGCCATAATGCATTTTTAAGCCATACTACTTGATGATGCTTTTGGATATCCATAGAGGGGGTATAAAGTGGTCAATTTATTAAATCGTTTGTTGTCCCATGAAGATGCTGGCAGGTTGTTATTACGGCTTGCAGTGGGTGGGCTCATGCTGTTTCATGGCATGAGCAAATTAATGACAGGGGCGAGTGGCATTAAAGCGCTATTAGCTTCTTATGGGTTACCTGAGTTTATCGCTTATGGAACCATTTTAGGCGAAGTGGTTGCCCCTATTTTGATTATTTTAGGGATTTTAACTCGGCCATCGGCATTATTAGTTGCCTTCACTATGGTGGTTGCATGGCTGATGATTGGGCTAGATAAAACATTCTTGCTCGATAAAACTGGCGCATGGGCGATTGAAAGTATTGTGTATTTCTTCTTAGGTGGCATTGCATTAGCATTTTTAGGTGCGGGTAAATATTCCATTATCAAAAACCCGAACTGGCGATAAATTAGTTTTTCTTTCGTGTTTGACATTGCCTTTGAAAAAAGACCATCAAAAATATTCTGATGGTCTATTTTTTTGCCCAAACTACGGGAAGTTCAAGACACGTGATTTTTTGGATTGCTGGTTATTTAAGCTATTTTAGCTATAATGGCTAATCAAGCCATTTTATATTGTAGGTGATGTATGGAAACGATCCCCGCACAAGTTGCTAAAAATCAATTTGGTGATTTGTTGATGAAAGTTCAGCGTGCACCTGTTGAAATAAGTAAGCATGGGAAGCGCGTTGCTGTTGTTATCTCTCCAGATGAATATGATCAGCTAATGCAGTTAAAATTACAGGCTTTAAAAGCGGTTTTGGCTGAATCTATTGCGCAAGCAGAACGCGGTGAACTTCATAGCATTGATGATGTATTTGCCCCGTTAGCTATGGACGAACTTGAAAATAAGGCTTAAGGATGAGCGTTAAGTTTACTCATAAAGCGAAAGGACATATCCGCTCAATTCAGCTGTATTCTCTGCGCAGGTGGGGAGCTAATGTTGCTGAGGCTTATGCGAATACATTACGTGTGACAATGACGGATATACTCGCGAACCAGCCATCTCTTGGCCGTGACCGTAGTGAAGATTTATATTTGGGCGTTTTTAGCTTCCCTGTTGAAAGTCACATCATTTATTATCGAAAAGCGCTTGAAGGCATTGAAGTGCTAGCGGTATTGCATCATACACAGGATCCAAACTCTCATTTATAAAAAGCCGGGTGGCAATAAGTTTTATTGTTAATTATTTAATATTATTAAAGAAATAGACCGTCAAAATTTTTCTGATGGTCTATTTTTTTGAAAAATATTAGTTAATTATTTTCTAACACCGTTTTACGGAAAAAGTCATCCAATAATCGGCTGTCACGGCAAGCTGGCTCCGGAAATTGCATTCGCTCTGCATTGGCGATAGCTTCCAGAACGAGCCTATCAATAGCTGCTCGCCTCGCGCCATAATCGGTTTCAACCGCATGATGCTTAATAACCAGCAATTCATCTATCTCTGCGAGTACTTTGCTATCAGTGACTGTGGCCGCGACTAATTCAGAAAATGCCATTGGTGGCATACTCTTGCTTGCTTCTATCCAACGTAAAGCTAATACCGCCCGTAATAAATAAAGATATTTTTTTAATTTAACGCGCTCACCTTTAAAATCAGTATGTAAATTGCGCTTACTTATTGATAAATAGTGATAACGTGACTTTAATGGCGAATAAAATTGTGCTGCCAGTTGCTCCAGTTGAGCAAAAAATGCCTCATCTTTATAATACACAATTGGCGAGTGCAACCACTCGATTAATGCAGGGTTTGAGTTTCGCATTAATTTCAGTGCCTTAGATAGCTCCCAACCTGATACATCTAACTCATCATCAATTGGCTTTTCTATCACATCGCGTTTTTTATCCAGTGTTAGGTACCAATCAAGTTTGTGAACATAGATAAATCGAACATCATAGTCGCTGTCGCGGGAGGCAAAGCCCCAACCGCGACTTCCGGACTCACACGCAAACAGTATTTTAACGTGATGAGTTTCTTCTATTTCTTTGAGTGTTTTTCCTATCCGTTCTCTCATTAGCACGGATACACTTTCATGGTCAGTTTCCATGCTTTCTCCTGTTATTTTTTATATTTACCCCTTCACGCACACCACTTGGCGCAGGGTATGAACAATTTCTACCAGTGATGATTGCGCAGCCATAACCGCGTCGATGTCTTTGTACGCCATCGGTATTTCGTCAATCACATCACTGTCTTTTCGGCATTCCACATGAGCGGTAGCCATCTTTTGGTCGCTGACTGAGAAACGCTTTTTGGCTTCAGTTCGGCTCATTACACGTCCTGCGCCGTGGCTACAGGAGCAAAAACTCTCTTCGTCACCTAAACCGCGCACGATAAAACTTTTGGCACCCATAGATCCCGGTATGATCCCCATTTGGCCTTTTCGAGCGGATACTGCGCCTTTTCGGGTTACCAGTACTTCTTCACCAAAGTGCTGCTCTTTTTGCACATAGTTATGGTGACAATTTACGGCCTCTTGTTGGGTCGTAAATGGTTTTGGAATTTCCCGTGACAGCGCCTCTAATACGCGGTGCATCATCACTTCACGGTTATGGCGGGCAAAGTCCTGCGCCCAACCGACCGCTTCCATATAGTCATTAAAATGCACGCTACCTTCTTCAAAGTAAGCCAGATCTCTATCGGGCAAATTAGCGATATGCTGTTGCATGTCTTTTTGCGCTAACGTGATAAACAAGTTACCAATTGCATTCCCCACTCCGCGTGAGCCGCTATGTAACATTACCCACACACGGTCTTGCTCATCCAAACATAATTCAATGAAATGATTTCCGGTTCCCAATGTCCCTAAGTGGTTGTAATGGTTCGTCTGACGCAGTTTTGGGTATTTATCACAAATACGTTTAAATTCTTCATCCAAGTGCGCCCAGTGGGTATCGACAATATCCGGTGTACGATGCCAAGCCCCTTTATCACGTCCATGTCGATGTGTGGTTCGACCGTGCGGGACAGCCGCTTCAATAGCAAAACGGATGTTTTGCAAGCTATCTGGCAAATCCGATGCTGTTAAGGACGTTCGCACGGCAATCATTCCACAACCAATATCCACGCCTACGGCCGCAGGGATAATCGCCCCTTTGGTTGGGATCACGCTCCCAATGGTTGAACCTTTCCCGACATGTACGTCAGGCATCACAGCAAGGTGTTTAAAAATGAATGGCATTTTGGCCGTATTTTGCAACTGGGTTACTGCTTTAGGGTCAACGGGTACACCGTTAGTCCACATTTTTACTGATACGCCATTTTCTTGAATTAATTCGTTGAATTTATTATTTATCATTTTTTATTCCTTAATTTTTACTAATCCGTTTAATACTTGGTCTAGACCGCCGTAAACAGAAATTTGGTCGATTCGATGTGCGATGCTTTCTAAGGTCTCAAGTTCTTTTAAACGCAGCGCGACAGGGTTGTTTTCCATCACTTTTGCGGTATTTAGCAGTGAGCGAGTCGCGGCGGTTTCTTCGCGACGGCGGATCACGTTCGCTTGTGCCGATTTTTCGGCTTCGACAACTTGGGATAAAATGGTACGCATATCCCCCGGTAAAATGATGTCTTTTACACCGATACTATCGATTTCTAAGCCAAATTCAGCCACACATTGCGCGACTTGAGCTAACATCATCTCATCAACTAATTGTTTGTTTTCTAATAGTTCATCTAAGGTTCGAGTCCCTACGATTTCTCGTATGGAAAACTGTAATTCACGGTATAAATGTTCTATAGGCTGACTCAATTTTGAGAACGCCAGCAAAACATCGTGATAGCGCCAGTTAGCGCACAGATTGATCCGCAGTGTAACTTTGTCTTTGGTTAAAATCTCTTGTCCGCTGATTTCTAATGACTGTAAACGCGTGTCTATTATCTCAACTTCCGGTTTGTGGTTGATTTTCCAATAACCGTAAGTGCCCGGTTGTAATAAATCTTGGATCTCACCATCAATTTTTAGCATTCCGACATGCCATGCAGGCACTTGGCTAATCAGTACCCATTCACTACCTTTGATACGTTTTTTACCCATCAAACGTGGCATGAATGCAGAGTCAATCACACTATTTTCTAGCGATTGCAGTTCTACCTTTAAGTTATTGCCATTTTTCCAAGACAACCGACGGGTTGCTGGTGGTAATATTTCGGTCAAACTATTATGTAAATAAACAAATCCAATCTCATCATCAGCTAAAGCAATGTCAATACAGTGCTCATCAACCCAAACAGGGTGAAATTGGCGTAAATGCTCAGCCAGTTTTTCATCAATGGGCTCATTATCGAGCGTGAACAATGTCACAGTTAATTGATTAAACCAATCGTTTAAACGGTGCTCACCCGCGGTCAGTAATTGTTTAAAATCCCCATTTTTAGAGATCAATGCGATTTGTCCTTGAGCGATATTTATTTTTTTCATTATTTTATCCTTGTTATTTTCGTTATCCGCCAGCGAAGAACATGATGAAGTGGCGAGGGGAAAAGTAGAGCGCTTTATCGAGCTGTCTAAATTTCTGCTCGCTACCCAATTAAGTTCTCGGGTGGCGGTGTGCCGCTTAACTGCTACGGCTTTTTATTTATGTTTGGAGACATAAGGTTGAGTGATGGCAGGAATCGAACCTGCATGAACCAGTTATCACGGAACATCTTCCTGACGGCGGCATACAGACCATGCAGTGGCTAAGCCACCATGTCTGTACCGGTTGAACGCGAAGTTCAGACAATTTCCGGCAGTGGATGAGTATAGTATTGCGAGAAGCGTGCCAACTCTTTTAACAATGAAATAAATATTTTTTATCTATTTGATAAATAATTAAAAAATAACTTTAAGAGAAAAGTGGGTAACATTAGCGTGGTAAATGAACTATGCTATTTGTTATCTTTTTATATCGTAGTTTATAAATATATATAAATAATATGAGCAAAAAAAATAAGGTTGTGATTGGCGTATTAGGTACTGTACTTGATAGGCGAGGTAAAAAAGCGAATCGCTGGACAAAATGGCGGCCAACGGTTGGGCTTTGCCAACAGCCTGGTTTGGATATTGGTCGTTTTGAACTGCTGCATCAGGTGAATGACTATGCCATGGCGCACCGGGTGAAAGAGGATATTGAACAAGCTTCTCCCAATACCGAAGTGGTGTTTCATGAAGTGGATATTGCAGACCCGTGGGATTTCGAAGAGGTGTATACCGCATTGTTGGATTTTTCTTCGCATTATCAATTTGATACTGATAACGAAGAGTATCTGGTACACATCACTACGGGTACCCATGTGGTACAAATTTGTTGGTTTTTATTAACGGAAGCCCATTATTTACCTGCCAAATTAATTCAAACGTCACCGAGCCAGAAAGGGCGAGAAAAAGACCCTATTGGCATTCATACTGTGATTGACCTTGATTTAAGCCGTTATACTCACATCACCAGCCGTTTTCAAAAAGAGCAGCAACAGCAGGTTTCGTTTTTAAAGTCAGGCATTGCTACACGAAACACTGCTTTTAACACTATGATCGAGCAAATTGAGCGAGTCGCATTACGTTCAAAAGCCCCGATTTTACTCAATGGCCCGACAGGGGCAGGGAAATCGTTCTTGGCACGACGTATTTATCAATTGCGTGAAAGCCGCCATCAAGTCAAAGGGCGATTTGTTGAGGTCAACTGTGCCACCTTGCGCGGTGATAATGCGATGTCGACGCTATTTGGCCATGTAAAAGGGGCGTTTACTGGGGCGTTAAATGCACGAGGTGGTTTATTAAAAGAAGCGGATGGCGGTATTTTATTTCTCGATGAAATTGCGGAGCTAGGCCTTGATGAGCAAGCGATGCTACTGAAAGCTATCGAAGAAAAACGCTTTTTTCCTTTTGGTGCAGATAATGAAATCCACAGTGATTTTCAACTGATCGCAGGGACGCATCGTAACCTCGCAGAGCAAGTCGAGGAAGGCAAGTTTCGCGAAGATTTATACGCCCGTATCAATATGTGGACATTTACCTTACCGGGGTTAAAAGAACGGCGTGAAGATATCGAACCGAATATCGATTATGAATTAGCTAAGTTTTGCCAAGATCAGCAAAGCCAAATCCGCTTTGATAGCGAAGCCCGCAGTGTGTATGTGAAGTTTGCTTGTTCCCCGCGGGCCCTGTGGCGTGGTAATTTCCGCGAACTGGGCGCCTCGATTAGCCGAATGGCGACCTTCGCCGAACGAGGGCGTATCACCAAAGCGGTGGCCGAAGAGGAAATTAGCCGCTTGCAAGCCCAATGGCAAACAAAATCAACCAATACATTACCACAGCAAATTGGTGAAATTGATTTATTCGATAAGCAACAGTTGGCAACGGTACTTGAAGTGTGTCGCCGTTCAGCTTCCCTTTCCGAAGCGGGGCGCGAGCTATTTGCCGTTTCGCGGCAACATAAAAAACAGCCCAATGATGCGGATAGGCTGCGAAAATATCTCGCCAAGTTTGGGTTGGATTGGGATGGCGTGAAGGGGAGGAAAGGGAATTGATAATAAAAAGCCCCCATGAGGGGGCTGATAGGATAAAAAATAACAATAATCTAAACCTAATTACAATTAATACTCCTTAACACACACCATACCACGCTCACCGGCATTAAAAGGACTGTCTAGGTAGGTATGCGATTGTAAATTGTATAAGGTTATGTGCTTGGTCATTACCCAAATCCAGTTTTGTGTTGCTATTTGGTTTAGTTTTATGTTGTCGTTAATGGTTTTCTCTGGCCACTGGGTGAATAACGAGATCTTGCTATGTTTTAGATCTTCTGCTGTGGCCATTCTTTGAGAATTAGTACAATATCCTCTCGCAGCATTAAAGGCCAATTTTGGTCCAGCGCTGTACCACTTATTCATGTTAAAGGTATATACCATATTCTTGCTATTCGTTGTTTTAGGTCTTCCTGTGATGGTGACTTTTGCAGTGTTGCTGCCTTCCGGGTGTTTATTCAGTGTTACAACACCTTTGCTATCAATAGATAACCAATTTTGGTCAACCTCCCAGTTATAGTTAGAAGCACTGCCTAGTGAAGGGGTGATGGCAAATTGTGCTCCAGTAAATCCGGTAGAAGGGAATTGCTTATCAACCGCATAGGTTTCCTTAGTACCTAACGGTGTAATTGATATTTTGCTGTAATTGACAATCTGAATAATTTGACTATTGCCCTTATAATCAATTGAGTCACTGAATAATTTGATGTCAATAATCTCTGAATGAGGCGTGTTTTTGTACTCAACAGTATATGTTCCTGCCGATGTTTCTAGCATATCTGCCGGTATCCACCCAGACCTTACGTTTGATGTGATTACTATTTTTGGTTTTTTCCCTGTAATCAAATGACCATTATCATCTTTAAGCGTTAGCTGTATCGTAGTAGTTTTGATATCAGTTGTGCTTGTTTCATAGGTACTCGCAGTGAGTGAGCTTTTCCCTGGGGCAAATACAGGTGCGCCAGCTTCAATAGTGATCACTTCAGGGCGACTATTGGCATTGCCTGCACCTGCTGAAATTATATACTCTCCAGGTTTTGTAAAACTGAGCGTTCCTTTATATTGGCGAGTGAAAGTATCGCTTGTTATATCCCACTTTTCTTTAATAGATGATGATTTTTGATTTTTATTATGTATTGCAATATCGCTGTCATTAACAAATACGTCATTACCATACTTATCCTTGGCTTTTAACTCAAATCTAACATTTTCACCGATGTTGATATTTGTTTGAGCAAGTTTCAATTCAACGGATGCAACGTAATCAGGGTGACTGAATGGGGTAACTGATATCTGTGTGGTATCAGAAACGGCATTCACTTTTGCTGTCAGAGCATGTTGTGCTGTTTGAGTCAGTGATACAGTGGCACTATATTCCCCTTTCTTCTGTGTATTTTCTTGCCATGCCGTTATTAGCACTGAACTTGGTTTTTGAACATTAGTTAAGTTGATATCTGTTTCTTTTAATCCAGTGACGCCATTGTAATATTGGTCAGTTAATGTGAATGTTAACTTGAACTCTTGCCCTGGCTGAGTAGTTAATTTCCCTGAACTATCAGCGGTTATTGAAGATGTCATACTGATCTTAGCCACATGTTTAACACCTTTCGGGCTGTCAACCGTGATAGTGGTATCTGAAGAGTGTCCATTAACCTTGGCGGTTAGTGGATGTGCTTTGGCCTTAGTTAGCGCTAAGCTGGATGTGTACTTACCCTCATTGCCTTCAACCCAAGCTATTGGTATTAATGTATTTAAATGTTCCAGTGTGATATCAGAAATATTAACCGCAACAACGCCATTACCGAATTTATCTTTTAAGCTGAGTTGAAGCTCGGCGTCAGCATTAATTGCCACTGTTTTTGGTGCATTTAACTCTACTTTCGCGACATTTTTGGCACCTTCTTGCGGTTTTACATCAATTTCGATATTTTTTACCTGTTTATTTACCTCAACCGATAATGTGTGCTTTTTAACTTTCTCTAACGTGACCTGAGCCGTATAGAAACTACCGTGTGAAGATGCTTTCACCCATGGTGCTTTAGTGTAAATCGTGCTGTCGGTATTTTTGAATATAATATCTTTTGTCGTGATATCTGCCACTTCATTACCGTAACTATCGAGCATGATTAGGGTTAATGTGGTGTTTTCGCCTGCACTCATTGAAGCTGCGGCAGTGGTTAATTTAATTTCGCTAACATTGCTAGCCCCTTTCAATGCTTTCACCATGATTTCCTTGGTATCGGCATCTTGCTTATTCACCGTCGCCGTTAAGGTATGTTTACCGACTTTGGTTAATGGCAAGGTGGCTTTATACACGCCAGCTGATCCCATATTCCAAGCAATATTGTTGCTATCGATAGTTTCTGCGGTATGGCTATCTTTTAATGCAATATCAGCCCCATTGATGCCAGTAACCAAATTGCCATATTGGTCTTTCAGTTCTAACGTTAATTCAACTTTTTTACCTGCATCAAATGTATTGAGGTTTGTGGTCATTTTTGCGGATTTCACCACATCTTTTCCACTTGGATAGGTTGCTTCCACGGTTTGTATACGGCTTGGGCGGTTATTTATGGTGGCTTTAAACTGATAATCACCAACAGTGCTTAATTGCTGCTTGGTAGTATATACGCCATCTTGTGGATTAGCCCATGTAACGTTGGCTAGTTTTCCATTATTGGTGAGCTGAATAGCCCCTGTATCGATATTAATAACACCGTTATCAACGATATCCGTTAAGGCTAACGTTAATTGCACTTCTTTACCTGCTTCAATAGTACCTTCATGGGTTTCAAGGGTGGCTTTATGGACATGCTTTACGCCTTTAGCTGGAGCAACGGTTAGCTCAAGTTTATCGCTGAGTAGTTTATCTACTACGACTTGAATAGACTGCTTATGTAGCTTATTCATGGTGAGTTCTTGAGTATATAGTCCACCATTTAGCTCTTTCCATGCAGAGCCTGAATGTAAATCAGTTAATAATTTCAATGAACTCGCAGCACCAGTCAGCTTGTTATCAAACTTATCTTTTAGCCCTACAGTGAGAGTGACTTTATCTCCAGAATTGACTGTGGACGTTTTCGCGCTGTGGGTAATCGAAATAGCCTCTAATGAGCCTCGTAAACGGTCTTTATCATAAGATGTGATTGGGATTTCTATTGGTGGATTGACGACCCATTCAGCCGTTTCTGACTGTCCGTTAATGTCTACTTTGATTTTGTAACGGCCTGCTTTGGTTGCAGGGAGTTGAGCGGTATATTTATTTAATACATTTTTTTCCATAAATATAATGTTTTGCTTTTGTCCATTAATTGTCACTGTAATATCGCTACTGTTGATATTCTTAACAGGATTTTTATATTGGTCAGTTAAGCCAATAGATAGTGATGATGGTTGCCCTGCATCACTGTTGATTATTGGTGAAATAGTGATGGTTTTCACGGCATCTTTGCCTGATGGCGAATTGACCGTGATATTTGTTGTATCTGTGAACTGACCAATACCCGCTATCAGACGATATGTTTTCACGTCACTAAGTATGATGCTGGTGGTATAGATACCTAAGTCATGGTTATCTTCATCCCAAATAGCGGGTATTTTATTATTATTGGCGGTCAGTGTGATCGTGTTATTATTGAGGTGAATAACTGGATTGTTATTCATATCAGTTACTTTTAGCGATAATGTGGCTTTGTTGCCCGCAGTAATATCACTTAAGTTTGTTGTCAGTTGAACTTTATTTATCTGGTTTTGGTTGGTTGATGGTAATGCGTTAATCAGTACATTATTACTTTGTGTTAGGTTAACAGTTGCTTTTAGGGAGTGAACTCCTGCAATTGCGACCGTTATTGATGCAGTATAGGTACCATTCCCTTTTGATTGCCAATTTAAACCTGTAATGTTTTTCTTAATATGCGCATCATTTATGGTGATATCTTTCGCCATGACCCCTTCAACACCATTATTCCATTGGTCTGCTAATGTTAGTGTTAGCTCTGTGTTACTTCCCACCGCTAATTGGTTCGTACTGACTTTTAGCCCAACCGTTTTTACTTGTGCAGAGCCAGTTAGCGCGCTGACATGAATCGCCAGTGGGGTATTGGCATGTTGATTAACTCGGCTAACAAAAGTGTTTTTTCCTTGTTGATGTAATGGGAGTGTAGTGGTGTAAATACCTGCCCCTTTCTCTAACCAGGTCAGTTTAGGGACTGGTGTATGGTTATGCTCTAATTGAATGTCGTTGGTTTGTACCTTTTCAACACCATTGCCATGGCTATCAGTTAATGTTAATTGCAATTCGGCAGTTTCACCTACCCTAAACGTCCGGTTGGGCGCCTTTAATGCCACATGGTTTACGACAGATTTACCTAGTGGTGCTTCAACATCGATAACCTGTGATTGGCTAATGCCATTGGCTGTGGCTTTTAAAGTATCGGTGCCTAACTTACTCAATAATAAGTCAGCGGTATAAGTACCATCCGCATTGTCTTTCCATATGACAGAGCCTGACTGTTGATGAGCGATAGCGATACTGTTGCTGGAGACTTCTTTTAACCCATTACCAAAGGCATCTTTCAACGTGATGGTGAGTGTGACTTTATTGCCAGCTTTGAGGTTAGCGGTTGGGGCAACGATAAACTGCACCTCATTGACGACTTTGTGTTGGCCTTTTTTTCCACCACCATTGCTAGCCGCAGCCGCAATTGGTGCAGGGTTGCTAACATCAAATGGCTTTTTGTTTGATACGACATTCGTTGTAGGAATAGACACCACAATATTGTGTTGACCGCTTTGTTGGCCGGGTAATGTTCCAACATAATTACCACTAGGGGCTTGACCCACTGACATAGAAAACGGTTTTTGCTGATCGATAATAACGGACAAGTTGGTGATATTGGATACTGGGTGCCCATTTTTGTCAGTCAAAGAGACGATGACTGTATTATCAGCTCCTGCTCCTACCGGTAAAATGTGGATGACGTCTACGTTTTTGACCTCATTGGCCCCTTTACTGTTTATCACCTCAATATCGATAGTTTGGCTGCTAATATTGTTTACGGTGGCTATTAACGCATCTTTCCCGAGTGTTTTTAAAGCTAAATTAGCGGTATAGGTGCCATTATGGTGATCAACCCAAGTCACTTTACCGATTTGGTTATGTGCTAATGTGATGTTTTTAACATCAATACCGCTAAGCGCATTATCAAACGCATCTTTTAAGGTTAGTGTGAGTTTTACGGTATCACCGGATTTAAAGTTTGGTGCGTTTGTCGCAGCGAGCGCAACGGTATTCACCACACCAGCCTGGCCTTGAACACCTGAGCCATCAGTTTTTGTTGTTTGAAGCGTTTTGGCGGCAGTAACCGGCCAAGTTTGTTGAGCTTTCTGCTTATTGGCCGTCACTTTAACCAGATAGTTTCCTGTTTTTTGCGCAGGTAAAGTGGCGATATAAGTGCCTTTATCCGTTTGAGATTCAACAAATGTTAAGTTGAGTGGCTTATCATTGAGAGTGATTTTGATGTCATCCGCAATGTGTGTCACACCATGACGATTGCTATCAACGGCTTGTACGCTAATGGTTTGCTCTGAGCCAGCTGCCGATGGGGAGATAGCGGCAATAACCAGTTGATTAACTTGCTTGATATCAGTGGAATTTGTCACAATGATGTTTTCTGACAAACTATTGATACCGTTAACAGTGGCGATTAATGTATCGTTCCCCAATACCGTTAATGGCAAGGTCGCGGTGTATTGCCCATTGTTATGGTCAGCCCAAACGACATGACCTGCCTGCTTGTGCTTCAGTGCAATGTGGTTGCTGGAGACGCCTTTCAGTGGGTTATTAAAATGGTCTTTTAAGGTAACCATGAGTAGTAAGTTGTCGCCGGATACGAAACGGGTTGCTGCCGTGGTCAGTTCAACTTGGCTAACGACACCGCACTGGTCTTTTTTCCCACTCCCACTTAGGCTTACAGTGACCGTATCGGGTTTTGTCACGGTAAGCGTTTTGGTGGAGGATGTTTTTTTATTCGCGGTGATAGCAACCGAATAAGATCCACTTTGTTGACCCGGTAATTTCCCTGTGTAGCGGCCATCTGTTTGTTGAGTGACGGCAATATTTAGCGGCTGTTGTTTCTCAATATTCACCGTGACTTCAGTGATCCCCATGACTACGTTATTGTTGATATCGTTCAAAGATACTGTAAAGGTGCCTTCTGCACCGGCTTGCGGGCTGGCGATATTAACAATATCAATCTGATGGATATGGCTATTTCCAACTGTTTTTTCAACATTAATACCAACTGGCGCACTTTTTATCAGGTTAACCGTTGCCACTAAGCTATCTTTGCCCAATGTCGTTAACAGTAAATCAGCGGTGTAGGTGCCATTATGGTGATCAACCCAAGTCACTTTACCGGTTTGGTTATGCACTAAAGTGATGTTTTTAACATCAATATTGCTAAGCGCATTATCAAACGCATCTTTTAAGGTTAGCATGAGTTTTACTGTGTCAGCGGATTTAAAGTTTGGTGCGTTTGTCGCAGCGAGCGCAACGGTATTCACCACACCGGCTTGGCCTTGAACACCTGAGTCATCAGTTTTTGTTGCTTGGATCGTTTTGGCGGCAGTAACCTGCCAAGTTTGTTGAGTTTCCTGCTTATTGGCACTGATCTTGACGGTATAGTTACCGGTTTTTTGGGCTGGTAAGGTTGCAGTGTAAGTGCCCTTAATGGTTTTAGATTCAACAAATTTTAAATTAAGTGGTTTGTCATTGAGGGTAACGTTGATGTTATTCTCAATTTGAGTCACACCATGGTTATTAGCATCAACGGCTTGTACGGTAATTTGCTGTTTTGTTCCTGCTGCGGATGGTGTAATCGTTGTAACGATGAGTTTGCTCACCTGTTTAATATCAGCAGTATTTTCCACGGTAATATTTGCTACCGAACTATTGATGCCGTTAACGGTGGCGGTTAATACATCGCTCCCCAGTACCTTTAATGGCAAGGTCGCGGTGTATTGGCCATTGTTATGGTCAGTCCAAACCACATGACCTGCCTGCTTGTGCGCTAGTGCAATGTGGTTGCTGGAGACGCCTTTCAGTGGGTTATTAAAGCTATCTTTTAGCTCGACAGCTAACTGTAAATGATGACCCGATACCGAACTTACTGATGCAGTTTTCAGTTCAACATGGCTAACGACGCCGCGCTGCTCTTTTTTGCCACTTCCATTTGCGGTCGCAGTAACTGTATCAGGTTTTGTCACGACGAATGTTTTTTTAGCCGAATTTTGTTGATTGGCGCTAATAACCACGTCATAAGACCCACTTTGTTGCCCAGATAATACCCCTATGTAGCGGCCATCTGCTTGTTGAGTGACATTAATGTTTTCTGGTTTTTGCTTACCGATGGTGGCTTCAACACTTTGGATACCGTCGATTACGTTACCTTGAGCATCGGCCAATACCACCGTGAAGGTGCTTTCTGCACCAGCGGCTGCGCTGGTGATATCGTTAATATTGATTTTATGGATCGCGTTATTACCTAACTGTGGTTTGACATCAATAACAAGGGTTGGGCTTTGTACATTATTTACAGTGATAAATAAGTGATCTTGCCCTAATTGCGTTAGAACTAAGTTAGCCGTATAGCTTCCATCTTTTTGGGCTATCCAAGTGGCTTTACCCGCTTGTTTATGGGTGAGAGATTGCGCTAAATCAACGCCAGTTAATGGGTTACCAAAGGCATCTTCCAATGTCGCGCTTAGCTTTAACGCACCGCCAGATTTTAGGTTGTTATTTGGGGAAATGGCGAATATTGCACGATTAACGACGCCGCGATAATGTGGTTTACCACCATGATTGATAGCAATGGGGGAAGGAGCGCTAACGGTTAAGGTTGATTCTGTGGATTTAACACCACCAACAGTGGCAATAATTTTATGAACGCCTGATTGTTGGCCAGAAAGCATGCCAATATAGGTTCCTTTGTTATTGGTTACTTCAGTGATCTTAAACAGTTCTTCAGCGCCATCGATAGAGATGACTGCGTTACTCTCTATCCCTGTAATGGGTTGGTCATTGGTATCAGTGATTGATAGTGTGATGGAACTCGTCTCACCCGCAGCGGGTTTAGCGATATCTTTGATTTTAACTTGCTTGATTTGCGAGGTTCCAATAGCACTTCCCACGTTAATATTCAGTGGGGAAGTGGTTATTTTGTTCACTTTCACGGTTAAAGTATCTTGGCCAATTTTGGTGAGAGGCAAAAGAGCCGTGTAATCGCCGTTGCGGAGGTCTATCCAAGTCACAGAGCGATTGCTAGGTTGTCGATGATTTAACTGAATACTCGCGCCACTGAGCCCTTCAAGGGGGTTACCAAATGCATCTTTAAGTGTCACGGTTAATTGTAATGACTGCCCTGATTTTAGGTCGTTAACCGCTGATGAGGCCAATGTAACAGTTTGAATGACGCCACGCTGATTTCCTATACCACTTCCATGTTTGTCTTTCACGGCGATGGTTGCAGGGGTCTTAACTGTCCAAAGTTTTGATGCAGTTTTATTATTCGCCGTCACTTTAACGGTATATTTACCTGTATTTTGTGCAGATAACGTTCCTGTATAAATACCTTCTTGAGTGAGTGACTCTGTTAAAACAATCGGTGTTGACTGGCCGTCGATATTTGCCGTTATCATGCTACTAATCATGGTGACGGGGTGCTGATATTTATCAGTGACTTTCACTGTGATAGTTTGGTTTTCACCTGCTTCACTCGGGGAAATAGGCTCCAGCTCGATATTTGCAATTTTATTGATATCAGTCGTATTACTTACTGTAATGGAAATCGATTGTGACTTATAACCGTTAATAGAGGCGAATAAGTCATTAGAGCCAGTTTGTGTTAACAGTAACGAAGTCGTGTAAGCACCATCACCTTTATCTAACCATTTCAGCGAGCTTGCCTTATATCCATCCAAAATGATATTACTGGTGTCGAGAGCCGTTAACGGGTTATTAAATGCATCAAAGATGGCGACAGTGATATCCAGTTTGTCACCTGATTGCAGACGTGAGATATCACCTGTTGTCATGGTAATGTTATTGATAACGCCTCGTTCACCTCGATTACCCGTTCCACTTGAGTTGTTCGAGCGAATTGGGGTCGGTTTTTTCACCTCCAAAGTATCTTTAGCGGAGCTTTGGCCGTTCACCGTGGCAGTAATTTTATGAACACCCGCTTGCAGCGCTGGTAGTGTGATTTCATAAATACCCGGTTTCCCTTCTTTTGCGGGCAGGGTGTGCTGGAAGCCATCAATCTCAATAACCATTTCCTGTTCACCGGCCACCGGGTTGCCGTTGCTATCGGTTAATTGAACGGTCAATATGCTGGTTGAACCTGCGGCAGGTTTTTCTGTTTGAATGATGCCAACGTTACTGACTTTGTCTTTCCCTTTGGCAGGGTTAACTTGGACCGATTTGACGGGGGTTTTATGGCCGTTAATTGATGCGGCGAAGTCTTTCGAACCCATTTCAGTTAATGTGAGAGTGGCGGTATAAGAACCATCGCCATTGTCTGTCCAGACTGGATTGTCGCTATATCCATCAAGGGTAATGTTGTTGGTATTGAGCTCAATTAAACCGTTATTAAAGGCATCGGTGATGGTCACGGTGATTTCAAGTTGATCGCCAGACTGTAAGTTACTGGTATTGCCTGTTGTCATCGCAATACTATTGACTACACCTTTTTCCCCTTTGGTACCTGTTCCGTCTGGTTTTTTTGACTTAATTGGAATTGGTTTTTTTACCACTAAGATAGCGTCAGTTGAACTTTGACTATTCACATTTGCGCTAATGTTGTGATTACCCGCTTGCAGTGCTGGTAAGGTGACCTCATAAATACCCGGTTTTCCTTCTTTTGCCGGAAGCTTATGGGCTTGTCCATCAATATTGACGGTAATTTCAGTTTCACCGACAACTGGGTTGCTATGTTTATCACTTAATTCGATTGTCACAATGCTATTTGTGCCTGCCGCTGGTATCTCTGTTTTGGTGATTTTTACCTTATCAACATGGGACGTCCCTACGGCATTATTGACCTGTACTTCTGCATGTGGGCTGTGGATACCATTGATGGAGGCCGTTAAATCATTGCTACCAACGTCGGTTAAGGTCAAGGTCGTGGTATAAGAGCCATCGCCATTATCTACCCAATTTAAGGTATTTCCTTTGTGTTTACCGATATCGATGTTACTGGTATTTAAGCCAGCTAAGCCGTTACCAAAGGCATCAGTTACCGCTACCGTGATTTCAAGAGGATTACCGGATTCAAAACGGTGAGTGTGATCAAGTGTGATTGCGACTTTGTCGATAACGCCTTTTTCACCTTGTTGACCTGTACCATTCGAATTATTCGGGCTAATTGGGGTCGGTTTTTGCACTTCTAAAGTATCTTTAGGGGAGCTTTGGCCATTTATCACGGCAGTAATTTGATGATTACCTGCTTGCTGTGCTGGCAGTGTGACCTCATAAATACCGGGCTTCCCTTCTTTTGCTGGCAAGGTGTGTGGGGTGCCATCAATCTCAATAACCATTTCCTGTTCACCGACTACTGGATTGCCATTTTTATCGGCTAATTGAACGGTCAGGGTGCTGGTTGAACCTGCGGCGGGTTTTTCTGTTTGAATAATTTCAACTTTACTGACTTTGTCTTTTCCTTTGGCATTGCTAACTTGGACTTGTTTTTGCGGGCTCTTAGTACCATTGATGGAAACGGTGAGGTCATTATTGCCGACGCTGGTTAGTGGCAAGGTGGTGGTATAAGAGCCATCACCGTTATCAGCCCATACCAATGTATCGCCTTTGTGTTTACCAATATTGATATTATTGGTGTCTAAGCCTGACAAGCCGTTGTTAAAGGCATCGGTAACGGACACGACGACCTCAAGTTTATCGCCAGATTGCAGATGGCTAGTATCGCCTGTCGTGATAAAAATATTATCGACAACACCTAGTTCGCCTTTTTGCCCTGTACCGCTTGGGTTTTTAGGTTTAACAGGCCGTGGTTTATCAACAATAAGTGGTTCTTTTGGTGATCCTTTCCCGTTAACGATTACAGAAACAATATGGTTGCCTGCGAGTTGACCCTGAATAATGACGTCATAAATACCTGGAGATGTTTCTGTCACAGGTAAAGTATGTGGTTGGCCATCAATATTGACAATCACGTCTGTTTCACCAACAACGGGGTTGCTATGTTTATCTGTTAACTCGAAGGTTATAGTGCTATCTATACCTGCCGCAGGCTTTTCTACTTTAATGATTTTGACTTTATCAACATGGATAGTTCCAGTGGCATTACCGACCTGAATATCAGTTTTCAAGCTAGTGGTGCCATTAATAGAAGCGGTTAAATCATTGGTACCAATCTCCGTTAATGGCAACGTGGTGGTGTAAGACCCGTCGCCATTATCTGTCCATATCAGCTTATCGCCTTTATGTTGACCAATATCGATGTCATTGGTATTTAAACCCGTAAGTCCATTATTAAATGCATCAGTAATGGTGACAGTGACGTCAAGAGTATCTCCCGATTGTAAACCGTGGGTTCGGTTTGGCGTGACGACGATATTTTCAATAACGCCTTTCTCCCCTTTTTGGCCTGTGCCGTTTGAGTTGTTTGGGGAAATTGGTTTTGGCGGCTCAACAATTAACGTTTCTGGAGAGGAGGTTTGCCCATCAATGGTGACGGTGATACTTGGCGTACCAGTATGTTGTCCCGGTAATTTTCCGGTGTAGATACCACTACCAGGATGGCTTTCAGTGATCGTAATTGGTGTTGGTTTGCCATCGATGTTCACGATGACAGAACCATCAGCGCCAGAAATAGGGTTGTTGTTTGTATCAGTCAGTGAAATGGTGATAGTGCTGTCTGTGCCAGCAGCGGCTTGCGCAAGGTCGACAATCGTGACATGGGCTAATTGGCCAAATACAAAATGGGTTTCTACCGTGACACTTTGCTCATTCAGTGTTGCTGTTATTTTGGCAGGCCCTGCGACTTGGCTTTTTACCTCGACTTCAGTGTTACCCTGTTCATCGGTTGGGCTTAGCTGCTTGGCTGTTGCATTTCTTGCCTCAAGTTGCAGTACAGCGTCTTTAATGGGGTGTGCATTATTATCAGTAACATGGAATTGAATCTTGTTATTGGATGTCCCATCGGCGATCGCATTATTATTGAGGATATTAAAATGCTTAATATGCGCTTGATGCGTATCGGCAATAAAGAAAAAGGCGGTTTCAATGGGGACGCCACCATTTGGCACTACCTGAATTCGGTGTTCACCCGTAGCTAAAGTGGTGAATTGAATCGAAGCTTCCCCTTTTATATTGGTGACAATTTTATATTTTTGTTTGTCAGTTGATTTTGCCGCCTGCATTTTTTTGAATAAATTGCTAAATGCCATTCTTGAAGAGGTGGCTTTTTGTGTGACGAATTTAAGTCCCGCAGGGAGAATAAATGTCACTGTTGAGTCTGGCGCGATATTATTAAAACTATCTCTGGCCGTAATCGTTAATGTATTAATATCTTGGCCGTTAGCAATCGCATTTCCTTGCTTGATAACCTCACTTGGGTTAATTGATAATATGCCTGAGTTTGTAACTTCAACCAAAGTTGTGGCTTGTGGTGAAACATTTCCTTTACTGTCAAAGGCTGTTACCGTGAATCGGTAAAGGTTGATTTTCTTCCTTTCTTGTTCGGTCATTGCCACTTTATAAGATGGCAATTTGACTCTTGTAGACGTACCGTCGAGGATTATTTCGCCCCCAGCAGCTAAAAATTCAGGCGCTTGTACAGCCAATTGATCTAACGGATATTTGGTATTGAGGGTATTAATTAAAGGTAATAATTCCCCTGTTTTTCCTTGGATTATTGAGGGTAAGGATAGGGTTATCAGGGTTTTCTTTTGGTATTCCAGTACGATATTGTTATTACGATTCACAAAATCATAGCGACTGCCCATTAAACGACGAGCATCGCCCACTTTACTTGGGTCAAGCTGTTCTGCGAGGCTCTTACCCAGTGCCCAAGTAAACTGGACTTTGGCATTAGTTTCACTTAATCCACCACTGATTTTTTGTTCTGCGCTTAAAGTTACCAGTGAGAATGGAGTCCAGTTTATGCCAACCGTTGTGGCAAGAGGGTCTTTCTGGCGCTTATCTTTGCCAAATAGGGCGACATCGTCGCCAAAATACTGCTCAAATTTAAGGTTTCCGCCAATATTTGGGTAAGAGGGCAACCAGCCCTCAGCGTGTAAATCCCATCCATTAGCCGGGCGGGCATTGTAGTCATTCTTTAATTCAGGAGCACTACGCCATGCTGATGTACGCAAATAAGTATTGGCACTCAGTTTTAAGAAGTCTTGTGCGTACTCGGCCCCAAACCCTAGGCGAGAGTGGTAGCGAGATAAATCATGGTCAAAAAAGGCATTGATGCCCATCATGCTCTCTGGGGTAAAGCGACGAACCCCAATACCATTATTGGTCTGTAAGCGGCCATCAGTACGATGAAGATTATGTTGGGTAAACAATAATAAATCTGTACTGTCATACCAAGGAATTAACCAATCTAATTGGGTATTTTTAATGGTTAATTTTTTATCTACGTCAACACTGAATTTGGCATTACCGGTTTTGGATAACCAACGATTTATCTCATCTGTTGCCGCATTTGTGGCTTTACTACGAGCGAAGTCTTGTGCCATATCAGCAAGATCTGCCGCCTTTTTCTTACCAGAGACAAAACGCGCAGCGCTTTGGCTATATTCAGCAATCAGCTTCTCTGTTTTATCATCATCGGTTAGTACGGAGGCACTTCCCAGAGTAGGTAGGTCATCAGGCGTGAGCATTTTTGCATAGCTTGGCATAACTGGCACGATGGCCGAAGACCATATTGCAGTAAAGAGCACAAAACCATTTGAGATTTTATGTCTCATTGTTGGCTTTGTGGTTGACGTAGCGGGGTTCATTCAATTTATTCCTAGTTTCAATATTAACTGGGTTATTGTTGAATGCTTATAGTGGTAAGAGCTTGTGAATTAGTTTGACTTAAACAGAAGCGGAATTTGCAAGGTGGAAAAACGCGGAATGGACGGCTTTTATTGGTAATGCTAAAAAATAGTCTCCTCGCCTACATTAAAGTATTTTTATCGATTGGGAATAAACCTTAGTTGAATTTAAAAAGCCCCATAAGGGGCAATTTTAATACTGTAAAAACAACTAAATTAAGTCTATTTTATTGTTAGTAGTATTATCCCATTTTTTGAAATAGCTGCCTTAGCAAACCTAGTGGGGTGCGTGGATGGCTGTTTTGTTCATTTACTGGCGATTTGAAAAGAGTCCCTGTGCTTGGCTGAATATTTATCGCAGATGCATTCCTTAGAAAATTAACTTGTATTGTTCGACTATCGCCATTTAAGGTAGCAATGATATCCATGGAACCTTCGGCTAAGCTGCTGATTTCTAATTCTGTATTTCCATATTCATCAGTCAATTTAGTTGGTGAGATAACGCCATTTGGTGCTTCAAAATGAACCCGTGCCCCAGCGATGCTTTGTCGGCTATTATTCACAATATGCAGTTTAATTTTGTTTTTACTGATCCCATCTGCGACTGCATTATCTTGGATGATATCAATGCTACCAATAAATGACTGGCTAATATCGGGTTTAAAGTTATATATTTCATTAATTTCTACACCATGGTCCGTATTTGCCTTTATGGCATAGCTTCCTGATACTAAACTAGTAAATTGAATAGTGGCTTCACCTTTACTATTGGCAACGATGCTATAGGGTTGTTCAGAAACAGATTTTGTCGCTTGGGCTTTCCACATAAAGTGATTAAGTAATGAATAATACCCCATATTTTTTTGATCAATAGAATTAAGACTTGCAGGCAATGTGAAATTGACTTTTGCATTGGGTACTAGGTTGCCAAGAGTATCTTTAATTACTACGGTGAATGTATTTGCGTCTTTACCGTTAGCGACAGCATTATTTCTTTTTGCGGTATTCTTATGGGTGATAGTGAGAGCGCCTGTGTTGGTAACTTCAATTAACGTTTCTGCTTGTGGGGAAACATTTCCGTTAATGTCATAAGCCGTCACGGTTAAGCGATAAAGATTGAGTTGTGAGTTTTTAAATGAATGATTGGCAATTTTATAAGACGGTAGTTTTACTGAACTTTCTCTGCCATTAAGGTGTATTTCCCCCCCAGCGGCGATCAATTCAGGGGCTTCTATCACTATTTTTTCTAGCGGGTATTTCGTGGTTAAATTGCGGATAATAGAAAGTTCTTCTCCTGTCATACCCTGAATAACTTTCGGTAATGAGAGTGAAATTAACGTTTTTTTTCGGTACTCCAACACAATATTGTTATTACGGTTAACAAAATCATAGCGGTTACTGGAAATATGGCGAGTAGCTTCTATCGCGGAAGCATCAAGATGTTGGGCTAAGCTTCTTCCTAGTAACCAATTAAACGCCACTTTTGCACTTGTTTCATTTGTCCCACTATTACCTATTTTATGCTCCGCATTTATCGCGAGCAGGGGAAATGGAGTCCAATTGACGCCGACGGTAGCCGCCATTGGGTCTTTCTGGCGCTCATTTTTGCCAAATAAAGCGACGTCATCACCGTAATATTGTTCTAGTTTTAGGTTCGCACCTAAATTCGCATACGTGGGTAGCCAGCCTTCAAGTTGAATATCCCAACCGTTAGCGGGTCGCGCGTTATAATCATAGGCTAATTCGGATGCACTACGCCAAGTCGATAGCCCCAAATAGCTATTTGCATTTATTCGAACATAATCTTGTGCATATTCCACACCAAACCCTAAGCGCGAATGGTAATGGGATAAATCATGATCAAAGAAAGCATTTACCCCCATCATGCTACTTTTTTGGAAATAACGTAAACCGATACCGTTGTTGGTTTGTAGCCGGCCATCAGTACGGTGAATACTGTGCTGAGAAAATAACAACAAATTTTGCTGTTCATACCAAGGGACTAACCAATCTAATTGAGAGGTCTTAATTGACAATTTTTTATCTAGGTTAATATTGAGTCTGGCATTACCGGCTTTGGATAACCAATGTGTTATTTCATCCGTCGCCATATTTGCGGCTTTATGGCGAGCGTAATCTTGTGCCATATCCGCCAGATTTTGGGTGTTTTTTTCTTCAGAAGCAAAGTTTGCGGCATTTTGTCCATATTCCGCTAAAAAACGTTCAGTACTATCTTCAGGTTGGGCTTTGGGTTGGGTTCCTTCAAATTGAATGGCCTGACTACCGAGTGTAGGTAAATCGTCTAAATGGACGATTTGGGCGTAGCTTGGCATCATTGGCACTATTGCCGTAGACCAAATTGCCATTGAGAGTAGCAAACAGTTCGGTTGTTTAGGTTTCAATTTTGACGAAGGGGGATTCATCGAACATATTCCTGATATCAATATTAACATGGCTATTTTCAGGGCAGGCAGTGGTCAGTGCTTGTGAATTGATTGGATGAATACGGAAGTGAGATTTATATATTGGAAATATTTGGAATAACGGGCTTTGGTTGATAATCAAAAAATACAGAATACTATACAGATTAAAATAAATGATTTTTTTATTGGAAAAAATCTTACCATAATAAAAACAACAAATTAGATGAGGAAGTTATGGAGTTAACATTTTTAGGAACCAGTGCTGGCGTGCCGACAAAAGAGCGCAATGTCACCAGTATGATATTAAATTTAGTCGGTATTCGTAAAAGCTATTGGTTATTTGATTGTGGAGAAGGAACACAGCATCGCATTTTAAATAGCCCATTTAAAACGCCAAAAATTGAGAAAATATTTATTACCCATTTACACGGCGACCATATTTTTGGCCTGCCCGGTTTGTTATGTAGCCGTTCAATGGGCGGTGCGACAGACCCATTGACGGTTTATGGTCCAAAAGGGTTAAAGCAATATATTGAAACGGTATTAGCGGTGAGTATGTCTTATATGACCTACCCGTTGGAAATAGTGGAAATTGAAGCTGGGCAGTTATTTGATGATGGGGAGTTAATTGTGACGGCTTATGCCCTTGACCACCGTGTTGAGTGCTATGGCTATCGTATTGAGGAGTACCCGAAGAGCGGTGCATTAGATGCAGTTAAATTAGCTAATGACAATATTCCTCGAGGCCCTTGGATGCAAGCGCTTAAAGCGGGGAAAGCCATCGTTCTTGATGATGGGCGAACAATCAATGGCGCTGATTACTTAGGTGAGCCGGTTCCCGGCAAGGTTATTGCGATTTTTGGCGATACGCAACCGACAGAGCAAGCGCTGGCGCTCGCGAGAAATGCCGATGTAATGATCCATGAAACGACACTAGAGGCTGAATTCGCCGAAAAAGCCAATGAGCGTGGGCACTCGACTACGGTACAAGCCGCGGAGTTAGCACGTGAAGCGGGAGTAAAACGATTTATTGCCACTCATTTGAGTGGTCGCTACGTGAGCGAGGATATACCAAGATTGCTTGCAGAGTGCCAATCGGTGTTCCCTGCAACAGAAATCGCAGAAGACTATTTAACCGTGAAGATTTAATGTTAGCGGGCAAGATATTGTCCGCTAAATCTATCGGCGATTTTAATAAATCACTTTCACAAAGCCATTACGGCAATATGTTTCATATTCATCAGAAAGCTGCCGATTTGTGACAATCACATCAAATTGTGATAATTCCCCCATATTGGCGGTAGCGACTTCATCAAATAGGTTATAGGGTGCTAATAAAATCTTACGGATAGATTTTTCCATCGCTTTTTTCTTCATGGGCAAATCATCAAGATTATAGCAAGTTACGCCAAAATTCCCATGTACACCGGCCGCTGAAATAAAGGCTTTTTTCGGGTTGATTGAATCCAGTAATGAAGGGAGTGAAGGGTTGTAAAAAGAGTCACTTTTAGGGCGATACTCCCCGCCACACAGTAGCGCGGTCGCATTTTTTTTCTGGCTAAGGGCGAGAAAAACGTTATGAGAGTAACAAATACCAGTGAAATTAATCTCTTCGGGGATGAGTGAAATCAAGGTGGCCATTTCAATGCCATTATCAAAGAAGATGACATCATCTTCAGTTACCATGCTTGCTGCAAGATTAGGAATATATAATTCTTCAGTTTGATCTGGCGTAAAAACATCCGCATGCGGCTCTTGGGTAACTAAATTGGCAGGTTGGGTAACAGAAACAATATAGCCGCCAAGGAGCGACATTGGGATGGGGCCTTCGGTGTCAGCGCTTAGGTCTCGTCGAATAGTCATTTCTGAGACTTCGAGTATTCTAGCTGCTTCTTTTAAATGAATGCGTCCTGAGCGTTTTAAACATTCACTTAAACGGCGAAGGCGTTCTTTTTGTTTAGTTTCTATCACCCTACAATCCTTTTATGAGATACAAAATTGGCGCGGTTAGACCGCGCCCATTGACTTAATAGTCACTTGGTTTGGTGTTATTGCCTGTGACAATGGCAACACTCGCACTTGCACCTACACGGTTTGCACCCGCTTCAATCATTTTAATTGCTGTTTCGCGGTCACGTACACCACCGGAGGCTTTTACACCGACTTCATCGCCAACGACTTTACGCATCAGGGCGACATGGTGTTCAGTTGCCCCCATTGTACTGAAACCTGTTGAAGTTTTCACAAAACCGACTTTAATTGTGCGGCAAATTTCACAAACTTGGGTAATTTCTTCATCAGTTAACAGGCAATTTTCTAAAATAACTTTTAATGTTGCTTTACCGCAGGCGGCAAATACAGCTTCGATATCACGACGGACAAAGTCTAAGTCGCCACTTTTGAGCATGCCAATGTTGATCACCATATCGACTTCATCAGCACCACGGCGTACAGCTTCTGCGGCTTCAAATGCTTTGGCTTCTGTTAAGCATGCCCCTAGTGGAAAGCCTACCACACAGCAAACTTTAACGTCGCTGTTTTTTAAAAGTTCGCTGGCTAAAGGAACATAACCTGTGTTCACACAGACAGATGCAAAATGGTGCTCTGCAGCTTCTGTACACAGTTTAGTAATATCGCTGACAGTCGCATTCGCAGCAAGTAAAGTGTGATCAATATATTTTGCTAAGTCTTGCATTTTCAACTTTCCTATATAAATGTGGGATAGACAACAAAGAATGAGGAAATGTGGTAGATATAACACTTGATCATTCGTTATTCGAGATCCTAATCACAAATGATATTTTTGCAACATGATAATGTTACTATCATATCATTATGTGATTTATTTAACACGAGGGACATTATGGATATAGCAGTTATTGGTTCAAACATGGTTGATTTGATCACTTACATCGATCAAATGCCAAAAGAAGGCGAAACGTTAGAAGCGCCAGCTTTCAAAATTGGTTGCGGTGGTAAAGGTGCGAACCAAGCGGTTGCTGCTGCTAAGTTAAATTCAAAAGTGATCATGCTAACCAAAGTCGGTGATGATATTTTTGCAGATAATACGATCCGCAATCTAGAGTCTTATGGCATTAACACCCGTTATGTGGAAAAAGTACCTTGTACCTCCAGTGGTGTTGCGCCAATTTTTGTTAATCAAAATTCATCAAATAGTATTTTGATCGTCAAAGGGGCGAATAAGTTTTTATCCCCTGAAGATATCGATCGCGCAGCGGAAGATCTGAAAAAATGTAAATTGATCGTTCTGCAATTAGAAGTCCAACTTGAAACAGTTTATCACGCGATTTCATTCGGTAATAAACATGGGATCCCTGTGTTGCTTAACCCAGCGCCTGCACAGCGCACGCTCGATCTCGATTTTGCCTGCCGATGTGATTTCTTTGTCCCTAATGAAACTGAACTCGAAATTTTAACCAATATGCCAGTCGACACGATGGATAACATTCGTCGTGCTGCGCAGTCTTTACTGGATAAAGGGTTAAAAAACGTCATCGTGACATTAGGGGAAAAAGGGGCGTTATGGATGACCCGCGACAGCGAGTTACATATACCCGCAATTAAAGTGAATGCGATTGACACCAGTGGTGCAGGGGATGCCTTTATCGGCTGTTTCTCTCATTACTATGTCCATACGGGGAATATTGAAGAAGCACTGAAAAAAGCTGTGATGTTTTCGGCTTTCAGTGTAACAGGGAAAGGCACTCAATCTTCTTATCCAAGTGTTGAGCAATTTAATGAATTTGTACAAATCAACACAGCTAATGAATAGCTAAATAATAATAGTCCAACGTAGCTATATACCCTTTGAAAAATTAAGTGGTCATCAGAGCCACATAGCCACTCATCGGGTATAAATTATAAAAATATAAGGGTTACTATGAACATTAAGAACATCACTCAGTTACCGGATGGCTACCTGAGTAAGACACCTCTATTCCAATTTATCCTATTATCGTGCCTGTTCCCATTGTGGGGATGCGCAGCAGCATTAAATGATATTTTAATCACACAGTTTAAAAGTGTCTTTGAACTCAGCAACTTCGCCTCTGCTTTGGTACAAAGCGCATTCTATGGAGGTTATTTCTTAATCGCTATTCCAGCGTCGTTAGTGATTAAAAAAACCAGTTATAAATATGCCATTATGGTCGGGCTGATCCTATACATCGCGGGTTGCAGTATGTTCTTCCCGGCATCTCATATGGCGACTTACACCATGTTCTTGGCTGCTATTTTCGCCATTGCGATTGGTTTAAGCTTCCTTGAAACCGCAGCGAATACTTACAGCTCAATGATAGGCCCTAAACAGTACGCCACATTGCGTTTAAATATTAGCCAAACTTTCTACCCAATTGGCGCAGCGGGTGGGATCTTACTGGGTAAATATCTGGTATTTTCCGAAGGAGAGAGTTTACAAAACCAAATGGCGGGAATGAATGCGGAACAAATCCATGAATTCCGTTTAGCCATGTTGGAAAATACCCTCGAACCTTACCGTTACATGATTATGGTATTGGTGGTGGTAATGATTTTATTCCTTATTACCAAGTTTCCTAAATGTAAAGTGGCAGAAACGCAAGATCATAAGCGTCCTACGGCGTTAGAAACCTTAAAATATTTAGCGAAAAATAGCCGCTTTAGAAAAGGAATTATCGCCCAGTTCTTATATGTCGGAATGCAAGTGGCTGTGTGGTCATTTACCATTCGCCTCGCGCTAGAGATGGGGGATATTAACGAGCGTGATGCCTCGAATTTCATGGTGTACAGCTTTGCCTGTTTCTTTATTGGTAAGTTTATCGCCAATATTCTAATGACCCGATTTAATGCAGAGAAAGTCCTAATTATCTATTCGGTGATTGGTGCACTGTTCCTGATGTATGTTGCATTTATTCCGAATTTCACCGCGGTCTATGCAGCGGTCATGGTGAGTATTTTGTTTGGACCTTGCTGGGCAACCATTTATGCAGGTACTTTGGATACTGTTGATAATGAGCACACTGAAATGGCTGGAGCGGTCATTGTCATGGCGATTGTCGGTGCTGCGGTTGTTCCTGCGGTTCAAGGCTATGTTGCAGATATGCTTCACTCATTACAACTTTCATTCCTTGTTTCCATGTTGTGCTTCGTGTATGTCGGTATTTACTTTATTGGTGAACGCCGTTTTAAAGCGAAACAAGCCGCGAAATAGTGCCTAAATTGGGTAGTGTGAGCTACCCAATTCCATTTACCTCATTAAACCGTGAGTATGAAAATGAATACATTGATACCTCTTCACAAAAGCTTATTTACGGAAACCCCGACGCTTATTTTAAAAAATAACCAATTTACGGCCACTGCATTTCGTTACCAAACTGGCGTGGAAGGGCTACGAATTGAAAATCAACACGGGTATTTAACGATTTTACCTTTTTTAGGGCAAATGATTTGGGATGCAGAATTTTGTGGCCAAAATCTGAAAATGGAAAACATGTTTTCAGCGCCAAAACGTGTTCCAACGGTCGTTGAAACCTATGGTTGTTTTGCTTTTCACTCAGGCTTAATCAGCAATGGCTGTCCTTCCCCAGAAGATTCTCACCCATTACATGGAGAAATGCCTTGTGCAGCAATGGATAGCGCTTGGATTGAACTGACAGGCGAAAGTTTAAAAGTTGTCGGTGAATATGAGTATGTGATGGGTTTTGGTCATCATTATCGTGCGACACCGTCAGTGCAATTAAACTCAGATAGCGCATTATTTGATATTCATATGTCAGTCACCAATTTAGCCTCGGTGCCTATGCCTCTCCAATATATGTGCCATATGAATTATGCTTACGTGGAGAATGCAACACTGACGCAAAATATCCCTGAAAATGCGATTAAATTGCGTGAATCAATACCAGGGCATGTTCAGCCAACTGAAAAATGGCTCGAATTTAATGAAGCGCTGAAATCCGGTAAAGTCACATTAAATCAGCTTAATCAGCCACAAATGTGTGACCCTGAAATTGTCTTTTTTATGGATGATCTTAGCCAATATACCGCAACGCCTGAGTTTAGAATGGTTTCACCCTCAGGGGATACGTTTGTCACTCGTTTTAAATCTAATGAGCTAAATTATGCGACCCGTTGGATTTTGTATAATGGTGACCAAAAAGTTGGCGCATTTGTCCTCCCTGCAACGTGTCGTCCAGAAGGTTTCTTAGCGGCAAAAAATAGCCAAACACTGATTTGGTTGGAGGCGGGGCAAACCCGTGAATTTACTGTTACTACCGGTGTTGAAAAGTAGTTTTTATCTCAAAAAGGCAGCATTGCTGCCTTTTACTCATATTGCTGACATTCTTCTTCCAAATCAGCGAGAAGCGCCGCAGCATCATAAATCAGTGTTTTTTTCCCATCAGATTGCATCATCAAAGCAACCTTAATATTTGCGTCATGCATATCAGGTAGCATTTCTGTCATCAGGTGTTCAAGTGTAAATGGCATTGGCGTAAAATTCGCCCATTCACCCGTTAAACATAACTCAACATACGCTCTGGCCGGCCATAGGGGCAGAAAGAGGCAGTTTTCATCATTCCATGCGGTAACGAGGTTTTGTCCATCGCCGAGGCTCCATACCTGCTCCCAGTCAGCGATTTTACTGACAAAATAGCCATACTGCTGGTGCGACCTAAGCGCATAAACATTGTGTATTTCTTTGTCGTTTGGGGAAAATAGCTTTTTATTCATTATTGGATAATCTAAAAAGTAACTGATAATTATTGGGAAAATTATCTTTATAATTGTTATCTTAATAATAAGATAACGAGAAATAATACACAGTAAAACAAATAAAAATAAAGCCTATCAGGTAAATTTTAGGGCGGTTAGAAATGATAGAAGCACTACTTGAAAAATATGCGATTGGCATGACACTGATTGCCGCTTTTCTCGCAATCTATTTAGCTTTTGAGATTGTACATAAACGACGTAAACATAAACATAAGCGCAAAAGTATTTTGATCCATGTGGTTCAAACCCTAGTGCTGTGTGGCGTAGTTATTGTTATTGCTCAATATGTCGATATGGCAGCAACGGATTTTGATTTAACTTTTATTTCAACCTCTTTGGTTAATTTTGTCACTATCTCATTGATTACATTGATTTTAATGAGGAAACTGTTCCAGTTGGCGAACCGACTAGAAAAAACACAGATTAAAAAAGGCAGCGACCCCACTTCGGCTCGTATTGTCGCCCGCGTATTTAAAACCGCAATATTTGTCATTATGGTGCTGCTGTTTGGTGAGCATTTTGGGATGAGCTTGTCTGGTTTGATGGCATTTGGTGGGATTGGCGGTATTGCTATCGGTATGGCCGGCAAAGATATCTTAAGTAACTTTTTCTCAGGGTTAATGCTCTATTTTGACCGGCCCTTTAATATTGGTGATTGGGTCAGTTCACCGGATAGAAATATTGAAGGCACGGTGGTTGAAA
This sequence comes from Providencia sp. PROV200, assembly GCF_049901995.1. Classification (NCBI taxonomy): domain Bacteria; kingdom Pseudomonadati; phylum Pseudomonadota; class Gammaproteobacteria; order Enterobacterales; family Morganellaceae; genus Providencia; species Providencia sp. PROV200. Next base: position 604,347 of record NZ_CP096307.1, read on the forward strand.
TTGGCTGGCGGATCACCAAGATTATTACGTTTGATCACCGCCCGTTATACATTCCTAACTCGGTTTTTTCTTCTATTAGTGTGGAAAACCCGGGGCGCATGACTAACCGACGCATCAAAACTGAAATTGGTTTACGTTATGAAGATTCAGACAAAATTGGTGCGATTGTCGACGATATCCGCACGATGTTGCAACAAGATGCCAATATCGATACCAGCCAAACTTTATTAGTTTATTTCGATACGTTTGCCGATTCTTCGTTAAATATTATGGTGTATTGCTTTACCAAAACAACAGTTTGGGCTGAATGGTTAGCCGCTCAGCAAGCGGTGTATTTGAAGATCATTGAGATAGTTAAACGCCACGATGCCGACTTTGCATTCCCATCACAGACTTTGTATGTAGAAAAAAACAACTAACGTCCCATTACGGATAAATTGACCGATTAATTGGTGGTGATCACTAGGTTAATTGGTTAATTTATCTTTTTATTATCTTTATGATGGCCTGAAATATGGAGGGGTGGGTTGTGATGAGATAGAATTTTTATGCTATTAACCAGTGGCTTATAAAATATATTCGACTTTCCAAATCTTGCCCTCTTTTCTTACCATGCTAATCATTTCAATTCCCTGATCTATCAAGTATATTGTCCGCCTCTTTTCCTCAGCTAACTAAGAGCCAGACTGCTATGAACAAAATCAATGTGGCATGTAGCCAGGGGGTCGCAATCTATTTCACTAATCAATTTCAGTGGGTAGATATTCGCGATGCACAGTTAAACAATATTGCTGCTGTTGTGCTATCTGAACAAGATGCCAACCAAGGCCTGTGGGAAAGAGTCGTTGAGAGCCAGCTGAGTATTCCGCTGTTTATCATCAGTGATAAACAGCTGCCAACCGATGAAAACTTACCACCTTATTTAACAGCGTTATTACCACCAGCGCCCGCTGCTCGTGAAGAAAATAGCCGTCAATTACTCGATGCTGCGGATCAGTATCTTAAACAGTTATTACCGCCATTTTTTGCTCGAATGATGGATTATGCTGCGGGTCATAATGTGACTTTTGCCTGTCCGGGGCATCAAGGCGGCCAATTTTTCCGTCGCCACCCGACAGGGGAACAATTTTATCAATTTTATGGCGAAAACCTGTTCCGTACCGATTTATGCAATGCCGATGTGGCAATGGGCGATTTATTGATCCATGAAGGTGCCGCGAAAGAGGCACAAAAATTCGCCGCGAAAGTGTTCAATGCGGACAAAACGTATTTTGTGTTAAATGGCACCTCATCATCCAACAAAGTGGTGCTAAATGCGCTATTAACACCGGGTGATTTGGTTTTGTTCGATCGTAATAATCATAAATCAAACCACCATGGGGCGTTGATACAGGCGGGAGCCACACCAGTTTACCTTGAAACGGCACGTAATCCTTTTGGCTTTATCGGAGGAATTGATGCGCACTGTTTTGATGATAATTATTTACGTGGGCTTATCCAAGAAGTGATGCCGGAAAAAGCTCAGGCCAAGCGGCCATTCCGCTTAGCGGTGATCCAGCTAGGGACTTATGACGGTACAGTGTATAACGCAAGGCAAGTCGTTGATAAAATAGGTCATTTATGTGATTACATTTTATTTGATTCTGCGTGGGTGGGATATGAACAATTTATTCCAATGATGCGCCAGTGCTCGCCATTGCTACTTGAATTAAATGAAAACGACCCTGGGATTATGGTGACTCAGTCGGTTCATAAGCAATTGGCTGGTTTTTCTCAAGCCTCACAAATCCATAAAAAAGATAACCACATCAAAGGACAAGAGCGTTTTGTTTCACACAAAAAACTCAACAATGCTTTTATGATGCACGCCTCTACAAGCCCATTTTATCCCTTATTTGCCTCTTTAGATGTGAATGCACGTATTCACCAAGGTGATGCAGGTAAAATGATGTGGATGGACTGCGTGAAAGTGGGGATTGAGGTAAGAAAATCGATATTTCAGCACTGCCGTTATTTTAAGCCTTTTGTCCCTGAAATGGTGGATGGCAAGGCATGGCATGAATACCCAACGGAACAAATCGCTGCGCAGCAGCGCTTCTTTAATTTCATACCGCAAGAGCGTTGGCATGCGTTTGAGGGGTATTCACAGGACCAATACTTCGTTGACCCTTGCAAATTGATGCTAACAACCCCGGGTATTGATGTCGAAAGTGGCGAATATGACGCTTTTGGCGTTCCTGCGACGATTTTGGCGCATTTTTTACGTGAACACGGTGTGATCCCTGAGAAGTGCGACTTAAATTCAATTTTGTTTTTGTTAACTCCCGCAGAAACCCGTGAAAAACTGGAGCTGTTGGTCTCTCATTTAGTCCGTTTCGAACAGTTACTGGATGAAGACGCACTATTGGAAGAGGTTTTGCCATCGGTTTATCAACGTTATCAGGCACATTACCAAGGCTACACATTACGTCGTCTGTGCCAAGAAATGCATCAGCTCAGCGTTAATGACAACATTAAACAGCTGCAAAAAGAGATGTTCCGTAAAAATCACTTCCCTGAAGTGAAAATGGCGCCTCAGCAAGCGCATTTAGAATTTATTCGTGGTAACTGTGAATTATTGCCATTGGATGAATTAGAAGGGCGTATTGCCGTTGAAGGGGCGCTACCGTACCCACCGGGTGTATTGTGTGTGGTGCCAGGGGAAGTGTGGTCAGGCCCAGTATTGCGCTATTTCAAGGCACTAGAAACGGGGATTAATGCATTACCGGGCTTTGCGCCTGAGCTACAAGGTGTGTATATTTCGAAAAATGAAGGTGAGAAAAAACGTGTCTATGCGCATGTTTTGAAATAAATTTCCAAGTATTCAGATATTAAGCATAGATTTTGCCTTGCTAGCTCGCTAAATTGGGGTCAGTGCCATTTCTGACTCCAATTTAAGAAGGTAAGGTATGAGCAAAAAAATAATCCTCGATTGTGATCCCGGCCATGACGATGCTATCGCGTTATTACTGGCCTATGGTAACCCTGACATTGAATTATTGGCGGTAACAACGGTTGCCGGCAACCAAACCCTCAAAAAAGTCACTCATAATGCATTGGCTATCGCTGAAATGGCGAAGATCACCGGTGTTCCATTTGCCGCGGGTTCGGTTCGCCCCTTAGTTCGGGAAATTGAAGTCGCACCTGATATTCATGGGGAATCAGGGCTTGATGGGCCTGTATTACCAACACCCACATTGACGCTTGATGAACGGCATGCGGTTTCGCTGATTATCGAAACGATTATGTCTCATCCTCCTAAAACAGTGACTTTAGTGCCTACCGGTGCATTAACCAATATTGCGCTTGCTGCTCGTCTTGAACCGCGCATTGTCGAACGAGTTAAAGAAGTGGTGCTGATGGGCGGGGGCTACCATGTTGGAAATTGGAGTGCAGTGGCTGAATTTAACATCAAAATTGACCCAGAAGCGGCTCATATTGTTTTCAATGAAAAGTGGCCACTAACCATGGTGGGGTTAGATCTCACCCATCAAGCGCTGGCTACCCCTGATGTTGTGAAAGAAATTGCTGAGATTGGCAGTGATTGTTCGCAATTTGTCGTCGAATTACTGGATTTCTTTGGGAAAATGTACAAACAAGCTCAAGGCTTTGATGCTCCGCCAGTACACGACCCTTGTGCGGTTGCCTATGTCATTGATCCGACAGTAATGACTACGCAAAAAGTGCCTGTGAATATTGAGCTGACAGGAACGCACACGCTAGGCATGACAGTGGCTGATTTCCGTCATCCGGCGCCTGAAAATTGCCATACTCAAGTCGCGGTTAAGTTAGACCATCATAAATTTTGGCAGTTAATTATCAATGCATTAAAAAATATTGGGTAATAAATGGATAATGAAATAGAACAGATGCCTTATGAGGCATTAATTGAACGCAGTATGAATGCGTTACAGGCCAAAAACCAATTTCATTGTGATACATGGAAATTAGATGAAGCAGATTGGTCCGTGAACCAAGACGAAGGAACCATTATTTTTCATGCGCCTGACAATATAATGGCAACAGCGCCAGTGCAAATTGTTGGTACTTATGACCAAAACCAAGGCAGTTGGATGTGGAGTTGGGCAAACAGTTCTATCGACAGCGCTTTAACCCAAGATGCAATCGCAGTGAAAGCTTATGGTGAGCGGAGAGATAACGCATTATTGACCGCTCGAATTAGTCACATCGAAGAATATGATGCATGGCAATTAACGGCATTGGCTTGCGAACTCAATAGTCAGCAAGGGGTATACCGTGGAATTGCGGGGCATACTTTGATATTTATGACATTTGGTGAAGTGTCTCTTCAACAAATTTAGGTCATATGGGGGCTCTATGGTCGATAAGGCATTTTAGCGCCTTTATTCTATAACTAGTCCGTTATACTCAATTTCTTTTTCAATGAGGAGCTTGCTCATGTTAGATATTGCACTTGAAGCCGCTGAATTAGTCAAAACCATGACGGTAGACGCTTTTGAAGGGGCTGGAAAGTTTGATTATAAACCTGATCGTTCCGTAGTTACGGAAACGGATACCCGAGTTGAAGAAGAAATTAGGTCATTCTTTGCACAAAAAACACCGAATATCGCTGTTTTAGGTGAGGAGTTTGGCTTTATTGGTGAGCAGCAATTCAGTTCTGGCTGGGTAATTGACCCGATTGATGGTACGCGTGCATTTATTTATGGAGTACCGTTATTTAGTACGTTAATTGCTTATGTGGAAAATGGGGAACCGTTACTCAGTGTGATTAGCTTTCCTGCGATATCCACACTCTACTTTGCTTCGCAAGGGGAAGGCTGCTGGGTTCAAACCGCAAGGCAGGCGCCAAGGCCGCTTAAATTAGGCAGCCAATCTCCGAAATTATTATCGGAAGCCGTGGTAAGCGCATCAGGTATTCATAGTAGTAATTATAATTGCCGAGAAGGGTCGCAAATTTATCATTTGGATGCAGTTGTGGGTCAAGCAAGGGATTTTATTTTTGCTAATGATGCATATCAGCATGCCATGGTTGCTAGTGGTCGTATTCATGGTGCGATTGATACCATAATGAAACCCTGGGATAGTGCAGCGCTTATTCCGTGCATCCGAGAAGCGGGGGGAGAAGTCTGTGCACTAAATGGGCAACGTCAGCAAGCCATGTTTGCAGGAAGCTTACTATCAGCCGCGACGCCAGAATTAGCTGAGCAAATTATTGAACTGATGAATAGTTGAAGATGAAAGCCTGAAGACAGGCTTCTTCACGCGATTTAGTTGGTATAAATTAGCTAAAATCAAAATGCAAACGTAGTTTTTTGCAATGTAAACAACGAAATAAATAACCTTGAGCAGCGCTATCTTGATGGAGAATATTCGCGAGCTCTGAAATTGAAAAACCGTAATCAGCGATATCATTTTCAAGGGAAACAAATTCACCCAGTCTATCTTTGATGTCATCCCAATAAACATAGCCTATAAATTCACAAGGCTCTTGGCAGTGTGCGAGCCAAATTTCTTGTTGCCACCCTTGATAGCCCGGTGTTCGTTTAATTAGTTCATCAAAAATTTCAGTAGGATAGGGGGTTATGGTATGTGAAAACTCACCGTCTTCGTCATATTCGCAATCAATACCTTCAACACTGGCAGGGTCTTGAAACTCACCATCAAATTTTGCACTGGCAGAACCATCGGCAATACACCAAGGACACAAAGTATCAATGTCCTCAATAGAATAAAACGGGCTTTCATAATAAATATCAGTAGGTTGCTTACAGCAATCACAGGTTACTGTTTTATCCGTCAGAAAAGCTTCAGTTTCAATAGGATTCGGATGGTACCTAAATGTAGGGAGTGTTCGGTTATTGAGTGGCATATACAGTTCTTATTAAAGGTTGCGCGAGGAGTAAACCAACTTTGGGAAAGCATAGCACAAGGCTGCTTGATTATATCTTTCGGTTTTATTCCATGGTGAGTTTCAGATAAAGTAAGTTGTTCAATTAATTTGAATAAATTGAGCGATATTATTAGCTTTAACCTAAATAACGTTGTCGATAAGATACCTTCATCGCAGACAACAAGGGTTGTCTCATCGAATAATAAGTGAAGGAATTAGATTATGAACATGTTAAAAACATTGATGGCAGCTTCTGTATTATCTATGGTCGCATTTGGTGCATCAGCAGCAACAATCACTGCAACAGGTGATACACTGGCTTCAACAGAAGCAAAAATTGCAGCTAAAGCTAAAGCCGCGGGTGCAGATAGCTATACCATTACCAGTGCTCGTATGGGAAATTTTGTCACAATGAGCGCAGAAACTAACTAATTAATGAGTCTGAATTGTTGTTGAAGTTTTTTATCTGAAAATGGCGTTTTAAGTTGGATTTAAACGTTGTTTTTAGGTTGATACATTGCGATATAGTAAAACAAGTATTTGTAATTTTAAAACCCTCGGTGTGGATTTGCATATCGGGGGCTGTCTGTTGTAATCAATCGCGCTCAGCGCTCGATATGCTATAATCCCTTTCTTTCATTGCCGCAGCTCGCTATTTTCGGGGCTAGATAACCGATACCAATACACAAGACCAACATGCATCAAAATACCTCAAAACAAGGCTACACCAACTTAAACCGATTTTCCGTTGCGCCGATGCTCGATTGGACAGATCGCCATTGCCGTTATTTTCATCGTTTATTAAGCAAAAATACCTTGCTGTATACCGAAATGGTCACAACAGGGGCGATTATTTACGGAAAAGGGGACTATCTTGCCTTTAGTGAGGAAGAGCATCCTGTTGCATTACAGCTAGGTGGTAGTGACCCAGCCGCATTGGCGCAATGTGCTAAGTTGGCGCAAGAACGTGGTTATGATGAAATCAACCTAAATGTCGGGTGCCCATCAGATCGCGTACAAAATGGGCGTTTTGGTGCTTGTTTAATGGGGGACGCCCAATTGGTGGCCGATTGCGTGAAAGCCATGCAAGACATGGTTTCTATCCCAGTAACCGTAAAAACCCGTATTGGAATTGATGAGCAAGACAGTTACGCGTTTTTATGTGATTTCATTGAAACCGTTTCAGATAAAGGCGGTTGCGAAATGTTTATTATCCATGCGCGTAAAGCATGGCTATCTGGCCTTAGCCCAAAAGAAAATCGCGAAATCCCACCATTAGACTATCCACGAGTTTATCAATTAAAACGTGATTTTCCTCATTTGACCATGGCGATTAATGGTGGAGTCAAAACGCTGGAAGAAGCAAGAGAGCATCTTCAACACCTAGATGGCGTCATGGTGGGGCGCGAAGCCTATCAAAACCCGTCTATTTTAACGGCGGTTGATAACCAATTGTTTGGGGAGCACTTTCCTGTCACCAATGGTGTTGATGCAGTTAGAGCGATGTATCCCTATATCGAAAAAGAGTTATCGAAAGGCGCTTATTTAGGCCATATGACCCGCCATATGTTAGGGATTTTCCAAGGTATCCCCGGTGCACGTCAGTGGCGCCGTCATTTAAGTGAAAATGCGCATAAAAAAGGGGCTGACTTAGCCGTTGTTGAGCAAGCTCTCGAATTTGTGACGCGTGGTGAGTGAGTATAAATTACTCGTAAAGGCAAAACTCTAGCTCAATTACAGTTACTTTATGTAACTTTATGGGTTGTATAATATTTGTTCAGTTTGAGTGCGATCTTAATTGAACAAGTATAGGAATGTTTAAATGCATACGGTTATGTAATTCATTGAAATACTAATATCTTATTGATTTCGCACGTTGCCAACACCTAAGCCAGCTTTCGCTGGCTTAGGTCTTTGAAAAGGGGTGACATATGCAGCGATCCTCTCTATTTTCTTTACTCATTTCATTCTTTATTTGATGGGCTTCCTTGGCGAAAATTCCATCGAGAGAATCGATTATGTAAAAGCCAATTATCGTCAATCGCAGACTGCAATGACATTTCTTGAATATAAAAGATTTAGTGAATGGTAAGTTCTATTTCTTGAATGGATATTTGTTACTATTTTTATTATATAACTTTATATTAAATATATGTGAATATTAATATCGAAATTTTGGTGTTTTTTGGATTAAAAAACTAATTGGTTATTGACAGAATAAAAATGTCGATGCTATAAGTGTTAATGAAATGTTTTTTTAATGTTTCATTTCACCTTCATGACATAAACATACCCATATACTTTTTAATCTAAAGTAAGGAGCTCATATGAGCGAAATTCAAAATATAGCCCGCCTATACAAATCTCCAAAAAGTGTTGAAGTAATAAATGCAGAAGGAAATAGTTTTACTGACATGATCCTACAGACAAAATCTGTGGCAACTGTTGCTTTAGATAAGCTTGCTTATCTGGCTGGAATCAAAAATGCACCAGCAGATGATAAATATTATCAACTTAATACAAGTAGCCTAAGCGAACTAATAAAAAGTGCAGAAAGTGCAGGTTATGACATAGAAGTGGTCAATATTTAATTATCTTGGCGGCCTGTAGGTTAGGGCTGCCACCTTAAATGAGGTTTTATATGGATGAAATTAATGATCTCAACCAAAAAATAACTATTACAGGGTTACATTGGATCTCACGATGGAGAGTTAATAATGGAAAGTCAGACTCATATGTTATTCCTTTCGTTACTACCTACCCTATAAATATTATCTATCATGGTGAGCATGAATTTAAATACGGTCAGTATGGGATTCATTTAGGCCAGCAAGATATGCTGACTTTCATCGGAAATACAGAGCAAATCATAACTGCAAAATTCATCGATTGCCGTGCAAATTCCCCCACATTCAGAGTATCATTGGAATTTAATATTACTCCATCTTCGGCAAAAACACTTGTAATTCCACCTGGCATTGCTCATACATTTCATAATCTGGAAAATATATTCACAATTAATTCCTATGCACTTTTTCTTCCTGATATTGAAACATTATCGCGACCTGACCTTACTTGGTTTCCTGACAATGATGTTATAAATATACCAGAAAATGTTCATCCTTTAGAGGTATCTGGCTACTTTCCAATGACAGAAGAAGCAGCTGATATTGTTTATCATCGTATTGCTGAATATCAGCATAAAAATTTAATGAAACACAAATTTCAACATTCTGAAACTCGAGAGCTTAACTTAGATGATGGAAGCAAAATAAATGTACGTATCAGAGAGAAAATTAATGATGATGAGGTTTTGGTTCTACCTAATTCAATAATTATTGGTGTTGAATTTAAAGAAATTCCATCAGTCAAAACAGGGAAATACAGTGGAATTGTCCCACTGACAAGAATGTCACCGATGTATATTGTAGAACATGGTTATGAACATTACGATTTTGATTCTTATGGATTACATTTGGGCCAAGAAGACCATTTAACTTTTCTGGGCAAAGCCGAACATCAAATTACACTAAAGCTAGTTGATATGAGGGAAGGTTCGGATACTATTTTCGTTGAAGATGAAATAACATTTACTCCTTTGCCTAATGTGGAATTAGTTATTCCATGTGGTGTAGCGCATGCCCTGATGAATATGGCTGGCGTGGTTACTGTTAATAGACCGATTATTTATATCAGTGAGGATAAAGAATATATTCCTGGTCATGATGTAATAGACTGGCCAATAAAAAATCTAAATTATATGAGTTATAAGACAAATAATATCAAAGCAGATAAAAAATACTATGAGTTTCTGATTGAGAAGCAGAAGGAAATAGTCAGAGAGGCACCCACGCACAACACACCTAAATCAGTAGTGGTATTTGATGATAAGTTAGGTCGATATGTTAAAGTGTTATTGAAGGAGAAGGTATAAAAATATAAGTTATGAGCAACCTATTCTTTTTAATGCTTTTTTTCGTACTTACTGCGGATGGCCTTATGGTCTTTCTCACGCCAGTTCTAGTTTACCAGTTAACAGGTAGTATTGAATATTCAGGTTTATCCTATGCTCTATGGTGGTTACCAAGAATATTAATTATTCCACTTATTGGTAAATACATTGATAGACTTGGAGTACGCCCACTTTCTATTTTATCTGATGTTATCAAATCAATAGGATGTCTATTTTTAGCTTTCAATGATTTTTCTTCAGACCTAATAATTGCAGTCGCATTTGGTATTGTGGGTAGCCTAATATCAATAGGAAATTCTCAAACTATTATTTCTTATGAGAAAATTATCTCATTAATAAGTTACAAAAAGGAATATCATGTTAATTTAATATCAAGAATGGACTTTTCTGGAATGATAGTAGGTCCATTGATTGGCATGATAATTATCGACTATGGGATTCGTACAGTACTTATCATTCCACTTTTACTTTATATTATTAATGCTCTTTTTTTTATTTTAAAGAAAAAAGAATTGAGCAATATGAAGCATGAAGATAATCAGAATGTTTCAGGTCAGGAAAATGGGCTGTTCAAACACCATTTTATCTATATTTTTTCTATACCAATATTGTTTTTAACCGTATTACTCGCCATTGGTAATAATATGTTTGATAGCATTATTGAATCGAGTGGTACGGCATTGATTGACAAAGAAATGGGGCTTCCTGCGAAGTATTTCGGTTTTATTGATGTTGCGGCTGGCCTTTGTGGTGTCACTGGAACCTATCTCTATAGTTCATTAACTCACTTTATTCAGCGGAAAAAACTTCTACTTAGCGCGGTTCTGATTATTACGGGGAGTTCGATTTTTTTAATATCATATCCTTCATCATTTATAATATTCGTTTGTTTCTACGCAATTTCTATTATTGGTAAAGTCTTTACAGGAAATATTTGTCGAATGGTACGTATAGAATGTATTCCGTCAAATTATTTTGCTGGAGTCTCATCTATTATTGTATTGCTTAATCAGTCTGTGCTCCCTTTTATTGGAATGGTTATATACTTTTTTGGCGATTCAACAACTGTTATTTATTATTTTATGTCAGTAGCAGTAATGATTTCTTTTATATCTGGCGTCTATGTTTATCGGCACATAGCTTCCTCTGTTTAAGCTCTAGAATTAAATCTTAAAAATAGATAAAGCCCCTTAACTAGCAAAAATGACTGGCTAATTAAGGGGGCTATTTATCACGGAATAAGCAAACTCGAACCTTGGGTTTTTCTTGATTCGATAGTGAGGTGGGCTTTTTGTGCATCTTTTAAAGCAAAAATTTGTGATTGCGGCACATCTACATTCACTTTGCCGCTTAAAATCATATCAAATAAGGCATTACTCGCTTGGTCTAGCTCAGCACGGTTAGTCACATAAACGCCTAATGATGGGCGAGTAACGTATAACCCGCCTTTTTGGTTTAAGATCCCCAAATTCACGCCAGTGACAGGGCCTGAGGCGTTACCAAAGCTAACCATCAAGCCACGACGTTTAAGTGAATCTAACGAGGCAAGCCATGTGGATTGACCTACAGAGTCATACGCTACATTCACTTTTTCGCCATGAGTGATTTCTTTCACGCGAGCTGCAATGTCTTCTGTTTGGTAATTGATCACTTCCCATGCTCCTGCATCTTTGGCTCTTAACGCTTTATCTGCAGAACCCACCGTGCCTATCATTTTAGCGCCTAGTGCGTTTGCCCACTGGCACGCTATCAGCCCAACACCGCCTGCAGCGGCATGGAATAGAAAAATTTCGTCACGGCTCAGTTGATAGGTTTGATGGAATAAGTAATAAACTGTCATGCCTTTTAATGAGCTGGCAGCAGCTTGCTCAAACGTAATGCCATCAGGGAGATGAGCGACCGCATTTTCAGGAACATTGTGGACTTCGCTATACGCACCTAGTGGGCCTTGCGCATAAACGACACGATCACCGGGCTTGAAACCTGTGACATGAGCACCGGTTTTTACAACAACACCCGCTGCTTCTGTACCAAGACCACTTGGCAGCTTAGCAACAGGGTATAAACCACTGCGCACATAGGTGTCGATAAAGTTAATCCCAATAGCACGGTTTTCAATTTGAATTTCGTTATCTGCTGGATTTACTGGGGAATAATCTACTAAGTTAAGTACATCAGCGCCGCCATGTTGCGCGAATTCAATACGTTTTGCCATGACAATCTCCAATAAGGACTATTCATTTTAATTACAATAACAATCGTTTTATCATAACGCCATGTTTCAATCAGAAGAATTATAGGTTTGTGCTTTCACTGATGTATTTTATCTTGTGATTACTTTGCGCAAAGACGCAAAGAAAACCACAAAAAAATAAGATTGGCGTATACTAAGCGCAGATCGTTAATTATAGACTTGGATATTAATGTATGGCTAAAAAACCCTCATCAAATTTTAAAACGGATGCCCCACGAGACCACCAAATGGAAGGGTTAAAACTTCCACCACATTCTCTCGAAGCGGAGCAGTCTGTTTTAGGGGGGTTAATGTTAGATAACGAGCGTTGGGATACCGTTTCTGAACGTGTGACTCATGCTGATTTCTTTAGCCGACCCCACCGCACCATTTTCTCGCAAATGCAATTTTTGCTTGAGCAAGGCAAGCCCATTGACCTTATCACCTTATCGGAATCACTAGAACAACAGGGTGAGTTGGATAGCGTCGGTGGTTTTGCTTATTTGGCTGAGCTATCTAAAAATACGCCAAGTGCAGCGAATATTAATGCTTATGCAGACATTGTCCGCGAACGTGCGATTGTTCGCGATATGATTTCTGTTGCTAATGAAATTGCGGATGCAGGTTATGATCCACAAGGGCGAAGCAGTGAAGACCTCCTCGATTTAGCCGAAACCAAAGTTTTCCAAATTGCCGAATCAAGAGCGAATAAAGACGAAGGGCCGAAAGGCATCGAAGCCATTTTGTCAGAAACCGTTGAAAAAATTGAGCAACTTTACCAGCAGCCTCACGACGGTGTTACTGGGGTTTCAACAGGTTACCAAGACCTCGATAAAAAAACGGCCGGCTTGCAAGGGTCGGATTTAATTATTGTTGCCGCGCGTCCATCCATGGGGAAAACCACCTTTGCGATGAACTTGTGTGAAAATGCGGCAATGACAGAAGAAAAACCGGTACTTATCTTCAGTTTGGAGATGCCAGGTAACCAAATTATGATGCGTATGTTGGCGTCACTATCTCGTGTCGACCAAACTCGCATTCGTACTGGGCAACTTGATGATGAAGATTGGGCGCGAATTTCAAGCACGATGGGTATTTTGATGGAAAAGCGCAACATGTACATCGATGACTCTTCGGGCCTGACTCCTACAGAGGTACGTTCACGTGCGCGCCGTATTTATCGTGAGCATGGTGGTTTAAGTTTGATTATGATTGACTACCTCCAATTGATGCGAGTTCCTGCTCTTTCTGATAATAGAACATTAGAAATTGCTGAAATTTCACGCTCACTCAAAGCGTTAGCAAAAGAGCTTAATGTTCCAGTGGTGGCACTGTCTCAGTTGAACCGAAGCCTGGAGCAACGTGCCGATAAACGCCCAGTTAACTCGGATTTACGTGAATCAGGGTCTATCGAGCAAGATGCGGACTTGATTATGTTTATCTACCGCGATGAAGTTTATCACGATAACAGTGAGCTCAAAGGCGTTGCTGAGATTATATTAGGTAAGCAGCGTAACGGACCAATTGGTACCGTGCGCTTGACGTTTAATGGGCAGTGGTCGCGTTTCGATAACTATGCGGGGCCGGCTTATAACGACGAAGACTAAATCCTCGTCATAAATACTCGTCATATTTCGCGCTGTCGCGGTGTTGGCTTCATTCCCTAATCCTAGTCACATACTTTTGTATGCTCCTAGGATTAGCTCAATCGCCGCCTAGCGACAACGCAAACTATTTAGAGTATTGAATTAGAGTATTGGGATCGTCATATTTCGCGCTGTCGCGGTGTTGGCTTCATTCCCTAATCCTAGTCACATACTTTTGTATGCTCCTAGGATTAGCTCAATCGCCGCCTAGCGACAACGCAAACTATTTAGAGTATTGGAATCGTCATATTTCGCGCTGTCGCGGTGTTGGCTTCATTCCCTAATCCTAGTCACATACTTTTGTATGCTCCTAGGATTAGCTCAATTGCCGGCTAGCGACAACGCAAACTATTTAGAGTATTGGAACTAGCGTATTAAAATTAAATGATCCATAAAAATAATATCGAATGGAAATTGATATTTTTTAGCGTATAACAAATAGAGAACATATTGGGCTGCCAAAGGGCAGCTTAATTTTTAGCGGGTTTAGAGAAAAAGAACGAGGAAACAATGAAAGCGGCAACCGCATTGATAAACCGCCGCGCTCTGCGACACAACTTGCAACGGGTGAAAGAGATTGCGCCAAATAGCCGAATGATTGCAGTTGTCAAAGCAAACGCTTATGGTCATGGGTTAGTAGGGGTTGGTCAGGCAGTAGAAGAGCTAGTGGATGGCTTTGGGGTGGCAAGGCTCAATGAAGCCCTACTATTACGGCAGCACGGTGTGGTAAAACCGATCGTGTTATTGGAAGGTTTTTTTGAACATTCTGACTTGCTGTTGATGGCAGAGCATCAGATTGACACGGTGATCCATTGTATTGAACAGCTTGAAATGCTTGAAGCTACCAAATTGCCTTATCCTCTGAAAGTTTGGATGAAATTGGATACCGGTATGCACCGCCTTGGTGTTCTTCCTAAAGATGCTGAAGACTTTTATCAACGCTTACAACGCTGCCAACAAGTTCAACTTCCTATCAATATTGTTAGCCATTTTTGCCAAGCGGACGCGCCTCATTTGCCGACAACTGAAAAACAAATTGCCTGTTTTAAACAGTTTATTGCTGGTAAAGAGGGGGATAAATCCATTGCGGCCTCCGCGGGGATCTTGCTCTGGCCAGAAGCACATTATGATTGGGTACGCCCAGGGATCATGATGTACGGAGCATCTCCACAAGAAGGTAAAAGCGCAAAAGACTTCGGTTTACTTCCTGCGATGACTCTAAAATCAACATTAATTGCGGTTAGGAAACATGCAGCAGGGCAATGCGTAGGTTACGGTGAAACATGGTGCAGTGATAAAGATACGCTGCTTGGGGTTGTTGCAATCGGCTATGGTGATGGTTATCCACGTAACGTACCTTCAGGTACACCCGTGTTAATTAATGGACGAAAAGTGCCTATTGTTGGGCGAATTTCCATGGATATGACAGTGGTGGATTTAGGGCTAAATGCCAATGATAAAGTGGGTGATGACGTTATTTTGTGGGGAAATCAACTGCCAGTTGAAGAAATTGCCACACAAACGGGCATTATCAACTATGAGTTGCTGACAAAGTTAACCTCTCGAGTTGCAATGGAATATGTAGACGAATAGCCAGCAAAGGGTTATTTTCAGGTAACAACGTAAAAATGACGTTAAATATGGTAAATCATCGCTTGGTTTATTTAGCGTAAAATAATGATTAGGAGATGTCCTGTGTTTGAACATGTAGATGCTTATCCGGGCGACCCAATTCTGTCGTTAATGGATGAATTTAATAAAGACACTCGTGAAAATAAAATTAATTTGAGTATTGGTCTTTACTACGATGGTGAAGGTAAAACCCCTGAGCTGGGTACTGTTGGAACGGCAAAAGCGACGTTAAGCCAATTGCCTGCGAGTGCATCCTTGTACTTACCTATGGAAGGTTTAAAAGATTATCGTACTGAATTACAAAAACTGGTATTCGGGGAAGATTGCCCGCTAATAGCACAGGAGCGTATTGCGACTGTCCAAACGATTGGTGGCTCTGGTGCATTGAAAATTGGTGCAGATTTTTTACATCAGTATTATCCAGACTCAGAAGTGTGGTGCAGTGACCCAACTTGGGAAAACCATGCCTCTATTTTTTCAGGTGCGGGTACAAAAGTGCATTATTACCCCTACTTTGATGAAAAAACCAAAGGCGTTAAATTTGATGAAATGTTGGCAACATTCAAAAAATTGCCAGCAAATAGCATCATTTTAATGCACCCATGCTGCCATAACCCAACAGGCTCCGACCTGACTCCTTCACAATGGGATGAAGTCACTAAAGTGGCATTAGAGTACAAACTGATCCCATTCTTAGATATTGCTTATCAAGGTTTTGCAGAAGGCATCAATGAAGATGCCTATGCGATTAGAACAATGGTTAAAGCTGGCTTGCCTGTGTTTGTTAGCAATTCATTCTCTAAAATCTTTGGTATCTACGGTGAGCGTGCCGGTGGACTATCCGTTATTTGCGAAAACCCAGATGAGCGCGACCGGGTATTAGGCCAGTTAAAAGCAGGTGTTCGCCGCTTATACTCAAGCCCGCCATCAAATGGGGCAAAAATTGTTGCAGCGGTATTAACCAATAGTGCAGAAAAAGCCAAATGGTTAGCAGAAGTGGAAGAGATGCGTTTGCGCATTTTAGACATGCGTACGGTACTGGTTGATGAGCTGAAAAAAGCATTACCAAACCACAATTTCGACCACTTATTAAAGCAACGCGGTATGTTCAGCTACACCGGTTTTTCTAAAGAGCAAGTTACTCGTCTGAAAGATGAGTTTGCCGTTTACTTGGTTGGAACTGGCCGTGTTTGTATGGCAGGCGTCAATCGCCATAATGTTAAACGCATTGTGGAAGCATTTGCGGCCGTTAGCGAATAATCATTTACTCTCCATCCGAGTTAACAAAAAGCGTAGGTCTGACCTACGTTTTTTTTGTCTCTTATATTTAGCGAGGAAGGCTATTTTTCATATAAAAATAAAAAATAGCCTTGTCATCGATAAATTGAATTTAAGTATCCCCCCTCCAAATGTGAATAAATGTTTCGGATCGTTTTTTTTAACTTACTGATAAATAGTCTTTATTTAACTTTCGTTATTTGTTTTTTTTAAAGTTTATTCACACTTAATCCGAGTTTTCTTACACCTTTCACGTTTATTTCAGAAAATAACATTCGTATCATAATCGCATCAAACAAAGAGGTATTAACTAGATTATTAGATATTACTGACATTTACCGTTGGGTAGGTGGAAAGAATAAACATTTAAAACTTTTAAAATTAAACTTTACTCTGAGAGACACACACATGACTTTATTAAATAAAATTGCACCTGCACTTATCATTGCATCAACATTCGTTACTCCTGCGGTATTTGCTGAAAACCAAGCAGCGACAATTACTTTTGAAGCTTTAGTTCGCGCTGCAAGCTGTAATGTGTCATCAACAACAGAAGGTTCAATGGTGAACTGGGGCGTATTTACAACTCAAGATTTAGCAAGTGCGACAAAAGGAAATGCGATTGGTGAAACGAAAAATTTCCATTTAACATTAACAGAGTGTTCAGCAGCAAAAGAAGGTGATTCAACGGTCTTTGTTCATGCATCAGGCTCAGCATCACCCTTTAATCCATCGTTATTTGCGAACTCTTCGGCAAAATCGCTCGCGGTTGAATTAAAAGCACTTGATGCAGATAATCTCGCTCAAGATATTTTACCTAATAAAGAAACGCAAATGACGGTTACCGATACTATTGTTAAAGATGGTTTTGCGAATATTCCAATGCAAGCACGACTCATTATGGTGAATCAAGCGACCGTCGGCGATAGCTTGAAAGTTCCGGTGACTTTTACGGTATCGTATAACTAAAAGTACCGCTTAAAAATGCGTAATATTGTGTTACATTACCAATAGTGTTATTCACAGAGTCCCTTTTAGGGACTTTGCTTATTAAGGTAACAACATGGTACTAAAAATACGCTATTTCTCGCTCTTATCTCACTTTAGTTTATTATTGTTAGCTTCATCATTTTCTTGGGCTGATGGCGTCAGCTTAGATGCAACACGTATTGTTTATCCTCAAGGGGATAAAAGCGTCTCTATCGCGATAAAAAATAGTCATTCACACGTTTCATATTTGACACGGACTTTCATGACGTCAGAAAGTCAGGATAGTAACGTGCCATTTGAAACAACCCCGCCTGTATTTAAAATCGCGCCCAATTCTCGACAAGAAGTTAGAGTATTAGAAAAAAGTAATAATTTACCGAAAGATAGAGAGTCACTGTTCTTTTTTCATGCCACTATGGTGGCGGGCCAAAGTCAAAAAGTGGACGGTGACGGTTTAAATATTGCTTATGATCACGTGATTAAAGTCTTTTACAGACCTAAAAATTTACCCTTAACTTCAGATGAAGCCCAAAAGAAATTGGTATTTCAAAGCCAAGGTAACCAATTAAAGGTGACCAATAATTCGCCTTATTATATTAATCTTGCACAAATCAGTATTAATAAACAAAAAATTAATATGAGTATGGAAAAAGGAAACACGACCATCGCACCGTATTCATCATTACAGTACCCCATCACTTCCAATATGCACAAAGGGACCGTTATTTGGCGTGCGATTACTGACTTAGGCGGGACCAATGAGTTTAAAGCACAGCTTCCTTAAGCGAGTAGTTTGCAGTATTTGTACTTTTTCTTTGGGGGGCGTTTATCCCCTGGCTTACTCAATAACAGAACAAGATATGAATATTGACCTTATCGTGAAAGGTTATGTTTCAAAAGGGACATGTGCATTTGCTTTTAGCCATAAAACGGTTAATTTTTCGCGTATCTTAACCGCAAAAGAGATTAATCATGTCGCCCCATCTGCGCCTACCGAGCCTTTTTCAGTCGAGTATCAATGCCAAGATTATAATACGGAAATACTCCCTGACTTGCAGGTAACCCTGACGGCAGATAACCAGTCGCAGATTATTGATGGTAAGCTCTCACCGAAAGATAATAAGACAAACGCGGCATTTACCTTTTTGCAATGTGATAGTTTAAAAAGAAACTGTACAGCCATTAATTTTATTAATCATGAAAGTGTGATTGATTTCCCTATTCAAAATGGAGATAACGAAAAACATTTTGAAGCTCAGGTTGTTAAATTAAATGATTCGGCGATACAGCCAGGAAAACTCAGCGCGGCGATTGTTTTTACATTTTTGCAGCCATAAGGGGAATGATGAGAATATTATCTAGCTTTATTCTATTTATTCTATCGTTTATTTCATTTTCTGCGTTATCAAATAATAATGCGGAATTTGATTTTAATGTGAAAATAATTTCTCAGATGTGTAAAATATCAGTGATTGGCACATCAACGAATGAAGTTGACTTCGGTAACTTAACATTTTCAGATATTCAAACAAATAAAGTGCAACCCATCCCAATTAAAATATCGTTGTCTGATTGCATAAGTAAAAATTTTACGCAATCTTATGTAAAAATATCGCCAAAAAACTATTTGGATACAGTGACCTTTATTGATGATCCAACAAAAGGATTTGGGATTAGTTTTTCTGAAAGTGACAATGTTGCAAGCTCAATGAATGTGAGTGATTTTTTAGAAAAAGACGCCAATGTCTGGACGCAAATTGATGCAAATAAACTCGATAAAACACTCTATACCTACGTGAGATGTGCATCAGGGAGTTCTTGCGAACCGCAAGTGGGTAATTTCCAATCCACTGTGACCTTTTCTTTTATTGTGGATTAATTGAGGTGATATGAAGCGATTAATAACATGGTTATCTCTGACTTTCTCATTATGTTTCAGTTTGCATGCTCTGGGAGCCGGTATTCGCTTGGATCAAACAAGGGTTATTATCAACAGTGATAATATTAGCCAAGTTTTTAGTATCACTAACGATGATAACTCGCCATATTTAATTCAAACGGCAGTTACCGATAAACTCGAAGGAAAAAAATCGCCTTTTTTCATCGTCACTCCCCCTTTGTTCCGGTTAGATGCCAACAGCAAGTTTACGGCTAAAATATTGGTGAACAATAAAAAAGCACTCCCCACAGAGAAAGAGTCATTATTTTATCTTTATACCCGAGCGATCCCTTCGACACAGCAGGTCAGTGGCCAAGAAAATAATGCCAAACTGACTTTTGTGACGAATATCGTCATCAAAGTATTATATCGGCCGAACCATTTAACCGTACCAAATACGGAAATATTCCAGCAAGTAACACTGTCTCAAAAAGGTAATCAATGGCAATTTAATAACCCAACGCCTTATTACCTGACCGTTGTGAATATACAATTAAACCAAAAAAAATATCCTCAGAATATGGTATTACCCCCGTTTGAGCAGGTTGTTATTAGCGATGTTGACGGTAAAATCACTCAAGCCAGTTGGCAAATGATTAATGATTTTGGTGGGCTATCGAATATTTTTTCTTACCCTTTAGTCTCCGCATCGGTAAAATAATATGAATTTACAGAATAAATATAATTTGAGTCCATTAAGATTTTTATGTGGTTTGGTGTTATTTATCGGGGCTATAACTCATTTTTCGGTCAATGCGGATCCTGATAATCTCAAATTTTCATTGCAAAGACTCACTTATATGGTGGGAGAGAAAAGTGTTTCAGTGAGTTTACGTAATACCAGTACTTCTGCTTATTTAATCCAAGCAAATATGCAGTGGCTTGATGAAAATACGGGGATTAATATTCTCAATAAAAAAGAGAAAATTCCATTTACGGTGACACCGCCTTTATATAAATTAAAGGGCGATGAATACTACAGTTGGCGAATTTTATTTACAGGGCAAACTCAGAATTTACCTTCCGATAGGGAAAGTGTTTTTTTAGTCCAATTAAAAGCAATTCCCTCAACCGAGCGTCAAAGTCAATCATCTCTGCAGTTTACCGTTACCCGCTCTTTGTTATTTAAAGTGTATTATCGGCCCGCAGATTTAAAAGATATAACATTAGAACAGGTCGCGGAAAAGCTCTCATTTCGACGTGAAAATAATGCGTTAATTGTTATGAATAACAGCCCTATTTATGCCACTTTTGATAATCTTTCTATCAATGGACATGCTTTTAGTGACGAGGCGCTTTTTTTATCTGTTCCGCCTTTTTCGGAACAACGGTTCCATTTTGAAAGTTTACCGTCGGGCTCAGTGTCCTGGGCGATTTTAGATGAGTACCTATTACCAACAAAACAAAAAACACGCTTAATACAATAATCATTAGCATTTATTTTTGCCTTTGGCTTGATGGCAATATACAGCGGTGGATTTATCATGACGTTATCTGATTTTAAAAAAGGTTTGCTACCCTCGTTAATCTTATTGCCTTTTATCAGTCAAGGTGACGAGTATTTCGATCCAAATTTACTCAATGAGCAGCTTGGCATCGATGCTAGCGACATTAATCTTAGTCAATTTTCAAAAGATAACAGCACCCCGACAGGGGAATATACGTTGCAGGTTTTTGTTAACCAACAGCCTAAAGGTGAGTTTCCCCTTAACTTTGTTTTAAATCAGCATGATGAGGTTGTGCCGGAATTAACCCTCAGAACATTAGCCTCCTTCGGAGTGAAAATTGATGCGATCCCTAAATTAAGGGGATTGCCTCAAGATTATGTTATTACTGCACTTTCTGATTATATTGAGGGTGCCAGTGTCAGCACGCAATTATCCACACTGAGTGTGAATATTAGCGTTCCACAAGTCGCGATGGACACTGCCGTAGAGGGTTATATCCCCCAAGAATTATTGGATGATGGGATCACCGCGTTAAAAACGAACTATGTGATCACGGGGAATCATTCGACAAATAACCAATCGTCATCAGGAAAACAAAAAAGCGATAATGTCTTCATTAACCTTAATAGTGGCTTTAACGTAGGGGCCTGGCGTCTTCGTTCAAGTTTATCTCATACGGATAATCATCAATATAATAACGGGACGAGTAGAAATGAAACGAAAACGCATTTCTCAAATACGGCTGTCTCCCGCAGCGTGTATAGCATGCGTTCCGAATTATTAGTCGGTGAAAGCAGTACTCGCAGTGAACTGTTTAATTCGATCCCATTTAGAGGAATTCAATTAAGTTCTAATGACCAAATGTTGCCCAGTAGCTTGCGTGGATTTGCTCCTGATATCAAAGGAATAGCCCAGTCGAATGCACAAATTACGATCCGTCAAAATGGGTATGTGGTTTATCAAACCTATGTACCTCCTGGGCCGTTTAATATTCAAGACCTCGCAACGGGAAGTAATTCTGGCGCATTAGATGTGACAATAAAAGAAGAGGATGGCTCTGAGCGGACATTTACTGTGGCTTTTTCTTCCTTGCCCATTATGCAACGGCCAGGAGGTTGGCAATATGAACTCACAACCGGTCGCTATGATGGCGGTGTGACGGTGGGGTCAAAAGAGTCTGATTTTCTTCTCGCCAGTGGTATTTATGGTTTGCCAAATGACATCACTATTTATGGGGGGGTTATTGCCGCGCAAGATTATTGGTCAGGCGTTTCTGGGGTTGGTTTTTCAATGGGGGACATCGGGGCGATTTCGGCCGATGTGACTCATGCACGGGCAACATTAGATACGCAAACACATCAAGCGCAGGCTTACCGTTTGCGTTATGCCAAAAATATTGTGGCCACAAACACGTCGATTGATTTGTCAGGGACGCATTACACCTCGAAGGATTATTACACTTTTAATAATTTCAATAACCATAATTATCGTTATATCGATGAGGTTGCTCCGTGGACGGGAATACAAGAACGGCGACAATATTCAGCGTCAATTTCGCAACCATTAGGAAACTATGGCAACCTTTATTTTTCGGGGAGTCGCAATGAATATTGGGATGACGCTCAAAATGTGACTCAGGTTTCAGCTGGCTATAATACGAGTATTAAAGGTGTTTCATACGGCATTAATTACAGTATTGATAGAACCAAAGACAGCGGACAATGGCCAGAAAACCGCCAGATAAGCTTTAATCTTAGCGTTCCGTTTAGTTTATTTTCGAATTCACCGACTGCACGTAACATCAGCAGTACTTATTCTATTAGCCATGATAATAACGGTAAAACAATCCAGCAAGCAGGGCTCAGCGGAAGTTTGTTAGATTCCAAACTGACTTATGGGGTTTCGCAAAGCTGGGGAAATCAAAACCAAAGAAGTTCAGGCAGCATTTATACTAACTACACTGGGTCGAAAGGGACACTCTCCGGGGGGTACAGCTACTCAAGCAACTATCATTCTGTGAATGCCGGTATTAATGGCGGTGTGGCCATTTATTCAGGTGGTTTATTGTTTGGGCGTAGCATGAGCGATAGCTTTGCTATTGTGGAAGCGGAAGGGGCGGAAGGAACGCGATTAACGGTCGGTAATACTCAAATTAATGGCCGAGGCCAAGCGATTTACCCCTATCTCTCCGAATACTCGAAAAACAGTGTGGGGTTAGATGTAAATTCATTACCCGATGACGTGACATTAGCACAGACATCAAAAACGATTTATCCCACCGCTGGTGCGATTGTGAAGGTAAAATTTGATACTCGTATAGGGTACCAAGTTATCATTCAATTAAATGATGATAACGGGGTTATCCCGTTTGGCGCTGTTGCCACGTTAGTTGAAGCCTCGGCAATAGAGGAAAACACCGGGCTGGTGGGCGATGATGGGCAGCTGTATATGAGTGGATTACCCGACTCTGGATTGTTACGCATTCAGTGGGGAGCCCAGAATAAGCAATCGTGTGATGTGCCGTTTAGTGACCTGCAGAATATGACACCCACCGCAGATAACCCGATTAGGGTACTTTCACTCGATTGCGTACATTAATGCGTGGAACAAAATAAACAGTATAGAGAAAAGATGTGCGGTAGTTACCACGTCTTTCTCTTTGAGACTTTGGCTGACCTTATGGTGATTAGCTTTTAATAAAAAACTCTAAATCTGCTTTTCCTTGATATTCACCACTTTCGACCTCAGGTGTTCGACACAATGCCCAAGATATATCAAATAACATTGATTTTTGGGTGTTTTTTACACCAAGATCGACTTCCTCTCCGTTGAAACTCATTAGCTGTGAGTGAGTAGAGTCATTGCAGCTTAACGTTACGGATTTACCTGCCTCATAAATACGACCAATAACCCAAGGTAAAGCATCTGATTTGGCGGTTGTATCAACAGGCTTCAACAGTAATTTTTTGGGGTTTGAGGCGTCATAATCTGTGTCTTTAGCTTTTGCTATCATTCTTATGCTGTCTTGCTTGCTCCCATTACACGTTACTGTTAATGACGATTTATGTAATGATTGCATTTCATCTAAAAAAGAGTGTTTAATCTGGCTGTTGGTGACATTACTCACTTCACAATAACGTAAAATCGTAATATCTGCATCGATATTTAAGCGAATGGCACTTCTTGCCGCGGTACTGTGTCCGCTGGTTATAAAATACAATGGCGTTTGGTTACTGTATTGCATCTTGCCAGAAGGCAAATCACTATCAACATACAATAATTGAGGGCGAGAAACAGATAAAGTCAGGCTCTTATGGCCCCCTTTAGGGACTTGCTTGAAACTATCTCTCGGGTAAAGACAGGCGTCGCTCACGCCAGGTAGTGGAATATTAGAAAGTTTATCACTATTATCTGCTGTGAAAAACGTACCATGATAAGCGGGTTCTAAACGGTTACCAAATTGACTAATAACCAAATCATAGTCTAGCTGTGGAATAACATAGGCGTTAATACCGCCTTCTTGATTAACTAATGGAGCTGCATGGGTATTTGCAACGACATAAGGAACCCGAGAAAAGCCAGATAGCTTACATTGTGACTGGCTATTACTGATACCTAATAATGGCAATGTTTCCAACCAGTAATCTCGTTTTACCGTCGCATAAACGGGTTCGACATTCATGACGGTATCTCCACTCAAGGTGCCTTGAATTTCCCTGACAATACGCTCTGACGATGTGAGGTCGACAACACCATGTAATTTTAATGTAGCGGTCCCGACGACAGCAGATTCACCGATAAAAGAGGCCCCCAGTAGACTAAGCAATAAAAGAGAAGTGAGGCTCGATTTATGTGTTTTTGTGTTCATCGTCTTATTCCGCCACAGAGAAGAAAAGCTACTCAGTATAATATACGTTGTTTTAATTCATTCGTCATATAAATGGCAGAAATCAATAGGGTATTTGCATCTCAGGTAAAATTTCTAAAAATAAAGAGGATAATGTTTTAATCACCAGAGATAAGTGAATAGATATATCTATATTCTATAAAATGAGGGGGTTATTGATTGAAACTAAAGGGATTATTCTAATCTTCACCTAAAGGGAATTGGATAAATCTAACGGCTAAGAATTATTTGGTTTAGTTTAGTAGATAGAAAAAAGGGAAAACGGATAACGTTTTCCCTATGAGTGTTTTATGCTTAATACCCGCGTTCTAAAATCGTTTTTAAGAACCTAGCGGTATGGGACTTTTTACATTCAGCCACTTCTTCTGGCGTGCCGGCAATTAAAATTTCACCGCCACCGCTACCGCCTTCAGGGCCTAAATCAACAATCCAGTCTGCCGTTTTAATCACATCAAGGTTATGTTCAATGACCACGATAGTATTGCCTTGGTCACGTAGCTGATGCAGAACCACTAACAGCTGTTGAATATCCGCAAAGTGTAGGCCAGTTGTTGGTTCATCCAAAATATAGATAGTTTGTCCTGTTCCGCGTTTAGATAATTCTTTAGCTAATTTCACACGCTGTGCTTCACCACCAGAGAGCGTCGTCGCTGATTGGCCGAGGCGGATATAGGATAAACCAACGTCCATCAGCGTTTGTAACTTACGGGCAAGGGCGGGGACGGCATCAAAAAATTCACGAGACTCTTCAATGGTCATATCCAGCACTTCATGGATATTTTTACCTTTATATTTAATTTCTAGTGTTTCGCGGTTATAGCGTTTGCCTTTACATTGGTCACAAGGGACATACACATCAGGTAAGAAGTGCATTTCAACTTTGATAACGCCATCACCTTGGCAAGCTTCACATCGGCCGCCTTTAACGTTAAAGCTAAAGCGCCCTGGGTTATAACCACGAGTTCGAGACTCAGGCACACCGGCAAATAATTCACGAACAGGTGTAAACACACCGGTATAGGTAGCAGGGTTGGAACGTGGTGTACGGCCTATTGGGCTCTGGTCAATATCAATGACTTTGTCAAAGTGCTCTAAGCCTTCTACATCCAAATAAGGGGCAGGGGTGATGGTGGTCGCCCCATTTAATTGGCGTTGAGCAATAGGGAATAGAGTGTCATTGATGAGCGTTGATTTACCGGAACCTGATACACCAGTAATACAAGTAAATAAACCCACAGGAACTTTTAGCGTCACATTTTTTAGATTGTTGCCTTTGGCTCCAAATACCGTCAGCATTTTATCTTTATTAATTGGAACGCGTTTTTGCGGGATATCAATTCTGCGCTCACCGCTTAAAAATTTACCGGTGAGTGAATCTGGGTTTGCGACAATATCTTCCAGTGTTCCTTGGGCAACAATCTGCCCGCCATGCACCCCAGCACCGGGTCCGATATCAATCACATGGTCTGCGGCGCGGATCGCGTCTTCGTCATGTTCAACGACGATCACGGTATTTCCTAGATCACGAAGATGGATTAATGTTTCAAGTAAGCGGTCATTATCCCGTTGGTGTAAGCCAATTGAAGGTTCGTCAAGAACATACATCACTCCCACTAAACCCGCCCCAATTTGGCTGGCTAAACGAATGCGTTGTGCTTCACCACCAGACAAGGTGTCAGCAGAACGTGAAAGTGTCAGATAATTAAGCCCAACATTGACGAGAAATTTCAGGCGATCGCCAATTTCTTTTAAAACTTTTTCTGCGATTTGAGCGCGCTGACCTGTGAGTTTTAGGTTCTGGAAAAATTCCATTGCGTGGCCAATGCTGTAATCTGCGATTTCAGGCAATGTCGTATTTTCAACAAATACAAAGCGCGCTTCTTTACGTAAGCGAGTCCCATGGCAAGAAACACATGGGCGGTTGCTGATATATTTCGCTAATTCTTCACGGACAGCCGTTGATTCTGTTTCTTTATAACGGCGTTCCATATTATTGAGCACGCCTTCAAAAGGGTGTCGGCGCACGGTGATGTCACCACGATCATTACGGTATTTAAACTCAATCGCTTCTTTGCCTGAGCCGTATAAAATAATTTTTTGAATAGCAGGGCTTAAGGTGTCGTAAGGCGCTTCCACATCAAATTTATAATGCTCAGCTAATGACATCAGCATCTGAAAATAGTAAAAATTACGGCGATCCCAACCCCGAATTGCACCACCCGCGAGTGAGATTTCAGTATTTTGAATGACTCTTTCGGGGTCAAAAAACTGCTGAACACCTAAGCCATCACAGCTCGGACAGGCGCCTGCAGGGTTGTTAAAAGAAAATAGGCGAGGTTCAAGTTCCACCATACTGTAGCCGCAAACGGAACAGGCAAAATTAGCAGAAAAAACCAGTTCTTCTGAATTGGCGTCATCCATATCTGCAACAATTGCGGTACCGCCAGACAGTTCTAATGCAGTTTCAAAGGATTCAGCTAAACGCTGAGCGATATCCTCACGAATTTTAAAACGATCGACAATCACTTCAATGGTATGTTTTTTCTGTAATTCGAGCTTTGGCGGGTCGGATAGATCGCAAACTTCCCCATCAATTCGGGCACGGATATAGCCTTGGCTGGCTAAGTTATCGAGTAACTTAACGTGCTCCCCTTTACGTTCTTTAACGACAGGCGCAAGTAGCATCATTCGGCGATCGGTGGGCTGAGCCAGAACATTATCGACCATCTGGCTAACAGTTTGAGCCGCAAGAGGTATGTCGTGATCAGGGCAGCGAGGTTCACCAACACGTGCAAATAATAACCGCAGATAGTCATGAATTTCTGTGATGGTTCCGACTGTCGAACGTGGGTTATGTGAAGTGGATTTTTGTTCAATCGAAATCGCAGGGGATAACCCTTCAATATGATCGACATCCGGTTTCTCCATTAAAGAAAGAAACTGGCGAGCATAAGCAGATAAAGATTCAACATAACGGCGCTGACCCTCTGCATACAGGGTATCAAAAGCTAAAGATGACTTCCCTGAACCAGATAACCCAGTAATAACAATGAGTTTGTCGCGAGGGATGATGAGATTGATGTTTTTCAGATTATGCGTGCGTGCGCCGCGGACTTCGATATTATCCATTTACCACTTCCCGGATGATTTGATATTGAACAATCGCAAGGGACTATTATCACATATTTATGGCTGAATGGATATACAGTATTTCCTATTCGTCATATTTCAAACCGTGGCGTTGTTGGCTGCTCTCAGTTACGCAGGTCACATACTTTTGTATGCTCCCTACGATATCTTCGCTTGCCGCCTAGCCACAATTTGAACTATTTAGAATAGGTTCTGCTTGTCATATTTCAAACCGTGGCGGTGTTGGCTGCTCTCAGTTACGCAAGTCACATACTTTTGTATGCTCCCTACGATATCTTCGCTTGCCGCCTAGCCACTGTTTGAACTATTTAGAGTAAGATTTTAATGGTGAAACAAAAAAACAGAAAAACAGCGATCTGAATTTATCGAAAAGATAGATGCGGTGTGCATTATTTTGTGTCTATACTGATAAAAGCACTATGAAATTTCACTAAAAGCTGGAAAGCGTTTCGCAAATTAACAAGCTCAATTTCAATTATTGGTGCAAATCAGCTCTGTCGTGGTAAACTTCACGGCTAATCCAGAGATTAAAATTCAATGCATCAGGAGTAATAAATGGCCAGCAGAGGCGTAAATAAAGTAATTCTTATCGGTAACCTAGGACAAGATCCAGAAATCCGTTATATGCCTAACGGCGGAGCTGTGGCAAACCTGACTCTGGCAACTTCTGAAAGTTGGCGTGACAAGCAAACCGGTGAGATGCGTGAAAAAACCGAATGGCACCGCGTGGTTATTTTTGGCAAACTTGCTGAAGTCGCTGGTGAATACCTGAAGAAAGGTTCACAAGTCTATATCGAAGGTTCTCTGCAAACACGTAAATGGCAAGACCAAAGTGGTCAAGACCGTTATACGACAGAAGTTGTTGTGAATATCGGTGGCTCAATGCAAATGTTAGGTGGCCGTGGTGGTGATGCATCTTCACAAGGTCAGGGTGGCCAAGGTGGTTGGGGTCAACCTCAGCAGCCACAAGCAGCACAGCAATTTAGTGGCGGCGGAGCCCCTGCAGCACGTTCATCAGCGCCTGCTCCACAAACCAATGAACCACCAATGGACTTCGATGACGATATTCCGTTCTAATTGATTTACTAATTAGAATACATAAATAAAATAAAGGCTTCTTTGTGGAGCCTTTATTGTTTAATAAACAATAAAATTAAAATTATATATCCAGAAAATTATTTTTTTTATTAATATGGTAAACTAAATATAAAACTAAAACCTTAAGGGTTTATTAATTTTAAATTAAGAGTTTCTTAAATGAATGGAAAATAAAAAAAGCCCCAGTAATTAACTTACATAGGGCTTTGTACTGGTCGCGTTATTAAAAAAGGAAATATAAATTTTATTTTCATATTAGCGTATCAAGCTACTTTAGGTTCCAGTAGTAATGGGTCATTTTGACTTTCACCGGACAGTCGGTAGATTGACGGTGACGTACCTAAATAAGCTCTAAATCGCTTCGCAAAAGATTGCTGGGAGTCAAATTGGTATTTTAATGCAATATCAATAACCTGGAGTTCAGTGGAGCATAGGTCTTTTGCGGCTTCACAGATCCTCCTTCGGCGAATATATTCACCTAAAGGCATACCAACGACTTTTCTAAATACTCTTTGTAAATGCCATTTTGTATATCCTGATTTTAGTGCGATATCATCAAGTAATAGACGACTGGTTAAGTTCATTTCAATCCAAACTAATATTTCATTAACAACTGTAGATTGAAATTCTGTGTATTTCCCATTGCAGGGAACAGGGATTTCTTTATACATAATATCTTCCTATTAGTTACTTTTTAATCTTATCCCTCATTCAGTCAATAGCCAATAAATAAATAGTAAACAAAGTTGAATACAGTTTGTTAATTGGCAAAATAGACAAAATACCGATTTTTAATTAGTTTATAGCCAGTGGAGTTTATCTTAAGAAAATATATTTATAGGGTTAATGGCTGACAATATAGGTAACGATTATACTCTCGAGTATAAAATAACGGTATAATGGCAAAAGTTATCATTGATGGCTTGGGATAAATTTCCGTAACATGAAAAAAACTCATCAAAATCGTAGTGGATCACTCATTGCTTGCACTTTAGCCCTTTTATGAGCTTCATAGGTATGTAGTAATAAGTTAGTAGTGCTGATTATATTAATCATATGATACCGCAGAAAATAATGTATTTTTCTCCATTAACCGCAGTCCCAATAACCACCAACCACAGAAAGAATAATCGCATTTTTGGAGATAAATAATGCAAGTGTTATGGTTAACCACCAAACGGATTTTGGCATATATACCTCTGTTTATTAATTAAAAATAAATTAGCTAATGTTTCCATCAAGGGCGAAATCCCTTGAGTTGGAGCAAAGGATACAACTTGAAGTTAACTTTAAGTCAAGGTTTTGTTGGGATTTTGAATGGTGATTAATTCTATATTTTTTTATTTTGCTAGATAATATCTCTGAGTGAGTGGAGTGTGATGAGTGTCGCAATTACTATTCCTTTGGGATAAAACAAGAAAAAATGATTGTCATGCTGGGAAATTTATGTTTTCTTAAGAAAAGAAATTGAAAAACAATAATCAAATAAATTAGACAGACTAAACAGGAAGAACCCGTGAACATGACTATTAATCACTCAAACCTACTACTAACCGCGCCACGTGCCGCGGTGGTCGTGCGTGTGGTGGTGGTCGTGGGCTTAGCGCCGTAACGGGTACAAATCAACGCAGATTTAGAAACCCCGCCGGCGCAAACCGAGCGGGGTTTTTTATCACTTCTCGCTCAAGTCCGCAGGCTAGCAAAGGATAATTATGATGAGCGAATCGGGCACCACAACACCACATAAAACCCGCTTTACGGGCGCAGAATTAATCGTACATTTACTGGAAAAACACGGTATTACCATCGTTTCTGGCATTCCTGGGGGAGCGGCTTTGCCTTTTTATGATGCATTAGGCCAAAGCCAGAAAATCCGTCATATACTGGCTCGCCATGAGCAAGGTGCAGGTTTTATTGCTCAGGGAATTGCGCGTACCACAGGGAAAGCCGCGGTTTGTATCTCTTCAAGTGGACCTGGGGCAACAAACTTAGTGACGGCTATTGCCGACGCAAAACTGGATTCTATCCCGTTGGTTTGCATTACGGCTCAAGTTTCTTCGTCAATGATTGGCACAGATGCTTTCCAAGAGGTTGATACCTATGGCATTTCGATTCCAGTAACGAAACATAATTATTTGGTTCGTAATATCAATGAATTGCCACAAGTGATTTGTGATGCTTTTCGTATTGCAGAGTCAGGCCGCCCTGGACCTGTTTGGATTGATATTCCAAAAGATGTTCAAACTGCCACAATTGAACTAACTGAAATACCAGAAGTATTACCGAAAGATAAAGCGCCTGCATTTGACATGGAAAAAGTTCTGCAAGCGGCTGAAATGATTAATAACGCGAAACGTCCAGTCTTGTATTTTGGTGGTGGGGTGATTAGTTCCGATTCCACAGAAACCGCAATCGCCTTTGCGGAAAAAGCCTCATTGCCAACCACCATGACCTTAATGGCACTTGGTACTATCCCGATGAGGCATCCGTTATATTTAGGTATGTTAGGTATGCACGCTGCGGCGAGTACTAACATGATAATGGAAGAATCGGATCTATTGATTGTTATAGGTGCCCGCTTTGATGACAGGGCGATAGGTAAGGCAGAAAAATTTTGTCCTAACGCGAAAATCATCCATGTGGATATCGATAAAGCAGAAATCAGCAAAATTAAGCGTCCAGATATCGCTATTCATGCAGATGCAGGACAAATATTGGAATTGTTATTGCCTTTGGTTGAACGTAATGAGCGCGCTGATTGGGTGGCGCAAGTCAATCAATTAAAAGAGAAATATCCACTGAATTTCAGTGATGCGGATAACCCGCTGAATCACTATGGCTTAGTTCTGTCTACAGCACGTGCAGCAGGTGAAGATGCCATTGTGACAACGGATGTTGGTCAGCACCAAATGTGGGCAGCTCAAGCTTATCCTCTGTCTCGTCCACGTCAATGGCTGACATCAGGCGGGTTAGGTACCATGGGGTTTGGTCTGCCTGCTGCGATAGGCGCGGCGTTAGCAAAACCTGAAAAAACGATAGTGTGCTTCTCTGGTGATGGCAGTTTGATGATGAATATTCAAGAACTGGCAACCGCAGCGGAACATCAGTTAAATATCAAAATCATTTTAATGAATAACCAAGCATTAGGAATGGTTCATCAACAACAAGATTTATTTTTTGAAAACCGCATATTTGCTGCAGCTTATCCGTACCAAACTGACTTTATCAAAATTGCGGCAGGGTTCGGTTTGCAAACTTGCGATTTAAATAATGAAGCAGACCCTGAAATGGCGTTAGAAGCGATAATGAATACCAAAGGTCCATGTTTGATCCATGCCTTGATTGATGTTAATCAGAAGGTATATCCAATGGTTCCACCGGGTGCAGCTAACATTGATATGATTGGAGCGTAATTATGGTATTTGAACATCATCCGATTGCTTTAGAGCTAATTGTTCGTAACCACCCAGGTGTAATGTCACATATTTGTGGTTTATTTGCCCGTAGAGCATTTAACGTTGATGGCATTCTCTGTATGCCGATTAAAGATAAAGATGAAAGCCGTATATGGCTATTAGTACAAAAAGATGAGCGCTTGTCGCAAATGATTAACCAAGTTGAAAAACTAGAAGATGTTCGAGAAGTACGCTTTAGTGATGATTTGAGTCTTTTCGAAACAATGCAAAATTATTTACAGTAATTCTGAGATTAAGTTTTATGACCGAATAGCCCATTCAACTGTGTGGGCTATTTTTGTTTGATATTTAATCATAGTGATAAATGGGGTTTCCTAAAGCGAACGATGATGGTATAAATTCAGTTGCTGAACAATAATTTTTCGAATGTATTGTGGGTTTCTATTTGGTAAATTGAATAACAAACAGGTATGAATCTATGCAAAATAACATCTATTTATCGAACACTTATCAGTATGAAATCGAAACTTCCTTACTGGCGCAAGGAGGAGATGATGAGGGTTATTGGGTTGCTTTAAAAGATAATATTTTCCACCCACAGGGTGGTGGACAACCCATGGATACTGCTTGGGTGAATGATATCGCTGTTCGCATTAAGAAACACTCAAGTGGTTTAATTGTGGCATACTTACCAGAAAATGTCATTTTGAGCCAAGATAGCAATGTGGTTGCAAGGGTCGATAAGGAAAAACGTCAGCGTTATGCGGCGCTACATACTGCTGGTCACTTGTTGAATTGGGAATTACGTCGCTTTGGTTGGCTTGCACAAAAAGGCCATCACTTTCCTGATGAATCACGGGTGGAATTTAGCATGATGGAAGGGGATGTCACACCTTTTGAAGAGCTAGATAGTCAATACATTGAAGATATTGTTAACCAAAGCCTTCATAGTGGGCGAGCCGTTGCAATAAAGCAAAAGGGGGATTTGCGGATCAGCTATATCGACCAAACTGAAGAAATGCCTTGTGGTGGAACACATGTTTCTTCGCTAGATAACATTCAGCATTTTTCAATTAAGTCGATGAAATTTAAAAAGGGGACGTTGCGCATTAGTTATGATGCACAACATGCCGCAATTTAAACGCTATCACTAAGGTGAGAGTAAGTCATGACGACGGTTGCTTGCAGTTCTCCTTCCATACAGAGATAACTGTGTGGGAAATCACCACTGAAAGCATAAAAATCCCCCGCCTCTAAGACGACATTTTGGTCGTTATGCAGCCGTAACATGAGTGAGCCAGAATTCACCATAATGTGTTCGTGGGTTCCACTCATATGGGCGGGGCTATTAATGATAGCGCCTCTTTTCATGGTTAATTGCCAAATTTCAGAGATATTTCCCATGCTAATGCGAAACTTAAACTGTTGTGAATACTCTTTTTCATTGGGAGTGGCTTTGAGAAAATAGGGATAGGCCTCATGTTGCCGTGTAAACAGATCGCTTAGTGGAAAGCGCAGGGCAATGGCAATTGACTCTAATGTATCAATGCGTGGGTTTGAATCGCCAGATTCCAACTTGGATAAAGCCGCTTTCGAGATCCCCGATAGACGAGATAGCTCGTTTAGTGAAAGATCTCTTGCTTGCCTAAGTAAACGAATTTTCTGACCTATTTTTAAATTAATTTTTTTATCCACAATGTGTCTTTACCTGAATTTTAATTTATTGTGCTAGTTCTGTATCACTCAGTGAAGCAAATTATACACTCTTAGTTGTATATTGTATTTAAAGTGGCTATTTTGTTTTTTGATATAGATTTGAAATTTAAAATCCGACAAAAATAAAACTATTTTCTGTATTTGAAAGAACCTATAGTGAGGACGTTAAAAAACGTCTGGAGTTAAGGTCATGCCGTTTGAATTATTATCATTAGAAATGGCGATTTGTTTCTCAACGCTACTTTTTGCTTATTTGGTTTTTGGTATGGCGGGGTTTGGTTCGGCCCTCATAGCAACCCCTGTGTTAGCCATGTATTTGCCATTAAATATGATTGTTCCAATTCTTGCGCTAATTGATCTAACCGCCGCAGTTTTGAACTTATTTAAAGATGGTAAAAATGCAGATTATCAGGAAATTAAATGGATAATTCCATTAATGATAGTAGGGAGTTTAGTTGGCGCTGCGATTTTATTAAAAACACGCCCCGATATACTCGTATTATTACTTGGGTTATTTGTTGTAGGTTATGTATTACACGCATTCTTTTCTAAAAAATCAAAATTACCCTTTTCAAAGGCATTGGTTGTCCCATTTAGTTTAGTGGGCGGTGTTTTTAGTGCTTTATTTGGTAGTGGTGGTTTTATCTATGCCATGTATTTATCGAGCCGAATTGAAGATAAACAACGTTTTCGACTCACTCAAATGACGTTAATTGGGTTTAGCACGCTAACTCGAGTGGTGATATTTTTGGTGATGGGAGTGTATCTCAATTTGGATATTTTATTGATTGCTTTAGCTTTTTCTCCTGCTATGTTAATCGGTACGTGGGTTGGGCGGCATATAACATTAAAAATTTCACGTGAAAGTTTTTTAAAATTTATTAATGTTATTATTTTATTATCAGGTATTGCTCTGCTTTATCGATACTTTTTCGTCCTTTAAGTATTTAGAATATTAAAAATAGTTTTATAAAGATAAATAGCAGAATATATAGGTCGTGTTACAATCATCGCGAACATTATTGGTTTTACTAATAATGATGTGGTTTTTTATTTCTAATAACAATCTATTTTATGGAGTTAAAGTCTGTTGTTTTGTTAAAAAGAAACAGATTAATTTCAACATGAGCTCTGATAATCAGCGTTTACAACATTTTCGTCGTTCCCCATCCTTTGCTATTTTTACCATTACAATGAGTATTGCTGTCATTGGTATCGTTATTGGGCTAAGTATTCCAATGGTAGCGCTTAGGCTAAATAATTATGGTATCAATGAGTTGTATATTGGCATTATTTCAGCGGCACCTGCATTAGGCATGTTTTTAATTGCACCTGTCGTTCAACGTATTGTGCGTTGGTCAGGTAAGCGAAAAGCAATGCTATTAGCAACACTTGTTTCTGCTTTAAGTTTATTACCATTATTGAGTTCGTTGCCTCTTTGGTTATTATTTCCGTTACGGTTAGTAACAGGCTTAGCGAGTGGCGTGCTGATTTGTTTGGGAGAAACGTGGATTAATGAATTATCCCCTGAAAATAAACGGGGCCGTATTTTGGCAATTTACACCACTGTATTCACAGTAAGCCAGCTACTCGGGCCTTCCTTTATTGCTTATTATGGTGTGGAAGATAAATCCCCTTTATTGATTTGTACGTTGATCCATTTAATCTCTGTGGCGCTATTTATTTTAATGGACCAAAAAGTCGGTGATCGTTTAGCCGAAAATGCCGAAAAATCTAATTTTTCAATTGTTCAATTTGTGAAAATTGCACCGGGTATTTGTGGTGGAATTTTATTTTTTGCCTTTTTTGATGGAACCATTTTATCGATATTCCCAATTTATGGCATGGGAATGGGGCATACAGAGGCGGTTGCCGCGTTAATGATTAGCGCCATTCTTGCTGGGGATGCCATTATGCAACTTCCTTTTGGCTGGCTAGCAGACCATATGAATAGAGAAAAATTGTACCGAATCTGTGGCATTATCACACTTGCAGCCAGTCTATTATTGCCTTTCCTTATAACTCAACCTTATCTGATTTGGATATTACTGTTTGTCTTAGGGCGACAGCAGGGGCAATTTATACTATTGCGTTGGTGCAAATCGGCCAATATTTCAAAGGGAACGAGTTGATCATTGCTAATGCTGCGGCTGCCATGCTGTGGGGAATTGGTAATTTATCAGGGCCACTACTTGCGGGAATTGCGACTTCAATCTCACCTGTAGGCTTACCGGTGTTATTGGTTCTGTCTGTGACTGTATTTTTATGGTTCACTCGAGAAAAATACAGTGCCCAAAAAGTTGAGCAAGTTACCCAATAAGCTCATTTGCGGTGCTCTACTCAGTCAGCGAGCACCGCAAATAAATTACTCAATAACTTTATACACAACGAGGTTTTCTCGGTATTCATCCGGCCGATGATTGTGCCAGAATAATTCCATGCCTTGCGGTGCTGGTTTAATCGTTTTTGAGAGTACAATTAGCCAGCGGCATTGTTCCGGTTTTTCAAACCGGTCTTGGCGTTGATGTAATACCCCAGTGTAGTAGTAGAGCATCGGCGCTTCAGATTCACCAATATTATCAGATGCCATACAATCATTTTCTGTAAATTGGCCAGTTAAATGCTGGTCTAAATCGACAAAAACCCCTTCGAAACCTTTTGCATAGTCTATCCACCCCAAAAATAAGGTTAAAATTATCCCCCAAACGGCACATAAGCCTAATAACCAGTTTTTCATCATCTGAAAAGCAGGAGGCATAAGGTTTGGAATAATTTTATTGCGTAAAAACCATACCAATGTAATCAACAGAGCACAGATAAATACAACGGGAGAAAATGACATTTGGTAGCTCATGGGGAGCCAGCGACCAAATGGAGCTAGCCATTCTTGCTGATAGCCAGCCAAAGAGATGAAATAGCAGGCCCATAAAAAAAGAATGAGTGCAGACCATAAAACAGCTGCAAAGCGGGCAATATTATTGAGGAGCTTTTCTGGGAAACAAAATAGTGTCTGGGTTCCTAATATGGCCATGGGGGCAATAAAAGGCAGTAAATATAACGCCCGACCAGAAGCTGAAATCTGTAAAAAAACAATACCTAATAAAGGAAATAGCGCTAATAGAAACTCGTTAGAATTCAATAAACGCTTAACTGGGTGCCTTAGAAAATAAGCAACTGCCAGTAAACCAGACGGAAAGGCAAATAAGGAAACCGCTGCTGGGATACGAGTTAAATTCGCTTTTGCCCCTAATTTCTCAACCGAAAAACCAAAGAAGCGACCGATATTATTTTCCCAAAACCATACGATAAACAAATCAGGGTGTTGAAGGTACAGTTGGATAGGCCAAGGTAAAATCGCGATAAAGGCAATTAACCCTGCAGTTAAGCTGTATAACCAAAACTGCTTAGTTCGGCACTGGACGAGAAAAATTGGCGATAAAAATAGGCAAATCCAGAGAACACCTGGGATGAAAACGCCCTTTGACAGCATGGTGACGATGGTTCCAAGAGATAACCAAAGTGCAGACATGTGCATTTTTTGTTGTTGTATCAGCCCCAATAACCCGTACAAGCCAATAGTCGCCCCTGCCATTAGCGCAACATCGGTAAACATATCATGGCTATGCCTGATAACACCGGGAGCGCAGGCATACAGTGCAAAAGCAACCCAAATACGGGTATCGGTGAAGTCTTTGGCATGGAAAAAACGGCGTGCTAAAAGGATAAAAAATGAAAAATTGATAACCGAAAAAATTAAGCTTGCACTACGAGCTGCATCATAAAGTGGCATCAGATTTGAAAGTAAATGAGAGGTAATAGTTGCAACCCAATAATAAAGCGGAGGTTTTTCCATAAATGGCTCACCCGCATTTGTGGGAACTAACCATTTACCTGTTTCATACATAGTGTGAATAATACCAAAACTATAATTTTCATCTTGCTTCCAAGGGCTATGACTATATATTCCTGGTAACAAATACATAGCAAGAAAACCAATAAAGAGTAATAAAATACTCCGCTGCAATATGATTAATGGTGCATTATTATTTGGCATTTTAATGTGTTTTTACTAAATTAAATTGAAACTATAACTGCAGTTGATAATAATTGAGATTATATACTTAAATATATATTTACTCAGTGGTTGATGGCTGTTTTTTTATAAAAAACAATAGGAAACGTATTTTTAGGTACATTTAAAATGACGCATATTACCACCAATAAATAAAATTTCAGCTATTCGTTTTGTAAGAGGATGTTCTAGAATTATATCAAAAAAATAACCGTACTCTTTAAACAGAGACTATATGAAAGGTATTTAGCTATTCTTACGTAACGTAAATGTAACGAAAAATAATCATTATTTAAAAATAATGTTCATTGCATAATAATCTGTATGTTTAGGTATTAAAAAAGATCAAGCAGGCAAGAAATGCTAAAAATGCTTGATCATTTCCCCTATTTAGAATGATAATTGCACCCCTCACAATATGTTTTATTCTAATTTTAAAGCCAAACGATTGCGCAGCTGTTTTCATTGGGGTTTTTCCCCAGTTAGTTTGTTTTTTTCTGAAAAACGTAATCGTTTACGTCAATGTATAGGTTAGTTGTTAGCAGTATTTGAGAGCTTTCGTTTTCCATTAACAGCAGAGGTATACCATGTCAGGCCAACAGGCTTCATCCAGTTGCAAATTGGATTCATTTTTTAAGATAACAGCGCGCGGTTCTTCTGTTCGCCGTGAAATCATTGCAGGGTTAACCACATTCTTAGCGATGGTTTATTCTGTCATCGTTGTACCTGGCATGTTAGGGCAAGCAGGGTTTCCTCCAACCGCGGTCTTTATTGCAACTTGCTTAGTGGCGGGTTTTGGTTCTTTGTTGATGGGGTTATGGGCCAACTTACCGATGGCAATTGGTTGTGCAATTTCACTTACTGCATTTACGGCATTCAGTCTGGTGCTAGGCCAGCAAATTAGCATTCCTGTGGCACTGGGCGCTGTATTCTTAATGGGGTGTTTATTCACCATTATTTCGGTTACAGGTATTCGTAGTTGGATTTTACGCAATATGCCAATGGGGATTGCACATGGTACAGGTATTGGTATCGGTTTATTTTTACTGTTGATCGCAGCGAATGGGGTAGGTTTAGTGATCAAAAACCCAAATGCCGGCCTGCCTGTTGCTCTAGGGGAATTTACGTCTTTTCCTGTCTTGATGTCACTCATTGGGTTAGCGGTCATTTTTGGTTTAGAAAAACGTCGTGTTCCGGGTGGCGTACTCCTTGTTATTATTGCGATTTCAATTATTGGTTTAATTTTTGATCCTGCGGTGAAATATCAGGGCTTCTTCAAGTTGCCTTCATTGGGTGATGATGGGCTCTCATTGGTTTTTAATATGGATATCATGGGTGCATTACAGCCAATGGTATTGCCAAGCTTGCTTGCATTAGTGATGACAGCCGTTTTTGATGCCACAGGCACTATCCGCGCAGTGGCGGGGCAAGCGAATTTATTGGATAAAGACGGCCAAATTATTGATGGTGGTAAAGCATTAACAGCAGACTCCGTGAGCAGTATTTTTGCGGGGGCGATTGGCGCATCTCCTGCGGCGGTATATATTGAATCTGCGGCAGGTACCGCTGCGGGTGGCCGTACCGGTTTAACCGCAGTGGTGGTTGGCGTACTATTCTTATTGATTCTCTTTTTATCGCCACTCTCTTATTTAGTGCCTGCTTATGCAACGGCTCCTGCATTGATGTATGTTGGGCTTTTAATGCTCAGTAATGTCTCTAAGCTAGATTTCGACGATTTTGTGGATTCAATGTCTGGCTTATTATGCGCGGTGTTCATTGTTCTGACTTGTAATATTGTCACGGGTATCATGTTGGGCTTTGCTGCTTTGGTTATCGGCCGTATTTGTGCAGGTGAATGGCGTAAATTGAATATTGGTACTGTCATTATTGCGGTACTTTTAGTGGTATTTTATGCTTCAGGGTTGGCAATCTAAAGTGAATTGCTTCAGGAAGGTGGCTGGCATTGCCACCTTTTTAACTTATTGTATTAATTAATCGTAAAGTCTCAATTTTTTCCCCGAAAATGGATAGCTAGGGATAAAATAGAAAGAAGGCAGTTAATCAAGTGGCTGTGTATGATTTCCACTGGTGGCTGGCTTGGTCTCAATTATCATGGTCTGGACGGTGCTATCTCTTACTATGCGGCGGCAGGCAAAATTTTAGGTTCTAGTCGCTAGGTTAATTCAGTAAGGGCAACATGGAAATTTTCTTTACTATTCTTATTTTGATTTTAGCTGTCTCTGTTTCAGGGGTTGCCGCTAAAATTCTTCCTATTCGTATTCCTCTTCCTCTCATTCAAATCGCGATTGGTGCACTATTGGCTTGGCCACAATTTGGCCTACATGTCACCTTTGACCCAGAACTTTTTATGGTTCTATTGATCCCACCTCTGTTGTTTGTTGATGGGTGGAAAACACCAACACGTGAGTTCTTTCAAAACGGCCGAGAAATTTTTATTTTAGTGTTGGTTCTCGTATTGGTTACGGTTATTGGGATCGGCTATTTAATTTATTGGTTGATGCCAGGTATTCCATTGATTGCTGCGTTTGCTCTCGCGGCTGTGTTATCGCCTACTGACGCCGTTGCATTATCTTCCATTGTTGGAAAAGGGCGTATCCCTAAGCGGATGATGAGCGTTCTGGAAGGGGAGGCATTGATGAATGATGCCTCTGGCCTAGTTGCATTGAAATTTGCAGTTGCAATTGCCATGGGAACCATGGTGTTTAGTGCCTCTGGCGTGACCATTGAATTTTTCAAAGTTGCGATCGGTGGGCTACTCGCAGGTATTATCGTGACTTGGCTGTACAGTAAATCGTTACGTTTAATGAGCCGTTGGAGCGGTGATGACCCCGCGACCCAAATTGTGTTTATGTTATTGCTACCATTTGCCTCATACATGATTGCAGAACATATTGGTTTTTCAGGCATTTTAGCCGCGGTAGCAGCGGGTATGACCATCACAAAATCTGGGGTTATCCGTAATGCGCCATTAGCAATGAGGCTACGTGCTGATAGCGTTTGGTCGATGCTTGAGTTTGTCTTTAACGGATTAGTCTTCATTATGTTAGGGCTTCAATTGCCCGGTATTTGGGAAACGTCTGTTATCCAAGCGGATCTCGATCCAAGCGTAGAAACGTGGATGCTATTTGCCGCGGTGGCAATTATCTATTTTGCTCTACTGCTATTGCGTTTCTGTTGGCTATGGTTGATGAAAAGGTTTAGCCGTTTATTCTTAAAGAAAAAACCGCTGCAGTTCGCTAACTACACTGTACGTGAGCTTTGGCTCGCCTCTTTTGCAGGGGTACGCGGAGCAATCACCTTAGCAGGTGTGCTCTCTATTCCGTTATTTTTAACGGATGGTTCGCCATTCCCTGCCCGTTACCAGTTAGTATTTATTGCCGCAGGGGTTATCTTATTTTCCATTTTTGCAGGTGTGGTCGCTTTACCGCTTCTGCTGCGTAATTTTAAAGTGGGCGACAAAGAAGCGGATGCCAATGAAATTCGAATGGCAAAAGCTGCCATGGCTGAAGTGGCGATTGTCAGCTTAAATAAAATGCAGGAACGTTTATCTGCTGACGTTGATGAAAAACTCGATTCAGAAGATATCAGTGAAGTCGCTTCCCGTGTGACGGGGTATTTAAGACGGCGTACGGCAGGGCAAGATGAAATTGACCATAATTTGCTGATAGAAGACCTTGAACGACGTTTTCGTTTAACGGCACTACGTGCAGAGCGTGGTGAGCTTTATCACTTGCGTGCTACCAAGAAAATCAGTAATGAGACGCTACAAACGTTATTGGTCGATCTGGATTTATTGGAAGCCGTCTTGATCGAAAAAGAGCATTAAAACCAAAAAGCGAGTATTCTAGCCAACATTCTTAAGTTTGGGGCGAAATACAGCATATGTGGTTACTTGTTATTACGACGCTGCTTTGGGCAGCGTCGTTTAGTCTTATCGGCGAATACCTTGCGGGCCAAGTCGATAGTTGGTTCTCAGTATTAGCGCGGGTCGCACTGGCTTCGCTAGTTTTTTTACCTTTCCTACGTTGGCGGCAGTTTAGCGCTAAAGTGATTTCGCTCTATATGCTAGTGGGCGCTTGCCAACTTGGCATCATGTACCTGTTTGTATTCCATGCTTATCAATACCTTACTGTTGCTGAATTTTTGCTTTTTACAGTGTTAACACCGCTATATGTCACGTTAATTTATGACTTATTAGAGCGGCAGAAGCTGCGTAAAGGTTACCTGTTTAGCTCACTATTAGCGGTGATTGGCGCAGCAATTATTCGTTATGACCATTTGAGTGAATCTTTTTGGTTAGGTTTACTTTTTGTGCAGTTGGCAAATATCTTTTTTGCGATTGGACAGGTGGGGTATAAACGACTGATGGAGATACATCCGATCCCTCAACATCAGGCTTTCTCATGGTTTTACCTTGGTGCAACGCTAGTTGCATTGCTTGGATGGCTGCTATTTGGTAATAAATCAATGATGCCCACAACAACGCTCCAGTGGGGGGTCTTATTGTGGTTGGGCATTGCGGCTTCAGGCATTGGTTACTTTATGTGGAACTATGGTGCAACCAAAGTGGATGCTGGAACCCTTGCTATTATGAATAACATGATGGTCCCAGCGGGGTTATTAGTTAATTTTGTTATCTGGCAACAGCATCCAGATTGGCTGAGTTTTACCATAGGGTCGAGCCTGATAGTTGCTTCTCTTTGGGTGCATAAGCGTTGGATCCTTTCGCGGCCTTCACATAAGACAAGTACTCCACAGCGTGATCCGTCGTCGCCTCAGTAAATGCTTCAATAGCTGGCTGGCGTTGCTCTCCTTCACGGCAGGCCGCATACAGCCGGCTCCATAAACCGCTACCCAAAGTTTTGGTTTTTACTAATCCTTGTTTTTCAAATGAATCAACCGCCCAGTGAGGAAGTGCTGCGATCCCCATTTTTGCTGCAACCATTTGAATCAAAATCAAT
This sequence comes from Providencia sp. PROV200, assembly GCF_049901995.1. NCBI lineage: Bacteria > Pseudomonadati > Pseudomonadota > Gammaproteobacteria > Enterobacterales > Morganellaceae > Providencia > Providencia sp. PROV200. The sequence goes on from NZ_CP096307.1 coordinate 647,738, forward strand.
GTATTATCGACATTTTTCACGTTGGGTGACACACCCGCAGGTTGCAGAAAATGGCGCCACACATCGAAGCGATCCCGTTGTACTGGGTAGATAAGCAACGTTTCATCTGCCAAATCATGGGGTTCAATATGTGGTTTCTTGGCTAGAGGGTGGTCATTTGCCACAATCAGCTTCACTTCATAATCAAACATTGGCGTATAGTGGATGCCTTGATCTGGCAAAATGTCAGAGGTCATCACAATATCCAATTCCCTTGAGAGCAATTCAGGTTGTGGGTCGAACGCTACCCCAGATTTAAAATCCACACTAACTTGTGGCCAAGTTTGCCTGAATTGTTGTAGTGCAGGGGTCAGCCACTGAATGCAGCTATGGCATTCAATGGCGATGCGTAACGCACAAACTCCAGGCTCATTACATACTCGAATGGCGTCTTTCACTAATGGCAGAACTTGTTGTGCCAATTGTAATAAAACTTCCCCTTGTGGCGTAAAGCGTAAAGGTTGGCTTTTACGAATAAATAACCGGAAACCTAGCCGATGCTCTAAATCACTAAATTGGTGTGATAAAGCTGACTGTGTCTGGTGCAAGTGTGTTGCTGTTGCCGCTAATGAACCGTATTGGCTGAGCGCTTGCAATGTTTTTAGATGTTTTAATTCGATCATGAGAAACCTTCACGGTGACAATGAAAAATTTGCGCTTGTGCTTTATACAGTACCTGTTGATTATGGATGTGTAAACATCTAGACGGCTAAATATTTTAAGGGGTCAATATGTCTGTTATAAATCATACACTTGGTTTTCCTCGTGTCGGTCTAAAAAGAGAGCTAAAACGTGCACAAGAAGATTATTGGGCAGGTAAGATTGACCAAGCCGCGCTATTAGAAACCGGTTATCAGTTACGTGCGCGCCATTGGCAACAACAAAAAAGTGCAGGTGTTGAGTTATTACCCGTTGGTGATTTCGCTTGGTATGACCAAGTGCTGACAACCAGTTTGCTATTGGGCAATGTGCCGCCACGCCATCAAAATGAAGATGGTTCGATTGATTTAGATACCTTATTTCGAGTTGCTCGCGGTCGCGCACCAACGGGCAAACCTGCTCCAGCAGGTGAGATGACGAAGTGGTTTAATACGAACTACCACTACATCGTGCCTGAATTTCAAAAGGGGCAACAATTTTTCCTGTCTTGGACACAATTGTTTGACGAAGTTGATGAGGCGTTAGCATTAGGCCACAAGGTAAAACCCGTTATCATTGGCCCTATAACCTACCTCTGGTTAGGTAAAGTGAAAGGGGAACCATTTGACCGCTTATCATTACTGAATGAATTACTACCTGTATATCAGGAGATCTTGTCTCGCTTAGCAGAAAAAGGCCTTGAGTGGGTGCAAATCGATGAGCCCGTATTAGTGTTAGATTTACCAGAGCAATGGCAGCAAGCTTATCAGCAGGCTTATCAAGCGCTGTCAGGTTACATAAAGCTGTTGTTAACCACCTATTTTGATGGTGTGAGCCACCATTTAGACTTGATTAAGCAATTGCCAGTGCAAGGTTTACATGTTGATGTGGTCGCAGGCGCTGATGATATTGAAAAACTACACCAAGTGCTACCAGCAGACTGGGTGTTATCACTGGGAATTATTAATGGTCGTAATGTATGGAAGGCTGACTTAGGGGAAAAATTTTTACGGGTGAAGCCACTCTTAGGTCATCGTGATATATGGGTCGGGACGTCATGTTCATTGCTGCATAGCCCAATCGACTTAAATGATGAGACACGTTTAGATGCGGAAGTAAAAAGCTGGTTTGCTTTTGCTGTCCAAAAATGCGAAGAACTTGCCCTGTTAACAAAAGCGTTAAATCAGCCAACAGACAGCCACATTGCTGAATTAGAGACATACAGCGCACCTATTCGAGCACGTAAAACATCAACTCGTGTGAATAATGCATCAGTGGCTCAGCGTTTGGCGGCTATTAGTGAAGGGGATACCGAGCGTTATAGCCCGTATCCACAGCGGGCAGTGCGCCAACGTCAACGCTTTAACTTACCATTATGGCCGACCACCACGATTGGTTCTTTCCCACAAACCAGTGAAATTAGAACGCTACGTTTAGACTTCAAAAAAGGGAATGTGGATAAAACCTACTATCGCACCAATATTAGTGAGCACATTAAGCAAGCCATTAAAGAACAAGAAATTTTAGGTATCGATGTCCTTGTGCATGGTGAAGCTGAACGTAATGACATGGTGGAATATTTCGGGGAGCACTTTGATGGTTATGTATTTACCCAAAATGGTTGGGTACAAAGTTATGGCTCCCGCTGTGTAAAACCCCCTGTAATTATTGGTGATATTAGTCGGCCAGAGGCGATAACCGTGGAGTGGGCAAAATACGCTCAGTCTTTAACGGAGAAACCGGTCAAAGGGATGTTAACAGGCCCAGTAACGATTCTGTGCTGGTCATTCCCACGTGAAGACGTTAGCCGTGAAACCATCGCCAAGCAAATCGCATTAGCGCTACGCGATGAAGTGGATGACTTACAAAAAGCGGGGATCGGCATTATTCAAATCGATGAGCCTGCACTGCGTGAAGGGTTGCCATTGCGTCGAGACGAGTGGGGGGCTTACCTCAAATGGGCGGTTGATGCCTTCAAACTCAGTGCGGCGGTTGCCGATGATGACACGCAAATTCACACCCATATGTGCTATTGCGAGTTCAATGACATCATGGATTCTATTGCGGCGCTGGATGCTGACGTGATCACTATCGAAACATCACGTTCAGATATGGATTTGTTGGACGCATTTGAACATTTTGATTATCCAAATGAAATTGGGCCCGGCGTCTATGATATTCACTCACCAAATGTACCGAATGTGGAATGGATTGTTGCATTATTAAGAAAGGCGGCGAAGCGTGTTCCGGTTGAGCGTTTATGGGTTAACCCAGATTGCGGCTTGAAAACGCGAGGCTGGCCAGAAACTCGCCAGGCATTAGCCAACATGGTAGAGGCAGCGAAACAACTTAGAAACGAACACTAAAATTTAAGTTGGCGAGTTATAGAGGGCGGAGAAACCTGCCCTTTTTGTTTTCCGCATTATTAGTTAAAGATAAAGTTTAATAACTAAACAATTACTGCTATATATTTTATTTAGTTGGTTTATGTGCAGGGATAATATTGAAAGTTGTTAAATTATCAGGTAGTTAATATGTTAAAAAAATATATAAAAAAAACATTAATACCAGCGAGTACAGTTGCACTTTTCTTCGCTGCCTCATTTGGTGTACAGGCTCAAGGGGACAATCACATTATCGAAACAACGGCGGGTAAAGTTCAAGGTAGCACGCAACAGACACTAGTCGTGTGGACAGGAATACCCTATGCACAGGCTCCAGTTGGGGAATTACGTTGGAAAAAACCGATACCAGCAAGTCAATGGCAAGGCATTTTTGATGCAACAAAACCTGCCACAGATTGCATTCAAATCAGTAAAACTGGGCCTACAGGGGCCGAAGATTGTTTGAATCTTAATGTTTATCGTCCTGATAATAACCAGCAAAATCTTCCGGTACTATTTTATTTGCATGGTGGAAATAACCAAACGGGAGCTTCCAGCGAATTTAACCCTCAGGTCGTTGCAACCGAATTGAATGCCGTGATTGTCACGGTTAATTATCGCCTCGGTGCATTGGGTTTTAACCCGATCCAAGCGCTTAATACCGGTGATAAAGTCGAAGATTCAGGAAACTATGCCTTACTTGATATTAAGCTCTCATTAGACTGGGTAAAAGAAAATGTTGCGGCATTCGGTGGTAATCCAAATAACATCACCATTTCCGGTTTTTCTGCGGGGGGGCGTAATGTTATGGCAATGCTGATCTCTCCAATATTTGATAGATCATTCAATAAAGCGATTGTATTTAGCGGGGGTATGACCACTTCAGATAAGGAGCAAGCAGAACAGATCTTTGCAGATAGGCTGGCTAAACTTGTTGTTAGGGATAATAAAAAGCCTACGCTAGATTCAGCGAAAGAATGGGTTCTAAGTCGTTCGCCTGAACTGAAGGCTTATCTCTATCAATTATCTGCAGCAGATCTTGCGAGTTTATTTGGTGATGCAGGCATTCGTATGTCACATTTCCCACACCTTTATCGTGATGGGGTCGTCCTGCCTAAAAATGGCTTTGAAACAGATAAATACCATTCAGTGCCAATTATCATGGTCACAGGACAAGGTGAGTTTTCGTTATTTGCTTTGGGTGATAAGCGCTTTGCGAGTGCAAGTAAAAATCATACTCTGTTCTCCAACACAACGCTTTTAAATCAATATAACTTTGCGAATAAATACGGAAGTCTGTTGTATAGTCTATTTAATGTGAATCAATCGGCACAAAAGATGTACCCACATTATAATGCGCCAATTTATGGCATTGAGTTTGGTATAGGGAACAATGAATTAGTTACGGGTAGTGAACTTGTTCCGTTAGGGACTTTCCACGGTATTTTTTTAGTACTATGGGATAAAACTAAGTTTAGTCCATTTACTCAGCAATTAGTGACGTTAAACGGTACTAAGGATGTAAGGCAAAAATTCAATGGTTATCTCGCTAATTTTTTGATTAATGGAGAACCATCCCTTGAAGGACAAGTGGTATGGAAACGTTGGACACCGGAAAATGAGCAAGCAGGTGAGTCATTATTGGTTATCGATGAGAATAAAGAAAAATCAATAATTTATATGAGTAATAAGCCATATAAATATCAGGATGTTATTGATTCAATTGAGCAGGATAATACCGTAACAGCAAAAGACAAGCAGGAAATTGTCTCTCAAGTACTGAATGGACGCTGGTTTAGTGAACCTTTAGATGCGTATTTTAATCAACAAACGGCGCAATAAATAATTATTGGTAAATTGTGTGATTGATAAGCCCAAAGCTTGGGCTTATCAAGTGAAGTATTAACCAAATAATTTAGATTTCAGTAAGTTCATACCGATAGAAGCCAAATCGAGGTTTTCTGGGACTTCGCCATTGGGTGTGGCGCTATCAACTAACTGAGGAAGATATTTAGCAATCATTTCTGAGGTTGCTTGAGGCTCTAAGCCAACCTGTTGAGCTAATTCCTGGATATTCGCATTTCCAAAAACTTGCATTAATTGGCTAGCATCGATAGGTAAATTATTCCCTTCACTGATCCACGATGCAATAACACCACCTAAGCCTTGTTCGTTAAATTTTTCGATAACACCTTGAAGGCCACCTTGCTCCTCAACCCAGTTTATTACTGATTGAAATTGCTGCATTTTATCGCCTGCAACCATACCCATCATTTGCTCAAATAACCCCATGTTATCTCCTAGGCAATCAGCCAATTCATGCTCTCATCCATAGTATGGAGCATTATTCATAAAATTGTAGTCGGCTATTTTCAGCAATTTGAGTTTTAGGTCAATAGAAATGATGCATTGAATATAGCTCAGTAGAGAAAAAAGGTTTTTCATTTGTGAATTAAACGTGAATAAACATAACGCGCATCACATTTTTTATCACATTATTCTGTGAAAGCTTGTTTCAGGTGTCTTTGCTTTTATTTTGTTTTAATTCAATTGGTTATATTTTAATTGTTTGTTTTTTATATTATCTCAAATGTGATGTTAGTCATGTGTTTGTGAATTTTATTATGTGAGAATTCACAACAGTCACGAAGATTAACAACATCAGGGGTCATTATGGGAAATTTCGTTAATAAAGTTGGCGTGATTGGCCTAGGTTCTATGGGGATGGGGATCGCACAATCTCTTATAAAAAAGACGATCCCTACCTATGGATTTGATTTAAATCAAGACGCTTGCGAAAGCCTACTGCGTGGTGGAGCCGTCGCGGTGGGGCAAAATGCAGCGGAATTCGCCCATGAGATTGATGCTTTATTGCTAGTGGTCGTCAATGGTCGTCAAGTTGAAGCGATTTTATTTTCGGGTGAACAGCCTCTGGTTGAGCAATTAAGCCCCGGTACCATTATTGTACTGCATAGCACACTTTCCGCTGAACAAACCAAAAATATCGCTCAACGCCTTGCTTCATACCAATTGCCTCTTGTGGATGCGCCTATTTCAGGTGGTTCAATTAAAGCGGCTGAAGGTAAATTGACCATAATGGCATCAGGTGCTCCCGCTTTATTTGAGCAGCTTTCACCCGTATTTAACGCTATTTCTGAGCGCTTATATCGCGTAGGGGATGAGGTTGGATTAGGTTCAACCGTCAAAACAATCCACCAGTTATTAGCTGGGGTGCATATTGCGGTAGCGGCAGAAAGCATGGCTTTAGCCGCCAAGGCGGGGATTAACCTTGACGTAATGTATGACATTGTTACCCATGCAGCTGGAAATTCATGGATGTTTGAAAACCGCATGCAACATGTTCTAGACGGAGATTACACCCCAAAATCGTCAGTCGATATTTTTGTCAAAGATTTAGGGCTAGTGATGGAAACAGGGAAAGCATTAAATTTCCCGCTCCCACTCGCGTCAACCGCCCATCAAATGTTTATTTCAGCGAGCAATGAGGGCTTTGGTTTACAGGATGACAGCGCGGTGATCAAAACATTTAAAGGTATTACTTTACCGGAGAAAAAAGCATGACAGTGAAGTTAGGCGTAATAGCGGATGATTTTACCGGTGCGACTGATATCGCAGGCTTTATGGTGCAAAACGGTTGGAAGGTTGTCCAGTTATTGAATGAACCCGATGAAAACACACCGGTACCACAAGATGTTGATGCCATAGTCATTAGTTTAAAAAGTCGCTCTTGTCCTGTGGATGAAGCTGTCAGTGCATCGACTAATGCGTGCAATTGGCTGAAACAAAAAGCGAATTGTCAGCAAATTTTCTTTAAATATTGCTCGACGTTTGACTCCACCGAAAAAGGCAATATTGGTCCCGTTACAGATGCATTAATGGCGCAACTAGGAACAGATTTAGCATTAGTTTGTCCTGCGTTACCGATTAACGGCAGAACCGTTATTCATGGGCATTTATTTGTGAATGGCCAGCTACTTAATGAAAGTGGCATGCAGCACCACCCTGTAACCCCAATGACAGATGCAAACTTATTGCGTGTGATGGAAAAGCAATCAAAAGGCAAAGCAGGTTTAGTCAGACTTGATGATATTCAAAAAGGCAGTGACGTTGTTAGCCAAAAACTTGCCGAATTAGCTCAACAAGGTGTGAGTTACGCGGTCGTTGATGGCTTGACGATGGATGATTTGCTTCCTATCGCACAAGCGGTTAAAGCGATGCCATTGTTAACTGGGGGTTCCGGCCTCGGTGCTGCACTGGCCAATGTGGATAGCCAATGTCCATGGGGGGGCACAACGCAACGAGGTGAAAAACCAACAGGTAAAAACAGGAAGACAGTTGTTTTATCAGGCAGTTGTTCGGTAATGACGAACAAACAAGTGCAGGCTTATCAACAAGTTGCCCCTGCAAAAATGTTGGATGTGGGGGAGTGTTTAAATAACCCAGAGTATGCCAAAACATTGGCAGATTGGGTGCAAGCACAGCAACTAACTGGTTTAGCACCAATGCTTTATGCCACTCAATCACCTGAGTTATTGAAACAGACACAAGAAAAATATGGCGCAGCGGAATCAAGTTCCGCGGTCGAGAAGGTATTTGGTGAAGTTGTCGTGCTGTTGAAAGCGCAAGGGTATGACACCTTTATTATTGCTGGCGGCGAAACCTCTGGAAAAGTGGTTCAAAGCCTTGGAACAGAACAATTAAGTATTGGTTCACCAATCGCCCCTGGTGTGCCATGGGTACAGGACTTAGCAAGCGGTAACTGGTTAGCGCTGAAATCAGGTAATTTCGGCCAAGAAAATTTCTTCCAGTTTGCACAGGAGATGTTTAATGAGTGATGAAAAGGCGCTGCGCCAAGAGTTAGTCGATTGGGCTAAATCAATGTTTAACCGCGGCTACAGTAGCGGTGGTGCAGGGAACATTAGTGCTCGGTTACCTGATGGTTCGATTATCGTGACACCGACCAACTCCAGTTTTGGTGATTTAGAGCCTAACAAACTGAGTAAGCTCGATGCGCAAGGCAATTGGATTGGGGGAGATAAACCGACAAAAGAAGTTTCTATGCATATGGCGATGTATTTACAACGTCCTGATTGCCAAGCGGTTGTTCATCTTCATTCACCTTGGCTAACTGCGTTGTCTTGCTTGCCAGGGTTAGATACAAAAAATTGTTTACCGCCAATCACGCCATATTATGTGATGCGAGTGGGGAAACTGCCATTGATTGAATACTTGCCACCGGGGGATGACCGAATTGGTGAGGAAATTGCAAAATTAGCACCGACACATAATGCGGTATTGCTATCGAATCATGGCCCGGTCGTGGGTGGTAAAACATTAAGACAAGCTTTCTTCAATGCAGAAGAATTAGAAGATACAGCTCGCTTATATATCACATTACGCCCACATGGCTTTACAACATTAACGCAAGAGCAGGTTGAACAGCTCGAAAGTCGTTATCCACAAAAGTAGCGAGGCAAAAATGGCTAAATTTGCTGCAAATCTAAGCATGATGTTTACCGAAGTGCCTTTTATACAGCGCTTTGAACGGGCTGCAAATGCAGGGTTCAAAGGTGTTGAGTATCTTTTTCCTTATGAAGAAGATGCCGATGTCATTGCCGGTGAGCTGAGTAAATACCATTTAACTCAGGCCCTGTTTAATATGCCAGCGGGTAACTGGGCACAAGGGGAGCGCGGTATGGCTTCGATCCCCGGTCGTGAGAACGAATTTGCCGAAGGCGTACAAACCGCATTGAAATATGCGAAAGCGTTAGGCTGCAAACAAGTTCATGCGATGGCAGGAAAAGTGAATGAAAATTATACGCTTGAACAACAAACTGCGTGCTATATCAAAAACATTCAATATGCGGCCGATGTGATGGCTGAGCACGGTATTCGTGTACTCATTGAGCCAATCAATACCCGTGATATGCCTGGATATTTTTTAACAACACAAAAACAAGCGGAAGCATTGCTACCTGAAATTGACCGTGAAAATGTATTTATCCAGTTGGATTTATATCACTGCCAAATTATGGAAGGTGATTTATTGAAAACAATTGAACGTTTATGGGGTAAATTTAGTCACATTCAGATAGCGTCAGTCCCATATCGTCATGAACCGGATAGCGGAGAAGTCAACTACCCATGGATTTTTAAGCAATTAGATGAAATGGGTTATGAAGGCTGGTTAGGATGTGAATATCATCCAGCAGGCCGCACCGAGGATGGATTAGGCTGGCTTAAACAAGCAAATTCATAATTAGGAGAACCTATGCTCCCTTCTGAGCGTCGTGATTTTATTTACCGTTACGTGCATGAACATCAAACCGTATCGATCAGTGATTTGGTTGAGTTAATGAATGTCTCTCATATGACAGTGCGACGTGATATTCGGATGTTGGAAGAAGAAGGGAAGGTACTCAGTATTAGTGGTGGTGTTAAGTTAAATGATGTGTTGCGCCAAGAGCTACCTTGGAGTGAAAAGGCGCGGTTGCATCATCGCCATAAGCGTGAAATTGGCCAGTTTGCTAGCTCGTTAGTCGAAGATGGGCAGGTGGTGTATCTCGATGCGGGAACCACCACTTTTGAGATTGCACGTGTACTTGGTGAGCGTTTTAACTTAACGATTGTCACTAATGACTTTTCGATTATGCAGTATTTAATGAATAAATCGCAGCTGAATCTATACCACACCGGGGGATTAGTGGATAAACGTAACCACTCTAGTGTCGGAAATACGGCTGCGATGATGCTGAAAACGCTCAATGTTGATATTGCTTTTATCAGCACCAGCTCATGGGATTTACAGCATGGGGTTTCGACTCCACATGAGGAAAAAGTTCAGATAAAACAGACGCTATTGGATGTTGCTCGCCGTTGTGTGCTGGTTTCAGACAGTAGTAAGTTTGGCAAATATGGCATGTTTCGTGTTTGCCCATTGAATCAATTGCACGACATCATTTGCGATGATCAATTGCCAGCTGATGTGGTGCAGCGGATAACAGAACAAAACATAAAACTTCATTTAATCAAGACATAAAACATAAATAATCTTACCTAATACTGCATAGCCAGTTAAAGGGCTATAGCAAGGAGAATTACAATGAAAGTTATTATTACTGGTGGCGCAGGCTTTCTGGGCCAGCAGCTAGCCGCTGCTTTGCTTAAAAATACTCAGGGTTTAAAATTTGACCACCTTGTTTTAGCCGATATTCAATGCCCTACATCACCGATTGAAGATGCCAGAGTCAGTTGTGTCGCTTTAGATTTAACGCAAGCCGGCGCGGCAGATAAACTGATTGACGCGCAAACCGACGTGGTTTTCCACCTTGCGGCTATCGTAAGTAGTCACGCTGAAAGTGATTTTGACTTGGGTATGAAGGTTAACTTCGAAGCCACTCGCCAATTACTGGAAGTCGCTCGAGCCAAGAACCCAGCAATCAAATTTATGTTCACCAGCTCCCTCGCTGTGTTTGGTGGTGAGCTACCTGATGTCATCACAGACTTGTGTGTCGTTAACCCACAATCGTCCTATGGTGCTCAAAAGGCTATGTGTGAATTGATGGTTAATGACTATTCACGTAAAGGCTTTGTTGATGGCCGTGTGATGCGTTTGCCAACTATTAGTATTCGTCCGGGCGTGCCAAATAAAGCGGCTTCTTCATTCGCAAGTGGCATTATTCGTGAGCCATTAAATGGGGTTGAAAGTGTTTGTCCTGTCTCCCCAGATCTCGCGTTATGGTTATCTAGCCCTGAAACCGTGATTAACAATTTTATTCATGCAGTCAGTATCCCTGCTGAGAAATTCGGTAAATCACGCACTGTAAACCTGCCAGGTATTACCGTTACTGTTCAAGGCATGATTGATGCTTTACGTGATGTTGCAGGTCAAGAAGCGGTGGATCTTATTCGCTTTGAACCTGATGAAGCCATTAACCGTATTGTGGCGAGCTGGCCGGGCAAATTTGATATCAGCCGTGCATTGGATCTTGGTTTCCGTGCAGATGGCTCTTTTGGTGATGCGATCCGTTCGTTTATCACCCACCACGGTTCTTCTAAGTAGGAGATAGCCTATGTCCTATATTCCTGTTATTGGCCTCGCAGTGGCCATATTTGTCTTGATCTTTTTAGTATTACGAACGCGTGTTCATGCGTTATTAGCAATGCTAATTGCTGCGGCCATCGCGGGTGTATCCGGTGGTTTGACTGCAGCAGAGACGGTGACAGTCATCACAAAAGGCTTTGGGTCAACACTCGGTAGCATCGGTATTGTTATTGGACTCGGGGTAATGATGGGAAGGGTGCTGGAAGTTTCAGGTGCTGCTGAACAGATAGCTTATAGCTTTATCAAATGGCTAGGTAAAAAACGCGAAGAATGGGCGTTAGCAATTACCGGCTATATTGTCAGTATTCCTATCTTCGTTGATTCTGCTTTTGTGATTTTATACCCATTGGCAAAAGCATTAGCCAAAAATGGTAAACGTAGCATACTGACTCTAGGCGTTGCACTCGCGGGTGGGTTAGTGGTGACACACCACACCGTTCCACCAACACCTGGGCCTTTAGGCGTGGCAGGGATCTTTGGTGTCGATGTTGGCGCAATGATCCTGGCAGGAATGAGCCTCGCTATTCCTTGTGTTATCGGTATTGTTCTTTACGCAAAATGGTTAGGGACTAAATACCCTGAATTTATGCCAGATGAAACGGGTAGTGAAGACCTGAAAGAAGTTCACGCTCGTTATATGGAAGAAAAAGCGAATAAACCATTACCAAGCCTGTTCTTATCGCTTTTACCGATTATTACGCCTATTTTGTTAATTTTCATAAATGCAATCAATGGGTTAATGCTAAAAACGGAATCTTTCCAAGGCATGGAAAGCAATTGGTACTTCCAAACGTTTCAATTTTTAGGTGCACCGATTATCGCATTATCAATTAGTGTGTTGATCTCTGTTTACACATTAATGCCAAAAGCAACAAAAGAAGAAGTCATCGACCGTATGGAAGAGGGCTTGCAAGCTGCCGGTATCATCCTACTTGTAACGGGGGCTGGTGGTGCATTAGGTGCAGTACTGCGTGATAGTGGCACAGGAAATATTCTTGCAGAACACGTGGCAAATCTGCCGATTACACCTGTATTGATTCCGTTTATCATCGCAACGTTGGTTCGTTTGATTCAAGGTTCGGGTACAGTAGCAATGATTACTGCAGCATCTATTTCTGCACCAATTATTAGCCAAATACCTGATATTAACTTATTGGTCGCGGCGCAAGCGGCAACCATGGGGTCTCTGTTCTTCGGTTACTTCAACGATAGCCTGTATTGGGTGGTGAACAGAATGATGGGAATTAAGGACGTTAAACAACAAATCATTGTTTGGTCTATTCCGACCACCATTGCGTGGGCGATAGGTCTAGTTGGTGTCCTCATTCTTGATGTAATTCTCTAACATAGCGTTATCAGTTTTAGTTCTGCCAAATAATCAAAGCGCCCAGTCATTTGGGCGCTTTTTTCGTTATGTCAAACTTTCATCTATACTGATGACAATGGATGTTAAAGAGAAATAAAGACAATGAATATATGTGATTCAAATCACTAAATGATGAAATCAAACTTTTATTGTTTTCATTAAAGGTGACGGCCATCACTAAAAATTTATCGTTTTCTCGTTATATTACAAATAACGATTAATCAGTATCGACTGATTTAATGATGCCATTGTGTAAAGGAGTTTGAAATGTCCGACGTTTTCCACTTAGGTTTAAAGAAAAGTGACTTACAGGGTGCGACCGTAGCGATTGTTCCTGGGGATCCTAACCGTGTTGAAAAAATTGCACGTCTGATGGATAACCCTGTACACCTTGCGTCATTACGTGAATATACCTCTTGGCGTGGTGAACTTGACGGCAAAGCCGTCATTGTTTGTTCAACGGGTATTGGTGGGCCATCAACCTCGATTGCCGTAGAAGAATTGGCACAACTTGGTATCCGCACGTTCTTACGTATCGGTACAACGGGTGCAATTCAAGAAGATATCAATGTCGGTGATGTGTTAGTCACTACGGGAGCTGTACGTTTAGATGGCGCTAGCCAACACTTTGCACCATTAGAATACCCTGCAGTTGCTGATTTTAACTGCACCAATGCGCTTTATGCTGCTGCGAAAGACGCGGGCGCAACCGTTCATGTCGGTGTCACTGCATCATCAGATACCTTCTACCCAGGTCAAGAACGCTATGATACCTATACCGGCCGTGTAATGCGTCACTTCAGAGGGTCGATGAAAGAGTGGCAAGACATGGGCGTGATGAACTATGAAATGGAGTCAGCGACATTACTGACCATGTGTTCAAGTAGTAAAGGCTTGCGTGCAGGTATGGTGGCTGGTGTTATTGTAAATCGTACCCAGCAAGAAATTCCAAATGAAGCGTTACTGAAGAAAACGGAAGGTAACGTGTTAAGCATTGTGGTTGAAGCCGCTCGCCGCTTACTGTAGTTCGTGATTTACTGGCTCGCTTACTTGAATTTCACTCGGTTGTGGACGAAAAGTAGGCGGGCTTAGTCCTTTTATCTATTTTTCATCTCTCTTTATTTCCTCTATAGATTTAGCCATTATTCATTAGTTTTCAGGAAATATTCTGATCCTCTTATTTGCTAGATCTGTTATTGTCATAAAAACAATTATCAATATTATGTGCCCTTAAATTATTCAGGTTACATTTGTTTTATTGTTAACTGGAATGAAAGCTATAGGGCGAAAAGGAATTATTATGTCAACAACACCTTATCTTCATCCTTCTGTTTTGCCTTTAAAAGGCGGTATTAACTTCCGCGATCTCGGTGGTAAAAAACTCGCTAATGGTGGAAAAATTAAGCCTGGAGTCCTGTTCCGTTCTGGTGCGTTAGACCGATTAACACAGGAAGACGAAGCGGTTTTGCGTTCACAAAATCTTTTTCAAATCATTGATTATCGTGATGAAGCTGAAATCTTAGATAAGCCTGATGTCATTTGGCAAGGCGCGCATTATATTCATGCTCCAGCGAATCCCTTAGCTAAAGAAGTCACCGCAAATTTAGATAAATTAACGCCAGAAATATTGGAACAGTTCGATCCACAAGCCTTTATGTTTCGTTTATACGAACTATTACCCTTGAACAATCCTGCTTATCACCAATTGGTCAATTTACTCAAGCAGCCAGAAAAAGGCGGGATCGTGCAACATTGTGCAGTAGGAAAAGACCGCACAGGGGTCGGTTCTGCACTCGTATTATTTGCGTTAGGTGCAGATTTAGACACAGTAATGGAAGATTATTTACTGACTAATGAAACACTTGCACCATACCGTAAACACTTACTCGAAGAGCACGCAAAAACGATGGACGAAAATATCGTGAAAAAATTTGAATATGTCTATTCAGTACGTGAAGACTTCTTGAGAACAGCTCTAAACAGTATTGAAAGAGAGTATGGCAATGTAGATCAATGGTTAGAAAAAGATTTTGGCCTAGGGAAACAGCAACGAGAAGCACTACAAAGTCAATTTTTGGACTAAGTCATACTAACTGAAACATGAGTTGTGGATGAGCCATTTTTCTATATCCACAACTCGGTTTTTCCAAAGGTGTTTTTGCCTTGTTTAACTTTGATTTACTACTTTTTCGCTACAGTATTCTGATTATCCCCTAATGAAAGGAACTGACCGTGACACTCAATGAAATTGTCACCATAGTGACGGACTTTACACGCGAACATGAAGTATGGGCGCTTCCTATTATTTTCTTTTTGGCGTTTGGGGAGTCTCTGGCATTTCTGTCACTTTTGTTACCTGCAACGGTTATTTTACTCGGGCTTGGCGCTTTGATTGGTGAAAGTAATATTACTTTCTGGCCAATATGGTTAGCGGCTGCACTCGGTGCTTTCTTTGGGGACTGGCTCTCTTATTGGATTGGTTATCATTACAAAGAAAATGTACGCCATATGTGGCCAATTTCTCGAAACCCGCAAATGATTGATAAAGGGCAGCGTTTCTTTGACCGTTGGGGTATCTGGGGAATTTTCTTTGGGCGCTTCTTCGGGCCTTTACGAGCCATTGTTCCCTTGGTTGCTGGGATTTGCGCAATGCCACAACGGCATTTCCAGCTCGCCAATATCGCCTCTGCGATGATTTGGGCATTTGGTATTTTAGCGCCAGGAGCACTGGGCCTAAAGTGGTTCGCAAGTTGGATAGGCTAAGCTTGCGAAGCGCTTCGCAAAATTTTCTTCAATGGCTAAATTACCTCTGGACACTTATACAGTATCCCATTACCTTACACTAGACTTTGTAAAGTAAGGATTTAACCGTGGATACCTCTCTTTTATATGCTGTCATTGGTGTGCTGAGTGGCGTTTTAGTTGGTGGTTTAGCAACTTGGTTCTCTATTGCCCAAAAAATTGCGCAAAAAGATCAGGAACTGCAGCAACTCAATCGTCAACTTGCAGCGAGTGACGAAAAAAATATTCATCTTGCGCAATGGAAAGAGGAATATGACAGGCTAGATCAAGAACTGCGTACTCAAAGGGATATCAATCGAGAGCAAGAAGCGGAACTTCGCGAGGTCATCACCCGTTTTGAGCAAAACCAGTTAGCAAATGAAGAAAAACAACGCATTTTACAAAATAGTGAACAACGGCTGACAGCGCAATTCGAAAACCTAGCAAATCGTATTTTTGAGCAAAATGAGCGGCGTGCATCTGAGCAACAACAGAAAAGCCTATTGGCGATGTTGTCACCTTTTCGTGAGCAATTAGATGGTTTTCGTCAGCAAGTTCAGCAAAGTTTTGGTGAAGAGGCCAAAGAACGCCACACTTTAACCTATGAGATTAGGCAATTACAGCAACTCAACAATCAAATGACCAAAGAAGCTGTTAACCTGACACGCGCTCTGAAAGGAGATAACAAAATTCAAGGGAACTGGGGAGAAACCATTCTGACTCGGATCCTAGAAGTCTCAGGTTTACGTGAAGGAAGTGAATTTGAAACCCAAGTTAGTATCAACACAAGTTATAATAGCCGCTATCAACCAGATGTGATTATTCATCTTCCTGAAGGTAAAGATGTGGTCGTTGATGCCAAAATGTCGCTGGTTTCTTATGAACATTACTTCAATAGCGAAGATCCACATGAACAGCAACAAGCACTAAAAAACCATGTGGCATCTATTCGCAACCATATGCGTATGTTGAGCCGTAAGGATTACCATCAGTTACCGGGAATTCGTTCATTGGACTACGTTTTAATGTTTATCCCTATTGAACCTGCTTATTTACTGGCTTTGAAAGAGGCTCCCGAGTTACTTGATGAAGGAATTAAACAAAATATTATGTTAGTTTGTCCTTCAACATTGTTAGTCGCAGTGAGAACGATTAATAATATGTGGCGATATGAACGCCAAGGGCAAAATGCTCAGGAAATAGCAAATAGAGCAGCGAAAATGTATGACAAGCTGCGCTTGTTTGTGGATGATATGCAAGTTTTAGGCACCAGTCTTGATAAAGCGAATAATACTTACCTATCGGCAATGAAACGCCTTGCCGAAGGACGTGGAAATTTAATTAGCCAAGCGGAAAGTTTTAAAGAGCTCGGAGTCGAAATTAAGCAGCCTATCGAGCCTCAATTAGTTGAGCGGTCTGATACGTCTAATTGTGCGGAATCTTAGACTTCTGATAGGGTTTTGGCTCAAAGACTGTTACACTTCCTACAAAAGTTTGAATGATAAGCAGGCATAAGAGAAATGACTGAACCAACTAAAGAAACCATTGATTTCGGTTTCCGTACTGTCGGCAAAGAAGATAAAGCTGGCCTAGTAGCGAATGTTTTTCACTCAGTAGCATCAAAATATGACTTAATGAATGATTTAATGTCATTTGGTATCCATCGTATTTGGAAGCGTTTTACCATTGAAGCGAGCGGAGTACGTCGTAATCAGCGAGTACTTGACCTTGCAGGTGGAACAGGTGACTTAACCGCTAAATTTTCACGTTTAGTGGGTGAAAAAGGCGAAGTCATACTCGCAGACATTAATGACTCAATGCTAAAAATGGGGCGTGAGAAATTACGTGACCTAGGTATTGTCGGTAATGTTAATTATGTACAAGCCAATGCGGAAGAACTGCCATTCCCTGATAACTATTTTGATTGTATTACAATCTCTTTTGGTCTGCGTAATGTCACCGACAAAGACAAAGCGCTACGCTCTATGTTCCGAGTGCTAAAACCAGGTGGGCGTTTATTGGTACTAGAGTTCTCAAAACCAATTATTGAGCCTTTGAATAAAGCTTATGATGCTTATTCATTCCATATACTCCCTCGTATTGGTCAGGCGATCGTTAATGATCCAGATAGCTATCGTTATTTAGCTGAGTCAATCCGCATGCATCCAAACCAAGAAACACTAAAAGGTATGATGGAAAATGCAGGTTTTGAACAGGTGTCGTACACCAATATGACAGGTGGAATTGTCGCATTGCACAAAGGGTTTAAATTCTAAGATGGAAGCACCATCAACACATACCGAAAATCAAAATACAGTTTTGTATTCTTTGATAACAGCATTGATGGAAACCTCTCTTAACCACGTGTTGTTTAAAGAAAAAGTTCTACAGCCTGCTAGAATGCGTTTGGCTGGTAAAGTTATGGCAATTGAACTTAAAGAACTGAATAAAACGTTAACACTTGTTTTTGCTGAAAATCATGTTGATGTGTTAAGCCAGTGGGTTGAGCCTGCGGACTGTACCATTAAAACATCCATCTTTACGCTTGTTAAATTGAAAGACAAACAGCAATTATCTCAACTTATCAATCGTGGTGATATCGTGATTGAAGGGGATATGCAAATTGTGCAGCACTGGTCTTCTTTACTCGATTTAGCAATTTGGAATCCTGCTCACTATTTATCACCGTATATCGGTGATGTTGCAGCTGAAGGGCTTAGTAAATTACTGAATAAAGGTGCGTGCCTTGCATCTCATTTAGTAAAACGGCAAAAAACGTATATCAAAGACGCAATAATTGAAGAATGGAAAATGGCTCCTAGCCAACTTGAACTTGCTCATTTTAGTGATGGAGTCGAGCAAGTAGAAAATTCATTGAGTGCCCTTGAACAACGGTTAAGCCAGTTGGAGGAGAAGAATGACACCCGGTGAAATAAAACGACTTTACTTCATTATTCGGGTTTTTCTCTCTTACGGATTAGACGAGTTAATCCCCAAAATTAAACTAACGTTACCATTACGAATCGGGCGCTTAGGTTTCTTTTGGATTAAAAATAAGCATAAAGATAAAGCATTGGGCGAAAGGCTTCGTCTTGCTTTGCAAGAACTTGGGCCTGTTTGGATCAAATTTGGCCAAATGTTATCGACTCGCCGAGATCTTTTCCCTCCTGCGATCGCAGATCAACTTTCGCTATTGCAAGACAAAGTGGCGAGTTTCGATGGCAAACTGGCGCGAAGCTATATTGAAGAGTCTCTCGAAGGGCCACTAGAACAGTGGTTTGATGACTTTGATGAGCAAGCTTTAGCGTCTGCGTCCATTGCTCAGGTTCATACCGCAACATTAAAAGAAAATGGCAAAGATGTTGTCATCAAGGTGATTCGTCCTGATATTTTGCCAATTATTAAAGCTGACATTAAATTAATGTACCGCATTGCAAATTGGGTTCCTTTGTTGCCAGATGGGCGACGATTAAGACCAAAAGAAGTCGTGCGTGAATATGAAAAAACATTGATTGACGAGCTGAATTTGCTCCGTGAATCAGCAAATGCCATTCAGCTTCGTCGTAACTTTGAAAATAGTGCAATGCTGTATGTACCAGAGGTCTATCCAGATTATTGCCGTGAAAACGTGATGGTCATGGAGCGTATCTACGGGATCCCAGTTTCCGATATTGCTGCGCTTAAAGCGCAGGGGACCAATATGAAACTGCTGGCAGAGCGCGGTGTTAAAGTCTTCTTTACACAGGTTTTCCGTGACAGTTTTTTTCATGCAGATATGCATCCAGGCAATATCTTTGTGAGTTACGATCATCCAGAAGATCCTCAGTACATAGGGATAGACTGTGGAATAGTCGGTTCATTAAACAAAGAAGACAAACGCTATTTGGCGGAAAACTTCATTGCTTTTTTTAATCGTGATTACCGTAAAGTTGCAGAATTGCACGTTGACTCGGGCTGGGTTCCTTCAGACACAAATGTGGAAGACTTTGAGTTTGCTATCCGTACCGTATGTGAGCCTATTTTTGAGAAACCATTGGCTGAAATTTCATTTGGGCAAGTATTATTAAATTTATTTAATACAGCACGCCGTTTCAATATGGAAGTTCAGCCACAGTTAGTCTTATTGCAAAAAACACTGCTGTATGTAGAAGGGCTAGGACGGCAGCTTTATCCCCAACTTGATCTCTGGAAAACAGCAAAGCCCTTCCTTGAAGACTGGGTTCATAGCCAAGTAGGGATACCTGCAATTACCCAAGCATTAAAAGAAAAGGCACCTTATTGGGCAGAAAAAATGCCTGAAATTCCTGATTTGATTTATGGTGCTTTGAGACAGCATAAATATTTACAATCGAATATTGACCAACTAACGCAGCAACTGAAAAGTCAGCGTAATAAACAACGAAAATCTCAGTACCTTTTAGGTATCGGTGCCACATTTATACTCTGTGGAAGTTTATTCCTTATTTCTAATCTCACACCGTTTGGAGTTGTGTTTATGGTTGCAGGAGCGCTGTCTTGGTTGTTTGGTTGGAGTAAAACCGGCGGTAATTAAGTAAACTTTGTTTTGCGACAAGTTTATAAGGCTGTGAACATTTCCGTATTTTGTGTTGGTTGTATATAATAGATCTCATAACATTGATCCCAAAACTATATAGAGGTATTAACAATGGAATCAACTTTCGCAATGGCTGCTTTCGGTAGTCCTTGGCAGCTCATTATCATTGCTTTACTTATTATTTTAATTTTCGGCACCAAAAAATTGCGTTCTTTAGGCTCAGACTTGGGTGAATCACTCAAAGGCTTTAAAAAAGCAATGAACGATGACGAAAAAGCAAAAGCAGAACAAGAAAAGCAAGATGCTGACTTCGCACCTAAAAATATTACTGAACAACAGGCTGCTGAGAAGAAAGAAAGCCCAGTTGAGAGCAAAAATAAAGAGCAGGGTTAAACCGTGTTTGACATAGGTTTTAGTGAACTGTTGCTTATTGCAGTTATTGGTCTCGTTGTATTAGGCCCTGAGCGGTTACCAGTGGCAGTGAGGACTGTCGCTGGGTGGATCCGTGCGATGCGTTCTATGGCTGCAAATGTACAAAATGAGTTAACGCAAGAGTTAAAATTGCAGGAGCTACAGGACACGCTGAAAAAGGTTGAAGAAAAGGCTAATTTAGAAGCACTTTCTCCTGAACTTAAGCAGTCCATGGAAGAATTGCGTACAGCTGCACAATCGCTTAAAAGCGGCTACCAAGAGACAACCAATGATATTGAAACAGAGTTAAATAAAGCAAAAGAGATCACTGACAGTTACGATAGTGCTGTAAAGGAAGCGAAAGATAATACTCAGCAACCTGAAGAGTCTGATCCAAACCCTGAACATGCAGCTAAAATGGCTGCCGTTGTTGAGGATGAAAAAACGGAAGATTCAACAGCTGTAAAAACAGTAGGATCACTCGAAGCTAATGTAAAAAACTCTAATCAAACTGAAAGTGAAAAATAACACATGGCTGTAAATGATACACAACCACTTATTAGCCACCTCATTGAACTTCGTAAACGGCTGCTAAACTGTTTAATTACCGTATTAATTGTTTTTGCTGCCCTTGCTTATTTTTCAAATGATATCTATCGGCTGGTAGCAGCCCCTTTGATTGATAAGCTGCCAGTAGGTTCGCAAATGAGTGCGACGGATGTGGCGTCAACATTTTTTACCCCAATTAAATTGACAATGATGGTATCGGTTTTTGTATCGATTCCCGTTATTCTCTATCAAATTTGGGCTTTCATTGCGCCTGCCTTATACAAGCATGAACGCAAACTCATGTTGCCTTTGCTTGTCTCAAGTAGCTTCTTGTTTTATTTGGGAATGGCATTTGCCTACTTCGTTGTTTTTCCGCTCGCATTTGGTTTCTTTGTTAAAACAACCCCTGATAGCGTCAACTTTATTCCAGATATCAGTAAATACCTTAGTTTTGTCATGACATTATTCATGGCTTTCGGTGCCGCATTTGAAGTACCTATTGCAATTATTTTACTGTGTTGGACTGGCGTGACTACACCAGAATCACTGAAACGTAAACGTCCTTATATTTTAGTCGGGGCATTTATCGTTGGGATGTTTTTAACACCGCCGGATGTACTCTCTCAAACTTTACTTGCTGTTCCAATGTATTTGCTTTTTGAACTCGGTGTCCTGTTATCTAATTTCTATGTTGGTAAAGGCAGAAATCGGAAAGAAGGGGCAGAGGAAGAAGAAAAAGAAGAGTCCTGATTTGCACTAAATAGCGGTTATTTGAAATGTAAAATGATGAAAAGCCCTCTAGATAGGGCTTTTTTATTGCTTGAACGCTTGAAATATTTAATCTGTATTTTTTTTAAATTGTGTATTATCAAGCACTTTAGGTACACTTTTATTTAAAATATTCAGTAAAAGAATAGAGCGATACTCACCATTAGGCTCATCAAAAATAGCTTGTACACCCGCAAAAATACCCTCCGTAATGGTAACCTGATCACCATGCTTTGGCATATCTGGTGCAACGGTATGACTAATGGGAGCTTGTTGTAACAGCTCAATAATTTTTTCGGGGACTTCTACTGGCAATTGGCCAAAACGAATAAAATGGCTTACCCCTCTTGTTGATTGGATTGTTGTTGTATGAATTTCATTGTGATCAAATTTCACAAATAAGTAATTTGGGAACAGCGCTTCTTGCACAGTCATTCTTTTCCCTCTAACCACTTTTTCCATTTCGGTCATGGGGGTCATACAAATAACATTCTGTCGGTTTAAATGCTCCAGAGCACGCTCAATTTGGCCTCGTTTGCAATAAAGCAAATACCATTTTTCCATTTTTTGAATTCCATCTGACAAAACTATGTTTATGATAACAAATTACGACATAACAATGTGACTAATGAATAATGGCACCATATTATTGATACACTTAGGTCTATATTAATCCAATATATTCTTATGATAACTGTAGTGCAAAAACTAAATCAGTAGGAGACATAATGGATATCTTTTTGTTGAGTAACGGTAAGCTACCAGGCAGCCCTGTATGGCTTAGCTACGCCTTACCTCGAATCAAAGAAATGATTGTTCGTAAAAACATAAAGTCAGCAGTTTTGGTTCCTTATGCGGTTCTTCGAGGTTCACATGATGAGAGAGCTGAACAACTTTCGGAAGCGTTGGGAATAAAAGTCACGACTATTGAGCACTTTTCTAGCCCTGTAGAAGCGATTGAGCAAGCTGAATGTATTCTTGTCAGTGGCGGTAATACTTGGTGGCTGAATAAATGCCTACATGAAAATGGGCTGATCGTTGCTATTCAACGTGCGGTTCGTGAGCGTGGTGTACCTTATATCGGCTGGAGCGCGGGATGTAATGTAGCGACGCCAAGTATTCGTACTACGAATGATATGCCTGTTAGCAATGCTGCTATTATGCCTTCTCTAGGGTTATTTCCATTACAAATTAACCCCCACTATATTGATGCCCATATTTCTGGCCATATGGGCGAAACTCGTGATGAGCGATTACAAGAGTTTTGTGTGATTAATCCTCATGAAGTTGTTGTTGCACTCAGGGAGGGAAGTGGGTTACAAATTAAAGGTAATGAGCTTCACTATTTCAGCGGAAAAGATGAAGGTTTTAAACTATTTCAGCATAATAAAACATTCTCAGAACAATTTAATACAGTACTATTAGAAAAATTAGTGCCTTTTGATTGCCAGTAAAATGGTATACTAAGCCAGAAAAAGATTGATTTTAAAGTGTTTTAGGCAGTAACTTGTAACCTTGGCCGGACGTCTTATAATGAGACTCCCTCTGTAACAGTAAAAGAAGATAATGAAATACCGTGACCTTAGAGATTTCATCTCGCAACTTGAAAAACAAGGCGAGTTAAAACGTATTACAATGGAAGTCGACCCCTATTTGGAAATGACTGAAATTGCAGATCGCACACTAAGAGCAGGGGGACCGGCCCTATTATTTGAAAATCCCAAAGGTTATAACATGCCTGTCTTATGTAACCTGTTTGGCACAACTAAACGTGTTGCAATGGGAATGGGGCAAGAGGACATAAAAGCCTTACATGATGTAGGCAAATTACTTGCCTTCCTAAAAGAACCTGATCCTCCAAAAGGTTTCCGTGACCTCTTTGATAAGCTTCCAAAATTTAAACAAGTTCTGAATATGCCAGCTAAACGGTTAAGTTCGGCTGCCTGTCAGGAACAAATTTGGGCCGGTGAAGACGTCGATCTGACAAAGATCCCTGTTATGCATTGTTGGCCAGAAGATGCAGCGCCTTTAATTACATGGGGGCTGACAGTCACTAAAGGTCCTCATAAAGAAAGGCAAAATTTAGGTATTTATCGTCAGCAAGTTCTTGGAAAAAATAAAGTCATTATGCGTTGGCTATCCCATCGCGGTGGTGCTTTGGATTTTCAAGAATGGTGCCAAGCTCATCCAGGCGAAAAATTTCCTGTTGCTGTCGCACTTGGCGCAGACCCCGCAACCATTTTAGGCGCGGTCACACCAGTCCCGGACACATTATCAGAATATGCTTTTGCGGGGTTACTGCGCGGTAATAAGACTGAGGTTGTTAAATGCATATCGAATGACCTCGAAGTTCCCGCAGGCGCCGAAATTATTTTAGAAGGGTATATTGAGCCGGGCGAAATGGCCCCTGAAGGCCCTTATGGTGACCATACTGGTTACTATAATGAAATCGATACTTTCCCTGTATTTACCGTGACTCATGTGACTCAACGCCGCGATGCAATTTATCACTCAACTTATACAGGAAGACCACCCGATGAGCCTGCAGTATTAGGCGAAGCGTTAAACGAGGTCCTTGTCCCTATTCTTCAAAAGCAATTTCCTGAAATTGTTGATTTTTATCTTCCACCAGAAGGATGTTCATACCGTCTTGCTGTAGTGACAATGAAAAAACAATATGCAGGACATGCCAAAAGGGTCATGATGGGGGTCTGGTCATACCTGCGCCAATTCATGTACACTAAATTTGTTATTGTTTGTGATGATGATATTAATGCACGAGACTGGAAAGATGTTATCTGGGCAATTACCACACGAATGGACCCAGCTCGTGACACGGTGATGATGGAAAACACACCCATAGATTATCTCGACTTCGCTTCTCCTGTCTCAGGATTAGGTTCAAAAATGGGGCTTGATGCTACCAATAAATGGCCAGGTGAGACAGATCGTGAGTGGGGGCGTCCTATCGTAATGACAGAGAGCGTTAAATCTCGCATTGATGATATTTGGGAACAATTAAATATTTTTGATAAAAAATAAGAGGGAAACCATGGCAACTTTAAGCTGTAAAGTAACATCTGTTGAATCTATCACGGATACGGTTTATCGGGTGATTTTGTTGCCAGATGGTCCTTTTCATTTTAAAGCAGGCCAATATTTGATGGTCGTGATGGATGAGCGTGACAAACGACCATTCTCAATGGCTTCTACCCCAAATAATAAAGAAACGATTGAATTACATATTGGTGCTTCTGAGATTAATTTATACGCAATGGCTGTAATGGATCGAATTTTGGATCAAAAACGTATAAATATTGACATTCCTCACGGTAAAGCTTGGTTTCGGGAAAATAGCAGTAACGCAATGATTTTAATTGCGGGTGGAACAGGTTTTTCCTATACCCACTCTGTATTGCTAGCGGCATTAGCTGAAAACCCAAATCGTGACATAACGTTCTATTGGGGCGGTCGTCAATTGGAGCACTTATATGATCTTGGTGAACTACAGGCGCTTAGTGAAAGTTATCCTAATTTAAAGATCACCCCTGTTGTAGAACAGCCAGATGAACTATGGCGAGGAAGGACAGGAACGGTTCTTAGTGCAGTGCTTGAGGATTTTGGTGACTTATCAAGCCATGATATCTATATTGCAGGTCGTTTTGAAATGGCCAAAATAGCCAGAGAACGGTTTTGTAATGAACGCGGAGCTAAATCGGAGCAGTTATTTGGTGATGCTTACGAATTCATTTAACCCGTCCTAGTTCAAATTGTAGGGGTGTTGGCTTCGCTCATTCGCCCTAGTCACATACTTGTGTATGCTCCTAGGGTCTCGTTCACTTGCCGCCTACCTACAATCCGAACTATGAGGATTAAACTTGTTGTAGGTTTTGCATTAAAACCACATAAGTTCAAATTGTAGGGGTGTTGGCTTCGCTCATTAGCCCTTATCACAGACTTTTGTATGCTTCTAGGGTCTCGTTCACTTGCCGCCTACCTACAATCCGAACTATGAGGATTAAACTTGTTGTAGGTTTTGCATTAAAACCACATAAGTTCAAATTGTAGGGGTATTGGCTTCGCTCATTAGCCCTAATCACAGACTTGTGTATGCTTCTAGGGTCTCATTCACTTGCCGCCTACCTACAATCCGAACTATGAGGGTTAAACTTGTTGTAGGTTTTGCATGAAAACCACATGAGTCCAAATTATAGGGGTGATGGCTTCGCTCATTAGCCCTTATCACAGACTTTTGTATGCTTCTAGGGTCTCGTTCACTTGCCGCCTACCTACAATCCGAACTATGAGGATTAAACTTGTTGTAGGTTTTGCATTAAAACCACATAAGTTCAAATTGTAGGGGTGTTGGCTTCGCTTATTAGCCCTAATCACAGACTTTTGTAGGCACCTATAAGGGGTATTTACTGGCAGCTTATCGATAGTCTCAATATACTTGTTGTCGCTATTTAGGCAAAAAGGGTAAAAAAAACCCGCCCCTGACTAGGCGGGAACATCGACAAATACAATGTTTGCGAAAACTAAAAATAAACTGTTAAACACGCTCAATAATTGTAGCAATACCTTGGCCGAACCCGATGCACATCGTAGCTAAACCAAATTGTTTATCGTTTTGTTCTAATTGATTAAGCAATGCGGTTGAAATCCTTGCCCCTGAACACCCCAAAGGATGCCCCAGCGCAATCGCTCCCCCGCAGAGGTTTACTTTATCATCTAATTGATTTTCTGATAGATTCAAGCCTTTTAGGCATGCGATAGATTGCGCGGCGAAAGCTTCATTTAATTCAATAATATCAATATCATTTAAAGTTAGCCCTGCACGTTTCAAAGCCAGTTCACTTGCTGGCACTGGCCCAAACCCCATGATTGATGGGTCGCAGCCAACAACAGCCATCGCACGTATTTTAGCTCGAGGCTTAATGCCTTGCTGAGTGGCATAACTTTCGCTGGTCAGTAACATCGCAGATGCACCGTCAGAAAGAGCCGATGAATTACCTGCAGTTACCGTTCCACTAACAGGGTCGAAAGCGGGGCGAAGAGCGGCTAAACCTTGGAGATTTGCATCAAAACGAATCACTTCATCATAATTGACTGAAATGAGGTTACCTGTAGCATCATGGCCACTAATTGGGACGATTTCGTTATTGAATTTCCCTTTTTCCGTCGCTAAGGCAGCAAGTTGGTGAGACCTTAACGCAAATGCATCTTGCTCTTCTCGACTAATCTTATACATTTTTGCAAGCATTTCAGCGGTTAGACCCATAGCACCTGCGGCTTTAGCAACGTGTAAAGTCAGCTTAGGGTTGAAATCTATACCATGAGTCATTGGTACGTGACCCATATGCTCCACTCCACCAATGAGTACTGATTTAGCATCACCTGTCATAATTAACCGGCTTGCATCGTGTATTGCTTGCATTGATGAACCACAAAGACGGTTTACTGTAACTGCAGGAACGGTATGAGGAATATCTGTGAGCAATGCTGCATTTTTAGCAATATTAAACCCTTGCTCCAGTGTTTGCTGAACACAACCCC
Source organism: Providencia sp. PROV200 (assembly GCF_049901995.1). Taxonomy (NCBI): domain Bacteria; kingdom Pseudomonadati; phylum Pseudomonadota; class Gammaproteobacteria; order Enterobacterales; family Morganellaceae; genus Providencia; species Providencia sp. PROV200. The sequence goes on from NZ_CP096307.1 coordinate 674,911, forward strand.
AGATAATGTCATCCAATTCTTTTTTACTTGCGTTTGGATTACGTTCAAAAATTGCATTCATGAGGTGTGCAGAAAGGTCTTCAGCTCTAACATGGCGAAACACCCCACCTTTTGAACGGCCCATTGGTGTACGTATTCCATCAATAATGACGACATTTTCCATAAAATTAACCTCTCGCAACTTTTTTGACATCAATCGCCACGACAGGTGGCTGTGGGTAATATCTTGCATTGGTAGCCGCTTTTTCTTTTAAGCCACTAGGTGCGTGATATAGCGGGCTTAAGTGCTGCAAAGATTCCGTCGTTTTCAAGTAAGACTGGCTACCTAAGGTATCTAAATAGCAGAACACTCCGCCTCTAAATGGCGGGAAACCTAAACCATAGACCAAAGCAATATCTGCATCTGAAGGGCTTTGAATAATACCTTCCTCTAAGCAACGAACCACTTCGTTAATCATGGGAGCCATCATTCGAGCAATAATTTCTTCTTTGGTGAATGAGCGCTTTGTTGGGCAAATAGTAGCTAGTAGTTCATCAGTCCTAGGGTCATCAATTTTTTTCGGTTTCCCTTTTTTATCTTTTTCATATTGATAAAACCCTTGGCCATTCTTTTGGCCAAATCGTTGTTGTTCATACATTACATCGATGGCATTTTTTCCTTTTTTCCCCATTCTTTCAGGAAAACCTTGGGCCATAACTTGTTCCGCATGAAAAGCGGTATCAATACCAACAACATCAAGGAGATAAGCAGGCCCCATTGGCCAGCCAAACTCTTTTTCCATGACTTTATCTATTTCTCTAAAGTCGGCTCCATCCTGTAACAGCAAGTTAAAGCCAGCAAAGTAAGGGAAAAGGACTCGGTTAACAAAGAAGCCAGGGCAGTCATTGACAACAATAGGGGTTTTACCCATTTTATTGGCGTAGGCAACAACCTTAGCAACCGTGTTATCAGAAGTTTGTTCTCCCCGGATAATTTCGACTAATGGCATCCGATGCACTGGGTTAAAAAAGTGCATACCGCAGAAGTTTTCTGGGCGCTTTAGTGATTTTGCGAGAGTTGAAATTGGAATCGTTGACGTATTTGAGGCCAGTATAGTTTCTGCTGTTACTAGAGATTCAACTTCAGACAATACAGCTGCTTTAACTTTCGGATTCTCAACAACAGCCTCAACGACGATTTGGCTATTTTCCACCCCGCTATAAGATAATGAGGGATGAATAGATGATAAGGTTGCCGCCATTTTAGCCGCTGTAATTTTTCCGCGTTCGAATTGATTATTTAATAGCTTTTGAGCCTCTTCAATTCCTAAGTCTAATGACTTAACATTAATATCTTTCATTAAGACCGGTACGCCTTTGCTGGCTGATTGATAAGCAATACCGCCACCCATAATCCCAGCACCCAATACGGTAGCATGTTTTGGAATATCAACGTGTTGTGCGATTTTTTTACTGTTTGACTTAATTTGCTGGTCATTTAGAAAAATACTGACTAACGCACGCGCAACATCACTATGTGCCAGAGGGACAAATGCAGCTGTTTCATGCTTCAAAGCCTCATCACGAGTACAATTTGCCGCCTTTTCAATCGTGTTCACAGCAGCCATAGGGGCTGGATAGTGTTTTCCTGCAACCTTATACACCATGCCTTTAGCAACATTGAAACTCATTGTTTGCTCAATAGGTTTCAATTGCAGAGGACTAAGTTTGGGTTGGCGTTTTTGCTGCCAATTAAAATCCCCTGCAACCGCAGATTCAATGACTTGAAGAGCTGATTGTGGGAGTGCTTCTGTGTTAACAATTGCGTCGATAAGACCGAGTTTTAAAGCTTGAGAGGCATCGACATCTTTACCCGCAGTAATAATTTCTAATGCGCTATCCAAACCAATTAATCGAGGTAGCCGAACTGAGCCACCAAAGCCAGGCATGATCCCAAGTTTCGTTTCAGGGAGTCCAACTCGAGCATCTGGAGAGGCAATACGGAAATCAGTGGATAAAATACATTCACAGCCACCACCTAACGCATAGCCATTAATGGCGCAAATCGTTGGAACAGGCAGATCTTCGATGCGATTAAAAATACTATTAGCGTAGTGTAACCAATCACTTAGTGTTTCTTTTGACGCTTCGAAAAGCGAAAGAAACTCTTTGATATCAGCACCGACAATAAAAGCGGGTTTATCAGAGCGGAAAATTACACCTTGCAGTTCGGTTTGTTGTTCAAGAACAGACACGGCTTCATCAAGTGAAGCAACGGTGTGGGTATCCAATTTATTAATTGGCCCTGGTGAATTAAAAACCAGTTCTGCAATCCCTTGTTTCAACCATTGAATATAAATAGTGTCACTTTGATAAAGCATTCTGCTCTCCTCTACGTGGTAATGTTATCTGGTACGACCAGATGAGTTGAGTGTGACTAGAATGTTAATTAATTGCAAACTTTTAATAACAAAAATGGAAGGTTGGTCACAGCAATTAAGTGAAATAATTAATGTTTTAGATGATAAATTCATTATATATCAATTGATTATTGTGAGTTTGCAACAGAGTGCATATCCGTTAATAACAGAACGTGGTAAGCTTAATTTTTCTAATTAATGCTGAAAGGTTGAAAGAAATGGAAAAACTGACTGCACTCTACGCTGAACACATTAAAACGTTACAAAACAGAACTCAGCAAGTTTTACAGCGCAGCGAATTAGATGCCATATTGATTCATTCAGGTGAACCGCTACGCATCTTTCTTGATGATAGCGACTATCCGTTTAAAGTTAACCCTCATTTTAAAGCGTGGGTACCTGTCACCGATGTTCCACATTCATGGTTATTAGTTGATGGCGTAAATAAACCTAAGTTATGGTTTTATTCCCCTGTTGACTATTGGCATAGTGTTGAGCCATTACCGAATAGTTTTTGGACTAAAGATATTGAATTAATCCATTTAAAAAATGCGGATGACATCAAAACGTTTCTTGCTAATATTTCAAAAGAAAATGTTGCTTACATAGGCTCATCAGCAGAAAGAGCTGAGTCTTTAGGGATTTCTCTGCATAATATTAATCCCAAATTGGTTTTAGATTACTATCATTATCATCGCTCTTATAAGACAGATTATGAACTTTACTGCATGCGTGAAGCTCAAAAAATGGCCGTAAATGGGCACGTTGCGGCTCTGGAGGCGTTCCGTGCAGGCATGAGTGAATTTGACATTAATGCTAGTTACTTGCAGTCGACTGGGCATCGAGACACCAATGTGCCTTATGGAAACATTGTTGCGCTGAATGAAAACGCAGCAGTGTTACATTACACTAAGCTGCAACAAACTGTGCCAAATGAACTGTACAGTTTTCTTATTGATGCAGGTACAGAATATAATGGTTATGCTGCTGATATTACGAGAACTTATGCAGCGAAGGGTAAAGATGAATTTGCTGAATTGGTTGCGGATGTCAATACGGAACAACTTGCTCTAATTGATACGATCAAGGCGGGTGTACGTTATACAGACTATCATGTGGATATGCATCACAGGGTTGCTAAAATACTGATTAAGCATGATATTGTTAAAGGTATTACCGAAGAGTCTATGGTGGAGAGTGGCTTAACAACGCCATTTTTGCCTCATGGTTTAGGGCACCCTCTTGGTTTGCAAGTTCATGATGCTGCAGGCTTTATGCAAGATGACAGGGGTACACATCTCGCGGCTCCTAAGATGTATCCATTCTTACGTTGTACTCGTGTTTTAGAGCCTAAAATGGTGTTAACTATTGAGCCTGGACTCTATTTCATTGAATCCTTATTATCTGAATGGCGAAATGGGGAGTTCAGCCAGCATTTTAATTGGGATAAAATCGAGTTCTTCAAACCTTACGGTGGGATCCGTATTGAAGACAATATCGTGATCCACGCAAATCGTATTGAAAATATGACTCGAGACTTACATTTACGTTAATGAAACCTTATTTAATACCGGCTGAAACCATTTCTTTTACAGAAGAGATCAAAAAAAGCCAATTTATTACGTATTTAGCTCACACAGATGGTATTGAAGCGGCAAAAGATTATATTCAATCAATTAAAGCTCAATACCCAGATGCTCGGCACCATTGCTGGGCATTTGTTGCTGGTCGTCCTGATGATTCACAAAAGCTGGGGTTTTCTGATGATGGTGAACCAACAGGAACGGCGGGAAAACCTATCATAGCGCAACTATTAGGGAGCAACCTAGGGGAGGTTACCTGTGTTGTTGTGCGTTATTTTGGTGGGATAAAACTGGGAACGGGTGGGCTAGTTAAAGCCTATGGAAATGGTGCCCAGCAAGCATTAAAAATATTACCGACAAAGACAAAAGTACCACAAAAAATCTTTAATTTAGTGTGTGACTATTCATTGATTAATGCGATTGAACAACTGCTTGCTCAGGTGAATGGCACGGTTTTGCACAGTGATTATAATGAAACTGTCTCTTTACAAATTGCAATTCCTGCTACTCTTGAGCAGGAGGTCAATGATAAATTACGCGATATAAGTCGTGGGGCCTTAGCGCTCACGCCAGAATCGGAATAGTAAACAGTTTTATCAAGGAACCTGCCGAATGCATTTTCGTGCAATAACCCGTATAGTCGGGCTGCTTGTCATTATCTTTTCTTTTACCATGGTAATTCCAGGTATTGTTGCGCTAATTTATCGTGATGGCGCAGGGCGAGCTTTTAGCCAGACTTTTGTTACTGCTTTGCTAATTGGTCTTTTTTTGTGGCTACCAACCCGTAATAGCCGGCACGAACTTAAAGCAAAAGAAGGTTTTCTTATTGTTGTTTTATTTTGGACGGTACTGGGAAGTGTAGGAGCATTGCCTTTTATCTTTTCTGAAAGACCCAACCTGTCGGTCACTGATGCTTTTTTTGAATCGTTTTCAGGTTTGACTACCACCGGAGCGACAACGTTAACAGGGCTTGACTCCTTGCCCAAAGCCATTTTATTTTATCGGCAGATGCTTCAATGGCTAGGGGGGATGGGGATCATCGTACTTGCTGTTGCTATCTTACCGCTACTGGGCGTTGGGGGTATGCAGCTATATCGCGCAGAAATGCCGGGCCCGTTGAAAGACAATAAAATGCGGCCTCGTATTGCAGAAACGGCAAAAACATTATGGCTAATCTATGTACTGCTAACCATTGCCTGTGCAGTCGCTTTATGGATAGCCGGAATGGATGTTTTTGATGCCATTTCTCACAGTTTTTCGACTATCGCTATCGGCGGGTTTTCAACCCATGATGCCAGTATTGGTTATTTCAACAGTCCAGCAATTAACACTATCATTGGTGTTTTCCTGATTATCTCTGGTTGTAACTTCGGTTTACACTTTGCAGTACTAACTGGACGTAGTTTGGGGATTTATTGGCGCGACCCCGAGTTTAGAATGTTCATCAGCTTCCAATTTGTCTTAGTGGTGATTTGTACTTTAATACTTATGTACCATTCAGTTTATGGTAGCTTCGGGCAAACACTTGATCAGGCGTTCTTCCAAGTGGTATCGATGGCAACAACCGCAGGGTTTACGACAGACAGTTTTTCCGGTTGGCCTCTTTTCTTACCAATGCTTCTATTATGTGCTGCATTTGTGGGTGGATGTGCAGGTTCAACAGGGGGCGGACTAAAAGTTATTCGTATCTTGTTGCTTTTCTTGCAAGGTTCGCGTGAATTAAAGCGTTTAGTTCATCCAAATGCGGTCTATACAATCAAACTGGGGCAGCGTGCATTGCCAGAAAGGATCATCGAAGCGGTCTGGGGCTTCTTCTCTGCCTATGCACTTGTTTTTGTTGTCAGCTTATTATTGCTAATCGCAACAGGTGTTGATGAATTTTCCGCATTCTCAGCAATAGCAACCACACTTAATAATTTGGGACCAGGCCTTGGGACTGTTGCAGATAATTTTACGTCAATGAATCCAACGGGTAAATGGATTCTAGTGGTGACTATGTTATTTGGGCGTTTAGAAGTGTTTACTTTATTAGTGTTACTGACTCCAACTTTCTGGCGTGAATAATTGAGTGCAATCTATATATAAGACTATCTATAAAGAAATGATAATAATCTAGGAACGATAATGAGCTATTTACTTTTACATTCCAGTACAGACGGGCAAACTAAAAAAATCATTTTAAAAATGGCGGAACAACTGAGAAGCTCGGGTCGTGAATGTGATATTCGTGATTTAAATACTGACCAACAGTTTAATTTATCAGGCTACGAGAAAGTATTAGTAGGGGCATCCATTCGTTATGGGCATTTCAATAAAAAACTGCAACGTTTTGTGGGAGCTCATCAAAATCAATTGAACTCAATGAAGACTGGTTTTTTTGCTGTAAATTTAACGGCAAGAAAAGAAGGTAAGAATACGGCTGAAACTAACGCGTATACGCGGAAGTTTTTAGAAGCGTGTCCTTGGAAGCCAACATTGAAATCTGTTTTTGCTGGAGCGCTGTTTTATCCGCGTTATACATGGTTTGATAGAATGATGATCCGCTTAATTATGAAAATGACAGACGGCCCAACTGACCCGAAAACAGAGATTGAGTATACTAACTGGGAAAAGGTTGCCGAATTCGCTGCGGAATTTGATCAGTTGTAGGTCGTAATTTCAACAAAATGTAGTTATTTTGCATTATTTGTTTAATAAATCATCGCTTGGTGAAATAAATCAAAAAAACACTTGCGAGAATTTTTCGACTCCCTATAATGCGCATCCGTTGTCACGACAAACCGGTTAGAAGAAAACTTCAAAACCCAGTGATAACAGAGGTGAGAAAGAAAAAGTTTGAAAATAAACACTTGACTTTCTAAATAAAAAACGTAATATACGACACCTCGCGACAACGACCTCGAAGTCGAAAATCGAAAGATTAAGTCGCAACGCTCTTTAACAATTTATCAGACAATCTGTGTGGGCACTCACAGGACACTATCAAAAAAATATTTGATTTTAAGTCTTGAAGAGTGACTAACACGTTAATTCATATATATGAAATAAGGTAGTAACGCTTATTTTGGAAGGATAACGCGAAGGCAAGCAGAGATAACCCGAGGCAGTACTTAGGTACGGCGAGGGGAAGCGATGCGAAGCCGACAAAGTTAGCCGAACAAAAGAACGTTACGGTCAGTAAGACATTCTTTGAGCATCAGACTACTTTTAATTGAAGAGTTTGATCATGGCTCAGATTGAACGCTGGCGGCAGGCCTAACACATGCAAGTCGAGCGGTAACAGGGGAAGCTTGCTTCTCGCTGACGAGCGGCGGACGGGTGAGTAATGTATGGGGATCTGCCCGATAGAGGGGGATAACCACTGGAAACGGTGGCTAATACCGCATAATCTCTTAGGAGCAAAGCAGGGGAACTTCGGTCCTTGCGCTATCGGATGAACCCATATGGGATTAGCTAGTAGGTGGGGTAATGGCTCACCTAGGCGACGATCCCTAGCTGGTCTGAGAGGATGATCAGCCACACTGGGACTGAGACACGGCCCAGACTCCTACGGGAGGCAGCAGTGGGGAATATTGCACAATGGGCGCAAGCCTGATGCAGCCATGCCGCGTGTATGAAGAAGGCCCTAGGGTTGTAAAGTACTTTCAGTCGGGAGGAAGGCGTTGTTGCTAATATCAACAACGATTGACGTTACCGACAGAAGAAGCACCGGCTAACTCCGTGCCAGCAGCCGCGGTAATACGGAGGGTGCAAGCGTTAATCGGAATTACTGGGCGTAAAGCGCACGCAGGCGGTTGATTAAGTTAGATGTGAAATCCCCGGGCTTAACCTGGGAATGGCATCTAAGACTGGTCAGCTAGAGTCTTGTAGAGGGGGGTAGAATTCCATGTGTAGCGGTGAAATGCGTAGAGATGTGGAGGAATACCGGTGGCGAAGGCGGCCCCCTGGACAAAGACTGACGCTCAGGTGCGAAAGCGTGGGGAGCAAACAGGATTAGATACCCTGGTAGTCCACGCTGTAAACGATGTCGATTTGAAGGTTGTTCCCTTGAGGAGTGGCTTTCGGAGCTAACGCGTTAAATCGACCGCCTGGGGAGTACGGCCGCAAGGTTAAAACTCAAATGAATTGACGGGGGCCCGCACAAGCGGTGGAGCATGTGGTTTAATTCGATGCAACGCGAAGAACCTTACCTACTCTTGACATCCAGAGAACTTAGCAGAGATGCTTTGGTGCCTTCGGGAACTCTGAGACAGGTGCTGCATGGCTGTCGTCAGCTCGTGTTGTGAAATGTTGGGTTAAGTCCCGCAACGAGCGCAACCCTTATCCTTTGTTGCCAGCGATTCGGTCGGGAACTCAAAGGAGACTGCCGGTGATAAACCGGAGGAAGGTGGGGATGACGTCAAGTCATCATGGCCCTTACGAGTAGGGCTACACACGTGCTACAATGGCGTATACAAAGAGAAGCGACCTCGCGAGAGCAAGCGGAACTCATAAAGTACGTCGTAGTCCGGATTGGAGTCTGCAACTCGACTCCATGAAGTCGGAATCGCTAGTAATCGTAGATCAGAATGCTACGGTGAATACGTTCCCGGGCCTTGTACACACCGCCCGTCACACCATGGGAGTGGGTTGCAAAAGAAGTAGGTAGCTTAACCTTCGGGAGGGCGCTTACCACTTTGTGATTCATGACTGGGGTGAAGTCGTAACAAGGTAACCGTAGGGGAACCTGCGGTTGGATCACCTCCTTACCATTGAAGTGTTTTTGTGAAGTGCTCACACAGATTGTCTGATAGAAAGTAGAGCAATAGGCTATACGTGGGAGACTTATTCGAAAGAATAGGGCTTACATGAGATACCGCGCAGTAAGTGCAATATCTTGTGTCCCCTTCGTCTAGAGGCCTAGGACACCGCCCTTTCACGGCGGTAACAGGGGTTCGAATCCCCTAGGGGACGCCAATTGCGCCGATATCGAGTGAAAGACGATGTCCCCAATAATGATTAAGCCAATTATTTTAATAGTTGGTTTAACAATTATGCTCTTTAACAATCTGGAACAAGCTGAAAATTGAAAACAACGCACATTGTTTATCGCTTAAACAATGTGAGAGTCTCTCAAAATTTCAGACCTGAAATTTTCGGTCACTTTAGCGAGTGGCATGAGCGAGCAGTCAGTCCTTCGCGGCGGCCAGCGCACAGCAAGCGCAGCATACATAAGTATGTGAGCATTGCGAGCACTGCCCAACAAAGAAGGAATGCACGCACAGCCATGACAGTAAAGTGAACGTTGAAACAATTTCGGGTTGTGAGGTTAAGCGACTAAGCGTACACGGTGGATGCCTAGGCAATCAGAGGCGATGAAGGACGTGCTAATCTGCGATAAGCGTCGGTAAGGTGATATGAACCGTTACAACCGACGATTTCCGAATGGGGAAACCCAGTGCAATTCGTTGCACTATCGTTTGATGAATACATAGTCAAACGAAGCGAACCGGGGGAACTGAAACATCTCAGTACCCCGAGGAAAAGAAATCAACCGAGATTCCCCTAGTAGCGGCGAGCGAACGGGGAGCAGCCCAGAGTCTTAATCAGCATTAGCATCAGGAGAACGGTCTGGAAAGTCCGGCAGTAAAGGGTGATAGCCCCGTATCCGAAGGTGTTAGTGTTGTGAACTCGACGAGTAGGGCGGGACACGTGTTATCCTGTCTGAATATGGGGGGACCATCCTCCAAGGCTAAATACTCCTGATTGACCGATAGTGAACCAGTACCGTGAGGGAAAGGCGAAAAGAACCCCGGCGAGGGGAGTGAAATAGAACCTGAAACCGTGTACGTACAAGCAGTGGGAGCCCCACCACCAAAGCATTTTCTGGTGTTGAGGACAACTTTGAAGTGACATTCAACACGCGTTGGCGGAGCGCTTTTTGCGACGCCCAACACACAAAACAAGCAGTGAATGTGCTTTGGGGTGGGGTGACTGCGTACCTTTTGTATAATGGGTCAGCGACTTATATTCTGTAGCAAGGTTAACCGTATAGGGGAGCCGTAGGGAAACCGAGTCTTAACTGGGCGAATGAGTTGCAGGGTATAGACCCGAAACCCGGTGATCTAGCCATGGGCAGGTTGAAGGTTGGGTAACACTAACTGGAGGACCGAACCGACTAATGTTGAAAAATTAGCGGATGACTTGTGGCTGGGGGTGAAAGGCCAATCAAACCGGGAGATAGCTGGTTCTCCCCGAAAGCTATTTAGGTAGCGCCTCGTGAACTCATCTTCGGGGGTAGAGCACTGTTTCGACTAGGGGGTCATCCCGACTTACCAACTCGATGCAAACTACGAATACCGAAGAATGTTATCACGGGAGACACACGGCGGGTGCTAACGTTCGTCGTGAAGAGGGAAACAACCCAGACCGCCAGCTAAGGTCCCAAAGTCATAGTTAAGTGGGAAACGAAGTGGGAAGGCTCAGACAGCCAGGATGTTGGCTTAGAAGCAGCCATCATTTAAAGAAAGCGTAATAGCTCACTGGTCGAGTCGGCCTGCGCGGAAGATGTAACGGGGCTAAACTATGCACCGAAGCTGCGGCAGCGATATGTAAATATTGTTGGGTAGGGGAGCGTTCTGTAAGCCTGTGAAGGTGTACTGTGAGGTATGCTGGAGGTATCAGAAGTGCGAATGCTGACATAAGTAACGATAATGCGGGTGAAAAACCCGCACGCCGGAAGACCAAGGGTTCCTGTCCAACGTTAATCGGGGCAGGGTGAGTCGACCCCTAAGGCGAGGCAGAAATGCGTAGTCGATGGGAAACGGGTTAATATTCCCGTACTGGTGATAATTGCGATGGGGGGACGGAGAAGGCTAGGCTATCCGGGCGACGGTTGTCCCGGTTTAAGAATGTAGGCAGGTGAATTAGGCAAATCCGGTTCACTATATGCTGAGGTTCGATGACGAGTCACTACGGTGATGAAGTAGCTCATGCCCCGCTTCCAGGAAAAGCCTCTAAGCTCTAGATTATCATTAATCGTACCCCAAACCGACACAGGTGGTCAGGTAGAGAATACTCAGGCGCTTGAGAGAACTCGGGTGAAGGAACTAGGCAAAATGGTGCCGTAACTTCGGGAGAAGGCACGCTGGCGCTAGGTGAAGTCCCTCGCGGATGGAGCTGAAGCCAGTCGCAGATACCAGCTGGCTGCAACTGTTTATTAAAAACACAGCACTGTGCAAACACGAAAGTGGACGTATACGGTGTGACGCCTGCCCGGTGCTGGAAGGTTAATTGATGGGGTTATCCGTAAGGAGAAGCTCTTGATCGAAGCCCCAGTAAACGGCGGCCGTAACTATAACGGTCCTAAGGTAGCGAAATTCCTTGTCGGGTAAGTTCCGACCTGCACGAATGGCGTAATGATGGCCAGGCTGTCTCCACCCGAGACTCAGTGAAATTGAACTCGCTGTGAAGATGCAGTGTACCCGCGGCAAGACGGAAAGACCCCGTGAACCTTTACTATAGCTTGACACTGAACATTGAGCCTTGATGTGTAGGATAGGTGGGAGGCTTCGAAGCGTGGACGCCAGTCTGCGTGGAGCCAACCTTGAAATACCACCCTTTAATGTTTGATGTTCTAACGTTGCCCCGTAATCCGGGGTGCGGACAGTGTCTGGTGGGTAGTTTGACTGGGGCGGTCTCCTCCCAAAGAGTAACGGAGGAGCACGAAGGTTGGCTAAGCATGGTCGGACATCATGCGGTTAGTGCAAAGGCATAAGCCAGCTTGACTGCGAGAGTGACGGCTCGAGCAGGTACGAAAGTAGGTCTTAGTGATCCGGTGGTTCTGAATGGAAGGGCCATCGCTCAACGGATAAAAGGTACTCCGGGGATAACAGGCTGATACCGCCCAAGAGTTCATATCGACGGCGGTGTTTGGCACCTCGATGTCGGCTCATCACATCCTGGGGCTGAAGTAGGTCCCAAGGGTACGGCTGTTCGCCGTTTAAAGTGGTACGCGAGCTGGGTTTAGAACGTCGTGAGACAGTTCGGTCCCTATCTGCCGTGGGCGTTGGAAGATTGAAAGGGGCTGCTCCTAGTACGAGAGGACCGGAGTGGACGCACCACTGGTGTTCGGGTTGTCATGCCAATGGCATTGCCCGGTAGCTAAGTGCGGAAGAGATAACCGCTGAAAGCATCTAAGCGGGAAACTTGCCTTGAGATGAGTCTTCCCTGACCCTTTAAGGGTCCTAAAGGAACGTTTAAGACTAAGACGTTGATAGGTTGGGTGTGTAAGCATAGCGATATGTTGAGCTAACCAATACTAATGAACCGTGAGGCTTAACCTGACAACACCGAAGGTGTTTTAGAGAGATTGGGTTGTTTTTGATAGTGAGTGAGAAGCCGAGAGGTGAAGGACACACAGCTTGTTTGAGATTGATGTTTTGGTTTAGTGAATAAAAAAGCTAAACGGGAACAAACAGAATTTGTCTGGCGGCAATAGCGCGGTGGTCCCACCTGACCCCATGCCGAACTCAGCAGTGAAACGCCGTAGCGCCGATGGTAGTGTGGGGCCTCCCCATGTGAGAGTAGGGAACTGCCAGACATTAAATTAGTGAAGAAGCCACCCATTGGGTGGCTTTTTTGCGTTTGGGGGAGCGAACTAATTGTTGATGTTAGAAGTGAAGTTCCTTAATGTTCCAACTTCCAACTTCCAACTTCCAACTTCCAACTTCCAACTTCCAACTTCCAACTTCCAACTTCCAACTTCCAACTTCCAACTTCCAACTTCCAACTTCCAACTTCCAACTTCCAACTTCCAACTCCCAACTCCCAACTCCCAACTCCCAACTTAACGACTCACTTAATTTAATCCTTTTACGCAGGGCGATTAGTCATGAATATAACTGCCGCAAATGGAAGTTCATGATACAAAGTAGTGAGTAACAACTCACGTGTTGAAAAGTTCACGGAGACAAGTGCTGAGTGTGGGGCGAGGCAGCATGAGTTAATAGAGTTAAGTCAAGCAATCGGTAGATAACACTCGGTGGTATTGTGATCATGAATGGAAGCTCTGGAACCAAAGTAGTGAGTAACAGCTCACGTATTTTTTAATTAAGTGAATATAACTCAATAAAATGAAATGGATATAGTTTGTTGGTAATTATCTATTACTCCAGAGAATGTAATCACTTGAGCCAAAGTAGTAAGTAACAACTCACGTGTTGAAGAGCGCGCGGAGATAAGTGATGGCTTTGGGGTAAAAAGAGTTAAGAGAGCTAGGTTAGGCAATCGATAGGTGACTCTTAGTGGTATTGTTTTGTGAATGAAAATTCTGGATATAAAGTAGTGAGTAACAACTCGCTTGTTGAGGTGGGGCGGTGGCTGCTGGCGATGGTGGTGGGGTGATAGGAACTAAAGAGTAATGGAAGAAAAGCGTTTGTATTGGTGTGACGGATGGATATTTTAGACGCAAAGTAGTGAGTAACAGCTCACTTGTTCCTTAACTAAGTATAGTTAATTTCAATAAAATCAAATAAGTATATTGAGTCGACAATTATCTATTGTTGGAGTGAATGTACTTGCTTGTGGTAAAGCAGTAAGTAACAGCTCACTTGTTATGGAAATATAAAAATATAGCTGGAAGGAAAGTAATAAAATGTAGAAAATAAGGTGGTAGTAATTTTCTAACTGATTAATTGTTATATAAAAACATGAGTCAGATTTATTGATAAAGAGAGTGGATTAGATAAAAGTTATCAATAATATTTATTATTGAAGATAGGCCGGGAGAGAATATTAATTTAACTTAAACTTAAATCAATACTATTGCTAAGTGGAGTTTAATAATATTACGTTTATTATTTCAGTATTTATAATTTTACAAATAGATATAAATGTTTTTCATAATTAAAAATGAAGATTAGAAAGTTAAATTATCAATATAAATGTTATAAAACATATTTATTTAAAATCCAATAAAGTAAATTCTTCTAATATTTTTTTGAACCACGGTGTGAAAATTTCAGGATTAAGAACGATCTCTTGTTTTAATTGAGGAAGACTTACCCACCTTATAGAAGAGACTTCATCTCTATTCGGTTGAATATATTGGTTATAATAACCAATAAAAATATGGTCATACTCATGTTCAATTAAGCCTCCTTGAACGTCAGCCTTATAAATTAAGGAACCTATATGAGTCAATGGAGTGACAAAACCTAATTCCTCTTGAAGCCGACGTTCAGCAGCTTTCTGAGTCTCTTCATTTGGTCTAGGGTGACTACAGCAAGAATTTGCCCATTGTCCTGCTGAATGATATTTATGAAAAGCACGTTGTTGAATTAGTAGCTCATTTTGTTCATTAAAGATAAATACTGAGAATGCTCGATGTAAGTGACCGAGCTGATGTGCCAATAGCTTTGGCATAACTCCAATAGGTTGGTCATGCTCATCGACTAAAATTAATTCATCTTCCATTTATATTATTTTCCGTCATTAAATGATTGCTTTAGTTTAGTATAATTAAAAATATAAGTTTGCATATTAGAGCTGTTTAATTATAAATATAATTATTTTTAACTCACAGCTATCATAAGGTGATATAGCTGTGAGAATAAAAATTATTTTTGTTGTAAAACCCAAACCGCAGCTTCAACTCTTGATTTTAAATTGAGTTTTTTTAGTAAATGTTTAACATGTACTTTTACTGTGCTTTCTGCAATATCGAGTTTACGAGCTATCATTTTATTTGATAAACCCTGAGAGATCAGTTCTAAAATATCGGCCTCTCTTGGTGTCAATGAGGCAATATTATTATCATCCTGTGTGGTGTTATCTCTTAGTGATTCAGCAAGCACAGAGGCTAATGTTGGGCTGACAACTAACTTACCGCTTGCAGCTTCTTTAAGGGCTACGATAAGCTCTTCAGGCTCCATATCTTTTAGTAAATAACCATCGGCACCTCTTTTTAGTGCATTGACTAAATCATCACTATAATTAGAAACGGTAAAAAGAATAATTCTACCTGATAGCTCTCGCTTCCTAAGTTCATCGAGAGTTTCAAAACCATTCATGCCTGGCATGTTGAGATCAAGTAAGATAAGGTCAGGATCTTGCTCTTCAGCGATCTGTATGCCAGTTTTACCGTCTCCAGCCTCACCGATAACTTGCAATGAAGACTCCAAACTAATCAATTGTTTGACTCCATTTCTTAGCATCGGATGATCATCAATAAGTAGAATGGTTGATTTTTCGTTCATTATATTTGTGTTTTCCATAGATGATTTTCCGGTATGTTAAGCGTCAGATAAAGGGAAGGTAACTTTTACCTCTGTTCCACCTTGAGGCCTAGGTGTAATACAACAATTTCCATTAAGGCTTAATGCTCTTTCTCTCATAATAATAAGCCCATAATGGTTAAGTTTATCAGTATTTGACGTGATCCCTGAACCATCGTCAGTCACTGTAATTGTAACAATACCATTATACTGGTTTAATGAAACCTCAGCCCATTTTGCATTAGCGTGTTTTAAAATATTAGTTAATGCCTCTCGGACTATTTGTATTATATGAATAGATTGATGCGGTGAAATACTTTTCGCGGGTAGATCGTAATTTAAGTCTATTGTATATCCTACACGTTCACTAAATTCACTAATGGTACTTTCTAATGAGGGAAGTAAGCCAGGCTCCATTAATTTAAGCCTAAATGTGGTTAATAATTCTCTTAACTGGCTATATGCGGTATTAATCTCGCTACGCATTTCTGTTAACAGCTGTTGAGGTTTTTCTGGTAATGGTTCTGGCTGTAATTGCAGATAGCTAATTTGCATTTTCAGACAGGATAAAGATTGAGCAATAGAGTCATGAAGTTCGCGTGCAATTGCAGAACGTTCATCCATGATAAGTAACTGTTGCTGTTGTTCTATCTGGTGCTCCATGGCTAGCATACCAGAGATTTGTTTAGCTAAAACAGAAACGAGACTGTTTTGCTCATCTGAAAGTATTTGGTTATCTTCAATCTCTCCAATAATAATGCCATAACGATGCATATTGTCTGATAAATCCCACTGTAAACTGAGCGGTTTTTCGATTGAAGCTTGTTGTTCTAGTTGCGTTGTATTCACTTCAGATAACCCGGTTGAATGGCAGCATATTTCGTGAAAATATGTTTCGTTGCTTTCTTCATACAACCGTAAACTGAGATTTTTGAGTATGGTAATATTTTCTAGTTCAATAAGGACTTTTTGTAATCGCAAGTAGAGAGGATCTGATGAATGAAGGATTTGGCTTGATTGATATAAATATGATAACACTTTATTTTTTGTGATTAAGTCTGCAGTTTTCTCAGCAACCCTTTCTTCAAGCTGATGATAACTTAATGCTAATTCATCCGACATTTGGTTAAGTGTTTCTCCGAGCGCATTTAATTCATCTTGCCTATTATTTTTAGGGTAGCGTTGGCTAAAATCTTTTCGTCCAATTGCATTGACCATTGATAATAATTTAACCCATGGATAATAAATTTTTCTGCGCAGGTGCCAGATGGTTCCAGCGAGTAATAAGAATACTAAACTGATAAAAATCAGTTGTGTCATAGCAACATAAGCAATCTTACTTTCCGTTTTTTCATCAATATTATGAACTAATTCATCAAGTTTACTGACAAATGATATAACTTCGTATCTTGCATCATTAGGGGTATTTGCTTTTATTAATGAAGGCTTTAAGACATGTAACCAATAATTGTAAAGCTCATCAAATTGCGGCGTTAAATTTTCGATTTTTACAACTTGAGTCAGTTCAGGGCTGATGAGGTCAGATTCTAATGCATCGAGATAACGCTGATTTTGAGTATTTAAAGGAACGAGAGAAAGTAACCTGTAGCTCTGCATTCGCAGTGAACCTGATTTATTTATTGCATGGGCATTACCTTGCACACTTATAATCATTCGATTGGAAATCGTCATCCCAATAATTCCTAAGATCGCAATAAGTAGCATTAGACCGATCACTTGGTTAATGATTGAAAATCGACGATACAACGTGGGCATGTGTCACTTCCTTAAAGAGTCGTACTAGTGAACTTAAAATGCATATTTCTCGTATTGTTCATAAAGGGTTGAATATTAAATATACTACTTTGGTAGTATATTTGGGGATTTATAACAAAATAGTAAATAGAAAATAAAATTCTTCGTTGAGTTTTATCGTGTTATATATTGATATATAAGATTAAATTTTATTTTACCGTGAGTGAATTTACGTATTATAGCGTAAATTAAAGATGAGTTTCTTTTGATTTAGATCAGTTTAAATATCGAAGTAAGTCAGTGTATAAAATAATACATATCGAAAGTATTTTTGATAATCATATCAATGATAGAAAGAAGGGCAGCCCTAATGGATAGAACTACCTTTTTGTTTTAAACTTTTTTTAATTTTTTGAATAGTGAGATTATCGCAACAAGGATTAGACCTGTTACTAGCCCAAAAAATAAATTAATTATAGTTGGTAGGATAAACTGCATAGTACTACCAATGATCGGTGTTAAGGTCGCAGTAAACGATATTTCTGTAATCCACTCTGAAATATAGCTAATTCCATGCGTTAGAATACCACCACCGACCATAAACATCGCGGCTGTTCCAACAACAGATAATGTTTTCATCAGATAAGGTGTTGAATAAATTAAGGTATTACCGATTTTCTTTAATAAAGAAGACGTTTTCTTTTGTAAATAAAAGCCTAAGTCATCTAATTTTACAATACCTGCAACTAAGCCATATACACCGATAGTCATCACAAGAGCAATGATTGAGAGTACAGCGACTTGGTTGATAAAAGTGGTAGTGGAAACTATGCCTAATGTGATGGCAATAATTTCAGCTGATAAAACAAAATCAGTACGAATCGCCCCTTTGATTTTTTTACTTTCAAACTCCTTCAGTTGTTCTGCTGATAATTCAAGTTGGTTTTGGGGGATAGAGCCTTCTACGTTAGTAAAGAATAGCTTATGAGTAATTTTTTCTGCGCCTTCAAAGCAAAGGTAGGCCCCACCAATCATGAGCAGTGGTGTGATAGCCCAAGGAATAAATGCACTAATTAGCAATGCTAAGGGCACGAGTATTAATTTATTGATAAATGACCCTTTAGCAACAGCCCAAACAACGGGAATTTCTCTATCCGCGCGAACACCAGTAACTTGCTGGGCGTTTAGTGCGAGGTCATCACCTAAAACTCCAGAGGTTTTTTTGGCGGCCATTTTTGTCATGACGGAAACATCGTCTAGTACAGCGGCAATATCATCAAGTAATGTGAGTAAGCTACTTCCAGCCACAAGAATATCCTCAATATTTTTAAGGTGTCATTAATGATTATTAGGCCAATTAATGGATAATTAGTTCATTACAATATAAACCATACTTACAAATAAGATGATTCCAATAAGATAATGTCATTGCTGTTGATAAACCTGAATTTTGAATTATTAAATTTTTATGACAATGGAACCAATATGTTTTTTTAGTTTCTAAATTATTAATTTTAGTAAAGTAACATACAGTTATCTACTATTTTATTTTATATTTTTTTTATTTATTTGGTTTAATTATTTGTTTTATGAATAATTTTTAATGGATTGGTATAGGGTTAATACATGTCTTCTCAGCCAGTTTTGAGTATTGTTGTTGCTGTATATAATGGTGAAAAATTTTTACCTCAGTTTTTTGATAGCTTAATCGCTCAAAAGTTAGAAAATTGGGAATTGATTGTTGTTAATGATGGCTCTAAAGATAAAAGTGAAGACATCATTAAGTCTTATGCGGATAAATTTGCACATTTGAAAGTGCTTTACCAAGAGAATCAAGGGGTTTCAGTCGCTCGTAATACGGGGATGGTTGAGGCTACTGGAAAATACATTACATTCCCTGATATTGATGATGAAATTAGTCCGCAAATGTACGGGCGTTTATTAGAAATCGCACTATCAAATGACCTCGATGTTGCAACCTGTAATGGGACTTATGTTTACACTAATGGTGATGCACCAAAAGCAATTTTTCCGCCGAATAAAGTTCCATCAACTGGGGTGATTTCAGGCCCTGAGTGGCTTGAAATTGGCTTAAGTTCACGCAAGTTTTTGCATGTAACTTGGTTGAATTTATATCGTTTAGACATGTTGCGCCAACACAATTTTTTCTTTGAGCCCAAATTGCATCACCAAGACATACCTTGGACGACTGAAGTGTTACTCGTGGCGAACCGCGTACAATTTATTAATGAACAATACTACCGATATTTAATCCATAACCAATCTGTTTCACACTCATTGAGTGGTGATGAACGCGCAGTCCGCAAGATAAAAACCTATCTGAAGATTATTGATATGCTGTTAAATATTTACCAGCGGTATCCTGAGCAAGTAAAACAAGCACCAGCTTGTCTATGGCAGGTAGGAAAAGAAGGCTTAGGGGTGATTCAAGCGCTATTAGCTATCAAATCACCAGATGTACAGAAGGAAATGGTACAACTATTTTTTGATAAGGGTTATTGGCAAATAGTGTGGGCACATGCAACAACAGTAAAATTAAAATGGCGATTAATTAGGCGCTATACGAAGCTAAAAGAAATTATCAAATCATAATTTACTGAAAAGGTAGCTATTTTTATAGGCTACCTTTTTTGTTTCTATTTTTCTAATTGCTTTAGAGAAGCAATGAACATGTCCCATAACAAAGGGTTATTTAACTTTGTAGCGACTTGTGTATGGCATTCTGGTTTAGCGGGGTGGCGGAAGTCAGTCACCGTCATACCCGTTGTTAAAGCGCCTTGCAGTTCGATATCAATCGGAGCTTTAATCGTTTCCATTATGGATGGGTCGATAACATAAGCAACGGCACATAGATCGTGAACAGGAGCATGGTCGGTATAGCCATTACGTCTGCGGTAACCTGCAGTGTAGTAATTTAGGGATTCAACAACAAAATCACTTACAGGTGTGCTTAACGCGGCAATTGTTTCCATTATTTGGTCGTCTGGCCTTGCTTGATGTGTAAGATCTAGTCCAATCATAGTGATAGGCCAAGTTTCATTAAACACAATATGAGCTGCCTCAGGGTCTATAAGGATATTAAATTCAGCGACTGCAGTGCGATTACCGGTATGGTAGCCTCCTCCCATTAATACCACTTCTTTGACTAACTCTACAATTTCAGGTGCTTTTCTTACTGCCAAAGCAATATTTGTAAGCCCTCCAATCGGTACGAGAGTCACCGTTTTAGGGGGGTGTGACTTGAGCGTATCAATAATTAAGTCAACAGCATGGCGTGGATCAATAGGTAGTTTGGGTTCGGGGAGGTGAGTGCCGTCAAGGCCTGTTGTCCCATGAACTTCTGGAGCAGTTTGAATTGTTCTCACAAGTGGTCGAGCGCAACCCGCAGCGATAGGAATATTATTTATACTCGCGAATTCTATAATTGCGCGTGCATTATGGGTGACTTTATCTAAAGTTTGGTTTCCGACGACAGTCGTTACTGCAAGTAATTCTATATTTGAATTGCCTAATGCTAAGAAAATTGCCATTGCATCATCATGGCCAGGGTCACAATCGATAATAATTTTATTTTTAGACATTATTTATCCTTTTCTTAAATTATTCTCCTTTAATTAACATAATATAGGGATAAATTTATTTTTATGTGATGTAAGTTCTATTTTTATGAATGTTAATGTAATGAAATTATTCATCAGGGTAACTAACGAGGAGTGATGTGATTAACATATTAATAACAATCGTGTTGAGTTTATAAAGATAATGTGTTCTTTATGTAGTTTTAAGCAATATAAATGAAACCGCCTAGATGGTTTTTATTAACAAGTTAATGATTGAGGAGGCAGAATGGAGAACTATCTAGAAAGATTACCTGATGTTATTGATTCTGTTGCAACTAATCAGTTTTACCCTAATTTATTATCATGGTTGTCTTCACTTATTGCATTTGATAATGCGATTGTTTACTCCTTTGAAAAAGGATCTCCTCCCCGATTTCTTTCCAAAGTAGAGCGCCGTAATAGCGATAGTATTAACAGAATCTATCAACGAGGTGCTTATTTAATGGACCCATTCTACCAAGAAATCCAAAGAGGGGGGGCTTCCAAAGTGTTAACACTAAAAGAACTCGCGCCTAAAGGATTTTATCATACAGATTATTATCTCAATTTTTATCGTAAAACAGGGTGGTGTGATGAGGCTGGGTTGCTATTAGATATTTCAGATGATAGCCAATTAGGTATTTTTTTTGGTAATGAAAATAGACCTTTTTTCTCGGAAAAATATATGCAGGCACCACTTAAAGATGCTTTCGATATCATTCGTAGTATGGTCAAACTTCATAAAGATGTTTCTCCTTCTTCGGTGTCGAATTACCACCAAAATACAGACATGCAAACACGATTTGGGCTAACACCGAGAGAGTGTGAAGTTGTCGAGTTAATCCTAGCGGGTAAAGGTTCACCACAAATAGCACAGGCACTTTTCATTAGTTTAGGGACAGTGAAAAATCACCGTAAGAATATCTATCAAAAATTGAGTATTAACTCACAGGTTGAATTGTTTAACTTATTAATGAATAGGCTAAGTTAAATGCAATTAATCAATAATATATTGATTTAATAAGGTTTTGTGGGCATTTTCTTTTTTGTTACTATGTTATTTCTTTTGATTTTGTCTAAATAGTTTTAGTGAACTAAAATTAATAAATACGATTGTTAATATAAGAATGATTTTTCAATCTGTTGATTTTTAATGTTTTTTATATTTTATTGTAAATTTTGTTATTATTTAAATATTCTACTTGGCTCACAGTTGTTAACTTTATGTTTCGAATGTCCCTAAAGGGATATGTAATTGTTAATGCAAGGTTAAGATAATCGAGTTATCCAAAGATACTAAATAGGGTATCCATAATGAATAACCAAGTAGAATCATTAACTTACTATGCTGCAACTAAGAAGTATGACTTACGTTTTCCGACGCTAAAGGAAGATCTTGATGTTGATGTGGTGATTATTGGTGGTGGGTTTTCTGGGATCCATACCGCACTAGAGCTGTGTGAGAAAGGGATCACTAATATCGCAATTTTGGAAGGGCGGTATCTTGGTTACGGTGGTTCAGGGCGTAATGGCGGGCAAGTCATGGCAGGCATTGGTCATGACATCGATGCAATTAAAAAATATGTCGGGCCAGAGGGTTTAGAAACGATTTTTAAACTCAGCAATATGGGCGCGGGGATCATGCGTGACCGTATCGCTAAATATGATATTGATGCAGACTTTTGCCGTGGCTACGCATACTTAGGAAGTAATAAGCGCCAAGAAAAGACCTTACGTAGCTGGTTAAAAGACTTCAAATCAGTTGATCCTGATGAGGAAATTGAATTTTACAGTGGTTCAGAACTAAAACAGATTATTGGTTCTGATGCTTATACCTGTGGGATCAAACACATGGGTGGCGGGCATGTTCATTCATTGAACTTATTATTAGGTGAAGCGAAAGCGATTAGTGAAATATATGGCGCTAAAATATTTGAAAATAGCCAAGTATTAAATGTGGAGTATGGTAATACCATCAAAGTTAGAACTGCGATGGGAACTGTTAAAGCACAGAAAATGCTGTGGGCTTGCGATTCATTTTTAAATGGCCTTGAGCCGACGATTTACCCTAAAACGATTAATACTTGCGCATATCAATTAATGACGGAAGAGCTGCCTGATGAATTAATCAAGCAAATTAGCCCAATCCGTGGTGCTTATAGTGATATTCGTCCTGTAATAGATTACTACCGGGTGACGAATGAGAATCGCCTATTATTTGGCAGTTCCACTCATTTTCTTGAATACATTCCATCTGACCTTAAAGCATGGAATCGTAACTTAATGCTAAAAGTCTTTCCTTACCTCAAAGATGTCAAAATTGAATTAGCTTGGGGTGGACCAATGGCATGTAGCGCAAATTTATTTCCACAAATTGGCTCATTACCACAACATAAAAATGTGTTTTATGCACAGGGCTATTCAGGTTTCGGTGTTACGCCTAGCCAAATTGTGTGCAAAGTCCTTGCAGAGGGGATGGTAGAAGGTTCTCATCGTTATGATTTAATGAGTTCCATTCCTCACGCCAATATTATCGGTAAAGATAGCATGCGTAATATAATTGTTTCACTGGCAAAAATAATGCATCAGACATCCGGTTATTGGCAAGGTCGTCGCTAATTCGTTATCCACCTAACTAGTTTATTTAAATCGATTAAAGGTAAAAATTATGATCAGTCCATTATTGTTAAACAAACCACTGCCAGAACTATTAAATATTGGTAGCGTGACAAATTTAGGCTCTGTGGTTGTTGAAGGCGATCCTCAAGCGAGTGTTGCGATGATCCACGGTGAACCAACGGATAATCTAACCTGTGGTATTTTTGCTTGCACTAAAGGTAAGTTCAAAATGGTGTATCCATTTGATGAAATGGCGACAGTCCATGAAGGTTCGGTGAAGTTAACGGATGTGAAAACCGGTGTGACGGTTGAATACCATAAAGGTGATACATGGTTTGCTGCGAAAGGTACCGAAGTTTTATGGGAAATTGATGCACCACGCTTCGTAAAACATTACCTAGCTTGTGTAAATGCCTAATTAGTTTCTATTGAGTGGAGTGATAACAATGAGTGAGTTAACCCTATTACCAGAAGTCAGTGAGTTTTTGAAGCGCCAGCACGGCCATTTTATCAATGGGTTACCGGTTTCTGGCAAGGGCGATACTTTTTTTGATGTTGTTAACCCTGCCACTGAACAGGTTATCGCAAAAGTAAAAGAAGGGACTTTAGCGGAAGTGGATGCCGCAATGGATGCGGCTCATACCGCATTTAAAGGGGTTTGGGCAAATACCACACCAATGGAAAGAGGGAATTGC
Organism: Providencia sp. PROV200; assembly: GCF_049901995.1. Lineage (NCBI taxonomy): Bacteria > Pseudomonadati > Pseudomonadota > Gammaproteobacteria > Enterobacterales > Morganellaceae > Providencia > Providencia sp. PROV200. Next base: position 698,837 of record NZ_CP096307.1, read on the forward strand.
TTAAACCGCCTTGCTGACCTACTCGAAAAACACCTTGAAGAATTAGCTCAGCTAGAGACGCTATGTTCGGGGAAAACTATTCAGTTATCTCGTTTTCTTGAAGTGGGGTCATCTGCGCAATTTTTACGTTATTTTGCTGGCTGGGCGACAAAAATCAGCGGAGAAACGTTGAATGTTTCATTGCCTTCTTTTAATGGTGAGAAATATTCTGCATTTACCCAGCGTGAACCTGTTGGTGTTGTCGCTGGTATCATTCCTTGGAACTTTTCTATCATGATTTCCATTTGGAAATTAGCCGCGGCTTTAACATGCGGTTGTACGATTGTGTTGAAACCAAGTGAATTTACGCCACTAACCATGCTCAGAGTGGTGGAATTAGCAAAAGAGGCAGGGATCCCTGACGGTGTCATTAATATCGTGAATGGTGGTGGTCGTGAGGTTGGGCCTGCACTGATCCATCATCCACTTTGTTCTAAAGTGACATTTACGGGGTCTGTACCGACTGGGCTGGCGGTAGGGCGCTCAGCGATGGAAGGTAAATTAACCCGAGTCACACTTGAACTTGGTGGGAAAAACGGCGCTGCATTCTTAGCTGACCTCCCGGTTGAAAAAATTGTTAATGGGATTATTGAAGCGGGATATCTAAATCAAGGGCAAATTTGCGCAGCTGCTGAACGGTTCTATATTCCCTCTAAATTAATGGATGAAGTATTAGCGCAACTCAAAACACGTTTGTCTGCGATGAAAGTGGGTTCTCCATTAGATGAAACAACCGAGATGGGGCCGTTGGCCAATAAAGCGCATTATGAAAAAATCTTAGATTTGTTTGAAAAAGCTCGCCTAGATGGCAGTGAAATTATTTATGGTGGCCAGCCAGTTGCAGGCGCTGGGTACTTTGTGCCTCCGACCATCATTCGTGCTAATAGCCCAGATGATGTATTGATGAAAGAAGAAACTTTTGGGCCAATAGGGACTTTCTTGGGCTACGATGATGAAGAAGAACTTATTGAGATGATGAATAGTACTCCGTTTGGTTTAGCGGCGAGTCTATGGACAAATGATCTCAGTAAAGCAATGCGTATGATTTCGCGCATTGAAGCGGGAACGGTATGGGTGAATATGCATACTTTCCTTGACCCCGCCGTGCCATTTGGTGGCGTTAAGTCATCCGGTATTGGTCGTGAATTTGGTAGTGCCTTTATTGAGTATTACACAGAGTTAAAATCTGTCATGGTGCGTTATTAGTGTTCGATTTATATTTAATTAATCCACATTTCCCGGCCATCGTGCCGGGTTTTTTGTATTTTATAGCTACCGTTGCTTATTCGTGGTGAATGATAAACCCTGATGAAACAAGTTCGGTTCGGTTAGTTACATTCGCTTTAGTGAAAATATTACGTAAGTGAGTTTTTACTGTTGATAGCGAAACCCCCAGTAATAATGCAATTCGCTTGTTGCTCGCGCCTTCTCGTACTAAGTGGATAATCTCTTGTTCTTTAGGGGTATAAGCCACTAACGAATCGGGGAGTACATCGAATGTCATTAGTTCAGCGACAGGCAAGATAGCATTTAATCGCATGATTTCTTGCTGGCTAAATGGGCTGTCTCGCAGCACCGAAATCCCCGCAATAATTTTATTTTTACGACGAATAAATATTTCTGCCATATCAGTTATGTCATTCGGCTGCATAAAATCATGGAAAAAAGCCTGATTTTGCTGGCGTATTTCAGGATCCATTCTCACTAAGCGTAAGTCATCACTGCGAAAATGCTCAGGGTGCAAGGGATCAAATTGATGAAAGTAAGCCAGATACTCTTCATGCATTTTGGCCGGGATCCCATGAAGAACATAGTTACCTGGCTGGCAATGATCATTCACGAGGTAATACACCAAAGCAGAAACTGGAATAATATGTGCAATAGTATTTAGGCAGCAATCAATTAATGTTTGTTGATGAGGCTCGAATAATGGTGAAGTCATCATATTCCCTTGTGTACTAATTGAAATATTATCATGCTCCTTAATGCGTTTAACATAAAATAAACATATTAATAACGTGAGGTTGATAACAGTATTTAAAATGGATAAAGACGACGCAAATATTGATTAGTGGCTTTTTGGTATCTTTAGAGTGTTATTTGTTAATATATTAATGAGCTGGTTATTCGCTACATGTTGATATTACATTAATTATTTTTCTTTTCTCTCAGTGTGTGGGTACTTTTCGCGAGTTGTATTTTATTTCCCCCTCCCTCTGGGTATCGTTCTTTAGAACGATAGCAGCCTTCTTAGGGTTATTTCTATAGTGACTATGCAGTTACTTGGTATTTACAAAACATTCACATTCATGGCTGGGTAGAGAGTGAGAGGGATGTAAAATGAATTTATCCTCAAAATTGTCGACACATTTAGAAAAAGGGAAAGTTGGCTTTCCGACCACACTGGCAAGTTCTGCCGGCTTGATTATGGCCAGCCCTGTTATTTTAACTGTTACGAGTGGATTCGGTATTGGTGGCGATACATTCGCCCTAGCGGTGTTATTCAGCTTTATTATGATGCAAGCTCAGCTCACCACGTTTTCGGAGGCTGCGGCTATTCTACCAACCTCAGGATCGGTATATGACTATATATCGTGTGGAATGGGGCGTTTTTGGGCGATAACTGGCGCGCTTTCGGCTTATTTGATTGTGCATGTGTTTGCAGGAACTGCCGAGACCATTCTTTCAGGGATCATGGCGCTCGTTAACTTTGAGCATCTCAATACAGTTCTAGAGACCAGTAATTCATCTTGGATGGTCGGTGTTGGGCTGGTTGTCACGTTTGGTATCTTAAATGCATTTGGTATTGAAGCCTTTGGTAAGGTTGAGGTGGTACTGACATTTGCCATGTGGTCAACATTAGTGATTTTTAGTGTGAGCGGTTTGATGTTGCCGTTTCATGTCGATATGGAAGGCTGGTTTGGGCAGCCACTCAATACCGACCCAACATTGATTCTCAGCTTTGTGGGTATGGCGATGTTCATGTTTGTTGGGTGCGAGTTAGTCACGCCAATGGCGCCTGAAATTAAAAATTCCGCTAAGGTGATCCCTCGCGCAATGACAACGGGCCTATTCTGTGTCGCGCTCTGTATGGTGTTATTCGGTGCAGCGCTAGCGAACCAAGTGGAAAATGTGGTGGTTGACCCGCAGACAGGCACACGTTTATTGGAAACCCCGATGGCAATCCCTGCATTTGCCGAAATTGTTATGGGCGAGTTTGGTAAATACTGGATAGGTATTGCGCTATTACTCGCGGGTGGGGCGACCATCAATACACTCATGGCAGCGGTTCCCCGTATTCTCTATGGAATGGCGCTTGATGGGGCATTACCACGCATCTTTGCTTATTTACATCCACGCTTCAAAACCCCTGTATTCGGCATTTTAGTGGCCGTGATGATCCCGTGTTTGCATGCTTATGCTATTCAAGGCGACCTTGACCGTATCATTCCTTTGGTATTGGCGGCGGTGTGTTCTTGGGGGACGGCTTACTTGCTGGTGACCATTTCAGTGGTTTTATTACGTATCCGCCGTCCTGACTTACATCGTGCCTATCGTTCGCCTTTTTTTCCTATACCGCAAATTATTTCGAGTGTCGGGATTATTTTAGCGATTGTGTACATTACACCACCGGGTATGAATAAGTCGGATGTCTATATTCCCTTTGCCATTATGTTAGGTTTAACAGCAGGATATGCATTAATTTGGACTGTGTTCGTACAGAAAGTTAACCCATTTAAACCTGTAGATGTTGAATCCGTTTTATCAAATTCCTTTGCTGATGAAGAAATGGAAGGAGGCCAACTTGAGCCATTACGTCACCTCGCCTAAACCGTCTTTGCGGACAAGGCTCGGTAAGCTGACTCAGCAACGTTTGCCTGCCGGATATCAAGTAGGATTAACACTTAACTGCGTTGAAAAGGACATGGCACCTTATCCATGTGAGTGGGGAGCACCTGGAGTGCTCCTTGTACAACCTCAACCTGAATTAACCATTGAGGTGACAGAGCGGCCAAGAAAGTTGTTTCTCGCTTTTATTGTGTATAGCCGTTTTGCGGTGTCAGGCCAATGTGCAGATAATATCAATGCAAAAATTGAAGTAAAAACCCGTGGAAGTATAAAGAAAAAACATATCCATTTCGCCTCAAAACAAATGGATGGGCAGAAGGTTATTGAATGGCTGAATGAATACCCCATTATTAGACAAACATTAGAAGAGCTGGAATTTAATCATTGCGAGATAGCGTTTAGCCACGGTCGTTGGCGCTGTGAAATTGAGCCTTACACCGCATCAGAAATGGTAAGTCGTATTCCTGCGACTCGCCGTTATTTGAGATTAGTACAAAAACAACGCTATTATTTATTGAGTGCGCTGCAGTTAATTAACCAACTGATGGAAAAACGTGCTGTGAGCCATTGAGTTTAAAAGAGTTTTTTGATAGTAATAATTATTATCAATTGACTCATTGGAATTCGATGTGAAATCTTTGCCTCTTTTAGGTTGTATGTTGTTTTCTTCTACGGTAATGGCAACACACACTGACTGCACGCGTTTATCTGAGCTTTCCTTTGCTGAAGGGGTGCATGATAGTGAGGGTCATAGTTGCTTATCTTTTGAAGTATCACAGCAAGATTTTATAAAACAACGTGGTGAAGGCCTTTCCAAGGTCCTGTTATTGAATTCCAATAAACAGCCAGTGCGTGCATTGCAAGAGTATGGCTCGGTACAAGAACCCCATAGTGCGGATTATGTCGTATCAAAAAATGGGGTTTATTATCTTGCATTGAATGGTGAGCCGGGTAAACCTTGGCAATTAAAGTTTGATGTTAGCCCATACCAGCCTTTAGTCATTAAAAAGGAGAATGAACCCGTTAGCCCCAAGCTACAAAGTTTACTTGATGAACATTACCAAAAAGGGGATACAAGCGCATTTTGGCAAGCTGTCACCGCGCAAGGCACGCCATTGGTTGAAGATTTTTCAAATAGACAAAAACGGGTGACATTCCTTTGGCGTGGCGCGAAAGCAAATGCTTATATTCTAGGGGCACCATCTGGTAATCACGAAAGAATGGCTCACTTGGCGGGAACGGATATTTGGTATCGCTCTTTTATCATTCCTAATGATACGTTATCGCAATATAAAATTGCACCGGATATTCCTTCAGTGCCTGAAGGCGGTTTTGCTCAACGTAAGGCGATTTTAGTCACTGCGCAGTCTGATCCCTATAATTCACACGTTATTCCTTCTCTGAGCATAGATAAATATAACCGTTTTTCATTGTTATCATTGGTACCGAATATACGCCAATGTCATTTCTCTGATGTAGCAAACTGGCAGGTTAAAGGCCGTTTAGAAACATTTGTGTTAACGAGTGAAGTGCTAAAAAATGAAAGAAAAATAACGGTTTATCGGCCTAATATACCAATGGAAATCCCTGGGTTATTGGTGCTATTGGATGGGCAAATTTACTTGCAAAACTATCAAATGGATAAATTCTTTGATAAGTGGATGGCGCAGGGGAGTTTCCCAGCGATGAACATTGTGTTTGTCGATAGCATCAATTCAGCGCGCCGTGGCGATGAACTTCCTCCTAATGATGCGTTTCCTCAGTTGCTGGCGGATGAACTCATGCCTGAATTAGCGAAAATGGGAATTCAAGCACCAGCAAGCCATACGATTATTGCAGGTTCCAGTTATGGAGGGCTTGGGGCGACATGGAATGCGTTACAGCATCCTGAAATTTTTGGTAATGTTATTAGTATGTCAGGATCTTATTGGTGGGCTCCAAAAGATAAAGACCCTGAGTGGTTGATCCGTGAAATCGAAATCATGCCAACGCAACCGATCCGTTTTTTCCTTGAGGCTGGCTTATTCGAACAACGCGGTAGTTGGGGGGGAATTATTCAAAACCACTATCGGTTATTCGATGTTTTAAAACATAAAAATTATCAAGTTGATGCCATTGAGCTCCCTAGTGGGCACGACTACGTTTCTTGGTGTGAAACACTTTATGAGGGAACAAATCAACTTGTATCACAATGGTAAATCGCCATAACGCTAATTCACAAAAAGCAGCTGATATTTAGCTGCTTTTTCACATTTATGACAAACGTCTTCATTTCGCCATAAAAGCGTCATTCAACTGTCATCTGGCTCCTTTAGCATGCCTGTCATTATTTGAAATACACATTTTCTCTTTTCATTATTGATTGGCAAGGAAACTGTTATGACTGGTAATTTTATGAAATCCCTTTTAGCTGTCACGGTAAGTACTTTAATTTTAGGGAGTACAGTCCCTGCCTATGCAGCTGATAAAAATGATGCAGTGTCAGAAAATCGTGCCGCGCAAGGCGACATCACCAAATTTGGTGGTGCGCGTCGTTTAGCGACAGAACAAACTGATATCATGAAAGCAGCACTTCACAATGGCCAAGCCAAAAATGTGATCCTATTTATTGGTGATGGTATGGGTGACTCTGAGATAACCGTTGCTCGTAACTATGCAGAAGGCGCTTCAGGGTTCTTTAAAGGTATTGATGCCCTGCCAATCACTGGCCAATATACCCATTATGCGTTAGATAAAAAAACACAAAAACCTGACTATGTGACTGACTCTGCCGCATCTGCCACGGCGTGGTCTTCCGGTGTGAAAACCTACAATGGCGCATTGGGGATTGATGTATTTGGTAACGACCATGAAACATTAATTGAGATAGCTAAACGTAATGGTAAAGCGACGGGGAACGTCACGACTTCCGAGATCCAAGATGCAACACCTGCTGCACAGTTTTCGCATGTCAGTGCGCGTAAATGTTATGGCCCTGAGGAAACAACAGAAAAATGTGCGGCTAACGCGCTAGAAAATGGCGGTCGTGGTTCAATTTCAGAGCAACTGTTGGTAACTCGCCCTGATGTCACCCTTGGTGGTGGTGCTAAGAGCTTCAAGCAAGAAGCAAAGGCGGGTGACTACAAAGGTAAAACGTTGGAACAACAGGCAATTGAGCGTGGGTACAATATTGTACGTGATGCGAAGTCATTAGATAGCATTACAGTTGCAAATCAAGATAAACCTGTCCTGGGCTTATTCCATGATGGCAACATGACTGTTGCATGGGAAGGCCCGAAAGCGGTTCATTACGGTAATATCAACAATGCGCCGTTAGAATGTAAACCGAATGCTAAGTTAGACCCGAATGCACCAACATTAGCTCAAATGACGAAAAAAGCGATTGAGCTGTTAGAAGTCAATCCAAATGGTTTCTTCTTACAGGTGGAAAGCGCTTCTATCGATAAGCAAGATCATAAAGCAAACCCATGTGGCCAAATTGGTGAAACAGTTGCTCTCGACCAAGCGGTACAAGTCGGCTTAGATTTCGCTAAAAAGCATGGTGATACATTAGTTATCGTGACTGCTGACCATTCACATTCAAGCCAAATTATACCAGAAGGCACAAAATCAACGGGCTTAACGCAAGCGTTGATTACGAAAGACGGCTCCGTGATGGTCGTGAATTACGGTAACTCTGAAGAAGATGATTCTCAAGAGCACACTGGTGCTCAGTTACGTGTGGCGGCTTATGGCCCACATGCGGCAAACGTAATGGGTCTAACTGACCAAACTGATTTGTTCTTTACCATGCGCGATGCAATGGGATTGAAGCAATAAACCAACCCTGTAGTAAAAATTCTCCGCGATAGGATGTCGCGGGGGATTTTTTTATTTATGGCTCTTTTTCTCCTTATCTTTCAACCATTCCTCAATCAAATTATTAAATATTTGCACTTCTTTTTTTATTCGTTATCTTGAAAACTGATTTATTAGATAACAATAAATGTGCTTATTCATAGGCACAAATAATGAGAGTGACATAATGAGAGAAGTTCGCGAACTGCAACGAGAGGAAATTCCATCTGTTTGGTCTATCGACCGCACTGAATTAATTGAAAACCTTTATCTATATCAAAATGGCGAGTTGGTGCTATCCAAACAACGGTTTGATATGAAAGGTTGGCCAGAAGGTGAGCCTGAAGCCTATACCCCCCATTTGTTGGAAAGTTATGACCAAGGTGCGGTATTTCTTGGGGTTTTTGAGCTGGGCAAGTTAATTGCTGCTGCAAGTTTAGATAATGTGTGGCGGGGAGAGCAAAAAGATTTATTGCAATTATCTTTTTTGCATGTGAGCCACGCGTACCGTGGAGAAGGTTTGGCAGGAATGTTATTCCAACACTGTGTTGAAATGGCGATACAAAAAGGGGCAAAAGGCTTATATATTTCTGCGACGCCTTCAGAAAATACCGTGCATTTTTATCAACATCTAGGCTGTACTTTAATTGCACAACCTGACCCTGAATTATTTGCATTAGAGCCTGAAGATATTCACTTTATTTATCTATTTTAGTGAGTTTTTATTTTGTAAAATAAGTGTTAATTTATAGGAGGGTGGAATAAAAAAGCATTGAAATTTACTAAAAACTAGATATGATTGATAATCATTATCATTTAAGGGTGAGATCACTATGCCAACTAGCATATCAAAAACCACAGGTTTAAAGCGTATAGGCGCTGGCCTTTGGGGTGTCTTTGCTGTGATATTGTTGAGCATTGCTTACGTACTCAATAATATGGGCTTGGATAATATAAAAATCATTATGATTGTCATGATGGTCGCAACCGCAGGGATGTTGTTCAACCGTGGTTCTCGCCGCTTATTGATTATCCCCGCTGTGATTTCGCTCGCATGTTTTCTGATGGCCTTTGTACTACAAAGGTAGCTTTATAATTTAATAATTAAATAGAACAGAAGAAAGTGGTATCGAAAGATATTGATAATTAAAGGTATTCAATATAGCGGTTTATTTAAATGATTTACTATTGTTTTATAGTAAATAGGCAAATAAGACAGCATTAGTAGTACAGGAAAGGCCGAATGGGCAGGATATTATAAAATGACTGACCAGTGGTGCGAAAGGGGGGACTTGAACCCCCACGTCCGAAGGACACTAACACCTGAAGCTAGCGCGTCTACCAATTCCGCCACCCTCGCAATACTGTCTCGTCAATACTACATATTGTGTTTTGTACAAAGTTTTAGTGGTGCGAAAGGGGGGACTTGAACCCCCACGTCCATAGGACACTAACACCTGAAGCTAGCGCGTCTACCAATTCCGCCACCCTCGCAATACCTAACTAAACTTTGGCCATCAATGCCTTTCACCAGCAATAATGTGGTGCGGATTTTAGGCTAATTTCGACGAACGTCAATAATTTTTTTATGAAGTATTTTTTGATTGATGAAAAAATGGCCGGTGATGGGTCACTGGCCATTGAGCAGGACGAAAAATTGTATTTTAGTCTAATTTGGATGAGTGAATTAGCGTTTAACTGCTTGGTAAACCTTAAATTTCCCCGTTTTGGCGAGTACTTCATGGCTACCAAATGCTTTATCGAGTAAATCAGGATACGGTAAGAAAGCATTCGCGACGATCCGCAAGCGGCCCCCTTTTTTCAGGTATTTAGGGGCTTGATAAATCATATTTTCAACCGCTCGATAACTGGTGTTTAGGCCATCATGGAATGGTGGGTTAGAAATAATCCAATCAAACTTATCGTTAATATCTGAGTAGGCGTCACTAGCGATGACTTTACCAGTCAGTTTATTGGCTTCAAGAGTGGATGCTGCGGAATCTAGTGCAGACGCACTGACATCACTTAAGGTAAGTTTGATCTCTGGATTTTGTGAGCCGATCACCGCGGCAATCACCCCGTTACCGCAAGCGAGATCAAGCAGATCACCACTCATTGGATCGGTTAATGTTGATAATAGTAGGTCACTACCGATATCAAGCTCATTATGGCTAAATACCCCTGGCAGTGCGTTAATTCTAACATTATCAATCTGATAATGACGCCACCAGCGAGCAATATCAAAGGTTGTCGGTTGTTCTAATTCACCATAGTACAAGCCACAGCGGCGTGCTGAGTCAATTTTTTGTAAGCTAGCGATCCCTTCCATAATGGATTCGGCGCTTTTAACACCACTGCGATTCTCACCGACGATAAAAATTTGGCTACCCGCAGCAAGATGAGTACAAAGGTCATCGAGCTGGAAACAGGCTTCTTGCTTGTTTTTTTGCCAAAAATAAATGAGAGTATCGCAAGGCTGGATAAATTCCGCGGGCGTAGTGGCAGAGAATAACGCCATATCTCCCATTAACGGCTGTAAACGCTGCCAGTGGTGATACTGGTTGGTGATGACACGAACACTAGCCGCTTCTAAGGTTGCAGCGAGCTCATCCTGAATGTCACCGGCCAAAATGACATGACGATCTGTAAAATGTTCGAGATGGCGTTGAATAACTTCGCTGGCAGGTGTCAGTAATGACATATTCTGTCAATCTCCTAAAATAATAAAAAAAACCGATGACATCTTACCAAAGATAAGAGAAATAGCATTGCTCTGTTGGCGCTATTGATCCCCTTTGATAAGATGTGGTTGTAAAATTGCGACTGGAAAATCAAATGACACGACGTGACAGGCTTTTAGAACAACTGGGGATCACTCAATGGATGGTGAGAAATCCTGCCGTGTTACGTGGTGAGCGTGGTGTGAGGATCCCAGCGTCGACTAAGCTTATTATTATTACTGATGAGAACCTTGATTTAAATAGCCAATTGCTAAAAGATATTTTTCTTTCCATGAATATTGCACAGGATGATGTGGTTTGTGTAAATTCAGAGCAATTAGGTTTAATCCCAACACCAATAATAACACCATGTTGGGTATTAGGTGATGAAATTCAGCCTGAAGGTTCAAAAATCATATTTACTTCACCTGTTTTGTCTGAGCTAAGTACAAGCTGTAGCGCTAAACAGGCACTATGGAAACAAATTTATCAATATGATGAAAATTTCAACACTAAAGCAATCTGATCTCGCGACTGCGTACTTAATTGAGAAATTGAGCCATGATTTTCCATGGACTGAGCGTGTTTTTTATGGGAACCAAGGGGAAAAGTACCATAACATAAAAATATCTGTTAATAATCAAATTGTTGGTTATGCAATAACACAGTATGTTCTTGATGAAGCGACCTTATTTAATATTGCCATACACCCTGATTACCAAGGGAAAGGCTATGGCCGCTTGTTGTTAGAACAGCTCATTGAAGAACTCGTAAAGAAAGGCATTCTCACGTTATGGCTAGAGGTTAGGGAATCAAATGCATCTGCTTTGCATCTATATGATAAGCTGGGTTTTCACCAAGTGACGGTACGTAAAGATTACTATCCAGCTAAAAAAGGTAGAGAAGATGCTTTAGTTCTTGCTTTGACGCTATTTTCTGATTAATAAATTTAAGTAACAAATAATTTATTACTAATATAGTTAAAACCCCAATATGCGTCATAACATATTGGGGTTTTGTGTTTTTATGGACGACTATTTTTCAATTTCAGGAAGAATAGGTTTATTCATTATTTTGATATTATCTTTTAACGCTTTTTTTTCCGCAGCTTCTGCGTTAACTTCTTCATTGAGCCCTTTATATGTGGAATAACACATAATGAGCATCATGATGGATAGTGGTACTGCCATGGCGACCAGTGCGGATTGCAAACCGGATAATCCACCAGTCATAATTAGCACAATCGCGATTGCCGCAATAATGACTCCCCAAATGGTTTTCGTGACATGAGAAGGATTTGGGTTGCCATTTTCGCTGACCATTCCCAGCACAAATACCGCTGAGTTAGCTGATGTGATAAAGAAAATCAGCACCAAAACAATCGCCAAGACACTAATAAATGTTGATGCAGGGAAATAGTCTAAGAACTTAAATAATGCGGATGTTACATCCGTTTTTACAGCATCGGCTAGTGCTGTTTGGCCGAGATTTTGAATAATATGGATTGCTGATCCACCCATTACCGCAAACCAAGTAAAAGCACTTAATACAGGGATAAATACTGCGCCAATCATAAATTCTTTAATTGTTCTTCCTTTTGATATACGCGCTACAAAGCTACCCACTAATGGTGCCCATGCTATCCACCAGCCAAAGTAAAACAGTGTCCAGTTAGCAATCCAAGTGCCGTCATTATAGGGCTCAGTGCGAAATGACATACTGACAAAATTTTGGACGTAGTCACCAATACCTTGGAATAACACTTTTAAGATAGTTTGGGTTGGGCCAGATAAAAATATAAATGCCATCAATCCTAGGGCAAGTATGATATTTAAGTTTGATAGGTACTTTATCGCCCCTTGTAATCCAGAGATCGTCGAAGCAACATAAACAACGGTAATTATTGCGATCAATCCAACTTGTACATAAATACTAATAGGCAGTCCCCATAAGTAATTCATACCACTGTTAACTTGTAGTGTACCGAAGCCTAATGATGTGGCGATACCAATGACGACAGATAACATCACCAATATATTGATCCACTTCCCGACAGAGCCGTAAATCCGATCCCCGATTAAGGGATAAAAAACCGAGCTGAGTGAGGATGGTAGCTTTTTTCTAAATTGGAAATAGGCTAAAGCCACACCGACGAGCGCATAACATGCCCATGCGGAAACCCCCCAGTGCAGATAGACATATTGCATCGCTGCTTTGGCTGACTGTTCTGTTAAGCCTTGCCCAACGGGTGGGCTGATATAATAGGAAACTGGCTCTGCCACCCCCCAGAACATCAAGCTAATCCCAATCGAGGCACTGAATAACATCGCAATCCAAGTGACCGTGCTGTATTCCGGTTTGTCATTGTCATCGCCGAGGCGTATGTGACCAAATTTGGAAAAACCGAGAAACATACAGAAGCTGAAAAAGATAAAAACGGAACCTAGGATAAACCAACCTAGATTGTTATAGATAAAACTTAAGGCGGAATGTGAAAATGCTTCCAGTTTATCAGGAATAAATGCACCAAAACTGATTAACGCCAGACTAAAGGCTAGCGACACGTAAAATACGGATTTTTTGTGATTCATCATACCTCTTCTCCAGTTGCTCACTTATTTTTTGTTTTATGAGAGTTGGCTTGCAGGGAATACTCGTTTTGTTTTCAAGGGTACTTTTTTATTAATTGCTACTTTCGGTTTACAGAGAATAGCCATGCAAATATTGTGTAGTTAACAAGTAATTAACTAATTATTAACAGTTGAGATAATTGTAATGCATCTAACTTGTTGTTGTATATGTATTAAATGTTTTTGATTGAATTTTTATCAATATTTAGTTTGATCATTAATGGGATCTGCATTAACATTCTTAAAAAAGATGTTAACTATAAGTTTACGTAAGTGAGGGCAATTATGAGCAATGCAGCTAAAGTCATTTCGATTAATGATCACCTTGATATTGATAACGCATGGACAATCCCTGCACGTTATTACACGTCTAATGATATTTTTGAGTATGAAAAAGAAAAAATATTCGCTAACTCATGGGTTTGTGTCGCGCATATCAGTGAAGTAAAAGAAAAAAACTCCTATATCACTCGTGAGCTCATTGGCGAAAGCCTTGTGATTGTTCGTGGTCGTGATGATGTATTACGTGGTTTTTATAATGTATGTCCACACCGTGGACACCAGTTAATTAGCGGTGAAAGTGGCAAAGTCAAAAATGTGATTACTTGTCCTTACCATGCATGGGCATTCAAGTTAGATGGCCAATTAGCACATGCGACTAATTGTGAAAATGTGAACAATTTTGAAGCTGATGCAATGACATTAAGTAGCTTCCATGTTACTGAACATGCAGGGTTTATTTATGTAAATATGACCGTAGGCGAACCGCAACCTATTGAAGAGCAACTTCCAGGTCTAGCGGAAAAAATGCAAGAAGCTTGTGCAGTAATTAGCGACTTAAAATTGGCCGCTCGGTTTGTTAGCCATACACCAGCCAATTGGAAAACTATCGTTGATAACTATATTGAATGCTATCACTGCCCAACCAACCATGTGAGCTTCGCAAGCTCTGTGGATGTCAACGTATACGAACACCAATTATTGGATAATTGGACTGTTCAAATTGGTAAGGCAAAACCTTCCGAGTCCTCCTATCAATTTGATGAATCTGTTTTAGATCCGCGTTTCTTTGGTTTTTGGATTTGGCCTAGCACCATGTTCAATATGCCTCCAGGCGGCGATTTCATGACGGTCATTTATGAGTTTCCTGTGAGCGCAGGGGAAACCTTGCAGCACTATGATATTTATTTTCTCAATGAAGAGTTGACTGAATATCAGAAAAACTTAGTGGAATGGTATCGCACGGTATTCCGTCCAGAAGATTTACGGTTAGTAGAAAGTGTACAAAAAGGGTTGAGATCGCGTGGTTACCGAGGCCAAGGCCGTATCATGGCTGACAGGCAGCGCAGTGGGATTAGTGAACATGGCGTTGCGCATTTCCATAAAATCATCGCTGGCGCGCACACTGAGTAATTACGTTAACCATAAAAATAAAAGGAGAAGTCACAAATGCATCATTTAACTCACCCTGCACTATTTCGTCAGTCATGTTATATCAATGGGCAATGGGTTGATTCAGACAATAAAATCCCTGTGACTAATCCTTTTGATCAATCTGTGCTGGGAACGATCCCCAGTCTGTCGGCCACACAAGTAGATGGGGCGATTGAATCTGCACATTCTGCGATGGAAGGTTGGAGTAAGCAGACGGCGAAAGCACGTTCTATTATTTTACGCCGCTGGTTTGAGTTGATTGAAGCCCATGTTGACGATCTCGGGCGTTTAATGACTCTTGAACAAGGTAAGCCACTGCATGAGGCAAAAGGTGAAATTCGTTATGCCGCGTCATTTATTGAATGGTTTGCGGAAGAGGGAAAACGTGTTTATGGGGAAACCATTCCTCAAACAGTGGGTAGTAACCGCCTTTCGACAATCAAGCAACCCATTGGTGTTTGTAGTGCGATTACCCCGTGGAATTTTCCCGCAGCGATGATCACCCGTAAAGCGGCTCCAGCACTGGCTGCGGGTTGTAGTATTGTTATCAAGCCCGCGACAGAAACGCCTTTTACGGCGCTTGCATTAGCGCAGCTGGCGGATGAAGCCGGTATTCCTGCTGGGATATTCAACGTCATTACTGGGGACTCTCGTGTTCTTGGAGAACGTCTAACTAAACATGCGCTTATCAGTAAATTTTCGTTTACTGGTTCAACACAAGTTGGCCGAATATTGTCCGAGCAGTGCGCATCAACAATTAAGAAAACCTCACTCGAATTGGGGGGGAACGCGCCTTTTATTGTCTTTGATGATGCGGATATTGATAAAGCGGTAAAGAGTGCGGTTCAAGCGAAATTCCGTAATGGTGGGCAAACTTGTGTTTGTGTGAACCGTTTTTATGTTCAAGATGCGGTTTTCGATGAATTTCAGACCAAGTTCGTTGCTGAAGTCGCCAAATTGCAAGTCGGTAATGGTCTTGATGCCAGTACCGACATTGGGCCGATGATCACAACACGTGCTATCGATGGGATGAATGAGTTATTGCAAGATGCATTAGCGAAAGGCGCTCGCCAATTAACCTTAGGGAATGAAGTCACTGAGTGTGGCAATTTCTTTAATCCCAAAGTCCTTGTTGATGTTGATGACTCAATGAAGATTGTTCATGAGGAAATATTTGGTCCCATTGCAACATTGATTCGTTTTAGTGATGAAAATGAAGTGATTACTCGCGCCAACAATACGATTTATGGCTTAGCGGCTTATTTCTTTTCTCGTGATGTAGGTCGTGTATATCGTGTAGCTGAAAAGCTACAAAGTGGCATGGTCGGTATCAATACAGGCTTAATTTCTAATGAAGTTGCTCCCTTTGGTGGCGTGAAACAATCAGGTTTAGGAAAAGAAGGCTCTCGATATGGTATTGAGGATTATTTAAGTACTAAGTATCTGTGTTTAGATATTGAATAATAAGAGAGGCACTGTGATGAACCAACAAAAAATTGCAGTCAATATTAGTCGAATTGAGCAAATTAGCCCAAATATTAAAATGTTTGAATTCGTCGCGCAAGATGGTGCTTTTGTGCCTTTTAGTGCAGGTAGCCACGTTACCGTTCACATGGATGGGCAGACTGGTTTACAACGCGCTTATTCGTTAATCAGTGATCCACAGCAGTGTGGCAGTTATTGCATCTCTGTATTGCGTGATGAAAATTCGAAAGGCGGCTCTGCATTTATGCATGAGCAGCTATCGCCAGGGGATAGTTTGTACCTGTCCCCAGCGCAGAATTTTTTCTCGTTGGCACCGGATAACCAATGTAAGCATATTTTGATCGCTGGCGGGATTGGGATCACGCCTTTTCTCTCTTATCTCTATGAATTAGAAGAAAATGGAATGGATTTTGAGCTCCATTACTGTTTTCGTGATAGTGCAACAGCGGCATTTCTTGAACATTTGCAACAGCGTATTGGTTCTCGTTTATTTCTCTATGACGGCAGCCAAGGGCAACGAATGTCTGTTGAACAGCTGGTTCAAGCACAAGCGAGGAATAGCCATCTGTATGTATGTGGTCCCCAATCATTAATTAATGAGGTGATTGAAAAGGGTCATCAGCACCTTGGTGAATCACAGGTTCATTTTGAAAATTTTGGGGAAGTTGCCAGCGAAGGGGATTCATTTGAGGTCTATTTTCAACGTTCAGGCTTTAGTTTGGAAATCGGTAAAGATGAGTCTATTTTGCAGGTAATCGAAGCAGATAAGCGCATTAACGTGGAATGTTTATGCCGTAATGGGGTTTGTGGAACCTGCGAAACGGCAATACTTGAGGGAGAGGCTGATCATCGTGACCACTACCTCGATGATGATGAAAAAGCTGAGCAAAAAACCATGATGTTGTGTGTTTCGCGAGCTAAATCTAAACGGTTAGTCCTTGATTTATAATTAAATTTGCCCCGCTTAGACCACAAGTGGGGCAGAATACCTGTTTTAAATATCGTTTAATTCAAACATTAAAAAAGGCTGTTTTTCATCATTCAAGTGTTGATAAGCAGTAATTTGCTTGTCTTGAAATACGATTTGCCCCCGCCCAGTCCGAAAGACTTCATCTAACCATGGCTTATGGTTGATCACTAATTGATATAATAAACGTTGTAGTTCAAGGTAATCTATTTCTGTCGATTGATTGTGTAAGTTGCTGGCTAATATTTCGCCTGCTTTATCTGTGAATACGACTAAGTGATTGAAATGAGATAATAAAACATCAAAATAGCATTTTATTTTACGCAGGCGCAGTTCAGTATTTTTACGTTCCGTGTTGTCTAAGCTGATCCCAACCAGTTTTGTCACTTTGCCATTAGGGCCTTTGACTCCTGTGGCCCGGGATGTGATCCAACGGTAATCGCCTTCCCAGTTAATTTTAAAATCCATTTCATGGGCACCCCCTTCACGGATAATTTTGGAATATCCATTAACCAACTTTTCCTTGGAGTCATGGCTCATTAAGGCCCAGAAATCTTCATTACTGGTGATTTTGATGCCATATACGGCCTCAACGTTATCGGAGTAGTTCAATTCCCCCGTTAATAAGTCCCACTCCCAGGTCACGATGTCTGCGGATTCTTGAAGATGGACTTCATTGATATTGCGCATGACGCCTGAATGGCTAACAGTGATTTGGTTATTGGTATATTCACCGTATTTCAACCATATCTTGTCGACATCCAATAACGTGGCGAGCTTTTCAAGATTATCTTCATCAATCATGCCGCCTTTCGTCCACTTGTTGACTGCCGTTCGGGAAACACCAAGGGCTTCAGCTGCCTTTAATTGACTCATTTTTTTCTGTTTTAGCAATTTCAACAAACGTTCTTTGAATGTTTCTGTCTCTGTTTCTGCCATCAATTCATGTTTACCTTATAACTTATGGAGTTAACTAAAAGCCATGTGATAAGTGAGTCGCAAGGTATTGCTCTAGATTTTCGATAAAGACTCTAAGATTAGCACTCGTTCGGAGACTTCTCGAATATACAGCATAAACATCCGCGGTTTGATGCCATTGCGGTAATACTCGCACTAATTGGCCAGACTGCAACTCAGGCAGCACACTCCATTGGGAGCGCAATAAGATACCTTCGCCACTCAAGCACCACTGCTTGGCGACTTCACCATTATTGACGGTTAATTTGCTATTGGGGGTGACCGTCATACTTTCTTGCTGGTGTTCAAGCTTCCATACCGCGGGGGCTTGATTACGTTCTTTAATCGCAATACAAAAGTGCTTTTGTTCCAGTTCTTGTGGATATTTTGGGTAGCCGTGTGTTGCTAAGTAGCTCGGTGAAGCGCACAGGATACGTTGGTTTTGTGCTATCCGCCTAGCAATAAATTGCTCAGCTATCGTACCGCCAATACAGATATCAACATCAATGTTTTCACTAATAATATCGACAGACTTATCGGTTAAAGTGAGGTCAATGCCTAATAAAGGGTAACTTCCCCGCAATGTCAGTATAAACGGGTTAATATAAGCACTGCCAAACCCAGTGCTGCAGCTGATACGCAGAGAGCCGCGGATCTCTTCGCGACAGGCGTTGAGTTGCTGTTGCATCTGTTCCAACTCAGTTAGCATCACTTCACTGCTACGTAAAATAATTTGCCCTTCATGAGTGAGCTTAATTGCGCGAGCGGTTCTAAAAAATAAAGTTTGTCCTAAATTTTCTTCTAGCAACTTAATGCGTTTAGAAACATAAGCTGGGGATACCAACAGCTGTGAAGCGGCTTGAGAGAAACTCATCAAACGGGCAACCGTGACAAAAACCCGGATATCCTCTAACGAAGGAAGTTTGTTCATAGTTTGTAAACCTAAGGATTACACTTCATATCTATACTTTATCACAGCAACCCCTAAACTGGAGAACAAACAGACATAATTCAATTATCAGAGGTTTTCACAATGTCACAATTTAACATAGCAGTTATTCCTGGTGATGGTATTGGTACCGAAGTGATCCCTGAAGGGTTAAAAGTATTAGAAGCAGCGGCAAATAAGCACGGGATAAAATTGCAGTTTACCCATTTTGATTGGTCGTGCGAAACCTATCACCGCACGGGGCGTATGATGCCTGAAGATGGCTTAGAACAATTGAAAAAATTTGATGCGATTTTCTTAGGCGCAGTAGGGTTCCCGGGTGTTCCTGATCATATTTCATTATGGGGGCTGTTATTACCTATCCGCCGCGCTTTTAACCAATATGTAAATCTGCGCCCTGTCCGTTTGTTTGATGGCATTAAGTGTCCGTTAGCAGATAAAAAACCGGGAGATATTGATTTTTATGTGGTGCGTGAAAACGTAGAAGGGGAATATTCGGCGATTGGCGGTATTCAGTACGAAGGCACTGATGAAGAAATGGTGCTGCAACAAAGTATTTTTACCCGTAAGGGAACCGACCGTATTTTAAAATATGCTTTTGATTTGGCGCAGTCGCGTGAGAAAAAACATTTAAGTTCAGCGACGAAATCAAATGGACTATTTCATTCAATGCCTTATTGGGATAGCCGCGTAGCCGAAATGGCGAAGCAATACCCAGATATCAAAGTTGACCAATTCCATATTGATATCTTTGCAGCCAATTTAGTGAGAATGCCAGAGTTCTACGATGTGATTGTCGGGTCAAACCTGTTTGGCGATATTTTGTCTGATTTAGGGCCTGCTTGTACAGGAACGATTGCGATTGCGCCATCAGCCAATATTAACCCAGAAAAGCAATTTCCATCGATGTTTGAGCCGGTTCACGGGTCAGCACCGGATATCGCAGGGCTAAATATTGCCAACCCAATTGGCACGATTTGGGCGGCAGCGATGATGATGCAACATTTGGGGTGCCCTGAGATGCATGATTCGATTATGTCTGCGGTAGAAACGGCCATTAAGGAGCGCCAACATCTAACCCGTGATATGGGAGGAAATGCGAGTACTCAGGCGTTGGGGGATGAAATAGCCCGTTTGGTCAGTGCTTAGTTGATGCATAAAGACGCTGTTTATTGAGCCAATTTCGTGAGCCATCGAGGGACTGTTTTGCCTGTTCCTCGATGCTTTGCTTTTCAATGATTTTCAAGCGTGATTTCGGAAAGTGTGTACAAACTTAAGTACAAATTCCGTTTTAGGGGGCTCTGGCGAAAATTCCATGACACAAACCGTCTTATATCCCTTGTTATTCATAGGCTTGAGCTAAAAACTTCCATCTTCGGATGGGACTTGTTCTTTTATTACTTGATCTAGTAACTGTACAAAGCAAACACACCAAAACATTGCAGATATTACTCGCGGACTGGGCAAAGTAAGTTTTCTAAGGTTCGGTAGATTGGGTTTAAAAGTTCGAAATAATACGGCGATATTCGCCGTGAATAGAAAGAATAGTAAACCACGCCTTGTTGTGATAGTTTATTAAGGCTAGGTTTTACGGCGATATTCGCCGCGAAATAGCAAAGAGGTAAACTAGAAAAAGGTTTGGTGTTTAAAAATGGTTAGTCATTCCCAGCGCGAAACGGTGAAAGAGTCTTATAAGCAGTCTCTTAAAACTCTTTTACCTTATGGTATGTTAGCGACAAAAAAATGGCTTGCAGAGCAGGGCTTGAGTGCTCATGCGTTGGATAACGCTGTCAAAACCGATACGTTATTGCCGCTAGCTATAGGTGTTTACAGCCAGTATTCTCGAACAGTCACTTGGGAAGGCGTAGTCGCTTCTATGCAGCGTATGATGAACAAAAGTGCAGATGAACAACTTCCGCCTGTCGTAGTCGGTGGGTTGTCAGCGCTTTCCATATCTGGTTTGTCGCAATATTTGTCATTAGGAAGTACCCCTCATATTCATTTATATGCAACGGGAAAGCTGCCTTCCTGGCTTGAGAGGCTGTCATTGCCAATTAAGTTCGAAGGACATAGTACAAGTAAACTTTGGCCTGAGAGCTTATTCAAAGATAGAGCATTTGTTAAAGAGCATGAATGGGGAGAGCAATTACCACCTGTATATTTTTCATGTCCTGAAAAAGCCATATTGGAAGTGTTGGTGGATTTGCCTGAAAGTGTGTCATTTGAACATGCCGATGAGCTAATGCAGGGGTTGGTGAATTTATCTCCAAGAAAACTAGATTCGCTCTTAAAAGCGTGTAAAAGCGTAAAGGCCAAACGATTGTTCTTTTGGCTCGCAAAACGCCAAGCTTATCCTTGGTTTGATAAGTTAAATGTAGAAAATTACGATTTAGGCTCAGGTAAGCGTGTTGTTGCTAAAGGTGGAAAATTGGATACAGAGTATCTAATAACAGTACCCCAGCATATGGTGCTGGCAAGTAAAGGATAAGTTCAGCGATGGATAGAAACAGTATTTATTACAAGCAAGTACAGCTTTTGATACAGGTATTGCCTTTCGTTGCCAAACAGGAATGCTTTGCGCTCAAAGGTGGTACAGCAATCAATTTATTTGTCAGAGACTTTCCTCGTTTATCGGTCGATATTGATTTGGTGTATCTGCCAATGAAGAGCCGTGATGATGCCTTGCAGGAAATCTGTGATGCACTTGATGCTATTAGCGTGGATTTAAAAATAACATTTAAAGATGTCGAGCTAACGGAAGCTTATCGGTCAAAACGCGATGCTCTAAGGTTGATCATTGCTCGCAACGGTGTGCAAATCAAAGTCGAGTTATCACCTGTATTGCGCGGTACTGTTTATGAACCAAAGCTGATGGAAGTTTGCGCAGTCGTAGAAGACGAATTTGGTTATGTTGAAATGCCTGTTATTGATTTAGCTGATCTTTATGCTGGAAAGATATGTGCAGCATTGGATAGACAGCATCCAAGAGACTTATTTGATGTGAAGTTGCTTTTGGAGAATGAAGGGCTAACGGATGAAATTCGTAAAGCATTACTCGTTTATTTATCAAGCCATAATCGGCCAATGGCAGAATTGCTCAGTCCGCAATTTAAGGATATTACTGCCACCTATGAAGGTGAGTTTACTAACATGGCCGAGACGGATGTCCCGTTGGTGGAACTGGAAGCCGTAAGGGGACGCCTAGTAGACCTCATTCACCAAGGACTGACCGATGTTGAAAAGGCTTTTTTGCTATCCTTTAAAAATCGAGAGCCTGACTGGTCTTTACTCGGCCTGAATGGAGTCTGTGAGCTTCCTGCCATCAAATGGAAACAAATCAATTTAGCAAAAATGCCGAATGACAAACATACACAAGCCTTAGAAAAGCTGAAAGATGTTCTCAGTATGTGATTTCTAAAAAATAGATGTTTTGCTGCTTTGAGTTGTTGGTTCGTCACATTGGTATCATACAGCAGCTAATCAGCCAGATTTGCTCTGGTAAATCGACTAGGTCTCGTTACACCATGCAATACCGAACAACGGCAATTGCAGCATTATTGGCGTAGTACGACAAGCTATCATCGATTTTTGGTAGCGAAGGAATTTGTGGTTTAGAGACAGTTGTTTATGGGCTGAAGAAGCAATGATTACAAACAGCTACAACTGAGTATTGGCGCACACTGAGAGTAAATGGTAACAGATTAGATAGCCTTTGATTGTTAATACCCCCAAGATCTGCGAAAATAACCGCTAATTTTGATTAACAAGACGGATTTGCGACGCCAAGAGCCACATTGAGCCTCTTCGAATGCTTATACAAATCTGTATATAAACGAAAAGAACGGTTAAATGACAGATCAGAACTTTCTCCATGAAGTTAGCACACGCAGAACGTTTGCTATCATATCCCACCCCGATGCGGGTAAAACCACAATAACCGAAAAAGTGTTATTGTTTGGGCACGCTATTCAACGTGCAGGTACGGTAAAAGGCCGTGGCTCTAATCAACACGCTAAATCCGACTGGATGGAAATGGAAAAGCAGCGTGGTATTTCGATTACCACCTCTGTCATGCAGTTTCCTTATAATGATTGTCTTGTTAACTTACTGGATACCCCAGGTCACGAAGATTTCTCTGAAGATACTTACCGTACATTAACGGCAGTTGACTGCTGCTTGATGGTGATTGACTCGGGTAAAGGGGTTGAGGACCGGACACGTAAACTGATGGAAGTTACCCGCCTACGTGACACTCCAATCTTAACCTTCATGAATAAGTTGGACCGTGATATTCGTGATCCAATGGAGTTAATGGATGAAGTGGAAAATGAGCTAAAAATTGCTTGTTGTCCAATCACATGGCCTATCGGTTGTGGTAAGTTATTCAAAGGTGTTTATCATTTATTACGTGATGAAACGATCCTATACCAAACAGGTCAAGGGCATACAATTCAAGAAATCCGTATTATTAAAGGGCTAAATAACCCAGATCTCGATGCAGCGGTAGGCGATGAACTCGCTGCGCAGTTACGTGATGAGCTGGAATTGGTTAAAGGGGCATCCCATGAATTTGACCATGAGGCCTTCTTGCAGGGGGAATTAACCCCAGTCTTTTTCGGAACCGCGTTAGGTAACTTTGGTGTTGACCATATGCTAGATGGTTTAGTGGAGTGGGCTCCGCAGCCGCAACCACGCCAAACAGATTTGCGCCAAGTTAATGCGACAGAAGAAAAATTCACTGGCTTCGTGTTTAAAATTCAAGCCAATATGGACCCGAAACACCGTGACCGTGTTGCGTTTATGCGTATTGTTTCAGGTACTTATGAGAAAGGTATGAAACTGCGTCAAGTCCGTATCAAAAAAGACGTAGTAATTTCTGATGCGTTAACCTTTATGGCGGGCGATCGCTCTCAGGTCGAAAACGCCTATGCAGGGGATATCATTGGGTTGCACAACCATGGCACTATCCAAATCGGTGATACCTTCACACAAGGTGAAGAACTCAAATTTACGGGTATTCCAAACTTTGCCCCTGAATTGTTCCGTCGTATTCGCTTACGTGACCCGCTAAAACAAAAACAACTGCTAAAAGGCCTCGTTCAGTTATCTGAAGAGGGGGCGGTACAGGTTTTCCGTCCGTTAACTAACAATGATTTAATCGTTGGTGCGGTAGGGGTGTTGCAGTTTGACGTGGTCGTTTCGCGTTTGAAAAGCGAATATAACGTTGAAGCTATCTATGAAGCTGTTAACGTTTCTACTGCGCGTTGGGTTGAGTGTGATGATGCGAAGAAATTTGAAGAGTTTAAGCGTAAAAATGAGCAAAACTTAGCCCTCGATGGTGGCGATAACTTATCTTATATCGCACCTACAATGGTGAACCTTAACCTCACCAGTGAACGCTACCCTGACGTTAAATTCCGCAAAACACGCGAACACTAATTGTGTTTATGACCCACGGCTAACAGGGTTAGTAGTGGGTCATCTTATTTCGAACTTCATTTAAAGTTACTTTCCCTATTTTTTGGTGCTTCTCATCAAGAATATTCTGTGTTTATTACCTTTCTCTTTATTTTTTATGTTTTTTTACTTAGGCTATATTATTCGTTGTCCATTGCAGTGAAAGGAAGGTTTTTATGAAAAATGCAAAACTATTGAGTTTGTTAGGAGTTATTGGGTTGAGCTGGGCGCTTGCGGCTTGTAGCTCATCATCAGATAGCGCTTTGAAAAAACAAGCCTCAGAAACCTGGGACAGTGCATCTAAGACCGTTGAAATGGCTGGTAAAGATACTGGAAATGCTATTTCGAGTGGCGCTAAAAACACCGGTGATTATATTGATGACTCAGCGATTACTGCCGATGTAAAAGGGAAATTACTGGGTACGAAAGGTATTTCGAGTAACAGTGTATCAGTAAAAACCGTCAATGGTGTTGTTTACTTATCAGGTTTTGTTAAATCAGCCGATCAAATGGATAAAATTACCCAAGTGGCATCGCAAGTTAATGGGGTCAAATCGGTACAAAATGGTTTAGTGATTGCGAACTAAACGGTAAATAAATGCCTCAATAGCTCATATTGCTGAATATTTATTGTACAATGTCGATAGAATGGGCTTTCTGTGGGAGGCTCATTCTGTTTTTGAGCTATTTAAAGTGAATTAAAGAGAACTTCTGTCATTCAGGGGCATTATGGGAAAACACGTTTCAGTTACACTCGGCACGATTGAGCCGCTTGCATTCTTTGATAATATCAACTCGGGAAAAACGGCTCTGATATGTGAAGGAGGCGGTCAACGAGGGATTTTTACTGCCGGGGTACTGGATGAGTTTCTTATTTCTGATTTTAACCCTTTTGATCTGATGATTGGTACTTCTGCTGGCGCCCAGAACCTTTCTGCGTATATTTGTGGGCAAGCGGGCTATGCTCGTCGCGTGATCACTCGCTATACAACCAATTCAGCATTTTTCAATCCCTTACGCTTTATTCGAGGTGGCCATCTGATTGATTTAGATTGGCTAGTCGAAACCACTGCAAAAGAATTTCCATTACGTATACAAGCAGGGCTCGATTTATTAGATTCAGGCCGTGAATTCTATATGGGAGCAAGCCGCAGTGATGATTTTTCTGCGGCCTTCTTACAGCCAGATGCCGACACTTGGTTGGATATCATTCGTGCGTCCAGCGCTATTCCCGGTTTTTATCGGGAAGGCGTTGAACTCGATGGCACTTTATATCAGGATGGCGGTATTAGTGCTGCGATCCCAGTTGAAGAGGCATACCGCCGCGGTGCTGAGACTATTGTGGTGATCCGTACCGTTCCTTCCCAAATGTATTTTACCCCTGAATGGGTGAAAAGAATGACTCGGTGGCTGGAAGGGGAAAAGAATGGCTTACAACGTATGGCTGCCATGCTTAAAGTTCATCTGAAAAGTTACCGTAGAACACAAGAATTTATTGAAAACCCACCAGAAGATGTACAGGTCTTTGAGATTTATCCACCTGTTCCACTGAAAAGTAGTGCGCTGGGTAGTAAAGTATCTTCGCTTAATCAAGATTACCATACGGGCCGTCGGTGTGGCCGCTATTTTATTGCAGCACTGGGTGGTGCATTTGACCACAATACAAATCGCTTTAGACATACCTTGGCTCAGAAAATTGAGTCGAACCCATTAGACATTCAGCTTGAGCCTCAAGTACCGAGCGAACTCATTCCTGAATTGGTGACTGAGCCTGTCACTTCAGTGCCTTTGGCAGCGATACCAGCAAATGAGACTCGTGATGGCTAAATGTCAATTTATTGATACTCATTGCCATTTTGATTTCCCACCTTTTAGTGACTCTTTGACTGAAAGTTTGCAGCTTGCCCAGCAAAGTGGCGTGAGCGATATTGTCATTCCGACAGTGAGTGTGGATAATTTTGAGCGGGTTTGGCAATTGGCACAGCAGTACCCGCAGCTCCATGCTGCTATGGGGTTTCATCCATTATATTTAAGTCAGTTTCAAGAGCAACATATTGATATATTGACTGATTATCTAACTAAAAAAAATAAAAAATGTGTGGCGATAGGCGAAATTGGGCTTGATCTCTATATGCAAAACCCGCAATTTGAACGCCAGCAAGAGGTGTTGTCTGCACAATTAAAGTTAGCGAAACAGTTTGATTTACCGGTTATTTTACATTCACGAAAAAGCCATGACCCATTAGCTGCAATGCTACGTCGTTTTGAGGTCCCTGCTCGTGGCGTCGTACATGGCTTTGCTGGCAGCCTATCTCAAGCACAAGCCTTTGTTAAACTTGGTTATTATATTGGTGTGGGGGGAACCATTACTTATGAAAGAGCGAATAAAACTCGCCATGTGATATCCCAACTTCCTTTGGCTTCATTATTATTCGAAACGGATGCCCCCGATATGCCTGTTTCAGGTTTCCAAGGCGAGCCAAATCGGCCTGAACGTATTGAGTGGGTTTTTCGTTCATTATGTGAGCTTCGCCACGAATCCCCTGAAGAAATAGCCCAACAACTTTACAACAATAGCTTGTCGTTATTTAATCTCACCAAATAAAACCGCATGCCAATTCATAAATTATATTTATATAATTTCGCAAATTAGCTATTTAAATCTATTTAGTTTTTATTGTGATGAATTGGGTCTTTAGTCCCTTTCCAGATTAAACCGAGTTAATTTTGTGACTTTTATCACATTGTGTGAATTTTTGTTGTTTATTGCACTCAGTATTTGTGATGAGTATTGCGGGTTATTGGTGATGACTAGGTATAATCATAAGATCAAAAATCAAGGTGACTTACACGTTTCCTTATATATCAACCTAAAATAAAGTGAACAGGGATCCTTCCATGCAGCTCATTATGAGTATTATCGGAATGGCGGTACTTATCGGGATAGCTATTCTATTTTCCAGCAATCGCCGAGCTATTAAACTACGCACAGTGGGTGGTGCATTTTTAATACAACTAGCCATTGGCGCGTTTGTTCTTTATGTTCCTGCGGGGCGTAGTG
Source organism: Providencia sp. PROV200 (assembly GCF_049901995.1). Classification (NCBI taxonomy): domain Bacteria; kingdom Pseudomonadati; phylum Pseudomonadota; class Gammaproteobacteria; order Enterobacterales; family Morganellaceae; genus Providencia; species Providencia sp. PROV200. The sequence goes on from NZ_CP096307.1 coordinate 726,222, forward strand.
TGCTCCAAGGGATGTCTGATGCGGTTTCTAAAGTTATTGGATATGGCCAAGATGGGATGAATTTCATCTTCGGTGGCCTTGTTTCCGATAAAATGTTTGAACTGTTTGGCGGCGGTGGTTTTATTTTCGCTTTCCGTGTTCTGCCTATTATCGTTTTCTTCTCTTCATTAATTGCGGTGCTTTATTATTTAGGCATTATGCAGTTAGTGATTAAAATTCTTGGTGGTGGCCTGCAAAAAGTATTGGGAACCTCAAGAACCGAATCCTTATCTGCGACAGCGAATATTTTCGTAGGGCAAACAGAGGCCCCTTTGGTTGTTCGCCCTTATATTGCAACAATGACCACATCAGAGCTGTTTGCCATCATGTGTGGTGGTTTAGCCTCTGTTGCGGGATCAGTTTTGGCGGGCTATGCGCAAATGGGCGTGCCAATGGAATACCTGATTGCCGCCTCCTTTATGGCCGCTCCAGGTGGTTTATTATTCGCTAAACTGATGGTTCCAGAAACGGAAGATGTGAACGATCGGGTTGATGCAACCGATTTAGTTGCTGAAGATGAGCGCCCTGCCAACATCATTGATGCAGCAGCCTCTGGCGCATCATCAGGGATGCAACTGGCGCTGAATGTGGGTGCAATGTTATTGGCATTTATCGCATTGATTGCATTGATCAATGGTATCTTAGGTGGTATTGGTGGTTGGTTTGACTATCCACAATTATCACTTGAATTATTATTAGGTTGGTTGTTTGCACCGATTGCCTTCTTAATTGGTGTGCCGTGGAGTGAAGCGACAGTCGCGGGTTCTTTTATCGGCCAAAAAATTGTTGTGAATGAGTTTGTTGCATTCATGAATTTTGGTGAATACATGAAAGCGGATGCTGAAGTACTGGCGGCAGGCAAACAAGTGCTTTCTGACCATACTAAAGCGATTATTTCGTTTGCATTATGTGGGTTTGCTAACTTATCATCCGTTGCTATTTTACTCGGTGGTTTAGGGGGAATGGCCCCAAGTCGTCGTAGTGAGGTTGCTCGTTTAGGTATGAAAGCGGTTATGGCGGGTACACTGTCTAACTTAATGAGTGCAACCATTGCCGGCTTTTTCTTGACGTTAGGCGCAGCCGCAGTCATTTAGTTTATGTGTCTGATGGTTAAATTTATACCATCTCAAATAAGTCAATCGGAAGGGCAATAGTCCTTCCGTTTTCATTTTAATTCGTTATATTCTTTTATGATTTTTTATATTAATCGTAAATTTTCAACTATTCTTAACTTAGTCGATTAATGATGAAGAATATATTGAATTGAAAAGCCATTTGAGAGAAGAATTGATGGTAATTGATGTTATAGTTTGAATTGGATCACATTTTTTATTTTAATAATGTAACATTCAGTCGATTAATGTGATTTGTAGCACATAAAAAGGCATCATTCCATGGTCAAATAGGCATTAGTAAGCTGCTATGGAACTGCTAGTTCTCAGAGTCTAGGACTCTAGGGCATGATGCGGTGAGAAGGATCTCAGCTGCTCAGTTCGGAAAGCATCCGACTAGCATCTTTAAGGAACCAAGCCCGCTCGCCAACAAAGAACGTGTCGTTCTGAAGAAATAACAACGTTGGAGAGTTATATGACTGATTTAAAAGCGGCCGCACAACGCGCGCTGTCCCTTATGGATTTAACCACTTTAAATGATGACGATACCGATGCGAAAGTCATTGCATTATGTCATCAGGCGAAAAGCCCAGCAGGCAATACGGCTGCAATCTGTATTTATCCTCGTTTTATTCCAATTGCACGTAAAACATTACGTGAACAAGGCACTCCAGATGTGCGTATTGCGACGGTCACAAATTTCCCACACGGTAACGATGATATTGATATCGCATTAGCTGAAACTAAAGCGGCGATTGCTTACGGTGCCGATGAAGTTGACGTCGTTTTCCCTTATCGCGCACTGATTGCGGGTAATGAGAAAATTGGTTTTGACTTAGTGAAAGCCTGTAAAGACGCCTGTGCAGCTGCCAATGTTTTGTTGAAAGTGATCATTGAAACAGGTGAATTAAAAGATGCAGCGTTAATCCGTAAAGCGTCTGAAATTTCGATTAAAGCAGGCGCTGATTTTATTAAAACCTCTACGGGTAAAGTGCCTGTTAATGCAACTTTAGAAAGTGCAGAAATCATGATGCAAGTCATCCGTGATATGGGCGTTGAAAAAACAGTCGGTTTTAAACCGGCTGGTGGCGTCCGTACCGCAGAAGAAGCCGCAGAATACTTAGCATTAGCGGGACGAATTTTAGGTGACAATTGGGCTGATAGCCGCCACTTCCGTTTTGGGGCTTCTAGCTTATTAGCCAATTTATTAAATACGCTGGGTTTTGACGTTAAAAAATCAAGCAGCAGCTATTAATTTTCGCAATATTGTTAGCCGATAAATTCGACTTTAAAGGAGCATATTGTGTTTCTGGCACAAGAAATTATCCGTAAAAAACGCGATGGTAAGCCATTAAGTGAAGAAGAAATTCGTTTCTTTATCAATGGAGTTCGTGATAACTCAGTTTCAGAAGGTCAAATTGCTGCATTGGCAATGACTATCTATTTTAATGATATGACCATGCCTGAGCGTGTTGCATTAACATTAGCAATGCGTGATTCAGGAACGGTTCTGAACTGGAAATCACTTAACCTCAACGGCCCATTAGTTGATAAACATTCAACGGGCGGCGTGGGTGATGTGACTTCACTGATGCTTGGTCCAATGGTTGCAGCGTGTGGCGGTTATGTACCGATGATCTCAGGCCGTGGTCTAGGCCACACCGGTGGGACATTAGATAAGCTTGAAGCGATCCCTAATTTCGATATCTTCCCAGATGATGCCCGTTTTCGTGACATTATCAAAGATGTCGGGGTGGCAATTATTGGGCAAACTAATTCATTGGCACCTGCTGATAAACGTTTTTATGCAACTCGTGATATTACTGCGACAGTGGACTCAATTCCGCTAATTACGGCTTCAATTTTAGGTAAAAAACTGGCTGAAGGCCTTGATGCTCTAGTGATGGACGTTAAAGTCGGCTCTGGTGCATTTATGCCAACGTATGAGAAGTCAGAACAGCTAGCAGAGTCTATTGTTAAAGTGGCCAATGGGGCTGGCTGTAAAACGACCGCATTATTGACTGACATGAATGAAGTGTTGGCATCCAGTGCAGGTAACGCGGTTGAAGTTCGTGAAGCCGTTCAATTCTTAACGGGTGAATACCGTAATCCACGTCTTTATGAAGTTACCATGGCATTGTGCGTAGAAATGTTAGTGTCTGCTTCATTAGCTGCAAACCGTGAAGAAGCACGCCAAAAATTACAGGCGGTGTTGGATAATGGTAAAGCGGCAGAAGTGTTTGGTCGCATGGTTGCCGCTCAAAAAGGGCCTGTTGATTTTGTTGAAAACTACAACAAATATCTGCCAACAGCGGTGCTGAGCAAAGCTGTTTATGCGCCACAAGACGGTATTATCACGCAAATGGATACACGTGCGCTGGGAATGTCTGTCGTCACTTTAGGTGGTGGTCGCCGTAAAGCAACAGATCCAATTGATTATAGCGTTGGTTTAAGTGATATCGCTGCATTAGGTGCCAAAGTGGATACTCAGACGCCACTGGCCATTATCCATGCAAATAGTGAAAAAGCGTGGGAAGAAGCGGCGAAAGAAGTGCGTGAAGCGATGGTGATTGGCGACAAGGCACCTGAAGCGACACCTATGGTTTATCGCCAAATCAGCGAATAATACAAATAGATTTTAGTGGTATATCGTATTTAAAAATACCGCAGGAGAAAAATATGAAACGCACATTTATTATGGTTTTGGATTCCTTTGGGATCGGAGCTGCACACGATGCACATAAATTCGGTGATGAGGGCTCAAATACGTTGGGTCACATCGCAGATGCTTGCGCACGCGGCGAAGCGGATATTGGCCGTAAAGGGCCTCTGCATTTACCGAATTTAACAAAATTAGGTTTAGGTAAAGCAGGAGAGGAATCAAGCGGTTCATTCCCTGCGGGTCTTGATCCTAATGCAGAAATTATTGGCGCATATGGTTATGCGAGCGAAATTTCTTCGGGCAAAGATACGCCATCAGGCCATTGGGAAATTGCGGGTGTGCCTGTGCTATTCGATTGGGGTTATTTCTCTGATGAAGAAAATAGCTTCCCACAAGAACTGTTGGACACTTTAGTTGAGAAAGCTAACTTGCCAGGCTATTTAGGTAACTGCCATTCATCAGGTACAGTTATCCTTGACCAACTGGGTGAAGAGCACATGAAAACAGGGAAACCGATTTTCTATACCTCAGCAGACTCCGTCTTCCAAATTGCGTGTCACGAAGAAACTTACGGCTTAGATAAACTGTATGAGTTGTGTGAAATTGCGCGTGAAGAGTTAACTAAAGGCGGCTATAACATTGGTCGTGTTATCGCACGCCCATTCGTCGGTGATAAAGCGGGTAATTTCACACGTACAGGTAACCGTCATGACTTAGCGGTAGAGCCACCAGCACCAACGGTATTGAAAAAATTAGTTGATGAAAAACAAGGTGAAGTCGTTTCTATCGGTAAAATTGCGGATATTTATGCTCACGTTGGTATCACTAAGAAAATCAAAGCGACTGGTATTGATGCCCTATTCGACGCCACAGTTGAAGAAATGAAACTGGCGGGTGATAACACTATCGTTTTCACTAACTTTGTCGATTTTGACTCTGCATACGGCCACCGCCGTGATGTAGCGGGCTATGCCGCGGCGTTAGAATTATTCGACCGCCGTTTACCCGAGTTGATGAAATTAGTTAAAGAAGACGACATTCTAATTTTAACGGCTGACCACGGTTGTGACCCAACTTGGCCAGGTACTGACCATACCCGTGAGCACATCCCAGTATTGATCTATGGTCCAAAAGTGAAACCCGGTTCATTAGGTCATCGTGAAACCTTCGCAGACATTGGGCAAACAGTCGCTAAGTATTTTGATTTGTCGCCGATGGATTATGGTAAACCAATGCTCTAACACCCATTACCCGTCATACTTTGAGCTGTAGCGGTGTTGGCTGCACAAAATCACCCTAATCACATACTTATGTATGCTCATAGGGATGATTTTCTTTGCCGCCTAGCGACAACTCGAATTATTTAGGGTAATGGCGGGGAATTAAAAGTAATGGGCAAGGCTTTGCCGTCATACTTTTTTAATAATAAGGTGGGAAACCACCTTATTAACTTAAAAATATTTAATCGTTTAAAGGGAAATAATCATGGCAACTCCACATATTAATGCAGAAATGGGTGATTTCGCTGATGTCGTTCTGATGCCAGGCGACCCATTACGTGCAAAATACATCGCTGAAACTTTCCTTCAGGATGTTCGCCAAGTGAATAATGTGCGTGGCATGTTAGGTTTTACAGGGACTTATAAAGGTCGTAAGATTTCTGTTATGGGTCACGGTATGGGTATCCCTTCATGCTCAATTTACGCGAAAGAGCTGATCACTGACTTCGGTGTGAAAGTGATTATTCGTGTTGGTTCATGTGGCGCAGTGATGGATGACGTAAAATTGCGTGATGTTGTGATTGGTATGGGCGCTTGTACTGATTCACGTGTTAACCGTCAACGTTTTAAAGAAAATGATTTTGCAGCGATTGCAGACTATGACTTAGTCCATAATGCGGTTGAAGCGGCAAAAGCAAGAAACGTGAATGTCCGTGTGGGTAACCTGTTCTCAGCAGACCTATTTTACTCACCAGATCCTGATATGTTCAAAGTGATGGAAAAATACGGCATTCTAGGTGTTGAAATGGAAGCAGCGGGTATTTATGGTGTTGCGGCTGAGTTTGGTGCGCGTGCATTAACGATTTGTACCGTTTCTGACCATATCAAAACTGGCGAACAAACGACGTCAGAAGAGCGTCAAACGACGTTCAATGAGATGATTGAAATTGCATTGGATTCCGTACTGTTAGGCGACAAATAGTCGTTAGATGTTTTCATGATGCGCTAAAATGCCACCTATTGTGTGGCATTTTTTATCGCTATTTTTTGATCCTACTCATCACCACCGCATCAACGTATTCCCCATCACGAAATGCATAATCTCTCATACGGCCTTCTAGTTCAAAGCCAAACTTTTCATATAGGCCAACGCCACTGCCATTTGCTGCAAACACTTCTAGCTCGATACGGCGTACATTCAACCAGTTATCGCAGTAATCCACCATCACTTGCATCAGTTTGGAACCAATACCTTTACCTTGATGAGCTTCACTGACGGTAATACCGAAGGTAGCCACATGGCGGCGGCGTATTTGGCTTGGTTGGTTAATTACAAGTAAGCCCACAACGTCCTTATTGATGGTAGCAACAAATTGAGTGACGAGTGGATCATTTTCCCCAAGGCGAGCTTCCCATGTTTTTTCTGTTGGGTAAGGCAATTGTAAGGTGTTGGCATACGCAGAATAGTCAGCGTGCATTTGGGTGATTGCAGGCACATCGTCCAGCGTTGCTCTACGGATAGTTACGTTGTTCATTACTTTACTCATCATTGTCGTTTCTAGAATATATTAATCACATTAAAAATATATTATGTCAATGAGAAATAAGAGTTATCACATAAAAAACGATGGAATAAATTGAGTGTTTTGCAATCGCTATTTGATATAAAAAACTAATGAGATTCTATACGCTATTTTATGATTTTTTACTTCGAAATAAAATAGAAACTAGAGCGAGGTTTATATGCTGGGTGTAGGTAAAAAAAATTTTGATGAACAGAAATATTCATCTATGTCATTGAATGACATGGTAATAGCAATAACCAAAAATCCAAAGGTTTTCGAAGGGAAAAGCTATATCATCATCGACAAAATAAAAACAACCAAAAACAAAGGCGAGGATGGCTGGGCAGAAATAAATAAATCATGGGGTATTGTTACGAGCGGGAAAGCGAAAGAAAAAATTGATAAGTATTTTAAGAAAGGATTGAAAGTTGATAGAGACCCTTCAATAAATAAAAATGTAAAGATAAATATTAGTGATAAAGAGACAACTCTCCAACCTATAGATGTTAAAGATAAGGAAATATCTAGCGCTAAAAATGAATATGAAAGTAGTAAATCTAATGGGAAAATAGGAAAAAAGCTTAAAAATGTTGTAAAGAAAGTGGTGAAAAATATTGAAAGTGAAATGGAGTTAAAAAAAAGTAAGAGGGATGAAGAGAGTGAAAAAATAAATAAGGTTGAATGTGACAGTTTTGATGATTTAATTAATGATTTTAAAACAGGAGAGGCTTTATCTAAGAATGAATTGAGTCATATAAAATTTTTGATGAGTTACATTAGAACAAAAGAACCGATTGAGAATGAAGATAATATAAGAAAGGAACTTGAGGATGTTTTTGTGAAAATTACTAATTCCTCGATGAATATTGATGATAAGTATAAGGTTCTTCACTTGTATCGAGAACAGCGCTTCCTATCTATATATAACTCATCCTGTCGAGTTGCAAGCTACGCGATAGAAAGTTTACTTGAAAAGCAAAATTTTCCTAGAGAAATAATCACTAAAGTTAAAGATTGTCTTATTGATTATTCGAATGAATATTTATCTGAAATGAAATCAAATGAATCTGAGTATAATGAATGCATTAAAAATATAAAGAAATATTCGGATTTTTCAGTTTTTAAAGGGGGTGAAAGCATTGAGAAAATTAAATTAATTAAAGGTATTTTATCTGAAAGCAAATATACAAGTGAAAATAGAAAGTTTTTAACTGAGCTGAGTCATAATTTAACGGATGAAAGAATTATTGATTTTGTAAAAGAAAAAATCAATTCTAACATTAAATTGTTAAAAGATGAGTTTAGAGAGAAGTGTGATGAGGAAAAAATCACATATGATAAGTACACTAAAGAAAAAAATGAAATTATAGATACTGCTATTAATAGAATTAAATCAATTTTAATAGTCAGGAAAATGCCTAAAAGTATTGTGGACTCTGTGATTGAAGTTATTAATAAAAAAAGAAGTAATACAGAGATAGAGCTATTTTTATTTAAAATTGATTTGATTATCAATATTCTCCAGTATAAGGGAATTAAAAGTAATAAAATTACTAATGATATTGAACACTATCTGGATGTTTCAATGGACAAACTAAAATTAGAGGTTGAAATAGCGAAATCTAAAAAAATATCATTTCAAGAACGTCTATCTTCATTATTAAATAACTTAAATAATCGAGTGTTAAATTTTATTTATTACGTAAGGCATTCATTTAAATAAGAGCACGGTTAATGTGGCAAAGAAAACCAACAGTCTAATTGTAATTAAACTGTTGGTTTTGCTTATATCAAGGCGTCATCATAAATACTTTTGAATTTTGCCCTAAGTATTGACGAGCCAAGCGGTTAATATCTTCAACCGTTAACTGGCGAATAATATCTTGCTCTTGGTTTAAACGCTGATATTGCCCATCATCGCTGGCAATCTGTGCTAGAGCCTCAGTCCAATAGCTTGAACTATCAGTGACTTGCGCATTTTCTGTTAGCCAAATATTTTTTGCTTCGGTTAGCTCTTTTTCACTCACACCTGTTTGACGAATTTGCCCTATTGTTTTTTGGGCGATTTGCGTCATTTCTTTAGCTCGCTCAGGTGAGGTGGTGAAATTTAAGCGAGCGAGGTAATAAGGTTGAGGTTTCTTGGCTAACATTTGAGAGAAACCTAATGCGTAAATGCCGCTGGCTTTTTCACGTAGTTCACCGCGCAAACGCTGACTCACAATGGTATCAATAAGTTGGATCCCTAAGCTGTCTTGCTGGTTCCACACCGCAGGTGAAGCGAATTGAATGCTCACCATACTTTTATCACTGCTACTGATGGGATAAGTTTTATTAAAGCTGGCCATTTTTGGCATGATCCCTTGATTGCGGGATACCAGTTTTTGGTTACTTTGTGGCAGTGATGCAACCCATTGCTCTAACAGCGGCTTTAGCTCACGGCTATTCATTGCACCAGTAATGACCAGTGTCATATCTGCTGTTGAGGTGAGTAATTGACGGTTGGCTTGTTGCAGCTGTTGAGCAGTAAATTGTTGCCAGCTGCCTTGTGGGTTAATCACTAGGAATTCACCGTGGGTATAGCTTTCCTGATTAATATTATCGAGAAAAGTGCGTTCTACGGGGGTTTTGGATAAGTTTAAAGCAAAGGATTGTTTTTGTTGCTCTAACTTTGCGCCGCTAAACTGAGGCGCTGTTAGCTTCAAGTTGAGTAGCTGTAGCGCTGTTTCGAGGTTATCGACAGGGGCTTTTCCACGAAAACCATGTGTGAGCAATTCACTGTATGGGCGAACGCTAATTTGGTTTTGTTTTGCTAGCAAAGCTAGATCGCGTGCGCTGTAGTTTCCATAACCGCTACTTTCCGGGAGTTTTAACGCCCAGTCGGTTAAACCTGCTGTTTGCAGCGTTTCTAACGAGCGGCCGCCCGGCAATTGCAAATTAAATTGAATATCATCTTTCAGGTTTTTATCTGTTTTAACAATCACCTGAATGCCATTGCTTAATGTCCAATGTTCCGTTTTTTCAACGGGCAGCTTAGATCGCTCAACAATATTGCCTTTAGGAACTTGAGGTAGCTGTAATTGAATCGCTTTGGAGCGCAGTGTAAATGGCCCCGGTGTGCTTTGGCGTATTTTTAGCCATTGTTGATTAAATGCCGATTTATCAATTGCCGTGGCATCAGTATCAGGTCCAATTAATGCTAAACGTGGGGACGCGGTTTGTAGGAATTTAGCGACATGCTGTTGTAAGTCCTGCGGCTTAACGGATTTCATCAACTGATAGCTGCTATCTAACTGTTGGCGTTTATTCCACATCGGCATGTCGTATTCAAGTGCCGTCGTCAGTTGTCCGGCTAAATATTCATTACTATAGCGTTGTTCTGAAGCGGCTTGCAGGCTGAATTTTTTCAACATCGCTTGCTTTGCTGAATCAAGTTCTTCTTGGGTAACTGGCTTAGTGGCAAGGCGCTGTAGCTCTGTGAATAAAATCTCGGTGGCACCTTGGTAGTCATTGCCTTTCGGGTGGATGATCATCAGCTGCTGCAAGCGTTGGTTATCTAACATTGCCCCTTGTTCGTTGATGCTAATCGACGGTAAAACGCCGTTATCTACCATGACGGAAAAACGTTGGTTCAAAATGGCTAGCCAGAGGTTATCCAGTAAATCGTCGGACTGCCCTAAGCGCGTATTTAGTGGCGCACTAACATCTTTTTGTAAGGCAAATTGCACATAACGCGCCCCTTGCTCTTTATCAAACACACCTTGCACTAACATATTGGTTGAATGGGCAAATTGTTTCCATTGCGGGTTATCTTCTGCCACTTTTTCGGGCTTAGGGAGTGCAAATAAATTATCAACCTGATTGCGTACTGATGAACTATTGAAGTCACCAATAATCAATAGTGACATCCGCTGAGGTTGGTACCAGGTTTGATAATAATCTCTGGCCTGCTCAATCGGGGCATTACGTACCACATCTAATGAACCAATGGGGTTGCGATCGACATAACGGCTACCGTGGTAGCGTAGCTTTTCTAAACTATCATTGATGCGATAGCCCATTCCTTGGCGTAAGCGCCACTCTTCGACAATGACAGGGCGTTCTTTTTCAAAGGCTTCTTGGTCAAATGTCATATTTGACGCCCAATCAGCCATCACTTGTAAGCCAGTGGCGACTTGTGCTGCTGTCGCTTCAGGGAGTGATAACTTATACAGCGTGGAATTTAAACTCGTAATGGCATTCACATGGCTACCGAGTTTTAGCCCTTGGTGTTCAAGCTGTTTAAACCCAGTCGTTCCCGGAAAATGTTTGGTGCCTTTAAACGCCATATGTTCTGTAAAGTGCGCGAGACCAAGTTGTTGTTCATTTTCTTGTAATGAACCGCTACTGACCAATAAACGCAATTCAACTCCGGGTTGATTACGTTGTAGAAGGTAAACTTGCAACCCATTGTCGAGTTGATAGTGTTGAAGGTCACCACGCACGGGTAACAATGAGGCTGATTTTTGGCTCACAGATGTGCTGCCTGTGCAGCCACCGAGCAGAATACCAATCAGTGTGGCGAAGGTAATTTTACGAAGCATATTCAGGCGTTCCTGTATTTAAGGATTTTTCACTCGCAGGCTCTACGAGCAATATGTGTTGTTCCGCAAATTGAGTCACGAAGCTCTGATGACTCACCAAAACAATGGCGCTGTCATGTAATTCAGCTTTCAATAGCGCGAGCAACTCGAGTGAGCTAGTTTCATCGAGGGCTGAGGTCGTTTCGTCTAATAAAAGCAGTTTTGGTCGGTTGAGCAATAAACGCGCAAACATAATGCGCTGCTGTTCCCCGCCAGATAAACGGTTATTCCAATCGGTTTCGAGTGTTAATTGATGATGCAGTTTTTCTAAACCGACTAACGTCAAGGCATATTGAAAATCTTGCTGACTGAATTTTGAGGCCGCTTTAGGGTAAGCCAATAGGCTATCTAAACGGCTAATGGGCAAGTATAGGCGCTGTGGGATCCACATGACGTTTTCTGTTCGGCGGATAGTCCCGTTGAAATATGGCCAATGCCCACTTAGCGTGCGTAATAAGGTGGATTTACCAACACCAGAACGGCCACTAATCAAGGTTAATTCGCCTTGTTTGGCGGTTATATTCACGGAATTAATTAAGCAGCGGTTGTCTGCGGTAGAAACGGATAATTTAGCGATCAGAGGTGGCGATTTTTCGTCGATAGTAACCACCGCTTTGTTATCGTTTTCCAATAAAACCACAAAGTTGTATAAACGGGAGACTGTGGCTTGCCATGCGGCGATTTCTTTATAGGCAAAAATAAACCAGCCGAGTGAAGTGGCAACACTGGTAAAGGCTTGGCGCAATTGCATTAAGCCACCCAACATGATTTCACCCGCAAGGAATTTAGGTAATGCGAGTAATACAGGCGCTAAGGCGGTAACTTGTTGGTAACCCACTGTGTAGAAAGATAAGTTTCGTTCACAGCGGATCAAGCGGTTCCAGTTGGCGATGATTTCCCCAAATCGTCCCATTAACTCTTTTCTATCTTGAGTTTCACCACGTTGCCCTGCGATGGCATCACCGTGTTGGCGGCAATTAATTAGCGAGCTACGGTAATCCGCTTCGCGGCGCTGCTTATCCATATGCAAGCGACGTAGTGGAAAACCTATCCATTGGGTGAGGGCGATACCAATCAAGGTGTAAATGATACAGGCCCAGAACATATAGCCGGGTATGGTCCAGTCGCTATCGGCAAAATTAAACGACAGGCTACCGGAAAGTGTCCAAAGGATGGCCGCAAATGAAATCAGCGTTAGCATTGAGTGGAGGAATGTCACCACTAAATTTAATGTCGATTCAATCAGTAAACGAATATCTTCGGCAATACGTTGGTCTGGGTTATCGGGTTCTTGAGACGTTAATCTTAAGAGGTAATGTTTGCTGTTGGGCGATAACCAACGGCTGAGTACTTGCTCAGTCATGCCTTTGCGCCAGCGGATAATGAGCATTTGTTTTAGGTAATTACCCATAACGACGACAAATATCAGCCCACTGACTAAGACAACAAAGTATTGCAATAAGCCATACAGCGCTTGGCCGTCGAGTTTTTGTAGGGCGTTATAGAAATCCCCATTCCACATGTTCATTTTGACGTTGAACCAGACGGATGACAACGTGAGCCCCAGTGAGGCAAACAGCAGTATCCAGCACAAAAGGGCAGCACGCTGCCCCCAAAAAGGTTTTACTAAATAGAAAAATTGTTTCAGTGTCTTCATGACGTTTTATTCATTTGTTGTTTTAATTGCTTAACGAGTTTCATTGCTCACATTGCGTTATGGATTACAGGTCGTAATTGACTTGTAACCAGAACTGACGGCCCGGGTCGTAGGATTTCAATACACGGTCTTCAAAGACAAAGCGGTCAGCAACGTTTTTATTATTGAGGATGTTATTTACTTCAACGGAGAAACCAAACCCGTAAGCAAAATCAGGCTTCCAGCCAAGACGGGTGTCCCACGTATATTTACTGGAGAAATGTTGCTTGGTGTATTTGCGAACTTGTCCATATTCAGGGTCGACTGCGTAGGCATTGTCGTAGCGAACCGCTTGGTCACGAGCCCCCCACCATTGTAGGCGGTTGTACCACGTTAGATCATAATCATCCCAAACACTGGTCAGTTCTAAGTTAAATTTGAACGGAGAGTTAAAGCTAGTTGATGGCAATTTCGATGCGTCAATAATTTTGCCGTCATACCAAACCTTGTTGAGGTTAACCTTATTGGCGGGGTCGAATGAGTTATAGCCAGAATCTTTTGGCGTATTACTTTCACTTTGTTGCCATGTGAGTGATGCTGTCATGACATGGGAAGCTTCCGCCCACTCCCAAGGTTGGCTGTTATTAACGGAAAGGGTCACCGTATCATGTGAGCTACGACCGCCATTGTCATACATGCGAATACTGCGTTTATCGGCATCACGGGTGTCATATTTTGTACGAGTTCTGACTTCGTCATACCCTTCACGGTGTACATATTGTAAACGCCATGTGGTTGAAAGGATTTCTTGTTGCAAAGCAAGGGTAAGTTCATCGTTATACGGTGTTTTTAGTGAATCGATACCTTCGTAATCTTTTTTATTATCCCAATCATTTAAACTTGGATCTAATGAACAGCCCCAATTACAGTTTTGCATACCTGCATTCTGTGCACCATATAAGGCATAGGTTAGCATTGAACGGCCATAATAACGGTTAGCACCAGCAATCAATAACGTTGAGTTGTCGCCAAAAATGTCATATGAACCGGAAAGTCGAGGGGCAATATTTGTGCGGCTCACAAAGTCATCACGATCTAAACGAATGCCAGGGCGCAGTGTCAATTTGCCATATTGCAAGTTGTCATCGAGAAATAATGCGTAGTTAGTATAATCTGCGGAGTGCTTACCAGCTTGGAACCGAGTGATATTAGTAAGTTGACCATTCCAATAATCATTTTTGTCAATGACACCTGAATAGTTATAACGATAAAAATCACTATCTCGTTTATATGTCCCTTTAGTATAGCTGAGCTCACTACCAATAGTTGGGTTATGCGTAATACCTAAGCCATCTTCCATTGAGGTGAATCTCATAACTGCTTTTGCTGTTTGGCTATTTTGTTCAGAGATTAAATCACCTTGTCCGCCACTACGTAGGTATTTCCGGTTATCCCAGTTATAGTCAGAGTCCATTGCGAGAACTTCGACATAATAGTTTTGGTCATTGGCTCGCTCATCTTTTAGCTGCTGAGTACTTGCTGTTAGCTCTAACTGACCAACTTCAAATTGGTGTTTGAAAACGCCTGTAAAACCTAAACCTTTATGTGTGCTGTCATAACCTGAATTCATGATAGTAGAAGTAAATAAGCGGCTATCATAGTCAGCATAGTTTGCCGAAAGATCCAAGGAGCTTTTATCAGAGAGATCAATGGTATATTTCAAAAAGTAGTTATCAGAAGTCCTTTTTTGATCTTTTTTTCCAGTTAGACCGTCTGTCATTTCCAATTCGCCATCGCCATTTATCATTGCGGCACCATCATTGGCGAGCGTCATTGGAATAGTCGAACTACGGCGTGAGGCAGAGAACACAACTCCTGAGTTTTCACTCACCCCTAATTCAAACCAGCCGCCAAAGTCATTTTTATCATAGCGGTTTTGGAAGCGAGCGGGGTTGGCGGTATCATTTTTAGTGGTATCAATCCCTTGCGATGAATCGTGGAACAAATTATTCCAACCGGAACGGGTTAAGCGGTAATAGGCGTGAGCGCTATTTTCCCCTTGCCAGCGACGGCTATTGACTTCTACCGTTCCCCCCGTAAATCCGCCAAATTCGACTGGAATATTATTGTCATACACCGTCATGCTGTCGATCAGGCGGCTATCGATGTAAATCCCTTGGTCGCTACTGCTCAAACGGGTTGTGGTTTCACCGAGACCGTTGTCTGCAGGGTCAAAATCGTTGTTAAAGCTTACGCCATCAAGGCGATAGGCGTTTTGGTAGCTGCTTGAGCCGTGAATAGAAATACGGGAAGGTTTGATTTCCCCTTGGTTCATTGAGTTGCTGTCATTATTGGCAAATTGGACAGCAGGGTTAGTTTTCATCAAATCCGTAATATTGCCATCACCCGTATTTCTTTGGCTAATTTCTTCAGACGTCACGTATTGCGGTGCTGATATCACATCTGTCGCGGGGTGGTTCTGAACAACGCCAGAGACTTGGGTTTCTGGTAATACCAATGTGCCTTGGCTTAAATTTTGCTGACGAATAACGAAAACACCATTTTCATTGATTAACTCTAATCCGCTACCGATGAGTATTTTTTGTAATGCGGTTTGTGCGGAGTAGTTGCCAGACAATGCAGGTGCGCGTAAGCCACTTAATTGGCCTTTATCATAGAGCAATTGGATTTGCCCTTGGCGGCTAATTTCAGCGACAGAGGTAGCAAGTGATTGTTCTGGTAATGAAAAATTCATTTCTTGCGCGAAGGCAACTTGACAAGTAATAGCACTACTGACCGCCACAGCAAGGGCGAGCGGCCTTAATCGGCGTTGAGTAAACTGAATAGACATGGATATCCCTTATTCTTAAGCTGCACAAAAAGCGTGCGAAAATAGGTCAGCAAAATGATGACTAATTAAGAAGAGGGGGAAATGAGAATTATCCTCACCTGCAAATGAAAATATTTTTCATTTATTTTTTTTATTTTGGATAATCAATACGTTATTTTTGTCTCGATAGACGACTTGTACGGGAAGTAAAGAGGGAAGGGCCTGAAAAAACTGTTCTGGCTGGTGGGTATTGATGCGACCTGAGATTTTACTCTTCGCCAATTGAGTGGGGGAAAGCTCGATATTTATCGACGAATAGTTTTTAAGTTCGTCGAGTACCTCTGAAAGCGGTTTATCAACAAAAATTAACTCACCAAAGCGCCAACGAGCCACATCTAGCGGGTTAATTTGTTGGCGAGTGATTGGGCTATTTGGTGATTGACTGACTGCGCTGTCTCCGGCAAGTAAGAACACGGGCTGTTTGCTTGCTATATCTTCAAAGCTAACAATGCCTTGGCTGACATTCACGGCAACTTGCTGAGCCACTTTGTTAATTTCAAATTCTGTCCCTACCACTTGGATACGCCGGTTATCAGCTTGAACAACAAAAGGCCGATAAGGGTTGGATTTGACTTTGAAGTAAACATTTCCCTGTTCTAGATACAGGTTACGCACTGGGGTTTCATAGGCAACATGAATGCGTGTATTGTGGTTGAGAAATAGCTGGGAGCCATCAGGCAACGTGACTTCTTTAGGCGTATTCGTTGCCACTAAAGTCATATTATTGAGCAACATTGCAGGCAAGTGGCTGTATGGCAAAAACAAAATAGCCGCAATAAAAAATGCCGCTAAGGTATTGCCCAACGGGCGCCATAAGCGAAAAAAAGGGCGTTTTTCCTTGGGGAGTGTTGTGCTAGCAGGGCGTGGCATGTGATCAAAATCGCGCCATAGCCCAGCGATGGCATCATAAGCTCTTGCATGTTCAGGTGACGCTGAAATCCATTGTTTGAATTGCTCAGTTTCAAGGGCACTGATCCGTTGGCTGTGCATGCGGGTAAACCACAGCGCAGCCTCTTCATCAATGCGACTTTCATCATCTGCTGTTTGCAAAGAGTCGTGTGTCATTACAAATTATTGCCCTGATTATCAAGGTGTTTTTTACAGTGAACAAGTGCTGCTGCAATATGTTTTTCCACCATACTGATTGAAATTTCCATTCGCTCAGCAATCTCACTTTGTGATAAACCATCAAAACGATAAAGCAAAAAAGCTTCTCGTCGACGGGGTGGTAACGTTTCAAGTGCTTCGCTTAGCCGTTGGATCCGTTGCTGATGTTCCAATATTTCACTGGGATCAGCTTGGCTCTGTTCAAAATGAGACTCATGAGTAATATCATCAATGGATGTTTCTGATCTAGTTTGGCGTTGGTTACGTCGCCAATGGTCAATCAAAACATGATTCGCAATTTTAAACAGGTAAGCGCGGCTCTCTTTAACAGGCGTTTGTTCTTTACGGTTTAGCCATAGTGTAAACACATCCTGTGATAAATCATCAGCATCATTGCTGTTATCTAGCCGATTGCGGAAAAAGCGCACAAGTTGGCTATATGTTGACTGATACGCACCGCTAATTTTACGGGCAAGAGATTTATCAATAGTCATTTTACTGGTGTTAATGTCATAAAAGAGCACAATCGTGCTGATTAATAATCTGCTCAGATTACTTTATTATTTAAATCAATAAGTTGTTTTAATAATTGTGTTTTTACTAATAATAATGAATATCATTTTTGTTTGTATTATGCCTATAATCTGCAAAAAATAAAGTCGTGAGGCAGAATATGAGCAGTATGACGGGTCAGTTAGAGCGCCCGATTTTCCGTCCACTAGGCGGTTTGGTTTTAAGTTGTTTTTTCCATGGAACACTGGCAATCATTTTTATCGGGTGGTTCACCTCTTCAATTCCGAAGACTGGGGTATTACCTCCGGCAATCTCGTTGCAGCTGGGGGTTTATCAGCTTGAACAACAGGCAGAGCCTGAGATTAATCATGCACCGAAACAACAGATGACAACGCGAGAGGAGTCATTGCCTGAAGTTGTTGAAAAGGTAGATAAATTACCTGAGACTGCGATCGTCGATAATGGCACGTTAACAAAAGTTAGCGAGAAAAAACGCCCACCGAAAAAGAAAATTCCGCAAGAGAAAAGAATCATCGAAGAAGCCCCTGTTACCACGCAGGAGTCGACCGTTACTTCAGCCCCTGCATCTGGAAGTGAATCTAGCAGTAGTGCGAATTTTTCCAGTAATGCGTCTGCGGCAGTAAGTGGGCACCAAGGTTGGCAAAGTGAGGTGCATCAGCGGATAGCCAAAACTAAGCGCTACCCGCGTGCAGCACTGCGTTACCGTTCAACAGGGGTCTCTCATATCAAAGTGATTTTGGATAGCCGGGGTGAAGTGATTGCCGCCAGTTTATTGAATTCATCCGGTACAAAAATATTGGATAAAGAAGCATTGGCAACCATCTCACGAGCTGCGCCTTTCCCGATCCCTCCAGAGACATTATTGGTCGATGGCCAAGTTGAGTTTGTCGCGCCAATCGTGTTTGATACAACTTCTATTTAAATTCAATCAAATAGCCCTTTTTAGGGCTATTTATCAGACGAATTTGGTTTGTTTTTTTGTGTCGGCCGCTTAGGGCGATAAGGCCGCTGTTCTTTTTTTCGTTTTAAACGTGCTGGTTTCGTTTTTGGGGACGTTTTGCTTTCTTGATCGTCTTCATTGCTTTCATCGTCTCCATTATCATCTTGATTTTCCTCTGTATTAACGACGAGCGGTGGGGCTTGCTTATGGCCTTTCTTTTTCTTTAAACGCAGTAATGTATTAGCTAAAACGAAGCCAATACATAAGGCGAGCAGAATAAAGATTCGCAATACATTGGTGCTGTTATCGGCTTGTTGAATTTCAGCGGAAAGAAGCTCTGTATCAATAGTTAAACGCAAATAGCCTTTGGGTTCTTTTGTGCCTTGGATGGGAACGACAAGTTGGTATTGAAAATTTTGCAGTGATGCGTTGTCATCTATCGCAAGCCGTTCTTTTACCGTTGCAGGCTCACCGACTTGAGTGATCAGTGTGCCACTGGCCGTATAGATGCTAGCATCTAAAATATACCTGTCTTTTACCACGTTATTTAAATTGGCATTAATTCGTTCTAAATTAAAATCTTTACTGCCGGGAACAATATAATCAGATAAGCTGAAAGCAACTTGCTTAGCAAGAACATAAGTCAGTTGTTTAAATTGCTCAATTCTGCCTTGGTTTTGGCTATTTCCTAAATAAGAAATACCATGCATAAGTAAGGTTACCAGCGCAACGCAGATAACGATAATGACTGTTTTGTGGAGCTTAAAGGTAAGTTTCATTGCTTTATTGGTGCTCTCGACTTATTTTGAGTATAAAGGTGTCGTTATACTTCAGCGAATATAGGGTTATCTTCCGTTTTAACAGTAAATACATAAGGTCATAAAGCCTTAAAATTTAGTATAGTGGCTTCGTTCGGCTGCTCGCAACTTATCATTATAAAAAAGTTACATCGATTACAGGAGCTAATTTTCATGTCAACGAGCTTGACCTATTGTTACCTACCCGACGAAATCCAAAAATGGCCAGGGTTGCCATTGTCATTAAGTGGTGAAGAAGTGATGCCATTGGATTATCGTGCTGGGGACAGTGGGTGGTTACTATATGGCCGCGGCTTAGATAAAGCGCGGATCAGTAATTTCCAACAGCGATTAGGGATCGCTATCGTAATTGTCTCTTCGTGGCGTATTGATGACTACCAAGTGGTCAGAATCGCTGGGAGTATTACACCTCGAATTAAAAAACTCGCTGACGAATGTTTATTAGATGTCGTGCCATTAGGGCAAATTCCACGTTTGCGTTCACCGGGCCTATTACTGATGGATATGGACTCGACAGCGATTCAAATTGAATGTATCGATGAAATTGCTCGCTTAGCAGGGGTAGGGGAGCAGGTTGCTGAAGTGACCGAGCGAGCCATGCTAGGGGAACTCGATTTTACGGAAAGTTTACGAGCACGGGTTAGCTTACTTGAAGGTGCCGACGCCGCTATTCTTGACCAAGTGATGGAAACACTGCCTTTGATGCCAGGTTTAACGAACCTTGTGCGCAAGTTACAAGCGATGAATTGGCACATAGCGATAGCATCCGGTGGTTTTACTTTTTTTGCGGATAATTTACGTCAACGGCTCAAACTCGTGGCCGCTGTTGCTAACCAATTAGAAGTTAAGAACGGTAAGTTAACAGGCAAAGTGAAAGGCCCAATTGTGGATGCAAAATATAAAGCACAAACCTTGGTGAAGCTGGCGGAAAAACTGGAAATTCCTATTGAGCAAACTGTTGCCATCGGTGATGGGGCAAATGACCTGAAAATGATCCGTAAAGCAGGGCTGGGTATTGCGTATCATGCGAAGCCAAAGGTGTATGCAAGGGCGAAGGTTGCGATCCGTCATGCAGATCTGATGGGTGTGATGTGTGTGTTGAGCGGGGGCCTCAAACACGAAGAACGCTAAATATTCTTCATATTTCGTGCTGTGGCGGTGTTGGCTGCACTCGGCTGCTTGGGTCACATACTTGTGTATGCTCCCCAAGACATCCTCTTTTGCCGCCTAGCCACAACCCGAACTATTTTGAATATTGATATCGATATTTTATGGTTTGTGCTGTGGCAGTGTTGGCTGCACTTAATCACCCTAGTCACATACTGATGTATGCTCCTAGGGCTTAGCTTTACTTGCCGCCTTGCTACAACACCATCCATTTTGAAGATTAAGCCAAATTAGTATTCAAAATTTTAAGATCATTTTGAGTGCTGTGGTTCGTCGGTTGTAATACAGAATAATTTTAAGAGGAGTTTGCTGTGGCAAAAGGGGTTAAAAGGGCATTTGTCTGTAATGATTGCGGGGCGGACTATCCGCGTTGGCAAGGGCAGTGTAGTGCTTGCCATGCATGGAATACGATTACGGAAGTGCGTCTGGCCTCAACAAGCTCTTCATCACGTACTGACCGCTTAACGGGGTATGCAGGGAATGCGGCTGGGGTGAGCAAAGTCCAGAAATTATCTGACATTAGCCTCGAAGAATTGCCTCGTTTTACTACAGGGTTTAAAGAGTTTGACCGCGTGCTCGGTGGGGGAGTCGTACCGGGCAGTGCCATCCTCATTGGGGGGAACCCGGGAGCCGGTAAAAGTACCTTATTGCTGCAAACCATGTGCTTATTGTCACGTGAAATGAAAACCCTGTACGTCACAGGGGAAGAATCACTTCAACAAGTGGCGATGCGAGCACACCGTTTAGGGCTACCGACTGACTCACTCAATATGCTGTCAGAAACCAGTATTGAGCAAATTTGCTTAACCGCAGAGCAAGAACAACCCAAACTGATGGTGATTGACTCCATCCAAGTGATGCATATGGCTGACATTCAATCATCACCGGGGAGTGTGGCACAAGTGAGGGAAACCGCGGCTTATCTCACTCGCTTCGCAAAAACGCGCGGTGTGGCCATCATAATGGTTGGTCACGTCACCAAAGATGGCTCACTGGCTGGGCCAAAAGTCCTCGAACACTGTATTGACTGCTCTATTATGTTAGATGGCGATGCGGATAACCGCTTCCGTACTTTGCGCAGTCATAAAAACCGTTTCGGTGCAGTGAATGAATTAGGCGTGTTTGCCATGACAGAACAAGGGCTTAAAGAAGTGAGTAACCCTTCTGCAATCTTTTTAAGTCGTGGTGATGAAATTACCTCTGGAAGCTCCGTGATGGTAGTTTGGGAAGGAACCCGGCCGTTGCTGGTGGAAATCCAAGCGCTTGTGGATCATTCGATGATGTCGAACCCACGACGTGTTGCGGTTGGGCTTGAACAAAACCGTTTAGCCATTTTATTGGCAGTGCTACATCGCCATGGTGGGCTGCAAATGTCAGACCAAGACGTTTTTGTCAACGTCGTGGGTGGGGTAAAAGTGACTGAAACCAGTGCGGATTTAGCCTTATTGCTTTCTTTGGTTTCCAGTTTTCGTGATCGTCCATTGCCTAGAGATCTGGTCGTATTTGGTGAAGTTGGGCTGGCAGGGGAAATTCGCCCTGTACCGAGTGGGCAGGAACGTATCTCTGAAGCAGCAAAACATGGCTTTAAACGTGCCATTGTACCCCATGCGAATATGCCCAAAAAATCACCGCCAGATATGAAAGTGTATGGCGTGAAAAAATTAGCGGACGCATTAAGTATTTTGGATGAACTATAAGCTTTTAATTTAGGTAAAAGGAAAATACATGGCTGAATTTGACTATCTCAAAAACGCAATCAAACGAGCGGGTTACACGCTCCAGCAAGTTGCGGATGCGACAGATATGACCAAAGGCTATCTCAGCCAGTTAATCAACAACAAAATTAAAAGCCCCAGCGCGCAAAAAATCGCGGCATTACACCGTTTTTTAGGCCTTGAATACCCTAATCAGCAAAAAACCATTGGAGTGGTATTTGGCAAATTTTATCCATTGCATACTGGGCATATTTATTTGATTCAACGCGCATGCAGCCAAGTGGATGAACTCCACGTCATTCTTTGCCATGATGAACCTCGCGATAAAGAGTTGTTTGTTAACAGTTCTATGTCTCAGCAACCCACTGTGAGCGACCGCTTACGATGGTTGTTACAAACCTTTAAATATCAAAAAAATATTCATATTCATTCGTTTGATGAAAATGGTATAGAGCCTTATCCACACGGTTGGGAAGTGTGGAGTGACGGAATGAAAGGCTTTTTGAAAAAGCATAATATTAATCCGAGTTTTATCTATTCAGGGGAAGCGAATGACGCTCCGCGCTATAAAAAATACTTAGGTATCGAAACCATTTTGATCGACCCTGAACGCACGTTTATGAATATCAGCGGTAACCAAATTCGCCAAGCGCCATTTCGTTATTGGGAATATATCCCCACAGAAGTGAAACCCTTCTTTGTGCGTAAAGTGGCTATTTTAGGCGGTGAATCGAGTGGTAAATCGACGTTAGTCAATAAGTTAGCCAATATTTTTAACACATCCAGTGCGTGGGAGTATGGCCGTGACTATGTGTTTAGCCACCTTGGTGGTGATGAGATGGCATTGCAATATTCTGACTACGACAAAATTGCCTTAGGGCATGCACAGTACATTGATTTCGCAGTAAAATATGCCAATAAAGTGGCATTTATTGATACCGATTTTGTCACGACCCAAGCCTTCTGTTTGCGCTATGAAGGTAAAGAACACCCATTTGTTCAGGCTCTGATTGATGAGTATCGATTCGATTTGGTGATAGTTTTGGAAAACAACACCCCTTGGGTGGCTGATGGGTTACGCAGTTTAGGAAGTGATAAAGACAGGAAAGCGTTCCAAAACTTACTTATTGAAATGCTTAAGAAAAATAATATTGAGTTTGTACGCGTCGAATCTTCCGATTACGACACGCGTTTCTTAGAGTGTGTCACCCTCGTTCAACAGCTATTGATGTTAGATGACTTATAAAATTACTCAATAAAAAGCGGCATCTAATGATGCCGCCATGGTGATTCTATCTATATGATATCGTTATGATATCGGTCCCTGCAATCCGAAGAATGAAGAATATTACTTCGTCATTCTTTTGTATTTCATCCGATGCGGTTGCAACGCTTCTGCACCTAACGTCCGTTTTTTGTAATCTTCATATTCAGAGAAGTTACCTTCGAAGAACGTAATATTACCTTCGTCTTGGTAATCAATAATATGCGTTGCAATACGGTCAAGGAACCAACGGTCATGGGAAATAACCATAGCACAGCCCGGGAACTCTAACAGGGCGTTTTCCAACGCACGTAAAGTTTCAACGTCGAGGTCGTTAGTTGGTTCATCGAGTAACAGGACGTTGCCGCCCACTTGCAGTAGTTTGGCTAAGTGCAAACGGCCGCGTTCACCACCAGATAACTCACCAACACGTTTACCTTGGTCTACGCCTTTAAAGTTAAAGCGACCGACGTAAGCGCGGCTTGGAATTTCAAAGTTACCAATACGCATGATATCTTGGCCGTTGGAAATCTCTTCCCAGACAGTTTTGCTGTCATCCATTGCATCACGGAACTGGTCAACAGAGGCAATTTTCACGGTATCGCCTAATGTGATCGAACCAGAGTCCGGTTGCTCTTGGCCTGAAATCATACGGAACAGGGTAGATTTACCCGCACCGTTAGGACCGATAATCCCAACTATCGCCCCTTTAGGGATCGAGAAATTCAGGTTGTCAATCAGAACGCGGTCACCATAGGATTTACTTAGGTTTTCAACCTCGATAACTTTATCCCCTAAACGCGGTCCAGGTGGAATAAAGAGTTCGCTGGTTTCATTACGTTTTTGATATTCAACGCTATTAAGCTCTTCAAAACGAGCCAAACGCGCCTTCCCTTTAGCTTGGCGGCCTTTGGGATTTTGGCGGATCCACTCAAGCTCTTTCTCGATAGATTTACGACGAGCGGCTTCTGTAGAGGCTTCTTGCGCCAGACGTTCATCTTTTTGCTCAAGCCAAGAAGAGTAGTTACCTTCCCAAGGAATACCTTCACCACGGTCAAGTTCGAGGATCCAGCCCGCCACGTTATCTAAGAAGTAACGGTCATGCGTGATAGCCACAACAGTCCCTTCGTAATCATGTAAGAAACGCTCTAACCATGCAACAGACTCGGCATCCAAGTGGTTAGTTGGTTCATCGAGCAGTAACATGTCTGGTTTTTCTAATAGCAGACGGCAAATTGCCACACGGCGGCGTTCCCCCCCGGAGAGGTTTTCAATTTTAGCATCCCAAGCTGGCAGGCGCAGTGCATCCGCAGCACGCTCCAATTGGTTATCTAAATTATGGCCGTCTTGCGCGGAAATAATTGCTTCTAACTCGCCTTGCTCTTTTGCGAGTTTATCAAAATCTGCACCTTCTTCTGCGTAAGCTGCATAAACTTCGTCTAAGCGCGTTAATGCATTTTTTACTTCGCTAACCGCTTCTTCAACGGCTTCACGCACGGTGTGCTCAAGGTTTAGCTTCGGTTCTTGCGGAAGGTAGCCGATTTTCAAACCCGGTTGTGGACGCGCTTCACCTTCGATATCGGTATCAATACCCGCCATAATACGCAGTAATGTCGATTTACCTGCACCATTAAGACCTAAAACACCGATCTTAGCCCCCGGAAAGAAGCTCAGAGAGATATTTTTTAAAATATGACGTTTCGGTGGAACAATTTTTCCAACCCGATACATACTATAAACGTATTGAGCCAATTTATTTACCTTTTGATTTATAAAGGGAATTTTAGTTTTCTGTTTCTATGCAGTAGGAATACATGATCTACTGCGATTGGATAAACAACAATAAATATTTTGGTATGAACTATACCTGATTGCGTATGTGATGGTCTAGGCTATCTGCGTTAACTCGATAGTAAAAACCTAATAAATATAAAGTAAAAGACTGTAAAGTCGAAAAATTCAAGAACTCTCCGCTGTTACTAAATAAAAACTTTCGGTAGCATTCATAGTATTGATATATGTTTAATATACCCGTAATCCTTCACGTTGCAGCGTTTTTTGTTGAGGTGGCTAGCCGAGTTACATAGTTTATCTATGCTCCTCGTCTATCTTAGCTTGTCGTTTACCTGCAACTCGAATTATTTGGGTATATATAGGTTAAGGGCTTTCTTGTATTTTGACTTTAGTTTAGTGATGGAGCGAGTGAATATGAAAGGTTGGTTAGCGGCAGTACCTGTGACAATGTTGCTGGTTTCCAGCACCGTATGGGCGGATCCCTTGCAGGCACAAAGGGAACGTTATCAGGCAATTAAGGTTGCATGGGATGCCAATAAAATGGATGAAGTCGAACGCTTGCTGCCGACCTTGCATGATTATCCACTTTACCCTTATCTTGCTTATCGTGAGCTGACTCAAGACTTAGATATTATTTCACCTCGTCAAGTTCAGGAGTTTATTAATACCTATCCAACCTTGCCTGTCGCTAAAAACCTGAAAACACGCTTTGTCAACGAACTAGCTCGCCGCCAAGAGTGGAAATCGCTGCTGGAATTTAGCCCTGAAGCGCCAAAACCTGCCGAAGCACAATGTAATTTTTATTTTGCAAATTGGGCGGTGGGAAATAAACAAATTGCTTGGCAAGGGGCAGAAAAAGCCTGGTTAAATGGCCGTTCAATGCCGAGTGCTTGTGATAAATTATTTAATGAATGGGAAAAAGCAGGTTATTTAACCCCTGAGATGACCCTTGAGCGTATTAACTTAGCCATAAAAGAGGGCAATACCTCGATTGCGAGTTATTTAGCTAAACGCTTACCGCCAAGTTATAAAACGATTGGCGATGCGTTAGTGAAATTACAAAATGACCCTGCCTCAGTTGTGACATTCGCCAAAACGATGACACCAACAGATTTTACTCGTCAAGCCACCATCGCGGCTTTTAGCCGTTATGCACGCCAAGCCCCTGATGCGGCTCGTACAGTACTGAATAGCATCAGTTCTGCCCAAAAAATGAATATGGCGGAAAAGCAGTTACTTAAAGACAGTGTTGCTTGGCAATATATGGGAGATGTGACCCCGGAGCAGGCTCAATGGCGCGATGAAACTATTCAAGAAAGCAATTCATCGTCATTGAAAGAGCGTCGTGTTCGTTTAGCATTAGGCGCTGGTGATAAAACGGGTGTCGCGTCATGGCTAAAACGCTTGCCAGCAGATGTCAAAAATAAAGAAGAGTGGCAGTATTGGCAGGCTATCACGTTAATTGATGCAGGCAAAAAAGCAGAAGGAGAGGTATTACTTCGCCAATTAACGGAGAAGCGCGGCTTCTACCCAATGGTGGCCGCACAGGTACTAGAAATTGACTACCCGGTGTATGTAAAAAGCGCGGTTAAGCCTGATTCAAGTATTGATCAATTGCCTGAAGTACAACGTGTTCGTGAGTTAATGTACTGGGAAATGGATAACCTTGCCCGTTCTGAGTGGGTGAGTTTAGTGGCATCGTTGCCAGCAAACCAGCAAGAGCAATTGGCGCGTTATGCGTTTGATCATAAATGGGCCGATCTCAGTGTTCAAGCGACTATCACAGCCAAACTTTGGGATCACCTAGAAGAACGTTTCCCACTAGCGTGGGACAAAGAATTCAATTTATATACTAAGTCGAAAGATATTCAAAAGAGCTATGCAATGGCGATCGCTCGCCAAGAGAGTGCGTGGAATCCGCAGGCTCGTTCACCGGTTGGAGCGACAGGTTTGATGCAGTTGATGCCAGCAACAGCAAAACATACCGCGCAGAAGCAGGGCATTAATTATGTGAACACGAGCCAGTTGACTAACCCGACAACCAATATTGAGCTAGGAACAGCTTATTTGGAGGATGTTTATCAGCAATTTGGTAATAACCGTATTTTAGCCAGTGCGGCTTATAATGCAGGCCCTTCACGTGTGACTCGCTGGTTAGGTAACAGCGGGGGGCGCATTGATGCGGTCGCATTTGTCGAAAGTATCCCGTTCTCAGAAACTCGCGGTTATGTGAAAAATGTGTTGTCGTATGATTTATTCTATCGGCACTTTATGGGGCAGAAAAATAGTAAAATATTGCTTCCTAATGAGTGGAATATGAAATACTAACAAATACTCTTCATATTTCGAATTGTAGGGGTGTTGGCTACGTTTGCTAACCCTAGTCACATATTTGTGTATGCTCCTAGGGCTATCCTCGCTAGTCGCCTAGCCACAACTCAAACTATTTAGCGTATTAACGCAGTAACTAAATGAAAATGGCGTTTGATTGATGATTTCCAATAAGAGTGTGTTATTATTTGTACTAGTTAAATAGTATGGGTGGATAAACGATGACAGCAAATCAACAACATGACCCGGCACTGACTGCCGATGAAAACGCTGACTGGCTGCGCTTTGTGAATTTATTACAATTGGCATTTGAACAAGATATTCATTTGCCAGTTCTTCAGTTATTACTCACGCCAGATGAACGTACAGCATTAGCGACTCGCGTTAAAATTGTGCAAGAGTTGATGCGCGGTGAAATGAGCCAAAGAGAACTGAAAAATGAGCTCGGCGTGGGGATAGCAACTATTACCCGGGGTTCGAATAGCTTAAAGTCAGCGCCTATTCCTGTGAAGGAGTGGTTGGAGTCTCAACTTCTCTAAAATACGCGTCATATTTTGCACTGTCGCGGTGTTGGCTTCATGGGTTAGCCTTAGTCACATACTTGTGTATGCTCCTAAGATCTAACCCATTTGCCGCCTTGCGACAGCACAAACTATTTAGCGTATTGGGGAAACATTTATTTCTTTTAATTTTCAGTCCATAAAGACTAGCTTCTTTGATAACAGCTTGTCACAGTACGAATTATTTAGAATATTAATACCCTTCATATTTTGAATTAATAGTCACAAAAAAAGTATGGTTTCCCATACTTTAGTGTGAAAAGCGTGGTGTTTAATCGCACATGCAATTTTAATTATTTTAAGTATAATTAATCTTCTACTTGGTTTAGCTCTTTATAAATTTCATGCTTAATGGGAACCAAGGCCAATATCAAGGCTTGTTGGTAAACACTGGTGCGAGTTAATACCCCGTCAGTGAAAAAGCCAATAGCACCACCTTGTTGTTTGATATTATCGATGCCTGTTAAAAAGGCCATTTCATCGCCGAGTTCACGGCCTTCACGAATACCCGCCAGAATTTTTTCTGGGATCATAATACTGGCAGAGCGAGATTCACCACGTATTTGCTTATGTTCAATCACTATCCAAGCAAATGTCATATCGTCTTCGATACCCGCTTCAATACCAACCCAAAAATCCGCTTCAGGGCGAACTTGTCTAGAGGCCATAACACGTTGTCTAGCCCCAGTACGGGTTTCATTATTACCGATAGGTTGCTGTGGAACGCTGCTATCGACATTAATATCTTCAATTTGATAACTGCCAGCCCCAAAAACAGCATCGAAAGCAAGATGGATCGCTTTAATTTTGGCAGGATTAGTCGTTGCAGCTATAACTTGGTACATTAATTATTTTCCTTTGAACACATACTTCGAAAAGTAATAACGGAACACATCTATGTTACAGGTTTATCTTGTTCGCCATGGCGAAACTGAATGGAATTTAGCTCGTCGCATCCAGGGACAATCCGATAGCCCTCTGACCGCCACTGGACGACTGCAAGCAAGGCAGGTGGCTGAGAGGATAAAGTCAGAAGGTATTACCCATATTATCACTAGTGATATGGGACGCACACTGGAAACTGCACAAATAATTGCAAGTGTGTGCGAGTGTGAAATTACCACAGAACCGCGTCTACGTGAACTAAATATGGGTGTTCTTGAACAAAGAGCAATAGAGTCGTTAACGCCAGAGGAAGAACTGTGGCGTAAAAGCTTAATTGATGGAACCCGAGGAGGACGAATTCCAGAGGGTGAATCAATGGAGGAGCTGTATACACGTATGTTTGCAGCACTTAATAGTTGTTTAGATTTGCCTGAAGGTAGCCGCCCACTAATTGTTAGCCATGGGATTGCGTTGAGTACGTTAATTAGCCGTATTATGGGGGTTCCTGCTTACTCAGAACGCCGCCTACGTTTACGTAACTGTTCGTTATCTCGTGTTGATTATCAAAACAGCCCATGGTTAGCGAATGGTTGGATCGTGGAAACAGCAGGCGAAGTAACACACTTATCGCAGCCTGCTCTTGACGAACAGCAAGGCTAACTATTTAGAAAAAGGAGTTTCAATAAACTGAAACTCCTCTTCTTTAAGGGGTTGTGGCCGAACCTGTTTTGATGGGGACATAATAATCAAAGGTATCGATGTGTGTTTTAGGGTCATCATTTTCTGGAGTGATGTGACGTAAATCGATGTCTTTTAATCGATAATGTTCGATGTCATAACCTGGTCGGCGTGTTAAATTCAGCTTAGGCAGATATACACCATAAATTTGGTATAAAAACTCTTGTAATGCATCTCGAGTTGGCGTGCCATTGAACGAAAATTTAACATAATGGCCACTTGGTAGCGTTAAGCTCGTGTATTGGTCAGTATTAAAACTCGCATCTTCAGGTTTTACCGCCGTGGTATAGAATACCGTTTGTTCATCTTCTTTTTCTGGATTATGAATGGCATGGTGCAAGCCAAAAACTTCAGACGCAATCGTCGTCGTATTATCCAAATAGTAGTGCCAAAAAGTTTGGCGCATTTGCGAACAAGCGGTCGACCACTCTTCTAACGCATAAGAACAACTTTGTTCCAAGCCAACTAACTCTTGTGCAGGCATTTGTAGGAACTCATGTTCAATATTCGTGTGATTATCTAAAATAATCGGTGGGCAAATACCTGTCGCACACCACTCTTCACTCCGACGGTAAAAAGCAGGGGTTAGGTTAAACTGCTTTTTAAAGGCTCGAGTAAAAGTTTGTTGCGAATCAAAGCGATACTGCAATGCAATATCAAGAATTGGTCGGCTTGTTAGCCGCAATGCCACAGCCGCACGAGAAAGCCTTCTGGCACGAATATAAGCACCAATCGCTTGGTCAGTCACCTCTTTGAACATTCGTTGTAAATGCCACTTTGAGTAACCCGCTTTTGCGGCAACATTATCCAGCGAGAGTGGTTTATCTAGGTTGTCATCTATCCAGCGAAGCAAGTCGCGAATAATATTAGTTTGATCCATGTATATCCCCAGCCAATGCGACTTATAGAACAGATATAATCTATCAATGAATGGCTATTCTATATCAAGTTATCTTTTTCGGTTATAGTAAATGAGTTGTATTTGATAATTAGTTAAGAAAGTGAATAATAAGTCTTGCTTTACTACGAGGTTTTACCGATTTTTAGTTGAATAGGAAATTCAGTATGCGTCGTTCCAGATTAAAAAATATCATACTTGCGGCATTATTATCAGTGTTGCCGAGCATCACATTTGCTGAGGAAATTGGTTCAGTCGATACTGTTTTTAAAATTTTCGGCCCTGATCATAAAATTGTTGTAGAAGCATTTGATGATCCGGATGTTGAGAATGTCACTTGCTATTTAAGTCGTTCGAAAACAGGGGGGATCAAAGGGGGGTTAGGGTTAGCGGAAGACACCTCTGATGCTGCCATTTCATGTCAGCAAGTTGGACCGATTGAGTTAAGCGACCGCGTCAAACGTAAACCAACAAAAGGGCAGGTTGTTTTTCAAAAACGAACGTCTTTAGTCTTCAAAAAATTACAAGTTGTACGTTTTTACGATCCAAAACGTAATGCATTAATCTATTTGACTTATTCAGATAAGATGATCGACGGCTCACCAAAAAATGCGTTAAGTGCAGTACCAATTATGCCTTGGTGATTAATTTAGATGATAAAAAACCGGCTAAATAGCCGGTTTTTTGAATATCAATTCAAAATTGATTATTCGTCTAAATCACCACAGAAACGATAGCCTTCACCGTGGATGGTCGCAATGATTTCTGGTGTGTCAGGCGTTGATTCAAAATGTTTACGAATACGACGGATCGTGACATCAACCGTTCTATCGTGTGGCTTTAATTCACGGCCAGTCATTTTCTTCAGCAGGTCCGCACGAGTCTGAATTTTTCCTGGGTTTTCACAGAAATGCAGCATCGCACGGAATTCACTACGTGGTAATTTGTAGTGCTCACCTGCAGGGCTGACTAATGAACGGCTATTGATGTCTAATTCCCAACCATTAAACTTATAGCTTTCAACTAAACGACGCTCTTCGGTACCGCCCGCTAAATTCATTGTACGGGACAGTAAGTTGCGAGCACGAATAGTCAGTTCGCGTGGGTTAAATGGTTTAGTGATATAGTCATCAGCACCAATTTCAAGGCCAAGGATTTTATCCACTTCGTTATCACGTCCGGTTAGGAACATTAACGCAATGCTTTCTTGCTCACGAAGTTCACGAGCAAGTAATAAACCGTTTTTACCTGGTAAGTTAATATCCATGATGACTAAATTGATGTCATGTTCAGAGAGAACATTATTCATCTCTTCGCCATCAGTTGCCTCATGAACCACATAGCCTTCCGCTTCAAAGATACTTTTCAGCGTATTGCGTGTGACAATTTCATCTTCAACAATCAAAATGTGTGGGGTCTGCATAGTTGCTACCTAAAGTATTAAAATAAGAATACTGAACTCACAATCCGTTTCCAGTTAGGTGGTTATTGATATTGTTCTTCTGGAAAAACACGCTTATGAGTATAAATTTGTTTTGAAATTCAACAGTGCCATCATGTTGCCATTTTAGGCAAAAGACTTTAACAACAAGTCTAAATATAAGCACTTTCCCAATATTGTACTGTTAACAGCAATATAACAGCTAATACTGCATTTACCACCTAAAAAACTAACTTTTGTTGATACATATCAAAATCAATTGTAGCACGTTAACAAAAATTGTTAGGTAGATAATTATATAAATTAATGCAGTATTTAGGAATCAGATAGCGTCTAAAAAAAGGGGAGCCGTTGATGCACTGGGGAGCTTTAGCTTGGTATTAATGAATATAATCTTCAATGGGTTAAATATACCATCATAAATAATGTTTAATTTGTGAGTTACCTCCAATTTTGAAAGGTTATTTTGATACACAGAAAGGTAAGTAATCACTCTGGTTAGAGATAACAGGATGCAAATATTCAATTTGTAAGTTTTTGTGTTATTTAATTAGGAAATATACTTATTTTATTTTGATAGTGTCAGTTTTTAACAATCACCTAGCATTTGTTTGTAATTTAAACAGACAAAAAATGTGGATTCAAGTCCTCATACTTACCTTGTCATTTATTGTCATTACCGATTGTAGATTGATGACCATGAATGGTAAATGGCATGAAATATATGCGTTGAATGCATCGGTTGGGTTGCTCACTTTTTCATCTTGATTCTCTTCACAAGAAATGGCTAAAGGTCATCTTTTTTGTCTATTTTATAGGCGATTTTGTTTTTTGTCGGTTAAAAAATTATTCATCTTTAAATTTTAATTATTTTGGTTTTAAAAACCAACATTGGTGTGATGGGGGTCTTTTTGGAAAGGTGTTTTTCGTACTGGTAGATAATTTATCAAGTAAAAAAAGGGTTTTAAAAGGGATGTTTTACAAATAAATTTGACAAAATATAGCAATTGCTTTAACCGTATAGGGAGAAACTTAAAGAATCTAAGAGACAGACAGAATCTATGCGTAATATCAGCCTGACTATTATTATTACCACCACCACCGTAACCACAGGAAACGGGGCGGGCTGACGCATCCAAAAAATAAAAATGAAAAAGCCCGCATACTTAAACGATGCGGGCTTTTTTTTGGTGTTAATTCAGGAGAGAAATACCATGCGTGTGCTTAAATTTGGCGGTACTTCGGTTGCAAATGACGAACGAGTACTGAATGTTGCTGACATCGCTGAAGGCAAATTAGCAGATGGACAAGTGGCTTTGGTGTTATCCGCGCCAGCAAAAATCACTAACCATTTGGTTGCTATGATTGAAAAAACGGTTGCAGGACAAGATGTCATCACGCATGTTAATGATGCTGAAATGATTTTTGCTAACCTTTTAAAAGGATTAAAAGAAAAACAACCCGGTTTTGAATATGACCGGTTAAAAAAACTGACAGAACAAGAATTCGCGCAAATCAAACAAGTACTGCATGGTATTACTCTTCTCGGACAGTGTCCAGACAGCATTAACGCATCAATTATCTGCCGTGGTGAGAAACTCTCTATCGCTATTATGGAGTCAGTGCTAAAAGCTCGCGGCCATAATGTGACCGTCATTAACCCTGTTGAGAGCTTACTTGCGAAAGGCCACTACCTTGAATCTACGGTTGATATAAATGAGTCAACAAAACGCATTTCTGATTTAAATATACCGAAAGATCATTTTGTCTTAATGGCAGGCTTCACTGCAGGTAATGAGAAGGGTGAACTAGTGGTATTAGGCCGTAATGGCTCCGACTATTCAGCAGCAGTGTTAGCGGCTTGCTTACGCGCTGATTGTTGTGAAATTTGGACTGATGTTGATGGGGTCTATACATGTGACCCGCGTTTAGTGCCTGACGCTCGCTTGTTAAAAGGGATGTCATATCAGGAGGCTATGGAGTTATCCTATTTTGGCGCCAAAGTTCTCCATCCTCGTACCATTGCCCCAATTGCTCAATTCCAAATCCCTTGCCTGATAAAAAATACCACCAATTTAAGCGCACCAGGCACTTTAATTGGCGATGGCCAAACTGACGACAGCACACCAGTGAAAGGGATCACCAATCTGAATAATATGGCGATGATCAACGTATCTGGTCCCGGTATGAAGGGAATGGTGGGGATGGCTGCACGCATTTTTTCCGTCATGTCTCGTAAAGGGATCTCGGTTGTTCTGATCACGCAATCCTCATCAGAATACAGTATTAGTTTTTGTGTCCCGCAAAATGAGTTAGTCAGAGCACGCGCTGCACTGGAAGAAGAGTTTTACTTAGAACTAAAAGATGGCGTACTTGAGCCGCTGGATGTGATGGAGCAGTTAGCGATCATTTCTGTGGTAGGTGATGGTATGCGTACTTTGAAAGGCATTTCGGCGCGTTTCTTCTCTGCGTTAACTCGCGGCAACATCAATATTGTGGCTATCGCTCAAGGTTCTTCTGAACGTTCAATTTCTGCGGTAATTGCCAATGAGTCTGCAACAACGGCAGTGCGTTTATGTCACCAAATGCTATTTAATGCAGAACAAGTTATTGAAGCCTTTGTTATCGGTGTGGGTGGTGTTGGTAATGCGTTAATTGAACAAATTCATCGCCAGCAACAATGGCTAAAACAAAAACATATCGACTTACGTGTCTGTGGTATTGCGAATTCACGTGCAATGCTAACGGATATGCAAGGGATCGATTTAGATAATTGGAAAGCGGAACTGGCGGAAGCGAAAGAGCCATTTAGCTTAAGCCGCTTAATTCGTTTAGAGCGTGAATACCATTTCTTGAACCCTGTCATTATCGATTGTACATCAAATCAGGAAATCGCAGAGCAGTACGTCAACTTCTTGAAAGATGGCTTTAATGTGGTCACACCGAATAAAAAAGCCAACACTTTATCGATGGATTATTACCACCAATTACGTGCTGCAAGTGAAACATCGAAACGTAAATTCCTCTATGACACCAACGTAGGGGCGGGTTTACCCGTTATTGAAAACCTACAAAACTTACTGAACGCAGGGGATGAACTGGTTCACTTTAGCGGAATTTTATCGGGTTCTTTATCATTTATCTTTGGGAAATTAGATGAGGGCATGTCTTTATCGGAAGCCACAACACTGGCTAAAGAAAAAGGTTTTACAGAACCAGACCCTCGAGATGATTTATCCGGTATGGATGTGGCGCGTAAATTATTAATTTTAGCGCGTGAAGCAGGTTATAATTTAGAACTGCAAGATATTGAAATTGAAGCCGTTTTACCTGCTGATTTTGATAGCAGTGGTTCTGTTCCTGAGTTTATGGCTCGTTTACCCCAACTGGATGCACAATTTGCACAGCGTATAAAAGCCGCAGAAGCGGAAGAAAAAGTGTTACGCTATGTTGGGTTGATTGAAGAAGGGCGCTGTCAGGTTAAAATTGTTGCTGTTGATGGTAATGACCCTCTCTTCAAGGTTAAAAATGGCGAAAATGCACTGGCCTTCTATACGCGTTATTACCAGCCAATTCCTTTAGTATTAAGAGGTTATGGTGCGGGTAATGATGTCACTGCCGCAGGTGTGTTTGCAGATATGCTGCGTACCCTTTCATGGAAACTGGGAGTTTAATAAGTGATTAAAGTTTATGCACCGGCTTCAATTGGTAATGTGAGCGTCGGGTTTGATGTTCTTGGAGCGGCAGTTTCTCCAGCAGATGGCTCATTGTTAGGTGATTGTGTAACAGTTGAAGCGGCGGACACTTTTTCGTTGACGAATAAAGGCAAATTCGTAGCTAAACTTCCGAAAAAAAATGAACACAATATTGTTTACCAGTGCTGGCAATTGTTTTGTGAGCGCCTTGGTCGACCATTAAATGTCGCTATGACACTCGAAAAAAATATGCCAATTGGTTCAGGGCTCGGTTCTAGTGCGTGCTCTGTTGTCGCAGCGCTGATGGCGCTAAATGAATTTGCAGAGAAACCCTTCGATGATACTCAACTGCTTGGCATGATGGGGGAGCTCGAGGGGCGTATTTCAGGAAGTGTGCACTATGATAACGTCGCACCGTGCTTTTTAGGTGGTTTACAGCTGATTATCGAACAGAATGGCATTATTTCTCAGCCAGTACCTGCATTTGAAAACTGGTATTGGGTGATGGCTTATCCAGGAATTAAAGTGTCGACTGCGGAAGCGCGTGCAATCCTTCCTGATAGCTATCCTCGCCATGACATTGTAAACCATGGTCGATACCTATCAGGGTTCATTCATGCTTGTCATACAAACCAATCGTTACTTGCAGCAACGATGATCCAAGATGTTGTGGCTGAACCTTATCGTACACAGCTATTACCGGGTTTTGCGGCAGCACGTCAGAATGCAAAAGAAATTGGTGCGTTAGCGTGTGGTATTTCAGGCTCAGGGCCAACACTGTTCGCTATTTGCGATGACAAACAAATCGCTGAAAAAATGGCGAGCTACTTGAAACAACATTATATTCAGAATGATGAAGGCTTTGTGCATATCTGCCGTTTGGATCTGGCCGGGGCAAGGACAATAGGGTAAATAATGAAACTGTATAATTTAAAAGATAACAACGAACAAGTAAGTTTTGCGCAAGCAGTTAAGCAAGGTTTAGGCAAGCAACAAGGTCTATTTTTTCCTCAAGACTTACCTGAATTCACTGCGGCTGAAATCGACGAATTATTAAAATTAGACTTTGTCACTCGTAGCAGTCGTATTTTAAGTGCTTTTATTGGTGATGAAATCCCTCATGAAGAGCTCGCTGCAAGAGTCAAAGCCGCGTTCGCTTTTCCTGCGCCAGTTTCTCAGGTTGAAGATGATGTTGCGACGTTGGAGCTATATCATGGGCCAACACTCGCATTTAAAGATTTCGGTGGCCGCTTTATGGCTCAGGCGCTGGGGCAAGTCGCTGGTGAGCAGCCGGTGACCATTTTGACTGCCACTTCTGGGGATACAGGAGCAGCTGTTGCACACGCATTCTACCGTCTTAAGAACGTGCAGGTTGTTATTCTCTACCCAGAAGGAAAAATTAGCCCGCTGCAAGAAAAACTCTTCTGCACGCTGGGTGAAAATATTCATACGGTTGCAATTAAAGATGACTTCGATGCATGCCAGGCATTGGTTAAACAATCGTTTGATGATGAAGAACTGAAAAAGGCGTTGTATTTAAACTCTGCGAACTCGATCAATATCAGCCGTTTATTAGCGCAAATTTGTTATTACTTTGAAGCTGTCGCACAGATCCCAGCAGAAAAACGGGATCAATTAGTGATCTCAGTTCCGAGTGGTAACTTTGGGGATCTTACGGCTGGTTTATTAGCCAAATCAATGGGCTTACCTGTTAAACGCTTTATTGCAGCTACTAACGTCAATGATACTGTGCCGCGTTACCTTGTTGATGGGCAATGGAAACCAAAGCAAACTGTGGCAACATTATCGAACGCCATGGATGTTAGCCAGCCAAACAACTGGCCTCGTATTGAAGAGTTATTCCGTCGTAAAGGTTGGTCTCTGGATGAATTAGGCCACGGCGCGGTGAGTGACGAAGTGACTAAAAAGACAGTACGTGAATTAGATAAAAAAGGGTATTTATCTGAGCCACATGCTGCGGTGGCTTATCGTGTGCTTCGTGACCAGTTGCAAGAAGGTGAATACGGGCTGTTTTTAGGTACGGCACACCCAGCTAAATTTAAAGAAAGTGTTGAAGAAATTCTTAATAAAGCAATACCTTTGCCTAAAGAGTTAGCAGAGCGTGCGGAACTCCCACTACTCTCACACTTTTTACCCTCTGATTTTGCACAATTACGCACATTTTTAATGAAGTTAGCACCTAAACAATAAAGAATACATGGATACGAAAAACGGAAGCGGTAGCTTCCGTTTTTATTGATAAGACCATTTTTTATAAAGATAATTATAGGGTTTCATATTGCCACATCACTTATTCACTTCTAACGGATTTGTTTATCACATGGAGCTAAGGCCATCGTGCCCGTCTCTACCGCCATCAGGTCCACCGCGTCCTCCTTTTCCTCCTTGGCTACCATTACCCCCATTGCCGCCATTACCACTACCAGAGCCGTTGCCTCCATTACCCCCGTTACCGCCATTAGTACCACCATGCCCTCCATTACCCCCATTGCCATTTACTGTTCCATTGCCGCCATTCCCACCGCTACCAGCACCATCTCCATCGCCGCCATTTCCCCCATCACCTCCAGTTACACTGCCATTACCCCCATTACCTCCATTGCCATTACTGCCTTTTTCTGCGTTTCCACCATTGCTACCATTACCGTTATTTGATCCCGTTCCACCATTCCCTCCATTTTGGCCATCACCACCGTGACCACCGTGACCACCGTGACCACCGTTGCCACCATGGCCACCTAGACTATCATTTCCAGCTTGACCCGAATTTCCATTTTGTCCATAGCCTACAAAGCTAAAAAATTTAGAAGAGTAATATTGACCATGAAGTCTTGAACATACTTTATTATTTATTTCATTAATATTGAGCTCATTTTTAAATAAACAGTTAGATGGAGTATTTAATAAGGAGTGAGAGTATGCTGAAAATGAGATAGAACTTATTAATAAAACACCAAGTGAAATGTAATTTTTATACATGATAAATTCCTCCGTTCCCTCCTCATTGAATGAGGAGGGAGATATTTAGTGACGAGATATATTATCTACCGTTGCCGCCATTACCGCCGTTACCACCATGGCCGCCATTTCCACCATTTCCTCCATTCCCTCCATTACCACCATGACCGCCATTCCCACCATTTCCTCCATAGTTTTGTTCGTAAGTAATAGAATAAGTAGAAGTATTGTCAGAATGTTCTTTTTGGAAAGAAGTTGCAGATGCTAGAATTGGAAATAATAAAGATACTATGATAATAGATGCTTTATACATATAAAATCCTCTTTTAAAAGTTTAAATTAAAATGAACTGCAATGAAATTGTAAATCATGGTTTTGAATAAGCAATTAATTATTTATCTATGAGTGTAATTAAATTTATTTTACGGTAAATACAAAGTAATATAGCTTGTTTTTATTTTTTGGTTTTATATTAATAACAAATAGTTAATTGTTTATATAACTAATTTGAAAGTTAGTGATTAAATAATTAATTATCAGTTGATAATGAAACCTTTTATTTTAAAGTTAATTTTATAGTTGTGAGGAATAACTCATTGGAAAAAGGGTAAAATGGGATTTTTTTAAATTAGAACCCATTTTACTTGTTATTTAACCGCATATAGCCTATTTTTCCTAGGGCAGTATATTAAATGGAGATAGGACTATACACTATGAGGGAAATATTCTTTAAATTTCATTCGGTATCTTATTACTCTTACTTGATATTCAGCCAGACATCATCATCATCACCATTTTTTACTTGAAACCAAACATCATCATCATCTCCGTTATAGGATATGTTTAAGTCTATACCTAGGATAGGTGGCTCTGGCGGAAAGGGAAGGATAGGGGTAGCGAAAGAGAGCATTGGGAATAATAAAGATGTAAATATGATTGATTTTTTAAACATATAGTTGCCTTTTAAAGTTAATGTTAAAGTGAGAACTGCTTAGAAATAATAATCTATTTCTCTTGATGTTCAATGAATAGTTTAATTTAAACTTTAATAAAAAATGAAAGGGGTTAAATAAAATCATGATTGATAGGGTTAAATTTTTTTCAATTAATTTAAAACCATATTATTTTAATAATATGGTTTTAAGGTTTAAATTAATTATCTTTTAAGTTGTCTAGTATTTTACGTTGAATAGATTCCGATGAACTGTTTTTATGGAAACTTAACATCGTGACTGCTTTTTCATTTTCATTCATATCGGAAAATGATTTCGCAATTTTTACTGTCGGTTTTTTATCGTTAGGCGATTGGTTTTGGTGGTAACTGATCATGTTCTGCATCATTGGTGATGTATTGTTTTGTGTAAAACTTAATGCCGCAGCAGCTTGGGCGTGTTCGTCTAACTGAAGGAATGACTGAGTTGAATTGACACTATTATTGGTCGAAATGCCCGCTTTGCTTAAATGGTTATTAATCGATTTTAGGTTGGAATAAGAAGTATTATTTTCAGTGAAACTTAATGCATTTGCAGCATTATAATGTATTTCTTTTTCAGTTTGAGCGGCAGATACATGTGTTGCTATAGCTGCAAGTGTTAAAGCAAAAATAAATTTTTTCATTGTGAATCCTTATTAAGTTAAATCGTTTATCTTGTAACTATAATAAGGGTTTATTTCTGTCTGAATACTGACAACAAAATGACAAAATTGCCATTTGTGGCAGATGTTTAATTTGGTTTTATAGGTAAAAATACAGTAAAGCGTGTTGAAAAATCATCTGATTTTACAGTGATCCTGCCTTTATGCGCCAATATAATTGACTTGACGATAGCTAACCCAATTCCACTTCCTTCATTTTTTCTTTGCCTTGATTTATCCACTCGATAAAATCTATCAAAGAGTTTTTCTAAGTGTTCTTCGGGTATTTTTATACCGGGATTACTAATGGTTAATTCAACACCTTCTTTTACATTTGAAATGTTAATGCTGACAGCATCACCTTTTGGGGTATAGCGGATAGCATTTGATATTAAATTAGTAATCGCTCTTCTCAACATGTCTTTATCGGCACTAATAGGGCTAGCGTCCCCAATTATCTTAAGTTTTATTTCATTCTCTTCAGCGAGATATTCAAAGTAATCAAATATAAGCTCTATTTCATTTTTAATATTAATGATTTTTTTCTCTGGGATAAGGCGGTTATCATCCGCTTGAGCAAGAAAAAGCATATCAGAGATCATTCGTGATAGACGGTTATATTCTTCCAAATTAGAGTATAACACTTCAACGAGTTCTTCTTTACTGCGATTTTTACTCAAAGATATTTGGGTTTCAGTCATTAAATTAGTGATTGGTGTACGCATTTCATGAGCAATATCTGCTGAAAAATTTGTTTGCCTTACGAAAACATCTTCAATTTTGACTAGCATCTGATTAAATGACTTTGTTAATTGCTTCAATTCTTTAGGTACAGAATCAGGATCTAAACGAACGCTTAAATTTTCGGATGTGACATTTTTTATGTCATCGCTCACATCTTTAAGGGGCTTTAATCCCTTAATCACAAGGAAATAAACGACAAGGATAGTAAATAAGCACAGTATAATCGCACTGATAATTAAATTATTTATTAATGAGCTCAGATAATCATGATGAAAATTCAATGATAGTGCAGTAACCAATCGATATTGTTTAGGTTCTGAAGGAGGCCCGACCTGAATAAGGCTTTCTGATAGACGATAATCTCTAAGCTCTACGTTTTGGTTATTTTTATCAGGGTCATAATTTTTTAAGTGGGTAATAAGTTTATCTGTTGCATTGGGAGATACTAATGTATTTCCTTCATCGTCAATGAGATAAATAGTGATGTCTTGATGTTCATTAATAATGGTTTTAATACGTGCATATTGCTCACTTTGTGGCTCCGTATTATCATTTAATAAGCTTCGGATCGTTAAATTCAACTGGTTAAGTGTATATTCATCTTGCTGCTTAAAATGCAACATAACCGAGTTGATCATGATCGAGCTAAATAACAGTAAGGCGAGGGAGAGAGTAATACTGATCAAAACAATAAGACGAATTGAAATAGAGACAGGAGATCGAAATAACTTAATCATTTTCAGGGATCTCAAGTAAATAGCCCATTCCTCTAATGGTATGGATTAATTTAGGTTCATAGTGTTGGTCTATTTTAGCTCTTAACCTTTTAACTGCCACATCAATCACATTGGTATCACTATCAAAATTCATATCCCAAACTTTTGAGGCGATAAGAGAACGTGAGAGCACTTCGCCTTGGTGAAGAATAAAAAATTCCAATAATGAAAATTCTTTACTGGTTAGTATGATTTTATCGTTTTCACGCGTCACACGTCGTTTGATTAGATCAACATGTAAATTAGCAATGGTAAATTGTGTTTTCTGGATGCTGTTGTTGCCTCTACGTAATAAAGTTCTTACCCGGGCAAGTAGCTCAGAAAAATCAAATGGTTTAACAAGATAATCGTCAGCACCTAACTCTAGCCCTTTGACTCGATGCTCAACATTACCTAAGGCTGTAAGCATGAGGATGGGTGTATTTTTTCCTGTATTACGTAAATTTTTAGCAATTTCCCAGCCGTTAATATCTGGCAACATTACATCAAGAATAATTAAATCATAGTCTTCAGTTGTCGCCATATGCAGGCCTGTAATGCCATTTTCGATCGCATCAACAATAAACCCGGACTCACTTAAGCCTTTAGATAAGTATTCTCTCGTTTTATGTTCATCTTCAACAATAAGTAGTTTCA
Organism: Providencia sp. PROV200; assembly: GCF_049901995.1. Taxonomy (NCBI): domain Bacteria; kingdom Pseudomonadati; phylum Pseudomonadota; class Gammaproteobacteria; order Enterobacterales; family Morganellaceae; genus Providencia; species Providencia sp. PROV200. The sequence goes on from NZ_CP096307.1 coordinate 768,622, forward strand.
TCTCAGGCCCGGCTGTCAGGAAAACAATGTAGTTATTCTAAGCACTACGGCAATGAAATGTAAAATGACAAATTTGTCATTTTCATGTCATGAATCTAACAGGAGGTCTTTTTTATTATAGTGACAATTTTAATCACTAGAGGCATGGCTATACCATGTATTCCCCTAAAATATTAATAATAGCTTATGCCCTAATTTTAACTGGTTGTGTTTCGCTCGCCCCTGAATATCAACGCCCTAATCTGAATTTGCCTCATCAAATCAGTGGCAATGTTCCTGATATAGTAATGGGGGATAAAACAGAATTAGTCATTCCGAGTTGGTCTCAATTTATTCAAGACCCACAAATGAAAAGCGTGATAGAAATTGCGCTTGAGAAAAACAGCGATTTATATCTTGCGGCCTTAGATGTAGAAGAAGCTCGTGTACGCTTCGGGCTAGCGGGAGCAGAAAAATACCCTCAAGTTAGTTCATCGATGAGTGGGGATTATGGCCAATCATTAGAGTCTGGGTCATCCTTCAATAAGAAATACAGTGCAGGCATTGATATCAGCTATGAACTGGATTTTTTTGGGCGTATTAAAAATTTATCTGATGCCGATAAAGCAAAGTTTATCGCTTCTCAAGAGATGAAGCGTGCGACACAAATTATTACAATCAAAACGGTAGCAGAAGCGTATTTAGATGTGGTGTATAACCAGAAATTATTATTAATTGCACAAGAGACGAAGCAAAGCTACCTCAATAGTCAATCGATTGTAATGCAAAAAGTCGCAGCAGGAAAAGCAGGGATATCAGACCTAGAACAAGCTAAAGGGCAAGTACAGTCTATCTCTATTAATATCGAAAAAATTGAAAGTGAAATTGCAAAAAATGAAAATTTACTGAATTTTTTGACAAATGACTACGCAACAAAAATAAATTCAGGTCTAGGACGCTACGAACCAAACTATCCTTTAATTACGGCACCTCCAGATATTCCCTCTGAGATATTACTAAAACGCCCAGATATTATGGCAGCAGAGCAAAACATTATTTCTGAGAATGCCAATATAGGTGTCGCAAGGGCCGCTTTCTTTCCTTCTATTTCCTTTAATACAGGAATAGAAAACAGTAATGATTCTTTAACAGGGTTATTTGATTCCTCAAATGGTATTTGGAATTTTATTCCTAAAATTACGCTACCTATTTTTACTGGTGGTACAAATAGCCGAAATTTAGAATTAGCAAATATTAGAAAAAACAAAGCCATAGCTAGTTATGAAAAAAGTATTCAGGTCGCATTTCGTGAAGTAAAAGATACCCTAGTACTCAAATCGAGCTTAGAAAAACAGCTTATATCTCAAGAGCAATATGTCAAAACGCTGCAAAACGTCTTAATACAGAAACAAGCAAGTTATCGATATGGCGGTTTAAGCTATCTCGATGTGCTTGAAGCACAGCGTAGCTTATTTACCGAACAACAAAATTTATTGATGTTGAAAATAGAACAGCAGAAGAATGAAATAAATTTATTCTCTGCATTAGGTGGCGGATTAATAAAATCATGAGGGTAATAATGAAAAAATTAAATACGGTATTTTTTGCAATTTCAATGGCGATGTTAACAGCAACTAGTTATGCAAATGCTGCTGATCATAACCACTCTATTTATCCAGAAAAAGTCGCAGAACCGACAATCAATACTGAAGGAACGCTAATCTCGATTGATAAAGATAATAAAAAGTTAACAATAAATCATAAAGAAATTCAAAGTATTGGCTGGCCGCCAATGACGATGCGTTTTACCTATGAAGATGAAACTATGATCAACGGTTTACAAGAAAATGATGAATTAAAATTTTCATTTGTACAACAAGGCAATCTTTCAATGTTGAAATCCATCGAAAAGATAAACTAAATAGGTAGAGAGATGTTATGTCATTAGTTAACCTGACCAAATTGCTATTGGTAATTATTTTATCGAGCGTTATTTCAATTTTATTTTATCGATATTTTTTCGTTGTAGAAAATAATAGCCAATCAGTTGAAAAACAAGAACGCACCGTATTGTATTGGTATGACCCAATGTATCCCAATACCAAATTTGATCAGCCAGGGAAATCTCCTTTTATGGATATGGATCTTGTTCCTAAATATGCGGATGAAAACTTGGTTTCAGCGAATAGCAAAGGGATAACAATTAACCCAACACAGACACAAAATTTAGGACTTAAAACGGTGGATGTAAAGTGGGGGAAGCTAAGCTATGACTTAACATTTCCAGGCGAAATTGCATTTAATGATCATCAATTCGCTATCGTGCAAGCACGAGAAAATGGTTTCGTTGAAAAAGTTTACCCATTCACCGTTGGTGAGAGGATCCAAAAAGGCGTTCCTATTGCTGAACTAACGATCCCTGCATGGGTTGAAGCGCAAAGTGAATACCTTGCACTCAAACAAATGAATGCGAGCCGACAAGATCTTAACAGCGTCATTGAACGTTTACGTTTAAATGGCATGCCAGAGGGAGCACTTTCTCAGTTTATAAAAACAGGAAAAGTCCAATCACGTTTTACGATCCAAGCACCTATTTCAGGGGTAATTACTGCACTTAATCTACGTTTAGGGATGAACGTGTCTAAAGAGGTTGTTATTGCACAAATACAAGGAACAGACCCATTATGGATTAATGCCTCTGTTCCTCAGTCAGTTGCTGAATTACTGAATAAACAAACAGAATTTACAATTTCTATCCCCGCTTATCCTTCACAGTTATTTACTGTAAAAAACTGGCTGATATTACCTAGCGCAGATCAAGCAAGCCGTACAATTAATATTCGTACAGAAATAGCAGACCCTAGCCATTTATTAAAACCGGGTATGACTGCATATTTAAATTTAGTTGCAGAAGGCAATGAAAGTTTATTGATCCCCTCACAAGCCATTGTGGATTCAGGGAAAGAACAACATGTTATTGCTGTTGGTGAGAATGGTGAATTTATTCCGAAAAGAGTACGAGTACTCAATGAATCCCAACAAATGACGGCAATATCTGAAGGATTACAAGTGGGTGAGCATATTGTGACTCAGGGGATTTTCCTGATTGATTCCGAAGCGAATATTGCGGGAGCATTAGCCAAGATGGAAGCGCTTCCTGAGCCTTCAGCGTCATCTAATCATTCATCACATAAATCTCAGGAGTAGAGTATGTTGGAATGGATTATAAGACGCTCGGTCGCTAACCGCTTTCTAGTGCTCATGGGTGTCATGTTTTTAGTTATTGCGGGTATTTGGAGTATCCGCAGTACACCTGTTGATGCATTACCTGACTTATCTGATGTACAAGTGATCATCAAAACCACTTATCCAGGTCAAGCGCCCCAACTGGTTGAAAACCAAGTTACCTACCCAATAACGACGACGATGCTATCTGTGCCGGGAGCAAAAACAGTGCGGGGGTTTTCTGCATTTGGTGACTCATATGTTTATGTTATTTTTGAAGATAATACAGATTTATACTGGGCTCGTTCACGCGTTTTAGAATATTTAAATCAAGTGCAAAACCAATTGCCAAAAGGTGCAGTAGCCTCCATTGGCCCTGATGCGACAGGGGTTGGTTGGGTTTTTGAATATGCTTTAGTGGACAAAACCGGAAAGCATAATCTAGCAGAACTGCGTTCATTACAAGATTGGTTTTTGAAATATGAATTGAAGGCGTTGCCTAATGTCTCCGAAGTGGCAACCGTTGGCGGTGTGGTTAAATCTTACCAAATCTTAGTTGATCCGCTCAAGCTCAGCCAATTTTCCGTGACATTACCTGAAATAAAACAGGCAGTCGAAATGGCTAACCAAGAAGCGGGTGGCTCATCGATTGAAATTGCTGAAGCTGAATATATGGTTAGAGCAAGTGGATACCTTCAATCTATTGATGATTTCAATAAAATCTACCTGAAAACCCCCGAAAATGGCGTGCCAATTTACCTGCAAGATGTTGCTCGAATACAGGAAGGCCCTGAAATGCGTCGTGGAGTTGCTGAGCTCAATGGGGAAGGCGAGGTGGTTGGTGGTATTATCTTGCTTCGTTCAGGTGAAAATGCACGTAATGTGATCCATGATGTAAAACAGAAACTTGAAGATTTAAGTGCCAGTTTGCCGGAAGGCATCGAAATAATCACGACTTATGATCGAAGTATTCTTATTGATAATGCGATTGATAATCTAAGTTATAAGTTACTAGAAGAATTTATTGTTGTCGCATTAGTGTGTGCCGTTTTTTTATGGCATTTCCGTTCTGCTCTCGTGGCAATTATTTCTTTGCCCCTTGGATTATTTATTGCCTTTATCGTCATGCGCTACCAAGGAATAAATGCAAATATTATGTCGTTAGGGGGCATTGCAATTGCTATCGGGGCAATGGTAGATGCCGCCATTGTAATGATCGAAAATGCGCATAAAAAATTAGAAAAATGGCAACATGAAAATGAAGGCAAAGTCATTGATAATGCCCAGCGTTGGAAAGTTATTACGGACTCTGCTGTTGAAGTTGGGCCTGCATTATTTATCAGTTTATTAATTATCACATTGTCTTTTATTCCTATTTTTACGTTGGAAGGACAAGAAGGCCGTTTATTTGGCCCGCTCGCATTCACAAAAACTTATGCCATGGCGGGAGCAGCGGCGTTAGCGTTAATTGTTATTCCAATCCTAATGGGGTATTGGATCCGCGGTAATATTCCAAATGAAAATAAAAATCCACTGAATCGTTGGTTGATTGCTCTCTACAGCCCTATTTTAGTTAAGGTATTAGCGTGGCCGAAGACCACCTTATTAATTGGTTTCTTATCTTTATTTACCGTGATATGGCCATTAAAACATTTAGGGGGTGAATTCCTTCCTGCGATTAATGAAGGTGACTTACTTTATATGCCTTCAACATTACCGGGAGTTTCGCCTGCTCAAGCGGCATTTTTACTGCAAAATACAGATAAGTTAATCAAAACTATTCCTGAGGTAGATACGGTATTCGGTAAAGTCGGTAAAGCTGAAACGGCAACGGACTCTGCTCCTATGGAGATGATCGAAACAACGATACGTTTGAAACCGCAAGCAGAGTGGCGAGAAGGAATGACACTCGAAAAAATTATTGATGAGCTTGATGAAACCGTGCGCTTGCCTGGGGTTGCAAACTTATGGGTTCCACCTATACGTAATCGTATTGATATGTTATCAACAGGAGTCAAAAGCCCTATCGGTATCAAAGTATCAGGCAGAGATCTTGATGAGATCGACGCATTAGCCCAAGAAATTGAAAAGGTGACAAAATCGGTTCCTGGGGTTGTTTCTGTTTTGGCCGAACGATTGGTTGGTGGGCGTTATATTGATGTCAAAATTGATAGAGAAAAAGCGGCTCGTTTTGGCATGAGTATCAGTGATGTACAAGTTTATATTTCAATGGCGACTGGTGGGGAAATGATCGGGGAAACGGTTGAAGGAATCGAGCGCTACCCAATTAGCATAAGATATCCTCAAGATTACCGAAATAGCGTATCTGCGATGAAATTATTACCAATTTTAACGCCGAGCAAACAGCAAATTGTGCTTAGTGATGTTGCTGATGTATCTGTGAATATGGGCGCTCCAATGTTGAAAACAGAGAACGCAAGACCAACAAGCTGGATTTATATTGATGCACGCGATCGCGATATGGTCTCTGTTATTAAAGATATTGATGCCGCAATAAAAGATAACATCCAAATGAAGCCGGGTTTGAGCTATTCCTTTACGGGACAATTTGAATTGCTCGAAAGAGCTAACCAAAAATTAATGTTAATGGTTCCTGCTACCATACTGATTATTTTTGTCCTGCTTTATTTAGCATTCAGACGATTTAGTGAAGCATTACTGATTTTATTAAGCTTACCATTTGCTTTAGTGGGCGCTATTTGGTTCCTTTATTGGATGAACTTTAATTTATCGGTTGCGACAGGGACTGGGTTTATTGCATTGGCAGGTGTCGCCGCTGAATTTGGCGTGGTTATGTTGATTTATTTACGCCATGCAATCGAAGATAAAGAAAAACAGCAAGGAATAAGCAAGTTATCAAACCAAGATTTAGACCATGCATTATATGAAGGTGCTGTTTTACGTGTCCGTCCTAAAGCCATGACAGTTGCCGTAATTTTAGCGGGTTTATTGCCAATATTACTTGGGACGGGAGTCGGTTCGGAAGTCATGAGCCGTATAGCTGCACCGATGATTGGCGGTATGATCACCGCGCCACTATTATCCCTATTTATTATTCCCGCAGCTTATAAATTAATCTGCCAGTTACGTCATAAAAAATAGACACTTTTTAAGTACTCGTCATTATTATTGATAAGGTAAATAGCAATGAAAAAGATAATTTTAGGTGGAATGTTTTTACTGTCATTTTCTGCATTTTCTCAAAACCAGAGTGTGCAATTGTATAAAGATGCAAATTGTGGCTGCTGCCAATTATGGGGAGAAGGGGTTAAAAAAGCAGGGTATGACGTTGTGATCAATGAAATCAGTTATGATGACTTGAACAAACTAAATGATGAGCTGAATGTGCCACATAACTTACGCAGTTGCCACATTGCAAAATATAAAGGCAAAGTGATTGTTGGTCATGTTCCTGTCAGCAGTCTTGATGCGATTGATACCTTACCGGCGGATGTGGTAGGAATTTCTGTTCCTGGTATGCCAATTGGTAGTCTAGGGATGGAACAACCAGATGGTCGTACTCAGCCTTATTCTGTGGTGCAGTTTAAAGCCAATGGGGAATATCGTTAATTGAGATAAAATTCATTAAGTTGCAGGATATCCTGCAACTTATGGGGGTTATTCGTTTTCTAATATTAATTCGATGGCTTTGAGTTCATCTTGCGTAAAGTTACGATTTTTTAGGATCCCCATTGCATCATCAATTTGGCTAATACGGCTTGCACCGATGAGGACGGAAGTGATCCTATCATGTCTAAGCAACCAGGCTAATGCCATTTGGTTTAGCTTTTGTCCTCTTTTTATCGCCAATTCATTCAGTTGTTTAACTTTTGATAAAATGGTCGAAGTGAGCCTTTCAGGAGGTAAAGAAGGATTGCCTGCCGCGCGTGAATCAGCAGGAATACCATTAAGGTAGCGATCAGTTAAAAGACCACCGGCTAGCGGGGAATATGCGATAGAGCCCACCCCTTCTTCTTCCAGTAAATCGAGTAAACCCTCTTCAGGAGTACGTTCTAGCATAGAATATTTCGGCTGGTGGATCAGGCAAGGGGTTCCCAATTCATTGAGGATACCAATAGCTTCTTTGGCTAAATTCGTTGGGTAATTAGAAATCCCGACATACAGGGCTTTTCCTTGGCGAACAATGAGATCCAACGCTCCCATGGTTTCTTCTAATGGGGTGTTGGGGTCAGGTCGATGATGATAAAAGATATCTACATAATCCAAACCCATTCGTTTCAAGCTCTGGTCTAGGCTTGCCACCAAGTACTTTTTACTTCCCCAGTCACCATAAGGGCCATCCCACATAGTGAAACCCGCTTTTGATGAAATGATCATTTCATCACGATAAGGCAGGAAATCCTGTTGCATGATTTGGCCAAATGTACTTTCGGCAGATCCAGGAGGTGGTCCATAATTATTAGCCAGATCGAAATGGGTGATCCCAAGGTCAAAAGCATGACGAAGCATGGCTTGGCAGTTATCAAAGGGTTTGTTATTGCCAAAGTTATGCCATAACCCTAATGAAATCAGTGGTAACCGTAACCCGCTACGGCCACATAAACGATATTCCATTTCACTATAGCGCTTTGATGATGCAACATAAGGCATACTTCACCTCCAAAGTAGTGGGCAAAACCTCAACTTATACTGTCATAAAGCTAAAAAGTAGTCTGAGGAATCAATGCTAATTTGTTATTGGTTAGAAAGTTTATAAATAAACTGTGATAGAGTTGGAAAAAAGAGTGAAGTATTTTGAAATACGTGGGTATCGGCTGTGCGCCAGTCCCCACGTTTTAGGGATTAAGAATTAAGCTTGTTCTGAACGAGTAAATACTAGCTCGTTACCTTTAGATTGGCTCTCATCAAATTGATAGCTTTCTAAATTAAAATCAGCCAGTTGGTCTGTTGTCGTCAATTTATTTTGGATAATAAAGCGACTCATTAAACCCCGCGCTTTTTTTGCATAAAAACTGATAACTTTATATTTACCATTCTTTTCATCAAGGAAAACAGGTTTGATGATTTGACCATCCAGTTTCTTCGTATTCACGGATTTGAAGTACTCATCAGAAGCTAGGTTGATTAATACTTGGTCTTTTTGTTCTGCTAAGGCGTGATTGAGCTGTTTGGTGATAATGTCTCCCCAAAACTCATATAAATCTTTTCCACGGGTGTTTTTTAAACGAATTCCCATTTCTAAGCGATAAGGTTGCATTAAATCTAGTGGCCTTAAAATACCGTAAAGACCTGATAATATGCGTAAATGGGATTGAGCAAACGCAAAATCGTCTTGTGAAAAAGTCTCTGCTTGCATACCAGTATATACGTCCCCCTTGAATGCGAGGATCGCTTGGCGTGCATTTTCTGGGGTAAAGTCCGCATGCCATTCTTCAAAACGGGCAGCGTTGAGCCCTGCAAGTTTGTCACTAATTTTCATTAAACTGGCAATATCTGAAGGGGTTAACTTACGACAGACATTAATTAATTTTTGAGACTCAGTGAGTAATTCAGGCTGAGTAAATTGCTGCGTCGCAAGTGGGCTTTCGTAGTCTAATGTTTTTGCAGGTGAAATTGTAATAAGCATGACTTGACCCTTTATAAAGAATGATACTGCTTACTTTAGCAAAAATTCTTCCTAATTGGCTAATTGATACGATAAGCCAAACCAATATTATTCTTTATTATAATAAGAGCACAGTATCACTGCTAAAAGGATTCAGTTTCTAATTGGCTAGCGAAACCGATTGCCAATCAAATAGTTGCTTTTGACTAGATTTACTTGCTTGCAGCAATATGGATGCATGATATTATCTGTAGACGGTGCGGCGATAGCCACAATTCCTTTATAATACGCAAAGTAATTCAAGTTGCAGTTTTTTAGCCTATACCGCTACAACTTGAAATATGACGGGTATAACAACGAGATTAAAGAAATGACCGATAAACTAACCTCACTACGTAGTTTGACAACCGTTGTTGCTGATACTGGCGACATCGAAGCGATGAAGCTTTACAAACCACAAGACGCGACCACAAATCCATCGCTGATCTTAAATGCTGCACAAATTCCTGAGTACCGTAAATTAATTGATGAAGCGGTAGAATGGGCACGTAAGCAAAGCAGTAATCGTGAGCAACAAATTGTTGATGCTTGTGACAAACTGGCTGTTAATATCGGTCTGGAAATTCTGAAATTAGTTCCGGGTCGTATTTCTACTGAAGTTGATGCGCGCCTTTCTTATGATGAAGAAGCTTGTATTACTAAAGCGCGTCACTTAATTAAAATGTATAACGATGCAGGCATCAGTAATGACCGTATTCTGATTAAACTAGCTTCGACTTGGCAGGGTATCCGTGCTGCAGAGAAACTGGAAAAAGAAGGCATTAACTGTAACCTGACCTTATTATTCTCTTTTGCTCAAGCGCGTGCTTGCGCAGAAGCAGGTGTATACCTGATTTCTCCATTTGTGGGCCGTATCCTTGACTGGTACAAAGCGAATACAGATAAAAAAGAATTCGCGCCACATGAAGATCCAGGTGTGATTTCTGTTACCGAAATCTACAATTACTACAAAGCTCACGGTTATAAAACTGTGGTTATGGGCGCAAGCTTCCGTAACGTGGGTGAAATCATTGAGTTAGCAGGTTGTGACCGCTTAACTATCTCCCCTGGCTTACTGAAAGAACTGTCTGAGTCACAAGGCGAATTAGACCGTAAATTGATAGATACAGGTAAAACTCAAGAGCCAGGCGCTAAGTTGACTGAAGCTGAGTTCTACTGGCAGCACAACCAAGATCCAATGGCGGTTGATAAACTGTCTGACGGTATCCGTAAGTTTGCAGTAGACCAAGAAAAACTGGAAAAAATGATTGCAGATTTACTGTAATTTATTTCGTTTTTTCTTAAAACCCAGCCAGTTGGTTGGGTTTTTTTATACCTATTTTTCATTGAGTTAGTTCTCAATTTCAAGATATAAAATTGAGGTCACTGTATGCAAAAGCGCATCATGCTATGATAATGCTCCTGTTTATCCATTAGTAGACAGTTTCTGAATTGATCAATTTTTTGAGGTTTGTATGAATGAATTGCGCATAGGTCTGGTTTCTGTTTCTGATCGTGCTTCGAGTGGTATTTATGAAGACAAAGGCATTCCTGCATTAGAAGAGTGGTTAGCAAAAACGCTGACAACCCCTTTTCGTATTGAAACACGCCTGATCCCTGATGAGCAAATCATGATAGAGCAAACATTATGTGAGCTGGTGGATGAATTTGCTTGCCATTTAGTCCTCACTACTGGTGGGACAGGGCCCGCTCGTCGCGATGTCACGCCTGATGCAACCCTTGCGATTGCTGACCGTGAGATGCCGGGTTTCGGTGAGCAAATGCGCCAAATTAGTCTAAAATTCGTCCCTACTGCGATACTGTCACGTCAAGTGGGGGTAATACGCAATCAAGCTCTGATTTTAAATTTACCAGGGCAGCCTAAAGCGATTGCGGAAACTCTGGAAGGTTTAAAAGACAAAGAAGGGAATGTGGTAGTTTCTGGTATTTTTGCCAGTGTTCCTTATTGTATTCAATTACTTGATGGCCCCTATGTAGAAACAGACCCTACAATTGTGAAAGCGTTCAGGCCTAAATCGGCTATTCGCCCTGAGTAGTCTTTTAATGTAATCAGGTGAGGCTTAACTCACCTGATTAATGATATTTAATGCATAAAATCACATACGTGAGTTAAATTTAACCACGTTGGCCAATCGGTAATACCGTTTTACCATATTGCTCATTTAATATTTCTGCGACTGCTAAATAAAATGCGCTAGCACCACAGATAATTCCCTCAAAACCAGCAAATTTTAGTAATGCTGCATTTCCCGTCATATTACCAATCGCTAATAAAGCGAATAATACCGTTAAGCTACCAAAGACAAATTGCAAAACAAAATTAGCTTTGAAGGTTCCTAAAAACATGAAAAAGGTAAAAATTCCCCAAATAGCGAGGAAAACACCTAAAAACTCAGGTGAAGTTGCTTCGGCTAATCCCATTGAAGGCAAAAATAATAACCCCACTAATGCAATCCAAAACATACCGTAAGAGGTAAATGCAGTTGCACCGAATGTATTGCCTTTTTTGTATTCGATCAGACCCGCAATAAATTGAGCAATACCACCATAAAAAATGCCCATACTTAAAATAACGGATGAAAGAGGGAAAAAACCTGCGTTATGAATATTCAGCAGGATGGTTGTCATACCAAAGCCTAATAAACCAAGTGGGCCTGGATTTGCAAGAGAGCTAGACTGCATATAACCTCTGGTAAAATATAAATAATTCAAATAGATAAAAAACAAAATTTTTTGCCAAAGTGACAGCGGCGGCGCATCATACGCAGTTTTAATTGTTTAAACAATGATCACAAAACAGGTTTTTTTGCAATAAATGCAAATTTTTTTGATTCTCCCCCTTGATGAATGAATTTGTGACCCCATCTTAAAAGCATCAACTGATATCAATCCAAATTATTGCGTATTGAAAAATAATTTAGGCTCTGAGTGAAAACTCCCTTGAAAATGAAATATTGAGCCTCATATAGATTGATATCGAAATCATAGTGAAAAGAATTCCTTTGGAGGCGTTTTAGATGGGTAAAATCATTGGTATCGACTTGGGTACAACTAACTCATGCGTTGCAATTATGGATGGTACTACAGCTCGTGTTCTGGAGAACAGCGAAGGTGATAGAACGACTCCTTCCATCATTGCGTACACTCAAGATGGTGAAATTTTAGTTGGTCAGCCAGCGAAACGTCAGGCTGTGACTAACCCAGAAAATACTTTATTCGCAATCAAACGTTTAATTGGTCGTCGTTTCCAAGACGAAGAAGTTCAGCGCGACGTTTCTATCATGCCATATAAAATCATTGCGGCTGATAACGGCGATGCTTGGTTAGATGTGAAAGGCCAAAAAATGGCGCCACCACAAGTTTCAGCTGAAGTTCTGAAAAAAATGAAGAAAACAGCAGAAGACTATTTAGGTGAGCCAGTAACAGAAGCGGTTATTACTGTTCCTGCTTACTTTAACGATGCTCAGCGTCAAGCAACTAAAGATGCTGGTCGTATCGCTGGTCTAGAAGTAAAACGTATCATTAACGAACCAACAGCTGCTGCGTTAGCATATGGTTTGGACCGAGAAGTGGGTAACCGTACTATCGCGGTATATGACTTAGGTGGTGGTACCTTTGACTTATCAATCATCGAAATCGATGAAGTTGATGGCGAAAAAACCTATGAAGTTCTGGCTACCAATGGTGACACTCACTTAGGTGGTGAAGACTTTGATACACGTTTAATCAACTACTTAGTTGAAGAATTTAAGAAAGAACAAGGTGTTGACCTGCGTAACGACCCGTTAGCAATGCAACGTCTGAAAGAAGCTGCAGAAAAAGCGAAAATTGAGCTGTCTTCTGCACAACAAACAGATGTTAACCTGCCGTATATTACAGCAGATGCAACAGGTCCTAAACACATGAATATCAAAGTGACTCGTGCGAAATTAGAGTCACTGGTAGAAGATTTAGTTAAGCGTTCTATGGAGCCAGTTAAAGTTGCTCTGCAAGACGCAGGCTTAAGCGTGAGCGAAATCAACGACGTTATCTTAGTTGGTGGTCAAACACGTATGCCAATGGTTCAAAAAGTTGTTGCTGATTTCTTTGGTAAAGAGCCACGTAAAGACGTGAACCCAGACGAAGCAGTTGCAATGGGTGCGGCAGTTCAAGGTGGTGTTTTAGCCGGTGATGTTAAAGACGTTCTGTTACTTGACGTAACTCCTCTGTCTTTAGGTATCGAAACCATGGGTGGCGTGATGACTTCGTTAATCTCGAAGAATACCACTATCCCAACGAAACATAGCCAAGTGTTCTCAACAGCGGAAGATAACCAAGCAGCGGTAACTATCCATGTTCTGCAAGGTGAGCGTAAACGCGCAAGTGACAACAAATCACTGGGGCAGTTTAACTTAGATGGTATTCAACCTGCACCACGTGGTATGCCACAAATTGAAGTAACTTTTGATATCGATGCTGATGGTATCTTGCATGTTTCTGCTAAAGATAAGAATAGCGGACGTGAGCAAAACATCACCATTAAAGCTTCTTCAGGTCTGAATGACGAGGAAATCGAAAAAATGGTACGTGATGCAGAAGCAAACGCTGAAGCAGACCGTAAATTTGAAGAATTAGTTCAGGTTCGTAACCAAGCTGACCAATTAGTTCACGGTACGCGTAAACAAATCGAAGAAGCCGGTGAGAAATTACCAACTGAAGATAAAGCGAATATCGAAAAAGCAACTTCTGAGTTAGAAGCAGCAGCAAAAGGTGAAGACAAAGCAGATATTGAAGCGAAAATCCAAGCTTTAGTCACGGCATCTGCGAAACTTCTGGAAATCGCACAGCAAGAAGCTCAAACGGGCGGTGCAGCTGGCGCTGGTGCAGAAGCGAAAAAAGATGATGATGTTGTTGATGCTGAATTCGAAGAAGTAAATGACAAAGACAAAAAATAATGCCCTTAGCGGGCACAGTAGCTATAGCAAATGACAGTTAATGGTTACTGATACCGGATACGGGCGTCGAGGAAACTCTACGCCCGTTCCGCATGTTAAGGGTAAAATTAAATGGCAAAAAGAGATTTTTATGAGGTATTAGGCCTCGAAAGAAATGCATCGGATAAAGATATTAAGCGTGCTTATAAGCGCTTAGCGATGAAGCATCACCCTGACCGTAATCAGGGTGATAAAGGTTCAGAAGATAAATTTAAAGAGATCAAAGAAGCTTACGAGGTTCTTTCTGACGAGCAAAAACGTGCTGCTTATGACCAGTATGGTCATGCTGCGTTTGAGCAAGGTGGAATGGGCGGAGGCGGTGGCTTCGGTGGTGGTGCAGACTTTAGTGATATTTTTGGTGACGTCTTCGGTGATATTTTTGGAGGTGGCCGCAGACAGCAGCGCCCTAGCCGTGGTTCTGACCTACAGTACAACATGGAACTGACTCTTGAAGAGGCTGTCCGTGGAGTGACCAAAGAAATCCGTATTCCAACCTTGGAAACCTGTGATGTTTGTCATGGTAATGGTGCGAAACCAGGAACCAGTGCGGATACGTGCTCAACATGTCACGGTATGGGCCAAGTCCATATGCGACAAGGCTTTTTCTCTGTACAACAGCCTTGTCCAACGTGTCACGGTCGCGGTAAAGTAATCAAAGACCCATGCAACAAATGTCATGGTCATGGCCGAGTTGAAAGATATAAAACACTGTCAGTTAAAATTCCAGCAGGCGTAGATACGGGGGACCGTGTGCGTTTGTCAGGAGAAGGTGAAGCCGGAGAAAACGGGGCACCAGCAGGAGATTTATTCGTTCAGGTTCATGTATTACCTCATAACATTTTTGAGCGTGATGGTAATAACCTGCACTGCGAGGTTCCAATTAACTTTGCTGATGCAGCATTGGGTGGTGAAATTGAAGTGCCAACCCTTGATGGCCGTGTGAAACTGAAAATTCCAGCAGAAACTCAGACCGGTAAAATTTTCCGCATGAAAGGAAAAGGTGTGAAATCGGTGCGTGGTGGTTTGCAAGGTGATTTAATGTGCCATATTGTTGTTGAAACACCTGTAAAACTGAATGAAAAACAAAAAGAGTTACTCAAAGAATTTGGTGAATCACTAGGTGGAAAGAGCGGTGAGAAGAATAGCCCGCGCTCTAAAAGCTTTTTAGATGGCGTGAAAAAATTCTTTGATGATTTAACTAATAAATAATTAGTTAATAATTGGTAATGTTAGAATGGCTGACTGAGCATATTGCCAAGTCAGCCATTTTTTTATCTTATTTTACGACTTCACCACTCGCAACTACGGTTTCGCGGACTTTGTTAGCAAAGTTTTGAGCTTCTTTAATAATGGTGCCTTCATCTGCGGTCAGCAGCTGGCGGTCTTGCATCAACACCTTGCCATCAACAATAGTATGGCGAACATTCGCGCCATTTGCACCATAGACTAATGCGGCATAGGGGCTATACATAGGAACCATGTTTGGTGATTTAGTATCAATAACAATGATGTCAGCTAATTTCCCCGCTTCGAGAGAGCCTAATTTGTCTTCCATATGTAACACTCGCGCAGAGCCCATGGTCGCCATCTCAACAACCGTAATGGGGGGCATCGCCGCTCTATCTTTATTGGCTAGTTTGTGAATTTTCCCCACTAAGTTCAGCTCATTTAATGTTGTTAACGTATTACTCGACATCGGACCATCGGTTCCTAAACCAACTCGAATACCTTTTTGAAGCATGGTCGTGACCGGCGCTACTCCCTTAGCAGATTTCGTGTTTGCACTGATATTATGTGCGACACCCACATCATACTGCTTGAGGAGATCCATATCTTTTTCATCAACCATGATTGCGTGAGCTGCAATAACTTTATTATTCAGCGCTCCAATATCAGCCATATATTGTACAGGGCTTTTCCCTCCCGTACGTTTGGCGATTTCTTCTTGCTCACGATCTGTTTCAGCAAGGTGGATCATCACTGGCACATTAAGTTCTTGAGACAATTTTGCGATTTTCTGTAAGTGCTCTGTGGTATTGGTATACGGTGCATGAGGTGCAAAGGCGGGGGTGATACGAGGGTGATCTTTGTATTGGTTGATAAAATTCACTGCATAATTGATACCTTCATCTGCATTTTTTGCATCAGCGACAGGAAATTGAATAACAGATTCACCAAGGACAGCTCTTAAGCCAATTTTATCAACGGTTTTAGCCACTTCATCTTCAAAATAATACATATCAACGTAAGTTGTGACACCACCTTTAATCATTTCAATATTAGCAAGGTTTGCGCCAACACGTACCATTTCACGAGAGACCATTTTGTTTTCTAATGGGAAGATATAACGGTGTAAACGGTCTGGCACATCATCGGCTAAAGAACGAAAAACGGTCATAGATGCATGTGTATGAGTATTAATTAACCCAGGCATGACAATGTCGCCATCAACATTCAGGATACTAGGTGCTTGATAACTTTGAGCCAGCTCAGGGCCACCAACAGCAATAATTTTATTGCCTTTGATGACAACAGTACCATGGTCAATAACTTGTTTCTGGGCATCCATTGTTAAGATGGTTCCATCTACAATAATGATGTCAGCAGATGTAGCTGCAAAGCTAGAAAAAGAAGCACTAATAATGGAAATAGCCAGTAAAGATTTTAAAAACGACATTTTGGCCTCATATCTGGTGAGAAAATATAAAAATTATGAGTGAAAAAACATTAATACTATTTTTGAGAAAACTAAGTGTATTGCTTACTGATTGAATATTTAAAATAATAATTTTTTAATGGCTTAATTTTGCTAATAAAACACCAAAAACAATAACGACACAGGCAATGACTCGCATCACGTTGAATTTTTCTTTGAGAAAAGCAATAGATAGGAACATGGCGAAGAGTACACTCGTTTCTCTAATCGCTGCGACCATGACAATTGGGGCTTGGCTCATCGCCCATATAGCAATGCCATAACTAATGAGCTGCATTAACCCCCCCAGTAACCCTGAACGCCAATATTGTTGAATTCCAACAAGTAAGGTGCCTCGGTATTTGATAAAACCGGGTACAGCTAACACCATGCCATTTAATAAAAATAGCCAGAGAGTATACGTCACGGGATCTTCACTTGCTCTGGCACCATAACCATCAGATAAGGTATAACAGGCGGTGAAGAAGGCTGTTGATATGGCAAAAACTAGAGCTTTCCCCTTGATATTTAATGTGAATTTTTTTCCTGCAAACGCAATCAATACGACGCCACTAATAATGAATAAAACACCAATAAGGCCCATCAATGGAATTAACTCATTAAACAGCAAAGCACCTAATAGTGCCGTTATTAATGGTGCGGACCCGCGTGATATTGGATAAATCTGGCTTAAGTCACCGTGTGTATAAGCCTGACTTAAAAAATAGGTATAGCCAATATGAAAAAGTACGGATAAGGCTAACCAGTAAATCGCTTCTGGAGATGGTAGACCTAACCAAAATATTGCGGGTATTGATAAGACGCCAGAAAAAACAGAAATCATGACTAGGCCGAAAAAACGGTCATTGCCAAATTTAACTATGGCGTTCCAGCTTGCATGGCAGAAAGCTGCAAACAGCACAGAAAGTAATACGTAAGTTGTCATTGTTAAATTGTAATCATTAGTATTTTATTAGCAATCCAAACACATTTTTTTGCGAGGCGCTTGGCAGATATCTTGTAGATAGTCTTCCATATTTAAAATTTTTACGAAAGGTATCGAAGAAATAAATATAGGTTTTTTGCTTGTGAACATAAAAAATGCAGATTTTTGATACCCAAAAAATTAAATTTATAAAGTCCGTTTATCACAAAATTTATTATTTGTTTTTATAAAAATTGTCTATAGTAAAATTAACGTTTTTTTCTCATTTGCCGTGATCTCTAACCTAAACAAATCGGTAATTTCGAGCATTAAGCGATAAATAAACGATTTTTTACGAATTAATAATTAGCATAGTATTAACATTCAAAAAAACATTGAGGTTAAATATATGACAGCAATTATTCGTAAATTTTTAAGGTTAGAAGCAGCAGGGGGCTTACTTCTGATTATTGCTGCCATAGTCGCTTTAGTGATGGCAAATTCGCCATTACAGGGGGCTTATCAGCAATTTTTAGATATTCCTATATCAATTAAAATATCAGAATTTGGTTTGGATAAGCCTTTGATATTATGGGTCAATGACTTTCTAATGGCGATTTTCTTTTTGGTGGTTGGCCTTGAAGTAAAACGTGAATTATTAGAAGGATCCCTCGCAGGACGAGACAAAGCAATATTTCCAGCAATTGCAGCATTAGGTGGAATGATTGCTCCCGCATTAATTTATTTATTATTTAATGGAGCAGACACTGTTACCCAACAAGGATGGGCAATACCAGCAGCAACAGATATCGCATTTGCTTTAGGTGTGATGGCGTTACTAGGTAAGCGAGTACCCACAGAGCTAAAAGTGTTCTTATTGGCATTGGCTATCATTGATGATTTAGGCGTTATCGTAATTATTGCATTTTTCTATACCAGCTCAGTTTCCTTGATTGCATTGGGGCTATCAGCATTGTGTATTGCGATCCTCTGTATGATGAATTGGCGTAGAGTAGAGAATACAGCCGCTTACTTAGTTATTGGGTTAATATTGTGGGTGTGTATTTTGAAATCTGGTGTTCATGCCACATTAGCTGGGGTAATTGTCGGCTTCTTGATCCCTTTACGTGGTACTAACCAGACTAAACCTTCAGAAGAATTAGAGCACGTCCTACATCCATGGGTTGTTTACTTAATTCTACCTGTTTTTGCATTTGCTAATTCAGGAGTACAACTTCAAGGTGTGACTTTAGACGGTTTATTGAGCCCATTGCCTTTAGGGGTAGCCGCTGGTTTGATCTTAGGTAAGCCTATTGGGATTTTTCTGTTCAGTTGGGTTTCGGTAAAACTTGGGGTTGCAAAATTACCGGAGTCGATTAACTTAAAACAAGTATTTGCAGTTTCTGTACTGTGTGGGATCGGTTTTACTATGTCTATTTTTATCACTGGTCTCGCATTTGATGGGCTTGATGAAGTGTATAGTACCTATTCACGACTAGGAATTTTGATTGGTTCGACGTTAGCAGCGTTTTTAGGGTATTTTATGTTAAGAGTAGTGTTACCGAAACAAAAAGAATCAATCTAATACAAGATTATTGTGTAATTTTGCAAATTATTAGTAAGAATTTCCGAACTAATAATCTATGATATACCGTAGTGTGTTCATTAATACACTACGGTATTCATTTTAAAGGCCCTGAAAATATAGGGTACAGGTAAATGTGTATGGTCAATAGTAGTTACCATAACTAGCGACGGTACAAAAGGAATCGATATGCGGGTTTCACATCTTAATTTTAACCATCTTTACTATTTCTGGCATGTATGTAAAGAGGGCTCTGTTGTCGGAGCAGCAGAAGCGCTTTACCTGACACCTCAGACAATTACAGGGCAAATAAAAGCGCTAGAAGAGCGCTTAGGTGGCAAGTTGTTTAAAAGGCAGGGGCGAGGTTTAGTGCCATCTGAGCTTGGACAATTAATTTTTCGCTACGCAGATAAAATGTTTATGCTTAGCCAAGAAATGCTCGATATCGTCAATTACAGCCGCGAATCTAACTTACTGTTTGATGTCGGGGTTGCGGATACGCTATCAAAACAGTTAGTAAGTAAAATATTAGAAACTACGGTTGTTGAGCATGAACAAATTCATTTACGTTGTTTTGAATCAACCCATGAATTGTTATTAGAACAGCTCAGTCAACATAAATTGGATATGATTTTATCTGACTGCCCAGTTGACTCATCTCAGCAAGAAGGCTTGTTTTCGGTGAAATTGGGCGAGTGTAATATGAGTTTCTTTTGCCGTCAGCCTATCCCTAAAAAGCCATTTCCTGAATGTTTAGAGGAACGTCGGTTATTGATCCCTGGGCGGCGATATTTATTAGGTAGACATATACTCGCTTGGATCCGCAATAAAAATTTGCAGGTTGAAGTATTAGGTGAATTCGATGATGCCGCACTTATGAAAGCATTCGGTATGCATTATAACGCAATTTTTGTTGCTCCGTCGCAATATACACCTGACCTTTTAGGTGGAGACGATATTGTAGAATTGGGGCGCTTAGAAAGTGTAAAAGAAGAATACTACGTTATTTTTGCAGAGAGAATGATCCAGCACCCAGCAGTACAACGAGTGTGTAATAAAGATTTCTCAGATTTATTTTCAGTTCCGCTTGATAGCCTAGATAAAAAATAATAATAAATAAAAAAACCGGCATAAGCCGGTTTTTTTAGCTAATCAAGAAGCAAGATTACATCGCTTTGATTTGAGCAACTAAGTTAGCTTTATGACGTGCTGCTTTATTTTTGTGGATCAGGCCTTTAGTAGCATGGCGATCAACAATAGGTTGCATGTCATTGAATGCTTTCTGAGCAGCTTCTTTATCGCCAGCAGCGATAGCAAGGTAAACTTTCTTGATAAAAGTACGTACCATAGAGCGACGGCTAGCGTTATGCTGACGACGTTTCTCTGACTGAACGGCACGTTTCTTAGCTGATTTGATATTAGCCAAGGTCCAACTCCCAAATGTATTCTATTGAGGACAATTCAAAGGTCGAGGAATATGCCCTTTCGCCCTTCATTTGTCAATGGATTTGTGCAAATAAACATCGTGTACTTCGATGTCCATGCGCTGTGAATGGTGCAAGATTCTATCAGCAAATATGAGAAGAATACAGATCTTCGCGTGAAAAAATGCGTAATTGATGGCAGAAATTTAAAAAGAGCGAAGACGAAAAAAAATTTTTGGCCTATCAATCAATGGTGAGTATGAAAATAGACCATAAAATGGTTGTTTTTTGTTCTTTTTAATCGTTTGGTTATAACCATTGAAGTGTAAAACATAAAAATATAATATTTTTAGAGACCTTGGAACAAATTTGTTGTATTGATAATCCATTGGTTACCCCAAAGTTTTTGATGTTCGAATGCAATAGCTCTGTTTGGGGAGCGTAATAACCCACTAATGGCATAAAATAGTGGGGAATAAATCGTGTAGAGATCAAAAAAATAGGGTTTAATGAAACCTTTTGCGAACTAAGGTTAACCTTATGCGTCGTACAAGGTATAATCCTGCAATTTCCTCGGTATTGAGCCTGTTATGGAGCTAATTCGCGGTATACAGAATATCCGGGCGTGCCATCATGGTTGCGTGCTGACTATCGGTAATTTTGATGGTGTCCATCGTGGGCATCAGGTTTTACTTCAAAATTTGAAACTTAAGGGAGCGCAGTTAGGGTTACCAACTGTTGTGATGATATTTGAGCCACAGCCCCTTGAATTTTTTATTGGTGACAAGGCGCCTGCGCGTTTGACACGCCTGCGAGACAAAGTTAAATATCTCGCAGATAGTGGTATCGATTACCTCTTATGTGTTGAATTTAACCAGCACTTTGCATCATTAACACCCGCTGAGTTTGTTTCTGACTTACTCGTCAATAAGCTTGGTGTAAAGTATCTCGCTATAGGTGATGATTTCCGCTTTGGGAAAAATCGCATGGGGGATTTTGCTTTTTTACAACAAGCGGGTGATGAATTTGGTTTTGAAGTTGCAGATACAGAAAGCTTCTGTGATTCAGGGCTACGTATCAGCAGTACAGCGATACGTAAGGCAATTCAAGAAAATAACCTTGAATTAGCTGAAAGCCTGTTAGGGCATTCTTATCGTATTAGCGGGCGAGTGGTTCATGGTAACCAACTTGGCAGAACAATAGGTTTTCCGACAGCAAACCTACCGTTAAAACGTTTAGTCACACCGGTTACTGGTGTGTATGCTGTGGAAGTTTACGGTTTAGGTGATAAGCCTTTACCGGGTGTGGCAAATATTGGCACACGTCCGACTGTATCTGGAAAAGGAACACAGTTAGAAGTTCATCTGATTGATGCAAATATGGATTTATATGGGCGTCATATCGATGTAGTGTTACGTAAGAAATTACGTGATGAGCAGCGGTTTGCTTCGTTGGAAGCGCTTAAGGAGCAAATTGCTAATGATGTAATTGCAGCGAGAGAGTATCTTACTGCAATAGGAATCAGATAATTTAGCGGAAAATTGGAACTGAGAATCGATGAGTGACTATAAAAATACCCTGAATCTACCAGAAACAGGGTTCCCAATGCGTGGCGACCTCGCTAAACGCGAACCACAGATGTTAGAGCGCTGGTACAAAGAAGGTTTGTATCAGGCAATCCGTAAAGCAAAATCGGGCAAGAAAACGTTTATTCTGCACGATGGCCCTCCGTATGCTAACGGCAGTATTCATATTGGTCACTCAGTTAACAAAATTCTCAAAGACATTATTATTAAGTCCAAAGGGTTGGCGGGTTATGATTCCCCATACATCCCTGGTTGGGACTGCCATGGATTACCGATTGAACATAAAGTTGAACAAATCGTCGGTAAGCCAGGTGAAAAAGTTTCCGCTGCTGAATTTCGTGCACAATGCCGTCAATACGCTAAAGAGCAAATTGAAGGCCAAAAAGCTGATTTCATGCGTCTTGGTGTATTAGGTGAGTGGGATAAACCTTATCTAACAATGGATTTTAAAACCGAAGCTCATATTATTCGAGCATTGGCGAAAACTATTGCAAACGGTCATTTAGTGAAAGGGGCAAAACCTGTCCACTGGTGTACAGCCTGCGGTTCTTCATTAGCGGAAGCTGAAGTTGAATATTATGATAAAACTTCACCATCTATCTATGTTCGCTTCCCTGCTGTAGATGGCAAAGCTGTGTGCGAAAAATTTGGCATTGTTAGCGAAAAAACACCTTCGTTAGTCATCTGGACAACAACGCCTTGGACTTTACCCGCTAACCGTGCGATTTCTTTAAACCCAGAGTTTAAATATAATTTAATCGAAGCAAATGGTGAATTAGTCATTTTAGCTGCCGATCTCGTCGAAGAGGTCATGAAAACGATAGGGGTTGAGGCGTGGGTAGTTCTAGGGGAGTGTGAGGGTTCTGCACTTGAACTTTTACGTTTCAATCATCCATTTATGGGCTTTGATGTGCCGGCAATTTTGGGTGACCACGTGACATTAGACGCGGGTACTGGTGCTGTTCATACTGCACCGGGCCATGGTCCTGAAGACTATGTTGTTGGCCAAAAATATGGTTTAGAAACAGCGAACCCTGTGGGGCCAGATGGTTGCTTCTTACCAAATACTTACCCAACATTAGATGGCGTATTTATTTTCAAAGCGAATGACCTTATCGTTGAATTATTGAGCGAAAAAGGCGCATTACTATACAAACAAGCGATTCAACACAGCTACCCTTGCTGCTGGCGCCATAAGACTCCGGTTATCTTCCGTGCTACGCCACAGTGGTTTATCGGTATGGATAAAAACGGCTTACGTGAACAATCTCTGAAAGAAATTGATATTGTTCAATGGATCCCGGGTTGGGGGCGCGCACGTATAGAGTCAATGGTTGAAAACCGTCCAGACTGGTGTATTTCTCGTCAACGTACTTGGGGTACCCCAATGTCGTTATTTGTTCATAAAGACACTGAAGAACTGCACCCTCGTACATTAGAATTAATGGAAGAAGTGGCTAAGCGTGTTGAAGTGGATGGCATTCAAGCATGGTGGGATCTTGACCCTGCTGAGCTGTTGGGTGATGAAGCCGAAGCATATCGTAAAGTACCTGACACCTTAGACGTATGGTTTGACTCAGGTTCAACGCACTTTGCGGTAGTGGACGCACGCCCTGAATTTCATGGCAATTCAGCGGATATGTACCTTGAAGGTTCAGATCAACACCGCGGCTGGTTTATGTCATCATTGATGTTATCAACGGCAATGAAAGGTAAAGCACCTTATCGCCAAGTATTGACTCATGGCTTCACTGTTGATGGTCAAGGCCGCAAAATGTCTAAATCTTTAGGCAACACAGTGAGTCCACAAGATGTGATGAACAAACTGGGTGCGGATATCTTACGTTTATGGGTTGCATCAACGGATTATACGGGTGAAATTGCGGTTTCAGATGAAATTTTAAAACGTGCGGCAGATTCTTACCGCCGTATCCGTAATACAGCGCGTTTCTTATTGGCTAACCTTAACGGCTTCAATCCAGAAACTGATATGGTGAAGCCAGAAGATATGGTGGTCTTAGATCGATGGGCGGTGAGCCGTGCTTTAGAAGCTCAGCAAGAAATTGCTAAAGCCTATGATGAGTATGACTTCCTATCCGTTATTCAGCGCTTAATGCATTTTTGTTCTATCGAGATGGGTTCATTCTATCTGGATATCATCAAAGACCGTCAGTATACCGCGAAAAGTGATAGCTTAGCGCGTCGTAGCTGCCAAACTGCATTATTCCATATTGTTGAAGCGTTAGTGCGTTGGATGGCTCCAGTTCTGTCATTCACTTCTGATGAAATTTGGAATGAATTACCAGGAAAACGAGCTCAATTCGTTCTTACAGAAGAGTGGTATAACGGTTTATTTGGTTTAGATGAATCAAATGAAATGAACAACAGTTTCTGGACTGAGCTACTGGCTGTTCGTGGTGAAGTGAATAAGGTCTTAGAACAAGCGCGTACTGATAAACTCATCGGGGGCTCATTAGAAGCTGCTGTGACTCTGTATGCGGATAAAGCGCTGGCCGAAAAACTGCAAAGCCTTGGTGATGAATTACGCTTTGTTTTACTGACATCACAAGCCCATGTCGCTGATATCGCAACAGCTCCTGCAGATGCGCAAGAAAGCGAATTAAAAGGCCTGAAAATTGCGTTCAGTAAAGCTGCGGGTGAAAAATGCCCTCGCTGCTGGCA
Organism: Providencia sp. PROV200; assembly: GCF_049901995.1. Classification (NCBI taxonomy): domain Bacteria; kingdom Pseudomonadati; phylum Pseudomonadota; class Gammaproteobacteria; order Enterobacterales; family Morganellaceae; genus Providencia; species Providencia sp. PROV200. Next base: position 793,343 of record NZ_CP096307.1, read on the forward strand.
CTACGCAAGTGATATTGGCTCTTCGAGCGAGCAACCAGAAATTTGTGGTCGCTGTGTTACTAACGTAGCCGGTAACGGCGAAACGCGTAAGTTTGCTTAATGAAGACGCCAGTTTGTTCTACCGGTTTGCGTTGGTTATGGTTGACCATTGTGATCATCGTTGCGGATTTAGGCATTAAGCAGTTAGTGCTTAGTGACCTAAATCTGTACGAGCCACATCCGATAATGCCATTTTTCAACATAATGTACGCACAAAATTTTGGAGCGGCATTTAGTTTCTTGGCTGATGAAGGTGGCTGGCAACGTTGGTTCTTTGCAGGTATTGCAATTGGGATATCCATTATCTTAATGGTCATGATGTATCGCCAAAGTGCACAAAAGCGCCTCTCAAACATTGCTTATGCGTTGATTATTGGTGGTGCTATCGGTAATTTAAGCGATCGTTTAGTTCATGGCTTTGTTATTGATTACCTTGATTTTTACGTTGGTAATTGGCATTGGCCGACATTTAACCTAGCGGATATGGCGATATGTATTGGTGCGGCACTTGTCATTTTTGAAGGTTTCTTACCCGATAAATCAAAGCAAGAAAAAGCCAATTAAGATGGCAGTGTACTAGGTTAGAATGTAATAACTCACAGCCCAGATTTTCTGGGCTGAATTTTATGATAAATAGGTTTGGTTTATGTCTACTCAAATACAGGCGCAGAGCTCTGTTTTACTGCATTTCACATTGAAATTGGAAGATGGCTCTACGGCTGACTCCTCGCATGCACAAGGGAAGCCTGCGTTATTTGTTTTAGGGAATGACTCCTTATCGCCAGAACTTGAAGCCCAATTGATTGGCCTTAATGAAGGTGAAAAGAAAAGTTTTTCACTGCCCGGAGATACTGTTTTTGGGAAACATAACCCTGACTTAGTTCAATATTTTTCATTACGTGATTTTATAGAAACGGGCATCCCTGAAATTGGTACGATAATGCTATTCACAGCGATGAATGGCAGTGAAATGCCAGGTGTAGTAAAATCAATTGAAGGCGAGTCGATTACGATTGATTTTAATCACCCGCTCGCTGAGCAGCAAATTAGTTTTGATATCGAAGTGCTTGAAGTAGATCCGCAATTGGAGAATCACAATGCAAATATTAATGGCTAACCCTCGTGGGTTTTGTGCAGGCGTAGACCGCGCAATTAGCATCGTAGAAAGGGCATTAGAAATCTATGGCGCTCCAATTTACGTTCGTCACGAAGTGGTTCATAACCGTTATGTTGTTGATGATTTACGTCAACGCGGTGCTATCTTTATTGAGGAAATCTCCGAAGTCCCTGATGGGTCAATCTTGATTTTTTCTGCACACGGTGTTTCCCAAGCTATTCGTCAAGAAGCGCGCTCTCGCGATCTAACAATGTTATTTGATGCGACTTGTCCTTTAGTGACGAAAGTTCATATGGAAGTTGCACGAGCGAGCCGCAAAGGCAAAGAAGCCATTTTAATTGGCCACGCTGGGCACCCAGAAGTCGAAGGTACGATGGGGCAATATAGCAACCCTGAGGGGGGGATGTATCTTGTTGAAAGCCCAGAAGATGTTTGGAAGCTACAAGTGAAAGATGAAAATAATCTCTCTTTCATGACGCAAACAACACTTTCTGTAGATGATACTTCCGATGTTATTGATGCGCTGACATCTCGCTTTCCAAGTATCGTTGGGCCTCGTAAAGACGATATTTGTTATGCAACGACTAACCGCCAAGAAGCGGCGAGAGAGCTTGCAGAACGTGCTGACATTGTTTTAGTCGTCGGTTCTAAAAACTCATCGAACTCAAACCGTCTTGCGGAGTTAGCTTCGCGTATGCAAAAACCTGCCTATTTAATTGATGGTGCGGAAGATATTAAAACGGAATGGTTAGCAGATAAAAATATTATCGGCTTGACAGCAGGGGCATCTGCGCCAGACATTTTAGTTCGACAAGTTATTGATAGACTTAAAGAATTGGGGGCTGATTCTGTTGTTGAATTGCAAGGCCGTGAAGAAAATATCGTCTTCGAAGTTCCTAAAGAATTAAGGGTTGAAGTCAAAGAGATTAATTGATCATTTGATTTTAATTATGGAAGCAGCCTTGTTAGCTTTATTTCAAGGCTGTTTTTCATTTTACTACTTGTGAAAAGTATCTCTTCTTTATGTATTGGGCGTAATCATTTACGTTTATAATGCCTTTAATCTCCCCAAATACTGCCATTCATACAAGCTTATCATCATTTAATTAATACTGAGTTTAATGTGCATTTCTAGTCTACGTAATATTGAACTTCATCAGTGCTATGAGTATTGATAATGCTTCCCCCTCTAATTACTTACTAAGAGCTTCGATAGAGCTAAAATCCGCTCACTTAAAGCCTTGATAGAGATGATAGAAGAGTGAATTAGAATCTATCACGTATCGGTAAGTTTTTTCTTTGATTTCTAAAAATTAGGAGTATTGACACTTGTTTTTGGCAAATTCATATTTTTTTCTATTTACTAATTAAAATACTAATGCAGTAAATTTAATTTTATTAATCAAAAGAACAAAATTAATTCAGTGATGTAATGAAATTAAATTACTTTTATACTAACTTAAAATACATGAGTTATAATTTCAACACGAAAACACACGGTTAATAATTAATTGTTACATTTGTTTTTGTTTTTTGGATATTACATATATCACTTAATTGTAACAATGTGAAAATAATACATATATAAATGATAATATAAAAACGATGTCAAGTAATTCTAATTAAAGAATGTGTTTTTTTTGTTTTTTTAATTGATTGATTTAATTGGGTTTTAATTTTAATTTAAATGTGAAGAAAATATTTTGCTTTATTTGATAGGTTTCATCTATCGTATGACTGTTTATTTAGTGGTAAAAGCAAGTTTGAGTTGTACGCATGTGTCGAGTATCTTTATTGCGGTTGATTAGGTATTCTAAAAACATTATCAATAAAAGTTACTATTTTTATTCGTTAAGTATTTAACAATAAAAATACCAATAACTTTTGGTGTTAAATCTCCTAGGTGCAGAAATGTAAAACTCAATACAGAATGATGATATCGAAAGATGTAACGGGAAATAAAAATTAGATCTTATCTATACCATTGTTCTGATTCACTGATATATGGATGGCTCGGTATTCTAATAGTTTCTGAGACTGCAGATGGATTCATTTTTATTCTCCATGTGAGTTTTATTTAACTGTTGATATGTGATCAACGAAAAATAGTGGTTATTTTTATCTGAAAATATACCTGGTATTGCCATGTGGTTGATACTTTTTTTATTTAACCTATTCGATGAATTTTTTAATTTTCAATAGGGTCTAGTTTAATTTTTCTAATTAATAATATCAAGGAATAGTCATGAAAGTTAAATCGTTAGCATTAGTTGTTATTTCAGCTTTATCTCTGAGTTCTGTAGCTGCAGTTGCTGCAACAACAGTTAATGGCGGTACTGTTCATTTTAAAGGTGAGCTTGTTAACGCAGCTTGTGCAGTAGACGGTGGTTCATCTGACCAAACCGTTACTTTAGGGCAAGTACGCACAGCTAGATTAGCTCAAGCAGGTGATACTAGCGGATCTGTTGGTTTCAACATTAATTTAAATGACTGTGATACTCAAGTTTCTAAAACAGCTAAAGTTGCATTTATCGGAGCTGCTACTGATGCTGCTAACCCAACTGTTTTAGCTATCACTTCAGGTGTTGCAGGTTCAGCTACAAATGTTGGTATCCAAATTTTAGATTCTAAAGGAACTGCTCTAGGCTTAGATGGTAGCACTTTCAGCAGCCCGATTACTCTGAAAGATGGTTCTAACGTTCTGCCATTCCAGGCTCGTTACTTTGCAACTGGCGCAACCACTGCTGGTTCAGCAAATGCAGATGCTACTTTCTCTGTACAGTACGAGTAATTTGTAAACTATGATTAGGGATTAATCATTAAAACCATGGATGGTTTTCAAGAATAGAAAGGGAAAGGCAAAGTGCAATGAAAAAACTAACGATTAGTTTATTAACTCTGTTTTCTTCCTTTGCTTTAGCAGGTAATCAGTGGAAAGTTCAGTTACCTGGTGGAGGGATGAGATTTCAAGGCGAGTTGATCGCAGAAGCGTGTAGCGTTGAAACATCTGAGCGATTTTTAACAGTTAATATGGGACAAGTACGAACGAATATGTTTAAAGAAGCTGGTGATGATTCAGAGCCAACAAGCTTTAATATTTATCTTCGTGATTGTAGTAAAAATGTTAGTGAACATGTGTATATAAATTTTTCAGGGATTGCTGACAAAAATAATCCCCATATTTATTCTGTAAGCAATGGAGTTAATGCTGCAAATGGAGTTGGAATTGCTATATTTGATGCTGGAAATGAATTAATACCTATCAATGATGCACCAAAAAAAATAGCAAAAATAGAATCTAAAGATGTGGTTTTACACTTTACTGCCAAATATCGGGCTACCAGCAATAATATTACGGGTGGTACTGCAAATGCCCAAGCACTGTTCTCTTTAACTTATGAATAAAATAAATTTAGGGTTAGTTTCAGTACACAAATAATATTTTTAAATGTATAAGGATTGATTCAAAATGAAATCAATAAAAAAATATAAGTTGTTAACGTCAATATTGGTGCTTTTAAGTTCAGTGTTCTTCAACCAAGCGAATGCTGCGGTAGCTTTAGGAGCAACTCGAGTTATTTATGATGAAGGCCAAAAACAAGTACAATTGTCTGTTACAAATAATGATGAGAAAGGTGTTTTTCTTATACAGTCATGGGTTGAAAATACAAATGGACAGAAAGATAAGCAATTTGTAATAACTCCACCATTATTTACAATGAATGGAAAAAAAGAAAATACACTGCGCATAATTGATGCAACAAATAACCAACTTCCTAAAGATAGAGAAAGTCTTTTTTGGTTGAACGTTAAGGCTATTCCTGCGATGGATAAAAGTAAAGCAAATGAAAATACTTTACAATTAGCCATCATTAGCAGAATAAAACTTTATTATCGCCCAAGTAATTTGGATCTTGATCCTTCTAAAGTTCCAGATGAATTACGTTTTAAAATTACGGGTAATAAATTAACTATTATTAACCCAACTCCATATTTTGCAACAGTTACTGACATCACTGTTGGTGCTACAAAACTGGAGAATGTTTTAGTTCCTCCTTTAGGTGAAATAGTCACAAATATGCCTTCTAATGCAAAAGGTAATATTACCTTTAGAACAATAAATGATTATGGCGCATTAACACCTGTCGCATCTGGTATTGCTAAATAAATGGATGTAATGCAATTCAGTTAAGTGTAATAGATTTAAATGGCGATTAGACTGGAGGGAACATGCCATACCAAGTATCTGAAAATAAACAAATGAATTATAAAGGAAAAAAAACTTTCGGATACAAGTATCATTCTGATAAATTTTTTCGAGTACTTCCGATCTCTTTTTTTGTGGGGATGTTGTTATATCCATCGTTAGCAAAATCAGAAGTATATTTTAATCCTCGCTTTTTATCTGATGATGTTGAAAATATTGCTGATTTATCTGTATTCGAAAGTGGTCAAGAAGTTCCTGAAGGTTCATATCGTGTTGATGTATATTTGAATGACGGCTATTTATTTATTAAAGATATCAACTTTAAGCTAGATGAAAAGCAGTCTAAATTAACCCCTTGTTTCACAAAAAGCGACTTAACTAGAATGGGGGTAAATGTCATATCATTACCCGGCCAAGAGGTAGGGAAAGAAAAAACAAAAGAAGGAGAGGAAGGGTCTCTGGATAGCTGTAAATTACTTTCAGAGATAATTACTGATTCAACATCAACATTTGATGTTGGTTTACAGCGTCTTAGCCTGACTATTCCACAAATATATTTAGCAGATACTGCTCGAGGTTATATTTCACCTGACCTATGGGATCAAGGTATTCCCGCGGGCATTATTAATTACAGTTTGACTGGAAATCAGTCACGCATGCAATCTGGTGAAAACCGGAGCTATACCTATCTTAACTTACAAAGTGGAATTAACTTAGGGGCTTGGCGCTTACGTGATAACTCCACGTGGACTCACACAACAGGCTCTAATAGAAATGAAACCAAATGGGAGCATATCAATACTTTTTTAGAAAGAGGTATTAACCAAATACGCTCGCGTTTAGTCATTGGTGATAGCTATACAGAAGGTTCGATATTCGACAGCTTTAACTTCAGGGGGATCCAACTTTCCTCTGATAGTAATATGTTACCTGATAGTCAAAGAGGATTTGCGCCTGTCATTCGTGGGACGGCTCGGGGAACTGCAGACGTGACTATCAAGCAAAATGGGTATGAAGTTTACCGTAATACATTCCCACCAGGTCCTTTTATCATAGATGACCTCTACGCAAACGGGAATAGTGGTGACTTACACGTCACTATTACAGAAGCTGACGGTAGTACACAAAGCTTTGTTGTACCATTCTCAACAGTCCCTTTATTACAGCGTGAAGGACATTCTGAATACAGTATAACGGCTGGTGAATATCGCTCAGGAAGTAGTTTTCAAAAGAAACAAAATTTCTTCCAAGGTACATTAATGCGTGGATTGTCATACGGTTGGACTATGTATGGTGGTGGACAATTAGCTGATCGTTATCGTTCAGTCAATCTAGGTTTGGGGAAGAATATTGGTGTATTAGGTGCATTGTCACTCGATATTACACAAGCTAACGCTAAGTTACCTGACGATAGTAACCATCAGGGACAATCAGTGCGCTTTCTATATAGTAAGTCCATGAACTCAACAGGAACGACTTTCCAACTTGCTGGGTACCGTTATTCGACGAAAGGTTTCTATACATTTGCAGATACCACGTACAAAAGAATGCAAGGTTACTCTATAGAAACACAGGATGGTACGGTTGAAGTCACTCCGACTTATACCGATTACTTTAATCTTGCTTATAACAAACGTGAAAAGCTGCAATTAAGTATGAGCCAGCAGCTAGGTGATGTCACAACTCTGTACATAACGGGCACCCATGAAAAGTATTGGAACACAAGTCGCGCTGATAAGCAGTTACAGGTAGGTTTGAATACGCTTTTCAAAGGGATCACTTGGGGAATTAACTACAGCTTGTCAAAAAACTCATGGCAAGACGGTAATGATCAGGTAATTGCTTTGAATGCGAATATACCATTGAACCAATGGATGCGCACGGACAGTGATTCTATATGGAAGAATTCAACGGTTAGTTATAACGCTTCACACGACTTCAAAGGAGAGGCTTCTAATACGGCAGGTTTATATGGAACGCTATTAGAAGACAACAATTTAAGTTATAGCGTCCAAGCTGGCTATAAAGGCGGCGGTCAACAGCAGTCTTCTGGGACAGGGTCTACCTCGTTAAACTACCGTGGAACTTACGGAAATAGTAATGTTGGTTACAGTTATAATAAAAATTCGCGGCAATTTTACTATGGGGTAAGTGGCGGTATTTTAGCCCATGAGAATGGTATTACTCTTAGCCAGCCGATGAATGACACTGTTGTATTGATTAAAGCTCCGGGAGCGGACAACGTAAGAATTGAAAATCAAACGGGCGTTAAAACTGACTGGCGTGGTTATGCCGTCTTACCTTATGCAACGGAATACCGTGAAAATCGTATTGCTTTAGATACTAACACACTAGCAAATAACGTGGATCTTGATGAACCGGTAGTGAGTGTTATTCCTACTAAAGGTGCAATTGTACGTGCCAGTTTTAATCCAAAAGTTGGTGTGAAAGTAATTATGACATTGATGCATAAGGGAAAAGCTGTTCCTTTTGGCGCGATTGTTTCATTAAAAGATAACAATAGCAGTAGTATCGTTGCAGATGAAGGACAAGTTTATTTGACTGGATTACCACTATCAGGTCAGTTGACAGTTCGATGGGGAAATGGCGCTGACTCGCAGTGTGAGGTTAATTACGCCTTACCTGAAAACAGTCAGTCAGAGCTACTTAATTCATATCAAACCGTTTGTCTTTAAAGGAGCTGATTAATGATGAAAAATATAATATATCGTTGTTACCTCATGATATTGATATTCATTTTTTTTGCTTCGAAAAGTTTCGCTGCAGATAGTTCAATTAATATAACGGGGAGCGTTGCAGATAATACATGCGCGGTTTCACCTAGCTCAGATGGCCAAATTGTTGATTTTTTAAATGAAAGCATTAAGTCTTTGAATGCGGTTAATAAAACATCTCTGGCGATCCCTTTTTATATTGAGCTTTTTCCATGTGGTACAGCAGTAACAGGTGTAAAAGTTGGATTTACCGGAATTGCTGATTCGAGTAATACCTCTTTATTAGCATTAGAAAATATTGGAGGTGCTGCATCTGGAGTTGGCATACAAATATTAGATAAAGCGAGAAACCCGCTATCACTCAATGATGATAATCAAAATATACCTTGGACATCATTAACGGCTGGCTCTCGTAATACATTGAACTTTTATGCTCGATTAATGGTAACTGAACTTCCTGTAAATGCAGGTAAAATTCGCGCAACGTCAACATTTACTCTTGAATATCAATAGGATGAGAATGTTATGGTAATAAATAAAAGGATAGTAGCTACCGCATTAACCGTTGCGGGGTTATGTTTATCAACGACATTGAGTTATGCAGCGGACGTAACAATCAATATTTACGGTCAGGTAAAAACAGTGCCTTGTACTGTCGTAACTGCGAATAAGAATGTGGATTTAAATGATCTCAGCACTTTTGACTTCATTAACGCGGGATCAACATCTAAATGGCACCCTATTGAGTTAGAGTTGATTAATTGTCCTACAGGTTCTTCTAACGTAACAGCTAGATTTACAGGGGTATCCGATATTACGGGATACTATAGAAACCAAGGAACAGCACAAAACATCCAGTTGCAACTGCAGGATGATTCAGGCAGAGACCTCAATAATGGTACCCAAGCTGTCATGCAAATTAATAGCAGTACTGCTTCAGCAAATTTTCCTCTGAAAGTTAGAGCGATATCGGTTAACGGAGGAACGACACAGGGAAGTATACAAGCAGCTATTGATGTTACTTATACATACCAGTGAGCTATATTATGAATATAAATAAAATTTTAAAATTATTTTTTTTTAATACTGTTATCTATTTTTTAGGTATTACAACAGCATATTCATTTACATGCATGGATAAACGTAATGTTTTAAGTTATAAAAATTCACCTGCCACAGCGAATGTGTATGTTGATCTGCAACCTAGACTCGAAGCGGGTCAAAACTTAGTTGTTGACCTTTCTCAATCGATTACGTGTTGGAACGATAACCCAAACTATAGGCGTGACATGGTGAGCGTAATGCAAGGTTCAGCATACGGGAATGTTCTCGCTAATTTTAGGGGGACTTTGAATTACTATGGTCTATCCTATCCATTTCCATTAAATTCAGCGACGCATTCTGTTGCATTCAGGCAACCAGCAGTTTGGAATGCTAAGCTCTATTTATCACCATTAAATTCAGCCGAAGGTATCGTTCTTAGTCAAGGCACGCATTTTGCGACTTTAGTTATGTACCAAGTTGGGTCTGATATTTCTGGTGGGGGGAATATACAAACTGCGACATTTATATGGAAACTTTATGCGAATAACACCGTGGTTGTTCCTGTCGGTGGATGTGATGTATCTTCGCGTAATCTTAATGTCTATTTGCCAGATTACCCAGGTTCATCAAATATACCGTTATCGGTTTATTGTGGTAAAAATCAAAATGTTTCTTTCTATCTCTCAGGTTCGACTACGTCAAGTAGTTCAATATTTGCTAATACCTATTCAGGTTCAAATGCTGCGAGGGGATTAGGTGTTCAGATTACCCGTTATGGAACGGCACTTTCGGCAAATCAGCGAGTTCGAATGGGGCAAGTTGGACCATCACCTGTTTCTCTTAATTTACAAGCAAAGTATGAAAGAACAACAGGACAAGTCACAGCAGGGCCTGTACAGTCAGTCGTTGGTGTTTCATTTGTTTATGACTAACAATGCCATTTAAATTACCAAGAAAGTATTATTTATATCGATTTGCAATACTTTCTTGGGTAATTTTATATACGACCGCTTAACCTTTTCATCAATATCAATTCTATTTTATCGTTAAAAATAACTTCATTGCTATATCCATATTTCTTGGTTCATATTTCTTGATTAAAACTTTTACTGATAATCCCTTTCCTCTCTACGCTTTTGTTAATAACGATACATTTTTGCTAGCGCAATACGATCAGGATAGTTAATCTGTACCACAATGACTTCTAAACTGTGGGTAAAAATAGCCTTTTTATCTAAACTAACAGTTCAAATTTATCTATTTGTATTAATTAAAAAAGGGTAAACCATGGCAAATTCAGTGGTACGTGTTGCAATCGTTGGCGCAGGTGGACGTATGGGACGCCAGCTAATTCAAGCCGCGCAACAACAGGATGGAATTCAATTAGGTGCTGCGATTGAGCGTGAAGGCTCATCGCTTATCGGGACAGATGCAGGTGAACTCGCTGGTATCGGTAAGTTAGGTATTTCCATTGTTGATTCGCTAAATCAGGTTGTTAATGATTTTGATGTTGTCATTGATTTCACTCGCCCTGAAGGGACTTTACGCTACCTTGCATTTTGTAAAGCAAACCAAAAAGCGATGGTAATTGGAACGACAGGGTTTGATGAGCAAGGTAAGCAAGCTATTGCCGAAGCGGCAAAATCTATTCCTATTGTCTTTGCGGCAAATTTCAGTGTTGGTGTCAATGTGGTGCTGAAATTACTGGAAAAAGCAGCAAAAGTGATGGGGAATTACACTGATATTGAAATTGTTGAGGCTCATCACCGCCATAAAGTGGACGCACCATCAGGTACGGCCCTAGCTATGGGGGAGTCTATTGCTAGCGCTCTGGGGAAAGATTTAAAAGAGTGTGCGGTATATACCCGTGAAGGTTACACCGGGGAGAGAGAACCTGGAACCATTGGTTTTGCAACTATTCGTGCTGGGGATATTGTCGGTGAACATACCGCAATGTTTGCAGATATTGGAGAGCGAGTAGAAATCACCCATAAAGCCTCTAGCCGTATGACCTTTGCAAATGGCGCCATAAAGGCATCTGGTTGGGTTTGCGCTAGAAATAGTGGGTTATATGATATGAAAGATGTGCTTGGGTTGGATGATTTGTAGTTTTTTGTTTTTTATTTTGTATTTTAAATCATTTGGTTGTAGTTTATATTTATTGTTATGATATCGATTTGAATTATTTTCATTCAAATCGATATTAATTCATGTTTTAATGGTTTTTATCTTCAGTTTTGCTCGTTAATTATCCTTTCCTCCTTCTTTTAGCTAGGTTATTATCAATAAACTAGTTATCTTGCTTTGCAACCGTTTACTTATTCGTTTTTACTATGGTTTATACTGCTCACCCAGTTAAAAGCGAGGTAGTTAAGTAAAAAAGTAAGATAAAAGTGAAAAAAATGCATTTTTTTCTAGACAAGACTCCATCTCATCATTAGAATGCGCGCAATTTGCCAAAAATTTGCTTAAAAACTCATTTTGGCATTGATTTAGATCGTGAAATCTGAATTAATATGCAAAAAACGTGATTTATTATTCTCCGGAGGATGTTTTGATTAAGTCAGCTATATTGGTTCTGGAAGACGGAACCCAATTCCACGGGCGTGCTATCGGTGCAGAAGGCGCTGCAGTTGGAGAAGTCGTTTTCAACACGTCGATGACCGGATATCAAGAAATAATTACAGACCCTTCCTATTCCCGCCAAATTGTTACTCTCACTTATCCCCATATTGGTAATGTCGGCACTAATGCTGATGACGAAGAATCCCCAAATGTTCATGCACAAGGCCTAATCATTCGTGACTTACCATTGATTTACAGTAACTTCCGCGGGCAAGAAGGATTATCCGAATATCTAAAACGCCATAACGTCGTGGCGATTGCGGATATCGATACACGTAAATTAACACGTTTACTGAGAGAAAAAGGCGCTCAAAACGGTTGTATCATTGCGGGTGATAACCCTGATGCTGCACTCGCATTGGAAAAAGCGCGTAGTTTTTCAGGTTTGAATGGGTTGGACTTGGCAAAAGAAGTCTGCACTAAAGAGATTTATAATTGGTCCCAAGGTTCATGGACGCTGGAAAATGGCCAGCAGGGCGCGAAAACTGCCGAAGAACTCCCTTTACATGTTGTTGCTTATGACTTCGGTGCGAAGCGTAATATCTTACGTATGTTAGTTGACCGCGGTTGCCGTTTAACGGTGGTGCCAGCAACTACCTCAGCAGAAACCGTATTGGCGATGAACCCCGATGGTATTTTCTTATCGAATGGCCCTGGTGACCCAGCGCCTTGTGATTATGCAATCAAGGCAATTGAAACATTCTTAACCACAGAAATCCCAGTATTCGGGATTTGTTTAGGCCACCAATTACTTGCTCTGGCTAGCGGTGCCAATACCATGAAAATGAAGTTTGGCCATCATGGTGCTAACCATCCAGTTAAAGATTTAGACAAAGATGTGGTGATGATCACGGCGCAAAACCATGGTTTTGCGGTTGATGAATCGACACTTCCCGACACCCTGCGCGTGACGCATAAGTCACTCTTTGATGGAACATTGCAAGGTATTCACCGTACGGATAAACCCGCATTTAGTTTTCAAGGCCACCCAGAAGCAAGCTCAGGGCCACATGATGCGGCAAATTTATTCGACCATTTCATTGAATTAATTAATGAATACCGTCAAAACACCCCTCGTCAAAACGCACAATAATCGGGAGCAAGAAAAATGGCAAAACGTACTGATATAAAAAGCATTCTGATTTTAGGTGCCGGCCCGATTGTGATTGGTCAAGCATGTGAATTTGACTACTCAGGTGCTCAAGCGTGTAAAGCACTGCGTGAAGAAGGTTACCGCGTAATCTTAGTTAACTCGAACCCCGCGACCATTATGACTGACCCAGAAATGGCGGATGCAACTTACATCGAGCCGATTCACTGGGAAGTTGTGCGTAAAATTATTGAAAAAGAGCGCCCAGATGCAGTGCTACCGACCATGGGTGGCCAAACAGCATTAAACTGTGCGCTTGAATTAGAACGTAAAGGTGTTTTAGCTGAGTTTGGCGTGACCATGATTGGGGCGACTGCTGATGCAATCGATAAAGCAGAAGATCGCCAACGTTTTGATAAAGCAATGAAAAAAATCGGCTTGGGCACTGCACGCTCAGGTATCGCACATAATATGGAAGAAGCATTTGCTGTTGCCGATGCGGTAGGTTTTCCCTGTATTATTCGCCCATCATTTACGATGGGAGGTACGGGTGGCGGTATTGCCTATAACCGTGAAGAGTTTGAAGAAATCTGTACTCGCGGTTTAGATTTATCTCCCACTAATGAATTATTGATTGATGAGTCGCTGATTGGTTGGAAAGAATACGAAATGGAAGTTGTCCGCGATAAAAAAGACAACTGTATTATCGTTTGTTCCATTGAAAACTTCGATGCCATGGGGATCCATACGGGTGACTCTATCACCGTCGCGCCAGCTCAAACATTGACCGATAAAGAATACCAAATCATGCGTGATGCATCGATGGCCGTATTACGTGAAATCGGCGTTGAAACAGGTGGCTCTAACGTTCAATTCGCGGTAAACCCTAAAGATGGGCGCTTAATTGTTATTGAAATGAACCCGCGAGTTTCACGTTCATCGGCATTAGCATCGAAAGCCACGGGTTTCCCAATTGCTAAAATTGCAGCGAAACTGGCTGTCGGTTATACCCTTGATGAGCTGATGAATGACATCACTGGTGGCCGTACCCCTGCCTCATTCGAACCTTCCATTGACTACGTTGTGACAAAAATTCCGCGCTTTAACTTTGAAAAATTTGCGGGCACGAATGACCGACTCACAACGCAAATGAAATCGGTTGGCGAAGTGATGGCGATTGGCCGCACATTTCAAGAATCGATGCAAAAAGCATTACGCGGTTTAGAAGTTGGCGCGACAGGGTTCGACCCGAAAGTGGCTCAAGAGGATCCTGAGGCACTGACTCGTATTCGTCGTGAATTAAAAGATGCAGGCGCAGAGCGAATTTGGTTTATTGCAGATGCTTTCCGTGCAGGCTTATCTGTCGATGGTGTTTTCAATCTAACCAATATTGACCGCTGGTTCTTAGTGCAGATTGAGGAGCTAGTCCGCTTAGAAGAAAAAGTGGCTGAGCTCGGTATTAATGGGCTGACAAAAGATTTCCTACGTACTTTAAAACGTAAAGGTTTTGCCGACGCGCGTTTAGCGACTTTAGTCGGTGTTTCTGACGCTGAGTTACGTAAACTACGCCAAGGTTATGGTCTGCACCCAGTCTATAAACGTGTTGATACCTGCGCGGCCGAGTTCGCTACTGACACCGCTTATATGTATTCCACATATGAAGAAGAGTGTGAATCAAACCCAAATAATGCCAAACCAAAAGTGATGGTGTTAGGTGGTGGGCCAAACCGAATCGGGCAAGGGATTGAATTCGACTATTGCTGCGTGCACGCATCTTTAGCGTTACGTGAAGATGGCTATGAAACCATTATGGTGAACTGTAATCCAGAAACGGTTTCAACGGACTACGATACTTCAGACCGCCTCTATTTCGAACCTGTCACCCTTGAAGATGTGTTAGAAATTGTGCGTATCGAGCAGCCAAAAGGTGTGATTGTGCAATATGGTGGCCAAACACCATTAAAATTAGCGAGAGCATTGGAAGCCGCAGGGGTTCCAATCATTGGAACGAGCCCAGATGCCATCGACCGTGCAGAAGATCGTGAACGTTTCCAGCAAGCCGTCAACCGTTTGAACTTGAAACAACCACAGAACGCAACTGTCACAGCGATTGAGCAAGCCATTGAAAAAGCAGCTATTATTGGCTATCCACTGGTGGTTCGCCCATCTTATGTACTAGGTGGCCGAGCAATGGAAATTGTATATGACGAAATCGATTTACGTCGCTATTTCCAAACTGCGGTAAGTGTCTCTAACGATGCGCCAGTGCTCCTTGACCGCTTTTTAGACGATGCCATTGAAGTTGACGTGGATGCGATTTGTGACGGTGAGATGGTGCTGATTGGTGGTATCATGGAGCACATTGAGCAAGCTGGCGTACACTCTGGTGACTCCGCATGTTCACTCCCTGCTTATACACTTAGCCAAGAAATTCAAGATGTAATGCGTGAACAAGTTCGTAACCTTGCCTTCGAGTTACGTGTACGTGGTTTAATGAACGTGCAGTTTGCCGTTAAAAATAATGAAGTTTATTTAATTGAAGTCAATCCACGTGCCGCAAGGACAGTGCCTTTCGTGTCTAAAGCAACCGGTGTGCCATTAGCGAAAGTTGCAGCGCGTGTGATGGTAGGGCAAACCTTGACACAGCAAGGGGTGACGGAAGAAGTTATTCCACCATACTACTCGGTGAAAGAGGTGGTATTGCCATTCAATAAATTCCCTGGCGTTGACCCAATTCTTGGGCCTGAAATGCGTTCAACAGGCGAAGTCATGGGTGTCGGCCGGACATTTGCAGAAGCATTCGCTAAAGCGATGTTAGGTAGCAGCTCGACCATGAAAAAGTCTGGTCGCGCGCTGTTGTCTGTTCGTGAAGGTGATAAAACAAAAGTTGTCGATTTAGCCGCTAAGCTGTTAAAACATGGCTTTGAGCTAGATGCCACTCACGGCACTGCGATTGTTCTAGGAGAGGCTGGTATTAATCCGCGCCTAGTCAATAAGGTTCATGAAGGTCGTCCACATATTCAAGA
Organism: Providencia sp. PROV200; assembly: GCF_049901995.1. Classification (NCBI taxonomy): domain Bacteria; kingdom Pseudomonadati; phylum Pseudomonadota; class Gammaproteobacteria; order Enterobacterales; family Morganellaceae; genus Providencia; species Providencia sp. PROV200. The sequence continues at coordinate 809,226 of NZ_CP096307.1, forward strand.
TAGAATTAAGAATGGCGAATACGATTATATCGTGAATACTACAGCAGGGCGCCAAGCCATTGAGGACTCAAAATTAATTCGTCGCAGTGCATTGCGTTATAAAGTCCACTATGACACGACGTTGAATGGTGGGTTTGCCACTACGATGTCGCTTAGTGCAGACCCAACCGATACGGTAATCTCTGTACAAGAAATGCATGCATTGATTAAATAATTATTTAATAAGTAGCTATATAAGCCTCAGTATTCAATCTACTGGGGCTTTTTTATTGCTATTCTATAAAGCCATCTCCTGAAGAGAGGGAAATTGTCTGCTGATATAATGGATAAGATGGAATTTTAATAAAAAGTGCAAAGTGGTGATTGACTCTCACGTAACGTGAGGCACTAACCTTAGTCGCAATTACAGGAGGAACATATGCTATTTCAAGTTGGTGAGATCGCGGAAAAAACAGGATTAACCATCCGTACACTTCATCATTATGAAGAAATTGGCTTATTGGTACCAACTGCAAGAACCGATGCAGGTTATCGGCTTTACAACATGCAATGCATAGAGCGTTTAACGCAAATTCAATTGTTACGGCAAGTTGGAGTCAAACTGAAAAACATCGGTGAATTACTGGATGGTCGGAGTGGAAATATGACGAGTTTGCTGCAAGAGCGAATTGCATTATTAACGGAACAAATGGAGCAAATGGCGACATTACGTAATCGATTAGAGCAATTACACAGGCAAATGCAAACGGGGAATACTTTAACTCAGGCTGATTGGTTTTCTGTATTGGAGATGATGTCGATGTTTGATAAATATTTTACCCCTCAAGAATTGGAACAATTGCCATTATATACGGCGCATACGCTGAAAAACCAAGAGTGGCAACAGCGCGTAGCAACGGTAAGTAAGCTGATGGAACAAGGTGCAACACCTCAATCTACAGAGGTGCAACAAATTGCACATGAATGGATGACAGCGTTAGAAAGAGATACTGGAGGAAACCCTGATTTCTTTGCGCGCTTGAATCAAATTCATTTATCGGATAACACGTTAGCATATTCATCAGGCATTTCTGTCGCAATGATCCAATTTGTTGCAGAGGGTTTTAGTGAATACCAATTATCACTATTTAAACCCCATTTAACCGCGGAACAATTTGCTTTTGTTCAGCAACATTATTTTGCATCAGGACAGGTGTGGCCTGAGTTAATTGCGGGTTTATATAATGCATTAAAAGCCCAAAAATCCCCAGATTCACCTGAAGTGCAACAATTAGCACAAACATGGTTAACGATGTTCAACCAGTTTACTGGGGGAGATCCTGAGCTACAAGAGAGAATTCGGGCTATTTATCGTGAAGATCCCAATATTTCTCAAGGGACATGGATGACTGCAGAAATTGGTCAGTACTTATTTTCTGCTATTAGCAGTTTGATGACGGAATAAACCAAATGGCCGCTAACTCGCGGCCATTACTCGGTTATATTATGATTTTTCTTTGCTACTCGAGAGTGCTTTGCGGTGTTTCCAGTACATTACAATTGAGCCGATTAGGCCACTAACCAGTAAGATAACTGGAATAATCATCAGCGCACTAATCACAATTTGCTCGTGTTCTTTCACAAAAGGAATTTGGTTTAGGGCATACCCTAAGGTGACGATCAAACCAACCCATAACAAACCACTTAACCAGTTAAAAAACTGGAAACGGCGGTGACTTAATTCAGATAACCCAGCAAGCAAAGGTAATATTGTTCTGACAAATGCAAGAAAGCGCCCTATAAGTAGCGCGTATAAACCTTGCTTATTAAACATATTGTTTGCTTTGGTGTGATATTCCTCAGGGATTTGCGCTAACCAGCGCTTCACAACCTGAGTTTCACTTAACCATCGGCCTTGTAGAAAACCTATCCAACACCCTAAGCTTGCAGCGACTGTGAGTAACAATATAGTCGGAATAAAGTGTAAGACCCCTTTAGCAATCAATGCACCTGAAAGGATCAGCAAGGTATCACCAGGTAGGAAAGCAGCGGGTAAAACGCCATTTTCTAAGACAATGACAACAAAAAGTACGGTATAAATAACCCAAAGCACTTCAGGGTTGGAGAGTTTAAGGAAATCGTGGTTCCAAAGTGCAAGTACGATTTCGCGTAGGACTTCCATAATTATTCCTGTATTTGCGTAAAAGCGAATTTCTTATTGCCTATATTACAGGAAAAAAAGAGCCCAAGTTTGATTTGTTTGAAGAATTAATCATTTAGTAGGGTAATTGCAGGAAGCATTTAACATTGCTCCTGCAATTAATAGACTGATTTTTAATTTAAATTCGCTCGAAAGCTAATTGTAAGTCATGGATTAAATCATCAGTGTGCTCTAAACCAATATGCACGCGGAAGAAGGTTCCTTCTTTTGGTGAAAAATCATACTGCCGCATATTGAGTAAATCTTCTTTTTGGTATCCCAAAATCAGCGACTCAAAACCACCCCATGAATAACCCATTTTAAAGTGATTAAAATTATCAAGAAAAGCGGTAAATTGCTCAGTGGTTAAGCGTGATTTTAGTTGGAAAGAGAACAGCCCATTAGAACCTGTAAAATCACGGATAAAGAATTCATGACCTGGAGAATTCTCAAGTGCAGGGTGAAATACTTGTTCAACTTCAGGGCGTTGTTGCAGCCAATTAGCAACTTGTAAACTATTAATTTGATGTTGTTTTAGTCGAGTTGCTAATGTGTGGAGCCCTCGATTAGCCATATAAACGGTATCTGGATCCGCGGTTTGGCCTAGGAGGTATGAATTTTCACGTAATGTTTCAATACAGCGTTGGTTTGCCACCGCAAGGCCAAGCATACCGTCGGAGTGGCCATTGATATATTTAGTTGCTGATTGGATCGACACATCCACATCAAATAATAATGGTTTAAGTAAGACGCCAGCTGCCCAAGTGTTATCAATCATAATCACAATTTCAGGGGATTTGACGCGTATAGCTTTCACTATTGCTGGTAAATCATGAACTTCCATGGTGATAGAGCCGGGGGACTCTAAAAATACAATCCGCGTATTGGGCTGAATTAAATCAGCAATATCCGTTCCGATGAGTGGATCAAAATACGTGGTTTTGACATTTAGCTTAGTAAGGATGTTGTCGCAAAAATTTTGCGTTGGATCATAAGCTGATCCAGTCACCAGGATATGTTCGCCAGCAGAAATAAACGACAAAATGGTATTGGTAATTGCGGCAGCACCTGATGGGTAAAGGACGCATCCAGCACCTGCTTCTAATTCTGTCATCGCTTCTTGAAAAGCGAAATGTGTTTGTGTACCGCGACGCCCATAAAATAGTACGTTATTTGCACGATGGCGAGTTGCATGACGTTTTTCTTCAAGGGTATCAAAAATAATAGAAGAGGCTCGCTGAATAACAGGGTTTACCCCTTTTTGTGTGTATTTGGGGTTCCGCCCAATATGGACTAATTGTGTTTCAGGTTTTATGTCTGCCATGATTTTTCCCTACACAGAATATGAACTGGTTAAACTTAGAGGTAATTTATACTAAGACGTTAAATGATCCTGATAGAAATGTAACTTGAGTATTCTTCAACTTTCAAACTGTAGGTAAATTTTATTTGTAATATTGGGAATGAATATTTAATTGAACCGTGAATTATTAAGGAAAATAACCGCATAGTAGAGAAGGTCATGTTTGTCTAAACGCAAAAAAACATAAAAAAATCGCGAATACTAATGATAATTACTATCAATTCGCGCTGTGTTTGATATCATCAGCACCGTCTTTTTGAAAAGAGACGGACAGCGCGAGTCAAATTTCGCTTTTAAAGGTTAGTCGATGAATGGCACAATCATCGATATGAATTTTTTTATACAACACTAAAAAGAGAGTAAAGGCCAACTGATGCGTAAACTAACAGCTTCTATTCTATTGGCGTTCGGCTTAATGGGTACGGCAGTCGCTGAAACCACACCTGCAACAACACCAGCTGCGTCTCAAGATACACCATCAACACAACCGGCAGTAAATTCAGCTGCACCAACAACTACGACACCAAGTGCTGAAGTTTCATCAGTACCCGCGGAACCTGTACAAGGCGAAGCCGTGAACACAACAGTTGTTAATGAAAACATTGAAATTGCAACAGAAGCACCAACGGGCGGTTTTGACCAAGATTTATCTGTTTGGGGAATGTACCAAGGTGCAGATAATATTGTTAAAACAGTCATGATAGGGCTTGTTATTGCTTCTGTTATTACTTGGGCAATATTTTTCTCAAAAGGTTTGGAAATTTTAGTTGCTCGCCGTCGCTTAAAAGTAGAAGCGAAAGCGATTTCTGAGGCGAAGTCACTTGATGAAGCCGTCAGTATCGCAGAAGGTTTCAAAACAAATAGCATTACGCGTATGTTATTAAACGAAGCCGTTACTGAGCGAGCGTTATCAGCAAATAGCGCTGATTTATCAGGCACAAAAGAGCGCACATCATTCCGCCTAGAAAGGGCAGTCGCTGCGATTAGTCGTTATATGGGCCGTGGTAATGGCTATTTGGCGACTATTGGTGCAATTTCTCCATTCGTCGGTTTATTTGGAACGGTCTGGGGGATCATGAACAGCTTTATCGGGATTGCTCACTCGCAAACGACTAACCTTGCGGTTGTTGCGCCGGGTATTGCAGAAGCGTTATTAGCGACAGCAATCGGTCTTATTGCCGCTATCCCTGCGGTTGTGATTTATAATATTTTTGCTCGCATGATCAACAACTATCGTGGTCAAGTAGGGGATGTCGCTGCTCAGTCTGCGTTGTTGCTGGGGCGTGATCTTGATCTGGCAAATAGCAAAGCAAGGTAATTATTATGGCAATGCGTTTAGGTGACGAACAAGACGATAGCGGTGAAATGCATGAAATTAACGTAACACCTTTTATTGATGTTATGTTGGTTTTATTGATTATCTTTATGGTTGCAGCACCATTGGCAACAGTTGATATTAAAGTCGACTTACCCGCCTCGACAGCGAAGCCGCAGCCACGTCCAGAAAAACCTGTGTTTTTAACGGTAAAATCGGACAGCCAGCTTTTTATCGGTGACCAAGCTGTGACAAAAGAACAGCTTGCTTCCACTCTTGACCAAGCAACAAGTTCTAATAAGGAAACGACAATCTTTTTCCAAGCGGATAAGAGTGTTGACTATGAAACGATGATGGATGTAATGAATGCATTGCGTCAATCAGGGTACTTGAAGATTGGTTTAGTGGGAATGGAAGCAACATCCTCAAAATAAGCTGATTAAGTTCTATAAACGCGTTTTATCATTAAGGGTAAAACGCGTTTTTTATTATCTAACAGTCCTTCAAGTTAAGTTCGTCGCTTTTTACACTCTCTTCGACATTATTTTTAGATAGCTTATCGGGTTTATTTAACTAATTAAATTTCATTTAAAGAATTTTATTCTTATTTGACGCTTTTTATTTGTAGTTTGATAGTGCGAATTGGCTATTGTATTCATTTTTTCACACTATTTCGGATATTTTTATTTGTATTTCTTCTAAATAATGATGAATTATATTAATTTTTATAATCAATAATTCTATGTTTTTCATTTTTTATCGTAGTTGCTTCTATGTAACATGACCTTTTTATTTATCTATATATTAGTTATATTAATTCATCACATTGGTTTTTTTGTTCTAAAATACGAGTTAAATAGCATATAAATTCTAATGATTTTATCAATTACGATGTAATGCGATGGGATACTTAATGAAAAATAAACCATGTTTATAATAAGGACTTATGTAAAACATCATTTTTAATCTATTTGGTATAATACCTTATTAATTTAGTGGTTATTTTATATGGGAACATTAGTCAAAAAGTGATTATTTATCATATATCTGGATTTTTTTACGTAGGGTTTATAGATGAATAAAACATGACTACGTAAATACTATTAATGATTATAATTAAATAATATGTAAGTTTTATTAATGCTCAATATTTTTATTATTTCAGGAAATATATTTTAGGAATTACTTAGTATATTTAATTAATGTTAAATTTATTTTCAAAAATTGAAATAAATTACTTTGTAGAAAGAGTGTGAATAGTTTGTAATATCTTAATAATAGGTTAAATATTTTGCTATCTTTTCCAAGGCTTTTCATTATCCAATTGATTTTAGTGGTTTTTATTGTTTTTTCTGTATCGGGATACGAAAATAAAAAAACACTTGCGCAACAAAAGTGTTGCGCTATAATGCAATCAATAACATTTAGAAACACTTTTAAATACTTTATTATACTGAGTTATCTATTTTTATAATTTACTTAGCTAGGGAATCAATAAGGCCAATGCTAATTTGGGAATAATACAAAGTTAGCGGATATTTAGGTCTTTACATTAAAAATAGATATAATTACTTAACAGGTAACTTAGTGAACGTATTTATACTGTGAGATAAGTGTTATTACTGGAGTCAAATGGGCTGACTACAGACTACGCATAGCAAGCGTCGCCGTAATACGGCAATTTCATATTATACTCTTCTATAGATAAAATAAGACTACACTTCCAGCGCTATCATTGAGATAGCGCTTTTTTTTATTGCTATCTATCTCTTTAAATCTGGTTGTGTTCAAGATCAATCTGCCTCTTGTTTTATGATGAAATAACTTCACGAAAAAAATTATCGGAGTATGATGTTGCCACTTCGCTGTGGGGATCGATATAAATACTTATAACGATAATTATACAACGGCGAGTTTCTCTGCCAAGGTCTGGCGTGAATGAATTGGAAGTAACAATGACTTGGTCTGATTTTAAATCTCGCTATCTCATCGGTTTTTGGAAACCATTACCTGCAGTTATTGCCGCAGGTATCTTATCAACCTATTACTTTGGCTTGACTGGCACGTTTTGGGCAGTTACGGGTGAGTTTACGCGTTGGGGCGGGCACATCATGCAATTATTTGGCGCTGAACCAGAGACATGGGGCTATTTTAAAGTTATTGGTTTCGAAGGTACACCACTGGATCGTATTGATGGTGTGATGATTATTGGCATGTTTGCCGGTTGTTTTGCCGCGGCATTATGGGCCAATAATATTAAATTACGAATGCCTCAGCATAGGATCAGAATTTTTCAAGCTATTTTGGGCGGTATTATCGCTGGATTTGGTGCTCGTTTAGCAATGGGGTGTAATTTAGCCGCATTCTTTACTGGGATCCCTCAATTCTCATTACACGCGTGGTATTTTGCTGTTGCTACTGCGGCAGGGTCATATTTTGGTGCGAAATTCACACTAATGCCAATGTTTCGCATCCCCGTAAAATTGAAAAAAGTTAGCACTGCATCACCATTAACCCAAAATCATGATGCGGCAAAAAGGCGCTTTAAACTGGGAATGGTGATTTTCACATTAGCGCTGGCTTGGGGCTTTTATACTTTATTAGATTCCCCTGTGATGGGCTTCGCCATTTTATGTGGTATCGGCTTCGGGCTATTAATTGAAAGAGCACAAATTTGTTTTACCTCTGCATTTCGTGACTTGTGGATCACCGGACGCACACATATGGCGAAAGCGATTATTACTGGTATGGCAGTCAGTGCGATTGGTATTTTCAGTTATGTCCAGCTAGGTGCAATACCAAAAATTTTATGGGCTGGGCCGAATGCGGTCATTGGTGGGTTACTGTTTGGCTTCGGTATTGTGCTCGCGGGCGGTTGTGAAACAGGCTGGATGTACCGTGCGGTAGAGGGCCAAGTCCATTATTGGTGGGTCGGTTTTGGTAATATTATTGGCGCTACGGTGCTAGCTTATTACTGGGATGATTTAGGCCCTTGGCTAGCGACTGATTTCGACAAAGTTAATCTACTTGAAACCTTTGGGCCAGAGGGTGGATTACTGGTCACTTATGGATTATTAGCGGTGGCATTCGTGTTGATGTTGGTTTGGGAAAAACATTTCTTCCGTAAACGTACTCAAAAAACATCTAATGTATCCGTGGAGGTAGCATGAGTAAGAAAGACATTATCCCTGATTATCGTTTAGATATGGTTGGAGAGCCGTGCCCATATCCCGCAGTCGCGACACTCGAAGCGATGCCATCGTTGAAAAAAGGCGAAATTTTAGAGGTAGTCAGCGATTGCCCGCAATCAATTAATAACATTCCTCTAGATGCGAAAAATTATGGTTATACGGTATTGGATATTCAGCAAGATGGGCCGACTATTCGCTATCTTATCCAAAAATAACGGATACGCGAGATACCCGTTATACTTTGCGCCGCAGCGTTGTTGACTGCACTCACCGCCCCTAGTCACATACTCTTGTATGCTCCTAGGGCTCGGTTCGCTTGTCGCCTAGCTGCAACCCAAATTATTTAGGGTATCTTGGTGATACAATAATCCATATTATGGCTCATTGATTGGCGAGATGAGTTGATATTGCAGCGTTGTTGACTGCACTCACGGCTCCTAGTCACACTGTATGCCGTTAGGGCTCGGTTCGCTTGTCGCCTAGCTGCAACCCAAATTATTTAGGGTATCTTGGTGATACAATAATCCATATTATGGCTCATTGATTGGCGAGATGAGTTGATATTGCAGCGTTGTTGACTGCACTCACGGCTCCTAGTCACACTGTATGCCGTTAGGGCTGAGTTCGCTTATCGCCTAGCTGCAACCCAAATTATGTAGGGTATCTTGGTGATACCCTACATATATTAAAGCGACCTATAAGTTAGGGAACGGAATGCGGAGAGTAGAGGCAATAGTGTGCTTACTCTTCTTGTTCTTGCCAATGAGTAATATCTAGAACCAGTTCGCATTCATCATCCATATAAGCGCCTGTTGGGACAAACCCCAGCTTTTTGTAAAACTCAAATGGACTTTCTTCCCCTTCACCACAGCTGTTATAAAGGCGTGGATAACCTTTTCTTTTTAAATACTGAATGACTTGGACCAATGCTTCTCGGCCAAACCCCAATTTTTGGTAGGGTTCAGCAATCATAAAACGCCAAAGCATAATGCCATCATATTCTAATTCGTCATCATCTAGCCCTGAATGCAGCATGATGAAACCAACAGGAACATCATCCGCGTAAATGCCTCGATACCATGCGCAATCCGAAAATTGGGCCTCTACCATGGAATAGGCGTTATCAGCTACCATATTACGTTGCGCTTCACTCAGTGTATGGCTTAATAGGCAAATCTCAGAAAAATTATCGGCAGTGATTTTTTGCAAGGTAACTTGTGAATTTTCATCCAATTCAGGTTCGATGAGCTCTTTCATAACATTTCCTTCGACAGAATATTGACCATAACCATCAGTGATGGGCTATTTTTATTATTGTTGTTGAACATCATTAAATATTAGAAATTTACGATATGGATATAAATCAACCAGAGATTTCACGACCAGTCAACGACTTAATTGTGGCTATGTAAGCGGGGTCTAAAAAGTGATGGCAACTTACTTAAGTGTCAGTTGCCATTGTGAGAATTATAGAGAATATGAAAAGAAATTTAGTGTTCGGCTTCGCCACCTAATACATCAATCAAGCGAGCGATTAATGCACTGAGCTCACCTGTCATTAAGACGTAATCAGCATCAAATTTTTGAGCGTAGTCTTCTTTAGCGATGTCGTCATTTTGATCTTTTAATGTATCGCTAAATTTGAGGCGCTTCAGGGAACCATCATCAGATAACATGAACTGGATTCGTTCTTCCCAATCTAAGGCCAATTTGGTAACGAGTTTACCTGCTTCAATATGGGTGGCTATTTCATCAGAAATGAGGTCTTGTTTCTTACAGCGGATAATACCACCTTCTTCTAAGATAGCTTTTAGCTCCGCTTCATCCATGACGGCAAAACCTTGTGGTAATGAGCCTGAACGGATCCATTCAGTAAGTGTTAACTCTATAGGATCTTTAAACGTTAGAGGGACAACAGGTAGGGAACCTAAGCTTTTGCGGAGTAAGGCTAAATTATCTTCAGCGCGTTTTGCACTTGCGGCATCAACAATAATTAATTGATTTACTGTATCAATCCAAATGTAGGTTTTACTGAATTTACTGAATGCACGAGGAAGGAGTGAGTGAACGACTTCATCTTTTAGTGAATCTTTTTCCGTTTTCTTCAGCTTACGGCCTTGGTCAGCTTCCAACTTTTCGATTTTATCCTGCAATTCTTGCTTAATTACAGGAGATGGCAGCATTTTTTCTTCTTTTTTAGCACAAATAAGGATTTGATTACCCGCTGCATGCGTCAATGCATCACCACCATTCATGGGAGAAACCCAGCCAGTTTGCATCATATCTTGGCTACCACAAGGGTGATAGGCGAGGGCGGCAAGCTGTTTCTCTAAATCATCTGCGGAGAGTGCCAAATCCCGATTTAGGCGATAGACCAATATATTCTTGAACCACATGAAAAACCTACCTTTGTTGATAAATAGCCAGTTAGAGCAGGGGGCTATGATAGCGAATTGTCTGTTATTAAGCGAAAAAAAATGCGCACTAGTTGAAGGCTGCTATCATTTCATTAGTTAACTATTGATAATGTCCCTCAAAGCAAGCCATGATAGTAATAGAAGCCCTGACATAAAAACTTTAAATAGTAGAGAGCATCATAATGAGAATAGGTATTGACCTTGGTGGAACCAAAATTGAAGTTATTGCATTGGATGACAATGGTAATGTCTTGTTTCGTAAGCGTATTCCAACTCCTCGTGGTGATTATGATGCGACACTTAACGCGATAGCAAGTTTAGTGGCAGATGCAGAAACGGCGACTGGATTATCAGGTAGCGTTGGTGTTGGGATCCCTGGAACTTTGTCTCCAGTGACAGGAAAAGTTAAAAACGCCAATTCCACATGGCTTAATGGTAAACCGTTCGATGTCGATTTAAGTCATTTATTAAACCGTAAAATAAAAATGGCGAATGACGCGAACTGTCTCGCAGTCTCTGAAGCGGTTGATGGTGCGGGAGCGGGAGAGAAAGTCGTTTTTGCCGTGATTATTGGAACTGGATGTGGTGCAGGGATTGCGATAAATGGGCAAGTGCATTCGGGGGGAAATGGTGTTGCAGGGGAATGGGGACATAACCCTTTACCATGGCAAGATGAGCAAGATAGACAATTTCTAGCAGCAGAAAGTTGTTATTGCGGGCTGACGGGGTGTACTGAATTATTTGTCTCAGGCACAGGTTTTATGGCGGATTACGCGAAACTGGCAGGACGTCAAAAAACGGGAATGGAAATCGTTGAATTGGCGCAAAGAGGGGATCAACATGCTGCCATCGCACTCGAAAATTACCTTAATCGCCTCGCAAAAGCTCTCGGACAAGCCATTAATATGCTAGATCCAGATGTCATCGTGTTAGGGGGCGGAATGAGTAACGTTGATTATTTATATGAGGCGTTGCCTGAAAGGATCCGCCAATGGGTATTTGGTGGAGAGTGTGATACACCAATTCGTAAAGCGGTGCATGGTGATTCGAGTGGAGTTCGCGGTGCGGCTTGGTTGTTTTCGTCCTAATTTACGCTGTCGCGGTGTTGGCTTCATTCGGTTACTCGGGTCACATACTTGTGTATGCTCCCCGAGATACCCTCTTTTGCCGCCTAGCGACAGCGTAAATTAGTTAGAAAATAGAGCCAATGGGATGGTAGCGGTGTTGGCTTCATTCGGTTACTCGGGTCACATATTTATGTATGCTCCGCGAGATACCCTCTTTTGCCGCCTTGCCACAACTCGAATTATTTAGAAAAAATACTTGGTTTCTAATCAAATGAAAAATCTTTAGAAAACTAATGATTAAATAATCATCTTTTATTTCTTAAATTAAATTTAGATTAATTGAAAATAATTTGATGGATAGATTTATAGAATAAAAAGGATAAATAAAAATAAATGTGCTTTCTTGGCTAAATAAAGCACATTTATTTAAGTTAAATAAGTTTCTTTAATACTCAGTGATATAAATCACAGTTCTTTTTTTCCTACGAAAAATATTCACAACTCCTCAATGGAATAAGTTGAGTTAATTAAGGTGAATTTGTCATCATTAATTCATTTTTGTGAGCTATATAAAAATCAAGCCCAATAAAAAGATGAAAACCGTGATTTAGTCACAAAAAATGGTTACTGTTTGCAGTGTATTATCATTAAAAATTGACGTCATGCACATAGTGTAAAATTTTAATGCTATTTTTGTTGTTTATTTGTTCAATTTTACAGGGTAGACACTCGAATTTGAGAGGGCTATTTTCTCTCAATAATGGCAACTAAGGGGATTACATGAATAAAGTATTAAAACTTTCAACACTTGCTATGTTAGTCGCATTTAATGCGAACGCAGCAACGGTTGATTTACGCGTAATGGAAACATCAGATGTTCACAGCAACCTCGTTGACTTTGACTATTATAGAGATAAGCCGACAGAACAATTTGGTTACGTACGTACTGCAACATTAATTAAAGCCGCTAAACAAGAAGCAACAAACTCAGTATTAGTGGACAACGGAGATTTAATCCAAGGTAGCCCATTAGCAGACTACATAGTCGGTGAAGGTTTAAAAGACGGTGAATCTCACCCGGCACATAAACTTTTAAATACTATGGGTTACACCGTAGGTAACTTCGGTAACCATGAGTTTAACTTTGGATTAGAATTCTTACATAAAGCTATTGATGGCGCAAAATTCCCATATATTAATGCCAATATTATCGATGCGAAAACAGGTAAAAACTACTTTAACCCATATATTATTGTCGATACACCAGTTAAAGATAGAGATGGCAAAACACATACCATCAAAATTGGCTACATCGGTTTTGTCCCACCACAAATCTTAATTTGGGATAAACCAAATCTAGAAGGCAAAGTCTTAGTTAACGATATTACGGAAACCGCGAAAAAATTTGTACCGCAAATGAAAAAAGAAGGTGCGGATTTAGTTGTTGCGATCCCTCACTCTGGTTTTTCCCAAGAGCCATATAAAGCAATGGCTGAAAACTCAGTTTATTACCTCAGTGAAGTCCCTGGTATAGACGCTATCATGTTTGGTCACTCACACGGTGTGTTCCCTAGTAAAGATTTCAGCGATATCAAAGGCGTTGATGTTGCAAAAGGGACCGTTAATGGTGTTCCAGCTGTCATGCCTGGCCAGTGGGGTGACCATTTAGGTGTTGTAGATTTAGTCGTCAATAATGATGATGGTGCATGGAAAGTGGTTGATGCAACCGCTCACGCACGCCCTGTCTACGATAAGCCAAATAAGAAAGCCTTGGTTGAGCGTGATGGTGAACTGGCGAAAATCATTGAACAAGAACACCAAGATACCCGCAAATTTGTTGGAAAACATATCGGTAAAGCGTCCGAAAACATGTACAGCTTCTTAGCATTGGTTCAAAGTGACCCAACTGTACAGATCGTGAATGATGCTCAAATCGACTACACCAAAAACTTCATTCAAGGTGACCCAGATCTGGCAGATTTACCTGTTCTTGCAGCCGCTGCACCATTTAAAGCTGGCGGACGTAAAAACTCACCAACTGAATTTATTGAAGTTGAAAAAGGGGATTTAACTTTCCGTAATGCTGCTGACTTATATTTATATCCAAATACGTTAGTTGTAGTGAAAGCGACAGGGGCCGATGTTGTTGAGTGGTTAGAATGTTCAGCAGGTATGTTTAATCAAATCAATCCACAATCAACAGCACCACAAAGCTTATTGAATTGGAATGGTTTCAGAACTTATAACTTCGATACAATTAGTGGTGTAAATTACCAAATCGACCTGACTCAACCTGCGAAATACGATGTTGATTGCCAAACAATCAACAAAGATGCTAACCGAATCAAAAACGTAACCTACCAAGGTAAGCCGATTGATCCAAAAGCAACCTTCTTAGTGGCAACGAATAACTACCGTGGCTACGGCGGTAAATTTGCTGGGACAGGTGATAATAATGTCGCATTTGCATCTCCAGATGAAAACCGTTCTATTTTAGCGGCTTACATTGCTAAAGAGTCTAAAGAGAAAGGACAAATTGCGACCAAGGCAGCTAATAATTGGTCATTCACTCCAATTAAAACAGACAAAAAACTAGATGTTCGCTTTGAAACTGCACCAAGTGAAAAAGCAGCAAAATTCATCAAAGAGAATGCACAGTACCCGATGAAACAAGTCGGTACCGATGAAATTGGTTTCGCTATTTATCAAATAGATTTAACCGAGAAGTAATCTAAACATATTGATATCATTCAAGCCTACCTACGGGTGGGCTTTTTAGTGGCTAAATAATGTGTTTAATAGGTACTTTTTAGAGGGGGAAATAGTGCTCGGAATATTAAGACAATTTTTACATTAAATATTCCGAGCAGTTATGATTAAGGTAAACATTATGGATCTACTCATAAAAGACATTTAACATAGGTAACTTCGTATATTTATCATATTCAACTTTTACATACTCAGATTCTACCTTTTGACCATTTTTTAAAGAACCTGTTGTTGAAATATCTTTACCTTTTCGGTAACACGTAATATTAACCCGATCTTTATGTTCAACTTCGATAGAACATTGTGGTTCATAGATATAGCCTGAAAATGAAATTGTACCTCCTGATGAGTTATTACTTGCATAGGTGAAAGAACCGCTTGAAATGATTATAGCAACAACGGATGTTAGTAAAGATAAACCTTTCATAGTCCACCCCCTTAATAACACTTCACACGATGAAGCGTATTTTTGTGCTCTCACTTTTAGTGTAGTTCAAATATCTATAATGCAAAACTAAAAATGAAAATATACTTAGAGTTTAGTTGGGTGGTTGGTTAATGTATTGATAAATATCAACTTATGTTTTTACTGGGTTTTATCTGATCAATTAATGGTCAGGTGGTAATAGGAATGTAATAATAATAGAAGAATTGTAAATGTTTCTTTTGTTTAGATAAGGTATTTTCAGTAAATATGTTTCATTGAATATATATATTAATTTAGAATAAGTTGTTATTTTACATTTTGGGTTATCATCTACGATGTTCTTGAGCTGTTTTTTAATAATGTTAAATAAATAAAGTCCTCCCGTAATATATTACGGAAGGACTATTGGGATTTTTAGTATTTCAATTTATTTGAAAACTTTAAAACGATCATCATCGTCCATAAAGTCTTTATCACCTGCTGGCTCATTAATTGAACCAAATACCATTTGCGCGCGTAATATCCAGTTAGCCGGAACATTCCATGTTGTTTGTACATCATTATCAATCAGTGGATTGTAGTGTTGTAAGGATGCACCGATATTTTCTTGTGATAATGCAGTCCAGACTGCGAATTGTGCAATACCACTGGCTTGTTCAGACCAAATTGGGAAATTATCTGCATATAAAGGGAATTGCTCTTGCAAACCTTTAACAATGTCTTGGTCTTCAAAAAACAGAATAGAACCGGCTCCAGCAGCAAAACTATCAATTTTTTGTTCTGTTGAAGCGAAGGCTTGCTCAGGAACGATTTTACGCAGTGCTTCTTTGGTTATATTCCATAATTTTTGGTGTTCAGCACCAAATAAAATCACTACACGAGATGTTTGTGAGTTAAATGATGATGGTGAATGTTTAACTGCTTCTTTAATTAATTTCGTGACGTGTTCTTCTGATACAGGCAAAGCATCGCCGAGGTTATAGATAGTACGACGATTTTTAATCATTTCGATAAATGCGTTAGACATTTTAGTCTCCTAGCTTTTCATTAGCGCACGGCATGTTATTGAATAAACCTTAGAAGCCGTAGTGTGTTTCAATGGTTATTACTATAACGTGGGGAATAAAAAATCATAGAAAAAAAATTTAACGATAAGGTTCAAATTTTTGCTCTAAGTTGGCAGGTTGGTTTTATTTGTTTTAAAACAATATATTAAGTTAATCTTAGGCAGGAAATTATGGCAGGAAACGGCATTGATAAGCACAAAATAATAATATGTATAGAAAATAATTGAGGATAAAATAGAGGGGAATGAAAGCACCTAGGTAGCGTATCAATTTTATCAAAAAGAGTGTGCTGGAACGGGCTCAGTATTCTCTACCTATGTAGGAAATAATGAAGCAGATGCATTTCGTTTTCTAAACAACTTAGCGACTTTTAAATTGGTGGTTAGTATAGGGGGAGAACCATTCCCCCCCGAACAGTCACAAAATTGGGTTAAATAATACGAAATTGTGCGGGAAGTTCGCTAAAGCCAAGCCCATTGCCTTTTTTCACAGCAATTTGTACAGGAATACGTTCTTTCATTGCTTCCACATGGCTAATGACACCTATAGTTTTGCCAGAAGCATTTAAACTTTCTAATGCATCAAGGGCAATATCTAATGTCTCTGCATCTAAAGTACCAAACCCTTCATCTAAAAAGAGTGACTCCAATTGTGTACGGTGACTTACCATATCGGATAAGGCTAAGGCTAACGCTAAACTAACTAAAAAGCTTTCCCCGCCTGAAAGCGTTTTAATATCTCGAATACTATCTGCCTGCCAGCCATCAATAACTTGTAATTCAAGGTTTGCTTGGTGGTTACGCTGCAATAAATATCGGCCATGAAGTTTTTCAAGTTGTTGATTAGCTAGAGAAACTAAGCAATCTAAAGTTAAGCCTTGTGCATAGCGGCGGAATTTATCTCCTTCAGCGGAACCGATAAGTAAGCTGAGATAGCTCCAATCATCGTAACTTAACTGACTTTTCTCTATTTCTTGCAGTAAACCCTGCTGCTGGTGACGAAGTTGCTTATCTGTATTGAGCTGGTTAATTATCTGGCCTTGTTTCTGATTTATTTGCTTAATTTCTTCATCGAGTTGGGCAACAATTGTTTGTAATTGCGCTTCAGTCAGTGTCGCAAAATCAGTATTACGTTGTTGATTCAGTACTTCAATGGCCTGTACCCCCTCTTTATAACGCGTTTCACACTGTATGCGTGCTTGGTTAATACGTTGCTTTAGTGCTTCTAATTGTTGTTTTTCTTCATGGTTTATCAATGCCTCAAGGAAAGCGTGCTGGTCACGAAATGGGCTATCGGTAAGCGCTTGAGTAAACAGGGTATTCGCTTGTGTTTGTGCCTGTTTTGTTTTTTCGCTGGCATCAATGAGCGCTTGATAACTTCCATTCATTGATGCGATGGTTTTATCAGTCTCATTGAGTTGTTTGCTTAATTGTTCTTGAGCTTGGAAAAGCATAGCTTGTTTGTCATTCAATTGCTGAATAAATTGGTTGATAGTTAAGCCAGAAACCAGTGTTTTCCGTCGCGCTATTCTTTGCTCTAAATCTAACTCAATTTGCTTAAGGCGATTTCTTTCTTGCTCAATTTGTTGAGTGAGAATGTTGAGTTGTTCTGACTCAGCTTTTAATGTGGCTTTATTGACTTCAATTTGTTGGCTAAGTGTCTGCGCCATCACTTTTTGGTTGTTGAAGTGCTCACTGCGTTGGGTGAGCTCGCTAATCCATTCATCGAACTTGTCTTTATCTGGTACATTTAAGTTAAATGGCGTGAGAGTGGATTGCCATTTATCTAACTGTATCTGTTTACGCTGTTGGAATTGGTTATATTCTTTTTGGAGCTCATCAAGTTGTTGTGTTTGGTTTTTTAAACGCTCTTCAATTAATGACAAATCAGATTGCCACTGGGTAAAGCCTGCTTGTTGCTCGTGTAGTTGATATTTAGCTTGCTGATATTCGCGCTCTAGCACTGTCATATCAGCAACTATTTTCTGTTGTGTAGCTAACTGTTCCGTTAATTGATTAACGAAAAGTGTGACGGCAGGTTCATTTTGGGCTAATTCAGGTGTGAGTGCTTGCTCACATGTTTTTTGCCACTGTTGGTTAAAGGTATCAAGTTGTTCATTGATTTGCTGCTGTTGCTGTAAATTTTCGTTTTTGCGTTGTTTTTGTGTGTGAAGTTGTGATTCTAACTGAGTTTGTTGTTGCTTTAATTGGTCGAGTTTATTTGTAAGCTCAATAAGTTGTTGCTGTGTTTCACTGAGGTGAATTGATTGATAATCGTTAACGGCAGGGTGCTCTGTTGCTCCGCATAATGGGCAGGGGTTACCCGCTATGAGTTGCTGACGTTCATGCTCTAGGCTAACAATTTTTTGTTCTAATTGTAATTTGTCATTGGTTAGTTTGATGAGTGGCGTCAATTCATTCATGCGCGTTAGGGCAATGCCCAACGTTTTTTGCGTGGTGGTGATATCTTGTGCTAATTCAACATTTTTCTGGGTCTGTTTTTGTTTCTGCGTTTGTGCGTTAAGGCATTGAGATAATATTAATGGCAATAATTTAGCATGTTGTAAGCGTGCTTGTAGCTGTTCAATGTGTTGATTGATGGCGTTAATGTCATGTTTTTCTTGGCTTTGTTTGTAGCTTTCTTCTAGTTTTTTGAATGTGACAGTGCTGTGTTCTAACTCGAGACGTTTTTGGGTTAAAGTTTCCGCTTTTTGCTGCTGTTGCCGCTGTAACTGTGCAACTTCATTTGAGGTACTTTGTTGTTTTTTATGCAAACTCGCCAGTTTGTCAGCTAATTCGAATATAAAATGGCCTTGTTGTTGCCAGCTGCCGATGTGCGCATTGAGCTCAGCGTCTTTTGGGTGTTCTTCAAGGAATAAATGGAGTTTCTTTAACTCAAGGTGCGCAGTGTGGATCTGACTTTGTGTCTCATCAACTAAGCGCTGCTTTTGCTGGAGCGTGATTTGTTGTTGTTCGATTTGCTGCGTAACTTCAGCTTGTTGCTGCTTTAATTGTGTAATTTGGTTATCCAGAGGCCTGACAGTTTCATCAATCAATTGATGTTGTTGCTTGGCAAAATCAAGGTGTTGTTGATACTCAGATTGTGATTTCAACAACTTTTCTTGCAGTGGGGCACGTTCAGCTTTCTGGGTCTGTAGGCTAAGTTTCAACTGTTGCTGTTTATTCGTGTACTCAGTGAGCTGTTGCTGTTGGCGCTCAACTTCTTGCCATAACGGGCGAAGCGACTCGGCAGGGGCGCTATCAGCCAATCTTTTCAACTGAGGCTGTGCGGCTTGGAACTCAAGCTCATTTTTTTTGAGTTCATCATCAAGTGACTGCATGCGTTGGGTGAGCTGGTGGTATTGTTGCCACCAATTGACGCCTTGTTGGTGGCGAGCCCGCTGTTGCTTGGTTTGAGTCTCTTGTTCAAGTAAATGATTTTGCTGTACTAATAACTCTTGGTGTTCTGCTTCAGTGAGTAAATTAATGCTTTGTGCCTTTGCCTTTAGCAAATCTAAGTCAATTTTGGCTTGCTTGTGTTGATTAAAAATATAAATTGATATTTGGCTATAAATTTCGGTTCCTGTTATTTCTTCAAGTAAATCAGCACGTTCTTTTTCAGTGGCATTTAAAAAAGCCGCGAAGTCCCCTTGAGAGAGTAAAATTGATTTAGTGAAGCGCTCATAATCCAGCCCAGTTATTTGCGCTATTAATTCTTTTATCTCTGTGATTTTTACGGCCAATATTTTTCCATCAGTAACCGTTGCAAGCTCCGCCTTAGGCTGTTGTAAATTGCCATCAGGTTTCCCTCCTGCTCGACGTTGGCTCCAAAAAGCACGATAAGCTTTGCCTTTGACTTCAAACTCTACCTCAGCAAGGCATTCCCCTGTGTGGCGAGTCATCAGTTCATTCTGTGCATTAGAAATAGTTTTTAAACGCGGTGTTCGGTGATAAAGCGCGAGGCAAATCGCATCCAATAAAGTGGTTTTTCCTGCACCTGTGGCTCCTGTGATGGCAAACAGGCCATTGCTCGCAAATGGCTCCTCAGTGAAATCAATTTTCCACTCACCCCGAAGAGAGTTAATATTTTTTAAACGTAAACTTAAAATCTTCATATTAACTTTCCTTGCTCATTTGTAATGCGTCATAAGATTGTTGAAATAGCTGCACTAGGCGCTGTTCACGCTCAGGATCCTCTAAAGACTCTTGGGCAAGGCGACGTAAAAAAACATCTTCTACAGTGAGCTCACTTAATGTTTCATTGGCCAAGGTTTGACTTTGTCCCTGTATTTGCTTGC
This sequence comes from Providencia sp. PROV200, assembly GCF_049901995.1. Lineage (NCBI taxonomy): Bacteria > Pseudomonadati > Pseudomonadota > Gammaproteobacteria > Enterobacterales > Morganellaceae > Providencia > Providencia sp. PROV200. The sequence continues at coordinate 829,318 of NZ_CP096307.1, forward strand.
GTGCACGGCGCAGTATCACAACTTCAACAGGGAGATCTTGTGTCAACGCTTCAATACGCTGTTGGATATCAGCGAGGTAATCTTGTGAAGCAACTTCAATATCTAACCAAACAGGTTTATCACCTCGGTAATCCTTCCATTCCTCTAATTGCTGTTCTATTTGGCTTAACGAGCCTTTAATGCTTTGCAATGGTTGAATAGTCGGGATGTCCAATGGAGTGATTTGAGTCAATTCACTTCCAGTAAATTCGACAAGGCAGACACTTTTTTGTTGCGCTGTTTCGTCAAAACTCAATGCAATCGGTGAGCCACAGTAGCGAATGTTTTCTTGTCCTCCAATTACTTGGGGACGGTGAATATGGCCAAGGGCAATATAATCAGCAGGGGGAAAAGCCCCAGAAGGAAACGCATCTAACGTACCAATATAAATATCTCGAACGGAGTCCGTTAAGGCTGCACCGACAACCGTTAAATGGCCAGTGGCAATAATTGGAATATCCAGCCCCAATGCGGTTCGCTGTTCTAGCGCGAGTTGGTAGCTGGCTTGGTAATGGGCATGAATAGCGGTTTGCAGCGAGAGTTGTTTATCTTCACTATTTTGCCCAGCGATACTGAGCTGGATATCTCGAGGACGTAAAAAAGGGATGGCACAGACTAAACCGATGGGTTGTGCCTGCTTATTTATTAAGGTAACGACATGCGGCTCACTTCCAGACGTAATGACTTGTGTATTCAAGTAACGAAGTAGAGCGCTTGATTCATTGAGCACAGAAACAGAATCGTGATTACCACTTAAAATCACCAGCTGGCAGCCTGTTTTTTGTAAATCAACAATAAATTTATTGTATAGTTCACGTGCATAGCTCGGTGGCGAACCAGTATCGAAGATGTCTCCTGCAACGATGACCGCATCAACTTGATGTAATTCCACTTGTTCAACAAGCCAGTTTAAGAAATGTTGGTGCTCAGGCGCACGGCTTTTGGTAAAAAAATACTGACCAAGATGCCAGTCTGAAGTATGAATAATGCGCATGAGTTATCAATTCCTATCATCAATAATGTGCATGAACGTTCGATAATTAAGTATACCTGATCCATACCTTTCGTTGAGGGATGTTTGCGACTTTATTACTCATTACTACGTTGTAGATTACTATGTTGCAGAACTATGTTGCGGAAATATTTCACTTAAATGACATTTAACCGCTAAAATAAAGATTAATATGAGTTTCACCCATTGATATTCATAATTCTGTCATAAAAGTGACGCATAATGCTTTCACATTTTAGATGTCTTCTTAATTTTACAGGAACAATCATGGCAAGACGCATTCTAGTTGTTGAAGATGAAGCGCCCATCCGAGAAATGGTTTGTTTTGTATTAGAACAGAATGGTTTTCAGCCTATTGAAGCTGATGATTATGACAGTGCGATTGCACAACTCGTAGACCCGTTACCTGACCTCGTCCTACTGGATTGGATGATCCCCGGTGGCTCAGGGATCCAAGTCATTAAACATATGAAGCGTGATAGTGCAACACGTGACGTTCCTGTCATGATGTTAACTGCACGAGGAGAAGAAGAAGACCGCGTAAAAGGTTTGGAAGTTGGCGCGGATGACTATCTTATTAAGCCATTTTCACCGAAAGAATTAATTGCTCGGGTAAAAGCAATCTTACGTCGTATCTCCCCAATGGCGACGGAAGACATTATTGAAATGAATGGGTTAACATTAGACCCTACCTCTCATCGTGTCACTAGCAATGAAATCCCTATTGATATGGGGCCAACTGAATATAAATTACTCCATTTCTTTATGACGCACCCTGAACGCGTATATAGTAGAGAACAGCTATTGAACTATGTATGGGGAGCCAATGTGTATGTGGAGGATCGAACTGTTGATGTCCATATTCGGCGGCTAAGAAAGGCACTAGAGACGGAAGGTCATGATAAAATGGTACAAACTGTACGTGGTACAGGCTATCGTTTTTCTGTCCGTTACTAAAAACCACAAAGGGAGAGCCATGCGTGCTTGAACGTTTATCGATTAAGCAGCTGATTTGGGGGCTGTTTTTATTTATCTTACCCGCTCTTATTTTATCGGTTTTTATTGGCCACCTCGCGTGGCTATTAGTGATATCGCTACTTGCCGCTCTGATATGGCATGGGTATAACCTGCTCAAGCTTTCTTACTGGTTATGGTTAGATAGAAGTATGCTTCCCCCTGAGGGCCGAGGTGGGTGGGAACCGATATTTTATGGTATCTACCAGATGCAACAGCGTAATCGAAAACGCCGTCGTGAATTAGGCCAGTTAATTAAACGGTTTCGTAGTGGTGCAGAGTCACTCCCTGATGCAGTGGTTATGATGACAACCGAAGGCAATATCTTTTGGTGTAATCGACATGCTCAGGCTTTACTCGGCTTTCGTTGGCCTGAAGATAATGGCCAACATATTTTTAATTTATTACGTTACCCAGATTTTAGCCGCTACTTCACCATTAAGCGTTATGACCAAGCGCTGACTATCGAGCTCAATAGTGGTGAAATCGTTGAGTTTCGTATTTTACCGTATACCGAAGGCCAGTTATTGATGGTTGCGCGGGATGTGACAGAAAAACGTCGTTTGGAAAAGGCGCGTAGGGACTTCTTTGCAAATGTGAGTCACGAATTACGGACGCCTCTTACGGTAATTCAAGGTTACCTTGAAGTGATGGACGATCAAGAAAACGTGACTGCGGTCAATAAAAAAGCATTGCATGTCATGCAAGAGCAAACGCATCGTATGGATAACTTAGTCAAACAGCTTTTGCAGTTATCGCGTATCGAAGTTGCTCCTCAAATTAACCTTGATGAGCAAGTGAATATCCCTGTCATTCTCAAAATGATTGAGCAAGAAGCGCTTAGTTTAAGCCAAGGGCGTCATCAATTTGAGTTTCATATTGATGAAAAATTGCGTGTTCATGGTAATGAAGAGCAATTACGTAGTGCAGTGGCAAACTTAGTCTATAACGCGATCAGCCATACGCCTGAAGGCACAAAAATTTGGGTTGATTGGCAGAGAAGCGGACAAGGGGCGCGTTTTAGTGTGAGAGATAACGGGCAAGGGATACCCGCAGAGCATATCTCTCGTTTAACGGAACGTTTTTATCGGGTAGATAAAGCACGTTCTCGCCAAGGCGGTGGAGGTACTGGACTTGGGTTGGCTATTGTTAAACATGCATTACAACATCATAGTAGCCAATTGGTGGTGACGAGCCAGTTAGGGAAAGGGAGTGAGTTTTCATTTACGTTACCAACAGTACTAATTGTTGACGATAAAAAACTTAAAAATGGGTAAATAACTCCACTTTATTAATGTAATCAAAATATTAATAAAGTGGATTATTTCTATTTATTAATCAATATGTGTATTCAGTTCAATATTCATATATTTAATGCTAATAATCTTTATTTCATTAATTATATATTCTGTTAAATAGTCAATTACAATCACTAGAGAAAGAAGAGTTGTTCATTTTTCGAACAAAGCATATAACGATTATTGGGATTTTACTGAAAGTAATCACTGGTTCTGAAAATTAGTTTAGTTATTTGTTCTTGTTTTTCGGTTTGCTATTGCCTTTTTTCCCTATAAAAGTTCTACTTGTTGTCAGTTATTGGCGAATTTTTCTGTTTTTTGACTTTTCATTTCGTGTGATACAAGCAAATATACTTTTTTATATTGTTAACAGTATGTTTATCAGAATTCTATCTCGCTATATATATTTCAAAGGGTTGCTAAGTGCAAACCCATAATTTTCTATTTTGTCACTTAAAAATAACATAATATGGCTCATCGTTTATCATCAAGAGATATCATCGCATTAGGCTTTATGACTTTTGCGTTATTCGTCGGGGCAGGGAACATTATCTTTCCCCCTATGGTTGGTTTGCAGGCAGGGGAACAAGTTTGGACTGCCGCACTAGGGTTTTTGGTTACTGGTGTGGGTCTACCTGTTTTAACGGTTATTGCGCTGGCTAAAGTGGGTGGGGGCATTGAAGCTCTTAGCACGCCTGTCGGCAAAACAGCAGGGTTACTATTGGCGGTTGTTGCTTATTTGTCTGTAGGGCCGCTATTCGCCACCCCAAGAACGGCGACAGTATCTTATAAAGTCGGTATCGCACCCTTATTCGGTGGTGAGTCCGATATGCTATTACTGATCTACAGCGTAGTTTACTTCGTTCTCGTTATTGGTATTTCATTATACCCAGGAAAACTGCTAGATAGCGTTGGGCACATTTTAGCGCCTGTAAAAATGTTAGCCTTGGCTATTTTGGGGGTTGCGGCTGTTATGTGGCCTGCCGGTGATCCGATCCCTTCGACAATAGAATACCGTGAGATGGCTTTCTCGAATGGCTTTATCAATGGTTATCTGACAATGGATACCCTTGGTGCGATGGTATTTGGTATCGTTATTGTTAATGCGGCGCGTTCAAGGGGTATCGAAAACTCTTCATTATTAACCCGTTATACTATGTGGGCGGGGTTAATTGCAGGGGTATTATTGACGCTGGTCTATTTGTCATTGTTTAAGCTCGGCGAGAATAGTGGTTCGTTAATTCCAAACCCAGCCGATGGCGCTGATATCTTACATACCTATGTCCAATACACTTTTGGTAATTATGGTAGCTTCTTCCTTGCGGTATTAATCTTTGTTGCCTGTATGGTAACTGCCGTGGGCTTAACCTGCGCCTGTGCCGAGTTCTTTAGCCGCTATGTACCGATTTCTTACCGTAAACTGGTGCTGATCCTTGGGGTTTTCTCCATGGTGATCTCAAACTTAGGTTTAAGTAAGCTAATCGCCTTCTCATTACCGGTGCTAGTTTCAATTTATCCACCTTGTATCGTATTAATTTTATTAAGCTTTACTTTAAAGTGGTGGAAAAACCCAACGATAGTTATTGCACCAACCATGTTAGTCAGTTTTGTGGTTGGTTTAATTGGTGCGGTAAAAGCGTCAGATCATCTGAAAGGTTATATCCCTGAATGGATGACCACAATGCCGTTGTATAAACAAGATTTAGTTTGGGTATTACCGACTGTTGTTGTGATGGTCGTGGCGATTTTATGCGATAAGTTGGTATCGCCATCAGTACAACATAAACAAGTTTAATTATTTGATATTATTAAAAAAGGAGCTGAATAGCTCCTTTTTTTCTATTTCTATTTTATTTGCCCGTTAATCGACTCCAACAGCGCTACCTGCTGGACGGCGTACATCGTTAGAGCCATAAATAAAGCCTTCGCGTACTTTTCCAGATACAGCTGAATCATTACCGGATGATTTTGCACTGACGCCCGCACCTTCAGGGATCGCGACCATAATCAACTCAGCGGCACCCCATGGTGTTTGTTCAACCATCTTGTATCCCATTTTGTCCAGCAGCGCTAAGGTGTCTTTAGAAACGCCTCTTTGCTCATAATAAACCTCATCAGGGAGCCACTGGTGGTGAATGCGTGGTGCATTAACCGCTTCTTGTGGCGGCATACCATGGTCGATAATATTTAAAGCGGTTTGCAGCGTAATTGAAATAATCCGTGAGCCTCCCGGTGAACCTAGCACTAAGAACACTTTGCCATCTTTCGTCACAATAGTTGGGCTCATGGATGAGAGTGGTCGTTTACCGGGTGCAATAGAATTGCGTTCACCCTGTACTAAACCATATAGGTTTTTTTCGCCCACTTTGGTGGTGAAATCATCCATTTCATCGTTTAAGAAAAAGCCAGTTCCGGGCGGGATCACCACAGAGCCAAAACGGCCATTAATGGTATAAGTGGTTGATACTGCATTTCCTTTCTCATCGACGACAGAATAGTGCGTGGTTTCAGGTTTTTCGTGTGGCCCCATTCCCGGTTGAACTTGGGTTGATGGTGTTGCTTGGTTGGGTTTGATTTCTTTACGTAACTCTTCTGCGTAAGCTTTACTCAGTAATTTTTCCGTTGGGTTATCGACAAATTTAGGATCCCCTAAGAACGTATTTCTATCCATATAAGCATGACGCATCGCTTCCGTTAGAGTATGAATATAGTCCGCAGAGTTAAAGCCCATTTCCTTTAGGTCATAACCTTCTAAGATATTAAGTGTTTGGCAGATAGTCACTCCACCTGAACTTGGTGGTGGCGCTGAAATAAATTGATAGCCTCTATAGGAACAGCTCACTGGCGCTGTATCCGTGATGGTAAAATCCGCAAAATCTTTTGCTGTTAAAATTCCGCCATTTTTCTTGGATGCTTCTTCAACAATTTTGGGGATTTCTCCTTCATAAAAGGCAGATGGGCCATTTTGGGCAATTTTTTCTAGCGTGTTAGCTAAATCGGTTTGGACCAATAAGTCGCCTGGTTGGAAGGCACTGCCATCGGGTTTTAAGAAGATACGCGCGACTTCAGGGTCTTGTTTAAAACGCTCTGTTGTGGTGTCGAGGACATCAGTATCTGCGCGGGTTAGAGTAAAGCCTTCCCTTGCTAATTTTATGGCGGGTGCCATCACCTGCTGGCGGCTCATTGTCCCATATTTCTCTAGGGCATAGTCTAGGCCTTTAACGGTACCTGGTACGCCAGATGCGAGGTAACCATACAAACTGGCATCTTTTATAAGCTGACCATCTTTATCTAAATACATATCTGCGCTAGCGGCACCGGGGGCAGTTTCTCTAAAGTTGATGAATAAGTCTTTGCCATCAGCTAGGTGAATAGTCATAAAGCCACCACCGCCGATATTGCCACAACAAGGGTTAACAACCGCTTGTGCATAACCTACCGCAACGGCTGCATCAATGGCATTACCGCCTGACTTGAGAATGTCCGCTCCAATTTGCGATGCTAGGTGTTGGGAAGAAACAACCATGCCTTTTTTCGCTTCGACCGCAGGTTCGGAGGCGGCATAGAGTTGACTAGTAAGGAGTAAGGAAAGAAGTAGAACCGCAGGGCGTAATGATGTTTTTATCATTCGTATCTCCCAGTTAAGGTTAATTGAAGTGTTCTATTGCACAAATACTCAATATGAATAATTTGTTAATTATTTGTGTTTTTAATGTATAGCACACAATAATACAAAACATTGAGTATTTGAGTTAAGAATTGTTAACTGAGTGGAATAATTGCTAATAGGAAGAGAAAAAATAGACTTGGTTCACAAAAAGTAAAAAGCGGGCCTAATGCCCGCTTTTCAAAAACTTGCGTAACGAATTACAGTTTTGCAGAGTTTTTAGTCAGGTAGTCAGCAACGCCTTTTGGAGATGCGTTCATACCTTCTTGGCCTTTTTCCCACTGAGCTGGGCAAACATCACCGTGCTCTTCGTGGAATTGCAGCGCGTCAACCATACGCAGCATTTCGTCAATGTTACGGCCTAATGGCAAGTCATTAACGACTTGGTGACGGACAACACCGTTTTTGTCAACGAGGAAAGAACCACGCAGTGCAACGCCTGCATCTGGGTGTTCGATACCGTAAGCTTTGATGATTTCGCGTTTGATATCAGCAACCATTGGGTATTTAACTTCGCCAATACCGCCGTTATCGACTGGTGTTTTACGCCATGCGTTATGAACAAACTCAGAGTCAAAAGAAACACCAACAACTTCTACGCCACGTTTTTTGAATTCTTCGTAGCGGTGGTCGAATGCGATCAGCTCTGAAGGACAAACGAAAGTAAAGTCCATTGGCCAGAAGAAGATCACAGCTGGACGGCCGTTCAGGTGGGTTTTCAGGTTGAAGTTATCAACAATTTCACCGTTACCTAAAACAGCTGCAGCAGTAAAGTCGGGGGCTTGACGTGTTACCAGAACCATAATTTACTCCTATGAGTTTGAATTAAAGTTTTTTATCCTATTTATTCAATCACTGAAAAATTTTAATCACTGACAAATAATATGAACATAGTCCGCTAAGAGAATAAAAAAATATCTTTTGATAATAAAGACATTTAAACCGATTATTGTGATAGGTTTTGGCTATCAATAATACTGGTTTATTAAATTAATATCAATAAGATAGTTTTATTCCGCTAAAGTGCAAGCTTTAATTTATTCCTTTGTGTTAATTGTGACATTCTGTACAAAAAAATGTTGCAGTGCATTAGCCATCATTTCTGGGTAAAATTGAAAGAAAATATTTTCTAACGCATCATACTGTAATAAAAAGTCGTTAAATGAACCGCTTAGCGCGCTGAGCTTGGGGCGCCTTTTTGCCATTCCATTCAATGATTTTCCAATATAATTTTTATCTGCATAACGTATCAGCCACTGTTGGGGCCAAAGGTATTCATTTAACTCCTGAAATTTTTCAGGGGTATGACAAAGTTGAGGCTCAATTATTGTTCGGCAGTCACGTACAAAGTCCATTAGTGATATTGAAGGCTCAATAGTTGACCAATGCAAAGATAAAAAATGATCCCAGACTAAATCCAAGGTTATAGGCGCAACACGGCGATATTCATCACGAAACAACCGTTTAGCTTCTTTGACTAAAGGGTGGGTATCTGTAATGCGGTCGACGGCTCGATGCATAAAGATACCAGAGACAATGTCGGATGAATAAAGGCCCGTAGGGTTACCGCGGACGTAGTCAGCCATGATGTTGCCGAGTAGGGAGCTGTCAGCGAGGTGGGCCAGGTGGAGGTGAGCTAGGTAATTCATCCTCCTATGATATACCCGATGCCTTTCAAATTATAGCCGTGTTAGCTGCACAAACCGACCCTAGTCACATACTGATGTATGCTCCTAGGGATCAATTTGCTTGCTGCCTTGCTCTAATTCGAAATTCATGGGGTATATTTATTTAGTAGAAAAAGAAAAAGAAAAAGAAAAAGAAAAAGAAAAAGAAAAAAGACGGGAGTTAATGTGTCATAAAAGTTGAGTAAAATTGAAATAATTCATTCTTTGAATGGATAAATAGCATACAGAATTTTTTGCTAACAAAATATTTGTTAAATAATGGTGTTTTTTTGTGCGATTTTGCGCTTATTTCTTGCGCCAAAGTCGGTGCGGCACTAGACTAGTTGCCTGTTTTTTTTAGATTGATGTCAATACAATGCGTGTTTCTGATTTTACTTTTGAATTACCTGAAGAACTGATTGCCCATTATCCACAGGCTGAGCGCAGTGCTTGCCGCTTATTAAGCCTCGATGGTGGCTCCGGGCAGCTCACGCATGGTGTTTTTACCGATATTCTAGAAAAACTGGAGCACGGTGACTTGCTAGTGTTCAATAACACTCGCGTGATCCCAGCACGGTTATTTGGGCGCAAGGTTAGCGGCGGTAAAATTGAAGTTCTGATTGAACGTATGTTGGACGAACACCACGTACTTGCTCATGTTAGGGCATCAAAAGCACCAAAAGAAGGGGCTGAATTACTGCTAGGTGAAGATGAAAGCGTGAAGGCGACGATGGTCGCGCGTCATGGTGCATTGTTTGAACTACGTTTTGACGATGAACGTGATGTGCTGAGCATCCTAAACCAAATTGGTCATATGCCTTTGCCACCTTATATTGACCGCCCTGATGAAGAGTCAGATAAAGAACTTTATCAAACTGTGTATAGTGAAAAACCGGGGGCTGTCGCAGCACCAACGGCAGGTTTACACTTTGATGAGCCGTTACTTGAAGCATTGCGCCAAAAAGGCGTAGAAATGGCGTTTGTGACATTGCATGTGGGAGCCGGCACCTTTCAACCAGTACGTGTTGATACTATCGAAGATCACATTATGCATTCTGAATATGCAGAAGTGCCACAAGAGGTCGTGGATGCCGTTTTAGCCTGTAAAGCTCGAGGTAATCGCGTTATCGCCGTTGGAACGACATCTGTTCGGTCACTAGAAAGTGCCGCAAAAGCAAGCCAAGACGCTTTAATTGCTCCATTTTTTGATGATACCCAAATCTTTATTTACCCAGGGTATGAATATCAGGTGATAGATGCACTAATCACCAATTTCCACTTACCTGAATCTACATTAATTATGTTGGTTTCTGCGTTTGCTGGATATAAAAATACTATGAACGCATATAAAGAGGCGGTGGAACAAAAATACCGTTTCTTTAGTTATGGCGATGCAATGTTCATTACCCCCAATTCAAATGCTCGATTTGAGAAAATTGGTGAGTAATCAGTTTTAAGCGGTGGCATCGGCTGCTTGCTTAGCAAATTAATATTATCGATAGCAACAGACTGTTTTTCTGCTGCTAGGAGGCAAATGTGAAATATGAATTACAAACGACTGACGGCAATGCACGCCGTGGTCGCTTAGTATTTGAGCGTGGTGTGGTGGAAACCCCTGCATTTATGCCAGTAGGAACCTACGGTACAGTTAAGGGGATGACCCCTGAAGAAGTCAAAGAAACTGGTGCTCAAATCTTATTAGGGAATACTTTCCACCTGTGGTTACGTCCAGGTCAAGAAATCATGAAGTTACATGGCGATCTCCATGACTTTATGCAATGGCAAGGGCCAATTTTAACCGATTCAGGTGGCTTTCAAGTCTTTAGTCTTGGTGCGATGCGCAAAATTAAAGAAGAAGGGGTGCATTTTCGCAACCCTATCAACGGTGAAAAAGTTTTCCTAAGCCCTGAAAAATCGATGGAAATTCAGTATGACCTCGGCTCAGACATTGTCATGATTTTTGACGAATGTACGCCATACCCTGCGGATTGGGACTATGCAAAGACATCCATGGAAATGTCGCTGCGTTGGGCTGCACGTAGTCGTCAACGTTTTGACGAACTGAACAACAAAAATGCCCTGTTTGGTATCATTCAAGGCAGTGTTTACGAAGATTTACGTGATATTTCAGTTAAGGGGCTGGTGGAAATCGGCTTTGATGGGTACGCTGTAGGCGGCTTAGCCGTAGGCGAACCGAAAGAAGATATGCACCGTATTTTAGAGCACGTCTGCCCACAAATTCCGGCAGAAAAACCACGCTATTTAATGGGTGTAGGGAAACCGGAAGACTTAGTGGAAGGGGTTCGCCGTGGTATCGATATGTTCGATTGTGTGATGCCAACACGAAATGCACGAAATGGGCATTTATTTGTGACAAATGGCGTGGTAAAAATTCGTAATGCTAAGTATAAATCAGACACATCAACACTGGATGCTGATTGCGACTGCTATACTTGCCGTCATTATAGCCGTGCTTATCTGCATCACCTTGATAGATGTAATGAAATCCTTGGTGCAAGGCTCAATACCATCCATAATTTACGTTATTACCAGCGTTTGATGGCAGGTATTCGCCAAGCCATTGAAAATGGGAATTTTGAAGAGTTTGCTAAAGATTTTTACCAAAAGATTGGTAAACCCGAACCTTCATTAAATATCGAGTGAATTTAAGTGCGAAATGCCACTAATCTGTGTAGCATATCAAACTTAGCTTTTTTGTATGTAAAATTGCTTTCAATAAAACAATGAGGAAAGTTGAATGAGTTTTTTTATTTCTGAAGCGGCGGCGTCAGCAGGTGCACCAGCGCAGGGTAGTCCATACACCATGGTTATCATGCTTGTTGTTTTCGCGCTGATCTTCTATTTCATGATTTTGCGTCCACAGCAAAAACGTGCGAAAGAACACCGTAAATTGATGGAATCTATCACTAAAGGTGATGAAGTTTTAACAACTGGTGGTTTAATCGGACGTGTAACTAAAGTGTCTGAAACCGGTTATGTGGTTCTTGAGCTGAGTGAGAACACAGAAGTAACCATCAAACGTGATTTCGTTGCTGCTGTTTTACCTAAAGGCACAATGAAAGCAATTTAATTCTGATTCTCCCGAAGGGAACTGCCGTGCTAAACCGTTATCCTTTGTGGAAGTATCTGATGTTGATCTGTGCGATCCTCATCGGTTTGCTTTATGCGCTTCCAAACCTATATGGTGAGGATCCGGCTGTTCAGATCACTGGCGTGCGGGGAACCGCCGCCAATGAACAAACGCTGATCCAAGTCCAAAAATCGTTAAAAGACGATAAAATTGAGAGTAAATCTATCTCTCTAGAAAATGGGGCGATTTTAGCCCGATTCAACAACTCTGATGTTCAGTTACGTGCGCGTGAAGTGATCATGAATGCACTGGGTGACCAGTATGTTGTTGCATTAAACCTTGCACCTGCAACGCCTAAGTGGCTCGAAGCTATCGGTGGTGAACCGATGAAGCTTGGTCTTGATCTGCGTGGTGGGGTTCACTTCCTGATGGAAGTTGATATGGACACTGCATTAGGTAAATTGCAGGAACAAAACATGGATGGTTTGCGTAATGACCTACGTCAAGAAGGCATTGCGTACTCTTCTATTCGTAAAGGCAATGATTACAGCGTGGAAGTTCGCTTTCGTAACGCGGATGATCGTAGCCAAGCTGAAAAAGCATTGTCTCGTAAATACCCTGATTTAGTCTTTAGTGATGGCAGCGATAACACGATGATTGCTGTTATGACCGACGAGCGCTTACGTGAAGCTCGTAACTATGCGGTTTCTCAGAACATCACTATTATTCGCAACCGTGTAAACCAATTAGGTGTTGCGGAGCCACTTGTTCAACGCCAAGGTGCTGACCGAATTGTCGTTGAATTACCGGGTATTCAAGATACCGCTCGTGCAAAAGAGATTTTAGGTGCGACTGCGACATTAGAATTCCGTTTGGTGAATACTTCAGTCGATTCTTCAGCAGCAGAAAGTGGCCGTGTACCAGGTGACTCAGAAGTTAAATATGACCGTGAAGGCATGCCTTACGTGTTATATAAGCGTGTGATCTTAACGGGTGACCATATTACGGATTCAACCTCTGAAGCGGATGAAAATGGTCAACCACAAGTAAGTATCAGCCTTGATAGTGCTGGTGGTTCTATCATGTCTGATTTTACACGTGATAACCAAGACAAGCTGATGGCAACGCTGTTTGTTGAATACAAAGACAGTGGCAAAAAAGACGCAACGGGCCGTTCAATTTTGGTGAAAGATGAAAAAGTCATCAATGCGGCACGTATTTCTGCGCGTTTTGGTAGTAAATTCCGTATTACGGGTATTACTAATGGTACTGAAGCTCGCCAGCTTTCATTACTGTTACGTGCAGGTGCGTTGATTGCACCAATCCAAATTGTTGAAGAACGTACCATAGGTCCAACACTGGGTATGCAAAATATCGAGCAAGGGCTAAAAGCTTGTATTGCAGGTCTGTTAGCTTCAATCCTGTTTATGATTATTTACTATCGTAAATTTGGTTTGATTGCGAGTAGCGCGCTGTTGGCTAACTTGGTGCTAATTGTTGGTGTAATGTCCTTATTACCGGGCGCGACACTTACCATGCCAGGTATTGCCGGTATCGTGTTAACCCTTGCGGTTGCCGTCGATGCGAACGTTCTCATTAATGAACGGATAAAAGAAGAGTTGCGAAATGGGCGGTCTGTCCAGCAAGCGATTCATGAAGGCTATAAAGGCGCCTTCTCAAGTATTACAGACGCAAACTTAACGACACTGATTACAGCCATTATTCTTTATGCGGTGGGTACAGGGTCGATTAAAGGCTTTGCGATTACGACAGCGATTGGTGTCGCAACCTCTATGTTTACAGCTATTGTCGGTACACGTGCTATTGTGAACCTGCTTTACGGCGGTAAACGTATTAACAAGCTGTCAATTTAAGGAGCACGTTGTGGCACAGGATTATTCTGTTGAACAATTGAACTATGGTCGTAAAGTTTATGACTTTATGCGCTGGGACAACGTTGCCTTTAGTATTTCTATCGTATTACTGATTGCTTCTTTTGTGATTATTGGCGTCAAAGGTTTTAACTGGGGCTTAGATTTCACTGGTGGTACGGTCATTGAAATCAACTTAAGTCAGCCAGCTGATTTGGATAAAATTCGTGATAGCTTGTCTAACTCGAACCATAAAGATCCACTAATCCAAAACTTTGGTAGTAGCCGCGACATCATGATCCGCATTCCGCCAATTGAAGGCACTGCGGGTCAAGAAGTTGGGAAAGAAATTATCACAATCATCAACCAGAGCGTGGATGACAAAGCAACTGTTAAGCGTATTGAATTCGTTGGGCCGAGTGTCGGTGCTGAGTTGGCGCAAACAGGGGCTTTAGCTCTGTTAACTGCGTTGATTTGTATCTTGATTTATGTCGGCTTCCGTTTTGAATGGCGCTTAGCTGCGGGTGCGGTATTATCACTCGCGCATGACGTGGTAATTACTTTAGGCATTCTGTCTCTGTTCCATATTGAGATAGATATGACCATCGTGGCATCATTGATGTCGGTTATCGGTTATTCACTGAACGACAGTATCGTTGTATCAGACCGTATCCGTGAGAACTTCCGTAAAATTCGCCGTGGTACACCATACGAAATCATGAACGTCTCTTTGACGCAAACATTGAGCCGTACCATCATGACATCAGCCACCACGTTATTAGTGGTTCTGATGCTGTACCTATTTGGCGGTGCAATGTTGGAAGGCTTCTCATTGGTGATGTTAATCGGTGTAACTATCGGTACTATCTCATCTATTTACGTGGCTTCTGCATTAGCACTGAAGATGGGTATGAAGCGTGAACACTTGATGCAAGCTAAAGTCGAAAAAGAAGGCGCAGACCAAGAGTCATTACTGCCTTAGTTCTTAAAATAGTTCGTGTTGTGAGTAGGCAGCAAGTGAACGATATCCCTAGGGACATACATAAGTATGTGACTAGGGGTAATAAACGATACTAGCACCCTTACAACGCGAAATATGAAGAGCAACGAGAACACCCTAGGAGGCATCTTCTAGGGTGTTTTTTCTTACATAGTAGGGTAAACTAACACCCCCTAAATAGATTCAGGAAACGCTATGCACTGCCCATTCTGCTCAGCTGTAGATACGAAAGTTATTGACTCGCGTCTGGTCGGTGAAGGGTCCCAAGTCCGTAGACGCCGCCAATGCTTACTTTGTCATGAACGCTTCACAACCTTTGAAGTTGCTGAACTTGTCATGCCTAGGGTCATTAAAAGCGATGATATTCGCGAACCTTTTGATGAAGAAAAGCTTAACCGAGGCATGCAAAAGGCATTAGAAAAACGCCCTGTAAGTTCTGATGCTATTGAACAAGCCATTATTTCGATTAAATCCCAGCTTAGGGCCACCGGGGAACGTGAGGTTCCGTCGAAATTAATTGGCGGTTTGGTTATGGATGAGCTGAAAAAGCTCGATAAAGTTGCCTATATCCGTTTTGCTTCTGTTTATCGCAGTTTTGAAGATGTGCGTGAATTTGGCGAAGAAATCGCTAAATTACAGGATTAACGCCAATGATTGAACAAGACAACATTTATATGGCTCGTGCCTTTGAATTAGCACGAAAAGGGCGTTTCACCACATCACCTAACCCAAATGTCGGGTGTGTGATTGTACGTGATGGTGTCATTGTTGGTGAGGGGTATCACCAAAAAGCAGGTGAACCCCATGCTGAGGTTCACGCATTAAGAATGGCCGGTGATAAAGCGCAAGGGGCAACAGCGTATGTCACCCTTGAGCCATGTAGCCATCACGGCCGTACCCCGCCTTGCGCAGAAGCGCTGATCAATGCAGGTGTAAGCCGAGTCGTCGCTGCCATGCAAGACCCAAACCCTCAAGTTGCGGGCCGTGGCCTGTATATGCTGTCACAAGCCGGAATTGAAACGCGCAGTAATGTTTTATTAGATGATGCAGAAGCGGCTAACCGCGGCTTTTTAAAACGTATGCGTACTGGCTTTCCCTATATTCAATTAAAACTCGCCGCTTCACTCGATGGCAAAACCGCCCTTGGTTCTGGGGAAAGTAAGTGGATCACCAGTCCCGCGGCTCGTAAAGATGTACAAGCTCTTCGCGCCGAGGCTAGTGCTATCTTAAGCACAAGTAGCACCGTGGTTGCGGATGACCCTTCGTTAACGGTGCGTTGGAAAGAATTACCTAGCGATATTCAGCAAATTTACCCTGAAGAACAAGTCCGTCAACCTATCCGCATTGTGTTAGATAACCACAATCGCGTGACTCCTGAGCATAGCGTCACTCAATTAGATGGCGAATGTTGGTTGGTGCGTTCAAACCCAGATGAAAATGCAGTATGGCAAGGGCAAGTTGAGCAAATTGCTATTCCTGCAGATGAAAGCGGCACTGATCTGGTCATTTTGATGATGCAACTGGCTAAACGTAATGTGAATAGTATTTGGGTTGAGGCAGGGGCAAAACTTGCAGGCTCATTGCTTAAGTTAGGTTTAGTGGATGAGCTGATTGTCTATATTGCGCCTAAATTATTAGGAAGTAGCGCTCGAGGCCTAGTGGACTTCCCTCCGCTTAATGCCCTTATTGATGCGCCAAAATTTGAATTTACAGAAGTGAAGCAAGTTGGGCCAGACCTACGTGTCAGGCTTCGTCCCGTATGGTAAGTATTTTTTTTGAAAATCATACGTACGGTACACGAAAGAATGTGATAAAATCCGCGCCCCGCGGGTTATAATTAATATTAGAGGAAGGCTATGAACGTAATTAAAGGTGTTGTTGCTGCTCCACAAGCGCGTGTTGCTATCGCTATCGCTCGTTTTAACAACTTTATTAATGATAGTCTGCTGGAAGGTGCTGTTGATGCGTTAGAACGCATTGGTCAGGTTTCAAATGACAACATTACCATTGTGTGGGTTCCAGGCGCTTATGAGCTGCCGTTGACCACAAAAGCATTAGTTGAAACGAATAAATACGATGCAGTCATTGCATTAGGTACAGTTATTCGTGGCGGTACCGCTCACTTTGAATATGTTGCAGGTGAATGTAGCTCCGGCCTATCTCATGTCGCGATGAACAGTGAAGTACCAGTGACTTTTGGTGTGTTAACCACTGAAAATATCGAACAAGCCATTGAACGTGCGGGTACTAAAGCAGGTAATAAAGGTGCTGAAGCTGCACTGACAGCACTGGAAATGATTAATGTAATTAAGGCCATCAAAGGCAAATAATACACAGCTAGCTCTATGTTGCCGTTTTTTCGCCACAATGGTGTAGATAACGCATTGCAACAAGTGTTTTTTGTGTACAGTTTTTAAATTTAAGGGGAATCTTGTGAAACCTGCTGCTCGTCGCCGCGCTCGTGAGTGTGCTGTACAGGCCATTTATTCATGGCAATTATCTGGCAATCCAATTGCTGAAGTCGAATATGAGTTTATTGCTGAACAGGACATGTCAGACGTCGACGTAAACTATTTTCGTGAACTGTTATCAGGTGTTGCAACCAACGCGACAAAACTTGATCAACTGATGGCGCCTTATTTATCTCGTCAGCTCGAAGAGTTAGGGCAGGTAGAAAAAGCGATTTTACGTGTCTCCATGTTTGAATTAAGTTTCCGTGAAGATGTACCTTATAAAGTCGCAATCAATGAAGGTATTGAATTAGCGAAAGTTTTTGGCGCAGAAGATAGCCATAAATTCGTTAATGGTGTGTTAGACAAAGCTGCACCTGCGGTTCGCCGTAAAAAATAATAATATCAGGGTTCCCTCCTGTTGCACTACGGTAATAAATAGGTAGGCTGGGTTCCAGTCTACCTTTGTGTTTATATGCTCGCGATATTTCAATGATAGGTGAGCGAAAAATAATTGTGGCTAATTAGATACATTATTTAGGTTAGCAATTATGCATTATTTACCTATTATTGAATTATTAGGGTGTAAATTATTTGCTTCGTCTCAAACGAAAATAGATATAGCGAAAACGGAAAATCTACCATGTCATATGGCGAATTTGACCTCATCGCGCGTTATTTTAACCGTCAAACCACTAACCGACGTGATGTTAATATCGGTATTGGGGATGACTGTGCGTTGATGACCATTCCAGAAAAACAGCAACTTGCTGTAAGCACTGACACTCTTGTTTCTGGTATTCACTTCCTACCAACCATTTCACCAGCTGATCTCGCTTATAAATCATTAGCCTCTAATTTAAGTGACCTTGCGGCGATGGGGGCGGATCCTGCATGGGTTTCTTTAGCAATTACATTGCCTTGCGTTGATTGTGATTGGTTGCAATCCTTTAGTGATAGTTTGTTTGAACAGCTTAACTATTATGGAATGCAATTGATTGGTGGTGATACAACACGCGGGCCAATGAGTTTAACCTACACGGTTCATGGCTTAGTACCAAATGGTAAGGCGATGTCTCGCGCAGGAGCGCGTAATGGTGATTGGATTTATGTCACTGGCACTCTCGGTGATAGCGCGGCAGGCTTAGCTATTTTGCAAGATAAACTGAATGTTGAAAATGTAGAACATCAAGAATGGCTAATTGCGCGTCATTTACGTCCGCAGCCACGTATTTTACAAGGCCAAGCGTTGAGAAACCTGGCTTCTTCAGCAATTGATATTTCGGATGGTTTAGTTTCTGATCTTAACCATATTTTGAAAGCGAGTGGTTGTGGCGCACGCATTAATTTAGATGCATTGCCTCAATCAGAAGCATTGAGACAAAGTTGTAGTCTTGAACAAGGGCGTTTATGGTCTTTGAGTGGTGGTGAAGATTATGAACTCTGCTTTACCGTTCCTGAAATTAATCGTGGGGCGTTAGAGATGGCATTAGCGCATACGGGATCAGGCTTCACGTGTATTGGGCAAATTAAGCCGCAGTCTGAAGGAATTAGCTACTTTTGCAATAACCAAGAAGTTGATGTAAACCTAAAAGGTTTCGATCATTTTGTTTCGGAAGGTGCATAGAATGGCAAGTCGCCAAGAAAAAGCAGAAGCAAAAAAACGGCTAAATATGCGTAATCCTTGGCACTTATTGGCTACGGGCTTTGGTAGTGGCCTTTCGCCTATTGTGCCTGGCACAATAGGCTCTCTTGCTGCGATACCTTTTTGGTTATTAATGGCAAATATGCCTATTTGGAGTGTGTGGGTACTCATTGTCGTGGGTTTTTGGATTGGTTGCCTAATTTGCCAGCGCGCTTCCGACGATATGAAAATTCATGACCATGGCAGCATTGTTTGGGATGAATTTATCGGGATGTGGATTACGCTAATGGCGATCCCTGTTGTTGATTATGAGTGGGTCATCACCGCATTCTTTATTTTCCGTATTTATGACATGTGGAAACCATGGCCAATACGGTTTTTTGACCGAAAAGTCAGCGGCGGTTTTGGTATTATGATTGATGATATCATTGCGGCCATTTTTGCGTATTTCACTATTTGGTTGTTGGTTTGGTATGAGGTTATGCCGTTCTCAACCAACTAAATACGCGTCATATTTTTTTGCGCTGTGGCGTTATTGGCCGCGTTCATTCGCCCTAGTCACATACTTTTGTATGCTCCTAGGGTCTTATTCACTTGCCGCCTAGCCACAACTCAAACTATTTAGCGTATTGGATTAGCCGAAAATCAATGAATTGATTTCCTCGTTTATTTTCAAAACGTATACGACTTGCCGCCAAACATAATATGTTTGTCAGCAGTCTGAAACACAGGCTTAAGCCTGCGTTTATTCTTTTGATGTGGCAATACAGGTTAACGGCGCTGCGCCCTGGATAGCATCCATTGCCACTTTTGTTCCCGATTTAATATTGGCAACCGCGACTCGATAATTTATTCGGGATCATCTTAACTTCGCATTGAATTTCGGCTACGTCAGATAAAATATAAGAAATTATATTGATAGATTTTAAAATAATTTGCATGTCTTTATTTTGGGGATTTACATTCAAGACGAAAGTTTTGTTTATATTCAGATTTTAGGTAAATAGCTGAATATCATTGTAGATAAGCTGATTATATTTAGTTTTATATTTTACTGTAATGATCTACAAATATAATATAAATGTGACAAGGGGGATTTTTAAAATTAATATTAGCGATTAAAAAATAACAAAGAGTTAAAAATTTTTCTAATATATTAAGAAAGAGAATAAGAGTGATTGGCTTTGTGATTGAATGAGGGCATTGCGTGTTGATGCAATGCCCTAGAGATAAAATTATTTGGCTAAGTAGTTATTAATAGAATTAACAATACCAGTGGAATCTAAGCCTAATTCAGCAATAAGTTCCTCTTGAGTACCTTGAGAAATAAAATAGTCAGGTAAACCAAGATTTAAGGTTGGAATGATTTTTTTCTCATGCATTAAGAATTCATTCACGCCGCTACCTGCACCACCCATGATGGCATTTTCTTCGAGAGTGACAAGAACATCATGAGTCTCGGCTATTTCAAGGATCAGGGCTTCGTCTAAAGGTTTAACAAAGCGCATATCAATGACAGTTGCATTGAGTTGCTCGGCAGCGACTAATGCGTGGCTTAATAATGTGCCAAAGCATAAGATAGCGACTTTTTCACCTTGGCGACGAACAATACCTTTACCAATAGGTAGTGGTGATAACGGCTGTAATTCAGCACCTGTTCCTGTGCCCCGAGGGTAACGTACCGCACATGGACCATCTTGATAATGGTAACCTGTATGTAGCATTTGGCGGCACTCATTTTCATCACTTGGAACCATGATAACCATGGTTGGTATACAGCGCAGGAATGAAATATCAAAAGAACCTTGGTGAGTTTGCCCATCAGCCCCCACGATGCCTGCTCGGTCAATCGCAAACATGACCGGAACCTTCTGGATAGCCACATCATGAATGACTTGGTCATAACCGCGTTGCAAGAAAGTGGAGTAGATGGCAACAATAGGTTTATAACCACCAATGGCAAGGCCGGCTGCAAAGGTGACCGCATGTTGTTCAGCGATCGCGACATCGAAATATTGGTCTGGGAATTCTTTAGAAAAGCGGACCATACCAGACCCTTCACGCATAGCAGGGGTGATAGCCATCAATTTGCTATCATCTTTAGCCTCTTCACACAGCCAATCACCAAAAATTTTAGAGAAAGTCGGCCCTGTCTCTTTGCTTTTAGGTAAAGTGAATGTGCTTGGGTCAAATTTAGGAACCGCGTGCCAGCTAATTGGGTCTTTTTCTGCCGGCTCATATCCCCGGCCTTTCTTAGTCATAATATGTAAAAACTGCGGACCTTTTAAATCACGCATATTTTTTAACGTTTGGACTAAGGCAACAACATCATGGCCGTCAACAGGACCAATATAGTTAAAACCTAATTCTTCAAACATGGTTCCCGGTACAACCATGCCTTTAATATGTTCTTCTGTCTTTTTCAGTAATTCTTTGATTGGAGGCATGTTAGAAAAAACTTTTTTGCCACCTTCACGCAATGTTGTGTAGAGCTTCCCAGAAAGCAAGTGAGCTAAGTGGTTGTTGAGTGCGCCAACATTTTCGGAAATAGACATTTCGTTATCATTTAAAATAACCAACATGTCAGGTGCGGCATCCCCTGCATGGTTCATCGCTTCAAATGCCATTCCGGCAGTGATCGCACCATCACCAATAACACAAACCGTTTTACGGCTTTGTTGCTCTTTTTCTGCAGCAATGGCCATACCTAAACCGGCACTAATAGATGTGGAGGAATGGCCAACGCTTAAAATGTCATACTCGCTTTCTTCACGCCATGGGAAAGGGTGTAAGCCATTTTTCTGACGGATGGTATCAATACGGTCGCGGCGACCCGTCAATATTTTGTGTGGGTAGGCTTGGTGGCCGACATCCCAAACAAGGTTATCAAACGGGGTTTTATAGACATAATGTAATGCGACGGTGAGTTCAACAGCACCGAGACCAGAAGCAAAGTGACCGCTAGAGCGACCCACGCTACTCAGTAAAAATTGTCTGAGTTCATCACAAAGCTTAGGCAAACTCTCTTTAGGCAACAGACGAAGCTCATCTGGTGTCTCTGCCAAGGCTAGCGTTGGATATTTAGCGATATCAATACTCATTAGTTGCTCACTTATAATTAATAAAAAACCCAACTTACTTAGCCATAATAAAATGCCTTCTTGCAATTTTTAGCCGCATAAAGTGTCTATGTGCTGTTGGGTTGCCTTCGTTTATCGTCTACCTATAACTCGAATAATTAAGAAGTTATCCATCTATTTTTTAGGGCTATAGACATGATTCGAAGATACATTAAGGTAATAATTACCGTAATTATCGATCTTCTTGTCGCCAAAAGGCAAAGCATATTGTCAGCTTTTACGCTCAATAATGAAATTAGCTAAAGCACTTAGCATGTCTATATTATATCCATGGGACTGGAGAGTCTCTAAAGCATCTATCGCATCATGATATAGCTCACGTGCTTTTTTTTGTGCTGCTTCAAGGCCTAATAGCGATGGGTAGGTACTTTTTTCATGTTCGGCATCCGTTCCTTGGCGCTTACCCGTAACTTCACTATCACCAATAACATCTAGGATATCGTCCTGTACTTGAAAGGCAAGACCAATGGATTGTGCATATTTGTCTAAAACAGGCAGTAATTCTTGACCTTTTTCACCAGCCGCAAAAGCACCAAGACGGATTGCTGCACGAATCAACGCACCTGTTTTATGTTGATGAATGCGCTCAAGAGATTCAAGGCCGACTTGTTTTCCTTCTGCATCTAAATCAAGAGCTTGCCCACCACACATCCCCGCTAAACCACTTGCATATGATAACTCTGCAATCATGGCTATGCGGTCTTTGTCTGTTACATCTGGCATTGGTGCAGATGACAGTAATTGGAACGCCAATGTTTGCAATGCATCTCCAGCAAGTACCGCATTGCCTTCACCATACTTCATATGACAAGTCGGTTGGCCACGACGCAAATCATCATCATCCATTGCAGGTAAATCATCATGGATTAATGAATAAGCATGAATACATTCGACTGCGGCAGCTGGGGCATCAAGGTTTTCTTGGCTAACACCAAACATAGAACCGACGACATAAGTTAAAAATGGGCGTAAGCGTTTTCCACCTAATAATGTGCCATGACGCATTGCTTGTGCAAGTGGAAGGTCTGCAAACGGCAGTGCGTTTAAGGCATCTAATAGGTATTGATTGACTCTGTCGTAGGCTTGCTTTTGTTGCTGCGTAAAGCTATCTAAATGTTGTTCAGACATAATTTATTCTGTATCAGGTGAAAAATCGGCTAGAGGTTTATTTTCGTCATCACTTAGCAAAATTTGTACACGTTGCTCAGCTTGCTGTAGTACTTTTTGACCTTGCTTAGCAATTTGAACACCACGTTCAAACTCATTAAGGGCGTCTTCTAAGGGAAGATCACCGGATTCTAGGCGAGCGACGATCTGCTCTAGCTCTTGAAGCGAGTTTTCAAAACTAACAGTTGGAACTTGCTGAGTTTTTTCTTTAGCCATAATATTTAACCACTAATGTGGAATCAGTTAATTCGATGGGTTTTAAATATTCAGCAGACTAACGCAGTCTTGCTACGGTTACAATTTATTATTGGGGTTTTTAGATTCAACCCGCAAGATAGTGTTATAATACACCTCATTATTGACAATTGGTAACGTGTCATGTGTCTCTGTTAAGGCACATTCGTTTGCCCCCAACCACCACGAACATGCAGCTATTATGAAGTTTATCATTAAGTTATTCCCAGAAATTACCATTAAAAGCCAAACTGTTAGGCTACGTTTCATTAAAATTTTGACCAGTAATATCCGTAACGTGCTTAAACCACTTGGCGAAGAAATTTCGGTTGTCCGTAATTGGGATAACATTGAAGTGCGTGTGAAGGGGGAAACAAAACACGACGAAATTTGTGACATGCTAGGGCGTATCCCAGGTATTCACCATATTCTCGAAGTGGAAGAAAAACCATTTACCAGTCTACATCATATTTATGAAATGACACATGAAGCTTATGGTGAGTCATTAGAAAATAAAACATTCTGTGTGCGGGTAAAACGTCGTGGTAAACATGAGTTTTCATCTATCGATGCTGAACGCTATATTGGTGGTGGCCTGAACCAGCACATTTCGTCTGCAAAAGTTAAACTTAAAGACCCTGATACCACGATCCACTTAGAAATCGAAGATGATAAACTCATCTTAGTTAAAGCACGAGTTGAAGGCATCGGTGGTTTCCCTATCGGGACCCAAGAGGATGTGTTATCACTCATTTCCGGTGGCTTTGATTCGGGTGTATCAAGCTATATGTTGATGCGCCGTGGCTGTCGTGTTCACTATTGCTTCTTTAATTTAGGCGGCGCTGCACATGAAATTGGTGTGAAGCAAATCGCACATTATCTGTGGAACCGTTTTGGTAGCTCCCATAAAGTCCGTTTTATTGCTGTAAACTTTGAGCCAGTTGTGGCTGAAATTTTAGAAAAAGTGGATGATGGGCAAATGGGTGTCGTGCTCAAACGTATGATGGTAAGAGCCGCATCTAAAGTTGCAGAACGTTATGGCGTGCAGGCTATTGTTACGGGTGAAGCACTGGGGCAGGTGTCAAGCCAGACTCTAACAAACCTGCGCTTAATTGATAATGCGTCTGATACCCTTGTATTAAGGCCGCTAATTTCCCATGATAAAGAACATATTATCAAGCTAGCTCGTCAAATTGGTACTGAAGATTTTGCTAAAACCATGCCTGAATATTGTGGTGTGATATCAAAAAGCCCAACAGTGAAAGCGGTGAAAGCACGAATTGAAGCGGAAGAGGGTAATTTTGATTTCAGTATTTTAGAGTCTGTTGTTGAACAAGCGCAAAATATTGATATTCGCCAAATTGCACAAGAAAGCCTTGAAAAAGTCCCCGAAATTGAAATGGTGAGTGAGCTTTCAATTGAAAATGAAGTGATTTTAGATATTCGTTCAATTGATGAATTTGAAGATAAACCATTAAACGTGGATGGAATGGAAATTAAGCATATTCCATTCTATAAGCTGAGCACGCAATTTGGTGATTTGCCGAAAGATAAAACCTACTTATTATATTGTGACCGTGGGGTAATGAGCCGTTTGCAAGCGCTATACCTAAAAGAACAAGGTCATGAAAATATAAAGGTTTATCGCCCATAACTTAAAACAGGGTGCTTGCATCACCAACTCATCATCAGAGAGAAATGTGGGGGGAAATCCCCCCACAAGACTAGTTATCGCAGGATAACGTAGCTTGAACCAGTGTGCTTCCACTGCTGATACTGAAAGAGCAGAGCCTTTCTTGCATCAATAACGAAAAACACAATACCGTAAGGCACACGGTAACTAGCCCCAGAAGGGCAATTTTGGCCATTCCTCTTGACTCCTTTTCGAAAAGGAGACAGAATCAAATTGTTGAGTGTTTGAGACTGCCTCGGATTAAGATTAACATCTAAATTCGGGGCTTTCGTCTTTTTGGCTCTCATAAATGCTTGAACCAAAATGATCCAAGCACCCGCGGCAATCATAGCAAAAACTCACTCTAAACAAATCTTTTTGTTGTTCGTTTTTAAAATAAAAACATGTAAATTCAGTCATTTATAATTGTTTTGATATCATTGATATTAATATGATTATTGATGCAACCGAAATGGAAATGGCAAACTGTACTGAATAAAAATAAGTAGAGAATAAAAGCAGGGTGCTTGTATCACCAACTCATCATCAGAGAGAAATGTGGGGGGAAATCCCCCCACAAGACTAGTTATCGCAGGATAACGTAGCTTGAACCAGTGTGCTTCCACTGCTGATACTGAAAGAGCAGAGCCTTTCTTGCATCAATAACGAAAAACACAATACCGTAAGACACACGGTAACTAGCCCCAGAAGGGCAATTTTGGCCATTCCTCTTGACTCCTTTTCGAAAAGGAGACAGAATCCAATTGTGTGAGTTGGAGACTGCCTCGGATTAAGATTAACATCTAAATTCGGGGCTTTCGTCTTTTTGGCTCTCACAAGTGCTTGAACCAAAATGATCCAAGCACCCGCGGCAATCATAGCAAAAAAGTGCTGTAAACACAGGTGTTTTTGGTGTTTAAATCTTATTATTCATGAGGTTAAGTTGTTTCTCTAATCCATGATTCGGAATTTTTTTGTGACTAATCTTCCAAATAATCATTAATACCATTAGGTAAAACGAGCTGTGCGGCAACTTGAGCGGCTGTTTCTCTGCCTACTAATAATTCAATTAATTTTAATGCAAAGTCAAAAGAGGTGGCAGGGCCTTGGCTAGTCAGCAGATTGACGCGCTCATCAAAATAAACTCGGCGATCGACCCATTTATGGGCTGGGATTTTATCTTTCATTGATGGAAAACAGGTCATATTACCTAGCGGAAACAATTGGTGGTATTCAAGCACAAGCGCTGGTGCAGCACAAATAGCCGCCACAATTTTACCATCTAGATGCATACGGCGAACTTTTTCAACAACCAGAGGGCTATCACGGAATGTTTCCGCTCCAGTTATCCCACCAGGGAGTACAATGGCATCAAAAGGCTCATCCGCGACTTTTATCAACGGAATATCGGCAATAATTTTTAATCCACGTGAAGCGCTAATGGTTAAAGAGCCATCTTCAGTCACACTCGCTAAGGTCACATTAATGCCTGCTCTAACTAATAAATCAGCAGTAATGGTAAATTCGATTTCTTCACTACCATGAGCGATGCAAATTAGAACGGAAGTCGTCATATTGTTGTTCTCTATTTTTGACTAAATGGTAAAGGCGATCGTTTTCAGGTGTGCTAATCCCATGAGCTCGTGCTTGTTTAATTAAAAAACCGGTTATGTAGTCAATTTCAGTGCGGCGATTATTACGGGCATCTTGTAACATGGATGAATAGTTATCTGCAGTATTATTCATAATGCCATAGATATATTCTGTTAGCTCTGTTTTATCTGTATGTAACCCTTCAGCTGCCATGACATGGCATATTTCATCAATAATCCGAGATATTTGTGCGGAATATTTGATTAATTCACCATTCTTACAATCGTGCTCGACGGTGAGGGGGTTAATGACACAGTTGGCGATTAATTTACGCCAACAGGTTGTTAGAATTTGATTATGCCAAGCCACATCAGGGAGGGCTTCGTGCAAAATATCCGCAATCGGGTAGTAAGCCTGTGCTTGGGAATTAATCGCGCCAATATGGGTGATACCATTGGCAACATGAAAGACTTGGTTATTTTCTTGCCACGCCGCATGTGTTGTCACACCAGCTAAAATAGGGTGACGCAACGGAGTCAGTTCCTCAACCGTGCCCATGCCATTATGCAGTAATAAAATGGGGGTATTTTCTGGGATAGTTTTAATCAGAGGCAATAAAGCATCAGAAACTTGCCATGCTTTTAAACAGACAATGATTAACTCGCTACTTTGCAAGTGATTAATATTATTACAAGGAATGAGCTCTCGGAAAGTACGTCCATCGGGTTCATTAACATCGACGAATAAATCAGACTGTGCAACACGTAGCCAACCTTGTACGTCATGTCCTTGCATTGCAAGAGAAGCAAGCCACAGTTTACCTATCGCACCACAACCAATCAGAGTTATTTTCATTGTTTCCCCTTTGAAAATGGGAGTTTAACGTCTTATAAGGTAAGGCGGAAGTGATCTCTTGCCAGTATAACCTTTTACTATACTAAGTTGTAGGTAATGAAACATCATAGGCCCTGATAACTTGAAGTGATATGAGTAAAAACGTTATCATGCGCACAATCTAAAAATTATCAGTGAGGTTCTGGCTATGCCATCATTTGACATTGTATCTGAAGTGGAAATGAATGAAGTACGTAATGCGGTGGAAAATGCACAGCGTGAGTTAACCAGCCGTTGGGATTTTAAAAATGTCGAAGCCAGTTTTGAGCTAAATGACAAAAATGAATCCGTTAAAATTACTAGCGAATCTGATTTCCAAGTACTTCAGTTAGTTGATATTTTAAGAGAAAAAATGGCAAAGCGCGGTATTGATGGTGCGGTATTGAATGTGCCTGAAGATATCGTTCATAGTGGAAAAACCTATAGTGTTGAAGTTACGTTCAAGCAAGGTATTGATGCTGCGATTGCTAAAAAAATCGTTAAATTAATTAAAGACAGTAAACTGAAAGTTCAAGCACAAGTTCAAGGCGACCAAGTGCGTGTGACGGGTAAAGCCCGCGATGACTTACAATCGGTTATGGCGCTAGTGCGCGGTGGGAATTTAGGCCAACCTTTCCAATTTAACAACTTCCGCGATTAGTTGTTTATTAAGTAAGCCCGCAATGGCGGGCTAATTTTTACTGATTTATTAATGTTTCAAGTTGCTCTCGATTAATGATTTTTCTATCAACTTTAACATAAGCACTAAATTCCTCGTCAACGACAAGCGCTTCCATCACCCCTTCTTGAGCTTGTAATTTTTTCTCAAGGCCTCTTGTATCTCCAATATGGTTGGGTAATTCAATACGAATACTGCTGACATAAGGAGGCTGCTGCATGGTCAGACTAATGATAAACCAGATGACGGTTAAAATTAAACCACCAATAAAAACGGTACCAGCCCCTTCAAAACTGTACAACCACCCACCGACAATACCACCAATGGCAACACCTAAAAACTGGCTGGTGGAGTAAACTCCCATGGCTGTTCCTTTATAGCCTGCAGGTGCCTCTTTACTGATTAGTGACGGTAAAATGGCTTCCATGATATTGAAAGCAATAAAAAAGAGTTGAATACCGAGGAAAATCACCCATAAGTGACTACCAGAAAGCCATAAGGTAATTTCAGCTAATGCTAAAACGATAATGCAAAATAAGAAAACCTGTTTCATTTTGCGGTGTTTTTCCGCATAAATAATAAAAGGAAGTACTGTTACAAAGGCGATTAACATCGTAATCAAATAAGCTTTCCAATGGTCTTTCGCTAAAAAGCCAGAGTCAGTCATGATAAGAGGTAAAGCAACAAAACTGGACATCAATAGGGTATGTAAGCAGAGGATCCCTATATTTAATTTGAGTAACTGTGGGTGCATTAAAACGGTTTTTAAATTACTTTGCACAAATGCAGACTCACGATTTAAGATATGAGTATTAGTATTAGGAACAACAAAAACAGTCACTGCAATAGCACCCACTGCAAGTAGTGCTATTCCCCAAAATAGACCACTTAAACCAATCAGGTTGGTGAGAATTGGACCCAGTACTAACGCTATAGCAAAAGTTAAACCGAAACTAATACCTAGAAATGCCATGGCTTTAGTTCGATTTTGCTCTCGAGTTAGGTCGGAAAGTAGTGCCATGACGGCAGCTGAAATGGCACCGGCACCTTGTAAAGCACGCCCAATAATAATTCCCCAAATTGAATCGCTTAATGCTGCAACGATACTTCCGATAATAAAAATAACTAATCCAATAATAATTAAAGGCTTTCTGCCAATTTTGTCTGACATCAAGCCAAAAGGGATTTGGAAAATAGCTTGGCTAAGGCCATAGATACCAATAGCGACACCCACTAAGAACTCGCTAGCTCCTTGTAAATGCATTCCATAGCTCGTCAAAATAGGTAATACCATAAACATTCCCAGCATTCGCAAGGAAAAAACTGAGCCTAACCCCCAAGTGGATCTAAGCTCTGCGGACGTCATTTTGTTATCATTCATTTTTATTCTTCATATTTCGTGCGGTAGCGGTGTTGGCTCTCTTGGCTACTTAGGTCGCATACTGGTAGCACAATAAATTTGTGTTACGTTGTGGTGATATGTTTGTATTATCAATCCATTAGCATTTCTAATAGTGCATTTTATATCTAGCTTATAAATAGCAAGGGGCTATTTAACCATAAAATAGATTCATAAGGATAGGCAGAATAAGTAAAAGTGAGTTGTAAAAGCAGTTAGAGACAAATAAAAAACGGCGGGGAAGGCCCGCCGTTTAGATATTGTTATCATCAGTAAACAGATAAGTTATCTGACGAGAGCTATAACAGTATCGCTTGAAACGATAGGATCAACTGACATCATTACACTCAATGAAGTAATTGCTACGATTGAGAAAATGAACAGTTTTCTAGCCCAGACTCGGTCGTCATTTTCGGTTTTGAAGCCCGAAATTGCCATACCTAGCCACCATAAGCTGACTGCTGCACCTACGATGAGGTACTTATAGCCCGCGTATCCACTGATAGCTAACATCAATGTTGCGACCATAAACGCTAGGATATACAGGAAAATATGTGTCTTCGCGACTGAAATTCCTTTAATAACCGGTAATACTGGAATGTTTGCGGCTTTATAATCCTTAAAGCGGAAGATAGCAATGGCATAAGAATGAGGCATCTGCCACAAACTGAATATCAACAATAGGATAAGTGCACCCATATCGAATTCATTTGTAACCGCGCAGTAACCGATAACCGGTGGTGCCGCGCCTGAAAGGCTGCCAATCAGCGTGCCATAAACGGATTTACGCTTCATATATAGGCTATAAATACCTACATAAACAATGAAGCCGATAACTGCAAGCAGCATTGCCAGCGCATTGGCTGCTACAAGTAGCAGCACCATACCAGCAATACCTAATGCAGCAGCGTAAATCAGGCTAACTTTCGGGTCAATCAGCCCTTTAACTAAAGGGCGATTCTTCGTTCTTTCCATGATACGGTCGATATCACGGTCGATGTAGTTGTTAAATACACAACCAGAAGCCACGACCAGCGATACACCCAGTAAAGTCGCAACGAACAGTGGGTAATCAATTGACCCTTTTGAAGCCAATAAAAAACCACCGATCACAGAAATCAAGTTTCCGAATATAATTCCTGGTTTGGTCACTTGCAGGTATTGCTTAAACATATCGGCAACTCTTTAGTCGAGCATCATATTGATGTTCAGGTTGTACATAATCCACAGCGAGCCGATGACCACGATACCAATAATTAGCATCGTGAACAGGAAGGCGACTAAATTCCAGCGCTCATCTGATGATGTATTCATATGTAAGAAACAAACCAAATGAACTAGAATTTGCACAACGGCCATGCCCACTACAACCCAAAGGATTGCTGAGGTTGACGCCGTACCTTCCATCACCATCCAGAAAGGGATCACTGTCAGGATAACTGATAGAATAAAGCCAATCAGGTATGTTTTTACGCTACCGTGGCTTGCTCCAGTGTGAGCATCTTTTGCATGACTCATTTAAATAGCCCCCAGAAGATAAACAACGGTAAATACACAAATCCACACAACGTCTAAGAAGTGCCAGAACAGGCTTAGGCAGTTTAAACGTGTTTTGTTGACATCAGTTAGACCACGGCGAGTAACTTGGATCATCATGATAATAATCCAGATCAGGCCCGCAGTTACGTGTAGACCGTGAGTCGCAACGAGTGCGAAGAAACCAGATAAGAAACCGCTACGGTCAGGACCAAAGCCTTCTGCAATCAATTCATGGAACTCATAGATTTCCATGATGACGAAGCCTAGACCTAACAGAAACGTTGCGAACAGCCATAAGTTAACAGCAGCTATCTTACCTTTATGCATCGCTATCATTGCGAAGCCATAAGTAATACTACTTACTAACAGTAAGAAGGTTTCGCCTAATACGAACTTCAGACTGAAGATATCTTTACCAGCAGGTCCGCCAGCAGTTCCATCGGCCAAAACAACATAGGTGGCGAACAAACAAGCAAACAGAATCAAGTCGCTCATGATGTAGAGCCAGAAACCGAATACTTTTGTTCCACCTGCATCGTGGTGCCCATGCTCAGCATGGGCGATATTTTGGTTAGTCATTGTATTAGTTGACATCGTTCACACCTGCCTTACGCAATTCTTCAAAGTGCTTATTCTCGATTTCTTCGATTTCAGCCACAGGTACGTAGTAATCAACATCTTCGTCGAAGCTTTTTGCAATCCAAGTTACGATCATTCCACCGAAACCAATGATTGCGAGCCACCAGATGTGCCAGATCATTGCGAAACCTAAAACCAAGCTAAATGCAGCGATAATAACGCCTGCGCCTGTGTTTTTCGGCATATGAATTTCTTCATATGAAGTTGGTTTCTTATGAGCAAGGCCTTTCTCTTTCAGATCCCACCATGCATCGCGGGTTTGAACGTGTGGTTCAATCGCAAAGTTATAGAAAGGTGGTGGAGAAGATGTTGCCCACTCAAGTGTACGTCCACCCCATGGGTCACCGGTTAAATCACGGTTTTCATGACGGTCGCGGATACTCACAATGATTTGGATAACTTGGCATGCAATACCGATGGCGATTAACGCAGCACCGCCTGCAGCAACCACTAACATTGTGTGGTAAGTCGGGTCAATATTCTGACTTAAACGACGGGTCATACCCATAAAGCCAAGAATATACAGTGGCATAAAGGCTAAGAAGAAACCGATGATCCAGAACCAGAAGGCACGAACACCCCATTTCTCATTTAGTGTGAAGCCATATGCTTTCGGGAACCAGTAAGTCATACCCGCGAAGCACCCGAATACAACACCACCAATGATAACGTTATGGAAGTGAGCAATCAGGAATAGACTGTTATGCAGAACGAAGTTTGCACCTGGAACAGCAAGTAGAACACCAGTCATACCACCAACAGAGAAGGTGATGATGAAACCGATAGTCCACAGCATAGGTGATTTAAACTCGATACGGCCTTGGTACATGGTAAACAACCAGTTGAAGATCTTAACCCCTGTAGGGATTGCGATAATCATTGTGGCGATACCAAAGAAGGCGTTAACGTTCGCGCCTGAACCCATCGTAAAGAAGTGGTGCAACCAAACGATGAACGACATAACGGTAATAACGATTGTAGCCCAAACTAATGAGGTATAACCGAATAAACGTTTTTTCGAGAAGGTCGCTGCAACTTCAGAGAATACACCGAATACTGGGAGAACAAGGATATACACCTCAGGGTGACCCCAAGCCCAAATCAGGTTGATGTACATCATCATGTTGCCGCCCATATCATTAGTAAAGAAATGGGTGCCTAAATAACGGTCTAACGTCAGAAGCGTTAATGTGACGGTTAAGATAGGGAAAGCAGCAACAATCAATACGTTAGTACATAACGCAGCCCAGCTGAATACAGGCATTTTCATCATCGACATTCCCGGTGTACGCATACGGATAATAGTCGCGATGAAGTTAACCCCTGTTAATAGTGTACCAATACCGGATATCTGGAGACTCCAAAGCCAGTAATCGACCCCGACCCCAGGGTTGTACTCCAAGCCGGATAATGGCGGATAAGCCAACCAACCAGTCTGTGCGAATTCACCAACCCCTAGGGAGATGTTGATTAACACAACACCCACAACAAAGAACCAGAAACTCAATGAGTTCAGGAATGGGAACGCAACATCACGTGCACCAATTTGCAGAGGCACAACTAAGTTCATCAGACCAACAACGAATGGGGTTGCCATGAAGAAAATCATGATAACGCCGTGCGCAGTAAAGATTTGGTCATAGTGATGAGGATTTAAGAAGCCCTCTTGGCCAGCAGATGCAAGAACTTGCTGCCCACGCATCATGATAGCATCAGCGAAGCCACGGAATAACATGACCATCGCTACAATGATGTACATGACACCAATTTTCTTATGGTCAACAGAGGTTAACCATTCTTTCCACAACCACTTCCATTTACCAAAGTAAGAAATCACACCAACTAGGCCAAGCCCACCAAGGACAATAGCAATCAATGTGACAACGATAATCGGCTCATGGAGCGGAATTGCATCTAGTGTTAATTTTCCGAACATGCCCTTATTCCTCAGCGCCAGCTGCATGAGCGCTATGGCTCATTTGCATTGAATTACCTGTAGCATTGTTATGGTCAGTCATTGAATGACTTTGATTTTCTACAGGAGCGTGACCTTTATGGTGCTCATGACCAAACTTCAGAACGATATCTTCATAAAGTTTAGGCTTCACGCTAGAGAAGTAGGTAACAGGAACGTTCATGCTTGGCTTAGCGACTTCGTCAAATGCCTGCATGGTGTCCATTGTTTTAGGAGAAGCTTTCACCTTTTGTACCCACTCATCAAAACCTTGACGGTCAGGAGTTGCAATTGCATTGAACTTCATATCAGAGAAGCCGTGGCCACTATAGCTTGCAGAGAAGCCTTTATAAGTGCCTGGTTCGTTAGCGATTAAGTGAAGTTTTGTTTGCATACCCGCCATCGCGTAGATTTGCCCACCTAAAGATGGAATGAAGAATGAATTCATCACCGAATCTGACGTGATTTTGAAGTTAACTGGCACACCGGTAGGGAATGCGATTTCATTAACTGTTGCAATGCCTTGCTCTGGATAAATAAATATCCATTTCCAGTCAGCAGAAATAACTTCAATCGTGACGGGTTCCTGATCACTTACTAATGGCTGATACGGGTCCAGCTCATGTGTCGTTTTCCAAGTAATAGTACCTAGAATAATGATAATGATGATAGGAACAGTCCAGCAGACTAACTCAATTTTATTTGAGTGAGCCCAATTAGGACGGTAGGTTGCTGACGTGTTGGATTCACGGTATTTTCTTGCGAAGATAATCGTCATGAAAATAACAGGAATAACAACAAGTAGCATTAAGCCAATTGCAATAAGAATTAGCTCTTTTTGTTTAACGCCAACGGCGCCTTTTGGATCCATCAACACCATATCGCAACCACCTAATAGTAAGGTAGCTACAACAAGTGAGATTGCTCCGATGCTTTTTTTGTAGTTCATAAGTCTCATCCACGACCCCAAATGACAAAGATTCTAATTGTCGTTTCATCAGTGCGGGCATTTTACGGTAAGGTTATGCGAGTGTAAATGATTGTAAGGCAAAGAAACTGAATTGTTAGCTCTTTATGTTAATATGATCACATGTAATGAACTTATAAACAAAAAGTTAAAATTGATACGAATTATAAGTATGTGTTGATAAAACTCTATTAATACTAAATTATCTTGGTAATTTTTCAAAGAAAAATATATACAAAAGAAATAAAAAAAGAGGGAAACTGATATAAATGATTAGCAATATGCTAAGGGAAATTACAGTTTTTAGTGCCGATAAAGCTATTTTAGTTGCTTTATCGGCCAAATGATAAAAAAAAATTTTATTTTACTGATAGAAAAAAGAAATTTGTTAAATTTTGATCCAGTTTTCTATATCGAATTAAAATGTGTACTTTAATGTATAAATGATTGCATCCTGATAGAAGGTATCCCCTAATTTATTATCTGCATAGCGGTATTGTACCCCTGCAGAAACATGATTTGTGGCATTCCACCAAAAAGCAAGAGCGCCATTTATGCCATTACTCTTACCGCCGTTATAGCGTTTGTTCCTAGCAAACTCCATTTCATGCCAGTTTGTTATCATGAAATTTTCTTCGAATGCGCTGAAATTATAACCGGCTACCCAACCTGCGACATATCCATTATTACCAGAATAGAATGTCTGATCGGTGTAATTAAGAGCAATAAAAGGCTTAAACCATAAGTCACCGAATGCAGTGTTATAACCAATACCATATAAGGTGTTCACATCATGGAAATTACCACCATACTTGGCTCCCGGTAATGACCAAGTACCATAAACGTGTCCATATAAGTTAAAACCAGTGTCACCTAAGTAAAAGCGGCCTGTTGTTTTAATTGTATAACGTTTATTCCGCCCCGAATCGGTATGTTGGCTGTGGAATGGATTTTCGAGATCAAAAAAACCATATAACTCACCCCAATTAAAATTGGCCCCACCTTCAAGTTCAATATAGGCAAAATCTTTTTTACGTGTCGTTTTTTCTGTTTTGGTTTCAGTGCGATGTGACCAATCTAAATAGTTTATATTGACATCAGCAAAGCCATTTTTATAGCCAATA
Source organism: Providencia sp. PROV200 (assembly GCF_049901995.1). NCBI lineage: Bacteria > Pseudomonadati > Pseudomonadota > Gammaproteobacteria > Enterobacterales > Morganellaceae > Providencia > Providencia sp. PROV200. The sequence continues at coordinate 865,052 of NZ_CP096307.1, forward strand.
ATATCGTCAGAGTATGCTGTACCTGCTAGAGAGATTAAGGCGGTAATGTAAATGATTTTTTTCATAGATAGATTATCTTCGCTTAATAATTAATGAGGTTTAGCAGTTTGCTAGTTGTTAACACTTTAATTAACCTATTTGTAACTTGTGATATATTAGGCTTGAAAATTGCAATTAAGAAATATTTTACACGAACAAAGTGATCTTAATCACGATTTTTTGATGATTTTAGTTTGTTTTGTTATTTGGAACTGATTTGTAGTAAAGATCAAATTCCCTAAATAAATAAACTTTACTTAGGGAATTTCGAGGTGAATAAGTTAATGTGTTAATGTATAGAAAGGGTTATTGTTGTACTGTTTTACGGACGGCGAGGAAATCCAAACTACCACCAATAACTAAACTGATAGCACCAATGCTAATACCTGTATTAAAGATGAGGTTTTGGTAATGAGGCAAGCTCAGCCAAAATTCAATTTGTGTCGTAAATAAATAAATTCTCATATCACTAAATGAAAATACAAGTAATGAGAGTAGCCAAATAGCAAGGCAGCTTACGGCAGTAATAAGTGCATATACGGCAATACGATAGCCTCTAGTGTACAATTGACGTCGTTGAAATAGCCCTGTTGTTTGTGTGTAAATTAAGGATGTTCGGCAAGCTAATAAAAGCAAAACGCCAGGAACAGCAACCGCGATCGAAATAAGGTAGAAAAGTGGCCAGCCATAGTTACTGACAAAAATACTCGCGACTGGGCCAATGTAAACACGGCCAACAGCAGAAAGAGCTGAAAGAAGTGCAAACTGTGTTGCAGATAACGACTTGTTACATAATGTCATTAAGAGGGCGACAAACGCAGCAGTTCCCATTCCAGAGAAGATATTTTCTAGAAATATAATCGACCCCATGGTTAAGATATTAGGTGGGGTTATCGCTAAGAACCAATATCCGATATTAGAGCCGCCTTGTAGAAGCCCAAAAATAAATAGAGCTTTAAATAAGCTCATATTTTTCATTAGGTAACCACCAAGTAATGCCCCAACTATAGTTGCTGCCATACCCACAGTTTTATTGACGGTGCCTACTTCACTTAAACTAAAGCCAAGCGCATTTAATAGAAAGTTGGTGTTGAGCGCCATGACAAAGGCGTCACCGAGTTTGTAAAAAACTAATAGAAGTAAGATTAGCCATGCATTGTTCCGGCTAAAAAATTCAGCAAGTGGCTCGTAAATCGCTTTTTTTAGCGAGGTTGGCGCAGCACCGCTCTCTTCAGGTTCTTTTGCGAGCAATGTTGCGATAACACCGATAATCATCAACCCTGCCATAACTAAATAAAGTTGTTTCCACGTTAAAAACTTATCCGCTAGCCAAAGTGCAAGCCCACCAGAAACGAGCATGCTGATCCGGTACCCCATAACGGAGGTTGCCGCACCAATTCCGCGTTCTTCAGCACTGAGTAAATCAGTTTTATAAGCATCAAAAACAATATCTTGTGAGGCTGAACAAAATGCAACAGTAACGGCTAGCGCAGCCAGATACCACAAATGTTCTGAGGGGTTCATAAAGCCCATCGCGGCAATACTGATAATCAATAGAATTTGTGTAGTTAATAGCCATCCTCTTCGGCGGCCAAGAAAGGGTGGGGTGTAGCGATCCATCATTGGGGACCAAAGAAATTTCAATACATAAGCCTGCCCAACCAATGAAAAGAAACCAATGGTTTTAATATCGACATTTTCAACGGTTAGCCAAGCTTGTAATGTACCTGCAGTTAAAGCTAAAGGTAGACCGGAAACAAAGCCTAAAAGGATTAAAGTGATGTTATTTGGTAGAGTAAAACGAGGCATTATTCCCTCTAAGCCAGTGTTATATTGCGCAATACATTGCGCTGCAGAAGTATTAGCTGCGCTATGCTACCCAAGCCCTCTTAATGAGAGCTTAAGTAGCTTAATACTTAATGATAATGATTGCTCAGTTAATAGCGTGAATTTTGTCTGATAAAATCGGTGATTTCTTGGTCTGCTGCCATATCTGCAATTAAATCAGTTAATGCGCTGTTGATCGCTGTTTCTATCTTGGCATTATTAGCAGCCAATAATTCTTGTGTATTGAAATTACGGGTAAATGAACGTGTTTTTGTCGAACCATTTGGCGCCGTTGCAATAATACTCACACTGGAGTTTACAGTGATATTATGGCGTAGGCTGCCTTCATTTACTTTGGTATCGAGTTTATTCAATTGAACGACGAGATTTACATTTGCCGGTGATGTCACCATAAACCCACGAGCCGCCATTTGTTTTTCGACAGCTTCTTGCATGAGATAGCGAGGATCACGAGAAGGATTTAGTACCACTAAACTACCATTACGATTGACCTCTGCTAAGGATTTATTTGTACGATTATCTACACTGCTCACACTAATTGATGTCGCATTCAACGTCGGGTTTTTTGCCGGTAAAGTTATCTTAGGCTCTAGTGATAATGTATTGCTGCTGGTTGCACAACCAGCAAGAAGAAATAACCCTAAAAGTGGAAAACACAGTTTTCTTAACATAATTTTTTCCAGTTCATCTTTCCTAATTGAAAATGTTTCGTTATGGTGCGGGTAGCCGTCGTTCAATATAAAGCTTAGCGGCTTATTTATCCTAAACTGTTAGACAACAATTTTTGAAAAAATTCGCATCAACGTGCCGCTATCATAACATTGGCAAGTTATTATCGGATATAGAAGATAGCAATAATCAATGCGTACAATATTGCCTCTGAGCATAATTTTTAATTAAGGAGCATTTTATGGGCGCTAATGCAGCTCAAAGTATGCAATCTCTTGTGATTCAAAAATTACAAGCTGCTTTTGAACCGACACATTTGGAGGTGATTAATGAAAGTCATCAACATAATGTGTTACCCGGGTCTGAAAGCCATTTCAAAGTTATTTTAGTGAGTGATAAATTTGAAAATAAACGAATGCTTGCCCGTCATCGTGAAATTTATGCTATTTTAGCGGACGAATTATCAGGGGGGATCCATGCCCTTGCTTTGCATACATATACACAACAAGAATGGAATGAGCTTGCTGATACAGCATTAAAATCGCCGGCTTGTCGTGGTGTAGGTGGTATTAATCGATAATTCGTTGTTTCAGGTAATGCACTGAGACGATTCTTTACATAATCAGCCATGCTTAATAATGGGTTTGGTGAATGTTTTTTCTTCAATTTAGGCGAAAAAACAAAAAATTTAGTCAGAAAAGTCACAAATAAAGAGGAAAAAACGCTTCTTTTCTCAGCTTTTCTCGACTCAGGGCGCATGCATCGGTATAATGCTGCGTCTAATTTTCAGTAAGGTTTCGGGACGCTTCTGATATCAGGGATTGACCGTTACGAAAGTAACGCCCCCGGTTCTGGAAGGGAGACAGCCGTTATGATTTAATGGCATAACTCTGGAGTAGACCGATCACTAAGATTTATTTTGAGGTAAGAAGATGCAAGTTTCTGTTGAAACGACTCAAGGCCTTGGGCGTCGTGTAACAATCACCGTTCCTGCCACTGATATTGAAAAAGCAGTTAATAGCGAATTAGTTAGTGTTGCTAAAAAAGTACGTGTTGATGGTTTCCGTAAAGGAAAAGTACCAATGAACATCGTTAAACAGCGTTACGGTGCGTCTGTTATGCAAGACGTTCTGGGCGATGTAATGCAACGTAACTTCATCAACGCAATTATTGAGCAAAAAATCAATCCAGCGGGTGCACCTAGCTACAAGCCAGAGCAACTCGAAGATGGTAAAGATTTTGTTTATTCAGTTGAATTCGAAGTTTACCCAGAAATCGAATTAGCAGGTTTAGAAACTATCGAAGTTGAAAAACCAGCCGTTTCTGTAAAAGACGAAGATCTGGAAAACATGTTAGAAACTCTGCGTAAGCAACAAGCGCAGTGGAAAGAAGTTGAAGCGCCAGCAGAGTCTGACTCTCGCATCACTATCAACTTTACCGGTTCTATCGATGGTGAAGAATTCGAAGGCGGCAAAGCAGAAGATTTCGCACTCGTTATGGGCGAAGGTCGTATGATCCCAGGTTTCGAAGAAGGTGTTGTGGGTCATAAAGCGGGTGAAGAATTCGATATCGAAGTTAACTTCCCAGAAGACTACCATGCTGAAAACCTGAAAGGTAAAGCGGCGAAATTTGCTATCGTTCTGAAGAAAGTAGAACAGCGTGAACTGCCTGAGTTCACTGAAGAATTCATCAAGCGTTTTGGTATCGCTGATGGTTCTTTAGATGGCCTGCGTGCTGAAGTACGTAAAAACATGGAGCGTGAGCTGAAAAATGCAGTGCGTAACCGTGTTAAAGCCCAAGTTCTGGATGGCTTAATCAAAGCTAACGACATCGAAGTACCAGCAGCAGTTGTTGATGGCGAAATTGATGTTCTGCGTCGTCAAGCGGCACAACGCTTTGGCGGTGACGAAAAACAAGCGATGGAATTACCTCGTGAACTGTTTGAAGAACAAGCAAAACGTCGCGTAGTGATCGGTCTACTGTTAGGTGAAGTGATCAACAAAAACGAACTGAAAGCTGACGAAGATCGTGTTAAAGCGCTGATCGAAGAAATGGCTTCTGCGTATGAAGATCCATCTGAAGTTATCGAATACTACAGCAAAAACGAAGAGCTGATGAACAGTGTTCGTAACTTAGCTTTAGAAGAACAAGCGGTTGAAACAGTATTAGCTGTTGCTAAAGTGACAGAAAAAGAAACTAACTTCACTGAACTGATGAACCAAGTTCAAGCAGGTTAATTTTTTCTTGCTGTGCAAAATAATAAAACCCGTGGTGTGCTACTACGGGTTTTTTGTCAATTAAAGCCTTTAAATTATCATTTTAGCGAATTTAATTCGGGTACCCTTGAAAAGCACATTTAAACCCTAATTATATTATCTATACTTCGAGTAGTCTAAGTGGGGCTTTAATAGCGATTTAAACTATTTTGCATAGCTTAATATTGTCGAAAACGATGATATTGAGCAATTGAGTTATTTCATCATCTTTGAAAATCAAGTATGGTTTTCTAATGGTATAATTCCGTGTAACCCAATAGACTTGTGTTAAACTCTTTTAAAGAGCGTCTTGTTTACTGCAGCATACATAGCTGCATTTTCTTCTTATTTCGTCAGTAATTTGGTTAAATATTAGCTAAACTAGAAGAGTAAGAGGGTTGAAAGAGCCTGCAGACATAGGAATTTTTTAAAACCGTTGTTTGTGGCATGATCTCTGCTGAAAATAGCAGGTAGACAGCAAATTAGGCGCAAGCACCAGAACGTTTTTAATAGGAGATTTCGATGTCACATTTTGGCAGTCAGGAACAATTAGCATCTCAAATGGCCCTTGTGCCTATGGTCATAGAGCAGACTTCTCGTGGTGAGCGCTCGTATGATATTTACTCACGTCTATTAAAAGAACGTATTATCTTCCTGACAGGTCAAGTGGAAGACCATATGGCGAATTTAATCGTCGCTCAGATGCTATTTCTTGAAGCAGAAAACCCTGAAAAAGATATTCATTTGTATATTAATTCACCGGGTGGTGTAATTACCGCAGGTATGTCAATTTACGATACGATGCAGTTTATCAAGCCTGATGTAAGTACTATTTGTATGGGGCAAGCTTGTTCCATGGGGGCTTTTTTATTGACGGCGGGTACCAAAGGTAAACGTTTCTGCTTACCAAATTCACGCGTGATGATCCACCAACCGTTAGGGGGTTATCAAGGCCAAGCGTCAGATATCGAAATCCACGCCCAAGAAATTCTTAAAGTGAAATCTCGAATGAACGAGTTAATGGCTCTGCATACAGGTAAATCCATTGAAGAAATTACTCGAGACACAGAGCGTGACCGTTTCTTATCTGCAAATGAAGCAAAAGAATATGGTTTAGTCGACCAAATTTATAGTAGCCGTTAATGGGTTAACTTTTGGTATAATTAGTTCATACCATAAACTATTTTAAAGAAAATCGTTGTTTTGTTTTTAAATTAACGAAAACAAAACAATATGGATAAAAGTGAGGTCAACTGATGACAGATAAACGCAAAGAGGGGACAGGAAAACTGCTTTACTGCTCTTTCTGCGGAAAAAGTCAGCATGAAGTGCGCAAGCTGATTGCCGGTCCGTCAGTCTATATTTGTGATGAATGTGTAGATTTATGTCTCGATATCATCCGTGAAGAAATAAAAGAACTTACGCCGCATCGTGAGCGTAGTGAACTACCGACACCACATGAAATTCGACAGCATCTTGACGACTATGTTATCGGTCAGGAAAAAGCGAAGAAAGTTTTAGCTGTTGCGGTATATAACCACTATAAACGCTTACGTAATGGTGATAAAACCAGTGATGGCGTTGAATTAGGTAAAAGTAATATTTTGCTCATTGGCCCAACAGGTAGTGGTAAAACGCTTTTAGCTGAAACGTTAGCGCGTTATTTGGATGTGCCATTTACAATGGCTGATGCAACGACATTAACTGAAGCAGGTTATGTCGGTGAAGACGTTGAAAATATCATTCAAAAATTACTACAAAAATGCGATTACGATGTTGAAAAAGCTCAACGTGGTATCGTGTACATCGATGAAATTGATAAAATTTCACGTAAATCAGATAACCCATCAATTACCCGTGACGTTTCTGGGGAAGGTGTGCAACAAGCACTTCTGAAACTAATCGAGGGAACGGTTGCAGCAGTGCCGCCACAAGGGGGACGTAAACACCCTCAGCAAGAGTTCTTGCAGGTTGATACCTCAAAGATCCTCTTTATCTGTGGTGGGGCATTTGCAGGGCTCGACAAAGTGATCGGCCAGCGTTTAAATACTCGCTCGGGTATTGGTTTTGCTGCAGAAGTGAAAGGTGAGTCAGATAAAGCAACAGAAGGCGAATTGTTAACTCAGGCCGAGCCAGAAGATTTAATTAAGTTCGGTTTGATTCCTGAATTTATTGGTCGTTTACCTGTTGTAGCTACATTAACTGAATTAAGTGAAGAAGCTCTGATTCAGATTCTGCAAGAACCTAAAAATGCATTAACGAAACAATATCAAGCCTTATTTAGTCTTGAAAACACTGAGCTTGAATTCCGTGAGGAAGCGTTAAAAGCCATCGCGAAGAAAGCAATGGCACGTAAAACTGGAGCTCGTGGTTTACGTTCTATCGTTGAAGCTGCATTGTTGAATACGATGTATGATCTTCCTTCAATGAGTGATGTTGAAAAAGTCGTCGTTGATGAAAACGTCATTAATGAACAATCAGAGCCGCTTTTGATCTATAGCAAACCTGATGCTCAAGCTTCTGGCGATAACTAATCCCATATAAAACGTTCAATAGTTAATCAAACGAAATGAGGGGTTTCCCTCATTTTGTTTTTTATGTTCAACTAACCATTGAATGCTAAAATCTTGTCCCCATATAGTTTATATTCTGAGGTGTGGTTTCCTTGTTTTAGACAGCAATTTTAGAACAAGAGAGAGAAACCCTTAAACTAGCGTGAGCTAAACGAAGAGAGAGCTTTATGAATCCTGAGCGTTCCGAACGCATTGAAATACCAGTATTGCCTCTGCGTGATGTAGTGGTATACCCACATATGGTGATCCCACTGTTTGTTGGACGTGAAAAATCCATTCACAGTCTGGAAGCAGCGATGGATCATGACAAGCAGGTAATGCTGGTTGCGCAAAAAGAAGCCTCGACTGATGAGCCGGGGGTGAATGATTTATTTGCTGTCGGTACAGTCGCATCTGTTATTCAGATGTTAAAACTGCCTGATGGCACCGTTAAAGTCCTTGTTGAAGGTCTACGACGCGCACGTATTACAAGTTTGACTGATAATGGCGAATATTTTTTAGCGCAAGCGGAATATTTGGCAACAGAACAAAATAATGAGTCTGAACACGCTGCGTATGATGAAACGACAGCGGGTTCTCAATCATCAGACGCACTTGATGAAAAAGAAAACGAAGTATTGTATCGCACTATTGTTAGCCAGTTTGAAAGCTATATAAAACTGAATAAAAAGATCCCACCTGAAGTATTAACCGCATTACATGCAATAGAGCAAGATCAGCTAGATAAACTGGCGGATACCATTGCTTCTCATATGCCACTAAAATTAGCGGATAAACAACGTGTTTTAGAAATGGCGAATATCGCTGAGCGTGTTGAGTTTTTGATGGCCATGATGGAGTCAGAAACTGAGTTGCTGCAAGTCGAAAAACGCATCCGTAATCGTGTCAAAAAACAGATGGAAAAAAGCCAGCGCGAGTATTATCTGAATGAGCAAATGAAAGCCATTCAGAAAGAGCTAGGCGAAATGGATGATGCACCAGATGAATATGAATCGCTAAAACGTAAAATCGAAGAAGCGAAAATGCCAAAAGAGGCACAAGAAAAAGCAGAAGCAGAATTGCAGAAGCTGAAAATGATGTCTCCAATGTCAGCGGAAGCTACCGTAGTCCGTAGTTATATCGATTGGATGGTGCAGGTTCCATGGCATAAGCGTAGCAAAGTCAAAAAAGACTTAGTGAAAGCCCAAGAAGTGTTAGATACCGATCACTACGGTTTAGAGCGTGTGAAAGACCGTATTTTAGAGTATCTGGCAGTGCAAAGCCGTGTCAGTAAAATTAAAGGGCCAATTCTTTGTTTAGTTGGGCCTCCAGGTGTGGGAAAAACCTCTTTAGGGCAATCTATTGCTAAGGCTACGGGTCGACAATATACCCGTATGGCATTAGGTGGGGTGCGTGATGAAGCTGAAATTCGCGGTCACCGTCGTACCTATATCGGTTCAATGCCAGGTAAGCTGATTCAAAAGATGGCAAAAGTCGGGGTTAAAAACCCACTATTTTTATTGGATGAAATTGACAAAATGTCATCTGATATGCGTGGTGATCCTGCCTCTGCGCTGTTGGAAGTACTTGATCCAGAACAAAATATTGCATTTAACGATCACTACTTGGAAGTGGATTACGATTTGTCTGATGTGATGTTTGTTGCAACATCCAACTCGATGAATATTCCTGCGCCATTGTTAGATCGTATGGAAGTGATCCGTCTTTCTGGTTATACAGAAGATGAAAAACTGAATATTGCGAAAAAACATTTACTGTCTAAGCAAATTGAACGCAATGCCTTGAAAAAGAATGAGTTAACTATCGATGATAGTGCTCTGATGAGCATCATTCGTTATTACACTCGCGAGGCTGGCGTCCGTGGTTTAGAGCGTGAAATCTCTAAATTGTGCCGTAAAGCAGTTAAAGCGCTATTGATGGACAAAAAGCTTAAGCACATTGAAATCAACGCAGATAACCTGAAAGATTATCTGGGTGTTCGCCGTTTTGATTATGGTCAAGCAGACACAGAAAGCCGTGTTGGACAAGTTACAGGCCTTGCTTGGACTGAAGTTGGTGGTGACTTACTTACTATCGAAACTGCATGTGTGCCTGGTAAAGGTAAGCTGACTTATACCGGTTCTTTAGGTGAAGTCATGCAGGAGTCTATCCAAACGGCATTAACGGTTGTTAGAGCTCGAGCGGAAAAACTGGGTATCAATAGCGATTTCTATGAAAAGCGTGATATTCACGTTCACGTACCGGAAGGGGCGACGCCAAAAGATGGCCCAAGTGCGGGTATTGCGATGTCAACGGCTTTAGTTTCTTGCTTAACAGGTAACCCAGTTAGAGCTGACGTAGCAATGACAGGTGAAATTACGTTAAGAGGATTAGTTTTCCCGATAGGCGGTCTGAAAGAGAAATTATTAGCTGCACATCGTGGTGGGATTAAAACAGTATTAATTCCTAAAGAAAACGAACGTGATTTAGAAGAAATTCCTCAAAATGTGATCGCGGATCTTGAAATTCACCCTGTGAAAACGATTGAAGAAGTTCTTTCGTTGGCTTTAGTTAACCCGCCTTTTGGCGCTGAAGTAGTTAAAAAGAAAGCTAAAAGAGTGAGCTGAATCAAGAAGTTTGTATAAAATTAAGGCTGACAGCTAATTTAGAGCTTGTCAGTCTTTTTTTTCATCGCTAATTTAACGATGATTCTGATAATTGTTTGTATGCAATCTGTTCTCTTGCCATTGGTAATCAGGATTGATATAACGGCTGCATATTAATTAACTATACTAATTACTGCTATAGTTAATTAAGAGATTTATAGTCCAACTAATATGGGGATGATAAGAGTGAATAAAGCTCAACTGATTGATCAAATCGCTTCTGATGCGAATATTTCTAAAGCTGCAGCAGGTCGTGTTGTTGACGCGTTCGTTGCTACTGTAACGGGTTCTTTGAGTAAAGGGGACGATGTTGCTCTAGTTGGCTTTGGGACTTTCTCTGTTCGTGAGCGTGCAGCACGTACAGGCCGTAACCCTCAAACGGGTAAAGAAATTAAAATCGCTGCGGCGAAAGTTCCTGCTTTCCGTCCAGGCAAGGGTCTTAAAGACGCTGTAAATAGCTAATTAGGTATTTAAGTTTGTCTTTCTCGTATTTTTGCGAAAACTCAAACTGACGGAATGTCTTTAATCAGCTAATATATAAGCGCACCATTGAAATGGTGCGCTTTTTTTTCTTTCTGAGTTAAGATTAGCGTATTATCAGGAAATTGAATTCAACAAAGCGGAGTTAAGCCTTTTTATGATGGAAAATTTACGCACAAAGGCGAATAGTCCTTTGCTCAAAATAATACTGGCGCTGATTATCCTTTCATTCGTGTTGGGTGGCGTTATGATGGGTGGTCTCGGTGGTAATAGTGCAAATAATGCCGCTGAAGTTAACGGGCAATCAATAAGCCGAGAGCAGCTACAGCAGGCTTTTCAACAAGAGCGCCAATCATTACAAGAGTATCTGGGAGATAAATTTTCAGAAGTCGCTAGTAATGAAGAAAGTATGAATTTGCTGCGCCGCCAAGCTCTCGATAACTTGATTAACAATGAACTGATTAATCAGTATGCTAATGAACTACAACTTTCAGCAAGCGATCAGCAAATTGAGCAATATATTTTCTCAATGCCTGTTTTCCAAACAGATGGTCGGTTTGATAGCGAAAAATATCGAGAGATCTTAAGCCGCAACAACATTAACGCGGATAGCCTCGCAGCTCAAATTCGCCAAGACCTTACACGAGCTCAGCTAGGAAAAACCTTTACTGGAACGGATTTCGCTTTACCATCAGAAGTTAAAGCATATGCTGAGTTATTTATGCAAGAACGTGAAATTCGTACTGCAATTTTAGATTTAGCAGAGGTTCAAGCAAAACAAACAGCCTCTGAAGAAGAGTTAAAGGCGTATTATGATGCTAATCAAAATAGCTTTATCTCACCTGAGAAAGTACGAGTAAGCTATGTTGAGATGGATGCCGCATCGATGCCTCCAGCCACAGTGTCTGATGAAGAAGTCAAAGCGTATTATGAGCAAAACCTGAAAAATTATACTCAGGCAGAGCAAAAACAGTACAGTATGATTCAGGCGGATTCTGAAAAAGAAGCGAATGATATCCTGAATGAATTAAAACAAGGCGCGGACTTTGCAACATTAGCAACTGAAAAATCAACGGATAAATTCAGTGCAGCGCAAAAGGGCCTGATTGGTTGGATGGAAGCCGCATCAACGCCAATCGAAATTGTAGATGCAAAATTAACAGAGAAAGGGCAACTTTCTGCGCCTGTTAAATCACAAAATAGCTATGTTATCTTTCGTTTAGATGATATTAAACCGGAATCGATTAAACCGTTTGAGCAAGTTGAAGAAAGTATTAAAACTAGCTTACTTCAAGATAAGAATATTAAACAATTCTATGACTTACAGCAAAAAGTCAGTGAAGCTGCTACGAGTGATATGGAATCATTAGTTTCAGTTGAATCTGTATCTGGTTTGAAAGCGGTGACGACGGATTGGTTTGATAGAACAAATCCACCTGCTGCGCTTAATTTCCCTAAAGTGGTGAGTGAAGTATTTAGCGACCGTTTAGTGGATAAAAATGGCTCTAAAGGGATCAACTCTGACGTGATTAATGTGGAAGGTGACCGTGCATTTATTGTGCGCGTAACAGAGTACAAACCAGAAAACGTTGAACCTTTTGAACAGGTTAAGTCAGAAATTGAAACACTGGTTAAACGTCAAAAAGCCGATGCAGAACTGAAAGCGACGGGCGATAAGCTACTCGCAGAGTTAAAAGCAGGTAAAGGCACTGAAGCGCTAAATGCTGCTGGTGTTAAATTTTCTGATGTTCAGACCGTTTCTCGTTTAATGCCACAAACAGCGGTCATCAATGCGACGATGGAGATGCCACAACCTGTAGATGGTAAACCAAGTTATGCACTTGCGCGTGATGAGTCCGATAACTATGTGCTTATTCAACTAGATAAAGTTACGCTAGGCCAACCGACGGATGATGAGTTAAAGCAATTAACGCGTGAATACCAAGGTGCTATGAGCTCTGCGGTTAACGAAGCTCTGATGCTTAACTTGCGTGAAAATGCAAAAATTGAAGTGCTGAATATTGAATAATTGCGAGCAGCTTCGCAAGTAAAATTGCAACTTCATAAACAGGAGGCTACCTTTGGGTGGCCTTTTGTATTTTTAATATTATTGAAAAGTGTTCCGTATTTTTCTATGGCATCGTTGCATCTCAATACACACAGGAGAACAAATATGTTATGGAATTCAGTTAATCAATGCAGATTAGGTACTGTTCTGCTCCTTTCTTTATTATGCTCATTCTCTTTTTTTTCTTTGGCTAAGAAAATTGAGCCAGAAAAAGCCACTGCGGCTGTTATTCAAGAAAAACAAGTAAGTAATAACTCACCATCGACGAGCCATGGCCAGTCTGACAAAGTCAATATCAACTTAGCGGGTGAAGACGAACTTGCAGAAAAACTGACTGGTATCGGTAGGCAAAAAGCGAAAGCAATTGTGGAATATAGGCAAAAATATGGTGCTTTTAATTCCATTGAAAACATTTTAGAGGTTCAGGGGATAGGTCCCGCATTTTTAGAAAAGAATAAAGACAAGCTAACTCTATAGCTAAAATCCCCCATACAAAGTATGGGGGAAATATATAGTGTAGAGGAGATATGCAGTATGAGACTAATATATTAACAGGTTAATAATTAAGCATAAAACTAAGCTTTGTGTAAATAATTTGCGAGCTAAGTCTGATTATTGATATTCATTCAGCACATTTTCCGTACATTTGTTATTTTTATGTTATTAAAAAATAAACTGGTCGGAGTAGTTATGGCAACACATATTAAAGTTCATGGTTATCATATAGATGTTTTTCAGCATGTTAATAATGCGCGCTATTTAGAATTCTACGAAGCAGATCGCTGGGAATGGATGAATAAACGTAATTTCATTAGCTGGGCTATAAAGAATAATTTAACAATGGCTGCAGTGAACATTAATGTAAATTACATCCAAGGCGTATTACTTGGTGATGAACTGACGGTTGTGACTCGGATGGATAAAATAGGAAGTAAAAGTGCCGTGTGTTATCAACAAATTATTCGTAATAAAGCAGGTGTTCAAGAGGTTGTTTCAGATGCCTATGTGACATTTGTTTTCATCGATAATATAGAGAATAAAGCGATTGTGATTGATGAACAATTACGTGAGAAACTAGAGTCATTCAAGGTGGGTTCTGAAGATTTCATCTAAAATTAGCCTACCTAGCTTGAATAGTTGTGAATGAGCGAATGGTAGGCTGTGTATTTGATTAACTTATTAGTGCTTTTGTTTTAATGATTGCATAATGGTTTCTTTATCATTTAGATATTCAGCTAAGCCTCTGCTTCTTAAATGGCAGGCTGCGCACTCGCCGCAACCGTCCCCCTGAATACCATTATAACAAGTCAGTGTTTGTTGCCTGATAGTTTCGAGGTGACCATAACTGTCAGCAAGAGCCCATGTTTGGGCTTTATTTAGCCACATTAACGGTGTTTCAAAGCGAATATTTTTGGCAAGGCCGAGGTCTACAGCATGGTTAAGTGCTTTAACAAACTCATCACGGCAATCTGGATAACCTGAAAAATCGGTTTCACATACACCAGTTATTACCGCTTCTGCTTGGACTTGATAGGCGTATATTGCTGCGAGAGTGAGAAATAAAATATTACGCCCAGGTACGAAAGTGCTAGGCAGGCCGCTCGACTCGCTTTCTGTGAAACCAGGAACTGGGATGTTATCTCGAGTTAAGCTGCTAATTGCTAATTCATTGAGTAATGTAACATCTAAGACTTTATGCGCTGTAGCACCTAGAGATACGCTTAACTTTTGTGCGACTTCGATTTCAAAACGGTGGCGCTGGCCATAATCGAAAGTCACACAATGAACTTCATCATAGTTTTGCAAAGCTTGAATAAGACAGGTTGTTGAGTCTTGGCCTCCGCTGAAAACCACAACTGCGCGTTTCATAGGTACTCCTTGGTGATATATCATTTTCAATATGTAATAAGAAGAAAGTGAAACATGTTATCGATACTAAGATGCAATTAATAGTTCTATTTTATCAAGTTAGTTTGATTGAGGTACTATTTATGTGTCTATTTGGTTATTTGTATAAAAATATTCTATAATCTTGGCATTTGGTAACATTTTTATTGTTTTTAAATTATTCGATTTTGCATAATATGCTTATGCGGCTAATAAAATAACGGCAAAAGTATTTGCACCCAAGTCAAGAGAGCAATCATGCTAGATAAAATAGACAAAAAGCTGCTTTGTTTATTGCAAAATGACAGTAGCCTATCCCTAAACACCCTTGCTGAAGCGGTTAATTTAACATCTACGCCGTGCTGGAAAAGATTAAAAAGGCTTGAAGATGAGGGCTATATTCGAGGGCGAGTGACTTTACTCGACGGTGAGAAGCTAGGTTTAGGTTTAACGGTAATTGTGACAATTAAAACACAGCACCATAATAGTGAGTGGTATGAGCAATTTGTTTCTTTTGTCAGTCAACTCCCTGAAGTTCTGATGTTTTATCGTATGGCTGGGGAGTATGATTACCTTATGCAAGTAGAAGTGCATGACATGAAATCATATGACTTATTCTATAAAAAACTCGTCAATGGTGTTCATGGTTTAATTGATGTGACTTCAAGTTTTGCAATGGAAAAAATCAAGTATACGACAGTCTTGCCTATTCCTGATTAACTCCGTAATAACGTAGATGATTACGGCTTCTCATCCTTAGGCATCATTAAATCAATATATTCAAGGCAGTATTACGTGCGATTATTTTCACAACTAGGTTGGTATTTTTTGAGTGAATGGCGGCGCTATCTCGGTGCTGTTTGCTTTCTCATTATCATTGCTATCTTACAATTAGTCCCTCCACGTATCGTTGGTGTGGTTGTTGATGGAATAAGTAAAGGGGCAATGCCAACAACGCAGTTGATTACTTATGTTTCAGTCATGCTGTTGATTGCGCTGGTTGTGTATGGTTTGCGGTATGTTTGGCGTTTATGGTTATTTGGTGCGTCTTATAAGTTAGCCGTGCAGCTACGACAAAAATTTTATCGGCAATTAAGTCTACAAAACCAAGAGTTTTACCTTAAGTACCGAACAGGGGATTTAATTGCACGCACGACGAATGATGTTGACCGAGTTGTATTTGCAGCAGGCGAAGGCGTTTTAACATTGGTTGACTCATTGGTGATGGGGTGTGCGGTACTCATCATGATGAGTGTTGAAATTAGTTGGCAGCTGACTTTACTTGCTCTTATACCAATGCCAATTATGGCACTCGTTATTAAGCGTTATGGGGACCAGCTTCATCAGCGTTTTAAGCACGCTCAAGGAGCATTTTCGTCTTTAAATAATCATGCGCAAGAAAGTTTAACAAGTATCCGTATGATTAAAGCTTTTGGTCTTGAAGACCATCAATCAAATCAATTTGAACAGGTAGCCACTGAGGCTGGGCGTCGCAATATGCATGTTGCTAGAGTTGATGCGCGTTTTGACCCCACCATTTTTATGGCAATTGGTATGGCCAATTTACTCGCTATTGCAGGTGGCAGCTGGATGGTATTAAACGACACATTGACGTTAGGTGAATTAACGAGCTTTGTGATGTATTTAGGGTTAATGATTTGGCCGATGTTAGCGCTAGCATGGATGTTTAATATCGTTGAACGAGGTAGTGCAGCTTATAGTCGTATTTTAAGTTTACTTAATGAGCCATTAGTTATTCAGGATGGTTCGCATTCATTACAGCCTGAAAAGGGAAACTTGAATGTGAATATCATCAGTTTTAGTTATCCAGAAACGACACGAACAGCATTGCATGATATTCGGTTTGACCTAAAACCTGGGCAGTTTTTGGGAATATGTGGGCCAACAGGGGCTGGGAAATCAACATTGTTGACGTTATTGCAACGCCAATTTGATGTTACTGAAGGGGAGATCCTCTATCAAGGCTTACCGCTACCTGAGATTCGTTTAGATGAATGGCGTGGTCGTTTATCTATTGTGAATCAGTCTCCATTTTTATTTTCAGATACAGTTGCAGGCAATATCGCACTTGGGCGACCTAATGCAACTCAGGAGGAAATTGAACAGGCTGCGCACATTGCTTGTGTACATGATGATATCTTACGTTTACCGGAGGGCTATTCTACTCAGGTTGGTGAGCGTGGTGTTATGTTGTCAGGTGGGCAGAAACAACGAATTTCTATTGCAAGGGCTATCTTGCAAAATGCAGAAATTTTGGTGTTAGATGATGCACTTTCTGCCGTTGATGGGCAGACCGAGTTTACAATTTTACAAAATTTAAGTCATTGGCGACAAGGTAGGACTATGATAATTAGCGCTCATCGTCTATCTGCATTGGTTGAAGCAGATAATATTATTGTGCTATCTCAAGGGGCGGTTATTAGCCGAGGTAGACATGAAGCGCTTATTGGACAGTCGGGCTGGTATAAAGATATGTATCAGTACCAACAGATTGAAGCGGCTTTGGATGGTGAGCTATGAGCCAAAAAAAACCGCTATGGCCAGCACTTAAGCGTTTACTTGCTTACGGAAAAGCGTACCGAGGTACTATGGGTATTGCTATTGCAATGCTATGGTTGGCCGCTATTGCAGAGGTCAGTGGGCCTCTGCTAATCAGTTATTTTATTGATAACATGATTGCGAAAAAACAAATCATCATGCCACTGGCTTTATATATGGCCGTTGGTTTTATATTGCTTCAAGTTATTGCTGCATTATTACATTACTATCAAATTATTTTATTTAATAAAGCTTCTGTGGGCGTCGTGCAAACATTACGAACAGATGTGATGAATGCCGCCCTTAGGCAGCCTCTGAGTGCCTTTGATAAACAAC
Source organism: Providencia sp. PROV200 (assembly GCF_049901995.1). Lineage (NCBI taxonomy): Bacteria > Pseudomonadati > Pseudomonadota > Gammaproteobacteria > Enterobacterales > Morganellaceae > Providencia > Providencia sp. PROV200. The sequence continues at coordinate 882,411 of NZ_CP096307.1, forward strand.
CTGTTGGCCAATTGATTTCACGAGTGACAAATGATACTGAAGTGATTAAAGACCTCTTTGTGATGGTTGTGCCGACGGTGTTTCGCAGTTTAGCCCTAATTTGTGCCATGTTAGTTGCTATGTTTTCATTGGAATGGCGTATGGCATCAATTGCAGTGATGATTTTTCCTGCTGTATTTGTTGTGATGCTTATTTATCAGCGCTTAAGCACACCGATTGTACGTCGTGTGAGATCCTATCTTGCGGATATTAACAACGGTTTTAACGAAGTCATTAGTGGAATGACGGTTATTCAGCAATTTGTCCAACAGGCTAGGTTTGGCGAAAAAATGCAAAGTATTAGCCAAGACCATTATTTTGCAAGAATGAAAGCATTAAAACTTGATGGCTTACTATTAAGGCCATTACTAAGTTTACTTTCAGCTTCAGTATTGTGTGGCTTGCTATTGCTATTTGGATTCGAAGGAACGACTACCATTGGTGTTGGTGTCTTATATGCATTTATTAACTATTTAGGTCGCTTGAATGAACCGCTTATCGAATTAACTTCTCAGCAATCGATGCTTCAGCAAGCGGTTGTTTCAGGTGAGCGTGTTTTTGAACTCATGGATAGCCCGCAACAAGGATATGGAGAAAGCAATGAGCCATTACAAGGTGGCTCAATCTCAATTAACCATTTATCTTTCGCTTACCGTGATAACAAAATGGTACTTAAAGATATTAATTTACACGTACCCGATAATAATTTCGTTGCATTGGTTGGCCATACCGGGAGCGGTAAAAGTACCATCGCAAATTTAATCATGGGGTATTACCCGTGGCGGGAAGGGGATATTTTATTAGATGGTCGTAATTTGAGTTCACTATCTCATCAAGTTTTACGTCAGGGTATTGCAATGGTGCAACAAGACCCTGTTGTTCTTGCGGCTTCTTTTTTTGATAACGTCGCACTAGGACGAGAGGTTAGCCAAGATAAAGTTTGGGAAGTTCTTGAAACTGTTCAGCTTGCTGAGTTGGTTCGTGAGTTACCTGATGGGCTCGATACTGTACTAGGTGAACAAGGAAACACTTTGTCTGTTGGACAAAGGCAATTATTAGCGATGGCTCGAGTGCTTGTGGTCACACCGAAAATTTTAATTTTGGATGAAGCGACAGCAAATATTGACTCAGGGACAGAGCAAGCGATACAAAAAGCATTACGAATGATCCGTCAACATACTACGCTAGTCGTGATAGCTCATCGTTTATCAACAATCGTTGATGCTGACCAAGTTGTTGTGTTACATCGTGGTGCAATTGTTGAGCAAGGTAAGCATTTGCAGCTTTTACAGCAAAAAGGACGTTATTATCAAATGTACCAGTTGCAACAAGTTGGGGAATCATTGAATGCCCGTTGTGATGCTGAAATTGAGAGTATAACTAGTTAATTATTCTGCACTCTTATAATGCAAGACCTAAAGCCACTCATTCGAGTGGTTTTTTATTTTGTTATTTCCTATTGAATTATATGGATAAATATATTTTGGCACACGATTTGCTATAACGTCAGTGCTGTTCAAGATATTGAGCGGCTTATTCACCTGACTTATAGGAGTGAGCATGAAATATATCATTGCAATCATTAAGCCATTTAAATTAGATGAAGTCCGAGAAGCACTATCAGATATTGGTGTTCAAGGGCTTACTATTACTGAAGTTCGAGGGTTTGGACGACAGAAAGGACATGCCGAATTATATAGGGGAGCTGAATATACTGTCGATTTTTTACCTAAAGTACGTATGGAAATAGCAGTTTCTGATGAGTTAGTAGACCAGGTAATTGAAACAATCGAAAAAAAAGCTTATACGGGCCAAGTTGGGGATGGAAAAATATTTATTTTGTCATTAGAGCAAGCTGTACGTATTCGTACAGGTGAAAAACAAGACGAAGCACTGTAGGAGAGCAATTATGCGCAAAGGGTTCCAATACTTATGTCTATTGATATCAATGGGGGGTTTTCCAATAACGGTGCTTGCAGCAGAGGAAACCCTAGATAAAGCGGATAACGCATTTATGATGATAGCGACTGCTTTAGTTATTTTCATGATACTTCCAGGTATCGCATTATTCTATGGTGGGCTACTAAGAAGTAAAAATGTTCTTTCTTTAATGGCTCAAACCGCGGTTATTTTTGCTTTAGTGTCTGTTATTTGGATTGTTTATGGGTACAGCTTAGCTTTTAGTGAGGGAAATGATTTTATCGGTGGTTTTAGTCAGATTATGTTAAAAAATATCACTGTTGAAAGCTTATCTGGACCGATCCCCCAATTTATTCACGTTGTTTTTCAGGGGGCATTTGCATGCTTAACGGTTGCATTGGTGGTTGGTGCATTAGGGGAGCGGATTAAATTTTCTGCAATCTTAATTTTTACGGTTATTTGGACGACATTTGCTTATTTACCAATGGCACACATGATATGGGGCGGCGGTATTTTGTCGCAAGATGGCGCACTAGATTTCGCAGGGGGGACGGTTGTTCATATTAATGCGGCTGTTGCTGGTTTAGTTGGTGCTTACTTACTTGGACATCGTACTGGATTAGGAAAAGAGGCTATTAAACCACATAACTTACCTATGGTGTTTATGGGAACCTCCATACTATTCATTGGTTGGTTTGGTTTCAATGCAGGTTCTGCCGGAAGTGCTAATAGTATCGCTGCATTAGCGTTTGTGAACACTATCGCAGCTGCAGCTGGAGCTATTTTATCATGGACTTTAGCTGAGTGGCTTTTCAGGGAAAAACCTTCATTATTAGGTGCTTGCTCTGGTTGTTTAGCTGGGTTAGTTGGGGTTACACCAGCGGCAGGAACGGTTGGGGTCGGTGGGGCATTAATTATAGGGGTATTGTCTGGGGTGGCTGGTTTATGGGGTGTTGTGATTTTAAAGCGTCGATTAAAAGTTGATGATGTTTGCGATGTTTTTGGCGTTCACGGTGTCTGCGGGATTTTAGGTTGTTTACTTACGGGGGTATTTACTTCAACGACATTAGGTGGAAGTGGCTTTGCAGAAGGTATTACGATGATGAAACAAGTCGGAATTCAAGCCGTTAGCATATTAGTTTGTGTTGTTTGGACTGCAATCGTTGCTTATATCGCATTTAAAGTAGCAGCGAAAACGTCAGGTTTACGCATTAATGTTGAAAAAGAAAGGGAAGGTTTAGATATTACTTCTCATGGTGAAAGTGCTTATAATTAATCATTAGCGTAATGATAATGACAGGATAATACTGTGCTTTGTGTAAATTGATAATGGCAGCTTATTGCTGGCTGCCATTACCTTTTAAAACAGATTAATCTACCTTTCTAAGTAAGTAATCACTTACTCGAAACTCTGCTTTATTTAGGGGGTTGCCTATGACGAATTACACCTTCTTGGACTGCGGTTGCAACAAGATCACCTTGTAAATTATAGATTTGTCCTTTAACAAAACCTCTTCCACCAGATGCTGAAGGGCTTTCTACGGCATACAGTAACCAATCATCAATTTTGAATGGGCGATGGAACCACATGGAATGATCAATCGTTGCGACTTGTAGATCTCGTTCCATAAAGCCTCTACCATGCGGTTGCAATGCAGCGGGAAGGAAGTTGTAGTCAGATGCATAACCTAACAAATAGTGATGTAGCGAAGGGAGATCAGGTAGCTGCCCTTTCGCTTTGAACCAAATATAGCGAAACGGTTCTTGAGGTGCGGAATCGAATGGACTGTAAAACTCAACAGGACGAAATTCAAAGGGAGTTGGCCTAAGAGCATATTTTTTAACTGATTCAGGTAATTTATCAGCTAAACTTTGCACAATATCATCTTGAGAAATTAATGTTGTAGGAGGTGGTACATCTGGCATCAAGTTTTGATGATTATAACCTTCTTCTTGGGATTGAAATGATGCGGTCATAAAGAAGATAGGCTTGCCATTTTGAATGGCGCTCACTCGACGTGCGCTAAAACTTCCGCCATCGCGTAAAATCTCAACGTCATAAACAATAGGGCGAGAGCTATCACCTGGACGTAAAAAATAACTATGAAAAGAATTAATCGCTCGCTCTTCAGGTATGGTTTGTTTCGCTGCATACATGGCTTGCCCAACAACTTGTCCGCCAAAAACTTGAGGCAAACCAAGGTCTTCACTTTGTCCTCGAAAAATACCCTCTTCAATTTTTTCGAGTTTGATTAGGCTAATTAGATTCTGTAATTCTGGGCTCATAGTCATCTTAGTTCTGTTATATGTGAATGAGATACTCGCATTTTCCCATTATTTATCCTGAATAGGTAGGTTAATTGTTATCGAATAAATTCAGGTTACGCATTGTTACATTTGGAAATATAAATGTATTATTCTACCAATATTAGTTATACTTTTTGTTACTTAACAATCAGAAAATGATTTGTCTATTCCGATTATTTAAAAATGTTTTAGTAAACATTGTATTATAGGTAATAACTATGAAGTTTTTTCGCTACATTGTTAGCTTATTAGTACTTTTAATGTTGGTTGGCTGTGAAGGGAATAGCACAAAGCCCAACGAGAAAGCACTTAATGCTAAAAATAGTAATAATAACCAGACGGTAGATTCAGGGAAAATCGAGGGCCGTGTGGTAATTTTACAGAATACGGCTTTACCCGAAGGTGCGGTGGTTACAATCACTCTGGCAGATACAACGGTAGCGGACTTACCAGCGCTAATATTATCTCAAAAATATTATAATTCAGTGAATAATCGCCCAACAATTCCTTTTGAGCTTACTTACCAAAAAAATGAAGTTCGGCAGGAAGGTAGACTCGTTGTTAATGCAACCGTGAATGCAAATGGAAAACTATTATACATCAGTGATGGTGTTGCTGAGGTTATCAATAACGACATCACAACAAATGTTGAATTATTGATGGTGTCTGCAAATTAGCGATTTTTTCGTTGAGTTGCTATTTCTATTGGTTCTTTGTGTAATAAATCGTCACTTAATCATGGGTTTCTTGCTATTTAAACGACTATCAAGCATAATGCCCCTGCTTTGAAAGAAGCAATCAATGGGGGCTCTGTTGGTTCTCCCGCAACGCTAACTTGTTAACTTGGTCAGGTCCGGAAGGAAGCAGCCATAGCAGGGGTCGTGTGTGCCGGGATGTCGCTGGCAGGGCTCCCACCCAATTCTAGGCGCTCTTTTCTGTATATCAATTCATATATTCTAATCTGTTATAAATATAATCTTTAATTGTTTTTCTTTTTCTTTTTCTTTATTTTTATAAATGTAAATTAATTTCATTAACTTAAATAATTTCAAAAGTTAAAAAGGAAAATTTAAGAATACAACATTAGTTGTTGATTATTATCATAAGAAAAAAGTGGTTAAAATGAAAAGCAATAAAAGTTCTATTAGCATAATTATAATGCTAAGAATAAAGTAACAATTACACCACATCCAGCCGATAAGTGTATTTACCGGCTATAACCATTCACTATCTGTGCGTGTTAATGAGGTATTATCTAACAAACTTCCAAACAGAAGCAGGGATTTTATCATAAAGCTTATTCATTGTGAGTTCAGCTAAGCGGTGATCCGCAGCCGAATAGAATAGCTCTAGCTCATCATCAGATAATTCATACTTATTTTTTTCAATGACACGCTCAAGAGTTTCAATTGTGGTGCATTTTCTTAAACGCATCAGATAATCAAATTTGGTCATAATAGCCTTTCTTTTGTGCAATATTACTTATTAACATATGGTTTTAGAGTTTGAACTAAAGATAAATAATATCTTTAGGTTTTGCTGGCTAGACACTTTAGGTCATCATCCAGCACAGTAACAAGGCTCTGATTCATTGCTTCCCAGTCTATAATTTCACTGAGGGTGATGACCGGGCTGCCGAATAAATCATAGGTCTCATCGAGGTACTCTTCGATAAGAGATATAACAAGGTTTTCTTTTGGATATTTGATTTTAAACCGCCATACAAATGCAGCGATATGTTCAATAAGTTCATTCAAGGCCGCGCTTTGAGGGGAGCTTAAATCATTAACCCAGTGTGTATTTGTTTTTTGTAAGCTTAAAATAGCTTCTCTATTGAGACTATTACATAAATATTTTAGTTCTGCGATATCGTGTTTTTTGGGTGAGTATTCATCCATAATCACCTCCGTAGGCGAATCTGACTTTTGCTGTGTGTATTTTTTATCAATAATAATATCATGTTAACTAATTAAAGCACCTATGTTCAATATAAAAGTTCATGTTAATATATTGAAAAATATAAGATTATTGCTAGTTCGTTAAACTTTTCGAAGATTATTAATATAATACATAAGCGATATTCGAATACGGACTGGCAGCTCGGACTAAACTAGCCGCGATATAATAATAGCATTATTATCACACATGTCACCACCAATAAACTACTTTTTTCTAATTTATTAGCGAGCGGTTGAAACTGGAGTTGTGTACGTTCTACTTGAATCAATTTTATGAAGTATTTAAATTATAGTTTAACCATCGGTTATTTTAGTACAGAGAATATGAAGTGTTTACACAAAAGATGTTATAAAAATTATTATCCCATTTAATTCATTCAAATAATTTATTTTTACTAATAACATAATTAAAAATAAAAAAGCTTCTGTCTAAAATAGACAAAAGCTTTTTTTGTTGAAAATAACTTAAAGGTAGAGGTTTAAGGTTACCCCTGGTTTTAGGTCGGCCATTTTAACACCTGAATTCCACGTCATGAGGTCATTGAGCTTTATGCCATGACGTTTTGCAATGCTATAGTAGGAATCGCCTTTTCTTACCTTATAAGTTTTTGTTTTACGATTGCCCACCGTAGACGCTGTATTGGCAACTTTTAATATTTGCCCTGGTTTGATGACACTCGCAGTTTTTAACCCATTTAACTTTTGAATATTTTTCGCGGTAGTGTTGAATTTTTTGGCGATACTTGCAACGGACTCACCTTTGCGCACTTTATATGTGGCTATTTTAGCCCTATTTTGGCGCGCACTAGAAATTGCGGTGGATTGCCCTGTTTTTATTTGCTGGTTTTGTTGCGCGGCTAAACGGATCGTGTTTAAAACATCTTGGTCTGACAGTGATACTTTGAATTGTTCAGCCTTTGCAGTAGGTAACATAATATAATGGGGGCCATTTGGCGATGTTATACCTCGTGTATAACCAGAATTATACGTTTTTACCGATTCAACAGTTAGCCCAGCCAACTCTGCAGCTTGAGATAAGGTGATTTGCTGGCCGACATCAATTTGAGTGAGTGCTCTATTTTTATTACTGGTTGGTAAATTAACTTGGTACTTTTCAGGATTTTTTAATACTTGGCTAAGAGCTAAGATTTTAGGCACATATTGTTTGGTTTCTTTTGGTAAAGAGAGTGACCAAAAATCAGTCGGTAACCCGGCTGCTTCATTTTTCTTAATGGCGTTTTGTACACAACCTTCCCCACAATTATAGGCAGCAAGCGTGAGTTCCCAGTCATGACCGAACATGACATTTAAGTTTTCGAGAAGATCAAAGGCTGCTTTAGTTGAAGAAACTACATCTCTGCGTTCATCAACCCATTGAGTTTGCTTTAGGCCATAAGAACGCGCAGTAATGGGGACGATTTGCCATAGGCCAGCAGCTTGTGCTGGAGAGGTCGCTTTAGGATTAAATGAACTTTCAACAATAGGAATTAATGCTAATTCCATCGGTAAATTTCGCTCATTGATTTCGTCTACGATGAGGTACATGTATGGCTCAGCTCTTAATGCCACATCGTAGACAAAACGTTGTTTATTTAAATAACTGTTTGCGAGCTCCCTAATTTGAGGTTTATCAGGGATATCCATTTTTAGCTCATCGCTAACATAACCCCATAAGTCATAATCGACCTTAGGTAATTGCCGACTGGCAGCTTGGTTATGTGGTGCAACAGTTTCAATTGTATGGTTAGTTGGAGTTTTGTTCTGCTTAATTTTTTTTGGGGCAGTTTGGCATCCGGCCAACAGAACAATGGCGATAAGCGTCGCGATTATCTTCATTCTTTTCTATTGTTCTTCATTCTGATGTTTAAAAGTCGAACAATAATACTTATCCCGCTCCGATATGACAATCATTAAACTTTAATATTGGTCTTTTAATTGACGCAATAGGGTGAAAACAGCCCTTAAAGGTGGATTTTGCACATTAATATTGAGTTTTTTCTGTAATTGAATATTATCGCATTGCAGAAAGATATTGATTTTTCTCTCTGTTTTCAATGAAGTAGGTACTGTTGGTTGATGTTTGTCACGTATTTGCGTTATTTTTTGTAAATATTGAGTGATGGCTTCATTTTCAGGCCATACATGGTGTGAAAATTTGAGATTAGATAAAGTATATTCATGAGCACAGCAAATTAAGGTTTCATCAGGAAGCCCGGCAATTTTTTGGATTGATTCGAACATTTGCTCAGGGGTTCCTTCAAATATTCGTCCGCAACCTGCAGAGAATAGGGTATCACCACAGAATAGATAAGGTGCTTGGTAAAAACCGATATGCTCAGCGGTATGGCCCGATAATGAAATAACCTGTAGATTGAACTCGTTAATGATAACCTTATCACCGTTTTCGACTATTTCTGTTGCCCCTTTAGGTTGGGTTTCTTTTGGGCCAAAAACAGGAAGTGTTGTAAATTTGCTTAAAATCCCTTTTACACCGCCAGTATGGTCATTATGGTGGTGAGTTAACAAGATAGCGACAGGCGTTAGTTGCTTGGCTGTCATTATTTCAAGCACGGGTTCTGCCTCTGCAGGGTCAACGATGATACACTGTTGGTGGCTATCGACTAAAACCCAAATGTAGTTATCGTTTAAAGCGGGTACTCGAATTAACTCCATAATGACCTCGATACTTGCTAATAGTTAATAGGGGAATTTCATGAAGCCTGCACGTATTGATAAAAAAATTCAAATGCCTGTTAGTTGGTCTGATATTCCTTTTGGAGAACAATACCGTCAAGCTATAGAAAATCAACTTAGCCCTTGGTGGCCGAAGATATTCGGCTTTCATCTGCTTAAGTTAGGCCATTTAAGTACTGAAATCCATACCGAAGACTGCCTAATTTCCCATCAGTTTAATGTTGGCACTGGTGATCCCCGTTTTAATCTTATCGCCAAGCCCGAAGCATTACCATTAACCCAGAAATCTATAGATGCCTGCCTAATGACTCATTGTTTAGCCTATAGCCATGACCCTCATTGGCTTTTACGGGAAGTTGACCGGGTACTAATTGATGATGGTTGGTTAATTATTTCAGGTTTTAACCCTTTTAGTCTTGCTGGAATGGCGAAACTCGTACCTATCTTGCGTAAACGGCAGCCTTATTGTAGCCGTTTTTTTCCGTCTGTCAGGGTGTTTGATTGGCTAAGTTTATTAAACTACGAAGTTTTATATCATCGTAACTGCCAAATATTCCCTTGGTTGAGTGCGCATAGGCGAATGAATAAAAGCTGTGGGGGAATTGGGGCTTTAAGTGTTATTGTGGCGCGGAAACGGACGTATCCATTAACTCCGACACCACTAAAATTCAAACAACCAAAGGTTAAGATTGGAACGGCGCTTGGTGCTGCGAAGGAGATCAGTAAATCAATGAAGATAAACGACCCTTCTTAATTTTGAGCGGGTTGGTAACCTGTATCTTCCTTGGTTGGTGCTAAAGCCGCAGCGCGAGCCAGCTCATCACATTTTTCATTTTCAGGGTGACCTGCATGGCCTTTGACCCAGCGCCAATCAATAGTATGTCTTTGAATTGCTTCATCAAGGCGCTTCCATAAATCCACATTGACCACGGGGGATTTATCGGCTTTGCGCCATTGTTTGCGTTTCCAACTGTGGATCCATTGGGTGATCCCTTGGCGTACATATTGGCTATCTGTGGTTAGTATAATATCACAAGGTCGCTTTAGGGATTCAAGAGCGACAATGGCTGCAAGTAGTTCCATACGATTATTTGTGGTCATAAAATAACCATCACTTAAGGTTTTTTCGTGTTGTTGATAACGAAGAACCACCCCGTATCCTCCAGGGCCTGGATTGCCCAAACAGGAACCATCCGTGAAAATTTCTACCTGCTTTGTCATTTCTGGTACACTCTATATTATTCATTCACCTCTAGTTTGACACAAAAAAACATGATGAGCACGGTGATAACCAGACAAATTGTCCTTGATACTGAAACCACGGGTATGAATAAGCTTGGGGTTCATTATGAAGGACACAATATTATTGAGATTGGTGCGGTTGAAGTTATTAACCGCCGTTTAACTGGGCGTAACTTTCACGTCTATATTAAGCCAGACCGTTTAGTTGACCCTGAAGCATTTGAAGTTCATGGGATCAGTGACGAATTTTTACAGGATAAGCCTGTTTTTGCAGAAATTGCGGACGAATTTCTTGAATTTATTCGTGGTGCAGAACTTGTTATTCATAATGCCCCCTTTGATATCGGGTTCATGGATTATGAATTCCGTAAACTCAATAAAGGTATTCCGCCTACGCAAGAGTTTTGTACTATCACTGATAGCTTAGTATTGGCTCGCAAACTTTTTCCTGGTAAACGGAATAACTTGGATGCGCTATGTGACCGTTATTTAATTGATAACGCTAAACGAACATTGCACGGGGCGTTACTCGATGCTGAGATCCTGTCAGATGTCTATTTGGCAATGACGGGCGGGCAAACTTCATTATCATTTTCGATGGATTCAGAATCTGCTAATAATGAGCAAGAGTATGAAATTCAAAGAATTGAGCGACCACAGAGTGGTCTTAGAGTCATTTTTGCTTCTGATGAAGAACTCATTGCTCATGAAGCCCGATTGGATATTGTTGATAAAAAGGGCGGGAAACCTTGTCTTTGGCGGCAACCTTCTGATGAAGTTGAAAATCTACATTAATAATTCAATACATTATTAATGTATGTGTATGAATTTATATGACTGAGCTTCCTTAAGGCTAAAAACTGCTCAACTGCGCGATTTTACAAGAAAAAGTGTTGACGAGTTCTTCAAGTCTTCGTAATATGCATGGCGTTCCCAACAGGGAACATCAGGAGCGGTAGTTCAGTTGGTTAGAATACCTGCCTGTCACGCAGGGGGTCGCGGGTTCGAGTCCCGTCCGTTCCGCCAAATTATAACGCCACGCTAATTTATTAGCGTGGCGTTTTTTTTAGGTTTTCATCCCGTATAAAATGCTTGCGTAACTTATCTTAAATTAGCTGCATTCAGGTGGTTAAGGTTAGTAAATATGCAGTCCTTCAATTAGATATTTCTTCAGTCTATTCGTCACTTGATGTTAACAGAGACACTTTTTTCAATTCATGTTACTTCTATCTATTAATAGTCATTAGAAAGGCTAGGTCTTTTACTCAACTCAAACAAAAATATTCGGGCATATTGCGCTTTTTTTTGTCTAAAACTTTGCCAATTATCACTAATGTGGCAGCTAAATGTGCTAGAAGCATAAATCACCTTGATCCCAGACACTGAACTCAGGTTTAATAAGGTTAGTCACTTGCGCAAAAATATAAGTCTTAAGGGATATTTTGCGCAATGGAATGGATTCAGCTTTGCGGCAGTTCAATTTATTAGCGATCTGCTGCCATGAACATAGCAAATATTGCGGTATGGGTAGAATTGGGTTACTTTCAATCGCTCTATTCGTGAAATGCTCAGTTTGTTGGCGATGTGTTGTGGTTTCTTCGGGAAGGCAACATGTGGCGATACATTGGTAAATTGGCGTTTTCACATGTTACAGCGAAATTAAAGTAGCACTATCTGTATTGCGTTGAAAAAATTGGTTTAAGTACGTTTTTATCCTACCTGGAGTATACTGATGACGACTCGTAAAACCCTTGCTAATGCTATCCGCTTTCTAAGTATGGATGCGGTTCAAAAAGCAAAATCAGGGCATCCTGGCGCGCCAATGGGCATGGCTGATATTGCTGAGGTCCTGTGGCGTGACCATATGAATCATAACCCAGCAAACCCACACTGGGCAGATCGTGACCGTTTTGTTTTATCAAATGGCCATGGTTCTATGTTGATCTATAGCTTGCTGCATCTTGCAGGTTATGACTTACCTATCGAAGAGTTAAAAAACTTCCGCCAATTACACTCTAAAACACCGGGCCACCCAGAATATGGCTATACTCCAGGCGTTGAAACAACAACCGGTCCTTTAGGTCAAGGTATTGCAAACGCAGTGGGCTTTGCGGTTGCAGAACGCACATTAGCAGCGCAGTTCAACCGCCCTGGTCATGATGTTGTAGACCACCACACTTATGTGTTTATGGGTGATGGTTGTATGATGGAAGGTATCTCGCATGAAGCGTGTTCTTTAGCGGGTACACTGAAATTAAATAAACTGATCGCATTTTATGATGACAACGGCATCTCTATTGATGGTGAAGTTGAAGGTTGGTTTACTGACGACACAGCTGCACGCTTTGAGTCTTATGGCTGGCATGTTATCCGTGATATCGACGGACATGATGCATCGCAGATCAACGCAGCAATCAATGAAGCGAAGAAACAAGCTGATAAACCAACACTGATTATATGCAAAACGGTCATTGGTTTTGGTTCACCAAACAAAGCCGGTTCTGAATCTGTTCACGGTGCACCTTTAGGTGATGCTGAAATCGCAGCAACTCGTGAAGCACTTGGTTGGAACTACGGTCCATTCGAAATTCCTAAAGATATTTATGAAGCTTGGGATGCTCGCACAGCAGGTAAAGAAAAAGAAAACGCGTGGGATAAAAAATTCGCCGCGTATGCAGCGCAATTCCCTGAATTAGCTGCAGAGTTCACTCGTCGTATGAATGGTGAATTACCGGCTAACTTTGACGCAGATGCGAAACAATTCGTTGAAAATCTTCAGCAAAACCCAGCGAATATCGCAAGCCGTAAAGCATCACAAAACGCATTAGAAGCATTCGGTAAAGTATTACCTGAGTTTATGGGCGGTTCTGCTGACTTAGCGCCAAGTAACTTAACCATGTGGTCAGGTTCGAAAGCGCTGAATGTTGACCCTGCGGGTAACTATATTCACTACGGTGTTCGCGAATTTGGTATGTCAGCTATCATGAACGGTATTGCGTTACATGGTGGCTTCATTCCTTATGGCGCGACATTCTTGATGTTCGTTGAATACGCACGTAATGCGGTTCGTATGGCAGCACTGATGAAAGTGCGTAGCATCTTTGTTTATACTCACGATTCTATTGGTCTGGGTGAAGATGGCCCGACTCACCAACCAGTTGAGCAACTGGCGAGCCTGCGTGTGACACCAAATCTCAGCACATGGCGCCCTTGTGACCAAGTTGAATCTGCGGTGGCATGGAAATATGCTATTGAACGTAAAGATGGCCCAAGCGCATTAATTTTCTCTCGTCAAAACTTAGAGCAACAACCTCGTACCGCTGAGCAATTAGCCAATATTGAGAAAGGGGCTTATATCCTGAAAGATTGTGCAGGTACGCCTGAATTAATCTTTATTGCGACAGGTTCTGAAGTGGAGCTGGCTGTTAAAGCTGCAGACCAATTAACGTCAGAAGGCCGTAAAGTTCGCGTTGTATCAATGCCTTCAACTGATGCATTTGATAAACAAGATGCGGCATACCGCGAAGCTGTTTTACCTGCTAACGTGACAGCGCGTGTTGCTATCGAAGCGGGTATTGCAGATTACTGGTTCAAGTACACTGGCTTAAACGGTGCCATCATCGGTATGCATACCTTTGGTGAATCTGCTCCAGCGGAAGAGCTGTATAAAGAGTTCGGCATCACTGCAGAAAAAGCGGTTGAAGCAGCGAAATCTCTTCTGAAATAAGTGATTGCCTTTTTGGGGGATTCAAGAGCTGAATATCCCTCGTAATCATATTTTGCTGAACAACGCCGAGTGATAAAGCTAGGCGTTGTTTTTTTGTGCACCAATATATGATTTTCTATTGCGTTCTGTAAATATATCCCTTACTCTAACCTTAGATAAGCTGAACCGTTTCAGTTGCGTGTTACTGAATGAAAATATTTTTTAAAAATGTCGGTTGAAGCACACTTTTGATGTTTTACAGCTAAAATGAGCAGTAGAGTGAGTGCGAGTCAGTTATCCTTAGCAACCGTGTGATTTTGCTTAGATACAAGGTGTAGAATGGCAATCAGGGTAGCAATAAACGGCTTTGGCCGCATTGGTCGAAGTGTTTTAAGAGCGTTGTATGAATCAGGCCGTCGGGCAGAGATTGTCGTGGTAGCGATTAATGAACTGGCTGAACCTGAAGGTATTGCGCATTTGCTTAAGTATGATTCCAGTCATGGGCGTTTTGCTTGGGATGTACGGCTTAATGGCACACTTTTGCAAGTTGGTGATGACAATATTCGCTTATTTCATCAACCGGCTATTCATGAATTACCTTGGAAAGAGTTAGGCATTGATGTTGTGTTGGATTGCAGTGGAGCCTATGGCACAAGGGATGATGGTTTACAACATTTAGCCGCAGGTGCTAAAAAAGTACTATTCTCTCACCCCGGAACCGATGACCTTGATGCAACGATTGTTTATGGGGTTAACCATGAGACTTTAACCGCCCAAGACAAGATTGTTTCCAATGCTTCTTGCACCACCAATTGTATTATTCCAATTATTAAATTACTTGATGAGGCATTTTCGATTGAATCGGGAACGGTGACGACGATCCATGCGTCAATGAATGACCAGCCTGTTATCGATGCCTATCATAAAGATTTACGCAGGACTCGCGCAGCGAGCCAGTCTATCATTCCTGTTGATACCAAGTTAGCGGCAGGAATTACGCGAATTTTTCCGAAATTTAAAGACCATTTTGAAGCCATTTCTGTTCGTGTACCGACGACGAATGTGACAGCGATTGATTTGAGTGTTACCGTACACGACGATGTCTGTGTTGAAAAAGTCAATCAGCTACTGCGAGGCGCTGCACAAGGGCATTTTCGTGGTATAGTGGACTACACAGAATTACCACTGGTCTCGATGGATTTCAATCATGATCCACACAGTGCTATTATTGATGGTACACAAACGCGAGTTAGTGGTAAGCATTTAATTAAAACCCTAGTTTGGTGTGATAACGAATGGGGGTTTGCTAACCGGATGCTAGATACAACATTAGCAATGGCAGCGACAGGTTTAAACTAATTGGCGACTGACAGACAGCAGGGCATGATAATGTTATTGCTTTGCACAGCCGCTAATGGAAACTTTATAGAGAATCAACGAGAGGATTCACCATGTCTGTAATTAAGATGACCGATTTAGACTTAGCGGGTAAACGCGTATTCATCCGTTCTGACTTAAACGTTCCTGTAAAAGATGGCAAAGTTACTTCTGATGCACGTATCCGTGCTTCATTACCAACAATTGAAGCTGCTCTGAAACAAGGCGCTAAAGTCATGGTCACTTCTCACCTTGGTCGTCCGACCGAAGGCGAGTACAACGAAGAGTTTTCACTGCAACCTGTTGTTGACTATCTAGCCGACAAAATAGATTACCCAGTTCGTTTAGTTAAAGACTACCTTGACGGTGTTGAAATCGAAGCAGGCGAGTTAGTTGTGCTGGAAAACGTTCGCTTTAATAAAGGCGAGAAGAAAGACGATGAAACTCTGTCAAAACAATACGCTGCATTGTGTGACGTTTATGTGATGGATGCATTTGGTACGGCTCACCGTGCGCAAGCATCGACTCATGGCGTTGCTAAATTCTCTCCAGTGGCTTGTGCCGGCCCACTACTGAGTGGTGAGTTAGAAGCATTAGGTAAAGCATTAGATAACCCTGCTCGCCCAATGGTTGCGATTGTTGGTGGTTCTAAAGTATCAACTAAACTGACAGTATTAGATTCTCTATCTAAAATTGCAGACCAGCTGATTGTTGGTGGTGGTATTGCAAACACCTTTATCGCAGCAGAAGGCAATAATGTTGGCCGTTCATTATATGAAGCGGACTTAATCCCTGAAGCGAAAAAATTACTGGCTAACTGCCAAATCCCAGTACCAACGGATGTGCGTGTTGCTACCGAGTTCTCTGAAACTGCGCCAGCAACCTTGAAAGCAAGTACTGAAATTAAAGACGACGAACAAATTCTGGATTTAGGTGACGAATCTGCACAGCGCTTGGCTGAGATCCTGAAAAATGCCAAAACTATTCTTTGGAATGGACCTGTTGGCGTATTTGAGTTCCCTAATTTCCGTAAAGGTACAGAGATCGTAGCAAAAGCAATCGCAGATAGCGATGCATTCTCTATTGCGGGTGGTGGTGACACACTAGCGGCTATCGACTTATTCGATATTGCTGACAAAATTTCATATATCTCTACTGGTGGTGGCGCTTTCCTTGAGTTCGTTGAAGGTAAAAAGCTCCCTGCCGTTGTGATGCTAGAAGAACGTGCTAAAGCGTAATTAATTGTTCATACACAACAGGTAGCACAGGCTGCCTGTTTACCACAGGACCTTTTCACATGTCTAAAATTTTTGATTTTGTTAAACCGGGTGTTCTTACGGGTGATGATGTACAGAAAGTTTTCGCAGTTGCTAAAGAAAATAACTTTGCATTGCCAGCGGTGAACTGTGTTGGTACGGATTCAATTAACGCCGTACTTGAAGCGGCTGCTAAAGTGCGTGCTCCAGTTATTGTTCAGTTTTCTAATGGCGGTGCCGCATTTATCGCAGGTAAAGGCCTGAAAGCTGAAGGCCAACAAGCTGCAATTTTAGGTGCCATCTCTGGGGCTTATCATGTACACCAAATGGCTGAGCACTATGGTGTTCCTGTTATTCTGCATACCGACCACTGTGCGAAGAAATTACTGCCATGGATCGACGGTCTGTTAGATGCGGGTGAAAAGCACTACGCGAAAACCGGTAAACCACTGTTCTCTTCTCACATGATTGACCTGTCTGAAGAATCACTGGAAGAAAATATCGAAATCTGTGCTAAATATTTAGCGCGTATGGCTAAAATCGATATGACACTGGAAATCGAATTAGGCTGTACTGGTGGTGAAGAAGACGGTGTTGATAACACGGGTATGGATAGCTCTGAGCTGTACACTCAACCAGAAGACGTTGCATATGCATACGAAAAACTGAGTGCAGTAAGCCCTCGTTTTACTATCGCAGCTTCTTTCGGTAACGTTCACGGTGTTTATAAACCAGGTAACGTCCAGTTAACGCCAAAAATTCTGCGTAATTCACAAGACTACGTTTCAGAAAAATATAACTTGCCACACAACAGCTTAGACTTCGTATTCCACGGTGGTTCTGGCTCAAGTGCTGCTGAAATCAAAGAAGCAGTAAGCTACGGTGTTATTAAAATGAACATCGACACTGATACTCAGTGGGCAACTTGGGATGGTATTTTACAGTACTACAAAAAGAACGAAGGCTACCTGCAAGGTCAGTTAGGTAATCCAGAAGGTGCGGATAAACCTAACAAAAAATACTATGACCCACGCGTATGGCTGCGTAAAGCACAAGAGTCAATGGTTGTTCGTTTAGAACAAGCATTCAAAGAACTGAACTGTGTTGATGTACTGTAATTAACATCAGTTAAGTTTTTATTTTTAAAATCCCCCGGTGAGGTGACTTGCTGGGGGATTTTTCGATCATGCAGATACGGGGCACTTAGTTATGAGAGTAATTTTAAAAAGAGAGTTTCACTTTGTGTTAGTGGTTTACTCGCCTCGGTGATGGCACATATGCGGTTATGAAAAACAGGAGAATCGTTCATTTCTACCAGTGAGTGGCGAAAATTAATATGAGAAGCATAGTTCTCGGGCAGAATTCCAACATAGTGGCCTGAAGCGATAAAGGTAGCAACGGCCTCAAGGCCAGCGGCTTCAGGACCTCGGCTAAATTCACCCGATGCTAAAATACTTTCAGTGAATGGGTGTGGCCGATAAACCAATGCTAGATTATGTTTGTTGTTGGCCGTATTCGCAGAAACATAAAGCTTATGGTTTTCTATAAATAAGAATTGATAATTATAACGGCTGTTTTCGTGATACTGTCCCCGAATACCAATTTGAATGGTTCTGTCGCTGAGCGCTCGGTTTAATTGGTTATGATTGAGTATACTCAGCTCTAATTTAACATTAGGTGCCGCTTGGGTAAATTGAGCGATAGTGGCAGATAGATGGCAGAGTGGATCCGTTAAAATATGCTCAATAACACCAATCACTAATGTACCTGATAAAATCCCATGACGCTCATCGACTTCAGTTTTGATGTTATCTAATGCTTTCAAAGCAGTTTTTGCTTTTTCGATAACAAATAAACCTGATTCAGTGAGTTTAAAACCAGAAGGCCCCCTTTCACACAACTGGACTCCGAGTTTTTCTTCAATGTCACGAATATGGCGACTTATCGACGCTTTTGACATATTTAATTTTTTTTCTGCAATGGAAAAACCACCGACTTCAGCGACGGAAGTAAAAACACGTAATGATTTTAAGTCTTTTTCAGTTAATTTTTTATTATGCATATTTATACCTATTACGTGAAATAAATCACTAAATACTAATCTATCTTACTTTTTATTGAGATACAAACTGCATAAATAATGTTTGTTTATTTTAATTATTAAAATTATTTTTGTTTTTCATAAAAGGTTTCATTTTATGAAACCATAGGATCAAAAATATCACTTTTATTATTATTAGATACGTATATCTTAAAGTTGTAGTTGTTAATAGATTATTACCAAAGTGGCGCCACAAAATAATAATTAATCCAAATATATATAAATACAAAAGGATTCTCATTTATGGTCACAGATGAATTGTTAACAATAAAATTAGATATGATTACATTTACAGCATTAGGGGCTTTATTATTAATGACTAGTAATGTAATTATAAAGAAATTTCCATTTTTTATGAAATATTCAATTCCTAGTCCGGTGATCGGCGGGTTTATATTTTCTATTGCAATGTGGTTAGCTTATCAGTTTAATATTGTTGAACTTAATTTTGATAATACATTATATGACTTATCGATGTATATATTCTTTGTCACAATTGGTTTAATGACAGGTGTTAAACTCTTAGTGAGCGGTGGGAAAATATTACTGATTTATATGGTAATTTGCTGGGGACTGGCATTTATGCAAAATGGTGTCAGTATTGGTTTATCATATGTTTTAGATATTGAGCCATTAGTTGCCATGATGGCAGGCCAAGCCTCGATGCAAGGTGGTCATGGTATGGCGGCATCTTTAGCGCCGCTGATTGAATCTTTTGGCTACGATCAAGCATTGAATGTTGGGTTAGCGGCTTCGACGTTTGGTTTAATTGCAGGATCAATTCTAGGTGGGCCTGTTGGGAACTGGTTAATTCAAAGAAATAAATTAAAAATTGAAACTGATCATGTTGACTTAGAAAATTTAGCAGAAAGTAACAACACTGAAGATAAAGTTACGGCTCAAAAATGCATTATTACTGGGGCGGTCATTTTAAGCATACTTGCTATCGGAATGCCGACAGCAAAATGGATAAGTACAGCGACAGGGTTTACCATTCCTGGACATATTTTTAGTTTATTTATTGGTGTCATATTTCACTCAATTAATGAAAGAAAACCAATAATTAAAATATCTCGTAATACAGTAATATTAATTTCTACTTTATCGCTAGAGATGTTTTTAGTGATGGCAATGATGAAATTAAAACTGTGGGAATTATATGAGTTAGCACTACCACTAACTATCATCTTAATATCTCAAGTCATTACAACAATATTAGTTGCTATATTTATTGTTTATCGTGCTTTAGGTAAAAACTATGACGCTGCTGTTATGTCAGCAGGTTTTATTGGTCATGGTTTAGGTGCGACACCGAACGGCTTAGTGGTGATGGATGCTATTTGTAATAAGTACGGTTTATTCTCACGAAAGGCATTCATTATTATTCCAATCGCTGGAACGGTATTAACAGATATTGTTGGTGTCCCTCTATTTGTATTCTTAGCTAACACATTTGGTGGTTAAGAAATAAAAAACAAAAGAAAGAAAACTAAATCTAA
Source organism: Providencia sp. PROV200 (assembly GCF_049901995.1). Taxonomy (NCBI): domain Bacteria; kingdom Pseudomonadati; phylum Pseudomonadota; class Gammaproteobacteria; order Enterobacterales; family Morganellaceae; genus Providencia; species Providencia sp. PROV200. Next base: position 902,510 of record NZ_CP096307.1, read on the forward strand.
GAAGGAATAGTTTGTATGAAAAAATTAACGACTCCTCCACATGTTGGTCATAAAACATTTTTATATTCAGAGTTAGTGACTGAATTAACCAACATTGAAGCGGATATTGCCATACTAGGGATGCCATTTAGTTCAGCTTATAGTGCTCACGCCTTTACCAATGACCAATCTCGTGCCCCACAATATTTACGTGATATGAGCGATCGAATTGTTAGGCATCCAGATCATTATGACTTTGATATTGATGGGCCACTATTACAAGGTCGTGAAGATATTAAATTCGTGGATTGTGGGGATGTTATTCCTGATTTATCAAAGCCTTTGGGAGAGCATCATCAGCGCGCAGCTGAGGCGATCCGGCAATTATTAAGAGCTAAAGCACTTCCCATTGTTTTGGGGGGCGACCATGGGATCACCACGCCTATTTTGCAAGGGTTTGATGAAGTCGGTCCTGTTACTTTAGTGCATATTGATGCACATTTAGATTGGCGTGAAGAGGTCAATGGGGTGGATACCGGCCTTTCAAGCCCGATCCGCCGCGCTTCTGAAATGAAGCATATAGGTGAAATTTTCCAAATTGGTTTACGTGCACAAGGCAGTGGGCGCCCAGCAGATTACCAAGCGGCTAAAGACCATGGTGCGCATGTTATTCCGGCCTATGAACTACATGAGGTTGGGATGCAAGCCATTTTAGATCGGATCCCTGATAATTCGAACTACTATATTAGTATTGATGCAGATGGTATTGACCCGAGTATTATGCCTGGGGTTGATGGCCCAGCTCCCGGTGGAGTGACTTATTTGCAAGCTCGTAGCCTAATTCACGGTTTAGTGAAAAAGGGCCGCGTTGTTGGTATGGATATCGTTGAAATTACTCCAGCCAAAGATATTCCTTCTAAGCTAACTGGGGTGACCGCAGGGCGCTTTGTTGTGAATTTAATTGGAGCATCCATTCGCGCAGGGTATTTTGATAAGAAATAACGCAGCCAATTAGCCAATTAATGTTGTGCTAACAATAAAGTGGGTGATTTATTTCCACTTTATTGTTAATTTGAGGGTGTCCCTTGATGAAACCTTAATTGCCATTGGTTTGCTGAATTTTTTAGCCAAATAGATGAGCGGTTAGTTAGTTTGGTTTTACCCCCATCTTGTTGTTCAAAACTGATATAAGTCATTAACACCGTATTATCACTTAATTGCGAGCAGTGGAAGTTTTCGGCGTAAATCGTTTTAGCTGTTTCATTAGCCAATGACGCTAAGGTATCGAGTTTATCGGTTGAAAAGCCAGAACGACCAAATTCAAAAAAATCCTCATGTAATATCTCGCGAAGAAAATTGCTATTCTGTCGGTTAGTACTGTTATGTAATTTTTTCTCTAATTCAATTAGTTTATTCATCACTCGCGCTCTCCCAATTGTTGTGCCAGTTTTTCGGCGAGTTGAGTCACCGTATCCGAAGTATTTGCTTGGAAATGCATGGCAATTTCCATTTTTTGTGCGGCAGGGAAACCTTCATCTTCTGTTAAAATACGGTGTTGTGGTAGCTTAGCTCGCAGTGGTAGCAAGCTGATCCCTAAGCCATCCGTAATCGCGCTTTGAATACCCGCAAGACTTGAGCAGGTATAAGTAATGTGCCAAGGGCGGTGCTCGTTATCTAATAACTTAAACATATCATTGCGGTATAACCCATTCTCAGGGAAAACAATGAGCGGAACAGAGTCACTATTGAGTAATTGTCGCTGATTGCTGGTTAGCCAGCACAGTGGCTCAGGCCAACAGTAGTCACTCTTGAATTCCCCCTTTTTCTGCTTCACGATGATTAAATCCAATTCCCCATGTTGATAACGTTGGTGGAGCTGGCGGCTTAAACCGCTCGTAACTTCTAGCCGTACATTGGGGTTCGCTTGCATAAATGCCGCGAGTGTTGGGGTGACTTGCCCAGAAGCGAGGTCTTCAGGGAAGCCGAGGCGAATCGTTTGAATGACGGCATTGCCCGTGATTTTCATAAAGAAGGTATCATTTAGCGCCAAAATATTTTTTGCATAACTTAACAAAATCTCTCCAGTTTCGGTTAAGGTGAGTATGCGGTGTCCTCGGATAAATAAAGACTGGCCGACTAAAGTTTCTAGTCGTTGGATCTGCTGGCTCAATGTTGATTGTGTTGAATTTAAATGCTGTGAAGCCACAGTGAAATTCCCCGTTTCAGCGACGGTGACGAAGGTTTTCAATAAAACCAGATTGAGCAACGGATTCATTTTATAAATACCTATCATTTGGTTATTTAATTTTTAAATAGCATACTTTTTCAGTAGATTAAAGAGTCATAAGGGAGATTAATCATGAAAACATTCTTTTTACGTGCCAAATGGTTGGTTCACTTAGCTAACATTCTTATGATTTCATTGATATTTATGGGGAAAGGCATGGCAAATCCACAAGCTAACTCTTTGGTATCATTGGCCGAACAAGGTAATCTACAAGCAGTTAAATCCTTGGTTGAGCAAGGCGCGAATATTGAACAGCGCGATTTACGTCAACGCACTGCGTTGATGGCGGCAACCCATGAAAACCGTGTGGATGTGGCGCGCTATTTAATTGAGCGCGGTGCAGATGTGAATGCGAAGGATAACATGCAAGATTCACCGTACCTTTATTCCGGGGCGCGTGGGCTGCAAGATATTTTACTACTAACCCTGAAAAATGGGGCTGATTTAAAAAGTACTAACCGCTACGGGGGAACTGCGTTGATCCCTGCGGCAGAACGCGGACATGTAACGACAGTCAAAACCTTGATTGATGCGGGTGTTGATGTGGATCACGTTAATCGGTTGGGTTGGACTGCACTGATTGAGGCAATTATTTTAGGTGATGGTAGCGATAAGTACGCACAAATTGTCACTGAATTAATTAAAGGTGGCGCAGATGTCAATTTAGCGGATGGTTCAGGGATATCACCGTTGACGCTGGCGAAAAGTAAAGGTTACCGTAATTTAATCGAAATTCTTGAGCGTTCAGGAGCGAAATAATGTCGGATACGCAATTTTTACAACAAGCTATCAACTTAGCGATGGACAATGTGCAAGCTGGCGGACGGCCTTTTGGTGCAATAGTTGTCTGTGATGGGCAAGTGGTTGCAAGTGGCGTCAACCAAATGCTTGAGCTTAATGACCCAACCGCCCATGCGGAGCTGATGGCATTGCGTCAAGCAGGGCAAAAATTGAGCCGCGTGAAATTGGATGACTGTGTGGTTTATGCAAGTGGGCAACCTTGCCCGATGTGCTTAGCCGCGATGCGAATGGCGGGTATTTCGCGGGTCGTCTACGCTTATTCAAATGATGATGCCGCACCTTTTGGGCTTTCTACAGATGCCATTGCAAAAGCGCTGAGGGTCGCTCCTGAGCAGCAATCAGGTTTACGGTTTGAGCAATTAAAACCCAAAGATGAAACGCGCAGTATCCTGTACCAACAGTGGTGGGAACGGCAATCTCAATGAGTAAAACAGCATCATCTTCACTGGCGTTGATACTGACCATTGTCCTAGTCGGGTTGAACTTACGCCCCTTTATGACAGGGCCTGGGCCTGTCATTGACAATATCATTCAAACGACAGGGATGAGTTATCAAAGTATTTCGCTTTTAACGTTGTTACCCATGTTATTGATGGGGGTGGGGGCATTGGTTGTACCAATGCTAAACCAGCGTATAGGTGAACGAGCAGGTATCAGTGCCGCTATGCTGTTATTGCTAGTCGGCTCATTTGCTCGTTACTTTGTTGTTGATGGTGCCGCTTTATTATTAACCGCTTTTTTATGTGGTGTGGGGGCGGCTTATATTCAGTCGGTCTTTCCTGAGCTGATCAAAGCAAATTTCCCCAAAAAAATGGCGATGATGACTGGGCTATATTCAGCCACATTAATGGCAGGAGGCGCTATTGGTGCACAGCTTACGCCTTTGGTTGAAGAAATGACAGGTCATTGGCAGAGTGCCTTAGCGTGGCTTGCTTTCCCTGCTTTGTTGGCGCTGTTGGCTATTTGGGCGAATATACATACGGATCGGCGTTCGAAAGCGGATCGGGTCTCAGTGTTGACGTTCTTACGCAAGCCGAGAGCATGGTTGTTGATGGCTGGTTTTGGTCTGATTAATGCAGGGTATGGTACCGTGGTGACGTGGCTGGCACCTTTTTTCCAAGAACAGGGAATGAGTGCTGCACAAAGTGGTTCGTTTGTTGCCATATTAACGGTATTTCAGGCGTTATCTGCACTCATGATCCCCGTATTTGCTTCGCATAATATTGACCGTCGCTTTTGGTTGATTGTCACACTCAGTTGCCAAGCTCTTGGCTTTTCTGGGCTGATGTTATTTGCCAGCGATGCGCCACTTTTATGGGTTGCGTTATTAGGCATGGGGCTAGGCGGCTGCTTTGCATTAAGTATTATTACCGCTTTGGACCATCTACCTCACCCGATTAGTGCAGGGGCATTGACTTCGTTGATGCAGGCAGGGGGATTCATTATTGCCGCTTTTGGGCCACTATGTGCTGCGTGGATACAACAATTGAGCCAGAGCTTTACATGGGTGTGGGCAATGCATGTGGCCTTTGTATTAGTAACATTGATTCTTTATTTGCGTTTGAACCCTAAAAGCTACAGTCAAATCTTCAATTTAAACTGATTAATCTCCCCTTTATTTGTTGCGAATGATAATTATTGTTATCTTGGCGTTTTTTTGTCACTATACTGTTTATTTATTTGTCTAGGTAAGAGCCTTTATGCAGCAGCGTATCGAAGATAAATTCACTCAAGCGCATTCAGCCCGAGAAGAGCACTCTGTTGGGAGGTTTATTCGGATCCGTCGCGGTGAGTTTCTGATTAACCGTGATTTAGGTATTGAAGAAGAGCAAGCCGCTGGGCTAAAAATTGTGGCTATCCATCAAGGGGCTATGGGGTGCCGTAGTAGTGCTGGACAAAATGTTGAAGTGAATTCGCCTTCTTTGATTTTATCGGGTAGCCAGAAAAATTATCTATTGAATAATCAATTTTATGGCCAACAAACCATGAAATACACCATGATAGATATTTCTCCTGAATGGTTGGATGCGCAGCAATTAAGTTTACCAGATACGTGTTATCACCCAAATTCCCCAAAACTATTACAGTTGGTTATTCCTCCCAATATATTAGCAATCACGCATCAATTATTTGCTTGCCCAACTCATTCGTCATTACGTCAGCTCTATTTAAGCGCTAAAGTGTCTGAAATTACGGCATTATGCTTACATCATTCGTTATCTAGTGCGAATTCGGCGGTTATGGGTACACTACGGCAGAGAGATATTGATAGCCTGCATATGGCAAAAACTATATTGATTCAGGAAATAGAATCTCCGCCCAGTTTAGATGAACTGGCTAAGCGGTTAGGGATCAATACCCGTAAACTTACACAAGGTTTCCGTCAATTATTCGGTAACAGCATTTATGGTTGGCTGCAGGAGTACCGCTTAGAAACGGCTTTTCAACTGCTGAGTATGAATGATGCGAATATCTCAACTGTAGCTTACCAAGTCGGTTATACCCCCGCTCATTTCTCTGTTGCATTTCGCAAACGCTTTGGTATCTCCCCGAATCAACTCAAAAAATAATCATCGACGAGCCGGATAACGATAGACAAATTCCGGCAGTCGAAAGTAACCCATTACATTAATTGCTAAATTGATAACAATTATCATTTAACTTTTTAGGGTGGGAAATGCTGTCCGTTTATAACATTAAGTCACGCGGAATATTCCGCTTAACACCTTGCGCCCTTTTGTGTGCAACAGTGAGTTGGTCTGTACAAGCAAACACTGAGTTAGTACAACCGAAACAGGATGTTATACAAGTGACAGCATCCTCAGAGATTGATGATGACTATGTTGCACCCGGTGTAACAACGCTTGGGAAAATTGCTCTTAAGCCGCGAGAAGTAGCACAGTCTGTTAGCGTGATCGATAGAGAGCAAATTGAAAAGCAAAACCTACAAACCCTTGATGATGTCATGCAACGTGCAACAGGGGTCACCAGTGCACCTTATGTGAAATTAACAACCGCTTATTATGTGCGTGGCTTCCAGATTGACTCATTCGAAATTGATGGAGTGCCTGCGTTATTAGGGAATATGGCGAGTTCCCCTCAAGATATGGCGGTATACGAGCGGGTTGAAATTCTGCGGGGCTCGAATGGCTTATTGCATGGTATGGGAAACCCAGCGGCAACTGTCAATATGGTGCGAAAACATGCACCAAAAGAAAATATGGCCAAGTTGAGTTTAAGTGCCGGAAGTTGGGATCGTTATCGCGGAGAAGTGGATGTTGGCGGGCTGCTGAATCAATCTGGTTCGGTGCGTGGGCGGTTTGTCATGGCGTGGGAAGATAAAGATTATTTTTACGATGTGTCTGACCAACAAACCCGTTTGATGTACGGTACGGTCGATATCGATATTACCCCTGACACCTTGCTACGTATGGGCGCACAATTCCAAACCATTGATTCTGTTACCAATATGGCGGGCGTGCCTTTTGGTAAAGATGGCAGTGATTTACATCTGCCACGTAAAACCTATTTAGATGTGGATTGGGATCGTTTCAAGTGGGACACCTCTCGTTCATTTGCGGGTATTGAACATAAAATCAATGATGATTGGCAATATAAGCTTAACGCAGAATATCAACATGTGAATGCCCGATTACTGTATGCAGGTGCATGGGGAAATATCGACCCAGTCACGGGGGATGGGGCGATGCTAATGGGCGGCGCCTATAAATTCCGTAATGAACAAACCAGTGTAGATACCAGTTTAAACGGCAAAGTGGACGCGTGGGGGTTAACTCATGATGTAGTTGTCGGTGCAAGTTACTCACATGCCAGTGAAAAGCAATATAGCGCAGATTTAGACCCCGCCTTAAATGTGCCTGTGAATGTGTATCGTTGGGATCCTCATAGTGTACCAAAGCCGAATATTGGTGCATATAGCTCTGCTGGCGCGACCAAGACAACACAAAAAGGCGTATATGGTATGGGCCGAATTAAAGTCATTGAACCTGTGACTGTGATTGTTGGGGCTCGTGATAGCTGGTGGGATGTGAAAACGCCATCGGCAAAATTCACAGAAAATGGCCGTATTACGCCTTATGGTGGTGTGATTTGGGATTTCTCACCAGAATGGTCTTGGTATAACAGCTACTCTACCGTTTATCAGCCACAAACGGGTAAAACATGGAGTGGCAAAATGCTCAAACCCGTTGAAGGGCAAACGCTGGAAACGGGGATCAAAGGATCACTACTCAATGGTGGGTTAAATCTGTCTGGAGCCGTCTACCAAATCGATATTAAAAATAACCCTCAAATCGACCCAGAACATCCGACCGGCGGCTTTAATAATTACTTTATCAGCGGCGGTAAAGTACGTAGCCAAGGCTTTGAATTGGAAGGGATTGGTTATCTAACACCTTTCTGGGATCTGTCTGTGGGTTATACCTATACCGATACTAAATACCGTGATGACAGCCAGAACAAGGGAGAGTCCTATAACACATTGACGCCTAGACATATGCTGCGTGTTTGGTCGAATTATGATTTACCTTGGGATGAGCGCAAATGGAGCCTTGGTGGTGGCATGCAAGCACAGAGTGCCTATAGTACCAGCAATGGCAAAGTGACCTTACGCCAAGGTGGTTACGCGATTTTCAATGCGCGTTTAGGTTACCAAATCGATGAAACATGGACAGCAGCGGTTAACGTCAATAACTTATTCGACCGTCGTTATTACTCAGGGTTGTTCTCTCCTCAATGGAATAACCGCTATGGTGACCCACGTAATGTGATGTTTACGTTGAAGGCTGATTTCTAATGAAATTAGTGAGTTGCCTAGCCGTTATTGGCACTCTGTTTAGTGGGATCGTGCTATCGATGTTGATAGCACGTTTTTATCCATCAGCAGATCCGCTCGAACGCTTATATGGTGCGATATTTTTAAGTGTTATCACCACGATGGGGTTATTGGTTTATAGCCTCAGTGCATCAGATTGGCGGCAAATATTAGTACGAAGTTATAGCTGGTGGCCATTGCCATTATTTTTAATGATGGGTGGGTGGATATGAAGCATAAGCATCCGCCTTCTCTAGTTCGTCGTTTAGACCAATTACATCGCAGCGCAGGGGCGCTATTTGGCGTTTTTCTGTTTGTGATCTTTTTCACCGGGTGCTGGAGCTTAGGCAGTGACGCACTGAGGCTATGGTGGAACCAAGTGCCACTTTCAGGTGAGTTATTACCACTCGAACAGCTCCTTGCGTTGCAACCAAGTGCAACCATGATCCAATTGCCAGAACAGCACAACCCAGTGATCACTTTCTGCCAAAGTATGGGGAGATGCGAACTTAGCTATAGCGCGATTAACGGTGAATTGGTTGTATTAGACAGCCCGACAATGTGGTTAGTCACATTACATAAAAACGTGTTTATGAGTTTTCCAGGGCGAATTTTTATCAGTTTATTTGGTTTTGCATTAGTTGTCTTATTAATTACAGGGCTAGTGATACAACGCCGTCGAATAGCCACAATGTTGCACTTGCCACGCACCACACACTTGAAAGTGTGGCTCCATGATTTACATAGCTGGCTTGGACTATGGTGTTATCCGTGGTTAGTTTTATTTGCGTTTACCGGAGCATTATCGGGGCTAGGCGCACTCGGAACCGTTTCCCTTGGTGAAAGGGCGGCACCGGATAATTCACACATTATCATGAAAGCCCTGATGGGGGAGTTTGAGCCACTAACAACACCCGTACCCGTGGCTGAAAGCTCAATCATCGCAGCAGTCAGCACACTACAGCAAACAGTCCCTAGTTTTCTACCTCAAACCTTGTTCAAACAAGGTGATACGTGGGTAATTGGCGGTGTGCGTAATGGGCAGTTATCGACCTCTAACTTCGAGCAATATCAATTTGATAGTAAACATCGCCAGTTAGTTGCCGTGCGGGATTCTGCACAGCAAGGGATTTGGACACGTGCCTTTATTGCTATCCAACCTTTGCATTATGGGCAATACCAATGGCTACCTAAAATTAGTAACACATTGAGTTACCTTCATTTTATCGCAGGAATGAGTGGGCTGATATTGGTTTCTGTTGGCCTCGCCATGTGGTGCTGGAAAAGAATGCATAGCCTAGCCGCAAGGTTCATTGTGGGCTGTTGCGGTGGGTTGCTGCTGTCCACATGTGTGCTGTTAGCCGTAATGCCATGGTTCACTGCTTTACTGCCAATACACTTTTTTATGGTTTGGGGGATTGCATGTATCGCGAGCTTACTGTGTAAAAATGCCCAGCTTAGCTTAATGGTATCCCTTTTTCTCTCTGCCATTTTGTTGCTATTCGCATTTATCGCCTCTTATTTGTTTGGCTCGTTACCTTTTTCTCGTATCAATCTCGTTTTGTTATGTGGCGGGTTAGGGCTCCTATTTATTTTATTCGGTTGTCGAAAATTGTCATGCACAGCAAAGCGTGCACGGAGTGAGTATGAAAGATCTATTACAAAATAAACAGTTAGTGGTGACGTTGGGGTTACTTTATCTTGCGCAAGGGATACCGATGGGGATAGCAATGGATGCATTGCCTACCTTTTTACGCCATGACGGAGGAGAACTGAAAGCATTAGCTTTTTTACCATTGGTTGGCTTGCCATGGGTGGTGAAATTTTTATGGGCTTCGTTTGTTGATAACCATTGGGGAAAACGTTTAGGTCGCCGTAAAAGTTGGATTATCCCAATGCAAATTATTGTTACGGTAACGATGTTTGCGTTAAGTACCATCGGGTTGTCAGTTGCAAATGCTTTACCCTGCATAGTCTTGTTGTTTGTCGCTTCACTTGCCAGTGCTACCCAAGATATTGCAACAGATGGCATGGCTGCGGAGCAGGTCAGTGGCACAATGTTATCAAAAATTAATGCGGTCCAGATAGCTGGGGTGATGGCAGGCTTTTTTGTTGGTGGTGCAGGATTGATGATCATGAGTGAAAGTTTGGGTCAGCACCTTGCCTTGGGGGTTTTAGCTTGTGTGCCTTTACTCAGTTTAGTGTTTGTGAGTGTGTGCCCATTGAAAACGCCATCAATAACGCAGGAAATGAACGAGAAAGCGAGCCTATTAAAAACGGTTAAACGCCGCGGTGCTCCTCGTTTACTGTTATTAACCTTACTTTCTGCGGTGACGGCGGTTTCCGGTTTTGGTTTAGCCAAATTATTCCTAAATGATGCGGGTTGGTCATTAGCGCAGATTGGTAAAATGGGTATGGCTGGAGGAATGGTAACGTTGATCCTTGGTTGCGGTGGTGGGGCGTGGTTAATCGGTAAAATCGGTGTGTGGCGTGCTTTCTCATTTGGTCTATTATTTGCTTTGTTATCTTCACTGTTATGGTTGTTGCAATCCGTTAATGGTGTTTCTATTTCTTTAGTTGCACTGTGTATTACATTTGGCTCGTTATCTGCGGGGGTCACCTCAGTCGCGATAATGACAGCGGGGATGCAATTTGCATCGCGCTATCAGCAAGCGGGAACGGACATGACCGCGGTACAAAGCACACGGGACATTGGAGAGTTAGTCAGTTCAATGATGCTTGTTGGTTTAACTGCAGCGGTAGGCTATTCAGGCGGGTTTATATTAGGGGCGTTAATTGCCTTTATTGCGTTGCTAGTGACATTTTCACATTACCGCTATATGCAGCGATTAGAAACAGAGCGAGTTTAATATAAATAGATCCGGTGCTATTTTTTACGTTTCTTATTTTGTTTTTTTATTTCTTTATTCGCTTTCTTTTCAATGGAATTGAAGTAGATATCTAAATAATGTCGGTTGCTTAAAAATACAATTAGGCAACTGGCAACAATGACAACCCAGACAAGTTGCAGCTTAATCGAATTTTCAATACTGAAAAGGAGCAATAGTGGGATCATGACCATCATGCTTATGAAAATGGAGCACAATAACGCGCCAGCAATATAGAGCGAGTACTTTTTTAACCCGACTATATTGAGGATGGTAAGCACAACAAAAGTTAACAGTAGCGTACCAAATGTTGCAAACATAATAATCAGCCCAGCCTCTTGCTCAATGAGCCAATCCGTGAAACCAAACCAAGAAAAAGGGATACTTATCATTGTAAGCGCTCCTGTTTACTAAATAGTAGGGGGATATCTTTAAAACGAAATAATCTGGCAAAAATAAGATTGGGGAAAACATGAATATCCGTATTGTAGAGTGTGACGGTTTGGTTGAAAAACTCACGCCGGTCTGCAATTTGGTCTTCAATATGTTTTACTTGGGTTTGTAATTCCATTAACACCGCTTTACTGATTAGTGTTGGATATTTTTCAGCGACAGCAATCAGTGGCTTTATTTTTGATGGGTACTGGTTTGCGGTATCGACTTTGGTTTCAATCGCGGTGCTCGATAAATAGCGCTGGCGGCTTGCCATTAATTCACTAAATAGCTGCTTTTCATGTGCCATCGCTTTATCTGCAACTTGGGTTAATACAGGAACTAATTCAACTTGCTTCTTTAATAACACATCAATATTCGCAAATGCCTTATGGCAATTATTTTTCAAGAATATAATATTATTATAAATATTAATAAAATAGCGTATAAAAACATAGCCAATAACAGCGATAATGATGAAAAAAATAAGCTTTTCCATGTTAGTCATCACCAAATAATGCAATTTGGTCGAAATGCATATTGAGCTGACCATTTTGGTAATCCATTGGGGTCACTAGAATGACACCAATCAGTAAAAGCGCAATCATGGCAGTAATGGCGATGTTTCGACGTAATGGACCCGTTTTGTTCCAACGAACAACATAGTCTGAGGGGGAGACACCTAATAGCATATGAGGTGCTTTACGTATAATAATCGACTCGCCTTTTTCGTTAGCGTCTGCTGTACCAATTAATAAATAACTGCGATTTGGTTCAAGTAAATACTCTTTGTAACGGCGGTTACCGCTTTCAACATCCATATGAGGCTCTAAGCCCGGGTAAACGAAATAATCAGGGTCACATTCTACTTTAACAGAGCCTGTATCATCCGTTAGAGTAAAGCTGTGCATGTTGCATTGACTATTTTGTAAGGTATAGCTTTTTTTACCATCTTTATCTTTTGATATTGAATATTCAAAATAAAACGAGCCATAGCAGGTTTTATTCCCTAGTTGGCTTTTAATGACAGTGCCTGCCGTGATTTTTCCTTCAACTTCCACAAGCCCCATTGCCATTGAACGTATTTTGGAAGTGGCTAGGTTTTTCTGGAATTTTAAGAAGCGCCTGGTTGGTGTATTTTCAATTGCTTTAAATACGAAGGCTAAGACAAATGCGATAAAAAATACCCGCATGTCGATAAAGAACCCAGCAAATAGGCAAGTGGCGATCAGCATTCCTACAAGGACTTTCAGAAATGCACTAAACTTTGATGAGCCTTCATTTTGTAAGCGTTGATAACGTTGATAACCAACTTTGCTCGCTTTGACAACATTACGGGTAATAAAAAAGGTGATGACGAGTACAATGACGTAATAAATAATTCTGGCATAGTCACCTATAGCAGGAGATAGTGAGTACCACATACCGCAAGCAACACTAATAAACGGGATGATGCCCCAATTTATTTTTTTATTTATCGAAAATTTGTTATCGATAAATAAAATTAAAGCGCCAATGACGGCTCCGAGTAAAAAATACATATTCACGTATTCGTACCTTTACACTGACATCATTTAAATTGGACACCTTGATATTTTTTATCATCTTCAGAAATATCAAGTAATGGCAGAGCTGTAAAACGAAAGGCATTCGCAATCAGGCTATCTGGAAACATTTGTATCGCGGTATTGTACTCTGTTGTTGCATCATTAAAGCTTTCACGTCGTTGAGCAATTTTATTTTCAACTTCACTTAAGGCGATTTGTAGTTGTGTGAATTGCTCTCCAGAGATCAACGTAGGGTAGTTTTCTGCAATGGCAACAAGATTGCTGAGTGCACGGTTCATTTCATTTGATGCCGCAATTTTTTCATTCATATTTTGGGCATTAAAATAGCGTTGGCGTGCATCACTTAATGAGGTAAATAATGCTTTCTCATGTTCCATTGCTTTTTCTGTAATGGTAACGAGTTGTGGGATTTGGTCTGCACGCTGCTTTAAAATAACATCAATATTAGCAAATTGGTTGCTGACTTGATTACGGGCGTTGATTAGGCGGTTATAAATAGAGACCCCCCAGCCTACGGCCAATAATAGCAAAATAAATACAACAATAAGTGTGATGGTCATTTGGGTGCCTTTTAACTCCATGATATGTAGCTTGAATTAAAAATATAAGAGCCTTGTGGCTTATGCAATCAGAAAAGAATGAAAGTTAGGTTAGAATAAAGAAAATCTGATCTTGTTTAATGGCAAGATCAGATCATACTCTTGAATAGTGCTTAAAGATTTATATCTGCAAACGATTGGTTACCATAGACATTTTGTTCGAGAAAATAATCTAGGTCACACTGCAATACATTGGCAAATATACAGAGTCGATGGATCGTAAAATTCTGCGTGCCACGTTCATAACGGGAGATTTGTTGTTGGCTTAACCCTGATTTTTGGCCTAGCGTATGAGCGGTCCATCCCATTTGTAGGCGACGTTTGCGAAGTTGAAAACCAATGTAGCTATTTGAAATTTCAGTTTGATATATTCTCATGATTTTGTCCTGATATATATGCACTAGGTTAGTGCTAATAATTTTTATATGGTTCTATCTTTACTTTTTTAACTAAAATAGTAAGGTTAGATATTTTAGTTATTAAGTTTTGTTAATGTTAGTTTTAATAGAAAGGTTTTTCTCCATTAAATAAAAATAGTCCAATGATGAAAATACCCGCTCCAAAAATAAATGTAATTAGGCTTAAAATAGATGATAGTTGCTTGTTAATATAAAGTATTTTTTGGTTTTCTAATGCAAATGCAGCATCAGAAAAAGATAAGAATAAAATAATAATTCCCCAATGTAATACTGACAGTAAAAAAGGGTATTCAAGATTACTATAAATAATTACTGGTGTTATTGATAATATTAGTGCTAGAGGATAACCATTACCATTTGTTTTATATTTTATAAAAGATTGAAATATGACATAAATCCCCCCTGTTAATAATAAAGACATAAATAATAAGTTGATATATCCGCCACTCATTACCCAGAGTAAAATGTCATTGTGAGGGTGTGGGACAATATACATTTTAGGGCTTAGAAATGGAATTGCTGTCCTTGTATCGTTATCTTCAAATAAAAATGATTGTTCCCATGCGTCATAAGGTTTTTCTAAAAATAGGGTTATAGAAAAACGTAGCATTTGTTTTAAATGAAATTGGTTAATCACATCAATAGCTATATATTGAGGGCATAGTTTTATTAAGTAAATTCCAATAAATACCGCAATGGCTATAATAAAGTAACTGGCACTAGTTCTGAGTTGATTTTTTTTATAAAAAAGACAGATAAAAATAAATGCACATACGGCAAAGCTTAGCCATGCAATGATAGACTGTAATACCACTAAAACCAGTGTAAACAGCAGAATACAGACTCCAAGTAAAACGGCTCTTATTTTCTCATGCTTTTCAGATGATAAAGAAAATTGAGACAAAACCAGTGTCATCAAAGATAACAAACACGCAGTGGCCATATTGACTGATAATATATTGACTTGTTGTGATAGCCCATTTGACCGCATACCAGAGGCAAGATAAAAAATATCTGCTTCAAATATATATTGATACGCAGTCAGAAATACTTGAACTACACTAATTATTATATAGCAGTAGATACAAGATGATTGAATAAACCATTTTTTTCTCACTTGTAATCCTGAGATATATAATAATACCCCGATTGTTATTCCAGACCAGTACCAAAAATCAATGTCACTATTTTTCCCTTTCTGTGTGGTGAGTTCAATTATTAAAATAATCAGTGATAAACAATAACAAATAGCCGGTAATGTAATGAGGATTTTTATTTTATGATAAAAAACGGTAAGTGCAATAATGGATATTATTAAGCTGATAACTAACCAGCTAATAATATTCTGAGGCAGCGATTGTCTCAAACTACCTAAACTATCGATATAAATAAGGCTGGCAAGGAGCCAAATAATAAATATAGCGATAAAAATTGCACGGGAGAGCATTATCATGTTTATATCATTAATTAAACTATAAGTAGTTTGCTATTAACCAAGCACTTCCTATATATTTACCAGGTTCAGCATTGGTACCTGAAAGGTGACTCTCAATTTGAATGTGTTTAATTTTCTCAATTGTTGTTTCAATCTTTTTTCCTCTCTGATTACTTTGTGGGTCATACAGAGAGAGTTCTGAATAAATTGTATTTTTACCTGATTTTAGAGGGACTCTTTTTTGTGGGTCATTATCAGTAACATAATCCAAGCTAAATCTGACTTTTACAGATTGTGTGCGCTCACATTGATATGTGGCAGTACTGGTTACTTTACTATCAAATTCCTGAGAATCTAATTGATGATGATTGATGTTCAAATTATCGATGTTCGCTTTACAGTTTGATGAATAAAAAATTGTTGCAGGGGCGAGATTTAACCTTATGCTCGCTAAATCTGCAGGAACATTTACGTCAGGAACTCCAGGGTCTTGGAACATACGGGTATAGCCAGCGAACATCCCCGATGGAATAACAATTTTGCCATTTAATGGTAGCTCCTTTACATAAATGCGTAACTCAAAAGGAAATTGAGTCGTAAACAATGAAGTTGCATGAGTATCACTACTGTGTTTACCAGAGCATGCAAGAGCTTCAATGTTTTGCCAACCTCGGGTAAGACCTTTTTCGGAGTGGAGAGTAAAAAAGGTGCTATTATTGATACGATATGCAGTTAGACCTTTTATGGTAAACCCAGCTTCTGGTTTATAAGGAAAAATACGATGAAAAGCATACTCAGCAGCAATACCGGAGCTCCACCAACCTTGTAAATAATTCACTCTACACTCTAATGAACCTGATGGTTGAGCGCTGTTTCTATCAACGATAATGCCTTCTTGATTAGGGGGCGCGATTAAATATAGTTTCTCACCCGTACTACTTATTATGGGCTCATCTGCGACTACTGGGTTAGCTGGTATTATATCTATCGTATAGGTACCTCCATATGGAGCATAGCGACTTGGACCTAAGAAGGCGTGTGAGCTTACGCTATAACTTAATAGCGACAGGAACAGTACGATTAGCAACAAGAATAGTACTATTAAAGATCTTTTAGATATTTTTTTCATGTAAATGACCTATTATTAATAATAATCAACCATGATTGATAATGACGCATTAAATGGGCCAGCTTTGAGTGTTTCAATTGCTTGGCTTGTGACTAACTGAGAATGTAATTGTAATAGAGCTATTCTTCCTCGAATGGTTGGGAAAATAGGCTCCCACATTTGTAAATTAATTGCGGCATCATTATTTTCTTGAGTGAAACGTATTCCTAGCCCTCTAGTTGATGTTTCAAGAACGGTCTCGTTATTAACTGTTAAAATGGAGCCTTCTTTAGGG
This sequence comes from Providencia sp. PROV200, assembly GCF_049901995.1. NCBI lineage: Bacteria > Pseudomonadati > Pseudomonadota > Gammaproteobacteria > Enterobacterales > Morganellaceae > Providencia > Providencia sp. PROV200. The sequence goes on from NZ_CP096307.1 coordinate 919,155, forward strand.
GATAAATAAATCCCTAAGTTCTTTTTTAAATCACAACTATCAATTGCAATTTCAAAAGATTTTTTTCCTTCACTTAAGAGTTCTCTTTCTACATCAAAAAAATTAATGTTTAGAGCATTGCTACCATTTCCAACAGACACGGAACAAGCTGGACGAATTAAATTTGCTTCTAAAGTTAAAAGGACATCTGCTTTTAGGTGGTTTGAAGTGATAAATAATAAAATAATCACCAATTTTAATATTTTCATTGCACTTTCCTTATTGGTAATCTAGGTTGAAAGTTACCAATGATGAAAAACCTCCGGCGATAAGTGGGGAATTAAATGGTTTTTGTGCATATATCCCAAATAACATAGTATTAATTGAGCCTTCACCGGATTCTGTAATTGTGCCTATATCTATAGGTGTATTAAATGTCAGAGGTTGGTGAGTCTTACCATTAATTAAAGCTAATAATACGGTCGATTCACCTGTTGGTTTTAAATATGTGATGCCATTATAAGTTTCTATATTTTTGGCATTTAAAGTGATTCTTACCGTTTTATTCAGGTGCATTTCTGCACAATTTACAATATCAAGTTTAAAAGGATAAACATCGGACTGCCCGTGCTTTTCTAGCTCAGAGAATCGTAGCTGCGATAACAAAATAGTTTTTTTAACATCGTTGCTGGATAAATGGCAACGAAGTGGCAGCAAGTTTCCTTCAAAATAGATTGATAACGAACTTGCTAAGCTATTTGAGTTAACAAACAATACAAAAATGATGCTGAGCATTAGCGTCAATGCATTAGTCATAAATCATCTCCAAACGGTGTGTAGAGCGTCCAGTAGGAAGAGAAAACATCATATTTTTACTTGTATTCAGAGTTGATGCTAAATACCGTTGACCTGCAAACTTCAATGTGAAGGGGGACCAAGTTTGGTTATAAGCTGTAGGTAAGCAATGTATCAAGCTGACATTGAGTTGATAAACAGTTGAATTCACATGACTTACATCACGCTGTATTGTTACTTTTGGCTGGCAAGGTGCTGTCACCAGACGTGCGTGGACATACAGGGTACCCGTCGTTTGTAATGGTAGTTCTGCAGAAAATGCTGGCATTGCTAGTATCCATAACGCTAAGTGATGTAATTTCATATTGATAGTCCTGCTCATTTGGTGTGAATCATTCAGTCACGCTACATTGTGATGCTTGGCACTTGAATGCTAATGATGGTTTTCCACCATAATCATTGATATAAGTTAGATAAGGTGTCGCAAATTTGGCTGATTTGAAGTTATACGTCGATTGTGGTGCAACCATAACGGCTTCAAAATCACTTTGTTCAGCTTGTTTTTGGCTGTTACCTAAACCAATGACAGTAAGATAAAAGCCTGTCGGGTTATGGAGCTGATAACCATTAGATGTTGCTGTTAATGAGATTTTTTTTGTCCATTCTTTCTTACTTTCGGCGACGATACTTTCTGGGCGATAAAATAGCTTTACACGACTCTGTAGCGCAATTTGCAGCACTCCAGCCTCTGTCGACTTTGGTGGGATTTCGCGTAAGTTATAGTAAAATAACGATTCTCTATCTTGAGGTAGCTGACTAATCTCAGGAGAAGTACTTAATCGCACTAGGCTGGTGGATTTTGGCTCCATACGCTGAATTGGTGGCGTAGCAATAATAGGGCCAGTTTCCAATTTTTTTTCAGCATCATTTTCTAACCATGATTGCGCTAAATAAGGCAATTCAGGATTATCATTACGTATTGTGATATTAATGGATTGCTGGGTTCCATCAAAAATAATACGGGTACGATCCAGCGTGACAGCAGCTTGAGCGGATGTGCTAAACCACAAGGCGATAGCTAATACGGTGGTTCGAATATCAAATAGGGTGCTTAATTTCATCTTAGTTCTCTTATTAACGACAAATTAATGTTGGATAGATATCTTGTATATGAATGACATCTGGAATTTGTGTAGTACATCTCTGTTTATTTCCCCAATAAATATTGAGTAACTCTTCAGGCATTACACCAATTATCCAAGCAATGCCTTGTTCTCCAACTATCCCAAGCTCAATGTTATTTTTATTACGCACGCTGGCACCAAAAGGAGGGTAAGAACCATCAGCGAGTTTTAATCGAGCAAATGTTTTTTGTCCTTGGATGACATTCAAGCGGCGATAACCGATTGCACCGCGAGTTAACGTGGCGTCCGTTACCGTTTCCAGAGCTTCAATATTGTTGGGCAATTGGCTGGTATTAATCGATGCGGTTGTTTTCCTGTAGCTACTCACATTCGGTAGAGTAGCTAACCCAAAGCGGTTAGTTTTATATACACCACCAGTTAATGGCACATTACTGACCCCAGGTGTTTCCACAACTAGACGAGTTCCTCCATATGCTGCTTGATGCATGGTGATACCTTCTTTTATTAGGGTAACCCCACCATTAATTGACCCTCCAACACTGTGATATTGGTTTGGTACATAGCTGGCATTGGCAGATAATGAAGCTGATGGAAAATTTTGATTTAGGTAGCCACTAAAGTTCATCTGGTCATTTTGGTATTGTCCAGTTTGGTAACCTATATTTAGATTATAGTTACGTTGTTCACTGTAGTTGCTATAGCCCACATTATGAGTTGCAGAACGATTTCCACTTCTATCTCGAGAATAACCTTCAGAAAAACTTAAACTACTACCAAACGTCAAGGGAACCGAAATATATAAATTAATTGCATCATCTCGATATTCTGCTCGCTGAGATCGTGTTATTGATGCTGTTACGTTTAAGTTTTTGAACCCAATTGATGGTAAGTTTAATGCTGTATTTAAATAAGCACCGTATTGCTCTTCAGCTTGGCTATTCCAATAGGTGTTGTAGTGGTAGTTTCCACCAAGAGAAAAATCATCAAAATATTTATTAATATTGACCTGATAGCTCTCTTTATGGGCTTGAGAGGCTAAGCCGGTGCGACGCTCATCGAGTGTTTGTTGCAAAGTACGGTAAGTTTCATCAGAGAACCGATAGCCAGCAAAGGTAATATCAGTTCTTGCCTCATCAAAAGATTTTGAATAACTTAGGCGATAACTGCGTCCTGTTAGAGTGTTATTTAATAAATTAGCATGGGATTGCGTGACATCAAATGATAGGCTCCCAAAAGTAAATAGGTCACGACCAAAACCTGCAGAGAGTGCTTGGTAGTTTTTGGATAAAATAGAACCACCATAAATAGACCAAATATTATTTAGCCCATATGAAAACTCACCAGAGGCGGTGAGATCTCCCTCAAGTTGGCGGCCATTGTAACGCGGTTTACCTGCTGCAAATTTGTAACGGATTTGCCCTGGGCGTGTTAAGTAAGGCAAAGCCGCAGTGGTTATACTGAATTTCTGTTCTTCACCGGTTTCTTCGCGTACAGTGACATCGAGGACTCCACGAATAGAGCTGTCCAATGTTTGGATTTGGAACGGACCTGCGGGAACCGTAGTTTCTAATACGATACGATCACGGCTTTTGACAATTACGGTTGCATTGGTTTGTGCAATACCAATAATTTCAGGTGCATACCCTGTTAATTTAGGGGGCATCATATTTTCATCGGTTTCTAACGATAAACCGGTATATTGCCATGAGTCAAAAATAGAAGAGTAAAAATAGTTTTCACCCACCGTTAAAAGCGACGCAATATTGGTTAATGATCGATACGCAAAAATACGGCTGACGATAGCATCACTATATTGGCTATTATAATTACCAGATGATTTCCTATAGTTAGCTTGGTAGTCTGCTCTAAGTCGCCATGAACTTATATTCAATCCAGTTGTACCATTAACAGAAAGATAAGTTTCTTTGGAGCCACTATTCTGGCGAGTCAAAGAGCTTGTTAATGTGTAATCAAGTAAAAAGCCATTAACCCCATCTTCCCAACGGGTTGGTGGGATCCAGCTTGGGTCGGTGTACTCTAAGTAGCTTTGGGGTAATACTAACGAGAGTGTTAATGTTGATAAATCAACATTTAAAGTTGTTCCTTCTAAATCTGATAAGTCTATACATTGATCATTGTCGCGATATTTAACTAATTGTAATCCTTTATCATTTAATCCTAATTTACTTAGTGTGTTAGATGGTAAACAGATAATATCAAATAGAGTACTTTCTGCTGATATTGAAGAGGCGACCCGAATATCTTGTGCATTACCTAAGCGCTCATTATTAACTTTAAGGGTTAAGTAGTAAGTACCAGGCATAATAAATCCAGCCTGAGAAAATTGGCTAAAGTCAATATTCTCAGTATCTTCAGTATCTAGCATATCGGTATTAAACTCTACAGAAGAGGCCATAGCAGAGACACCAGATAGATAGGAGATAATAATTAAATAGTGAAAAATATTAAATTTAGCCATAGTTTTATCATTAAAGTATTTTCAATTGGTTAATTTCTGTTTTTTATTAGTCGTAAGTTATATTAAATTTAATAATGGTAAAATAATCACCAGGTTCAGCTTCATTATCTAGGGTGTTTATTTCTGTTTCATATTTTAAAAAACTGGTTTTTGTTTTTTCATCAAAATAGATTGAGCTATTTGAAATGGAATATGATTTGTTTGGAGGTAATAAATTATTTTTTTCATCATAAATATAAAGTAACACACCAGTTTTTGGTCCCGATAGTTTAATTGCGTCCATACGTGAGTCTTGTGGCGCAAAAAATTTAATGTTCATTCCTTTGTTATTATTAAATTTACTAATACAGTCATTTAACTTAATATTAAAAGGCTTTCTTGTTTCTGTTTTTTTTTCGTCAGTATTGGTTGTATTTGTAGATGCTGAGTTATAATCAATATATTGATATTGACTATCTGTTCCTATAGAGCATGGAGATGAAACAATATTTCCTTTCAAAAATGCTTCACCGCGAAAATCATTACTTTCTATATTTTCTATATAGGCAGAAGTATAATTAGCGAACAAAGTTATCCATAAAAGATATATTTTTTTCATAAAGAACCTTTTATAGGGAGGGGATTCCCTCCCATAAGGAATTATTCGTAAGTAATTTTAAAGTCAGCAATAGAGTTGAATTCACCTTCTGTTACTGCTGTTGCAGTATCAATACGTTTTGCTAATGCGGTAAATTCTAAAACGTTTTCACCTTTTTTATTACGGATTTGACTCATAACTGATTTAGCTTCATCAAATTTAAAATCCTTGATTTGAATGCCTACGTTACTTGCTGTACCTGTAGTACCTAAAAATTCCTTATTAGCACCTACATAACTTTTCCCGCCAAAGGTAATTTTGATATCCTTAACAGCGACCCAGTTACTGTCTTTATCTTTACTGAATTCATCAAAGTTACATTCTTTTAATTTGATAGAGATATTTTTTTCAGCGGCATTACCAGCTTCTAATGAAGCACGAGAAAGTTGTCCAAAAGGAATTTCTTGTTTTACACTTTCAGATTCAATATTACATGGTGAGTTTACAACTTGCCCGCTAAAGTGTTATTCACCACCGTAGCCATTAGCTAAAGTGGAAGTAGATATAGTTGAAGCAGCAAATAAAAAAGCAATAGAAATTTTATTCAATTTCATAATGTTACATCCTTAAAAAAGTAAATATCTCATTTCAATAGGTCTCTAAATAGAGGGACTGCTATCGAAATAAAAGTTAAATTTGATAATCACAAAACACTTAACGTATTCATCAAATAGTTTTTAGCGTGGTCATTTCGACGAGGAGAATGTTACCCTTAATTTAAGTTTTTCGGAATAAAAATCTTCCGTTTTAATAAAGAATGAAATATTAATCTAATGTTGATTTTATATTAATGTTTTTTAATGTTTTTATTCTGAATTTGCTTTTATTGAAATGTTTTAATGTTTGTAGGTTTAAGGTATTTTAAGGTGATTTAATATGGTGGCGTGTTTTAGAAATAAAAAAAGCATCAAGATATAAAATCTGGATGCTTTTTTTCCACTAATTAGATAGTGCAAATAAAAAGAGGAGAGAAATTTTCTTCAAAAATATAATTTTTATCACTTAACCTTTTTATTTTTACAAAGTAAAGTTGATTAATTTCAGGTACTCCTCGAATATTGAACTTACCTTTCGCCTGGTCACCGGGATCTGTAAATATATTTTCTACGCGTAAAAAAAAATGATCACCTAAAGTTTCTTTTTTAATTAGGTACTTTCTGGAAATATTATAATTTTCCCCTTCGCTATTGATTCTTCCATTCATAACAAAAGTATGCTGGTCAGGTTTGTTTTCATTAGGAATGACACTAAGCAGATAGTAGCCTTTTAAATCAGAGCGACTATCTGAGATGTTTATTTTTACAGTTGCCCTGCAGTTGGGAATGATGGGAGTATTAATGATGTGATAAGCATATAAACTTACAGAAACCAAAATTATAGCTATGGTTAGTAAGAATAATATTTTTACGGGTGATTTATCTGACATAAAAATTCTCACAGCTCACAGTTGTGTTATCTTTAGGTACAGTAGGGCAATATGATAAAAACAAAAAGTTATCATATAAATTTTTATCATTGGCAATAATGCCTACATTATAATAAAAAACCGTTGCCGATTTTTTACAGTCGATATCTAGCTTAGTTAGTTCATTTTGAATTGTTTCAAAGCTGATTGTTGTGGTGTCTGGCTTATGATAACTATTTATGTAGCGGATACTGCATTGATCGATACGACCAACTTCAGGATATTCTGTTCGGCTTGCAAAGAAATAACTTTTAAATAGGTATAATAAGCAGAAAATAATGAGTCCAATAAGTGAAATTTCAACATATCGGTTATTTAACATGTAGTTTTTTTTATTTCCAGCCGCTTGGGTTTGAGTACCTTCGAGCATTTCCGATGAAGGGGTTATTTCCAAGTCAGTAGTAAATAATAATTCATCACTATTATCATTTATTTCCTCACGCCCATTCTCAATTTTTAGGCCAGCAGAAAATTTAAACCCAACTTTAGGTACAGTTGTGATAATTTCATCATCAGAAAAAGATGATAAATGGCGTCTGAGTACAGAAACACTACTATTTAGGTTATTATCAGAGACAACTTGGTTATGTTCCTCCCAAACCCTGCGTAATATGGTTTCTCGGTCAACGATATCATGGTTGTTTTGCACTAAAACTAATAACAAGCGATTTAGCGTGGTCGTTAGCTTTAAGGCATCATTAATATCGTCGGTATATAACAGCCCCTGATGACTGTCATAATTAATATGATTATTAATCAAATAGTTCATTTTTAGATTGATTCTATTTATAGTTAAAATATTTATATTATTTGAGTTTATACCTGTTATTTATGTTGTGTCAATTAAGCATATTTGGTGTAATTTTGAACTTGATTAAAAATCAAATGGTTATGTTTTTGTTTACGTATGCTATGTGTAAGAGAGGAAGCGTGGTTTGTTTTTCAGAATAATGCTATTTTTTAATGTTATTATAAAATAGCTAATATAGGTAAAAGAAATTTCAAGATGAAACATTTTATGGGGGGGAAGTTATTAGGTCACTATTATTTTAGTGAAATCATGGTATATAAAAAAATAGCCCCAAAGATAAGAGGCTATTTAATCTAAATACTTTAGCAATTAAGCGGTTGGCTCAAGTATTTGGTGCATAACAGGGTGGAATCTACGTTTGAAATAGACTAAGCCATGGCCTTCATCACGTACAATGATTTGTTTCATTTCAACCATATAGACAGAATGCGTGCCAATATCTTGAACTTGTGTGATCTCACCTTCAAGGTTGGCAAGGGCATTTTTTAACAGGGGTTGCTGTAAAATACCACTTTCCCATACACTCCAGCCGAAACGCTCTTCCATCGTTGAACCTTTCATGCCTGCGAAATGGCATGCGAGGTCTTCTTGTTCATGGCTTAGCACGTTGACACACAGGCGGCCATTCTTTTGAAATACCGCATTCATAGCGCTATTGCGGTTAACACAGACCATCAAAGTGGGTGGCGTATCTGTAACTGAACAGACTGCGGTAGCTGTGATTCCACAGCGACCCTCAGCCCCATCCGTGGTGACGATATTGACTGCTGCACCAAGACTTGCCATCGCATCTCTGAAACGCAGGCGATGTTCATTTTCTAAAGACATTTTGACCTCCTGCTGCCGATTATTTCAGCAGCGAATCTAACTGATTAATATCATTGTTGTTATGCAGGTGTGGACGTTTCCATCCGTGTTGATCGTAGTCTGATAAACAGCGATCAACCATATCTGTCATGGCTTTCATATTGCCAGAACCGTATGCATGACGCAGACATTGCAGGCGAATTTCATCTTGGCTCCCTGCGTAGTTAATTTCATACAGTTCGTGGCGGCCACCAAATTCACTACCGATTGCATCCCACATAAGTTTAAGGATCTTGATACGTTCAACGTGATCCATCCCATTAGAGCCGCGAACATATTTAGCTAAATACTTATCAATTTCTGGATTATTCATATCACGAACGCTTGATGGTAGGTAAATCAGGCCACTTGTCACGTTACTTTCAATGATATTCTTGATTTTGGTGTAAGCCATTGGTGCCATAACACGGTAAGTTTGGATGGCTTGTGTATCTGGTAGATAAGCACCGCCTTCCCATGCTTGCGCTTCAGAGGTCATTGCATCGGTTAATGACCAGAACAGATTGCGCCACGCGACCACTTCACCGAGATCGGCCTGTACACCACGGAAATCAATAACACCTGTACATTCTAAACTTTTTTGTAACAATCCGGTAATGAAGTCTAATTTAACCGCTAAGCGGACACAAGCTTGTAATGGGAATAAACGTGCAAAACCACCTTGAACTGCCCAATTACGTGCACGGTCGAAATCACGATAAATTAGCACGTTTTCCCATGGGATTAACACGTGATCCATAACGAGAATGGCATCATTCTCATCGAAACGGCTTGATAATGGGTAATCAAATGGTGCGCCAGTGGCACCAGCCACTAATTCATAAGATGCACGTGAGATTAACTTCACGCCATCTGCATCCATTGGTGCAACAAACATCAGGGCAAAGTCAGGGTTATCGCCCATCACTTGTGCGGAACCAAAACCGATAAAATTGTAATGCGTCAATGCCGAGTTAGTCGCAACGACTTTGGCTCCACTGACAATAATCCCTGCATCTGTTTCTTTTTCGAGTTTGATATAAACATCTTTCACTTCATCAGCAGGCTTATGGCGGTCGATTGGCGGGTTAACAATCGCATGGTTAAAGTACAGGCCGCTTTCTTGAATGCGCTTGTACCAATTGCGCGCGTTATCTGCAAATTGACCATAATATTCAGGGTTTGCACCTAAACAGCTGGCGAATGCCGCCTTATAGTCTGGAGTGCGTCCCATCCATCCGTAGCTCTGACGTGACCAATCTGCGATAGCGTCACGCTGTTGGCGCAGTTCATCGGCACTTTTAGCGAAGCGGAAGAATTTGTGAGTGTATCCACCGTTGCCTGTGTCGGTGTTCCAGCAAAGTTGGTCATGAGTCGTTTTATCATGAAGCGCATCATATAATTGTCCTATAGAAGCAGCTGAATTACGAAAAGCAGGGTGAGTGGTGACGTCTTTTACGCGCTCGCCATAAATATAGATTTCGCGGCCATCTTGTAAGCTTTTTAAATATTCTTGGCCATTAAAAGGGCGTTTAGCATCGGAACGAAAATCTTCTGGTTTCATGTCTACCTCGTTATCTCACAATGAGGGCTTGCATTGATAGGGCACAAAGGCTGCAAGCTAAATATGTTAATTTTATGTTTGTTTTGTGTTTCTTAATTGAATCGCTTTACGAGGAGGTTTTAAAGAGACTTTCTAAAGGTTTACTGGTACTTTTCGTTGAAAGGCGATTTTTGTGGGAGAAATGTGATCATCTCGATGTTTTAATATTAATATAATGCTTTATGGTGTATATAACATATTGATTATAATTGTTAAGTTGGTTTATTTCTATGTTAATGTTGTATTTTGTTTTAGTGTGTTATTGTTCTTTTTTTAACCTGATAATTCACTTTTAGTTAAGCACTGTTGGCATTTTTATAAAATTAAAACAAAATGTATAAAACATCAAAAATGTTTTTAAAATGTAAAATATTTTGAGGGGTGATAGTTTGTAGGGACAGAGGAAAGATGGTTTGATATGTAAATAGAGAGGCTTGATGATTTTTTATCTAAATATAAGAATAAAATCACTAAGGATCTCTTTTAATGAATATTTTGTTCTCGCCATAGGCTCGGAGAGCACCCGACTAACCGGTTAAAAAACCGCGCAAAATAGGCGGGGTCTTTGAAACCGAGTTGGTAAGCAATCTCAGAAACAGGGCTATCGGAAAATAACAACATTCGTTTAGCTTCACGTAATATTCGGTCAAAAATCAATCTTTTCGGTGGCCGGTTAGCAAACCGCCGGCACATATCTTTAAGGCGTGACTCTGTGACATCAAGTTTTTTGGCATATTCAGGTACTGCAAGGTGTTCATGATAATGCAAGTCAATAAGCTGATTAAACCGCTGGAATAGACGATGTTCGCCTCTAACCCCCGTTGTTGGGTGTTCATCAAGTGGAATCGAGCGCAGCAGAAACGTAAATAACGCTTGGGCTAAAGAAGCGAGGGCTTGGTCTTTACCTATATAGTTATTAGCCGATTCACGTGCCATCAATGCCCAGTAATGGTTAAAGGTATCGATATCATCAGGTTTATCAGCAACAGATAAACATATAGCTGGAATATCCACTAAGTCGGGATTTGCTGGGTATAACGACCCCAGTAATGGCGTAATTAAATCCTGTCTTACGGTTAATACATGGCCATCAGTGTCTTCTTGAGTGAAAAATGCATGGGCAACGGATGGAGGCGTAAGAATAAATAATGGGGCTTGAACGGAATAGCGCGACTCATCGAGCTGCAAAGTAATATGGCCCGTAACCAAATAGTGCAATTGGAAGAAACCGTCATGGCGATGCGCTTGCATATCACGACCAAAGAAGGCCGCCATATTGCCAAAGGTTTGGTAATGGACGTCGTCGGTGCCTTGGGTTTCGTCGTAGTCTGTACTGATGTCAATATTCGTAATTAAAGTTGAGTTACCCTTCATTCTTCGGCTCGCAGCGTTGTTGGCCTCACAAGCCAACCCTAGTCACATACTTTAGTATGCTCCTAGGGATTAGCTTGCTTGCCGCTTAGCTGCAACTCGAATTGCTCTTCATTCTTTGGCCCGCAGCGTTGTTGGCTTCACATGCTAACCCTAGTCACATACTCGTGTATGCTCCTAGGGATTAGCTTGCTTGCCGCCTAGCTGCAAGCCAAATTATTTTGAGCAATATCCATGGTTATTGAGTTACAGCACTCTAATTTATTAAACCTTACATTTTTAAGGTGTTGCCCTTGGTCTTGAGTTTTTCATTGGGATAGCAATGACTAACAGCGCGCCGACCACCAGCAAACCAGCCACAAAATAGAGGCCTGAGTTAAAGCTACCGGTTTGGTCTTTTAGCCAACCAATTAACAGTGGACTGACGGCAGAACCTATATTACCCGTTGCGTTGATAACCGCAATACCGATGGCACGAGCACGTAAACTGATTGATTGGTCTGGGGTTGTCCAGAACACGGCCATCGCAGTAAATGAACCCGTTGAGGCCATAATAATACCAATTAATTGAATGACGGGATGGCTTGTCATCGCAGCGAGAACCCAGCCGGCAGCCGCAAATAAATACGGTAAAGCGGTATGCATTTTCCGTTCTTGTAATCTATCAGAGCGACGACTCCAATAGATCATCCCGAGAATAGTACAAAATTGTGGGATAGCGGTTAATAGCCCAATCATGGCATTACTACTGCCTTCATTGAAGCTTTGCATGATCTGCGGTGTCCAAATATTAATCGCACTTAACGTATTGGTTAAACAGAAATAAGCAACGGTGTACATCAAGATCACTGGGGTGAAAATTTCTTTCCATAAGCTTTTGTTCTGCAATGCGGTATGGCTTTTGGAGCCATGCGGCTGCACAAGCTCTAATTGGTCTTGGTCCATCATTTCTTGCAGTGTGTCTTTGTCTTCTTGGGTCAGCCATTTGGCTTTCTTTGGCGAATCATCAAGGTAGAACCAAACCAACACACCGAGGATCACGGATGGGAAGCCTTCCAGCAGGAACAGCCATTGCCAACCTTTTAGGTTTAAAATGCCATCCATACCTAGAATATAACCGGATGCGAGTGAACCGAATGCCATGGTGACAGGCATCGCAATCATAAACAAAGCATTAGCACGAGCGCGGAAATAGGCCGGGAACCAGTAAGTCAGATAAACTAAAATCCCAGGTAGGAAGCCCGCCTCTGCGACTCCCACTAACATCCGCAGGACGTATAAGCTCGTTGGCCCTGTGGCAAACATGGTAGCCGTAGATGCGATCCCCCAAAGTACCATGATGGTGGCTATCCAACGGCGAGCGCCAACAATCCCCAACATAATGTTACTGGGAATACCAAAAATCACGTAAGTGGCGTAAAACAAGGTAGCCGCTAAGCCGAACATGGTGGACGTTAGACCGATGTCTTTCCCCATGGTTAGACCCGCAAAGCCAATATTAATACGGTCTAAGAAGGAAAAAACAAATAGCACAAATAAAAAAACAATCAAACGTTTAAATAATTTATTAATTACCCGTTGCTGCGGCTCGGTTAAATTTTTATGTTGTTCAGCAGGGTTAGTGCTTGCAAGTTGTTGATTACTCATATTGTAGGGCCCTCAATTCTTTCTTTTACAGATTATTATAGGTACAAGGGACGAGTAGGCAGTCATGGTGCTGTCTGCCCAATGTTGCGATATTGATTTCTTATTTATCTAATTAAGTTATTTGTCTGTAGGGTTAAAATTAACTTATTTAGAGATAGTGTAATTAATAAACGCTTGGTGTACTTGAAGTCACCTCTGAGACGGTTTTACCAAACTTTGCGGCTAGCGCTTCTGCGGTACGAGCCAGTAGCGTGGTATCAACCCCGACGGCAACAAATAGTGCGCCGAGTTTCAGATAATGTTCAGCCACATCTGGGGCTGCCATCAAAATACCGGGTGCCAAGCCAGCCTCACGAATTTGTAAAGTTGCCTTTTCGATTGCGGCTTTGACTTCAGGGTGGTTAGGGTTCCCTGAAAAGCCCATATCCGCACTAAGATCTGCAGGGCCGATAAACACACCATCGACGCCTTCAACTTTTAGGATCTCGGGAAGGTTATTCATGGCTTCACGAGTTTCAACCTGTACTATCACACACATTTCATCATTGGCACGGGTTAAATAATTAGGCACTCGGTTCCAACGGGAAGCACGTGCTAAAGCACTGCCGACACCGCGTATACCCGCTGGTGGATAGCGTGTTGCGCGTACCGCTTGTTTGGCTTGCTCTGCGTTTTGTACCATTGGCAGCAACAACGTTTGTGCGCCAATATCCAGTAATTGCTTAATAATGACCGGATCATTCCAAGGTGGGCGTACCACGGGTTGTGAAGGGTAGGGAGCAATCGCTTGTAATTGAGATAATGTCGTTTGCACATTATTTGGTGCATGTTCACCATCAATTAGTAACCAGTCAAAGCCTGCACCAGCAAGTAACTCAGCACTATATGGGCTGCACAAGCCAAGCCATAAACCAATTTGTGGTTGCCCACTTTTTAGCGCTTTTTTAAATTTATTTTCTAAAATATCCATGCCATTTTCCTTACACGAAGCGGCAGCTAATTGAACCCATATTGCCGTAATCAACGTGAAACACATCACCTTTACGAGCAGGAACAGGGCGTGTAAATGAGCCACCTAAGATAATTTGGCCCGGCTCAAGTTGCACATTATGCGGTGCTAATTTATTGGCTAGCCATGCCACGCCATTCGCTGGGTGATTGAGTACAGCAGCGGCTACGCCAGATTCTTCAATGACGCCATTACGATAGAGCAGGGCGCTAATCCAGCGCATATCCAAATCGCGTGGTTTGATTGGTCGGCCACCTAAAATCACCGCGCCATTCGCTGCGTTATCTGAAATGGTATCGAACACTTTACGTGGTCGATTGGTCTCAGGGTCGATGTTGTGACAACGCGCATCGATCAGCTCAAGGGCTGGGATCACATAGTCAGTGGCGTTATACACATCAAAGATGGTGCAGTTTGGCCCACGTAATGGCTTTGCGAGTACGAAGGCTAATTCAACTTCAATACGTGGCACGATAAAGCGGTCTGTTGGAATATCACAGCCATCATCAAAAAACATATCGTCAAGAAGCGCACCGTAATCAGGTTCATCAATTTGTGAACTTGCTTGCATGGCTTTGGATGTTAACCCAATCTTATGGCCTTTGAGCACACGTCCTTCAGCAATTTTCACGCCAACCCACTCTTTTTGAATAGCATAAGCGTCATCGATCGTCATTTCTGGGTGATCGAGGGATATTTGACGAATTTGCTCACGTGACTTTTCAGCCTGATTTAGGCGCTGTGCGATTTGTGAGATTACATCTTTTTGTAACATGCTGTTAATACTCCTATTCACCTATTCTATTTCGAGAGCAGCGCTGCACTAAAGCGCTTCGCTGCCACTCGAACTATTCAAGGTGTAAATTGAATGCGTACCCAGCGGTACTCAATTTAACTAATTGGAAAGACCACCAAAGCAGAGGTATTTCACTTCCAAATAATCTTCAATTCCGTAGCGTGAACCTTCACGCCCCAGACCAGACTGCTTAATACCACCAAATGGGGCTACTTCGTTTGAAATAATGCCTTCATTGATACCCACCATGCCGCTTTCTAATGCCTCTGCAACACGGTAGATACGACCGATATCTTTTGAATAGAAATAAGATGCCAAGCCAAATTCAGTATCATTTGCCAGAGCAATCGCTTCTTGCTCATCGCGGAATTTAAATAAAGGTGCCAGTGGGCCGAATGTTTCTTCTTTAGCGACTTTCATGGCTTCAGTGACGCCAGTGATAACGGTAGGCTCAAAGAACAGCCCCCCTAATTTTGCCGGTTTGCCCCCAGCGATGACTTTTGCACCGTGGGAAACCGCATCCGCAATATGTTCTGTGACTTTATCGACCGCGGCTTGGTTAATCAGAGGGCCTTGCTGGGAGTCAGCTTGTGTCGCAGGGCCAATTTTCAGCTCATTCACGGCTTTTGCTAAACGAGTTGCAAATTCATCGTAAACGCCTTCTTGGACTAAGATACGGTTAGCACATACACAGGTTTGCCCACTGTTGCGGAATTTAGCCGCTAACGCACCTTGTACGGCTGCATCTAAATCGGCATCATCAAACACGATAAATGGTGCGTTACCACCGAGTTCAAGAGACATCTTTTTCACCGTATTGGCGCACTGTTCCATCAGCAATTTACCGACTCGCGTTGAGCCCGTAAATGTGAGTTTGCGAACAATTGGGCTTGAAGTCATCACGCCACCAATAGCTTTAGCATCCGTACCTGGAACAATGTTAAACACACCAGCAGGAATACCCGCTTCTTCCCCTAACGCTGCCAACGCTAATGCAGATAATGGTGTTTCTGCCGCGGGTTTTAATACCATCGTACAGCCTGCTGCTAATGCGGGGCCGACTTTGCGAGTGATCATGGCATTTGGGAAGTTCCATGGCGTGATAGCCGCAACCACACCCACAGGTTGTTTTATCGTCACAAGGCGACGCCCCGGTAAAGGTGATGGGATGGTTTCCCCATACACACGTTTACCTTCTTCTGCAAACCACTCAATAAAGCTGGCACCATAGGCAATTTCTCCCATCGATTCAGTGATCGACTTACCTTGTTCAGCACTGAGTAATTCAGCCAATTCCTTTTGGTTATCCATCATTAAACGGAACCATTTGTTTAAAATTTGGCTACGCTCTTTGGCGGTTTTAGCGCGCCATGCGGGGAGTGCTTTTTCTGCGGCTTCGATAGCTTGTTGGGTCTCTAACGCACCGACATTGCTGACGTTAGCGATAACCGCATTATTTGCAGGGTTAGTGACCTCAAACACACCTTTATTTTGGGCATCAACCCATTGGCCGTTGATATAAGCTTGTTGGCGAAATAATGTAGAATTGGTATTTATGCTCATTTTTCGTTGTTCTCCGAAGACACTGATTGGACTTGTGGGCGGATATTTTTAGCTGATAGCTGTTGGCTAACAAAACTTAACCCGGCACACAGCGCCATAACAAGTGCCATAGCGAATGGGGATTCATCTTGTAATACAGAAACTGCAACGCTGGCGACAGCCGCTAAGGCAAACTGAATGGAAATCGCAAGTGCACTGGCACTTCCTGCGATTTTCCCGCGATGTTGCAGTAAGAGTGACAAACTGTTGGTGCCGATAGCATTGACCATCGATAAGAACAGCACGACTAGAATAACAATTATGGGCAAACTTTGTTGGTAAAATAGGAGTAACAGCAGACCAAACGCTAATTGAAACCCACTTTGCATAGTCAGTATGCGCGTTAAACTATAGGTTTTTAGCAGTTTAACGTTCAGCAACAACATGACAATCATCCCCAAGATGTTACAGCCGAACAGCAAACCATAATGTTGTTCAGAAACACCGAAATAATTGATGTACACAAACGGTGAACCACTAATAAAGGCAAACATACCGGCAAAAGAGAATGCCATAGTGCCAATAATACTCAGTGCTTCTCGGTCTGTGAGCACCTGCGCATAATTCTTGAAGGCGACACAAAGGATATTTTCAGAACCGCGCTGGTGAGTTAGCGTTTCAGGGAGCAAGAAAAAAATCGCACACACCGAAGCTAAGCCAATCAACGCTAATAAGTAAAAAATCACTTGCCACTGAAAATGAACAAGTAAAAACCCCCCTAAAAGTGGTGCCAGTAGCGGGGCTATCATGGTCACAAGTGTCATTAATGACAGTACTTTAGGTAGCTCATGGGCAGGATAAACATCCCTTGCAATCGCTCTAGCCATAACAATGGCCACTCCACTACCAAAAGCTTGCAGCGCTCGGAATACAATCAAGGTATTTGCGTTGGTGGCTTGTGCGCATAACAAACTGGCAATAGTGAAAATGGCAAGGCCACTTAACAACATTTTCCGCCGGCCAAGAAGGTCACTTAATGGGCCATAAAACAGCATTCCCACGCAGAAGCCAGCAAAAAAGGCGCCAAGGGTGTACTGCATTTGCCCTTGGGTGGCGTGTAATGCCATTCCCATTTGAGGAAGGGCTGGAAGGTACATATCGATAGACAATGGACCGAATGCCACGAGTGACCCCAGTAATGGGATCAAATAGTGCGGTATGTGTTTATCGAAATTTTTAACCATCTTGCCCTCTCAATAAAATGAAGAATAAAGCTTTAAACTCTTAGTCCTTAAACAAGGCATGAACATTGTTCTGTTTATAATTTAAAACAGGATCAAGCTCTTCCATGGTAAAAGACAGCGCCAGATAGCGTTTTGCCATTAAATCGGCAAAATGGACTTTGATCAGGTCGAAAATCATTTCCCCCGTTTTTTGCCTATCTTCAAGAGAGCGCCCGGCACCGATTTTTAGCGTCATATGGACAAATGCATAATCGTGTTTGCCATCAGCCATTTGCCAAGTATCTAGCCAAATTGCACGGCTACGAATGCCGCCTAATGGAAAAATACCGGTAGCAGCAAGGGCTTCATTCACTTGAGCAAACAGCTCTGGAAGTTTCGCTTCTTCACGAATGTTTTCTGTACATTCTGCATAAAAATGAGGCATAACCGTTCCTTATGCGTTGGCAGCTTGTTTATCAGTGATATAGCTAGGAAGCGGGAACACGGCATTAATTTGCCCGGTGCCTGAGCTGGCAAACAAGTCAGTTAAAACTTCCACTTTTTCAGCGTATTTATCCCAACCTAACATACCTAACAGCATCACGGTGTCGTGCATATGGCCTTCGCCATAGCAGTAATCGGCATACTCAGGCAACATTTTGCAGAACTCTCCAAAACGGCCTTCACGCCAAAGTTTGACGACGCGTTTATCCATTTGCTCATCAAATTCACGTGTGTAGCTATTCATACCGTCTTCGGCTTTTTGGTCATCAATAAAACGGTGTGATAATGACCCGCTCGCCAGTACTGCAACGGTTCCATCGTATTTTTCAATAGCAGTCAGTACGGCTTCACCTAATTTGCGGCTGTCTTCAAAACTATGAGAAGTACAGAATGCTGAAATTGAGATAACTTTAAAGTGGCGGTCACTATTCATGTAGCGCATAGGCACTAATGTCGCATATTCGAGGGTTAAGCTTGGGATTTCATGAGCTTGAGCACGAACGCCTAATTTACGTGCTTCTTCACCAATCATTTGGCCTAATACCGAGTTCCCATCATATTCATATTCCATATCACGAATGAAATGTGGAAGTTCATTACTGGTGTAAATACCTTTGAAATGATCCGCACAGTTAATGTGATAGGCGCTGTTGACTAACCAGTGTGTATCAAAAACAATAATGGTATCAACGCCTAATTCACGGCAACGACGGCTGATTTCTTTGTGCCCATCGATAGCGGCTTGGCGACATCCAAAATTTTTACCTGGTAGTTCTGATAGGTACATGGATGGGACGTGTGTTATTTTTGCGGCGAGTACCAATTTACCCATTTCATCCTCTCTTACCCGTTATATTTTGAGCTGTAGCGGTGTTGGCTTCACAAAACCACCCTAATCACATACTTATGTATGCTCATAGGGATGATTTCGCTTGCCGCCTAGCTACAACTCAAACTATTTAGGGTAAGGAACGCATTACCAATTATTTGTTGTAGCTATTAATTTTTTATGAATCATTTACAGTTCAAATTATTACAGGTTGTTTAATTGACTAATTGAATAAAAACTGTTTTCAGTAACCTATACACCCCAGCGAGGGATGTTGTGGTCTCCGTAGGAGATACAGACGTTCTTCATTTCTGCGAACACTTCGAAGCTGTATTCACCACCTTCACGGCCAACACCAGAGGCTTTGACACCACCGAATGGTTGACGTAAGTCACGCACGTTTTGGGTATTTACAAACACCATACCTGCTTCGATACTGCGAGAAAGGCGTAAGATCTTGCTGACATCTTGCGTCCAAATGTACGAGGCCAGACCGTACTCCACATCGTTCGCCATACGGAGACCATCTTCTTCAGTCTTGAATGGGATCAAACAAGCGACGGGTCCAAAGATCTCTTCTTGAGCAACACGCATGCGGTTATCGACATCCGCCAGAACGGTTGGGCGCAAGAAATGACCATTTTTCAGGTGTTCAGGAAAATCCGTTGGCTTATCTGGGCCACCCGCTAACAGGGTTGCGCCTTCTTCCATACCAATGCGAATATAACCGGACACTTTGTTCCAGTGTTGCTGGCTGATCAAGGCACCGACTTGTGTTTTCGGATCGTTCGGGTCACCGACGATCAGGCGGTTTGCGCGTTCAGCAAAACGTTTTACAAACTCAGGGTAAATGCTTTCTTGAATGAAAATACGGGAGCCTGCGGTGCAACGTTCACCATTGATAGAGAAAATCGTAAACAGCGCAGCATCCATTGCGCGTTCAATATCCGCATCTTCAAAAATCAGAACTGGGGATTTACCACCCAATTCCATTGAATATTTTTTCAGCCCTGCGTTTTGCATAATGGTGCGGCCTGTTGCCGTACCTCCGGTGAATGATACTGCGCGCACATCGTGATGTTTCACCAGCGCATCACCTGCTGTTGCGCCATAACCTTGGACCACGTTCAAAACGCCCGCAGGAATACCAGCTTCTAGAGCCAGTTCACCAAGGCGATTCGCTGATAATGGTGATAACTCAGACATTTTCAGCACCGCAGTATTACCTAGTGCTAAACATGGGGCGGTTTTCCACGTTGCGGTCATAAATGGCACGTTCCATGGGGAGATTAACCCACATACACCGACAGGTTGGATCAGGGTGTAGTTCATCATTTTGTCGTCAACCGGATAGGTGCGACCATTCATTTGTTGGCAAATTTCAGCAAAGAATTCAAAGTTGTGTGAAGCACGAGGGATCAACACATTTTTGGTTTGATGAATAGGTAAACCAGTGTCTTTGGTTTCCATTTCCGCAATTTGAGGAACGTTTTCATCGATTAATTCGCCCAGACGGCGCATTAAGCGGGCACGTTCTTTCATTGGGGTATTAGCCCATTTGGGAAATGCGTCTTTTGCTGCGGCGACGGCTTGATTGATTTCATCTTGCCCACCCGAAGCGACTTCAGCGAGTACTTCGCCAGTTGCTGGGTTGGTGGTTTGAAAATACTCTTTGCTAGCAACGTTTTTACCGTTGATCCAATGATTAATCTTAGTCATTACACACGTTCCTCATACTCTTTTTCGCTGATAATGGTGTTGACCAATCTGCCAACGCCTTCAACTTCAACAATGACTTCGTCACCCGGTACCACGTCAGACAGCCCTTTTGGTGTCCCCGTCGCAATCATGTCTCCCGGTTGCAGTGTCATAAAGTCACTGAGGTAAGCAATTAAAAATGGAATATCGAAAATGAGATCGGCCGTGGTGCCTTTTTGACGTAATTCACCATTAACATAGGTGTATAAAGCCAAGTTATGGGGATCTTTAATGGCGTCTTTATCGACGATCCAAGGGCCGATCGGCGTTAAGGTATCGCGGCTCTTAACACGTAAATTTGGGCGATAATAGTTCTCTAAATAGTCACGGATCGCATAGTCATTACACACGGTGTAGCCTGCGACATAATCCATGGCATCTTCTCTTGAGACCTTATGAGCCGTTTTTCCAATCACCACCACTAACTCAGACTCATAATGCATATATTCAACATTATCAGGGCGAACAGAAACTTGGCGGTGACCTGTTAAGCTACTTTCTGCCTTTAAGAAAATTAAAGGTTCTTCAGGCGGCTTAAATTCTAATTCGGCAGCATGGTCTGCATAGTTCAAACCAAGGGCAAATAACGTCCCTTGAGCAGGGGGTAACCATTCAACATCAGGAGAATCACCCGCGATCACATCCCCATTAGGTAATGTAATGGCTTCGTTATCACCAACAGTGACGGAATATTCAGTGCCTTTAAAAAGGATTTTGGCGCGTTTTGTTATAGTAGACATTATTTTCCTCCTGCTGCCACAACGGTATTTTTCAGGCTAGGAAAGCCTTCCGCTTGGATAACCACGTCATCACCGGGTTTGATGGTGACACGTTGCTGTGGTGTGCCGAGTAGGATCACATCCCCTTGCTTTAAGGTGGCAAAGTCACTTAATGCAGCCACTAACTCGCTAGCATCGCGGATCAGATCTTTAGTTGACCAGCGATCTACTTCTTTGCCATTTACTAGGGTGATGATATCGACAGGCGTATTTAATGACGTTGCGACCATTTTGCCAATTGGGCAGAAAGTATCACGGCATTTTGCTTTAATGGCAGGGCGATAGAAGGTGTCTTCTGGCAAGCTCACTTCATTTGCCAGTGCAAACCCAGCAATATACTGATGAGCATCAGCTTGACTGACTTTGCGTGCATTTTTTCCTATCACCAAGGCTAGCGTAGCGCCACTTTGTACTTCTTCACCTACAGGGTGCAAAATTTGCTCGCCTGAATTGATACGCGTATTACGCGGCTTAATAAACCACACCGGGGTTTTGGGTGGGGTCTTATAAGGGGCTTGCTGGAATGCCTCAAGCCAATGGCTAAGCTGGCTTTGATGATTGAGGGCAACGGCAAATACAGTGCCTTTCATTGACAACTCCTTAATGAAAAGAATTCAACTTTCGAGTAATTATTAACATATTAATAAAGTATAATTTTTAAATTAGCAATAGGTTTATGGAAATGTTAATTTTAATTGTGATCTCATTAACATAATTGAACTGTCTTTCTGTAAGGTGTTGTTATAAATAAAATTATTATTTTTCAATTTTTTTTTAGTTTACAAAAAATTAACTTTAAAGTTGGGTTTTAAATTATTTACTCATTAATATTTTAGGGTTTTTCTTTGAGATTGTTATTTGGCCGTGCTACTCTTAAATAAGGCAAATTGGCGATGTGGAAATTTATGGTGATAATCAACGGGTTCACTAAAGCATTGTGCCAATAAAGCACTGTGGCAGCCGCCATAAAATACCTAAACTGGGCTAAATAACGTTAATTAAGTGGTGAGTTTTAAGCTTATGCATGAATCATTGACAATTGCATTATTGCAGGCAAGGGAAACCGCAATGGGTTTTTTTCGACCGATATTAAAGTCGTATAATTTGACTGAACAGCAATGGCGTATCATTCGAGTTTTAGCTGATAAGCGTTCAATTGATTTTCATGAATTATCAGTCCAAACCTGTATTCTGCGGCCAAGTTTAACGGGGATCTTAACCCGCATGGAGCGCGAAGGTTTAATTTTCCGCTTAAAACCATTGAATGATCAGCGAAAATTATATGTCTCTTTGACACCGGCAGGGCAAGAGTTGTACGACAAAGCTCGGCAGGAAGTGGAAGAAGGCTATCAAAAAATTGAGCAGGCTTTCTCGCCAGAAAAAATGCAGCAATTGACTGCATTGTTGGATGAGTTAATCGCTTTAGAGAGCCCAGATTACAGTAATATCGCTGCTGATAAGAGAAAGAGCGCCTAAATTTTCGTCATATTTCGAACTCTAGCTGTGTTGGCTTCTTTCGGCTATTTGGGTCACATACTTGTGTATGTGGCCTAGAACCACTTCAATTGCCACCTTCCTACAATTCGAATTATTTTGAACATAGTTATTACTTAAATAATTCACTTTTCCCTTTAGATTCACTGAAGTTGAACTTCATTTATACTTTTAGTTGAGTAGCCAATCCCTCACTGTCATATCTTATTTGTAATTGTGAAATTACCTATAGGTTGCTTGTGACAAATTCTTCAGAAAAATCATTCCTAATAAAATCAAATGATTGATTTTCAGTATATAACGTTAGACTTTATCGTTAATTGCAATTTGGTCAAATTAATACAGTGAAATAGCGCAAAAAAACAATATTAAGAATGAAAGTATTAATTTTTAGTCATGGTGGATTTTTTTTATCTAAAAGCAGTTAATGAGAATAAGTTACATTACGGTAAATTTACTGTTCGTAACGAAAATTTAGATAATATGACAAAATATCAAATTATGTGGCGTTTATTATGCTTATCGTTGTTTATGATTTCGCCCTATGGCTACACGGAAAATCAATTATTCCCTTCCACGAATGAAAGTATTCAATTTGAACAAAAACAACGGTTAGAGTCGGAGTTAATCCAACGTAATCTATTGGAAAAACAAAGCACTATTTCCATTGAAGATGCATTGCCATCTCCTTCCCAAAATGAAATATGTTTCCTTATCAGTGAAATCCAATTTGTCGGCGCTACACAGCTCACCAGTAAAACTCAAACTCAGTTAACCTCATCTTATTTAAAACGCTGCCTCACACTGAGTGAAATACAAAAGCTCACCAAGCATGTAACTAATTACTATATGGAACAGGGATTTATTACCTCTCAAGCCATCATTCCAGAGCAAGATTTATCCTCACATCAATTACTATTACAAGTGATTGAAGGGCATATTGAAACTATCGAGATTGAAAACTCCCCTAAGCGTTTAGCTCATCAAATATTCCCTCATCAACAAGGCAAAATATTAAACCTACGGCATATTGAACAAGGGTTGGAGCAACTCAACCGACTATCATCAACCAAATACACCATTGATATCCAACCAGGAAGTCAAAATGGTTACTCTCGGGTTATTATTCATCAACAAGGGAAAAAATGGCCTATCACGAGCCAGTTGAATCTCGATAACTCGGGTATGGAGGCAACGGGAAAACAGCTGCTTACCGGCGGTTTAACGGTAGATTCCCCATTAGGGTTTGGTGAGCAGTGGTCAGTCTCGGGCAATACCGATATGGATGGAAGTGTATCCCACCATAACCGTTATATCGTTGCGAATGTGAATGTGCCTTATGGTTATTGGTCATACCATTACCAATTTTACCGTAACAGTACGTTACAGCCGTTTTATGCATCGGGGCAGCAATATCGTTATGAAGGCAAAAATACCAATCAGCAGCTTGATATCAGTCGCTTAATTTATCGCGATGGGAAGCAACGGCTTACACTTCAAAGTAGCTTAAAACATAAAAATGCCAACACCCAGTTAGCTTCCCAAACCTTGAGTATCAGCAGCCCAACTTTAACCTCGCTCTCATTTACCCCGCAGTACAGCACCACGCTTGGACAAGGTTACTTCACGTTTAACCCAGCCGCTGAATGGGGGATATCTGCCTTTGGTGCCTCACCCGATACCCTCGCGAAAGACTCACCGCGCAGCCATTACCGTAAATTCAGTCTAAGCAGCAGCTATCAGTATTTTTTCTCTAATGCTTTGACCTATTTAACCTCATTTTACGGCCAATATTCGCCCGATAACTTATACGGTATTGAACGCATAAGTGTTGGAGGCCAGTACTCTGTCCGTGGCTACCACGAGCAGTCTTTAAGTGGTAACCGAGGCGGATATTGGCGTAATGAAATTAATAAAGACATCGCCAATACGGCAATTGGGCAACTGCGTTTTATCGGAGCTTTAGATTACGGGTTTATTGCCTCAGATAAATACCACGTTGAACATGACACTTTAGCCGGCGGAGCCGTTGGCCTCTCTTTTACAGGCAATAGCCTAATTTATTCTCAGTTTCTACTCAGTAAACCTTTGCATTATCCCTCACAACTTAAACCAGACAATTGGTCGGCTTATTGGTCGGTCTCATTTTCTCTGTAGCTTTACGTTTTTAAAGGATTATTTATGCTAAATGAACAATTACCTTCTCGCTCAAAGCGGATATTAAGTTACACCATTATTTTCTTAACTGCCGTCTACCCCTTACATCCCGCTTGGGGAGCTGCCATGACGGCAGCAGATAAAAACACCCAAATCAGCCAACAAAATAACGTCCCGATTATTAATATCGCCACGCCGAATGGAGCGGGAATATCCCACAATAAATTTCAACAATTTAATGTCGATAAACAAGGGGCGGTACTCAATAACGCCACCACTAATGTGAATTCCCAAATTGCAGGGCAAATCAAAGCCAATGCGAATTTAAAGGGAAATGCCGCTAATCTGATTATCAACGAAGTTACCGGCAGTAGCCGCTCAGAATTACAAGGTAAGTTGGAAGTAGCAGGCAAAGGGGCGAATGTCTTAATTGCTAACCCGAATGGGATTACCTGCAATGGCTGTAGCTTTGTGAATACCCCAGCGATTACCTTGACCACGGGAAAACCCATTCTGGATAACAAGGGGGCATTGTCTGCGGTTGAGGTGAAAAAAGGCAGTGTGGTTATTGGCGCCAATGGCCTGAATGCCGAAGCACAAACCTATGCCGATATTATCAGCCGCGCCACCGAACTAAATGGGCAAATCAAAGCCAAAAACTTGACCTTGATGCAAGGCACCAACCGTGTCGATTTTCAAAAAGGCATCGTAACACCGATTGCGGGTGAAGGGGCAAAACCCAGTATTTCCGTAGATACCAAAGCACTGGGTGGGATGTATGCCAACCAAGTGAAATTGGTGAGTACTGAATCAGGGGTGGGGATTAACCTCAGCAATGTGCAAGCCAACCAACATGACCTGACGTTAACCGTCGATGGGAAAATTACTCTTGCGGGTAATATCCAAGGGAAAAAAGACATTAATGTCAGCACCAAAAACCTGCAAATTAACGCCAATGCCAACGTGAATGCCGCCAAAGACATCACATTAGCGACCAACACCCTCGCCAATAACGGGAAAGTTACCGCAGGCAAGGATATGCGTGTCTTTGCTGATAACGTCAGTAACACAGGAAATAGCGCACTTATTCAGGCACAAGATAATTTGTGGATACAAAAAAATGCCAAGGGGGATTTGAGTACGCTGATTGAGAATAAGTCAGGGACGATAAAGACCAATGCGGGGGACTTGGTTGTTAGGACAAAAAAACTGACAAATACGGCGAATGCATCTCCAATAGAAATTTCCAATATCAATGCGACTACCAGTGATAAAAATGGCACTTATGTATCTTCTTTTTTTGGTACTAGGCAAGGAGTTGTATCAATTATTTCACTCTACCCTCGATTAGAAAATTTTCCCTATAAAAAATGGTTTGGGGAGATGGATTTGATCAGCAATGACAGCATTAATGTTGAACGAAAACAGTATTTGAATCTGGGAAATATTGGGACTATCGCATCAGGAAAGAATGCCTATATTAATGCAAATGATTTAGTTAGCGATTTTGGAAAAATTGCAGCAAAAAACAATGTGATATTGACAGGACAAAATGCATCAATATCCTCTTTTAACTCAGGCAAGTTAGATCTTTGGTATAAATATGATACATCTAATGTAGATTTAGGAAAATTTGCAGATGAAAGTGATGATGATGGAACTTATGATATTTTTTATGTTGGTGAGCCGGTAGACTTTAAATTAATCGATAAACTTTATTCTTGGGCTCCCGAAGCCTTAAATTATAAAACGATATCGGCAGGAAATAATGTTGTTCTTGATTTTAAAAACGACATTAATCTTGAAAGTAAACTTCCTAATACTGAAAAACCCATAGCAAAAATAGTACAAGTAGGTAATCCATCTTTTGCCATTACTGCAAAAAACATTATCTTAAATTCCAATAATATAAATATTTCTACCAACTTACAGTCTGAAAATGATCTGTCTATTATCGCTGGTCAAAACATTAATATTCATGATGCACAACTGGTTGCAAAACAATCACAAAGCCTAATTGCCAATAACGACCTTAACCTTAAACAGGTTAATTTAACGGCTAAAGACAGTACCTTGATTGCGAAAAATGGCAATCTTCAATATAGCTTAAATCCTGTCTCTGCGTTTAAAGATAATGTCTTATCTCCTCCGGTTATCAACGCCGCAAACTCGTTACATATCCAAGCGGGTAAAAATATCACTTTTGATAATGCGCAGTTAGCCAAAACGAATAAACTTACCCTCAGTGCCAATGACAATATTGTTATTCATCGCGATGAATCCAATTTCATGAAACTCGCGGTTTCAGAGCCTGTCACCAATATTAATGCGTTACTCACAAAAACAGGAAATTGGACAAGTTCAGGGGAAATAAACCTCACCGCAGGTAAAAATATTGAAGCGCATGGCATAGCCTTCAACAGTGGAAAATCACTGACGTTCAATGCAGGCCAAGATATTCGTCTAGGCTCAAAAGCCATTAAAGATGTCGATAACATATTTAGAACCAATCGCTACCCAGAATTACGTTCGCAACTCATCGCAAATGGTAATATTACGTTAAATGCAGCCCGTGATATTGACTTGCAGTCGGCTAACCTTCAGTCCAAAGACAAAATTATTGCACTTTCTGGCCGTGATCTTAAATTAACCGCTACCGCTTACTCTGCCATTCCCAACCCCAACGAAGATAACCAAGATGTACGTTATGTGACCTCGACACTTTCCGGTGACAAAGGCATCACACTGGCCTCCAATGGCGCACTCACTGCACAAGGTAGCACAATCAAATCCCTAGATGACATCACACTCTCAAGCGGTGGAAATGTACGCTTAGAGTCGGTCAAAACGAACTATCGTAAGCAGTCAGGGAAAAAATTTGAAGAGTTATATCGCCAAATTGGCACTGAAATTAACAGTGGTAAAACCCTGACCATTTTGTCAGAGGGGAGCATTCTTTTCCAAGCGTCTCGTCTCGTTGCCAAAGGTGCGATGGATATTGCGGCAAAAGGTGGGTACCTCTATGCCCAAGCCATGGAGGAAAGCAGTTACTTCGAAGAGTATAAAAAGAAATGCAATAGATGGACGCTTTGTATCACGAAAAAGGAAGTGAGAAAAACACGCAGTGATAAAACCAATAAAGTCACTGAATTTACTGCTGGTGGCGACATTAACTTATTGGCAAAAGATGATGTCACCTTAGAAGCCACCAAAATTAATACGGGCAAGAATGCCAAAATCACCAGTCAAACCGGTAAGGTCAATTTTAAAGCGGTCAAAAACTCGCAATTTGAACAGGTGATTACAAATTCTAACGGTTTTTATATCACCCAACGTAATAAAGGCTATACCTCAGATAAATGGGTTTTACCTGCATTGCATATTGGTGGAAAACTGACTGTTGATGCGAATAAAGGGATCACTGCGGATGTCAAAACCAAAGAAGGACAGTCATTCGAGCAGGCGCTAGCCATATTAAGTCGCACTCCGGGGTATGAGTGGCTCGGGGACGTTAAAAATAACAAAAACATCAATTGGGCTGTTGTAAAAGATGCTTATAGCCAGTGGGATATAAAAACTGAAAGCCTTAATCCAGTCGTAGGTGCTGTGATTGCCATTGCTGTAGCGGCTGCTACTTATGGAACCTCTACAGCCGCCAGTGTTGGTGGACTTGCGAGCTCGACTGCCACAAGCATGGGGGCTTCAGCGACGACAGCGTCAATGGCTTCTGCTGCGGCACAGGCGGGGTTTGCCTCACTTGTTTCTCAAGCGTCTGTCGCATTAGTTGAGAATAAAGGAAACCTGTCAAAAACCTTATCTAGCCTAGGGAAAAGTGATACTGCAAAATCAATAGTGACCAGTATGATTATTGCGGGTTCACTTGAAGGGTTTGATATTGCGTTATATGGCAAAGTCACTGATCCTGCCAAAGTGACCTTACCAAAACTCAGTGATGGAAATTGGACTCAAGTCGCGCAGCGTGTGGTAGGGCAAAGTGCTATCAGCTCAACCATCGGAACAGCGATCCAAGGAGGGAGCTTCACGGACAACTTTAAAACAGCCCTACTCAATAGTGTGGCAGGGCAAATTCAAGCCGAAGGGGCTAACCTGATAGGCGACAAATTCCAGTATTTATATGTAGATAAACAGGGAAATATTCTGGGGCATGCAGGAAAAGCTCTAAGTCATGCGGGGTTGGCGGCGCTAAGTGCAGAAATTAGTGGTGGTAATGTAAAAGGGGCCGTCGTTGGTGCATTAGCCGCTGAATTGGCAGCACTATCTCTTGATAACAAAAGCAAAAATAATTTAAATGCAGATACTCAAATAATCAAGGTGGTTGGGGCTTTATCTGGCGGTATTTATACAGGTGAAGCGAGTGGTGCATACAGTGGTGCTAATGCCGCAGAAAATGTATTTCTTTTTAATCACCATTACCATAATTTTTTTGGAAATACGGGCGATAACTTTTTCGCAAGTGGTTTTGAACTTGAAAAAGTATTAGCGAGTGATAGCAGCCTTACGGAGCAAGAAAAACGTAGTATTCGGAAAAATTATCTTAACGGTGCTGGGGGAGAAGACCCTGTAAAGTTAATATTAGAGCATCTTCCCGTTTCAGATACTATGATGGCATTAGCACAGGCCAAGGATACTAAAGATTACGCAATTGCACTATTAACATCGTTACCATTAGAACGAGCTGTAGCCGTTATGGGGCGATTGATCAAAACAACAGGCACGGCCCTTCAGCGGAAACCATTAAAAGGAGGGGCTGGAGGTAACTGGAATGTCATGAATGAAATCGTTGACCCAACTGTAGTGAAACAGGTGACGCCGACTAGTTGTGGCGCTGCATGTGGGGAAATGATATTAAAAGATCGTAATATTTTCACATCTCAGATTAAATTAGGTACAGAATTAACATCAATGAATTCACTTGCCAATAAACTAAATAAAGTTGACAGCGGTTGGGTTGCTAATAATGTTTCTTCCTCAAGTTTTGAGTCATTAAATCGTACCGGTTCTTGGAGTGCAATGATGTGGGACTCAGGTAATAAAGTTGGTCATTGGGTTGTTGTTAAAGGCGTAGACAATGGAGGTAATGTAATAATCAACGATCCATTTAAAGGAACACGGTACACAATGAAAGTTAACGAATTTAAGGATGCATGGAATGGACATAGTGTCTACAAACCATAATATATTTTTATTATCAATAGATTATGATAATACAACGAAAAATATTAGCTATGGTTTTAGTGTCAATAAAGAAACTAAATTTTTCATGGCAAGTATATTTGAGGCTAAAGGAATAAAAGGTATAAATTATACGGATGAACTCGATAAGTTAATAATGTCTATAATGCCATATAAACCAGAAATATCTAAATTTTTAAGTGAGATAACTTGGGATTATATCGAAGGCAGAAATATATCTCTACCAGCTAATTTAATTTAAAACATGGCTCTACGCTAGAATCATTATTCAAATTTTGTAACAGTCTCCTATTGATAACCTGAGTGAGCTTGATGAGGCTTCCAGTATTTGAATGGGTTTGTTGGATCAGCGAGGCCATTTGAGCAGAAATATACGGTTCATCCACTGTGAGGTGTTTTGACTTGAAGGAGGGTTTATCCGACGAAGCCTTATATGTATTAGCTCAGACCTTACAGTTACCGGTTATTTATAAGGTGTCTGTCAGGTCAAATCTAGTTCAGTTTTTTCTGCCGGGGGGAGGGCGGCCTAGACTGTAATTTAAATTGTGTACTTGCCTGCTTTTGATATGTTAATCCCAACAAAAAAGCACGAGCTATCAAATGACACTACGAGAATTTTTAGAGGGGCCTTGGAATGGAAATGCCGTTTTTAGTCAGTAGTGTATATCTTAATAATATACAATATATTAATGGAAAGGCTTTTTTAACTATATCGATAAACGGTGTTAGTCACGTTTTTATAGCGTATCCTGAAGGGGGGGAGATATCAGTCATGAGATCATCGGATGAACTATCAAAACTATTAATGCACCTATCACAATATGAAAGCTCGATATATAAAAAGATATTCACCTTGGTATGGGATTATGTTAAAGGCAAAGACGTAATACTTCCTGCAAAATTATTATAAGAAATCTGGTAATAACAATCAGTAAGCCCCAATGATAGGGGGTAGATAGCTCTAAGTTCAATAGAATTGAGCAAAAAAGATTGAAAACACAGGCGGCTATAATTTTAGCCGCCTGTGAATTCTTATAGATACATTTTAGGTAGTGCTTCTTTTTTGGTCTACTTACCCAACAAGTGCAAGAAGTGAATATGTTTTTCGTACTGATCAAGAATATCGTGAATGATTTGCTCTTTTGCCCAGCCCATAACATCGTAGTCTTGCCCACCTTCTTTTAAGTGAATTTCAGCGCGATAATAGCGTTGTTCTTCGCTCTTTTCATCATCACTTTCTGTCCCCATACCTGCTAAAGCAAAGGCTGGTTGAATGTAGTAACAGGGGAGAAATTCATAGAAAAAGTTTATATCTTTGCCTAAATCGACTTCAAAGCTAAATTACCAGTCCTTCCCACATGATTTAAATAACAGAGCAGTCGGTTTCTATATCTCAATTAGCAACAACGGCAATAATGCGAAGCTCAAGTTGTGTTTTAAATTCATCGCAAATGGCAATATCACGTTAAATGCCGCTCGTGATATTGACTTGCAGTCGGCCAACCTTAAATCCACAGACAAGGTCATAGCGCTTTCAGGTCGTGATACTAAACTATCCTCAATTGCCGCCGTGCTAGAGCTCGAATTATTTTGAATACCAATTTGTTTTCGTCATATTTCGCATTGTGGCATTGTTGCTGGCACTGGCGTGCGGATATACTTAATCGTTATGCAGCCATTTTGGTCGGCAGGCGTTGGTCTATCACATCTTGAATCACATTTAGCCGTTTCACATCTTCCAATGTAAAAAATTCCGCTCTATAAGCAGTCATGTGCCCCCCTTAATAGTTAGCTTACGTGACGGACACCTTAACTTAGCCCAGAGCGGACATTACAATTTTGCTATTACAGCGTTTGATCGCTTAAGCTCCTTTATGTTAACACTATGTATTAATTACTTTTTTTATGCATTTTTTTATCTAAGTAGTCAATCCGTGATTGAATATCGGTGTAACCTAGTTGATAAGCTCTCTTGTATAAGTTGATCGCCTTCTCATAACTTTGAGGAACACCTAGCCCCTCCTCATACATTAAGCCCAAATTAATTAACCCGCCAAGCCCTTCTTTATTTGAAGCATCTTGATAGAGCTTTACTGCTTTATTGATATCGATTTGAACACCAAAGCCATGCTGATAAAGCAACCCCATTGAATTCATTGCCGCGGGATCTCCGTTTGCAATGCCTATTTCATAGCATTTTATTGCCTCATCATAATTTTCTAAGTCACTGTACAAATCACCTAATCGAGTAATCGCAAAATCATTACCGAATTTAATCGATTCTTTATACCATTTTTCAGCCAACTTAGTGTTTTTCTCTCCACCTCGACCATCTCTATATAAATCACCTAAACTCATCATGGCGCTGCTTGATTTATGCTTTTTAATTGCTATTTCAAACATTTCTTTAGCTTTGATGTAGTTATTTTCGTATTTATATAATATACCTAAATTATAGTCCGCGGAGGATGACCCAAGTTCAGCGGCTTTTTGATAAAGTAAAATGGCCTCATCTTTTCTCCCTTGGTCTTCTGTTAGCATTGCCAAACGATTCATCCCGTTTGCATCATTCTTATCCGACAGTCTCTGATAAATTTCTTTTGCCTTTTCGAGGTTTTTTGCGACACCAGTGCCCGTTTCATAAAAACGCCCGACGATTAATAAAGCCTCATCATCCCCTTGTTTTGCTAAAGCCTCACACGCAAGAAAATTATTCTCTTCAGGAATACATTTAATCGCAGGTTCAGAATAAGACAATACGGGATTGCATAAGAGTAGGAATACAGTGACTATTGTAATTTTATTGTTTAACATAATCAAAATTCACCTAATTATGGACTTATTTACTAATGGCTAATTTAATATATCTAACGTTAGAAGGAAAACAACAAGGTTTGATATCACGCGGTTGTGGAACTTTAGATTCAATCGGAAACCGTTATCAAACAGGTAAAGAAGATGCGATATTTGTCACTGAGTTAAATTTTTCCATATCCAGAGCGCAAAATTTGTCGCACCAACCTATTGAATTTACCAAATTGATAGATAAATCATCACCATTATTGTTAATTGCGGTTTCAAATAATGAAACTCTCAATCTCGTCTTCGATTATTATCGTACGGCTCAAAATGGCGGAATTGAAAAATATTTCACAGTAAAATTAAACGAAGCCTCTATTGTTGACTACTCACATCAATGCCCAAACAATATTTTACGTAATGATATCGAACCGGAGGAGCGATTGACGATCCGATATCGTGATATTACAACAGCTCAAATCATGGCTGGCACATCGGGCTATAGTATATCCAATGATAGCGTATTCTAATTTTTATACTTATTAATTAAGTGTCGAATTTCAGCAACAAAAGCATCATCACTCGCGGCATTACTTGGGCTTGCAGCTAACGTGATTAATGGGCTTAATTCCTCTTCAACAAAATAATAGGCCATGGTGATTTGACTTTTGTCCATCGCGTTATAAACGGCGCGATTTTTATTCTTCAGTCGCCTTGCTGCTTCCGCCATTTTTTCAATGGTGCCATAGCTGTATATTAGAGTGGCTGCAATGACTGTTCGACTGATCACCGCGCGGGGACCACCGAAAGGTTTAAAAAAAGACGGGTGCTTTGTGATAATAGAAGCAACAATACGCGTGATGATGGCAGTGACAATAAAATTCCGAATCTGTGATTCCGTCATGACATCAATCGTCACACCTTCGGCAAAATTTCTAACCGATACATTCACTCGCTGTTCAACATCAAATCTGTCATTAAAATTAATTGGTTTATTTATATTAGAAACCGTGCTTGCCATTTGAATATAATCAGATAGCTTTCGTTTTCTCGTTGGCGGCATTTGGCTAACGATAGACCCAATGACAATATTGATAACCTCAGAAAGGTTTTCATAGGGGTCATAAACAAACCGCAGTAAATAGATAGCCTCAACATTTTCTTGCATGACACGAGGATTTCGAGATACCCGAGATTTTAGAATAAAATCCATCCCTCGTAGAGTCGGAGGGATTACACCAAGTTCTGCTGCTGTATCTATTGTTCGTTTAACACCTTTTACTGATGTTACGCCAAAATCCTCTGTTCCTTTTACCCAGGGATTACTGAGTGCCGTTTTAACCGAAGGTTCATCACCATCACACCGATAATAAATTGATTCATCTAACCCGCTAGGGGGTAAATATTCATTGGAGCGATTATGTGCGCTTTTAAGGTTTTTCAAAATTCGACGATAAATAGCCAATCTTTTTTCCATGGCTTCATTAGCATCCATGATTTCACCGTTTTTGCAGTAAAACCACTCTAAATCCCCACACTGCATACAATCCCCCACCTTATCCTTAAGTTAAACTTAAATCATAAATGAAAGAGAATTAAATGAATACATTTAACTTTGTATTTATTGATTACCATAAGACCCATTATGCTAAACGAGCAAGTTTAGAGAATAAAACAGCCCGTTAGACATCATAAAACCGCCTCAGCGCGTTTTTAGCAACACTGAGATTGAATGCGAAAACACACTGAAATCGTAGAAAAACATAAACCTGTTTTGTGGTGATTAACGATTTAACCAACCAAGTCAACGCGGATGGTAACCGAATCAATTAGAAAAAAGACACTTGGTCATGTCTGTCTATTTGAGGGATAAAACTTTCTTCTACTATGCCAGATTAGCTTGTGAAAAATATTTAAAAGTTCATCCTGAAGCGCTTAGCTAGCGTCAGTACTTTATTATCAAAAATGCAAATGTCATAAAATAGGATCCTATTGCATTAATTGACAATCGAATAAACACAGGCGGCTATAATTTTAGCCGCCTGTGAATTCTTATAGATACATTTTAGGTAGTGCTTCTTTTTTGGTCTACTTACCCAACAAGTGCAAGAAGTGAATATGTTTTTCGTACTGGTCAAGAATATCGTGGATGATTTGCTCTTTTGCCCAGCCCATCACATCGTAGTCTTGCCCACCTTCTTTTAAGTGAATTTCAGCGCGATAGTAGCGTTGTTCTTCGCTCTTTTCTTCATCTGTTTCAGTCCCCATACCCGATAACGCAAATGATGGTTGAATATAGTAACGGAGGCGAACTTCATAGAAAAAGTTCATATCGTCGCCTAAATCCACTTGAAAGCTAAATTACCAGTCCTTCCCACATGATTTAAATAACAGAGCAGTCGGTTACTGCGGATGTTAAATCGAAAAATGGTCAGAGCTTAGAAAATGCCTTAGAGGCTCTTGGTCAAACAGAAGGTACACAGTGGCTTGCAGGCTTAAAAGACCATGAAGATGTGCAGTGGAACTTAGTTAAAGACGCCTATGACAGTTGGGATTATAAAAGCCAGAGTTTAAACCCGGTTGCTGCTGCGCTGATTATGATAACTGTTGCAGCGATGACGTCAGGTACAGCAACAAAATTTGCGGCTTGGGCAGCATCCGGTAGCAGTGGTACGAGTGCTGCGGTGATATCAGGCGCGGCTTACTCTGGTATGACAGCTCTTTCAACACAAGCAGCGATCGCACTGGCTGAAAACCAAGGAAACCTATCCAAAGCGCTTAATTCACTAGGTAAAAGCGAAACAGTTAAATCTATTGTTGCTCAAATGGTGATCTCCGGGGCGCTTAATGGTTTAGATGTCAAAATGGGATGGACAAAAGGGAATCCGGGGAATGCTAAGTTACCTTTATTAAATAATGGGGATTGGAATAAGGTTGCTCAGCGTGTTGCCGCGCAATCTGTGATTAGTTCAACCGTGAATACCACGATCCAAGGTGGCAGCTTTACCGATAACTTTAAGAGTGCCTTACTTAGTAATATTGGCAATCAGGTGAATGCGGAAGGTGCAAAGTTAATCGGTGATAACGGAGAAATTTTAGGGCATACAGGCAAATTATTAAGTCATTCAGTTGTTGCAGGGGTGAGTGCTGAAATCGCAGGGGGAGATGCCAAAGGTGCAGTTGTTGGTGCGTTAGCAGCAGAATTAGCTGCAATTTCATTGAACAGTAAATTGTTTGAGCCCAAATATATCAATGAGCAAGAAAGACAACTCGCATTGCTACAAGATGCTATCAAGGGTAATGACGCCAAAACTCAATTCACTAAAGTATTAGGTGGATTTGCAGGGGCATCAATTACCCATAAGCCAGAAGGCGCTTTTTCTGCCGCTAATTCTGCCGAGTTGGTATATACGTATAATTATACAGAGCATCAGTTACAGCAAATCATTATAGAGAACAATCTGGATATGATGGCGGCGGCTAAAGGAGATAAAGCTGCTGCACGACGTGTTGCGGCGCGCCAAGAAGCGGCAATATTTGTTGGTTTTGTTGCAGCAGGTGGATACGTCGCAGTTATTGGCGGCGAAATTGTTTTAGCAGCATCTCCTGAAATATTAGCTGCAGCAAAATTAGGAATGCAGGGATGTAAAGCAGGGCTAGTGCTCTGTTTCAATAAACTAGCCATTAGTTCAGCTGAAGTTATTGCCCCAGAAGCCGCTGTTTCTAGCGGAGCAGCTTTAGGAGCTGGTTATAAATTACTAGCGAGCTCTGAGGAGGCAGCCAAAGCACTTGCAAATACCACAATGAACAGTTCAAAGCATATGCTAATGGCTGGAAAACAAGATGCGAGTAAACTAAAGTCCCTCCTAAATGTTGAGAAACTACGTGTTGAGGCTAATAAAAAAGTTATTGAGGAAATTAATAAATTTTCATCTAAAAACAAAGCTAGAGATACAGCAACCATGGTTGCTGCATATGATATAAAAAAAGGCACTATCATTGTCAAAGGTAGCGTAGGTAATAAAATTGAGGCCGATATGCTTCATAAAGATACAATAACTCTTCTCAAGAAAAAATTGGGAGGAGCTGATGTTGGGACTAAAACTATTTATTGTAATAATATTGTTGGGGGGTGTGGAGAGGTATTAGCTGCTGACCAGCTAATAAGGAAAGGAGTTAATCCAACAGATATAAGGATTTCGCAAGCATATAGACCTAGAGATGCCCATGGATTCGATATATCAGAAGTTCCCCCAGAAGCGCTTGTACCTACTTGTAAAAATTGTGTCAAAGTATTTTTAGAATAATAAGGGATATCTATGGAATTGCAGCTAGATAACAATTGGTCACCCGATTTTGCTTGTAACTATACTTGGGTCGCCGGAGATAAAAATGGATTGCTTTCCTTGATGTTAAGTAATGGTTATGGTTGGCTCCCAATAGTTTTACTTAACTCATCTATTAGCAAGAATGATATTAATCTTTTATGTGAATATATAGATGGGGAATCAACAGACTATGTCAATGAAATAAATTTGAATGGCAGTTATACAGTTGATTTATACTCAAGCTATTCTTATGTATCATATCGCGATAAGAATGAGTTAATAAAAAGTTTTAATTCTAGACTTGAAAATAATAAGAACTGTATTGCTTCACTAGCTACCAAAATGGGAATGTTTTGTTATGAGGCTTTAGAGTTACCTTCTGAAGGTGAAAACTATCCAATAGGTTATGATGGTGAAACAAAAATGGGAGATTATTATCGTTTTATTGTTCCGACAGTATTTTTAACAATAGATGATATTCCTATCCCTCTTAGAAATTATATTGTTGTCTCAGATACTATTGATTTCACTGTAGACCAGTTATTTGATAACGACAAAATTAGTGAGTATTTTCCTCGTATGTACCATGGTTAAGATTATGGGCTATACGAAAAAATAAAACATGGCGAAAGTTTGGAATGTATCATAAATAACCGCCATCTTTATATAAAGATGGCGGTTATTACTGTATAAACTTCAGTCTTTAATGTTCACTCGCACTTTTTTAGGGTTACTTACTCAATAAGTTCAAGAAATGAATATGTTTTTCATATTGGTCTAGGATATCGTGAATGATCTGCTCTTTTTCCCAGCCCATCACGTTATAATCTTGCCCACCTTCTTTTAAGTGAATCTCAGCGCGATAGTAGCGTTGCTCTTCGCTCTTTTCTTCATCACTTTCTGTCCCCATACCCGATAACGCAAATGGTAATATCACGTTAAATGCCGCTCGCGATATGGATTTGCAATCTGCTAATCTTCAATCCAAAGACAAAATCATTGCACTTTCCGGCCGTGATCTTAAACTATCCTCAATTGTCGCCTTGCTAGAGCTCGAATTATTTTGAATATCAATTTGTTTTCGTCATATTTCGTATTGTGACATTGTTGCTGGTGCTGGCGTGCGGATATACCTAATCGTTATGCAGCCATTTTGGTCGGCAGGCGTTGGTCTATCACATTTTGAATCACATTTAGCCGTTTCACATCTTCCAATGTAAAAAATTCCGCTCTATAAGCAGTCATGTGACCCCCTTAATAGTTAGCCTACGTGACGGACATCTTAACTTAGCCCAGAGTGGACATTACTAAATTGGAGCCACAGCGTTGGATAGCTTAAGCACCTTTATGTTAAATTCAGACATTAATTACTCTTTTTCTATGAAGTTTTTATTTAAGAAATCAATGCGCTTTTGGATATCTTCATAACCTAGTTGATAAGCTCTTTGATATAATTCGACAGCTTTTTCATAATTTTGGGGTACACCGAGTCCTTCCTCATACATTAATCCAAGATTTACCAATCCACTAAATTCATCTTTGCTAGCTGATTTTTGATAAAGTTCAACCGCTTTATTGATATCGCGTTTTACGCCAAAACCATATTTATATAATAATCCCATAGAGTTCATAGCCACAGGATCACCTTTTTTTATGGCAATTTCATAACATTTTATTGCTTCATCATATTTTTCTAAATTTCCATACAACATACCTAGCCGTGTAATCGCGTAATCATTACCTGATTGTATCGATTCCTTATACCACTTCTCAGCCAACTCCGTATTTTTTTCTCCTCCAAGACCATCACTATATAAATCTCCCAGACTCATCATGGCATAACTGGAATTATGTTCTTTAATGGCTATTTCATACATTTCTTTTGCTTTAACATAATCATGATTTAATTCATATAACATTCCTAAATTATTGTTTGCTGAGGATGAACCTAATTTTGCAGCTTTTAGATAAAGCTCAATAGCCTCTTCTTTTTTTCCTTGATCTTCTTTGAGCATAGCTAACAGATTAGTCCCTCTCGCACTGTTTTTATCCGCAAGTTGCTGATAAATTTCTTCTGCCTTTTCGAGATTTTTTTTCACACCAGTGCCCGTTTCATAAAAACGCCCCACCATAACTAAGGCATCGTCATCCCCTTTTTGAGCCAAGGTCTCACAGGCTGCAAAGTTCATTTCTTCGGGGATGCATTTAACCTCGGATTCAGCATGAGCCAATACAGGGTTGCATAAGACTAAGAATAAGGTGACGACTGCGAATTTATTGTTTAACATAACCAAAATTTACCTACAAATGGACTTATTAATGGCTAATTTAATCTATCTCACATTAGAAGGGAAACAACAAGGGTTGATATCACGTGGTTGTGGAACTCTGGATTCAATCGGAAATCGTTTTCAAATAGGGAAAGAAGACTCAATTTTTGTCACCGAATTAAACTTTTCCGTATCTCGAGCTCAAAACTTGTCGCATCAACCCGTAGAATTCACCAAACTGATAGATAAATCATCGCCGTTATTGTTAATTGCCGTTTCAAATAATGAAATCCTCAATCTGGTTTTCGATTACTATCGCACAGCTCAAAATGGCGGAATTGAAAAATATTTCACGGTAAAATTAAACGAGGCCTCTATTGTTGACTACTCACACCAATGCCCAAACAATATTTTACGTAATGATATTGAGCCTGAAGAGCGGCTGACGATTCGATATCGTGATATTACAACCGCTCAAATAATGGCGGGTACATCGGGCTACAGTATCTCCGATGATAGCGTCTTTTAATTTTTATACTTGTTGATTAAATGGCGAATTTCAGCAACAAAAGCATCATCACTCGCGGCATTGCTTGGGCTAGCCGCCAATGTGATTAACGGGCTTAATTCCTCTTCAACAAAATAATATGCCATGGTGATTTGACTCTTATCCATTGCATCATAGACGGCGCGATTTTTATTTTTTAGCCTTCTGGCCGCTTCAGACATTTTCTCAATCGTTCCATAACTGTATATAATCGTTGCCACGATAACGGTTCGACTTATCACCTTCTTAGGACCGCCGAACGGTTTAAAAAAAGACCGATGCTTTGAAACAATCGCGGCAACAATCCGAGTGATTATCGCAGTGACAATAAAATTACGAATTTTCGATTCGGTCATAACTTCAGCGCAAACGCCGATAGCAAAATTTTTAACTCCTACATCTATGTCCCGTTTGACATTAAATCTATCTTCAAAGTTAATTATTTGATTTTGATTAGATTGCGTCTTTACCATTTGAATATAATCAGATAATTTTTGTTTTCGCGTTGGTGGCATTTGGTTAACGATTGAGTCAATAATAATATTGACGACCTCAGAAAGATTCTCATAGGGGTCATTAATAAATCGTAATAAATAAATCGCCTCAATATTTTCTTGCATGACTCGAGGATTTCTAGAAATTCGAGATTTAAGCAGAAAGTTCATTCCCATCAACGGAGGGGGCAAAACACCAAGATACGCAGCGGTATCTTCTATTCTTTTGACACCCTTAGCGGATGTCACACCGAAATCTTCGACTCTTTTCACCCAGGGATTATTTAACGCATTATCAACAGTTGGGGGATTACCTTCACACCGATAATAAATCGATTCATCTAATCCTGTCGGGGGTAAGCAATCTTTTGAACGATTATGTGCATTCTGAAGCTCACGTTTTATTTTTTCAAAGATAGCGAACCGTTTTTTTTGGGCTTTATTTGCATCGATGATTTGACCGTTATGACAGTAAAACCACTCTAAATCCCCACACTGCATACAATTTCTTACCTTATCCTTAAGTCAAACTTAAATCATAAATGAAAGAGAATTAAATGGATACATTTAACTTCGTGTTCATTGATTATCATAAGGCCTATTATGTTAAACAGGCGAACTTAGTGTCTAAAACAGCCCGTTAGACATCATAAAACCGCCTCAGCGCGTTTTTAGCAACACTGGGATTGAATGCGAAAACACACTGAAATCGTAGAAAAACATAAACCTGTTTTGTGGTGATTAACGATTTAACCAACCAAGTCAACGCGGATGGTAACCGAATCAATTAGGAAAAAGACATTTGGTCATGTCTGTCTATTTGAGGGATAAAACTTTCTTCTACTATGTCAGATTAGCTTGTGAAAAATATTTAAAAGTTCATCCTGAAGACTTAGCTAGCGTCAGTAATTTATTATCAAAAATGCAAATGTCATAAAATAGGATCCTATTGCATTAATAGACAATTGAATAAACACAGGCGGCTATAATTTTAGCCGCCTGTGAATTCTTATAGATACATTTTAGGTAGTGCTTCTTTTTTGGTCTACTTACCCAACAAGTTCAAGAAGTGAATATGTTTTTCGTACTGGTCAAGAATATCGTGGATGATTTGCTCTTTTGCCCAGCCCATCACATCGTAGTCTTGCCTACCTTCTTTTAAGTGAATTTCAGCGCGATAGTAGCGTTATTCTTCGCTCTTTTCTTCATCTGTTTCAGTCCCCATACCCGATAACGCACATGACGGTTGAATATAGTAACGGAGGCGAACTTCGTATAAAAAGTTCATATCGTCGCCTAAATCCACTTCAAAGCTAAATTACCAGTCCTTCCCACATGATTTAAATAACAGAGCAGTCGGTTTCTATATTACAATCAGCAACAGCGGCAATAATGCGAGGTTCAAGTTGCGTTTTAAACTCATCGAAAATGGCAATATCACGTTAAATCCCGTGATATTGACTTGCAGTCGGCCAACCTTCAATCCACAGACAAAATTATTGCACTTTCAGGCCGTGATCTTAAACTATCCTCAATTGTCTCCTTGCTAGAGCTCGAATTATTTTGAATATCAATTTGTTTTCGTCATATTTCGTATTGTGACATTGTTGCTGGTGCTGGCGTGCGGATATACCTAATCGTTATGTTTTTATTGCTTTATGTGAAAAAAAATGGCTTACTAAAGTCAAATGCTACATAAGGAAATCACATGAAACGCAAAATGATCATGAGAATAATTGGGTCTGAACAGGAGATAATCACGAAAGATCTTTCAAATTCAAAAAATGATGCAGTCCTAATTAATTCAATTAGTTATTCTAGAGAAAAAGATGAACATGGCACTCCAATTCTACGATTGACGATTGATAAAGACTGGGAACATTCAACAGCCTCAATCTTTGACGCGATCAAAAACGATGAAAAAATAGATATTACGATTAAATATTTTATTGAGGGGGAAGAACCTTCTATTATCAATTACAGTAATGTCATTATTGACCGTATAAAATCGTTATTTTGTGCTGACGGATTCAATTTCGATGACAACCTTGCGATAAGACAAGGTAAACTGTATGAATTAATTCAAGTGATTTCATATAATTAAATTTATCAGTGGTATTCTATTGCCATCTTTTCATTACAAGAAAACTAATTATGAATGATAATAAATCAGAAGAAATCATTAAAGAATTAAAAAAAGAGGATTTAGATAAATTATCTTTAATTTACTCCTCTAGAGAAAGGAATATGGATTTCCAAACATGGATATACAATCTATTTGTTAAAACAAAAATGTTATTTCCATTTTTAATAGCATTCTCAATCAATGAAATATCCATCATTTTTTTAACTGAAAAATACAAATTAATTTCTACATTAATATTAATTATCGCATATTCAATACCTATGTTAATAATTTTATTTATATATTCAATAATAAATAAAATACCTTTTGTTTTCTACCTAAAAATGAAAATAAAGTTATTTTTTAGATTGAAATCGTTCAAATTTTAAAAAAAATTAATTGTTTTCATACTGTTCTAAAATTAATTTAAACTTAGCAATTGAAGATCCAGCGGCAACGGCTAATAATATCTTGTTAGATGTATTAAGTTTTCTTTTATAATTTTCGCGAGTCCATCTAAAAATTCGAAAACCGGCATTATCAGGAAAAAGTCTTTCAAAAACAGTAACTCTTCTTAATCCACTCTGTGTTTCTGTTGGTAAGTTTCTTATTTGATTTCTTTTTTGTGGATCTACAACTTTATATGCTGCAAACCCCATATAAAGAGAAGTTATAAAATCCAGCTCATAATATACTTTTTTAGCAGTTACTTTATCCCCTCCAACAAGGTTAACGCCTCGTTCTATACCTAAAAGTGTTATATTATCTCCTATATTAACTTTACCCTCTGTAAATTCATATACAATATCAGATAAGCCCTGATGAATTTTCCCTCCTCCTATCCCCATACTTAATATTCCAGCGCCTTTCATTGTAGTACTACGTATTCTTGAACCAACTTTATATGTAAAAAAACCAGCAGCTGTTTGTAATGCACCACCAAGGAT
The DNA here is from genome assembly GCF_049901995.1 of Providencia sp. PROV200. Lineage (NCBI taxonomy): Bacteria > Pseudomonadati > Pseudomonadota > Gammaproteobacteria > Enterobacterales > Morganellaceae > Providencia > Providencia sp. PROV200. The sequence continues at coordinate 962,748 of NZ_CP096307.1, forward strand.
ATCTCCTGTTTTTTCTCCATAAAAAGCCCATCCTTCACCTGAAAAACTCTTTGTCTCATTGTAGATATTTTTGTTTTTCTTTCTTAGTTCAGCATAAGCTAATTTTTCTGATTCATATTCGAGTTTAATTTCCTCAGTGTATTTATATATATCAGGCCAATTTCCTGTTGAACCTATGTTTTCTTTAACCCAATCCCTTGTGCCATCTATTCGTTGATGCCTAGCGTTGTTATTATATAAAGCAATATTAAAATCAGCTCGAATCAACCTTATCACTTCATTTATTTCACTTCTGTAACCTTGTTTACAGTAGGGGTCGTCAAGAAAATACCTTGCAGATAACTCAGATATTTTTCTTAATTCATTTGCATACCATTCAAAGGTCTCTTCTGGGCTAGAGAACATTAAAAGCTCCTTTCTTCCCATATACTGTATGTACTAGTACCAGCAATAACATGCTCCCAGGTAACCGATTTAAATCGAAACGATACAGACTCTTCTGGTTGGGCTTGATTGTGAGTAACAGAATTAGGATAAAAACAATTTAGGTCAACAATTGAGGCATCTGTCAGCTTTATTTTATAATATAGCTCTAACCCACCATTCATTGATGTTCTATAAAAAGCAAAGTCGCACGTTAATATCTCACTCGATGTTAATGCTTGAGAAAGTAGTGGGGAAGACTTATCAATTGGCTTACGAATACTAATAGGCTGAAAACTGACATTTTGATGCATCGATAAATTAGAAGATAATTCATGAATAAGGATTTCATCTTCATGTCCCTTTTGATACTTATTCCCGATAGAATCTATCGTTGAGCATCCTTTCGAGATTAAACCTTGTTTATTTCCTTTTAGCGTAAGATAAATTATATTCGCCATTTTAAGCATTCCCTTTGTCATTAAAGTTCAATATAGATAGTTCACAATACCATACGCGTTACTTAAGTTAAATATCATAATTGAGCATAGGTTGCGTTTACCTTGATTTTAAAATTTCCATAAGACCCATTATGCTAAACGAGCAAGTTTAGAGAATAAAACACCCGTTAGACATCATAAAACCGCCTCAGCGCGTTTTTAGCAACACTGGGATTGAATGCGAAAACACACTGAAATCGTAGAAAAACATAAACCTGTTTTGTGGTGATTAACGATTTAACCAACCAAGTCAACGCGGATGGTAACCGAATCAATTAGGAAAAAGACATTTGGTCATGTCTGTCTATTTGAGGGATAAAACTTTCTTCTACTATGTCAGATTAGCTTGTGAAAAATATTTAAAAGTTCATCCTGAAGACTTAGCTAGCGTCAGTAATTTATTATCAAAAATGCAAATGTCATAAAATAGGATCCTATTGCATTAATAGACAATTGAATAAACACAGGCGGCTATAATTTTAGCCGCCTGTGAATTCTTATAGATACATTTTAGGTAGTGCTTCTTTTTTGGTCTACTTACCCAACAAGTGCAAGAAGTGAATATGTTTTTCGTACTGGTCAAGAATATCGTGGATGATTTGCTCTTTTGCCCAGCCCATCACATCGTAGTCTTGCCCACCTTCTTTTAAGTGAATTTCAGCGCGATAGTAGCGTTGTTCTTCGCTCTTTTCTTCATCTGTTTCAGTCCCCATACCCGATAACGCAAATGATGGTTGAATATAGTAACGAAGGCGAACTTCGTATAAAAAGTTCATATCGTCGCCTAAATCGACCTCAAAACCTATTCGGTCATCTTTATCGGTATGGATATGGCATACCGTACCTTGCTTAGCCAGTTCTTCAGAGACCATTTCCATCGATGGCTTCACAGATTCTTCCATAAAGCGTTTAACATGTGCACGTTTAGGGAAATAGACAATGTTACGTAAACGTCGTTGCCATGGAATAGGGTTACGGCTCGCTGTAGGAGCAATCGTTGCTAATTGCTGGCTATCGCGTTTATAGGCATCAACGCGTAACGCTTTAAATAACCCATAAATAGAAATTAATAGTACGATTGCAAATGGAAGTGCGCTAGCAATAGTCAGTGTTTGCAAGGCTTGCAATCCACCGGCTAATAACATTGTAATGGCAACAACACCCATTAAACCTGCCCAAAAGATACGTTGCCAAACTGGCGTGTTGGAATCGCCGCCAGAGGCTAGTGTATCAACAACCATTGCACCTGAGTCAGCTGAGGTCACAAAGAATACGATAACCATCAACATAGCAAAAAAAGATAAAACTGATGAGAACGGGAAATAATTAAGGAATTCAAACAAAGCGAGAGACACGTCTGCTTGAACGGTTTCAGCTAATAGTGTTGCACCTTTATTTTTAATTAGATCAATCGCTGTGTTACCGAAGAATGTCATCCACATCAATGTGAAACCTGCGGGGACAAATAGTACTCCCATAACAAATTCACGAATGCTACGGCCGCGAGAGATACGGGCAATAAACATACCGACAAATGGCGACCAGGATAACCACCATCCCCAGTACAGTAGCGTCCAACCACCTAACCAACTGCTTGATTTGGGTTCATAGGCGTAAAGATTAAACGTTTTACTAACTATTTCAGATAAATAACCGCCCGTATTTTCTACAAAAGATTTTAATAGTAATACAGTAGGACCTAAAATAACCACAAGGAGTAATAATAGAAATGCTAAGCCAAGGTTTAGCTCGGATAAAATACGGATCCCTTTATCTAATCCTGAGACGACAGAAATAGTCGCTAAACCAGTAAAAGCAATAATTAACCCGACTTGTACCATTTCATTAACGGGTAAACCAAATAAATGGTTCATCCCAGCATTGACCTGTAATACGCCAAACCCTAATGAGGTCGCGACACCAAATACGGTACCAACAACAGCAAACACATCAACTGCATGGCCAATAGGGCCATAAATACGCTCCCCTATAATAGGATACAGAGCGGAACGTAAGGTCAGCGGGAGGCCATGACGATAACTAAAAAATGCTAAAATTAATGCGACAATGGCATAGATAGCCCAAGCATGTAACCCCCAATGGAAGAAAGTTAAACGCATCGCTTCTTTAGCAGCTTCAACGGTTTGTGGTTCACCGACTGGCGGATTGAGGTAATGCATTACAGGTTCAGCTACCCCAAAAAACATGAGCCCAATTCCCATACCAGCGGAGAAAAGCATAGCAAACCATGACACATAGCTAAAATTAGGTTGGGCATGGTCTGGCCCCAATTTTATTTGCCCATAACGAGAGAGTCCCAGATAAGTCACACTCAGAAGAACAATAGCGACAGCAAGAATGTAGAACCAGCTAGCGTTATTAAATAAATTTTGTTGAAGATGACTTAGATGAGATTCTGCGACTTTTGGCATTAAAGCGGCAAAGCCGACAATAACCAGAATAATGATGGCAGAGCTATAAAACACAGGGGGACTTATTTTAGAACGAATTTTTTTAGAATCAGTATCAATTTGACTCATAACAACCTTCTTTTGTTTTATTTTATTTTTGGCATACCGATATCGACAAAGTATGCAGCGAGCTGTCCTTCTTTATGAAACAGTGAATAATGATGAAAAAGTTCCCTAAGGAAACGAAATAGAAAGAACAATAATATGGTGTTGATGACAGACTAAACTGCCTAATATAGTAATAAAAATCCGAGCTTTTCTTACCCTCATCAGTTAAAAAATAGGCGGTTATACTGCCATGATATGGATGAATGATCAATATAAACGGGGAAATAAGATTAAGAAGAGTATGGAAATATCATGTTAATTATCATTTAATTAATAATTAACAATGTAATATTTACATGTTTTACCAATAAGTTAACGTCAATGAGTGAAAGTGAGGACTAGATAAGTAAAAACGACAGATAAATTGGAAGGAAAATGTAATTAGCGTAATTGACTATCCTTACTGCCACGCCGGTTGTAGCCACTAAATGCAGATTGTTTTTTATCTAATTCATTTTGGCAGTTAATGCAGAATTTAACACCCGATAATGCTAAACGGCGAGCCTCAGGAATAGCCGCCCCACATTCCTCGCAAAACTCAGCGCTTTCACCGGAGTGTAATTGGCGACGCGCTTTCGCTACCGCATCATCAAGAGTGGCATCAATTTGTTCTTGAACCGCATCTTCATTTGCCCAGCCATTTGCCATCATTCACCTCGACTTGATTGAATATTGACCTTATATCAATATAGAGGTAAGAAAATTTAATTCAAGGGCAATTATTGCTCTAAAGATAATGTCATGTAAATGTGGTCCATTCCCTCTTCATCATACATTTCACCTTCTATTTGATATCCAAGAGTATGGTAAAAATTAATGGCAGTATGTTGTGCAGAGAGTGTGATCTTACTGTAATGATGGGAACGACCATATTGCTCTACAAATGTCATTAATTCACGTCCAAGTCCTTTACCGCGATGTGTTTTTTGAACTGCTACGCGGCCTACTTTGATGAGGTTATCGTCAAGTAGCACACAACGTAATACCGCAGTAGGCTGCCTATTTAAATACAAAACGACATGTAAAGCGGACTCATCATATTCATCGATATCGATATCAGCGGGGAACCCTTGCTCTTGAGTAAAAACTTGTTGGCGTAGGTTGAAGGCATCGGTGAGGAGTTCTGGGTTTGCATACCCAATGCTATGTTTAATTTGCATAAGTTTTCCTGGGAGCTAACGAGTAAGATGTGCAATTATATCGTGGAATGGCGAATTAGTTAGGAGGGTTTTGGTGCTTTTCTGAGGAAAATAAGAATGCAGGCATTTAAAGCCCACATTCTTGAAGGGGACCGGGGGATAATTATTTTTTATCCGCTTCAGCGTCATTCTCTGCCTTGAGTGATTCCGTTTTTTCTTTCATATCGGTTGCCACTTCATCGGCTTTATTAATCGCATCTGTTTTGACTTCTTGGCTCAGCTCTGATGCATTTTGTTTCAGCTCTTCGGCTTTATTTTGAGCATCTTCTGTCAGCTCATTAGCTTTTTTTTCACCATCTTCTTTTAATTGCTGGGCTTTTTCTTCTGCTTGTTTAACGGTGTCACTTGGTTTTGATGAGTCATCACAGCCTGCGATAACTGTAACCATTCCCGCGAAAAGAAGTGAAGTGATGAGTTTTATATTCATAAACATATCCTTAGCACGATGCTGGTAAAAATGGTATTGAAGCTCGATATTGGCATAATCGCCAATGTGTATATTTAACTATAGTTGAAATTAAGTGAGTTATAAAACAATTAGATAATCAATTGAAGTTGTTGTGTTTTTTCGTTGTTAGAACAAATGGATGACTATTTTTTTGAAAGTCATCTCTTGTTCCATGCTATAGAGCTATAAAAGATAGAGAATCAAGCTAAACTGATTAAACTTATTATTAAATAAATAATGAAAAAAATGTATGGCTTAGAAAATAAAGGAATAGCATTATGGCGTACTATTATTCGTTGATTATTTTAAAATTTATTATCGGTTTTGCCATTGTTATCACTCATATGAATCTATCGGGGAAAACACAGCTTTCCCAAATGACTCCTATTGATTTTATTGGTAATTTTGTCTTAGGGGGCATTATTGGTGGGGTGATTTACAGCGATACTATCCCACTGTATCAATATGTGACTATTTTAATTATAGGCGTCTTGTTTATTAGTATTTTGAACTTTTTAACGAAAAAATTTAACTTTTTTCGTAATGTGGCGATTGGTAATCCCATACCCATTATTAAAAAAGGCCAATTTATAATGGAAAATATTTTAGAGAAGGCTAATAAGATAGACCTTATCAATATTTCATCTAGAATTCATGCACAAGGCATTCATTCCTTTCAAGAAATTTATTATGCACAAATAGAACCTGATGGGCAGCTAACTATTATTTGTGATGAAAAAAATATGCCATCAGTGATCCTGATAAAGGAAGGGGTTATTAGAAACTATGATTTGGAATCCATTGAAAGGGATGAGGCTTGGTTAATGCAACAAATTGAATTACAAGGTATTGAATCAATAAACGATATTTTTTTAGCTGAGTTTTGGCGTGGTGAAGTCACGTTTATTTTGCGGGATGGTAAAATAAACCGCAAGGGTACACAGCATCTGAAAGTTATAGCTTAAATGAATAAGTCGGTGAAATGCAGATAACATTTCACCGACAGAGAGTTAATTATTGTTTTAAATCATCATAAAGCATTAATGAGGATTTATTATCTGGGTCACCAATATAACGAGGCTGAGGCTTAAATGCCTCATTAAACAGGCTTTTTTCGGGTTCAAACCCGGTATAGTTTAAACCTGCTAAATCAGACCACGCATAGATAAAGTCCATATTACTGAATGGTCGGGCTGTTTTATCATTTAAATCAAATTGATGTGTCGCTAACCACTCAGGTGATTGCCAAACAAGGAAAGGTACATTATAAATAATCCTACTTGGCTTACCTTCACTGCGGCCTAACATTTCATGGGGCGGGGTATCATAAACATCTTCACCGTGGTCTGAGAAAAATACCAAAAAACCATTTTCTTTTGAAGAATCAAAGTCCTTGATTAATGTTGAAACAACATAGTCGTTATAATATTGCGCGTTATCATAAGCGTTATAATCTTTTACTTCGTCATCATTTAGATTAGCAGGAACCACGCTGTCTTTATCTTTGAAAATAGCTTTATCTTCCGGGTAACGGAATTCATAGCGCATATGTGTCCCTAACAGATGAACAACAATAAATTTCTTTTCTGCAGGGTCTGCAAGCGCTTCCTTGAATGGAGAAAAAACCACGTCATCATAAATACGTGAGCTTTGCGCCATGTCATTGTTCAAATAATATTGCTTATCTGTTTGGCGAGAGAACGCCGTTAACAAGGTATTACGCTCAGTCATTGTCTGCTGGTTAGTGATCCAAAACGTTTTAAAACCTGCTTGCTTCATCATGTTCATGATAGAAGGGCGTGAATTGAAAAGTTCAGGCTCTGTTTGTGTCGCAAACGTCAGAATTTGCTGTAGTGCTTCAATAGTATAAGGTCGCGACGTCACAACATCATTGAATACGGATAAATTAGCAGGATAATCGTTAGCTAGCTCATCTAACTCAGGGGTAGTTGGGCGCGAATAGCCATATAGACTCATCCTATCTCGGCTAGTGGACTCACCAATCACCAACACAAATGTGCGGGGAGTGTCACCGTTTGCATCGACGAAGTTTTCTAATGGTGGAATTTTACTGTTGTCGCGGATTAACTCCTCCATGTTTGCCAGCTGGTTTTTATATAAAAGGTAACCACTCACAAACTGCCATGGTGCAGCATAGGCGAGCTTACTATTTAAATAAGACGCGACATTAGCTATTGGTCGGTCTTGTTTAATGCCTTTGTTATAATAAGGAATTCCGAACAAAATAACTAAAATCAGCAACGAAATACCGATGCGTCCTGGTTTTGGTAATGTGACTGGTTTCAGGCGTGTCCAAAGGAAAATTGCAACGACAGTGTAGGCGAGTATGACACCTAATACTTCGAAGCTAAAATATTGCTTAAGGAATTCGCCTGCTTCATTGGTATTGGTTTCAAACATCACAAACATGACACTTTGGGATATTTGATGCCCATAAACCACAAAATAAGCGAGAGCAACAACCGAAGAAAGCCATAAAACAATCCCAATCAGCCCTGCAACTAGCTTAATTTTTTTAGGAAATAGTAAGGCAGGAACCAACCAAAGAGAGCTATAGAGTAGTGAATCTCTTAGGCCGATGGAATTACTTTGCCCTGTTACTAGCACATACAGTTGTAATAGGGATGAAAAATACCAAAAGTAGATCAATAACCAGAACAGCGAGGCCCAGCTAAATTTTTCCGAGTGTGTAGTGTTACTCATAGGTTTTTAAACTCTTGTTTTCTATTATTGTTAAATCGAATTGAAAAATAATTGAGAAATCGATTTTTAGATATAAAGACGTAGTTTAAGTTCCAAAATATATTCTTTATAATTAATAATTTCTTAATCATTCTGTAATGTTATGTTTATTCAAGTTTTTTCAAAGAACATGTTTGATGTTTATGGCAGTTTTCGTGATATTCCATTATAGACGATGTTTGGCTCGCTATTAGCCAAAATAGTAAAATAGCTCGTGCATTTGTTATCGTCTTTACGCCATTGATACTATCCTTTGACCTATTTATGGTATATAAGAAAATTTGGTGAATGCACTGCGTGAAGGGTGAGAGCAATACATGTTAGATAACTCATTTGTGGCTTTTTTGAAATCACCCCTATCAATTAGGGTGCTTCTTTCATTGCTAATTATTATTGATGGCGCAATGATTTTAAAACCCGTGTTAAGCGCTTACACCGACTATATTGATTGGCGTGAGTCTGGGCTAACACAGTGGTTGAAATCACTGGGTTTTATGAAATTGCTGGATATCCCGCGATTTTTATTGGGAATTTCACTGATTTTCTTATCGCTATTTATGGTTAACGGAGCCCGTATCGCTTGGGTGTTTTCACTATTTTTACTTGGGATTATTTCATTTGTTGACCTGAGGTTAACACAAGAAAACATACATCAAGGTTATTTTTCCCTCTTTTTATTGGTTGCTTTGTGCCTTTTTTGGAAGCTATATCATCACCATAGCTTAACCAGTGCCGGGTTTGTGGCAATAACCTGTATTATTGCATTATTGCTGTATTCCATTTTTGGTACTTTATATATTGGTGATGAGTTTTCACCAGTCGTTAAAGACGGCACAACGGCCTTTTATTTTGCTTTAGTCTGCATGACAACGGTCGGGTTTGGTGACATTGTCCCGGTTACGGTTGATGCGCGTGTATTCACAGTGACAGTGATTATTTTAGGGATCACAATTTTTACCACTTCAGTGGTTTATATTGTTGGGGTGTTAGCTAAAGGTACGAAAGAAATCGTGCGTAAGAGGTTTTCTTATATGAAAAATCATTATGTGGTGATTGGTAGCACACCAATGGCCGTCAATGTCTATCAAGGGCTGAAAAACCGAGAACTGCCGGTGGCCGTGATTTGCCAAGAAAACCATCGCAGCCATTACCCTGAAAAGGATAATATTGTGACCGGTGACCCAACCAGTTCCGAATTGCTCGCCGCAGCTAATGTTAAACATGCAAAGTGTGTGTTAGTGATGACAGATAGCGATTCGCTCAGTACTTTCGCTTTATTGGGAGTGAAAGAGCAAGCAGGGGAAGGTAGCTCGGTAAAAACCGTGGTGTTAATTAACCAAGAAAGCAATATGGATAAAGTTCGCTTACTTAAGCCTGATATGTTGTTTTCATTATCTACGCTAGGTTCAGAGGTTTTGATGCAAGTGCTTTGCGGTGAAGCAATATCGAGCGACTCGATTAGTGATATGCTGTTGAACAAAGTTGCAAAAAGCTAACCTTTAAAATAAAAACAACAGGAATTGTGCTGCATGCTAAGTGCTCAAGATGTGAGTTGCCTTCGGCAAAATAGGGTTCTATTTCACCAGCTAAATTTTACCGTTCAGCCCAGTGAGATCTTGCAAGTTGAAGGGCCTAATGGTGCGGGGAAAACCACCTTGTTACGCATGATGGCGGGGCTATTAAAACCTGATGAGGGTGCGGTTTGTTGGAATAATCAATCGATTGAAAAACTGAAAGAAGAGTTTACGCGTCATCTACTTTATTTAGGGCACAAACCCGCAGTGAAATCATTATTGACCCCGTATGAAAACCTCAAATTTTATTACCGAATGCATAATAAAAGCAGTGAAGGTGACCGTATTTGGGCCGCTTTAGAGGAAGTTTCGCTAATTGGTTATGAAGATATCCCTGTAAGTCAATTGTCTGCGGGCCAACAGCGGCGTGTTAATTTAGCGAGGTTATGGCTTAGCGAAGCCCCTCTGTGGGTACTTGACGAGCCTTTTACTGCAATTGATGTTGCGGGAGTGGCGCGTTTAACAGAACGTTTTCATCAACATGCAGAGCAAGGGGGGATTATTTTGTTTACCTCTCACCAAGCGATGTCAGGGCAATTTGGCTCACTAAAACTGACGGGTGGGGTTGAAACATGTTTTGGTTATTAATTAAAAGAGAACTTAAAATTGCTTTTCGTGGTTTTTCTGAATTGGTTAACCCGTTGTGGTTTTTCTTAATTGTTATCACACTATTTCCTCTTAGTATTGGTCCTGAACCTCAGTTATTAGCACGTATTGCGGTCGGGGTATTTTGGGTTGCCGCTATTTTGTCTTCGCTGTTATCGCTAGAGCGCTTATTTAAGGATGATTACCTCGATGGCTCCCTTGAACAGCTACTTTTGGCCCCACATCCCTTATTTATTACCGTTTTTGCTAAAGTCATTGCACACTGGTTAGTCACTGGGCTGCCCTTGATCTTGCTATCCCCTGTTGCTGCATTAATGCTGTCTTTTAGCGCAGATACGCTATTGGTGCTAGCCGGTACGTTATTACTGGGGACGCCAGTATTAAGCTTTATTGGCGCGATAGGCGCGGCATTAACGGTTTCTTTAAAAAAAGGTGGCGTTTTAGTCAGCCTGCTAGTTTTACCGCTGTATATTCCTGTGCTTATCTATGCAACAGGTACAATGGAGGCACATAGCTTTAAAATGCCGCTAGATGGCTATTTTGCCATTCTCGCAGCGCTGTTTGCCGCCAGTATTACTTTTTCGCCACTTGCGATAGCTGCTGCGTTGAAACTTAATATTAGCAATAGTTAGCTGCTCACCTCTTCTCATCAATGGGTAATTAGGGTGTCGGTATGCCCTAATTACCGATCTTTCCTACCTTCTTTTTTATAAAGTTGTAATAATTTATTTCAAATGTAATTGGTTAGATTTTCTTTACTCTTTATAAGGGAGAGAGCACTACAACTATTTGATTTTTAGTCACTAAAAATTACGCCTTAAGGTACATTTTTGATGTTTATTTGGCTTGAATAAAAGATTTCCTACAAGTTAAACTTGTTTTTGTTTTTGTAATAATCTGATATATAAGATTATTTTATTTTTATTGAAAGTGATTGGTTATTTTAAAATTAAGTAGACAATTAACAAAAAATGCGAAGCAATTGGATTGTTATTTAATAAAAAGTATGTAAAGTTGCGTATATTAACTTAATCTAAATCCAAATTATTAAAAAAACTAATGCTTAATATACGTACCTTACTGAACGGATCAATTTGTTTTGCCTTTTGTTTTCCTGCTCTTGCAAAAGCGTCATTATTGAAACCAGATAACACAGATAACTTGTTCAATCGTCAAACGCATCAGCAACAAACGTTACAACAGCAGTTTGATGCAAAATCTCCCGATGTGAACTTATCTGCCTCCATTGCAAAAACACGTCTGCAATTTCCGCAAGAGACCCCTTGTTTTTTAATTGAGCAGGTTATTGTCAGTGGACAAGATACTTTCCCACATTGGGTACCTATAGAAAGGCTAGCGGGTCAGGCTGTTGGTCATTGTATTGGTGTTGATGGCATCAATTTATTAGTCACTGACGTATAAAATCGGCTGATTAGCCACGGCTGGATCACCAGTCGTGTATTGGTTCCTGAACAAGATTTATCAACAGGCGTTCTGCAATTAGTTGTCATGCCAGGCAAAGTACAAAAAGTCATTTTTACTGATGACTCATCACAATACAGTACGCTGTATACCGCAATGCCAGCCCATTCAGGTAATTTATTGGATTTGAGGGATATTGAGCAAGGCTTAGAAAACCTACAACGTTTGCCAACTGTACAAGCATCGATGGAAATGATCCCCGGTGATGGCCCGGGTGAAACCCAAATTGTGATCAACCGTCAGCAATCACGCTATTGGCATGCGGGCGCGTGGGTGGATAATACGGGTTCAAAAAGTACCGGTAAAAACCAAGCGGGCGTGATGCTTGCATTAGATAACCCGACTTCTCTCAGCGATCTTTTCTATCTTACAGCGACTCGCGATTTAAGCTTTTCTAGCGATAAAGACACCACCAACTACAGCGCGCACTACTCGGTGCCATTTGGTTATTGGCAGTTTGCCACCACCGCGAGTGATTATGAATACACTCAAACTATTGCTGGTGCAAATAGTGATATTGAATATCGCGGTAAAAGTAAAAGCTTGAATTTGCAACTGAGCAATGTGCTTTACCGTGATGCCACAGCGAAAACCACCGCGACCTATGATCTGAATTTGCGCGAAACCCGTAACTTTGTGCAAAACACTGAAATTGAAAATCAAAAACGGCGCACTACAGCGTGGAAGTTAGGTCTAAACCATCGCCAGTATGTGGGGCAATCAACCATTAACGTGGGGGCGAGTTACCAACACGGGACGCGTTGGTTTGGCGCTATGCCTGCTTTTGAAGAGTTTCGTCGTAAAGACTCTCAAGATTATGCGACAGCCCTCGCGATTGTGATGCAGTTTAACGCATCAGCTAGTATCCCTTTCAGAGTGGCCGAACAATCGTTGCGTTTTGATACCCAGTATTCGCGTCAAATAAGCGACCGTCCCTTAACGCCTCAAGATCAATTTAGTATTGGTAACCGTTGGACGGTGCGCGGCTTTGATGGTGAGCGCACACTCAGTGCGGATGAAGGCTGGACACTTCGCAACACCTTGTCATGGTCACTGCCTATTCCGGCTCAAGAGCTCTACGTTGGCGCTGACTACGGCAAAATCAGTGGGCGTTGGACTAACCAGAATCTAGGGACTCACCTTGCGGGTGGGGCGATTGGCCTACGTGGTGCAATCAGCCCTGCGAATTTAAGTTATGACTTATCTATCGGTACTCCCTTCTCTAAACCTGATGGTTTTAGAACCGACCCTGCCACTTTTGCTTTCTCTGTAAACTGGAATTATTAAGGACTCTCAGGATGAACAAGTTATTTTACCGCCTAATTTTTAATGCTGCTCGCCAAATGGTGATGGTGGTTTCAGATATTACTCGCAGCCATCGTGCGGGTCCTGCGGGTTCGAGTGAAAATCACGTAGAGAAAGCAACAAGTTGCCGAGTGCGCTGGTCAATTAAACCGATAGTCACTTCTTTGTGGTTTACATTAGGCATGGTGAGCTTTAGCGTTTCGTCATCGACCATCGTTGCAGATGGTAAGGCTCCGGGTAACCAACAACCGACCATTGTTAATACGCAAAATGGTTTACCGCAAGTTAATATTCAAGCGCCTAACCGTGATGGCGTCTCTCGTAACCAATACAGCCAGTTCGATGTTGATCATAAAGGGGCGATCCTCAATAACAGCAGCACCAATACGAACACACAACTTGGTGGGATGATCCAAGGTAATGATTGGCTCGCTAAAGGGGAAGCCAAAATTATCCTCAATGAGGTAAATAGCCGTGACCCGAGTCAACTTAATGGTTTTATTGAAGTGGCAGGGAAAAAAGCGGATGTGATCATCGCCAACCCTGCGGGGATCACCTGTAACGGTTGTGGGTTTATCAATGCCGATAAAGCTTTGCTATCGGCGGGAAAAACTTTAATTGAAAACGGTAAAATCAAAGGATTTGAGGTCGATAAAGGCAGCATCAACATTCTTGGGAAAGGCTATAACGGCAATGGTACCAACTACACCGCGTTGATTGCCCGCTCAGTGAATATCAATGCGAAATTGCATGCCAAAGATTTAGCGATCACGACAGGGAAAAATACCGTGGCAGCGGATGGAACAACCATTCTTAAAACGGATAATTCCTCTGCCGATGATAAGCCTGAATTTGCTTTAGATGTTGCCGTATTAGGGGGGATGTACGCCAATACTATTAAAATGCGTGGGACAGAGCACGGTGTAGGCGTGCGTAATGCGGGGCATATTGGGGCACAAGCCGGGGATATTACCCTGTCAGCGGATGGGAAAGTAGGTAACTCTGGCGTGATCACCGCTAGCCAAAATATTGCCCTGACTAGCCAAGATGCTATCAATAATACCGGTACTATACTGGCGCAAAACGATATCCAGCTCAAAGCGAAACAGGCAATAACTAACACCGATAAAGGCCAAATCGTTGCAGGGCGTGATGCAGCAGTTCATGCAGAGCAAATTAACAGTGATCGTAGCGCTTTATTAGCGGCAGGGGTTGATAGCAAAGGTAAGCTGACCTCCGCGGGTTCATTAACAGTTAAAGGAGATAAATCGGTCGCATTACAAGGGGATATCCTAGCTAAAGACACATTAACGGCTACGGGTAGTACCTTAGATTTATCCCATTCCAATACTCAAGCAAAAAACATTGCACTGACGGCGACAGCAGCAGATATCCGTACTCAAGAAGCGCACTTACTGGCAACCAATAACGCGACATTGACCGCCAAACGAGGCATTGATAATCAAAAAGGGGAGATCGTTGCCAACCAACTAACCTTGTCAGCGCCAGAATTTATTGATAATCAACAAGGCAAACTGGTTCAAAAAGGTAATTCAAAAAATACGTTGAATACCAAGCTATTAAACAATCAGCAAGGGGAAATTAACCTTGCAGGTGATACTTCAATCACGACGCAGCAGTTAAATAACCAGTCTGGGCAGTTACTCAGCCGTGATGGCAAGGTTGATATTCAAAGCAAAAACCTGAGCAACCAACAAGGCACGATACTCGCATCCGGTAAACAAGGCCTGATCATCAAAACAGATACGCTTGATGGGCAGAAAGGGGAAATTCTGACCAGTGGTGCACTGGGGTTAACCGCAAAATCGGCCAATCTTGACCAAAGTACAACACAAGCAGAACACATTAATTTACAAGCAAATACGTTATCTCATCGTCAAGGCAATATGCTGCAGACGGGTGATAAAACGCTGAAACTCAATGTAGCTAATGGATTGGATAACAACCAAGGGAGTATTGCATCCAAAGGTGATCTGAATTTGCAAGCAGGGGCCGTTGACAACACGGATGGTAAAATCCTCACTAGCTCGAACCATCGTTTAGACCTAACATCTGCTGGTGAATTGAATAATACTCGTGGGGTTATTCAAACCGATAAGTACCTGATGATTAAAGCCGATAAGCTGATCAACCAGCAAGGTAAAATGAGCAGTTTATCCGGTGCTGCTTTATTAACGGCAAATCGTTTAGCAGGTGAAAAAGGGACTATTTATACGCAAAATGCATTGCGCATAGAAAGTGCCGATATCAATTTAAACCAAGGCTTCACGCAAGCAGGCCAAGTTTCTATTTTAGCCAACAACTTTACCCATCAGGGTGCCACCTTGTTGCAAACTGGGGAAGGTAAAACTGAGCTACATATTCAAAACCAATTTGATAACCAGAAAGGTGAAATTTCCAGTAATGGCCAAATTGATATTGTGGCAAACGGGCTAAACAACCAAGACGGCAAAATTATTGCGGCAAAATTAGGCCATTTGACGTTGGCTATTCAACAGGCGCTGAATAATACACAAGGGACATTATTAGGCAATCAAGGTATTCAGCTAGCAGCGGAACGCTTAATTAACCAATCCGGTAAAATTATTGCCAGCTTTGGTGATAACCAATTGACACTTAAGCAGTTGGATGGTGAAAAAGGGGAAATTCTCTCAAAAGGAAAACTGGCTTTAACGGGGGATGAACTTAATCTCAATGACGCGGTGACGCAGGCCGATAACATCCAAATTGAAGGACAAAACCTGTCTCATCAGCGTGGGAAAATGCTGCAAACGGGCAGTGAAAAAGGGCAAATCAAGCTTGCTCAAACCCTTGATAACCAGTCAGGGAATATTAGCAGCCAAGGCACACTAAGTCTTGATGTCAATACGCTTGCTAACCAGCAAGGTGTTGTGGTCGCGGCAAAAGTCGGGTCACTAATCCTAAATGCGAAGCAGAGCGTAGATAACACCCAAGGCACCTTATTTGCCGAACAAGATTTTACCCTTAACACACAGTCGTTCACCAATATTGACGGTAAAGCCATTAGTAAACAAGGGAATATGCTGCTGACCACTGAAGAATTGCAAGGTCAGCGTGGTGAAATCATTGCTCAAGGCGATTTATCACTAAGTGGTAAAGGCATTGACCTAACAGCTGCAAACACACAAGCACAGCACATCCAACTCACTGCGAACCGCTTAATTCATCAAAAAGGCACCATAACCCAATTAGGTGAACAACAGGGGGTCATTGAGGTATCCCAATATGTTAATAACAATGCTGGGGATATCAGTGGTAACGGCTCTTGGCTGATCAAAACTAATACCCTTGATAATCAACAAGGTAAAATATTCAGCGCAAGAATGGGGCAGCTTGATTTACAAATTCAACAAGTGCTGGATAACACGGGTGGAGCATTGACCGGCCGGCAGGGTGTATTTGTGGAAACCCAATCATTGATTAACCGCACAGGTAAAGTGATTGCGAGCATGGGGAATGTCACCTTAAATAGTCAATCACTAAACGGTGATGAAGGTGAAATACTGGCAGCGAACACCTTGAATATTGAAGGTGGAATGCTTTCGCTAAATCAGGCTGTCACCCAAGCAGATCATATTTTAATAACGGCAAATACCCTTGATCACCAAGGGGGTAAATTATTACAAACTGGCGATAAAGCCGGGAAAATTAATTTACAAGGGAAGCTGAATAACCAAGCGGGTGAAATAGGCAGTAATGGCGACTTTTCATTAACCGCCAATAGTCTTGATAATCGTGATGGACAAGTCATCACCGCAAAAAATGGTCAGTTAGACATTGATTTAACTCGTGAATTATTAAACCAAAGCGGGGCACTCATTGGTGAGAATGGGCTGAACATAACGGCAAGTGATATCGAAAACCAACAAGGAAAATTGGTTGCTCGCCATGGTGATGCAAAGCTGGATGTGGCTAATGGTATCAATAACCAAGCAGGGCTAATTGCTGCAGAACAATTGTTGCAGATGAGCAATCAAGCACTACAAAACCAGTTGGGTTACCTACAAGCCAATACCATTGATATTAATACCCATAACCAGCGGTTTGATAATACACAAGGCTCGTTGCTAGCTCTGCAAACATTGGTGTTAAACAGCGGTCAAATTGACAACCAGCAAGGCTCCATTCAATCCGGTAGTGACATGCTGATTGATACTCACGGTGAGCAGCTTAATAACACTCAAAGCGGTGACAATAAAGGCATTTATGCACAAGGCGGGTTAACCCTAACAACCGGTGAGCTCAATAATGAGCAAGGCCGACTTGTGGCGAAAAATACGCTTAAGCTGAACAGCCAAGGTGTTAACAACCAGCAAGGCTTGGTGGGCAGCCAGTCTGAACTCTCAATGACAACGCAACAATTGGATAACCGTGAAGGCGTGATTAAAGGCCGCTCTGTGAGTATTGACACACAGGGGCAGAAACTGACGAATCTTGCTAAAAAAGCCGGTCAAGGCATCTTTGCTAGCCAAAATCTAGCGATGACAGTTGGAGAGCTAATCAATCGCCAAGGGCAAATACAAGCGAACCAAATCTCCCTCGATAGTCAGAAAAAACGTGTTGATAATACGGAGGGGGAAATTCTTGCCGTCAATAATTTAACGGCAAACACGGGGGCACTGGATAACCAACAAGGTCGACTTCAAGCAGGAAAGCAGCTCACACTCAACACCCATGGCGAGCAGATAAACAATAGCTTTACGCAAAAAAATGGTGGTTTATTAAGTGGGGGCGGTTTATCGATTGACAGCGGAAAACTGCTTAACCAGCAGGGGCAAATTCAAAGCTCAGGAGCGGCATCACTCACCACGACAGGTATTGAGAACCAGAACGGACAAATTTTCGCTGGGCAGTCGATGGATATCAATACCCAGCAGCAGGCATTGCTAAATCAGCAAGGGACATTAGCGAGTAATGGCAAGCTTGAATTGATTACTGGGGATTTAAATAATACCCAAGGTGTGGCTCAAGGAAAACTTGGACTCACAGTGAATGCTGAGCAAATTGATAACCAAAAAGGGTTATTACTGAGCCAATCGGCGTTAAAAGTGACAGGAAAAAACCTCGATAATACTGAGGGGGTTGTTCAATCTCAGGGGAGTACAACGCTGGATATTCATCAACGGATTGATAACCAGCAAGGGCAAGTTTTGTCCGGTCAAAACCTGAACGTAAATACCCAACAACTCAATAATACGAGTGGTGTTATTCAAGGTCTCAATAATGTTGAACTGGTAGTCAAACAGCAAATTGAAAACCAGCAAGGCTGGATCAAAGCCAATGAAAACCTTGATATTTCTGCGGAGTCTATCGATAACAAAAATACAGCTCAAGCAGGTAAAGGCCTTGAAGGGGCAAATGTTAACCTCAGAACCACACATTTAGATAACCAAAGCGGGGCGGTTCGTGCAGGGCAAGCGATTGAAGCGAATATCGCACAAAGCCTGAATAACATACAAGGGATGCTATCTGCGGGAACGGATTTGAATGTAACCGATAAAGCGCAAGGTAAAGTCCTAGCAGTATCAAATCAGCAAGGGGTGATAGTCAGTAATGGCTCTGCCACGATCACGGCGAACCAGTTAACAGGTGAAGGTAAACTTATCGCGCAAAAAGCGTTATCGCTCACCTTCAATCAACTATTTGAAAATACGGGACGCATTCAGGCAGGTGAAAACCTAAAGGCTAATTTTGCTCAAGGTTTTACCAATAAAGGGTTAATTTCTAGTCTTGGCGAGCTGGTTTTAAACACAACGACCGTTATTAACCAACTTTCAGGTGAGATCAGTGGGCAAAGTACCCGTATAAAAGCCAGTGGTCAGGTACATAACACTGGGCTCATTGATGGCGTATTAACCCATATTGTTGCTAATTCCTTAAGTAACTTAGGAACAGGCCGCATTTATGGTGATTTCCTTGCCATCGCAGTAAATAGCTTAGTCAATGATAAACAAGGAGATAAAGCGGCGGTTATTGCTGGGCGTAAAGAGGCCAACCTTGCAGTTGGTGAACTGTTGAACCGTGATCACGCTTTAATTTACAGTGATGGTGATTTAACCATCGGTAGCCAATTAAACGACCAGCTAAAAGCCACCGGTCATGCTAAAAGCGTGAAAAACCACAGTGCTAACATTGAAGCGGCAGGTAACCTCACACTAAAAACGGATTTACTTGAAAATAAAGATATCCATTTACAACTGACTGATGAAGCCGTGGAAGTGAGCCGTGAACATTTCGACTGGTACGATTTTGGTAATGGGCGACGTTATAAAATTCAGCCGCGTAATGGCAACCAAACACGTTACGCTATTAATGAAGATGGTACGCTGAACAAGGAAGTGGGTATTCATTATGAAAAATCTAATCGCTGGCGGATGTTTGAGTATGGTAACTGGACTAAGAATTTTTATGAATACGATTACGACCGTATCATTTATGAAACCCAAGTTATCAAACGCGATGCCGCATTGATTACGAGTGGAAAGCACTTGACGATTGATGGTCAGCAGCTGAACAATGAAAATTCACGCGTTGTTGCGGGGCAAAACCTGATCTTAACAGGCTATGATCTCAACAACGAAGAAGCACAGGGTGTTCGCCGTATCTTTGAAGATGGAAATACGATTTATCGCTATAAAGGCGGTGGTAAATGGAAAACGCGTACTAGCACGTCAAAATACCAAGGGGTTAATAGCGAAGAAGATTTAGCCTTACATCTATTAGAGGTTGCCGAGAACGCGGGGGGATCAATAAAACTCAGCTCGATTCAGTGAAAGTGAACCAACTGGATGGGCAAGCCGAACGTGTTTCTGACGCTAATCAACAAGAAAACCAAGGTACAGCTGTTACTGAGCAGGCGTTAAAAGATAGCAAAAACACGCCATTAGACCTGAAGCCAGGCCAACAAATGGAAGTGGCGCAGTTACCTTCAATTTCAGACAAAGTGGATGTTAAAGACGACAAATCGGTTGACTCATCATTACACGTTGATGATGCCAACATCGGTAACGGAGCTGACATTCAAGGGCAAACTGATGTAGGCAAAGGGGAAAATATCACTGCGGAGACAGGGCCTCAGGGGAAAGACAACCTCGATACCGTGATAAGAACCGTTGGGCCAAACACTCAATTACCCGACAATAGTCTGTTTAACTTAACACCGGGTAGTGATAGCCAATTTTTGATTGAAACCGACCCGCGTTTCACTAACTACAAGAAATGGTTGTCGAGTATTGATATTGTCACCAATGAGCAGCTCCATAAGCGTTTGGGGGATGGTTACTATGAGCAACGTTTAGTTCGTGATCAACTGATTGAAACCACAGGACAGCGCTTATTAGGCAACTACAATAGTGATGAAGAGCAATATCGCGCGCTGCTAACTAACGGTGTTGCGTTTGGTAAGCAATTTAACCTGACTCCGGGCATTGCATTATCACCAGAGCAAATGGCGAACTTAACCACAGACATCGTGTGGATGGTGAATAAAGAAGTCACACTGCCGGATGGCCGCGTTGAAATGGTTAGTGTTCCGCAAGTGTATGTCCGAGCCCGTCAAGGGGACTTAAACGGTAATGGTGCATTGTTAGCGGGGCGTAATGTTTCCGCCAACATGACCGGTAATATCCTTAATAGCGGTGAAATCAGTAGCCGTGAACTGACCGATTTACGTGCTGAAAATATCGAAAATAGTGGGCGCATTCAAGGTAAAGATGTACAACTTGATACCCTAAAAGATATTAAGAATATCGGTGGGGAAATTCGTGGATTAGACAGCGTTTCTCTTTCAGCAGGTCGCGATATTCTCAGTGAAACTGCGCAGCGTGGAGATGGCCAATCACAATGGCTCGATCGTCCTGCCAGTATTTATGTCACAGGTGATAATGGCCAGCTTACCTTAAAAGCGGTACAAGATATCAACTTGATCGCCACAGATGTCGGCAATTTAGGCGTTGATGGCAAAACTTCCATTATTGCGGGACGCGATATTAGTTTAGAAACTCGTGATGTCAGCTCGGCATTTGATTACACGCATAATTCAAGTAATTACTATCGTGGGGCTAATAGCACTGAAGTCGGCACGCAAATCCAAACTAAAGGGGATTTAACCTTATCGGCTGGGCAAGATCTTTCCGCTCGTGCAACGACTGTGACCAGCGGTGGAGAGCTGGCGATCAATGTTGGACGTGACATCAATATTTCCTCTGGTATTGAAACTAGTGACTATGCGAAACACACAAAAAGCACGGATAAAGGCTTTTTATCAAGCACGACAAAAGAAACTCATGATGAGGTGAACGAACGTACCGCTATCAGTAGTACGTTTAGCGGCGATAGTGTGAAAGTGACCGCAGGGAACAACGTCAATATCGAAGGGAGTAATTTACTTGGAACCAACGATGTCAATGTTACCGCTGGAAATCAGTTAAATGTGACCACTTCTGATGAAGCGTCCCATGAAACACATATGTCGAAAACAACCAAGTCAGGCCTGATGAGCACTGGCGGCATTGGTTTCACGGTTGGTTCAAATTCACAAAAAGTGACCACCGATACGGATAGTAACCAGAAAAAAGGCAGTGTGATTGGGAGTACGGCAGGCGATGTGACATTGACCGCAGGTGGTACAGCAAGCATTCATGGTAGTGATGTGATCGCGGCGAAAGATATCAATGTGATCGGTAGTGATGTGAATATTACGGCGGCTGAAAATAGCCGTACCGATATCACCACAGTGGAAACCAAATCCAGTGGGTTGACGGTTTCCCTCGGCGGTGCAGCGGGCAGCATGTTAGATGGAATGGCGCAGACCGCGAAATCGGCAAAACAAGAAGATGATGGACAATTAGCGGCCCTTAAAGGGATGAAGGCAGGTCTACAAGGCGTTCAGGCTCAACAAGCGGGTGAGCTAGCAGGTTTGAAAGAAGGCGGCAGTGTAGCAGATGCCTTTGGCGTTAATGTGTCATATGGCAGCAGTTCGTCTAAATCGACCACCAAAACCGAGCAGCATACGGCGTCAGGTAGTAGTTTAAGTGCGGGGGATAACATCACCCTTACTGCGACGGGTAAAAAAGAGGGTAGCCAAGGGGATCTGACAGTACAAGGTAGCCAACTGGATGCGGATAAAAACGTCACGTTAACCGCCAAAAATGATATCAACCTGACCAGTGCCACCAACACGCAAAAAGTGGATGGGAAAAACGAAAGTAAAGGCGGCTCAATCGGTGCGGGTATCAGTACGGGCGGTTGGAATGTCAATGCGAGTGTGAATAAAGGCAGCGGCTTTGAAAAAGGTGACAGCCAGTTCTACACCGATACGGAAGTGAATGCAGGCAAACAACTGACCCTCAACAGCGGCAAAGATACCACGCTGACAGGCGCACACGCGAGTGGGGAAACTGTTAAAGCCAATGTGGGCGGCGATTTAACTTTATCGAGCCAACAAGTTACTGATAAGTATGACTCAAAGCAACAGGGCGGCAGTTTAAGCGGCAGTATTGGAACAGGCTTAAATACCACCGCTTCAGTGAATGTTAATAAAACCGAGATGCACAGCGATTATCAATCGGTGGATAAACAAACGGGTATTAATGCAGGCAAAGGCGGTTTTGATATCACCGTCGGTAATCATACGCAACTCGATGGAGCGGTGATTAGCAGCACTGCGGACGCTGAAAAGAACAAGTTGGATACGGGCACGCTGGGCTTTGGGGATATCAAAAATAAAGCTGAATACAAGGTGGATAGCCAAAGTGGCGGCTTTAGCACAGGGGGTTCTCCATTTGCAGACCAGCTTGCGGGTAATGCCGCAGGCTCCTTGTTGACCAATGTGAATAACAAAGGGAAAGACAGCAATACGACACACTCAGCGGTGTCAGAAGGCGAGATTACAATTCGAGATAAGGGTAATCAGAAACAAGATATCAACGAGTTAAGCCGTGATACAGATAATGCCCATGAGAAGCTCAATACGATTTTTGATAAAGAAAAAGAGCAAAAACGGATAGAAAAAACACAGTTAGTGGGCGAATTAGGTAAGCAGATTACTGATATAGCGGTGACGAATGAGACGATTAAAGCTACGAAGGATGTAGATAGAGAGCACCCTGAGTTGAGTGGCAAGGAAAGAGAAGATGCTATTCAAGCTCAAGTTAACAAATCTGAATGGGGTGTCGGAGGGGATAATCGCCGTATAGTCGAGTCAGGCACCGCTTTGATTCAAGGGCTTATCAGTGGAGATGTGAATAAAGCGGTGGCGAATGCGAGTGCGCCGTACATTGCGAATGAAATCGCCAAAAATATTCCAGAGAAGAACAAAGAAGGACGCATCATTGCCCACGGTATTGCGAATGTTGCATTAGCGCTGGCAA
The DNA here is from genome assembly GCF_049901995.1 of Providencia sp. PROV200. Taxonomy (NCBI): domain Bacteria; kingdom Pseudomonadati; phylum Pseudomonadota; class Gammaproteobacteria; order Enterobacterales; family Morganellaceae; genus Providencia; species Providencia sp. PROV200. Next base: position 986,039 of record NZ_CP096307.1, read on the forward strand.
AAGGTGAAAATGCAGGGGCACAATCGCTCGGTGCAATGACAGCGGAAGCGGTTGGAATGTTATCTGAGAAACTGTATAACAAACCAGCTAGCCAACTGACGGAAGACGAAAAAGCGACAGTCAGTGCATTTGCGAGTCTGGCAGCGGGTATTGCAGGCGGTTTAGTGGGTGGAGATACCTCGAGTGCAGGGAATGCAGCCCAAGCAGGGAAGACGACGGTTGAGAATAACTATCTCACGGGGGATGAAGCTCGCCAATTAGATAAAGATCTCGCTGCATGTAAAGCAGAAGGTAGAGATTGCCGTCCAGTTCTTCAAGAATATATTGATATCAGCAATAAAAATAGCCAAGAATTGATTGAAGCCTGTACTGGTGGTGGAGTCTCTTGTGTCTCATGGGAAGAGATGATCATTGGATATACTAATGTAGCCAATGATGAACATCCTTTACAGATACGACTTGATGAGAAGCTTAAAGACCCAGAAGCTGCCGCATTAGTTAATTACCTCAATGGCACTGATTTAAAATTTTTAAAAGATAATATTACGGAAGGCGATAGAGTATTAGATATCGTGATGACTCCAACATCATGGCCTGTCATGGTTCTGGGAACAAAAAATATACTCACGAATAGTGTGACCAAAGGCAAGGAGCAGTTAATTGCGGTTGGTGTTTCAGGTGTAGCAAATGCAGGCATTCAATATGGGTTTACTGGTGAAGTTAAGCTTTCTGATGTTATTGGTGCAGGTGTTATTGGATCAATCACTGCTGGGAAGGGATATAACCCAACGGTAACATGGAATGCTTTAGGTGGATATTATCAAGCTGAAATTAAAGGCGATGATCCTTTCATAGGAGCTTTATTAAGTAAAGCAGGGGCATCTGTAGGTTATGCATCTGGAAATATAATCAAGATTCCATTTGATAAAAAACTGAACCCAATATCTAAACAATATGAGTGGGAACCAACAGGAGTATGGACTATTACAAAGCCTGTTCCACAAAATCCATTACCATCAGTTGTTGGTAATGTGGGTGACTCTGTAGCTTCTGGGGCATTCAATGAAGGAATGAATGAAGCATTAAAAGATAGGAAGGAAAAACAATGATAAACAATAAACTCAGATCTATTATTGCTTTGTTTTATCTATGTGGCAGTCTTTTTATCGTATTATTCATGATAGCGGCACTTTTTGGGGTATTTGGTTATTGGGTTGGCGGTGGGGATAATATTTTTTCATTTTTTACCAGCAAATTGTTTACTTATTTAAAAGTGGGTTTAGTTGGGGGGGGGATAGGTATACCTTTATGGTTTTTTTATTATCGTAAAATATGAGTAAGTTTAGCTAAAAAGCAATGACGCTTATTGTTGTTGAGAATAACTTATTCGGTGGAAATGAAATAACTCACACCCAATACGTACAAGCTCACGGGAAAGATGTGATGTCCTGTGCCGATAACCCTGATTCAGAATCCTGTCGTCGAGGAATGGCAATGAACAAGGCTTATGCGATGGCTTTGGGAAGTGGCGGAATAATTTACTTGCCGGGTGGCATGCAAATGACAGCAGTTATAGGCGGAACCTCAAATGCAGGTATTCAGTATGTATTGACTGGTAATATCAATCCAGAAGATGTTCTTCTTGCTTCCTATGTCGGCGGATTTACAGCTAACACAGGTTTAGTTGGAACCGTGGGAATCAATGGATTAGGTGGTGCCACTTCAAGTTTATTGAAAGATGAGGATCCATTACAAGGCGGATTAACATCAGGGCTTAGTTCTGGGGTTGGCTATGGAGCTGGTAAGTTAATTAAGCTAGGTGCTAACAAATGGGGATATTGGGTCTCCGATGGTTTTGACCCTAAATATAATCCGAAGCTACAAGGTGGCGCAAATAAAGGACAATTAGGTTTATCAAAAGATCTATCGCCTGCTACATTGCCAGGAATCGGGGGGAATATAGGTTCATCTTTAACGACTGAAGCTACTAATAGTAAAGTTCAAGAAACCATTAAAAAAGAACAGGAAAATAACAATGAAGTACAAAAAAAGTAAGGGACTTTTTTTTCTTTTTTTAACTTCAATGTGGGTCATTGCAATTTTTGTTTTAGGGATCTTTGCATTTTTGTTTGCTGAAAGTTATGCATGGTTATTTATGAATACTGAACTAATGTTTTCATTTGAGTATGTAAAAAAAGCAGGCAACCTAGCATTGATGCTAGGCCCAATGCTAGGTGTGATAACCTACTTTATGTATAATAAATAGTCAAGATAGCTAACCTCACTCCTCTGCCAACCGGATAATCAACTGTCCGGCTTGACGAGTGAGGGTATAGTGTCTGCCCACCTCAAGCCCCATCTCTTTCAACCACTTACCGCTTAAAGTGAGTTGCGGGCTGGGGTTGGGTTTACCTCGGTTCGGGGCGTAAACCACTGTATACTGTCTGGTTTTGACCACTTCCAATTAATTACTCTTTGATGTCCACCGTTTAGCATCATGCATATGTAAGATGCTGTTGATCACGGTCTCAATCGCTTCTCTCTCTTTCTCATCGAGTTGTGAAATCGCTTCAAACTGTCGCTTATTAATACAGGCAAAGGCGGTTTTGATATCACCGTCGGTAATCATACGCAACTCGATGGGGCGGTGATTAGCAGCACTGCGGACGCTGAAAAGAACAAGTTGGATACGGGCACGCTGGGCTTTGGGGATATCAAAAATAAAGCTGAATACAAGGTGGATAGCCAAAGTGGCGGCTTTAGCACAGGGGGTTCTCCATTTGCAGACCAGCTTGCGGGTAATGCCGCAGGCTCCTTGTTGACCAATGTGAATAACAAAGGGAAAGACAGCAATACGACACACTCAGCGGTGTCAGAAGGCGAGATTACAATTCGAGATAAGGGTAATCAGAAACAAGATATCAACGAGTTAAGCCGTGATACAGATAATGCCCATGAGAAGCTCAATACGATTTTTGATAAAGAAAAAGAGCAAAAACGGATAGAAAAAACACAGTTAGTGGGCGAATTAGGTAAGCAGATTACTGATATAGCGGTGACGAATGAGACGATTAAAGCTACGAAGGATGTAGATAGAGAGCACCCTGAGTTGAGTGGCAAGGAAAGAGAAGATGCTATTCAAGCTCAAGTTAACAAATCTGAATGGGGTGTCGGAGGGGATAATCGCCGTATAGTCGAGTCAGGCACCGCTTTGATTCAAGGGCTTATCAGTGGAGATGTGAATAAAGCGGTAGCGAATGCGAGTGCGCCGTATATTGCGAACTACATCGGTCAACATATCGAAGATGATAAAGGGAAAATAGCCGCACACGGTATTGCGAATGTTGCATTAGCGCTGGCAAAAGGTGAAAATGCAGGTGCACAATCGCTCGGTGCAATGACAGCGGAAGCGGTTGGAATGCTGTCAAAAGAACTGTATAAGAAAGATGTGAGCCAACTGACGGAAGACGAAAAAGCGACAGTCAGTGCATTTGCGAGTCTGGCAGCGGGTATTGCAGGCGGTTTAGTGGGTGGAGATACCTCGAGTGCAGGGAATGCAGCCCAAGCCAGTAAGACGACGGTTGAGAATAACCATTTAAGCCCTGAAAAGACGAAAGCTAGGAGTGAAGAGTTTGCGAAATGCAACGGTGATAGTAGTTGCCGTGCTGAGGTTAGAGACACTTATCGAAAAGAATACGATAAGGTTCAAGAGCAAATCAATAACTGTAGTAGTCCAGACCAATGTGTTGCTGTCGCGAAAGAGTTGAAAGAGTGGCAAAAAATCTACTCAGAGCGAGCGAAAGAGCTACAAGATAAAGCTCATAATAATGGTGGTATTGGAGCCCTCACTGATGCTGAACAGAAAGAGTGGGCTGAGATTAGAGGCACACTTCCGAATTTAGAAGGTTCTCGCAATTTAGCTATTTATCGTGCTGAGTTATTAGGTGGCTCAGAAGAAACCACAAAAGAGCGCGATTTAGCGATGGCTGCGGCAGGGATCGGCGCTGGCGCAGGAAGCGGAAAAGGTGATAAGGGTAATTCTAAGCAACCAGCAAATGAACAAAAAAACAGTTCAAATAAAGGCAATACAAATACACAGCCTAATAAAGAGAATATTAATTCTTCTGCTTTAACTGGAATTACTCAAAAACAACTAGATAAAAAATTTAAGCATGCGATTGATTTTGGTATAACAACAACAAAGAAAAACCCTGATACCCTTCGTCAATATGAAAATGCAATTAACAATCATATGGCTGATAAGGTTACTACACCTAAGGGGACTTATGGCTTTGTAAAAGATTCTAAAGTTTACTTTAATTCAAATACAAATAATGCTGTTGTGTTGGATAGCACTGGTAATTTCGTCACAGGTTTTAAGCTTACACCAGGAACACCTCAGTATGATAATTATATGAAAAATGGAGTATTACGATGAGTTATATGTTGTTGGAGTTTACAAAATCATATGCTGAAGGCAGAGTAAAACCTGAAACTTTCAGTGAAGCTTATATTGAGCTTTATCGGCTAGAAAGAGACCATAATTTATTGTTAAAAGATAATGATAAATTAAGTGAGTGCCTTTCCAGTATTTTTTGTATAGCAGATCTTTACAACCCTGAGTCAGACAAAGAAGAGTACGAATTAAATGATGAAGACCTTCTCATTCAAGTAAATGTAGAATTAGATAAATTAAATGACTAAATCTCGTTTTAAGTAATTATGAAAGAGATCCCTGTTCCACACTGGGATCTCCTTAGCAATTTTACTCCCTCTCTGCCAACCGGGTAGTCAGCTGTCCGGCTTGGCGAGTGAGGGTGTAGTGACTGCCTACCTCAAACCCCAACTCATTCAGCCACTTACCGCTTAAGGTGAGTTGCGGGCTGGGGTTGGGTTTACCTCGGTTGGGGGCGTAACCCACTGTATACTGTCTGGTTTTTACCACTTCTTCTTTAGCCGTCAGTGTTTTTACATTACAATCGCGCTTAGCCATGGTGACTACTCCTGTTAGTTGCTGTGGTTAGCGGTTAAATCGAGTTGCACCTCGTTTTAGCCGCGCTAAAATCTAGTTAATTACTTTTTGTTGTCCAACGCTTCGCATCATGTATATGTGAGATGCTGTTAATCACGGTCTCAATCGCTTCTCTCTCTTTCTCGTCTAGCTGTGAAATCGCGTCAAACTGTCGCTTATTAATGCAGGCAAAGGCGGTTTTGATATCACCGTCGGTAATCATACGCAACTCGATGGGGCGGTGATTAGCAGCACTGCGGACGCTGAAAAGAACAAGTTGGATACGGGCACGCTGGGCTTTGGGGATATCAAAAATAAAGCTGAATACAAGGTGGATAGCCAAAGTGGCGGCTTTAGCACAGGGGGTTCTCCATTTGCAGACCAGCTTGCGGGTAATGCCGCAGGCTCCTTGCTGACCAATGTGAATAACAAAGGCAAAGACAGCAATACGACACACTCAGCGGTGTCAGAAGGCGAGATTAGAATTCGAGATAAGGATAATCAGAAACAAGATATCAACGAGTTAAGCCGTGATACAGATAATGCCCATGAGAAGCTCAATACGATTTTTGATAAAGAGAAAGAGCAAAAACGGATAGAAAAAACACAGTTAGTGGGCGAATTAGGTAAGCAGATTACTGATATAGCGGTGACGAATGAGACGATTAAAGCTACGAAGGATGTAGATAGAGAGCACCCTGAGTTGAGTGGCAAGGAAAGAGAAGATGCTATTCAAGCTCAAGTTAACAAATCTGAATGGGGTGTCGGAGGGGATAATCGCCGTATAGTCGAGTCAGGCACCGCTTTGATTCAAGGGCTTATCAGTGGAGATGTGAATAAAGCGGTGGCGAATGCGAGTGCGCCGTACATTGCGAATGAAATCGCCAAAAATATTCCAGAGAAGAACAAAGAAGGACGCATCATTGCCCACGGTATTGCGAATGTTGCATTAGCGCTGGCAAAAGGTGAAAATGCAGGGGCACAATCGCTCGGAGCAATGACAGCGGAAGCGGTTGGAATGTTATCTGAGAAACTGTATAACAAACCAGCTAGCCAGCTGACGGAAGATGAAAAAGCGACAGTCAGTGCATTTGCGAGTCTGGCAGCGGGTATTGCAGGCGGTTTAGTGGGTGGAGATACCTCGAGTGCAGGGAATGCAGCCCAAGCAGGGAAGACGACGGTTGAGAATAATGCACTGAGTCTGCCACATGGACTGGCTGATTATGGACAATCGGCGTTCACACTCGCCGAGTCAATGGAAAAGAAAGGGTATAGCATCCATGATGTTAATGCTGCTCTAAATGACTTTGCGAAAGGTGATCACCCAGAAGGACAAGATCCTGCAAGAGGCTTCCTTGAAGCATGGGGGAATATGGTCGGTATTCCATTAGACGTATTTTGGTCTAATGAGCAAATGACCCCAGAGAAAGCTGCCGAAATATTAAGTGGCTCACCTCCAACAACAACAGCTAAGGCATTACAATTTACAGCGGCAAAAGCTTATTTGGCATTTGCGAAAAGCGGCAAAGAAATGCCAAGTTGGGATGCAGGAAAAGGTGAGTATAGCTTTAAAGATGCAGGGAAAGTAACAGATGTTAAGCATCCAAATAATCAGTTTGATGGTAAAACTGTATATGATGCCAGCGGCTCCGTATATGAAGGTGGCGTATGGAAACCGAAAGTAACAAATGGCTCTCAAAATGCAATAGATAAAGATCAACTGGCTAACCCTATCACTCAGTCTCGTATAAATATTCAAAATGGTAATGCAAAAGCTGGATGGGAACATTTAGTTAAGCGCCATTTTTCTGGTAAGCCTAATGCTAGCCAATTTACGATTAGTCAATCAGAAGTTAAATCATTGCTTCAAAATCCTGATGTTACAAAGGTTCCGATTAGTAAGATACAAACATCAGATAATAAAGCAACTGGGCAGAAAGAGATATTGTACCAAAGGGTAGTTACGTTAGATAAACCTATTGGAATTGATAAGTTTAGCAATAAACCCACAAATACAATGACTATTCTTACCGACAAGCATGGAAATTTAGTAACAGCTACACCTGGAGTGATCGATTAAACATGAAGAATGAAAATAATGATGAATTGATAAAGTTTAAAGAAATAGAAAAAAATATTATTTTTCCATTTCTAGCTAATGAGTTTACGCATATTGATTCCGCAAATATTCTATATCAAGGAATTGATCAGTATGTTGAAATCTACGGATATTTAATAAATAAAAAGTATGTCATTGAATTTGATCTTTCAACTATAGACCATTCTATTAGTAAAAATGAAATATTGACAGTAGAAGACTATGAAGCAAGTTTAAGAGGAAAAGGTAGAGCTAAAAGGGATGCTCGCGATTTTTTAAGGCGATTAATGAGCAGCTAAGATAGAGATCCCTATCCATATAGGGTCGGGATCTTCCTTAACGATCTCACTCCCCCTCAGCCAACCGGATAACCAACTGTCCGGCTTGGCGAGTGAGGGTATAGTGGCTACCTACCTCAAAGCCCATCTCTTTCAGCCACTTACCGCTTAAAGTGAGTTGTGGGCTGGGGTTGGGTTTACCTCGGTTCGGGGCGTAACCCACTGTATACTGTCTGGTTTTGACCACTTCTTCTTTAGCCGTCGGTATTTTTACACAACAATCGCGCTTAGCCATGGTGACTACCTCGTATAGTTGTTGTGGTTAGCGACTGTTGTGAGGTGTGAACTCATAATTGCCATGCGTTCTATCTCAACGTTTTATGCTGTTAGATCTCGTTGAGATCCGTTAGACATATTTCAGTCATAATCTAAATAAAAAATTTAAAGGTTTTATTAAGTGTAGAGAGTCTGGTTTACTGTTAATTATAAATATCTTTATATTTCACCAAATAATGTGATTACTATAACGCTTGAAATACAAGTTAAAAAATAAATGTATAATAAATCAGTTATATATAATTATAGTTTCTTTAAGTCAATATAAATATTGATAGCAGTTGAAAGCTATTTTAATCATTTGTTTTAAATCATATTTACATGCATTTTATGATGGGTAATAAGTTAATTCATTGATTTTAAATAATAATAAAATTCCCAATAATATTGATCAACTAATGGATAAGAAGTGATATATTATCGAGTATATTGTTTTTGTATGTTGGTTTAGGAAAAGATCACAAAAGGTAGCATATGATGCCGAATATTTTATCATTAGATAGTGATAATTTCTCGAGTACACTTTACCCCCTAGAGCAAGATGAGCAACAAACTGTAGTTGTTTATTTTTCGGCATCGTGGTGTTTGCCTTGTAAAAATATGAAACCTATTTTCATTAAACTTTCTGAGTATTTTCAACAAAGTAACATCATTTTTGGCATTGTTGATATTGCTCAATCGCCCACTTTAGCTCCTCGATATGGTATAAAATCAGTGCCGACAATTGCGGTTTTCCAAGATACTCGGTTAATCGATATTATTGCAGGAGAAGTACCATTTAATAGGGCATTAATGGTATTGGAGAAAACGCTCGGTAAGCGTTAATATTCAGCGAATATATTTAATAATAATGATAAGAAATTCATAATGTTAATATTGATATTAGAAGGGTTATTGATAGGCTGTCTACTCGGTTTGACGGGAGCTGGCGGGGGAATTCTTGCTGTTCCTGCTTTAATGGCAAGCCAAGGTTGGAGTGTTGCACTCGCTGCGCCTGTTGGGCTTCTAGCAATTACAATAGCGGCTTTTATCAGCGTTATTCAAGGGCTTATAAAAAAAAGTATTCGTTATAAAGCCGCAATTTGGATAGCATTATTGAGTATCCCTTCTGCTAAGTATGGTATTTACCTTGCCCATATTGTACCTCCAGTTTGGTTAACGCTTATTTTTAGCCTTGTTATGCTTTATGTCGGGGGGCGTATATTTTTCAATAGGGTTGATGAGCAAAATGATGCACATTGTTTAATTAATACAGAAACTGGGAAATTTATTTGGAACACTAAAACAGCGTTAATCTTTGGGGGGATTGGTGTCATTACAGGATTACTTACTAGTATGCTAGGTGTCGGTGGTGGTTTTATTATTGTTCCTGCATTGCGAAAGTTCACTAATTTGAATATGAAGAGTATTATTGCAACATCGTTAATGGTTATTTTCTGTATTGGTAGTATTAGTATTTTTATTAATGTTTTGAATGGGTTTCAATACCCTAAAGAAATTAGTATTATATTTATTGTCTCTTGTGTCATTGGTTTATTAATCGGTCGATTAATAATGCATTATATTTCCAATAGAACCATTCAAATGCTATTTTCAATTGTTGTTATTCTTGTCGCTTTAGGATTGATTTTATCAGTGCTGATTGAGCTAAAAGTTATTTAAAATATATTTTAAATGTCAATTTGTTTATTTAACATTTCTAATTCATGCGGTATGTCACTATTTTGAATTATCAGTCATTTATTCTTCTTAAAGAAAGTGAAATTGATTTATCTTCAAGCTCAAAACGGTATAATGAATAATCGCATATTTCTCCCTGATAATAGCCAAATGGATTACTAGCCTATTCTTCAGGGGATTCATTAAAGGTTGACTAGTATAATTATGACAAAACAAGATAGCTCAACAACAATAATTGATATAGCAAAACGTGCCAATGTAACCGATATTACCGTCTCTAGAGCATTTAATCATCCTGAGATGGTAAAGAAGGAAACTCGGGATAAAATATTAGCTATAGCACAAGAACTCAATTATGTGCCAAATCTTTTTGCACGTAATCTGAAAAATAAAAATAGCCGTATAATAGGTGTGGTTACTGACAGCACATTTAACCCATTTTATGTTGTGCTTATTCAAACAGTCTCACGCTTAGCGAAAGAAAAAGGCTATCAAGTCATGATTTTTGATTCAGATAGCGATGAAAAAGCAGAGAAAACAGCAATTGAAACGTTAGTCAGTTACAAGGCGAGCGGTATTCTATTATCCCCCGTTCGTGACGATAAAGATTACCAACCAAGTTATTTATCATTAATTGATAAACATAATGTGCCTTTAGTCTTTGTTGACCGGTCAATTTATGGCTATCAAAATAAGTACTCGGGTTTATTTTTGAAAAATTTTGAAATTGGTGCCTTAACAGGAAAATTTCTTAGTCAACAAAATAGCGAAAATACACTTATTGTTTCAGGACCAGAAGGTTCTGAAATTAGTTTGTCTCGTTTAGCGGGTATATATGAAAATTTTCCAAATAGAAAAAATATTAATGTCTTATACAGCAGTTATATGTTTAATAAGAATGATGAAGATTATCTAAGAAGAAAAGTTCAAGAGCTTTATACACCTAATATGTACATCGTTGGGTTAAATGGAATTATTACCGCTGGGATGTATAAAATTATTATAGAATTAGGCCTCTCTTGCCGTTATTTTTCTGTTGATTTACCTCCTTATGCAGATACTTACCATTTATCTATTTCAGGTGTACATCATGACTCGGTATATCTTGGTGAATTAACGACTGAGCTATTGTTTTCTGAGATAGAGCGAGACTCCCATAAAGGTCATAAAACTAAGCAAATATTTGTTGATGGGAAACTTGTTGTTTATGAATAATAGTTAAAGTGTAAGTACAAGTAGGCAGGTAATGATACCTGCCTACTTTAATAGTTATGAGGGGTAATTCATTTAGCGTTTCATTGAGCTAATTAATGTCGCCCCCCAAATAATTAGTCCTTTTACAATATATTGAACATAAGGCGAAATACCTAATAAATTTAAACCGTTATTAAGTACACCTAAGATCATTGCGCCAATGAGTGTGCCAATGATCATACCACGGCCCCCTGCGATTGAGGCACCGCCGAGTACGACTGCAGCAATTGCATCTAACTCAAAGCCTACGCCTGCATTGGGTTGCCCGCTCATGACTCGAGAGGTAAATATTAACCCAGCGAAAGCCGCAGTAAAACCGCTAATGACGTAAACTAACATTTTATAACGTTCAACGCGGATACCACTGAGACGAGCGGCTTCTTCATTACCGCCTATCGCGTAAATATAGCGGCCAAAAGAGACATGATTTAGTACAACATAGAAAATAAGATAAAGGCCAAGCATTAATAAAATAGGAACTTGAATTCCCATTAATTCTTCTCGTCCCCAAAAAGCAAACTCTTGAGGTAATCCTGAAACTGGGTAGCCACCGGTATAAATTAAGGCTAACCCTTTAGCAATAATCATGGCGCCTAAGGTGACAATAATTGGTGGCATTTTACCATAAGCGGCTAAAATCCCATTAATAAAGCCAAAAGCAACACCCGATAATAGTCCAAGAGCGATGGCTGCATAGGGGTCCATGCCATAATATTTCATCAAGCCAGCCATCAAGGTTCCAGACAGCGCCATAACAGCACCAACGGACAAGTCAATTCCACCTGTTAAGATAGCAAATGTCATACCGATAGCGATAATGGCATTAATAGAAACCTGACGAGCAATGGTCGAAAGGTTATTTACAGTTAAAAAATGTTCATTAAAAATGGACATGCAGACAAATAAAAGAATTAAACCAACAAGTGGTAAAAATGCAGGTATTTTTGTTAGCTTAGAAAAACTAAATTTATTTTTAGTTAATGGAATTGCACTTTGATTAGACATAGTCGTTATCCTATATAATATTGCCGGCCGCATGTACCATGATCTGAGTTGAGTTTATTTCGTCTCCAGTTAACTCAGCGGCAATTTCACCATCTCGAAAAACCAAAACTCTATCACTGACACCAATAACTTCTGGTAGCTCCGATGAAATCATAATAATGGAAATTCCTTTTTCAGTTAGAGAGCGCATTAATTGATAAATTTCTGATTTTGCCCCAACATCAATACCTCGAGTGGGTTCGTCGAAAATAAGAATTTTGGCTTGTTTATTTAGCCAGCGAGCAATAACAACTTTTTGCTGGTTTCCACCGCTTAAAGTAGAAACTGCAGTGTGAGGCTCTGGTGTTTTAACTTTTACTTGGGAAATTAAATCAATAGATAAAGTGAGTTCTTTTTTGTTTTGAATTAAAAATAATTTTTGAGCGTGATTGTTTAGCCATATATTTTCTTTAACGGAAAACGGCAATACAAGTCCTTGAGTTTTTCGGCTTTCTGGTAATAAACCGATACCTAATTGCAGTGCAGTCGCAGCTGATTTAACTTTAACTTCTTTGCCTTCTAAAACAACTTTTTTCTTGTAAGCCTTATCAGCACCAATCATGGCAAGAATAGTTTCTGTGCGACCTGAACCGACTAATCCAGCAAGCCCTAAAATTTCACCTTTTTTTAGTTGAAGGTGGTTAGTTGGGCTATATGAAAAACGCTGAACTTCCGCATCTAAGATGACTTCTTGCTCGTTAAATTGGCGTTTATGAGGGTAAATATTTTCAACTTCACGGCCAACCATCATTTCGATAATAACGTCTAAATCTGTTTCATCGACCTTACGCGACCCTATATATTGTCCATCGCGTAGTACACTGATGGTGTCACAGATTTCATAAATCTCTTCTAAATGGTGGGAAATAAAAAACATTCCAACCCCTTTAGCTTTTAAATCGCGCATTACATCGAATAAATGGTTTGCTTCATTGGGGGTTAATGTCGCAGTTGGCTCATCTAACACTAAAATTTTAGCATCCAAAGACAGTGCTTTTGCGATTTCAACAAACTGTTGTTCTGCAATACTTAAATGGCTAATGGGTTCATCAATATTGATGTTTACACCCAGCTCAGCTAGGATTTCCTGCGATTTTTTTCGCATTAATTTTCTATCTAATAAACCAAACTTATTTTTCAGCTCTCTATTTAAAAATATATTTTCAAAAGCATTTAAATAAGGAATAAGAGAAAATTCTTGGAAAATAATACCTACGCCTGCTTTTATTGCATCTCTGTAGTTATTAAAGGTGTGTTCTTTGCCTTCAATCAGAATTTGTCCGCTATCAGGTTTATGTATTCCACATAACACTTTCATTAGCGTTGATTTACCTGCGCCGTTTTCACCTAATAATGCGTGAACCTCCCCCTTTTCTAGGGAGAGATTAATATTATCTAACGCCTTAACCCCAGGGAAAGTTTTACTGACATCTTTTAATGCTAATAATTGCATCATATTGCTTCCCTATATTTCTCAACTGCTTAAAAATGGGTAACAAAGCCATTTGGAATTTTTATTCCAATATGCATTTAATAATTAATATTTATGAAAATGTATTGCACCGAACATCAGAAATACAGGTGCAATACATCGGTTATTGATAACTAACGATTACCAGTGAAAGTCTTTAGCATTTGTTTTGTCAATCAATTTAACATCAATTGGGACTTCTTTAGGGACATTGGCGCCCCAGTATTTTGCTAAGCCCATAGCTAAACCAATACGAACTTGGTCACGAGGGAATTGCGCCGAAGTAGCAATAAATGGCGAGTTACCTTTGGCAATCTCAGCAACCGCTTCAGGAGAACCGTCAACACTCACTAATTTGACATCACGGCCAGAAGACTCAATCGCTGCTAACGCACCTAAAGAACCGACATCGTTAACACTGAAGATCCCATTGAGGGTCGGATTTGCTTGCAACATGTTTTCTGTCACATTCATCGCAGTATCGCGTTCTTGTTTACCGTTCAATTTAGTTACGATTTTAATATTTGGGTATTCTTTCATTGCCGCTTCAAAGCCACGAACACGCTCAAGAATTGGTACAACAGGGATACCATCTAAAATTGCTACTTCGCCTTTGCCGCCTAATGCTTCACCTAAACGTTTGCCCGCCATTAAGCCCGCGTCATAGTTTTTAGAACCGACGAAAGAGTCAATTGGGCCATTTGCTTGTGCATCAATGGCGATAACTACAACTCCGGCTTTTTTCGCAGCCAGTACAGCCGTTTCAGCACCCACGCTATCTGCCGGGTTAATTAACAGAATATCGATTTTTTTCTGTAACATATCTTCGATATCACTGGTTTGTTTTGATACATCATGAGCCGCATCTGAGATATATAGTTGTGCGCCCATATCGCCTGTAGCGCTCTCTAAGGCTTCCTTCATGGTGACGAAATATTCATTGTTTAATTCTTGAAATGACATGCCCACTGAAACTGGCTTAGCGGTAGCGTTAAATGCCATACCTAAAGTCAGTACACTTGCAGCGACAGCTAACTTTTTAAATTTACTCAGCATAAGATGTTCTCCTAAAAGAGCGTTTAATTATATGTAGGGTTTTTACTTATTTAGTGTTTATTTGAATTATCAATTATTACTGCCAGTTAAAACATGTTTATGGCTTGATGACGACTTTAATTGAGTCTGCCGATTTCGCCATGACAAAAGCTTCTTCCCACTCATCGATGGAATAGAAGTGAGTAACGATATCATCAGCGCTAACTAAGCCACGGCTAAACAGGTCTATAGCAACTTCATAACTATATGGGCCTAAGTGGGCTCCGCGGATATCGAGTTCTTTGCGGTCACCAATGATTGACCAGTCAACAGTTGTTTCTTTACCGAATACGCTAAATTCCACGAAACGGCCAAGTTTGCGGATCATTTCTAGTCCTTGAGTAACACCAATTGGCGCGCCCGTTGCTTCAATATAAACATCACAGCCATAGCCTTCCGTCATATCTTTAACTAATTTAATGGCATCTTCTTTCAGTGGGTTGATAACAATATCAGCACCAAATTTCTTTGCTAATTCAAGGCGTTCATCAATCGCATCGATAACAACCAGTTTTTTCGGTGTTTTTAATTTGGCGACTTGGATCATACACAGCCCTAGTGGGCCTGCACCCGCAATGACGACGACGTCATTTAAATCGATATCACCACGGCGTACAGTGTGGATAGCACAAGCCATTGGCTCAATTAATGCGGCATCTTTATCGGATAGTTCATCAGGGATTTTATGGATAATAGCGCGTTCTGAAAAACGCATATATTCAGCCATACCACCGTCGGCAACTTCTTTTTGGAAACCGTAAATATCATGGGTTTCACACATCCAGTATTTACCTGATTTACAGAAACGGCATTCCCAACATGGGACAATTTGTTCTGCTAAGATGCGATCGCCGATTTTCAATTTGAATTTTTCAGCGGAGCCTTCACCTAGCTCAGCAACGCGGCCATAAAACTCATGGCCAGGAACTACTGGGGCTTTGATCCATGGGTCATCACCCCAAAACATTTGAGCACCATCGTTGGCTTTACAGTCACCCGCACAGATCCCGCATCCATCAACTTTGATGACAACTTCTCTAAATCCTGGCGTTGGTCTTTTAATATTTTCAAAGCGATAATCATGTGGGCCATGACAAACAACTGCTTTCATTTTTTCAGGTAGGTTACTCATGTTCTAAGACCTCTTTCTAGTTGTTAACCCTAATGTTGACGTCAACATTAAGCGTTTTTTTATAACGCATTTGCTTTAGTTTTTTAACGCTTAACTATGAACAATGTATGTATGTAAGAAAAATGGTTATTTAATGTTATAGATAAAATAAATTTTTTTTAATATGACGACGTCGTCATTTTTGAAAGTAAGTATCTTAAAAACTAAAATTTGTGATTCAAACCCTAATCTTAGTCACTTAATTGAGTACTTTCATTGGGAAATGAGACTGCCGAAATTGACTCTGTAACATGATGAAAATCATGATAAAAATCTTAATTCATTCCTTGTTTTGTTTTTTTAGAAATGAATATGAAGTCGAGTATAATTATTTTAACTATTTTCAGAAGCGGATATTTCATGCAAAAACATTTCAGCTCACACTTTTGAATGAAAACAAATTTAAACTACATTTAATAAAGAGATATTGAATGGCTAATAGGCCATTATTTTTAATTTATAAAATTTAATTTAAAAAATTAAATAGAGTAATGAGTCATTTTGATACGCTGTCATAATATTTTTTGCAGATATACCTATGGGTATGAAAAAAATAGCTTTATACCTCGTAATTGTATTTTGCCAATTAAACAAAGTATAAAGCTAAATAGAGCCAAAGTTTAACTTCATTTTGTCAATAAAATCATTTTATTACAGCGTAAAGGGTGTGAGGGAGACTCACACCCTTGTGCTAGACAATCATTGGTGCAATGATAAAGCCGAAAGCGACACCGGCAATAATTCCACCTAGCCCTGGTAACATAAAGGGATGATTTAAAATATATTTTCCGACTCGAGTAGACCCAGTAGAGTCGAATTCAATGGCAGCTAATGATGTTGGGTAAGTGGGTAAGACAAATACCCCGGTGACGGCGACAAAAGAGGCCAAAATTGCCCATGTCGGGACATCTAAGGCAATGGCTAATGGAATTATTAACGGTGTTGTGGCACCTTGCGAATATAACAAGGCACAGGTCAAGAACAGAACTAAAGCCAATAAAATAGGATATGCAGATAATACATCTCCCGCGATGGCCTTGATTTGGTCCATATGGGCATCAACAAAAGTGGTACCTAATGTCACAATTCCGAGGATCACTGCAAGAGAACTCATTCCTGAACGGAATGTTGGTGCTAATACAATGGAATCCGGTGATGTTTTACAGAAAACCACCATCAAACATGCTGCACTTAGCATACAAATGATGATGATATCTCGTGTTCCCATCGGCTTACCGATATCAAAACCGGGACGTAATTGTGGGAATGCAGCGAGGATCACGATAGCAATCGTGGCAATAATAAATAGAACAACAGAGAATTTTTCTCTCGTTGTGCTCTCGCCTTTTTTCTCTTCGTATTTATGAACTAAGCCTTTTTGTAAACGTTCTAAATATACCTCATCGTTTTCAAGTTCGCAGCCCTGACGTGATGCAATAAAAGCGGCAACCATGGCAGCAACAAAAGAGGCGGGTAAACAGACTGACATAACCACAATAAACGTGATGCCGTTACCTTCCATAATGGTCAGCATCGCGGCCATTGCGGCACTGATTGGAGAACCGGAAATCGCAATTTGTGAAGCAACCACTGAGCCAGCTAATGTTCTAGATGGTCGGATGCCCGAATCTTTTGCAATTTCTGCTATCACAGGCAGCATAGAAAACACAATGAAACCTGTACCAGCCATGATAGTCATCACCCAAGTGGTGATTGGCGCTATAATGTTTAGATACTTAGGATTTTTACGCATAAATTTACTGGCTAGGCGGACTAGATAATCCATCCCGCCCGCAGCTTGTAATGCAGATGCTGCTACCACAACTGTCATAATAATCAGAATAACATCAACAGGTGGTGAACCTATAGGTAAACCAAATCCGATAGTTAATACCGCTAATCCTAACCCACCACAGAGTCCTATACCTATTCCGCCCATGCGTATACCAAAGAATATTGCACCTAATACAACAATGATTTCTAGCCAAACCATAATCGTCTCCAATAGACAATATATTGTCATTAGTAATATTAAAAAATTAATTTTGATATTTGATATAAGTTAAATATTTTTATTTATCATTAAATTTTGTTTTCCGACTCTGTTTTCATACCAGTGAATACTTGCTCTGACTAATGAGCTGGTTGAGTCGATATATTTATCTGGATAACTATTAATTTCATTTTCAAGAATAACGGGAACCTCGGTGCAGCCAAGAATAATAATTTCAGCGCCTCGGGAAAATAAAATTTCAGCTTGCTTTTTCATAATTGACTCAGCAAATTTTTTATTTCCTGATTTTAATAAATAAATGCTTTCCATTACATTTTCTTGGCTTTTTTTATCAGGGGTAATGCAGTTTAAATGTTTATTCTCTATATTTTTTTGATATAGTCCCATATACATAGTGGCATTTGTTGCAAGTAATCCGATATTTTTTTTCTTGGTTTCTAGTACTTCTTTCATTGTCGTCTCAACAATGCTTAGCATGTCGACATGGCAAAATTTTTTTAGTTCACTAAACCAAAAATGTGCTGTATTACAAGGTATAACAATACATTCGGCCCCGGCACTTTCTAGTTTCTTTAAATAGTCAGTCATTAAAGGTAAAGGTGATTCACCATGGTTTAATAGCGCTTCTGTTCGATCTGGTATATCAGGAATAGATGATATAATTAAAGGGATATGCTCTTGGTCTCTATTTGCTACGGTATAGCTTACAAATTTATTAAATAAATCAACAGTAGCGGCAGGCCCCATACCACCTAATACACCAATTAAACCTTTCATTTTAATACCCCTGCATTTCATTAGCCTTTTTATAAAATAAAAATCAATAAATGCTTATCTTTCTTCATTTATTTAACATATTGGTTAATATTCAAATGATTATTAACTTACTTATTGCTGCTTAACTTGTGGTTAATATTTATCAATGTTTGTCTTGGATGAGAAATGCAAGTAAGTATGGTTTGATGCAAGATACGCATTAAGAACTTTTATTCAAAATAAAAATATTTTTATAAATTGCTCTGAAGGCCTGAATAGGCTAGGTTTTATGAATTAAATAAATTAAATAAAATTTATTTTTGATTTTTGTTAATGTTTTAAATGGTAGGGCTATGCATAATACAAATAACATAACTACAAATCTAGCTTTGTTATTTAACTAGTCATTAACTTAAAATATCAATAAAAATACGTTTTATTTTTTATATTTTAACAGCAAGTCAATTTAAGGCTTAATAAAATGAAAAATATAGAAACAAAATGGCTATATGATTTTTTAACTCTAGAATCATGTCGACATTTTTCTCATGCAGCAGAACAGCGGAGTATTTCTCAGCCCGCATTTAGCCGTCGTATTAAAGCTTTAGAGGAAGCCATTGGCGTTGAATTATTTGATAGAACGACTTCCCCTTTACAGTTGTCTGAAGAGGGCAAAATTTTTCATTCTCAAGCGCGTAGTTTATTACAACAACTGGAATGTAACTTAAATGAACTATCCGGTCACAATGTATTGAGCCTACCGAATATTAAAATTGCTGCCGCTCATTCGCTGTCACTGACATTACTGCCTAAATTGGTTCACGGGCTGTCTGGTTACGGTGAGGAGTTTGTTTACCATGTTGAAGCCATTGATGTGGTGCAAGTTGTGAACACATTGAGAGAAGGGAAAAGTGATTTTATTATCTCATTTTATGATGAAGATTTAATGCAATCCCCATTTTCCTCATTGAATGTATTTGAATCTGAATTATACCCAATTTGTGCAGCGGATGAGCATGGTAAGCCGCTATTTGATATCTACCAACCTCAAGTGCCATTGCTGAATTATACCAGTGCTTCATATATGGGAAGGTTAGTTAATCGTCGGTTAAGTGAATTTGGTGCGATCAATTCGAAAACACTTTTCATGTCATCAATGAGTGAGTTGTTAAAAAATATGGCTTTGGATGGCCATGGAATTGCATGGTTACCCATTTATTCCGTAATGAATGAATTAAAAGAGAAAAAGCTAGTTTGTTTGGAGACCCCTGAATTAACAATACCTATCCAAGCGTATATTTACCGCATGGACACACGGCTAAATAAAACCGCAGAGGACTTTTGGCGCATTTTGAAAAAGAATATCCCTGAGGATTTACGGAATTTATCGTAGTAGAAGGGGCTTTTTCATTATCACCTCTACAATTTGTTAGGCAGAATTTAATTATAGTTGTCTTATTTTTTAAGGGAAGCGAACAAATCAGAGGTGGATAAATCAATGAAATTGTCATTTCCTTGGGAGATAACATGCTATGTCCACCTAAATGGGGCAGATATGAGGGCGAGTTGAATTTAGTTGAGTTGAAATTGGGCGAGTGTTGACCTCAGAGAGGTATAAAGCAAAAACCCGCCTTTTGGGCGGGTTCTTTGAATAAGTGGTGCCCGGACTCGGAATCGAACCAAGGACACGGGGATTTTCAATCCCCTGCTCTACCGACTGAGCTATCCGGGCAACGGAGCGTATTAAACCTGATTTCATTGGTTGAGTCAAGGCGCTTTCAATAAACTTTTGACTGTATGCGCTTTTTTTCAACATGTTAGCTAGTTTTTAATCGAAAACACATAAAATTATTAAGGTTAATGACTAATGCCAGCCTTAAATCAGATTTTGGCTGGCATTCACTATTGGAAAATTTTAACGTAGATAATTTTTCTGTGCTTTATTCACTTTAATGAGGTAATTACGTGACTCTGCAGCAGGGTGCTTAGTGGACAAGGTTTCATACACTTCACCCGGTTCTAAATTATTAATACGCTGCGCAGCTTGCTTTTTATCGCTGTGGAACACCCGCAGAACGCTGCCTGCGCCGCCATTATAGGCGGTAATAACAGCATAGCGGCGTGAGGTTTGGTTACGAATATCGCCTAAGTAGGTGTTTTGCAATATAGCTAAGTAAGCCGTACCCGTATCAATGTTTTTCTCTGGGTCAAATAAATAGCTACGGCTAGGAACACCGGATTTTCCTTGTGAGCGGAAAACATCTTTGCCGGCTGTATTTGGCATAATTTGCATTAAACCAAGCGCATCAGAGCGGCTAACCGCATAAGGGTTGAAACTCGACTCAATTTGCATAATCGCAAGGATTAATGACTCATCTACGCCATATTTGGCCGAGGATTTCTTAATATAAGGTAAATATTTATGAGCCCGTTTATCTAAATGGTTTGGTACTAGTTGCATAGTTACGGACCAAACAACATTCATACCCGATTGGCGGCGCTGCATTTTATTTTCAATCAGATAATCAGCAAACTTTGTGGCTCGCCATTCCCAACGAATCGCTTCACCTGTGTTATCAAGCACTTGGCCAAATAAAAAGGGTTCTTTGCTATGGGGAATGTCATTGATATCAGAATAGAGGTCAATGGAACTTGGGTCGTCTCCCATTAATAAGGTGGTGACAATCGCTTTTTTTAAATACTGTGAAGGTTCTACCGCTGAAATAGTCTCTACAGTAATGGTCCCCGCTTCAAAATTAATATGGCTACGAGTTCGGTACTCATCGGTATATTTAACGTAGTCTTTTGGACCAGCAATTAACACTTCTTTAATGCCCCAAATATTTTCAATATTGTGGGCAAATTGGCCCATTAAGATATTGAACCCATTGGTATCTTTGACATAATCCGGGTTAAAGTCAGGTTTTTGCTTGCTTGAACAAGAGATAATTAGAGGGATCAATAAACTCAGCGCAAATAGTTTTTTCATACGATTCACAGTCTTGGGGCAAAAGTCTACCTACTGAGTAGGTAGACAAACAGATTATTTTTCAGGTGTATAGCCATCAATATGGATGTCATGGCCTTCAAACAAGAACTTAATCATTTCTTGTTCTAACATTTTACGATCATCGGGGTTCATCGTATTGAGTTTCTTTTCATTAATGAGCATGGTCTGCTTAGTCATCCACTGACTCCACGCCTCTTTTGAAATCTCGTTAAAAATACGTTTTCCTAACTCACCTGGGTAAAGCTGAAAATCTTGCCCATCTGCATCACGTTGTAAAAATGTACAAAAAATGGTTCTACTCATTAATTTTTCCTCAAATATCAGGTAGTAAGGCGAGCTGTTTTAGTAAACTTTCAACTGGGGCTGCAAGGCCGATAGTTGCGCCTAGGTGTAAGTTATACCAGAGTCCTTTGCCTTCATCCATGGCAGAATTAAATGCCTGAATGTTAACTTTTACAGGGATAATATCTAAATGAAAATGGCTAAATGTGTGGCGGAAAGAAATTAATTGCTCTAATTGAGAATATTCTAAGCCTGATTCGGCCAGATAATCATTAAGTTGCTCTAAAGAGTCAAACTGTGGGAAGGCAAATAGGCCACCCCAAATGCCAGATGGTGGACGCTGTTCTAGCCACACATTATCGTCGTGCTGCATAATCAAAAACCAAGCACTTCTCTCAGGGATTTTTTGCTTAGGTTTTTTGCCCGGGTAGTTTTGCCATGAATGATTGGCATAGGCCATGCAGCCAAAATTAAGTGGGCACAGCTCGCATTTTGGCTTACTTCGGGTACAGACCATCGCGCCTAAATCCATCATCGCTTGATTAAAAAACTCGACTCCCTCTTTGGGGGTGACATCAGTGCTGATTTCCCACAAACGGTTTTCGACTTCTTTTTTACCCGGCCAGCCATCAACCGCATAAGCGCGAGCTAATACGCGTTTAACATTACCATCTAAAATAGGATAATGCTGTTTTTGCGATAATGATAAAATTGCCCCAGCAGTGGAGCGGCCAACACCGGGCAGCGCGAAAACTTCATCAAATGTAGTGGGAAATGAGCCACCATATTGAGTCGCGATCACTTGAGCGGCTTTATGGAGATTTCGAGCCCGAGCGTAATAGCCGAGCCCTGTCCATAAGTGTAAAACTTCATCAAGAGGTGCGTTGGCAAGGGCGGTGACGTTCTCAAAGCGAGAAATAAATTTCTCAAAATAGGGGATTACCGTACTCACTTGGGTTTGTTGCAGCATAACTTCAGATAACCACACATGGTAGGACGATTTTTCCTGTTGCCATGGCAACGTTTTACGACCGTATTTGTGATACCAGTTGAGTACTGCAGATGAAAATTGTTGAGCTTCCATTAATAATTTTATTTTTTATTGATATTTCCAGTCATGATAGGAATTGCAACATAGACGAAGGGGGCTGTAAACCGCTATTGTGTTGTTTAGTGTAAAGTTAGCGAATTATCAACTGCATCCTTGTGGAAGTTTTGCTAAACTCCGATATCCGCCATGCCTCAAGGGTAAGATTAATCACTATTACTTAGGCATTTAGGGCTGTAAATTGATAGATTTGGTAACAAATCACTTTATAAACTTGATTGTTGGCACATTAACTTAATTGGGCACTCATTTTAGAACCTTTATTATGATCAATAATGTTATCTCCCCCGAATATAATGAAGATGGGCGGGTTATGCGCCGAGTCCGTAGTTTTGTCCGCCGTCAAGGGCGTCTGACAAAACGTCAGGAAGACGCATTAGAAAAAGAATGGGCAGAAAAAGGCATTGATTTTATCAATGAGCCTTTTGATTTTGCCAAAGTATTCAATAACTCAAATCCAGTGACTTTGGAAATTGGTTTTGGGATGGGCGCCTCATTGGTGACCACGGCATCTCAAAATGCAGATAAAAACTTTTTAGGTATTGAAGTTCATGCACCCGGTGTTGGCGCATGTTTAGCATCGGCAAAAGAAGAAAACGTCACTAATTTACGGGTGATGTGCCATGATGCAATAGAAGTTTTAGACTGCATGATCCCAAATGGTAGCCTTGAAATGGTTCAGTTATTTTTCCCTGATCCATGGCATAAAGCGAAACACAATAAGCGTCGTATTGTGCAAGTTCCATTTGCAGAAAAAATTCGCAGCAAACTAGCTATCGGTGGTGTTTTCCATATGGCAACGGATTGGGAGCCTTATGCAGAGCACATGCTTGAAGTGATGACGAGTGTCGAAGGGTATAAAAACTTATCACCATCAGGTGATTACGTTCCTCGTCCAGAAACAAGACCAGAAACAAAATTTGAAAAGCGCGGCCAGCGGTTAGGGCACGGTGTATGGGATTTAATGTTTGAGAGGATCAAATAATGGCTAAACAACCACGTAGTCGTCGTTTACGTAAAAAATTACGCTTGGATGAGTTCCAAGAGTTAGGCTTTACCGTTAAGTGGAGCTTTAAAGAAGGTACGCCGATTGAGGAAGTTGACAGCACCGTTGACCAACTGATTGCAGAAGCGATTGAACCGAATGGTTTAGCGTTTGAAGCTAGTGGCTATATGAGCTGGGAAGGGATCGTTTGCCTGCAAAAAATTGGTAAATGTACCGAAGAGCACCGCCAAATTGTTGAAAATTGGCTAAAATCAAAAGGGATGAATGACGTCGTCGTTTCTGAGCTTTTTGATGTTTGGTGGGAATAATAATTTTATTGAGTAAATCTCAATAAATAAACTGATTTTTCAGTCGATTGAAGAGGCATCCAAAAATTGGGTGCCTTTATTTTCTGTTGCAAATACTATCTGGAGTCAACGTTTTGAGCGCCATGTTTTCTAACCAGCTACTCAACGATATCCTAGACCAAGTTCGCCCACTGATTGGGCAAGGTTGTGTTGCAAATTATATTCCTGCTTTAGGTTGCGTACCTTCCCACCATTTAGGCATTGCGGTATCCACGATTGATGGTGATATTTTCACCGCAGGGGACGCATATCAACGTTTTTCAATTCAATCTATTTCAAAAGTATTAAGCCTCACGCTTGCAATGACACGTTATGAGGAAGAGGAAATTTGGAGCCGCGTAGGTAAAGAACCCTCAGGACTACCCTTTAACTCGTTAATTCAAATTGAAATGGAAAAGGGGATCCCACGAAACCCGTTTATTAATGCGGGGGCAATTGTTATTGCGGATATGCTGCAATCACGCCTAAGCGCACCGAAACAGCGTATGTTGGAGTTTGTCCGAAAGCTATCTTGCGAACCTGATATCAGCTATGACACGGTTGTTGCTCGCTCAGAACTGGAACATGCCAGTCGTAATGCCGCTATTGCTTATCTTATGAAATCTTTTGGGAATTTTGAAAATGATGTTTTAACAGTTCTCGAAACTTATTTTCATTATTGTTCTCTAAGTATGAACTGTGTTGAATTAGCGAGATGTTTTTCCTATTTAACATCGCAAGGAATGTCATCTTGTTCCATTGATCCTATCATCACACCGCTACAATCAAGGCAAATTAATGCATTAATGATGACTTGTGGTATGTATGACGGCTCTGGTGAGTTTGCATTTCGGATAGGAATGCCCGGAAAGTCAGGCGTTGGCGGGGGCATTGTCTGCGTAGTACCAAACCAATTTACTGTTGCGGTTTGGTCACCTGAGCTAGACTCAGCGGGGAACTCTTTAGTCGGCTGTGCGGCTTTAGAATTGCTATCGAAACGAATTGGGCGTTCTGTTTTTTAATTCATGCTCTACTAGGAGATTTTATGTTACGCCGTACATTAATTGCATTTTCACTCCTTGCTTGTGCAACGAGCCAGGCTGCAGACTATAGCTGTTCTGTAACACCAAAGGATGACATCTTTATGACACCTGAAAGTGTGCAAGTCATTGGTGCGAGTGGCGATTTAAAAATTACGCCAAATGGTGATATCACGCTTAACGGTAAAAATATTGCTGCAACAGATGCCCAAAAGCAGCAAGCTATTCGTTACCAAGCCGCTATTCGTCAGGACTTACCTTGGATAAAACAAGAATCAGAAAAAAAATTATCAGCCTCTAGGGAAACGATAGACAAAGTTGTCGTTAAAGTGGTCGGTAGCGATAGCAATATCCGTAACCGGTTAACAAAATTAGAAAAAGAGCTTAATGGGCAAATCAATCAAATTATTGAGACTCGCCCTAGTGGTTATGTGTTTCACCATGAAGCCATGAAAACTGTTGAAACGAAAGGGCGCGAGCTAGTTAATGAAAGCCTAGGTGGTATTTTACAAGACAGCATCAACGAAATGGGGCGCAAGCAATTGTTATCAGGTGGTGACGCCAGTAAAGCGCTACAAGGCATGTTAGGGAACTTAGGTGGGTTACAGCAAGAACTCGAATCAGAATGGAAAAAACAAGAGAAAAGTTTCCAGCAATTTGGCCAACAAGTTTGTTCTAAAGTGACTTCAATAGAACAACAGCGCGCTTCGTTACTTAATTCAATCAAAAGTAGCTGATAGCGCTAAAATCACCAATAACCTTATGAACAGTAATGTATTTTTTGTACATTACTGTTTTTTTATTTAGCGATATTATTGTCATCATCAATTTGTGTGATATTAATTCCATTAATGGGAATGAAAATGAAATTGATTCTTATTTGATTGACATCTAAGCCACTCACTTTACAATGCGGGTTTGGCTTAATGACTAAATTGGGATCATTTAAATGAAAAAATTCATACCTGCTCTACTTGTTTCTGTGTTGTCATTCTCTGCGCCTATCGCTCTAAGCGCTGAATCTACCACTTTCACGCCAAATGCGGTGATAGCGCAAGGTGCGGAGAAAGTAACGATCAAACATCTATCAGGTGAAACTGAAGTCGTGAAAAAACCACAAAAAGTGGTTCTGTTTGATTTTGGTGTTTATGACTCAATGCAAAAACTCGGCTTAGGCGACAAAGTTGTTGCACTCCCAACAGGCAATGCTCCCGCTTATATAAAAGGCAGCATTCCTGCATCAATGGAAAATGCAGGTGGAATGAAACAACCTGATTTAGCCAAAATCGCGCAATTAAAACCTGACCTGATTGTGATCACGGGTCGTCAAGGTAAGTCTTATGATGAGTTATCAAAAATTGCACCCACTATTAATTTAGGTTCTGATAGCAAACACTATATTGATTCTGTGAAAGCCAATATTGGTGTGATTGGCGAACTTTATGGTAACCAAAAAGCGGTTGATGAGCAGTTAGTCCAATTAGATAAAGTCATCGCAGACGCCCAGAAGAAAGCGGCTGATTCCAATAAAAAAGTTTTAGTATTGATGCATAATGACGGCAAATTAATTCCAAATAGCCAAGCCGTTGTTTATAGCGTTGTGAAAGCGCAACGCGCTGACCTACCGGTTGATGAAAGTGCAGATAAAGCAAAACGTCGTGTAGTGGATACCAAAACTATTGCTCAAGCTAATCCAGATGTGATCCTGATTGTTGACCGTAGCGAAGCGATTGGTGCAGGTAAATTGGATAAAACAGTATTTGAAGATAGCAACATTCAAGAAACCAAAGCGTATAAAGATGGCAAAATTACTTACCTGCAATCTGACTTATGGTATTTGTCAGGTGGTGGTTTAGTTAGCTTAACAGAGCAAGTTAATGCGGTGGTGAATGCTCTATAACAGATATCTGCCACTGTCTTATTGATAGTGGCAATATGTATTACCTCAATTGTTATTCTTGTCTATTTCGTTTTTACCTCTAAACAAAAAGCCCACTTTAATTTGAAGTGGGCTTTCATCTAATTTACAAGCGAAATGATTTATAAATGAATGGAATAACCGCTATTCTTCACCTAAAAATAACTCTAATAGAGAATTGAGAAACAATTTTCCATGCTCTGTGATCTGCCATTCATCCGCTGTTTCTGTGATATAACCTTTAGCTAAGGCTTCATCAATAGCCGCTCTAACTGTTGACTCGGGTAACCCGGTATATTGGGTAAACTCAGTTCGAGGCATGGCTTCAAGTAAACGAAAACGGTTCATGAAATATTCAAATGGCCTATCAGAGGCGTCAACATCATAAGATTGATGCATGTATCGGCCTTCCATATAACCTCGAGGATGCTTTGTTTTTACGGTTCGTAAAATTTGCCCATCTTCAAAAGAAATTTTTCCATGAGCGCCACAACCAATACCTAAGTAGTCACCAAAGCGCCAGTAGTTGAGGTTGTGTTGGCATTGGTAACCGGGTTTAGCATAGGCAGATGTTTCATATTGCTGATAACCTGCCGCACTCAATAATTTATGGCCTTCGGTATAAATATCCCACAGCGTATCGTCATCGGGTAATACTGGAGGACGTGAGCCAAATTGGGTGTTTGGTTCAATGGTTAATTGGTACCAAGACAGGTGTGGAGGTGCAAGTTCAATGGCTTGGCGCAGGTCAGATAAACCTTCAACTTGAGTTTGCGCAGGTAACCCGTGCATTAAATCGAGGTTAAAGCTTCTTAAATTAAGATTGGTGGCTAACTGAGCGGCGCGCTTCGCTTCATCAGCGCCATGAATACGGCCTAAAGTGATTAACTTGTCATTACCGAAGCTTTGTACGCCAATAGAAATACGGTTGATCCCCGCTGCTTGGTAACCAGCAAAACGGTCAGCCTCAACAGTACCGGGGTTGGCTTCCATGGTGACTTCCGCATGAGGGTCTAGAACAACTCGCTGACGTACGCCATCCATTAAGGCCTGCATTGACTCTGCAGTTAATAAACTGGGCGTTCCACCCCCAATAAAAATGGTTTTTACCGAACGCCCAGCAACTAATTTTGCATCAATGTCTAAATCGGCCAATAAGTGCGCCACATATTCTTGCTGAGGGATTTCTCCTTTAAGTGTGTGTGAGTTGAAGTCACAATAAGGGCACTTTTGCACACACCAAGGGATATGGATATACAGGCTCAGCGGAGGTAATTTAAGCATTCTTTAGCACATCCAACATCATTGTGAGTGCTCTTCCACGATGTGAAACGGCTTGTTTTTCTGCTTTAGTTAACTCTGCTGAGGTGCAACCTAATTCAGGAACATAAAATATTGGGTCATAACCGAAGCCACCTTGGCCTTTGCGTTCATGAGTTATGACACCGTGCCAGCGACCATGAAAAACCAACGGCGTTGGGTCTTCTGCATGGCGTAAATAGACTAATACACAGTTGAATTGAGCCTGACGTTGGTCATCAGGCACATTTTTCATTGCTTCTAATAGCTTAACTAGGTTTTGCTCGTCTGTTGCTTCTTCACCTGCGTAGCGGGCAGAGTAAATTCCCGGCGCGCCACCGAGGGCATCAACGGAAATTCCTGAATCATCAGCAATTGCGGGTAACCCGGTTTGCGCTGCTGCATGGCGCGCTTTTAGGATCGCATTCTCAATAAAGGTTAAGCCCGTTTCTTCTGCGGACTCAACACCTAATGAGGTTTGAGCGACGATATCCATCCCAAAATCACGTAGTAGGTCAGCTAACTCATTCACTTTTCCCGGGTTACCGGTGGCTAAAACAACTTTTTGCATTATTTAAAACTCGTTTTTACATAATACCAATGGAATACATCATTGCAGTTAATGATGGGTCAATCATCAGTGAAATATCAACACGCAAATAATTCAGAGCGATTAAAATAAACATGACAATCATTGCGGAGAAATCTAACCCGCCCATCGCAGGGATGATTCGGCGAATTGGTGCCATTAAAGGTTCTGTTAATTGGTACAATAAATAATCTACAGGGTTACGGCCTTGGCTAACCCAGCTTAAAATCGCACGGATTAAAATCATCCAAAAAATCAATTTACCAGTATAGGTTAATAATAAAATCAGCCCCATAGGCAGAATGCTTACACCTAAAATTGGGAGTAAGTTAGTCGCCCACATACCAAAGATAATGGCTGCAATCGCTAAAATAAACGCAACAACGACAGATGCGGTATCTATCGCACCAAAAGAAGGAATGACTCGGCGCAATGGTGCGACAATAGGTTGTGTTGCTTTAACGACAAATTTAGAAAAAGGGTTATAGAAATCTGCACGTACCCACTGCATCCATACGCGCAGTAGTAATACAAAAATGTACAGTTGGATCAGGGTCGTAACGACGAATACTAAGGTCTGCATGGTGAGTTCCGCGATTAATTTAAAAAAGTTTTTCCATTTCTTCAGCTCTATTTATTGCGCTTTGCATTGCATCGGCAACAATCTGCGGAAGATTTCCATTATAAAATTGCTCTAAAGCCATCGCGGTGGTACCGCCTTTAGAGGTGACTTGTTCACGTAGAGTCGAAAAAGCCGTATCGTTTTGCGACTTAGCAAGCTCTACAGCTCCTTCAATCGCATGAAGAACAAGGTCTCTAGCTTGCTGTTTATCATAACCGAGTTGTTCCGCTTTTTGTTGCATCGATTCCATAAATAGAAAGAAATAAGCCGGAGAGCTACCAGTAATAGCAATAATGTTATTGATTTCTTGCTCTTGTTGGCACCAAATCGTTGAGCCGACACTCTGCATCAGTTCTTGTGCAAATTGTTTGTCTTGCTCTGAAACTTTCCCTTGAGCAAATAGCCCACTAACGCCTTTCCCTACCAATGATGGTGTGTTTGGCATGATGCGTACTACATTCAGCGAATGAGCGAAATAGTCGTTATAACGTTCAGCTGGGATCCCAGCCGCAATGGTGAGGATTAATTTTTGCTCAAAATCAGCCGCATTTTGTAGTGGTTCACATACTTCTTTCATCATTTGCGGCTTAACAGCAAGGACAATCACATCTGCAGCTTTAACAGCGGCTAAGTTATCATCACTGCTGATAATGCCATATTGTTCAGCCAGTTTTTCTCGACGTACAGGCGTAGGAGAACACACCGTGATCATCGATGCTGGGTAGCCATGATTAACCAGCCCAGCAATGATGGCATGCGCCATATTTCCGGCGCCGATGAAGGCAATTTTACGATGTTGCATTCTGTTCTCCTATTTATGGGTGATATTGGCGCGCGCCAAAAATAGCGGTTCCTATGCGAACAAGTGTTGAACCGCAATGGATTGCTGCGCGCATGTCGTCAGTCATCCCCATTGAAAGCGTGTCAACTGTGGGATAAGTAATTTGTAATTGCTTAAATGCCTCATTCATTTGATGAAACACCGCACATTGGCGCTCATAATCCGTTTCAGGTGCAGGGATTGTCATTAGCCCGCGTAACACTAGGTTTGGCATAGTAGCGACCTGTGCAGCAAGTTCTGCGACTTCTGCTAGTGTTATACCCGATTTACTGTTTTCATCGCTGATATTAATTTGGATTAGCACATTGAGAGGGGCTTTTTCACTAGGACGTTGGTCATTTAAGCGCTGGGCAATTTTCGCTCTGTCTAAGGTATGGAACCAGTCAAAATGTTCAGCGACAAGGCGGCTTTTATTTGACTGTAACGGGCCAATAAAATGCCAAATAAGGTCATTTCTGTTCGAAAAATATTGAATTTTTTCAACACCTTCTTGAACATAATTTTCACCAAATTGGCGCTGACCTGCCTCAATGGCTTCTAAAATAGCTTCACAAGGTTTTGTTTTACTTACCGCGAGTAGCGTAATGTCTTGTGGTGAGCGCTGACACTCTGCGGCAGCATGCTCAATACGCGCGGTGACATCAGAGATATTATTTTGAATGGTCATTGTTTTATTCAATATAGTTTATTCAATACTATTTTATTCATGTCATACATGAACAGCGACTGTTGACCATAGTGTAAAGCAAATTACATCAGAGCGGCACCTTTGCATGAGATTAAGGCGAAAAATAACCTCATATTCGTGTAAATTTAAAGATGTTGCTCAAACCAGCTTTCAAGGATCACTACGGCAGAGGCTGAATCCACTTTGCCCTTACTGAGTGCGCGATAACCACCTTGTTCAAAAAGACCTGCTTTTGCTTCAACAGTGGAAAGACGTTCATCATGTAATTCGACTTTAACACCAAAACGGCCATGAATGCGATTTGCAAAATTACGGGCTTGGCTTGTAACGAGTTGCTCGGTACCATCCATATTAAGGGGAAGTCCAACAATAACCAACTGAGGTTGCCATTCTTTAAGTAACTTTTCGATTTGTTGCCAATCAGGGCGGCCGTCACTCGCTTTTAGTGAGGTTAATGGTCGTGCAGTACCTGTAATTTCTTGTCCAACCGCTACACCGATGCTTTTGGTTCCAAAATCAAAGGCTAACAAAGTTCTTCCAGACATTAAGCATGCCCCGCTTGCATTGAAATGGTATAAATATCAACACCAATTAATTTAGCCGCAGCGCTCCAGCGCTCATGAATGGGGGTGTTAAAAATAAGCTGAGGAGAAGCTTCGACAGTTAGCCAGCTATTTTCCATAATTTCCCGTTCAAGTTGGCCAGGTTCCCAGCTTGCATAACCTAGCGCAACTAATGAGTTTGCAGGTGAGTGCTCACTTCCTAACGTTTCTAAAATGTCTTTTGACGTTGTCACCATCACTTCATCATTTAAATGCAGGCTAGATAAAAAGCCCTTAATTGGTGTGTGTAAGATAAACCCATGCTCTTCTGCAACTGGGCCACCTGCGATGACTGGCTTTTTTAAATTACGATCATCAACTTTATCTGAAATTGTGATTTCGAGTTTTTTGAGCATCGTATCGACGGAAAAGTCATCAATAGGTTTGTTAATCACAATCCCCATCGCCCCTTTTTCGTTGTGCTCACACACATAAACGACCGATTGTTCAAAATAAGGGTCTGTTAAGGATGGCATGGCGATAAGAAAATGGTTTTGCAGATTCAAACTTAGACTCCAGCAAATTTAATCATAATTAATAGAATACAATAAAAGGTTAGATTATAGGTGGTAGAGCAAACTGATGACGTTTACCGTCTAAAAACAGTAAAAATCATCAGTAAAGATAAACCACCGCTATAAATTATTTATTGAGACGGCGTTCAATGGCATCCATTAACATACCGGTAATGGAGATATCAAATGCAGCTTCAATTTCCCGTGCACATGTTGGGCTAGTCACGTTAATTTCGGTTAAACGGTCACCAATGATATCGAGGCCAACAAAGATTAAGCCTTTTTCTTTTAATGTTGGTGCAACGGCTCGTGCAATGGCCCAATCACTTTCACTTAAAGGACGCGCTTCCCCGCGCCCACCTGCAGCAAGGTTACCTCGGGTTTCGCCTTGAGCTGGAATTCGCGCTAAGCAATAAGGAACAGGTTCACCATCAACAACTAAGACACGCTTATCACCATCTTTAATTGCCGGCAGAAAGTTTTGTGCCATGCAGTAGCGAGAGCTATGTTCTGTTAGCGTTTCAATAATCACACCCACATTTGGGTCATCTTGCTTGAGGCGGAAAATCGAAGCGCCACCCATGCCATCTAGTGGTTTAAAAATGACATCGCCATGTTTTTGGTGGAATTCTCTCAACTTTTGTGGGTTGCGAGTGACTAATGTGTCCGGTGTTAGCTCAGCAAACCAAGCAGTGAAGAGTTTCTCATTGCAGTCACGTAGGCTTTGTGGTTTATTCACAATTAAGGTGCCAGCTTGCTCCGCTCTTTCTAGAATATAAGTCGCATAGATAAACTCAGTATCAAAAGGCGGGTCTTTACGCATTAAAATGGCATCAAGAGAACTTAGCGCAATATCTTGCTCTCCTTGAAACTCATACCATTTTTCTGGGTTTTCTTCGACCGTCACGATTTTGGTTTGTGCGCGAGCTTCACCTTGGTGTAAATACAGGTCATTCATTTCCATATAATGGATTTCATAACCACGACGCTGAGCTTCCAACATCATTGCAAAACTGGTGTCTTTCTTGATTTTGATGGATGAAATAGGATCCATCACTATACCGAGCTTGATCATTTTTTCTCCTTACCCCAGATCACCTAAGCGCACTTGCAGTGCTGTGATAGCGGTTAGCGCAGTCGTTTCTGTTCGTAATACTCGAGGCCCTAACAGTATATCGGTAAATTGATAATTTGCTGTCATGGCAATTTCGTCTGCTGACAAGCCACCTTCAGGGCCAATCAACAATCGTACTTTCTTCAGTTCAGTGGGTAACGTATTAATACTTTCTGTTGCCCTTGGGTGCAAATTGACTTTAAACGCGCCGTCATTTTCCGCGCACCAGGCTTCAAGGGGTTGCACTGGGCGAATTTCTGGAATTCGGTTGCGGCCGCATTGTTCACAGGCTGCAATTGCAATTTTTTGCCACTGCAGTAATTTTTTTTCGAGCCGTTCACCGTCTAAGCGAACACCACAACGTTCTGATAATAAAGGTGTTATTGTATTAACCCCGAGTTCAACAGATTTTTGGATGGTAAATTCCATTTTTTCCCCACGAGACATGACCTGCCCAAGGTGTAAATCGAGTGGGGATTCTCTATCGTCAATTTGGCTATTTTCAATATGCACGAATACATTTTTTTTAGTAGCTTCAGTAATTTCAGCGCTAAAGATCTGATTGCTGCCATCAAAAAGTTCGAGTTTTTGGCCCGCTGTCATGCGTAGTACCCGACCTACATGGTTTGCAGCATCATCACCAAGAGAAATCGTTGTCTTTATTTGAAGAGGCTCAGGGTGATAAATGCGTGGAACGCGCATAGTTTTTCCTTAGTACAGACTGGGTTAATAAATAATATAGCTTTGATGAATATGGGGGTTGAATTGTTAAACTCAAGCACTGCTACCTAGTTTATAACGAAATACTGGCCTTTTATAGTATGTCTGTGCCATAAGGGACATCATTAAACAGTAATGAAAGTGAACTAAGTGATAATAATATTCGAATAAACCGACTTTAATCTACGGAATTAAAGTGTTTGGACTAGATGAAATTCACAGTATATTTATTTTTATCTCCATAAAGGAATAAGGAGTTAATATGAAGGAACTAATCTGTGTTTTAATATCATCGGTTATATCTATTATTGCACCATCAGAGCAACTCACCCCATCGTGTCAAAATGAATCTGGTATCTATTTCATTGATTTTGTTTATATTTTCTTTTGTTTTTTTATGTTGTTAATATCGATTTTCTTAACTAAAAAACTGCTCATCTATTTGCCGGTTGTTTGTTTTGATAAATCGGCAATCATTATGAAAAACACTATTTTGTTTCTAATATATAGTGCGTTAATTTCTATAATATATTTGGCATCTAATGATTTTAGAATGATTTTATTTTTAATTTTATATATTAATTTAATAATTCCATTATTTATCATTGATAATAAAATAGGTTATCTTCCTGATATCCTGACATACCCATTATTATGGTTGGGGCTGTTATATCAAATCCATTTGCCGAATGGGAATGTCGTTTCCGCTATTTATGCGGTGTTACTCGGTTACTTAGTGATGCTAATGGTGGTGACATTGGTTGAGAAAAAAACGCATCAACCACAAATGGGAAGAGGGGATTTTAAACTCGTTGCAGCTTGTTCGGCCTGGCTTGGGGTTTGGCAATTACCTTACTTTCTGGGGGTTGCCGCAGGGGTGGGGCTATTACAATACTGGGTAACCTATGGGTTATTGCCTAAAATATACACAAAGAAGCAACAGACAAACCTAGCTGATTTTGAGGGAGCATCTTTGGTACAAATAGCTAAAGAAACGAAGACAATCCCATTTGGGCCTGCGTTAATTATTAGTGCTAGCGTATGGTTGTATTTATCAATAAGGGAATACTGAATAAAAAAACAACCATACGTGCATACAGGAAAGGGAATTTATTAAGATGCTGCAGTGACTAAAGAATCTAAAAACTGCTGCCACTTACTCGGTTCACCAAGGTAATTTTGTAATGGAACGCGTAACCATTTATCTTGCTGTTGTATCAACAGCGTTGGGAAACCGGAAGCCCCTGACTGTGCTAACAGCGCCTTACTGCTTCCGATGTGGGCTGGAGTTTCATGCTGTTCACATTCGCTGTAGTCGGACACATACTGGGTGACATCAAGGCCAATCTCTTTTGCGAGGTCGAGAAGTACGTCAGCATCTTTAATGTGGCGTCCTGAAACATAGTGCGCTTTTTGGATGGCTTTAAGCATATCAAAGCCTTTGCCTTGCTTGGCTGCTGCTAATATCGCGGTTTGTGGTGGTGTTGAGTCCATAACCAAATTAGGTTCGTGTAGCATTTTTATGTAGCCATCGCCAAACTCTTGCACAGTCATTGATGCAATTCGTTTATCGGATTGCAGGATATATTGGCGAAACTCATCATCTAAGTGTAAGCGTGCATTACCTGCTAACATGCCACCACCGTGCATTTCAATATTAATATTTGGGTGTTGGTTGGCAATTTCGACTAAAGGTGCGGCAGCGTAACACCAGCCGCAATAAGGGTCATAAATATAGTGTAGGGTGATGTTGCTCATAATCGTTCTCTTGGTTTGCTATTTTTAAGTAATTTGAATTAAGTTGTATCATTATCATCAAAAGATTAATACCACGATCATCCAGTTAAATCAGCCAAATTGTTTTGGGTAAGTCATTCAGTGAGTAGATGCGGGATATACTCACTGAATGGCTGGAATAGTGAATATTACTTGGTTATTGAGGCCATTTCATTTCGCCTTTAATGACTTTCGCACTAAGCTCTAAACTTGATTTGTCATCTAATTGTGGATACTTCGCTGTAACTTTTTGGATGAGTTCATCTGAGTTTCTACTTGTTTTATATGCACTTTCAAAGTCCTGTAAATATTTTTGAGTGAAAGAAACCGTCGTTACATCTAATTTAGACGCCCCCGTAAAGTGGCCGGGAACAACGGTTGCTGGGTTCAGAGCTTTGATGTCTTTTAATGTTTGTAGCCAATTTTTGCGTGACTCTTCTGTTTGGGTATCCGCTACCCATACATGAATATTGTCAGAAACAATAACGCCACCCACAACGGCTTTTAATGATGGAACCCAGAGATAAGTTCTATCTGGTGACACGCCATCAAGGCCTTTAATTTCAAGTTTTTCGCCATCAACGGTGAAGTAGTCTCCTTTAATAACTTCAGGGACGATAACATGGGCAGGGGCTTCATCTTTTAATACACCGCCCCAGTAAGCCAGCTTGCCATCTTTAGTGGCTTTAATGGCTTCAACTGTGTTTGCTGTTGCGATCACTTTAGCCTCTGGGAAGGCGTTTGTTAGGGTATCTAGCCCAAAATAGTAGTCTGGGTCAGAATGGCTAATGTAAATCGTAGTTAATTTTTTATTGAGTTTTTTAATCTTATCAACCAATTGTTGTGCATCATTTTTTTGAAACTGTGCATCAATCAACACCACTTCACTTGAACCGCTAATTATTTCAGAGGAAACTGGAAATACGCTGTTATCTCCAGGGTTATAAACATCTAGTGTGAGTGTTTCAGCTTGGGCCAGATTTATCGTTGTGGCAAATAGCGCGGTTGCCGCTAATAAGGTCAATTTCATGTTGTATCCTAAAATGAAGTTATACAGAAAAGTTTGTTTTGCATGTCGTGTATACTAAATTGCAATGATGAGATGAAAAACCCCATAATTAGGTGTTGTTTGTTGCATAACTCGGTCAAATGAGAATGGTATGGATAGATTAAAAGCGGCAGAAGTATTTATTACTATTGTTGAACAGGGCAGCCTAAGTGGAGCCGCAGAAAAACTGGATATGTCTAGAGCGATGGTGACACGCTATTTGTCGGAAATGGAACAATGGGCGGGAGTACGTTTATTAAATCGCACCACACGGAAATTAAGTCTAACTTCAGCAGGGGAAGGGGTATATCAACAATCTTTGCAACTTAATGCGATTTCCCAAATGGTGCCTGTGCAGCAAGAGCTTGATGCAAAAGCATTATCTGGTTTAGTGCGTATTAGTTGTTCACAATCAATCGCCCAAAGTGCGCTCTCTGTGGCTATTTCTGAGTTTATGAAGCTCTACCCGAATATGGCTATTGATATGCAAATATCGAATAAATCGGTTAATTTGATAGAAGAACGAATTGATTTGGCTATCCGTATCACAAATCAATTGGAACCGAGTTTAATCGCAAAACCCTTGTCAACTTGCCATTCTGTCATTTGTGCTTCACCTGACTTTTTAAAAGGAAAAAAACAGCCTGAAAAGCCAGAGGATTTAGTTTTGCTTGATTGCTTAACCTACAATTTTTTTGGTCGTAGCTTATGGGTATTTGAAAAAGCAGGCGTGCAGTATAGTGTATTAGTTGATGGGCGCTTAAGTGCTAACGAATCCGTATTTCTCGCTGAAGCAACATTGCAAGGCGCAGGTGTCTCTATGCAACCTTATTATTCAGTTGCTAATCATTTGGCTTCAGGGAAGTTAGTTCAGTTATTACCTGAATATACGCCAATGCCGCTAGGTATTTACGCTGTGTATACTAGTCGGCAAAAAATGCCAACCGCCCTGAGGGTGGTGATTGATTATCTGGCCAATTGGTTTGAAACTTCACCTCACTGGCAGTTATTGATGCAACAGCGCGGAAGTTAGCTGGGTTTTTATTTGATTAAAGTTATCCTCTAAATGTTGAGTAAAAATATTGGTCAATTGTGATGAGGGGCGGTGAATAGGCCTTATCAAGCTAACAGTAAAAGGAATCGAAAAACTGAGTGGGCGCAGCGCTAACTTCCCAGCGGATTGTTGGTGAAAATCTAATGCAGTTAACGGGTTAACAATAGAAACTCCAATCCCTTTTAGTGCCATGGCGCAAATGGATGATGCCGAATGCGTTTCCATGACCATTTTGCGTTCGACGTGATGTTCCGCAAAGGTTGAGTCAATTAACTGACGATAGCTGTCAGTTAATGACAGGCTAATAAAACGTTGGCCTTGAAAATCGCTGGGGGTTAACACGTCTTTTTGGGTTAAAGGGTGGCTCGCCGGTAAGACACACACTTCATTTAAA
Organism: Providencia sp. PROV200; assembly: GCF_049901995.1. NCBI lineage: Bacteria > Pseudomonadati > Pseudomonadota > Gammaproteobacteria > Enterobacterales > Morganellaceae > Providencia > Providencia sp. PROV200. The sequence continues at coordinate 1,024,199 of NZ_CP096307.1, forward strand.
CTTCCCAGTGTTTGTTGTTCAGTTCCTGGTGGCATTTGTAGATGCTCTGTTAAGCCGAAATCGTAACGTTGGGCTGACAACCACTCTTCTAGTACAGGGGACTCTTGTGGGATCACCGTGATACTGACATCAGGGTAGTTTTCCATAAATGACTGGCAAACTTGGGGTAATAAAGATTGGGCGAAAGCCGGTAGACAGGTTATCGATATTTGTGCATGTTCGAAGCGGCGGATGGTTTCTGCTGAATTTTTAATGCGTTCCAAGCCATAATAAGAGCGTTCAACCTCTTCAAGAAAGCGTAACCCTTGTGCTGTTGGCTGTAAACGTCCTTTGACCCTATCGAATAACTTAAACTGTAAAAGGTATTCTAAGCGAGCAAGTTCACGGCTGATAGTCGGCTGTGAGGTGTTTAGCAGCGCAGCGGCTTCCGTTAGGTTAGGGGTCGTCATTACTGCACGGAATATTTCGATGTGCCGCCATGAAATGGCTTGCATAAAAAGTCCTTAAATAAAGTCTATATCAAATATGAATAGACTTTAGCAAAATAGATATTTTTTTTCCCGTATTATTCTTTGAATAATAGCTTTTAATATAATAAAAACTTGCAAACGAGAAAGACAATGACTTCATTCGCAACGACAACAAGCCAATATTTAACCCCTGAGTATTTACGCGCATTACCTGAGCAGTATGGTAGCCCTGTTTGGGTTTATGATAGCGCGGTGATCATTGAGCGTATCAAGCAATTACAAGTTTTTGATACCGTGCGCTTTGCACAAAAAGCGTGCTCGAATATTCATATCCTGCGCTTAATGAAGCAGCAAGGCGTTAAAGTCGATTCCGTTTCCTTAGGGGAGATTGAACGTGCGCTGGTGGCAGGGTTCCAGCCCGGGCGTGAAAACTCAGAAATCGTCTTTACAGCGGATGTGCTCGATAGGGCGACATTAGCGAAAGTCACTGAGTTAGATATCCCTGTGAATGCTGGCTCGATTGATATGCTTGAACAAATTGGCGAGCAAAAAGCTGGCCATCCTGTTTGGCTGCGTATCAACCCTGGTTTTGGTCACGGTCATAGCCAAAAAACTAATACTGGCGGCGAAAATAGTAAGCACGGTATTTGGCATGAAGACTTATCTTTAGCGTTAGAAAAAATTCGCCATTACAATTTGTCATTGATTGGTATTCATATGCATATTGGTTCTGGGGTTGACTATCAACATCTTGCCGATGTATGTGATTCTATGGTGGCGTTAGTCACAACCGCAGGGGTTGACCTTCATGCCATTTCAGCAGGTGGCGGGCTATCAACACCGTATCGTGAAGGCGATGAATTAATCGATGTGCAGCATTATTACAGCTTATGGGATAACGCTCGCCAACGTATCGAACAACACTTAGGACACAAAATTGAACTTGAAATAGAACCTGGCCGATATTTGGTTGCGGAATCAGGCGTATTGTTAGCTGAAGTGCGAGCCGTTAAAGATATGGGTAGCCGCCACTATGTGCTTGTAGACAGTGGTTTTAATGATCTAATGCGCCCAGCAATGTATGGCAGCTATCACCATATTTCAGTATTACCCACGGATGGACGTAACGTTGATGGGGCTCAACTAAAAGACACTATTGTCGCTGGCCCTCTGTGTGAATCAGGAGATGTATTTACCCAGTTAGAGGGCGGTTTAGTGGTAACTCGCGCTTTACCTGAGGTAAAAGTTGGCGATTTTCTGGTTTTTCATGACACTGGCGCTTATGGTGCATCCATGTCATCAAACTACAATAGCCGCCCATTATTACCCGAAGTGATGTTTGTGAATGGCAAACCACAATTGATTCGCCGCCGCCAGACGATAGAGGAATTATTGGCGTTGGAGTTGTAATTTAAATAATTCCTCAAAAAATTAATGGGTCCAGCTATTAAATAAATGGCTGGATTTTTTTGTTTTTAATTAAGGTTAAAATTACTCTTTTAGGTTGTTTACAATACTTTTTTATATGTAAAAATAAATTTGTTTTCTTTTAATGATTGGTTTTATTTAAATGAGAATAATATGAAATTGATGATTTTTATACTTGGCTTAGCCTTTTTAGAGTGTAAAGCTAATGGTTTTAAAAGAGATATCATTATGCCATCATATAGGATGTTATCATTTAATTATGATAGTAAGTATTTAATATATGAACCATCTATTAGTGATGAGTACCCACCACCAAGAAATGAAAAAGATTTCTTTTTGTTAGTTGAAAAGGCTGCATCAGGAGATTCAAATAGTAATTTATTATTATTTAAATTATTCCTTAAGGATTCTAATTGCAAGTATTTTGATTTTAAACCGTCGATACCTAATTTCATCTGCAAAAAAGCTGTTAATTACTTAATTGAATCAGTTAATATAAATCCTGATAATAATATGGCGTTATTTGAAATGAGTAAACTTTATCATAAAGGGGTTGTATTGAATAAAAATGAAAATAAAGCAAATCTAATTCTAGATAAAATAATAAAAAAAGGAGGGAGAGATTCTGTATTAGTCTGTGACTACTTAGTTGAAATTACTCTTTTTGATGATGATGGAAATATAAAAAATATTGATAAATCTAGATATTATGCAGATATTGGTGCTAAAAATGGTAGCGAAAAATGTAAAAAATATCTCAATGATATAGATAACTATATGAGAAATTAATAGAGATAAAAGGGGGGATGTATGGATGTTAAAGAATATATACCAGAACATTATTTACAAAGCGTAAATGAAGGTGATAGTCGATTGTTTGAATTAGATGATAATGGTTTCTCTAGCTATGGAGGACCTAGCTTTACTATATTTGTTTCTCCGCCAGATAGCCAATATATAGATGTTGTAGGTGATAATACAAATATAGGGGATTCTTCTTTTGGTCATGTGTTTATTGGTCTTAAAGGCACAAATCCGGAAAGTAACCAATTTGAAAGCGTATCTATAGGTTTTAGTGCTGGTAATAGTTTTTTGACCAATACGGATAATATTTCATTCGATGATCATAATAAGTATTCAGAAGCATCATCTTTGACAATTGTGGGACAAGGACCTGTGTTTGATAATGATTTAAATAATAATGGAGTGGAAACTTTACCATATGATTTTGGTGTGCTATTTAAATTTAATGGAGAGCTAAAAAAAACCGGATGGGTTTCTCCCAGTGATGCATTATTGGTAATGGATAAAAACAGTGATGGTAAAACGCAGTCTGAAGAATTATTAGGTTTGAGTAAGGCCGGTATTTCATCTATAAGCTTAAATAATGAATTAATGACTACAATGAAAAATACACTACCATTTTTAAAATCAAATAACGATCGCGTATTTAATGGGTTAATATGAAATGGTTATTGGTTGTGCTAGTTTTTATTCTCAGTGGATATGATTCATATTCATACAGTGAAAATTTTTTACAAAGTAGTGACGTGAAACCTCCGTCGTATAGGATGCTTGCTTTTTCTACTAATAATATGAAGTATGAAGAAGAGAAAAAATTTTTTCAGGCCATGACACCAATTGAGACAGCAGAGAAATTTTATCTACTCAAAAATAAAGTAGATAAAGGTGACGCCAAAACCCATTATCTTTTATTTTTATTATATTTTGATGATTCGACCTGTTCTGAAAAAAGTCTAGTCAATTTAAAGCGAATTGCAGATGAAAATTGTTTAATTGGTTTAGAATATTTAAATAAAGCTGTAATGATTGATCCTAATTTCCAGCTGGGTTTATACCGATTAGCTTACTTTAATAATCACGGAGTTGGTGTGGAGATTGATTTGGATCAGTCAATAAAATATTGGGAAAGGTTGATAGAAACTAAAGGTTATTACCGTCTATTAGCGTTAGAGGCCGCCTCTGAAATCTATTTTTATGAATTTGGAAAAATAGACAAAGCAAAAGAGTATCTAACAATTTGTGCAAATGAAGGTGGGGAGATTTGCCAATTTAAGCTAGGTGACTGGGATAATAAAATTAAATTACGACCTTATATATTAGAGGCTAAACAGCGAAAAAACTCCCCGAGTACGTAGAAAATTGATGTACAATTTACACTAATAAAAAACTCAAGGGGCGAATAACTCCTTGAGTTTTTTATTACTTAATAATCAATCAAGCCGCTTTCTTTTTCTTACTGGTTTCTTCATTTGACGGCTCATTTGGCGACTTTTTTGTAGGAAGTACACCCAGATCATCAAATTCAAACTCATCGACATTAATTGTCCGTAATCGACTTGCTTCTGCTCTACGCAAGATATCGGCTTCTTCTTGCGTAATCACATTTTCAGGAAGTAATTGGTCAGCAAGCTTATCTAAGCGAGTAAAGCTGAGCTTACGCTCTTTTAAGCGGCAAATACGTTCGAAAATAGGTTCAGCGGCAATGATATCCAGCAAGGCTTGGTTAACTAAGCCATGAGGGTTGTTTTCCGTAGGTGTTAAATACTGCCCACGGCCCAATCTGTCGCGCGTTTCTGATGGCTCCATCAGGATTTGAGCCAGTTTATGGTCTAGTCGGTCTGATGGTGTCGACATCGCACGGCCAGTAGGGAACAGTGTGATGCGCATGATCCCGGCAACCAATTTGTTAGGGAAGTTTTTCAGGAGGTCATCCATCGCTTTTTCTGATTGATATAAACAATCTTCAACCGCCCATTTCACTAACGGTAAGTCTGCTTTCTGGCGACCTTCATCTTCATAGCGTTTTAAAGTTGCAGATGCGAGGTATAAGTTACTTAAAATATCCCCTAAACGTGCTGAGATACGTTCGCGGCGCTTCAAGCTACCACCTAACACACCCATGGCAACATCGGATAGCAATGCTAAGTTGGCACTTTGGCGGTTTAGCATTTGATAGTAACGACGTGTTTCATCTTTGGTCGGAGCATGACTTCCACGGCCATTGGTCAAACCAAGCCAGAAGCTACGGAATTGATTACTAATTACATGACCAATATGGCCAAATACGGCTTTGTCGAATTTATGTAAGTTATTATCCTGTGCTGCGGCCATTTCTTCTAATACAAAAGGATGGCAACGGATAGCCCCTTGGCCAAAGATAATCATACTGCGGGTGAGGATATTTGCCCCTTCAACCGTAATGGCGATTGGTGCGCCTTGATAGGCTCTAGCAACAAAGTTTGAATCCCCAAGGCAAATGCCTTTACCGCCAGTAATATCCATGGCATCAATAATGGCGCGCTGGCCTCGGTGCGTACAATGGTATTTAACAATAGCAGATAGAACAGCAGGTTTTTCACCTAACATAATCCCAGAGGTAATGAGAGTTGCCGCCGCATCCATAAGATAAGTATTACCCGCAATGCGTGCTAATGGCTCTTCAATTCCTTCCATTTTACCAATGGGTAACTTGAATTGGCGACGAATATAAGAGTAAGCTCCCGTTGCGATGGCAATACTCTTCAAACTACCTGTTGAGTTAGATGGCAATGTAATACCACGGCCCACAGAAAGGCACTCAACCAACATTCTCCAGCCTTGGCCTGCCATTTTTGGACCACCGATAATGTAATCGATAGGTACAAAAATATCTTGTCCGCGGGTAGGGCCATTCATAAATGGAATATTTAGTGGGAAGTGGCGATGACCAATTTCAACTCCTGGGGTGTTGGTTGGAATTAATGCACAGGTGATACCAAGGTTTTTCTCACCGCCTAATAGCTTATCTGGGTCTGAAAGTTTGAATGCGAGGCCTAATACGGTGGCAATTGGCGCTAAGGTAATATAGCGTTTGTTCCATGTTAAACGCATTCCTAATACTTGCTCGCCTTGCCATTCACCCATACAAACAACACCTGAGTCTGGGATAGCACCGGCATCGGAACCTGCTTCAGGGCTGGTTAGCGCAAAGCATGGAATTTCTTCACCCGTCGCTAAGCCAGGTAAATAACGTTGTTTTTGTTCGTCAGTACCATAATGTTGCAGTAATTCGCCCGGGCCTAATGAATTTGGCACACCTACCGTGATAGCAAGAATACCAGACACGCCTGCGAGCTTCTGTAGAACCTGTGACTGTGCATATGCAGAGAACTCAAGGCCACCATATTCTTTTTTGATGATCATAGCGAAGAAGCGGTGATCACGTAGGTACTGCCATACTTCAGGTGTTAAGTCCGCAAGTTCATGGCTCACTTCGAAGTCATTGACCATGCCACAAACCGTTTCAACAGGCCCATCAATAAACGCTTGTTCTTCTGCCGTTAATTGAGGTTTCGGGTAGTTGTGTAGCTTGTTCCAATCAGGAGCACCACGGAAAAGATCACCCTCCCACCAAGTTGTTCCCGCATCAATCGCTTCTTTTTCTGTACGTGACATCGGTGGCATGACTTTTTGGAACATTTTCATCGCACGAGCGGAGAAAAGAGATTGGCGGACTGGGCTGAATACAAAAGGAAATAATACCAAGGCGACTGGTAGTAACAGCCAGTAGCTCCAAAGGTTCATGGCGCCCATCACTGCGGTGTAGGCTAATAACAATACTGTGCTAAAAATTAAAGCGGTTCTGTGATAACAAAGTACGCCGATTAAGGCGAGAAATAACACAATGCTGAGAAGGATCATAATTAAGCTCCCATCCACTTGTAAGAGGTCTGACCTGTTTGTTGCTTTAATCTATACCCATTAATAAAGAGTTAGCAATATATTTACATCTTAATTACAACTTAGCTCACAAAAACGTCATATAAAGGAAGTTATCGTCGGAATTTGTTTTATTGGCTCTATAAAAAGTAAGGTGATTGGTTATGAGTTCCGATGAACTTTGTCGATAGGATCAAGACAGCACAATCAAAAGTAGAAACAAAATTATCCCTGTGCAACAATCTGACTATTAAAGATTAATTACTGATATCTATTTGAGTTTTGCCATGGAGCGCTATTTTTCTTTTAGGATAATTTGGATATGAATTAATCGTACTTTCTATAATGTATTCTTAATTAAGAGGAAATCTCATGTATCAAGACTTAATCCGTGGTGAGCTGACAGAAGCGGCCGAAACGTTATCGAATTTTCTTAACGATGATGCCAATATCGCTGCTATCCAACAGGCCGCAGTTCTACTCGCTGACTCTTTTAAAGCGGGTGGCAAAGTATTATCTTGTGGTAATGGAGGATCTCACTGTGATGCAATGCATTTTGCTGAAGAATTAACAGGACGTTACCGCGAAAATCGCCCTGGCTATCCTGCGATCGCAATATCAGATGTAAGTCATATATCTTGCGTGAGTAATGACTTCGGCTATGAATATGTGTTTTCACGTTTTATCGAAGCTGTAGGTATGAAAGGGGATGTTTTACTCGGAATTTCTACCTCTGGTAATTCAGGAAATATCATTAAAGCGATTGCGGCTGCACGTGAAAAAGGCATGAAAGTCATCACGCTAACAGGTAAAGATGGCGGGAAAATGGCCGGCACCGCGGATATCGAAATTCGAGTCCCACACTTTGGGTATGCCGACCGTATCCAAGAAATTCATATTAAAGTTATTCATATCTTAATTCAGTTAATTGAAAAAGAGATGGTGAAATAACAGTTATTACTGTTTCAGGAGTTTTTAAATGTGCGAGTTACTTGGCATGAGTGCCAACGTTCCAACCGATATTTCGTTTAGCCTAAGTGGGTTAATTTCCCGAGGTGGGCAAACTGGCCCACATAAAGATGGCTGGGGAATTACCTTTTATGAGGGGCTCGGGTGTCGCACATTTAAAGATCCCCAACCGAGTTTTGTGTCACCAGTCGCTCGCTTTGTGCAGGAATACCCGATTAAGTCAGAAAGTATTGTTGCTCATATTCGCCAAGCAAACCGAGGGGATGTGTCGTTAGTAAACACTCACCCCTTTACTCGAGAGCTATGGGGGCGCAATTGGACGTATGCGCACAATGGGCAGTTAAAGGGATATCGCACACTGAAAACTGGTCGCTATTGCCCGATAGGTGAAACCGATAGCGAATGGGCATTTTGCTGGATACTTCATCAACTCAGTGAAAAGTATCCACGCAGGCCATCGAATTGGAAAAGTGTATTCCGCTTTATTGCGACCTTAGCTGACCAATTGCGTCATAAAGGTGTGTTTAATATGTTGCTGTCTGATGGGCAATATATGATGGCATTTAGTTCAACGAATTTACATTGGTTAACGCGCAAGGCACCATTTGGTAAAGCTAAATTACTTGACCAAGATATTGAAATCGATTTTGAGCAATGCACGACACCTACTGATGTCGTTTCTGTTATTGCTACGCAACCACTAACGGGTAACGAAAATTGGCAGCGAATTGAACCTGGCAACTTTGTCTTATTCTATCTTGGTGAGCGCATATTGTGATTTAGACCCTAACAATTTTGTTGGGGTTTCAGTTTGGTCAATAACTGCATATTTACCGAACGCGACAGACACCTCGGCGGGTCTTCCTGTACGGTTGAAATAGTCGTAAGCAGGTTGGAGTTGTTTCCAAAAGCTATAGTGGCTGGAATTGCGGTAGCGCAGCATATTTTCATTTGTCATTCTAAATGGATAAATGCTGACGTTAATGACAGGTTGGCCACTGAGTAAGGCCGTTTCTACTCTTTGGTAAATTTCTCCCATATATTTATCCGTCATGGCATAACATCCTACAGAAACGCAACTGCCATGGATCATAAGATAGCTACCGTTATAGCCTTGTGCTTTATCAAACTCATTAGGAAAACCAATATTGATAGATCGGTAATACCGACTGTTAGGATTGAGCTGTTCTGCTGTAATTTGATAAAATCCTTCCGGGCTTTTCAGGTCACCCTCAATTTTTTTGGGACCTAGCCCGCCTGAAAATTTACAAATTGGGTACGTTTTCGATAACTCATATTTTCCTGATGGCGTTTTTTGATAGAGTTCTAATAAACCTTCTTGCTTAAATATTTGAATAAAAATAGATGTGTTTAGGTTATCAGATACGTTATTGTTAAGTAGAAATGAATAGTTACTCGCCTGAATAGCAGGGGAATATATGAGTGTAAATAAGAAAATTGCACTAAAAAATTTACTTAATTTCATATTTAAGCCATATCACGAAAATGTTATTGAATAAAAAGAGTACATATTTTATGCATTCTAGATGAGTAAATCGGAAATTAATATAGTTTGTTAATAGTTTTTAGATGGACCTTTGTTGCTTAAAAAATAAACATTAGTCGATAAATATGAGCTAAAGCATCGATAATAACGAATTGTTAACAGAAAAATTTAAATATTAATGCAATTTGCTTGAACTATGTCACTTCTATAGCCGGACATAGCGAGTGGGAACTGATAAAATTATAGTTGGCAGAAGATAAAATTTAGTAACAATTATGTGAGAATACCTGCTTAAGTGATGACAATTGCTTGAGCTATTTTTTATTTAATGAGTCGCTATCATTCATTGCTGAATCGTTAGCTTAGGGTTTAACTGATAAACTTGTGCAGATCTTATGATTAAAATTAAAAAAGGCCTCAACCTTCCTATCGCAGGTGAGCCAGCCCAAGTGATAGAAGACGGCCCGAAAATTCAACACGTAGCTTTGCTAGGTGAGGAATATGTCGGAATGCGTCCTTCGATGCTGGTTAAAGAAGGTGAGCGTGTAGTTAAAGGACAGGTTCTTTTTGAAGATAAAAAGAACCCAGGGGTTTTGTTTACAAGCCCCGCCTGTGGTCAAATTATTGCGATTAATCGTGGTGAGCGTCGTGTGCTTCAATCTGTTGTCATCGAAATTGATGGTGACGAACAAGAAACTTTCGCAGCTTATACTCGTGATGAGCTATCAACGTTAACTCAACAGCAAGTTGAAGATAATTTGATAAAATCGGGTATGTGGACATCTTTAAGAACGCGTCCATTTAGCCGTTCACCTCAGCCTGGTTCTTCACCTGTCGCTATTTTTGTCACTGCAATGGATACTAACCCACTTGCAGCGGATCCTGTTTTAGTTATTCAAGAGCAAGAACAAGCATTTAACGATGGGCTTTTGGTTTTAAGTCGCTTAACGGAAGGTAAAATCCATGTGTGTCATGGAGAGGGAGACTTACCGAAGAACACAACACATAACCAAATTTCTTATACTCAGTTTGCAGGGCCGCATCCTGCTGGTTTAGCGGGAACTCATATTCATTTCTTAGAACCTGTTAGTATTAAGAAAAAAGTTTGGAGCCTTAATTACCAAGACGTTATTGCTATTGGTAAGCTATTTGTTACGGGTCACCTATACACAGACCGCGTAATTTCATTGGCAGGGCCACAAGTTGAAAAACCACGTCTTCTGCGTACTCGCCTAGGTGCTGATTTATATGAATTAACACAAGGTCAGCTTAAAGCAGGTGAAAACCGTATTATTTCGGGTTCAGTCCTTTGGGGCGTGACATGCGATGATACTCATCACTATCTTGGTCGTTTTCATAATCAAGTCTCAGTGTTAGCCGAAGGTCGCGATAAAGAATTATTTGGCTGGATTATGCCTGGTGTTAATAAATTTACGATTACTCGTACCACAATCGGGCACTTCTTGAAAAATAAACGCTTTAATTTTACAACGACAATGAACGGTGGCGAGCGTTCGATGGTACCAATTGGTAACTACGAGCGAGTCATGCCTCTTGATATCATGGTCACTCATTTATTGCGCGATCTCCTTGCCGGAGACACTGACACATCACAAGAATTGGGCTGTTTAGAGTTGGACGAAGAAGATTTAGGTTTATGTACCTACGTTTGCCCAGCGAAATATGAATATGGTCCGGTATTACGTGATGTTCTGACCAAGATTGAGCTAGAAGGGTGATTCCATGGGTCTGAAAAATTTATTTGAAAAGTATGAGCACCATTTCGAGCCCGGTGGAAAGCTAGAAAAATACTATGCGTTATTTGAAGCAGTTTCGACTGTTTTTTATACGCCGGGTACGGTAACAAAAGGGCGTTCTCATGTCAGGGATACCATCGACCTGAAACGTATGATGATATTGGTATGGCTAGCGGTTTTCCCAGCAATGTTTTGGGGAATGTATAACGTTGGTAACCAAGCTATCCCAGCATTGCACCAATTATATAGTGGGGTTGAGTTACAACAAGTTCTCGCGAGTGATTGGCATTATAGCTTAGCGCAGTTTTTAGGCGCATCGCTTTCGATGGATGCAGGGTGGGGAAGTAAAATGCTGCTGGGTGCAGTATATTTCCTTCCTATTTATGCTGTAGTGTTTGCTGTTGGTGGTTTCTGGGAAATCTTATTTGCGATTATTCGTGGCCATGAAATCAATGAAGGTTTCTTTATTTCATCAATCTTATTCGCACTGATTGTTCCACCGACATTGCCTTTATGGCAAGCGGCATTAGGGATAACATTCGGGGTTGTTGTTGCAAAAGAAATTTTCGGTGGAACAGGGCGTAATTTCTTAAACCCAGCATTGGCAGGACGCGCATTTTTATTCTTTGCTTATCCAGCTCAAATTTCCGGTGACCTAGTTTGGACTGCTGCGGATGGCTTCTCTGGTGCAACACCATTATCACAATGGGCAACCGGTGGTGAGCATGCGCTAATGAACACAGTGACTCATGAACCTATCACTTGGATGCAAGCCTTTTTAGGTAATATGCCAGGTTCAATCGGTGAAGTGTCAACTCTGATGCTGTTTATTGGTGGGGCTCTTATCATGTTCTTCCGCATTGCATCATGGCGCATTGTTGCTGGTGTGATGGTTGGTATGATCGTAATGTCCTACCTATTCAACGCCATCGGCTCTGATACCAACCCGTTATTTGCTATGCCATGGTGGTGGCACATGGTACTTGGTGGCTTCGCATTCGGTATGATTTTTATGGCGACAGACCCAGTATCAGCTTCATTCACAGACAAAGGTAAATGGGCGTACGGCATTTTGATCGGTGTAATGTGTGTCCTTATCAGGGTTGTTAACCCAGCTTATCCAGAAGGGATGATGCTGGCGATCCTATTCGCCAACCTGTTTGCTCCTCTGTTTGACTATCTGGTCGTTCAAGCAAATATTAAGCGGAGAAAAGCTCGTGGCTAATGAAAAACCAATGAATAACGATAGCGTCGGCAGAACATTTCTAGTTGTTTTTATTCTTTGTCTAGTGTGCTCTATTGTCGTCGCAGGTGCTGCCGTTGGTTTAAAACCACAGCAGCAAGAACAAATTCAGTTAGATACTCAACGTAACATTTTAAGTGTTGCTGGATTGCTACAGCCTAAAATGACCGCTGAGGAAGTTCAAAATGTGTATAAGGAACGCATCGAACCTAAGCTTTTGAATTTTAAAACTAATGAATTATCTGACAGCACTAGCCGTTATGACTTAAATAGCGAGCTACGCAGCGAAGAAACGAGTATTGCACTCTCTCCTGCAGAGGATATTGCAAAAATCCGCCGCCGTGCCAATAGTGCTGAAATCTACTTGGTTAAAGATGAAGCAGGAAAAATATCACAAATTATTTTACCTGTTTATGGCTCTGGTTTGTGGTCTGTCATGTATGCCTTTATTGCGGTAGATGCAGATGGCGTTACCTCTCGTGGTATTACTTACTACGCACATGGTGAAACACCAGGGCTGGGTGGTGAGGTTGATAATCCTCAGTGGAAAGCACAATGGCCAGGTAAAAAACTGTTCAATGAACAGGGGATCCCGGCAATTAAAATCGTGCGCGGTGGTGCTACAGATAACCCATACGGTATCGACGGCCTTTCAGGTGCGACTCTAACATCAAACGGGATCCAATATATGTTTGATTTCTGGTTAGGGGATAACGGTTTTGGTCCGTTCCTGAAAAAAGTACGTGAAGGAGCGCTGAATAATGGCTGATTCAAAAGAAGTAAAACGCGTCCTGCTTGGGCCGCTATTTGATAATAACCCAATTGCTTTACAGATATTAGGGGTTTGTTCTGCATTGGCAGTGACAACAAAGTTAGAAACCGCGCTTGTTATGACGATTGCTGTAACCTTAGTAACGGCTTTTTCTAACTTCTTTATTTCACTCATTAGGAACTATATTCCGAGCAGTGTGCGTATTATCGTTCAAATGGCGATAATTGCATCTTTAGTTATTGTCGTTGACCAAATTTTACGTGCATACGCCTATGAAATATCAAAACAACTTTCTGTATTTGTTGGCTTGATTATTACTAACTGTATCGTCATGGGACGTGCTGAAGCTTACGCAATGAAAGCTCCACCAATTGAAAGCTTCATGGACGGTATTGGTAACGGTCTAGGTTATGGTGTGATCCTTGTTTTAGTCGGTTTTTTCCGTGAGTTATTTGGTTCCGGCAAATTGTTTGGTATCACAGTTTTTGAATCACTACAAACCGGTGGTTGGTACATGCCAAATGGCTTGTTCCTCCTCGCGCCAAGTGCATTCTTTATCATTGGTATGCTGATTTGGGGACTACGGACTCTGAAACCAGCTCAGGTAGAGAAGGACTAATCACATGGAACACTATATTAGCCTGTTTGTTAAAGCCATCTTTATTGAAAATATGGCATTAGCATTTTTCTTGGGAATGTGTACTTTCCTTGCGGTATCGAAGAATGTAAAAACCGCTTTTGGACTGGGTATCGCTGTAACGGTCGTTCTTGGGATCTCTGTTCCAGCCAATAACTTGGTATACAACTTGGTATTACGTGATGGTGCGATTGCGGAAGGTGTTGACTTATCCTTCTTGAACTTCATCACTTTTATCGGGGTTATTGCCGCGTTAGTTCAGATCCTGGAAATGATTTTAGACCGCTACTTCCCGTCACTGTATAACGCGTTAGGTATCTTTTTGCCATTGATTACCGTTAACTGTGCAATTTTCGGTGGTGTTTCTTTCATGGCTCAACGTGATTATAACTTTAGCGAATCGGTCGTGTATGGGTTTGGTTCGGGGATCGGTTGGATGCTCGCAATCGTATTACTGGCGGCTATCCGTGAGAAGATGAAGTACTCAGATATTCCATCGGGTCTAAAAGGGTTAGGTATCACCTTTGTGACAACCGGTTTAATGGCATTGGGCTTTATGTCCTTCTCCGGTGTGCAGCTATAAAGGCGAGAAGAATTCATGGAAATTATTATTTTAGGTGTCGTGATGTTTACCCTGATTGTCTTGGTGCTGACAGGTTTAATCCTGTTTGCAAAATCCAAGCTAGTCAATACAGGGAACATCAAAGTTGAAGTTAATGGCGATCCGGACAAAAGCTTTGAAGCTCCAGCGGGTGACAAGCTATTAGGCATGTTATCAAACCAAGGTATTTTTGTTTCATCAGCGTGTGGTGGTGGTGGTTCTTGTGGTCAATGCCGTGTGACAATCAAAGAAGGCGGTGGTGATATCCTGCCGACTGAGCTTTCTCACATTAATAAGCGCGAAGCAAAAGAAGGCTGCCGGTTAGCGTGTCAGGTCAACGTTAAACAAGATTTAAAAATTGAGCTTCCAGAAGAAATTTTTGGTGTGAAAAAATGGGAGTGTGAAGTTATTTCTAATGATAACAAAGCCACTTTCATTAAAGAGCTGAAACTGAAAATCCCAGAAGGCGAGGTTGTACCTTTCCGTGCAGGTGGTTTTATTCAGATTGAGTGTCCACCACATGTTGTCAAATATGAAGATTTTGATGTGCCTGAAGAGTACCGAGAAGATTGGGATAAATTTAACCTGTTCCGTTATGTGTCTGAGGTTAAAGAGCCAACTGTTCGCGCCTATTCTATGGCAAACTACCCGGAAGAGTATGGCATTATTATGCTAAACGTGCGTATAGCTACGCCACCTCCTCGTAATCCAGATGTCCCACCGGGGATCATGTCTTCTTATATTTGGTCATTAAAGCCAGGGGATAAAGTAACGATTTCTGGGCCGTTTGGTGAGTTTTTCGCGAAAGAAACGGATGCAGAAATGGTGTTTATCGGTGGTGGTGCAGGAATGGCGCCAATGCGTTCTCATATATTTGACCAGCTGCGTCGTTTGAATTCTAAACGTAAGATCAGTTTCTGGTATGGTGCACGTTCAGTCCGTGAAATGTTCTACACAGAAGATTTTGACCAACTGGCTGCAGAACATGAAAACTTTACATGGCATGTCGCGCTTTCAGACCCTATGCCTGAAGATAATTGGGATGGTTATACAGGTTTCATCCATAATGTTTTATATGAAAACTACTTAAAAGACCATCCAGCGCCAGAAGATTGTGAGTTCTATATGTGTGGGCCTCCAATGATGAATGCTGCTGTGATTAAAATGTTGAAAGACCTCGGTGTTGAAGATGAAAATATCTTATTGGATGACTTCGGTGGTTAAGCAACTCAGCTGATTTTATTAGACTTATCAAAGTCAGTAGGCAGTAATACTTTAAAGAGGGGAAATATTTTCCCTCTTTGTGATTTTAGTAAATCGATTAAGTGCTAATTTGTTAGCATTTAATCGATATATTTATAATTATTTTGACTGGAACATTCTCTGCATGGGTGACGATGTAAAGTGTGTTAATAGTCTGGGCGACCTTAACAAAATGCGCTCATGATTGACGCGGAGAAAATTATGCTAAGTAAAAGAATCTATACCCCAATACTGCTATTTGTTGCGGCTCTGTTTCTTACTGCCTGTGGTGGACCTGAACAACAGAACCTTCAGGGACAAACGATGGGCACGTACTATTCGGTTAAATATGTTACAGACTCTTCGGAGCCAAAGCCTGAAGCTATTCAAGCTGAAATAGATAAACGGTTAGAAGAAGTTAACGACCAAATGTCAACATACCGCCCAGATTCAGAATTAAGTCGTTTTAACCAATTTAAAGAAGTGAATACACCATTCCCTGTTTCTGCTGCAACGGCAACAGTGGTTAAAAAAGCGATTGAAATTAATAAGCTGACAAGTGGTTCATTAGATGTAACGGTTGGACCTTTAGTTAATTTATGGGGTTTTGGCCCTGAAGGAAGAGTGACTAAAGCACCTTCAGATGAAGAGTTGGCTAAACGTAGAGCCTGGACAGGTATCGAAAAACTCTCCGTTCAAGATAATAACCTAATTAAAACAATCCCTGAGCTGTACGTCGACCTTTCCTCAATTGCTAAAGGTTATGGTGTTGACGTTGTTGCTGAATATTTAGAATCATTAGATATCAATAATTATATGGTTGATATTGGTGGTGAAGTACGTACAAAAGGAACAAATGGTAAAGAAGTACCATGGCGTATTGCAATAGAAAAACCTGTAGCGGATGGGGTAAGCCAAACAGCACAGGAGGTCATTGAACCCGGTGACCGTTCTATTGCCACATCAGGGGACTATCGCAATTATTTCGAACAAGATGGTGTTCGTTTTTCTCATACCATTGACCCGAAAACAGGAAAACCAATCACCCATAATTTAGTTTCTATTACGGTGATTGCAGAAAATTGCATGAGTGCTGATGGCTTATCTACAGGGCTAAATGTTTTGGGGCCTGAAGCTGGCTTTGCTTTAGCTGAAAAAATGAATATTCCTGTTTTCATGATTGTTAAGACAGATAAAGGTTTTGAAGAGCGTTATACTAAGGCATTCGAACCGTTTTTAACCAAAAAACAGTAGTTGTGGGAGGACAAAAAAATGCTTAATATTTTCATTGCAGCCTTTGCACTGTTTTTGTTGGCCTTTTTAGGCATGTCACTTGGGTACATTATTAAGCGTAAGAGTATTCAAGGTAGCTGCGGTGGGTTAAGCAGTATTGGTGTTGAAAAAGTGTGTGATTGTCCCGAACCTTGTGATGCACGTAAGAAACGCATGGCACGCGAAGAAGCACGTAAAAAACTGCTCAATAAAAACCGTATTATATAATTCAACTCTTCATTTATAGACCTTAGCTAACAGTATTGTTGGCTAAGGTCGCTATGAAAGACCATTATACAATTTAATCTTACAGACATGCTTTAATATAACTTGTTATTATGTAATAAAATAAAATGATTATTTTAAATAATGTAAGTTAAAACTAAGCTATTATTGAAATAACTTAGTTTTTATATTGAAGTATATTATTTTCTAAATGCTTTAGGTGAATCAACCATTACAGCATCAGCACCAATTTCTTTTGCGAGTTGGTAGTCACTTTCATTATTAACACCAAAAACAATGATATAAGCCTTGCCATTTTTTCTAAAACAATCAATAGCTTCTTTGTCCCATGAAATAACCGCAGGTGAACGAGCTTCACCTAGAGTGTATTTCTCAACAACTTCAATTTTTCGATGTAATTCAAAACCGAACCAACGGGTTTCAGATTCATGATTTTTCATAGGACATTGATGGCTTATCACACTATTTGCCAGTATAGTGCGAGTTTCATCTCGGCTTTCGAATAACTGTAATTTAGGCTCAAGAGTTTTTAGTGCATTTAAAAATGCGCCATTAGTTGAATAAAAACGTACTCGATTAACACTATGTGTGTCTTTCAATAGATTAAGAATAGCTTTTGCTTGAATATTAGGGTCTGCATCAGGTGATTTCAGGTCAACATAGAAAGTTGTATTCGGATATTCTTGCAAAATAGTTTTTAACGTACTAATCGTGGTTTTCTGCAAAGGAAATTGTTGATTATGTTTTTGGCTAAATTGGTAAGCTGCATTGACTTGGTTTAGTTGCTCAGCTGTGTAAGTGGATACCTTACCTTTTTTATCGGTTAGTTCATCCAGTTTACTTGGACGATATAAAACTAATTGATTGTCTTTACTTAATTGTACGGTTATCCAAATCGCATCTGACTTATTTTTAATCGCTAAATCAATAGCGTAAAGCGTATTTTCAGGAGCATCCGCAGTTCCTGCTCGGTGCGCAACAATTTTAGGGGATAGTGCAAAAGCGGTCTGGCTAGCAAACAGTATTATGAGAGTTGCCATAAACTTAACATATTTTGATGTTGATATAATTGCCATAGATATAATCCATAGATAGTTTTCAAGGTATTGTCGTTGATAAAACAACTCTTTTTATTACTTTCTTGTTTAAAAGTAAGTATTAATGCTTGTTTTTAAGACAAACTTTAAATAAAGCATTTAATTAGGTAGCTTGGCAGATAATTATTGCAATATGATGAATTGCCTAATTATCATTAAGTTATCTCCCTGCTCATCAATTTTATGGTGACGTAGCAATAATTGCATAGCCAATAAATATACTGTATATTTAATCAGGTGTTTGATTGGCAGAGCTAACCCGTGCGTAAAATTATTCATATTGATATGGACTGCTTTTATGCAGCGATAGAAATGCGGGACGATCCCAGCCTTCGCAATGTGCCTATTGCGGTGGGGGGAAGTGCAGATCGTCGAGGTGTGATTAGCACTGCAAATTATGAAGCTCGTCGCTACGGTGTTCACAGTGCGATGTCCACAGCAATTGCACTTAGGCTTTGCCCGCACTTGAAAGTTGTTCCTGGGCATATGGCACTTTATAAAGAAACCTCTTTGCATATTCAAAAGATATTTGCACGCTATACAGACCTCATAGAACCTCTTTCTCTTGATGAAGCTTATTTGGATGTCACGGATTGCACACAATTGCACGGCTCTGCAACGTTAATCGCAGAGGCTATTCGTCAGCAAATTTTCGATGAACTGCAATTAACGGCTTCAGCAGGGATAGCGCCAATAAAATTTTTGGCAAAGATTGCTTCAGATATGAATAAACCTAATGGTCAATTCGTAATCACTCCGCAAAATATCGAACAATTCGTTCTTAACTTGCCTCTAAAAAAGATCCCTGGTGTGGGTAAGGTAACAGCCCAAAAATTAGCGGATATGGGGTTGATGACTTGTGCTGATGTTCAAAAATATGATGTTGTTGCATTGATTAAAAGTATGGGTAAATTTGGGCAGGTACTATGGGAGCGTTGCCATGGTATCGATGAGCGAGCTATTAACCCTGATAGGCTAAGAAAATCAGTGGGGGTTGAACGCACGCTTGCAGTGGATATTGACCAATGGACCGATTGTTTACAGTTACTTGATAAATTATATGACGAATTACAACGGCGTTTGGCGAAGGTAAAACCTGACCTACGAATTGCTCGCCAAGGTGTGAAATTTAAATTTGCAGACTTCCAGCAAACCACACAAGAACACGTATATCCAGTTCTTAATAAACAAGATTTGGTGCAAATAGCGAAACAAGTTTGGGATAATCGTCGCTTAGGGCGTGGTGTTCGGCTAGTTGGTTTACATGTCATGCTGCAAAGCCCGCAGCTTGAACGACAATTGTTACTCGAATTATAAAAACACCCATCTGGTGATGGGTGTTTGGCTTTTAGGTCATCAACAGTTTATTCTTTGACAGGAATAGCTTTTAAAACCGCTGTTAATAATTTCCAATACTCACCAACGCTTGCAATATGCACACGTTCATCAGGGGAGTGTGCACCGCGAATCGTTGGCCCAATTGAAACCATATCCATGTCTGGGTAAGGTTTTTTGAATAGACCACATTCAAGGCCTGCGTGGATCACCATCACATTAGGGATTTTACCAAACAGCTTGTTATAGGTCTCGCTGACTAAATGCATGACTGGTGAGTCTGCATCCGGCTGCCAACCAGGGTAACTGCCTTCTGCTCGGTATTGGGCTTGTGCTAGTTTACTGATAGATGTCAGCATGTTAACAACGTAGTTTTTACCGCTATCAATGAGTGAGCGAACAAGGAAGATAATTTCTGCTTTATCTTCAGTAAGGCGTACAACACCTTCGTTAAGTGACGTTTCAACGACGCCGATAGCAACATCACTCATGCGAATTACACCGTTTGGCGCCGCATTTAAGAAGAAAACAAAACGTTTTTGGCAGTCATCAGAAAGCGCTTTTAGCTCACTCTGTGTTTCGTCTAGTAGCAGCACAAGGTTAGGTTCGACGACAGCTAATTCGTTTTTCAGAATATCTTCATAGCGTGTTCTTAATGCCGTTAATTCAGTAACTTTGTTTGCTGGAACAGCAATAACGGCATAGGCTTCACGAGGAATCGCATTACGGACAGTACCGCCTCTGAAATCTAATAATTTTAGGCTTAAATCTTCTGCGTGTCCTGCCAGAAAACGCGCTAGCAGCTTATTGGCATTACCTAAGCCTAAATGTACATCACCACCTGAGTGCCCACCTTTCAAGCCTTTTAGGGTCATTGTGAAAGTTTTATAGCCTTGTGGTAATGCTTCACGAGTCAGGTCAAATGTGGTTGTGAAATCAACACCACCGGCGCAACCCATGTAAATTTCACCTTCTTCTTCTGAGTCGGTGTTAATCAGAATATCGGCTTGCAACCAGCCTGCTTTCAAGCCAAAGGCACCTTCCATACCGGCTTCTTCGGTCATGGTCAGGAGAACTTCCATTGGGCCATGTTCAACACTATCATCGGCAAGAACCGCCAATGCAGAAGCCAAACCAATACCGTTGTCAGCACCTAAAGTGGTGCCTTCAGCTGTGACCCACTCTCCGTTAACATATGGGCGAATTGGGTCGGTTTTAAAGTCATGTACCGTGTCGTTATTTTTTTGTGGCACCATGTCTAAGTGAGCTTGTAAAACAACACCTTTACGGTTTTCGTAACCAGGCGTAGCCGGTTTACGGATCAGAATATTGCCTACTTCATCACGTTCAACGTGAAAGCCTTTTTGTTTTGACCAATCAACAATATGTGCGGCTAAAGCCTCTTCATGGTATGAAGGGTGTGGAATAGAGCAGATTTTAGCGAAAATGTCCCATAGCGGTTGGGGGGATAATGTAGCAAGTTCAGACACGTTTTTCTCCTTTTCCCGTCATATTTTGAGTTGTAGCGTTGTTGGCTTCACTCGTAAACCCTAGTCACATACTTATGTATGTTCCTAGGGATTTTCTCATTTGCCGCCTAGCCACAACCCAAATTATTTAGGGAAAATATTTAATTTCCTTGGGGTATGGCATCACTAGTTTTATTGACCGAGCAACTCAAATTACCTCAGAGATTTTTAGTTGAGTTATGTTAGTTACTAGCTTGATATGCAAAATTAAATGATGCATTGCTGATAAACTCAGGATAACACTTTCTTTTAAGCAATGGACAGTGTAAATGATAATAATTAATGGTGAATGACGCTTTTTGCTGGTTTTTAACCGGCCAAATCACTATAATCTCGCGCAACCTTTTTTCCGCAAGACACATTTCAGATTTACTCAGCAGTCGGGACCCGAATTTTATGAGCGAAAAATATGTCGTAACGTGGGATATGTTGCAAATACATGCCCGTAAACTCGCACAACGTTTATTACCAGTAGAGCAATGGACTGGTATTATCGCGGTTAGCCGTGGTGGCCTTGTTCCTGGTGCACTTCTCGCACGTGAGCTTGGTATTCGTAACGTTGACACCGTTTGTATTTCTAGCTATGACCATGACAACCAGCGTGAATTAACCGTGATTAAACGCGCCGAAGGTGATGGTGAAGGCTATATTGTCATTGATGACCTAGTTGATACTGGCGGTACAGCACAAGCTATTCGTGATATGTACCCTAAAGCGCACTTTGTGACTATTTTTGCTAAACCAGCGGGTCGTCCATTAGTTGATGATTACGTAGTCGATATCCCACAAGACACATGGATTGAACAGCCATGGGATATGGGTGTCGTTTTTGTTAAACCGTTGTGTGAACAAGATAAATAAGTCTGTGTTTCAGGCGATTTTTAGGTGAAAAAACATTGTTATTATAAAGTGTTATCGACTTTATTGATTGCAAGAACACATTAATACCTAAAATATTTAAGCTAAACACGATATAATTTGGGGAATGCATTTTTGCATTCCCTTTCTTTTTTTTGGCCAAATTCAACTCCGATAGACAAGGAAATAGGGATGACTCAGCAAAACCTTTCAGAAAAACTTTTCAAACCTAAAGTCAGGCAAGTTGAAACGTCAACATTAGTCTCTTATTCATCTCAAACCATTTCTCAAATCAAAGAACATAGCGTGTTAAATGGGGCCCATCATGCGGGGTGGTATCGTATGATCAACCGCTTAATGTGGATTTGGCGGGGGATAGACGCCTTAGAAATTGAAGATGTACTGAGCCGTATTGCTATCTCTGATGCACAGCGCAGTAATGATAACTTATTGGATACCGTCATTGGCAATCGTCGCGGAAACTGGTGTTTCGAATGGTCCCAGCAAGCCATGCATTGGCAACAAAAAGCGTTAGAGTTTGAAAAAGGTGCAGAGGCAGGGGACGCTTGGTTGCGTTCAGCTAACTTGTACAGTATCGCTGCTTACCCATTTATTAAGGGCGATGAGCTTGCTGACCAAGCTATTTTGCTGGCATGCAAAGCTTATGATAGTGCAGCGAAATTTTCTCAATACCGCTTAAAGAAAATTCCATTTAAAGTTGATGGTGGAAAAGAAGTCTGCGGTTTTCTACATATCCCTTCACAGGGGCAAGGGCCTTACCCGACTGTGATGATCTGCGGTATGTTAGATAGCTTACAGATTGATTTTTGCCGCTATTTTCGTGATTACCTCGAACCTCTTGGCATTGCGATGCTAACACTGGATATGCCATCCATTGGTTATTCGGTTAAGCAAAAGTTGACGCAGGAAACAAGCACTTTACATGAGCAAATCGTTCGTCAACTAGGGGATATTGCTTGGATTGACCATACGCGTTTTGGTATTGTGGGCATGCGTTTTGGCGCAAATATAGCATTAAGATTAGCTTATATGTGCCCGGATAAAATTAAAGCAGTCGCTGTCATAGGGCCAATTGTGCACAGCTTATTGCATGAAGAGAAGTATCAGCAAGATATTCCTCGGATGGTTTTGGATGTGTTCGCCAGTCGTTTGGGTATTTATCAAGTTGATGGTTCTGCTTTACGGCATGAATTAAGCTGTTATTCACTTAAAAATCAGGGGCTTTTAGGGAAACGTAGTCAAGTCCCAATGTTATCAATTAGCCTTAAGGATGATATTTATAGTCCTAAAGCGGAATCTGATTTAATTCGACGTTCATCGATGGATGCTGACACGATAATGCTACCAAGCAAGCCTGTTTTTGCTAATTTCGAAAAGGCATTAAGTGAAACTACCAGCTGGTTGAAAGCAAAAATACTTTAATTTTATTTAATAACTTGCTTATTTTTTCCCATTTGTTAAAAAGGGGTCTTCCCAAGAAGGAGATCCTTAACATGGCTTTACCGACTGATTACTCAAATGGAAAGTATTTAAAGAAGTTTGCTACGATAGGACCTTATTTACGTGAAAAACAATGTGTAAATGGTTGTTATATATTTGATAGCCTTGTTGTTTGTGTAAACGCAAATATTGCGCCAGAAAAACGTGAATTTTGGGGGTGGTGGCTAAAATTGGTTGCAACTGATAAAGGCTTTGAGTTTACTTATCATTTTGGCCTATACAATAGCCATGGTAGTTGGCAAGTTAAAACACTGAAAGATGCAGCAACTATTGAGGCAATTGAGCAAAATTTAGTGTCTTTTCATCAAGCCCTTGCTAAACAATTATCTGAACTTGAGTTAAGCCTCTTTCCCTCCCCGCTAATGGCAGAATTAAAACTGGAATTAAGCGCATAAATTTGTTTTAAACCAACTTTTGTTGAATTTTGCGTTATGCCTGTTGGCATAACGCGCTTCTCCTGATAAAAATGATACCTACTTTTTGGTTTATTAATCCTAATGGCAGAAAAATGATGAAAAATAGCCAGACGCTGGTAGTTAAATTAGGGACCAGTGTATTAACAGGGGGCTCGCGCCGTTTAAATCAAGCTCATATTGTTGAGCTGGTTAGGCAATGTGCGCAGCAATATGAAAAAGGGCATCGTATTATTATTGTGACTTCTGGGGCAATTGCCGCAGGTCGTGAACACTTAAATTACCCCGAACTGCCGGCTACCATAGCATCTAAACAGTTGCTTGCGGCGGTCGGCCAAAGTCGTTTAATTCAGTTATGGGAACGGTTATTCTCCATTTATGGTATTCATATCGGGCAAATGTTACTGACACGAGCCGATTTAGAAGACAGAGAACGTTTTTTAAATGCACGAGATACCTTACAAGCACTGCTAGATAACGGAATCATTCCTGTTATCAATGAAAACGATGCCGTTGCTACTGCGGAAATCAAAGTCGGTGATAATGACAATCTCTCTGCTTTGGCTGCGATCCTCGGAGATGCTGACAAACTGTTATTACTGACTGATATCGAAGGCTTATATGATGCAGACCCACGCAGCAATCCAAATGCAAAATTGATCCCGGAAGTGTATGGTATTAATGATGAGCTTCGTGAAATGGCGGGGGGAAGTGTCAGCGGGTTAGGAACCGGTGGAATGGCAACTAAACTGCAAGCGGCAGATGTCGCGGGCCGCGCAGGGATTGATGTTATCATTGCAGCTGGAAATAAACCGGATGTGATTAATGCGGTTATTGAAAACCTTCCGGTTGGCACCCGTTTTTATGGGCAAAAAAATCCAATGGAAAATCGTAAACGTTGGATTTTCGGAGCTCCAGCCGCTGGGGATGTGTATATTGATGATGGTGCACAATTGGCGATCATGGAAAAAGGCAGCTCGTTATTGCCAAAAGGTATTCAGAAAATTGAAGGCGATTTCTCTCGAGGTGCAGTGATCCGTATTCGTAATATGGCAGGAAAAGACCTTGCTCATGGGGTCAGCCACTATAATAGTGATGCACTGAGAATGATTGCGGGGCACCATTCACAAGAAATCAGCAAAATACTTGGCTATGAACACGGTTCTGTGGCTGTTCATCGTGATGATATGATAGTGAGTTAATTATGTTAGAGACAATGGGTAAGGCAGCAAGGGTTGCTTCATGGCAATTAGCTCAGTTAAGCACCAAACAAAAAAATGCAGCATTATTACAAATTGCTGATCTATTAGAACAAGACAATGCCGTTATACTCGCAGCGAATCAAAAAGACATGGCGCAGGCAAAAGCAAGCGGTATGACCGAAGCGTTGCAAGACCGCTTATTATTGACGCCAGAGCGTTTAAAAAGTATTGCTGATGATGTCAGAAAAGTATGCCAATTAGCGGATCCTGTTGGGCAAATCATTGATGGAAGCCAATTGGATAGCGGCTTAAATTTACAGCGCCGTCGTGTCCCATTGGGGGTTGTCGGTGTCATTTATGAAGCTCGCCCTAATGTCACTGTTGATGTGGCTTCGTTATGTTTAAAAACAGGTAATGCGGTCATTTTGCGTGGCGGGAAAGAGACGCATCATACTAACCTTGCAGTAGTGAGTGTTATTCAAAAAGCATTAGAGAATAGCGGGTTACCAGCGGATGCAGTACAAGCTATTAATAACCCTGACCGTGAGTTAGTCGCACAATTACTCAAATTAGATCGCTACGTTGATATGCTAATTCCTCGGGGTGGTGCAGGTTTACATAAATTATGCCGTGAGCAATCAACGATCCCAGTCATTACGGGGGGAATTGGCGTTTGCCACACATTTGTTGATAAATCCGTAGATTTTAATAAAGCGATTAACGTGATTATTAATGCAAAAGTTCAGCGCCCAAGTGCCTGTAATTCACTTGAAACATTATTAGTTCATAAAGAGATTGCGAATGAGTTTTTACCGTTTTTAAGTGAAAAAATGGCGCAGCAACAAGTGACATTGCATGCGAGTGAGAAAGCGCTTCCCTTGCTAAAAGAAGGCCCAGCAAACGTTGTTGATGTAAAACCTGAAAACCTTGTTGATGAATGGCTATCACTGGATCTTAACGTCGAAATTGTTGATGATATTGACGCGGCTATCGACCATATTCGCCATTATGGCACCGCACATTCTGATGCTATCTTGACAGAATCCATTCATCAAGCTGACTATTTTGTTCAGTGTGTAGATTCAGCAGCGGTATATGTTAATGCAAGTACGCGTTTTACCGATGGTGGGCAGTTCGGTTTAGGTGCAGAAGTTGCCGTGAGTACGCAAAAACTGCATTCACGTGGCCCTATGGGGTTAGATGCTCTGACAACGTATAAATGGATCGGATATGGCGACTTTTTAAGTCGCCCATAAAGAGTCAACATGATGAGATAGCCACACTTGTGTGGCTTTCTTTTTTTATTTGCCAAATAAGGCAATTTATCATAAGCAAATTTGTAGTTAGTATTGCTTAGTATTTATGATGATGGGATGAAATTTAATGTTTTACATTATCGGTCCAAGAGGTTCGGGGAAAACCACAATAGGTAAAAAACTTGCAGAATCTAAAGGTTATCAATTTGTTGATACAGATAAATTGATTTTAGAAAAAGCTGGAAAAAGTATTGCTGAAATTGTTGAACAGCACGGCTGGGATTACTTTCGTCAATTAGAGACTGACGTTCTTAAGTCGATTAAGCAAAATAACATGATTGTATCTACTGGTGGAGGCCTTGTTCTTGCAGAAGAAAATCAGCAAATTATGCGTAATAACGGCACCGTTATTTATTTAAATACCAATCCTGAAGTTTTAGCAAAACGCCTTGCTGCGGAACCACAAGCCGATCAGCGGCCAAGCTTGACGGGGAAATCTTTAGTTGAAGAAATTGAAGAAGTGATGCAGCAAAGGGAGCCTATATATCGCGCGACAGCACACCATATTATTGATGCTGCGCAGCCAGTCGACGATATCATCACACAACTTAATGATTTAACTTAAACGTATTTATGGTAAGTCATCGGTATTTTAGGAATATACCAATTAGAGTAAATGGAGCGGCTCAGTAAGATAGACGCAGCTAAGGGTAGAAACGTATCACTCTAATATATCAAAATATAATCATAGTATAGGGATTCATTATGTTGGCAAAGGTAGTCAAAACAGTACTTAAATTTTTATTTCGTGTACAAGTTATTGGCGATGCGAAAGAATTTAATCAAGATAAATGCTTAATTACACCTAATCATGTTTCTTTTCTTGATGGTGTATTGATTGCACTTTTCTTGCCTGTTAAGCCTGTATTTGCTGTTTATTCGACATTTGCCACACCAAAAATGGTGAAGCGCCTTAAGCCTTATGCAGATATTGTTCCTCTTGATCCCGCCAACCCACTAGGTATTCGTCACCTTGTTAAAGAGGTAGAAAAAGGTCGTCCGATAGTTATTTTTCCCGAAGGTCGAATTTCAGTTCATGGTTCTTTAATGAAAATATACGAAGGTGCAGCGTTTGTGGCAGCTAAGTCAGGAGCAAAAATTGTTCCTATTCGTATAGAAGGTGCACAATATAGCCATTTTGGGCGTCTGAAAGGGATTTTTCCATTAAAATGGTTCCCGAAGATCACATTGCATATCTTGCCGGCACAAGAAATTCCTATGCCAGAAGCTCCTAGAGCGGTAGAACGTCGTGCTCTGGCGGGTGAACATCTGTACCAAATCATGAAATCCGCACGTATGTCTTGTTTACCACAAGTCACATTAGTTGAAGAATTTATTCAAAGTGTCCAGTTTTTTGGGCGCCGCACGCCTTGTATTGAAGACATCGCATTTAAAGAAGATTCATATCAATCTCTATTGAAAAAAACCTTAGGGGTTGGTCGTATTATTGAACGTTATACTCATGAAAATGAAAGGGTTGGCTTATTACTGCCAAATGCGACAGTCACCGCGGCTGCAATTTTCGGTGCTTTAATGAGAGGCCGAGTACCTGCTATGCTTAATTACACTGCGGGCAGTCATGGTATTAGCAACGCGTTAAAAGCTTCTGCTGCAAAAGTGGTCTTTACTTCCCGCCAGTTTTTGGAAAAAGGCAACTTAACGCATATTCCAGAGCAAGTGCCAGAAGCTAGTTGGATTTACCTTGAAGATTTAAAAGACACAGTAACATGGCAAGATAAATTATGGATTATTAAGCACTTATTTAACCCTAAAAAAGCTATTGTTCCCCGTAAACCGTCCGATGAAGCGATTGTTTTATTTACATCCGGCTCAGAAGGTACACCAAAAGGTGTTGTCCATAGCCATGCCAGTTTAATGGCAAACGTAGAACAAATTAAAACAATCGCTGATTTCACACCACGTGACCGCTTTATGTCGTCACTGCCGCTGTTTCATGCATTTGGTTTGACGGTTGGGCTATTTATCCCGCTATTTTCAGGGAGCCGAGTTTTCCTTTACCCAAGTCCATTGCATTACCGGATCATTCCTGAATTAGTCTATGACAAAAACTGTACCGTCTTATTTGGGACATCAACCTTTTTAGGTAACTATGCACGGTTTGCTCATCAGTATGATTTTGCACGTTTGCGTTATGTGGTTGCCGGCGCAGAAAAATTATCAGATAAAACGAAAAAGATCTGGTTTGATAAATTTGGTATCCGAATTCTTGAGGGCTATGGGGTAACTGAGTGTGCACCAATTGTATCAATCAATGTCCCTATGGCCGCGAAAGAAGGTTCTGTAGGGCAAATTCTACCTGAAATGGAAGCGCGAATTATCCCGATTTCTGGTATTGAGCAAGGCGGAAAATTACAGCTTAAAGGCCCAAATATCATGAAAGGGTATTTGCGTGTTGAAGCGCCAGGCGTACTTGAAACACCGCAAGCTGAAAATGCACAAGGTGAAATAGAGGAAGGTTGGTACGACACCGGTGATATCGTTGAATTAGATCATAAAAATTTCTGTACGATAAAAGGCCGTGTTAAGCGTTTTGCTAAACTTGCAGGCGAAATGGTTTCCCTCGAAAGTATTGAGCAAATGGTGGCCTCTCTTTCTCCTAATGCAAATCACGGTGTGGTGACAAAGCCAGATAGCAGTAAGGGTGAAGCGCTTGTTTTGTTCACAACAGATAAAGAATTAGACCGTAGTGCATTGTCTAGCGCAGCCAAAAGCAAAGGGTTAACCGAGTTAGCGGTTCCCCGCGATATTCGTTTTGTTAAAGAGTTGCCAGTACTTGGTAGTGGTAAAACGGACTTTGTTACATTAAAACAAATGGCATTAAAGGATGAATAAGATGCAAGAAAGTACTTCCAATTCGCCGTTAATGAGCAGAGGAATGAAAGCCGTACTTGCTTCACAGTTTCTCTCTGCATTTGCAGATAATGCACTATTGTTCGCCATATTAGCCCAGCTTAAAGCCGAGTTCTATCCTGAATGGAGCCATCCTATCCTGCAAATGGTGTTTGTTTTCACGTACATCGTTTTAGCGCCGTTTGTTGGGCAAATTGCAGATAGGTTCTCAAAGGGCCGAGTGATGTTGTTTTCTAACATCTTCAAATTTATTGGCGCATTAGGAATTTGTTTTGGCCTAAACCCATTCCTTTGTTATGGGTTAGTGGGGATCGGAGCCGCTTCATATTCGCCAGCTAAATACGGTATTTTGGGTGAACTGACCGGGGGAGATAACCTTGTTAAGGCCAATGGTGTCATGGAAGCTTCAACAATCGCAGCCATTTTAGTGGGCTCAGTTGTTGGCGGAATGCTTTCCGATATTAACTTAATCTTAGCGCTGGGAACATGTGCTGTACTCTACGCACTAGCCGTTATTGCGAATTTTTTCATCCCACATTTAGACGCTGCGAGGCCGGGAAAAGGTTGGGATCTTAAATTGCTGATGACGTCTTTTTTCAGTGCGTGCCGCGTGCTATGGGCAAACCAAGAAAGTCGTTTTTCACTAGTCGGAACCAGTTTGTTCTGGGGGGCCGGGGTAACACTGCGTTTTCTGCTTGTTGCATGGGTACCTGTGGCATTGGGGTTACAAGACAACACAACGCCGACTATTCTAAATGCGATGGTTGCCGTGGGAATAGTCGCAGGTGCTGGGCTTGCTGCCAAATTTATTACCCTAAAAACAGTTTATCGCTGCATTCCTGCAGGGGTTATTATCGGGGTGATGGTGGTGTTACTTTCCTTGCAAACAAATATCATTCCATCCTATTTCATTTTAATCATTCTCGGTGTTTTTGGTGGTTTATTTGTTGTTCCATTGAATGCATTATTGCAAGAAAAAGGGAAAGAAACCGTTGGGGCAGGGAATGCGATCGCGGTACAAAATTTAGGTGAAAATAGTGCAATGCTGATTATGTTAGGCTTGTACTCATTAGCAATTAAAGCAGGTTTGTCAGTTGTGAATGCAGGTATTGGTTTTGGTGCTGTCTTCGCAATTGCGATAGCGGGTTTATGGGTTTGGGATCGCGCTCGTAAAAAAATGGCATAAAGGTAGATAACATCATGATAGATGAGAAGCGGCTTGAAACATTGAGTATTCAGGTTGGGCTGAAACTGAAAGAACAGGGTAAAACAGTCACAACCGCGGAGTCTTGTACTGGAGGCTGGGTTGCTAAGGTTTTGACTGATATATCGGGTAGTTCCGACTACTTTCAGCGCGGTTTTGTGACTTACAGCAATGAGGCAAAGCACCAAATGATCGGTGTTAAAAGTGAATCTTTACAGCGGTATGGCGCGGTCAGCCAACAGGTTGTTTCTGAAATGGCGGAGGGCGCTTTACAAGCAGCTTGTACAGATTTTGCTATTTCAGTCAGTGGGATTGCAGGCCCGGGGGGCGGTAGTGTAGAAAAACCTGTTGGTACGGTATGGTTTGGTTTTGCACAAAAACAGGCAGACCAGACAGTATTTGTCACTACACAGCATAGAGTGTTTCAAGGAAACAGAAACGAAGTTCGTTTTCAATCAACAGTTTATATACTCGAAACACTTTTAGAGCAGTTAAATTAAAAATTTTCTTGATACTGTATGATTATACAGTATAATTAGTTTCAACAAACCGAATTCAATCGTTTTATCTGCAGTGGTCAAATCATTGCACTTAGGGAGTAAACATGGCTATTGATGAAAACAAACAAAAAGCACTTGCAGCAGCATTAGGCCAAATTGAAAAACAATTTGGTAAAGGTTCCATTATGCGTCTTGGTGAAGACCGCTCTATGGATGTTGAAACTATCTCAACAGGCTCCTTATCCCTTGATGTTGCATTGGGTGCTGGTGGCTTGCCACTAGGCCGTATTGTTGAAATCTACGGCCCTGAAGCTTCAGGTAAAACAACACTAACTCTGCAAGTTATTGCTGCCGCACAGCGTAGTGGTAAAACGTGTGCTTTCATCGATGCTGAACATGCTTTAGATCCCATCTATGCTAAAAAGCTAGGTGTAGATATCGATAACTTACTGTGTTCTCAACCCGATACCGGCGAGCAAGCCCTAGAAATTTGTGATGCATTAACTCGTTCAGGCGCAGTTGATGTGATCATCGTTGACTCCGTTGCCGCGTTAACACCGAAAGCTGAAATTGAAGGTGAAATTGGTGATTCACATATGGGCTTAGCAGCTCGTATGATGAGCCAAGCAATGCGTAAGTTAGCGGGTAACTTAAAAACATCTAACACTCTATTGATCTTCATTAACCAAATTCGTATGAAGATAGGTGTTATGTTTGGTAACCCAGAAACAACAACGGGTGGTAATGCATTAAAATTCTACGCATCTGTTCGCTTAGATATCCGTCGTATTGGCGCAGTGAAAAATGGCGAAGAGATCGTTGGTAGTGAAACTCGCGTTAAAGTAGTAAAAAACAAAGTTGCAGCACCATTTAAACAAGCTGAATTCCAAATTTTGTATGGTGAAGGTATTAATACCTTTGGCGAGTTAATTGACCTGGGTGTAAAACATAAGTTAATTGAAAAAGCTGGGGCCTGGTATAGCTATAACGGCGACAAGATTGGCCAAGGTAAAGCTAATTCAACAAATTATTTAAAAGAGCATCCAGACGTCGCTCAAGAAATTGATACTAAACTGCGTGAAATGTTATTGAACCACACGGGTGAATTTAGTAGTGCGGCAACAGACTTTATCAATGATGCTGATGAAGAAGAAGCACCAGAAGAATTTTAATATCAACATAATTATTTGATTTATATGTTATTTGTAGGCGTCCCGCTCAAGTGGTGGCGCCTGTTTTGTTTTAGACCTATCGCATTAATAGTTTATTGAACAGTTTTTCTGTGGAAAAATACATCAGTGCAAGGTATAAACATACTTTCAGAAAATATCTATACGCTTTACAATGAAAGCTGCGAATGGATGTATCTATATTTTACTTCTGCACAAAGAGACTTTATCTTATCAGTCACTTTTTAATCGGAGAGTTGATTAGAGGTGATGTTACATTCCATCTCAACAATTCGTAATTCTGTTTCCAGCTTGATATCGGGATAAATATGAGTAAAAGCACCGCTGAGATCCGTCAAGCGTTTCTCGACTTTTTCCATACAAAAGGTCATCAAGTGGTCTCTAGTAGTTCACTAGTGCCAAATAATGACCCTACACTATTGTTCACAAACGCAGGGATGAACCAGTTCAAAGATGTATTTCTTGGCCTGGATAAAAGAGCATATTCCCGAGCGACAACCGCGCAACGCTGTGTGCGTGCAGGTGGTAAACATAACGACTTAGAAAATGTGGGCTATACCGCCCGCCACCATACATTTTTTGAAATGTTAGGCAATTTTAGCTTTGGCGATTACTTTAAGCATGACGCTATCCGTTTTGCTTGGGAGTTATTGACTAGCGATGAATGGTTTAACTTACCAAAAGAAAGGTTGTGGGTGACCGTTTACGCAACTGATGACGAAGCTTATGATATCTGGAATAAAGAAATAGGTATTCCAGTTGAGCGTATTATTCGTATTGGTGATAACAAGGGCGCACCATATGCGTCAGATAACTTCTGGCAAATGGGTGATACTGGTCCTTGTGGCCCATGTACCGAGATTTTCTATGATCACGGTGATCATATATGGGGAGGGCCTCCGGGAAGCCCTGAAGAAGACGGTGACCGCTATATTGAAATTTGGAACTTAGTCTTCATGCAATTTAACCGTCAGTCTGACGGGACAATGGAGCCTCTACCAAAACCTTCAGTTGATACAGGAATGGGCTTAGAGCGTATTTCTGCGGTACTGCAGCACGTTAATTCAAACTATGAAATTGATATCTTCCGTGACCTTATCGCTGCGGCAGCTAAAGCAACTGGCGCAACAGATTTAGAAAATAAATCATTACGTGTTATTGCTGACCATATTCGCTCTTGCGCATTCCTTGTTAGTGATGGTGTTATTCCATCGAATGAAGGCCGTGGTTATGTTTTGCGTCGCATTATCCGTCGTGCTGTTCGTCACGGTTATATGCTTGGTGCAAAAGACACTTTTTTCTACAAATTAGTTGCGCCACTGATTAAAGTCATGGGGCCTGCGGCAGAAGAACTTGGACGACAGCAAGCGATAGTTGAAAAAGTTCTCAAGACTGAAGAAGAGCAATTTGCGCGTACTTTAGAGCGCGGTCTTCAATTATTAGATGAAGAACTTGCATCACTGAAAGGGGATACCCTAGATGGTGAAGCGGCATTCCGCTTATATGACACTTATGGTTTCCCAATTGATTTAACGGCAGATGTTTGTCGCGAACGCAATATTAAAGTCGACGAAGACGGTTTTGAGCGAGCGATGGAAGACCAGCGCCGTCGTGCGCGTGAATCCAGTGGTTTTGGTGCGGATTATAATTCTTTAATTAAAGTCGATAAGCGTAGTGAATTCTCCGGTTATCAATATGATGAGCAACAAGCTACTATTACTGCACTCTATAAAGATGGCCACCCTGTAGACAGCTTGAATGCTGGTGAAGAAGGCTTAGTTATACTCGATAAAACGGCATTTTATGCCGAATCTGGTGGGCAAGTCGGCGATACGGGTTACTTAAACAATGACAATGCAAGCTTTAAAGTCACTGACACACAAAAATATGGTCAAGCAATTGGGCATATTGGTAAGGTAGAGGTGGGGTCACTGGTTGTTAACCATAGAATTACAGCTTTTGTGGATAGCGCTAGACGTGATGCGATCCGCTTAAACCACTCAGCAACACATTTACTGCATGCGGCATTACGTCAAGTATTAGGCGACCATGTTTCTCAAAAGGGTTCATTGGTTAATGATAAATACTTGCGTTTTGACTTCTCTCATTTTGAGGCGATGACACAAGAACAACTACGTGAAGTAGAAGATATTGTGAATGCGCAAATTCGTAAAAATTCAGAAATTGAAACTGAACTAATGGATTTAGAAGGTGCTAAAGCAAAAGGTGCTATGGCATTGTTCGGTGAAAAATATGAAGAGCGTGTGCGCGTTCTGAGTATGGGGGATTTCTCTATCGAGTTATGTGGTGGCACACATGCGCGTCGCACTGGTGATATTGGTTTATTCCGTATTTTGAGCGAATCAGGTACGGCTGCAGGTGTTCGCCGTATTGAAGCGACGACAGGCTCAATGGCGATTGAAAGCATACATAATCAATCAGAGCAACTTTCGGCAATTGCACACCTAGTAAAAGGTGATATTAATAGCCTTGTCGAGAAAGTAAAAGCGGCATTAGATAAATCTCGCCAGCTCGAAAAAGAAATTGTGCAACTAAAAGATCAACAAGCATCTCAAGAAAGTGCTTCACTAAGTAGTAAAGCGAAAGAGGTGAAAGGCATCAAATTGTTAGTCACTCAATTAGGAGATACTGATCCTAAGTTATTGAGAACTATGGTTGATGACCTTAAAAATCAGTTGAAATCAGCGATTATCGTGCTTTCAACAACAAGTGGTGATAAAGTCAGTATGATCGTTGGGGTAACTAATGATTTGACGGCTAAAGTTAAAGCAGGGGATTTGATTTCCCACATCGCAAGCCAGGTAGGTGGTAAAGGTGGCGGTCGCCCAGACATGGCTCAAGCAGGAGGTACTGACGTTAGCGCATTACCTGCTGCTATGGCGAGTGTCGAAGAGTGGGTTGAAGCACGCCTGTAAGCACTTACAACGTTGCCTCATTGAAAAATGAGGCAACTTTAATCTGTTGCGGCATTGTTAATGTATCGTTTGTAGTGCTATATTTTGTTTGTAAATAATTAGAATGCTTGTATTGATGGCATCAATGCTTTAGGTGAATGTCATTGCTTTGCGTTTTCACGGTGTGTGATGGACAATAGCGGGGATACCTAGAGACCCGACTCTTTTAATATTTCAAGGAGCAAAGAATGCTTATTCTGACTCGTCGAGTTGGTGAAACACTCATGATAGGCGATGAGGTAACAGTTACTGTATTGGGTGTCAAAGGCAACCAAGTTCGTATTGGTGTTAATGCCCCAAAAGAAGTTTCTGTTCACCGTGAAGAAATTTATCAACGGATCCAGGCTGAAAAGACTCAACCAGATAATCAATAATAATGAATAAGCGTCCAATGATTGACCACACAGCAAGAATGGGCGCTTGTCTTACTCTCATTATTTCTAGGAACATCCTTTCTTTTTTATAACTATCTTTCCTCGAACTCATTTTATTGTTTAGTCTTAGGTCCCTTTGTGCTGAGAGTTTATTTTCTTTTGTTTGAAATATAGGCAAATCAATCCTGTGAACTCATTTTTATTCATTTATAGAATGATTTTGTCCCTGTATTTTTATTTATAAAGTTAGTGCCATAAGGGCTGAAATGTCTCTTTTTCGGTGTTAAACTAATCATCTTGCTTGTGAAATGTGCAAACAGACAACGGAATGCAAAAAGTTTGGAAAAATTGTTTGACTTCTAAGTCTAGGAAAGTAATATGTGCGCCACACAGCAACGAGATGTTTGAAAAAACAAATCGTGTGTAACTAAAATATGGTGAGGTGGCCGAGAGGCTGAAGGCGCTCCCCTGCTAAGGGAGTATGCGGTCAAAAGCTGCATCGAGGGTTCGAATCCCTCCCTCACCGCCATTTTAGATTATGCATCCGTAGCTCAGCTGGATAGAGTACTCGGCTACGAACCGAGCGGTCGGAGGTTCGAATCCTCCCGGATGCACCATCTTTAACCCTATGAGAACATCTGATGGGGTGTTGTTTCGGTTTTAGCAACCAAACAAAGCAGTAACTAAGAAATTGATTTATAGAAGTAGAAGTTGATAAAGAAGTTTGAGAGAGCAGCACATCTTGCATTAAGTATGCATCCGTAGCTCAGCTGGATAGAGTACTCGGCTACGAACCGAGCGGTCGGAGGTTCGAATCCTCCCGGATGCACCATCTCTTAGCTAATAACTTAGCGATATCAATAATACCTTATTAATTTAATTCAATAATAGTTATTGTAACTATCGATTTACTATCGACCAAATTTTGCATCCGTAGCTCAGCTGGATAGAGTACTCGGCTACGAACCGAGCGGTCGGAGGTTCGAATCCTCCCGGATGCACCATCATTAAGAAACTCCTCATTCGAGGAGTTTTTTTTTGTCTAAAATTGCCATTCATAAAATTAACTAAATCATATTTTCGATAGCTCTTTGATTTATTCCCTCATAAACAACACATCTAGACAGCGACAATTTCTGTGATTTAGGCTAAAGTAATTGCCTTAATAAAATAAATTAACATCACAGGCGGGAGGTCGACTTGATCCCGGACGTATCGAAAGCGCTCTCATGGTTAGAGGCGCACCCAGAAACACTAAATGGCATTCAACGTGGTATAGAGCGTGAAACATTGCGTGTAACCCCAACAGGCGCAATTGCAGAGACCTTGCATCCAGAAGGGCTGGGAAAAGCTTTAACACATAAATGGATCACGACAGATTTTGCGGAGTCCTTACTCGAATTTATTACTCCTGTAGATAAAAGCATTAGCCATAATTTGGCTTTTTTGCGGGATTTGCACCGCTATACTGCTCGTCACCTTCAAAATGAAAGAATGTGGCCGTTGAGTATGCCGTGCTTTATTGAAAGTGAAGATAGAATCACTCTTGCGCAATATGGCTCTTCTAATGTAGGGCAGTTTAAAACACTGTACCGTGAGGGCCTTAAAAATCGTTATGGCGCTTTGATGCAGACGATAGCAGGGGTGCATTATAACTTCTCTTTGCCGATTGAATTTTGGCAAGCATGGGCTGGTATTGAAGATGCAGAAAGTGGCAAAGAAAAAATTTCTGAAGGCTATTTGCGCCTGATTAGAAATTACTACCGCTTTGGTTGGGTTATTCCTTATCTATTTGGCGCATCTCCGGCTATCTGCGGCTCTTTTTTGAAAGATAGAGATACTACACTATCATTTGATAAAACGGACTGTGGTACGTATTACTTGCCTTATGCGACATCATTACGCATGAGTGACTTGGGGTATACAAATAAATCACAAAGTGATTTAAATATCACATTCAATAAACTGGATGAATACGTCGAAAGCCTAAAAAAAGCCATCCATAAGCCTTCAGCTGAATTTGAAAAACTGGGTGTAAAAAAAGATGGCAAATATATTCAACTGAATACGAATGTGCTACAAATTGAAAATGAGCTCTACGCCCCAATACGGCCTAAACGCGTACCTAAAGGTAGTGAATCACCGTCTGATGCGTTGTTGCGCGGTGGTATTGAGTACATTGAAGTCCGTTCACTTGATATTAATCCATTTAGTGCAATTGGTGTTAATGAAACTCAAGCTCGTTTTGTTGATCTATTCTTAATCTGGTGTGTACTTGCTGATGCACCTGAAATGAATGCACAGGAATTAGACTGTTGTCGTCAAAACTGGAATCGTGTCATCCTCGAAGGCCGTAAACCAGGTCAAGTTATTGGTTTCGGTTGTGGCAGTGAAGTTAAGCCATTAGTTGAAGTCGGGCAGCAATTATTTAATGACTTGATTCGCGTGGCTGAAGTATTAGACACTTGTTGTGATGCCAAGTATCAAGAGGTTTGTCACCAATTTGTTGCTATGTTTAAAGACCCTACTCTCACATATTCAGCACTTGTTATGGATGAAATGCTAGAGAAAGGCATTGGTGGCTACGGGTTAGAATTAGCTGAAAAATATTTTGAACAGTTAGTGAATGAGCCGTATGAAGTGATAACTGAAGAGCAATTTGAGCAAGCACGATTAGCTTCAATAGAGAAGCAAGCAAAGATGGAACAAAATGAGAGCGAAAGCTTTGAGGACTATCTGCGCATTCATGCAGGGCGTTAAAAGAAATGGCCACTCTAGGTGGCCAAATAAAAAATCTCTTAGAGAATTAGGGATGATAACAAATTGCGCGTCTTTCAATAATTCAGACTATGTATTTTCAAAATAGTTTCATTTATTTTAGAAAATATTTTTTATTTTCGAGGAGGTCACGAAATGCCATTATTAGATAGCTTTACTGTCGATCATACTCGCATGTCAGCACCTGCTGTACGTGTGGCAAAGACCATGAAAACACCAAGTGGTGATACCATTACGGTTTTTGATTTGCGCTTTACTGTGCCCAATGAAGAAGCCATGACAGAAAAAGGAACGCATACTTTAGAGCACCTTTTTGCAGGCTTTATGCGTGATCACCTCAACGGTAATGGTGTTGAAATTATTGATATTTCACCAATGGGGTGTCGTACTGGTTTTTATATGAGCCTTATCGGTCAGCCAGATGAACAGCGTGTTGCTAAGGCATGGAAAGCTGCAATGGAAGATGTTTTGCAAGTGAAAGATCAAAACAAAATTCCCGAATTGAATGTGTACCAATGTGGTACATACAAAATGCACTCGCTAGAAGAAGCTCAGCAAATTGCACGTAATGTTATCGCGTCAGAAATTGGAATCAATAAGAACGATGAGTTAGCACTACCAGCAGAGAAACTTGAGCAGTTACACGTTTAGTTTTTTATGGCATATCCGCTATTAAAAAGAGCCAATGAAGGCTCTTTTTTTATATGAGAATTTACTGGCAAGTTTATAGTCAACTCAAAGATCAGGGACTTGAGAACTAAAAGTAAGTGGCGTGATCCTCACCTGCTTAACGATATTTTCACTCATCGTTAATACTTCGATAAGGTAATGGCCTACCACGATTTGCTCTTCAGGTTGTGGGATGTCACCGATAACCTCTAAAACCATCCCATTAACCGTTCTAGGGCCATCTATAGGGAGATTCCAGTCAAAAGCCTTATTCAGTTCACGAATATTTGCAGTGCCGTCCACAAGAACACTCCCATCACTTTGTGGCAAGACTTCCTCGGCTAAGGATGGCGACATAGAGGTTGTAAAGTCACCCACTATCTCTTCTAATATATCTTCTACAGTGATAAGGCCTTGAATTTCACCGTATTCATCAACAATGATCCCGAGTTTTTCTTTATTGTGCTGGAAATTAACTAACTGAACATTTAAAGGTGTACTGTTAGGAATAAAATAAATGTTATCAGCAGCTTTTATGAGGTTTTGCTTATTAAACTCACGTTTTTCCATCATAAGACGGTAGGCTTCACGGACACGTAAAATACCAATAGAGTCATCGAGTGAGTCACGGTATAACACAATACGGCCATGAGGTGAGTGGGTGAGCTGCCGAATAATTGACTTCCAGTCATC
Source organism: Providencia sp. PROV200 (assembly GCF_049901995.1). Classification (NCBI taxonomy): domain Bacteria; kingdom Pseudomonadati; phylum Pseudomonadota; class Gammaproteobacteria; order Enterobacterales; family Morganellaceae; genus Providencia; species Providencia sp. PROV200. The sequence continues at coordinate 1,063,590 of NZ_CP096307.1, forward strand.
ATTGACATCAATGCCAACAATTTCATTCCTAGGCAGCATAATATCGCCGACAGTGACTTTGTCTAAATCTAAAATTGAAATCAACATATCTTGATTTCGGCGGCTAATTTTATGCTTTGATTCGTTAACAATAGTGCGTAACTCTTCCTTATTAACCGCATCAGTTCTTGCGGTTAGTGATTTCACGCCAATGCAACGTAACAGCAACGCTGAAATCGTATTAAATGCCCAAACAATGGGCATCATGACCACTTGTAATGGTTTTAAGAAATAACTACTTGGAAATGCGATTTTTTCAGGGTAGAGCGCAGCCAGCGTTTTGGGCATAACTTCAGCAAAAATGAGGATCACAAAGGTCAGGATCCCCGTCGATATCGCGACTCCTGCGTTACCATACAGCCTCATACCGATAATCGTCGCTAATGCAGAAGCGACGATATTAATTAAGTTGTTACCGATAAGGACGAGACTTAACAGCTTGTCTGGATGTTTAAGAAGTTTTTCAACACGGATCGCTGAGCGATTGCCTTGTTTTGCTAAATGTTTTAACCGATAACGGTTTAGCGTCATCATCCCTGTTTCTGATGCAGAAAAATAGGCTGACATAAAAATTAAAACAATCAATATGATGATTAGCGTACTCGTGGACACATCATCCAAAACAAGTTTCCTTATGCTGTGAAAAGAGTGACTTTATTTGTGTCAAAATACCATAAACTCCTGTATTAGACGGTTACCAAAAAAAGCCATGGTTAAAATGATTGACCCGCCAACATGGAAAAATAAGACGCGCTTACCTCGCCATCCTCCATGGAAATGGCCCCAAAGTAGAGTGATATAAACAAACCAGGCGATCACGGATAACACCGATTTATGGATATTTTCTTTATCAAAAATATTATCCATATAAATAAAGCCGGTACATAAGGTAAGAGTCAGCAAAATGACGCCAACTTGAGTGACGTGGAACATTTTACGTTCAATTACCATCATAGGTGGCATATCGGGACTAAATTTTAAGGTTTTGTTTTTTAGCTGATGGTCAATTAAAGCCACTTGTAACGCATATAAGGCGGCAATAAGAAGTGTTGCATAGCTCAATAAAGCGAGGCCAATATGAACAAAAAGTGGTACTCGTGCTTCGAGATGCGTAATAAACTCCCCAGGCATTAGCGTCGACAACATCAAGTTAATGATGGCAAAACTATAGACGATGGGCGTTAAGTACCAAGCTTTTCCCCAATAAGCGACAACAGTCATAATCACACACATGAGCAAGCTCACTGTTGAGCCTAAATTCAGCAGTGTGAGGTTTTGTCCTTCGGCTTCACTGAAAATCAAAAATTTCAATGTAATAGCGTGAGTTACTAACGCAATCACAGCAAGAAAAAGTGCAAGATAGCGGTAGAGTGGCTGCTTACGCACTTGGCCAGGGACGATCAGTAATAGACTGACCATGTATGTACAAACTGCTATGACTGCAAATACGGGCATAGTATAGTGTCGTTAATCGTTTTTAGTGGAAAGTTATTTCATAGTATAACTTGTACGAGTGTAGGCTCCAACTATTGGACGGGCCAATCACAATATATTCATTGCTGATAGCACTTCATGCGCCTACTGCTTGGTTCGTATTATTAAATTCAAGCCATAATAACCTGTATCATCTGTTTCAAACAGGGGGCAGCGAAAAAACTGTGGGCATGTTACAATGGGGCATTATTTTGCCGCGATTATTTTTAGTGTTGGTTTCCCTTCATCATAGTGAAGGCATTGATGCTTATAATTCAAGTTGTTAGATAATGACACTTGAAATTATCTGTATTAGCAACCAGATCAGGCTGACATCGGCCCATCAACAGAATTGAGCTAAGACATATGTTTGATAATTTAACTGACAGACTATCGCGCACGTTGCGCAATATCAGTGGGCGTGGCCGTCTAACTGATGAAAATATTAAAGAAACACTACGCGAAGTTCGCATGGCCTTACTGGAAGCTGACGTTGCTTTACCAGTTGTCCGTGAATTCATTCAAAAAGTTAAAGAAAATGCCGTTGGGCAAGATGTCAATAAAAGTCTAACACCTGGCCAAGAGTTCATTAAAATAGTTCAAAATGAACTGACTAGGGCGATGGGGGACGAAAACCACCAACTTAATTTGTCTGCACAACCCCCCGCGGTTGTTTTAATGGCGGGGTTGCAAGGTGCCGGTAAAACAACCAGCGTTGCAAAATTAGGTAAGCTATTAAAAGAAAAGCAAAAGAAAAAAGTATTAGTTGTCTCTGCTGACGTTTATCGCCCTGCAGCGATTAAACAACTAGAGACATTAGCTGAAAGCGTTGGAATTGACTTTTTCCCTTCAGAAGTACAAGAAAAACCCGCAGCAATTGTTCAAAAAGCATTAAAACATGCACAATTGCAATTCTACGATGTGTTGTTGGTGGATACCGCAGGTCGCTTGCATGTCGATGAAGCGATGATGGAGGAAATCCAAGAGGTTCACCGCATTATTAAGCCCGTTGAGACCTTATTCGTCGTTGATGCGATGACAGGGCAGGATGCGGCAAACACAGCGAAAGCATTTAACGAAGCCTTACCACTGACAGGGGTTGTGTTGACCAAGGTGGATGGTGATGCACGAGGCGGTGCGGCGCTTTCAATTCGTGCGATTACGGGGAAACCTATTAAGTTCTTAGGTGTTGGTGAAAAAACTGATGCCTTAGAACCATTCCATCCAGAGCGTGTAGCGTCTCGTATCCTTGGTATGGGGGATGTGATTTCTCTGATTGAAGAGATTGAGCATAAAGTTGACCGTGATGAAGCTGAAAAGCTTGCTAAAAAACTTAAAACGGGAGATGGCTTTGATTTAAACGACTTTTTAAGTCAATTAAAGCAAATGCGTAATATGGGCGGCATGGCGAGCATGATGAGCAAAATGCCAGGAATGTCTCAGTTACCGGATGCCGTTAAGTCCCAAATGGATGATAAAATCACCGTTCGTATGGAAGCGATGATTAATTCCATGACACGTAAAGAACGTGAAAAACCAGAAATTATTAAAGGTTCACGAAAACGTCGTATTGCGGCAGGTTCGGGAACTACCGTGCAAGAAGTTAATCGCCTCTTAAAACAATTTGATGACATGCAACGCATGATGAAGAAAATGAAAAAAGGCGGCCTAGCCAAGATGATGCGCGGCATGAAGGGTATGATGCCACCGGGCTTTCCGGGGCGTTAAGCAATAAAGCCTCAAACAAAACGCACTTTTGATTGATTTTTGCGTCAAAGTGAGTAAACTTTTCGGGCTTTTTATATGACAGCCGGACTCTATCCCTCGATGGAGTCTGGTTGTTTTGTTAACTAATGAGGATGTTATGGTAACAATTCGTTTATCTCGTGGCGGCGCTAAAAAACGTCCGTTCTACCAAATCGTTGTGACTGATAGCCGCAATGCGCGTGACGGTCGTTTCATTGAGCGTATCGGTTTCTTCAACCCGATCGCTGCAGGTCAAGCAGAAGAACTGCGTTTAGACCTAGACCGTGTTGAGCATTGGGTTGGCTTAGGCGCAACTATTTCTGACCGTGTTGCACAACTGGTCAAACAAGCTAAGAAAGCAGCTTAATCTGTCGCGGTGGTAACAATGAGCAAGCAAACTAAACTACAGCCACCTGAAAACCCAATAGTATTGGGGAAATTAGGTGCGGCATACGGTATTCGTGGTTGGCTCAAAGTTTTTTCGTCCACCGAACATGCTGAAAGTATTTTTGAGTATCAGCCTTGGTTTATCCAACGTTCAGGTCAATGGCAACACATTGAAATTGAAGATTGGAAACATCATAACAAGGATATCATCGTCAAGCTGAACGGGGTCGATGACCGCGATGCAGCAGCACTCTTGACTAATTTTGAAATTGCGGTTGATTCAACCCAACTTCCTGAGTTAGAAAACGAATACTACTGGAAAGACCTGATGGGCTGCCACGTAGTGACGTTACAAGGGTATGACCTTGGTACCGTCACTGACATGATGGAGACCGGTTCAAATGATGTACTGGTCATTAAGGCGAATTTAAAAGATGCATTTGGCATCAAGGAGCGGTTGGTTCCGTTTCTTGATGGGCAGGTTATCAAGAAAGTCGATCTCGATGCTAAACTTATTGAAGTGGATTGGGATCCTGGTTTTTAAATCTCCGGTTGAACGGTTTTGATGAGTGGGACAAAATCATGTGGATTGGTGTAATTAGCCTGTTTCCCGAAATGTTCCGCGCAATAACCGAGTACGGGGTAACTGGCCGGGCAGTGAAAAATGGCCTGCTAACATTTGAGTGCTGGAATCCGCGAGATTTTACTCACGATAGGCACAAGACTGTTGATGATCGCCCCTATGGTGGTGGTCCAGGCATGCTGATGATGGTGCAGCCGCTTAAGGATGCAATCAACGCAGCAAGAACTGAGGCTGGTGAGGGTGCAAAGGTTATTTATCTTTCACCGCAAGGGCGCAAACTCAGTCAAGACGGTGTTTGCGAGCTGGCAACTAATGAGAAGTTAATTCTTGTTTGTGGCCGCTATGAAGGCATTGATGAACGTATCATTCAAACCGAAGTTGACGAAGAATGGTCAATCGGTGATTACGTTCTCAGTGGTGGGGAACTTCCCGCGATGGTGTTGATTGACTCAGTTTCACGGTTTATACCCGGGGTACTTGGTCATCAAGCTTCTGCCCAAGAAGATTCTTTTGCAGATGGTTTGTTAGATTGTCCACACTATACCCGCCCTGAAGTGTTAGATGGCATGCAAGTTCCTGATGTTTTACTTTCAGGAAACCACGCTAAAATAGATAGCTGGCGCATGAAACAATCACTCGGCCGTACCTGGCTTAGAAGACCTGAGCTTCTGGAAAGCCTAGCTCTGACTGACGAGCAGAGGATGTTGCTGGCTGAATTCCAACGGGAATATCAGTCTGAGCAACAAATGAATCCAGACAATTAATTGTCTAAATATATCAGTTTACCTAGGGTAAGAGAGTTATTATGAGCAACATTATTAAACAAATCGAAGAAGAGCAAATGAAGCAGGACGTACCTTCATTCCGTCAGGGTGACACCGTGGAAGTTAAGGTATGGGTCGTAGAAGGCTCTAAAAAACGTCTGCAGGCATTCGAGGGCGTGGTTATCGCTATTCGTAACCGCGGTCTGCACTCTGCATTCACTGTTCGTAAAATTTCTAACGGCGAAGGTGTTGAGCGTGTATTCCAAACTCACTCTCCAGTCGTAGATAGCATTGCTGTTAAACGTCGTGGTGCTGTTCGCAGATCTAAACTGTACTACCTGCGTGAGCGTTCTGGTAAGGCAGCTCGTATCAAAGAGCGTCTGAACGCCAAGTAATACGCTTTCGCTACATCCGAAAGTTATGTTATAGAGAGGCCCGCTTTTGCGGGCCTTTTTATATTCGCCACTATATTCTTCATATTTCAAGTTGTAGCTATGTTGGCTGCGTTCAGTCACACTAGTCACATCTATATTCGTCATATTTCAAGCTGTAGCTGTGTTGGCTTTGTTCAGCCACACAGGTCACATACTGATGTATGCTCCCTGCGATGTCCTCACTTTGCCGCCTTGCTACAACTTGAACTATTTAGAATATAGCTGGTAACTCATACTTATCTGTAAATAAATATTTACAGATAAGTGATTTTCAACTCTAATTTAAATGGTGGAAATATCTATCTTTCTTTGATTTATTTAACTATCAATTAGATATATTTGTGTAAATAAAAATATACATCAATAGAGATATTTTACATAAATGGATTGAATTGTTTACGATGCATGGTATGTTATTACTCATGCACTCAAACACAATACGTAAATAATAAACTAAGCAAATATAAGCTAATAAGTAGGTAAAAAATGATCATGCAAAAAGATGTACTCAACAACGTGAATATTCAAGACGAGCAGGTATTAATCACTCCTGAGAGTCTGAAAGAGAAATATCCGCTGAGTAACAGCAGCCTGCATGCCATTGCGACATCGCGCCAAGTGATTGCTGATATCATTCACCAACGTGACCCTCGCTTACTCGTGGTATGTGGTCCTTGCTCAATCCATGACGTGGATGCCGCTATTGAATATGGTGAGCGTCTAAAAGTATTAGCCGAAGAATTAAGTGATAGCTTATATATTGTGATGCGTGTCTATTTTGAAAAACCTCGTACAACAGTGGGTTGGAAAGGCTTGATTAGTGACCCATTTATGGATGGCTCTTTTGAAATGGAAAAAGGCCTACATATTGCTCGTGACTTATTAACTAATTTAGTGAATATGGGGCTACCATTAGCAACAGAAGCACTGGATCCTAACAATCCCCAATACTTAGGGGATCTATTCAGTTGGTCTGCAATTGGTGCAAGAACGACTGAGTCACAAACACACCGTGAAATGGCATCAGGCTTATCTATGCCAGTTGGTTTTAAAAATGGGACAGATGGAAGCTTATCTACAGCAATTAATGCATTAAAAGCTGCTGCCATGCCACACCGTTTTATGGGAATTAACCAATCTGGCCAAGTTTGTTTATTACATACTAAAGGGAATAGTAATGGCCATGTCATTTTACGTGGTGGAAAAATGCCAAATTACAATGCGGAAGATATCGCGGCTTGTGAAGCGGAAATGAAAAAAGCAGGTTTAGCGCCATCGCTTATGGTGGACTGTAGCCATGGAAACTCAAATAAAGATTACCGGCGTCAACCATTAGTTGTTGATTCTATTATTGAACAAATTATTAATGGTAATGAATCAATTACAGGTATTATGTTAGAAAGCCATATTAATGAAGGGAATCAAACATCTGAACAAGCCCGTGACGCAATGAAATACGGTGTGTCAGTGACAGATGCCTGCATTAACTGGCAAACGACGGAAACGGTATTGCGTAATTTACATCAGGCATTGCTACCTGTGCTTAAACAACGTGCGCAAAAATTGAGTAAAGTGAGCTGATCAAGGTATTGGTATGTCTGTTGAGTTAACCCATTTACGGGAACAAATTGATGAAGTTGATAAATCTTTACTCGATTTATTAGCAAAAAGGCTGCAACTGGTTGCTGAAGTTGGTGAAGTGAAAAGCTTACACGGCTTACCGATTTATGTGCCTGAACGAGAAACAAGCATGTTGGCAGCACGCCGTGCCGAAGCTGAGCGTATGGGGATCCCGCCTGATCTGATTGAAGATATTCTTAGACGGATCATGCGTGAATCTTATGCACGTGAAAATGATAAAGGGTTCAAAACACTGAACCCATCAGCAGGACCAATTGTGATTGTCGGTGGCGATGGGAAAATGGGACGGCTATTTCATCGTCTCCTTAACTTATCAGGCTACCAAGTTAAAACCTTGAACGAAGGTGATTGGCCGCAAGCAGAGTCTATAGTTGCTGGTGCTAGCATCGTGATGATTAGTGTACCAATACATTTAACGGTGCAAGTCATTAACCAACTGCCGAAACTGGATAAAAGCACTATCTTAATGGATATCGCATCGGTTAAGCAGCAACCGTTAGATGCGATGTTAGCGGTACATGATGGGCCCGTACTTGGACTTCACCCGATGTTTGGCCCTGATATTGGTAGTGTTGCAAAGCAAGTATTTGCTTACTGCAATGGCCGTAGCTCAGAGGCTTATCAGTGGTTCCTTGAACAACTATTAGTTTGGGGAGCTCGCTTGAAAGAAATATCAGCCGAAGAGCATGATAAAAATATGAGCTTTATTCAGGCGCTACGCCATTTTACAACATTTACTTACGGGCGAAACCTTGCTGAGGAAAATATCGATTTACAGCAATTACTTGATTTATCATCGCCTATATACCGTTTAGAGCTCGCGATGGTTGGGCGGTTATTTGCCCAAGACCCTCAGCTATATGCAGACATTATTATGTCTTCAAATGAAAATGTTGAATTGATACGTCGATATCACCAGTTGTTAGGTGATTCAATCGCACTACTAGAGAACAAAGATAAAACAGAATTTATTCGCCAATTTAATCAAGTTAGCCAGTGGTTCGGCGAAGATGCCTATCATTTTATGAAAGAAAGCCAATCATTATTGCAACGAGCAAATGATAATCGGAAATAATCATCCCCCGCTCTCTATCGTATTTTATAGCGGTAGGGGGCTTTAATTTCTGTTAATTTATTATTATCTTCCATAGCCTCCTGTTTTAGCTAATCTTTCCGTATATATTTATTTAAAATAAGCAATTGTACTTATCTATATAATTTCTATCGAATAATATGCCACTCAGTCGAAAATTAAATTTATTCACTATTTAATTCTAAATTAATCGATTTATAAAATTAATATTTATGAATCGATCGATTTATATGATAAAGATTTCATCTATTTTACCGATAACACTACTCATTAAATGATGGTTAGCGTGGTAAATATATGTTTTTTAAAAATCTTAAAATCAGTATGAAGTTAACGGTAGCATTTGGTAGTTTTGTTGCGCTTATTATCTTAAGTTCAATATTTTCTTTAGCGAATATGAATCGAGCTAATGATGGCATGAAACAAGTGTTGTATGAAAGTTATCCTATCGCCTCTACCGCAGGGCAAATGATGGATAACTTCTATTCTTTTATAGGGATCCAAGAGCTAATTTTACTGGATGATCGTGGTAGTGATAAACGCAGAGAAGAATTGGCTAAAATTACATTAAAAATTAATGAATTGATGGAAAACTTAGAAAATAACGTTACAGATGATCGCTCTAAAGAAGTCTTGGCTGATTTGCGTGTTATTCGCCAACAGTTTCATTCATCAATTACTCGCATCAATACCTTTTTATCAGAGAATAATCGCCAGGCTGCTATTGACGAAATGATGACGAAAACGTCGAGTATTCAGCGTGATTATCGAGAACAAATTCAAACGTTAATGGCAATTCAAGATTTGCAGATGCAAGAGATTGGCCGGAAAGTTAATGCAGACTATGAAAGTAATAAAATATTACTGGCAGTGCTATCGATCTTGAGTATTGGCGTGGGCTGCGTAATGGGGTGGTATATTACGACAATAATTACCAGGCCATTGGAAAATGCAGTTAATTTCGCTCAGTCAATTGCAAATGGGGATTTGACTAAAGATATTCAGGTTACTTCAAAAGATGAAACGGGTGTGTTGCTAAATGCACTGAATGCAATGAAAGAACACTTGCTGGAAATCGTCCAAGAGGTTCAGCAAGGTTCTGAAAGTATTTCGGCAGCAGCAGGGCAAATTGTTGCGGGGAACCAAAACCTGGCCGCGCGTACTGAAGAGCAAGCCGCATCAGTTGAAGAAACAGCCAGTTCAATGGAACAAATCACGTCAACGGTTCAAAACACGACTGAACACACTCATGAAGCAAGTATGCTTGCAGACCAAACTGCGATTATTGTACAAAACAATGGTGATATGATGAGCCAAGTTACGAATAAAATGCGTGCAATTAATGGCTCATCATCACAGATGACAGAAATTATTAATCTCATCGACTCCATTGCATTCCAAACTAATATTTTAGCATTGAATGCATCAGTGGAAGCGGCAAGAGCGGGTGAGCATGGGCGAGGCTTCGCTGTTGTTGCTGGAGAAGTAAGGTTGCTAGCACAGAAAAGTGCTGCTTCCGCGAGTGATATTCGTGGGTTGATTGAAAATTCATCGTCCCAAACACAAGAAGGCATGGAACTTGTCGAAAAAGCAACGCAACAAATACATGGTATGGTTGATAGTGTAAAAGAGATGAATGCGTTATTACGTGAAATTGGGCAAGCTAGCCGTGAGCAAAGCGATGGTATTTCTCAAATTAATAGTGCGGTCGGGCAGCTTGATTTAACCACACAACAAAATGCGAGTTTAGTTGAAGAATCTGTTGTCGCAGCGGACTCATTAAATGAACAGGCGTACCATTTGAAGGAGCTAGTCAATTATTTCAGAGTGAAATCGTCGAATCACCAACCTGAAGTGAGAGTATAGTTTCAGTTTAATAGGCTGCACTGAAAAATGCAGCCTAACTATATCTTATTAAGGTGTAATTTTTTCAGGTTCAACAGGAACCACATTTTCGGATGGGTAGCAGCCTAATATTTTAATTGACCTAGTAATTGTTGAAAGTTCTCTTAAAGCTTGTTGCATATTATCTGAACGCAAGTTTGCATGAACATCGACATAAAACATCTCTTCCCAGGGTTTTCCATTAATTGGGCGTGATTCTAACTTGCTCATAATTATCTTATTATTTTTCAAAATAACTAATGCATCAACTAAAGCACCAGCTTGTTGGCCAGTGGTCAGAAGCAGTGTTGTTTTTGCAGGAACTTGTTCTGTGACTTCAATTGGTTGTGGTGCAACAACAATAAAGCGAGTCATATTAATTTGCTGATTAGCAAGGTTATGCTCTATTACACTTAAATCGTATAATGCGCCACCGGCTTCACTTCCAAGAGCTGCGACACTCGGTGAGTTTTGATCGGCAACCATTTGCATTGCGGTCGATGTGCTATCACAATATTTTATTTCCCAGTGTGGGAATTGCGCTAAGTACTGGCTACATTGCTGGAAAGGCTGTGGGTGGCTATAAACGGTTTTGATCTGGCTGAGATCGGTATTTCCTGTCGTTAAGAGGCAATGATTAATTGGGAGTCGAATCTCTCCGACGATTGATAATGACGTATTTTGCAGTAAATCGTAAACATCGTTAATTGCACCTGAACTGGTATTTTCTATTGGCAAAATACCGTATTCTGCTTGCCCATTTTCAACTAATGAAAAAATATCTTGGAATTTGTGGCAACTGCATTCAACCAACTGGTCAAAATGACGGGCTGAGTACTGGCGTGCAGCAATGTGTGAATAAGAGCCTTTCGGCCCTAAAAATGCGAAACGGGCAGTGTCACTAGGGGTTAAATTTAAATGCTTTTGTAAAATCGCCTGTTGTGTAAGAACAGAGTCCTCAATAATCATTTGAAATAAACGAGTAATATAAAAACCATCAAGTCCTAGAGGTTTGCCTTTGTTAATTAAAACATCCAAAAGCAGGCGTTCACGGTCTTTATCGCGAATCGGGCGGCTATCATCAATTTTTGTTTCAGCAACTTCAACAGCATAACCACGGCGCTTTGCTAAAAGATTGAGTAACTCACTATCTAGTTGGCTTATTTTTTCTCTTACTTTCAATAAATTAGTGCTGTTTTCCATTCTGCCCACCCCTGTTAATATTATGATATAAAAAAAGCCCCCTAGAGGGGGCTTTTTAATTTTGTCTTCTTTTCTTTCTCGAACGACAAAAGCCCCTAATTAGGCGTTGCTAAAGAAGAAAAAGAAAACAAAATTAAGATTCATATGGATACCTTTCGTCAGATTCAATTTAAATAAACCCGATACTCACTCAGAAGTCAATAGATAAGGTTCAGAAACATAAAAAACGCGCCCATAGTGAGCGCGTTTATAAGGTTCAAGATTAGTTGATAGATAATATAAAATTATAACGTAACAGTATTATTCGCTTCTTTTACACTATTATAGGCTCTTCTTGATTCTCCTTTATGTTGCACTTTATTGAGTTGTCTTTCGAGTTTGTTAATTAGTTCATTAATTGCAACGTACATATCTTCATGCTTGGCACTTGCGACCAATTTTCCTGTCGCTGTTTTTATGTTGGCATCAACCATAAAACCTTGTGGCTCTTTTGATAATACAACATGGGTATTTATCAGAGATACTTGCCACTTGTCGAGTTTTGTTAGACGGCTCTCAATGTGCTCACGAATCGCTGGGGTAATGTCCATTTGCTTGCTAGTAATGTTCACTATCATATAGTTACCTCTCATTGTTTCCGTCTTTGTTGAGTTCAGAATACCTGTTCTTGCTAAGAAAAAATTGATGTAGATCACATCTCATTCAGGGGAAGAGTTGCACCCATCCGAAGTGTGATTTCACGTAAAAAAGGGGCGAAAAAGCATTGCCAAGATGAATGGTTTAAGGGAAACTGATTGGGTTGGCTAACGGAACGGTTATTGGCCTGAGCTTTTTTTGGGTTAAAATTAGTAACTTAAATGAGCAAGCAACTAAATCACTGCTAACAAAGAAAAACAGCAGCCATGGCTGCTGTTTTAGATCTTACGATGGTATTATTGTGGGTTTGCAGCAATAATACTCGCAACTTTATTCGCTTCTTGGTTTAGCCCCATCTCATTATAAGCAATTTCCATGTATGCTAAGGCATTACGTGTTGCTTCTGTGTCTGGGTAGTCTTTTAGCATTTGTTGAACACGATTAACAACCGCGACATAAGCACCGCGTTTGTTGTAGTATTCGACAACAGAAAGGTCGAATTTCGCTAAGCGGTCTTTTAAGAAGACTAACCGCTTACTCGCATCATTGGAGTATAGGCTGTTAGGGTAGTAGCGCACTAGCTGACTGAAATCTTTGAATGCAACTCGTGCATGCTGTGGGTCTCTGTCTGAGCGGTCGATACCAAAAAGGCCTTGCAATAAGCTATCATCCAGAGCCATTGCGGTTAAGCCTCGCATATAGAGGACATAATCAATATTTGGATGAGTTGGATTCAAACGCATGAAACGGTCAATCGCGGCTATCGCCATTGGCAGCTCTGCTGATTTATAATATGCATAAATCAGGTCTAATTGAACCTGTTGAGCATATGGACCAAATGGATAACGGTTATCAAGAGCTTCAAATTGTTTAATCGCTGCTTTAAAATTGCCGTCCTGTAACTTTTGCTGACCCGTTGCATATATTTCAGCAGGGGAGCTATCAGGGCTGACTTCAGGAGTGCTGGAACAGCCGACTAAAATCAGGCTCAACGTGGCTGCAGCCACCAGATTTTTCATACGTATCATCACGTGTAGGTTATCCTCTGAGTGTTTCGAGGGAGTCTATCCATAAGGCTCCCGGCAAAATTCGAGTTACAATAGCATATATTTTAAATGAAACGGCGCTGCCGTCAAAATACAAACACCAAAAAGTAGATTAATTTATGGCTCAACAAGTACAACTTAGTGCAACTATCGCTGAATCACAGCTTGGTCAACGTTTAGATCAGGCTTTGGCCGAATTGTTCCCTGATTATTCACGTTCTCGCATAAAAGAATGGATTTTAGCTGATAGAGTGCAGGTTAATGGCAAAGTTATCAATAAGCCAAAAGAAAAAGTTTTCGGCAGTGAACAAATTTTAATCGATGCCCTCATTGAAGAAGATAATCGCTGGGAACCACAAGATATCCCACTTAATGTGATTTATGAAGATGAAGATATCCTAATTATTAATAAACCACGTGATTTAGTTGTTCACCCTGGTGCAGGGAACCCTGATGGCACAATTTTGAATGCGTTGTTATATCGCTATCCTGAAATTGCAGATGTGCCAAGAGCCGGTATTGTTCATCGTTTAGATAAAGACACCACTGGCTTAATGGTTGTAGCAAAAACAGTTCCTGCTCAAACCCACCTCGTCGAAGCATTGCAACGTAGAGAAATTACGCGTGAATATGAAGCGGTTGCGGTAGGCCGTATGACAGCGGGTGGCATGGTAGAAGAGCCTATTTCACGTCATCCTACCAAAAGAACGCATATGGCTGTTCATCCAATGGGGAAACCTGCGGTAACGCATTATCGAATAATGGAGCACTTTAGAGCCCATACTCGGTTACGTTTACGTCTGGAAACGGGGAGAACCCACCAAATCCGTGTTCATATGGCCCACATCAATCATCCATTAATTGGTGACCCTTTATACGGTGGCCGTCCGCGTCCATTAAAAGGGGCGACAGAAGAATTTCTGGAAGTGATGCGTAATTTTGATAGGCAAGCACTGCACGCCACCATGTTACGCTTATATCACCCAATTTCAGGTATTCAAATGGAGTGGCATGCACCGTTACCTGATGATATGGTTAAGCTTATTGAAGCTCTAAAAGCAGATACTGAACTGTATAAAGACGATATGGACTGGTAATGAATACATTGATTTTCCCTGATTGGCCACAACCTAACAATATAGCTAGCTGTAGTACAACGCGTGCTGGTGGAGTGAGCCTGCCACCTTTCGATAGCTTGAATTTAGGTGATCATGTTGGGGATATCCCCAATGCCGTCAGTGAAAATCGTCAGCGTCTTGAAAAACTTGCTCAGTTACCGCAACAGCCTGTTTGGCTTGAGCAAGTTCATGGGACGGATGTACTCGATCTTGTTGGTAAGAAAGTTCACAATAGGCAAGCAGATGCCGTGTATAGCAATCAGGTAGGGCAAGTTTGCGCTATTATGACAGCGGATTGCTTGCCTGTGTTATTGACTAATCAAGCAGGAACGGAAGTGGCAGCAGCCCACGCAGGGTGGCGCGGGCTATGTCATGGGGTTCTTGAAAATACAGTTGCTCAATTTATTAGTCCTGCAAATGAAATTATTGCTTGGCTTGGTCCCGCTATTGGTGCTGAGAAATTTGAAGTCGGTCAGGAAGTCAAAGCGGCTTTTGTTAATCAATCATCTGATTTAGCCTCTGCTTTTATTCCTTATAATGATAAATATCTGGCTGATATTTATTTATTAGCACGTAAAAAACTACAGGCTGCTGGCGTAACGAAGGTCTATGGTGGTGATTTTTGTACCGTAACAGACAAAAACAGATTTTTTTCCTATCGAAGAGAAGGAAAGACTGGCAGGATGGCCTCGTTGATATGGATAAATACCTAGTTTTGGTTTTTTATTCTAAATTAACGAATATAACAAAAATAATTCCTTGCAAAACTTGAATATTTAAAAACTGACCTCATCTAGTATCCAGTAGCAAATTTAATCTCATTTATTGGAGGTGTTATGCGTCTGGACCGTTTAACGAATAAATTCCAGCAAGCTCTCGCTGACGCCCAATCACTAGCCCTTGGGCGCGAAAACCAGTTTATCGAACCTATTCATCTATTAAGCGCCCTTTTTAATCAAGAGGGTGGCACCGTTCGTCCATTGCTGACGACGTTAGGCGTGAATGCCGTACAATTTCAGCAAAAAGTCGAAGATGCATTAGGGCGTTTACCTCAAGTGCAAGGTGTAGCAGGCGATGTTCAACCATCAAGTGACTTAATACGTCATTTGAATTTATGTGATCAGTTGGCACAAAAGCACGGAGATGAATTTATCTCCTCAGAATTATTTCTTGTCGCTGCTTTAGAAGCCAATACGACATTAGCAGATATGCTCAAAGCTGCTGGTGTTAATAAAGATAATTTAAAAAAGGCAATAGAACAGATGCGTGGTGGAGAAAAAGTGAATGACCAAAGCGCTGAAGACCAGCGCCAAGCCTTGAAAAAATACACTGTTGATTTAACCGAACGTGCAGAACAAGGCAAATTAGACCCAGTGATTGGTCGAGATGAAGAAATTCGTCGGACCATTCAAGTACTGCAACGCCGTACTAAAAATAACCCAGTGCTGATTGGTCAGCCAGGTGTTGGTAAAACAGCCATTGTTGAAGGGTTAGCACAACGTATTGTAAATGGTGAAATACCTGAAGGGTTAAAAAATAAGCGCGTACTATCCCTAGATATGGGGGCGCTGATTGCAGGTGCGAAATATCGTGGTGAGTTTGAAGAGCGTTTGAAAGCGGTTCTAAATGACCTTGCTAAACAGGAAGGTAACGTCATTCTGTTTATTGATGAGTTACACACCATGGTTGGTGCAGGTAAAGCCGATGGTGCGATGGATGCGGGTAACATGTTAAAACCGGCTCTAGCTCGCGGTGAATTACATTGTGTTGGTGCAACCACATTAGATGAATATCGCCAATACATAGAAAAAGACCCAGCTTTAGAGCGTCGTTTCCAGAAAGTGTATGTGGCAGAGCCATCGGTTGAAGACACAATTGCCATTTTACGTGGTTTAAAAGAGCGGTATGAATTGCATCATCACGTACAGATAACAGACCCAGCGATTGTGGCGGCAGCAACGTTATCGCATCGGTATATTACTGACCGTATGTTACCTGATAAAGCAATTGACTTGATTGATGAAGCGGGTGCGAGTTTACGTATGCAAATGGATTCGAAACCTGAATCCTTAGATAGGCTGGAACGTCGTATTATTCAGCTCAAACTCGAACAGCAAGCATTGAAAAAAGAATCGGATGACGCGAGTAAAAAACGTCTTGAAATGTTAGAAGAAGAGCTCGCTGAAAAAGAGCGTGAGTATTCTGCGTTAGAAGAAGAATGGAAAGCTGAAAAAGCATCATTAACGGGTACTCAGCATATTAAAGCTGAACTTGAAAATACACGTATAGAGATGGAAAAAGCACGCCGTATGGGTGATTTGGCAAAAATGTCCGAATTGCAATACGGTAAAATTCCAGAATTGGAAAAACAGCTGGAAGCAGCAACGAAAGCTGAAGGTAAAAGCATGAAACTGTTACGTAACAAAGTAACAGATGTCGAAATTGCTGAAATCTTAGCGCGTTGGACAGGTATCCCAGTATCTCGAATGCTAGAAAGCGAAAGAGAAAAACTGTTACGCATGGAACAGCAACTCCATCAGCGTGTTATTGGGCAAGACGAAGCGGTCGTTGCCGTATCGAATGCAATTCGTCGTAGCCGTGCAGGGTTATCTGACCCAAATCGCCCAATTGGCTCGTTTATGTTCTTAGGGCCAACAGGGGTAGGTAAAACTGAGTTGTGTAAAGCGTTAGCAAACTTCATGTTTGATAGCGATGATGCAATGGTTCGTATCGACATGTCTGAATTTATGGAAAAACATGCGGTATCACGCTTAGTGGGCGCACCTCCAGGTTATGTCGGTTATGAAGAAGGTGGGTATTTAACCGAAGCTATTCGACGTCGTCCATATTCCGTCATTTTATTGGATGAAGTTGAGAAAGCACACCCTGATGTTTTCAACATTTTATTACAAGTGCTTGATGATGGACGTTTAACAGATGGGCAAGGTAGAACGGTAGACTTCCGTAATACGGTGATCATTATGACATCTAACTTGGGTTCTGACTTAATCCAAGAAAGATTTGGCATGATTGGTTATTCAGAAATGAAAGATATGGTCATGGAAGTGGTATCCCATAGTTTCAGGCCTGAATTTATTAACCGTATCGATGAAGTCGTCGTGTTCCATCCATTAGGTAAAGAGCAAATTACGAATATTGCCAATATTCAACTGGCTCGTTTATACAAACGTCTTGAAGAGCACGGTTATGAAGTCAGTGCGACACCTGCTGCACTGGAGAAAATTGGGGAGGCTGGTTTTGACCCAATCTTTGGAGCAAGGCCATTGAAACGTGCAATTCAGCAGGAAATTGAAAACCCTCTGGCACAAGAAATCCTGTCAGGTAGGTTATTGCCAGGTAAACCAGTCATTTTAGATGTAGAAAATGACGAAATCATTGCTAAACAGTAATTGATATTATTGTAGAATTAAAAGGTGGCTATCATTAGCCACCTTTTTTATATCAAATTACGTATAAAACCGCTTTTTTTGGTTGCGAGTTAGCCGTAAAGTATAAAATATAGTCACTTAAGAGTTTTTTTCAAAAAAAACACTTGCTAGATTTTTCTGACTCCCTATAATGCGCCACCACTGACCGGGAACAAGACAACGCAAAGCGCGATGAACACTGAAACGGCAGCGAGAGATTCTGAAAAGAAAAAGCAAAAAATTGCTTGACTCTCACGGAGGAAAACGTAATATACGCCTCCTCGCGACAACGACCTCGAAGTCGAAAATCGAAAGATTCAGTCGCAACGCTCTTTAACAATTTATCAGACAATCTGTGTGGGCACTCACAGGACACTATCAAAAAAATATTTGATTTTAAGTCTTGAAGAGTGACTAACACGTTAATTCATATATATGAAATAAGGTAGTAACGCTTATTTTGGAAGGATAACGCGAAGGCAAGCAGAGATAACCCGAGGCAGTACTTAGGTACGGCGAGGGGAAGCGATGCGAAGCCGACAAAGTTAGCCGAACAAAAGAACGTTACGGTCAGTAAGACATTCTTTGAGCATCAGACTACTTTTAATTGAAGAGTTTGATCATGGCTCAGATTGAACGCTGGCGGCAGGCCTAACACATGCAAGTCGAGCGGTAACAGGGGAAGCTTGCTTCTCGCTGACGAGCGGCGGACGGGTGAGTAATGTATGGGGATCTGCCCGATAGAGGGGGGTAACCACTGGAAACGGTGGCTAATACCGCATAATCTCTTAGGAGCAAAGCAGGGGAACTTCGGTCCTTGCGCTATCGGATGAACCCATATGGGATTAGCTAGTAGGTGGGGTAATGGCTCACCTAGGCGACGATCCCTAGCTGGTCTGAGAGGATGATCAGCCACACTGGGACTGAGACACGGCCCAGACTCCTACGGGAGGCAGCAGTGGGGAATATTGCACAATGGGCGCAAGCCTGATGCAGCCATGCCGCGTGTATGAAGAAGGCCCTAGGGTTGTAAAGTACTTTCAGTCGGGAGGAAGGCGTTGTTGCTAATATCAACAACGATTGACGTTACCGACAGAAGAAGCACCGGCTAACTCCGTGCCAGCAGCCGCGGTAATACGGAGGGTGCAAGCGTTAATCGGAATTACTGGGCGTAAAGCGCACGCAGGCGGTTGATTAAGTTAGATGTGAAATCCCCGGGCTTAACCTGGGAATGGCATCTAAGACTGGTCAGCTAGAGTCTTGTAGAGGGGGGTAGAATTCCATGTGTAGCGGTGAAATGCGTAGAGATGTGGAGGAATACCGGTGGCGAAGGCGGCCCCTGGACAAAGACTGACGCTCAGGTGCGAAAGCGTGGGGAGCAAACAGGATTAGATACCCTGGTAGTCCACGCTGTAAACGATGTCGATTTGAAGGTTGTTCCCTTGAGGAGTGGCTTTCGGAGCTAACGCGTTAAATCGACCGCCTGGGGAGTACGGCCGCAAGGTTAAAACTCAAATGAATTGACGGGGGCCCGCACAAGCGGTGGAGCATGTGGTTTAATTCGATGCAACGCGAAGAACCTTACCTACTCTTGACATCCAGAGAACTTAGCAGAGATGCTTTGGTGCCTTCGGGAACTCTGAGACAGGTGCTGCATGGCTGTCGTCAGCTCGTGTTGTGAAATGTTGGGTTAAGTCCCGCAACGAGCGCAACCCTTATCCTTTGTTGCCAGCGATTCGGTCGGGAACTCAAAGGAGACTGCCGGTGATAAACCGGAGGAAGGTGGGGATGACGTCAAGTCATCATGGCCCTTACGAGTAGGGCTACACACGTGCTACAATGGCGTATACAAAGAGAAGCGACCTCGCGAGAGCAAGCGGAACTCATAAAGTACGTCGTAGTCCGGATTGGAGTCTGCAACTCGACTCCATGAAGTCGGAATCGCTAGTAATCGTAGATCAGAATGCTACGGTGAATACGTTCCCGGGCCTTGTACACACCGCCCGTCACACCATGGGAGTAGGTTGCAAAAGAAGTAGGTAGCTTAACCTTCGGGAGGGCGCTTACCACTTTGTGATTCATGACTGGGGTGAAGTCGTAACAAGGTAACCGTAGGGGAACCTGCGGTTGGATCACCTCCTTACCATTGAAGTGTTTTTGTGAAGTGCTCACACAGATTGTCTGATGAAATAGAGTAGCGGTATCGATAGGCTTGTAGCTCAGGTGGTTAGAGCGCACCCCTGATAAGGGTGAGGTCGGTGGTTCAAGTCCACTCAGGCCTACCACTTTTCTCTTATGCTGCGTTATGGCTCAGCTCGTTTACCCAAAAGTAAACTTCGCTAACCCACGCCTTGCCTAAGAAAAAAGACCTCCGAATAAGAAAGTCTTATTAGGAGATTAATTGATACCGAAAAATACCTTTATGGGGCTATAGCTCAGCTGGGAGAGCGCCTGCCTTGCACGCAGGAGGTCAGCGGTTCGATCCCGCTTAGCTCCACCATAAATTTTTCTGATTATTCAGAATAGATTAGTCAACTAGTCTATTGCGAATAATTATGCTCTTTAACAATCTGGAACAAGCTGAAAATTGAAAACAACGCACATTGTTTATCGCTTAAACAATGTGAGAGTCTCTCAAAAATCTCAACTTGAATAGTGTACTTTGAACTATCGAGTCGACGAGCGAAATGAGTTCAAGGCAGCCCGCGCACAGCAAGCGCAGCGTACTTTAAGTACGTGAGCATTGCGCGCACGGACTAACGCCGAAATCATGAAGCACAGTCACTCGTTGTAAGAAGACACCTTCGGGTTGTGAGGTTAAGCGACTAAGCGTACACGGTGGATGCCTAGGCAATCAGAGGCGATGAAGGACGTGCTAATCTGCGATAAGCGTCGGTAAGGTGATATGAACCGTTACAACCGACGATTTCCGAATGGGGAAACCCAGTGCAACTCGTTGCACTATCGTTTGATGAATACATAGTCAAACGAAGCGAACCGGGGGAACTGAAACATCTCAGTACCCCGAGGAAAAGAAATCAACCGAGATTCCCCTAGTAGCGGCGAGCGAACGGGGAGCAGCCCAGAGTCTTAATCAGCATTAGCATCAGGAGAACGGTCTGGAAAGTCCGGCAGTAAAGGGTGATAGCCCCGTATCCGAAGGTGTTAGTGTTGTGAACTCGACGAGTAGGGCGGGACACGTGTTATCCTGTCTGAATATGGGGGGACCATCCTCCAAGGCTAAATACTCCTGATTGACCGATAGTGAACCAGTACCGTGAGGGAAAGGCGAAAAGAACCCCGGCGAGGGGAGTGAAATAGAACCTGAAACCGTGTACGTACAAGCAGTGGGAGCCCCACCACCAAAGCATTTTCTGGTGTTGAGGACAACTTTGAAGTGACATTCAACACGCGTTGGCGGAGCGCTTTTTGCGACGCCCAACACACAAAACAAGCAGTGAATGTGCTTTGGGGTGGGGTGACTGCGTACCTTTTGTATAATGGGTCAGCGACTTATATTCTGTAGCAAGGTTAACCGTATAGGGGAGCCGTAGGGAAACCGAGTCTTAACTGGGCGAATGAGTTGCAGGGTATAGACCCGAAACCCGGTGATCTAGCCATGGGCAGGTTGAAGGTTGGGTAACACTAACTGGAGGACCGAACCGACTAATGTTGAAAAATTAGCGGATGACTTGTGGCTGGGGGTGAAAGGCCAATCAAACCGGGAGATAGCTGGTTCTCCCCGAAAGCTATTTAGGTAGCGCCTCGTGAACTCATCTTCGGGGGTAGAGCACTGTTTCGACTAGGGGGTCATCCCGACTTACCAACTCGATGCAAACTACGAATACCGAAGAATGTTATCACGGGAGACACACGGCGGGTGCTAACGTTCGTCGTGAAGAGGGAAACAACCCAGACCGCCAGCTAAGGTCCCAAAGTCATAGTTAAGTGGGAAACGAAGTGGGAAGGCTCAGACAGCCAGGATGTTGGCTTAGAAGCAGCCATCATTTAAAGAAAGCGTAATAGCTCACTGGTCGAGTCGGCCTGCGCGGAAGATGTAACGGGGCTAAACTATGCACCGAAGCTGCGGCAGCGATATGTAAATATTGTTGGGTAGGGGAGCGTTCTGTAAGCCTGTGAAGGTGTACTGTGAGGTATGCTGGAGGTATCAGAAGTGCGAATGCTGACATAAGTAACGATAATGCGGGTGAAAAACCCGCACGCCGGAAGACCAAGGGTTCCTGTCCAACGTTAATCGGGGCAGGGTGAGTCGACCCCTAAGGCGAGGCAGAAATGCGTAGTCGATGGGAAACGGGTTAATATTCCCGTACTGGTGATAATTGCGATGGGGGGACGGAGAAGGCTAGGCTATCCGGGCGACGGTTGTCCCGGTTTAAGAATGTAGGCAGGTGAATTAGGCAAATCCGGTTCACTACATGCTGAGGTTCGATGACGAGTCACTACGGTGATGAAGTAGCTCATGCCCCGCTTCCAGGAAAAGCCTCTAAGCTCTAGATTATCATTAATCGTACCCCAAACCGACACAGGTGGTCAGGTAGAGAATACTCAGGCGCTTGAGAGAACTCGGGTGAAGGAACTAGGCAAAATGGTGCCGTAACTTCGGGAGAAGGCACGCTGGCGCTAGGTGAAGTCCCTCGCGGATGGAGCTGAAGCCAGTCGCAGATACCAGCTGGCTGCAACTGTTTATTAAAAACACAGCACTGTGCAAACACGAAAGTGGACGTATACGGTGTGACGCCTGCCCGGTGCTGGAAGGTTAATTGATGGGGTTATCCGTAAGGAGAAGCTCTTGATCGAAGCCCCAGTAAACGGCGGCCGTAACTATAACGGTCCTAAGGTAGCGAAATTCCTTGTCGGGTAAGTTCCGACCTGCACGAATGGCGTAATGATGGCCAGGCTGTCTCCACCCGAGACTCAGTGAAATTGAACTCGCTGTGAAGATGCAGTGTACCCGCGGCAAGACGGAAAGACCCCGTGAACCTTTACTATAGCTTGACACTGAACATTGAGCCTTGATGTGTAGGATAGGTGGGAGGCTTTGAAGCGTGGACGCCAGTCTGCGTGGAGCCAACCTTGAAATACCACCCTTTAATGTTTGATGTTCTAACGTTGCCCCGTTATCCGGGGTGCGGACAGTGTCTGGTGGGTAGTTTGACTGGGGCGGTCTCCTCCCAAAGAGTAACGGAGGAGCACGAAGGTTGGCTAAGCATGGTCGGACATCATGCGGTTAGTGCAAAGGCATAAGCCAGCTTGACTGCGAGAGTGACGGCTCGAGCAGGTACGAAAGTAGGTCTTAGTGATCCGGTGGTTCTGAATGGAAGGGCCATCGCTCAACGGATAAAAGGTACTCCGGGGATAACAGGCTGATACCGCCCAAGAGTTCATATCGACGGCGGTGTTTGGCACCTCGATGTCGGCTCATCACATCCTGGGGCTGAAGTAGGTCCCAAGGGTACGGCTGTTCGCCGTTTAAAGTGGTACGCGAGCTGGGTTTAGAACGTCGTGAGACAGTTCGGTCCCTATCTGCCGTGGGCGTTGGAAGATTGAAAGGGGCTGCTCCTAGTACGAGAGGACCGGAGTGGACGCACCACTGGTGTTCGGGTTGTCATGCCAATGGCATTGCCCGGTAGCTAAGTGCGGAAGAGATAACCGCTGAAAGCATCTAAGCGGGAAACTTGCCTTGAGATGAGTCTTCCCTGACCCTTTAAGGGTCCTAAAGGAACGTTTAAGACTAAGACGTTGATAGGTTGGGTGTGTAAGCATAGCGATATGTTGAGCTAACCAATACTAATGAACCGTGAGGCTTAACCTGACAACACCGAAGGTGTTTTAGAGAGACAGAGTTGTTTTCGATAGAGAGTGAGAAGCCGAAAGGTGAAGGACACACAGCTTGTTTGAGATTGACGTTCTGGTTTAGTGTATAAAAGTGACATTAAACGGGAACAAACAGAATTTGTCTGGCGGCAATAGCGCGGTGGTCCCACCTGACCCCATGCCGAACTCAGCAGTGAAACGCCGTAGCGCCGATGGTAGTGTGGGGTCTCCCCATGTGAGAGTAGGGAACTGCCAGACATTAATTAAAAGTTTATTGCTCAATAGCAGTAAGCTGCCGAAAGGCAAAAGAATAAGTGGAGCGGTAGTTCAGTTGGTTAGAATACCTGCCTGTCACGCAGGGGGTCGCGGGTTCGAGTCCCGTCCGTTCCGCCACTTATTTAAAGCCCCGTGATGAAAATCACGGGGCTTTTTTACATTATTAACATATTGAATTTTATGGATAATGACCCATTGTGGCTTGGAGCGTTATTTGAGGAAAACACAGTCTTACGTCTGCTTTAATTGGTTCTACAACTATATTATTAAATCGTTTTAGGATAGAAAGTAACTGTTCACTATTTGGGGGGAGAATTTAAGCTATATTAATATCAAATATACGCTTTAAGGCTTTTTTACCATCCGAAGTAAAAGTAACTTCTCTATAGCCTTTTGTTTTATCTATCCATTTGTTTTCTTCAAAGAATTGTAGCAGTAATGATCCTGCGAGCCCTCCTAAGTGCATACGTCTTTCACTCCAATCTAAACAAGCACATGCTATTTTCCGTTTTGTATGAGGAACAATATCTATCCCCAATTTTTTGAATTGGTCGGTACCAATCATCGATAATTTATTTTCTTTAGCTGTAAACCAGCCATTTTTATCCATAAATTCGTAGATCTGAACGGCAATTTCTCCTGCTAAGTGGTCATAGCAGGTGCGTGCTTTTCGTAGATGTGTAGGTGTTGTTATTGGGTGGGTATACTCTAATTTCATAGATACCCCCATTAATGTTTCTAATAATTCGGCAATGTCTGAGCCAGCAAGTCGATAATAGCGGTGCCTTCCTTGAGATAGACAACTAATTAAGTGGCTATTTAAAAGCTTAGCTAGATGTGCACTTGTTGTTGATGGCGCTATATCTGCAACTGCGCTTAATTCAGTTGCTGTCCACGCTCTGCCATCCATTAATGCACACAAAATGCTGACCCTTGAAGGATCAGCAATTGCAGAAGCAACTTTTGCGATGGATTGTTCTAATGGTTCTTTTTCTTCAATGAGGATGCTATTTTTGCTGGGTATCATGGTAGGCTTTCCCATGGTTTTGTTACTTCAGCAGTTACTATATCATTGTCTGTTATTAATATTAGCCTGTTATTGTGGTCGCTATATTGGACTAAGATATTAATGTGGTGAAGCGCGAGTTGCGAAACAATTTCGCCGAGCTCGCCAGGACGCTCTTGCTTTAATTTGCGGATAACCGGTTGTGTAATACTCTCAATCTGTAAACCCACCGTTGCTAAGGCACTACGCGCTTTTTCTGGCTGGGTAACAAGAAAATGCGCGTGGCTTTTTCCTTCGATAGAAAAAACACCACCGCCTTCAAGACCAACACCATGTTTCCCTAATGTTGTTGCCAATAGTGCTAAAGTTCCCACTTGGTTTTCAAGAATAACATGAATGTCATACATCGGAACTATCCTCTTTATTGAATGAATAATCCTTTAGTGTATGGGCAATTCGAATTCGATAATGAGAAAAAATGGCTTGCTGCCCTTCAACTTGTGCATTGATATGCATGAAGTGGTTTTTCCATTTTTTTATAGCTTCTTCTGTTTCCCACCATGAAAGTGAGAGGATTTTTCCTTCTGTTGTGACAGATTGAAAACGCTCGACAGCAATGAACCCTTCAATGTTCATCAGTTCAGATTTAAGTTTGGCTGCCAATTCGAAATAACGGTCTTTTTGCGCAGGTATTGGGATGGCTTCAAAAATAACGGCAATCATAAAACTCTCCTTAATGTAGATGGCTCAACTATAAGGATTTAATTGATAGTTACTTCGATGGTGAGCGAAATATTGAAAATAGGAATGTAAAAGATTGGAAAAAGAAAGGTGAGGATCATTTGAAGGATTGATACATGCTATATCCAGCGACTGCTCCGGCGACATCATAGGCAAAATCATGCCAACTCCAACCGGTGCCCGTAGGCCTACTATCATAAAGCTCTTTTGCTACGCCAAGAGATACAGAAAAAAGAATACCGAATATGGCTGCATCACGGTGTTGTATATTTTGTTTATCTGCATAAGCATTGCTAGCGGCAGCCATAGCCGCTGAAAATGCAAAATGCTGAGCTTTATCTTTACCTTGCCAATTATCATTAGCCCAATGAAAACCATGACATCCAGCCAAAATAAACATAAATAAGCTAATGATTAGTAATTTGAGCATATTTGCTGAAATACCTAGAAAATTAAAGTTGCAAAATAAAAGCGCCACTGGTGTGACGCTTATTGTTTAAATTCTAAAGAATGCGGCTAATTAAGCGATCGACCCGTATTCGACGTAGCCGTCGGATTAATTTTTTCACTTTAACTGGATAGGTTTGAATGCTGTCCAGTTCACGATAATGGTTAACAACTTTTGTATGCGTTCGGATACACGCGAGTTCGTGGCTACGCTGTTCTTGCAATTGTTGTTTTGGATCGTGAATTAATACTGCATTTTCAAGATCTAAGCCCCATGCTCGAGGGTTTAAGTTATTACCCGTGATCAACTGCCACTGATTATCAACCCACATACCTTTTAAGTGATAGGTATTATCGCCATCTTTCCAGAGCCTGACTGTGAGTTGTTGGCTGTCAATAAAGCGTTGTAAGCGGCTGACAAAACGACGCAGATTAATTTCGTAGAGATAGGGTAATGCACCTATAATTTTAAACGGCTCTTCGGGAGGAATATAAAAATCATTGGCGGTTTTATCACCAATGATAATTTCAACCTGTTTACCATCACGCAGTAACCTGCTGATAATCCGGACTAAAACCGCGGGTAAATTAAAATAAGGTGTACAGATAGTTAATTTATTACTGGTCGAACCCATTAAGTGGGTGATGACTCGGTTTAAATCGTTTTTCTTACCAAGCCCGACAAAAGGGGTAACCGATAATGCGTCATTTGATGCATTTCCTGTAAATTGGTAAGAAGCTCCCCTTAAGCTTAAGCGAAATTGTTTGATTAAATGCTTAAATTCTGCTGTTTTAGGACGAGTTTCAGTATTGAGCAAATGAACCGCTTCGGCAGGCAATAATGATGCATCAATGAATTTTTTCATTGATGCGGTGAGCTGCCCATTTTTAATCAGGTGGTATCTGTCATAACGGTATCTATCATGACGTTGTAAATACACGTCATTAATACTCGCTCCGCTATATAGCAAGGTATCATCAAATAAAAAGCCTTTGAGGTGTAGTACACCAAGGGCTTCTCGTGTATTGACAGGAATACCATAAATAGGAATTTCGATATCAGGATAATGCTGAGCAACATCATAATACCAATCGGCATTAGTTGCATTTGCAGCAACGCCTATACGCCCTCGTTGAGCACGGTGCCAGTCTACGAGAATTTTGATATCCAATGATGTATTAGCTTGTTTTGCAGCATATAGCGCATGAAGTACGTCTTTGCCTGCATCGTCTTTCTCTAAATACAAAGCCGTTATGTAGATAGTATTTTGAGCTTGAGAGATTTGCTTAAGCAGTTCATCACGAAAATCTTCTGTCTTATATAGCGTTTTTACATCAGCAACTTCTTGAGATAGTTTTGGTAAACTGGCCAAATATTGTTGATGTTTTGCTTGTTTTAATTTTGACAACATCACAGTGTGAATTTTCTCTTATTAGTCCAATAGCAACTCGCTTTGCGCACATTTTTAAGCGAATGATCTGTGGATGATAGCATATTTAACCAAACCATTTAGTATAAATTGACGACTTGTTTAATTACTATACAAATTGAGCCCTGTTCTTAGGGGTTTTTATAAATGAAGCGTCAGATTAACCACTCCATCTTCAAACTGAACGTCAATCTCAAAGCCCAGTTTTTTCGCTAGGCTTATCATATTACGGTTTTCAGGCATGGTTATTGCTGTTAGCTTTTTAATGCCGTGACTCCGAGTGTAGCTAAGTAGCTTTTGCATAAGTTGATAACCCAGTGTTTGCCCCTTCATATCGGAGCGAACCAGTACTGCAAATTCGGCTTCTTGGTTATCAGGGTCAGCCATTGCTCGTGTGACCCCGATAATTTCAGGCGCAGTATTTGGGTTTTTTACCGCAACGAAAGCCATTTCTCGGTCATAATCAATTTGGGTCATATTGGCGAGGTCATCATGGGTAAATTCGCTGATCTCGCTAAAATAGCGATAATAAAGATCCTCTTTTGTCACTTGTTCTATAAAGGATTTTAGCAACGGTTCATCTTCAGGAAGGATCGGACGTAGCAAGCACGTAAGATCTTCTTTTAAATGGATTGTTTCTTCTAGTTCACTAGGGTAAGGCCGGATCGCTAGCCTTGATGTGGTCGCATCATCTGTTGGGCTTAATGTCATTGAGACATCAAGTAAAGTGAATTCATCCCCTGAAGCGAGCAATGGGTGGATGTCTAACCTTGTAATATTTGGGCAATCTATAATTAAATTTGAAACGCGCACTAATAAAGCTGACAGCCCTATAATATTTAAGGGTTCTAAAGCGCTTCGAGATTTGATTTTATAACTTTTGATAGCATTAATAACGAGGTAGCGAGCTAAAGCCATATTTAGTGGAGGAAGAGCAACTGCCGCTTGGCTCTCTTGTTGCCACTCAATGCCACCTTCTCCGAGCATGATAAGAGGACCAAAAACAGGGTCTAGCTCAACAGCGATTCTGAGTTCTTGAGCGCCAGCTCGATTTGCCATACTTTGTACTAATAGCCCTTCAATTCGAGCATTAGGAAAATTTGTTGAAACACGCTCCATAATCGCTTTCGCTGCATCTTCTACCTCTTTAGCATTGCGCAAATAGAGCATGACCCCTTGTACTTCTGACTTGTGTACAATATCAGGAGAACGCAGTTTCAAAGCAACGGGGTAACCAATTTTTTCTGCAATTTCAATGGCTTCATTGCTAGAGTGCGCTATCCATGTGGGTAAACTATTTAACCCGTAGGCTTTTAAAATAGGTTGAACTTCATGTGTATCCAGGTGCAACTTATTATTTTCCAATGCTTGCTGAATATATTCATGAGCCTGTTGTGTATTAGCGGTGATACCTACTGGAAGGGCTGGCGTTTCTTTTAATTGTTTTTGGTTGCGGCGATATTCCACCATATGCATGT
The DNA here is from genome assembly GCF_049901995.1 of Providencia sp. PROV200. Taxonomy (NCBI): domain Bacteria; kingdom Pseudomonadati; phylum Pseudomonadota; class Gammaproteobacteria; order Enterobacterales; family Morganellaceae; genus Providencia; species Providencia sp. PROV200. The sequence continues at coordinate 1,092,278 of NZ_CP096307.1, forward strand.
AAGCGGTTATTGCCCCTTCTGGGGTACGGTAGGTTGGGATCCCCGCTTCACTAAATAGCCGACGAGATTCTTGAGATGAATATTCACCACACCAGTTAGTTAAGATAGTTAGCCATTTTCCGCGTGGGTGCTGTTTTATGGTTTTAATGATTTTTTCTGCCATGGTTTTGCTTTCAGTAATCGCACTGGGGGTGTGGATAAGCAATAAAGCGTCATGGTCGTGACTGTCGAGCATTTTGTTCAATACATTGATATAGCGCTCAACGGTGGAGTCATCTCCTAGGTCAATTGGATTTTTCGTCGATAAATCAAGCGGTAGAAGTGAACTTAATTCATTTTCTGTTTCAATACTTAACGTTGCAAGTTTGCCACTTCGCAAGAGAAGTTCATCGAGTGCCATCGCGGCAGGGGCTGAGCCATTGCTCATGATTGAAAGGCGTTCACCGCGTAATGGCGTCATGTAGCTTAATGTTTCGACAGCAGAAAACATTTCGTGAGTATCCTGTACACGAAGTAGCCCTGCACGCTGTATCGCAGCATCATAGGCAGCATCTAGGCTCGGTTTATCGCCTAGAAGTTCTTGTGCTTTGCGGGTTCGACCGCTTTTTATCACCAATATAGGTTTATTACGTGAGGCACTGCGAGATGACGATAAAAAGCGCCGTGCATCACTAATGCTTTCGAGGTACAACAAAATGGCACTGGTTTTGCTGTCACGCGCTAAATAATCGAGTAAATCGTCAATATCAATATCGATGCTATCACCCAAGGCAATAAAATAAGAAAAACCGATGTCTCGGTGCCTTGCCCAATCCAGAACGGTATTTGATACCGCAGCAGATTGAGAGATAAAAGCGAGTTTTCCTTTTAAGATTGGAATTGGCGAAAAACTGGCATTCAAGCCCTGCCAAGGGGCTAAAAAACCTAGGCTATTCGGGCCTAATAGGCGAATTTGATATTGCTGGGCAACTTTTTTTAATTCATTAAACTGAATTGAAGGGGACGATAAAATAATCACCACTTTACAGCCCGCTTCCCCTAATTGCTGTAAACAGGTGATATTACGAGAGTAATGAGTACAGATAACGGCAAGGTCAGGTTTGAGCGGTAATTTATCTATAGACGGATAGGCAAGCACACCAAGAACAGAGTCTCGGTTTGGGTTAACAGGCAGAATAGGGCCTTTAAAGCCACTGGTAAGAAGGTTTTTCATCATTACCGAACCTGCACGGCCCGGATTTTCAGATGCTCCAATGACAACGATAGACTTTGGCCTGAATAAAGATTCTAACTGACTGACTAAACCCATAGTTGATAACCCTTTGCTTTGCTGAACGAGATAAGCGGCCAATAGATAAAAATTGGCTGAGTAATACTTATGAATACTATGCCTTATCTTTGCGATTGCGCTAGTTTATCCGGTGAGTTTAGTTAATTTATACAAGCACGTTCACGTTTTATTAGCACGACGATCTAAAAGTTGTCATTTAATGGTACTGGGCTCGAAAAGAAAGAGGAAAACAGTACCAATAAATAGTTAGAGGTAGGATTCGGTAAGTAGCTTCTGTGCAATAGGGTGGTGTGGTTTTCCTTCAAGATATTTTTGACGGAAAAGATTGAAGTGGCTAAATAGTTGTTTTGACGCGTTTAAATCTCCCGCGAGTTCTAAAACGGTAGCGGCGACCTCAGCAGTACAATGTTGTTCTTCCCTTGATGGCGTACGTAGTAAATAATCCGTTCTTGCTTTGGTATTAATTGAAAGCATCGGAATATCATTAAGGTAAGGACTTTTACGAAACATTTTACGAGCTTCTGGCCAGGTCCCATCGAGTAAAACAAATAAAGCGGGTTTATCCGACAAAGTAGGTTCATTGACCACGACACGTTCATTTTGAGCGTAGCTTTCTGGAAAAATAAGGTAAGGTTGCCTTGTAGTGTCTTGCAATGCCGCCAGTAGTTGCGCATCAGGCTCTGTTCTTGACCATTGAAAGGCCAAAGTATCGGGTAAAATATCTGCAATCAGTTTTCCCGTATTACTTGGCTTGAATACTTCGCCATCAAACATAATCAAGCAGAATTGACTTTTTGCTTGTGACGATATGGTGTCTTGGCACAGGCATTGTGGAATAGGTAACAAGCAATATTGGCAACGTTTTACTCGGCAGCCCCGCGCTTTAAACGGTTTAGTCGATAACGCGAGGCGTTGTTGACGCAGGTGATAAACGGCATTCGGAGTCATGTTAAGTGATATTTTTTAGGCCTAAAATGAAAGCGCATATTGTACGCAAAACGATTTCTATACGATAGAAGTATATTCAATAACTTTTAGATGAGATAATAGTGTGAATCGGTAGCGTAGCCATGCAACATCATGTAATCTTCGCGCCATAGCTTAGTAGGGGATAGTGATGAACGACTCGAATGATTTTAGTGGTAAAAACGGCAAAGTAAAAGTGATGTATGTCCGCAGTGAAGAGCAGGGCAACACGACAGGTAATGATAAACGCCGAGGCGGTGGCCGTGATGATAGGTGTGGTAATGACAAACGTGGTGGCGATAGACGAGATGGTGCTCGCCAAGATCGTGGCGGTCGCTCAAATCGCCCTGAAGGCGGTCGTGAAGGTCGTCGCTCCGATAACCGTAATGATGCACCTCGTGAACGTTCACCTTGGCGCACTGTTTCTAAGCCAGATAGCGAAGAGTTAGCGAATGACCATGGTGGAATTGTCGGTAAGAGCCAAATTGACCCTGAACAATTGCGTAAGCAGCGCCAAGAAGAAACCCGTATCTATGGTGAGAATGCATGTCAAGCCATGTTTAAAAACCGCCCTGATGCGATTGTTCGCGCGTGGTTCTTGCAATCTGTCACGCCACGTTTTCGTGATGCATTAAAATGGATGGCTGCAAATCGCAAGGCTTACCACGTTGTCGATGATGAAGAGTTATCGAAAGCATCGGGAACTGAACATCATGGTGGTGTGTGTTTTATCATCAAAAAACGTGGTGGTATGAGTGCCGATGCTTACTTGCAGCAAGCGACAGGCAATGACTGTGTATTAGCGCTGGAAGATGTGGGAAATCCACATAATCTGGGCGGTATTATGCGTAGTTGTGCACACTTTGGTATCAAAGGGGTGATTTTGCAGGATGCTGGCATGCTGGAGTCTGGTGCGGCAATTCGTACCGCAGAAGGTGGTGCTGAGCACATTAAAGCGATTGATGCCGATGGATTAACGGACACTTTGGATAAATTCCGCAAAGCGGGTTATACCATTGTGACGACTTCCAGCCATAAAGGCAGCCAAGATCTCGCAAAAGCGAAGTTACCTGCCAAAATGGTCTTAGTTTTAGGCCAAGAAAGTGATGGTTTAAGTGATAGCACGTGGGACCAAGGTGATATGAGCCTGTATATCGGCGGAACAGGTAAAGTGGAAAGCTTGAACGTGTCTGTTGCAACGGGAATTATGCTGGCGCAGTGGTGGCAGCAGAACCAAGTTAAATAATACTTTTTCGTTATAAGATATCTAAAGCCATACATAAAAGGATGTGTTTCCTGCTATGTATGGCTTTTTGATATCTCTCATCAAGACGACTTAGTGGGATGGCCTCATTAATGAGCACCACCGTCTTTTGAACCCGCCCCAAATGGTGGCTTAGCGAACCAGACAATAACCATCAGTAGGATAAAGATCCCAGCTGAGAGCCAAAATATCTCATTGGCTGACATGATCAGCCCTTGGTCAGTAATGGTTTTAGCTAGGTAGGCTGCACTTTGCTGCTCATTCATACCCATTTTTGCCAGTTCACTGTACATCTGTTGGGCATTTGGGTTGTATGGGTTAACAAACTCAGCAAGGTTTTCGTGGTGCATTGACTCTCTTTGGGTCCACATGGTTGTGGTTATCGATGTCCCGATCGCTCCAGCTAAGGTACGTGTAAAGTTGGACAAACTTGATGCAGAGGCCATTTTTTCTGGTGGTAAGCCAGATAACGTAATGGTTGTTAAAGGCATAAAGAAGCAAGCGATGGCTAAGCCCTGCACAAATTGTGGCCAAGCGGCTTCAGCAAAACTCATTCCAGGTTCGAAAGTATAAGCACGCCAATAGTAACAAACGGCATAGATAATAAAGCTGAATGTAACTAAATAACGCATATCAATTCGGTTACCAAAGCGGCCTATAATTGGCGTAATCAGTAGCGGTAATAACCCTACAGGAGCAGAGGCTAACCCAGCCCAGGTTGCTGTATAACCATAAACCTCTTGCAGCAATTGTGGCAGTAAGACAATCGTCCCAAAATAGAGCATGTAAGCCAGACTTAGGGACAAACAGCCAATCGTAAAGTTGCGTTCTTTAAACAGGGACAAGTCGATGACAGGATGGTCGTCTGTGAGCTCCCAAACAATTAAAAAGGCAATTGCGACAACGGCAATAACGGTTAGGACGATAATTTCAGTCGAATTAAACCAATCCAACTCTTTGCCTTGGTCAAGCATGATTTGTAACGCACCAATACCGACAACCAAGAGTACTAAACCAATAGTATCAATACGCTGAATAGATATTTTAGTTTCACGGCCTTTTAAGGTATGCATGATGGCAAAAATAATCGCAATACTAAATGGTACATTGATAAAAAATATCCAGCCCCAATGGTAGTTATCACTAATATAGCCACCAAGAATAGGCCCACAAATCGGGGCAATCACGATAGTCATTGACCAAAGCGCGAGTGCCATATTGCGTTTAGCGGGAGGGTAATTATTAAGCAGCAGACTCTGGGACAAAGGAATGAGCGGCCCTGCAACTAAACCTTGTAAAACACGGAATAAGATCAACATCTCTAAGCTGCCGGAAATACCGCACAACCATGAAGTTAAAGCGAATAAGCCTGTAGACCATAAAAATAGCCTGACTTCACCAATCCTACGCGCTAACCAACCAGTAACAGGGATGGAGATGGCATTGGCAACACCAAAAGAGGTTATTACCCATGTCCCTTGTGAGTTGGATGCTCCTAAGTTTCCAGCAATGGTCGGAATAGCTACGTTAGCAATTGTGGAATCAAGAACTTGCATAAATGTTGCCAACGAAAGGGCAATCGTCATCCAGGCGAGTTTTGATCCCGTTAAAGGTGCTGTCGTCACGATTGCACCTCCACCTATTGATTTCCTAGGTTATTATTAATTATCTCAGTAACTATTTTGTCGACAGGAGACATATCCACCGCTAGTGCAGCGGTATGGTAAGCGGGGGTGTCGCGCATCCCTTTAGAAAGTACTTTGCCGTTTTTATCTAACGTATCAACCGTCACTTCGGTGGATAAACCGATACGTAGTGGATGCTCTTCAAGCTGAGTTTCATCTAAGGCAATACGTACAGGAAGGCGCTGGACGACCTTGATCCAGTTACCACTGGCATTTTGTGCAGGTAATAAAGAGAATGCGCTACCTGTTCCCATATCAAGTCCCACAACAGTGCCGTTGAATACGATATCTTTACCGTAAAAATCAGTCGTGACCTTCGCTGACTGGCCGATTCGCATATCTGCAAGTTGTGTTTCTTTAAAGTTCGCATCAATCCACATTCCCTTGGAAGGGACGATGGCCATTAACGGTGTTGAAGGGGTGATTTGTGAGCCCACTTGTACACTGCGACGAGAAACATAGCCATCAACAGGGCTAACAATTTTAGTTCGTTGTAAGGTCAGCCAAGCATTTCTAACTTGGGTCGCTGCTTGTTCTACAGCCGGTTGTTTTTCAATTGAGCTATTTAAAACGATGGCTTGATTCGCATTATACTGTTCTATTGCCATGTCTAACGCAGCTTTTGCACTGACAACGGCTTCTCTAGCGTGTTGCAGTTCTTCTTTACCAATAACATGGCTGCTGCCTAACACTTCTCGACGTTTTAAATCATTCTGTAAGCGGTTTAATTCAGAACGTTTTACCTGAATATTGGCTTGGAGTTGGCGGCTATTAACCATGTGCTGGCGGGTCTGACGCACGCTATTTGCTAATTCTGTTTTTGCTTTATCGAGGGTTAACTCGGCATCTCGTGGGTCGAGTTCAACCAAAACGGTACCACTGGTTACAAAATCGGTATTATCCACATTGACCGTCATGACGCTCCCGGAAACTTGGGATTGTATTTGCACCTGATTCCCCGCGACATAAGCGTTGTCTGTTGACTCATAGTGGCGAAGAACGAGATACCAGTAGACCCCCCAGCCAACGCCTATAATAATAAACAATAGCGTCAAAAAGATAAGCGCATTTTTGCGTTGTCTTTTTTTATTTGGTTGGTGAGTTTGCGTTTGTTGCATTTCCTCAGGGGAACTCATACTCGTATTTCTCCATTTTTATGGATAAGGATCACGGTTGTTTCCAGTAGTTAGGTGTTAACCACTGGAAACTGAGACTACAAATGATTTTGCTGTTTGATGGGATATCGTAAAGCATAAGGGTGAAAGGATAATGATATATTATTGGGTGAAAAGTTTTTTTTCACCGTTGAGCTTAAGAATGGCTCAAATACATTAACCTTACAAAAATAATGGTTAATCTTTTATAGTATCCAGTTTTGTCAGTAATTTACGCATCAGCGTATTAAGTTGTTGTTTTTCATCAATATCTAAAACAGACCAAATATCAATTAATGCGCTGTGTTGAGGTGGTAATAGACCATTTAAAAATTCAGCCCCTTTTTCTGTGAGGTGTAGATGAAGGCAACGTCTATCATTGTGACTCTCTTTGCGTTCAATCCAACCATTTTTTTCCAGTTCATCTGCAATGCGTGTCGCATTGGTTCGAGAGGAACCAAGGGCAGCACTGAGTTCAGATGGCTGAATACTGCGGGAGTCTTTTGTATCAAGGATCATGAGCGCCATAAATAGTGTTTCATTAATACCTTGGGACCTTAACATATTATTTCGCGCTTCAAGTAATTTCCCATGAACATGCATACATAGGCGTGTTAAAAGAATTTCTTGATACGGAATAGGGTTTTCATGTGAATCTTGCTGTTCTACACGAGTATTGAGTAACTCTTCAGTAGGTGTAAATGAACTTTCCATTATTGGGATACCTTATTAGTTTCAGTTGGTAAGATTACAACTGTCATCAACCATCTAAATGGTATATTAAAAGATAGAATTAGCAATTGTACTTAATTAATATCGCCGATTTTATTTTGATAATGATACATGATTCATAAATTTTATGAATGTAATTTACCTATTCTAGTATAGCGTACTAACTATTTTATACTGATAGCGTCACTTTTGGTTGCAAAATAACCAATTTAACACTCAATTAAAGGCTAATTTCAATCATATGAAACAATATATAATCACATGACATTAACTCAATACCATTTTTTTTGTTACCCAATAATTACAACTTAGATAGATACACTTAGCTAATAGGTATAACTACCTATTTTTGTGTAATTAAAACATTATTTGACGTAACAGTAATTTGAGATCTTAACAGTTATACTACCTTTTTATAGAGTCATTGTATTTGTTTAACTGTGTCATTCACTAATATTTACTTTGTTTACTATTACAGTTGATAACTATTAGTTCTATGATAAATGGTTTACTTGTTCAACATATTGGTAGATAAGATTGAGGCTCATCACTTTAATGTATTATGATTTTTTATATATTAAGGAGAGCTCAAAAAATCGTTATCTAAAAAGAGATTGATATCAGTATGAGTAGCAACTAGTCATCAGTTATGGTGATGATGGGATCAAAACGAATACCAATAGCCCAAATGATTAAACTTAGGGTCGTCAAAATTGCCCCTGCAACAGCTACGCCTTCCCAACCTGCATGTTCATAGGCATAACCTGAAAGCAGGGAGCCGAGTGCTCCGCCTATGAAATAACTCGTCATATAGCCGGCCGTTAGGCGATTGCGCGCTTCGGGTAATATACGATATAACGTACTCTGGCTCGTGACATGGACGGCTTGCACCGCAAGGTCTAGCACCAAAACTCCGATGATAAAGGCGACGAGAGAATATTTAGCTAAACCGATGGGTATCCAGGACAATAGTAATAAAACTAGTCCGATTGTTGTGATGATTTTTCCTTTTCCTTTATCGACAAGATGCCCTGCTTGGGAAGCCATGAGTGCACCTGCGGCACCGACTAGGCCAAATAAGCCAATAGTCCCTTCAGAATAGTTGAATGGTGGGCTGGCTAACAAAAAAGCCATTGCTGTCCATAACAAACCAAAATTGGCAAATGATAATGCACCGAGCGAAGCGCGTACCGCAAGTACTGGGGTTCCAAAAAATAGTCGGCCAATAGAGCAAATCAGCTGAAAATAGTTTAGGTTGGTTTTTTGATGGTAACGAGGGAGTTTAATTGCTAGAACAATCATTAACAGCATCAATAATGCAAAAGCCACCCAATAGATAGCACGCCAACCACCGACCATAGCAACAGCGCCTGAAACGGTTCTTGCAAGTAGAATTCCCAGTAATAACCCACTCATGATCATTCCTACCGCTTTACCGCGTTTATGTGGCTTAGCAATAGATGCAGCGAGTGGGATCAGGACCTGTGCGACAACAGAAAACAGCCCTGTCAGGGCGGTACCTAAAAGGATTTGCCAAACATTATTTGAAAGCGCTGTAATTAATAACCCTAATGCCGAAAGAAAGGTCATGGTTAAAATTAAACGCTTACGTTCAAACAAGTCGCCCAAAGGGACTAAAAAAAGTAAACCTGCCGCATAGCCCAGCTGGGCCGCAGTGACAATAAACCCAGCCATATTCGTGGTTAAATTAAACTGCCCCGCAATAGTGTCTAAAAGCGGTTGAGCATAGTAATTACTGGCAACGACGAGACCTGTGGCAATGGCCATTAAAATAGTGAGGCCTGTTGTTAGCTCTGCAGTTTGGGTCTGTTTCATGAGGATTACCTATTATTAGCTAGGCGACTACTATAAACAAAATTTATTACCTTGGTTTATTTCTTTTTGTCATTGATACAAAAAAGCCACCGGCTAGGGTGGCTAAGGTTATTAATTGGGTTGTTTGTTCTTATTTAGCGGCTGCTTGGGCTTCCTTTACCCAACCATCAAAAGTGGATTGGTGAGCTTTGATCCAAGCATTTGTGTGGCGCTGAATGTCTGATTGTGATGCTTCACCGTTATGCATTCTTAAATTCTGCGCATTAATATCGGCAATAGGCAGCTTCATTACTTCAAATAATTTTGCTGCAGCAGGGTTATCCGCAGCCCATTTTTTATTGGCGACGATATGCATGGTATTCGGTGGGAAACCATAGTTTTTTCCGTTAGGTAATGCGGTATCTGTTTTTTCACCATTTGGCATTGAAGAGAATGGTACTTCTAACCAGACCACGTCACGACCCGGCTTGAGGACATCACTTATCCAGTAAGGCGTCCAAGTATAATATAAAATAGGCTTACCTTCTTTATATCGGGTAATGGTATCCGCCATCATCGCGGCGTAGTTACCTTGGTTATGGTCGACCGTTTTTTCTAGGTCATAAGCTTTTAAGTGGTTATTAATCGCAGCTTCACAGCCCCAACCTGGGTTACATCCCGTTAAATCCGCTTTACCATTACCATTTGAATCGAAGAGTTTAGCAATTTTAGGGTCTTTGAGTTGCTCAACATTGGTAATGTTGTATTTCTCAGCCGTTTTTTTGTCAATAAGGTAGCCTTGGGCCGCATTGACAACATAGTTGCCTTGGCGGTAGAACACATTATCACCGCCAGCGGCGTCATATTGCGCATTATGTAAAGGAACCCAGCTGGTGGCTAAGTAAGTTGCATCACCGTTCGCAATAGAGGCGTAAGCCACGTTATAGTCGACCTCTTTGATAGGTTGAACATCATAGCCGAGCTCTTCAAGGGCTTTCGCCACAATCAGTGTTTGGAACGTTTCCTCACTGATCGTACTTTGAACAGGGTTAATTTTTATCCCTTTGCCCGGTAGGTCGTCAGCACTTGCTAATGGGACGGTAAATATGGCTGTTAGTGCAGATGCAAGAATGATTTTATGTTTCATTATATTGTTCCCTCTGTTTTTTCGCAGCGAGCTTGGCTTTAAAGTTAAGAGCCAAGTTAGGTGCCACGTGAATGGCACTCAGGTGAATGGAGGATGTTTTGATTAATGGTTTTTTTTACAAAATGGGCGCATAACTAACCCAATAGGGCCTTTTTGATACCAACGACATGATGTTTTGCCGCGCGTATCTTGCCCCAAAGATTGGGTAAAACGGTCTAAAATGATAGCTAGGATAACAATACCGACCCCTCCGACAGATGCGAGACCCATATCAAGGCGACCAATACCCCGTAAGACCATTTGGCCTAAGCCTCCGACGGCGATCATTGATGCGATAACAACCATCGACAGCGCTAACATTAAGGTTTGGTTTACCCCGGCCATAATGGTTGGCATTGCCAGTGGCAATTGCACTTTAAATAGCATTTGGCGGGGACTTGCACCGAATGACTCAGCGGCTTCAATTAAGTCAGCTGGGACTTGTTTGATCCCTAAAATGGTTAAACGAATGATTGGCGGTAGAGCAAATATTATGGTGACGACGACACCAGGCACATTACCGATACCAAATAACATAACAATCGGGACTAAATAGACAAATGCGGGTGTGGTTTGCATCGCATCAAGTAATGGGCGAATAACTTTAGCGGCTCTATCACTACGCGCTAGCCAAATACCTAACGGTAGTCCTATCACAATACAAAATAGTAAAGACGTGAGGACCAGAGAGAGTGTCACCATGGCTTCCGACCAAGCCCCAATTGCTCCGATGACTATCATCGAAATAAATGTGGCCACACCCATTGCACGTCCTGCTAATTGCCAAGCGAGTAACGCGAAAATGATAATGGCAACGGGGGACGGAAGTGAGGTAAGAAATTGTTCAAACCCACTCAAAATGAAATCAATAGGGGCTCGTATCCCTTGGAATACCGGACGAAAGTTGAGGACAACCCAGTCAATTGCATGCGCAACCCATGAATCAAGGGGGATCAGTGTGTGCTGGAAGGGATCCATAATATTAAACTGGTCAGGTATGATGCTATCTGTTGGGGCGGCATCAAGCCAATCACTCGAACTGGTATCAGCAGGTGTTGTTGTGTCCGATGCATTGCCCCAAGGATCATCCGCAGAGGTATTTGTCTCGCTAGAGCTTGTTGCTGCCCATGGGTCATCAGCTGGTGTATTTTCAGTACCTTGTGTTGGTGTATCAGTGACTTCAGTATCAGCCCATGGATCTTGTTGGTTCGTCGTTGTTTCTTGATTTTGCTTACTCATTTGGTGTCTCCTTATCCAGCGCTTGTAACAGCATTCCTTTTGAAATCACGCCCAAATACCGGTTTTTTTCGTTAATAACCGGAACGGCGCAAGGGGCCTGTGCTACTGTAGAAATAACTTCATTTAAGGATGTATCACCTTGAATGGGTTCGATATCAGTTAAAATTGCGGCTTCAATACCTGCTTTTTCATGAAGCGCTTTCTCTAAGGATTCAACAGAAACCACACCAGCAAAAGTATGTCCTCGAGAGATTAAATAACCGTGATAGCGATCTTCATCGTTGAGGACTTTTAGCGCGGAACGGGGACCAAAACCCGGTGCGATGTGCAATAGAGCATTTGGCCGTCTGCGTGCGATGTCCTTAGCACTGAAAACTTGGCTGATATCTACACCGCGGAAAAAGGTCTTAACGTAGTCATTCGCGGGGTTATTGAGTATCTCATCAGGTGTGCCGACCTGAACGACAACGCCTCCTTGCATAATGGCAATGCGGTCACCAATTCTCATGGCTTCATCAAGATCATGGGAAATAAAGACAATCGTGCGTTGTTTGTCCCCTTGCAAGGAGAGCAGTTCATCTTGCATTTCAGTACGGATTAATGGGTCGAGAGCTGAGAATGCTTCATCCATTAACAGAATATCAGGATCATTGGCGAGTGCTCTGGCTAACCCGATACGTTGGCGCATCCCGCCAGATAGCTCATCTGGATATGAATTTGCCCATTTTTCAAGGTTAACTTGCTCAAGCGCATTCATGGCTTTCTTATGGCGCTCTTCTTTTGGGATACCAGAAAGTTCCATGCCAAAAGCAGTGTTATCGATAACGCTCATATGTGGCATCAATGCAAAGGATTGAAACACCATACTAATTTTTGTTCGCCTAACTTCGCGCAGTGCTTTGTCAGAGATATTGGAAATATCGTCTCCATCTATCATGACTTGCCCGCTAGTCGGTTCTATCAGGCGATTGAGGAGGCGCACCAAGGTCGATTTCCCTGAGCCAGAAAGTCCCATGACAACAAAGATTTCGCCTTCTTCAATCGTCAGATTAACATCTTGAACACCTACGGTAAGGCCTGTTTTTTCAAAGATATCATCTTTATTCATACCTGATTCTAATAGCTTAAATGCTTGATCAGGGTTATCCCCAAATATTTTATATAAATTTTTAACTTGTAATTTTATTGCCATATATTATTTACCCAATTTTCAATCAACAAGGAAGATAAATTACCTATATTGAATGTGATGAATTCTATAGTGATAGTTAACACTATGTTTCCTAACTATGCTTTCTAACTATGATTATCCTTTGAAAATTATTAGGGCAGAGATTCCTATATTTAGTTTAATGGGCTAGTTAATTATGGATTAAATTCAAATTCCTCCGTTTGAGTTATTAGTAAAATTTGCAAGCAATAAACCCTAGCATAATAAAATCAGCTGACAACCCTAGGTTAAGTATAATTAATCAAAAAATTAGAGAGGAATAATGATTTTATTCGTGTAAATAAAATCGATATCTAAGCTATATACTAATGACCTCTATAATATTCATGTTAATGTTAACTTGCTGGTGAGATTGAATTTATTTAAAAATAATTTACATTTAATTTATCAATGTGGGGATTACATGTTCTGTTCTATTTTTAGGTGAAACAGATGCTAGGTTGATAGGTGAAAAAAAAAGAAATTAACAGTGAATACATTAATTAAATTTATCTAAAATGAGGTGAAACTTGATTGAATTGAGAAATAAGGCCAGGTTAACTCATTAAAAATGAACAATTGAACAGATATACATATAAAAAACGAACGAAATTGTTCGTTTGTTGAACTAAAAAATACCATGATAAATAATTTCGTTATAATTCATCATGGTATGATTTTTATTGTGAGTTATTTTTATTGATAAACCAAATTAACGATTTGGTTAAAAATCCCAGTCATCATCTTCGGTACTGACTGCTTTACCAATAATATAAGATGAACCTGACCCTGAAAAGAAATCATGATTTTCATTTGCATCAGGAGATAATGCCGATAATATCGCGGCACTCACATCGGTCACAGTATCTGGAAATAAGGCTTCATAACCTAAGTTCATTAATGCTTTATTTGCATTGTAATGAAGGAATTTTTTGACATCTTCCGACCACCCTACAGAGTCATAAAGTTCTTGGGTATATCTCACTTCATTTTCATATAAATCGAATAATAATGAAAATGTGAAATCCTTAATTTCTTTTTGGGCATTCTCATCATATTGTGTTAATGATTTTTGGAATTTATAACCAATATAATAGCCATGTATAGCTTCATCTCGAATAATTAAACGTATAAGATCGGCGGTATTAGTTAACTTCCCTCTACTTGACCAATACATCGGTAAATAGAAGCCTGAATAAAATAGGAATGACTCTAAAAAGACGCTAGCGACCTTTTTCTTTAAAGGGTGTGAATCACAATAGTAAGATAGGATGATCTTCGCTTTATTTTGCAATGCAATGTTTTCTTCACTCCAGCGGTATGCATCATCGACATCAATCGTTGAACAAAGTGTTGAAAATATTGAGCTATAAGAGCGTGCATGTACGGCTTCCATAAAACTAATATTTGATAAAACCGCTTCTTCATGAGGTGTTTGAGCATCTGGCATTAAACAAGGCGCACCAACCGTATTTTGAATGGTATCTAGTAGAGTGAGGCCAGTAAATACACGTATAGTCAGCTGTTTTTCTGCAGCAGTTAGGGTATTCCAAGAAGGAATATCATTAGATAATGGCACTTTTTCTGGAAGCCAGAAATTACTGGTTAATCGGTTCCATACTTCTAAGTCTTTATCATCCTGAATGCGGTTCCAATTAATGGCTTTTACTGGTGTGTTAGATGTGCTGGTGGTCATAAATATTTTCCTATTACAAAGTGCAAGATACGCAGCCTTCGACCTCTGTTCCTTCGAGGGCGGTTTGGCGTAATCGGATGTAATACAATGTCTTAATTCCTTTTCGCCAAGCATATATTTGCGCTCGGTTAATATCTCGTGTAGTGGCATCATCTTTAAAAAAGAGTGTCAGAGATAAACCTTGGTCAACGTGCTGAGTTGCCATGGCGTAAGTATCAATAATTTTTTCAGGACCGATTTGGTAAGCATCTTGGTAATATTCTAAGTTCTCATTCGTCATAAAAGGAGCAGGGTAATAAACACGACCAATTTTACCTTCTTTACGAATTTCAATTCGTGAAACAATGGGGTGGATGCTTGATGTTGAATTATTGATGTATGAGATAGACCCTGTAGGCGGGATCGCTTGCAAGTTCTGGTTATAAATCCCATAGGTAATGACAGACTGTTTTAAGGCCTGCCAATCTTCACGAGTTGGAATTTCGATACCCGAACGCCGGAATAATTCCTGAACGGTTTGTGTTTTTGGTAGCCAAATATTGTTGATATATTTATCAAAATAATCACCAGAGGCATAAGTTGAATGTTCAAAACCAACAAATGCAGTTTTTCTTTCAATAGCTAATTGATTGGATGTTTTTAATGCGTAATAGGTGACGGCATAAAAATAGATATTGGTGAAATCGAGCGCTTCTTCTGAGCCGTAATAGATATGCTCCCTTGCCAAGTAGCCATGTAAATTCATTTGCCCTAATCCAATCGCATGTGATTGCCGGTTACCTTCAGCAATGGAAGGGACAGAACGAATATCACTCATATCTGAAACCGCACTCAATGCTCTAACAGCAGCAGCTATTGATTGTGCGAAATTTGGTGAATCCATCGTTTTAGCGATATTCATGGAGCCTAAATTACAGCTAATATCTTTACCAATTTGTTGATAGCTTAAATCGTCTTCATAAACACTTGGGCGATTAACTTGCAGTATTTCTGAGCACAGATTGCTCATATTAATGCGCCCTGCGATAGGGTTAGCTCGGTTGGCCGTATCTTCAAATAAAATATACGGATATCCAGATTCAAACTGGATCTCAGCTAAAGTTTGGAAAAACTCACGCGCATTAATTTTGTATTTTTTTATCCCTTTGTTATTGACCATTTCATGGTATTTGTCTGTAACACTAATCTCAGACATAGGGACACCATAGATGCGCTCAATATCATAAGGGGAGAACAAATACATGTCCTGGTTATCTTTCGCTAGTTGGAAAGTGATATCAGGGATCACGACCCCTAAAGATAGTGTTTTAATCCGTATTTTTTCATCCGCATTTTCACGCTTAGTGTCAAGAAAACGCATAATATCAGGGTGATGAGCGTTCAAATAGACTGCACCAGCACCTTGCCTAGCACCGAGTTGGTTCGCATAAGAAAATGCGTCTTCCAACATTTTCATGACAGGAACAACCCCAGAAGATTGGTTTTCAATCAATTTTATTGGGGCGCCTTGCTCGCGTAAATTAGTCATCAGAAAGGCGACACCACCCCCGCGTTTGGATAACTGCAAAGCGGAATTTACTGAGCGACCAATGGATTCCATGTTATCTTCGATTCTTAAAAGAAAACAAGAAATTAGCTCACCGCGTTGTTTTTTTCCGCAGTTCAGGAAAGTGGGCGTTGCAGGTTGAAAACGACCCGTAATAATTTCATCGACATATAACTTAGCAAGGGACTCATCTCCTTGAGCAAGTGTTAAGGCAACCATACAGACGCGATCTTCATAGCGTTCGAGATAGCGTTTGCCATCAAAAGTTTTCAGTGTATAGCTAGTGTAATATTTAAAGGCACCTAGGAATGTTTGAAAACGGAATTTGTGAGCGTATGCCTGTTTAAATAATGCTTTGATAAATTCAAAGTCATATTGTTCTAATACACTTTCTTCGTAATAATTTTCTTGTACTAAAAAGTCTAATTTTTCTTTTAAATCATGGAAAAATACGGTGTTTTGGTTCACATGCTGTCGAAAATAGTGGTGAGCCGCTTCTTTGTCCTTATCAAATTGAATACGGCCTTCGTTATCATATAAATTTAACATTGCATTGAGTGCATGATAATCGACATCTGATGTATTTTGCATTTTATCCATTTGAAATAACTCTAGTTGTTTGTACGTTGCCAAAATGTTTTTAGGCCTCGTTGAACGGATTGAACATCTTTATCAGTACCAAGAAGTTCAAAACGATATAGGTAGGGGACATGGCATTTTTGCGCGATGATATCTCCAGCGATCGCATAGGCATCACCAAAATTGGTATTACCCGCGGCAATAACACCACGGATAAGTGCGCGATTGACGTCAATATTAAGAAATTGGATCACTTCTTTTGGAACGGCACCTTTTGTTCCGCCACCACCGTAGGTCGGTAGTAATAAAACATACGGCTTTGTTGCAATTAGGCTACTTTCATGATTGCCAATAGGTAGCCGTGTTGCAGGGACATCTAGCTTTTCAATAAAGCGATGACAATTTTCTGAGCGACTTGAAAAATAGATGAGTGATTCCGTTTCCATGACGTCACCTAAGCGGCTAATAGGCTAATCATGTCTGGCCGAAAACCCGCCCAATGTTTGTCACCCGCAATAACGACAGGGACTTGCTGATAGCCTAATTTTTTTACAAGTTCAAGGGCTTGACTATCTTCAGTAAGGTCAATTATTTGGTAGGGAATCGCTTTGCGATCTAAGGCTTGATAAGTAGCATTACACTGAACGCAGTTAGGTTTACTATAAATGGTAATCTCAGCCATGTTATTTACCTTTTGAATGTTTATTAGCATTAAAAATAAGATATGCGATACACAAATACTATATATGGATTTTAAATTTATCAACCATACAATATGTAGTGAATATGAAATGTTGAATGATAATTATTCTAATTGTTGGCTAGGTGGTTATTAACATTGAAAATAAAAAAATAGTGTATTAGATGATTCAAAGAGACACTCTAAGAAAAAAGATCATTGCAAAGTGGAAATAATTTACTCTATAACTGTATATACAATCAGGTAATTGAGTCCTTTTGAGGAGATACTATGTACCATCAATATTTAGCAACCCCGGATAAATTTCCTAAACCGTGGATCCATATTACGGCTGATGATGACGGAGTAACTAGCCTCTATTTTGTTGATGAAAAAACAGAAAAAGAAACGAAGAATGATCATTCCAAGCTTTGCGTGAAAGAATTAAAGGAATATTTTAATCACAAAAGAACCGCGTTTACGGTTGCATTAAACCCACAGGGAACAGAATTTCAGAAAAAAGTCTGGAAACACCTTTGTGGGATCCCTTATGGGGAGCGATGGAGTTATAAAGATTTGGCCTTAAAGCTAGGATCCGTTAATTATTGCCGTGCAGTCGGTATGGCAAACTCCCGTAATCCAATCTCATTAATTGTTCCTTGTCATCGAGTTCTTGGACACGATGGGAAATTAGTGGGATATACAGGGGGCTTAGATATTAAAGATTGGTTACTGTTGCATGAGAAGTAAAATCTAAATAATTAACTATAAGTAATACTATTAGTTGTGATAATTACTATTGTTAAGAATTATTATCGAAATTAGAGCCTATTCTGTCGATAAATAATATTTTTTTACCTTTTTAGTCCATTTTCGTGATCTAGGTTGTAGACAAGTAACTGAGAAATCTGATGTACTGAGCTCGATACAGATGGTGTGTCTATTTTATTTTAAAGGTAATATTTGATGTCTAAAGTTAAAGGTAACGTTAAGTGGTTCAACGAATCTAAAGGTTTTGGTTTTATCACTCCAGAAGATGGTAGCAAAGATGTATTTGTTCACTTTTCTGCGATTATGGGCGATGGTTTTAAAACCTTAGCTGAAGGCCAAAAAGTAGAATTTGAAATTACTGAAGGTGCTAAAGGCCCATCTGCTGCTAACGTTATTCCTCTGTAATTTTTATAATTACGATTAAAACGAACAGCTGAAAACTCGCCCTAGCTATCTAGGGCGAGTTTTTTTATCTATAAAAAATAAAAAAGGCCTGATATAAACCAGACCTTTTCATCTATAAATTAACCCGTTGAGACTATTTAACTTCTTCACCTTTAGCTTGTAAATCAGCGTGGTAAGAAGAGCGAACGAATGGGCCACAAGCCGCGTGAGTGAAGCCCATAGCCATGGCTTCTTCTTTCATTTCATCGAACTCAGCAGGGCTGACATAGCGTTTGACGGGTAAGTGATGGCGACTTGGTTGTAAGTATTGGCCTAGTGTAAGCATCGTTACACCATGGCGACGTAAATCGCGCATAACTTCAATGATCTCTTCATTGGTTTCACCAAGACCGACCATTAACCCAGATTTAGTTGGGATGTCGGGGTGCGCTTCTTTAAATTTTTCGAGTAATTTTAAAGACCATTCATAGTTAGCACCTGGACGAACTTGGCGGTAAACACGCGGCACGTTTTCAAGGTTATGGTTAAACACATCTGGCGGTGTTGCGGTTAAAATCTCTAACGCGCGATCCATACGACCGCGGAAATCAGGAACCAGTGTTTCAATTTTAATTGATGGGCTTTTTTCACGAATAGCACGAATGCAATCAGCAAAATGTTGTGCTCCGCCATCACGTAGGTCATCACGGTCAACTGATGTGATGACAACATAGCGTAATGCCATATCTTTAATTGTTTGCGCTAATTTTTCAGGTTCGTTTGCATCCGGTGCATTGGGTCGACCATGGGCCACATCACAGAATGGGCAACGGCGGGTACAAATAGCGCCCAAAATCATAAAGGTCGCAGTACCGTGGTTAAAACACTCAGAAAGGTTAGGGCATGAAGCCTCTTCACACACAGAGTGTAAGCCATTTTTACGCATGGCGGCTTTAATACCTTGAATACGAGTGGAATCAGCCGGCAGCCTAATTTTCATCCAGTCAGGTTTACGTAGAATCTCTTCTCGTTCAGTCACAACGTTTTTGACAGGGATCAGCGCCATTTTGTCGGCGTCACGATATTTAATTCCGCGTTCTATCTGAATTGGTTTACTCATAATATGACGGTTCCAGTTATCTTTTATGCTGATGGATAAGTGATAATTCTAAATAAAACTAAATGGAGGCTGTTATCCATTCATTAAAATAATTTTTAAAATTGTTAAAAATTATAGCATTATTATTGAACAATATGAAATCCCAGTGTGTCACAGAATTGGCGAATTAGCACAGGCTGAACATCAGAAACTGACACTTTGGGAGCAAGGTCACTCACCTGAGTCATTTTTAATTCGCTGTAACCACAAGGGTTAATGCGGTTAAAGGGTTCAAGATCCATATCAATATTTAATGCGAGACCATGAAAAGAACAACCTTGCCGTATGCGTAATCCGAGGGAGCAAATTTTATCGCCATTAACATAGACACCAGGAGCATCAGGGCGAGGATACGCTGCAATATTAAAATGGGCAAGGGTATTTACGACGGTATTTTCTAGTGCGCTGACGAGTTCTCTGACACCAATTTTATTGCGTTTTAAGTCAAGCATCACGTACATCACTTGCTGTCCTGGGCCATGGTAGGTGACTTGGCCACCTCTATCACTTTGAATGACTGGAATATCCCCAGGCGCCAGAACGTGTTCTGCTTTTCCGGCTTGGCCTTGAGTAAATACGCGAGGATGTTCAACCAGCCATATTTCATCATGAGTTTCAGGCGTACGGTGTTCAGTGAAATGGTGCATCGCATCAGAAACAGTTTGATAAGGAGCAAGGCCGAGTTGGCGTATGGTTATACATCTATCTGACAAAATTTAGGTGTCCACGTTGTCTTTATCGTTGCGGGCAGTATAACGCCTATGTTTGCCATACTTCAAGCTAACATCGTATCTGGTACTTGCATAAAATGTGATTCAAATTGGAATCAAATGTTATTTAGGTGTAAATGTAATCCACGCTAAAGTAGAGGAACAAAACGAAAAAAGGCCGAATAGCAACAGACTATTCGGCCTTTGATGTGGGTCTTTAATACAGTTTTGATTAAAGCACTACTTTCACTAACTCTAATGCACCTAACTCAGTATACAAGGTTTCAACTTGTTCAATATGAGTTGCATTAATAGTAATAGAAACTGAGTGATAATTGCCTTTGCTACTTGGTTTTACGTCTGGGCTATAGTCACCTGGCGCATGGCGCTGTACCACTTCAACCACTTGATCAACCAGTTCAGGCTGTGCCAAGCCCATTACTTTGTAGGTTAATGGACATGGGAACTCAAGCAGTTCACCTAATTTCGTTTTCATGGGCACTCCTAATTTTTAAATTGGGCTGCTGGCTGAAAAAGATTGGCTGGTATTATTAAACCAGCCAATGAGAAGTATTCATCCAACAAACATTTCGATACTTACTATATTTCAATATTTACTATATGAGGGCGACTTGTTTTAGTTTCAAGTCTTAACCAAACCAGCGATGAAAGAGTAACTTGATGTAGTCAATTAATCGGCTGAAGAAACCACCTTCTTCAACATCTTTTAACACCGCTAGAGGGTGTTGTTCGATGATTTTGCCATCAAGCTGAAAGCTAATTGTTCCGACTTGTTGGCCTTTGGTTAACGGGGCTTCGAGCTCAGCTGTCGATAATTCATAGCTAGCTTTTAAATCTTTTAAGCGGCCACGTGGGATTGTGAGGTATAAATCTTCTGTGACACCTAATTTTACTTCATTTTCATCACCAAACCAGACTGGCACACTGGCAAAGTCAACATTGGCTTGTAATGGCTTAACGGTTTCATAAAAACGGAAGCCATAAGTGAGTAATTTTTTGCTCTCTGCATCACGGCCTTTGCTGCTTTTACCCCCCATAACAACGGAGATCAGGCGCATGTCGCCTTCGGTTGCTGATGCGACAAGGTTGTAGCCCGCGGCATTAGTATGGCCTGTTTTGATGCCATCAACAGCTAAGCTCTTATCCCACAGCAGCCCATTGCGATTTGTTTGGCGGATATTGTTAAAGGTAAATTCTTTCTCTTTATAGATAGCGTATTCTTCAGGTACATCACGCACTAGCGCTTGGCCAATAAGGGCCATATCACGGGCTGAGCTGTACTGACCATCCGCATCTAAACCATGAACCGTTTCAAAATGGGTGTTTTTTAGCCCTAATTTGTTCACGTAGCCATTCATTAATTGTACAAAGTTGGTTTGGTCACCTGCAATATAGTCGGCCATTGCAACACAAGCATCGTTACCTGATTGCAAATTAATACCCCGAGTTAACTGGGATACGCTAACGCGATCGCCAGGTTTTAAGAACATCAATGATGAGCCTTTAAATATTGGGTTACCCGTCGCCCACGCATCATTTCCAACCGTGACAATATCATTTTCACCAATTTTGCCTGACTTAATTGCCTGACCGATAACATAGCTGGTCATCATTTTAGTCAAACTCGCAGGGTCGCGACGTTGGTCTGCATTACTTTCAGCAAGAACTTTGCCTGAATTATAATCAATTAATATATAAGCTTCTGCATCAATCGCAGGTGCAGCAGGAATTGATGGGGTCGGGAAAGTTTCATTAGCATTTGCAATATTAGCAGTCATAAGAAGGAGTGAGGAGCCCAGCACTGTATGACGCACGATGCGTGATGGAGCGACATTATTCATGGTTTTACCATTACATCCGAAATTCGGTTAACACAAGGAGGCGCAGTTTAGCAAAAGAAAGGGGTAAGAAAAAAGTGACTTTTGCGCTGCACCAATGATTTTTTTGTCAGTTCAATATTGCCTGAATTTAGGTTGCTCCAAATAGACGTGAGCGACCTAAGTTAGCATCGTTTTATGGCGCAACGACCATTGACGATTGATTTTTTTCAGACTGTAAACGGCCTTGAACCTCAACAGCTTGCTGTCTTGTACTAAATGGCCCTAATTGTACTCGGAAAATACCGTTGTAGGGTTGTAACCGTCCAGGGACATTAAATTGCGTTTTCAATTCATTCAGCATGTTTTGTGCATTAGTTTGGTTACTAATCGCACCAGCTTGAACGAGAAAACCACGTTCTGGCACCGGTTCTTCAGCGGTAGTTGTAGCTGGCGGCGGTGTAGGGGTTTGCAGGTTCATATCTGGCATAGTAGGCTGCATTGGCTCTTTTGGCTGCTGAACGGGCAATGTATTTTCTGGCGTTGGCAAGTTCTCCATTACAGGGGTACCCATTGGGCCAGAACCTAATTGTGGGCGCCCTGGTAATGCATAACTTTGTTTCACAAAATTAGAACCTACGGTCCCAGGACCTGACAAGGTACCATCTTGGGCAACTTGAATAGCATCAATTTTAATTTTTGTCGTCGGCATTAAATTCAGGCGGTCAGCGGTCGCTCTTGATACTGCAATACTTTTACCCGGGACATAAGGGCCGCGGTCATTAACACGCACGACCATCATGCGACCATTCATCATGTTAGTGATACGAACATAACTTGGGATAGGCAAAGTAGGATGAGCGGCAGTTAATTCCACAGGGTTAATACGTTCACCTATCGCTGTCATATTGCCGGCAGACTCCGCACCATAAATGGATGCATAGCCTACTTGGCTAAATTGTGATGGGTCACGCACAATTTGGTATTGTTGGCCATTACGTGAGTAATCATTATTTGCGGTTGGATGATACGGCTCATAATGAGGCTCTGCACCTAATACATCTTGAGTGGGTACATTGGTTGGCACTTGGGCTGGTTGTTTAACATTTTCTGTCACACAGCCACTAAGTAGCGCGGCTGTGACGCCAAGCATTATCCATTGTAAACGCATACTAAGCCTCATCTTATAAACTTTTAGAAAGGAATTTTCGGTGTGTATGTATCGACATGATAATACCGAATCCAGCCATTAAAACAATCAAAGCGGATCCCCCGTAGCTCACTAAAGGGAGGGGAACACCAACCACAGGTAATATACCACTGACCATACCGATATTCACAAATACATAGACAAAAAGGATTAATATCAAACCACCAACCATAACCCGGCCAAATGTATTTTGTGCGCTAGCAGCAATATAAAGTCCGCGAATAATCAGTAAAAGATATAGGCCAAGTAAAATAAGCACCCCGACTAAGCCAAGTTCCTCTGCTAACACGGCAAAAATAAAGTCGGTATGTCTTTCTGGCAAAAATTCAAGCTGTGATTGTGTGCCATGTAGCCAACCTTTCCCCACTAACCCACCAGAACCAATCGCAATTTTTGACTGGATAATATGGTAACCAGCCCCTAATGGGTCAGTTTCTGGGTCTAATAACATCATGACGCGGGCTCTTTGGTAGCCATGCATCAAAAAGAACCACAGCAATGGAATAAAGGCAGCGAGAGCAATGGCTGCGACAGCAATAAGCCGCCAGCTCATCCCAGCAAGGAACAAAACAAACAAGCCGGAAGCGGCAACTAAAATTGAGGTACCAAGATCTGGCTGTGCAGCCACTAATAGTGTCGGTACAAAAATCAAGACGAGTGCGATTAAGGTGTTTTTGAATGAAGGAGGGCATAGGTCTCGGTTCATGAAGCGAGCGACCATTAAAGGGACGGCAATTTTTGCAATTTCAGAGGGCTGAAACCGAATAAACCCCAAGTCTAACCAGCGCTGAGCCCCTTTACTTATTTGCCCGAACACATCAACAAAAACCAATAAAATAACGCAAAAGATAAACAGGTGAGGTGCCCAGTTTTCATACATTCTAGGGGGGATCTGCGCCATCACGATCATGACGATGAAGCCTGATGCTATCTGCCCCAATTTGCGTTCCATCATTTCAGGATCTTGACCGCTAGCACTCCACATAATAAATGCGCTGTATGCAAGCAACGCGATAATAATCAGAAGCATAGGCACATCTATATGCAGACGTGTGGATAACGAAATCTTTTTCTTATCGTCTGTCATATTCTTTATAGCCCATGGTTATTCATTAGATTGTGCATCAGCGATCTTCTCCTGGATTGGTTGCTGACACCGGGACATCAGTGCTGTTATCACCAAGAAGAACGTGGTCAAATATTTGCCGCACAATGTCGCCGACTGCAGGGCCCACGCCCCCGTTTTCTAAAATAATCGCAACAGCGATAGTGGGTTTATCATACGGAGCGTAAGCAATCATCAACTTATGGTCGCGTAAGTGTTCAGCAAGTTTACTGGCATTATAGGTTTCATAACTGAAGACTTGCGCGGTACCCGATTTGGCCGCAGCTTTATACGGCGTACCAATGAAACTGCGGCGGCCCGTACCATTTGGTGCGTTGGCAACACCGTACATGCCATGCTTAGCTAATTCCCAAAAACCTGAATTCACGTCGCCAATTTGCTTGGTTTCTTTATCTTCATAAGGCACCATGGCATTACCCAATTTTGTGCCGTAGAGCAAATGAGGTGTTTTAACTTGGCCATCATTAATTAATGTCATCAATGCTTTTGACATTTGAATTGGCGTTGCGGTCCAATAGCCTTGTCCAATCCCTACAGGAATGGTATCGCCTTGGTACCAAGGTTTTTTATAGCGTTTTTGTTTCCATTCACGGGTCGGCATGATCCCTGAGCGTTCTTCAGCAAGGTCAATTCCTGTATAATCGCCAAAGCCAAACCGGCTCATCCACTCAGAAATACGGTCAATCCCCATGTCATAGGCGACTTGGTAGAAGAAGGTATCCGCAGATTCAATAATCGATTTTGATACGTTGAGTTTGCCGTGTCCCCAGCGCTTCCAGTCACGATAACGTTTTTCTGAACCGGGTAATTGCCACCAACCAGGGTCAAAAATGGTGGTGTTGGGCGTGATCACCTTTTCACTTAACGCAGCGACAGAAATAAACGGTTTTACTGTCGATGCAGGGGGATAAAGCCCTTGAGTTGTTCGGTTAATCAATGGCCTATCAGGGTTATTCAATAATGCTTGATAATCTTTATTGGAGATACCGTTAACAAACAAGTTAGAGTCATAACTTGGATTCGACACCAGAGCCAAAATTTCCCCATTACGTGGGTCAGTGACGACGACGGCTGCACGGCTGGTGGTTAACAGCTTTTCGATATAAATTTGCAGTTCGAGATCAATGGTGAGGTAGATATCTCGACCTGCTTGCGGTGGTTGCTCATGAAGTTGGCGAATAACACGCCCGCGGCTATTCACTTCAACTTCTTCGTAGCCTGTTTTACCGTGTAAAATATCTTCATAATAGCGTTCGATACCTAATTTACCGATATCGTGACTAGCGGCATAGTTGGGTAATAAACCTTCTTTATCAAGACGTTCAACATCTTTATCATTGATTTTTGCCACATAGCCAATCACATGGGTTAATGCAGAGCCGTATGGGTAAGAACGACGTTGGTAGCTTTTGACCTCTAAACCAGGAAAACGATATTGATTAACAGCAAAACGCGCGACTTGGACTTCGTTAAGCTGTGTTTTTAGTGCAATAGAGGTAAACCGGCGTGAGCGCTTACGCTCTTTTTCAAAGTTGGTGATGTCTTCGTCAGTTAAATCGACCACACTACGAAGATTATCTAAGGTTTCTTGTAGGTTACTGACTTTTTCCGGCACGATTTCTAGCTGATAAAACGTGCGATTAAGAGCGAGTTGGGTTCCTCGGCGATCATAGATAATCCCGCGGCTTGGTGCGATAGGTACTAATTTGATCCGGTTATCATTTGACCGCGTTTGGTAATCTTCGTGGCGGACAATTTGCAAATGATACAAATTGGTCACAAGAATAGACGTTAAAATGACAATCACACCGAAGGCGATAAGCGCTCGGCGGATAAACAAAACTGATTCAGCGGTATGGTCGCGAAAAGGGGTGCGTTGTGTTTTCATCCCATTGCCATTTTGAACATATTTAAACCTGACTATTCCCTGTGATAAGGGTGGTTAGTCGTAATACTCCATGCGCGATACAGACTTTCGGCAACAAGGACACGAACCAGTGGATGGGGAAGCGTAAGTGGTGAAAGTGACCAGCTTTGCTCCGCGGCCGCTTTGCAAGCGGGTGCAAGACCTTCGGGACCACCGATTAATAAACTGACATTACGGCCATCTTGTTTCCATTTATCGAGCTGTACGGCAAGTTTTGGAGTGTCCCAACGATCGCCTGGAATATCCAGAGTAACGATGCGATTTCCTTTGCCTACCGCAGCGAGCATTAATTCGCCTTCTTTTTCTAGAATGCGTTTTATATCTGCATTTTTTCCACGTTTCCCTGCTGGAATTTCCGTTAATTCAAAGGGCATATCTTTAGGAAAACGGTGGAGGTAATCCATAAAGCCGGTCTGGACCCAGTCCGGCATTTTTGTTCCAACGGCGATGAGCTGTAATTTCAAACTCAGCTCCAGAGCTTTTCTAATTCATACATACGACGACTTTCATCTTGCATTATATGAACAATGGCATCGCCAAGGTCGACGACAATCCAATCAGAAATACCTTGCCCTTCAACACCTAATGGCATTAAACCATTTTTGCGGCAAGCTTCGATTAATCTGTCAGCAACTGACATCAAATGGCGGCTTGATGTCCCTGTACAGATGATCATCTGATCAGTAATACTTGATTTCCCTTGAACATCGATAGTAATGATATCTTCTGCTTTAGCATCATCAAGCTGATCGATAATAAATTGTTGGAGTTCAGTTCCTTGCAAAAGGTTCACCTTTTATTCAAATAAACAGAATATCACGTTAAACACTGTTTGTAGTTTGTCGATAAAATAATCGCTGATAATGAATCAAAAACATTAACAGCCTTGCTATTTTACCCTAGATTTTAAGAAAAATCGGCTAAATTCTTTTTTATTCATTGTGGAGTGAAATTTATAGGGATATCCGTACATTTGAGCAAGAAGTTTGTGCTAACTTTACAAAATAGCGCTAAAAACTGTTCCCCAGATAAATATTTTAGGATGAGATACGTATTGTGCAAATAATTAAACCAAAAGTTTTTATATTTGAAGGGATTAATCACCTGCCTGCTAATATTTATCGGCAAGTGAGCTCTACGGTTGAATTTGTAACGAGTTTTTCCCATGAGGACGTGCAGGACAAAGTTAATGGTATTATCTGCTCTCAGCCGCAATTCAGTGAATTACAAGGGCTATTCCCTGCAAGCATTCCGATATTAACCGATGATAAACTACAAAATGTTGCGTTCTGGGACTGCTTTTTGACGAAATTATATACGATACAAAGATTAAATGGCTTATATCGCGTGTTAACACATCACAATATTATTCAATTTCATAGTTGCCACAAATATCTCATTATGGCGTATTCCCCAGTTGGCTATCAGTATACCGGGCGCTTAGTGGCAAGTATTAAAAGCAATACCGATCTTGAGTGTTTTTTTAATCAATATAAAGCCTGTTTAATGGAAATATTGGCAACGGTACCTTCAAGAAACATTGAAGTTAATGCGCTAAGTCATATGCAAGGCTATTTTAAACACAAAGCTACGAAAGATGAGAAAAAACGCTTATTGTGGCTGATTAATGACTACTTAGCGGGGAATTTACCGTTAAACCGGCCGTTAGCGATGATGAAACAGTTGCTTGTTCAATACCCAGACAACTATTTAATAGAGCAAGTCATTTTTGAACCATACCCTAATTGCAGTTCAATAAGAGAGATCCCTTATTGCTGATAAAGGTGTTGTTGATGAATATATTGCAGAACCGCATCTGGAATTAAATCCTGACACGAGTCACCGGAGCTTAATTTTTCACGGATTTCGGTTGCAGAGATATTTACCAATGGGGTATCCCCAATAAAAATATACCCATTCGCTATTTGGTTTAAGGTAATAGGGTCTGTTGTTTGATGCTCTAACAGCCAATTTTGCATTTTAGGGTCGGCAAACTGCGTGGCATACCCCGGTCGGGAACAAACCAATAAATGGCAGTTATCAAGAATGCGATCCCAACCGTGCCATTTATTAATCGACAATAAGGAATCTTGGCCAATAATAAACGCCAGGGGTTTTTCTGGCCCAATTTCTTGGCGTAATTCAATTAGCGTTTCTATTGTATAAGAAGGGCTATTTTTCGCTAATTCACGGGTGTCGATAGTAAACAACGGCAGGTTTTGAATCGCAAGTTTCACCATTTCTAAACGTTGTGATGGCGTCGCTTCGGGTTGTGGGCGATGGGGGGGGACGTGGTTAGGTAACAAGAGAACTTTTTCGAGACCAACCTGTTGGGCAAGGGCTTGCACTGGGCGTAAATGGCCAAAGTGAATAGGGTCGAATGTCCCTCCGAATAGCGCTAGCAAGTTATGTTGTTTTGGAAAAGAATTACTCATGAATAAAGTTCTCTGCAAATGCTTTACCACATAATAGCATAGACAGTGACTGTAGGTCAGGCCATGGGGAATGGCTAAAATCTTGTTTAATATTGATTTCTGCTTGCGTTAATAACATTAATGCAGATTGCAATTGATGCAGTGTTAAACGTTGTAAAGCTTCCGTGAGCACACCTCGGCGGTTTTGCCACACTTTGTGTTGATCAAATAATGTCTTTAGCGCGGTGGTTGCAGATTGGCGTTTTAATGTAATAAGCAACATGAGATCACGTTGGATTGAACGCAATAAAATAACAGGCTCGACATCTTCTTGTCGCAACTGCTCTAAAATATGCCATGAACGGCGGGATTTACCAGCCAATAGGGCATCAACCCAATGGTAGGGGGTAAAATGCGCAGAATCATTAACGGCACTTTCGACCCGAGGGTAGGTGAGTTTACCGTCTGGATAAAGAAGAGACAGCCGCTCAAGTGCTTGCGCCAAACCAAGTAAATTGCCCTCATAGCAGTAACAAAGTAGCTGGTTAGCTTCAGTTTCTAACGAAAGCCGCATACTGTAGGCGCGTTTAGAAACCCATTGTGGTAACCGCTGATATTCAGGAGTTAGGCAGCTGATATAAATAGCATCTTGGCTAATTGCTTTAAACCAAGCACTGTTTTCTTGTGCTTTAGTGAGCTTATGACCGCGTAACACAAGAAGGAGATCTGAATGCAGTAGTTGTGCTAGTTGGTTCAGCTTTTCTGCCATGGCGGCGTTAGGGCCATTTTCAGGTAATAACAGAGTCAGAGTTTGGCGGCTTGCAAATAGGCTGAGGGCTTGGCAGAGGCTAAAAATTTCATCCCAATCGGTATTTTGTTCAAGAGAAAACGAAAAATGCTCTTCAAAGCCTTGCTCTTGTGCGGCTTTTCGGATGGCATCTTGGCTTTCTTGAAGAAGAAGGGGCTCATTGCCCCAAATTAAATAGCGGCCTCTTAGAGACTCTTGTAACGAAGAGGCCAGCTGTTCAGGGTAAATACGCGTCATTATGGTTGAGTATTCGTATCAGCCGCTTGGTTTTTTGCTTTTTCAAGCTCTGCTGAATGAACAAGCAATAATTTACGCACGATATTACGTGCAGCTTGTTCTTGCATTTCTTGTCTAACAATTTCTTTTTCTGCATCTTTTGCAAGTGCTTCTAAAGGGTTGTCGAAGAAAGTGCGTTCAACACGGCTTTGTAATGGATAGATAGCACCATCAGGCATTAACACTTGCACATTCATTACCAGTGTTAATTGTTTCTCTGCTGCTTTACCATCTTGATAAACGGATACAGTTTCAGTGTTTTCATTAGAACTCAGAACTTTCAAAATGGGAACACCGGCTCTTCCAGTTTCGAGAATGGTCACATTATTGAGCCGCAGTTGCTCCCTAAGCGCTCTTGTGAGGTAGCTATATGGGTCACTTGAACTTAGCTGCAAAGTTCTCAGTTCCTCAGGAATTTGAGTTGTTCCTTGAAGACGAAAACCGCAACCTGCGGTGACTAGCACCGCCAGGCTCAAAAATAAAGTTATCAGATAACGCACCTGGCCTCCTTATCAGCCAACAACCTAATATTAACCTACAACAAGGTTTAGCAATTTGCCTGGGACATAGATTACTTTGCGGATGCTAACACCTTCAAGGTATTTCGCTACGCTTGGCTCATTTTTTGCCATGTCTAGGACAAACTCTTGGGTTGCATCAGCCGGAACGGTGATACGGCCGCGAACCTTACCATTAACTTGAACGACAACCAGCTTGGTATCGTCAATCATGGCTTTTTCATCAGCAACAGGCCACTGTGCAAAGTCAATGTCTGTTTGGTGACCGAGCGCTTTCCACATTTCAAAGCAAGCATGTGGAATGATTGGTGATAACATTAATGTGATAGCTTCAAGAGACTCTTGGACTAATGCACGGTCTTGTTCAGTTTCTTGTGGTGCACGAACTAATTTGTTTAAGAATTCCATGATGGCTGCAATCGCGGTATTAAATGCATAACGACGACTGAAATCATCAGAGACTTTAGCAATTGTCTTGTGCAGATCACGACGTAAGTCTTTCTGTTCTGGTGTCAGTGCGCTGATATCTAAAGGCGAGGTCGCACCTTTTTGAGAATGTTCATGCACTAAACGCCAAACACGACGAACGAAACGGTTAGCACCTTCAACGCTAGACTCTTGCCACTCAAGGGTTAACTCAGGTGGCGCTGCAAACATCATAAACAGACGAACAGTATCGGCACCGTATTTCTCGACCATCAATTGTGGGTCAATACCGTTGTTTTTCGACTTAGACATTTTGCTCATACCGGTATACACCAGTTCATGACCTTCACTGTCTACGGCTTTAGTAATACGGTTTTTATCGTCACGTTCAACAATAGCATCTGCCGGGGAGACCCAAACACGTTGGCCATCGCTGCCGGTGTAATAAAATGCATCAGCAAGCACCATGCCTTGGCACAGTAGGCGTTTTGCTGGTTCATCGGAATTCACTAACCCTGCATCACGCATCAACTTATGGAAGAAGCGGAAATACATTAAGTGCATGATAGCGTGCTCGATACCACCGATATATTGGTCAACTGGTAACCAGTAGTTCGCTGCCTCTGGGTCTAACATGCCTTCGTCATATTGTGGGCAGGTATAACGAGCATAGTACCAAGATGATTCCATAAAGGTATCGAAAGTATCGGTTTCACGTAGTGCAGGTTGACCATTAATGGTCATTTTTGCCCACTCAGGATCAGCTTTAATTGGGCTGGTAATGCCGTTCATTACGACATCTTCTGGCAGAATGACAGGTAATTGGTCTTCAGGAACAGGCACGACAGTACCATCTTCCAATGTTGCCATTGGGATTGGTGCGCCCCAGTAACGTTGACGTGAAACGCCCCAGTCACGTAAGCGATAGTTTACTTTACGTTGGCCTGCGCCCAGAGAAACGAGTTTATCTGAAATCGCATTAAAACCAGCTTGGTGGTCTAATCCACTGAATTCACCTGAGTTAATCAGGGAATTCTTCTCGGTCATCGCTTCTTGGGATAAATCAGGTTCATTGCCATCAGCATCGGCAATAACAGGTTTGATGGGTAAGTTGTATTTGTGGGCGAATTCCCAGTCACGTTGGTCATGGGCTGGAACGGCCATAACCGCACCCGTACCGTATTCCATTAAAACAAAGTTAGCGACCCAAATTGGCAGTTTTTCTTGGGTTAATGGATGAATAACGAATAAGCCCGTAGCCATCCCTTTTTTATCCATGGTTGCCATATCTGCTTCTGCAGTTTTGGTGTTACGGCACTCATCAATAAATTGGGCTAATTCAGGGTTATTTGCCGCAGCTTCTCTCGCCAGAGGGTGACCAGCTGCGACAGCGACATAAGTTGCCCCCATAAAGGTATCAGGGCGAGTGGTGTAAACCGTTAAGGTTTCATCACGGTCTGCAACATTGAAAGTGATCTCAGTCCCTTCGGAACGGCCGATCCAGTTGCGCTGCATGGTTTTAACTTGCTCTGGCCAGTCATCTAATTTGTCGAGGTCGTTGAGCAATTCTTCTGCGTAGTCGGTAATTTTAATAAACCATTGTGGGATTTCTTTGCGCTCAACAGGAGTGTCACAACGCCAGCAGCAGCCATCAACCACTTGTTCATTCGCTAAAACAGTTAAGTCGTGAGGGCACCAGTTCACCGCAGACGTTTTTTTGTATACTAAACCTTTTTCATACAGTTTAGTGAAGAACCATTGTTCCCAACGGTAATATTCAGGGGTACAAGTCGTGACTTCGCGATCCCAATCGTAACCGAAACCGAGCATTTTCAGCTGGTTTTTCATGTAATCGATATTGGCATAAGTCCATGGCGCAGGAGCGGTATTATTTTTAACCGCAGCACCTTCAGCAGGTAGGCCAAACGCATCCCAACCAATGGGTTGGAGAACGTTTTTCCCCAACAAGCGTTGGTAACGAGAGATAACGTCACCCATGGTGTAGTTACGTACGTGGCCCATGTGTAGTCGACCAGAAGGGTAAGGTAGCATGGACAGGCAGTAGTATTTTTCTTTGCTGTTGTCTTCAGTCACTTTGAAAGTTGCTTTTTCATCCCAGTGACGCTGTACTTTAGGCTCTATATCTTCTGGACGATATTGTTCTTGCATGGCACCGATAATCCTATGGTGAGTAAAGGCTACATTAAGTAGCATTAATGTCTTTCTTAAATTAGATCCGCATAGCATAACGGATCATACCCGAAAACAACAATGCCTTATCACAACAATCGTTGATTAGCTGAACCGATAGGGGAAGCTGGATCTTGTTTTTGGGGGGCGAAGTTAGAATTTTACATTCCAATGACCATCAAACTTAACCAAAAAACAGCAAGATTGGTAGTGTTTTGCACAAAAAAAAACGAAACTATCAAATATTTTATAGTGCCGTTTTTAATTGTGGAAGGCATGTATCCAATGAACATCAATTGGGCTTTTAATTTTTATTTGTGCCTTATTAAAAATGGAAAAGGCACAAAATCATTAAGCGGGTGAGTGGACCTTTGCTTTATAGTGGCTGCTATTAATTTATCTGACAACAATTATACAATTGTGGAATTGTTATGGAAAAAAGAGCGCAATGCCACTGTGGTGCAGTGAAGTTTAAGGTTGTATTAACAGATGGACTCAATACAAAAAGACGCTGTAATTGCTCTTTTTGTCGAATGCGTGGAGCTATTGCAGTTTCAGCCCCTTTGTTAGGGATCACTATAATAGAAGGGGCTGACAAACTCACCGAGTATCGTTTCAATACCCAGAAAGCGGTTCACTTTTTTTGCTCTGTATGTGGTATTTATACTTTTCATCAGCGCCGTTCTAATCCTGAGCAATATGGTGTGAATGTTGCGTGTCTTGAAGGTATCTCTCCATTTGATTTTGCAGAGGTTGATGTTATGGATGGCGTGAATCACCCCAAAGATGGCGGGGGAGGCGTTATTGGGAAGCTTATTTATAAAAAAGTAAATGAAAAATAGTGCAGTTAATGGTGAATGATTTTAATCAGGAAAGTGGCAGAAAACCTGATAGTTCTCTGCCAAATAATAAATAAACTTAATGCAAGATTTTCGCTAAGAAATCTTTTGCACGATCAGATTGCGGGTTTGCAAAAAAGTCTTCTTTTTTACTGTCTTCAACAATCTTCCCTTCATCCATAAAAATCACGCGGTTAGCCACTTTCTTGGCGAATCCCATTTCATGGGTCACCACCATCATGGTCATGCCTTCATTGGCTAATTCAACCATAACGTCAAGAACTTCGTTGATCATTTCTGGGTCTAGCGCTGAAGTAGGCTCATCAAATAGCATTGCGATGGGGTCCATACACAGTGCGCGAGCGATAGCGACACGTTGCTGTTGCCCACCTGAAAGTTGAGCCGGAAATTTATTGGCATGGCTAGATAAACCTACACGCTCCAATAATTTCAAACCTTTTGCTTCCGCTTCTTTTTTATCGCGGTTTAATACTTTAACTTGCGCTAATGTCAGGTTTTCAATGATCGACAAATGAGGAAATAGCTCAAAGTGTTGGAACACCATCCCAACTTTAGAGCGAAGCTTTGCAAGGTCAGTTTTTTTGTTATTAACTTGAATGTCATTCACAAAAATCTCACCCTGCTGAATTGGTTCTAAACCATTCACTGTTTTTATTAATGTGGATTTACCAGAACCAGATGGCCCGCACACCACCACAACCTCACCTTTTTTAACTTCAGTTGTGCAGTCTGTAAGCACCTGAAATTGGCCATACCATTTGGATACATTTTTCAGGGTTATCATGAAACAGTCCTTTTCTTAAGATAATTCACTAACATAGAAGCGCCAAAACTGATAATAAAGTACACCAGACCCGCAAACAGAACCATCTCTACTTGTGTTCCATCACGCTCGCCTATATTGGTGGCGGTACGGAAGAAGTCGGTCAAACTGAGCACATACACGAGAGAGGAGTCCTGAAACAGTACAATCCCTTGAGTTAACAACAAAGGCACCATGGCTTTAAAGGCTTGCGGTAATACGACGAGCCGCATGGTTTGCATATTTGTCATTCCCAAGGCTAACGCAGCGGAGGCTTGTCCTCGAGAAATACTTTGAATACCAGCACGAATGATTTCAGAGTAATAGGCCGCTTCAAAAAGAGAGAAGGCTATCATTGCAGAAATTAAACGAATATCATTTTTTGGTGATAAGCCTAGAACATTTTGTAATAAGCTAGGCACAATTAAGTAGAACCACAGTAAAACCATGACTAATGGTATGGAGCGAAATGTATTCACATACAGAGCTGCAAACCAGCTAATGGGTTTGAATGTGGATAACCGCATCACAGCAAGGACAGTACCCCACAAAATCCCCACCACTATCGCGGTCAGTGTAATTTTCGCGGTGACAATAAAGCCATCGATTAAAAAGGGCATACTCGGAGCAATTGAGCTCCAATCAAATTCATACATCATTTTACCGCCCTCCAATGGTGCCAGGTAAGCGAACTTTGCGCTCTAATAACGTCATTAAAATCATAATAATGACGTTAATTCCGACATAAGCTAACGTAATTGCGGTAAAGGATTCCCATGCGTGAGCGGAGTAGTCCAATAGTTTCCCTGCTTGTGCCGCCATATCAACTAAGCCAATGGTTGACGCAATGGCTGAGTTTTTGACTAAGTTCAGCATTTCTGACGTCATGGGGGGCAAAATGACTCGATAGGCGTTGGGTAATAAAACGTAGCGATAGGTTTGTGGCAAAGTGAGCCCCATTGCGAGAGCAGCGCTTTTTTGTCCTCTAGGTAGTGATTGAATGGCTGCACGTACTTGCTCGGTCATTCGCGCTGCAGTGAATAACCCAAGGCAAAGCATTGAAGATATAAAGAATTGATAGTTAGGATCTAAATCCATTTTAAACCAATCCCCGATTGAGCGAGGAAGCAGTTCGGGGATCACCAAATACCAAGTAAAAAATTGCACAATAAGCGGTACGTTGCGAAATAGCTCTACGTAGGCGGTTCCTAAAAAGGCTAAAAAACGGTTAGGTACGGTACGTAAAATACCGAAAAATGAGCCAACTAAGAATGCGATAATCCATGCGCAAATGGAAAGCGTGACAGTGACTTCGAGGCCAGATATTAACCACCCTAAATAGGTGGTATTCCCAAACGGGGCTTCCTGAAGGAAAATCCCCCAATTCCAATTAATAGACATAATATTGACTTCCTGTGGGCAATGAAATTCCCGAATACTGTCGTAAAAGAGGATGCAAGGCGGGGAACGACCGCCTTGCAATTCTTACTTCAGTAATACCCTGTTTGTCTTTTTATTAGTTTAATGCTTTGTCATTCGGTTCTTTAAATAAGGCTTTCATTTCATCGGACAAAGTAAATTTCAGGTTCAGATTTTTCGGTGGAATAGGTTGGTTGAACCAGCGGTCAAAGGATTTCTCAGCGGCACCTGAGGTTTGTGCATTCGCAATGGTTTCATCGATAAGCACTTTAAATTGAGGGTCGTCTTTACGTAACATACAGCCATAAGCTTCTTCAGTTTGTGGCTTGCCGACGATTTCCCAGATCTCTGGTTTTTTCGCTTTTGCTCTCTCACCCGCTAACAATGCGTCATCCATCATAAAGGCGACAGCACGACCAGATTCCAAAGTACGGAACGAGTCACCATGGTCTTTCGCGCTGATAATGCGCATTTTCATATTTTTTTCATCATTTAACTGATTCAACAGAATTTCAGATGTCGTACCTGAGGTCACGACGACATTTTTACCCGCTAAGTCAGCAAAGTCTTTTACACCAGAGTCACCTTTGGTGAGTAAGCGCGTCCCAACCACAAAGATAGTGTTAGAGAAAGCGGCTTGTTTTTGTCTTTCTACGTTATTGGTTGTTGAGCCACACTCAAAATCAAATGTGCCATTTTGCAGGAGTGGAATACGGTTTTGTGATGTAATTGGAATGAGTTTGACCTGCAGATCAGGCATGTTTAATTTTTTCTTCACTGCATCAACAATGGCATTTGAATAATCCTGCGAGTAACCAACCACTTTCTGGCTATTGTCATAGTAAGAAAAAGGTACGGATGATTCACGATGACCAACAACTATTACACCGTTGTCTTTGATTTTTTTCAGAGTGCCGTTTAATTCTTCTGCTTGGACTGCGCAGGTTGCACCTAAAATCATCATCGATAATACAAGTTTACTTATACGCATAATTACAACTCCTTTAGAACATCGGTGTAAGCCCGCTGTAATTTTAAGGGGCTATCGCGAGATAACGCCTGAATTACTGTGGTTTTGTTGTGTTGTGTTTGCAAATATTTCGCTGATTTAGATAACACCGCGATTATCCGCTATATGTTTTATTCTTGTTAAAAAGTAATTAAAATTGTTAATTAATGAAAACAAATTGTTTCAATTTCGGGAGCTGTCTCGCATATTATTTGGGTAATTTTTGAGTTACCGCACTAACATGGTGGTTTGCTATCTAAAATTGTTTGAAACTGATAATCACGCACTATTAAAGTGCAATTTATCTTCGTATCATGGCATACATTGGATTAAGCAATTTACGTGCCGAGTTTTGATGGAGTTGCATGTTTACTGATCTGAAATGGAATAATATTTGTAAAGTTAGCTGATGGTACTTGTACGGAATATTTTGCTGTGTAAGATGTAACCTCTATTTAACTTATAGATAGATGGGGTAATGGTATTAGCCAAAGACTGGTTTTTATCGTTATGGTTATCAAAGTCGCATAATGAGTGTTATTTCAGGAAGTTATACAAAGATGCGCATGAACAGGCATTTAAGATTAGGTAAAGGATTAGTGTTATTCGCCTGTCTGATGGTATTGGTTTGTATAAATCAACGCGCCGTCGGAGAGCGTCTGTTCGCCAATTTTTTTGTGCCGGATGTACTCGCGCAAGCACAAATTAATACGGGAATTAACCTTTCTTACATCAGTGAATTCCAAGTAAATCAAAGTGATAGCGGCAGTGCGCAGCTTTCCAGTTGTGAGCTGAGTGCTAAGTCATTGATGACTTTGCTACCTGCTGTTCTTGAACCTCTCTTCTTCATGTTTCTTTCTTTAGCGGCATTAACGTTATTTTGTACTAATCTATTTATATCTAGAGCAAATAATGAAGAGAAACATGCCCCTCCAAGAGTCAGACGACACTTACAGTTTTGTAATCTTCGGAATTAGCGCACAACGAATAGGGACTTGTTTGTGTAATTTATTCTGGAGGAAGCAATGCGTTTTTTAATTAATTCATTTTTTATATTTTTTGCACTATTTTCGAGCAGTTTATATGCTGCGGATACGGGGTGGTTGCAACCTGCGAATACGGAGTGGATGAGTGATAATACCCCGCAGCATGCGCAGGTCAGGTTATTAAGTTCGGCACAGGAAAATGGCAAAGTCGACATTTTGCTAGATGTAAAGCTTGATGAAGGCTGGAAAACCTATTGGCGCTCGCCTGGTGAAGGCGGAGTTGCGCCTGAAATTGTGTGGTCGTCACCTGTTGAATCAACGGATTGGCAATGGCCAACGCCGGGTCGCTTTGATGTTGCGGGCGTTTCAACTCAAGGCTACATGGGGGATATTGTTTTCCCCATTACAGTCACAAGTAATGAAAAGTTGGATAAACTTGAAGGTACGTTAACATTATCAACGTGCAGTAATGTTTGTATTTTAACAGATTACCCGTTTGAGCTCGATTTAACAGAACCTGTTCCAGCTGACTTTACTTGGGCGTTTAATCAAGCCAAAGGTGCGGTTCCACCATCAAGTGGTTTAGTTGAGCAAACTAAAGTTGGTTTTGCGAATGATAAGCTAATCATTGAATTGCAAAAAAGCACAGGAACCGCGTGGGAGCAACCGAATATTTTCACTGATGTGGTTGAAGGGGCGGCATTAGGCGTGCCTGTAATAGAAACATCAGGTAACCATTTAACAGCAACAATAGATGTCAGCGATGATTGGGGTAGCGATTCTCCTGATTTAACTGGAAAAACCATTTCTTTTGTTGTTGCAGATGGCGATATTTCACAGCAAGTTAGCCATCAAGTTAGCCCATTTACCGGCACGGTAGCGTCTAAAGTGAGCAGTGCTTCTTTATGGCAGGTGATGCTATTTGCTCTTTTAGGGGGCTTGATCCTTAATCTAATGCCGTGCGTACTTCCGGTGTTAGCAATGAAACTTGGTTCTGTTTTGATGGTGCCTAATGGTGAGCAAAAGACCATTCGCCGCCAGTTTTTATTGTCCTCTCTCGGTATTCTAGTTTCCTTTTGGTTACTGGCGCTCTTGATGACGTTATTACGAGTCGGTCAACAAGCAGTTGGCTGGGGAATTCAGTTCCAAAACCCGTGGTTTATCGGCTTTATGGTGCTGGTAACGGCGTTATTTACGGCGAATTTATTTGGCTTATTTGAAATCAATCTCGGCAGTAAGGCCAATACACGCTTGGCGACAGCAGGCGGTCATGGTAACAGTGGCCATTTTTGGCAAGGGGTATTTGCGACATTACTGGCAACGCCTTGCTCTGCACCATTTTTGGGCACAGCCGTGGCATTTGCATTGGCAGCACCAATGGAAGAGTTGTGGTTGATCTTCACGGCATTAGGTGTCGGAATGAGTTTACCGTGGCTACTGATCGCGGCTTTTCCGGTTATCTCTCGTTTACTACCAAAGCCTGGTATGTGGATGCTGAAGCTGCGTGCTGTACTTGGGTTAATGATGCTGATATCCAGCTTATGGTTAATTAGCTTATTAATACCGCATTTTGGTGTCACCACATCGACCGCAATTGCTGTTGTTTTCTTAGTGTTATTGGTGGTCTTTATCGCGATAAAACGGGGTATTAGGGCGGCAATCTTACCATTGATATTATTTGCTGTTTTTGCTGGTGGGTTTGTCTGGATGACACAAGAACAGCATTCCGGTAGCCGCTCTCTCGTTAAAGATACCGTGAATTGGCAGCCGTTAACTGAACAGGCAATTACTGACGCGTTAGCGGATAATAAACGGGTATTTATTGATGTCACCGCGGAATGGTGCGTAACCTGTAAGGCAAATAAATACAATGTACTGCTAAGGGATGATATCCAACAACTGCTCAGTGAACCTGATGTGGTTGCTTTACGTGGGGATTGGACCAAACCTTCACCTGAAATTACAGCATTTTTACAAAAACGTGGGCAGGTCGCTGTTCCATTCAATCAAATTTATGGCCCTAACTTGGCCGAAGGCGAAGTACTGTCAACGATACTTGATCGTGAATCGCTAATATCCATTATGAATCAGGCCAAAGGAGCCACAAAATGAAAAAAACAATTTTAGCTGTCTTATTTTCATCACTAATGATGGGAACAGTAGCACAGGCGGCACCTTTGAGTGCAGACCAAGAAGCACAAGTGCGTAAATTAGTGCGTGATACTTTAGTTGAAAACCCTGAAATTTTAGAAGAAGCCATTGTTGCCCTGCAAGCGAAACAAGGGGAAAGACAACAAGCTCAGATGAAAGAAACGTTAAAAGCGGAGCAGGATGCTCTGTTTAATGACCCAACCAGCCCACTTATCGGTAAAAAAGATGCGAAGCTCGTCTTAGTTAACTTTACGGATTTCAACTGCCCATTCTGTAAGCGTTTCGACCCTCAACTGATGGATATTGTGAAAAAATACCCTAATGATGTGGCTGTGGTAATCAAATATTTACCATTTAAAGGCCAAACATCAATGGATTCAGCTCAGTTAAGCATGACGTTATGGCAAGAAAACCCGAAAGCATTTGAAGCTCTACACCACAAATTTATGCAAAAACAGGGCATGCTATCAGATGCAAATATCAAAGATGCCCTCAAAGCCACTGGTAATGATAAGCTGAAAGCGAGTGATAAGAGCCGTGATGGTATTCGCACCAATATGATGTTGGCAGAGAAATTGGGTGTGAATGGAACGCCAGCAACATTGGTGGGGGATGAGTTGATCCCTGGCGCTATCGATGCGCAGCAGTTTGAAGAGATAGTGAAGGAGCAGCTCGCTAAGCTCAAATAATCCTCGTTATCCTCGTCATACTTCGCGCTGTGGCGTTGTTGGCTGCTCTCGACTACGTGAGTCACATACTTGTGTATGCTCCTCACGATAGTCTCGTTTGCCGCCTAGCCACAACACGAATTATTTAGAGGATAAAGTTAAGCTAAAGATTTACTTAGAAAAGTATTAGCGAATTAGGAAAGAAAGCATTTTAACTTAATAACAAAGCATTAATTTCGATTAAATGCTTTGTTTTCCTATACGTTAAATTTGGGCTATTTGAAAACTAAGTGGTTAAAAACGTATGTCTAGACTAAAAAAGTGGTCTAAAGAAATTATTGTTTTGGCAATTATTTTATTTATTGCTTTTACAGTGATGGATTTATGGCGCAAGCCACAAACCCTTGCACCTGTATTATTGGAACAGCACACGCTAGTGAATGGTGAGAGCGTTTCACTAGCTGAGTTAAGCAAAGAAAAACCAATATTGGTTTATTTCTGGGCGACGTGGTGTGGGGTATGTAATTTGACTTCGCCAACGGTATCAGAATTAAGCCAATCAGGTATGCCAATTATTTCAGTAGCGATGCGCTCAGGTGAAACATCTCGCTTAATCAAGGGAATGGAAAACAAAGAATTAACGTTTCCTGTGATTAACGATACCAGCGGTCAGCTTTCCAATGCGGTCGGGGTCAGTGCGACGCCCACCTTTATGGTGATTGATAACGGCGAATTAGTCAGCTTTACATCGGGTTGGACTAGCTCTTACGGCTTAAAAATGCGTATGTGGTTTGCATCGTTTTAATTTTGCTATATCCCCTTTAGATAAAAAAGGGGACTTTTCTGCCTATAAGTTTAATTTATCATTATGGTAAACTCATTCGGCTATATAAATAATAAAATAGGTGAGTGGGATGGTTATGTTTAAAAAAGTAGTTGGATTATTTTTAGGGGCGGTATTAATCACAGGATGCTCCCCTGAGGTGGAAGAAAAAACAACAACGAAACAACCGTCAGAAACGATAAAAAATTCAAAAATAGACCAGCGCTATGATGAAATAAAAGCCAACTCGACAGAAGATAAAATCAATGCATTTAATGCAAAAGGGGATGATGACCCAACGATGTTACGGGGCATTTTTCTGTCTGATATGGCTAAATCTCTACCTATGTTGATTGATGATGTAACTCTATTGACGGAAGTGACTGCTAAAAATGGCATGTTATTTTACCAATACACGATCAAAGGGATCCCTGACAATATATTGGAAGGTGATAGCTGGCAGCAAAATATGCGTGAGATTTTAAACCGCAACTACTGTGATAAAAATGCAGGTATGGATATTCTGCATGAAATGTTCCCCGAAGGCATTACACATAATTATCATAAGTCGAACAAACTCATTTTTACCTATATTGTGACTCCAGCTATTTGCCAATAGCATTCATTAAAGTGCCTGATAATATTTATTTATCAGGTATATCAATTACTAAAATTCTAAATTACGAATAAAACGGTAATCCGCGGATTGTGGTTTTAAACGATACAAATTAGCGGGACGGCCGCGCTCGTGGCGTTTTTCTCCAGTATCAATCAACAAATCTGCTTGTTCGAGCCGACGTCTGAACGATTTGTTTTGCAAAGGTTTGCCAATCAAAACTTCATGGACATGTTGCAGCTCAGCTAAGGTAAAAACGTCAGGAAGTGCGAAACCTGGCACGATTGAGTAGAGTGATTTTTGCTTTAGACGCTCTCTTGCTTGTTGATAGAGTTTGAAGTGGTCGAATGCAAGAGAAAGCTGATCTATCTCATCAATAGAGACCCACCTGACAGAATCCACCGTATCAATATGCGCTTCGCAGGATTGGTAAGCAATTAACGCCGTATAACAAACAGTGACAGACCAGCCTCGAGGATCCCGTTGATGGTTGCCTTCAGTACAAAGCTGCTCAACATAGGGTGGGATAACCCCTGTTTTTTCTTTCAGCTTACGTAACACCGTCTCTTCTAAATTTTTATCATTTATTTCATCAATAAAACCACCCGGCAACCCCCACTTTCCTTTTTCTGGAAAATTAGCGCGCTCGACAAGTAATACTTTCAGCGTGTTTTCATGATAGGTAAATACTACAGCGTCGACAGTGATAAGCGGCGATAGAAATTTTTTTCTATCGTAGTGAGCTAAAAATTCTTTTTCATTCATTTGGTTATCACTCAAAGTCTGATTGGCATTGATGAATAAACTATACGCTAAAAAACAGTTAATGTCATTAAGACAATTATTGCTTGACTAATTAATGTCTATAGGACAATAATTAATTAAAGTCATAAAGACAATAATGAGGAGCACACTATGATTAACTTTAAATATTTCAAAGCAGATTCATCGACTTTTGTTATTCAATCCGTGAATGGGAAAGTGCGTAAGCAAGGTAAAGGGCTCAGTTTTTGGTATAACTCCGATAAAACCTCCATTGCGGCGCTTCCATTGAATGCACAAGAAGCCCCATTTATTTTTAATTTACAAACAGCTGATTTCCAAAGTTTACGTATTCAGGGGCAAATTTCTTTTCAGGTAAAACAGCCCGAAAAAACAGCGGACGTCTTAAATTTTAACTTATCTAAGGACGGGAAAAGTTACGCTTCAGAAGACCCCCTTAAATTAAATGATCGAGTCGTACGAGCGGCTCAAACGGTGATCCAAGCCAAAATACAAACCACTTCACTGCGGGATGCATTGTTAATTAGTCAATCATTAGTTGTTTTGGTAAGCCAGCAACTCGCCGTGCAGGCGGTCATTGAGTCTCTGGGGATTGAAATCTTGGATGTTTCTATCTCAGCCATTGCACCGTTACCTGAAACGCTTAAAGCATTAGAAGCACAAGCGAGAGAATCCATACTGAAAGAGGCTGATGATGCCATTTATGCAAGACGTAAATTTTCTGTCGAACAAGAACGCACAATCAAAGAAGCGGAATTAGAAACCGACTTATCTGTTCAAGCCAAAGAACAGCAAATTGAAGAGGCGCGCCTTGATAATGAGCGGAAAATATTGCGAGAGCGAGCAGAAATCGAGCAAGAGGAGTTAATCGCACAGGTGAACGCAGAAGCAAAACGCAATGAATTGGTTGCGCTTAGTGTTGAAAACCAACGCATACAGTCGGACGCCGATGCTTACTCTATTGAATCTAAAATGAAAGCCTATAGTCAATTACCGGTTGAAAACTTAAAAGCATTAGCGTTAGCAAAAATGGGACCAGAACAATTGATGGCGATGGCATTCGAATCATTAGCACAAAATGCCGGTAAGATTGGTGAGCTCAATATATCGCCTGATTTATTTGGCCAGCTAATGAAGAAAGGGGGTAAATAATGCAAAGGAATAATGACGTACGTTTTGTCTTAGTAATGCGTAAAACACGTTTGCAGGAATTGATTGAGCGCTTTAATACTTGGCCTCAAGCCAAATTTTACTTGGAACACAACCATGTAGAGGTGAGTGACTACTTAAATGAACATGACTTATATCAACGCCAACTAATACAAGCCGAATCGATATTGAAATCATTAGGTAGGTTTCAATTATTGGAGAGAAAATTATTGCCCAGTTACCAATTTTCTAAACACGATATTGTTATCGTGATTGGCCAAGATGGTTTAGTGGCGAACACCTTGAAGTACTTAAACGGACAACCGGTTATCGCTATTAATCCAGATCCTGAAAGGTGGGATGGTCAGTTGCTTCCTTTTGAAATAGGACAATTGCAGGAAGTGGTGATGAATACCTTAAAAGGAAAAATAGCGCAAAAAAAGGTGACATTCGCACAGGCAACGACCAATGACGGGCAATCCTTACTCGCGGTGAACGATTTATTCATTGGTCCGAAAAGCCACACGTCGGCACGTTATTTGTTAAATTGGAATGGAGAGC
Organism: Providencia sp. PROV200; assembly: GCF_049901995.1. Taxonomy (NCBI): domain Bacteria; kingdom Pseudomonadati; phylum Pseudomonadota; class Gammaproteobacteria; order Enterobacterales; family Morganellaceae; genus Providencia; species Providencia sp. PROV200. The sequence continues at coordinate 1,136,904 of NZ_CP096307.1, forward strand.
AAGAGTTTCAATCATCCTCTGGCATTATTATATCCACAGGACTTGGGTCAACAGGGTGGTTTCAATCTATTTTAGCGGGAGCACAGGCAATTATGGGGGGACATAATCATCCGTTGGCAAAAGGGTTTGGCTGGGGAGAAAGTAAATTACAGTTTAGTGTTAGGGAGCCATTTTTAAGTAAAACAACAGGAACGAAATGGGTATTTGGCACGATTGAGCCAGGGAGCCCGTTAGCCATTGAATCATTAATGCCCCATAACGGTGTTATTTTTTCCGATGGTATCGAAGATGATTTCTTACAATTCAACTCAGGTTGTATTGTGACAGTGAAAATTGCGGATCTACAAGGGTTACTGGTTGCTTAGCGGGTTACCCCACCTCATTGATAGCGACTGAGGTGGGGTCAATATCGTTATTTTTGACGGCGATTCAGAGCAAAACCAAGAATACCAAATATAACGACTACTCCCCACATCGGATAATGGCTCCAACGTGCGTAAGGTGTCAGTCCAGTTGTTGGTGTGACTTCAGTAGCAAGCGTCGCTGCTTTAAATTGTGGCAGCATATCTTGTATTGAGCCATCTGCACTGATCACCGCAGTTATCCCGTTATTGGTGGAACGTAATAATGGGCGTCCCAATTCTAATGAACGCATACGCGCCATTTGGAAATGCTGCCATGGGCCGATAGATTGACCAAACCATGCATCATTGGAGACGGTAAGTAAGTAATCGCTATCAGGTTTAAAATTATCCCTGACCTGTGTACCTAAAATAATTTCATAGCAAATAGCGGCAGTTAGATGAATATTACCAACCGCTAATTGCGCTTGCTCATAATCGCCACGGCTAAAACCTGACATTGGCAAATTAAAGAACGGTGCGATAGGGCGCAGCAAATCTTCTAAAGGTACATATTCACCAAATGGCACTAAATGGTGTTTGTTATAGCGGTTTTTAGATGGGTACAAGTACGGGTTTTTATCGCCTAATACAATGATTGTATTATAAAAAGTATATTCACCATCTATCGGGCGTGCATCCACAATTCCAGTAATTAATTGGGTATTCGACTCTGCCAATAATTGGTCGAGAGATTTAAGCCACGTTTGGTTATCGAGCTCAACAGAAGGGACCGCTGATTCAGGCCAAATAATCAAAGACGCTTTGCCGATATAAGGGCGAGAGAGCGCCATATAGGTGTCTTTGGTTTTTTGTAAGAAGCTGGCTTCCCACTTCATTGATTGGGGAATGTTGCCTTGAACCAATGCCACTTCCATTTTCTTGCCTTCAAGGGGGGTAAACCACTGTACATTTTTGGCGATTAATGGGGCAAAAATGAAGGCAGCTGCAACGGCGAGCGCGATAAAGCTGCGGCGTAGGATAGCGAGTACTAACAGACCACTAATGCTAAATAAAAGCAATGTGATCATTTCTACCCCAAATACAGGGGCGAGTGCTTTCATCGGCCCATCAATCTGGCTATAACCAAATTGTAGCCATGGGAAGCCAGTTAATACCCAACCCCGCAGAAATTCAGTGACTTGCCAGAGCGCTGGCGCCATAAAAACGAAACGCCAAATATTAGCTTTAGGGGCAAGCTTAGCCAGTAAACCACCAAAAAGGCCAGTATAAAGCGCGAGGTAAGCGGCTAATAAAATAACAATAAATACGTTTACAGGGCCCGGCATGCCACCAAAATCGGCAATACTGACGTAAACCCAGTTAACCCCACTACCGAATAAGCCAAATCCCCAAGCGAAGCCAATAGCAAAAGATTGTTTGGCTGTACGCTGCAAGGTCAGTAGTTGGAGGAAAAGGATAGAAAGCAGCGCGGCAGGCCAGATGTCGAAAGGCGAAAAAGCCAGTGTTCCACTGGCTCCGAAAATTAAAGCCAGCAATAACCGCAACCGCTGGCTTTGATAAATAGACGTTGAGTTCATTAAGTCTGTTCTTCTTCCAAAGTTGGAACTGGTGCGTCGTCTGGAATTTTCACGTGAAGCAGAAGGATCCTACGGCTGTCAGCCATCGCAACTTTAAATTGGTAGTTGTCTATCGTGATGATTTCACCACGAGAAGGCAGGTGTCCAAAGGCTTGCATAACGAGGCCACCGACGGTATCGACTTCATCGTCACTAAAATGAGTCCCAAAGGCTTCATTAAAATCTTCAATCTGTGTAAGGGCTCGGACAGAATAAGAATGACGGCTGAGTTGACGAATATCAACATCGTCTTGGTCGTCATATTCGTCTTCAATTTCGCCTACGATGAGCTCTAAAATATCTTCAATGGTCACTAGACCAGAGACGCCACCAAACTCATCGATCACGATAGCCATATGATAGCGTTGAGAGCGGAATTCTTTGAGTAGTCTGTCTACTCGCTTACTTTCAGGGACAACAACCGCTTGGCGTAATACCTTATCAATACTAAAAGGCTCTGCGTCGGTACGCATAAATGGCAGTAAATCTTTTGCCATCAATAACCCTTCGATATGGTCTTTGTCTTCACTAATAACAGGGAAGCGTGAGTGAGCAGAGTCAATAATGACATCAAGGCACTCATCAAGCGTTTGATTACGTTTTAAGGTAACAATTTGGGAACGCGGGATCATAATGTCGCGTACGCGCTGATCCGCAATATCCATTACCCCTTCAAGCATTTCGCGGGTATCAGGATCGATCAAATCGTTTTGTTCAGAGTCGCGGATTAATTCGACTAAATCATCACGATTTTTAGGTTCACCATGGAATAGGTGATTTAACAGTGCAAAGAACCCTTTCTTAGGACCAGGGTTATCGCTACTCGAAGAGTTATCGTCGCTCATGGCGGTTAATTTAATATTCCTCAAAAAAATACTCGTCATACTTCGAACTGCAGCGTTGTTGGCTGCACTCACTTACCCTAGTCACATACTTATGTATGCTCCTAGGGATAAGCCTCGCTGGCCGCCTAGCTGCAATTCGAATTATTTAGAGTATTTACTCGTCGTATCTCGAACTGCAGCGTTGTTGGCTGCACTACTTACCCTAGTCACATACTTGTGTATGCTCCTAGGGATAAGCCTCGCTGGCCGCCTAGCTGCAATTCGAATTATTTAGAGTATTCACTCGTCGTATCTCGAACTGCAGCGTTGTTGGCTGTACTTGGTACCAAAAGTAGGCCAAGTTAAAGTATTTGGAGCTTAGGTTAGTTAATAAAAACAGCTTACTGGATTCTTTTTAGCATAAAATTGACGGTTTATCTGCAAAATAACCGTCAATTTTTTGTAAAGTAATGCTTTCTATCAGAAAGGCATTTCAAAAAATTATAGTTAGGTCACTCTTTTTCTGCAAGATATGGGTCTTCATAGCCCAATTCAGCCAGAATTTCGGTTTCTAAACCTTCCATTTCTTCTGCTTCATCATCTTCAATATGATCATAGCCTAAAAGATGAAGGCAACCGTGAACAACCATGTGTGCCCAGTGTTCTTCTGCCGTTTTTTGTTGCTCAACCGCTTCTTGTTCAACGACTTGGCGACAAATAATTAAATCACCGAGCAAAGGAAGCTCAATTTCAGGTGGGGCTTCAAAGGGGAATGACAACACGTTAGTCGGTTTGTCTTTACCGCGATAGGTTAAGTTCAAGTGATGGCTTTCAGGTTCATCAACTACCCGAATAGTGACTTCACTTTGTGCTTGAAATTTCGGCAACACCGCGGTTAACCAACGCTGAAACTCGTCTTCCGAAGGCAAACCATCAGGGTTTTCACACGCAATTTGTAAATCGAGAATAATTTCGATGTCACTCATTTATGGGTTTTCCTGCTTTTCAAATTGCTTTTGTTGTTCTTTTTCTTCACGTAATTGTTGGCGACGTTTATTATCTTGTTCTTCCCATGCTTCATAAGCCATGACGACTTTTGCAACGACGGGATGGCGAACCACGTCTTCGCTGTGGAAGAAATTAAAGCTTAAATCATCCACTTCAGAAAGCACTTCAATGGCATGACGTAACCCTGATTTACTACCGCGAGGTAAGTCAACCTGAGTAATATCACCCGTCACAACCGCTTTGGAATTAAAGCCAATACGTGTTAAAAACATTTTCATCTGTTCGATGGTGGTGTTTTGGCTCTCATCTAAAATAATAAACGCATCATTCAAGGTACGACCACGCATATAGGCGAGCGGTGCAACTTCGATAACATTACGTTCAATGAGTTTTTCAACTTTTTCAAAGCCCAACATTTCAAATAGCGCATCATAAAGTGGACGTAGGTAAGGGTCGACTTTTTGGCTGAGATCCCCAGGCAAAAAACCCAGTTTCTCGCCTGCTTCAACCGCTGGACGGGTAAGCAAAATACGACGAACTTCTTGGCGCTCTAACGCATCAACAGCCGCTGCGACTGCTAAGTAGGTTTTACCCGTTCCGGCGGGGCCAATTCCAAATGTAATATCATGGTCTAAAATATTGGCGATATATTGCGCTTGATTTGGGGTGCGTGGTTTGATCACACCACGTTTAGTTTTAATATTCACCGCCTTGCCATAGTCAGGCACGCTATCGGCAGATTGCTCTAAAACGCGGCTATCCATAATGGCTAAGTGAATATTTTCAGGGTCGATATCAGGGGTCACACCGCGCACGGGTGCGGTATCGACATACAGTTGACGCAAAATTTTGCTCGCCGCTTGAACATTCAGTGGCTTACCCGATAACTTAAAACGGTTATCACGGCGATTAATTTCGATAGCAAGGCGGCGTTCTAGCTGCTTGATATTATCGTCAAATGGCCCGCAGAGGCTCATTAAACGCTGGTTATCTGCGGGTTCTAGAAAGATTTCTTGTGTTGCGATTTGCAAATTTTTTGTCTCGGTCACTGAATATCCTATGGTTGCGGCTTAGGGTTGAAAGCTACCAACACCTAGCTCATCTTCTTTACGGGTACGTGCAATAACAGATTCTGGCGATTCATGAACGCGAAGACCCATTTGGTCTTCTGTACGAATGACTTTACCGCGTAATGAGTTGGTATAGACATCCACAATTTCGACATCCACAAATTTACCGATCATATCCGGTGTGCCTTCAAAGTTTACCACACGGTTATTTTCAGTACGTCCAGATAGCTCCATAACGTTTTTACGGGATGTTCCTTCAACTAAGATACGTTGAACGGTTCCCACCATTTGGCGGCTGAAGCTTAGTGCCTGCTGATTAATACGCTGTTGCAGTAAGTATAGACGCTGTTTTTTCTCATCTTCAGTTACATCGTCAGGTAAATCTGCAGCGGGTGTGCCAGGACGTGCGGAGTAGACAAAGCTGTAGCTCATGTCAAAATTCACGTCTGCAATGAGTTTCATTGTTTTTTCGAAGTCATCGGTTGTTTCACCGGGGAAGCCCACGATAAAGTCCGAACTGATCAGAATACCAGGGCGTGCTTCACGCAGTTTGCGAATAATGGCTTTGTATTCAAGTGCGGTGTGCGCACGTTTCATCATTGTTAGAATGCGGTCTGAGCCACTTTGCACGGGGAGATGCAAGAAGCTGACTAATTCAGGGGTATCGCGGTAGACTTCGATGATGTCGTCAGTAAATTCAATTGGGTGGCTAGTGGTAAAGCGCACACGGTCGATACCATCAATTGCAGCGACTAAACGCAATAATTCTGCAAATGAGCAAATTTCACCATCAAAGGTTTCACCGCGGTAGGCATTCACGTTTTGGCCAAGCAAATTAACTTCACGTACACCTTGTGCCGCTAACTGCGCGATTTCAAACAAGATATCATCACAAGGGCGACTAACTTCTTCACCTCGGGTGTAAGGTACTACACAGAAGGTGCAGTACTTGTTACAGCCTTCCATTATCGAAACGAAAGCCGTTGGTCCTTCGGCACGAGGTTCAGGTAAACGGTCAAACTTTTCAATTTCAGGGAAGCTGATATCGATAACTGGGCTACGAGTGCCTTGAACTTGGTTAATCATCTCAGGCAAACGGTGCAAAGTTTGCGGGCCGAAAACGATGTCAACACTTGGTGCACGTTGGCGAATAAAATCCCCTTCTTGTGAAGCGACACAGCCGCCTACACCAATAATAATGTCAGGGTTTTTGTCTTTAAAAAACTTCCAACGACCAAGTTGATGGAAGACTTTTTCTTGTGCTTTTTCACGAATTGAACAGGTATTAAGCAGTAATAAATCGGCTTCTTCTGCAATTTCAGTGAGTTGATAACCATGGGTATTTTCTAATAAAGATACCATTTTGGATGAGTCATACTCATTCATCTGGCAACCCCAAGTTTTAATGTATAGCTTTTTATTCGTCGACATGTCGTATATCCGGTGTTTTCGAAGCGGCTAGTGTAATGGACTCCGAAACGCGTTGTAAATCCAAAGTCCTACCCTTTATATTTGGGAAGTCGCATGCATTTTGATTAAGGACATCATTGTATGATGGGATAAATGCAAAGATATTTAAAATAATATCACCACACGAAATCTAAGGGCAGGCAATTTGCCTATTGTTTTAAAATTAGCACGTATTGTATTCATTTGCGGCATCAGTGACCAGAGGATGTTGCGAAATTGTGGTTGTTTTTTGTGCAAATCAAAATGTTTTCAGCAAAATACACTATTTGTAAGGTTATAAAGAAGAGAGAAACGCATGAGCTCTAAGCCTTCAATACCTATATTTCCTGTGACAGCCATCATTTTTCGGTACAATACCTTTATTAACGTGGTCACTGTTATCAAACGATAACCTTTATTAAACAATAAATAGTAGCGAACGTATGAATAAATTAATCGAATCTTATGATGTTGTCGTCGTTGGCGCAGGGATGACTGGCGCGGCAGCAGCATTGGGCTTTGCTCAAGAAGGCATGCGAGTCGCTTTGCTTGAAAAAGCACAACCTGCGGCCTTTGACTCACAAAGTGCTCCTGATGTTCGTATTTCTGCGATTAGCCGCGCTTCTGTTGAATTGTTGGAACAATTAGGGGCTTGGCAACATGTGAAAGCAATGCGGAGTGCGCCATATCGCCAGTTAGAAACATGGGAAGAACCCGATAGCAATGTGGTTTTCGATGCTCAAAGCCTTGGGTTGCCTGAACTCGGTTTTATGGTAGAAAACCGTGTGTTACAACTTGCATTGTGGCAAGAATGTGAAAAATACAGCAATCTAGACCTTGTCTGTCCTGCGAGACTTATCAATTTATATCAATCTAAGCAGCAAAAAGAGTGGATGTTGGCATTAGATGATGGCCGAACTTTACAAGCTAAGCTTGTGGTCGGCGCTGATGGCGCTAATTCGCAAGTCCGTAAAATGGCAGGAATTGGTAGCCGCGGCTGGCAGTATCGCCAATCATGTATGTTGATTAGTATTCAAACACAGCAGCCTCAGCAAGACAAAACATGGCAGCAGTTTTTTCCGTCAGGGCCGAGGGCATTTTTACCTCTGTATGATAATTGGGCCTCATTAGTCTGGTATGACAGTCCCGCAAAGATCAGACGTTTACAAGGTATGTCAATGGAACAATTGACGGGAGCGGTTTCTGAAGCTTTTCCTGAACGCTTAGGGCCGATCACTGCGATAGCTTCCGGGGCGTTTCCACTGACCCGTCACCACGCAAGTCGCTATGTAATGGATGGGCTGGCACTGATTGGCGATGCCGCTCATACTATCAACCCTTTAGCGGGGCAGGGAGTGAATTTAGGCTATCGAGATGTTGATGCATTGCTCAAAGAAGTGACTTACGCGCGTGAATACATACAACCATGGAATTCCATTGATGTATTGAAACGTTATCAACGCCGTCGTTTACCTGATAATTTAATCATGCAAGCTGGAATGGATGTGTTCTATATGGCATTTAGTGAAAAGTTACCGGGATTGAAAATAGTTAGGAATCTTGGGTTGATGGCGGCACAGCGCGCCGGAGAAGCAAAAAAACTGGCTCTGAAGTATGCGTTAGGGTTATAGAACTTATCTTAGATATATAAATAGGCCGCAAAATTAGAGGCCTATTTATAATTAAATGAAGAAGTTAGCGCTATTTATTATTAGCTAAATCAATTGGCTGAATGTGACTTATATCTGTATTGATGCTGTCGTCTTCAGTAATCACTGAATCTATTGTTTCATTTTTTGCTGAAAACGCATGAGCCAGTTTTTCTGTGTCGAGTTCTTTTTCCCAACGTGCAACAACGATACACGCACATGCGTTACCGACTAAGTTAGTTAAAGCGCGGCACTCAGACATAAATCGGTCGATACCTAAAATAAGCGCCATGCCTGCAACAGGAACGCTTGGTACCACCATCAAAGTGGCTGCTAAGGTAATAAAACCTGCACCCGTTACACCAGCTGCCCCCTTTGAGCTTATCATGGCAACTAGCAGCAATGAAATTTGTTCCCAGATAGTCAGCTCAATATTGGTGGCTTGGGCAATAAATAATGCGGCCATCGTCATGTAGATGTTGGTACCATCAAGGTTGAATGAATAACCAGTAGGGATCACTAAGCCTACAACAGATTTTTCACACCCCGCATGCTCCATTTTTCGCATTAAACTTGGTAATGCGGCCTCAGAAGAAGAAGTCCCTAATACTAACCAGAGTTCATCTTTGATGTACTTAATCAGTTCAATGATTGAGAAACCGTTATATTTGGCTACCGCTCCCAACACCAGTAAGACAAATAGCAGTGATGTTATATAGAAAGTCATAATCAGCATCATTAAATTGCCGATAGAGGATATTCCATATTTACCAATGGTAAATGCCATTGCACCGAATGCCCCGATAGGGGCGAGTTTCATTAGCATCGCCACCATTTTGAACACAGGTTCAGAAAAGTTTTGCAGTAACTTAACGATAGGCTCGCCGTGTTTACCCGTTGCAGCTAGCGCTAACCCAAAAATAACTGCAATAAACAGAACTTGCAGAATATTTCCATTAACTAATGGGCTGATGACGGTATCAGGGATGATATTCATCAAAAAGCTGACAATCGAGGATTCGTGTGCTTTTTCAACGTAGGTGGCAACTTTGCTGCTATCCAAAGTCGCTGGATCAATATTAAGCCCCGAACCTGGACGAATGATATTCGCGATGATAAGACCGATGATGAGAGCAATTGTCGAGAAAGTGATAAAGTAGAGCATTGCTTTACCTGCGACACTTCCCACGGCCTTCATGTTTGACATCCCTGATATACCGGTGACAACAGTTAAGAAGATAACTGGTGCGATAATCATTTTAACGATTTTGATGAATGCATCACCAAGCGGTTTTAGTGACTCACCAATGTCTGGAAAAAAGTGACCAAGTGCTATACCCAGAACGATGGCTACTATCACTTGAACATATAATATTTTATATATTGGTTGCTTTATCATGTTTCGCATAAATTTTCTCTGTAAAAATGTTGCGTTTGGCAATTTATAATTATTAGGTTTAAAACTTTTATTAGAGTTTTTGAGAGCTAATTTAGTTGGAATGGAGGAAGGGGCTGAATTCATTAGTACCAGTGAGTGATAATAATTTGACTGGTAATAATCATACCTAACTACAATTCCATGGAAGGTTACCACTTTAAGTGGTTATATAAAAATGATTGAAGTCACATATTTGATATAAAAGTTACCCAAACGTAAATTTTATAGGGTAAATGTTGCTCTAAGATCACTTTTAGCGATTAAGTTGCTACTTATTTAGTAGTGTTGGGATTAAATAAATAAAGATATCGCAAAAAATAATCCGTTAAGCTAAAAAACAGAGGTGAAAATATAGAAAACAGTGGAAATGGATCCCCTGTTTATTAAAAATCGAACGTGTCTGCTGTTTTTTTTATTTTTGTTTCATTTATCAATAAAAGTGATAAATGAAATTAGAGGTAGGGTTTTATACATAAATACGTTATGCCTAAATGCACTACGGGGTGTTAAGGGAAATCTAATTTATGGGGGATTAAAGAGAGAATGGCTGGGGTACCAGGATTCGAACCTGGGAATGCCAGGATCAAAACCTGGTGCCTTACCGCTTGGCGATACCCCAACAAAAAGAAATGGTAGCTACGACGGGATTCGAACCTGTGACCCCAACATTATGAGTGTTGTGCTCTAACCAGCTGAGCTACATAGCCATTATTATTTCTTTGGAATGATTGTTGCAACAAGAAGGGAAGTAGATGGCTGGGGTACCAGGATTCGAACCTGGGAATGCCAGGATCAAAACCTGGTGCCTTACCGCTTGGCGATACCCCATCCGGGAAATTCTACTATTGATTGTATTAAGATGGCTGGGGTACCAGGATTCGAACCTGGGAATGCCAGGATCAAAACCTGGTGCCTTACCGCTTGGCGATACCCCAATCTTAAATTCAATACTACCGAGAAGGAAAATGGTGCGGGAGACAAGACTTGAACTTGCACACCTTGCGGCGCCAGAACCTAAATCTGGTGCGTCTACCAATTTCGCCACTCCCGCAAAATAATGGTGGCTATGACGGGATTCGAACCTGTGACCCCAACATTATGAGTGTTGTGCTCTAACCAGCTGAGCTACATAGCCATCTTTTTTTGCATTACCTTCGTCGGCGTTGCGGGGCGCATTATGCTAATTACAGACCCGACAGTCAACAGCTTTTTGCACTATTTTTTAGAAAACGTGACTGTTTGTTTGTTGAATAATCATTTTGTCGATAAAGCCAGCAAAAAACAAGCCCGTATTTGAAAAAAATCACTTTTTGTCTTACCTGTTAGATAAATGTAATTTGGTGACGCGTGAAGTCATACAGTGAAAGAACGCAAAAATTTGTAACAGGAACAAAGGAGGGAGAAGACGACGCGATAGAAAAATAGCTTATGAAACGAAACGTTCAGATTGTCGCTAATAAAAAAGCAGGTATCTCGACCTGCTTTAAAGAGAACAACGGTAAAAATTAGCTTTCAAACAGTTTTTGTAATAATTCACCATTGAGCATTGCCCGTTTAGTGAGTGCGAAAGCGCCTATCGCAGAGTTATGAACTAACTGTGACGTGACGATGGGGAGATTCTCCCTAAACCCTTTTAAGGCTTGTGTGTCAATGCAGCTTTGAATCGCGGGTAACAGAATTTGTTCTGCTTCCGTGATATCGCCTGCAATGACGACTTTTTCAGGGTTAAACAAGTTTATTGAGATAGCAATCGCTTTACCAATTTGACGGCCAACATGCTGAATAACTTCATTGGCAAGTGGGTCTCCTGTATTGGCGGCTTGGCAAATATGGGAAATCGTACAATTTTCCAATGTAAGGGAGCTTGAATAGCCTTGTTCTAAACGTTGTTTTACACGAGCTTCAATCGCTTGGTTTGAGGCAATGGTTTCTAAACAACCAAAATTGCCACAGTGACAAAGTTCACCGAGTGGGTCAACTTGGATATGGCCGATTTCCCCGAGGTTACCTCGGTGGTTGAGCAATATCTCTTTATTGATGACCAAACCTGCCCCTGCCCCCCTGTGAATACGGACGAGGAGTGAGTCTTCGCAATCACGGGTTGCACCAAAGTAGCTCTCAGCGAGCGCTAGGCTGCGAATATCGTGCCCTGCATAACACGTTATTCTAAAGTGCGCTTGTAAATTATCGATGAGATGCCAATTGTCAACTTTGATATGTGGCATGTAGTAGACAATTCCACTATTTGGGTTAACTAACCCAGGGAGAATAATCGAAATTGCGATTAACTCTTTTAAGCGTTTTTGATTATGTTCGATAAAATCTTCAAGGGCGGAAATCAGCTTTTGTTCTACCGCTTGCTGAGAAGGTTCCGTGATAGGGTAATGAGCATCGATAATCATTTTGCCACCTAAGTCGTATAAGGCGATGGTGGCATCATAGCGGCCTAAACGAACGCCAATGGTGTGAAAATTTTTGTGTTCGGAGACAATCGATATGGCACGTCGGCCCCCAGTGGAGGCCTGTTGGTCAACTTCTTTAATTAAGCCACGTTCGAGTAGTTGGCGAGTGATTTTAGTGACACTGGCTGGGGCAAGTTGGCTTTGCTCCGCGATTTGAATTCTTGATATCGGGCCATGTTGGTCAATCAAACTATAGACGACAGCGCTATTGAGTTGTTTGACGAGATCAATATTACCAATTTGCTTCAGCGAGTGGCTTTGATTCATTAGCTAGTTACTCATTTTTTGTAGACTTCTGCTCCGTTAACATAGGTTGCGAGGACGTCGAAGTCGTGGTTAAACGCGGTTAAATTCGCAATTTTACCCGGAGCGATAGACCCTAACGTCTCATCAACTCCAATGGCTCTTGCGGGGTAGAGCGTTGCCATTCTCAGTGTTTCATCTAATGGAATACCCACGTACTCTACACTGTTTCTTACTGCTTCTATCATTGTTAGTGATGAGCCGCTGAGTGTGCCATTTTCATCTACACATAATCCATCGCGGTAGTATATGGTTTTACCTGCGAAGATAAAATGATCCATTTCACCAGTTTGAGGATCTATTCCTGCGGGCGCGGTGGCATCAGTCACTAAAATTAATTTATCACCTTTTAAGTGTTTGCTATTACGGATATTTGCCCATTGGACATGTAAGCCATCCGCAATAATTCCGGCGTAAACTTCAGGGGTGTCATAAATAGCCCCTACTAAACCCGGGCCACGGCCTGAAATATATGGCATGGCGTTAAAAAGGTGCGTTGAAAAGCGGATTCCGGCTTTAAAACCTAGTTTGGCTTCCTCGTAAGTTGCATTTGAGTGCCCAGCTGAAATCACAATCCCTGCATCTTTCAATTGATGAATATAATTAACTTCAACCATTTCAGGTGCTAATGTGATTTTCGTTATCGCATCTGCATGGGCGGCTAAATAATCAATCATCTGCGCGGATGGTTGGCGGATAAATTCAGGGTTATGTGTGCCTTTTTTAATAACATTAATATATGGGCCTTCTAAATGGAGCCCGAGAGCTTGGTTCTTGTGGTCTTTTAAATACTCGGTCATGACCTCAATACCATGCTTCATTAATTCGTCAGAGCACGTAATCAGCGTTGGCAAATAACTGGTACATCCCGTGCGTTCATTGGCTTTTTGCATGATATCCAAATTCTTTAATGTGACATTTTCTTTATTATCATTGAATTGGACACCACCACAGCCGTTGACTTGCAGGTCAATAAACCCAGCGGACAAGATTGCACCTTGTAGGTCATGCTGTGAAATATGGGAAGGTAATTCAGAGACAGGACAAACATCTTTGATGATTTCACCATCGACGATGACCGCATGGTTATCCAGTCTTTCATGACCTGTATAAATAATGCAATTTGTTAATGCATACATGGCTTAAACTCCTGACCTCTGGAAGGTGGGTCACCGATCAGCCTTCGCTGACCGGGTGATTGATAAATATAATATTAGTTAAACTTTTCAATAATTTCAGATTCTAGCTGTTTGAAATATTTAAGCGTTTTGACTTTTAATTCGAGTGTTGCGGGTTCATCACAGACGACCAGTGCTTTTGGATGCATTTGCACGCAGCTTACTGTCCACATATGGTTGATTGAACCTTCTACCGCAGCATGAACTGCATTGGCTTTATTTGCACCTGTCGCGAGTACCATTAACTCTTCAGCATCCATTAATGTGGCAACTCCCACAGTTAAAGCGAATTTTGGTACTTGGTTGATATCGTTATCAAAAAAACGTGAGTTAGCTTGGCGTGTTTCGGGCGTTAATGTCTTAATGCGAGTACGAGAGTTCAGTGAAGACCCCGGTTCATTGAAAGCAATATGACCGTCGTTACCTACGCCGCCCATAAATAAATTAATTTTGCCGTAAGATTTAATTTTATCTTCATAACGTTGGCATTCTGCATCAACATCAGGGGCATTGCCATTCAGTAAATTAATATTTTGCGCTTGAATATCGATGTGGTTAAAGAAATTCTCATGCATAAATGTGTGATAGCTTTGAGGATGATTAGCTGGAATACCAATATATTCATCCATATTAAATGTGACCACATGCTTAAAACTGACTTTTCCTGCGTTATATAAAGCAATCAGTGCCTTATAAGTTGCAAGAGGGGTGCCACCTGTTGGTAGCCCAAGAACGAAAGGGCGATCAGCAGTAGGGTTGAATGCGTTGATTTTATCAGCGATATACTGTGCGGACCAAATGCCGACATCATGCGCATTGTTAAGTGGAATTAGCCTCATGTCTTAATTACCTCTAATAAGTCTGTGAAATCTTTCATATATATATGTATCCCTGATGTTATTCATTAGATATAGGAATACTCGTTATACTTCAAATTTATTGTGCATTATCACTTGCTTGACCTGCTGTTTTTGTTTCAGTTCATGCATTCAAGTGTGCTGAGAATATACAGGTTAATAGCATAAAAAAGTTATTTTTAATCATAAAATAAGTTTTCAATAATAGCTAGTAATTTAGTCATATCAGTAACTCTTTCGTTGATATTTATCACAAATCGAACCTATTTATTTTGCATCGCGAAACAATTAATTTAGACTATGAAATTGATACTCTCAATAACCTAAATTATGATTTAGGTGTGTGAACAAGAAGATCCCGTAAATGGGACAAAAATAGGGCGATAAAGGGGGAGTTTGTGAATATTCTTAGCTACTTACAGCGGATTGGTAGGGCACTTATGGTGCCAGTTGCGGTACTACCAGCTGCAGCAATCCTGATGGGGATTGGCTATTGGATTGACCCAGATGGTTGGGGAGCCAATAGTGCAATCGCGGCGTTACTGATTAAATCGGGCGCGGCTATTATTGATAATATGTCCGTGCTATTTGCTATTGGTGTTGCTTATGGGATGTCAAAAGATAAAGACGGTGCTGCTGCACTGACCGGTTTTGTTGGCTTTTTAGTCGTGACAACACTGTGTTCGCCTGCATCTTATTCCATGATCATGAATGTTCCGTTGGAAAGCGTTCCTGCGGCATTCGGTAAAATAAATAACCAGTTCGTGGGTATCTTAGTTGGGGTACTGTCTGCAGAATTGTACAACCGCTACAGTGGCGTAGAGCTACCAAAAGCATTGTCTTTCTTTAGCGGCCGTCGCCTTGTACCCATTCTGACATCATTCTTAATGATCATCTTAGCCTTCATACTGATGTATGTGTGGCCAGTGGTCTATAACGGTTTAGTCTCTTTCGGTGAAAGCATTAAAGACTTAGGCTCTGTGGGCGCGGGGATTTACGCATTTTTCAACCGTTTATTAATTCCTGTGGGTCTCCACCATGCACTTAACTCAGTGTTCTGGTTTGACGTTGCAGGGATCAATGATATTCCAAACTTCTTAGGCGGTGCTAAGTCAATTGAAGCAGGCCTTGCAACAGTAGGTATTACGGGTCGTTATCAAGCGGGCTTCTTCCCAATCATGATGTTTGGTTTACCTGGTGCGGCATTAGCGATTTACCACTGTGCACGTCCAGAAAATAAGGCAAAAGTTGCTGGTATTATGATTGCCGGTGCGTTCGCGGCATTCTTCACCGGTATCACTGAGCCGCTTGAATTCTCCTTCATGTTCGTGGCACCGATTCTGTACGTAGTCCACGCATTGTTAACCGGTATCTCGGTTTATATCGCAGCAACAATGGAATGGATCTCAGGGTTCGGCTTCAGCGCAGGTTTAGTCGATATGTTATTGCAATCACGTAACCCATTAGCCGTTCAGTGGTATATGTTGATTGTCCAAGGCCTAATCTTCTTCTGCATTTATTATGTCATTTTCCGTTTCATGATCCGCAAATTCAACCTGTTAACCCCAGGCCGTGAAGAGAGTGCAGGGGATGAAACTATTGATGGTTATGACGAAAGCATTAGCCCTGCCGATAGCAGTGATAGTGATATTCAAAAAGAAGCTCGCCAATATGTTGCAGCGGTGGGTGGTAGCGACAACATCGTCAGTATTGATGCCTGTATCACTCGTTTACGTTTAGGTGTTAAAGATTCAGCGATTGTTAATGACGCCATGACAAAACGTTTAGGGGCTTCAGGTGTTATCCGCTTAAGCAAACAAAATGTGCAAGTGATTGTCGGTACACGTGCTGAATTAGTGGCAAAAGCAATGACTGAAGTGATTGCAAAAGGCCCAATTGCAGGTTCTGCGCCAGTTGCAGCGGCAGAAGAGAAAAAAGCCACAGAGCCTGCGAAAGCTAAAGGCAATGTGATTTTATCTCTGGTTGCGCCAGTGAGTGGTCAAGTTTTCTCACTTGACGATGTGCCAGATGAAGCGTTCTCTAGCCGTATTGTGGGCGATGGTATTGCCATCAAACCAACAAGCAGTGAAGTGTTAGCGCCGGCATCAGGTACGGTGGTGAAAATTTTCGAAACTAATCATGCATTCTGCCTTGAAACAGAAAATGGTGTCGAACTCATTGTTCATATGGGGATTGATACTGTTGCACTGAAAGGCGAAGGTTGTGCACGTTTAGTGGAAGAAGGAGCTGAAGTAACCGCTGGCACACCAATTCTGAACCTCGACCTTGCGTTCCTTGAGGCCAATGCTAAATCAATGATTAGCCCAGTTATCATCAGCAATATTGATGACTTCGCTGGTGTCGAGATTTTAGTTGAAGGCGATGTGAAAGCAGGCGAAACGGTTATTTATAATGTTCTGAAATAATTTAGTTTAATATTATAAGTGAGTAAGAGGGTGGCTTAGGCCACCCTTTTTTTATGGTGGTTAAATAAGAAAAAGATAATCATACAGGGTATAACAAATAATGATAATCACTATCAATTGAGTTTGGTTTATAAAGAAAATATAATTAATTGTTAGCTTTGTGGGGAGGTGTTTTTTCTAAAATACGCGAATAATTAAAATTAAAGCGCCTAAAATAATTATAAAAAAGTATCTATAAGGAGAAAGGAATGGGATTAAAAATTCATTTGGTTTGATAAATAAACCAAATGAATATGTTGGTGAAGAGTATTCTCTTGGCTTAGGGGATGATGGTAGCATTATAGAAAAACTATTAACCCTGAAGGAAATATTATTATAATGGTTGTTTTGATGTGCTTTTTGATTGGGTCTCTAATCTTCAAAAGCATATAAAAAATAAAGTTAAATATTAATAAATATGATTATCAAGTTTTATTAGATTATCGAGAAGAATGGTAATTATCTATATTTATAAATTATTAGTAAATAATTTAATTTACTTGTTTTATACAAATTAATATTTATCTAAAACAAAAACATAAGGAATATGTAATATGACTGAATTAGTGAAATACTTATAACTTCACTCTCGACTTATGATTTAGGAGAAATTTCGTGAGGTTGATTTCATGGTTTATCGTTATAGGAGCGTTCATAATAGGGACTCCAACTTGGGGAGGAAATACAAATCCTCCTTTAATTCCAACTGTAAGAGATCGTCTATATACCATTGGGTATAATGAAACAGAACTACGTTATGACCCTGACCTACCTAAAAAAGTTTCTTATCCTGCAAACCAACAGCAAGTGCTTGAGTTATATCATCGGGCATTAAAAAATAATAATGAAGATGATAATTATGTCTTGTTTTCTTTTTTCAGAATTGGTTGCACCGATTTTAAGCATTTACATAATGTGAAAGCTGCAAAAGAAGAGTGTGCACTGGCAAATTTCTTTTTGAAGAGAGTATTAAAAATTAATTCTAATAATGGGTTAGCTCTGTTATTTACAGGGGTAAACTATCAGCATGGTAATGGGGGGGAAATAAATATGCCAGAAGCAATTTCATATTATGAACGAGCTTACCACCTTCATGGTAATAAGGTACTTGTCGCAGTAAAAAATCTTTCGACGATTTATTTACATGGACTCGGCGGGATCCCTCAGGACTTTAAGAAAGCTAAATACTATTTAGAAATGGCCGCAAGAGATAACCCAAAGGGGCAAGATGCATATTACCTCAAGAATTTTGATACATATGTTGATTTACTCAAAATATCAAATGAAGGTGATAAATGTAAGCAACAAAACCCGAATAACCGTATCTGGGTAAAAGAATGTAATGATAAAGTAGAAAAGAAAATAGAAGCGTACTTAAAAAAACATAGAGGAAATCAGAAAGAGAAAGATGCGATTGGTTAATTTACCAAAATTTTATTTTATGACTAATATGCAAGGTAGTTATGAATAATACGTTAAAAATAGCGTGTAAAAAACACGCTATTTTTCGTATTAAAAAATTGCATTTATTAATAACATTGGCGAAATCTCAAACAAGGTTGTCAAGTTTGCATAAGCAAGGCGCTTTTTTCATCGATAAGATAACTTTTCAATGACTCATGAGGACTTATCTGTGGATTGGCTACTGTGTTTATTTGGATTCATTTCAGGAATAACAACGGCATTATTCGGCTTCGGTGGCGGTTTTATTACGGTTCCACTGTTATATGCCTTGATTACCTTAGTGTGGGGGCCACAAAGCGATGCAGGAACTGTGGCAATGCAGATTGCGGTGGCAACTTCAACCTGCGTGATGATTTTTTCATCAACGTTATCAAGTCGCGCTCATTATTTAAAAGGGAATCTCAGCTGGCCAATTATACGTCCTTTTATTATTCCAATTTCAATTGGTGGCATATTTGGGGCAATTGTTGCGCTATCCGTAGATAGTGCATTAATTCGTTGGATATTCATCGGTTATCTCATTATCACTATTCTAGATTGTTTTATACGTCCTGGTTTTATGAAAACAGGATCTATAGGTATACAAGCCTCCCGTGGTGGTATTTTTGCCGATACCCCGATTGGAGTGGTGATTGGTGCGGTGGCGGCATTTTTAGGTGTTGGTGGCAGTGTGATGACAGTTCCTTTAATGCGACGTAGAGGTGCGAGTATGATCCAAGCTGCTGCCTTTGCGAACCCATTGACATTACCAATGGCAATCACGGGGACATTAACTTATTTTTATTTCGCCATTGATAAACACATTGACCTCGGAGCAGGCTTTCTGGGGATGATCTATATTAAAGGGGCATTAATTCTCATTGTGACATCGTGGTTAGGGATCCGTTTTGCTTCTTTATTAATGCCTTACCTGAGCGATAAACGTCATGCTCAAAGTTATCCGTTACTGTTACTCATTGTTTTGACTGTTATGTTACTGGCTTAAAAATAGCGTATATCGGCGGGTAAAGATGGGCTTTTTGCCCTAAATTCTTCCAGATCATCGCTTTTGCTGCACTTGGCGCAATCAAACGGTTGTTTCCTGATTGATTATGGTAGAATATATTCAGATACTACACGCTTTTAGCGCGCTTTTGGCATTGAGGAATGATGACAATGAATGAGGCAGATGCTCGCCCAACAAATTTTATCCGTCAGATCATAGATGAAGATCTGGCGACTGGAAAACACACGTCAGTGCATACGCGTTTTCCACCTGAACCGAATGGCTATTTACATATTGGTCATGCTAAATCAATCTGCTTGAATTTTGGCATTGCCAAGGATTATCAGGGCCAATGTAACTTACGTTTTGATGATACAAACCCTGTAAAAGAAGATGTCGAATACGTTAACTCAATTCAAGAAGACGTTAAATGGCTTGGTTTTGAGTGGAGCGGCGATGTTCGTTATTCCTCTGACTACTTTGATACCTTGTATCAATACGCGATCGAGCTGATCAAAAAAGGCTTAGCTTATGTTGATGAGCTCAGCCCAGACGAAATTCGCGAATATCGTGGGACACTCAAAGAGCCCGGTAAAAATAGCCCATACCGTGAGCGCCTAATTGAAGACAACTTAGCATTATTCGAAAAAATGCGTGCGGGTGGCTTCGAAGAAGGAAAAGCGTGTTTACGTGCGAAAATCGATATGGCATCCCCATTTATGGTGATGCGTGACCCAGTTTTATATCGTATTAAATTTGCGGAACATCACCAATCTGGCAACAAATGGTGTATTTATCCAATGTATGACTTCACGCATTGTATTTCTGATGCATTAGAAGGGATTACGCATTCATTATGTACGCTAGAGTTCCAAGATAACCGTCGTTTATATGATTGGGTATTAGATAATATCACCATTGATTGCCATCCACGTCAGTACGAGTTTTCTCGTCTGAATTTGGAATACACGGTGATGTCTAAGCGTAAATTGAACCAACTAGTCACCGAAAAACATGTTAATGGTTGGGATGACCCACGTATGTTAACCATTTCGGGTTTACGTCGTCGTGGTTATACCGCAGCCTCAATTCGTGAATTTTGCCAACGTATCGGCGTGACTAAACAAGACAATAACGTTGAAATGGCCGCTTTAGAGTCTTGTATTCGTGATGACCTGAATGAGTCAGCACCACGTGCGATGGCGGTTATCGACCCAGTTCGTGTGGTGATTGAAAACATGCCTGCTGGCGAAGAGATTTTAACAGCGCCAAACCATCCAAATAAACCGGAGATGGGTACGCGCCAAGTACCATTTAGCAATGAAATCTATATTGACCGTGCAGACTTTCGTGAAGAAGCGAATCGCCAATATAAGCGCTTAGTATTAGGCAAAGAAGTTCGTTTGCGTAATGCATACATTATTAAGGCAGAGCGTGTTGAAAAAGACGCTGATGGTAATATCACAACTATTTACTGTAGTTATGATGCAGGCACACTGAATAAAGACCCGGCAGATGGCCGTAAAGTCAAAGGCGTTATTCATTGGGTTAGCGTCGCTCATGCATTACCAGCAGAAATTCGTCTGTATGACCGTTTATTTACAGTACCAAACCCTGGTGCAGAAGATGATTTCTTATCAGTTATCAACCCGGAGTCACTGGTTATTCGCCAAGGTTTTGTTGAGCCAAGCCTGAAAAATGCAGAGGCAGAAAAGGCGTATCAGTTTGAGCGTGAAGGCTATTTCTGTGCTGACAGCCGTTTAAGCAGCGAAGATCATTTAGTGTTTAATCGTACTGTGGGGTTGCGTGATACTTGGGCTAAGCTCGAGTCTAACTAAAATCCTCGTTATCCTTCGCGCTGTAGGTGTGTTAGCTTCACCCACTAGCCCTAGTCACATACTTATGTATACTCCTAGGGTCTAGCGGTCTTGCTGCTTTCCTACAACACGAATGAGCCCCTGATAAATGAATTATTTAGAGGGCTGTTCGAGAGCATTAGAACAAAAAAAGCCGTGATATTTCTAATTAATATCACGGCTTTTTCTATGGGTAATACGACTTATTGAGGTTTGTTATCCACTTTTTCTTTTAATAATTCATGCAAATATTTATTGGCTGAGATCACATTTCCTTGTGCATCTTTGACTTGATACTCTTCACCAGTAATGGATGATTTTGAAGCAACGTTATCAATAAATTGTTCTGCAGTATTGAGGCGTTTCTCTGTTTTACGTAGTTTTAATCGCAAGTGAGACTCAGCATCGACAGCGGAATACTCAGTGCCATTACGAGTAAAAGTAAGATCCTGCTGTTTACCAAGTGCTGCTAATAATGATTCAGTACGAATTTTTTCTTCAGGACTCAATGCAAGGGCTTGAGTGGTTACAAAAACACTTAAAAAAAGCACTAATGCAGATGAAAAACGATTTGATAGTTGGGTGGTAAGCATTTGCACGAATTTCTCTCCATAGAAATAAAGGTGAAGAAATTATAAGCAGACTTTTAATTTAAACTATCGGTAAGATTCTTAGAATTCAATTCTTAATAGTCGATTAAGGCATAAAGCGATAACCAATCCCTGTTTCGGTTAATAGGTGAATTGGGCGTGCTGGGTCATTCTCCAACTTTTGCCGTAGATGGCCCATGTAGATGCGTAAGTAATGATTATGTTCCACATAATTAGGCCCCCACACTTGTAGTAATAAATGCCGTTGAGTCAATACTTTGCCACTATTAGCCACCAGTTCACTGAGTAAACGGAACTCAATCGGGGTAAGGTGGAGCTCTTCACCTTGCTTGGTAACAATTCGATTAATAAAATCGATAGTGATATCCCCAAACTGGCATTTTGAGTTTTCTTGAGTTACTTTGCCAAAACGCCGTAAAGCGACTCTAACACGAGCCAGTAATTCACTAATACCAAAGGGTTTTGTCAGGTAATCATCAGCGCCGGCATCCAATGCAGCCACCTTTTGCGACTCCTCTTCGCGAGCGGATAAAATAATGATAGGGATACTGCTCCACTGGCGTAGTTCACGAATTAAATTGAGTCCATCGCCATCAGGTAAGCCAAGGTCTAAAATCAATAAATCAGGTTGTCGCGTACCGGACTCAATGAGGCCGCGTTGATAGTTTTCCGCCTCAAAGACTTTCCAGCCTTCACCTTCCAGCGCCAAGCGAACAAAGCGACGAATTTCTTTTTCATCTTCAACAACTAGAATTTGATGGCTAGTGCTCACAATATGCTAATCCTTTATGTTTCTACTTCGATATCAGGTAGTTGCTTTAGAGGTAAGACAAAGTGGAAACTGGCTCCACCTTTATTATTATTCTGCGCCCAAATTTCCCCTTCATGTAATTGAATTATAGCACGGCAAATAGCGAGCCCTAAGCCAACCCCTGGGATCGCTGACTCTTTTTGCGCCCGAGAAAATTTGTCGAAAATATTTTTTTCTTGCCCATTTGGGATCCCATTGCTGGCATCCCATATTTCAATATGAATTTTTTGCCCTTCAACGGCAGCTCGAATACCAATCGGGGTATCGTTATGGCTGTATTTTACGGCATTTTCTAATAGATTGATTAGAACCCGTTCAATCAAATTAGCATCGCAATAAAGTAATAAATCGGCTGGAATATCAATTTCTAAAGGGTGACTGTGTAAGGTGTAATCTAAGGTTCTAACGGCACTACTGGTAATTTCTTGTAGTGATTCCCATGCTAAATTGGGTTGAATACTACCCGATTGCAAGCGAGCCATATCCAATAAATTATTCACTAAACGCGAAGTGCTAAGTACTTGTTGGCGCATTTGGTTGACTTGCTCTGTTAATGGCGAGTTTTCCGCCGATAAATTCAACATTAAAATTTCGGTTTGACCGAATAAAACGGTGAGCGGTGTTTTTAGGTCATGAGAAAGTGCAGCAAGTAACGAGTTTCTCAGTTGTTCACGTTCAATATCTAATTTGGCAGACTCAGCTTGTTTGGTCAGCTGTAGACGAGCAAGAGCACTCGCAATCAGCCCCGTAAAGGTTTGCAGCATACGCTGTTGCTCAGGGATCAATAATTGGCGCATATTTTTTGGCTCAATCGCAAGAACAGCAAGGGTTTGATCTGCCGTGGTGATCGGTTGTAATTGATAAGGAACACTTGGCAAAGTATCCGTACCAGCACCAGCAGGTTGGCGCTTATCAAAACTCCACTTAGCAATGGCTTTATCAATTTGCATTGCAGTATAGCCATCACATTGCAACGGTGTTAATTGGCCATCCTCATCAGGTAATAATAAGCAACTTTTGGCTTGGAAGGCATTATTGAGAAAATGGTACCCTGTTTTTCCAATATCATCTGTGGTAATGGCTTGGCCTAATTCTTTTGTCATTTCATATAAATGACGTGTCCGTTGTTCTCGATACCGAGCGATACGTGCTTGGTATCGCATACCCGCAGTTAAATTCCCCACAACAACCCCAACAATTAGCATCACCGTAAAAGTGACTAAATATTGCATGTCCATGATCGCAAGGGAAAAATGAGGTTGAACAAAGAACAGGTCAAAACTGATCACGTTGACCAGCGCGGCAAAGACAGAGGGCCGTCGACCATAAAATAATGCAATTAACACGACACCTAATAGATAGAGTGTCACGAGGTTGGCTTTATCGAGGGCCAATAAAAAGGTACGTGAAAATAAAGTGATAGCGGCGCACATCACAATAGCCATTAAATAGCCATTCATATCCGATCGCCATTTTTCAGAGAATGGTTTTCTTTCCGGCTCTTTATCCCACTCACTTTGCTCTTCAAGTGCGACGATCACTAAATCTAGATCAGGGCCGAGCTTACCAAGACGATCGGCAAACCCGGGACGTAAATTGAGCTTAAACCATTTGTTTGCTTTATTACGCCGACCAATTAATATTTTCCCTAAATTATGTTCTCGTGCATAACGTAATATGGCTTTTTCTTCTGAAGGATCGGATAACGTGGCCGTTTCTGCCCCTAAGTCTTGAGCAAGGCGTAACGCTTTTAAGATAGCTCTGCGCTGGGTTTCAGGTAGCTGATGAAGTGAAGGGGTTTCAACATAAACAGCATGCCAGACACTGCCAAATTTTGCGGCAAGTCGCGCGGCTGTACGGACTAATTTTTCATTTCCCGTATTATGGCCAATGCATAGCAAGAGTCCATCGCGAGTGTGCCAAACAGGTGCTTGGCCTTTACCGTCGCGAAATTCACGCATCTGGTCATCAACCCGGTCGGCAGTACGGCGAAGAGCGAGTTCACGAAGTGCAATTAAATTTCCTTTACGGAAAAAATGTTCAATGGCGCGTTCGGCTTGTCCTGGGATATAAACTTTGCCTTCTTTAAGGCGCTGTCGTAGGTCGTCAGGAGGAAGGTCGACTAATACCACCTCGTCTGCAGCATCAAAAATATGATCTGGAACCGTTTCACGTACACGAATACCTGTAATGCTTCCCACAATATCATTCAGGCTTTCAATATGTTGAACGTTGATGGTTGTCAACACATCAATACCAGCATCTAATAATTCTTCGACATCTTGCCAGCGTTTAGGGTGACGGCTGCCATTAGGGTTACTAAATGCTAACTCATCCATTAAAATTATGGCTGGATGCCTAGCAATTGCGGCGTCAATATCGAAGCTGTTTAGACGACGACCGTGATGAATAATACGTCTGGGGGGCAATAGTGAAAGGCCGTCAAGTAGCGCGGCCGTTTCTTCTCTTTCATGGGTTTCTACTACGCCAATCAGCACATCTAGCCCTTGTGCTCTGAGTCTTTGTGCTTCTTGGAGCATGGCATATGTTTTTCCAACACCCGCACAGGCCCCGAAAAAAATCTTTAATTTGCCACGTCCAATTTCATTGGCTTTGACCAAGAGTTCATCGGGGTTAGGGCGGATAGGTTCCTGATTGTTCATCATAGCCCCTAGTGAGTTTGACTATTTATTTGTTGTTGATATTCATCAAGTGCTAAGTTCAGTTTTAGCACATTAATGACGGGTTCGCCTAAAAAGGATAACAATGTCTGTTCAGTATGCGTTTCTATCAATAATTTTACCGCATCCAATGGAATTTGCCTGCTTTTTGCAATGCGTGGCGTTTGGTACAACGCGGCATCAACGGAAATATTGGGGTCTAAGCCACTGGCAGACGATGTGAGTAAATCGGCTGGAATGGCATGACTGGCATCGGGATTTTCTGCGCGCAGTTGTTCACTGCGTTCAGTCATAACTTGTTGTAATAATGGGTTGCTGACCGCTAAATTACTTCCACCAGAAGCTAATGTATTGTAGGGGCTATCAATAGTTGAGGAGGGGCGACCGTGAAAATAGCGGGCGTCATCCACATTTTGCCCGATCAAGGCTGAGCCAACAATGTGTTCATCTTGAGTGAGCAAAGAGCCGTTAGCCTGCCATGGAAAGAAAACATGGGCGAGGCCGGTTACCATTAATGGGTAGGCTATACCAGTAAAAAGTGTGAGTATTAATAGCATAATAATCGATGAACGGATCATATTCATAATCAATTCCTTATATCCCAAAGAGACTAATAAATAGGTCAATGAGCTTGATCCCAATAAATGGCACGATCAGCCCGCCTAAACCATAAATGCCTAAGTTACGTTGCAATAATGATTGTGAGCTCATTGGGCGATAATTAACCCCTTTAATTGCTAGAGGGATCAGGAAAATAATAATTAATGCATTAAAGATCACTGCGGAAAGAATTGCAGAGGCCGGTGAGTGCAAATGCATTACATTTAATGCGTTAAGTTGTGGCCATGTTACGGCGAAGGCCGCAGGAATAATCGCAAAGTATTTAGCAATATCATTGGCAATACTGAAGGTAGTTAATGAGCCTCGGGTCATCAGCATCTGTTTACCAATGTGCACCACTTCAATCAGCTTGGTTGGGTTAGAATCTAAATCCACCATATTACCGGCTTCTTTTGCTGCTTGGGTGCCTGAATTCATTGCCACCGCAACATCCGCTTGCGCGAGTGCCGGTGCATCGTTGGTGCCGTCACCAGTCATGGCAACCAAGCGACCTTCAGATTGATATTGGCGGATCAACGCGAGTTTGGCTTCAGGAGTGGCCTCTGCAAGGAAATCATCCACTCCTGCTTCGGCTGCAATTGCGGCGGCTGTTAAGTGGTTATCCCCCGTGATCATCACGGTTTTGATGCCCATACTGCGCATTTGGGCAAAGCGTTCTTTCATACCCCCTTTGACGATATCTTTTAATGCAACGACACCTAAAACCGTTTTATTATCAACCACCACAAGTGGCGTTTCACCTAAATGGGCCACTTTTTCGACCAGTTGATCCGCTTCAACAGGAAATTTACCGTGGTTAGCTTCGATATAACGGCGGATGGCATCTGCAGAGCCCTTGCGGATCATTCGCTCGCCAATATTGACACCACTCATACGTGTCATCGCGGAGAAAGGAACAAAGGTTGCATTCAGGGCGTGAATATCTCTTTCGCGTAAATTAAACTTTTGTTTTGCTAGCACTACAATGCTGCGGCCTTCGGGTGTTTCATCGGCTAGGGAAGATAATTGCGCGGCATCAGCTAGTTGCTGCTCAGTGATACCCGTTAGCGGTAAAAATTCGGAGGCTTGGCGGTTGCCCAGTGTAATCGTCCCCGTTTTATCGAGTAATAGAACGTCAACGTCTCCTGCTGCTTCCACAGCACGACCGCTGGTGGCTATTACATTTGCCCCTAACATGCGGCTCATCCCTGCCACACCGATGGATGAAAGCAAGCCGCCAATGGTCGTTGGAATTAAACAGACTAATAGGGCAATCAATACTAAAATAGAAACCGCCTCGCCAGCACCTGCATAATCTGCGGCAAAAAGGGTAAAAGGGTACAATGTTGCACAAACGAGGACAAAAATTATCGTGAGTGCAGTTAACAAAATAGTTAACGCAATCTCATTGGGCGTTTTACGGCGTTGCGCACCTTCAACCATGGAAATCATTCTATCTAAGAAGGTTTCACCGGGGTTAACGGTACACTCCACGATCAGCCAATCGGAAAGTACGCGAGTTCCTCCTGTTACAGAGGAAAAATCACCACCGGATTCACGGATCACAGGGGCGGATTCCCCTGTGATTGCGCTTTCATCCACCGAAGCACCACCTTCGATGACTTCACCGTCACAAGGAATGGTTTCTCCTGCGCGGATCAACACAATATCACCTTTACGTAACTGGTCTGAACTCACTATTTCTTGACTTGCCTCCAGTGAGGGGGAAGCTAAACGTGTTGCGCTGCTTTGTTGTTTAACACCTTTTAAGCTTTGGGCTTGTGCTTTGCTTCGTCCTTCAGCGAGCGCTTCCGCAAAGTTAGCGAAAATAACCGTAAACCATAGCCAAAGTGTGATCATTCCACTGAACCAAGCACTGCCTTGCGTGTAATCCATTACCATGGCTAACCAGAGAAACGTGGTGATAATACTGCCAATAAAAACTACAAACATCACAGGGTTACGCCATTGTGCTTGTGGTGTACATTTCTTGATAGATTCAAAAATAGATTGTTTGATTAGCTTATTATCGAATAATTTAATATTTTTATTGTTCATATTTTCCTCCTCATCATCCCGCAAAACCAATGTGTAATTGTTCAGCAATTGGACCTAAAGCAAGGGCTGGTACAAAGGTCAGGGCACCAATGAGAAGCACAGTGAAAATCAGTAACCCAATGAATAAAGGGCCTGTTGTGGGTAAAGTAGCGTGGCTTTGGGCTTGTGGTTTTTTATTGGCCATAGAACCCGCGATCGCTAAAACAGGAAGAATGACACCAAAGCGACCGATAAACATTGCTATCGCAAGTAGCACATTGTAATACGGGGTATTTGTGCTGAGACCTGCAAAAGCGCTACCATTATTATTAGCAGCAGAAGAAAAAGCATATAACACTTCACTAAACCCATGAGCGCCTGGATTTAAAATCCCAGCACGCCCAACTTCAGTCATTAATGAAATAGTTGTACCTAGTAGCACTAAGGTTGGGGTGACCAAAATCGCCAATGCGACCATTTTCATTTCGCGCACTTCGATTTTTTTACCGAGGTATTCAGGGGTCCGGCCAATCATCAGGCCTGCAAGGAACACGGCAAGTAGCACAAATAGCAACATACCGTATAAACCGGAGCCGACACCACCAAATACGACCTCACCAATTTGCATTAACCACATTGGTACCATGCCGCCCATCGCGGTAAAGGAGTCATGCATTGCATTAACCGCACCACAAGATGCCGCGGTAGTAACGACGGCAAATAAAGCGGAGCCAACGATCCCGAAGCGACTCTCTTTTCCTTCCATATTGGCGGAACTCGTTGCGTGTAGCTCGGTTAAAAACGGGTTTCCTACATATTCCGCTTTAACCACGACGATGGCTGCAACCACAAAAATGATCCCCATAACCCAGAGTAAGGTATGACCTTGTTTGTTGTTGCCGACAACACGACCAAAAGCAAAGCAAAGGGCGGTAGGAATGAGGAAAATAGCTAGCATTTGCACAAAATTACTGAGTGCCGTTGGGTTTTCAAAGGGGTGTGATGAGTTAGAGCCAAAAAATCCACCACCATTTGTGCCGAGCAATTTTATCGCTTCCTGCGAAGCAACGGGCCCCATCGGCAATAATTGCTCACTGCTATCTAAAGGATGAATAAGTAAATAATTAGAAAAATTTTGAATAACGCCTTGGCTGACAAAAAATAGTGCAAAAATAATCGCTAGAGGGAAAAGTAAATACACCGTAATTCGGTAAATATCTAACCATGCATTGCCAACCGTTTTACTACCATGGCGTGAAAATGCACGAATAATTGCGAAGGCAACGGCAAGTCCTGTAGCTGCAGATAGAAAGTTTTGCACTGTCAGTCCAGCCATTTGGCTTAAATAGCTTAATGTATTTTCACCACTATAGGCTTGCCAGTTTGTATTAGTAATAAAACTCACTGCGGTATTGAAGGCTAAATCCCAGCTCATTCCCTCAAAATGTTGTGGATTAAGCGGTAAATAGCCTTGATTCATTAAAATAGCGAATAATAAAATAAAACCTAAAATATTAAATAATACAATCGCTAAGGCGTATTGTTGCCAATTCATCTCAGCCATGTGTCTTCCTGGCTGTTTAACACCGGTTAAACGCCAAAGTAGGGATTCACTTGATGCTAATCGACGGGGAATGTCATTGTCGATTAACCGAGCGATCCCATTACCTAAAGGTTTTGCTAAGATGAATAGGATCAGCAAAAAACTACCTAAAAATAGCAATGTGGTCGTCGTCATATCAGAAATCCTCCGCGTTAAGCAGGGCATAAATCAGATACGCTAGCAGTAAAATGACAAGAACTGCCCCAGTAATGGAAAGTAATGACACGGTGTTTTCTCCTTATTATTTCCATGTGATAAGGCTAAAGGGTTCGCTGTAAAGAAGCTGATAAAAAGCATGGGCTGGGTGTAAAAAAAGTATAAAAATAACGATTTATTCGCTTGGAAGAGCGGGCGGTTGTTTATGAAATGAATTGCCTGTTGTTAATTAGTTGTGATTTTTATGTTCAAATAAAACACCACTTGGTTAAATTATGTAGTAAAAATACGGAATGGTCAGTTTTTTTAGTCATATTTACATTTTAAGTGGTCAGATGAGTGGTTTTATTACACAATTTGCAGTATTCTAATCACAGTCAATATATTTCATATTATCTGCTCGGTTTTAGTCGCTCTTTACTACTGTGTTAATGAAAAATGTGTATTAATGGGGAATGATAGGGCAAAGCTAGGATCGGCAAATAAAGTGGCAACTGAAGGAGGATGTCGATGTCCACATATCGCGAATATTCCCGTAATCAGGTACTTGCACGCCGCACTGCAGCTGTAACAGCTGGCATTATTGCGTTTCCGGTTATGGTTTTTTATCCAAAAAGAGCAAAATTTTATAGCCATTTACATAAGGTTTGGGCTAAGACCAGCGATAAACCCGTTTGGCTAGAACGCTCAGAGACAACGCTGGAAAGTCATCGCTAATTTAAAACTTAGTGTCCAGTCATAACCCCTGCAATGTCGAGTTGTGGGGGTTTTGTTTTTTATCTTCCATTCTTTATTTAATCGCCAGTTATTTTTCATGGGCAATAGACCTGATTTGCTCTAAATAATACAGAAAAAAATCATGTTTCCGTTTATGCTTATTGATTATCAGTTAATTACCTTCAAACTGGTGGGTAAACCGTTTAGCTGTGCAGTAAAAAGGACAATATAATGCATAACTTAAGATTAGAAGAAATCATTAATGATGAATTGAAAGTTAGTGAGTTCCAAGATTTTGCACCGAATGGATTGCAAGTTGAAGGGCGGCCACATGTACATAAAATCATCACCGGTGTGACAGCTTGCCAAGCTTTGCTAGATGTCGCTGTTGAAAAGAAAGCCGATGCCATCATTGTTCATCATGGCTATTTTTGGAAAAATGAGCCAGCGATCATCAAAGGGATGAAAAAGAATCGCTTAAAAACATTATTAGCGAATGATATCAACCTGTATGGTTATCACCTCCCATTAGATGCGCATCACCAATTAGGTAATAATACCCAGCTTGCTTATATTATGGGGGTGCAGGTGAATGGCCAAATTGACCCGTTAATGCCATTTGGTTTTTTTGATCAACCCATTACACCTTCAGAATTAACGTCTCGCTTAGAAACTCGCCTTGGCCGTAAAGTTCTTCATTGTGGTGATAATGCAAAAGAAGAAATTCGCCAAATTGCATGGTGTACAGGTGGAGGGCAAGGTTTCATCCTACAAGCGGCGGAATTTGGCGTAGATGCTTTTGTAACAGGGGAAGTTTCTGAGCAAACCATTCATATAGCAAGGGAAATGGGGATCCATTTCTACAGCGCAGGGCATCATGCAACGGAGCGTTATGGGATCAAAGCACTGACTCAGTGGCTCGTAGATGAACATGGGTTAGATGCGGAGTTTGTTGATATCGATAACCCAGCCTAATTTTCGTCATATTTTGTGTTGCGGCGGTGTTGGCTTCTCTCGGCTACTTGGGTCACATACTTGTGTATGCTCCCCAAGCTATCCTCTTTTGCCGCCTAGCCGCAACTCAAACTATTTAGAAAATTGAATTTTCGTTCTATCCGAGCGGCGGCGGAGTTGGTTTCTCTCGGCTACTTGGGTCACATACTTATGTATGCTCCCCAAGCTATCCTCTTTTGCCGCCTAGCCGCAACTCAAACTATTTAGAAAATTGAATTTTCGTTCTATTCGAGCGGCGGCGGTGTTGGCTTCTCTCGGCTACTTGGGTCACATACTTGTGTATGCTCCCCAAGCTATCCTCTTTTGCCGCCTAGCCGCAACACAAACTATTTAGAAAATTGAATTTTCGTTCTATTCGAGCGGCGGCGGAGTTGGCTTCTCTCGGCTACTTGGGTCACATACTTGTGTATGCTCCCCAAGCTATCCTCTTTTGCCGCCTAGCCGTAACTCAAACTATTTAGAAAATTGAATTTTCGTTCTATTCGAGCGGCGGCGGTGTTGGTTTCACCTATAGTCAGTTGTTCTTTGTGTGAAAATTACTTATCAATATTATTCACTTTAAAATAAAAATAATCAGATTAATACACTGTTAATTTAAGACGGTGATCTCACTGAAATTGAAGTCAGTTGACGATATTCATTTTAATTATTTTAAATCAATACATTACATCAAGCCTATCGGCTGTAATATTTAGTAACATAGTTTATTTCTATGTACATTAGAACTTACTGGGCTTATCGTGCTTTAGTCCATTTTTCACTCGATGATTATTCTACTTTCGTTTGTTTTTGGTGTTTTTGTTAGCATTATATAGCGATATTTCAACCAGTTTACGCTAAGTCACTTATCCTAGAGAGATACGTAAGTAGTACGTGTATTTACACGCTATTCATCTGCTTTTATCATCCTTAACTCAAATCTTACCGTGCGCACGGGCTGAGATGACGGAAATTAATCGATAATTATGTCGACTTAACCCAATTTGTCATTCTTGATAAAGGATATCGCTATGCCAACTCCATGTTATATTTCCATTGAAGGAAAAACCCAAGGCAACATCACTGCCGGTGCATTTACTGCGGATTCTGTGGGCAACATCTATGTACAAGGTCATGAAGACCAAATGTTAGTGCAAGAGTTTTCTCACGTCGTGACTGTGCCGACTGACCCACAATCCGGCCAGCCTTCCGGCCAACGTGCGCACAAGCCGTTCCGTTTTACCGTGGCGTTAAATAAAGCGGTTCCGCTGCTGTATAACGCATTAGCGTCTGGCGAAATGTTGCCGAAAGTGGAACTGAAATGGTACCGCACATCCGTTGAAGGCAAGCAAGAGCATTTCTTCACCACTACCCTGACCGATGCAACCATCGTCAATATCGATTGCCAAATGCCACACTGCCAAGACCCGGCAAAAGCGGATTTCACGCAGTTAATCGAAGTCTCTCTGTCTTACCGTAAAATTGACTGGGAACACACCGTTGCAGGCACATCCGGTGCCGATGACTGGCGTGCGCCGCTCGAAGCATAAGTTTGAATTTAGCGAGCCTTTCGAGGCTCGTTTGCGTTTTTCGCTTTTTCTCCTATAGAGGAAATTCCCATGTCTTGGACAGACCCCAATAAAAACAAACGACTCGGCAGCCCCGAAAATAACCCGCTTATTCACGGTGGCGGATACACGGGCGGCAGAACTTATGCACAGGACCAAGCCTTGCAAGAAGCCCATGGTCAGCTGCTAGACCGTATTATGAATGGCGAAATGGGGACGGGATTGGTATTCACTTGCACAATTGGTGGGTTACCCGAAGACACGTTTCAAGTGACCCAGTTTGATTTGCAAGAAGGGCTTTCCCAACTCTTTTCATTGTCGATTCAGGCAGTCAGTCCGTTACCCGAGATTGATTTTCAAACGGTATTGGGTGTGGCCTCCTCGCTGACCGTAAAACGAGATGGAAAAGTTCTTCGCACAGTACAAGGCATTTTAGCCGGGGCAGAGCAAGGCAATACCGATGGGGTTAAAACCTGGTATCACTTTGTGATACGCCCTGAAATGTGGGTGATGACGCTTAAGCAGGACAGCCGCATTTTCCAAAATATGACGGTGCCGAACATTCTTGAGACGCTATTGAGCGAGTCTCACATTAAATTTGATAAGCAGTTTTACCACCCCGAAGAGCATCTGAAACGCGAGTACATCACTCAAAAGCGCGAAACGATGTATGAATTCTGGTGTCGGCTTGCTGCTGAAGAAGGGATTAATTACTGGTTCGAAGAAGGCCCTCAACTGTTTTACAGTGACCGCCACTTAGGCATGAAAGCGGGTGTTTCGCTCACCTATAATCCGCAATCTGAAACGGATATCACCGACAGTACCGCCACCACATGGCGTTACGCTGAACAGTTGTGCAGCGATATCCGTGTGGATAAAGACTACAACCAACTCCGCCCCTCTTACCCACTGAGCCACCAAGTTACCGGCGAAGTCCATCAACAACATGAAGTGTTTGAAAGCTATGGTCGCTTTCAAGAAGATGCGCAAGGGCAGCCCTTCAACCAAATTCGTTACGAGCAATCACAAAACCAGCGGCAAGTAGGAACGGCTACGACGAACTGCATTGAGTTAGCACCGGGGCGTATTTTTACCTTGTCTAACCATCCTAGCCCTCGAATGAATACGACGTGGCAGGTGGTGAGTGTCTCCCATCATGGCGTGCAACCCCTTGCCGATAACAGTGGCGGTGAAGGGACTCAGATGAGTAACCAGCTGTCCTTTGTGCCTAGCACCCAAGAGTGGCGACCGCCCTATCGGTATAAACCTACAGCGGATGGGGATGAGCTGGCTACCGTTGTCGGGCCGCCGGGTGAAGAAATTTATACCAATGCGCAAGGCGCTGTGACCGTCTATTTCCATTGGGACAGGCGCGGCAAACCTGACCATAGCGCGTCTTGTTGGGTGCGAGTCGCCCACGGTTGGAACGGCGATGGCTTTGGGTTTATGTCCATCCCCAGAATTGGGCAGGAAGTGATTATTTCCTATCTTAACAATGATATAGATAAACCGATTATTACGGGCTGTACCTATAATGGCCGTAATCGTCCCCCTATTGATTTACCGAAACACAAAACACGCACGACATTTCGCACCAAAACCCACAAAGGGGATGGGTTCAATGAGCTGCGTTTTGAAGATGAAGCAGGCCAAGAAGAAATCTATCTGCATGCGCAAAAGAATTTGGCCATCAATGTGCTGAACTCACGGGGTGAACGGATTAATTACGACCGGACAACCAGTATTGGTCATAACGATGAACTGGTTGTTGCCAGTAATCGGACCGTGACGGTTGAAGGTAATCAAGCGCACAAAACAACCGGTAACTACCAAGACAAAGTTGAGGGAGACCACCACCTTTCGGTTGAGGGCGACCTAGTTGAGGCAATACAAGGTGTGGTCAGCGTGAATGCACAAGGGGATATCACCTTACAAAGCAGCAGTAAAATCACGTTAAAAGTGGGCGGAAGCTTTGTTATCGTTCACAGCGGTGGCGTGGATATTAAAGGACCTGCGATAAACTTAAATTCAGGAGGAAGCCCTGGGGATATCCTGCAAGCGACTAACCCTGCGGTACTCAAAGCGGCGGCGAGCAGTGGCGCGGCCTTTGTGGCGCATTGTCCCATGAAGGAAGGGCAAGAGGAGGCGGAAAATGGTTAAACCTGAAACGTGCTATGCCATTATCGATGCGGCTTCCGAGCCTGATGTTTTTAATTTGCTTGCAGAACATGAACCGCCGGCGAGTTGCCTATACAGTGAGCCAATTCAACCGGAGATTGTGTCATTAGCGCCCTATTTAGTGGAAGTCACCGAAGAAGTGCAACGCTGGTTAAGTACGCGAGAGACGCCTTGGGGAATTTATGTTTATACGCACGCAACCATGCGTGAGTTACGTCAGCATCTGCGCAAATACTTGATGGTGATGATACCGGGACAAGAAAAGCCGGTCTTTTGGCGTTTTTATGACCCTCGCAATGTGTGGGATGTGCTTGGAACCTTTGATAATTGGCGTTTGCATGTGTTTTTAGGTCCTATCACGAAACTGAAGACATTGTTATGGGGAGAGGAAACCGCTTCCCGCTTTGAGCGTGAGCGCCGCGGATTTCCGGATAATGCGAAGCTTGGGGGCAAGCTGATGCGTTTTACTGATGCAGAAATGAAATTATTATCTCAACAAAAAATAGCGTTATTAACAGCGAAAATGGCACTTTTTTTTGTTCGAGCAACTGAAAAATATCAGACCCAAAAAGAACATGAAACGATTGAAAGTTTAATCTTGCAAACTATCTGTAATCCCAAAATACGTTCATTAAAATATTTTACGTCAGATTTGTGTCATGAAAAAACATGGGCATTTTACTTTGAGTATGCAAAAAGGATCGTAGATATTTGTTATGAACACGATATCAATCACGAAAAATCAATAAGTCTATTTTGTTATCTTCTTGTTTATTACGAAATATATGATGTGGATTCTCTTCCTTCGGAATGGCGTGTGATTTTATCAATACCGGATGCAATGGACTTTTATAAACTTGAAAAGTTATCGATGATGTTAATAAATACCATTCCAGATTTTTATCGGCAGTACAGTGCCTAAGGAGATTGTAGTGCCTAACCGGCTATTACCAATAAAACTAGTTAGTCCTGAGGGACTCATATTTCACTACTATCCCTACTTATCCATTATTAATGGAAAAGTGACGATTGTTCGATAAGGAACTAATTTATGCCCAAAATTATTCTCATGGGTGATTCCGATACAGGCCATGGCAAGTATGGCCCTACCCAAGTAATTACAGGTTCATCAACAGTAAAAGTCGATGGCAAGGCAGTGGCTCGGCAAGGAGATGCGTTAGCGCCCCATGGTGGGCATTCAAGAACTATCGTTGGTGGTTCAAGTAGTGTATTTATTGATGGCAAATCTGCGGCTCGAACTGGCGATCCGGTAAGCTGCGGCGGTGTATTAATGGGTAACTCGTCGGTAACGATTGGTTAATTGATAGAAACGAATATAACCTTCAGGGATTTAATTTTTTATCTAGCATAGTCACCAACATTTTTAATGTCTTTATCTCGGCAGAGGTTTATTTTTTTATAATACCGAAACGTGACATTTCTAAACTGGGGCTACTGCGGAAGCTTGCTTAAGCACTCTTATATTAAGTTAAAACTAATATTTAACTTATGTATTTACAGTCTACCTTGTAATACCTAAAGCTAAGTAAGGGATTATGATGTCTTCATCTGAAAATAAACAGTCAAGTGTATTTGCGAATATTTGCCAATCATGCAATATCCCCACAAACTGCACTTTAGAAGCCACAATAAATTTTGATGGGAAAACTGAAATATACCGTCAAGAACAACATTTTTTTAGGCGATTTACTTATCTAATAGAACCTAAAAAAGGTAAAACGGTTCCATTAAAGTTAATGGCTACACCAAAAGGTTGTATTTCGCATAATCCTAACTGCCCTATTGGGAACGTATTTAATGAAAATGGTTCACTCTATGGGGATTTTTCCCCACAGAAAGTATTTGATGATGTCCTTGTTTATACCAAAAGAACATCTGAGTTTTCTTTCGGGGAAAATAATCCAATATCTATGCTTGATAGTTTTATTTATCGAAAAGGTTTCACTGATGACCCTCGTTATCGTCAAAGGTATGGTATGAGATTATCAGAATGTGGAGCGGCGCCATTTCTGACCGTTCCCAATGCCATAAAATTACTCCAGGTGACACTGAACCCAGTGACTCATGGTACTGCTTTACTTTTTAAAGAAGGAAAAAAGCATCTAGCATCCGCTCAATTTGATCTTATTTTATACCGTGAATTTAAAGTTAGTGTTGAGATCGGCCTTGAATCTGCATTAGAGGAAAAGAGTAACGAAGCTCGAAAAGCTGAACAAACAGCAAATAATGTAGCGAGAGGATACAGACCAACGCACAGTGGCTGGACTAAACACACAAAAAAATACGGTATTAAAACTGGATTAGGTATTAAAGGTGAGATCACTAGTATTATAGGTGATGAAACAGTCGCCTTTAACACAGAGCTTAAAAAAGAGTTTCTTACAAATAAGAATAAGCTCAACTTAACAAATAGTATTGATACTGCATTTAATAAAATCAATTCTGTATTAAGCTCAGGAAATAGAGTGCAATATCCCTTGGTTTCAACTGAATTCTGCTATCCAGTACTAAAAATAGAAGGCGGAATAAAAACACATCAATCTTCAAATTATGGTGTTATTACTCAAGGGAATGTTTCGGTTGGGTTTGCGCCTCTATTTGGTTTTCAAATTACTGTAGACCTATTAACCGCTTTTGCTACCTATGCACATGTTGATTTTGTTGTTAACAATGCACGAGAATTCCTCGAGAAAAATGAAGAAGCTGTTAAGGAAGGCAACGAAGGTGCTTATGCCAAAATGGTGCTTGAACTCACGTTTAGCTGTGGATTACATGGTAACTTTAAATTTAAAACTGATGATGAAGGTGAGTTTGAGTCTGACGGACGAGATATTGAAATTCAAGGTGAATTAATCGGTAATGCGCACATAGAAGCAGGTATTAACTATTGGGGAATACAAGGTTTTTTTGAAGCTGGTGCTGAAATTGCGGCTAAACTAAATATCGCTTTTGACAAAGAAAAGGGGGACGATTTAACGGTTGTTATTTATCACGAAGGCATTAAAGCAAAAGTTTATACTAACTATAGTATGGGTGCACAAAATAAACCTATAGAAAGTGATACGCCCCCAATACAGATAAAACCTGGTGGCTATAAAGAATGGATAATTTATGAGGCTTTGAATAAAGATGAATCAGATTGGCGTTTTACCTTGGGCTAAAATTATATTTTTTTTGTTTGGAATGGTGGGCGTTATGAGTAGTTCAAATGCAGAAGAAAAAATGAAAACAAACTATATCGTTAGCTTTAATACTAATGATGCTTTGTGTTTTATAAAAATTAACGACATGTTGGTTATTGATAATGTAGGAATGACCGACAATAGTTTTACTACTGGAAAAACTATTAGTTCATACCTACAAAATGGTAAAAACACGCTGAGTGTTACAATGCTAAATAACTCATTAACTGATAGCGATAAATTAACTAGTAACATGTGGTGTTCAGCTACAGTTAAAAAAACAATTGATGACAAGCCAAGTTTTGGAATTAAATTAATTGTTGATACTAATGGGGAAATTAAAATAAACCCAGATTTTTATCCTAGTAAAATCGAGTTTTTTGGTGATAGCCCTCGCTCTAATAATGCTGAAAAAAATATGATAGAGGCAACTAAGTCCTTTGTTGCAAAAGACTTACCTGAATGGAACTGGACGAAAGGGCAACCAGTATCGAATGCAGATATACCTCAAATCAAAAATTTTTATGAATCACTTCAGAATTCATTTAAAAACCAAAATTTAGATGAGATATATAAAAAAACAGAAGGAATGTGGGGTTCACTTGCAATAGAACAAGGTAGTACACCACAAAAAATGTGGGAATCAATGCCATTTAAACGTTTTTTTAATGAGGGCTATAAATCAGTTCCTATAAATTGGGATGGGTTTAAACTTAATTCATATATGGACGGTAGAATTTTTCGTTTTGAAAAAGGATATGGCCGAGCTTCTCCACTAAAAATAGAAAATTCAAATGGTGATTTTTTCATCACGACACCTTATTTATCAATAATTGATGGTAAAGTAACGGTTGTTAAATAAAATATATTGCCCCTGTAAATAATTCTGTGTATTTGTCTTTCATTTAAATATGACCGTCTAGGCGGTCATCAAACGGAATAATAAAACGGCTCATTGCTTGTTTCCAATTTATCTATAATCGATGGTAAGGTAACCGTTATTAAATAATACATATTTAGCCTGTAAATAATTTTGTGCAAGTTACTTATGCAACTACATATCTCCTCCAAAGCAATCTGTAAAGGGGATTTGGAGAAATACATCAAAGGTTTTAATGATGGAAAGCTAACGATTACTAACAAGCTTACAGAATTAAAATAATGAAAATTGAAAATAATCAAGGAAATGAATTATTGCGTATTTTAATGAAGTATATTCCTATAGATTGGAGGCGATGTAGCTTGGGGTATAAAAAAGCATTTGTTGACCCGACTAATATTATCGATGGAGAAATGTATATGATTGACACTATCAATGAGCTACCTTCAACTCATTTTCGTCCTATCGATGAACGCAGCCATCAAGATTTTATTGCTATCTTAAAAGCTGCTGTCGAGTCTTATCATGGGAAAATTGATTGGGTTTTAATCGGTAGACAAAAAACAGATACACCAGAATATAATTGGGGAGTAGAGCCTGCAATACTTCGAGAGCAATCAGTTATTAATGAGTCTAAAAAATTAAACCTAACGGCTAAAAAATATTTAGCCCAAAAAATGCCTGAGCTAGGGCCAATTGCCTATGCGGATTTAATTAATCTTGCTAAACATGTCGATAAGTATTTAAAAAAATATTATTTACCTTTAAAGCGTCATTCATAAACTCTACTGAGGAAAATAATGTAAACTACCAATAAATGAATATTGTTTAGGATGTTATATTGGAGATAGTTTAATAGGGAATGCAAATGTCTATGGTTCATAATCGATTCAGTTTAATTGCTATCATCATCGGAGCTTTTAGCATTCTTGTAATACTTGTTAATCAAAGCGTCGAACGTGAATATATCCAATCCAAACCTAAGTTAGAGCAGATTGTTCATGAAAAGGTAAGTAGTATAAAAAAAGCGACAATGGATGCAATTAAAGGAAAAGCGTATCAAGCCCCTACCGTAGATCCTGCCAATGAACAGCGACAGCTTTTATTAGATAAAATTGAATTATCCAAACAAGTTAGTATAACGCTCAGTGTATTTGGTATTATTTTTGCTGCTATTTCATTTATTCGCCATGAAAACAAAAACTCAGCCAGAATAGCATTAGCACTAAATGGGAGTGTTCTCGCTATTTCTCTTCTATTGTATGCTGCCGCAGGTATAGCCAGCATTGTTGCTGTTTTACTTGTCATTTGGTTTATAGGTAACTTTTTTGACATTTTTAGTATTTGTTAGCTTCTTAAGGAAAGTGTCTTAATTTTGTTGTGCAAAACAGCAAAATACGTAGCAACCACGGTACTGCGTGATGGAGAGCTTGTGCTGAGCTTTCAAGTCGAAGCGGGTATTTTTGCAAGGGATCCTCTGGGGCAATCTATTCCATCCATTTATTGGTACTACTTGGTGGATCGTCTGAAAGGCGAAATTGCGCCATTGCGTTACCGAAACGGTGATCCTAATGATAAACTTTATGGCTGTATTGATGAGGAAGGCACCGAATGACGAGTTTATATACGGCAACAAAGCACCCGGAGCAATTAGAAACCACACCATTAATTGCACAAAGTCATCATTACGATGATCCATTGGAGCCTCAAAAACTGGTATTTTTAGATGCGGTCAATCAACAGCGTTGTGTGATCAACTCTCCACAACGTAATAGCCAGCTCACTAATACGATCCCATTTTTTATCGTGCTTTTAGTAATGGCCTTTTACACACTGTTTGGTTTTATTGAAAACCATAAATCGAATTATTTTACCCTTCAAGATAATTCTAACTATTTCAATAAAAAATATGGTGTCGATAACTTACCAGCAGGGTTATCAAACTATTTACCATATATGAAAGTTAAGGAAATAAGTATCGGAACATATCTAATCGATTACTATACTGATAAAATTTATAGAAATGATGATCTTAAGGTATTGATGATTATCGGCTGGCTAATTTTTTTCCCCGGTT
Organism: Providencia sp. PROV200; assembly: GCF_049901995.1. Taxonomy (NCBI): domain Bacteria; kingdom Pseudomonadati; phylum Pseudomonadota; class Gammaproteobacteria; order Enterobacterales; family Morganellaceae; genus Providencia; species Providencia sp. PROV200. The sequence continues at coordinate 1,178,008 of NZ_CP096307.1, forward strand.
TTTTATGGTTATTGGGTTATCTCTCTTTCTTCACACCTCCGGTTTACCTTATTGCGGATAGGCAACGAGGAATATTGTATAGCTATGGGATGGGGAAGGTACGTTTAACACGCTATGAAGATGCAGAATTCGGCTATGCAGGTAAAATGCTGGCGATTAAACTGTATGGCATTGATGAAAAAACAGGGCAATTGAAAACGATCCTCTATCGCCCGAATGTCTCACATTACTCCAGTTTCCTGACCAGCACCGACAGTGAAAACCATCGTTTTATCACGTTTCTCAATGCCTATATGCAACAAGGGCGAGATGCGGTTTCGCCTGTCGATTACCAAGCCCGCAAACCCTTTTTATTTTTTGGTAAGAACCCATTTCCTGCTGATTTTGAGCAACAGGTCGAACAGATTTTAGCAAAGCTTGATCAGGAGAAAAAACGCAATGCGTAGTCTTGTGAACGGCAGAAAAATTATCTTAAAAAATGATATGACGAATACCGGAGGCACGGTGTTGACGGCCTCTTCTCTCGCCAAGCAAACCCAAGGAGTCGCCTGTGTGGGCGACTCTGTTTATTGTCCTTCATGTAAAAAAACAGGGACTATCGTTGAAGGCGATAGCTTAATGAAGATCAATGGTATTCCTGTTGCATTAGAAGGTCACAAAGTCGCTTGTGGATGTTCTGGGGGCTGTGTGCTTGTTGCTGTAGGCTAAATGTTAATGTGTTTTAACTTGCTCATATAGCTCGCATATCAGTATCACGTGTTGCTGCTTTACTTTGGTTACTCGTTAGTGAGATAAAACTAACCGTTTAATCAAGCGCACAAAACAACCGGTAACTACCAAGACAAAGTTGAGGGAGACCACCACCTTTCGGTTGAGGGCGACCTAGTTGAGGCAATACAAGGTGTGGTCAGCGTGAATGCACAAGGGGATATCACCTTACAAAGCAGCAGTAAAATCACGTTAAAAGTGGGCGGAAGCTTTGTTGTCGTTCACAGCGGTGGCGTGGATATTAAAGGACCTGCGATAAACTTAAATTCAGGAGGAAGCCCTGGGGATATCCTGCAAGCGACTAACCCTGCGGTACTCAAAGCGGCGGCGAGCAGTGGCGCGGCCTTTGTGGCACATTGCCCTATGAAAGAAGGGCAAGAGGAGGCGGAAAATGGTTAAACCTGAAACGTGCTATGCCATTATTGATGCGGCTTCCGAGCCTGATGTCTTTAATTTGTTTGCCGAGCACGAACCGCCGGCGAGTTGCTTATACAGCGAACCGATTCAACCTGAAATTGTGTCATTAGCGCCCTATTTAGTGGAAGTGACCGAAGAGGTGCAACGCTGGTTAAGTACGCGAGAGACGCCTTGGGGAATTTATGTTTATACGCACGCAACCATGCGTGAGTTACGTCAGCATCTGCGCAAATACTTGATGGTGATGATACCGGGACAAGAAAAGCCGGTCTTTTGGCGTTTTTATGACCCTCGCAATGTGTGGGATGTGCTTGGAACCTTTGATAATTGGCGTTTGCATGTATTTTTAGGTCCCATTACGAAACTGAAGACATTGTTATGGGGAGAGGAAACCGCTTCCCGCTTTGAGCGTGAGCGCCGCGGATTTCCGGATAATGCGAAGCTTGGGGGCAAGCTGATGCGTTTTACTGATGCAGAAATGAAATTATTATCTCAACAAAAAATAGCGTTATTAACAGCGAAAATGGCACTTTTTTTTGTTCGAGCAACTGAAAAATATCAGACCCAAAAAGAACATGAAACGATTGAAAGTTTAATCTTGCAAACTATCTGTAATCCCAAAATACGTTCATTAAAATATTTTACGTCAGATTTGTGTCATGAAAAAACATGGGCATTTTACTTTGAGTATGCAAAAAGGATCGTAGATATTTGTTATGAACACGATATCAATCACGAAAAATCAATAAGTCTATTTTGTTATCTTCTTGTCTATTACGAAATATATGATGTGGATTCTCTTCCTTCGGAATGGCGTGTGATTTTATCAATACCGGATGCAATGGACTTTTATAAAATTGAAAAGTTATCGATGATGTTAATAAATACCATTCCAGATTTTTATCGGCAGTACAGTGCGTAAGGAGGTTGCCAGTGTCTAAAGAATATCCAGAGGTCGTTTGTGATTGTAAATTACCTGATGATTGCACACTTGAAGTCGAGATTGAATTTGGTCAACAAAAAGAAACTTATCGCCAAAATGGGATTAAAAAAGATTTTTTTCATATTATCGAATTTAAAGGTAAAAATAGTTTTCTAGCGGCAGAGCTTTCTGATTTTAATAATATTTTCAACATTGAAAAAAATCCTGAATCGTTTTTACCTGAAATCTCAGTGCCTTTTAAGGTAAAGACCTGTTCGAAGGTATGTGTCTCTAATAATCCTGAGTGCCCCATTGGAAATGTCTATGGTGATGTTGCCTATGACTTTGGGCAATCAACATCTTATAACAATAAAGTGGCACAAGTACCTCAAGGTGTAAAACCGATTGGGGAAGTCAAGAATACGTTTGTGGGTAAAGTCACGCCAGCTAAGGCATTAGATATTCCGTTAGTTTACACAAAACAATTTCGTCAATTTGGTGCAGAGGTGATGAATCCGTTTACGGTGTTGGCTGATTTATTCGTTGATTTATGGAATGATTTGGATGATGAATACGCCGTTAGTAGATTGAAGCATACCCAAGAATATCGATTATCGATTGCAGAATGTGGGCACAAACCGTTTGAGCCCAAAATGTATAATGCCTCAATCAACAATAATATTTTGTTAAATGCAGGGGCTTTCGTGTATCAAAAATTTGGTTCGAGGTCGGTTTTTGATACAAAGTTCTATTTAATTTTACAGCAAAAAACCAAAATTGATTTAACGATTGCGTTCAATGAAAAAACAACAGGTCAAAATGATGTTGCGAGAAAAAAATTAACTGCACAAAAGAACCAAGCGTTGGGCCATAACGGCTCAAAGCCTCACAGTGGCTGGACAAAATCAGGTACAGAACTGACAACCTCAAGTATTAAATTTGAAGGCTCGATTTCAAAAATATTGGGGATGGACAGTAAAAAATGGAGTGCTGAACTGAAACATGAATACACACAATTAAAAAAGAAAAAAGAGCTTTCTTTGCTTGAAAAAGTAAATAAAGGCGTCGATAGTTTTAATCGATTATTATCGACCGCTCCAGATAAAAGCCCAAGTAAGTACAAACAACAAGAATATGAATTGGCAAAATTTGAGCTTATTTATCCGACAATCAAAGTCAGTGGTAGCCGAGAAATTGCATTAACAAAAAATAATCAAGTCATGCCTAAATACGATGTGTATTTACGTGGCGACCCGTTTTTTGGTTTCAAATTCACATTTGACATGATACAGGCTTTCGCTGCTTATTTTGGTATCAACACTATTGTCACCGTTATTCGAGAAAGGGGGACACAGAGTGAAGGGAAGGTCAATAGAGGGGAAGATGGTGCATTTATTGGTGCCCAGCTTGATTTAACCTTTAATCTGTCTTTAAACTGCGGCGTAAAATATAAGACAGAGAGTGATGGAATTACAAAATTTGATGAAAAAAGTAGTGATGTCCACTTATCGTTCACAATGAGCTGTGTAACGAACATCCGCGGAGGTTTTCGTTATTATGGTATCTCAGGCTTTTTTAAAGCGGAAGCAAAAGTAACCGCAATTGTAAAAGCCGCTTGGGTTCCAAATGGAAATGGTGAGATTGTTTTTTACCATGAGGGAATAAAGGCTTATGCGAGTGTTGAATATGGTGTAGGGATCGGAAAAAAAGAAACAGAAGAGAATAATGACGCTGATAAATTTGGTCATTCAAAAAAGAATATCAAAGTCGAAGAATCAACCAAGCCACTAGATAAGGAGTGGATTATTCATGAACCGTTATCCAAAGAGAAATCAGAGTATCGTTGGTCTATTTTCTCACCATCTAACGAAAGCTATGGAGTATCAGAGATCTGGTAAGCGTCTTTCGTTGAAAAATGTATTGCATATAACGAGTATTATAATGGTATTAGGTTTTAGTGGAGTCAGTATGGCAAAAAATACAATGGATGAAATTTATTTGATTAATTTATCCTCTAATAATGCAGGTTGCGGTATAAAAATTAATGATATGCTTATTATGGATAATGAAAATGCTACTGAAGGGATGTATTCTGCAGGCCAAAATATATCGAGTATACTAACCAATGAACTAAATACATTAAGTTTAATTATGTATAATGATTCTGTTCTAGCAGAAGAAGAAAAACTAACACCGGAAATGTGGTGTGAAGTGGAACTAAATAAGTTATCCGAAAATGGTAATAGCACATTTATATCAGGTATTAAATTAGCTGGAAATAACGATGGGAAAATAATTATTTCCGATAAATATAAACATAATATGGATCAAGTTTATTTCGGTGGCTCCAATAGAAAAAGTGAAGGAAGTATGCTAGAAGCAAAAAACCAATTTAATTTACAAGGGCTCCCCAAATGGCAATGGGAAAAAGCAACGCCTGTAACGGAATCCGATATTCCTAAGGTTCAAGCGTTTTATTTAGAGCTACAACAAGCCTTTGCTGATAAAAATCTCAACAAATTAAAATCAATGGGTAAAATATCATGGGATGAGTTTGCTTATGCAGATAATAGTTCCCCTGATCTATTTTGGAACTCTCTAGAATTTAAAGAAATGCTAGATGAAGGATATAAGCCAGCTAAAATAGATTGGAGTCGCTATATATTCAGTACTTATGAAGATAAACGAATATTCCGTTATGAAATTGGTTTTAGCCGACTGTCACCAATAAAATTAGTTAGCCCTGAAGGTCGAACATTTCACTACAATCCCTATTTATCCATTATTGATGGAAAAGTCACGATTGTTCGATAAGGAATTAATTTATGCCAAACATTATTCTTATTGGTGATTCTGATACAGGCCATGGTAAACATGGCCCAACCCAAGTGATTACAGGTTCACCAACAGTAAAAGTCGATGGTAAGGCGGTTGCTCGGCAAGGGGATGCGTTAGCGCCTCACGGTGGGCATTCAAGAACTATCGTTGGTGGTTCAAGTCGTGTATTTATTGATGGTAAACCTGCGGCCAGAACAGGTGATACAGTAAGTTGCGGTGGCGTATTAATGGGTAATTCAACGGTAAAAATTGGTTAGAAAATACGATGTTATGACGGATAATGATTGAGTTCGCTAGGATTGATGATAGTAAAGAAATTAGTGCTACACCAGATAGTCAATATTAACATTAAGTGGTTAATATAAGGATATTTAATGCGCAAGTTAGCGATCGGTTTGGTATTAGTGATAGTTGTAATTTTTACTCTGTTAGTTAATTCCTACAATACAATCCAAAAAAATGATGAGTTAGTCTCTGCGGCAGCGTCAGAATTATTAAACCAATATCAGCGTCGATTTGATTTGATCCCTAATCTGGTCAATACAGTTAAGGGATATTCAAGTCATGAAAGCAATGTGTTACAAGAAATTGTAAAGGCGAGAGCGTCTGTCGGAAAAATTAATGCGGATAGTCGCGTGTTTGATGATCCTGAAATTTCTGCGAGCTATCAAAAAGCTCAAGATAATTTAGGGCAATCTCTATCACGTCTGTTAGTCATTTCAGAAAATTACCCTGAATTGAAAGCAAACTCACTCTATCAAGACCTGATGGTACAGTTGGAGGGGGCTGAAAATCGTATTTCAGTTGCAAGAGGGCGATATATCGAAGCAGTACGAAATTATAATACTCAAATCAGGCTGTTCCCTTATAACTTCATTGCGAAATTTATGGGGTACGATAAAAAAATTAATTTTAACGTTGAGAATGTGCATGAAATCAAAAAAACACCAATGGTGGATTTTAGCTCATGATACGCAATATTTTATTTTTATTCTCTTTACTATTATTGAGTGTCATTGCGAGCGCATCAGTGAATAATATACCTCCATTGAAAATGGATCGGGTCATTGATCGTGCAAATTTATTGACGGCGCAGCAATTTAAAACGCTAAACAATTTATTGATTAATTTTGAAAATAATCGAAATGATGGTTCACAATTTGTTGTTTATATCGTTCCGACTACTGGGAGTGAAAATATCGAAATTTTCGCAAATCGTGTTTTTAATCAATGGGGGATAGGTAAAAAGGGGCTTGATAATGGATTATTGCTTGTTGTGGCAATAAGTGACCGCAGTGTTCGCTTTGAAGTCGGGTACGGCTATGAGGAGACATTTACCGATGTTCTTGCTGGGCGAATTATTCGAAAAAATATGTTGCCGTATTTTAGAGCAGAAAACTATTATAAGGGTATTGAGCAAGGGATTATAAATGCCATTCATGTAGCTAATGATAGACCAATAAGCTCAACGAATTCTCTGATAGATCTTATTCCCCTTAAAATATTACAAACACATTTTATTTTAATTTATATGGTAATATTAGGGCTAATTTATTGTTTTCAGCTTGTATTTTCAACGAAAAAACTGAAAAGAAAAATTAATCACGTGATAGCACAGTCAGGTAAAAAAAAGAAAGATTCAGAAAAGCGGGGATATAAGTTAGGTGCAAATCAGCTAAAACGGTTAAAAAATTATCTGAATTACTCATTCTATTTTCCAACATCATTTTCGCTGTATTTCCCTGTAGTGTTTTGTTCAGTCGTTGTCATTTTTTATACACAAATAATTTTTAATGGTATTGTTAACCCTTTTATCTTGTTACTGATGGTGGTGTTATCATTATTCTTTAACCTTATTTCATTAACCGTGCTGTTTATTGGCATTAATATCTTATTTCCGATTTATCGACAGCAGAGAAAAGAATGGAAAGCGATTTGTGAGTTCAGTCGATTGGGTTCGCCTTTTTATCAACCTTCATATTCAGTAAACACATCCCATAAACACGCTTCTAATTTTACTTCCAGTCACGATTTCAGTTCATCGAGTACATCGAGCTCATCAAGTTCATCAAGCTCATCAAGTTCATCAAGTTCATCAAGTTCATCAAGCGGTGGGGGAGGCGGCTCTAGCGGGGGTGGCGGTGCTTCTGGCCATTGGTAAAGTATCTGGACTTGGCTTTTTAATAAGTTTTATATTGCTGTTAAGGAGGGGGAACTCATATTAAAACTAAATAAAGGATATGAACCTGCTGGAATCGATTGGAGTAGATACACATTTAGTTCATATGAAGATAATCGTACTTTCCGTTATGAAATTAATTTTAGTCGGCTATCACCAATAAAATTAGTTATTCCTGAAAGTCGAGCATTTCACTATAATTTCTACCTGTCGATTATCGATGGAAAAGTCATCATAGTTCGATAATAAAGGGGGGATTAACGATTAGTTCCCAAACAAAGTTTATTTTGTTAAAAAACTAATAATAGGACAGAATTGACCTACTGTTATGTTTTTATTGGGATGGCTTATCCTCATAATCGTTCTCGCTGTCAAGTTAGCGATAAATTTTGGGCGAATTGTCTAAATGGATTATTCAGACTTGTTTTAAATGTGGTATTTAAGATAGTAAAGTCAGTCTGGAGATATTATTTTTCACTCTGCTATCATTGGCAGCTAATTTAATAAGGAACATTAATTACTATGTCTATGGTTCATAACCGATTCAGCTTGATTGCTACCATCATTGGCGCGTTTAGCATTCTTGTCATACTTGCTAGTCAAAGCTTTGAACGCGAATACGCTCAATCTAAACCTAAGATAGAGCAAATAGTTCATGAAAAGGTAAGCAGCATTAAAAAAGCAACAATTGATGCCATTAAAGGAAAAAAATATCAGGAGCCACCTGTAGACGAAGCCAAAGAACAGCGACAGATTTTGCTCGATAAAATTGAATTAGCAAAACAGCTCAGTATCACTCTTGGCGTATTTGGGATTATTTTTGCAGCCATTTCATTTATCCGTGGTGAGAATAAAAATTCAGGTCGGATAGCTTTGGCGCTCAATGGCAGTGTACTGGCTATCTCACTTTTATTATACGCAGCGACAGGCTTAGCCGGTATTGTTGCGGTTTTACTTGTTATTTGGTTAATTGGTAACTTTTTTGATATTTTTAGCATTTGTTAACTAGGTTTTGAATGCTTGTTTATCCTGAGGCTACGGTTAATTTATATTCTATAAAAAGCACTTTTAAGGTTATTGTGGGGACACGGTAACGTTACTCCTCTAAAAACTGAAGAAAAGTTATCCGTGTCTCTGAATTATGGGTCGACCATAGGCTCAAACAGGCATTTTTGAACTGATAGCGACATAAAAGGGGTTCTCTAAATCTATTTAGTGTACTTGGCTACTCCATCTTAGTGATGCAAAAACCAATACTAAACCCGAAACAGTGAGTACTAAGCCTAAGTGTTGGCTCCAGCCAGCGACCATTAGACCGATGGCGAGTCCGATGTAGTAAAATAAACCTAAAATTGCGCCAGCGGTGCCTTTTCTGTCACCATAACGGTTTAATGCATGGGCAAGTATGTTCGGGATCGCAATTCCGTAACCAATAACGACTCCGATAACGGGTAAAACGAACCAAATTGAATCCATTAGCACAAAAACCAAACAGCCACTCACTAAGGAAATCGCGCTAGACAGTTTTACAAGCTGCTCAGATGTGTGTTTTTTAGCCAATAAATAGCGATTTGCTATCGAACCTAAACCAACCCCAAGCGCTAATAATATCCCAGTTAATCCAAACTGTTGTTGAGTGAGCATTAATTGTTCAAAACTGAATGGAGCCAGCTGATAATAGCTAAATAAATTAATGTTGAAAAATGCTATCAAGATCACATTTCTAGCAATTTCTTTATCAGCGATCATGCGTAAAAATGTCTCAGTAAATGAGACTTGGGTCACGTTTTCAGGCTTGGTCTCAGGTAAACGACAGGCTGACCAGAGAAAAAGCACCACTGCTAAAATAGCTAAGCCGATAAAAACAGTTCGATAACCGCCAAAACTGACGAGTCCAGCACCCGATAACATTCCCAAGGCGGGACTGATTGCCAAAGCAACACCCATGATAGAAAAAACTTTCGCTAATTCATGGCCTTGGTAGCTATCACGCATAGCGGTTTGTGTACCGATTGAACCGACGGCAGCACCAAATGCGGATAACATTCTCATTAATAATAATAAATAAAAATGTGTGACGAATAACGCGCCAATAGACGCAATACCGTAAATTAATAAACCCGCCAAAATAGTCGGGCGACGCCCTAAGGTGTCACACATACGTCCCCAAAACACCACGCCCAATGCAAAAGCAAAGAAATAAAGCGACAGTGTTTGTGAAGCTTGTTCCGCATTTACTGAGAAAGCGCTGGCAATATCAGTGAGAGCGGGGCTGTATATGGTTTCCACAATTTGAGGAAACATCATTAAGGCAACAGCAAGCCATAATGAAAGAGGATGTTTCATACTTTTTCCTACCAATCTACTAAAAAGAAAGGGTCTAATCAGACACAACGATTCAATGGCAGGCAGTTTAGTGTTATTTTTATTGTCTTATTACAATAATAAAGACTATAAATATCAAAAAAGAGACATTATGGCTTGGTTAAATCAAACAGATGAGTTTCAAACGCATTGGTACAGCGCCCCAGTATTGGGCATTGCAGCAAAAATGGGGCAGCATGACTCTGGTTTTCATAAACATGAAATGGGACAACTTTTGTTTACACAACAAGGGTGTATACGAATTTCACTGGAAAATCGCCTCTCTTTGCTTCCTCCTGGTCGGGTGGCTTGGATCCCACCATTTGTCCTTCATCGGGCACAAATGCAGGCATCCGTGGGGTATCGTTCGGTTTATTTATCAGAAGAATATGCCAAAGAAATTGGAAACGATGTGGTTATTTTGAATATTTCCCCATTGCTAAGGGAAGTGTTAGAACGTATTGCGATTGCGCCGTTTGAGAGTGATTGGCTGCGGGGGCGTTTGGCCAACTTATTACCGGTATTTATCGATGAACTACAAAGTGCAGCTTTAGAGCCAACACTGTTGCCATTACCGCAAGATAGACGCTTTAAAGGGATTGATATCGAGCAATTACCACCGAATTTAAATCAGTTAGCGCAGACTATCGGTGCGAGTGAGAAAACAATCACGCGTATTTTCCTGAAAGAAACAGGCATGACATTTCAAACATGGCGACAACAATGGCGGTTTATTAAAGCGATTGAATTACTCGCACAAGAAAAACCTTATCACTATATTACTCAAGAACTTGGTCTGACAAGTGATAGCGCGTTTATTAGTTTTTTCCGAAAAATGAGCGGGATGACACCAAGGGAATATCAACAGCAGTAAGCTGAATGATCCTCGTAAAAAAGAAAAAGCCCCGAAAATTCGAGGCTTTAGCATATGTAGGGGTTCAGATTTAATTAAATATTATTTTTTTGCTAATTCAGAGTTGAATTCACGTTTGTCATAGCCGGTATATAGCTGGCGAGGGCGGGCAATTTTCAGGCCGTCATCGTGCATTTCATTCCAATGTGCAATCCAGCCAATGGTACGTGCGATGGCGAAGATAACTGTGAACATTGAAGATGGAATACCCATTGCTTTCAAGATGATACCTGAGTAGAAGTCAACGTTCGGGTACAGTTTTTTCTCAATGAAATACGGGTCGTTCAATGCGATGCGTTCTAGCTCCATTGCAACTTCCAGCAGGCTGTCATTCAAGCCCAGTTCGTTCAGAACTTCATGGCAAGTTTCACGCATTACGGTTGCACGTGGGTCGTGGTTCTTATAAACACGGTGACCGAAGCCCATTAAGCGGAAAGAGTCATTTTTGTCTTTAGCGCGCTCGATAAATGCTGGGATGTGCTCAACGGTTTGGATCTCTTCCAACATACGTAAGCAAGCTTCGTTAGCCCCACCGTGAGCAGGCCCCCACAGTGAAGCAATACCTGCCGCGATACAAGCAAATGGGTTTGCACCGGATGAACCTGCAGTACGAACTGTCGATGTTGAGGCGTTTTGCTCGTGGTCAGCGTGCAGAATCAAAATACGATCCATTGCGCGCTCTAAAACAGGATTAACTGTGTATTCTTCACATGGTGTCGAGAACATCATATGCAAGAAATTACCCGCGTATGACAGGTCATTACGTGGATAAACAAAAGGTTGGCCAATTGAATATTTGTAACACATCGCTGCGACTGTTGGCATTTTCGACAGCAGACGATAAGCCGTAATTTCACGATGGCGAGGGTTATTAACATCCAATGCATCGTGATAGAAGGCTGCTAGTGCGCCAGTAACACCACATAATACAGCCATTGGGTGTGAGTCACGGCGGAAACCATTAAGCATGCGAGTAATTTGCTCATGGATCATGGTATGGCGAGTCACCGTATTTTTAAATACGTCATATTGTTCTTGAGTTGGTGCTTCACCGTATAGCAGGATATAACAAACTTCGAGATAAGAGGCTTCAGTGGCGAGTTGATCGATAGGGAAACCACGGTGCAACAGGATGCCTTGATCACCATCGATATAGGTGATTTTTGATTCACAGGATGCAGTAGAAGTAAAACCAGGGTCGTAGGTAAAAAACCCTTTAGAACCTAAAGTTCGGACATCGATAACGTCTTGACCAATCGTTGGGCTTAAAATATCTAGGTCAATATCACCCTTACTACCAGTCGTTAGCTTAGCTTTGTTATCAGCCATTACGGTCTCCTTAGCGCTTGATAATCGACACCCAACAACCCAGAAGCCCAGCGTTATACTGTGTCTTCGTGCATTGTTCTACCGGTATGCTTTGGAAATCAGCTCGCTATCACATAAAACCTGAAATCTGAGACCGACGACAATGTAGTTAGGTTGTTTATGAGTGTGTAGATGTTATGTTCTTTTTGTTGTTTTCCCTACAATATCATTATTTGTGGTAAGAGGAACAACTTTCATAACTTTTGTTATTAATACCCATCATAGTTCAAATTGAAGAGTATTTAACATTGCAACATTCACGTTTTTTTCTTTTACGATGAAGTGTCAACAGCACCGTTAAGATAATTCTGCCAGACCTATATGTAAGATAAATGTTGAATCATTGTCAAATAAGATAAGCACATTTATACAAAATGTTTAAATCGTGATCCCTCTCACTGTTCGGGCTAAATGTCTCCAAACATTTTGTGTGGGAATTGTAATGGCATTGTGAAGACTTTATACTAGCGGCAGGTCTCCGGATTACCCTGTAGTAGGAGTTCCCAGCGTGATCAGTATGCAACTTTATTTAAACATGATGGATTAGAGTTTGTGTTAAGTTGCATTTTGTACCCCTGTCGCTGTCTGATTTCCACCCCAGGTCCGGAGGATGGAAAATAATAAAGAGCTGTGTGGGCAAAATTGTGAAAAAACAAAGACCTGTCAACCTTGATTTGCAGACGATTCATTTCCCGATCACTGCAATATCTTCGATCTTGCACCGTGTCTCTGGCGTCATTACTCTCATCGCAGTTGGTATTCTGCTTTGGTTGTTAGGGACATCTCTCTCCTCTCCAGAAGGTTTTCAATACGCGTCTGAAATAATGACTGGCTTTTTTGCTAAGTTCATTCTTTGGGGCATCTTGACAGCTTTGGCTTACCACATCTGTGGTGGTATTCGTCATATGCTAATGGATTTCGGTTGTGTTGATGAAACGCTTGCTGCTGGTAACTCATCTGCAAAAATTACATTTGTCATTACCGTGATTTTAGCAATTCTGGCGGGGATTTTAGTATGGTAAGTAATGCTTCTGCTTTAGGCCGTACTGGTATCCAGGACTGGCTATTAATCCGTGGTTCTGCGATTGTTATCGCGCTCTACGTACTCTACATTGTTGGTTTTGTTGCTATTAACGACATTACCTATGACGTCTGGCGTGGCTTTTTTGCTTCTTCTGTGACGAAAGTATTCACTATCCTCACGTTGTTCTCGATTCTTGTTCATGCGTGGATTGGCATGTGGCAAGTGCTGACTGACTACGTTAAACCTTTAGCAATTCGTTTAGTATTGCAACTGGCTATCGTTGTAGGTCTGTTGGCTTATTTAATTTACGGAACAATTGTTGTGTGGGGTGCATAAATGAATCTGCCAATCAGAGAGTTTGACGCTATTGTTATCGGTGCGGGTGGCGCAGGTATGCGCGCAGCACTTCAAATTTCACAGATGGGCCTATCTTGTGCGCTTCTGTCAAAAGTTTTTCCAACCCGTTCTCATACTGTATCAGCGCAAGGTGGTATCACGGTTGCTTTAGGTAACACGCATCCTGATAACTGGGAATGGCACATGTATGACACTGTTAAAGGTTCCGACTACATCGGTGACCAAGACGCTATCGAATATATGTGTCAAACAGGGCCAGAGGCTATCCTCGAATTAGAACATATGGGGTTGCCATTCTCTCGCCTTGATGATGGAAGTATTTATCAACGTCCATTTGGTGGTCAGTCTAAAAACTTCGGTGGTGAGCAAGCTGCGCGTACTGCAGCCGCAGCTGACCGTACTGGCCATGCACTGTTACATACCTTGTATCAACAGAACTTAAAAAACCATACAACCATTTTTTCTGAATGGTATGCCCTTGATTTAGTTAAAAACCAAGACGGCGATATTGTAGGTTGTACTGCAATTTGTATGGAAACCGGCGAACTGGTTTATTTCAAAGCGAAAGCAACTATTTTAGCAACGGGTGGTGCGGGTCGTATTTACCAATCAACCACTAATGCGCACATCAATACGGGTGATGGCGTGGGAATGGCTGCTCGTGCAGGTGTACCACTACAAGATATGGAAATGTGGCAATTCCACCCTACGGGGATCGCTGGCGCGGGTGTTCTCGTGACAGAAGGTTGCCGTGGTGAAGGTGGTTACCTGTTGAATAAAGACGGCGAGCGTTTCATGGAGCGTTATGCGCCGAACGCGAAAGACCTTGCGGGTCGTGACGTTGTTGCGCGTTCAATCATGATTGAAATTCGTGAAGGTCGTGGTTGTGATGGCCCATGGGGTCCACATGCTAAACTGAAATTGGACCACTTAGGAAAAGAAGTTCTGGAATCTCGTTTACCGGGTATCCTTGAGTTATCTCGTACCTTTGCTCACGTTGACCCAATCAAAGAGCCAATCCCTGTTATCCCGACTTGCCACTACATGATGGGCGGTATTCCGACTAAAGTTACAGGCCAAGCCATTCGTTATAACGAAAAAGGTGAAGATGAAGTCATTCCTGGCTTGTTTGCAGTCGGCGAAATTGCCTGTGTGTCAGTACACGGCGCTAACCGATTAGGCGGTAATTCACTGCTCGACTTAGTGGTATTTGGTCGCTCAGCGGGTCTGCATCTGAAAGAATCCATCATGGAGCAAGGTTCAATGCGTGATGCATCTGAATCTGATATTGATGCAGCAATGACACGTTTTAACCGTTGGGAAGGTGCTCGCACGGGTGAAGATCCAACTGAAATCCGTAAAGCACTGCAAACCTGCATGCAGCATAACTTCTCGGTATTCCGTGAAGGTGATGCAATGGCGAAAGGTTTAGAAGAGCTGAAAGTGATCCGTGAGCGTTTGCAAAATGCACGCCTTGATGATACTTCGACTGAGTTTAATACGCAGCGTATCGAATGTTTAGAACTGGATAACCTGATGGAAACGGCTTATGCAACGGCACAAGCTGCAAACTTCCGTACAGAAAGTCGTGGTGCGCATAGCCGCTTTGACTACCCTGAGCGAGATGATGCGAATTGGTTATGTCACTCATTATATTTACCGCAATCTGAAACGATGACGCGTCGTGAAGTCAACATGCAGCCAAAATTGCGTGAAGCCTTCCCACCGAAAATTCGTACCTACTAATGCGTGGTGTTAATCCAGTTGCGGAGAAATAAACTATGAAATTACAATTTTCGATTTATCGCTACAATCCTGATGTGGACAACGCACCACGTATGCAAGATTACACGCTAGAAGTTCCTGAAGGGCGTGACATGATGTTACTGGATGCGTTAATCCAAATCAAAGAGCAAGACCCAACACTCTCTTTCCGTCGTTCTTGTCGTGAAGGGGTATGTGGTTCCGATGGCCTGAATATGAACGGTAAAAACGGGTTGGCGTGTATTACGCCATTATCCGCGTTAATCCGTGGTGGGAAGAAAATTGTCATTCGTCCATTACCGGGTCTGCCTGTTGTGCGTGACCTGATTATCGATATGACTCAGTTCTATACCCAATACGAAAAAATTCGTCCATATTTGATTAATGATAACAAAAATCCACCAGCGCGTGAGAATTTACAAACTCCTGCACAACGTGAAAAACTCGATGGTTTATATGAGTGTATTTTGTGTGCTTGTTGTTCGACTTCTTGCCCATCGTTCTGGTGGAATCCAGACAAGTTTATCGGGCCTGCAGGCTTGTTGGCAGCGTATCGCTTCTTAATTGATAGCCGCGATACTGAAACTGATTCACGATTAGATGATCTGAACGACGCTTTTAGTGTCTTCCGCTGTCATAGCATCATGAATTGTGTCAATGTATGCCCTAAAGGGCTAAATCCAACGAAAGCTATCGGTCATATTAAATCTATGTTGCTAAAACATAGCGCTTAATTATGAATATTTAACCCACAGTGCTTAGGTGCTGTGGGTTAAAATAGGAATAGCACAAAATAAAAACATAAGTTAAAAGAATCGCGTAAAGTAAAAACAATATTAGGAGTTTAATGCGCGGAAGCTCACAAAAGCGCGAAAACGAAATACCAACAAAGAGCATCAGAAAGTAACATTGTCACCCATAAAAAGTAGTACTTATTAAAACGTTGTCATTACAAAAGCGTAAAAAAGTGAAAGCAAAGAAAGTAACAGTAACAAGTAGAAAAAATAGCCAACTGCAAAAGATGAAGACGACAGCCCACGCATAGGGGCCTTTAAAAACCGCAGCCAGTTTTTAAAGGTTCCTTAAAAGGGAAACCCTTACTGATAAAGGGCCTCCCAAAGAGAGAACATGCATAAAGCACGTCCAAGAGAACCTTTATCGAGGTCGCTTAAATGCGGCAATTAGTTAACCACGGCGAAAACTAAAGCTTTAAAAGCTTAAGGGATCACAATGCAGAACGGCGTAATGAAGGACTGGCTGGATTCAAGCTTTCTGGCAGGCGCGAACCAGACTTATATAGAACAGCTCTATGAAGATTATCTGACTGACCCTAACTCTGTCGATGCCGAGTGGAAAGCAATTTTTGAGCAACTTCCTGGTGCAGCACTCGGCACTAGCGGTGAGCAATTCCACTCCCAAGCGCGCGATTACTTCCGCCGCTTAGCAAAAGACTCTACACGTTATCACACCTCTGTTAGCGATCCAGCTATCGACGCAAAACAAGTTAAAGTTTTGCAATTAATCAATGCGTTCCGCTTCCGCGGGCACCAAAATGCGAATCTTGATCCGTTAGGTCTTTGGAAACGTGAATCTGTTCCAGATTTAGACCCAGCATTCCATAACCTGACGAAAGAAGACTTCAACGAAACCTTCAACGTGGGTTCATTTGCGATTGGCAAAGAAACCATGAAGCTGAGTGAGCTATATGACCACCTGAAACGTATTTATTGCGGTTCTATCGGTGCAGAATATATGCATATCACTAATACAGAAGAAAAACGTTGGATCCAACAGCGCCTTGAGTCTGTTGACGTTTCTAAAATCTTCTCAGTAGAAGAGAAGAAACGCTTCTTAGCAGAATTAACAGCAGCTGAGGGGCTTGAGCGTTACATCGGGGCTAAATTCCCAGGTGCAAAACGTTTCTCATTGGAAGGTGGTGATTCACTGATCCCAATGTTGAAAGATTTAATCCACCACGCAGGCAAACAAGATACCCGTGAAGTTGTTTTGGGAATGGCTCACCGTGGTCGTTTAAACGTTCTTGTTAATATCTTAGGTAAAAAACCGGGCGAATTATTTGATGAGTTCGCGGGCAAACATAAAGACCACTCTAGTGCGGGTGACGTTAAATATCACCAAGGTTTCTCCTCTGACTTTGAAACCGCAGGCTCTCGTGTTCACTTAGCATTAGCATTTAACCCGTCTCACCTTGAAATTGTTAGCCCAGTAGTTATTGGTTCCGTACGTGCACGCCGTGACCGCCTGGACGAAGGCCGCAGTAACATGGTTCTGCCAATTACCATTCATGGTGACTCAGCAGTCACTGGCCAAGGCGTTGTGCAAGAAACATTGAACATGTCTCAAGCTCGTGGTTATGAAGTTGGTGGTACTGTACGTATCGTGATTAACAACCAAATTGGTTTCACAACTTCAAATCCGAAAGACACCCGTTCTACAGAGTACTGTACAGACGTTGTGAAGATGGTACAGGCACCAATTTTCCACGTGAATGCGGATGATCCAGAAGCCGTGGCATTTGTAACGCGTTTGGCATTGGATTTCCGTAATACGTTCAAGCGTGATGTCATGATTGATTTAGTGTGTTATCGCCGCCATGGCCATAACGAAGCGGATGAGCCAAGTGCAACTCAGCCAGTGATGTATCAAAAAATCAAACAGCATCCAACGCCACGTAAAATTTATGCAGACCGTTTAATTGCTGAAAACGTATTAAGTGCCAATGATGTCACTGAAATGGTTAATCTGTATCGTGATGCATTAGATGCGGGTGACTGTGTGGTTGAAGAATACCGTGAAATGGGCCTGAACTCATACACGTGGGCTCCATATTTAAACCATGAATGGGATGAGTCGTATAAATCAACTGTTGATATCAAACGCCTAACTGAGCTAGCAACCAAAGTTAGCACAATCCCTGAAGGTGTGGTTGCGCAATCACGCGTTGAGAAAATCTACGCAGACCGTGCCGAAATGGCGAAAGGTGAAAAATTACTCGACTGGGGCGCTGCTGAAACTTTAGCGTATGCAACGTTAGTTGATGAAGGTATTCCAGTGCGTTTATCGGGTGAAGACGCGGGTCGTGGTACATTCTTCCACCGTCATGCCGTTGTTCACAACCAAACGAATGGCTCAGTTTACGTTCCGCTGCAAAATATCCATAACGGTCAAGGCGTCTTTAATGTTTGGGACTCTGTTCTGACTGAAAACGCGGTATTAGCATTCGAATATGGCTATGCCACTACTGAGCCTCGTGCACTGACTATTTGGGAAGCACAATTCGGTGACTTCGCTAACTGTGCGCAAGTGGTTATCGACCAATTTATTAGCTCTGGTGAGCAAAAATGGGGTCGTATGTGTGGTCTGGTAATGCTACTGCCTCATGGTTATGAAGGTCAGGGGCCAGAGCACTCATCTGCACGTTTAGAACGTTACCTGCAACTGTGTGCTGACCAAAACATGCAAGTGTGTGTGCCGTCAACACCGGCTCAGGTTTATCACATGTTACGTCGCCAAGCCTTACGTGGCATGCGTCGTCCTCTGATTGTGATGTCACCAAAATCTCTGCTACGTCATCCATTAGCGGTCTCTAGCATGGAAGAATTGGCAAACGGTAAGTTTGAGCCAGTTATCGGTGAAATCGATGAAATCAATCCGAAAAATGTGAAACGCGTCATTCTGTGTTCAGGGAAAGTCTATTACGATCTGTTAGAACAACGTCGTAAAAATGAACAAACTGACGTTGCTATCGTGCGTATCGAGCAGTTATATCCGTTCCCACACGAAGACATCCAAAAAGCGTTGGCGCAATTTACTGATGTAAAAGACTTTGTATGGTGTCAAGAAGAGCCATTAAACCAAGGTGCTTGGTATTGCAGTCAACATAATTTCCGTGAAGCTATCCCAGCAGGGGCAACTTTACGTTATGCAGGTCGAGCTGCTTCTTCATCTCCAGCAGTTGGCTATACGTCCGTACACCAGGAACAACAAAAAGCCCTGGTTAATGACGCTTTGAACATTGAATAATTAAAGGATAGAAAATGAGTAGCGTAGAAATTCTTGTTCCCGATCTTCCTGAGTCCGTTGCAGATGCTACGGTTGCCACATGGCATAAAAAACCAGGTGACAGTGTTCAGCGTGACGAAGTACTGGTTGAGATCGAAACAGATAAAGTCGTATTAGAAGTTCCTGCAAGTGAAGCTGGTGTATTAGAAGCTATCGTTGAAGATGAAGGTGCAACGGTGTTGTCTAAGCAGTTACTGGGGCGCATTCGTTTAGGCGATAGCACAGGTATTCCTGCTGAAGTAAAAGAAGCACAAGAATCAACACCTGCCCAACGTCAAACTGCAAGCTTAGAAACAGAAAGCAACGATGCGCTGACGCCAGCTATTCGTCGTTTAATTGCTGAGCATGACTTAAACCCTGCAGATATCAAAGGTACGGGTGTTGGTGGTCGTTTAACGCGTGAAGATGTTGAAAAACATTTAGCTGCAAATAAATCTGCGGCGCCAGCGGCGAAAGCACCAGCGGCTCCACAAGCGCCTTTAGCACACCGTAGCGAAAAACGTGTTCCAATGACGCGTTTACGTAAACGTATTGCTGAGCGCCTGTTAGAAGCGAAAAACACCACTGCAATGTTGACGACCTTTAACGAAGTCAATATGCAACCAATCAAAGACTTACGTAAACAATATGGCGAAGTATTCGAAAAACGTCATGGTGTTCGTTTAGGCTTTATGTCTTTCTATGTGAAAGCTGCGGTTGAAGCACTGAAGCGCTACCCAGAAGTGAATGCTTCTATTGATGGCGATGATGTGGTTTACCATAACTATTTCGATATCAGCATTGCGGTTTCAACACCACGTGGTCTGGTAACGCCAGTTCTGCGTGATGTCGATGCAATGAGTATGGCGGATATCGAGAAAAAAATTAAAGAACTGGCTGTTAAAGGTCGTGACGGTAAATTAACTGTCGAAGACTTAAGTGGTGGTAACTTCACTATCACTAATGGTGGCGTATTCGGTTCTCTGATGTCTACACCTATCATTAACCCACCACAGAGCGCGATTTTAGGCATGCATGCCATTAAAGACCGCCCTATGGCTGTAAATGGTAAGGTAGAGATTCTTCCTATGATGTATTTAGCACTGTCTTACGACCACCGTTTAATCGATGGTAGTGAGTCAGTTGGCTTCTTAGTCGCTATCAAAGATATGCTGGAAGATCCAACTCGTTTACTGCTGGACGTATAGCAACATAACAGGGCAGGATACAACTTGCCCGGTCTGAAGTAACCGATGCAACCCGTTCGCGGGTTGCTAAATCAGTAACAATTGCAGGAGGCGAATAAACGCCTCTTCAGACTCAATTATGGATAGAACATCATGAATTTACACGAGTACCAGGCAAAACAGTTGTTTGCACGTTATGGGATGCCTGCACCGACAGGTTATGCCTGTTCATCAGTCGCTGAAACCGTCGATGCTGCTAAAAAAATTGGCGACGGCCCATGGGTAATTAAATGCCAAGTTCACGCAGGTGGACGCGGTAAAGCTGGCGGCGTAAAAGTCACTAGTGATATCAATGAAGTTAAAGCGTTTGCAGAACACTGGTTAGGTAAAAACTTAGTCACTTATCAAACAGATGCAAATGGCCAACCGGTTAACCAAATTTTGGTTGAAACGGCAACTGATATTGCGAAAGAACTCTATTTAGGTGCGGTTGTAGATCGTAGTACTCGTCGCGTTGTATTCATGGCATCTACCGAAGGTGGCGTGGAAATTGAGAAAGTCGCAGAAGAGACTCCAGAGTTAATTCACAAAGCGATTATCGACCCACTGACTGGCCCAATGCCTTTCCAAGGTCGTGAGTTAGCATTTAAATTAGGCTTAACTGGCAAACAAGTTAGCCAATTCGCGAAAATTTTCATGGGTCTGGCTACATTATTCTTAGAACGCGATTTAGCATTAGCGGAAATCAACCCATTGGTTATCAGTACTGCAGGTGATTTAGTTTGCTTAGATGGTAAATTAGGTATCGATAGCAACGCGTTATATCGTCAGCCAGAAATTCGTGAACTGCGTGATGAATCACAAGAAGATGCACGTGAAGCACAAGCTGCTCAGTGGGAACTGAATTACGTAGCATTAGACGGTAATATCGGTTGTATGGTTAACGGTGCGGGCCTTGCTATGGGTACTATGGACATCGTTAAACTACACGGTGGTGCACCGGCTAACTTCTTAGATGTTGGCGGCGGCGCAACAAAAGAGCGTGTAACTGAAGCATTTAAAATCATTCTTTCTGATGAAAACGTGAAAGCGGTTTTTGTTAACATCTTTGGTGGTATCGTTCGCTGCGACCTGATTGCAGACGGCATCATTGGTGCAGTTGAAGAAGTTGGCGTAAATGTACCAGTCGTTGTGCGTTTAGAAGGTAATAATGCAGAGTTAGGTGCTAAAAAACTGGCAGATAGCGGCTTGAACATTATCGCTGCAAACAGCCTGACAGATGCAGCTAAGAAAGCAGTAGCAGCAGCGGAGGCTAAATAATGTCTATTTTAATCGATAAAAACACTAAAGTAATTTGCCAAGGTTTCACTGGTGGTCAAGGTACATTCCATTCAGAACAAGCGATTGCTTATGGCACGCAAATGGTCGGTGGTGTAACACCAGGTAAAGGTGGCACTGTTCACTTAGGTTTACCTGTATTTAACACCGTTCGTGAAGCCGTAGAAGCTACGGGCGCAACAGCCTCTGTTATTTATGTTCCAGCACCATTTTGTAAAGATTCTATCTTAGAAGCTATTGATGCTGGCATCAAACTGATCATCACTATTACTGAAGGTATTCCAACACTGGATATGCTGACAGTTAAAGTGAAATTAGACGAAGCAGGCGTTCGTATGATTGGTCCTAACTGCCCAGGTGTTATCACGCCGGGTGAATGTAAAATTGGTATCCAACCAGGCCATATCCATATGCCAGGTAAAGTCGGTATCGTTTCACGTTCAGGTACGTTGACTTATGAAGCTGTTAAACAAACAACAGATGCAGGCTTAGGTCAATCAACTTGCGTAGGTATCGGTGGTGACCCAATTCCAGGTTCAAACTTCATTGATATTCTGAAGTTGTTCCAAGAGGATCCACAAACTGAAGCTATCGTGATGATCGGTGAAATCGGTGGTAACGCAGAAGAAGAAGCGGCTGATTATATTAAAAAGCATGTGACTAAGCCTGTTGTCGGTTATATTGCTGGTGTTACTGCACCAAAAGGCAAACGTATGGGCCACGCAGGTGCAATCATTGCAGGCGGTAAAGGGACTGCAGATGAGAAATTTGCTGCACTAGAAGCTGCTGGCGTGAAAACCGTTCGCAGCCTTGCAGACATCGGTGATGCAGTCAAATCACTGTTGAACAAATAAGTAATTCGCTAGGTAACTAGCAAGAGTAAGAGACGAAAGCCCGTGCTCAGTGAGCGCGGGTTTTTTTATCTCTTTAAAAAATTATCCAAATAATTTTTATAGGGTTATGCGGTTTTTTGAAAAGTATGCCTATACTTAAAAATACGTTCTATAGGCTTATATGAAGGCAAATAGATTATAAAAAGGCAATTTAGGTAAGCATGGGCGATGTTAATCGCACTTTATGCAAAAAAGAGAGAAATTGCGGCATATCAATATTTAAAATATTGTCGGTTATTCAATTTGGCCAATATAACAGTTTTGTTGAGAAAAACGGCTATATTAATAAAATTCATAATAAGTTTAAAATAAGATACTATTACAAATTAAATATTCTTTTTTCGAGTCGTTAATTCAATGATTATATTTTTTGTTAATCTTTAGAAAAATTAAGAACATTTATGTCATTATCAATAACAGCAATTTAACAAGTAAATAACCATTAATTGACTGACAGGTATAGCAATTAACAACAGGAAAAAAATTGACGCAAATCAATTCATTGCCTCTGGCTTTATTTGTTCAAATTGCTTAAATTGGTGCTCGATCAAATACTCGATTTTCTATTAAAGGGTATAATTATTGATGTAAATTCAGAATTCAAATCTGAATCACGTAAAAGAAGTTTATTGTGTGTGAAGATAAGCGTACTATTATTATAGTAACGTTTGTTCTTTTAATTTTGTTAATTTTTTGTTGTTTTGAGGCATTTTTTGCTGGTAGTTAAGAGGCTTTCTAAGTATTTAAAACTGGAAGCTGGGTTGCCGCAAGTCGGTGTCTTCCTGCTAGGAGCAAGGAGTCAAGATGTTTGATATTGTCGAACTGTCACGATTACAGTTTGCCTTAACTGCGATGTATCACTTCCTGTTCGTACCATTAACGCTAGGTATGGCGTTTTTGCTTGCGATCATGGAAACGGTATATGTACTGTCAGGCAAGCAAATTTATAAAGATATGACTAAGTTCTGGGGTAAGTTATTTGGTATTAACTTTGCTCTGGGTGTTGCAACGGGTCTGACCATGGAGTTCCAATTCGGTACTAACTGGTCTTACTACGCGCACTATGTTGGAGATATCTTCGGTGCACCTCTTGCAATCGAAGGTCTGATGGCGTTCTTCTTAGAATCAACGTTCGTCGGTTTATTCTTCTTTGGTTGGGATCGTTTAAGCAAAAAACAACACCTAGCTGTAACATGGTTAGTTGCTTTAGGTTCTAACTTCTCTGCTTTGTGGATCTTAGTTGCGAACGGTTGGATGCAAAACCCAATCGCTGCTGATTTCAACTTTGAAACAATGCGTATGGAAATGGTTAGCTTCTCAGAGCTAGTCTTAAACCCAGTTGCGCAGGTTAAGTTCGTCCACACAGTTGCTGCGGGTTATTGTACCGGTGCAATGTTTGTCCTTGGTATTAGCTCTTACTACCTACTTAAAGGTCGTGATGTTGCTTTTGCTAAACGTTCTTTTGCAATTGCTGCAAGCTTTGGTATTGCTGCCGTACTGTCTGTTATCGTTCTTGGTGATGAATCAGGTTACGAAATGGGGGACGTTCAAAAAACCAAATTGGCTGCTGTTGAAGCAGAGTGGGAAACCCATGCTCCACCAGCTGCGTTTAACTTAATCGCTTGGCCGGACACTGAAAAGCAAGAAAATAAATTTGCTATCTCGATTCCTTGGGCGATGGGTATTATTACAACCCGTTCAATCGATACGCCTGTATTAGGTCTGAAAGACTTAATGAAACAACACGAAGTTCGTATTCGTAACGGTATGATTGCATACGGTCAGTTACAAGAGCTTCTTGCAGGTAATAAAGACCCTGAACTGCGCTCAGCATTTGAAATAAACAAAAAAGATCTTGGTTATGGTCTTCTGTTAAAACAATATGCACCAAATGTTGTTGATGCAACTGAAGCTCAAATCCAAAAAGCAGTGAAAGATAGTATTCCTAACGTTGGGCCTCTGTTCTGGGCATTCCGTATCATGGTTGGCGTTGGCTTCCTGTTACTGTTGATTATTGGCTGGGCATTCCTGTCAGTAGTTCGTAACCGTATTGGTCAAAATAAACTGTTGCTACGTATTGCACTATT
This sequence comes from Providencia sp. PROV200, assembly GCF_049901995.1. NCBI lineage: Bacteria > Pseudomonadati > Pseudomonadota > Gammaproteobacteria > Enterobacterales > Morganellaceae > Providencia > Providencia sp. PROV200. The sequence continues at coordinate 1,202,489 of NZ_CP096307.1, forward strand.
CGGTATTCCACTACCATGGATTGCAATTGAATCAGGTTGGTTTGTTGCAGAGTATGGTCGCCAGCCATGGGCAATCGGTGAAGTGTTACCTGTTTCGGTTGCACACTCCAACTTGACGACTCATGACCTGATCTTCTCTATGGTATTGATTTGTGGTCTGTACACACTGTTCTTAATTGCAGAAATGTTCTTAATGTTCAAATTCGCTCGTAAAGGGCCTAGTAGCCTGAAAACCGGTCGCTACCACTTTGAACAGAAAAACACTTCTACACACGACGTTCAGTAAATAGGAGCCACTTATGTTTGATTATGAAGTTCTTCGATTTGTGTGGTGGATCCTTATCGGTGTATTACTGATTGGGTTTGCTGTCACGGATGGCTTTGACATGGGCGTTGGCTTCTTATTACCTATTTTAGGTAAAACAGATACTGAACGCCGTATCATGATTAACGCCGTTGCACCGCACTGGGATGGTAACCAAGTTTGGTTAATCACAGCGGGTGGTGCGATGTTTGCTGCATGGCCTCAGGTTTATGCTGCATCATTCTCCGGTTTCTATATCGCGATGATTTTAGTGCTAGCAGCATTGTTCTTCCGTCCGGTTGGTTTCGATTACCGTTCAAAACTGGAGAACCAAAAATGGCGTAATATGTGGGACTGGGGTCTGTTTATTGGTGGTTTCGTTCCACCATTAGTTATCGGTGTTGCGTTTGGTAACCTGTTATTAGGTGTTCCACTGCAAATTGATAACCAACAGTATTTGACCTACACGGGTAACCTGTTTGGTCTGCTAAACCCATATGGCCTGTTGGCGGGTGTCGTTGGTTTAATGATGATTGTTACCCAAGGTGCAACTTATCTGCAAATGCGTACCACTGGCGAACTGTATCTACGTGTGCGTAAAGCAACCTATATCTGTGCGTTAGTCACATTGTTAACATTTGCAGGTGCGGGTGTTTGGTTAGTCATGGGCATTGATGGTTATGTTATCACTTCAACTATTGATACTATGGCTGTGTCAAACCCACTGAACAAAACAGTCGCTGTTGAATCAGGTGCTTGGTTGACTAATTTTAATACTTACCCAATCTTGTGGGCATTGCCTGCTCTGGGTGTAGGATTACCGTTAATCACAATGCTGTTTAGTAAAGCAGACAAAAATGGTTGGGCGTTTGTGAGTTCTTCATTAACTATCGCTTGTATCATTTTAACCTGTGGTGTAGCAATGTTCCCATTCATCATGCCTTCAAGCATCATGCCAAACGCAAGTTTGACCATGTGGGATGCAACATCTAGCTTGTTCACACTGCAAGTAATGACTGTTGTTGCTATTATCTTTGTACCAATCGTACTGGCATACACCGCATGGTGTTACTACAAAATGTTCGGTCGTTTGGACAAAAACTTCATCGAAGGCAACAAGCACTCACTGTATTAAGGAGCATAACTATGTGGTATTTCGCCTGGATCCTCGGCACGCTGTTAGCTTGTAGTTTTGCAGTGATTGCAGCATTAGCGTTAGAGCACTCTGAAGACTCTAAAGCCGCTAAAGATGGTGAGTAATAAAAATGCTGGTGGATAAAACCTATCAGCTATTGGATAAGGGGCCGATAAGGGCCCTTATCCTTATTTTAGCTTTAGTTACTGCAGGTGCAGTCATGTGGGATCCAACCCTATTTGCTGCAAAAACCAGTTCATTTCAAATATGGCAAGGGCTGTTGTTAATATGGGCAACGTGTACCGCGATGATTTTTGGTGTGGGTTTTAAACCTAAAAAAGTTATCTTTCGTGCAATTTTTCATCCATTGCCTGCTGCCATCATTCTTATTTGGGGACTTTTTCAGGTCTTTAGATAATTCTAATTGCTAATTATGGGTCAATGGACCCATAATTATTTTTGATATCTTTACTTTCAAAGTGATTCCAAACTGGCACTGTCTTGCGTATAGTGGCACCGTTAATTAATTTAACCTAAGACGGAGTGATTGTTATGTTATTTCGCTGGCCTGTTCGCGTGTATTATGAAGATACAGATGCGGGCGGTGTTGTTTATCATGCACGCTATTTAGCCTTTTTTGAGCGAGCAAGAACTGAGATGCTGCGAAATAAAGGTATCAATCAACAAAGTATGCTTGCTGAGAACCTTGGCTTCGTTGTGCGAAGCATGACAATTGATTTTGTTAAAGGGGCGAAGCTGGATGACCTGCTGGAAGTTGAAACACAAATTATTGAAATGAAACGTGCTTCACTCACTTTTCAGCAAAGGTTAGTTGATTCGCAAGGTAACCTGCTTTGTGGGGCTAATGCCCTTATTGCTTGTGTGGACACATCAAAAATGAAGCCGATTGCGCTTCCTAAGTCTATTGTCGCGGAGTTTAAACAGTGACTGACATGAATATCCTGGATTTATTCCTTAAAGCGAGCCTTTTGGTTCAGCTCATTATGTTCGTTTTGATCGGTTTTTCTATCGCATCATGGGCGATCATTATTCAAAGAACAAAAATTTTAAATGCGGCAACGCGTGAAGCGGAAGCATTTGAAGATAAGTTCTGGTCAGGTATCGAGCTATCGCGCTTATATAAAGAAAGCCAAGCTCGCCGTGATGAATTAAGTGGTGCCGAACAGATTTTCCACTCTGGTTTTAAAGAGTTCGTTCGTTTACACCAAGCGAATATTCATGCACCCGATGCGGTCGTAACAGGCGCTTCTCGTGCAATGCGTATTTCAATGAATCGTGAGCTTGAATCAGTTGAAGCGCACATCCCATTTTTAGGTACTGTAGGTTCAATTAGCCCATATATTGGTTTATTTGGTACCGTTTGGGGGATTATGCATGCGTTTATTGCATTGGGTGCGGTAAAACAAGCAACATTACAAATGGTTGCACCGGGTATTGCCGAAGCACTTATTGCAACCGCAATAGGCTTATTTGCAGCGATCCCTGCCGTTATGGCATTCAACCGTTTGAACTTACGTGTTAGCAAATTAGAGCAAAACTACGATAACTTTATGGAAGAGTTTTTGGCCATCTTGCATCGTCAAGCCTTCTCTGCTGATAAGAAATAAGACGGGGAGATAAGCGAATGGCGCGCACAAGTCGCAGACGTGAGCTGAAATCCGAAATCAACATAGTTCCATTACTGGACGTATTGTTGGTACTGTTGCTGATATTTATGGCAACAGCACCGATTATTTCTCAAAGTGTGGAAGTTGAGCTGCCGGATGCAACAGATACACAAACCGTATCATCAAGTGATAACCCACCGATTATTTTAGAAGTGTCGGGGGTTGGCCAATATAATATGCGTCTTGATGGTGAGGTTTTAGAATTGCTACCACCAGAGCAAATTGCGGCAGAGGCAAAATCTCAATTAGAGAAAAACCCCAAAGCAGTTTTCTTGATTGGTGGAGCAAAAGAAGTCCCTTATGAAGAAGTGATTAAGGCGCTGAATATATTACACAGCGCAGGGATAAAATCGGTTGGCTTGATGACTCAGCCTATTTAGGCTGGGTTATTGTCGTTTGAATAAGTCACAATTCTTTTTTTGGATACCAGAGTGGGAAAGACAAAAGAGAAAAAAGATAACTTAAATCGATCATTAGTGATGTCAATCGTATTGCACATCCTATTGATTGGGTTGATTGTTATAGGCTCTTTAGTTTCCGTCGTCAAACTTGGTGGTGGCGGGGAAGAGGGAACTGTCATCGATGCGGTGATGGTTGACCCGGGCGTGGTTGTTGAGCAATATGAAGAAATGCAAAGGCAGCAAAATAACGTCAGACAAGCGGCGAAAGAGCGCAAAGAGCAGGAACAAAAGCAAGAGGCTGAGCTCAGAGAGCAGCAAGAAAAGGAACAAAAGCGTCTTCAGCAACTTGAAGAAGAGCGTATAAAGACTGAACGGGCAACGGCAGAGCAACAAAAGCAAGCCGAAGAACAACAGAAAATAGCATTAGAAGCGGCTAAAAAAGCGAAGGAAGAGCAAAAAATAGCCGAAGAAGCTGCCGCGAAAGCGAAAGCAGAAAAAGAAAAATTAATTAAAGAGCAAGCCGCTGAAAAGGCGAAAGCTGAGGCACAAGCTCAGAAAGAAGCAGAAGCGGCGAAAGCCAAAGCCGAAAAAGAAGCCAAGGAAAAAGCAGAAAAGGACGCGAAAGTAAAAGCTGAGAAAGAAGCGAAAGCTAAAGCGGAAAAAGAAGCCAAAGAAAAAGCAGATAAAGAAGCGAAAGCCAAAGCGGCAAAAGCTAAGGCTGAGGCAGCAAAAAATGCCGCTTCCGTTGACGATTTACTCGGCGATTTAACTGCATCAGGCCCTAGCAAGCAAGGTGGCGAAGCTGCAGCTGGAAAAGGCGGCGGTAAAAAATCGGGCGCATCCAATGCGGATGTGGACAGCTATGCGGGCAAGGTAAAAGCGGCTATCCAAAGTAAGTTTTATGATTCGGATACTTTCCGTGGGCGTACTTGTGAACTTCAATTGAAGCTTGCACCTGATGGGCTATTAGTGAGTATTACACCAAAAAATAGTCCAGCTAATGACGCAGCGCTTTGTGATGCAGCAATCCGAGCAGCAAAACTTGCAACGATGCCTAAGCCACCTAGCAGAGAAGTCTATGATACATTTAATAAAGCAGGTAGCACAGTCGTGTTTAAGCCTTGATTTTCAATAACTCAGAGCAGTCTGTATTGATATTATTAAGGCAATAGCATAAATAGTTTGTGTGGTATCTAGTTTTGTTATTATACCTTTGTTAAAATTCAGCGAATTATTGCGGTAGTAAATAATCCGCAGTAAGGGAGATAAGAATGAAGCAGGCTTTTAAAGTAGTTTTAGGGTTCCTAATGCTATGGGCGACAGTGGCTCAGGCTGAAATACGTATTGAGATCACTGAAGGTGTTAACTCAGCTCAACCTATTGGTGTTGTGCCGTTTAAATGGTCAGGTGCTGGTGCGCCACCACAAGAAGTTGGCCAAATAGTGGGCGCTGATTTGCGTAATAGCGGGAAATTTAACCCTATCGAACCAAGCCGTATGCCTCAACAACCGGGTACCGCTTCTGAAGTGATCCCTGAAGCGTGGACTGCATTAGGTATTAATGCAGTTGTTGTAGGGCAGGTTCAGCCTGCAGCCGATGGTAGCTTTGTTGTTAGCTATCAGTTAGTCGATGTCGCAGCTAACCCAGGGGCTGTTTTATCTCAGAACCAATATAAAGTAACCAAAGAATGGCTACGCTATGCAGCGCATACTGCAAGTGACGAAGTCTTTGAAAAATTGACAGGTATTCGTGGCGCATTCCGTACACGTATTGCTTATATTGTTGTCAACAAAGGCAGCCAGTATCCATATGAATTACGTGTTTCTGACTATGACGGTTTTAACCAGTTTACGGTTCACCGTTCACCAGAACCTTTGATGTCGCCAGCTTGGTCACCAGATGGTGAGAAACTGGCTTACGTTACATTTGAAAGCGGTAGTTCAGCACTTGTCATTCAAACCTTATCGACAGGAGCAGTTCGTCAGGTCGCATCATTCCCTCGTCACAATGGGGCACCTGCATTCTCTCCGGATGGGACTAAATTGGCATTTGCATTGTCTAAAACTGGCAGCTTGAACTTATATGTAATGGACTTAGCAAGTGGGCAAATTCGTCAGGTAACCGATGGTCGTAGTAACAATACGGAACCAAGTTGGATGCCAGATGGCCAAACTTTAGTCTATACTTCAGATCAGGCGGGACGTCCGCAGATTTATAAAATCAATATTAATGGTGGCAGCCCTGAGCGTGTATCCTGGGAAGGAACACAAAATCAGGATGCTGATGTTAGCCCGGATGGCACTTTCTTAGTGATGGTCAGCTCCGGCGGCGGTCAGCAACATGTCGCCAAACAAGATCTGGCAACGAACAACGTTGAGTTTTTAACGAAAACGTTCCTAGATGAAACGCCGAGTATCGCACCTAACGGCACTATGGTAATTTATAGCTCCTCTCAAGGCTTGGGGACTATATTGCAGCTAGTTTCGACCGACGGGCGTTTCAAAGCGCGTCTTCCGGCTACCGATGGACAGGTTAAGTTCCCTGCCTGGTCGCCGTATCTGTGATGCATAATAATAATGTGTGGCAAAAAATATTAAGGATCAAAACGATGCAACTGAATAAAGTGCTTAAAGGGCTGATGATCGCGTTACCAATCATGGCAGTCGCAGCTTGTAGCTCTAACAAAAACAATGACCAAGATGGCGTAGATACTTCTACTAACCAAACTAACACTGGTCTGTCTGCGGAAGAGCTGGCACGTCAGCAAATGGAACAGCTGCAACAAAACAACACTGTTTACTTTGGTTTTGACAAATACAACGTATCTCCAGAGTACGCTGACATGTTAGATGCGCACGCAGCATTCCTGCGTAGCAACCCATCTGTACGTGTTGTTGTTGAAGGTCATGCGGATGAGCGTGGTACTCCAGAATACAACATCGCGCTGGGCGAGCGTCGTGCTAATGCAGTTAAAATGTACCTGCAAAGCAAAGGTGTTTCTGGTGACCAAGTTTCACTGGTTTCTTACGGTAAAGAAAAACCAGCTGTGTTAGGTCACACTGAAGCAGACTACGCGAAAAACCGTCGTGCAGTCATTGCATACTAATAGATAAGCGAAATTATCTATTATGAACAGTAACTTCAGACACTTACTAGTCGGTCTGTCGTTATTGGTTGGCGTAGCGGCCCCTTGGGCCGCTATTGCCCAAGCGCCAATCAACAATGTCGGATCTGGTTCAACAACAGACCGCCTTACCCAACTTGAGACAGCAGTTAGCTCTCAAGGTCAAATTCTGTATCAAATCCAACAGCAACTCGCTGACAACCAACGCGACATCGATATGTTGCGCGGTCAGATTCAAGAAAGTGAATACAAATTGAATCAAGTCATTGAGCGTCAGAAAGATTTATACATGCAATTAGACAATGCAGGTGGTGGTAACTCAGCAGCTTCAGGCGATACAACAACGACTGGAACGAATGCATCGTCTTCCTCAACAACACCTGCGGCAGCGGCCAATACGGGTGGGAATGAGAAAGATGATTACAATGCCGCAGTCAAACTAGCTATGGAAAGCAAATCCAAAGCTCAAATTGACCAAGCAATAGGGGCATTACAAGGTTTTATTAAAGCCTACCCTAAGTCTGGGTATCAATCTAACGCCAATTATTGGTTGGGGCAGTTAAACTACAACAAAGGTAGCAAAGACGATGCTGCTTTTTATTTCGCCACTGTAGTTAAGCAATATCCTAAATCCCAAAAAAGCAGCGAAGCCTTATATAAAGTTGGGCTGATCATGCAAGATAAAGGACAAAAAGATAAAGCGAAAGCTGTTTACCAACAGGTATTGAAACAATATCCAAACAGTGCTGGTTCAAAATTAGCCGAAAAAAAACTGAGTACACTTTAATTTATAGCCCCGAAGCAATATTACCGAATATTTCGGGGTTATCAGTATGATAAGTGCGCATTTAAACTTTTTTTTAAAAAAAATCGTTGCACCCTCGTCAGAAATCAGTAATATAGGCCGCCGTTGAGACGAGAATGTAGTTAGCCAAAAATCTCGAGATACAGAAAGAAATTTAGTTAGAAATATTGTTTTAGATGGGTCGTTAGCTCAGTCGGTAGAGCAGTTGACTTTTAATCAATTGGTCGCAGGTTCGAATCCTGCACGACCCACCATCTAAACAATACAAAATCAGAAATTCCAAGATGGGTCGTTAGCTCAGTCGGTAGAGCAGTTGACTTTTAATCAATTGGTCGCAGGTTCGAATCCTGCACGACCCACCATCTCAAAGTCGTAAATTCGAATACACCCCTAATCAAGTAAGCACTCAGTCGCTAAGCCATGCCTCGACAAGCTGGTTGCAGGTTCAGCCCGTAGGGTAAATCCGAAGGATTTAAATCCTGCACGACCCACCATCTTAAGCCATTCCCAAACAAACAATCCAAATCAATAATCACCTAAGTAAGCACTCAGTCGCTAAGCCATACCTCGACAAGCTGGTTGCAGGTTCAGCCCGTAGGGTAAATCCGAAGGATTTAAATCCTGCACGACCCACCATCTTAAGCCATTCCCAAACAAACAATCCAAACCAATAATCACCTAAGTAAGCACTCAGTCGCTAAGCCATACCTCGACAAGCTGGTTGCAGGTTCAGCCCGTAGGGTAAATCCGAAGGATTTAAATCCTGCACGACCCACCATCTTAAGCCATTCCCAAACAAACAATACAAACCAATAATCACCTAAGTAAGCACTCAGTCGCTAAGCCATGCCTCGACAAGCTGGTTGCAGGTTCAGCCCGTAGGGTAAATCCGAAGGATTTAAATCCTGCACGACCCACCATCTTAAGCCATTCCCAAACAAACAATCCAAATCAATAATCACTTAAGCAAACACTCAGTCGCTAAGCCATGCCTCGACAAGCTGGTTGCAGGTTTAGCCCGTAGGGTAAATCCGAAGGATTTAAATCCTGCACGACCCACCATCTTAAGCAAACAATCCAAATCAATAATCACCTAAGCTAACACTCAGTCGTTAATCTATACCTCGACAAGCTGGTTGAAGGTTTAGCCCGTAGGGTAAATCCGAAGGATTTAAATCCTGCACGACCCACCATCTTAAAATATCTAAAAAATAAACGGACTGAAGAACCTAACGTCTATATTGGCGTAGAGCACGGACGAAAAAAGCGTGTTTAGGTTGAAGGGAATTAAAATACATATGTAACTAAAAACACAGCACTCCTTTGCTGTATTTTAAATGGATCACTTAAAATATTTCAGGTATTAATCCATTGTCCTGCAAAATACCAATAAGTAATTCTTGCATATTCTCTGCCATCGCCTGCATGTTATCGAAGCCTTGAAGGCTAGCGACCTCGGTAGTGGCCTCATTAAAGTAACGCATTAAGCATTGAAGAGACAGTGCGGCACTTTGTGCGGTTCCACAATTAAAGATAATTTCTAGCGCTTCGATATATTCCTTAGGCATCCATTCATGGTAGTTACGTCCTTTATACCAAACATCATTATTTTGCATGGCGACTAGACGCTCTATCATGGTCAAAAAATACTGTTTCATATCAGCACTTCTTGACCATGCGACCCATAATTCATCTCGAGTTAAAGCTACCGTGACCTGATGAGCTTCATGCCAAAAGTCAGAGACAACTTCAGTAAATTGCTCCGCAGTGAATTGAGGTGGTGTGAGTACTTGTTGATTAATACTTTCAGGTAAGTTTTCGGTGATCCCTGTTTTATCGAGTAATACAGCAAAACCACGAGAAAAAGTGGCATCTAAACCTTCCTGCTTCATCTTAGATAATCGCTCAGGTTCAGCAAAAGTAAAATCTACTTTACGACCCTCTTTAAAAATGACCAAACAGGTTGGCCAATCAGGCGCATCTTCTTCAAGATTTAGCAAATGAAGAGCAACTAAAGGTTCACCAAACTGATTAATCCAAGACTTCTGCTTAAATATTTCAGTTGTACCATGGCCAATCAATTCAATATCAATATCTGAATAGCTATCAGCGTCTTGTTCCCGAGCGCGAGACCCCGTCAATATGACCGCTTCAATTCTTGGATCGAGTAATGAAATAGAGATAATTTTATTTATTAAAGATGCAGGTGATTCCATAACTGGCCTATTAAGTATAACAATGGCTGCTACGATACCGATAAAGGCATATAAAAGCGAAGGTTTAAACGTAAAAAGTGTAAGAAAGCCGAAATATGAGCTCAAAAGGTCATTCGATAGGTAAAAAGAAAGGAGACTTATTAAGCTAAGTGGGGTATCTTGTTTAGTATATAAAACAAAATGTGCGTAAACTTGCGGTTTTAAACTTATATAAGGTGATAAAATCGCGTTTTGCTAAACAGAGGCAACCAATGAGCGTGTTTATCGATTTTGACCAGTCAGTTTATCCATTCCCAGCAAAACCAGCACGATTAAGCTCGGATGAAAGCGCTTTTTATCGGCAGAAGATTAAGTCGCTTTTGGTTGAGAAAAATGCGGTAATCGTTGCACACTACTATACCGACCCTGAAATTCAAGCATTAGCTGAAGAAACGGGAGGCTGCGTTGCAGACTCTCTGGAAATGGCGCGTTTTGGGGCTAAACATTCAGCATCTACATTAGTTGTTGCTGGAGTGAAATTTATGGGCGAAACCGCAAAAATTCTCAGCCCAGAAAAGCAAGTATTAATGCCAACATTAGAAGCCCAATGTTCTCTGGATATAGGCTGTCCTGAAGAGGCGTTTATTCGTTTTTGTGATGAGCACCCTGATAGGACTGTTGTGGTGTATGCGAATACATCAGCAGCAGTAAAAGCGCGGGCTGATTGGGTAGTGACATCCAGTATTGCTGTTGAGTTAATCGAGCACCTTGACAGCTTGGGTGAAAAAATCATTTGGGCACCAGACCGTCATCTTGGGCGTTATGTTCAACAGCAAACAGGTGCTGATATTCTTTGTTGGGAAGGGGCTTGTATTGTTCATGATGAGTTTAAAACCCAATCATTAGAAAAAATGAAAGCGTTGTACCCCGAAGCTGCGGTATTGGTTCACCCTGAGTCACCACAAGCGATTGTCGACCTTGCGGATGCGGTGGGTTCTACAAGCCAGTTAATTAAAGCCGCACAAAATTTACCTAACCCATCGATGATAGTGGCGACGGATAAAGGTATTTTTTACAAAATGCAGCAAGCTTGCCCGGATAAGACGCTTTACATCGCTCCGACAGCGGGTGAGGGCGCAACATGTCGAACTTGTGCACATTGCCCTTGGATGGCAATGAATGGCTTAAAAGCGATTGCTGAAGCTTTAGAAGGGAGTGCCCAAGGCCACCAAATTCAAGTTAGTGAAATATTACGAGAAAAAGCATTACGGCCATTAAATAAGATGCTAGATTTCGCAGAGAGTCTAAAATAATAAAATACCCTTTAAATGAAGTACTGAGCAATACAAGATTAACGATCACTTATAAAGGATTTTGGGATGGATTTCTTTAGTACAGCCAATACGTTAGTGCAGATCCCACTCTGGGGTTCAGTTTATGATTTGTCTTACATTGAAGCGGTGGGGACGGTTGCTGGTTTACTTTGTATTTTGCTTGCTAGCTTAGAAAAAACGATTAATTACCTGTTTGGGCTAATTAATGTTTCTCTCTTCGCAGTTATTTTTTTTCAAATTCAGCTGTATGCAAACTTATTGCTACAAATATTTTTCTTCGTTGCCAATATCTATGGTTGGTATGCATGGAGCAGAGTCTCCAGTTCGCAACAAGCAGAGCTAAAAATTCGTTGGTTAAGCTTACCAAAGGCCGCTATCACACTCGTTATTTCAGTCATCGCTATTATTTATCTGACATTTAATATTGATGCGGTATTTGGTGTGCTGGCGAGATGGGCTGTCGAGTTATTAAACCTATTTGGTGCCAACCTTGCGATGCCTACGATAGAACCTGACGCATTCCCATTCTGGGATTCAGCAATGACCATTCTTTCTGTTGTCGCAATGATTTTAATGACGCGTAAGTATGTTGAAAACTGGTTATTGTGGGTCATTATTAACGTCATCAGTATTGTGATTTTCTTTATTCAAGGCGTTTATGCCATGTCATTAGAATACTTAATTTTATTAGGTATCGCCCTAAATGGCTCTAGACTTTGGATAAAATCAGCAAAAGAAAACGGCTCTTTGCCTATTTCCCGTACTTAGAGAGAAAAAATCGACTAAAACAGCGAAAGTGACATTATCGTCATTTAGCTGTTTTAGCTATTATTTGCTCTGTAAAATGCTATTCTTGCTGACTTATTGTGCTGAATTTCAACATTTCACCTCATTTTATAATTGGCGACTAATAAACTCCTGGTTTTATCGTGCGCTTGGCTGTTTACAGATGTCTGTTGAACGGTTAGATTAAAATTTCGATGCTAATTATCTTTTATCCTTTGGGTACAGCGAAGAAACTCAGCTGTCTACTCTGCGCTTTGTTCGAGCGAAACTAACGTGGATAAATTTGGCATGTAAATCAACTACAGTAAAAAATAATAAACATTGGATATACGGGTATGAATTATCAGAACGATGACGTCAGAATAAAACAAATTAAAGAATTATTACCACCAATTGCTCTGCTCGAAAAATTTCCAGCAACCGACAAAGCTGCGTTTACCGTTCATGAAGCACGCCTGGCAATCCACAATATTTTAGCCGGTAAAGATGACCGTTTAGTGGTCGTCATTGGCCCTTGTTCAATTCATGATACTAAAGCGGCTTTAGAATATGCTGAGCGCTTGGGTAAATTACGTGAGGAATTAAAAGGCTCATTGGAAATCGTGATGCGGGTGTATTTTGAAAAGCCGCGCACAACAGTAGGCTGGAAAGGGCTAATTAATGATCCTAAAATGGATTGTAGCTTTGATATTAACGAAGGTTTACGTATTGCTCGTGAATTATTGCTGACAATCAATAACCAAGGCTTACCAACTGCGGGTGAGTTCTTAGATGTCATCAGCCCACAATACGTGGCAGATTTGATGAGTTGGGGGGCAATCGGTGCTCGAACCACTGAATCACAAATTCACCGTGAGCTAGCGTCTGGTTTATCTTGCCCTGTTGGTTTTAAAAATGGTACAGATGGCACAATTAAAATTGCCATTGATGCAATTAACTCTGCGCGTTCAGCCCACTGTTTCTTGTCAGTGACCAAGTGGGGACACTCTGCGATAGTGAACACCAGCGGAAACCCAGATTGCCATATTATTTTACGTGGTGGTAAAGAACCAAATTACAGTGCTAAGCACGTGAAAGAAGTCCGTGAAGGGCTAGAGAAAGCAGGGCTTGTGCCTAGCATCATGATTGATTTTAGCCATGCGAATAGCTGTAAAAAATTCGAAAAACAAATGGAAGTAGCAACGGATGTTAGCGAGCAAATTAGCCAAGGCGACCGCTCGATTACAGGAATTATGATTGAAAGTAATCTTATTGAAGGTAACCAAAACCTCGAATCTGATGAGCCACTCGTTTACGGTAAAAGCGTGACGGATGCGTGTATTGGTTGGAGTGATACTGAAAAAGTATTACGTCAATTATCGGATGCAGTAATTGCCCGCCGTAATAAATAATTTAATAATAATAAATATATCAAGCCAGATATTTTAATATCTGGCTTTTTTTATATATATACAGCACGATGGAGTTTTATATTTTTTATTATACAAAAAATAAATTAGTTTTTTATTCTAAGCTGCATTATTATTTTTTTGTCATTTTTATTAATGGTATTCTTTAAAGTTAGTTAAGTTTTAATATAAAGGAGTATATAAAATGGTATTAACTGATAAATCAAGAATTAATTATGAAATCAATCTTAGAGTACTTTCTGCTAAGCTGAAGAAAGATGCTGAAATAATGCAAGAAAGTATTATGAACGCTAGGGAAGAGCTAGAGGAAGACACGAAAAAACTGATTAATGATTTGGATGTTAGCATTGCAGCTGGCTGGGGAAGTGAGAAAGATAGAATAGATTCATTTAAATATGCTGATTCGTTAAATGAATATCTAAACAAAAGAGCTAGTGAATATAAGGATAATATTAAGTTATCTGAGTTAATAGATGAGTACATTGAAAACCCAGATAAAAGAACGGCTATCTTAGCGAAAATCCGTCCTCTTGCGGAAAAGGTGAGTCAATTAAATGATGCACCCATTTTGTCTCGAAATGATTATCCAACAATGGATTCAGCAATTTGGTACGACTTGAAAGCAAATATCTCTAGACCTAGATTAAATAATGACTTCAAGTATGAAGTTGAAAACATATTTAATTTAATGAATGCAGAAATAGATTACAATAACGATTATATTTCTAATAATATTTATAGCTATATGGAAGATATTCGATATATTCGTGAAGGGATTTCTTGTATGGAGGCATCTATTTTAGAGTATGAGGCAGATTATGCAGCGGCGGAGAATTTATTTCACAGTGTTGAATATTATAATGATTTCATATCAAGTTTAAAAAATGAAGTTAAAGAAAATAAAAGAATAGTTTCTATTATTAATGAAGCTATTAAAGAATATGGAGTTGAAAATCCAAATAGTACAATTCATTTAAGTGGGAACAGTGGTTTTTCTCCAGTGGATATTTTAGGGGAATGGACCGTTTCATTCATCGATAACAACTTTATTAGTATAGGATCTCCAAGTGAAGTGAATATTATTAACCTTACTCCACCTGCACTGCCTAGTATACCTTACGCATATTAATCATAATGGCTGCAGGCTTGTAAGCCAGCAGCCATTTTATCAACCAGTTACTGATTTTGGGGAATTTGGCGAAGGAAGGTATCCAATTTTGTTTTTTCTTCCGGTGTTGCATTCGCTGGTGTTGCCGTTAATTGTAGTACTCCATTATCGGTCTGAACATCAAAGTGTACTTTACCTTTCTCGCCTTTAACATATTTCACCTCTTTTAATGGAATACGATAGCAGTAGGCAAAAATATTTGGGCGAATATAGAAATAGGAATCTTTAGTCGCTAAATAGACACCATCACTCGCTTTTTTGCCAAAGTAACCAAGAAAAATGGTGAAAACAAAGAGGAACATCCCCAAACTTTGGCTCAATATAATAAAAGTGACACTGATTAAACCAAGTGCAACGACTAAAATACGGTTATTGCGTTTGTTAAACTCAACGCGTTGGTCAAATTGAACATTTAAAGAGGTATCAAATTGGGTTAACTGGTGATAACGCCAACGGATCGCAGAGAAAATCATGCCCATGGTAAACACAATGGTGATTGGCATTAATGCGAGGCTACTTAATACGGCAAGAACAATGGATAACCTAGGTTTATAAGTCATCACCATCATACTAATAATTTGTACTGGAAAACTGACACAAGCAATGATCATTAAGGTTTTCATCAGTTCGGCATTAGCAGCACCATTTGAACCATCAACGACGAGTTCACCGCCTTGGATCATATATAACAGAGAACCTAATATACTGGCACTAAGTACAAGACCAACCCAAACATACATATTAAATTTATTCATTTTACTGTTTTATCAACCTTTCAATCTGTTTTCCCTATGATAATCGGTTATTGTGATTTCTTACACCTTGAGTTAATGAATTTTGTGGGAAAGGAAGATAATCATAACAAAAAAGGGCTAAGCTTTCGCTTAACCCTCTATTGATAATAACCGTAAGTGCTTACTTCGCTTTACCTTGGTTTGCTACAGCAGCTTGTTTAGCTGCGATTTCATCTTGGTTACCTAAATAGTAACGTTTGATTGGTTTCATGTTTTCATCGAATTCATAAACCATTGGAACCGCAGTTGGGATATTCAGGTTTAGAATTTCATCTTCACCCATGTTATCTAAATATTTAACTAAGGCGCGTAAAGAGTTACCGTGAGCTGCAATGATGACTTTTTCACCGCTAGCAACGCGAGGTTTAATCACTTCTTCCCAATAAGGGATAACACGTTCGATCGTAGTTGCTAAGCTTTCAGTGACAGGTAGCTCTTTTTCTGACAGTTTCGCATAGCGAGGGTCATGGCCAGGGAAACGCTCATCATCTTTAGTCAATTCAGGAGGGGTGATGGCAAAACCACGACGCCATAATTTAACTTGTTCGTCACCGTATTTTGCCGCAGTTTCTGATTTGTCCAAACCTTGCAGTGCACCGTAATGGCGTTCATTCAGTTTCCAGCTTTTTTCAACAGGCAACCATTGTTGTTCAACTTGATCAAGGATATTCCATAAAGTATGGATAGCGCGTTTCAGAACGGAAGTATAAGCAAAATCAAAAACAAAACCTTCGTCTTTTAGCAGTTGGCCTGCAATTTTTGCTTCTTCGCGGCCTTTATCAGACAGTTCTACATCAGTCCAACCGGTGAAGCGGTTCTCTTTGTTCCACTCACTTTCACCGTGTCTTACTAAAACCAGTTTAGTTACAGCCATAGCTAAAACTCCTATCAGTACACTCAAATTAAAAATGAATTATTGCTGACCTACATTATAGGGATAGTCAACTCGAACGCCAGTAGCAACTTACGTTTTATCTAAACCAAATCAAAAAAGTCACGATCAAAGAAACTTTCATGTGAAACTCAGTTTAAAATTCGTTGACTTGCCTTTTTATTGACTCATCACCATTTTTACAGGATAAGTAAAAAATAACAGATGCCCCAAATTTAACCCGAAGTGAATCGATACAGCAAGCCATAATTTACCGCTCCACATCCAAGCTAGGCCATAAATCAAACCCGCTAACGTAGCGAAAAGAATTAGCAACGGCCCACCTGCAAAATGCACGGCGCCAAATAATAGCGAAGCAATCACTAATGCGAGGTATGGGGATTTAAACCAAAGGGTTAAACGTTGCTGAAAATAACCTCGAAATAGTGCTTCTTCCGCTAAGGAAACAAAAAATAGATTACAGAGCACAAAAGCAGGTAACCAACTTGGAAAATGCCATTCAAAGGCTAATCCACCGGCGGCTGTCGCAATCAGTAATAAAAGTGGCACAGAAACAACCAGCAGAGCCCACTGAACTTTAGTTGCATGTTTGGCTGGCCGGCAAACAAATAATGTGGGTAAGCAGGCGAGTAAAATAAAAGGAACCAGTGCTTTATCAAAATTAAAATACATTGTGAAAGGAGCACTATGTTCCCCTACGGTAACTTTATCGAGATATCTCAGGTTATTAAACCCAGGGAATAAGTGAATAAATAACCCAATCGTACATGTTAGTAAGGTGATTTCACTGATAATTTTGATGGATAGATAGTGTTGGAAACGCAAACGAATAATGGCAATTATTGTAATACAAATCAATAACAGAATTGCTTGCCAATCAATAAGCTGTGTAAGTGCTGCGGTAATAATTGTGCAGACGAGTAAAAAAAGTGCAATTAAACGATGTGTTGCAAGCGCTGTGAGTGAAGAGGCTAACATTAACCAAGCCATAAAAATACCCATTAAGATGCCTAAATTATTAGAAGGGGCGCAGTGTAATGGTTTTGTGTGAACTTTCTAATTTAAAATAATCAAAAAAGTGACAAATCAAATAAAATCAATTAATTGTAAACATGTGATTTCGTCGCTATCTATTAAACAGTAGATTGAATTTGCCAATAGTTTTATCGTATCTATTGGCAAATAAGTTAAAAATTAAAGTTCTTCAATATCGTAACGGTATGTCCCATTGTCAGGGACAAAAGTGAGCCGATGTGTAATACAAGCAGGAGCGTCTTCTTGATGATGGCTGACAAACAAGAGCTGTGTGTTACCTTGGCTTAGCATGACATCAATAAACCGCAGAACTAACAACCTATTAAGGCCATCGAGCCCTTGCAATGGCTCATCTAAAATTAGCATGGCAGGGTGTTTAACCAGAGCTCTGGCTATTAGAACTAAGCGCTGTTGCCCCCACGAAAGACTGTGGAAAGGGTTCTGAGCTATTTGCGTTGAAAAACCTAACAAAGCTAACCATTCATACGCTAATTGGATTTGGCGGTCGGAAGGGGTTTGGTACAAGCCAATAGAATCATGAAAACCGGAAATAATCACATTGAGTACGCTGGTTGCGACACGGTATTCTTGGTGAATGCTATTGCTGACGTAACCAATATGACGCTTGATATCCCATATGGTTTCTCCTGTTCCACGACGGTGACCAAATAAGGTTAAGTCATTACTATAACCTTGAGGGTGATCCCCTGTGATCAGGCTCAGTAACGTTGATTTTCCAGCCCCATTTTCACCGATAATTTGCCAGTGTTCGTTTGGGTTTACCTGCCAATTTAAACCGTGCAATATCGGTTTGTCATTGTAGCTAACAGTTCCATTTTTCAAAATAATACGAGGTGTCGTGTCATCCAGTTTTTCGTCTGTGGTGGGGTCCTCTGTTTCAGGGATGGAAAGCCGCTTAATTTTCTCGCTGTGTTGTAATTGCGTTATTAGCGTGTTAGCGAGTACTGACTCTCTATCTCCTGCCATGGTTAACTTGCAGTCAGCGACGACACCGATGTTTTCAATAAAGTCTGGGAGCTCATCGAAGCGGTTTAGAACTAATATTAAAGTTAAGCCTTTTTCAGACAAACTGGATAGCAGCTCGCTAAGATGGCCTCTGGAATAGACATCTAGACCATCAAATGGCTCATCGAGGATCAGTAGGTCAGGGTTGCCCATTAATGTTTGGCATAATAGTACCTTGCGTGTTTCTCCTGTGGATAGGTATTTAAACCGACGAGACAACAAGTCACTGATACCGAAGCGAGCGGCAAGCTCGAGGCAATATTCATTGTCTTTATGGTTAAATTGGATGATTTCAGCGGCGGTATACCCTGTGTCATCTTCATCATCACTGAGCAGATCAGTGTTATTGCGCTGCCACTCTTCATTGATGATTTTTTGTAATTGTTCAAATGATAGACGAACCGGAGAGGTGAATGTATTTTTTACTACGCCAGAAAGTGGTGGGAGCTCATTGGAAAGTACCCGAGAAAGTGAGGATTTACCGCTACCATTGGCACCAATAAACGCCCAATTTTCCCCTTTTTCGATATTAAGTTGTTGAATGTCTAAAGTTTGTATTTCACTGAGCTTAAAGTTGCCATGTTGTATTGTTATTGTGCCCATCAAGCTTCCTTATCATGATTATTTACCGAGTCATCTATCACAAATAATCAGGATTGAAGCTAAAGTCAACAACAGAACGATATGATAAGGAAAAAAGGTGAATGCTTACTTACTTTTATTGTAAGTAAGCAAGGCAAACTAACAAAGTGTGGCAACAATTACTTGGTCCGCATTGAATAATGCGGTAACGCTATTATTCACTTTCAACGATTGATTATCAATTTCACTGTTTGGCATGGTTGAACATAATGTTTCACCACCTGTGAGTGTCACAATCACTTCACTGTTCTCATCACCCCGCTCTAAGGTGGTAATTTTCCCTTCAAGATGGTTATCAAAGCCTGTTGGGTTAGGCTGTTTAGTAATTTTGACCCAAGGTGCTTTAATTAATGCGAGCACTTCTTTACCTTCCGTTAACCCTAAACGGTTAGCACTCTGCTCTGTTAGTGCGGCATTAATCACCGTACTGTTATCTGACAAGCGAATTTGCACATGTTGCTGAACTTGCATGTGGTCGCGTGCAATTAAAGTCCCAAAAAACTGGTTGCGGGCACTAGTTTGCAGTGAAAAACGCGAAATAGCTGCTAATAAGCTGTCTAAAGGGAGATTATCTTCTTTGAGTACATCAAAGGCTTTTTGCTGAATTTGTGCTAGTAGATCATATAGTTGAAGTAATCGCTCACCATAGTGAGTGAGTGTTGTACCGCCACCGCCTTTACCCCCAGTTGCACGGTCAACAAGGATATCATCAGTAAGCTGATTCATTTCATTGATGGCATCCCAAGCACTTTTATAGCTGATCCCTGCAAGTTTGGCACCTTGGCTGATTGACCCTGTCGCTTTAATTTGTTTTAGTAGCGCGATACGGCGAGGATCAGCAAATAAACTGCCCTGTAGTTTCAATGTGAGTAAAATTTCGGCCTGCATAAATTCCTCCCTTCCGGTGTGGCTGGTGATGACAGACGTAAAAAGCACGTTTAGTATGTCGTTAGTATAATATTTTGTCTAAAATAGTCTCCATTATAACGTAATTGTGCGTTATTATTTTGATTTGATTTATACTCAATATATTGAGAGTCAAGTTTTCCCTCGTCAGCGTATCTTGTAGGCTGGTGGGTACAGTATCACTGAAGAGGTTTTTTCCTATGTTTGAACTAATTAAAAGTTTGGGTTTTGCCCTGATGATGGTTCCTGTCGTGATGTTTTTGATCATGGGCTTGATTTATGGTCTTGGTGCGTTCTTTAACTTACTGTCTAAAGCGCACGTACCTCATCATCACAATACTGAGAATAAGTAACGTTTAGCGAATACTATTCGAATTAATTATAGACCCCTTGATGGTAAATGCTGTCAGGGGGTTTTTCATATAGCAGTGGGCATTATAATGATAGATATTTGCTATCATGGTAATTTGAATATAGCTGTCTGCGGTTTTGAATATTAAACTCTTTTTGTTCAGCCATCGTCTTTTTTATAAAATTTTCTTGAAATTCTTTTAATGTATCATAAGGATCTTGCTGATTATTTTCAGTGAGTTGCTTAATAGCTTCAACAACAAATAATCCACATCCGTTAGGGACTTGTTGTTGGATATTCCCTTCAATATAGGTTATATCTTTTTCTATGATACCTGCCTTTTCTGCGGCTTTTGCTATTTCATTAGTAATTTCAAGGCTGACATTTTGGTATGAATTAAAGACGACACATTTCATATCTTGCTTATGTTCTGGCTGATAGAACACAGCTAAGATCCAATGATTATCATTGATATTGATAGGAAATAACTCACATTTATCTAATGTTTTGTTATTTAAAATTTTTTGTTCAATTACATCGGCTAATAAATTGTAGCCATTTTGCATAAGTCCTATTGAGCAATTGATGGTCATGTTTGATGGCAACGTTGGGTTATTTTTATTGCTTGCATCAATCTCATCACTTGTTGTCATCCTGTTATTATCCCAAAGAGTGGATCCCTTGGGTTCATTTTTCATCAATAGTTTTGTTAAACTAATTTTATCAATAACTTTTTCTATTGCAGATCCGACAATATAGAGGAGTTTAGAAGGGGTCGTTAGTTTCGAGTCTGTTAGGTGTTTTTTGATTTTTGTATTAAGGTGTAATTGATATAATTTTTTGCTCGTTTCTTGTATTTCTTTATCTATACCTTTCTTTGCGGGCAGCTTTCCACTAAATAAATCAAACAGAATATTTTCTGCTTTTCTTCCTTCGCTGTCGTGCCGTAGAGCGATATTGTGTAGTAAATCAATGCTCTCTAAGTTCCCATTACCCGCTGATTCTGCTAAAGAATCTAACGTTTCAGGTGCTATTTTTTTATCAAACAACCCATTAAATTGTTCGACTGTTAACTCGGCCATAAGATGAGTAGTTAGTTTTGCTGGAAGCATCACCATATCATTACCTTTGCTATGTGGTTTATAAAAATGGAATGAAATACTGAAATGTGCACAATTTGTGCCGATAAAGTTACAAAGGATATAAATTGTTCTCTATATAAAAACGATTTTACGGGTAGGGAATTTTTCATCATTCGTGAGATTTTAGAGATAAGATGCAACAAAATTGCATCATTTCTTGCGCCAGCACACTTTTATCACGAGTTTGACTTTAAGTTATCGCTGTGTCCTGTTATATATAACGTGTCGATAAATACTAGGGTAGATAAAAATGAAAAAAGGTTTGGTATCACTTCTTGCTGGCGCAACATTGACGTTAACGATGGCTAGCAATAGCTTTGCAGCTGATAAAATTACGGTTTTTGCAGCGGCTTCTTTGACAAATGCATTGAACGAAATTTCAGAGCAGTATAAGAAAGACACAAAAGTTGACGTTGTTGCTTCTTATGCGTCTTCTTCAACATTAGCGCGTCAAATTGAGCAAGGTGCACCCGCTAACTTGTTCATTTCTGCTGATCAGCAATGGATGGATTACGCTATCGATAAAAAGTTGATGGTGGAAGATACGCGCTATACATTATTAGGTAATGAGTTGGTGCTAATCGCACCGAAAGATGCAAAAATCGATAAAGTTGAAATTAATAAACAAACGGACTGGAAAAAACTGTTAGACGGTGGCCGTTTAGCTGTTGGTGACCCTGACCACGTTCCAGTTGGTATCTATGCAAAAGAGGCATTAAGCAACTTAGGTGCATGGGAAACGGTTAATCCACTATTAGCACGTACAAATAACGTGCGTAGCGGTATGGCATTAGTTGAACGCCAAGAAGCCCCTTTAGGGATTGTTTATGGTTCTGATGCCGTGGCAAGTCAAAAAGTGAAGGTTGTTGGTATTTTCCCAGCGGATACTCATAAACCTGTTGAATACCCAATGGCGATTGTTAAAGATCAAGATAACCAAGCAACGCGTGATTATTATGAATACTTAAAAACTCCAGCGGCTTCAGAAGTATTCAAACGCTACGGTTTTGAACCTCGTACTCAATAAACGTTAAGAGAGCATTTTTTTGCAGATGTTAAGTCCTTATGAATGGGAAGCGATTTACCTAAGCCTAAAAGTATCCAGTGTGGCAGTCATTTTTAGTTTGCCATTAGGTATTTTAGTAGCATGGGTGCTAGTTCGCTGTAATTTTCCTGGAAAAACACTGCTCGATAGTATTATCCATCTACCACTGGTGCTGCCGCCAGTGGTCGTGGGTTATTTACTGTTGATCAGTATGGGTAAACGCGGTTTTATCGGTGAGTGGTTATATAACTGGTTTGGCTTTAGTTTTACTTTTAGTTGGCGTGGTGCTGCACTTGCATCTGCGGTGGTTGCATTTCCACTGATGGTGCGTGCTATCCGTCTAGCGCTTGAGGCTGTTGACCAAAAATTAGAACTAGCCGCGAGGACACTAGGCGCAACACCGCTACGTGTCTTTTTTACGATCACTATTCCGCTTTCTCTTCCCGGTATTATTGTCGGAACGGTATTAGCATTTGCACGCTCACTGGGTGAATTTGGTGCAACAATCACGTTTGTATCGAATATACCTGGTGAAACACAAACCATCCCATTAGCGATGTACACCTTAATTGAAACGCCGGGAGCTGAGGTAGACGCGGCACGCTTATGTGTGATCGCAATTATTTTAGCCTTGATTTCATTATTGATTTCAGAGTGGCTCACCCGTTGGGGTAAAAAGCGTTTGGGGGTGGCTTAGCATGTTAGAACTCGATTTTTCTCAAAAACTAGGGGACTTACAGCTTGAAGTCACAACACAATTGCCAACGGAAAGTATTACCGCGGTTTTTGGGCTTTCAGGTGCAGGTAAAACCTCGCTTATCAATGTGATAGGTGGGTTAACAAAACCCAATACAGGGCGCGTTGTTTTAAATGGTCGCACATTGGTGGATATCGAAAAAGGCATTTGTTTACCGCCTGAGCAGCGCCATATCGGCTATGTATTTCAAGATGCACGGTTATTTCCTCATTATCGAGTGAAAAACAATTTGCGTTATGGCATGTCCCCCGTAATGAAAGACCGCTTTGATGATATTGTGGGCTTACTTGGTATAGAAAAACTGCTCAATCGTTATCCCATCACACTATCTGGCGGTGAAAAACAGCGTGTCGCTATTGGGCGAGCGCTATTGACAGCCCCTGAGATTTTGCTGATGGATGAGCCGTTAGCCTCTTTAGATTTACCTCGAAAACGCGAATTATTGCCCTACCTAGAGAAACTGTCCCAAGACGTTAAAATCCCCATTTTGTATGTCAGTCATAGCTTGGATGAGATTTTACGTCTGGCTGACAAAGTCATTGTGATGGCGCAAGGAAAAGTTAAAGCGTTTGGCGCCTTGGAAGAGGTTTGGGCAAGTAGTGCATTGCGCCCTTGGTTACAGCAAGAAACACTGAGCAGTGTGGTCAGTGCAACCGTACATAGTCAGCACCCTGATTATGAGATGACCGCCGTGACTGTTGGTCATCAAAAACTGTGGATCCCTCGAGTTGACGCACAACAAGGCACTAACGTTCGGATACGTATTGATGCATCGGATGTATCTTTGGTACTCGAAAAGCCACAAGTGAGCAGCATTCGCAATATTTTAGCCGCAGAAGTAGTTGAATGGATTGAAGATGCTGAACAAGTGGATGTGAAACTCGATTTAGGCGAAGAACATTATTTATGGGCGCGGATCACTCGCTGGGCAAGGGATGAGCTTTCTATTCGCAAAGGGCGTAAAGTCTACGCGCAGGTGAAGGCGGTGTCGCTTTCTCGCCACCTCTAAATCCCCGTTATAGCTCATGCTACCGCGTTGTTGGCTACATTCAGCTGTAGTATAAACTACCTCGAGGGTTAACATTTTATCAAAACAAAAAGGAAAGCTGAGCTTTCCTTGAATTGATAATTAATGAGTAGATTACAGAACGTATTTGCGGATAACTTCAGCAATACCCGGCTCTGTGTTGATGCGAGTGACTAATTTAGCCTGCTGTTTGATTTCATCCACGGCATTGCCCATTGCGACACCGAGACCAGCGGTGGTTAGCATGCTTAAATCATTGAAATTATCTCCAAAAGCGACAACATCATTCATTGTCATCCCTTGAGATTCAACCCATTCCTTTAAGCGTTGGCCTTTGCTATTGCCTTTGCGACCGACATCCACTTGATCTGCCCAAGACCATTCACAATCTAAACCAAAGTCATTTTCAATTTCGCTAACGACCTGATGGAGCTGATCAATATTTGGTGAGCTAACGGCAAATTTCCAAATAAAATCATAATCATGCATCACATTTGCATAGTCTTCTACGAACTCGATAGTAGGACGCTGTGCAGCAGGTAATGATTCCGCCCAATTAAGTGTACGCTGGATTCCCTCTGTTTTTGCGTTGTATAACATAGCGTTATCAACATACATTAAATGCTGAATATCCGTTCCACGCAGCTTGTCGATCATTTGCGTGACGGAATCGAGGGTCATAGGGTCTGATTTTAGAACTTTTTTACCTAAATAGTCGTATAGGTAGGTTCCGTTACAGCAAATGGCGGGGGTATCAAGATCTAAAGTTTGATAAAACGGGTGAATCGCAACATGATGGCGGCCAGTGACGATGATCACTTTAACGCCTTGGCGACGTGCTTCTTGTAAGGCGGCTAAAGATTCTGGCAGAATTTTCTTTTGGTGATCAAGCAGTGTTCCATCAAGATCGAGCGCAATAACGCGGTATGACATAAACGGCTCCACGTGATTTAGTAATGACCTATCTGCCTAAAGAGGCAGAGATAGGCAGAGGATGAATTTTTAATAGTAACGAGAAATTATTGCTATAAAAATAGTCAACTTGATATGATTTATCATCATAACGTTAACTGAACCGTTTTAGTATCATTATTATTTTTTCTTGATACGATATATAACAGCCGCAATGGCGCTATTTACCCAACGTAATTTGCCTTATATAGAGTATAGTGCAGTCAATATAGTGGACGATAGATACGGTTTTGTATATTTATCATGAATTAAGGAGTCAGGATGGATCAGGTTGTTTATATTGCTAGTCCCGAGAGTCAGCAAATTCACGTGTGGTCGATGAATGAGGTAGGGGAGCTTACTCTTCTGCAAACGGTAAATACACCAGGCCAAGTGCAGCCTATGGTACTGAGCCATGATAAAAAACACCTTTATATTGGTGTACGCCCAAATTTCCGTGTTGTAACCTATGAGATTGAAAAAAAAGGGTTACTACGTTTAAAAGCGGAGACATCAATTCCTGGTACACCGGTTCATTTATCCCTTGATAATACTGGCAAATATCTATTTGTTCCTTCATACCATCAACATAACTTATCAGTGTTAACCATTAATGAAGAAGGCGTTCCAGATCGCGTTGTTCAGGTGATTGAAGGCTTACGTAATCCACATTCTTCCCATGTTGATGTGGATAATCAACAGCTTTGGGTTCCTTGCTTGGGCGAAGACCATATCCGTTTATTCAATTTACATGAAAATGGTTATTTAACTGAAGCCACCGCAGATCAGATTACCACGGCTGCGCAATCGGGTCCTCGTCACTTAGCCTTCCATCCAACTGAAAAAGTTATTTATTGTGTGAATGAGCTAGATTCAACGGTAGGCGTGTATCGTAAATTTACTCGCTATCGTAACATGCAAACTTTGGCAAATTACCCATTAGGTAACGAAAGCCAGCGCTGGGCTGCCGATATCCATATTACGCCAGATGGCCGCCATTTATATGTTAGTGAGCGCTCAGAAAGCTACCTTAGCCACTATCTGGTTTCTGATGACGGTTGCGAGCTAACATTAGAAGCA
Source organism: Providencia sp. PROV200 (assembly GCF_049901995.1). NCBI lineage: Bacteria > Pseudomonadati > Pseudomonadota > Gammaproteobacteria > Enterobacterales > Morganellaceae > Providencia > Providencia sp. PROV200. The sequence goes on from NZ_CP096307.1 coordinate 1,228,487, forward strand.
CGCTACCCAACAGAGACTCACCCAAGGGGCTTTAGTATTGATGCGACAGGCCGCTTTTTAATTTCGAGCGGGCAAAAGTCAGACCATATTTCAGTCTCTGAAATTGACCCGATTACGGGGAAATTGCGTTTGTTAGCACGTTATGGGGTAGGGAAAGGTCCTATGTGGATCACTATCCTTTAATCTTCGTCATACTTCGAGCTATAGCGGTGTTGGCTTCACTCGGCTACTTGGGTCACATACTTGTGTATGCTCCCCAAGATATCCTCGATTGCCGCCTTGCTATAACTCGAATTATTTAGAAGATTCTCTAGTTAAAAATTCAGTAAAAAATCGACTTAGATTAAGATTGAATTTATTGCGTTATCTCAACACGTTTGCCATTGTATTTGTCACTTTACTGAGTTGCTCGGGGGTGATGATATATGGTGGCATCACATAAATCAGTTTGCCGAATGGGCGAACCCAAACGCCATTTTCTACAAATACTTTTTGCAAAGCCGCTGTGTTGACAGGCTGCTTCATTTCAACCACGCCAATTGCACCAAGAACGCGCACATCTGCCACGCTTGGATGGGAGATTAAAGGCATCAGTTCAGCTTTAAGTTGCTGTTCGATAGTGGCAATTGTTTTCTGCCAAGGGCTATTGAGCAATAAACTCAAACTGGTATCCGCCACCGCACAGGCAAGAGGATTTCCCATAAAGGTTGGGCCATGCATAAAACAACCCGCTTCCCCATTGCTAATGGTTTCTGCCACATGGCGGGTTGTAATTGTTGCCGAAAGGGTCATATAACCACCGGTTAATGCTTTACCCAAACACATAATGTCGGGTGATATATCAGCATGCTCACAAGCGAATAGTTTCCCTGTACGACCAAAACCAGTCGCAATTTCATCAGCAATCAATAGCAAACCATACTGGTCGCACAAATGGCGGACTCCCTTTAAATATTCAGGGTGATAGATACGCATGCCACCAGCCCCTTGAACGATCGGTTCAAGGATGATCGCCGCAATTTCATCGCTATTCTCAGCAAGTTGTACCTCAAGAGGGTGCAAATCGGCGCTGTGCCATTCGTCGTAAAAACCACTCTGAGGCGCTTCCACAAAAATATGCGGGGGTAAATACCCCTTATATAGGCCATGCATTGAATTATCAGGGTCACAAACGGCCATTGCACCGAAAGTATCACCGTGATACCCATGGCGTAATGTGAGGATGCGCTGACGTTTTTCCCCTTTGGCTTGCCAATATTGCAATGCCATTTTCAGAGCAACTTCAACCGCCACAGAGCCGGAATCGGCAAGAAATACACATTCTAGCGGCTCTGGTGTGATAGAAACCAATTGCTTACATAGGTTCACAGCAGGTGGGTGGGTGATCCCACCAAACATCACATGGGACATTTTCGCTAATTGCGTTGTTACCGCTTGGTTTAATACAGGATGATTGTAACCATGAATAGCAGCCCACCATGAAGACATACCATCAATTAATTTTTTTCCATCGGCCATGATTAGCTCAGCGCCATGGGCTTCAACTATCGGATAAGCCGGAATTGGCTGGCTCATCGAGGTATAAGGGTGCCAAATATGTTTGGCATCAAACTGAATATCTACATTATCCATTTTCTATCTTCGTCAACTTTTTTAGATCATTTTAGTTGACATGATAATCGCAATATTTAAACTGGCAACAACTTTTTCAACTGGAGAGTTTCCGTGAGCCAATTAAAACAGTGGACAATAAAACAAGCTAATGAACTGTTTTCAATGCCTTTTTTCGAGTTATTATTTCAGGCACAGCAAATTCATCGCCAAAATTTCGACCCGCAGCAAGTGCAAGTGAGCACGTTGTTATCAATTAAAACTGGGGCTTGCCCTGAAGATTGCAAGTATTGTGCGCAAAGTGCGCGCTATAAAACAGGGCTAGAAACTGAAAAGTTAATGGAAGTTCAGCAAGTTCTGGAATCCGCGAAAAAAGCCAAGCAAGCAGGCTCAACGCGTTTTTGTATGGGGGCTGCGTGGCGTAATCCGAAAGAACGCGATATGCCTTATCTTGAGATGATGGTAAAAGAAGTGAAGTCATTAGGGATGGAAACCTGTATGACGTTAGGGATGATTGATAATGCCCAAGCACAGCGTTTAGCAGAAGCAGGGTTAGATTATTATAACCATAACCTTGATACTTCTCCTGAGTATTACGGCAATATTATTACCACTCGCAGTTATCAAGACCGTTTGAATACACTCGAAAATGTCCGAGATGCAGGGATCAAAGTCTGCTCTGGTGGGATTTTAGGTTTAGGCGAAAAAATCAGTGACCGAGCGGCATTATTAGTGCAATTGGCAAATTTACCAAAGCCACCAGAAAGTGTGCCGATCAACATGTTGATGAAAGTTGAAGGAACCCCAATGGCGGATAACGAAGATGTCGATGCATTTGATTTTATTCGCACGATTGCCGTTGCACGTATCATGATGCCAACGTCATACGTTAGGCTATCGGCAGGTCGTGAATATATGAATGAGCAAACTCAGGCATTGTGCTTTATGGCCGGTGCAAACTCCGTATTCTATGGGTGTAAATTGCTGACGACGCCGAACCCAGATGAAAATAAAGACTTGGCACTATTTAGAAAACTGAATATTAACCCTGAGCGTATTGAAACCGACGAAGGGGATAACCATCACGCCGCTAAGTTAGCTGAAACGCTGTTAACCGCTGATAACCCTCAATTTTATAACGCAGCAGTATAATGAGTTGGCAATCATTTATACAAAACCAGATAGCGCAGCGTAAGCAGGCTTCTATCTGGCGTCAACGGCAGTGTATTGATAGTGCCAATGGTCGTTCGCTTTTTCTAGCTGGAAAAGAATTTCTTAATTTTTCATCCAATGATTATTTGGGATTAGCCCATCATCCTCAAGTGGTTGCCGCGTGGCAACGTGGGGCTGATGAATATGGTGTGGGAAGTGGGGGATCGGGGCATATTACCGGGTTCACCAAAGCACATGATAAATTAGAGCAAGCGCTCGCTGATTGGTTAGGCTACCCGAAAGCCTTATTGTTTATTTCAGGTTTTGCTGCGAACCATGCGGTGATCACGGCATTAATGACGGCAAATGATCGTATTTTAGCAGATAAGCTCAGCCACGCATCGATAATGGAGGCCTCGATTCATTCGGGGGCTCAATTAAGGCGCTTTCAGCATAATAACCCTCTATCACTAAATAAGTTACTTCAAAAACCCGTTGTAGGAAAAACGCTTGTCATCACGGAAGGGGTTTTTAGTATGGATGGCGATAGCGCCCCCCTTCAACAATTGCAGGAAATCGCTAGAAATCAGCAAGCTTGGTTGATGGTTGATGATGCTCACGGTGTTGGCGTTACCGGAGAGCAAGGCCGTGGCAGCTGTTTTGCGAGCGGAATTAAACCTGAAATTTTAGTCGTCACCTTTGGCAAAGCATTTGGTTTAAGTGGCGCAGCGGTACTGTGTGATGAGCCTACGGCGGACTTTTTTGTACAATCCGCACGTCATTTAATTTATAGCACGTCAATGCCACCTGCTCAGGCTGTCGCGCTGCTAGCAGCCGTTGAGCAAATTAAACAAGCGGATGAATTGCGCGCTGATCTCAATCAACATATTGAATATTTTAGAAAAAATGCTGAATTCTCAGGAATGAGATTGGCTAATTCAAAGACGGCTATTCAGCCACTAATTGTTGGTGAAAACCAAGCGAGCCAACAGTTAGCCAATTTTTTACGCAGAAAAAACATTTGGGTGCAAGCGATCCGACCGCCAACGGTTCCTCCAGGGAGTGCTAGGTTACGGATCACGTTAAGCGCTGCACACCAACGTCAAGATATCGATCAATTATTGGAGGCTTTACATGACTTTATCGCTCAGTCGTGAAAAGTATAAAATTGCAGCGGCATTTGGCCGCGCAGCTAAGAGTTATGATTCTGTGGCAAGTTATCAACGATCAACAGGAACACAGCTCCTTGGCCAACTGACTTCGGTTTTAAACCATTCATCATCAACAGCGCCATTGGATATTTTAGATGCTGGGTGCGGTACGGGGTATTTTAGTCATAAGCTGAAAGAGAAGGGACATCGTGTCACGGCGTTAGATCTGTCTGCGGGAATGCTCGAAATGGCGAAAACGAAAGCTGTTGCCGATCATTATTTATGTGCTGATATAGAGTCTATTCCGTTAGCTCCACAAACCTTCGATGTGGTTTTTTCAAATTTGTCGGTTCAATGGTGCCGAGATCTCAATAAAGCATTAAGTGAATTATATCGAGTGACAAAACCGGGGGGAGTTGTGGTATTTACAACACTTGCAGAGGATTCTCTCGCTGAATTATCCTCAGCTTGGTATTCACTTGACGGATATTCGCATGTGAATACCTTTCTCAGTGCTCAGCAGATACAAAATAGTTGTCAGTCATGGAGAAATGAACTTACTTTACAAAAAGATACGCTCTATTTCTCTGGGTTGACAGAATTACTACATTCACTTAAAGGCATTGGTGCGACACATTTAACCACGGGGCGTAAAGCCGGCTTGATGACGCGCCAACGTTTGCAACAACTCGCCTTAGCTTACCCAATAAAAGCGCAAGGCTTACCTTTAACTTATCATACGGTGTTTGGAGTGATTTATCGTGACTAAAGTGTATTTTGTAACCGGAACAGATACCGAAGTCGGAAAAACGGTGGTGAGCTGTGCTTTGTTGCAAGCTGCAGGGAAACAAGGTTGGAAAACAGTGGGTTATAAACCTGTCGCATCAGGAAGTGAACGCACGGCAGAGGGGCTACGTAATAGTGATGCGTTATTATTACAAGCCAATAGCCAGGTTAAATTACCCTATGAGGCGATTAACCCGATCGTATTTGAGGCGCCAACTTCACCGCATATTATCAGTGAAGAATTAAATCAACCTATTGAATTTTCAGTGATAAATAAAGGTTTGGCTTATTTGAAGTCCCAAGCAGATTGGCTATTAGTGGAAGGTGCTGGTGGCTGGTATACCCCGTTATCCAGAGAAAAAACTTATGCAGATTGGGTGATTGAACAGCAGTTACCCGTTATTTTGGTCGTTGGGGTTAAGTTAGGTTGTATAAATCATGCACTGTTAACCATGGAATCTATCAAAGCTTCAGGTTTATCAGTGGTAGGCTGGGTAGCCAATGAAGTTGAACCTGCAGGCGTTTTCCAATCGCAATATTTGTCGACACTTAATCGAATGATTAAAGCACCTTGTTTAGGCGTGATCCCGCACCAAAAAATACTGAGTGGTCAATTAGGACGCTATTTGGATCTTTCTTTATTAACTATTTGATTATATCAAAATAGACATGTTTTCCCCAAGCAACGTGAATGGCTTGGGGTTGATCGATTGTTAAAAAAAGATCCGATCTTTTTTAACGTTCTCAACTTAAATACTGTCAAGTTTTTCAGTAAAAATACCACTCAGATCTGAATAAAAAATATAAAATCTGTTTTTCATCGCGGTTACTACGTAAAAATTTTTTCATTAAACTGCCATCTTTTTGTCATTTAGCTTTCATTGAACAAATCTTCAAGATCTCGTGAATCCATGAGCCGAAAGGGCTTCAAGAGTTATCCACCATTTCTGTGGATAACCTTGTGCATTAACGTTATAAAATAAGTTCTATGCTAGGTGGCAAGCGGCTTTGACTTTATTTGATGTGATTCTGGACTTTAAATTAATCTATAATAAATACAAATGGTTAAATAAAATCAAGACTTCAATTAGTATTTGAGATACGGCATAAAAAGGCAATAGCATAAAATATAAAGTTTCAAAAAGGTCAAGTACTTTTTTGGGGATAACATTTTTATAAACATATCAGAACGGAGAATAACAGAAAATTTAGCTTCAATACTTGAAGCTGGTTTTTTATCCAGTATCATAATGGAAGAAACTAGTTAAGGGGCGTTAATATGAGTAAGGATTTTAAGCTGTATTCTGATTTCCAGCCGAGAGGGGACCAGCCGGAAGCCATCCATAAACTAAGGGAAGGGCTACAAGATGGACTCGCTCATCAAACTCTATTAGGTGTAACCGGCTCCGGTAAGACGTTCACGATTGCCAACGTTATCGCGCAAGAGAACCGCCCTACCATGTTAATGGCGCATAATAAAACCTTAGCCGCACAGCTTTATAGCGAAATGAAAGCTTTCTTTCCAGACAACGCGGTGGAATATTTCGTTTCTTACTATGACTATTATCAGCCTGAAGCATACGTCCCAAGCTCAGATACTTTTATTGAAAAAGATGCCTCTGTAAACGAACACATTGAGCAAATGCGCCTATCTGCGACCAAAGCCTTACTCGAACGCCGAGATGTGATTGTGGTGGCTTCTGTGTCCGCTATTTACGGTTTGGGTGACCCAGATAGCTACTTAAAAATGATGTTGCACCTCACCGATGGCATGATCATCGACCAACGCTCAATTTTAAGGCGTTTAGCGGACTTGCAATATTCGCGTAATGACCAAGCTTTTACACGAGGGACTTTCCGTGTCCGTGGTGAGGTCATCGATATTTTTCCTGCAGAATCAGACGAATATGCCTTACGTGTTGAGTTATTTGATGACGAAGTTGAACGGTTGTCATTATTTGACCCATTGACAGGGCAAATACAGCATCGTGTTCCTCGCTTTACCGTTTATCCAAAAACGCACTATGTCACACCAAGAGAACGTATTCTTGAAGCCATGGAACAGATTAAGGTTGAATTGGCAGATAGGCGAAAAGTCTTACTGGAAAACAATAAATTACTTGAAGAACAACGCATTACTCAACGAACACAATTTGACTTAGAAATGATGAATGAGCTCGGTTATTGTTCAGGAATCGAAAACTATTCACGCTACTTATCCGGTCGTGCTCCCGGCGAGCCACCGCCGACATTATTTGATTATTTGCCTGCAGATGGCTTATTGGTGGTGGATGAGTCCCACGTTACCATTCCGCAAATAGGTGCGATGTATAAAGGGGATCGTTCAAGAAAAGAGACCTTAGTGGAATATGGGTTTCGTCTCCCTTCTGCATTAGATAACCGTCCAATGCGCTTTGAAGAATTCGAGGCTTTAGCACCGCAAACTATTTACGTGTCGGCAACACCGGGTAACTATGAGCTCGATAAGTCAGGCAATGAAGTGATTGAACAAGTTGTTAGGCCAACAGGCTTACTTGACCCAATTATTGAAGTTCGCCCAGTTTCGACACAAGTGGATGATTTACTTTCTGAAATTCGTATACGTGTGCAGAAAAATGAACGTGTATTAGTCACCACATTAACTAAACGCATGGCAGAGGATTTAACGGAATATCTTGAAGAGCACGGGGAGCGAGTACGCTATCTTCACTCCGATATCGATACCGTTGAGCGCGTGGAAATTATTCGCGACCTGCGATTGGGTGAGTTTGATGTATTAGTCGGGATCAACTTGTTAAGAGAAGGTTTAGACATGCCAGAGGTATCGCTGGTGGCTATTTTGGATGCGGACAAAGAAGGTTTCTTGCGTTCAGAACGTTCGCTAATTCAAACCATAGGGCGTGCGGCTCGTAACTTAAATGGTAAGGCAATCCTCTATGGAGACAGGATCACCAACTCCATGCAAAAAGCGATCACAGAAACAGAACGTCGCCGAGCGAAACAAATGGCGTTCAATGAAGAACATGGCATCATTCCACAAGGTTTGAATAAGAAAATCGGTGATATCCTACAGATTGGCCATAAAGTGGGCGGTAAAGGAAAAAGCCGTACGAAAGACAATGGCAAAAATAATAACTCGGTTGATATCCAATCACTGTCGACAAAAGAGTTGGAGCAACGGATTTTGCAGCTTGAAGCGCAAATGTATAAGCATGCTCAAGACCTTGAATTTGAAGCGGCAGCGCGAGTCCGAGATGAATTGCAGGAGATACGCTCCCAGTTTATCGCTAATTCCTAATTTTCATCATTTTCTTCATACTTCACGCTGTAGGGGGTTGGTTTCGTTCAGTCACTCGGGTCACATATTTATGTATGCTCCCCGAGCTGCCTTCACTTGCCGCCTACCCACAACGCAAAGTATTTTGAAAATAGATTTAGTGGAAATATGGGAAACATGGGAAACATAGGGCTAATTTTAGGGAAGGTTTTCCGCTGCGGGTATTTAGCAGCGGAATAAGAAAAATTATAGCAAGTTGATGGTTTCTTCGATGGCTTGTAGTAACAGCTTTCTATCATGGCGATAGGGAATATCGTCAGCTTCGAGTACCCGTTGGATTATTTTACGCTCAGGGCTGATATTGCTTGTTTGTGTGCGAGGACCTAAGATCAACGCATCTATTTTTTGGCAGCCAATATAATGTTCCATCATTTTTAGTTTTTCAGGCAAAGACAGTTTTGCAGCTGGGGAACTGATTTCTTTTGCTAAATTGCCAATATAAATCATTGGGGCTTTACATTCGCGCAGTGCAGCCGCAATTTCATCCAAAAGCAGTAATGGCATTAAACTGGTAAAAAAACTGCCAGGGCCGATAATAATTAAATCTGCTTGGTGGATGGCTTGTAAGGCTTCTTTCGTTGCCTTGACGGTCGGGTACAAACGTAACACTTGTGGGATTTCATGTAAGGCATCAACATTCACCTCACCGTATACTTCATTGCCCATTTCATCGATAGCCATTAAATCAACAGGAGACTCCGACATTGGGATCAACTGCGCATCAACTTTTAGCATATTGCGGATAAGATTTATGGCTTCTAGCGGGCGTACACTTAGGTGGTCTAATGATTTTAACATTAAATTACCTAAATTATGGCCTGAAAGTTCGCCATTACCGCTGAAACGGTATTCAAACATCGCTGAAGCAATAGATGGCTCAGTAATTAGCTGATTCAAACAGTTACGCATATCTCCCCAAGCGATCCCGCCTTCGGAACGACGAATACGACCTGTAGAGCCTCCATTATCGGTTGTGGTGACAATACCCGTTAAACGAGAACCTAAAGAAGAAAGTGAAGACATCACGCGACCAAGTCCATGCCCGCCCCCAAGAGCGACAACATGCCTAAGATCCGCCAGACTGCAATTCGGCATAGTGTTCCTATATCAGTTAATTTCCAGTACTTATAAAAGCAAGTAAACCAGCGAGTTACGAAATGTGTTTTTTACACTAAAGCCCGTTTTATAGCGACTAAAATAAATTGGGCGTTAATCTATCATAAAACATCATTCTTAGCTTAAGTACTGTGACAAAAAACAATAAAAGAGAGGATTCTGTATTGATGTTGCCCTTAGACGGAAAAATACGCGCGAGAGTTTTCATTTTAAATTATTATCTATATTATGTAAATAATTCTCATTTTCATTGTTTATTTTGTGGATCAATATGTCTGATTCAGAATTACAGCGTCTGTTTGCTCGCCATTCGTCGTCGTTATGCCGTTATCTGAACATCTACCTTAAAGACCATAGTTTAAGTATGGATATCACGCAGGAAAGCTTTGCTCGGTTGGCCGAGTTGATGAAAAATCCCGCCATTCAAGATTTTGAGGCTTATTTGTATCGAATTGCGAAAAACCTGATGGTCGACCATTTCCGCCTACAGAAAAAACAACGATTAATGGCGATCAGTGACCAACAGTGGGAAGAGATCCCATCGCGGGTGAAAGGCCTTGAAGCTACCGTTATTTATGATCAACAACTAGAACAAATTCAGAAAATTATTCAAACTTTGCCATTCAGGACTCAGGAGATATTTCGCTTGCATCGAGAAGAAGGATTAACCCAAACGGAAGTGGCGCAGCATTTAAATATTTCATTAAGTACAGTCGAAAAACATTTAGCCAATGCATTGGCAATGCTAATTCATAAATGGAGAGACTAGTCATGAAGCCATCTGATAGTCCATCTGAAATTGAAAACAAAGCCGCAATGTGGGTTGTGAAAACAACGCATCGCGAGTTGACGCCGCAAGAGAATGAAGCATTTCAGTCTTGGCTCAATGCGTCAGAACAACATGTATCAGCTTACTACCGTGCTCGGCAATTATGGGCACTAACGGCGAGTAAACCGCGACAACAAACAGCAGAAAATCAACAGGCAATGAAAAAAAAGAGACGCCCTCGCTATGTTGGTTTATCGATCGCCGCGGCTGTGCTAGTGAGTGTGTTATCCATGTCAATTTGGTATTTTCAATATACACAGCAAGTGGATTACTATGCGAAAACCGGTGAAATACAGCATATCACCTTACCGGATGGTAGCCGTGTAGATCTCGACAGTGGCGCACAGTTGCAATTAGCGTTTAACTCGCAGTACCGGCAAGTCAATTTGTTACGGGGGCGTGCTTACTTCACCGTCGCACCCAAAACGAGTACGGAACCAAGGCCTTTTCAGGTTATGGCGAAAAATGGCATAACTCAGGCGCTTGGCACTGAATTTTCAGTTGATAATGAAAATAGCGAAGTGGCGGTCAGTGTTTACCAACACAGTGTAAAGGTGTCGCTATTATCAGGGCAGGAAATGGTTATTCCAGCAGGAAACGCCACACAATATCAGTCAGAGATAACACCTATGACTCCTATGGTTAACTCGCATTCTACAGTATGGCGCGAAGGGCAAATTATTTTTCAACAGAAAACATTTTCAGAAGTTATCGCTGCAATAAATCGTTACCGAGACAAGCAAATTATTTTGTTGGCTGATAAACGAGCAGATCACATTAGTGGTGTATTACAAATTAGCACGCTCGATAGTGGGCTAACGCATCTGGCATCATCGTACAATCTATCTGTTTATGAAATTCCATTTTTTACTTTAATTTATTGATTATAAATAATTAATATTGATGTAGATAAATAATGAATAATTTTTATAAAAATTTATTTACGGGTTTTCCTAATCCCTACGTCTTAACCTAAGTGATTATGATTTTTATTACCATTATCATTTTAGGGATGGGAAATGACTCAAAAAAAGCACCACTATAAAAAAGCAACACTTTGTGTTCACCTTGCATTATTTACGTTACCTGCATTTTCGTTCTTTAATCTAGCACAGGCAAACCCAGCGGTAGCGCCTACACAACAAGAAGTCGCCTTTTCTGTTGCAGCGGGCTCGCTTGAAAACAGCTTGCTTCAGTTCGCCCAGCAAGCAAAGGTAGAAATTATTATTCAGAGCCGAGAAATTAATGGTCTACAAAGTCAGGGCTTGAAGGGGAGCTTTACGCCACAGGAGGGGCTACGCCGATTAATCGGTTCAAACCCTGTGCAATATCAGTGGCAAAATAACCGGATTACTATTGAGCGTATTGCGCCTGCTACCAGTGATCCAGTGATTGAGTTAGACAATATTACCGTCACAGCAAGCCAGATCCAGCAAGGGGACTGGGTATATAACAGTCCATCGTCCGTCAGTGTGATCAGTAAAAAACAAATTGATGACCGCCCACCAAAGCACATAGCCGATGTGCTAGAACTCACGACAGGCGTCTATTCGAGTGTTAGCCAGCAAGACCCTTCCTTATCTGTGAATATCCGAGGGATACAGGATTATGGTCGCGTGAATATGAATATCGATGGTATGCGGCAAAACTTTCAAAAAAGTGGCCACGGGCAGCGCAATGGTTCTATGTATATCGATTCAGAACTGCTTTCTGGAGTGGAAATACAGAAGGGCAATACGAGTGGAATGGGGAGTGGTGGAACCTTAGGGGGAGTAGCGACATTCAATACGGTCAACGCGTCTGATTTTTTATCAAAAGATAAAACCTTTGGAGGAAAATTGCATGCGAGTACAGGGTCAAATAATACGCACTTTATTGGTAGCAGTGTGCTGGCATTAGGGAATGAAAAAGCGGATTTACTGTTTGCGGCAAGTGAACGGCGTCTTGGGGATTATAAACCGGGAACTCACGGTAATATTGGTAATATACGTGTCAACAATGGAGCCGGACATTACGATGAACTTGCGAACCAATTAAAGCACACTCGCATTAATGACAGTAATTACAGAATGACCTCTTATCTGGCAAAAGCCGGTTGGAATATCAGTGATGAGCAGCGTTTGCAATTTAATTACTTAGAAACCAAAGTGGCCACGCCAAATGCAGGAACATTAACGAACTTAGGTGGTACATGGCCCTACAAGTTAGGGTGGAAAAGTAGCGGTTTCAGTGATGTAACCGCCAAAAATTATTCTCTTGATTACACCCAATTTAGCGATAACCCATGGAGCACTGAGTTAAAGGGAAAAGTGTATTTTGTTGATACAAAAGACAACACAGACACCTATTCCACAAGCCAAATTTATAATAATGGCTACCAGATGGACACGCGAGTCAAAACGGTAGGGGTACAGCTTGAAAACCATTCAGAAGTTGAATTTAACCATAACAATGTATTAAAAGCACATTATGGTTTGGAAACCTTTCAAGACAAAGCGAGTAGTAGTTCAACACGTGAAGCGGCGAGTGGCGTGACACCGGATGGAAAGCGTTCATTGAGCTCGTTATTTACTAATTTAACCTATGAATACGATGATTGGTTAACATTAGAGGGGGGAATGCGTTATGACCATTATTCTCTCAAAGGACAAACCAGTATGCGTTATGGCGTACTTCCTTATACTAAAGATAATCCATGTACAGGAAGACGGTTACGTGATTGCAAAGTTGTTATGACGACTGAGAGTTGGGACGTTGATAACTCAGAAGGGGCATTTTCACCCCATATTCGTTTAGCGGTACGTCCTAATCTTGAGTGGATGGAATTATTTACCAGCTATGGGCGATCATGGCGCCCGCCTGCCATTACAGAAACGTTAACCACAGGAAGTGCTCACAGTAGTTCGACCCAATTCCCGAACCCGTATTTAAAACCTGAGCGTTCAAATGCTTGGGAGGTGGGAATGAACATCAATTATCCGCAATTGTTCATTGAAGAAGACCGATTTGTCGCGAAAATTGCCTATTTTGATACCCGAGTGGATAACTACATTAATTTAGCGATTGACCGTAAAAAACCCGGAATGGTTAGCCCTAATATTGGTAATGCCGCATACAGCAATAACTTGGTTGCAACCCGTTTTAGAGGGTTTGAATACCAACTGAATTATGATGCAGGTTTTGTGTATGCAGACCTGACCTTTACCCACATGATCGGCAAAAATAAATTCTGTTCACGGCCCGCATGGTTAGGTGGCGTATTGAAGTATGGCGAAGACGTTGGTCCCGGTAACTGGTATGTTGAGCCAAATGAGGCATCAAATAACCATGTGGATTGTGATAGCAGCGCCATTTTCAGTAGTGCTGCGAACTTACCCGGTGACCGTGGTTCCTTTACATTAGGAGGGCGAGCGTTTGATAGAAAACTCGATGGGGGAATGGTCATTCGCTTTACACCTGGTTTTCAAGACTATTCAACGGGCTCTAATTCCCCTTACTTAGCCGATTGGCCTAAATATACACTGATTGATTTGTATGCAAGTTATGCATTAACCGACAATTTAACGATCCGAGGAAATGTCGAGAACTTGACCAATCGAGCGTATGTCGTTAGTTACGGGGAAAGTTTGGCGAATACCTTAGGCCGAGGACGAACGGTATCGGGAGGGATAGAGTACCGTTTCTAAATACACGTCAAACTTTACGCTGTGGCGTTTTGGTTAATAAATTTTGCGCCTTATTATTTATTTTTAATTGATATGCCAATTATTTAATTTGAAAAAACGGTTTTGATAAGCGTTAAGTGTTGGTATTTACAACGTAAACAATTAGATGGGGAGCTTGCTCCCCATTTTAGATCTATATCAATAAATGTTTAATTAAATAGTTAGAGATGTTAATCAATTAACATGAAATTATGCGTTTTATAGGGAGTCAAAACAGAAAATTGTCAGTGATAATAATAGCTTCGGTGAACTCATGGTATCTTTTGTAAGTCGTTGTATATAATGATATATATCGAATTGCGATTCGCTTTTTCAATTTCTATCGGCTAGAATCCTTACATAAATTAAGTGAACAGAGTGACGTATTTTATAGTTTAAAATCAGTAACTCGGTTCCAAATAAAACTCCTAGCCTTTGCGTCTAAGTTTGAACGACTGAATATGATGCACTGGCCGTGGCCTAGAGCCACCAGGGTGCAAGATAGAAATGTCTGCATCTCCCGTACTTGGAAAGGTGTGATTATGCAGCAACTTGTCGATCAATTTGACCGGAAATTTTACTATCTTCGGCTCTCTATAACAGATGTTTGCAACTTTCGTTGCACATACTGCCTACCCGATGGCTACAAGCCAAGCGGTCGTCATGAATTCTTAACATTAGATGAAATTCGTCGTATCAGTGCGGCATTCGCAGAATTAGGCACAGAAAAAGTGCGTATTACGGGCGGAGAGCCAACTATGCGCAAAGACTTCAGTGATATTATTGCTACCATCAATGAAAATGAATCAATCAAAAAAATAGCCGTGACAACTAACGGCTATCGTATGGCGAGAGACGTGCAAGAATGGAAAGCAGCAGGGCTGAGCGCGATTAATGTGAGTGTTGATAGCTTAGATCCACGTCAATTTGCCGCCATCACAGGGCAAGACAAATTCTTTCAGGTGATGAAAGGCATTGATGCTGCTTTTGAAGCTGGCTTTGAGAAAGTAAAAGTCAATGCCGTGCTCATGAAAAATGTCAATGACATTGCGTTGAAGTCATTCCTAAATTGGATCAAACATCGCCCAATTCAATTACGTTTTATTGAACTCATGGAAACTGGTGATGGTAGTGATATCTTCCAACGTTTTCATATTTCAGGCGAAACTATTCGCGAACGTCTAATTGAAGATGGTTGGTACATGCTTCCTCGTTCTCGTAGTGATGGGCCAGCGCAAGTCTTTAGTCATCCAGATTACCAAGGCGAAATCGGGCTTATCATGCCGTATGAAAAAGATTTTTGCCAAAGTTGTAACCGTTTACGCGTTTCCTCATTAGGAAATCTGCATTTATGTTTATTTGGTGAAAATGGCATTCCGCTTCGTGATTTATTGGGCGCAGATGACCAAAACGAAGCGTTAAAAGCCCGTATTCAGCGAGGCTTGCACCATAAACGAGAAACCCATTTTCTGCATATGGGTGATAGCGGAATTACACCAAATTTATCCGTAATAGGCGGCTAATCCTTTTTTGATTTCAGGAGAAAATATGTCCCAACTGACTCACCTCAATGCGTCGGGCGAGGCGCATATGGTTGATGTTTCAGCCAAAGCTGAAACTGTCCGTGAAGCTCGCGCAGAAGCTTATGTCACTATGAACCCAGCAACCCTAACGATGATCGTTGACGGTAGCCACCATAAAGGGGATGTGTTCGCCACAGCGCGTATTGCGGGTATTCAAGCGGCAAAAAACACCTGGCAGCTTATCCCATTATGTCACCCACTATTGTTAACTAAAGTTGAAGTGATCCTGAAAGCGGAACCTGAACATCACCGTGTTCGTATTGAAACGTGTTGCCGGCTAACAGGAAAGACAGGGGTCGAAATGGAAGCGTTAACCGCTGCATCTGTTGCTGCTTTGACGATTTATGACATGTGTAAAGCGGTACAAAAAGATATGGTGATTGGCCCTGTTCGTTTGTTAGAAAAGACAGGCGGTAAGTCTGGACATTTTAAGGTGGAATAATGATCACAGTATTATTTTTTGCTCAAGTCCGTGAGCTAGTTGGAACGGATCGCTTAGAACTTACAGAGACTTACCAAAAAGTGGAAGATTTACGTCAAGCTCTTTCACAAAAAGGCGATCGCTGGGCGTTGGCACTTGAAGATGGCAAATTACTTGTCGCTGTTAATCAATCATTTGTTTCACTAGACCACCCACTCTCAGAAGGGGATGAAGTGGCCTTTTTCCCTCCGGTCACAGGGGGGTAATATGGAAAACACTCATATTGCAGTACAAACAGAAAATTTTAGTGTTGGTGAACAATATCAATGGCTTGCACAGTGTGATAGTGATGGCGCTGTTGTGACTTTCACAGGAAAAGTGCGTAACCATAATTTAGGGGACAGTGTTGCGGCATTAACGCTCGAGCACTACCCAGGAATGACCGAAAAAGCCTTAGCAAATATAGTTGTAGAAGCAAAAGAACGTTGGCCATTGCAGCGAGTCAGTGTGATCCACCGCATTGGTACCTTACAACCAGGTGAAGAAATTGTTTTTGTTGGGGTCACGAGTGCCCATCGTAATGCTGCATTTCAAGCGGCTGAATTTATTATGGATTATTTAAAGACTAAAGCTCCATTTTGGAAAAAAGAAACCTTACCTGAAAATGAACGTTGGGTGGAGGCGAAAGAAACTGATGAAGCGTCTGCAAACCGCTGGTAATCGCATTTTTTCCGCTAAAAAATACGAATTTGCTGAATGGTATTGTCAAAAGAATGTGTTAGACTTTGGTTAATTTCTCCGATTGCAGTATTTTTACTGCGTCGATTTTTCTTTTAGCGAAAGGGTAACCATCATGGGTCAGTTTGATCAACGTAATGATTCTCTTGTCCAGGGTGCCAATACTGGCGTTCAGGCATTTATGTCGCAAGTATACGGCTGGATGACAGTCGGTCTACTGCTGACAGCTTTTGTTGCATGGTATTCAGTTAGCAGTGGTTTGTATTACACCATTGCAACCAATAAAATCCTCTTTTTTGGAATGATTATTGCTGAACTTGGTTTAGTGATGGGGATTTCATTTTTGCTGCAAAAAATTAGTGGCATGGCGGCAACGGGCATGTTTATGCTCTATTCATTGCTCACCGGCTTAACAATTTCAGTTATTCTTGCTGCGTATACTGGTGAGTCCGTTGCGGGCACATTTGTCATTACCGCGGTGATGTTTGGTGCATTAAGTTTTTACGGCTATACCACTAAGCGTAGCTTAACAGGTATGGGTAACTTCCTGTTTATGGCACTGATTGGTATTGTAGTCGCTTCTTTGGTTAACATCTGGCTGCAAAGCACCATGATGTATTGGGTGATCACATACGGTGGTGTTTTACTGTTTGCTGCTTTAACCGCTTATGACACTCAAAAACTGAAAGAAATGGGTTCACAAATTGATGAAGACGACAGAGAAACAATGCGTAAATACTCTATTATGGGGGCACTGTCTCTGTATTTAGACTTCATTAACCTGTTCTTAATGTTACTGCGTATTTTCGGTGACCGCCGCTAAATTCAGTGACTCTCCTCATAACGCGATAAAATGAGGGGATAGAAGCCGTTAAAAATGAAGACCCTTGTTACTTTGGTAACAAGGGTCTTTTGATCTAAATGCTACCCTAAAATATGATTTGGATATTAGTAGATTGCTTGCTATTCAAAGCATTAATTATACTTCTAAAGCGGAATATGATTTCTTTTTATCACGCTATTTTCTTCCTAAACAAATAATAAGCCACTGAGCTGGTTATTATCGTAATGATAAATAATGGCCATAAACTGTGGAAGATAACTGAAAAATCGGCATTTTTTAAGTAGATCTGTTTGGTGATTTCAGTGAAATGGCGAATTGGGTTAATCCAAGTAATTTGTTGCAGCCAAACTGGCATATTCTCGACGGGGGAAATGTACCCCGATAACAGCACCGCTGGCATCATAAATACAAATACTCCAATGAACGCTTGTTGCTGAGTTGAGCACAACGCTGAAATGAGTAACCCAAACCCCACCAAGGACAATCCATAGAATAACATGGTGGCATAAAAGAGGAGTAGGGAGCCCGCAAAAGGAATTTGATAGCAAAAGATCCCAATAACGAGAACCAAACTTGCCTGTGCAGTCGCTACTATCAATGCAGGCACCGCCTTACCAATAAATATTTGCCAAGTGGTCAGGGGAGAAACCAGCAATTGGTCCAGGGTGCCTTGTTCTCTTTCCCTCGCGATAGAAAGGGACGTCACAATCAATACCCCGATTGTGGTTATCAAAGCGACCAATGAGGGCACAATAAACCATTTATAATCTAAATTTGGGTTGTACCAATTACGAACGATTAATTCACTGTTGTTTGGCAGAGTCTGTGATTGTATTAGCTCGTGTTGGTACTGAGTGACAATTTGTGCTACATAGTTTGCGGCAATTTGCGCACTATTTGAATTACGTCCATCAAGGAGTAACAGCATATTAGCGTTATGGTGGCTGGCAATATCAGCACTAAAGTTTTGCCCAAAACGGACAACCAGCAGAGCCTTGCGGTTATCCAGCGTTTCACGAATTTCATGTTCATTCTTCAATAATAACACCTGAGAAAACGCACTGGCTTTGGCGAGACGTTGAGTCAACTCGATAGAATGTTCACCACTGTCTTGGTCAAAAATTGCAATGGTGGTGTTAGTGACCTCAAGCGTGGCTGCTAGGGGAAATAAAATCATCTGAAATATCACGGGTAAAATCAAAATAGCCCGTGTTTGTGGTTCTTGAAGCAATGACTGAAGCTCTTTCATAATTAAGGTGTATAGGCGATAAAACATAACTTCACCTCAATCCAAACGACGGCGAGTTTTTAGTGCCGTCAGTCCAATAAATAGTATTGCAGAAGCGATTAGTAACAGGAAATCTATCAATAAAACAATATAGATATCACCCGCAAGAAAGAGAGTTTGTAAGCTGCTGACAAAGTAGCGGGCAGGGATAAAATAAGTCACAGCTTGAATAATGGCTGGCATACTATCAATTTCAAAAATAAACCCAGATAGCATAATGGCAGGTAAGAAGGCGGCATTCAGAGCAACCATCGCTGCATTAAATTGGTTACGAGTAATTGTTGAAATTAATAACCCCATCCCCAATGCCGTTGCCAAATAAAGGCTAGTAATGACAAATAATATTAATAGAGAGCCGCGATAAGGTACTCCTAAGACAAAAGTGGTGACAAACATGCATAACACCATCACAAAAGACCCAAGCACTTGGTAAGGCAATAATTTTGAAAGTAATAATTCAGTTTTAGTGATTTGGGTTGAAAGCAATGCTTCCATCGTGCCACGTTCCCATTCTCTTGCGATAACCAAAGAGGTCAAAATAGCACCAACTACAGTAATAATGATACTAATTGCCCCTGGAATAATAAAATGCTGACTAATTGCAGCTTCATTAAACCAATAGCGCATATTGAGCTCGATTAATGGGTCCGTTGGGTAGCCTTGATTTTCCCCTTGCTGCACCAGCCACGTTTGCCACACACCTTGGGTATAAGCTTGCACAAAGTTGGCTGTATTCGGTTCGCTGCCATCAGTAATGACTTGAATTGCGGCATGACCTTGTTTTTGCAGCAATTGGGCTGAAAAATTGACAGGAATGACGACAATACCGCGAATTTCACCCGCTTGCATTTTATCGATTAATAAATGGCGGTTATTACTAATAGTTGCATCGATAAATGGCGAACCCGTGAAGGTATCAACTAATTCACGAGCTTGCGAACTTTGTTGCTCAAGTAAAATACCGACACGCAATTTACTTGAGTCTAAATTGATACCATAACCAAAAATAAATAATAACATCAATGGAATAAGTACAGCGATAAGAGCGCTGCTAGGATCCCGCACAATTTGTTTACTTTCTTTCCAGCAGAGTGCTTTAAGCCTACGCCATGAAAAATAAGAAGCGGTGTAAGTCATTGTGCCTCCTGTTGCTTATCATAATTCATGATGAGCTCAATAAATGCATCTTCCATGGATGGGTCAGGGTTTTCAGCACTTGCAACTTGCTGTTTCAGTTCATCAGGAGTTCCCGCCGCAATAATTTTTCCATGGTAAACCAGCCCGATACGGTCACAATATTCTGCCTCATCCATAAAGTGAGTCGTGACCATAACGGTAACGCCTTTATCAAC
This sequence comes from Providencia sp. PROV200, assembly GCF_049901995.1. NCBI lineage: Bacteria > Pseudomonadati > Pseudomonadota > Gammaproteobacteria > Enterobacterales > Morganellaceae > Providencia > Providencia sp. PROV200. Next base: position 1,248,399 of record NZ_CP096307.1, read on the forward strand.
CATTCCGTTGATATGTAGCCAAAATTCCCGACGAGTTAGTGGGTCAACGCCTGAGGTTGGTTCATCTAAAAATAAGATATCAGGCTCATGCATCAACGAGCAGGCGAGGGCTAAACGTTGTTTATAACCCAGAGGAAGGGATTCAGTAACCTGATTGATAATCGGTTTGAAATTAAAAGCCTCAACCATTTCGTGGATTTTTTGGGCTTGTTGCTGATGGTGTAACCCATAAACACCTGAAAAGAATTTCAGGTTTTGTCCCACCTTCAGGTTGCCGTACAGCGAGAATTTTTGTGCCATATAGCCAAGGTGCTGTCTGACTTTGTTTGAACTCGTTTTTAAATCCATCCCAAGAACGAGTGCTTGCCCATCAGTGGGTTTCATTAGCGCACACATCATTTTAAAAGTTGTCGATTTTCCCGCACCATTTGGCCCCAATAAACCAAAAATCTCTCCGCGTTTAACTTGGAAATTTACGCTGTCAGTTGCGGCAAACTGGCCAAATTTTTTGGTTAAATTACGTGCTTCTATGACAGTTTCTTCAGGATTAGGTGGAATTTGCGGTACGATAGCGGCTAATTCCGAACGGTGAGATGGACCCCCACCTAATAAGTCAATAAATGCATCTTCGAAACGAGGCTGCGCCTCAATGAGTTTCCCATCTGCCATATTTAATGCGGTTAACAAATTTGTCTGTGATGCATTCGGCTTCAAAATTAAACGAATATATTGGCCTTGGATCACACCATCGGTGGTTTCTGGTAATACGAGTGCGTTTTGTAATATAGTGCGTTTTTGTGTGGCTGGTACATCAAGTAAAAACGAGCGTCCCGCCATTTTTTCAGTTAATAGCTCGGGTTTGCCTGCATAAAGCTGTTTGCCTTTATTTAATAGCAGCACATTTTTACATTGCTGAGCTTCATCTAAATAGGAAGTACTCCAAAGAATTAGCATTCCATCATCAGCAAGAGTATGAACCATTTGCCATAGTTCGCGTCGAGCGATGGGGTCAACACCGACACCAGGTTCGTCGAGTAAAAGAACCTTGGGTTTTCCTAATAATGTACAGGCCAATCCGAGTTTTTGCTTCATTCCTCCCGATAATTTACCAGCTAGTCTATCGGTAAAAGGGGCTAGGCTGGTGAATGAAAGCAATTGCTGATAGGTTTTTTTGCGTTCTTCGCCGAGTACCCCACGCAAATCTGCGTACAAATTTAAATTTTCTTGTACGGTCAGATCTTCATATAAACCAAATTTTTGGGGCATATAGCCAAGACTAGCTCGCATAGCAATACTGTCGTCGATGGGGTCGAGCCCCATCACGCTAATTTTTCCTGCATCTGGCTTTAATAGCCCTGCAATCATGCGCATTAAGGTTGTTTTTCCTGCGCCATCAGGGCCGACAAGGCCAGTTACAGATCCCCCATGAATATCGATTGTTAAGCTTTCAACGGCAGGTGTATCCAAGCCCGCAAAAGTTTTTTCAACGTTGGATAGGTGAATACTGTAATCATCACTCATAGCAAACTCTTACTGTTTATTATCAGTGAACTGAATAGTCACAGGCATACCTTGGCGTAACGCATCATCTGCATCATTGACGACGATACGTAATCGATAGACTAAATCGGTTCGTAAATCCGGTGTTTGTACGCTTTTAGGCGTAAATTCGGCGGTAGGGGAAACAAACCCGATGGTACCATGGTAGGGTTGATTTGGACGGCTATCGGTATACAGTAAAACTTCTCTACCGGGGATGGCATCACCAAGGTGTGGCTCGCTAACATAGGCTCTGACCCAAACAGGGTTTGTTAAAGTGACGCTAAATACGGTATTACCTGTACCGATGATTGTGCCCGGTTCTATTGCTCGGGTTAAAATAGTCCCAGAGGAAGGCGCAATTAAAACGGTGTCTTGTAAGTCGAGTTCAGCTTGAGCGACAGCCGCTTCGGCTTGTAACCATTCGCCTCGAGCGGCAGCTATCTCTTCTTGACGAAAGCCGCTTTGGTATTGATTCAGCTTATCTTTTGCTGCTTGAAGGGCTGCAAATGCTTGGTTTCTATTGTTCTTTGCGTTATCTAAATCATTAGCTGAAATAACGCGGGAGGCAGCCAGCCCTTGCTGACGTTTATAGAAGTTGTCGGCATATTGCCAAGCCGCTTGTTTTTGAGCCACTTCAGCTTCAACTTGCGCAACCTCTTGAGTACGGTAACCACTTTCTTTTAAAGCAAGTTGTGCTTTGGCTGTGTCGCGCATCCCTTTGGCTTTATTTAATGCGTTAATGTAGGGAGAGTCATCCAGTTGACCAAGTTGCTCGCCTGCAATAATTTTTGCACCTTCATCAACACTTAGGGATTTGAGCTTACCTGACACTCGAAAACCGAGATTTACCGTGCGCACATCAACATTGCCGTAGAGTGTTAATGTCTTGTCCTGCTGTGATTGATAGTAGTAATAACCGCCAATTGCAGCACCGATTAATATGAGAATAATGAAAACAACAACAGAACGGTTTTTATTGCTCATAGCTAACCTTACTTAAAGAATCCACGAGATGAAAACAAATTTGTTGTTAGAGGCTGCTGTTTTTAATGGAGAAGTGTGGCACCAGCTGCAATAAAATCACCAACCTCTAGTTATTATCAATGTGAATGAATCACTTTAATTATTTTATCATATCACTTTTCATATTGTTTGCGATGGCGCAAGCCCGCTAATAATATATTTGTATGTTCAATAAGAACTTGATTAATAATTTTAAATTCATTTTCATTAATATGTTTCCAGCCGGTTTGACGTAATAATGTTTCCCGAGCAATACGAAATGAAAGTGTTTCGCCAAGGATCGCGTGTGTGTGAATCAGTGTTGTTAAATGGTTGGGATCCGCACCAATGTAAATGGCAATCAAACGGTTTAGACGCGAATGTATTGGGCCTAAAGCCTGCTCGTGGATGATGGTGTAGGCTTCGGTTGGGTTGAGTTGTTCGCGGGCTAAGATGCGAGAAAAACTTAAATTTTTCTTTTCCAACTGAAAGTGATTATAGGCAATGACTGTTTTTTGGAGTAAATCAAGTGCATCATCAGTGACTTGAACTGATAAAGGTTGATTTAGAAAGTTGTCAATTTCTTGAAAAACATCATAGAAATCGTCCCGGATTGTTTTTGTTATAAGCTGAGCTACAGCTAAGTAAAGTCCTTCTTTTGAGCCAAAGTAATAAGAAATTGCGGCAATGTTTTGCCCTGATGCCTGTGCGATTTTGCGTGTGGTAGCGCCATCAAGCCCTTGTTCTCCATATACATCAGCAGCAGTGAGAAGCAATTGCATTTTCGCATTTTCTCCACGTAATGTTGACGATGAACTTGTATTCATAACCATTCCTTTAAAAATTCAGAATTAAATAACATCTAATTAGCTCTTAATGGCTTTTCGTGTTTATAAAAAGTAAAAAACGACATCTCATAGTATCATGTAAGTATATATACTATACGAATGAGATTTTATATTAATTTATTAACCAAACTAAATTAATATATTTATCATCAGCAAATAATGTTAGAATTTTACACAGTGTCGCACGGCAGTTTGCGCTTTTCTTCTGACTCACTTCCCCATAACTGCCACATTCAATTTGAAGCGGTGAAGCCCGGAGTAATTAATTTGACTACATTTTCAGACCTCGCGTTAAACGAGGAAATCTTGCTTGCCATTAATGAATTAGGCTATGAAAGCCCTACGCCTATTCAACAACAAGCTATTCCAGCTGTGCTTGCAGGAAATGACCTTCTAGCTAGCGCCCAAACCGGTACGGGTAAAACAGCGGGTTTTACATTGCCAATTTTACAAAAGCTTATTACAACTCCTCGAGCAGGGAAGGATCGCAAGCCTATTCGTGCGTTAATTTTGACGCCAACTAGGGAACTTGCAGCGCAAGTTGCTGAAAATGTAAAAGAATATAGCCGTCATTTACGTATTCGTTCTTTTGTCGTCTTTGGTGGGGTAAGTATTAATCCACAGATGATGAAGTTACGTGGTGGCGTTGATATCTTAATTGCAACTCCGGGGCGCTTATTAGATTTAGCGCACCAAAATGCGGTAGATCTTTCTCAAGTCGAAGTTTTCGTACTTGATGAAGCTGACCGTATGTTAGATATGGGGTTCATTCATGATATTCGTAGAGTGATTAATAAGTTACCCAAAAAGCGCCAAAACTTATTATTCTCAGCAACATTTTCTGACGAAATCAAACAACTGGCGAATAAACTACTTAATAACCCAGTGACTATTGAAGTTGCTCCGCGAAACTCAGCCTCTGAGCAAATCACCCAGTATGTACATCTGGTTGATAAAAAACGAAAAGCAGAGTTACTTTCGTTTATGATTGGCCGTGAAAATTGGCAACAAGTCCTCGTCTTTACACGTACAAAACATGGCGCAAACCGTCTTGCTGAGCATTTAAATAAAGATGGCGTTAAAGCTGCGGCTATTCATGGCAACAAGAGCCAAGGGGCACGTACTCGTGCACTAGCTGACTTTAAATCTGGAGATATTCGTGTTTTAGTGGCAACGGATATTGCAGCTCGTGGTCTTGATATTGAACAGCTTCCTTATGTGGTGAATTTTGAGCTACCTAATGTAGCAGAAGATTATGTTCACCGTATTGGCCGTACAGGCCGTGCAGAATCAACTGGGATGGCCGTTTCCTTAGTATGTATCGATGAGGCTAAGTTACTCAAGGATATTGAGAAATTATTGAAAAAAACGATCCCATTGATGGCGATTGAAGGCTATGAGCCCGACCCATCCATCAAAGCGGAGCCTATTCAAAAAACACCACAACGGAATGAACGTCGTTCAGGCGGTTCTGCTGGTGATAGGAATCAAGGCAAAGCGCCTCGTCGTAGCAGTGCCCCATCGTCAAAGTCGAGTTCAGTGAAAGGGGCAAGTTCTCCATGGAAAAACGCCCAGAAAAAAGTCAAACAAGGACGTAGTGACAGTTAACCTCCCATAATCTTGTCGCTCTTTTTAATGTTAATAGCATTGACTAGACTAACTTGAAGATCATTTCAAGCTAGTCTCTTGTCACTCCTACCTTAGAATTTTTCCTGCTTATCAATTAAATAAACGGTATGATAAGCAGGAATTATTACGTTTTTTGTGAGTCACTTATGCGCGTTTTATTAGCTCCTATGGAGGGGGTTTTAGATCCTCTAGTTCGTTGTTTACTAAGTGAAGTTAATGACTATGACCTGTGCATAACAGAGTTTGTTCGTGTGGTTGATACCCTTTTACCCGCAAAAACATTTTACCGTTTATGCCCTGAGCTAAAACATGGGAGCCGTACTCCTTCAGGGACATTAGTCCGTGTACAGCTGTTAGGGCAGCATCCTCAGTGGTTAGCAGAAAATGCAAACCGAGCGGTCGAATTAGGCTCTTGGGGGGTTGATTTAAATTGTGGTTGTCCATCAAAAACAGTCAATGGCCATGGTGGTGGTGCGACGTTATTGAAACAACCTGATTTGATTTATCGAGCTGCTAAATCAATGCGTGAAGCGGTTCCAAAAGAATTACCTATTTCGGTTAAAGTCCGTTTAGGGTGGGATAGCTCTGAATTTGCTTATGAAATTGCAGATGCGGTTCAACAGGCAGGGGCAACAGAACTCACTGTTCACGGTAGAACGAAAGAAGACGGTTATAAAGCAGAATGTATTAATTGGTCCGCTATTGGAGAGATCCGCCGTAAATTATCGATTCCAGTGATTGCTAATGGGGAAATTTGGGACTATGCGAGCGCACTGCGCTGCCTTGAAATTACAGGATGTGATGCCGTGATGATTGGCCGTGGCGCATTAAATACGCCAAACCTTAGCCGAGTGGTTAAATGTAATGAATCTAAAATGCCTTGGGAGCAAGTTGGTAGGCTGTTATTAAAATATACAGAACTTGAAAAACAAGGAGATACTGGTCATTACCATGCTGCTCGAATCAAGCAATGGCTAGGTTATTTACGCAAAGAATATCATCAGGCAGATGAACTCTTTTCTCAGGTTAGATCATTAAAAAATGCCCAACAGATTTCGCAAGTGATAACTGAAATAGTGAACAATTGATTATGAATAATGTTAATAAGCCAAATTTTATATTTGCGAAATTAACTTATAGGGTCTTTACTTAATTGGTGTAAGAACGATTTAATTTATTTAAAGCTTATACTGTTGTCTGAGAATATTTTGATGTATATAGTGAAATTACCTAGTCTGGGAGGCGTAAGATGGGCGTAATTGCTTGGATTATTTTTGGTCTAATTGCCGGTGTTTTAGCTAAATGGCTGATGCCAGGTACTTACCACATGGGGTTCATTATGACCACCGTGTTGGGAATTGTTGGTGCTGTTGTGGGTGGTTACATCAGCACTTTCTTTGGTAAAGGAAAAGTTGATGGTTTCAACTTTGGGAGCTTTGTTGTCGCGGTTATCGGAGCCATAGTCGTGCTGTTCTTAGCTGGGCTATTTGGTAAATAGCTATTTTCTCTACTTGATAAATCTTTATTCTATAAGCCACTTGAATCTCAAGTGGCTTATATTTTTATGGCAAAGGTAGGTTACGACTCAATTGGCAGGCCGTTATCTTGCCCCCATTGGGCCCATGAACCATCATACAAACGTACGTTTTGGTTACCTAATAATGTTAATGCCATTAATACCACCGCAGCGGTCATTCCTGAACCACAGGTCGTTACAGAAGGAGCATGGATATCCACACCTTGCTTAGTAAAGATAGCTTTAAGTTGTTCTGGTGATTTGAATTCACCTTTTTCAACGAGAAGATCCCATGGGACATTTTTGCTCCCAGGAATATGCCCCATACGCAATCCCGGACGAGGTTCTGGCGCTTGGGCGAGAAAGCGTGGCTCAGCACGAGCATCAATAATTTGAACCTTGCCTTGATTAACAATATCAAGAACTTGTTCTTGATTCAGCGCGTTCGCGTCTTTACGTGTTGCATGGAATTGCTTCGGAGCCGGTGGAGTGACTTCCCCAGACTGAACATCAAAGCCTGCCGCTTTCCAAGCATCGATGCCACCAGCTAGAATTTTAACGTTTTTGCAGCCCATAGTGGTAAATGTCCACCATGCCCTTGGAGATGAAAATAAATTATTTTGCGAATAAATAATAACTTGGGTGTCATTGCCAATACCCATAGCACTAACTGCTTGGCTAAAAACATTAGCACTTGGCAGCATATGGGGCAAATCACAGCTTTTGTCTGCAATTTCATCTTGATGAAAGAACTGAGCATTAGGAATATGCTCTGCTAAATATTGTTGGCGGCAATCATAAGGTGCTGTCGGTGGGGGAGAAGAAGCATCAAGTACAATGATATTGTCATCAAATAGATGTGAATTTAACCATTGTGGGGTGACGAAATAATCGTTGTACATAAGCTATCTCCATCCTGGGTTGATAAATTATTTTAAAATTACTGAATTTGATTGGGTGCTGGCAGTGCTGAAGGGGATTGCGGCTGCCCTTGTTCAAGGGGAGTTGTTGAACGTGTATAAATGTTCATACCCGCTAAAACAATACCGCCTACAGAACCAAAAGCACATAATGCGCAAAGTGCGATAACAACCTTTTTCATTTTTTATAGCCTGCCTAGTGATAAAAACCCAAATAGTATATGAACTCAAAGTATAACCGGATGAGTGTTGCAAACAAGTTAAAAGCTATTTTTTCTGTTGCATAATGGGCGTTTTGCAAAAAGCTTCCCAATTTTTATGTATAATGGGTATTAATACAGTAGTTTTGCGAAGCGGTTGGCAAAAGCATCTTTTTCATATTTCGTTCTGTTGTCGGCTTCGTTATTTTTCATCTTAACTTTGGTCACCTGCACAATTTATGTCCCTGTCAAAGAAAACTAAAGAACAAATAACTCAGTGGTATAAAGGGTTGTCCGTACAAATTGATGGGTTTGTTTCCCGAGCCCCACAGCGGGAGATGATCGCGCAAGTCGCAAAAAATCTAGCTGATGATGATGGTCGCCATTTGGTCATAGAGGCCCCTACAGGGGTGGGGAAAACGCTATCTTATTTAATACCGGGGATTGCCGTTGGTAGGGAAGAAGGCAAAACCTTAGTAGTCAGTACGGCAAATGTGGCGCTACAAGACCAAATTTATAGTAAAGATTTACCGTTATTAAGCAAAATTATTCCTGATCTAAAATATACGGGGGCATTTGGGCGTGCTCGTTATGTTTGTCCGCGCAATTTAGAAGCTATTTGTGCAGCAGAAGGCGAACAAATTGATTTAATGTTATTGGTGGAAGATAAAACAGAAATAGCGAATAGTGAAGAGCGGGCAATTTGTCAGCAACTGAGGCATGATTTTCAGAGCTTTGCATGGGACGGGTTAAGGGATCACCACAAACGTGCATTTAGTGATAGTTTATGGCGTAAAGTTAGTACTGATAAAATGAATTGTCTGGGGCGTAATTGCCAATTTTATCAGCGGTGTCCATTTTTTATTGCTAGGCGGGAAATCGAAGATGCCGATGTGGTGGTTGCTAACCATGCATTGGTTATGGCTGCAATGGAGAGTGAGTCGGTTTTGCCGGACCCAAAAAATTTATTATTAGTGCTTGATGAAGGCCACCATGTCCCAGACGTTGCGAGGGATGCCCTTGAAGTGGAAGGCGAGATTACGTTAGTGCAATTAACGGCACAGCTTGATAGCTTTATTCAGCATGTTGGGCAATATATGGGGCAATTTCGTCCCGTGAAGCCACCAAAGCTAGCTAATCCTGAGCGGTTACAGCAGCACGCAGAAAAATTGCGTGAAACATTTCGCGATTTTTCATTATTAGCGAATGCATTATTACCAGAGACATCAAAAGAAACTGAATATTTATTTCCGCTTGGAGTATTGCCTGAAGCTATGCAACTGAGCTGTCAAGCCTTGTTTAAGCAAACTGATGCATTACAGGGACTGGCGGAAGCCATCTTAAATGATTTGACGGAACAAACTGCGAAGCAAGATATTGTCCGCTTACATCGCTCCATTATTGTGACTAGTAGGGCAATGGGGTACTTTGAAAACATGTCGAAACTTTGGCGGTTGGCGGCATTAGAGCAAAGTTCAGGTGCCCCTGTGTCAAAATGGTTAAGTCGGCGTTATGAGAAAAACCAATCGCGTTTCTTTATGCATTGCGCAGGGATCCGAGTAAGTGAACAGTTACAACATTTGTTATGGCGTAACGTGCCTCATATTGTCATTACCTCGGCAACACTGAGATCGTTGAACAGTTATTCACGTTTTATGGAACTTACTGGGTTATCCGAAAAAAGTGATGACCGCTTTGTGACATTGTCTTCTCCTTTTAACCATGTTGAGCAAGGAAAAATTATTATTCCTAAAATGGAATATGAGCCAACTATTAATAATGAAGCTGAACACTTAGCAGAAATGGCGGTATTTTTCCGCGAGCAATTCACTCAAAATACTCACCGCGGAGTACTGGTTTTATTTAGTAGCCAAAGAGCGATGGAAGGTTTTCTTGAGCACGTAAAAGATTTACGTTTACAGCTTTTAGTTCAAGGAGATCAACCTCGTTACCGATTAGTTGAAACTCATTGTGAAAGAATTAACCAAGGGCAAGCTAGTGCCTTAATTGGTTTACAATCGTTTGCAGAGGGGTTAGACCTAAAAGGGGAATATTTAACTCAGGTCCATATTCATAAAATTGCATTTCCACCAGTAACAAACCCGGTAATCATCACCGAAGGGGATTGGTTGAAATCGTTGAAGAGATACCCATTTGAAGTACAAAGTTTACCAAGCGCTTCATTTAATTTAATACAGCAAGCTGGCAGGCTAATACGTAGTCATGAGTGTTATGGTGAAATTATTATTTATGATAAACGTTTGCTAACTAAAAATTATGGTAAAAGGCTATTAAATGCATTACCTGTATTTCCGATAGAACAACCCGAAATACCTAAAAAACAGTAAATAATAATCATTAAGTTAACGTGTTTTATTTTTAAGTGACTTAATTGCAATAAAGGTTTGATTTATTGTTAATTATCATAAAATAAAATGGCCACTTTTCAGTGGCCACTGGTCAATTATAATTGACTCTATTTACGACATTACTCAATATTCGCTTCTAAAAACCAGAGGAATTTATCCATATCGCGGGAAGCCGCAGTAAACATATCTGCAGTGTCTTCGTCTTCTACTTCATCGATGGCTCTACGGATATCATTCGCGACAACCGCATAACGGTCTGCTAATGCTTTCAAATGGTCTTGTACACTGTGAATATTAATTGGGTAAGCTTCTAATGATGTGAAGCAGTTAACCTCTTGGGTTGTACCAATAGCAACACCACCCAATTGAACAGCACGTTCAGCGAATTCATCTAAGTGTTCTACTAACGTAGTCCTAAAGCCATCTAACATTTCATGTACAGCGATAAAATTGCGGCCGCGCATATTCCAGTGGGCTTGTTTAGTCATTAGAGAGAGATCGGTAAAATGGACCACCATAACATTAAGAATTCCAATGGTTTCCAATTTTACACTGTCTTCCATATCATTACGGGTATATAAAAGTTCAGTTGAAGATGCTTTAAATAATTTAGCTGTGCTCATGATTCATCCTCTCTTAAATATGAATTTGTCTAGTAACCTCATCTGTGAATAAATATAAAACAATCTAACGGCTTTGTCATAATGTAATAAACGATTAGTATAATAGGTCTATTCGATATATTTTATTAACTGTTGTTTTATTGTGGATCTTGAATACTGATTATTTTTAGCAATAAGTGCTATAACCAAAATTAGATAATAAAATAAAAATAAAAAATGATTATTTCAAATTGATGAATAAATCTTTACACGAAAAAAGGTTAATAAATATCAACATGTCGAATTTATTAACCTAATCGGTCTTCTTTGTTATAGATTTCGTGGCTAGGTCACTTTTTCGATTTTTGACTTTGGCACCGCTGTAGAGGTGGAACCAATAGAAGCACAAACAATACATAATAATGCTAACCATTGAGTCATCGTTAAGTGCTCATTTAGGAAAACAATTCCTAAAAATGCGCCCATACAAGGTTCAAGGCTCATCAATGTACCAAAAGTTCGGGCAGGCAAACGCGTTAGCGCGATCATTTCTAATGTATAAGGAAATGCGGTTGATAAAATCGCGACTGCTAGTGCAATGGGTAAAATTGAGGGATCAAACATCACTTCTACCCCGGTTTGCATTAAGCCGATCGGGAAGAAAATCATCGCAGAAATAAATGAACCGATAGCCACGGTGGCCGCACCATAGCCGGCTCCCGCTCGTTGGCCAAATATAATATACAATCCCCAACAGACACCAGCTCCGAGAGCATAGATGGCACCGAGTGTATCAATGGACTCAATATTATCGCCAATTGGAAGCAAAAATAGTAACCCAACGATAACAAGGGCTATCCACAAAAAATCAATTGGACGGCGGGAGGAGAACATTGCAACAGCTAAAGGGCCAGTGAACTCTAGTGCAACGGCTATTCCTAATGGAATGCGCTCAAGGGAAAGGTAAAATAAATAATTCATCGTACCTAGGGATAAGCCGTAGGCTAGCAGTGGAACTAACGAGCTTCTTCTGAATTTTAAACGCCAAGGTTTAAAAATAACAAATAATATAATCGTAGCAAGCAATAAACGTAAACCAGTAACACCGGGAGCGCCGATAACAGGAAATAAAGTTTTAGCTAAAGAAGCTCCGCTTTGAATAGAGGTCATAGCAAGCAGTAATAACCCTATAGGTAATAGCGGAAACGCGCTCTTTTTAGTGTCGGCAGACATAAATAAGTAAACCTCGGAAAACGTAACTTAATTGATAATAAATATTTAGAAAATAATTATTCAGTGATGAAAAATAATTTCTTAAAGATTATCTCATAAAACAGCACGGCTTTATATTTGTTTATGGTTTAGCTATATAGAATAAGGGGGTAAATGTGCTCTATTGGTTGCCAACATGTTGGTTTAGGTGAATAGCAGTGCTATAAACATGAATTAGTCTCATTTTATTATGGCGAAGAGTGAAGCTTGAGCTTCTTTATTAGGCTCGTATAATTTAGTGCTCTAACTAAAAAGTCACAATAAAAATGGAAAATGAGGAACAAATGGAAAAAATTAAAAGTATTGCAGTGTATTGTGGTTCCAGTATGGGAAAAAATAAGGTCTATCAACAAAAAGCCATTGAGTTTGCTAAAGAAATGGTTAAACGTGATATCACGTTAGTCTATGGTGGAGCGAGTGTGGGGATTATGGGAATGGTTGCTGATACCGTATTGTCATTAGGTGGTAAGGCGATTGGTGTGATCCCATCATTGCTAGAAGAACGTGAAATTTCTCATAAGAATTTAACTGAGCTGTATAAAGTTGAAACGATGCATCAGCGTAAAAGTAAAATGATTGAACTTGCCGATGCTTTTGTCGCTTTACCTGGCGGTTATGGCACGCTTGAAGAGTACGCAGAAGTCTTTACTTGGAGCCAAATTGGTTTACATACTAAGCCATGTGCGTTGTTTAATATTAATAATTATTGGCAACCATTGATAGATATGACAAATAAAATGGCGGATGAAGGTTTCCTACATGAGAAATATCGTCATATGGCGATTGTGAATGATTCTTCCGCTGAGTTATTAGAAAGTTTTGAATCTTATGTTGCCCCACCAATTAAAACCTACGACTAGCGTTAATATCAAAATCACAGAGAGGAATGCATGCTGATAAGGGAAGCTATTAAAAGTGATATAGAATCCATTTTATCGCTTTACCAAATTTTGTTTTCGGAAATGGCACTGCTTGACCCTGAGCGCTTACAACCTGCAGAGCAGGCTGGGGAATTTATTGAAAATGCGATTATCGATGATAAATTTTATTTGTTAGTTGCTGTATTTAACGGTGAGATTAAAGGTTTTTGCATCGCGCAACAACAAGTTTCAGATCCTTATAACTGCATTGTTCCTCGAAATTTTGGTTATATTTTTGACTTAGTGGTTGACCCCAATTTCCGTGGTGAAAAAGCAGGACAAAAATTACTCGATGGCATGAAAGCATGGGCGAAGAGTAGGCAGTTTAGCCACTTGGAGCTGTCGGTATTAGCGCAAAATCGTAAAGCCATTAAGTTTTATGAACGAGAAGGGCTAACAGAAATCAGCCGTACTATGGGGATCACGCTTTAGTTTGGCATTTAGTCAGCCTTTCCTTCCGTGTTAATCAATTTGCTGAAAACAGCACAAGATCTAAGCGGCGTAATATGGCATAATGCGCCGCTATTTATACCTGTCGTACTCTAATGACCATGCATGGAATGTATTTCGCTGCTCAAATCACTATTTTGGGTTGTTTTGCACGCCGCAGTCATGGGCCTCTAATCATCGCAGGCTATTTTACACCGTTTAATTTAAGGCATAGCAGTGTTAACAACGAACAATATCACTATGCAGTTTGGCAGTAAGCCACTGTTTGAAAACATTTCAGTTAAATTTGGCACAGGCAACCGTTATGGTTTGATCGGCGCAAATGGCGCGGGTAAATCCACATTTATGAAGATCTTAGGGGGAGATTTAACCCCTACAGCTGGAAATGTGAGCACGACTGATCCAAATGAGCGTATTGGTAAACTTCGCCAAGATCAGTTCGCATTTGAAGAATTTACCGTACTTGATACCGTGATTATGGGTCATAGCGAGCTGTGGGACGTCAAACAAGAGCGCGATAGAATCTACGCCTTACCTGAAATGAGCGAAGAAGACGGCTACCGAGTGGCTGATCTCGAGGTCGCTTATGGTGAAATGGACGGTTATAGCGCGGAAGCTCGTGCCGGTGAATTATTGTTGGGTGTAGGTATTCCTGTCGAACAACACTATGGGCCGATGAGTGAAGTTGCACCTGGCTGGAAACTGCGTGTACTGTTGGCACAAGCCCTATTTTCTGACCCAGATATTTTATTACTCGATGAGCCGACGAACAACTTGGATATCGATACGATTCGTTGGTTAGAGCAAGTGCTGAACGATCGTAACTGCACGATGATCATTATTTCCCATGATAGGCACTTTTTGAATACCGTATGTACGCACATGGCTGACCTAGATTACGGTGAATTGCGTTTATTCACAGGTAACTATGATGAATATATGATTGCGGCAACCCAAGCGCGTGAGCGCCTATTATCGGATAACGCGAAGAAAAAAGCGCAAATTGCTGAATTACAGTCTTTCGTTAGCCGCTTTAGCGCGAATGCCTCTAAGTCGAAACAAGCGACTTCTCGTGCACGTCAAATTGATAAAATTCAATTGGATGAGGTGAAAGCGTCTAGCCGTCAAAACCCATTCATTCGTTTTGAACAAGAGAAAAAATTGTTCCGAAATGCACTTGAATTAGAAGCAGTGACCAATGGTTATGATCAAGGGCCATTATTCAAAAACGTCAATTTATTATTGGAAGTTGGCGAAAAAATGGCGGTTATTGGTGCTAATGGTATCGGTAAAACGACATTCTTAAAAACGTTGGTGGGCGAGCAGCCTGCAACGAGCGGAATGGTTAAATGGTCAGAAAACAGTAACATTGGTTACTATGCCCAAGACCACGCAGAAGATTTTGAAACAGATTTAACCGTGTTTGACTGGATGAGTCAGTGGAAAAATGAAGGGGATGACGAGCAAGCGGTGCGCAGTATTTTAGGCCGTTTACTGTTTTCTCAAGATGACATTAAAAAGAAAGTTAAAGTGTTATCCGGTGGTGAACAAGGGCGTATGTTATTTGGCAAGTTAATGATGCAACAGCCAAACATTTTGATTATGGATGAACCAACCAACCACTTGGATATGGAATCCATCGAGTCATTAAACTTAGCCCTCGAATTATACAAAGGAACGTTAATTTTCGTTTCCCATGACCGTGAGTTTGTTAGCTCGTTAGCGAGCCGTATTTTAGAAATCAAAGAAGATAAAGTAATTGATTTCAAAGGTAGTTATGATGAATACCTGACAAGCCAAGGTGTCGTTCTTTAAATCTGGTTTTTGGATGAAAAACAAAAAGCCCTCAATTTTGAGGGCTTTTTAATGGGCGAAGTAAACTTAGTTTTTCTTCACAAACTCAGATTTCAATTTCATTTGACCGAAACCATCAATCTTACAGTCGATATTGTGGTCGCCCTCGACCAAACGGATACCTTTAACGCGGGTACCGATTTTTAGCATTGAAGAGCTACCTTTGACTTTGAGATCTTTAATCACGGTGATGGTATCGCCATCAGCTAGCAGGTTGCCATTGGCATCTTTTACAATCAATTCATCAATATCAGCTACAGGCTCGGCATCATTCCATTCATGCGCGCACTCAGGGCAGATATACATATCGTTATCAGTATAGGTGTATTCAGACTGGCATTTCGGGCAAGGAGGGAATTGCATATTCATACTCTCAGTAACTTTATCAAAAGAATAAACAGTGGTGATATTTAAACCATCAAGCACCACAAAAGAGAGATAGTATAAGGTGAAAGGACAATTAAATTATTTTTTCAGATTATTCTTAATTTTGATATGGTGAAAATAGGTAAAAGGCGAGAAAACCTCGCCTGAATGATGAAAAAAGTCAACTTGCTCGAAAATTTAGCCGTTAGCCTTTAGCACAGACTTCACAATGGGGGTCTTTGCTAAGTTTAAATTGGCGAAAATCCATGGTCATTGCATCAAATAACAATACTTTTCCTGAGTTAACTTTCCCATAATTAGCTAATAATTTAATGGTTTCCATCGCTTCTAGCGTACCAATGGTACCCACTAAAGGGGACATAACCCCTGCTTCCACACAAGTTAAGTTATTTTCACCAAATAAACGGCTTAAACAGTGATAACAAGGGGTGCTTTCTTCATAAGTGAAAACAGATAATTGCCCTTCCATACGGATGGCTGCACCTGAAACCAATGGTTTTTTCCGTGGTAAACATAAGCGATTGAGCTGTTCACGAATGGCGACGTTATCGGTGCAGTCTAAGATCACATCATGATGTGCGATTAATTCATCAAGTTGCACATCATCTAGCTGTGCATTGACGGTGTCAATTTGAATATGTGGGTTAATGGCAGCAAGCTGTGTTTTCGCAGAATCAACTTTTGGTATATCAATGGTTGCATCACGATGCAACACTTGCCGTTGCAAGTTAGATAATGACACGGTGTCGAAATCCACCAATGTCAGGTGACCGACACCCGCAGCGGCAAGGTATTGCGTTGCTGCGCAGCCTAAACCGCCGAGGCCAATAACCAGCACTTTACCAGCTTTAAGTTTTTCTTGCCCATCGAAATCAAACCCACGGAGGATGATTTGACGGTTATACCGCAACATTTCCAGATCGCTAAGCTCTTGCACAGTTATTATTCACTTTTTAATAAATAGTTAAACATTTCGACTTCAACCATTTCACCGGCTTCAACACGCCCACGCTCTCGTTCAAGGACAATAAAGCAGTTAGCTAAACTAAATGAACTAAACACGTGTGAGCCTTGGTGGCCCGTTGTGGCGACTTGCAACTGCCCTTGTTCATTGGTACTTAGAATGCCACGTTGAAAATCTAAACGTCCTGGGCTTTTCTTCAACGCAGTAGTAACTGGAACCTTAAAGCGTAACGGAGCGCGCCATTGGCTGTGCCCTGAAAGGCGAGCAATCAGCGGTTGAACCAATTGGTAGAAGGTGAGCGCCGCGGAAACAGGGTTCCCCGGTAGACCACAAAACCAAGCGTCACTCAGCTTGCCAAATGCAAAGGGTTTTCCTGGTTTTATAGCTAACTTCCAAAAACCAATGGTGCCTAATTCATCCAAAATTTGTTTGGTATAGTCGGCTTCACCCACGGAAACGCCACCACTACTGATCACTAAATCAGCGTGTTGGTTAGCTTCGATAAAGGTTTGTTTGAGTTTTTCTGGCGAGTCCGGTATCACACCTAAATCGAGTACTTCGCAGTTAAGTTTTTCCAGCATCAGACGGACGGTAAAGCGGTTAGTATCATAAATTTGCCCATCTGCTAAAGGAAGGCCAACCGCTTGCAGTTCATCACCCGTTGAAAAAACGGCAACTTTAAGGCGACGATATACGGTGACATCTGCAATACCTAGTGAAGCAATTAAAGGCAACTGAGCGGTCGTTAATAAAGTGCCAGTAGAGAATACCGCACTACCTTGGGCAATATCTTCTCCTGCTTTACGAATATTACTGCCTTGTTTAATGGGCTGGGTGAATACAATACCTTGTTCAGTTTGCTCTGTAGACTCTTGCATCACAACGGTGTCCACACCTTGAGGAATGGGTGCGCCTGTCATAATACGCACGCAGCAACCTGCTTTGAGTTCGCCTTCCATTGGGTTGCCCGCAAAAGATTTACCCGCTACAGGCATTGGTGTTTTACCATCCCAGTCGGCAAAACGTAAGCCATAACCATCCATCGCAGAATTATCAAATGGCGGAACATTGATAGGGGAAATTAGGTCTGTCGCAATGATGCGCTGTGCAGAGGAGGTCAGTGGAATGATTTCGGTATCTGTGACGGTTTTCGTTTGAGATAGTAATTTTTCCAATGCAACATCTAGAGAAATCAAATCGTTAGTATGACACTGATCCATAAATAATGACCCTCATTATTGTTATCTGCCTTGAGGCTTTAAAATGTGTTCGTAATGCATATTATGGCAGAAATCCATTAATGGGTGAATGAATAGAAATTGATTACAGATAGCTTTTGGTCAGATTTAACCAAGAAGGTGGCATTATTACAGGCAAAATTATGCACAGAATGGTTAATGCTTAGGTTATTTATTGTGTTACTTATTGGCGGGTTATTGGTTTCTCACCATTCAAGGTTAAAGGATTGATAAAAAATGTGCTACAAATCACGTTATATAAGGTGTAAAACCGTTTAAAGAAAGCATTCATTGGGTGAATGAATTGCAGGGTTAAATGCAATTATTTCACGGCAATTATCTATGTTGTACTGGATTATCTGTACCTGCTGTTTTAGAGTACCGCACACCTGCATTTTATAAAAATAGTTATACCATTTGTGGAGGATCACATGTCATCTCTGAGTAAAGAGGCCGAATTAGTTCATGCCGCGCTGGAGGCTAGAGGCTTAGAAACGCCTTTACGTATCCAGCCAAAGTCAGGCGACGAACGTAAGAAACTGATTGAAGGGCACATGACAGAGATCATGACGCTGCTAAATTTGGATTTAACCGATGACAGTTTAGCTGATACCCCTCGTCGTATCGCAAAAATGTATGTTGATGAAATTTTTTCAGGACTTGATTACGCAAACTTTCCAAAAATCACTTTAATTGAAAATAAAATGAAAGTGGATGAAATGGTCACGGTGCGTGATATTACGCTCACAAGTACCTGTGAACACCATTTTGTTACGATTGATGGAAAGGCTACGGTTGCCTATATTCCAAAAGACAAAGTGATTGGTTTATCGAAAATTAATCGCATTGTGCAATTTTTCTCACAGCGCCCACAAGTGCAAGAACGCTTAACGCAACAAATTTTGGTTGCTTTGCAAACATTATTAGGAACAACAAATGTGGCAGTTTGTATAGATGCGGTGCATTATTGCGTTAAAGCACGTGGTATTCGCGACGCGACAAGTGCAACAACAACAACGTCACTTGGTGGGTTATTTAAATCAAGCCAAAATACACGGCAAGAATTTTTGCGTGCAGTTCGTCACTTATAATTTATGACAACAACGACACCGTCAAGCCGCATTGACCAACTTGACGCTGTTCGTGGTATAGCAATTTTAGGTATTCTGCTAATGAATATCTTTGCATTTGCTTTACCACAAGCAGCGTATTTAAACCCTTATTATACCAATACAACATCCGATTCAGAGGCCTATCTCTGGGGTGTTTTCAATGTCCTTTTTCAAGGTAAAGTTCTCGCGATTTTTTCAATCCTATTTGGAGCAACACTTGCTTTATTACAGTCTCGCTCTCTTCGTTGGAACCGGTGCCGTTTATCTGTTTTAGCCCTATTCGGGGTGATCCATGGGGTTGGATTTTGGGATGGTGATATTCTGTTGGCTTATGCATTAACCGGCTTGTTGGTAACCTATTTGCTTAATCAATATGATGATGGTTTTTTATTGAAAATAGCACTATCAATCTATTTGATTGGGTTAGTTATCTTGCTCATGTTGGGGAGTAGCGTGGACCCTTCCGGTTTTTGGCAAGCCTCGGATGAGCAACTGGCATTTGAATATGCGATGCATACCTCGGGGGGAATGGATGGCGTGCTTTATCGTGCGTCAGAGATGCTAAAAATGGTTGAAATGTTGGTTATCCAATATGGCTGGCAATTAGCGGCATTGATGATTATTGGCGCACTATTAATGAAAAATGGTTGGTTGCAAGGGCAATTTAGCGCTCAACACTATCGTAAAACAGCCTACATATTTATCTTGCCATCGATATTAGTCCAAATATTTTCGCTATACATGCAAAGCCAATTTAATTGGAGTTATTTTTCAACGTCGATCATTGGTTACATTATTAATGAGCTAGTTATTCCATTCCAATCTTTAGGATATATCGCTTTGGTATATGGTTTTTGGGAAAAAATCACAAATAGCAAGGTAATCCATGGACTGCAATATGTGGGGCGGGTGGCGCTGAGTAATTATATTTTGCAAACGCTAATTTGCACCACACTGTTTTACCAATTAGGCTATTTTGGTCAATTTACACGGTTTGAATTAATTGTCTTGGTTCCCATTATTTGGGGAATAAATATATTGTTTTCTTATTATTGGTTGATATTTTTCAGGCAAGGCCCACTTGAATGGTGTTGGCGCAAATTAACAGTGAAGTTAATAGGTAGATGAGTATTCATCTACCTATATATCTACTTCAATTTATTGACTTCATCCGGTGAAACCGCCGGATAGCCTTTAATTCCAGCAGGCATTTTAATCGGGGCTGGGATTGATTCTTGTTCACCTAAAAATTTAGGTTCCCGTTTTAAGATATATAAATCTGCTAAAGCGCCTAGCCGTGCAAACACTTCACGTACTCTCACTTTATACATCCCAGAAGGTGTCGGAACCGCTAAACATTGTGCATCAATGCCTTTATGTTTGGCGATAAAGACCGCTCGTTCACAATGAAAACGCTGGGTAATAATCGTAAAATTATCGGTATCAAACACTTTTTTCGTGCGTACTACGGAGTCTAATGTCCTAAAACCAGCAAAATCGAGCACAATTTTAGAGGCTGGAACCCCTTCTTTAATTAAATCTTTGCGCATGTTGATTGGCTCATTGTAATTATGAGCCCCATTATCACCACTGAGGAGCAAATATTTCACTTTTCCACTGTGGTATGCCTCAGCCGCACCTTTAATGCGATAGGTATAATAGAGATTATTAACTCCAGAGGCATAATATTTGGATGTACCAAGTACCATCCCGACATCGCGCGCAGGCAATTTTTCTACATCTTCATAGATATAGGGGGCGGTATCCCAGCTTATCCAGCGATCAAGCAACATTATGGTCGTAAATGCGATCCCTGCAAGAATAATAAGACCAAAAAACAGACGTTTCCTCATGTCCTAGCCTTGATAATAAAGAGTCATAATCCGAAATTGTTAGCCTCAGTAGGCCTGTGTCTCTAGGCTACTTGACTTAAATTAGTGACGCAAGTCGCGTAACGTAAAGTCATGTCAATGTCTACACACTAATCAAAGTTGACTAATATTAAGCCTAATAATTGAATCAAAATTAATCAGACATTGGATGAAAAAGATAAATCACGTTCTCATCAAAGAGTGAGTAGCTTCACATCATGGTAGTTTTTATGGAATGAAGCTATATATTATGAAATTTTAATTCTATATTTTTATTTTGAAGTGAAATATTGTTTCTTTGATGGTTTTTTGTGGATAGCAGATCTTTAATTAGATAGGTGAGGAAAGTATGAAACTAACGACATTATTAGCCGTGAGCGCTGTATTTGTTACCGCGGGTGTGGCGGCGAAAGAGTACCAAATCAATCATACCGCTCAGTTAAAATCACTCGATGATGCGACTAAAAGTACGGAAGTTTGGGAAAAAGCAGAGGTATTAACCGATTTTACTTACCCATGGGAAAAGGAAGCAGCTCCTAAAACAGATTTTCGCGCTTTATGGAGTGATGACGCATTATATTTCCGCTTTATTGCAGACGATAAAGATATTCAGTTAGGTGATAACCCAGATAAAGACCAAGCGGTGTTAGATTCTGACCGAGTCGAACTCTTTTTTGCGACTAGCCCTGAATTAAAACCTTATTACACGGCTGAAATGGACCCGAAAGGGCGTACTTTCGATGCAAAAGCTAATTATTACCGTGAAGTTGATCCAAGTTGGAACTGGGAGACATTACAAACCGTGGGTGAAATAACGCCAAATGGTTATGTATTAACGGGAAAAATTGATTTGGATGAATTTACCAAACTCAATTTATGGCAAGACGCGGACAAGCAGACACTAATGTGTGCCATTTTGCGTGGAGAGTTCAGCGCGGGTGAACCTAAGCAAGTGCGTAAATGGATTAGCTGGATCAAACCTGATTCCGTTAAACCTGATTTTCACATCCCATCCGCCTTCGGAACCTGTAAGTTCGTAAAATAGGGCTATCGCCGGTGGCTTTCGTCACCGGTATTTTTCAATACAAACCTATTATTGTGAGAAAGATCATAACCCGCAATTAAGTTGTACAAAATTGCAGTGATTTAAATTGAAATAAAAATTCATTTAATGTATTTTTTAATGAAATTAAATTTCATGGGGGAGTTTGAATGTCTCTAGCCGAAAATACTCTGAGTGACTGTCTACTGAATGAATTCAATCAGGAAACGCAGCAGTTTTCACGTTTGGATACGCTATCGATGGTGAACGTCATTAACCAAGCTGATAGCACGGTTGCAGGTGCCATTCAGGCTGTGCTACCTGCGATTGCTCAAGTGGTTGACGCTGTTGCTGAGTGCTTAAAGCAAGGTGGACGTTTGTTTTACATTGGCGCGGGTACTAGCGGTAGGTTAGCCGTATTAGATAGTGCAGAATGTCCACCCACATTTGGTACTTCACCTGAAATGGTGCAATCGATTATTGCGGGTGGCCAAGATGCCATGCTAAACGCGGTTGAAAATATTGAGGATTCAGTAGAGTCAGCGATTGAAGAGCTAAAAAAACGCCAACTCTGTGCCAAAGATGTCGTGGTGGGTATTGCAGCCAGCGGACGCACACCATTTACCTTAGCAGGTATTGAATATGCCAATGAAATCGGTGCGTTAACGGTGGCGATTACTACGCGAGGCCGAGGGCTAGTCAGCGAAGTAGCTAAATTGGCGATTGCCCCCGATGTTGGCCCTGAAGTGTTATCAGGTTCGACTCGCATGAAAAGCGGTACTGCGCAAAAAATGATTTTAGGCATGTTAAGTACTTGTGTGATGGGGAGATTAGGTCGTATTCATACTAATTTAATGGTTGATGTTGTTGCGAGTAATATCAAATTACTGCGCCGCGCAGAACGGATTGTAAGTGAGGTCTGCGGTATTGATGAACACACCGCAGCAGGGTTATTGGCACAAGTGGATTATCATCCACGACGCGCAATTTTAATGCATGAGTTACAAATCAACGCACAGCAAGCGACGGACATCGTTCAACAGCATCCAAATACCACATTGGACAGCATGTTAGATACACACCGTTAATAAATGGGGATAGCGTGATGGAAAGCTAGCATATAGCTTAGCCAACACCGGGGGAATAATATGGCTAATAAGATAGAACATCTGGATGTACTCGCCAGAGAAATAGAAAAATATGCGGGCGGCTTTGATAACGTGGCAACATTAACGCATTGTATGACGCGTATCCGTTTAGTTTTAAAAGATAATAGCAAATTCGATGCTGAGGCCTTGAAGCAAATTGAAGGCGTAAAAGGCGTGATTTTCAATGGTGAACAACAACAAGTGATTGTTGGGATGGGCACGGCAGCGAAAGTCTTTTCGGTGATGAACAAACGAATGCAAGGTAGCACCTCTACAGCAACAGAGAGCGTAGCAC
This sequence comes from Providencia sp. PROV200, assembly GCF_049901995.1. Taxonomy (NCBI): domain Bacteria; kingdom Pseudomonadati; phylum Pseudomonadota; class Gammaproteobacteria; order Enterobacterales; family Morganellaceae; genus Providencia; species Providencia sp. PROV200. The sequence goes on from NZ_CP096307.1 coordinate 1,271,580, forward strand.
CGGCAGAGAAAAAAGTGTTTTCAATTCGTCGTACTTTAAATACGTTAGCGGCTATATTTGTCCCAACCATTCCTGCGCTGATTGGTTGTGGTTTGATTATGGGGTTAATCAATATCGTCCGCTTGGTTGCTCCGGGTGTTGTCGACCAATTCCCTGAGTTATTTAAGTTATTAAAATTGATTGGTAGCGCAGTCTTTGTTTATCTTTCAATTATGATTGGGGTGAATACCGCGAAAGAGCTTGGTGCTTCCACCTCAATTGGTGCGGTCATGGCTGGGCTACTTTCGATGCCAGGTTTAGCGGATATCACCTTATTTGGTTCGAAATTAGTCCCAGGTAGTGGGGGGATTTTTGCGGTACTGATGGTAGTCGTTTTCTCTTCTAAATTTGAAGTGTGGTTTAGAAGTATCATTAAAGAAAGCCTAGATCTTATCGTGACGCCATTTGTGACCATTTTAGTCTCTGCGATGGTCGCAATTGTGGTGTTCCAACCTGCGGGGCATTACTTAAACCAAATTTTAGCGCAAGGCGTTTCTGTTGCGCTGTTAAACAGCGGTGGTGCCGCCGTGGCGACGGGCGGTATTTTAGGCGGCAGTTTCTTATTCTTATTATTAACGGGTTTACACCAAGGCTTGATCCCAATTCATGCTGAAATTTTACAAACCTTTGGCCTGAATTACTTGTTCCCAATTTTAGCTATGGGTGGAATGGGGCAAGTGGGTTCATGTTTCTGGGTTTATTTAAAAACCAAAAACCAACGTTTGAAGAAAACCTTAGTCGGTGCGTTACCTGTGGGTATTTTTGGTGTCGGCGAACCGTTATTATTCGGTGTGTCATTACCATTAGGAAAACCATTCATTGCCGGTTGTATTGGTGGCGCGGCTGGCGGGGCATTAATGGCATTCTTCCATGTCGGGATCATCATTCCTTTTGGTACTGCTGGGTTATCATTAATTCCATTAGTGGGTGATGGCCAAATCTTGGATTTCTTAATTGCAGTTGCGGGTGCATGGATTGTCGGGTTCATTGCCAGTATGATAATAGGCTTCACTGATCCAGAAAAATAATTAGAAGGAAAAGCCATGTCGACACTGACGGTAAAACTGGAAAGCTTGCAGACACGCGGTAAAGGCACAGAACAACGTATTGCCACATTTTTGCTGGATAACCGCGAAAGTCTTATCGCGATGAATGCAGCGGAATTGGCACAGGCGGCTGGGGTCAGTAGTGCATCTGTTATCCGCTTTTCACGCCAAATGGGGTACCGTGGCTATCCTGAATTTAAAGTCGATTATTTGTCGGATGAGAAGCAACACAAAGCAGAAAGTTTATACGGTAATCTGAGTCGTCACGATGATACTTCTCAGATTATCGCCAAAACAGGGCAAATGTTTATTTCGGCTATTGAAAAATCACTGGATTTACTTGAGCCCTCTGTCGTAGATACCATCGCGCAAAAAATGTTTCAGGCCAAACGTATCGTGCTGTTTGGTGTCGGGTCTTCAGCCATTGTCGCCAGCGATATTTTCCATAAATTAGTTCGCATTAATAAACACGCACTGTTTAGTTATGATTTGCATGTTCAGCTAAGTTACTCGGCAAACTTAGGGCCGGAGGACCTTGCTATTGCAGTAACGGCGCGTGGAAACACTCAAGAAATCAATAGCATGCTTCGTGCTGCAAAAGAAACAGGTTGCTCGACAGTCGCACTGACACGTTTTGGTCAAGATGAAGCAATAAAGTTAGCGGACTTCGCCTTGCCTTATTTTTATGATGAGCAACATTCCCAATTAGGCATCATCACCCCCCAAGTGTTACAGATGATTACTTTCGATACATTATTTTTTAAATACCTCACGTTAGCAGATAGTGATGCAAATGAAGCATTACAAAAAGGGCGACGCGCACTGATACAAGGCAAGAGTTAATGATTGTAACGGAGTTAGCGATAGGTGCACTTATTGGGCTGATTATTAGCACAACGGGTGTCGGTGGTGGTGTGATTGTATTACCGATACTGACCTATTTTTTTGGGCTAAATGCACTAGCGGCAGTCGCCACGGCCAATTTCCTTTCGATGCTAATGAAGGTTTCTTCTTCTTATATGCATTTTCGCTTAGGCAATATCCCCTTTAAAGGTGCACTCATTGTATTAGCGATTATGTTGCCGAGCACCTTTCTCTCAAGTCTGTTTGTGACATGGCTGGGGGGATTACCGGGGTATGAAAAACAAGTCGAGTGGGGTATTAACCTGTTAGTGGCTGCTGCCATTATATTTTCGCTCTATTTATTTGTTCAGCGAATGTTTTTTGTTTCGATCATCAAACAAGAAGCGGCAAAAGGAGATCAGCTAAAATCCATGGCTGTGCCAGCTGTTCTAGCGGGTGTTGTACTTGGTGCAACTGGAGTTGGTGGTGGGGTGGTTGTTCTCCCAATGTTGTTGCGCTATATGCAACTGAATATTAAGCAAGCAATTGGCACATCGATTTTTGTAACAACTGTGTTGTCTGGTTCCTCTGCTTTAGCTTATGCGCAAGATGGCTATACAGATTTAAAACTGGCGCTGATATTGTGTGCAGGAGCATTGATTGTGATGCCATTAGCTAAATATTTACTGATCCGTTTATCTGAACGCACCTTTCAATACATTACATTGTTATTAATCACCTGCAGTGCGGTAATGATGACAATGAATTTATTCACTTTCTAGATTTACGCGTCCTATTATTGACGGTATCAATAATAGGACTGCTCTCTTACCAAAAAACGGTATTTTTTATCGCTGATTAAGTTCTTTTGCCATTTCTTGGTAAATAAACTGGCGCTCATAGTTTAGGTCTTCGTCTTGTAAGGAAGAAAACTGGCTGAGTGTCATGGCCAGTAAGGTGGCAGCTATAAGTACAATTAAGACACTAGACAGCAGTTTTACCCGAAATGTTGCTTGTGGCGCAAGCACAAAAGCACCGCTAATAACCGCACCAAGTACAGCGCCACCAATATGAGCAGCGTTATCAATACCTGACTGCAAACCATTGATGAGAGTTAGCGCAATCATCCCAATAATATTATATAGCGGGCGTTTTAATTGGTTGCGTTCTTCAAGAGAGAGACTCGGGTTATTAATTCTTTTTAATAAATCAATTACAGAAGCGGTAGCTAACCCCATAATAGCGCCAGATGCGCCAATACCCACGGTAATATATACCGTGTTATCAGGTAAATATAAACTATTCCACGCATTCATTGATGCTCGGTTCGCTACTGCATTAATGGCTTCACTGTATTGCCAATAAGCACTAAAAAATGCCGCGCCAATACCTGAAAATAGGTATATCGCGAGCATCCTAAATTTTCCATAGGTACGTTCGCATTCAATCCCAATAACAAACAAAGCCAACGTATTCAAAGCAAGGTGCATACCACCTGAGTGCAATACCATACTGACTGGATAGCGCCACCAATCCCCCGTTAATGAAAGTTGGTAAACATTGGCACCGAATAGCAATAAATTATTCTCTTGGGAATCGAGTGGGGCGGCATAATTGAGCTGGTAAAAATAAACAACAATATTTAGCACTACAATAAAAAGTGTTAGAGCTATTGCCCATAGGGAAAACTTAGGTTTCTGTGGAATAGCAGCATTGAGGTCGCCAGTCATGTCAATATCCTATTAATCAGCCATGGCCGTTATCTTAAATAAGTGATTTGTTTAGCGCAATTTATCATTATCTGAGAAAACAGACATTCGTTTTTCGGGAGCTATAAAAAACAAAAAAGGAGCTCTAAAGAGCCCCTTTCAATCAATACCGTTATGACAAATTAAAACGAAGTACGTTTATAAGTACGGTACTCAGGCTTCCAGAAATTACGTTCAATGGCTTCATCAAGAGCGCTATCCGATGTGACGGTTGCCACACCTTGAACTTGTGCTTCTTTGGCCACTTGTTTAGCAATAATGCGAGAAACATCTTGGATATCAGATAGCAGAGGCAATAGCGCACCTTCACCATTTTTAGCAAGAGGTGAACAGCTGGCGAGAGCGCGGCTGGCGGCCATTAACATGCCATCAGTAACGCGTTTAGCACCAGAGGCGATCACACCAAGACCGATACCCGGGAAGATATAGGAGTTGTTACATTGTGCAATTGGGAACACTTGCTCTTTGTAAGATACTGGGCTAAATGGACTTCCTGTTGCGACCAATGCTTTTCCATCAGTCCAATTGATAATATCTTCAGGGCGAGCTTCAACACGTGACGTTGGGTTCGATAATGGCATCACGATAGGGCGTTCACAGTGTTTATGCATCTCTTTAATGATTTCTTCTGTGAATAACCCAGCTTGGCCAGACACACCAATCAATATGGTTGGTTTGGCATTGCGTACGACATCTAACAGTGAAATTGAGTCACTGTTAACATCCCAGCTGGCTAAATTCTCACTGTTTTGCGTTAACTTAGCTTGGAAATCGAGTAAATTAGGCAGTTTATCGGTTAATAAACCAAAGCGGTCAACCATATAAATGCGTGAACGCGCTTCTTCGTCGCTCAAACCTTCGGATTTCATCTGGGCGATGATTTGCTCTGCAATACCGCAACCTGCGGAACCGGCACCCAAGAAAGTCACGCGTTGGTCGCTTAGCTTACTGCCTGCAGCATGGCTGGCGGCAATTAAGCTACCTAATGCAACGGATGCAGTGCCTTGAATATCATCATTAAAACAGCAAAGCTCATCACGGTAGCGGGTTAATAAAGGCATCGCATTTTTCTGGGCGAAGTCTTCAAATTGCAGTAATACGTTTGGCCAACGGCGTTTTACTGCTTGAACAAATTCATCAAGGAATTCGTTGTATTCATCACCAGTAATACGTGGGTGGCGCCATCCCATATATAGAGGGTCATTCAGACGCTGTGGGTTGTTGGTTCCTACATCAATAACAATAGGCAAAGTATAAGCAGGGCTGATACCCCCACAAGCGGTATAGAGAGAGAGTTTCCCAATTGGGATACCCATACCGCCGATACCTTGGTCACCAAGGCCTAAAATACGTTCGCCATCGGTAACAACAATCACTTTCACATTTTGTTTGGTGGCGTTTTGTAGCATGTCGTCGATGTATTCACGGTTTGGATAAGAAATAAATAAACCACGTGCACGACGATAAATGTCAGAGAAATGCTCACAAGCTTCACCCACGGTTGGGGTATAGATAATTGGCATTACTTCTGTCAGGTGGGCATCTATAAGGCGATAAAATAAGGTTTCGTTGGTATCTTGAATATTTCGCAAATAAATGTGTTTATCAATATCTGATTTAAAATCAATTAATTGGCGGTAGGCACGTTCAACTTGTTCTTCGATGGTTTCAACTTGTTCAGGAAGTAAACCATGCAAGTTAAAATTTGCACGCTCTTCTTCGGTGAAGGCGCTTCCTTTATTCAGCAAAGGGAATTCAAGCAAAATTGGGCCAGCGTAGGGTATATAGAGAGGGCGTTTTGTTTCGTACTCATGTTCCATGAAATATCACTCTTCGAACGATTAATCAACAAAGTCAGGGTAGATCCTAAGCTAAACAGCAAATATGTACAGTAAATAATGATAAAAAAGCGTTAAAAAATTTACTGAAAAATATTGTGCATATGATAAGGAGTTTATGCGCGGAAGGGAATGAAAGCCGATAACGGCATACGCATTACGGTAGGTAGATCACGCTTAGGCAAATAATGAATGTCTCATCGTTATTTTTACGTTTTCAAACGTTAGTTTAGCTTTTCTGCGGGTTCAATTTTTTCATGTTTTTTCTTATTTTTAGTCAGTTACAGAGAGAAAAAACGGATTCAATGAAAGTTAAATTATATTTTTAAATATCATATATTGCTGCAAGTTTTAAATTTATATAAGTTAAATTTTATTTTATATTTCATTTTTCACTAAGGAGTTTTATGAATTTAATTAATGGGGTGTTAAGAAATAAGCGTATTTATATATTAATTATTATGGCATTTCTAGGAGGAATGAATCATTCAAGAGCAGACTATAACCCAATCGAAACACTAAGGAATATTGACAGCTATTTCTATGAAAACAAATATGGTTCATCAATTTTTGGTCGAGTTATAACAGATTATTTTTATTTGGTGATGAAAGAAAAAAACAAAAAAATTAATAAAACATTGATAGACAAAATAAATTATGACCATGCATTAGAAATGCTTCAAGTATTGAAGCGAAAAGCGAAGAAACAGAGTACAGGTGAAAAAGTCTCTCATGATATGACTTATAAAGAAGCAGATGAAATACACTATCTGGTCATGTTACGTAATAAAATACCCGAAGAAGCTTGGGTTTTAGGTGTGGTATTTTCTGTATTAGATGAAAAAGAAAAAGAATTTTATTGGCAAAAAATTATGGCAGCTTCTGGAGACCGTGGCCATGAATTATCGGTAATATACAGTTTGATGAAAGTGATATTAGAAAAGGAAAAGAAGGCGACTAAGAAACAAAAAGTTATTATTAATAAATGGTATGAACGTATGAGTAAAATATTGGCTTCTGCTAAATCATAGTTTTCATTTAAATGGTTTTTATAATTAAATGTTATATAAGTATCAAGGTGTCAATTATTATGAAATTATATTTTTGTTTAATTCTACCGTTATTATTATTTTCCTGCATTGTTAATGGCGAGAACCGCCCCGGTTTTGTTTGTGGGCAGTTTAATCGGAATATTATCGAAGTTCCTAGTAAGTATGTTTTTCCATTTGCTGAATATGAAGGGTATAGCTATTTTGACCCAAGGTTTGTTGAAAATAAAGAAGGATGTGATGCTAATTTTAGAATTCTGCCAATGAGGATGTCATGGCCAGACTTAAAACCATTTAGTGAAGTCAGTCATGATGTTAAAATGATAGAAGTCTATGTTGAGCCATTAAATAGTGACCCTGAAAAATATTTCAGTCATAAAAAAAATATATACCTAAATATGGGAAGGCTTAAAAGAAAGGGTGAACTATATTATGATGAGGAATTAGAACTTTATTTTAATGAGGTTTCTATTGAGTTTAAACATATTAATGGTAATAAAGTGGATGTCAATATAATAAAGTATGGTTACTATTGGGATGAAGATAATGGTGAAGTCAATGTTTTAATGGAGTGTTCATGGAGACAGTTAGATGATAGTTATCGGCGTTGTAAATTATTATCATTAATGCCTGAATTTGGTCTTAAATATAGTGTTGCATTTGAATTTTCAAATCTTGTTAATTGGGACGCTATTCAAGACAAGGTCAGACTATTTTTATCTGAATATATTAAAAATTAGGAACTAAAAATATGAATGGTCGTGATCGTAGGCAGGGAGACTTAGAATTAATATCAATAGATTTATCTAATGTTGCCCGAATTTTAATAGTTAGTAAAAATCCAGAGCTTATGTATGGTTAGTTTATTTTAATAGGTGTAAGTATGAGATTTGAACTAATAATTAGTTATATAATTAAATTTACAGTTAATTGTCTTATGCTATTAAGCGCAATAAATAGTTACGCTGATAATCGTCCAGGTTTTGTCTGTGGGCAGTTTAATGGCACGGTTATAGAAGTTCCTGAAAAGTATGCTTTTTCATTTGCTGAATATGAAGGGTATAGCTATTTTGATCCAAGGTTTATTGAAAATAAAGAAGGATGTGATGCTAATTTTAGAGAATTAACATTAATAACGCATTGGCCTTATATGACAAGTGTTGATTTTAAAAAAAAATCTCCATTTTGGAATGGAAGAAAAAACAATAAAAATTATATTGAGGCCAATTGGAAAGAAAGATTACTCATTGACACAAAAAATGAGTAATTATTTAAATGCATCATATTTAGGAAAGAGAAGTCATATATTATATGACGATGATTCCGAACTTCAATATGTTGACTATTTTGATGAATATAATGTATCTGAAAAACTATATAGTGGAAAAAGAACTCAAAAGAAAAGATCTTTTTTTTGGTTCGAAAAAGAAAATGAAGTTATTGCTATCTTAGAATGCTTATGGCTACCATTGGAAAATAAATATTCAAGTTGTAATATGAGTTTTTCAATATTAGAAAAAGGTATACTTGCAGAGATTAAATTTGGTTTTGATAAGTATAATCAATGGAGGGATATAATGAATGAAGTTAAGGTTTTTGTCTTCGGTTTTATTAAGGATGAATATTATGAGTAAAGGTATGGCTAGTTTTTCAATTAATTATAATGATATCGCAAGTTTAAATGTTATTTTATTAGAAAGTAAATTTGCAAATTCCATGGGCGAAGAAAATGTTTCAAGTATACCTAGTGAGGATATTTTTATAATTTAAAATATATTGATTTATTTAAACAGGTGCAAGTATGAAATTTGAAATGATAATTAATTATCTAATTAAATTTACAGTTAATTGTCTTGTTTTAATGATTTCCATAAATAGTTTCACTGATAATCGCCCCGGTTTTGTCTGTGGGCAGTTTAATAAGAATATTATAGAAGTTCCTGGCGAGTATGTTTTTCCATTTGCTGAATATGAAGGGTATAGCTATTTTGACCCAAGGTTTATTGAAAATAAAAAAGGGTGTGAGGCTAATTTTAGAGTGCTGCCAATGCGAATGTCTTGGTCTGATTTGAAACCATCTAATGAGGTAAGTAATGATGTTAAAATTATAGAAGTTTATGCTGAACCATTAAAAGGAAACCCTGAAAAATATTTGAGTTATAGAAAACACGTGTATTTAGATATGGGGTACCTCAAAAGAAAGGGGGAGTTATATTATGATGAAGAGTTGGATCTTTATTTTACTGAAGTGACTGTAACAATACGAAGAAGTATTGGTCATAAAGATGATATGTATTTTAATAAAAAAGGATATTATTGGAAGGAAATTAATAATGAAGTGATTTTTTTAATTGAGTGTGAATGGTTACCAATTGATGAGAAGTATCATAAGTGTTTTCAATATTTTTTGATTCCAGAAATAGGAACTAAGGTTAAATTTTATTTTGATGCTAAAGAATTATCTAATAGCAATATAATGAGGGAAAAAATACGCATTTTTTTACTCGACCATGTTAAAAATTAGGAGATAATATGAGAACTCAAGAAATTAGAAAGGGTGATTTAAAGTTAACTCGTAGTGATGTTTCTAATGCAATTAAAATTTTATACGTAACCAAAGAACCAAAGTTGATGTATGAATATTTGGAAAGTAAAGGAGACCGATATGCTAAATTAGCTAATAGTGTGGTTAAAGGTGATTCTCTTTCAGGTGCTTTTGCGCTTAATTATTTAGATGAAGCTATTTTAGCAAGATGAGTTTATAATTGAGCGTATTCGCTATGATATGGCAATAGCTTATGTTCAAACCCTAAAAAATAGATTTGAAGATGGAAAGGATGTAATCTATGGTGATATAAATCACATAGAGGCTAAATTATTTCATAGTAGTGTATTTTCTTATTATAATCTTCCTTCTGATGCATGGACTTTAGAACCTGTATTTTTTGTGTTACCTAGAGAACAAAGAGAAAGTTATTGGCAGAGAGCTTTAAATTCTGTAGGTGATATAGAAAGTGAAACATTATTTAGTATAAATACTAAAGATATAATGTTTAGAGCATTATATGAAGCTCCAGCGCATATGCAGCCTAAAATACATAGTTGGACTAAACGAGTTCTGGATATTGATAATGTAGTAGATGGCGTGGTGGTTACAGCCAAGAAATCTTATCAAAATATTATATCTCATATAGAAGAAGATAATATGGATAGAATAAATACAATTATTTATAATACAGGAAACCCTTTAATTGATAGAGGAACAGAGCGTTTTTCATTTTGGGATTATCCTTCACAACATTTAGAATCATTTCAAGTACAAACAGATTGGCGTGGCCAAACGGAATTTACACATAAAAATCTATTGTCTGAATATTATTTAGAAAGACCTGACTATATATTACCAGAAACAGGATTATTTGATTCACCATCAGTTAATTATCAACCAGATGTTGCTCATTATGATCGTATGATTGATGATTTAAGGGGAAATATGCCATCAATAAACAACAAGCCAACACCTCCAATTAAGTATCCACATAATATGGTAGATAAATCGATATTGGAAAGCACTTATCTAAAATCCGAGCCGAATAGGCAATTAGCACCGCTTACAACAAATTTGCTGGATAGTTCAAAGTTTGAAAATAATGAAGCACCAACAAATTATTATCTAGAACGCCCGAGTGTTGTTCTTCCGGGAACTTCCGGATTTAAAGACTTCCCTACAGATACCATAAGAAATAACCATCATTTTGAAAATATGATTGGCCAGTTAAGAGACAATATGTCATCAATGAACAATTCAATGGACTCATTTGATGATAAATACTCAATACCCTCAATGCCAAGTATACCTGAATTTAGTTATAGTGGTTATTCTTCTGGAGGATCTTTTAGTTTTAATTAATATTTAAAAAGTCCGCTTATAATAAAATAAATTATTTCAGTTATTAGTAATCTAATGGTGATTGCTGATGTTTTTTTGTATGTGGGCAATGTTTTTTTACATAATTGTTTTTAATATTATTGGTTTCTAACTTTATGAATAACAAGGATGTATATGAATTATAAATTAATATTTTTGCTTTCAGTTTTTCTTCTCAGTGCTTGCCAAAATCCTCAAGGAAATAATGTAAAATATAATAAAAAGAATATAATTAGTTTTTGTGAAACAAAAGGTGTTAAAACGCCACGTCTTTTCTTTATGCTACAGATGTTATACTTTTCTGAATCTAAGGATTTAATATTTGATAGAAAAAAATTAGTCATTTTTAAGGGTGAAAAAGATAATAACCCAATGTTAGAATTTTTAAAGTATCCAAAAGAAGCATTTATTAAAAAATTAAGCCATGAACAGGCAATGGTTTTTTATCGCGAGAATTTGAATGAGATGGGAATGCCATACAATGCTTGGATTTTGGCAGATGTTCTGGATGTTGTTAATGAGAGAAACCGAGAGACACTATGGCAACAGTTTGTTTTTGTGATGAATAACAACGATCCTGAGAAAGAAGCTAAATTATTCATAATGCTCTGGTATGCAATGGTAAGGGAAGCCGCTAAACCATTATCAGACAAGCAAATTAAAAGTAAAAAATGGCTGGAAAAAATGAGGCGGATTACTTTAGTTAAAAATATAGAAAAAGAATTAGACTTTATGTTTGAAGAAATGATTAATGATTCAATGAATTTTAATAAGAATAAAAGGAGTTCTAATGATGGTTTCTAAATCTATTATTCCTAAATTAATTTTTATAATTTTATCATGTTTAATTCTCATAAATAAAGGTTACTCTTTTAATGAAAAATATAACCCTCAAAAGGTAAATGATTCAAGTGATAAATATTTCAGTATTTTTATTTATCTAGAAAAAGAGTTTTTAAATAATTATATGAAGGCACAGGGTGAATCATTCACCAGTGAAAAACGGAGTCGGTATCAAAAAGAAGTCAAATTAGCATACGGACGAATTATGAAAAATCGCAAAGAAAGTGATAACATCCCAATTGGTGATATTACACATCAAGAATTTATTAAAATAAAAAAAGAAGCGATGTTAAATTCAGGAATTCCTTATGAAGGTTGGTTGTTTAAAGATGTATTTGAAGTATTATCTATAGATAAACAGAATAAAATTATAGGGAAACTATTAAATAGCTTTTCTAATAAATCACTTAATGGTGAATCAGCGTTATTTGCTAGCATTTGGCTAGACATGAAAGAAGAAGCCGCGCAATCTGCATCGATAAAACAGCAACAAAGCCAAGCTTGGCTAGAAAAAATGCGAAAGATCCCTTTAGTTATTACATTAGAAGAGACGATAAATGAAACAGAGAAATTGTTTAATGAATTCACTTACTAGGGCATATATTAATCAAAACTAGTGAGTCCTATTATGGATGGCCACTTTGCAGGTAAATGGTTTTGTGAACAAGATTAAAGTTCTAATAACAACTATACGGTTATTGCTATTTATTCAAGCTCCCAGCAATAACCGTTATATTTAAATAAATATAAAATTAATCCAAATAAGCTAATTCAATATTTTGGCAACCCAGTGCCTGTAATGTATTTTCGGTAACATACCAATGTTTGATAATTGCATCTTGCTTTTCAACAAACTTAGCTTGGTCGATGGCGTGAATATCTTTACCTGCAAGGTTAATCATAATTAAAGCGGCTTGTAGTGGCGGTAAACTTGGGTTAAATGCGGCATTTTCTGCGTAGCGTCCGGTAAACAGTGAGCCATCTTTTAATTGTAACGCAATTCCTGAATGGGATTGGCTATAAGGTGCATGGGATTGGTTTGCAGCCTCAATTGCGGCACTTAATAACCGATCACGGCTTTGGTTTTTATAGCCATGGTCAACAGGGTCGAGTAGTAAAGTAGTAATGTTTAAGTCAGACGGCCCAAATGAGTCGGGTAAATAGTGGTGTAGTACTGCGGGTGTGCGGCCTGGTAAATTCACCATAATTTTACCACCTTCACGTAATTCATTCATAAATTGGCGGCAGTGGCCACAAGGTGTGTAATTTACAGTAATTGAGGTAATCTGCGTTTCACCTTTCATCCAAGAGTGTGTCACTGCACACTGTTCTGCATGGATCACTTGGCCCATTGATACATGGCTAAATTCCATATTGGCACCAAAATACAAGTTACCACTTGCTCCACGTGCGATTGCACCCACGTTAAAATGGGAAATAGGAGTGAGGGCATAGGCAGCAGCAAAAGGTAATAATGCAAAGGCTAACTCAGCGTCGTCTACACTTGTTTCAGCTTTAATCTGTTTAACTTGTTCCGCCGTTAACATGCCTTGAAAATCAGATTTATCAATGATAGGTCTAAGTACTGACTGTAACTTTTCTGGAAGCTCGGCCCAAGCGGCCTTAAATCTTGAATGCATGAGTTACTCTCCCTATTTTAATTGTTTTTATTCTATTCAATAATACGTAGAACTATATGTGATAATTGTCACTATTTTGAATGTAATACATGAAACATATTCTTTTGTTGTGAGATATATCTCATATTTTATCAGTGTGCGTATGAGCAAGAGGCTATTGAACTCCTCTTACCCATATATTTGGTTATTGGCTTAATGAATTAAGCTTAGCTAAAAAGATGTAAAATGACAGGGAATATAAACGGGGCAATAAGTGAGGTGATAACCCCACAGGTCATTAATGCAAGAGAACTATAAGCACCTTCAATGTAATTCACTTCGGCACAGCGGGCAGTGCCTAGGGCGTGGGAAGCGGTTCCCATCGCGAGCCCTCTTGAGGCGTGGGTTCGTACACGCAGTACATCAAATAAGCTATGTCCAAACATGGCGCCTAAGATCCCAACAAACAACACGCAAGCGGCACTAATCGCAGGGATCCCGCCAACAGAATCAGCGACAGCCATCGCAATAGGGGTAGTTACCGATTTAGGTAAAATAGAACCCGCGATATCCGGGGTTGCCCCCAACCATAACGCGATGGCGGCACCGCTAAACATGGCCACTAAACTACCTGCAAAACAAATACTTAATAAAGATTTCCACTGGGCTCGAATTTGGTGCATTTGTTCGTAAAGTGGAAAAGCGAGCGCAACGACTGCGGGTTGTAGTAAATCATTGAGTATTTTGCTACCTGCAAAATAGTGCTCATAAGAAGTATTTGTGACGACCAATAGTGCAATCAATACCGCAATAGTAATTAATAGTGGGTTTAAAATCGGTAACTTAAATGTGGTCGACAACTTACGAGCCAAATAAAACACCACAATAGTCAGCGGCAATGACCACCAAATATGTTCTAACATTATTCATTCCCCTTAGTTTTATCATTATTAATGACCGAAGAAATTGGCTCTTCGGGGGGTAAAGGAACGTCATCAGGTTGAGCCCCAACGACAGGGCGTTCCTTATGAATATAGTTGGAACTGATGGCGACAACGACCATAACGATTAAGGTACTAACCACACAGGAAACGATAATAGGAACCATTTGTTGGCTAATTAATTCATAGTAATTCATTATGCCAACACCAATAGGAACAAACAGGATGGTCATGTTTTTCAACAAAATGCTGCAACCGGGTTGTGCCCACTTCGCGGGGATAATTTGTAACGCAAGCAATATGAATAAAATTAACATGCCGACAATGCTGCCGGGAATGGAGAATGGAAGTAGTGTTGAGATAAGGTTTCCAATAATCAGGCAAAGGTAGAGTATTGCGAAAGCTCGCAAATACTGCCATCCCGTTATCAGTACCTGTTTAAATGACATGAGACTGGTCCTGTAATGTAATATCTATTCATCATACAATTAACTTTATTATTGTGCTACCGATCACAATAAAAAGCCAATAAAAAAGTGGGAAGTATTTAGCTTCCCACTTTTGATGAATAACAGACTAGAGCAAGTATGGGTTATTTAACTTGCATACCGGGTTGTGCGCCACTGTCAGGGCTGAGTAAGAAGATATCTTTACCGCCAGGGCCAGCAGCCATTACCATACCTTCAGAAATACCAAAACGCATTTTACGAGGTGCGAGGTTGGCAACCATCACCGTCAAACGACCTTCTAATGCTTTAGGGTCTGGATAAGCGGAGCGAATACCAGAAAATACTTGGCGCGTTTCACCACCGATATCTAATTGTAATTTCAGCAGTTTGTCTGAACCTTCAACAAAATCAGCTTGCTTGATTAATGCAATTCGCAGGTCAATTTTCGCAAAATCATCAAAAGTGATGGTTTCTTGAATTGGGTCATCGGCAAGTGGCCCTGTAAGTTGCTGTACGGGTTTGATGCTCTCTTTTGAGGCTTCAACCATCGCATCCACTTTTGCCATTTCAATGCGGTTAAATAGCGCTTTGAACGGAGCGACGCTGTGGTTCAATAATGGGGTATTAATCGCATCCCATGACAGTTCACTATTTAAGAAGGCTTCAGCACGCTCAGTGAGGCCGGGTAAAACCGGCTTCAGGTAAGTCATCAGAACACGGAACAAGTTGATGCCCATCGAGCAAATGTCTTGCAGTTCTTGATCTTTACCTTCTTGTTTTGCCACAACCCAAGGGGCTTTTTCATCAACATAGCGGTTTGCGATATCGGCTAATGCCATGATTTCACGGATCGCTTTGTTATATTCACGGTTGTTATAATCCTCACCGATAACTTTAGCTGCATCAATAAATTGTTGGTATAGCTCAGGCTCAGCCAGATTTGCCGATAATTTGCCATCGAAGCGTTTAGCAATAAAGCCCGCATTACGTGATGCCAAGTTAACCACTTTATTGACGATGTCGCTGTTGACGCGCTGGACGAAATCTTCCAAATTGAAATCGATGTCATCAATACGCGAAGACAGTTTTGCTGCGTAGTAATAGCGCAAGCAGTCGGCATCTAAATGATCTAAATATGAACGCGCGGTGATGAATGTTCCGCGAGATTTAGACATTTTTGCACCGTTAACGGTGACATAACCATGCACAAATAGGTTTGTTGGTTTACGGTACTGGCTACCTTCTAACATTGCAGGCCAGAACAGGCTATGGAAGTACACGATATCTTTACCGATAAAGTGGTAAAGGTCTGTTTTCGAGTCTTTATTCCAGAATTCATCGAAATCAAGGTCGCCACGTTTGTCACACAGGTTTTTAAAGGAGCCCATGTAACCGATAGGCGCATCTAACCAGACATAGAAATATTTACCCGGCGCATCTGGAATTTCAAAACCGAAATAAGGTGCATCACGGGTGATATCCCATTGTTGTAGGCCTGATTCGAACCATTCTTGCATTTTATTAGCGACTTGCTCTTGTAGCGCGCCTGAGCGAGTCCACGCTTGAAGCATGTCGCTAAATGCAGGAAGATCAAAGAAAAAGTGTTCTGAATCACGCATGACAGGTGTGGCGCCAGAAATCACTGAACGTGGGTTAATCAGTTCTGTTGGGCTATAGGTTGCACTACAGACTTCACAGTTATCACCGTATTGGTCTTCGGCTTTACATTTTGGACAAGTGCCTTTAACGAAGCGATCCGGTAAAAACATGCCTTTTTCTGGGTCGAAAAGCTGTGAAATAGTGCGGTTTTTAATAAAACCGTTATTTTTCAGTTTCCCATAAATCAGCTCTGATAAAACTTTGTTTTCTTCACTGTGTGTGGAGTGGTAGTTATCATAACTAATGGCGAAACCAGCAAAATCGTTCTGATGCTCTTGGTTCACTGCCGCAATCATCTCTTCTGGCGTTACGCCAAGCTGTTGAGCTTTAAGCATGATTGGAGTTCCGTGCGCATCATCGGCACAGATAAAGTGAACCTCTTTGCCGCGCATTCGCTGATAACGGACCCAAATATCAGCCTGAATGTGTTCCAGGATATGACCAAGATGGATTGAACCGTTAGCATAGGGTAACGCACAGGTTACCAGTAATTTATTCGCGACTTGAGACATAGTAACTTTCTTACTTCCATTATTTGAAAAGGGTCTTTGATGTTAACCGATCAAAACCATCGCTGCTAGGGGTATAAAATATTAATTGGAAATTTGTTTGAAAAAGAATTTTTACCTCTTCGTGGCTTTTCCTATCTCGATATAATAACTTTCTCCCTGTTCTCTGTTATGATTAATCTCAGTCAAAGTATATCCGCCCAATTTTCTGTAACTTATTCTAGGATATACATAGTTCAAAAATATAAATAAAGGAGCCGGGATGAACGATAAATCCCCCGAGCAGAACAAACCAGAACTGCTGACTGAACAAGTCTCCAAAGTTTTGGCTTCATTTACACACCCAACACTGCAACGTAATTTGGTTTCTATCAAAGCGTTACATCATTGTGCAATGTTGGACAACGTGCTGCATGTCGAATTAGTTATGCCATTCGTTTGGAAAGGGCCGTTTCAAACTTTAATTAGTGAAAAAACCGCTGAATTAAAGCAACAAACAGGGGCTCACGCTGTTGAATGGAAACTACGCCACGATATCACCACATTAAAACGTGCAAATGATTTGCCGGGTATTAATGGTGTTCGTAATATCTTAGCCGTCAGTTCGGGTAAAGGTGGTGTTGGTAAATCCAGTACTTCTGTAAACTTAGCGCTCGCACTGGCACAAGAAGGGGCAAAAGTCGGTATCTTGGATGCGGATATTTACGGCCCATCAATTCCAAACATGTTAGGCACAACATTAGAACGCCCAACTTCCCCAGATGGTCAGCACATGGCGCCAATTATGGCCTATGGCTTAGCAACAAACTCCATCGGTTACTTAGTAACGGATGACAACGCCATGGTTTGGCGTGGCCCAATGGCAAGTAAAGCATTAATGCAAATGCTACAGGACACGTTATGGCCTGATTTGGATTACTTAGTTATCGATATGCCACCAGGAACAGGTGACATCCAATTAACACTTTCCCAAAACATCCCTGTAACAGGGGCGGTGGTGGTGACAACACCACAAGATATCGCCTTGGTTGATGCCATGAAAGGTATCGTGATGTTTAAGAAGGTCAATGTCCCAGTATTGGGGGTTGTTGAAAACATGAGCGCGCATATTTGCAGTAATTGTGGCCATGTTGAGCCAATTTTCGGTACCGGTGGTGCTGAGAAATTAGCCGAAAAATACCATACTAAATTATTGGGGCAGGTGCCTCTGCATATCTCTTTACGTGAAGACCTTGACCGTGGCCAGCCTACTGTCATGCGTGATCCAGAAGGTGAATTTGCAGATATCTACCGTGAAATTGCTTCAGGTATTTCAGCCTTGATGTATTGGGAAGGGGACAAGATCCCAACAGAAATTTCTTTCCGTGCAGTTTAACCGATTGCAGTTTAATCCGTTATAAAGCAAAAAGGCTATTTAGTTTTACTACTAGATAGCCTTATTTATTATTGATACTTTTCTTTACTAAACACGTTGACTTTAACCTTCTATTTTTCTTAATTGTTCGCGGAACATTTCTTTATTGAGTCATGTTCGCGTAGAATAGCCACATCTTTTATTTAATCAGTTTTCTTTCTACGGGTAACCCGAAAAGGTGACTATGAAATTTTTAATTTTTATTGTTGTCGTGGTGCTGATCGTTATTTATTTTTATAACCGTATCGTTGCATTGCGAGAAGCTGTTATTTCGAGTGAAACAGAGATTTCAGTTCAATTAGATCGTCGCGGGAAAGTATTTGATAGCTTATTAGCAACAGTTAAAAAATATTTAAGCCATGAAACCGAAGTGTTCAGTAAAATTACTGAGCTACGAACACAAGCACAAAATGCGACAGGGGATAAAGCCCGTGAAGCCGAAGATGCGCTTTCAAAAATGGTGACAAGTGGGGCAATTAATGTCGCAGTTGAAGCTTATCCTGAGCTAAAATCAGATGCCATTATGGCAAATTTACAAGAAGAAATCGTTTCTTCAGAAAATAAATTGTCATTTGCTAAACGTGGTTATAACCGTTCATTAGAAACTTATAATGCGTATATTGCTTCTATGCCCGCAGCGCTAATTGTTGGCATGATTCCTAGCTTAAAAATTTCAAAGGAATATTGGCGTCTTGATGAAGAAACCATTAAGACTGAGGAATCACGTCGTATTAATTTCGATTAAAAATCGCTTAGCCTTTGAAGTGATAAATCATCGGAATGCCTTATGGTGTTCCGATGATTTATGAGCGGTAGATAACAGGTCACATTATGGATTTTAGAAACGTCATTCGTAAAAATAATATTCGCACACGTTTGGTGGTGGCGAGCTATATTTTTTTAATGCTAATTATTGGCTTACTGGCTGATGTTGCAACGCATCCAAATGAACAATTGGATTTAGTCGATAATGCAATGATGTTTGTGACATTTCATGAATTACCTATCGCCACATTGATTGTTTTAGGCTTAACTTTCCTTGGGCTAATTTATATTCATTTTAGAGGCCATAAAATGATGTTAGCAGGGATGAATGCTAGAGAAATTACCCAAGAAAGTGCGAGCAGCCCCCAAGAAAAGCAACTTTTCAATATTATTGAAGAATTAAGTTTAAGTGCCAGTTTAGGCTACATTCCCCGTTTATATATTTTAGAAACGGATGAACCGAATGCTTTCGCCGCAGGGTGGAATAATCGTAATGCCCTTGTGGGGGTGACAAGAGGCTTATTACAGACACTTAATCGGCAAGAGGTTCAAGCCGTTCTTGCTCATGAAGTTGGCCATATTATTCATGGTGATTCGAAATTAACCTTGTATGTTGGCATTCTGGCCAACGTAATTTTAACTGTGACTAATTTATTTAGTCAGATTTTTATTCGTACGGCAGGGCGCAGTCGCAATAATGCGGCGAACAAAGCGCAAATGATCCTATTAGTTCTGAATTTTGTTTTACCGTGGATAACTCAAATCCTCTATTTTTATTTATCTCGTACCCGTGAATATATGGCGGATGCTGCAGCGGTGGATTTGACCTCAGATAACCAAGCCATGATAAGTGCGTTGAAAAAAATCTCAGGTAACCATGAAACCCATGAATATGATGACAGCACGACTGGACAAGCTTACCGAAAAGCCGCTTATATTTTTAATAAAGGGGATTCTGTGTTTTCAACTCATCCCTCGATTGAAAATCGCATTGCAGTATTAGAAGGAAAAAAACAGTTTTAGAGTATAAATGACATTTTGTCCGCTTCGATTTACGGCATTTCCTCTCAAATGGGTGTTTTTTTAGCGAACTTTGTTGAGGTATGCTGGAACAACACGCCATTACCCCCTATAATTCCGCCAACATGACATTTTACTGTTGTGTATTTTCATTTCTAATATTCAACCAGGTTATCATTTTATGACTGACATAGCGCATCACTGTACCATTGTAGGTATATCGGGAGCCTCTGCATCTGGCAAAAGCTTAATTGCAAGCACGTTATACCGTGAGTTAAGGGAACAGGTCGGTGATCATAATATCGGTGTTATTCCAGAAGATTGTTATTACAAAGACCAAACCGATATCCCAATGGAAGAACGCCTTAAGGTAAATTATGACCATCCTAACTCGATGGACCACAGTTTGCTTTATGAACATCTCAAATCACTGAAAAGTGGCAAAGCAGTAGAAATTCCACAATACGACTATGTCGCTCATACACGCAAACAAAAAACCATCACGTTTAAACCAAAAAAAGTCATTATCATTGAAGGTATTTTATTATTAACAGATAAACGTTTACGTGGTGAAATGGATTTTTCTATTTTTGTTGATACACCGCTCGATATTTGTTTGATGCGCCGTATTAAACGTGATGTTAATGAAAGGGGCAGAACGCTTGATTCCGTTATTGACCAATATAATAAAACGGTTCGCCCAATGTTTTTGCAGTTTATTGAGCCATCAAAGCAATATGCCGATATCATTGTACCTCGCGGTGGGAAAAACCGTGTTGCGATTGATATCTTGAAAGCGAAAATTGGCGAATTCTGTCAAGATTAAACCGCGCAGAAATTAAAATAATGAAGGGGGAAACAACCATGCGTCTTTGTGACCGCGATATTATTCAATGGATGGATGATGGTAAGTTAGTGATTAGTCCACGCCCACCAGTTGAACGAATCAATGGTGCAACTGCAGATGTTCGTTTGGGGAATCAATTCCGCGTTTTTCGAGGACACACGGCCGCATTTATTGACCTGAGTGGCCCTAAAGATGAAGTTAATGCCGCATTAGATCGCGTCATGAGTGATGAAATTGTTCTTGATGAAGATGAGCCGTTTTTCCTGCATCCAGGGGAATTAGCACTTGCAGTGACGCTAGAGTCTGTTACGCTCCCTGATAACCTTGTAGGCTGGTTAGATGGGCGCTCTTCATTAGCGAGGTTAGGTTTGATGGTGCATGTCACTGCACACCGAATTGATCCCGGTTGGCATGGGCAAATCGTGCTAGAATTCTACAATTCAGGTAAATTGCCGTTAGCGTTGCGTCCTGGTATGGTGATTGGCGCATTAAGCTTTGAGCCGTTATCCGGCAGTGCGGATCGACCTTATAATAGTCGACAAGATGCTAAATATAAAAACCAACAAGGTGCTGTTGGTAGCCGTATCAGCGAAGACTGATAATCGCTGAACTTTGCGGAAATTGTTACGTTTAATGGATATTAAACAGGTAATTTCCGCCCATTTTCAAGGATAGGTTTGAGTTCATTTTGTGGCGAGCGCAAGCGGAATTTAAGAGAGGGAAGGATGAAACGTTTTTTGACGACACTGATTATTTTACTTGTGGTGATTGTAGCCGGGCTAACAACACTTGTAATGCTAGTGAACCCGAACGATTTTCGTCATTATATTGTTGAACAAGTAGAGAACAAAAGTGGTTATCAACTTGAATTCAACGGTGATATGCGTTGGCATGTATGGCCAACTTTAAGCATTATTACTGGGCCTATTTCCCTTACCGCACCGAATGCCGCTAAGCCTATTCTAAGTGCCGATAATATGCGTTTAGATGTTGAGTTATGGCCACTCATTTCCCATAAGCTTTCTGTTGAGCAAATTGTTATCGATGGCGCTGTTATCCGCAAAACGCCAGATAGCGAAATCCAAACTCACCATAACGCTCCTGTAGCACCTGGCGGAGCACCGGCATCAACGGCTTCACAAGAAAAAAATAGCTGGTTATTAGATATAGAAAAAATTAATATTTCTAATAGTTTAGTTATTTGGCAAACATCTAAAGATGAATTTAACCTGCGGAACATTGATTTATCACTGAAGAAAAGTGATAAAAATCAGGTCGCTGTTAAATTCAGTGGAAATCTAAATAAAAACCAGCAAGAGTTTGCGTTTAATTTACGTGCGGATATCGATTTATCAGATATTAATCAAAAGATTAGCGGAGAGTTAACACAGTTTGACTATAAACTGAGTGGTGTCGATTTGCCAGAAAGTGGTATTGAAGGGCAAATAACCAGTGATTTTCTATACACCAAAGGGAAGGTGGAAAGTGCGAGTTTAAGCAAGCTGGCAATAACGGCCAATCAAAGCGCTTTATCAGGGGATGTCAGTATCCAATTAACCGATACACCGCAAATTGTGATTGAACTAGCCGCAGATAAACTGGATTTAGATAACTTATTAGGCACGACTTCGGTAAATGTTGGTTCAGAAACAGAAACGAATAATAACCGTGTAGGCGTTAAACCTGTTATTTCAGGCTCTAATCCTCAACAGTATGACTTATCAGGGTTAAAGGCTTTTACCGCGAATATTCGCTTAGGGGTAAATCATTTGATTTATCGTGGAATGACAGTAAATGACGTCATTTTTGAAGCGCAGAACCAAACCCCGCGTTTAACTGTTTCAAAATTGCAAGGTAAAGCCTTTGGTGGTGAATTTTCATTACCCGTGACATTTAATTACAGCTCAACGCCTGCCTATGTTTCAGCAAAACCAGATTTAAAAAATATCGACCTAACACCGTTATTAAATGCCTTCAATATGCCACAAAAATTGAGTGGGGTTATTTCGTTAAATGCGGCGTTATCAGGTGTGGGTTATGATGACAATGCAGTGAAAAAACAGTGGCAAGGGCCTGTTAATTTTGAGTTAAGAAATGCAAAATTACAGGGACTGAATATTCCGCTATTAATTCAGCAATCCGTTTCCAGAGTAACCAGCAAGATTAATGCACCAGTCAATTCGGGAAATTTCACGGAAGTTGATTTATTCACTGTGGCCGGTAAATTGAATAAAGGTAATTTGAATATTTCCTCCATGAATGCAACCTCAGCTTTAGTTAATATTAGCGGGCAAGGTCGGATAAATATTCCTAATGAAACCATTAATGTCAATTTAGGGGTGAATATTGCTAATGGCTGGGGTGGGGATTCACGTTTAGTCCAGCAATTGCAAGCAATGACTATTCCACTGCGTATTTATGGTGGTTGGAATAATTTAAAGTACCAATTAGATGTGGAAAAATTACTGCGTGATGAGTTGCGGACACAAGCTAAAGAAGCCATTGGTAATTTCTTAAAGAAAGAAGAAAATAAAGGTCTGAATGATCTATTGAACGTATTGTAATGATCGATGTATCTTTGGTTCATGTCATCATGTAGCCACCTAACATAGGTGGCTTACTTTGTCGTGTTTATTTACTGGTCATCAAATTTGGATGGAGTTTTTTTCCCCTGACTTAAGTCAGATGCTTTTTGTGTATTATCAAGAAGAACTTGCTTATCTCTAATAATATTAAACTGATTGTTTCTTTCTGCCTTACTCATCTTTTCAGTCACTGTTGATAATTTAGTTTCTAGCGTAGTGATTGTTTTCTGCTTTGAACTATTATGTGCGTATGAAGAGCTATTTAACTTATTTTGATAGTTATTGACTGATGTCGTTAGCGCCTTTAGTTCTACCTTTAATTCATTGATTACATTATTTTGGAAAGGAGCAGATATTTTGTCGCTTAGAATTGCGTCCAGTTTTGATTTAATCTTACTTAATCTAGCTGTAACGTTATTATTCAGTTTTGTAATGTCTTTTTTATGAACGGTTTTTTCTGATGTAGTCACAGGACATTCTTGATTATTGTTACTAACGTTGTTAGCGCGTCCACTTATACCTTTCGATGACTTACTTGTATTTTTACTCACATGCTGAGTCATTGTCTGTGTTATGTTTGAATTCTGAATTGGTTTTGGCATGATATTACCTTTATTAAAGTTTGGGTGTATTTAATGCTATGAATTATTCAGTGTTTCAATGTTATTTTCTTTAATAAAACGCTACTGTTTTTATTGTTAACGGGTAAAAGGATAATATTTGCGGTTTTTAGACAAAAAAATACCGGCTCTATAGGCCGGTATTGTAGTAAAGAAATAAAACTAATTAGTCATCTTCATACTCATAACCATCCCCTTCAGGGGCTGGTGGCGTGATTAATACTTTATTGACGCGGTGGCTATTTACTTCTAATGGTTGGAAGATACAACCATTGATGGTGATCTGCTCCCCCACTTCTGGAACGCGTTGTAAGTGTTCCATTAAAAGACCAGCAATCGTTTCGTACTCACGCTTATCATCCAATTCCATCGGTATAAACATGATAAGGTCTTCAAGTGGCATAAATCCGTTGGCTATCCAGGTGCCATCATCCAGTTTTTGAATGTCATGGCGTGAGTCATTTTCTTCATCACCCACTGGCAAGTTACCTGCGATGGTTTCCATTACGTCGGTCAATGTGACAATACCTTCGATAGAGCCAAACTCATCCACCACAAAAGCAAAGTGAGTATGGGCTTTACGGAATTGCTCAAGCGCCTTTAACAGTGATAACCCTTCAGGGAAGATCAACGGCTGGGTAATCAACGCACGCAAGTTTAATGGCTGGCCTTTTAATTGCTGTTTAACCAAATCCATCACATGTACAACACCGACAGGTTCATCGCTGATAGTTTCATCAATGACAACTAAACGTGAGTGTGGGTTCTTCTCCATTAATTGCAGTAAATCTGCAGAAGATTTACTAATGTCGAGATAGTCCACATCATGGCGTGAAGTCATGATGCTTTCAACGTTGCGCTGAGCCATGCCAAGTACGCGAGCAATCATCAAACGTTCTTGGGGATCAAAAACCGACTGATTATCAGCGATAAGGTCAGAAGTATGGGGGTCTAATTCCCCACGCTCACTATTACCGCTAAGAATACGTAATACAGCTTCTGCCGTACGCTCACGTAATGGGCGAGAGCCTGTTAGGAACTTACGACGGTTAAATTGGGCAAATTGGTTTAGGACTTCAATCATGATAGAGAAGCCAATTGCAGCATATAGATAACCTTTAGGAATGGCATAACCAAAACCTTCGGCAACTAAGCTGAAACCAATCATTAATAAGAAGCTTAAACACAGTATGACAATGGTTGGGTGCTGGTTAACAAAGCTTGTTAGCGGCTTACTTGCCCAAATCATTAATACCATCGCAATGGTTACAGCAGCAATCATTACACCGATATGGTCAACCATACCGACAGCGGTGATCACTGAGTCCAATGAGAATACGGCATCAAGAACAATAATTTGTGCAACAACAGCCCAGAAATTCGATGTCTTTCTTTGGGTATTGGCATGTTCGTCTTTCCCCTCCAACCGCTCGTTTAGCTCCATTGTGGCTTTAAACAAGAGGAATAGACCACCCACTAACATGATTAAGTCTCGAGCACTAAAGGCGTGATCAAAGAGAGTTAATATCGGTTTCGTGAGGGTAATGAGCCATGACAGGCTAAATAGAAGCGCAACACGCATAATCAGGGCTAATAAAAGTCCAGTTACACGGGCTCTATCACGCAGCTTTGGCGGGAGCTTATCGGCCAGAATGGCGATGAAGACGAGGTTATCAATACCAAGAACGATTTCTAGAACGATTAGGGTAGCGAGGCCCGCCCAAATCGAAGGATCTGCGATCCATTCCATACAGTTTGTTTTACCTTCTGATATGACGGCTTATACCGACGAGTGAATAATGCGGTTTGTTGAACGAAATATCAATAAAAAATCACGTTAATTGGACAATTCTTGACAAAAATGGCCCTGTATACGTCATCGATTGCATCAATAACTACCATGCAACACAATCCTAGGTTAATATGTGATCCCGTTAACAGAATGTCAGCACGGTCGAGGCTGACTTAGTCCTAATCAGACAGGAGTTGTTCATGTCAAAGCAGCAGATTGGTGTTGTCGGAATGGCAGTCATGGGGCGTAACCTTGCGCTCAATATTGAAAGCCGTGGTTACTCAGTGTCTATCTTTAATCGTTCTAAAGATAAAACAGACGAAGTGATTGCCGAAAATCCAGGGAAAAAATTAGTTCCCAACTATACGATTGAAGAGTTTGTTGACTCTCTGGAAAAACCTCGCCGCATCTTGTTGATGGTAAAAGCGGGTGAAGCAACGGACAAAACCATTGCCTCGCTGACTCCTCATCTGGACAAAGGGGATATCTTAATTGACGGTGGTAATACCTTATTCACTGATACTATCCGTCGTAATCGTGAATTATCCGAGCAAGGCTTTAATTTCATCGGTACTGGTGTTTCAGGTGGTGAAGAAGGTGCACTTAAAGGTCCTTCAATTATGCCTGGTGGCCAAAAAGAAGCTTATGAATTAGTTGCGCCAATCTTAAAAGAAATCGCAGCACAAGCCGAAGGCGAACCTTGCGTGACCTATATTGGTGCAGATGGTGCGGGCCACTATGTGAAAATGGTTCACAATGGTATCGAATATGGTGACATGCAGTTAATTGCAGAAGCCTATTCATTATTAAAAGGTTCACTGAACCTCAGTAACGAAGAATTAGCAGGTATCTTTGCTGAGTGGAACAAAGGTGAACTGAGCAGCTACTTAATTGAAATCACAGCTGATATCTTCAAGAAAAAAGATGAAGAGGGTAAATATCTCGTTGATGTGATCCTCGATGAAGCCGCTAATAAAGGTACTGGTAAATGGACTAGCCAAAGTGCGCTGGATTTAGGCATCCCTCTGACTTTAATTACTGAGTCTGTCTTTGCGCGTTATATTTCTTTCTTAAAAGATCAACGTGTTGCGGCATCTAAGGTATTAACAGGTCCAGTCCTAAAAGCGGTTGAAGGTGATAAAAAAGACTTTATTGAAAAAGTTCGCCGTGCGCTGTATTTAGGTAAAATTGTGTCTTATGCACAAGGCTTCCAACAACTAAAAGCGGCATCAGAAGAGTATAATTGGGATTTAAACTACGGTGAAATCGCAAAAATCTTCCGTGCTGGTTGTATTATTCGTGCGCAGTTCCTGCAAAAAA
The DNA here is from genome assembly GCF_049901995.1 of Providencia sp. PROV200. Classification (NCBI taxonomy): domain Bacteria; kingdom Pseudomonadati; phylum Pseudomonadota; class Gammaproteobacteria; order Enterobacterales; family Morganellaceae; genus Providencia; species Providencia sp. PROV200. The sequence goes on from NZ_CP096307.1 coordinate 1,298,475, forward strand.
TTACGGACGCCTATAACCAAGATGCGAAAATTGCCAACTTGCTGTTAGCTCCATATTTCAAGCAAATCGCTGACGAATACCAGCAAGCACTGCGTGATGTTGTTTGCTATGGCGTACAAAATGGTATCCCAACACCAACATTCTCCGCCGCTATTTCTTATTATGATAGCTACCGTTCAGCAGTATTGCCTGCAAACTTAATCCAAGCGCAGCGTGACTACTTTGGTGCTCACACTTATAAGCGTACCGATAAAGACGGTGTTTTCCATACTGAGTGGATGGAATAAAATTCGTTATCATTTATTTTTGATAACACAAAAGGCGCTAGGTTTAGCGCCTTTTTTGACTTTGAAGAGCAGTAAAATGTTTAATTTATAATTATAAGTAACTTATTAATTTTGTGGTAATTTTTGATTTATAATCATTGATTATATCGCATGTTTTCTGAACTACATTTATTGAGTCTAGGCATGGTTTATGCGTAATTTTCTTATCTTATTACTTTTATTAGTATTACTTGGTCCATTAGGGATTGATTTATATTTGCCAACAATACCTGATATTGCGAGGGATTTGGGAAGTAGTGAGTCAGTGATTCAGTCTACGATTGCCTTGTTTATTTTAGTTTTGGGGTTAGGGCAGTTAATTTCGGGCCCATTAGTTGATAGATATGGTCGAAAACCTATCGCGATTTTGGGCATCGTGTTGTACATCATTGGTTCAGGTGTTGCTATTGTGGCAACAACACCCACAATATTTATTGCCTCGCGTTTATTACAAGGGGTTGCCGTTTGTTGTACTTCGGTGGTGGCATTTAGTTGTGTTCGTGACCGAATGAATGGCACAGAAGCGGCTCGAGCCTTTGGTTTCTTAAATGGGACATTAAATATTGTTCCCGCGTTAGCGCCACTACTAGGAGGTCTGCTGGCAGAAGCATGGGGCTGGCGGGCACCGTTTTGGTTTCTTGCTTTGTATGCATTGGTCATATTAGCGCTAATTGTGTTTTTGTTACCGGAGACACGTCCAGTTAATTTACCTAAAGCCAAAGTTATTCCGCTGAAAACCTATTGGCGAATTTTGGGAAATCATCAATTTATTATTTTTGCTTTAGTGAACGCAGGCACGATGGGTATGGCATTAACATATGTGTCACTTGCACCAACTGTGCTGATGGGGGATGCCGAATTAACCCCGCTTGAGTTTTCTATAGTATTTGGTGTTAATGGTTTTTGGATCATGTTTGCCAGTTATATCGCTAATTACTTTGTTCATAAAATAGGGCGACCAACCTGTTTATTAGTGGGTAGTTTAATGATGGCACTTGGCTGCTTAGGATTATTGCTAGGTTTTATCGTATTGCCGATAGAAATACAAAGTCATTGGCTTGTTTATATGTTACCTGTCGCTTGTGCTTGTACAGGGCTAGCTTTTATGATGGGAACGGCGACAAGCTATGCTTTAGAACCGTTTGGTAATGAAGCAGGCACCGCATCTGCCTTAGTGGGGTTTGTTCAAATGGCAGGGGGAGCAACTCTCGGACTTTGTGCAATCGGTTTGCCTATCGCGCCAAAAATGTCATTGGCATTAGTTATGTTGGTAGGCTGTTTGTTTGGATTGCTTGCAAGAAAAAAGAGTTTATTTCTTGTTAAATCAATATAGAGTAGGCCGTTTGAAGATTTTATTTTTCGTTATGTAGTATATAGTTATCACTAATTAATTTAGGTAATTAGTGATAACTTAGATGAAATTATGCAATATCACCATTAATCGTTGTTAGGAGCTTATTCTTTTTGATTTCAATTTCTCTAGAATGAACAATTTTATTATCAATATAAAGATTAGCTTTTATAGGATTCAAACTTCGTTCAATATTAATATGAAACTTATTCATCATCTCTTCATTTGAACGGAAGTTATTAAGTTGGTAGTGGCTTATTGTTCCATCTTCAAAAATAACCTCTAAATATGGCATTTGAGTATCTATTTTTTTATCATGACTATAAACCATGCCATAAGAACCATATAAAGAAGGGTAGATATAGCTATCGATTACATCTTTAGGGTCATAGAACCCCATTAAAGTCACAATAGGTACTCCTTGTTTATAGGGAACTTTATAGAGGATTGTTTCATTATTATCTTTTCTCTTCCAATTGTAACCATCTGAAATATAGCAAATTAAATCATTTTTTTTGATTGGTTCAATCTGGTTGTTAATATGAAGCTCACTATCGAAATCTGCGCCTGACTCTATTCTTAAAACGGCATTTTTGTTATTTTCATTTGCTAATGGAACGTTAATTCTTGGGGCGTGATAACCATTTCCATTATAAATAGTAACGTTATTATTTTTTTCTAATAGTGAGCTTAGGTCGTCAATTGTAATATCTGAACCATTTATTGCAGTAAACTCGATGGCATTAAATGGGGAAAGGTCTAAGTATGCATCTACCATTTCCTTTATTTCTGGATCCCATTTTTTATATCCTGTTTTTGATTCAGGACTAAATACATAGCTATTTTCCAATCTATTTTGAATTGCAATGAAAGAGCTGGGCGTATAAGCCGTATAAGCGTTGTAACGAGTATCATAAGCTTCACCTCCACTCATTGCATCATGATTTAATGTACCATCTTGATATGTATTTGGAATAAAATAGTTATTATCTGAATCCCACAGCCAGGTTGAATTTCTTTTATTGGCAGTAGCATGGGAGCCGCCTTCATCTCCTCCATAGTAATCACTTAAGCCAAAATTATGGCCGAATTCATGACTAAGTTCGTTACTATCTGTCCTATTTAAGGTTGCTTTACCTCCACCACCAGACCAGCCGTGGACGACTCTACCATTTTTATACATCCCGACAGAGTTATAGGCAGTTATTTGGGAGGTTGGAACAAAAGAATCAGCATCAGGAGCCGAACTATTGACACCATAATTTGCCATATTAACGCCGTTAGCGTAAAAGTCTTTCGTGATCCACTCTCTCATGCTACCACTATGGCCGCCTCCTTCATCGGGGGCTTTGTCTGTAAAAACTCGACCATCAGGCATAACCACTTTTAATAAATGGATGGGTTCGTAGCGAGAAACGATGAGTTTTTTGACTGGGATCGTTTGATAATACTGACGATTTAGTTCAAATTTATCTAGAAAAAGAAGCGTGTCTCTTGGTGGTGTCAGCAATCCAATATCAAAAGTATTAATGAGTAACTCATTTGGTGCACCTACATCAATATGAGATAACATGCTTTTCTGACCTTGATAAATAAATTCAAGTTTTATCTCAGGATGGATATATTCTTTTGGGATTGTCGTAGACCATGTATTCTCGATATATTCGAAGTTGTTAATAAAATTTTCTTTATTATTTTGATTAATAGGAACCCATTTTTTATCTAAATCATAGGTAAAAAGGATACTTTCACCCGTTTGTAGCTTCAAGGTATTTTTTCCATAATGAATTTGGCTACTATATGATGCATTCGAACTAAATAGTATTTTTTTATTATGAAATGCATCATTTTTATCAAGAGTGAAGTCACGACTCCAATTACCATCACTTGTAGATATTTTTATCGAATTATTGTTTTTTATTAATTGATTGAAGTGCTTTTGCTTTTTGGAAATTTCGATAATCGCTTTATTATTATCTACAGTAATATCGAATTTACTCGGATGTGAATCGTTAATTTTTGATTTGTTATCAGGAACTAAAATATTTTTCCATATTCCATTAGAATTACAATGGAATAGTAATAAACCGTCTTTTTTTAGTTCGTAAACTTTATTTTTAGTTTGGATAAAGGTGGGCTCTTCGGATTCTGATGTAAATATAATTTTTTTAGAGGCGAATTTTTTGTTCTGCATGAGTGTGAGTTTTTTGACTCTATCATAATCCATTTTAGTTATTTTTATGGTGCCATTTTTTTCTAGTATATCTTCAAAGAACTCGGTATCTATTTTTTCTCCATCTATATCTGGTAGATTACCAATTTCATAATCGATAACTGGAAGCGTGTCTGGATGTGCTTTTTTAGGCGGGCTGTAATACTTTATCTTTTTAACGTCATCTTTTGTTAGCCAATACCCATTTTCATCGCATATAAATCGAGTCGCTGATTTTGATGGTAGAGTGACGGTGTTATTACCATAGTTAACTTCAATTTCATTATTATTAGTGTTGTGTAGGGTTACCGTTTTACCGCTATAGTTGATGCTATTATGTAGAATAAACGGTTTTTCTACATGATTAAGCTTTAAGTTTATTCTATCATTATTTAATATTGTTTCATGTAAGTGGTTTTGATTTTGGGATATTTCGATTAATTCACTGTTAGACCTAATGATAAGGTCGAATTTTACTGGCGATTTAAAATCATGAGGCGATAAATTAGTTTCTTTTAGGCTGTTATTGGCTATTTTTGGGAGTTTAGATGGAGGGGATAGTAGCTTGTTTATTATTAGCTCATCATTCTTATCATAAATATTTAATTGAATCTCATTGAATTCAGGGATATGTGCATGAGGTTTAAACATAATTAATGTTTTTCGCTCTTTAACTAATTTAGGCTTGCTATCTCCATCTATATGGAGTTTAGATGGGATAATATTAGCTTGAGCGAAAAATACATTTCCTTTTAACTCCCCCGTTACATCACTCGTGTGTCGGTTATTGTTGAAATAATGTTTGCTTTTTTCATTTTGTAAAAAGGAGAGATTGTCAAACGATTTGTTTATTTCTGATATTAAATGAAAATAATCAATAACGGAATTAAATTCATTTTTGGTGTCTATAAATGAATGGTTTTCTTTAATTGAATGTGAGTAGTTATTTAAGCTATTAATAAATAATAAAGATGAGGTCGGGCTTAAGTTTTTATTTGGCATAAATATGATCTTATCTGTTTTGATTTAGTAGAAGCGGGTAGGACTTATAGTTGATGGTAAAATAAAATATCTTTAAAAAAAAGATGAATTATTTAATAGTTACTCCTAAATGATACGCGAAGTATTGGAAGACACACTATGAGTGAGGAAACTAATTTCATTTGAATTTGTGAGGTTAAAATAAATTATTACTAAACAAGCCAATGATTACTTGGTGTAATGCATATTGACGGCGAATGCATCACCAGAGAAAGCGTTCTGTGGTAAATATAAATAATTGATGGAGGGGGATCCGGTGGAGTCCCCATTTTGTATAAAGGACTAATTATCTTCTGTGCGAATAAACTCAACTAAAGTCGGTGCAGCTATTCTTTGATAATCTTCTGTATTTAAAATAATAGAGCGCTCTAATGTACCTGCATTAAAGGCGAGCTCTTCAAAGCGTTCAAAAAGTAGTGGGTCCGCAATTAATTTTAAATTGGGGTGAAAACTAAAAGGGGGGATTGCCCCGAATACACACTGAGTGAGCTCATCAACTTCCTTTGGGCTTGCTAGGGATGCGCGAGTCCCGCCAATCGCGGTGGCAACCTTATTTAAGTCAGCTTGTTTATCGGCAGGTAAAATTGCCAGTACGTGTTGGCGGATCCCATTTCCTTTTACATGACAGACTAAACCTTTAGCACCTTGACCAAGTTGCGTACCACGTATTTTCGCCACTTCTTCTGATTTACCTGCAGTGGGATGCTCCATCACCCGATATTTGGCATTATTTTTATCAAGTAATTGTGTGAGCTGCAAAAAAATAGAATTTTCAGACACCGTTTTTTCCCTTTAAAACCACATCAATAGCAGGGAATGATATCAAGTTCATTGAGAGATACAACCGTAAAAAGAAATGAATCTAAAATCATACTGTTGGGAAATTTTTTAAATTGCATATCAGATGCTGTTTTTATCTGTATTGTTATCTTAATGCTGCTTTTTTCTATTGGATATTCTGCCTGTTATTTTATTTTTAATAAATTCAACTGATTATAAAAAAATATTTCAATGGGGTAATGAGAATACATATTGTTAAGAATTGAGTTTGATCATTTACGGTGCATTTTATTCTCGGTAATATAAAGTTTTATATAACGAAAATAGATAACATGAAACGTAAAATAAATTTATATGTTCTAATGCCTCTTATTGCAGGGATCGCCCCATCATTTGTTGCAGCACAATCCTCTGAGCAACCTACGAGTTCCAAGCAAGACAAAATGTTGGTGACAGCGGCTTCGGGGGATGTCACAACAGAAGCTCAAGCCGGCGCGGGCTTCTTTACCTCTCAAATAGATTTAGGCCCGTTAGGGGATTTGGATTGGATTGATACTCCCTATTCAACAACAACAATCAGTCGTGAAATGATTGATAATCAGCAAGCGAAAAGTATCAGTGAATTACTTAAATATGCCCCGAGTACTCAAATGCAAGCACGTGGGGGAATGGATGTGGGACGCCCACAAAGCCGTGGGATGCAAGGAAGTGTGGTAGCGAATAGTCGGTTAGATGGCTTGTATGTCGTCTCTACAACGGCATTTCCGGTTGAAATGTTGGATAGAGTGGACATTATTAATAGCCTTACGGGGTCTTTGTACGGTCCTTCTAGCCCTGCGGGTCAATTCAATTTCACGGCAAAACGCCCTGAAGATATTCAGCGATTATCTTTAGGTTATCAAAGTCGCAATGCCTATAGCGGCCATGTTGATCTTGGGGGATATTTTGATACAGATAAGCGCTTTGGTTATCGTTTAAACTTAATGGATGAAGAAGGAACGGGAAATTTAAAGGATAGCACTCTACGTCGTAAGTTGGCTTCTGTTGCCTTTGATTGGAACATTCAACCGGGTACACAGTTACAGCTCAATGCTAGCCACTATAACTTTGTACAAAAAGGGTATGTGGGGAGCTTCAGCTATGGCCCTAAAATTAATTTACCAAAAGCACCGGATCCGCAAGATAAAAACTTAGCTATGCACACCGCGGGGAATGATTTAACCACAGATACAGTGAGTACTCGCTTACTTCATGATTTTAATGAAGATTGGACATTGAATGCCGCAGTCGGATATCAACAAGCAGATAGAGCGATGCGCACGGTGACCAGTATGGTGGTCAACGATAAAGGCGACATTAAGCGTTCACTCCGTGACTCTCCGGCTTCTGGGCGTTTTCGTGTACTTAGTAACTCAGCGACACTTAATGGGCATGTAGACACGGGGGCTATCGGACACGATTTATCATTCGCGACGAATGGCTATATTTGGTCTATTTATAGTGCAAAGGGGGCAGCTACGGCCTATGACCTTGGCTCAACGAATATGTACCACCCATCGTCATTGATAGAACCTGCAAATGGTAAAATTTACACGGGCGGTTCACGCTATAAATCTGCGGAAAATAGTCAACAAAGTATCACTATCGGCGATACCGTTACATTTGACCCACAATGGTCAGCGATGTTTTATCTCAGCCAAAGTTGGATAGAAAGTCGTAATTTTGACAAACAGAACCATAAAACCAGCCAAACTAACGCCAAGGGGTTAAGCCCAAATGCTGCCGTGATGTACAAAATTACTCCACAATTGATGACTTATGTAAGTTATGCAGACTCATTGGAGGAAGGGGATACGGCTCCGATAGGACAAGGCGTTAAAAATGAAGGGCAAACTTTAGACCCATATCGTAGTAAGCAATATGAAGTGGGGGTTAAAGCCGATGTGGCTGATTTAAACCTTGGTGTGGCACTGTTCCATTTAGAGCGGCCATTTGCTTATGTGGATAGCGATAGTGTGTTTCGTGAGCAAGGCAAGCAAGTGAATAGAGGGCTTGAGTTAACCGCCACAGGTCATGTGTGGCAGGGGTTAAACGTTTATAGCGGCATAACATTTTTAGACCCTAAATTGAAAGACACAGGCTCTCCAACCACTCGGGGCAAACGCGTGGTTGGAGTTCCAAAAGTCCAAGCGAATATGCTAGTTGAATATGCGCTGCCAGCTATGCCTGAGTTGGTGTACAGCGCAAATGTGCATTACACCGGTAAACGAGCAGCAAATGATACTAACTCAAGTTGGATTGGTAGCTACACAACGTTAGACTTAGGAACTCGCTATAGTACGAAAATTAGCCAAGTCCCCACCACTATTCGCCTCTCGGTCGATAATGTCACAGACGAACGTTATTGGGCGTCTATTTTCCCATCAGGCAATAACGGCCAAGGTGGCGGTAATAGCGCATTCTTAGGCTCTGGCCGTGAAGTTCGCGCAACTGTCACATTTGATTTTTAATAGCCGAACAATAACTGTAAGGAGCACCCTTCTTTATGATGAAGTAAAGAAGGGGCATTAAGATGAGAAAAATAACGTTCTTACAATCCGTGATTTTGCTTGCCGGGTTACTCGTCAGTAGCTTATTAAATGCAAAAACGGATAACCCCGAGTTGCGTATTGCAACACCATGGCCTGCACAGAACACCATTATTATGATGTTGGGTTATGGTGAGCAAATCGTTGGTACATCAATGATAGCGAAAAAAATTCCACTATTTCGTCAAATGTTACCCAATATTGATAATGTTCCAGTTATCAGTATTAGCAATCAATTAAATCCAGAGCAAATAATTTCATTACGTACGGAATTATTGTTTGTGGCGAAAGGTATGGAAGTCCCTCAACGGGATATACTGGAAAGTGCAGGGGTAAAAGTTGTGGAGTACCCTGCAAATTCATTAAAATCGTTACAAGAAAGGGTGCAAGCCACAGCAAAAGAACTAGGACCAGATGCACAAAATAAAGCGATTGAATATCAACGTTATTTTGACCGTAATATCAGGTTGGTAAATGAACGCTTAGTCGGGTTAACAGAAGCAGAAAAACGCAGTGTGTATCATAGTATGGGAAATACATTATTTACCTCGGGGCGCCCTTCGTTAAATCAAGATTGGATGGATCTAGCGGGAGCCAAAAATGTGGCTGAAATTTGGTTTTCGGATAAAAAAAATAACTCAGGTGAGGTATTACTGGAAACGATTATTGCAGCCAATCCCGATGTAATTGTCGCAATGAATAAAGAAGATGCCAATATCATCCGAACGTCTTCCCAATGGAAAGCCATTAGCGCGGTAAAAAATCAACGGGTGTATGTCAACCCAAAAGGGATGTTTTGGTGGTGCCGTGAAACCTCAGAAGAAGCATTGCAATTTTTATGGTTAGCACAAACGCTTTATCCTGAGCGCTTTGCGGATATCGATATAAAACAAGAGACTGCCGATTTTTACCTGAAATTTTTTGGAATTTCACTGAGTGATGCGCAAATCGAGGCTATTTTGCACCCATAAAATAAACTGCCAGCGAGGCTGGCAGTTTATCGATTACTGATGGCGCTCTTTTAACCGCTTGATTATCGTGCTTAAATCAAGTTCTTGGTCTTGCAGTAATACCATTAAATGGTACATCAAATCAGCGGCTTCATTGGTCAGTTCTGCGCGGTCATTAACGGTTGCCGCCAATGCGGTTTCAACCCCTTCTTCACCCACTTTTTGCGCAATACGTTTAGTACCGCTCGCATATAAACGTGCGGTATAAGAGCTTTCAGGGGAAGCGGTTTTACGCTCTTTGAGTAAGGTTTCTAACTCAAACAAAAAGCCCCAGTCACTTTGTGCAGGCGCGAAGCAGCTTTGTGTGCCGTTATGGCAAGTAGGGCCATCGGGCAGTGCGAGAGCCAGCAGGGTATCGCTGTCACAGTCAGGGTAGATATCCACTAAATTTAAAAAATTATTGGAGGTTTCGCCTTTCGTCCACAAACGTTGTTTTGTGCGAGAGAAAAAGGTGATTTTACGGCTGTCTAAAGTGACTTTTAGTGCTTCAGGGTTCATATACCCAAGCATTAGCACATCACCTGAAACCGCGTGCTGTACGATAACAGGCATCAGTTTATCGACTTTTTGCCATGCCAGTTGGCTACATTGTTCTGTGGTTAACATACTCTAATTTGAACTCCATTTTCGGCTAGGTATTGTTTTAAGTCACCGATATTAATAATTTGTTTATGAAATACAGAAGCGGCAAGCGCGCCATCAACACCTGCGTCAGAGAAGGCATCAAGGAAATGTACTTTTTCACCTGCACCGCCAGAGGCAATTAAGGGTACTTGGCAGACTTCACGGACTTTCTTTAATTGTTGTAGATCATACCCTTGGCGTACACCATCTTGGTTCATCATATTTAACACAATTTCACCCGCACCACGTTGTTGGACTTCTTTTACCCAATCAAGGGTTTTCCATGTGGTTTGTGTGGTGCGTTTTTCATCACCGGTAAATTGGTAAACGAGATATTCGCCTGTGCTTTCATCGAACCAAGTGTCAATACCGACGACGATACATTGTACGCCAAAGCGTTCAGCTAAGCGGCTGATTAATGTTGGGTCAGATAACGCAGGGGAGTTGATGGAAATTTTGTCAGCGCCAAAAGAGAGAATTTGTGCAGCATCATCAACACTTTTAATCCCCCCTGCGACGCAAAAAGGAATATCAATCACTTCAGCGACTTTAGCAACCCAGCTTTTATCTACCACTCGGCCATCAGACGAGGCGGTAATATCATAAAACACCAGTTCGTCAGCGCCTTCTTGGGCGTAGCGTTGTGCTAATGGGACAATATCACCGATGATTTCGTGGTTACGAAATTGGACACCTTTAACCACTTGACCGTCGCGAACGTCCAAACAAGGAATTATGCGTTTTGCCAACATTTGATTGCCTCCGCAACGGTGAATTTACCTTCTAATAATGCACGACCCACAATCACGCCAGCCGCACCAGATGGCGGGATAGCCGCGATATCGTCTAAATCCCCAATGCCGCCCGATGCTTGAAAAGCAATATCAGGGAATTTTTGGCTAATTTCTTGATATAAATTCACATTAGAACCCGTCAATGTTCCATCTTTGGAAATATCCGTACAAAGAACATGTTTTAAACCATAAGGGCGATATATTTCAATGGCTTGTTCTAACGTTAAATTTGAGTTCTCTTGCCAACCGCTAATGGCGATTTCTTTTATGCCTTTGTCATTAATACGTACATCTAAGGCAAGTACGATGGCTTCACCACCATAGGTTTCAAACCAGGTTTTGACCAGATCAGGCTGAGTGACCGCCGTTGAACCAATGACGACACGAGTCGCTCCGGCTTCGAGTAAGGCTTTAACATCTTCTTCAGTGCGAATGCCACCACCAACTTGTACAGGAACACTGACGCCCGCTAATAATTTTTTGAGCAGTGGAATTTGGCGTTTTTGCGGGTCTTTCGCACCCGTTAAATCCACGAGGTGCAGTAATTTTGCCCCTTCTTTTTCATATTGCTGCAAACGTGGGAGTGGGTCATTGCCATAATCAGTTTGCTTGGCGTAATCCCCTTGGTGCAATCGCACCACCGTGCCATCAATTAAATCTAATGCAGGAATGATCATGGTAATTACATCTCCAAAAAGTTTTGAATCAAGCGTGAACCCGCGGTGCCAGAACGTTCTGGGTGAAATTGGACACCATAGAAGTTATCGCAATTCACCGCGCTGCTAAACGGGTTGCCATACTGGGTTTGCGCAATGGTATGACTGGAAATTGGCATCGAATAACTGTGTACAAAATAGAAATAGGCGTTATCTGGGATATCGCGAAACAGTGGGTTTCCTGCTAGCGCTTTGACTTGGTTCCAGCCGCTATGTGGAACAGGAAGCCCATTGGCATCCATTTTTTGTACAGGGCTATCAATTAACCCCAGTAATGGCACCGTAGATTGGCCTTCTTCACTAAAGGAACCGAGTAATTGCATACCTAAACAGATGCCTAATACTGGTTGGGTCAGTGCTTTGATTAACGGCACTAATTCACGTTCAGTCAGCTTTTCCATGGCTGCGCTAGCCGTACCGACACCGGGTAAAAAGACTTTGTCGGCTTGTAAAATGGTGTTGGTATCGCGACTCACTACAGGGTTATAGCCTAGGCGTTTCACCGCATAGGTTACGGAGGCTAAATTTGCGCAGCCGGTATCAAGGATGACAACGTTCATTACAGAACCCCTTTCGAACTAGGTAACGTATCCCCTTCAACACGAATTGCTTGGCGCAGTGTGCGGCCGAACACTTTAAACAAGCTTTCTGCTTTGTGGTGATCGTTTTTCCCTTTGGTTTTCAGGTGTAACGTACAGCCCATTGCATAGGAAAGCGAGCTAAAGAAGTGCTCAATCATTTCTGTGCTTAAGTCACCGACGCGTTGGTATTTAAATTCGGCTTTGTATTCAAGGTGTGGGCGGCCAGAAATATCCAGCGCGCAGCGCGCTTGGCATTCATCCATTGGCAGCACGAAACCAAAACGTGCGATACCGCGTTTATCGCCAAGTGCCACTTTCAGTGCTTCACCTAGTGCAAGGCCGGTGTCTTCCACGGTGTGGTGGTCATCGATAAACAAGTCACCATTGACCTCAATGTTTAACCGGAAACCGCCGTGAGTGGCGATTTGGTCTAACATGTGGTCAAAGAAGCCCACGCCAGTGCTAATTTTGCTGCCACCTTCTTGGTCTAACCACACTTCGACTTGGATATTGGTCTCTTTTGTGACGCGTTTGACCAGTGCATGGCGGTTGCGTTTTGTTAATTGGGCAGTGATGGTTTCCCAGTCAAGTTCAGTTGGGTTATAACGTAACCCTTTGATACCCATATTTTTAGCGAGTTGAATGTCGGTTTCACGGTCACCAATCACATAGCTATTTTCGCTGTCTAGCACGTTGCTATCTAAATAGCGCTCAACCAACTGAAGTTTAGGTTTACGGCAAGCGCAGTTATCTTCAGGCTTATGTGGGCAAATTAATACTTCATCAAATTTAACGCCTTGTGATTCAAATACCTGCATCATTAAATTATGCGGTGGCTCGAAATCTGCAGTTGGAAAGCTATCGGTGCCTAGGCCATCTTGATTGGTTATCATCACTAAGCGGTAATTCGCTTTTTGCAGGGCAAGTAAGCTAGGAATGACCGCCTTTTCAAAGGCGAGTTTACTTAAGCTATCAACTTGGAAGTCGGTTGGCGGCTCGGTAATTAATGTTCCATCACGGTCGATAAATAAAATTTTCTGGCTCATGAGTCATTCCTAATTAGCAAAGTGCTGCAATAGCTTCAATAACACGGGTATTTTCTATTTCTGTCCCAACAGTAATACGCAGGCAATTAATGAGACCGGGTTGTTTGCTCTGGTCACGTAAAATAATGCCTTGGTCCCACAGGGCTTTAAACACTTTATTACCATCGATAAAACGTACCAAAATATAGTTAGTTTCACTTGGATAAACGTGTTCAACCACCGATAAGTCGCGCAAAGCCTCACAAAGTGCAATGCGGTCTTCTGTTATCGTTGTTACGCGGTTTTTCATCGTCTCAATGCCTTGAGGTTCAAGAGCTTGAGCGGCAATCATCGCAACAGGGGTTGATAAAGGGTAAGGGGCGATAACCTTCAAGAGCACTTCAATTACTTCAGGGGACGCTAAGGTAAAACCACAGCGCAAACCGGCTAATGCAAAGGCTTTGGATAAGGTTCTTAAAATAACGAGGTTAGGATATTGCGCTAACCAGCTTGCCACACTGTATTCTGGGCAGAATTCAATATAAGCTTCATCGACAACGACTAATGCACGGCCCGCAGCCATATCTAGCACTTCGCGTAAATCTTTATTGTCGATGATATTGCCTGTTGGGTTATTTGGGCTGCAAATATAAATCAGTTTGGTATTGGATAGATTTTCACGGATCGCATTAACGTTTAATGCCCAGTCTGGCAACGCCATGATTTTCTTTTGTTCAACGCCAAAGGTTTCTGCACTGACGCTATACATGCCATAGGTTGGCGGGCAAAACATCACCGCATCTTTGCCTGGTTCACAAAATGCGCGGATTAACAACTCGATGGACTCATCGGCTCCACGGCAAACGAGTACTTGCTCGGGTTTAACTTTAGCGTAAGCCGCGTAGTTATTGATCACTGCAACCGGTTGGCATTCAGGGTAACGGTTAAGGTTACGTTCACTGAATTGGTAATCAGGTGCAAGCGGATATTCATTGGCATTGAGCCAAACGTCCCCATTTCCCCCTAAACGTCGTGCAGACATATAAGGCGTCATGGTTTTAACATTTTCACGTGCAAGACTGGCGGCATTAAATAGTTGGCTCATGACTTACTCCTGATTTTGTTTTTTTAGTTCGTTAACGCGTAAAGTAACGGCATTTTTGTGAGCCGTGAGTTGCTCTGCTTGAGCTAACGTTTCGATGGTGTCGGCTAAGCCTAATAAACCTTGTTTTGACAGTTTTTGGACTGTCATTCGCTTCATAAAATCCGCGAGCCCAAGGCTTGAATAGGTTGCGGTATATCCATAAGTAGGCAATACGTGGTTGGTGCCTGATGCATAGTCGCCAGCCGACTCTGGCGACCAGTCGCCAACAAACACCGAGCCCGCGCTAGTAATTGCATCTACTAAATCATCTGCATTGCGTGTTTGCAGTATTAAGTGCTCAGGGCCATAACGGTTGCTAATTTCAACGCATTGAGAGATGGAATCAGCGATGATGACACGGCTGGCGCTCAGGGCTTCTCTCGCAATTTCTGCACGTGAAAGTTGGGCTAATTGTTTTTCTGTTTCTTCGATCACGCGTTGGGCAAAGTTTTCATCGTCAGTTAATAAAATGACTTGCGAATCAGGACCATGTTCTGCTTGAGAGAGTAAATCAGAGGCCGTAAACGCGGGGTTTGCTCCGCTATCTGCGATCACTAACACTTCAGAAGGCCCTGCCGGCATATCAATGGCGGCTCCATCATGGCTTTGGCTCACTTGGCGTTTTGCTTCAGTGACATAGGCATTACCAGGGCCAAAAATTTTATCAACCGCAGGAATACTTTGGGTACCAAATGCCATTGCAGCAATCGCTTGCGCACCGCCTACTTGGAAAATATCGCTGATGCCACACAGTTTCGCTGCATACAAAATTTCATCGGCAATAGGTGGGGGCGAACACAAAATAATTTTGCGACAGCCTGCGATATTCGCTGGGGTTCCCAACATCATGACCGTTGATAACAGGGGGGCAGACCCTCCCGGAATATACAAACCGACTGCATCTATTGGGCGCGTGACTTGTTGGCACACGACGCCTGCCTGTGTTTCCACTGTAATCGGAGTGGGCTTTTGAGCCTCGTGAAAACGACGAATGTTGCTAATCGCTGTTTTCATTGCAGTTTTGATTTCATCACCAAGACGAGCCTCTGCTGCGTCAACCGCATTTGCAGGAATACGCACCGTTTCGATTTCAGCTTTATCGAAACGACGGCTCAGTGCTTTGAGGGCGGTGTCACCCTCGTTACGGACTTGGTCAATAATTTGGCTTACCGCAGTACTAATGCTGCCAGAGGCTGCAATCGCAGGGCGCATCAGTAAAGCACTTTGTTGCTCTTGGTTACAAGCCGACCAGCGAACAGGTTGGTTAAATCCCATTTTCATGGCAGCTTACTCCATCATTTTTTCGATTGGTAGAACAAGAATCGAGCTTGCACCTAGCGCTTTTAATTTTTCCATGGTTTCCCAGAACAGCGTCTCGGAGCTCACCATGTGCATAGCGACACGGCTTTGTTCACCCGCTAGCGGTAAAATGGTTGGGCGTTCAGCGCCCGGCAGCAAGGCAATGATCTCTTCCAGTGTTTCACTTGGTGCGTGTAACATAATGTATTTAGATTCGCGCGCTTGGATAACACCTTGGATGCGGGTCATCATACGGTCAATAAGTTGTTGTTTTTCCGGTGACATTTCGCCATCACGTTGAATTAAACAGGCTTTAGAGCGGTAAATGACTTCTACTTCTTTTAGGCCGTTTGCTTCAAGAGTTGCCCCTGTAGAGACGAGGTCACAGATGGCGTCGGAAAGACCAGCGCGCGGAGCGACTTCGACTGAGCCATTTAACAGACATGATTTAAATTGAATGCCTTTCTGGTCGAAATAGCGTTTTAACAAGTGAGGATAGGAAGTTGCAACACGTGAGCCATTTAGGCATTCTGCTCCTGTGTAGTTAAAATCTAATGGTGCGGCTAATGATAGGCGGCATCCACCGAAATCGAGGCGGCGTAGTGTTTTGTATTGAGGGTTTTCACCTTGAGCACGGCGGTTTAATAACTCTTCTTCAAGAACGTTTTCACCGATGATCCCTAAGTCAACGACACCGTCCATGACCAGACCAGGGATATCGTCATCACGAACACGAAGTAAATCAATAGGCATATTTTCTGCATAAGCAATCAAACGTTGTTGTTGTAAATTAATTTTGATTCCACAGCGAGAAAGTAATTCTCTTGATTCTTCACTTAGACGACCTGATTTTTGTATTGCAATACGTAAACGTGATTTATCCAACATGACTTTACCCTTATCCCTTTAAAATTTTTTGTTTAATAACTCTTTGTTCAAGAATAAAAAAACCCTCGGAAGATTATCTTCCGAGGGTTCTCTCAATTCGCATTTCAGCCACCGGAAGATTCGTTGAACGTCTTCCAGCACACATCGCCCGAAAGACTAGTCAGGATGATGGTGGTGATGATGGTTGCGTGAAATACGATTCATAATGTCTTCCGTTCTGTTATTTAAGTGAATGACTAAACATTCATTGTGCTAACTAAATACTCATTGCTATCCAACCTATCCGATTTCCCACTATGAATGCAACCTTTTTTTTAAAAATAACCAATAATAATTAGTTGTTCACTTTTTATAGTGATAAATCCCTCAGAAATTGTATTCGGAAGTTTTATGGTTTTCAGCTACTCTGTGGTTAATTTCAGTCAGTTGAACGATTGGGGAGTTATCATATGAAGAAAGTCACTATCATCGGGTTAGGGTGGGTTGGGCTCCCCCTTGCTCAGGCCTTATTGTCTCAAGGCATTCATGTGGTTGGAACTAAAACAACAGCAGATGGTATTGAAGCCGCTCAAGCGGTAGGAATAGAGTGTTATGCATTGAAATTAACCCCAGAACTTGAGTGCGATGATGATGATTTATCACAATTGATGACTCAAAGTGATGCTATCGTCATTTTGCTTCCACCCTCTAAAATTAATACTGGATACTATGTGACCGCAGTTGAAGCTCTGGTGAATAGCGCAATAGCATTTCAAGTGCCTAAAGTTATTTTCACATCATCTACGGCAGTTTATGGGGAACAAAATGGCGAAATGACTGAGAATAGCCCATTGGATGGCGTGACGGGATCCGCTAAAGCCTTGGTGGCGACAGAGCAGTGGTTGCATCAGTTACCGAACATATCGGTGGATATTCTGCGGTTAGCGGGATTAGTTGGTGAAAAACGACATGCAGGGCGTTTTTTAGCGGGGAAAACCGGGGTGAAAGGGGCAAACCAGCCTGTCAATATGGTACATCAAGATGATGTGATTGATGCCATTTTATTATTGCTCCAGCAGCGGCAAGGGGAGCATATTTATAACCTCTGCGCGCCAATTCACCCAACACGAGCCGAATTTTATACTCATGCAGCGCAATCTATTGGTTTAGTCCCCCCTCAATTTATCGATGAGGAAAATGCGTTAGTGGGGAAAATTATTAACGGTAATAAAATTTGCCAAGAACTTGGATTTGAATACCAGTACCCAAACCCAAGTTTGATGAATATGACCCTGTAATTATTTAATTGGGATCATAACAATTTTTTGGAACGCAGGGCGGGTGGTTAGTTGTTGGTACCAGCGCTCCAAATTGTTAAATTCAGGGCGCTGCGTGACAATTTCATGCCAAGGGTAAAATAGTGGCGCGATGGCAATGTCTGCGATACCAAATTTATCACCACTAAAATAAGCTTGGTTAGCTAATGCATTATCAGCAATGGTTAGTAACCGATTGATATTGCGATAAATAATTTTAGCTTGTTCTGGGTCTCTATCCGCTTCTGGGACACGAACAATTTTGTTCATCATCTGTTTAATGTGGTCGAATAAATTAGCACCACTCCAATCCATCCATTTATCAGCGGCAGCTCGTTCTTGTATGTCTTGTGCGAGTAATAAGTGAGAATGATCAAATTTTTCCGTAAGGTAACGTAAAATCGCATTCGATTCCCACAGTGCAAAGTCATCATCCTGTAGAGTTGGAATTGTGCTGTTTGGATTCATTTTTATATATTCAGGTGTATCTAGCCCACCAAATGGGCCACCCACATCTTTTTGATTGTAAGCGATATTTAATTCTTCTAAGCACCAAAGTACTTTTTTGACATTGGAAGAGTTGACGCGTCCCCAAACAGTTAACATGGCAGTCTCCTAAATTGATTTTTTTGGCATCGGACACGGTTAAGATAGATTAAATCCACTTATAGGCAAATGTTTATTTGTTACTGGTGGCCTCTATGAAATTAAAGTCTTATATTAGGTCTAGTTATCGAATTTTGTCACAGCGATGGGTTCTCGTTTAGTGATGTTGAGTCAATGACAGTAATTTAAATGTGTAGAATTAAGTGAAGGAATAACCGATGAGTAAGAAAATGTTGTCTTTAAAAACCCGTCGAGCTGGTATTGGGTTGAGTCTTTTGGTTGCCGTAACTACCAGTGCTTATGCGGCGCAGACACCGGTTGCTCCTCAAGTCGATGCAAAAGCGTTTGTTCTGATGGATTATAATAGCGGTAAAATTTTAGCTTCAGGGAATCCTGATGAGCGCTTAGATCCCGCCAGTTTAACAAAAATTATGACCAGTTATGTGATTGGCCAGGCCGTCAATGCAGGGAAAATCACGCCACAAGACATGGTCACAGTAGGGGAAGATGCGTGGGCGACGGGTAACCCTGTTCTTAAAGGCTCCTCTTTGATGTTTCTAAAGCCAAAAGACCGTGTTTCTGTATTGGATCTAAATAAAGGGATTGTGATCCAGTCAGGGAATGATGCCAGTATTGCCCTTGCTGATTATGTTGCAGGGAGCCAAGACTCATTTGTGAGTCTAATGAACCAATACGTGCAAAAGATTGGTTTGAAAAACACCCATTTTAAAACGGTTCATGGCCTAGATTCAGAAGGGCAATACAGTACAGCGCGGGATATGGCATTGTTAACGCAAGCCATGATCCGCGATGTGCCTGATGAATACGCGCTGCACAAGGAAAAAGAATTTACCTTTAATAAAATTCGCCAGACTAATCGTAACCGTTTGTTATGGAGCCAAAACCTGAAAGTGGATGGCGTAAAAACTGGGCACACGAGTGGTGCTGGTCATAATTTAGTCGCCTCTGCAACAGAAGGCGATATGCGTTTGATTTCCGTCGTATTGGGGGCACCAAGTGACCGCGTGCGTTTTTCTGAAAGCGAAAAATTACTCACATGGGGTTTCCGCTTCTTTGAAACTGTCACGCCAATTAAGGCTGATGCCACATTGAAAAAGCAGCGTGTCTGGTTTGGTGATACTTCAGAAGTTGATTTAGGTGTTACCGATGATGTTTCTATCACGATCCCTAAAGGGCAGTTACAAAACTTAAAAGTGGATATTCAACTAGCTAATGATTCACTTGAAGCACCATTAGCTAAGAACCAAGCGGTAGGGACGATTAACTTTATTCTTAATGATGAAGTTATCGAGCAGCATCCTTTAGTCGCAAAAAGTGCCGTTGAGGAAGCCGGGTTCTTCGGTCGTATTTGGGATTACATTATGAAAACGATTAGCGGCTGGTGGAGTGCTATTTTCGGTTAATAATGATTAAATTGAAAATGATGTGAACACAAAAATGCCTGCTAATGCAGGCATTTTTATAGCACCTCATTGATAAACAAGACTATTCACAGTGAGCCAATTTAATTGCTAAGCCGCCTTGGGAGGTTTCACGATATTTAGCGTTGATGTCTTTGCCTGTTTCATACATGGTTTCAATGACTTTATCGAGGCAAACCCGTGGGTCACTGACACGTCGAAGTGCCATACGGGCTGCATTGACGGCTTTGACAGAGGCAATAGCGTTGCGTTCAATACAAGGGACCTGTACTTGCCCACCAACAGGGTCACAGGTTAAGCCTAAGTTATGTTCCATAGCAATTTCTGCTGCGATACACACTTGCTCAGGGCTGCCCCCCATTAGCTCGGCTAATCCCGCAGCAGCCATCGAACAAGCTACACCGACTTCCCCTTGGCAGCCTACTTCAGCACCGGAAATTGAGGCATTCATCTTATACAGCGCACCAATTACACCGGACACCAAAAAGTAACGGGTATAGGAGTTTTCATTCACCGGGCGAATGAATTTATCATAGTAAGCTAATACCGCAGGAATAATACCGCAAGCTCCATTCGTTGGCGCTGTCACAACACGACCACCCGCTGCATTTTCTTCGTTAACGGCAAGGGCGTACATATTGATCCAATCAATCACTGCCATTGGGTCCATGTTGGTGTTATCGGTTGTTACGAGTTGACGACGTAACGCAGCAGCTCTACGTGGCACACGTAATGGGCCCGGTAGTAAACCTTCGGTTGTCACCCCACGTTCAATACCAGACTTCATGACATCCCATACGGATGAGAGATATTGATGAATTTCTTCTTTACTACGCAGCGCTAATTCATTTTGCATCATGAGAGCGGAAAGCGATAAACCGGTTTCTTTACAGTGTTTTTGCAGGTCAGCCGCATATTTAAATGGGTAAGGGACTTGAACGACACTTTCGTCAGACTGGCCAAAGTGTTCTTCATCGACGATAAAACCACCACCGATAGAATAATAATTTTTGGTGTAAATAACATCATCACCACTAAATGCCGTAATACTCATTCCATTTTCATGGAGAGGGAGATTGGTCGTATGAAAATTCATCCCCCCTTCAGTAGGGAAATCAACTTCATGTTGCCCATGTGCAAGGGAGAGTCTTTCAGTTTGCTCAACATTACGCATAAAAGCAGGAATAGCGTCAATATCAATGGTGTCCGGTAAGTTACCTGCAAGGCCCATAATAATCGCCATATCCGTTGCATGGCCTTTACCCGTTAAAGAGAGCGAACCATATACATCAACTGCAATTCGTGTTGTGCGAGAGAGTAATTTTTGCTGGATAAGGTCGTCAACAAACTGTTTGCCCGCTTTCATTGGGCCGACAGTATGGGAACTTGAAGGGCCGATGCCAATTTTGAAGATATCAAATACACTAATCATATTCAGTGCTTCCTTTTGTAGAAAGTCATTGAAATTAGGTAGCTTCCGTTGTTGGTCGCTACCTAGTGGCTTCAATTAGAAGAATAACTTATATGTTGCCGCAGAGATAGCGACTAGACCCATAATTACGATAAATACATTACTGATTTTACCTGAGTATTTACGCATTGCAGGTACCTTGCTAATTGC
The DNA here is from genome assembly GCF_049901995.1 of Providencia sp. PROV200. Lineage (NCBI taxonomy): Bacteria > Pseudomonadati > Pseudomonadota > Gammaproteobacteria > Enterobacterales > Morganellaceae > Providencia > Providencia sp. PROV200. The sequence goes on from NZ_CP096307.1 coordinate 1,319,818, forward strand.
ATACATTGGCATCAAGAACAGTAAGATAGCGATAACTGGGCCACCGAGGCTTTCAATAATATCCAGCACACCTGGATTCAATGTTGCCACTAACCAAGTTGTGACTAACATGAAGATAGCAGTACCACGGTTTAACTTGCGAACATCAATTGTTTTACCTTTTGCACGGTAAGCACGTTCGACTAGGCCATTGAAACCTTCGCGAGCACCTAAATAGTGACCAAGGAAGGATTTAATAATTGCAATAAAAGCAATGATTGCAGCGGCATACTTAATGAATGGCTGGTCAAAATAGCCAGACAGGTAGTCAAGAATACTGATATTTTGTGCTTTAGCTTGTGCAAGATCTGCTGAAGATAAGGTAAATACACAGCTTATCACGAAGAACATAACGGTCAGCACCATCAGAATGTGTGCAGAAGCAAGGATCCGTGAACATTTTTGTTCAGCTGCATCACCGTATTCTTCACGTTTTGCAACGGAGAAAGCAGAAATAATTGGCGAGTGGTTAAATGCGAATACCATCACAGGGATTGTCAGCCAAATAGTGACCCAGATGCTTTGTCCACCCGTATTTTTTGTTGCTTCAGTGATTCCTTCCCAAGTTAAAGTATTCAGTACATCACCAGACCAATGTGGGATCATATACAGTGAGAATGCAACCAATACGGCGATAAATGGAAACACTAACATGCTCATGACTTTGACGATGTATTTTTCGCCGAATGCCACAATCGCCATTACTCCGCCTACAAGGATCAAGGCAAGTAACCAGCGTGGTGGTGCGCCAACGCCCAATAATTCGGTTAAGAATTTATTGACGTTATTGGTGATGGAAACACCATAAACAAGAAGAATAGGGTAAATAGCAAAGAAGTAGAGTAGGGTGATCCAGTTTCCTGCTGTGCGACCAAAATGTTCTTCTACAACTTCAGTGATATCACCATCAGGTTTTGAACCAGACAGAACGAAGCGTGTTAACCCACGGTGAGCAAAAAATGTCATTGGGAAGGCTAATACCAGCATCAGTAAAACAGGTAATAAACCACTCATACCTGCATTGATTGGCAAAAACAATACCCCAGCACCGATAGCTGTACCATATAAACCCAGCATCCATACTGTGTCAGTTTTGCGCCAAGCACTACTATTTACTGTTTGCGAGGCTGTTTTGTCGATGGAACCAACTTTTGTTGCATCCATAATAGTCTCCGAAAATATAAGTCAAAAAAAAATCATTTAGCGTAACGACAAATGCATTACGAACTTTAATCTTTTGGTACGAACAATTATCCAATAACCATTGTTTTCTTTTGCGTAACAAACTGATTGAAAATAAAACTCATATTAGGTCTAAATTTATTTTCAATCAGTTTTGCATTTTTATCATAAAATTTTAAATGTGGATTTTGAGGGTGTGAATGTATAGTTTACCAGAATAAAATGCCGTGATCATCATCTCAAAAGAGAAATATCTCCTTAGATTGCGATAGATAATCATATTTTATAAAATTGTTAATAAAATTTGTGTTAGGTTTGCTTTTTTTATAAGTAAGATACAAGGTAAATAAGTTTAAATTTTCTTGGTTTTCAACAGAATTAAATTCTGCTGAAAAAATATTATTATATTAATGATTGAAATTGAGCTGGTTAAAACATCATCCATATCAATATAAATATTGAGCTTTACTGTAATCATAGTACAAATGAAACGTTAAGATTTAATTATAACCCATTGATAATGAATGAAATATTTTTATTTTTCAGATTGGTTCATTGCGTGACTAATTAGTTTAAAAACTAGAGGAAAGATAACTATATATTAATTATTTTACGTTTTTTTTGTGCTTATATTTGCCACTTTTTTTGCAACGAAAAAAATAATTAAAATAGGTAACAAGATATTTGTTAACTGATTGTTTTAATAATTTCATTGATAACTTCAAAAAAGTTTTAATCATGAGAGTGGAAATAAACAGAAACTTTGATTTAGCGCAATTTTTATAATGCTAAAAATACTGGCATTAATTAATGCCAGTATTTGAATATACATTATTATGGTTGAAACCAACCTTTACGAATAAGAGAGGCAAAAATAAAACTATATAGCCGAGTGATAGGTAATTGAATTTTATACGCACCAACAGACCAGAGGATTTGAGCTAAACCACATGCGACAATCGCAAGTATAAAGGCGCCAGCCATATCTAGAGGCCAGTGAACGCCGAGGTAAATACGCGACCAAGCAATGACAATAGCGGGGATCATCATGACAAGCCCTACCCAAGTCCTTAGCCAGAACAGGAATGCGAAAGCGAATGTAAAGACAATTGTACCATGGTTGCTCGGGAATGAAGGCGTGGCTTCATGCTCGGAGAAATTAGTGCCAATTCCCATGACAAATGGGCGGTCATGAGGTGCAAAATAGCCCACTAACCATGAAATTGTTAAGCCAATGACGATGGCAATGGCTGCTTTACAGGCAAAGGTACGTTGGCGAGTCATATTTGGCTGGGCGCCCCAAAACCAACAAGCAACAGTAAATAGTGGAAATAATAGGATTAAGCGTTTCGCAATTACGTTTGCTACAGCAATGGTTCCACTTGCGGTTTCTGGAGTAGCATTGATCAAGTTGAATAGATCAAGGTTAAGTTGTTCCAGCACAGTTTAGTACCTCGGACAGATAGTTAGTAAGACAGAATAGATATAAAAGGAAGATTAAAGTGTCTTAATGAGCAGGTAAAGTCCCTTTGTCTTATTATTGAAAGCTTTGTGCGACAAATTTACTTGCGGTTTAACTATTACTCAATAATTATTGAGTGCAGTAACAGATTTAGATAAGTAAAAGGGAGAGAAGGTGATGTGGTGGCAAAAAGAGATACAACTTAACGCAAAAGCGAGAGGATTTCATTTAGTAACAGAAGAGATTCTCAAACAGCTTCCTGAACTTAGCTTAATTAAGATTGGTTTAGCCAATATTTTTATTCAACATACATCGGCATCTTTAACGATCAATGAAAATGCAGATTACACTGTCAGAGAAGACTTCGAGAGTTTTTTTAATCATGCAGTTCCTGAAAATGATCCTTATTATAAGCATGATTATGAAGGCAGCGATGATATGCCCGCGCACCTAAAAAGCAGTTTATTGGGTGTAAGTTTGACTATTCCGATTACGAAAGGGCGTTTAAATTTGGGAACGTGGCAAGGGATTTATTTATGTGAGCACCGAAACTATGGTGGAAAGCGTAGATTGGTCATTACATTGCAAGGCGAACCCAGTCGTTAGAAACAAAAAACCCGATAGCATGAAAACAAACAGTTGGCTATCGGGCTCCTCAATATGGGGACATCAAAGAAAAGCAGTGGCATTAATTAAGACCTCGTCTAAAAAAGAAAGTTCTTACTTAGATGAAAAAAGTGCAATATTTTTATTAAATTTGGCTTAAATAGCACAAAAAGAACAAGCAGAGCGTTAACACTTATAAATAAGTGAACAACTTTGCTTGTTGGGATGTAAAATGGATGTGACTAACTACTTGTATAAATTCAAATTTTCTTTAGCGTAAGCTTCGAAATCTGTGCATCCACCGATGTGTTGCTCATCAATGAATATTTGTGGAACGGTTTCAACAGGTTTACCGACAGTTTTAGATAAATCTTCTTTAGAAATACCTTCCGCTTGAATATCAACATAACGGTAGTCAAAATCTTCACGCTCATTTTTCAATTTCTCAGCGAGTTCTTTTGCACGAACACAGTATGGGCAGCCAGGACGACCAAAAATAACAGTATACATAGTATCTCCTTTTTATCTTGAGCTCAGATTCTAATTGCAATGCTCAATACTATGCCTACATAAATTATGAAATAAAAGTCGAATTTTCCTGTTATACCTATAGGTATGTCATATAATTCACAGTTTGATAAAGAGTCTCAATAATGAGAGGAGAAAAAGAATGGGTCATAAACCTCAATCTAAAGGGACAATGCGTTCATTGGCAGATATGCCAAAGCCCATTATCGTGTTAGAAGGTGTGGGCATCATTCTGCTTATCATTGTTTTGTTAGCACTCAATGACTATATTACACTGCCAGAGCCTTTAATGCAGTCAGGGGTGGTCGTGAGCATGATTATGGTCGGTATTGGTTGTTTGGTGCCTGCAATGATCAATATTGTCTGGCGAGCAATTCATGGTCTCAGTTTTTTGGGTATTGATCATAAACAGCCAGAAAAGAGTGCATCTAAAAAATTAGACTCTGCAGATAATAAACCTGATGAGTAAGTAGATTAAGCGCAGTTTTACTGGTGTTTCGCCCTACAATATGTGAGAATTATTCGTTTTTTTCGTTAGGGGAAAATGTGCCAAAACCCTAACAAATCGATATTGCACGACTATTTTGAGTTGAAGAAGGTTACTACCCATGGATTCTATTTGTTACCCTGACATCACTAAGTTACGTGAATGGCTAGACCAACTCAAAACCTCTTATTTCGAGTGTGATTCCTGCTCTGCATTACATTTACCCCATATGCAAAATATAGACGGTATTTTTGATGCAAAGCTCGATATTTTAAATAATGTTTTGGTGTTATCTGCATTAGCTGAGCTTAAACCGACAGCGATTGTGACGTTAGTGGCGAATATCAGCCAAATCAATGCCAGCTCATTAACGGCAAAAGTTTTCCTTGAAATAAATAATGAAAACTTGCCTAAATTGATTGTCAGCCAATCATTTTCATTAGAAGCAGGGATGACGTATCGTCAATTCGGCCATTTTTTACAGCAAGCAGAAGATCAAATTTCAGCCATTGTATTTGAAATCTTTAGCAATAATTTGCTGTATGCCAATCAGGATGATTTCAGCGAAGATGATGACAATGTTGATGAAGACTCTGAACATTCCCTTGACGACAAACCTTCAGTCATTCTCCACTAAGTTTTTCTATGCATTGTGAAAAATATGCCACAGGGCAGTGCCATTCATGCCAATGGCTAACATTAACGCCTGAACAGCAAATTACCGAAAAGCAGAGCCAACTACAGGCTCTTTTGCCGGCTATTGATATTTCTCTATTTCAGCCTCCAGTGACAGGGCCGCAAACGGCTTTTCGCAATAAAGCCAAAATGGTGGTCAGTGGTAGTGTTGAAAAACCTGTTTTGGGTATTGTTGGGCGAGATGGACAGGGCGTTGACTTGACTAACTGTCCTTTATACCCAGCTGAGTTTTCTGACGTATTTGCATCTTTAATTCCTTTTATCGCAAAGGCTGGCCTGACACCTTATAACATTGAGCGCAAACGCGGTGAATTAAAATACCTATTATTAACCCAAAGTCATTACTCTGGGAAATTCATGCTGCGCTTTGTTTTGCGCTCAGAGAAAAAAATTGAACAGCTAAAAAATGCACTCCCGTGGTTACAGGAACAGTTACCACAGCTTGGGGTGATTACTGCAAATATTCAGCCAGTGCATATGGCAATACTCGAGGGTGAAGATGAAATTTTCTTAACGGAGCAACGCACGCTACGTGAAGAGTTTAACCAAGTCCCCTTGTTTATTCGCCCGCAAGGTTTTTTCCAAACGAACCCTATCGTGGCTGCAAAATTATACCAAACAGCAAGAGAATGGGTGAAAGAGCTACATATCGATAGCTTATGGGATTTATTTTGTGGTGTTGGCGGTTTTGGGTTGCACTGTGCTGAAAAAAACACTCGCTTAACCGGGATCGAAATCAGTGCTCCAGCGATTGCCAGCGCACAGCAATCAGCGGATGAACTTGGATTAAAGCATGTTGAGTTTAACGCACTGGATTCAACGGGTTTTGCCACGGCACATCAGGATATCCCGCAGCTTATTTTAGTCAATCCGCCACGCCGAGGAATAGGTAAAGAATTATGCGATTACCTTTCTCGTATGCAGCCTGAATATATCCTGTATTCCAGCTGTAATGCGCAAACAATGGCGCAAGATTTACAGTTGTTAACGGGGTATCATGTATGTAAGGTGCAGTTGTTTGATTTGTTCCCTCATACGTCGCATTATGAGGTGTTGACCTTATTAAAACGGATAACTAATTAGTCAATTGCATAAAAAAGCTTGGTTTTTATACCAAGCTTTTTTACGTTTAGGCGAGAAAAAAGTTAGCCTCTGTGCTCAAATTCCAACGCTTTGCGTTCAATTAAACGCATTAAAATAGTTAAGATTGCATTGACCACTAAATAAATAATCCCTGCCGCAACAAATGCTGTCACATCCCATGTTTGACCAAAGATAAGCTGGCTGTATCCCATGACATCTAGCATGGTAATGGTACTGGCCAGTGAAGTACTTTTGAAAATTAATACCACTTCGTTGGAATAGGACGATAATGAGCGTTTGAAGGCATAAGGTAAAATGATCCGCATGGTTTGCATTTTGCTCATCCCAAGGGCTTGGCACGATTGCCATTGGCCTGATGGAATGGCTTTAACTGCGCCGTGGAATAACAACGTGGAGTAAGCTGCGCTATTTAAGGCTAAAGCGACCATTGCACAGACCCAGGGTGTGGAAATAATCTCCCACAACATAGGATAATCTTGCAAAGATTTAAATTGGCTTGGGCCATTATAAATTAAGAAAAATTGCACTAATAACGGCGTACCTGTAAACAGTGTAATGTAGACTTTCACTGCTTGAGAGATCACTGGCGTTTTTAGCGATAAAATTAAGGTGAATAATATGGCTAATAGAAAAGCCACAATGAGTGCGCTAAACGTCAGAGATAAACTGGTTGGAAGTCCCGGTAATATTTTTAATATTAAATCTATCATTTCGATTCACCTCGCTCAAAGCGGGTGGTCCGTAGCTCAATACGCTTTAGTACTAGTTGGCTGATTAGCGTAATTGCAAGGTAAATCAAACCGACAATGGCATACCAAGTAAACGGTTCCTGAGTACGGTTTACAATGGTTTTAGTCTGTAACATCAAATCATTAACACTGATGAGTGAAACTAACGCGGTGTCCTTCAATAACACCAGCCACTGGTTGCCTAACCCTGGTAGAGCATGGCGCCACATTTGCGGCATAATGAACCGAAAGAAAATAGTGCGTTTGTTTAAACCCAACGCAAAGCCGGCTTCCCACTGACCATAAGGGACGGCTTTTAATGCGCCCCTAAGCGTTTGAGATGCATAGGATGAATATAATAAGGCGAGGGCAATAACGCCACAAACAAATGGGGTATAGTCAAACTCGCCGCTATTAGCAAAGAAAATACTTGGGTCGATTTGGATGGTGGTTTGCCAAAAACCAAGGTTTATATCAAAACCGTCACCAAACATATTGATCAGTTGTAGGGTACCGAAGTAGACAAACAACACAACCAGTAATTCAGGGAGGCCGCGGATCAAGGTAACCCAGCAAGTTCCTAGAAAGGCGATAGGTTTAAAACGGACGGACTCCCATGCGGTAAACAGCATGGCCAGAACCAAACCCAAAATCAGCGCAGAAACAGCAAGGCCGACGGTGATACCGGCGGCACTTGTTAAAAATAGAAAGTTGCTCATTAATTATATCGATTACTGTTGAAACCATTTTTTGTGGATAGCATCATAAGTGCCGTCTGCTTTAACTTCTGCTAAGGCTTTATTCATTTTATCCAGCAGCTCTTTATTTCCTTTACGAACGGCAATACCTAAACCAATACCGAAGTATTGTGGATCAGTGACTTTTTCGCCAACTGCCCCCAAGTTTTCATTACCTTTCCCTTTTAACCACTCGTCAGCGACTGCGGTATCACCGAAAACGGCATCGATACGGCCATTTTGTAAGTCTAAAATAGCTGATTGGTAGTTATCATAAGGAACGGTTGTCATCCCTTTGTGTTGTTCCATGATGTATTTTTGGTGAGTGGTTCCGTTTTGCACGCCAATTTTTTTATCTTTTAATTGGTCTATTGAGCTGATTTTTTCTTTAACGGCAATAAATTCCGCTGAGTTAGGGTAGTAAGTCTCAGTGAAATCGACTTGCTGTTGGCGCTCAGGGGTAATATCGATACCTGCCATTAATGCTTCAAAGCGACGGAATTTTAAGCTAGGAATTAAGCTGTCGAAAGATTGGTGAGTAAATGTACAGGTTGCATTCATTTTTTCACACATTGCATTGGCTAAATCAACGTCAAAGCCAACGATTTGGTTATTTTTATCGAACATTTCAAAAGGCGCGTAAGTCGCTTCTGTTGCAAAACGAATAGTTTCTTTTTCCGCAGCAGTTGCAGATAGGGTTACAGCGCCCAGCAGTGCAGCTAATATAATTTTTTTCATTGCTTAATCCTATATCTATTAGTGTGACAGATAATTTGCAAATGCTTCTGTTTGAGGTGCAGTGAAATGGCTTGCATCCCCTTGTTCTACTATATGGCCGTTTTCCATATACACGACACGGCTAGCGGTTTTGCGCGCAATTTCCACTTCGTGAGTGACGATCACTTGTGTAATTCCAGTTGCTGATAGTTCACGTATGATATCAACTACTTGTGCGGTAATTTCTGGGTCAAGTGCAGCCGTTGGTTCATCAAATAATAAAACTTTTGGTTCCATCATTAATGCTCTTGCAATCGCAACACGCTGTTGCTGCCCACCAGATAAGTGTAATGGGTAGCGCTCAGCAAATTGCGACAACCGTAAGCGTTCTAATAGCTTAGAGGCTTTTGCTTGCGCTTCTTGCTTTGACAATTTTAACACGCGACAAGGTGCTTCAATTAAGTTGTCCATGACACTCAGATGAGGCCACAGATTATATTGTTGAAATACCATTCCCACATTTTGACGCAGCTCACGGATCGCTTTCGCATCTGGTGCAGAAGTAAAGTCAAATTGCTGACCCACAATGTTTAAGTGGCCTGAACGTGGCATTTCTAATAAATTGAGGACACGTAACAACGAGCTTTTACCTGCTCCGCTTGGCCCGAGTAATACCATAGTCTCACCAGCAGAACACTCTAGATTGATATCAAAGAGTGCCTGATGGGAACCATAGAAACAGTTGATGTTTTTTAATTGAATGCTCATGTGTACCAATAATATCTTTTTTCACTATCTGCGATATTAATCCTATGAGCATATTTATGCAATAATTTATGCATAAAAATTTGGTTTTTACGCTAAAATTAATCTGATTTAACGGTCAGTTGCTCTGCTTGCTGTTCTTTTGCGAGTTGTTTATCCCGCTCATAGGCCAGTTCGCTGATGCGTTTTGCCATACCTTTAAAAATAAATAAATGGGCAGGCATCATGGCAAACCAATAGAGTAGGCCGCAAAAGCCAGCTGGGTGCCACCATGCGCGAACATCAATAGAACGGCGGTTCCCGCTATCATGAATAGTAAAAGTTAAGCGGCCAAGGCCTGGCGCTTTCATACCAAATAACAAGCTAAGTTGTTTATTCGGTTCAAGATTAATCACGCGCCAGCCATCAATTTCATCACCGAGTTGGAGTTCTTCACGGTCGGGGCGGCCGTACTTTACTTTATTCAGCATCATATCGTCCATGATGGCGCGGGTTTTCCACAGGCCATTGGCATAGAAATAGCCGTTTTTTCCACCGATTTGTTGCACTGTATACCAGAGCGATTCCGAACTGGCTGTTGTTCCAAGGGTTGCTCCCGCTTGTTTTGGGTAATAGCCATAACCGGGGCGCCAGCGTTTTCTGACCTCTGGGTCATAGCCCCAATCTGCGTTATCAATAGCATCGGCTTCTTCTGCTAAAGTCGCTCTAACGGCATCATCAAAAGAGATTAAGGTTTGAGGGATCAGCTCTCGTAGCGCTTTATCATCTGCAGGGAGATCGTGCTCCAAGCCTTGGATTAACTCCTTAGCAATAGATGGGGGGACGGAGGTGATCAAACTGATGAAATGCACGGAAATCATACTAATCGGGATCGGGATAGGAATAAGTAAACGACGTTTACCACTGACCTTAATAAAGCGCTTAAATAGCTCTTGATAGCTAATATACTCAGGGCCGCCTGCATCGAAAATTCGGTTTTCGGTTGTTGGTATTTTCGCCAGTTGCGTTAAATAATACAAAATATTCGACAGAGCGATGGGGGATGATTTAGAACGGACCCAACGTGGCGGAGTTAAAATAGCTAAGTTGTAAACCATATCGCGCATAATTTCGAATGCGGCAGAACCAGAGCCAACGATAATAGATGAACGGATTTCGGTAACAGGGATTTGGCTTTCACGTAAAATATCGCCGGTTAAACGTCGTGCAATTAAATGCGGTGAATAGGTATGCCCATGCTGTAATGCGCTAAGATAAATAACATGTTTAACGCTTGAGCCTTCAAGGACTTGTTGCACATTACGAGCGGCTGTGCGTTCACGTTCGACTAAATTAGCTTGGTCGGCCATGCTATGAACAAGGAAATAAACAATATCGATGTCTTGCATGACATCTTTTAATGTTTCAGGATCGTGAAGATCCACATAAATGCATTGGGTATCTTGCCAGCCTTGGGATAACATCCAATCAACACGGCGTGCACCAGCTGTTACGTCATATCCTTGCTCAATAAGTTTAGGGATCAGATTCTGACCAATATAACCACTAGCGCCCAACACTAAAACACGTTGTTTATCTGTCATGTTAATTTCCTGTTTCACGCAAAGTAACAGCTATTGTGACTGAAATTTTACCTATGTAAAGAAGGCCATGAGAATTGGCGTAATAAGACTAAGTACAAAGCCATGAACAATGGCGGCTGGGACAATTGAAACCCCACCGCTACGTTGTAAAACAGGCAGTGTAAAATCCATTGACGTTGAACCACAAATGCCAAGAGCGGTTGAACGATAACGATTAATAATAATTGGAATGAGCATGATTGCAGCAAGTTCCCTTGCTAAGTCATTGAAAAAAGCCGCGCTTCCCATGACTGGGCCATAAGCATCGGTGATTACAATTCCTGTTAATGAGTACCAGCCAAAGCCTGAGGCGACTGCTAACCCCATTTTTACTGGAAGACCGAGTAAAAACGCGGCTAATGCACCGCCCGCGAGTGCGCTGACCCCCATGACAAACGCAATAGTTGTTCCACGTCGATTGATTAAGATTTGTTTAATACTCATTCCACTATTGCGTAATTGAATGCCAACAAGTAGCAACAGCAACATTAGTGCAACCTGGCTGCCTTTATCGGCATAGTGTAAGAAATTAAAACCCGTTAACCCGACAATAAAACCCAGCAATAACACCCCGCAAAGCTGCAGAGACTCTAAAACCATTTTGATCCTAGATGGCGGCTTTTCTTGTTTGTGTTGTGGAATTTTCCAAGGGTCAAATTTATCAAGTAATAACAAAGAGATAACATTTAATGAAAATATGCAGCCAAAAAAGGTAATGGCATAAATTAAAATAGAAATTAAGTGAATACTTAAGTTTTCAAGCAGTGCGAGAGTGATTCCCATTAGAAATAAAATAACATAGACCATTGAGTTAAGTGATTGGTGAACCCGATGAAGAATTTGTTTATTTCTAATAGTAATAAGGTAACCAAGTGTTAATGGTAGCAGTATAATCAAAAGTCCTGAATACATGGCCGGATCCTTAAAGGTTAACCCATAGACTAGGTAACTATAAACAAAGAGTTATGCTTATCTTTTTTATTTAGGTTATCGAAGCATAAACCTGATATAGCGCCGAGTAAGAAAAGAATTTTTTGTGATAAAATTTTTTTATTGGCGTCTCAATGAAAAATAGGTCAAAAACACTAAAAATGAAAGTTTTCCTATTTTATAACACTGCTATTAGATGCTCAATATAGTTCTCTGTTTTGTTATGAATAATTTTTATTTAGCATATATTGTGATAGTAATGAATGTGGTTAATCGGTAAGCTTTGGTTATTATTCTTTTATATTTTCACTTTGCATAATCATTCAGTACGTAATGGCAACTGATGAAATAGAAGGGGGAATATAAATACTTCAAGGAGAGAGTAATATGTATCTGGAACGTGTGGAAATATACGGATTTAGAGGGATTAACCGGCTTTCTTTAGAACTAAATAATAGTACGGTTTTAGTCGGTGAGAATTCCTGGGGGAAATCGAGTTTACTTGATGCACTTGATCTTCTTCTTTCTCCTGAACACACAGATTACCAATTCAGTCTTCATGATTTTCACCATCCAACAGGTAATGATGAATCGCGTTACCGCTCATTACAGATTGTTCTAAAATTTGGTGAGCGGCGAAAAGGGCGTCATCAATCATATCGTTTTCATAATCTTAGCTCTGTATGGGTCGATAACGGAGATGGCCTTAAACATATTTTCTATCGTGTTAGTGCAGAGCTTAGAGATGATGGCTCGATAGCCGTCGATAAAACCTTTTTAAATGCAGGCGGCAATAAGCTTTCTTTGGATAATGTAGGTAAATATATCAAAGAAATTATTCGGTTGTATCCAGTTATTCGCCTACGAGATGCCCGATTTTTACACTCGCTTAACCCAGAAACGATAGTTTCAGGGCAAAAAGAGGTGCGTGACTTATTTAATGCCCGTATTAAGGAGCTAACCAGTGCATTGGTCAACAACCCTGAGCGCTTAAGTGATGAAGACCTTGGTGATGGAATTGATGCTATGCAACAGTTGCTTAGCCATTATTTTTCTGGGCAAAGCTCCCATATTATTCGGTCAGATAATTCAATTGTTAAAATAGAGCCACGTAAGCGTGGCTGGAAAGCGCTTGATAACATTAGTCGTTTAATTGCAAAGCCAAATCAACGCAATATTCGATTAATTATTTTAGGAATGTTTTCTTCATTATTACAATCAAAAGGTAATATTCACTTAGATAAACATGCGCGGCCATTGATTATTGTTGAAGATCCAGAAACGCGTTTACATCCGATTATGCTCTCTATCGCATGGGGCTTATTTAGTTTATTTTCTCTACAGCGGATTACGACGACGAACTCAGGAGAGTTACTCTCATTAGCGCCTCTGGAAGATTTGTGTCGTTTGGTTCGCAATACCAATAAAGTTTCAGCTTATCGTTTGAATGAAAATGATCTAAGCGCTGAAGAGTTACGTAAAATTTCTTTCCATATTCGTTTTAATCGTCCATCAGCCTTATTTGCTCGTTGTTGGTTATTAGTTGAAGGAGAAACAGAAATTTGGTTGATGAATGAGTTTTCGCGCCAGTGTAACTATTACTTTGAAACTGAAGGAATAAAAGTTATTGCATTTGCACAAAGTGGCTTGAAACCTTTGCTGAAGTTTGCCAATAAGATGGGAATCGAATGGCATGTTTTAACCGATGGTGACGAGGCTGGGCGTAAATATGCGGCAACCGCGACACATTACGCTCACAAAATTAATTCCTCAAATAGGGATAGGCTAACGATGCTACCTGCACCAGATATGGAACATTTTCTATATCGCGAAGGGTTTAAAAGTCTTTATCATGAAATTGCGGATATCCCAGATAATGCAAAGGTTTCAACAAGGCGGGTGATTCTTAAAGCGATTTCTCGCACATCGAAACCAGATTTAGCGCTAGCCACGGTGAATAGAGCTGCAGAATTAGGCCCTGATAGTATTCCGCTGCAATTGAAAAGTATGTTTTCTCGTGTGGCATGGCTGGCAAGGGGAAAAGCAAATTAATGGTAATATTGATAAATTTTACTTGTTGTTGATTGATCGTTGAAGAATGGCTATTTCATGTTGAATCAATTGATAACTTAAGTGATATATAATTGGGGCATTAGTTTTTAGCTGGCAACAAATTGGAAACTCGCTCCTTTTACAGGTTGTTAGCAATTTTAGAGGGCTATGCCCTCTTTTTGTTCATAGGAAGTAGGTAAACATGAAGGCAAAGCCTAAAAAAAAGTGGCCGATTTACTTGGTAATCATTATTTTTGCCCTAGTCACCGCTGGGTTTCTTTTTAATAGAGAAAAAGAAGCGGTTTTCCAAACTGTAGATGTCATACAGGGCGATTTAGACAAACAAGTACTGGCAACGGGAAAACTCGATGCAGTACGTAAAGTCGATGTAGGGGCTCAGGTGAGTGGGCAGTTACAAACACTGTATGTTAAAGAGGGCGATTATGTTAAAAAAGGTGACTTATTAGCGGTTATTGACCCGAAAAAAGCCCAAAATGATGTTATTGAATCTGAAGCAACAACACGTGAACTCGAAGCCAATTTATCATTAGCTCAAGCAGAGCTTCGCCTTGCCCAAGTGACTTATCAACGTCATTTAAGCCTAGCAAAACAGCAGGCCGTTTCTCAGCAAGAACTTGATAAAGCGAAAACCGATGTAGAAGTAAAAAAAGCGCAAGTCGCCACTTATCAAGCTCAAATTAAGCGTAACCAAGCCACCCTAGATTCAGCAAAAACAAATCTAAAATATACGCAAATTACGGCACCAATGGATGGTATTGTCACCTTTATTAAAACACTACAGGGGCAGACGGTTATCGCTGCTCAGGAAGCTCCAACAATTTTAACCCTTGCGGACTTGGACACGATGCTCGTCAAAGCTGAAGTTTCTGAGGCCGATGTAATTTATTTGGAACCGGGCCAAGATGCCTCTTTTACCGTTTTAGGGGCTCCAGATAAAAAATTTGCTGGGCAATTAAAGGATATTTTACCGACACCTGAAAAAATTAATGATGCCATTTTCTATTATGCGCGTTTTGAGGTGCCTAACCCGCAACATTTGTTGAAATTACAAATGACTGCACAGGTCACCATTGAATTAGACTCACGTAAAAATGTGCTGTTACTGCCGCTATCTGCATTAGGCAATGAAATTTCACCACAAACCTATGAAGTGGATATTCTGCAAGAGAATAAAGTCGAGAAAAAACAAGTTAAAATCGGTGGTCGAAACGATGTGTATGTGGAAATTACCAAAGGCCTTAATGAAGGCGATAAAGTGGTCATTGGGCACAGCGAGACGGAATACTAACTATGTCTGCGTTAATTGATCTTCAAGGGATCACTCGCCGCTATGGGGAAGGTGAAAACCAAGTTACAGTCTTAAAAAGTGTCTCACTACAAATTAATGCAGGTGAGATGGTGGCGATTATTGGCGCTTCGGGCTCAGGTAAATCCACACTCATGAATATTATTGGGTGCCTAGATAAACCAACAGAAGGGAATTATTGCATTGATGGCCAAAGCGTCGCAACGTTAGATAATGACCAATTGGCAGAACTGCGCCGAGAACATTTTGGCTTTATTTTTCAACGTTACCATTTACTGAGTCATTTAAGTGCGGAACAAAATGTTGAGGTACCTGCGGTATATGCAGGGGCGGGTAAGAACCAACGTCGTGAGCGAGCAGCCCAGTTATTACAGCGTCTAGGGCTAGGGGAGCGCGTGGATTATCGTCCAAGTCAGTTGTCTGGTGGGCAACAACAGCGCGTGAGTATTGCTCGCGCTCTTATGAATGGTGGGCAGATAATTCTCGCGGATGAGCCAACAGGAGCGCTGGATAGCCATTCGGGAGAAGAGGTCATGAATATTTTAAAAGACCTTTGTGCCCAAGGACATACAGTGATCATTGTCACGCATGACCCTGAAATAGCTCAGCAAGCAGAACGTATCGTAGAAATTAAAGATGGCGAGATTTTGAATGACTCAGGTAGCAAAACCACAACACGAACAAATTCATTACCAAAAGCCCCTGCAAGAAAACTGACATTAAACCAAATGTATGGTCGGTTTAGCGAGGCTTTGTTAATGGCTTGGCGTGCCATGGTTGTCAATAAAATGCGCACATTACTGACGATGCTTGGGATTATCATTGGTATTGCGTCGGTGGTATCCATAATGGTGATCGGTGATGCCGCGCAAGGTATGGTCCTTAATGATATAAAATCAATCGGGACGAATACCATTTCAATTTATCCAGGGGAAGACTTTGGGTACGATGATGCAAAAAATCGTCAGTCCTTGAGAGCCGCAGATATTGATGCATTAGCAAAACAGCCTTATGTGCACGCGATTTCTGGCGAACTCAACCACTCTACACGCTTAAGAAAAGGGAATGTTGACGCTTCGGCACAGCTCACCGGTGTTGGGCGGGATTATTTTAATGTTTATGCCTCTAAATTTTCAGAAGGTATGAGTTTCACGCAAGATATGGTGGATAAGCGCGCACAAGTGGTGGTTATTGATGCCAATACTAAGCGCCGCTTTTTCCCTAAACAAGAACATGTTATTGGCGAAACTTTGCTCATTGGTAATATGCCTGTAACGATTATCGGTGTGCTTGAAGAGAAAAAATCGACTTTTGGTTCGAGTAAGTCACTATCGGTTTGGTTACCGGATACCACAGTAAATAGTAAAATTCTGAACCGTCCATACTATGAGAGCTTTGTTGTTAGGGTGAAAGACGGTTACGATGCGAAAACGGTAGAACAGCAACTGACCCGCTTACTCACGTTGCGCCATGGTAAAAAGGATATTTTCACCTATAACCTCGATACCTTTATTAAAACGGCAGAGAAAACAACCCAAACAATGCAGTTATTTCTCACACTAGTGGCGGTTATTTCATTAGTGGTCGGAGGAATTGGTGTGATGAATATTATGTTAGTTTCCGTTACTGAAAGAACGCGAGAAATTGGTATTCGAATGGCGGTAGGCGCTAGAACTAGCGATGTGATGCAGCAATTTCTTATCGAAGCCGTACTAGTCTGTTTGATAGGAGGGCTAATGGGTATTGGACTATCGTATGGGATTAGCTTATTGGCTCAAATGGCGTTACCGGGCTGGACATTTTCTTTTGATCCCGTGGCGTTAGTCAGTGCTTTTGTGTGTTCAACGGCCATTGGTATTATTTTTGGTTTTTTACCTGCTCGAAATGCGGCTCGCTTAAACCCAATTGATGCGTTGGTGAGGGAATAGTATACAGCTTAATTATTTATGAGCTAAATGTTCGTTGCGTATCTTCTGCATCATAGGATTTGATGCAGAAGATGAGAGAAGATATTAAATGCTAACTTGAAGAAATATCTACTCAAGAGTAGTCCCATTTATTGGAACTGAGTTCCTCAATTAAATTCTGCTAATTAAATACGTTATTTTTAACTCCTTAATTTTCTAATAATATTTTTTTTAATCTATATATTCCCTCGTTTCTTAAAATATTTCATAATAAAAAACTGTCTGAAAAGATAAATTCTGCTTGCGAATTGGTATCGATCATGGATATGATTTGCCTCGTAGAATAAATGAAACCTAGTTCCATATAATGGAACTTATAATAAAGCCAGTAAAAAAACTAAGCAAAGACAACCACACAGTAGGTGCAATATGGCGAATAAAGCAGGTGAAGATTATTCTTTGGCTCGGGTGCCCCAAAGTGCTCGTAGGCCGTTTTATGAAGTGTTAATTCTACGAATAGGTGCACTAGCTTGTGTTTCACAAGTTATGCTAGGTGCGGCTCTTGGTTATGGGTTAACTTTTTGGCAGGCGTTTTGGGCAACAATGCTTGGCTCTGTAATTTTACAGGTTGTCAGCTGGGGGCTTGGAGCGGCTGCATGCCGTGAAGGAATGTCGATCAGCCTACTGTCTCGGTGGGCGGGTTTTGGTAAGTTAGGCTCAGCTCTCATTGGTGGCGCGATTGCTATCTCCTTAATGGGCTGGTTTGGCGTACAAAATGGTTTCTTTGCGGATGGAATGTATAAAGCGACTAATGTGCTAACACCAGGGACTTGGTCACTTATTACAGGTATTGCGGTGACGGTTATAACAGTATATGGGTATCGATTTTTATCTATTACTGCCAATATCTCAACGCCGCTATTTTTATTCGCGTTAGGCTGGGCGACATATAACTTATTATCAGGTCAAGATATTGGTACGCTTATCAATGACACTGAACCCGCCGGGCCATTAATGACTATGCCTGCGGCCATCACTATGGTTGCTGGTGGTTTTATCATTGCAGCCGTCACAACACCCGATATCAGCCGCTTTATGAAAGGGCCTAAAGATGTGTTTTGGATGACGCTCATTGGCACATTTTTTGGTGAGTTACTGGTCAATATGATAGCTGTATTGATGGCGTTATCATTACGGACGAGTCAAGTATTTGATTTAATGATGGCACTGACGGGCCTATTAGGCGCATCGATTGTTATCTTTTCGACAATAAAAATGAATGATATCAATCTGTATTCATCGTCGTTAGGTTTTTCAACACTGTTAAATGCCATCTTTAATAAGCGTTTTGATCGTCGTTATTTAACTTGGGTGATTGGCATTTTTGGGACTATCGCTTCAATGTTAGGGATCTTAGATAACTTTATTGGATTCTTGATCTATTTAGGAATAGCGATCCCACCTGTCGCAGGGATTATGGTTGTTGACTATTATCTGTTAAAACGTGACCGTAAAGAGTTAGATCTCACTCGAGAGCAAGGCATATTACCGCCAAGCTGTGAAGCATATAACCCTGTAACACTAATCGTGTGGGTCATTGCAGTGCTGGTTGGGTGGGGGACATCAGAGTTAGGTCCACTGCACGCTGACTATGGCATTCCTGCACTTAACTCTTTAATTACTGGCGCGGTCGCTTATTGGATAGGAATGCGCTGGCAGGCGAAAGCCAAAGGTGTTGAAACGGTACACTTTCGCAAAGTGTCTCATTTAGATTAAGGATTAAACCATGTCAGGTACAAAAGTTAAAGTTGCTCTGGCTCAGTTTGATTCAGAACTTGGCAATAAAACAAATAATTTGCAACGTATGGCACAGTTGTGCCAGCAAGCTGCGGATTCAGGGGCAAAATTGATTTGTTTCCCTGAACTGGCGACAACGGGTTACCGTGGTGACTTGTTGACTACCAAGTTGTGGGATTTAAGCGATTCCATCGGAAGTGAAACTTATACGTTATTTAGCGAACTTGCTACTCGTTTAAATATCACCATTGTTAGCGGTTTTGTTGAACGCGGTGAATATTTAGGTGATATCTATAACTCTGTCGGTGTTTGGAACCCTGGGTGTGATGGTATTAGTGGCGTTTTTCGTAAAGTTCATGCCTTTGGTATAGAGAAACAGTGGTTTGGACGAGGTGATAGTTTCCCTGTGTTTGAAACCCCCATTGGTAAAATCGGTGTCATGATTTGTTATGACATGGGTTTTCCTGAAGTCGCACGAATTTTAACATTACAAGGCGCGGAATTATTATTAGCGCCTTCAGCTTGGTGTGTTCAAGACCGAGATGTCTGGGATATTAACAGCGCCTGTCGAGCATTAGAAAATGGAACCCACTTACTTGCAGTGAACCGTTGGGGTTATGAAGAAGACCTGCATTTATTTGGTGGTAGCAAGCTTTTAGGTCCTCGCGGCCAAGTACTTTGTGAAGCGGGCTGTGAAGGTGAGGAGCTATTAATCGGCGAGGTTGATTTTTTAAACCAAGCCCATACGCGCTTAAATGTGCCTTATCTGCGAGACAGAAAGCCACAAAGTTATCGTGTATTAACCCAAGGTTTAGGGTCATGAGTATTTTATCTAGCGTTGTTGATGTTTACCAATTATTCCTGCGTTCAGGGAATGAGCTGACGGTAACAACATTAGTTAATGAGTTAGGTATGCCTAAAAGTTCTGCTTCTCGTCTATTAAAGCAAATGGCTGAGCTTGGGTTACTTGAAAAGAAAAACAATGCACCGATATATCGCCCGGGTTTGCTGATTATGGAATTAGCGCATCGGGCCAGAGGAATGAATCCATTAATCGATATGATGCTTGAAGCACTTGATGAACTTGCGAAAGATAGCGGGTTTACCAGTTATGTGTCGGCACTTGATGATGATATGGTTCGTGTCGTTCATGCGCGCTTTGGTAATAGCATGCTGCAAGTGATCACTCAGCCGGGTACGCGGTTACCCATATTGGGGACTTCAACAGGGCGTGCGTTATTAGCAAGGTTATCGCCAAATGAACGGTCAAAAATTATTGAACGTGAACTAAAAGAAGAGAAAGCACGAGTTAAATTAGTTGAGCGTTTGGACCTCGTGGCTGAGCGTGGCTGGGAATTTTCGACGGATGAATCTGTTGCTGGCGTCGCGTCAATATCAAGCACGGTTTTCGACCCAGCGCAAAATACGTTGTATGCCTTGTGCTTAAGTTTACCTGCAACACAAATGAATGATGAGGTCAAAGCACAGTTATCTATAAGTCTTTGCCATAAAGCAGCCTATCTTGGTTGTATGGTGGGTGACCCATATTGGTTGCAAAAAAGCATAAATAAGTCATAAGCTGATTTTGTTCATAAAAGTAAACAGTAGTAAGAAGTAGGTAGTAGAAGTAAGCAGTAAATTATAAATATTTATATTATGAGTATTTTAAGTGCGTGAATACGCCTTCATCAGGAAAAATGGGGCCTCGATTACGTGAGGTTTCATCTAGAGCGAAATGGGGTTAACTCGCTATTTTAGGCGAGTTAACCCCTGAGTAGCTCTTCACTCCCATAAAAAAAATTAAAGGAAGTACAATGAGTCTAAAACAAACTCTTTGCGTATATGAGCTAATCGATTGCGCTAGTGTTAAAGGTGAAGACATTGTTGCATTGTTCCAAGATTTCCCACACATTGAAGTTATATCTAAAACGGTTAAGGATCATAAAGGGCAAAGTGATTTTGTTCGCATCCTTATTCCAGGAACACAAGGTAAATCACAACATAAAGAAGCTCCGACACTCGGGATCATTGGGCGCTTAGGTGGAATAGGCGCCAGGCCTTCTCGTATTGGTGTTGTTTCTGATGCAGATGGTGCGATTGCCGCACTTGCAACAGCGCTTAAATTGGCACAAATGCATGAAAAGGGTGACCGATTACTCGGTGATGTGGTGATCACGACCCATATCTGCCCAAATGCGCCAACACGCCCGCACACGCCTGTTGATTTCATGGATTCACCTCTTGATGATGCCACGATGAATCAACATGAGGCGATCCCAGAAGCGGATGCTATTTTGTCAGTAGATACCACGAAGGGAAATCGTTTACTTAATCATAAAGGGTATGCGCTATCGCCAACGGTAAAAGATGGTTATATTTTACCGGTATCAGAGGATTTAATTCGCTTGATGGAGTGGAGTAGTGGTCAAAAAGCAGTGACATTCCCACTATCAATTCAAGATATCACGCCATATGGTAATGGCCTACATCACATCAACAGTATATTACAACCTGCAGTATCTACGTCTGCACCCGTGGTTGGTGTCGCTATCTGTTCAGAGACCGTGGTGCCAGGTTGCTCTACAGGGGCTAGTCATGAGGTTGATATTGCGAGTACTGTGAAATTTATGATAGAAGTTGCGAAAGAGTTTACCGCGAATCAGTGTGCATTTTATGATGTTGAACAATATACATTATTAACGGCACTGTATGGTGATATGCGTCACCTACAAACCGCGGGTAATCGTACTTAGTCATTGCAGAGAATAGCCACAGTTAATTATTGTACTAATCAATGTAATTGAAATAATTAACTGTGCTCTATTGAGTATAAGCTTAGCTCGATTCGCTGCTATTAGCGGAATTGTCTTCAACTCCAATAGGGATAATAAGCTCAGCGTGGTTGCCTTTGGGCCCAATAGTTAAACTGAACTGAACTTTTTGGCCTGCTTTTAGTGTCCTGTAACCGTCCATTTGGATGCAGGAATAATGTGCAAAAATATCTTCTCCGCCATCAGCTGGGCAAATAAAGCCGAAGCCTTTTGCGTTATTGAACCACTTAACGATACCTGTCTCCATATTTCATCCTTCAAATTTACCAATATTTGCGTTTAGAACTATGTCTGCGTTTAGAACTATGTTTGCGTTTAGAATAATATATAAAAAAACATACGAGAGATAAGTATAAATACTGTATCGTTTGTTCGTAAAACATACTGTAATAAATTGCCTTCTAAGGTCAAGAGGTGAGGTTCAGGAATTAGTGTAAAGTGTTAAGAATTCTCTAATCAATAACGCTCATTTTTTGTAATATTTGATATGGCTCACAGATTGCTAATCATGGAAGCAAAGATGATTCCCATGCTACACTGTCATTTGATGCAATATAAACAAAAAATATCATAGTTACTAAATGGTATAGTTTTATGACGCTATCAATATGATTGATAGAAATCGTTGATAATAAAGACTATGCTTAAATTGAAGTTAAATACTGAGCAAGAAAGTAATGAGTGATTTTCTAGGCACATTTAAAACTGACGTCGTTTTTAAAGATGAAATAGAGCAAACCTTACAGCCGCCATCGATGTATAAGGTGCTATTAAATAATGACGATTACACGCCGATGGATTTTGTTGTTGAAGTGTTACAAAAATACTTTTCTTTTGATGAAGAACGCGCTACACAGATAATGTTAGATGTCCATATTCAAGGAAAGGGAGTTTGTGGAATTTTTACTGCAGAGGTTGCTGAAACTAAAGCGGCGCAAGTCAATATTTTTGCTCGTGAACATGAGTACCCTTTGCTTTGCACTATAGAGAAAGTCTAACTTGGCTTAATATCAATTTTGGGAGGTGCTTATGCTCAATCAAGAACTAGAGCTTAGTTTAAACGTAGCTTTTACGAAAGCGAAAGACAGTCGCCATGAGTTTATGACTGTAGAGCACCTATTGCTGGCGTTACTGAGTAATATCTCTGCGCGCGAAGCTTTAGATGCTTGTAAGGTTGATCTTGTTGCATTACGTCAAGAACTTGAACACTTCATCGCGCAAACTACACCTTTGTTACCCGAAAATGATAGCAGAGACACCCAGCCTACGTTGAGTTTTCAGCGTGTATTACAGCGCGCTGTTTTTCATGTGCAATCCTCTGGGCGCAACGAAGTCAGCGGTGCAAATGTATTAGTGGCGATTTTTAGTGAGCAAGAGTCCCAAGCTGCGTACTTATTACGGAAACATGATGTTAGCCGCTTAGATGTGGTTAATTATATTTCTCATGGCACGATAAAAGGCGAAGAGTCGTCACCAGAACAAGATATCTCCTCTAATAGCGTGCAAAATGAAGAACAGCCGGTCTCTGAAGACCATATGGACAACTTTACGACTAACCTGAACCAACAGGCCAAGAAGGGGAATATCGACCCGCTGGTAGGGCGTCAGGCCGAATTAGAGCGTACGATTCAAGTACTGTGTCGCCGTCGTAAAAATAACCCATTATTAGTTGGTGAATCAGGTGTTGGTAAAACGGCTATTGCCGAAGGGTTAGCGTGGCGTATTGAGCAAGATGACGTACCTGACGTCATGAAAGGCTGCACAATTTATTCATTAGATATTGGTTCATTACTGGCAGGAACCAAATACCGTGGTGACTTTGAGAAACGCTTCAAAGCATTACTGAAAATGCTGGAAAAAGATCCAAAAAGCATTTTATTTATTGATGAAATTCACACGATCATCGGTGCAGGAGCAGCATCTGGCGGGCAAGTTGACGCGGCTAACTTAATTAAGCCATTACTATCAAGCGGGCGCATTCGTGTTATTGGTTCAACAACATACCAAGAATTCGGCAGTATTTTTGAGAAAGACAGAGCGCTGGCGCGTCGTTTCCAGAAAATTGATATTGTAGAGCCAACACCAGAAGAAACAATTCGTATCATCAATGGGTTAAAACCTAAGTATGAAGCGCACCATGATGTGCGTTATACCGCAAAAGCAATTCAAGCAGCGGTAGATTTATCTATTAAATATATCACTGATAGGCATTTGCCAGATAAAGCCATTGACGTGATTGATGAAGCAGGGGCACGAACGCGACTGGTTGCACCGAGTAAGCGTAAAAAAACCATTGGCGTGCCTGAAATTGAAACTGTCGTGGCACGTATCGCTCGCATCCCTGAAAAAACCGTATCTTCCAGCGATAAAGACAAGCTCAAGACACTTGATTCACGTTTGAAAATGTTAGTTTTTGGGCAAGACAAAGCGATAGATTCGTTGTCTGAAGCTATCAAAATGAATCGGGCAGGTCTAGGGTTAGAAAATAAACCGGTGGGCTCTTTCTTATTTGCTGGGCCGACGGGGGTAGGTAAAACCGAAGTGACCGTCCAGTTAGCGAAAGCGTTGGATATCAAATTGCTGCGATTTGATATGTCTGAATATATGGAGCGTCACACGGTTAGCCGCTTAATTGGCGCGCCTCCTGGCTATGTTGGGTTTGATCAGGGTGGCTTACTGACGGATGCCGTTATTAAACACCCGCATTCAGTGGTGTTGCTGGATGAAATCGAAAAAGCCCATCCTGATGTGTTTAATATCCTATTGCAGGTCATGGATCACGGTACTTTAACGGATAACAACGGCCGTAAGGCGGATTTCCGTAATGTTGTTGTGGTAATGACAACCAATGCAGGGGTACAAGAAACTCAGCGTCGTTCTATTGGCTTTGCAGAGCAAGATAATAGCACTGATGCGATGTCTGAGATCAAAAAGGCGTTCTCACCAGAGTTTCGTAACCGCCTCGATGGCATCATTTGGTTTAACGCATTAACCCCAGAAATTATTACGCAGGTCGTTGATAAATTTATAGTGGAATTACAAGTACAACTTGATGAAAAGGGTGTATCAATTGAAGTTAGCGCCGCGGCTCGCCGCTGGTTGTCTGAGAAAGGCTATGATAAAGCAATGGGTGCCCGACCTATGGCTCGCACCATTCAGGACAACCTGAAAAAACCATTAGCAAACGAGCTGCTATTTGGTTCATTAACGAATGGTGGCTCTGTAAGTATCGGGCTTGATGAAAAAAGTAACACACTGACATACAACTTCAGTAGCGTGCACAAGGCCTCTCCGGAGGATGCGGTATTCTGACGAATAGACCACAGGTGTATCAATGCACCTGTGGTTGTCAGGCCTTGCCTGAAGAGAATATCAACGGCTACGGAAAATGATTCGGCCTTTGCTAAGGTCATAAGGTGTTAACTCTACAGTTACCTTGTCGCCTGTCAGGATGCGGATATAGTTTTTACGCATTTTTCCAGAAATATGAGCAGTCACCACGTGACCGTTTTCCAGTTCAACACGGAACATTGTGTTTGGCAGGGTATCTAAAACTGTGCCCTGCATTTCAATATTGTCTTCTTTGGCCATCTAATCCTCTAAGTTTAATAACCGTGATTTTTAACGGGCAAGATAATGCCCAAAAACCCACACTAAGTAAAGAAATGTCGCATTTTAACGCGAGCTTTATTTTTACATGAGGGTATAAATTTACTATAAAACCAATATTCGTTACTCGAAAATTGGCGGTATTTCAATCGATTGCGGTAACCAGCAGGCGGGGTCAATCGCTTTGTCACGCCACCGGTAAAGAATATGTAAAAAATCCCTACGGGATATCTCTTTCGCGCCCATCGAGGCAGTATGGTGGTTAAGTACCTGACAATCAAAAAGCTGCCCATTATAGCGCAAAAAATGAAAATAGAATGTAATAAAAGCAAATTTAGATGCATCATTCATTCTGCTAAACATAGATTCCCCACAAAACAGGTGCCCCATGTTCACGCCATACAGGCCTCCAACGAGTTTATCGCCATACCAAGCTTCAATGGAATGCGCCATACCTGCTTGGTGTAGTGCTAAATACCCATCTTGAACTTCGGGTAAAATCCATGTGCCTTCTTGGCGTATAGAACAAGCTGCAATAACTTGCTTGAATGCATGGTTAACAGTAATGCGATAAGTCTGCTTTTTTAAAACTTTCTTCATTGACCGGCTAATATGGAGTTCACCAACCATGAGTACGGCTCTAGGGTCTGGAGACCACCATAAAGGCATCTCTCCAGGATTAAACCAAGGAAAGATACCATCATAATAAGCAGCTTGCAGCCTTTTTGATGAAAGATCTCCGCCAATCGCTAATAAGCCATTGGGCTCCCGCATCGCTTCAGACACAGGAGGGAATAAATAGGAGTCATCATCTAATTGGTACATATATGCCTCAGAGCGGTTGCTGTGCCCAGTGGCGCTGGCGGAACTGATAATATTGGCCTTGCATAGCTAACAGCGCTTTATGGGTACCTTGTTCGATGATTTTACCATTATCCATCACACAAATGTTATCCATTTCCTCTAAGCCCTGCATACGGTGAGTAATGACAATTAATGTCTTATCAGAACATTTTTCTTTGAGTAGCGCTAAAATCTGTTGTTCAGTTTGTGCATCAAGCCCTTCTGTTGGTTCATCCATTAGAATTAATGGTGTGTTATGTAACAGCGCACGAGCAATGCCTAAGCGGCGTTGTTCCCCTCCAGAAAGTTGTCTACCGCCTTCACCCATCCACGCATTAAGCTTTAATTCGTTTTCTAATAAATTACCTAAGCCAACTTGCTGTAATACTTCGTTTAATTCGACATCAGACGCTTGTTCATTGGCGAGTAATAAATTATTGCGTAATGTATCACTAAAGACATGAACCCGTTGTGGCACAACAGACATCATATTACGTAACGATTTTTCGCTAAATTCGTTAATAGGCGTGTCATTTAAGTAAATACTGCCGCTATCGACATCCCAAGCACGGGTTAATAATTGGAGTAGCGTTGATTTACCGCAGCCCGTTTTACCTAATAAAGCAAGGTGTTGGCCTTTATTTAACGTTAAAGACACATTGTGAAGAACAGCAAATGGCTGTTCTGGGTAGGTAAATGAAATATTATCGACAGTCAGTTTTTCTAATGTTGCGATTGATGGACTTTCACTTGGGAACGTCACCTCAGGTTTCGCGGTCATTAACTGAGAAACGCGGGTCGCAGACGCAATCACTTGCCCCATATGTTGGAAGGCAACAGCAACAGGGCCTAATGCTTCGAAAGCGGCCAACGCACAGAAAACAAATAAAGCAATCAGTGCCCCCGGTTTAGTATCGCCCCCTACATGTTCAGCTGCCATCCAAAGGAGCAGTGTTGCAGTGATCCCAGAGGCAAACAAAATAATGGCTTGAGATAACCCAGTGAGTGCCGCTTGCTGCTGTTGGCGTACTTGCCATTTTTTTTCAATGTTAAGCAAATTTTGGCGAAAACGTTCTGTGGCACTAAATAATGTTAACTCAGCTTGTCCTTGCAGTGCCGAGGTTAAAATAGTGCGATAACTTCCACGCAATTCGGTTAGCTCACGGCCAATGGGCTTTCCTGCACGATAAAATATAAATGGCATCGTAAATAGCAAGAACAACATGATGCCCCCCAGTGTCCAAGCAAGACGAGGGTCAAGATAACTTAAACCAAAAATAAGGACAAAGGTAACAAAAAAGGCGGTAATGATCGGCGATAATACACGTAAATAGAGGTGATCTAGGGTCTCTACGTCAGCGACCAGACGATTGAGTAACTCCCCTTGGCGAAAACGACTGATTCCACCCGGCGAAAGGGGCAATACTTTACTAAAAGCAAAAACTCGTAAATGAGCAAGCACCTTAAAGGTCGCATCGTGGCTAACTAAGCGTTCTCCATAACGGCCTGCGGTACGAAAAATCGCAGCACCACGGACACCCGCCGCGGGTAACATGTAATTAAAATAATAAATACCCGGAAACCCCGCAATTGCGGTTCCAGCTAAAAACCAACCGGAAAGGGTAAGTAAACCAATACTCGCCAGTAAGGTCACAATTGCTAATATGATGCCTAACGTAATTAAAAACCAATGGCGGCGGTAAAGGGCTAAGAAAGGTAATAAAATTTTCATTATCAAAGCTCCTCACTGCGGTGGGCAAGTAACTGGGCAAAAGTGCCTTCTGACTGACTCAATTGTGTGTAATTACCTTGTTGAATGATTTGCCCATTAGCCATTACCCAAATTTGGTCGTAATCAAGGGTTTCTTCCAGTAAATGGGTGACTAAGAGGGTCGTTTGCTGGCTTGATAGCTGGTTAAGTGCCTGCATGACACGTTGCTCACTGTGGGAGTCTAAGCTTGCGGCGGGCTCATCTAAAAGTAGCATACGAGAGGGTTTCAACAGGGTTCGAGCAACGGCAACTCGCTGAGCTTGGCCGACTGAAAGACGGGCAGCATAGTCACCGAGTTTGGTATTTAGACCGTCAGGCAAATGGGCTAAGAATTCGGAAACATAGGCATTATCAATAGCCTGTTGAATTTCTGCCTCTGTAGCATTTGGCTTGCCTAAACAGATGTTTTCAACCAGTGTTTGCTCTGGAAGGTGAGGGTTTTGCCCAACCCAACCCAGTAATTCACGCCATTTATCAGGACATAATTCACGAAGTTCAACACCATTTACGGTGATGGAGCCGCGATAAGGCAAAAAGCCTAACAATAAATTGACTAATGAGCTTTTCCCTGCGCCACTTTGACCAACAATCGCAATACGTTGTTGTGGTTCAATATTGAAATCTAACGGCCCTGCAAGGCGTACACCGTCATGGGATAAAATTTCTAACTGTTTAGCTTGAATATAGATAGCCTCATCGCTCAGAGTTTGGGTGCCTTGTTGAGCGCTTTGTTCTCCATCACTGCTTAATAACGTTTCGAGTGTTTCAGCGGCACCAACAGCTTGTGCTTTGGCGTGGTAGTACGTACCAAGATCACGCAATGGTTGGAAAAACTCTGGCGAAAGTATCAGTGCAAGAAAACCAGCAAACAGTGTGACAGGCAAACCATAGCTACCAAAGTTCATTTCGCCAAGATAGGAAAATCCAAAATAGACGGCAACAACAGCAATCGAAATTGACGCAAAAAACTCAAGTACGCCTGAAGACAGAAATGCCATTCTGAGTACTTCCATTGTTCTGGAACGAAAATCCTCTGTTGACTCGCGAATTTGCTTAATTTCTGCTTTTTCACGAAAAAATAACCGTAAGGTATCTAGGCCTCGTAACCTATCAAGAAAACTGCCACTTAAACGGCCTAATGCAATAAAATTACGACGGTTAGCGTCTGCCGCACCTAAGCCGACTAATGCCATAAAAATCGGGATCAGCGGGGCAGTGACAAATAAAATAAGGGCGGCCGCCCAGTTAAATGGGAAAATAGCAATCAGGATCATAATGGGGATGATCCCAGCTAAATACATTTGGGGAAGATAGCGTGAATAGTAATCTTGCATGTCTTCAATTTGTTCAAGAATAATCGTAGCCCAACTGCCCGCAGGCTTACCTTTTACCCACACAGGGCCAAGTTCTTGAAGTTTATCGAGTACCATGGTGCGTATTTCTTGGCGTACAACTTGGCCACAACGAAAGCCAACACGTTCTCGTATGTAAGTGACAATTGCGCGTAAGACGAAAACGCAGATCAAAAGCATAAAAGGGGTTAATAGCTGTTCTCGAGGAACGTTATCCATAATCAATGCTTGTAAGATAACAGCTAAGAACCAGGCTTGAGCAATAATCAGTAATCCGCTCAAAATGCCTAGTAACATAGAGATCCGCAACCAGCGCTTGGCAGGGGCACTGTGTTGTTTTAACCAACGTACCAATTCAGTCTGTCTTGATTTATCCATAATGATTTAGTTAGCAGGTGTAGTTTTAATGTCATTGAGTATAGTTAGGAAGTACCAACCTAACGTTGCTTTTACCATGCGTTAATTCAGCTGGGCTGTTTTAAACCGCATGAGAACGATAACTTTTTGATCGAGTCACGCATTGGGTAATTATAAGGAAATCTGCGTTTTTGATCTTACCCATAAATTCGAGTATTAGGCTACATCATAACAGCTTCGTCACCATATGTTGCATAATAAAAGTGGGTTATTTAAAGTGATTTGTGTTTTGTTATCAAATTGTTTTGTAAAGGTAAATTTAATATTTCAGTAGAGATTGATATGTAATAATATTGGGATGTTACTGTATTTTTACTTAATGAAAAGACGGCTTAACAAAGAATGTTAAGCCGCCAGCATTTTTAATTAGAATTAAGAACAAGGTCTATTATTAACCATAATGTTGAGAAAAAATGGCGGATCTTACATGAGTAATTAGGTCGCTTATTGCATAAGGAACAAAAATTGTGAGTAAAATAGTGAGGTATATGGCGGTGCTTAATTGGCTGCGAGGACGATGTCTTGGATCGCGGAAAGTAAGACAATGATAAAAGAAAAATAACCGCGATGGCATCACGTTCTATGTGTTGCCCATAAATTGTATTAATTAATGTTATGCAAAAACAGTATAGGCAGTATTAAAGAAGTTCAGTATAAATTTGCTCTTAAAAATATATGTAAAACTAATAGTTAAGATTTGTATTTAAAATAATAAAATAGGCTTCAAATGATTAAAATTTGAAGCCTATTTAAATCATAGCCATTAATGGTTATTTAGATGCTAAACCATCTAGATAACGTTCGGCATCTAAGGCTGCCATACAACCTGTGCCCGCAGACGTAATTGCTTGGCGGTATATATGGTCCATGACATCACCTGCAGCAAACACACCTTCAACAGAGGTTTGAGTTGCATTACCTTGGGTGCCAGATTGTACTTTAATATAACCGTTATCTAAATCTAGTTGCCCTGCAAAGATGCCTGTATTTGGGCTGTGGCCGATGGCAATAAACGCCCCCATGACAGGGATATCTTCAGTTGTATGTGTTTTAGTACACTCTAAACGCACACCGGTTACGCCCATATCATCACCTAATACTTCATTTAATGTACGGTCTGTATGCAGAATAATATTACCGTTTTCAACTTTATCCATTAAACGATTGATAAGGATTTTTTCTGCACGGAAACTATCACGACGATGAATAAGATGCACTTCTGAAGCGATATTAGAAAGATACAATGCTTCTTCTACCGCTGTGTTTCCACCGCCAACGACAGCGACTTTTTGGTTACGATAGAAAAAACCATCACAGGTTGCACAAGCTGAAACGCCACGGCCTTTGAACGCTTCTTCTGAAGGCAGACCGATATAACGCGCGGAAGCCCCTGTTGCAATAATCAAAGCGTCACAGGTATATTCATTTTCATCGCCAATTAAACGGAAAGGACGTTGTTTTAAGTCCACTTTTTGGATATGGTCAGAAATGATTTCGGTTTCAAATTTTGCAGCGTGCTCATGCATGCGTTCCATAAGCCCTGGACCAGTTAAACCTTCTGGGTCACCAGGCCAGTTTTCAACGTCAGTTGTGGTGGTCAATTGACCGCCTTTTTCCACCCCAGTAATCAAAGCTGGGTTTAAGTTTGCACGTGCGGCATAAACTGCTGCAGTATAGCCCGCAGGGCCAGAACCAAGAATGATTAACTTGCGATGTGTTGTTGTGCTCATGAATTCCTCTTTAATCTAAAAAGCATTTACAAGATTGTAGGAGAAATAAGAGACTAACAAAAGTGGTTTAAGTATAAGTTAGTTTTATTTAGCTTATTTTATCAATAGGTAATGCCTATAAAATGTAACAAAAAGTTACTTGTGTCACGCATCACAATTTTTAGGAATTATCTTGAATTAAGGCTGCGAAACGTTTTACTGGAAAAAAAAGCGAAATCTTGTACTGATTTTTATTCATTTGCTTTGACAATCGGCTGCGCATTTG
This sequence comes from Providencia sp. PROV200, assembly GCF_049901995.1. Taxonomy (NCBI): domain Bacteria; kingdom Pseudomonadati; phylum Pseudomonadota; class Gammaproteobacteria; order Enterobacterales; family Morganellaceae; genus Providencia; species Providencia sp. PROV200. Next base: position 1,351,322 of record NZ_CP096307.1, read on the forward strand.
CGAAAACATCAGTGTAAGAGTTAATTATCTAGCGGATAAATGGAAATGGCGCATTTTTGTTCTTATTGGAAGATTAACTTTACACTACTTACAAATTTAAAAGACAAGTAAAAATTGTGGGTGATACTTACATTCACACTAACTTCAGCATTATGAATAAAATTTGCTCCTGAACACAAATTCCTAAATGAATAAAGGTGGTGGCTAAGGTGCTTATTTTAAGATGTAGAAAATAACAATTAGAGAAAGAGAGATAAAGAGATGATTGACAATAAAAAGCGTCCTGGCAAAGACCTTGACCGTATCGACAGGAATATATTAAACGAGCTACAAAAAGACGGGCGAATTTCTAACGTAGAATTATCTAAACGAGTGGGGCTATCACCAACACCTTGTTTAGAGCGTGTACGTCGTCTTGAGAGACAAGGATTTATCTCTGGCTATACGGCGTTATTAAACCCACACTACTTAGATGCATCTTTGCTTGTATTTGTTGAGATTACACTCAACCGTGGCGCTGCAGATGTGTTTGAGCAATTCAACACTGCAGTTCAAAAACTGGAAGAAATTCAAGAATGTCACTTAGTTTCTGGTGACTTTGACTACTTGTTGAAAACGCGTGTGCCTGATATGTCCGCATATCGTAAACTTTTAGGTGAAACTCTGTTACGTTTACCAGGCGTGAACGATACTCGCACCTATGTCGTTATGGAAGAAGTTAAACAAAGCAATCGTTTAGTGATCAAAACTCGCTAATTATTGCTTTTTTAACCTCAATTCAGCACAGCATTTCAGCTTTGTTGCCGCACTGCAGTTTCAACGCTGAGTTTACTCAGCGTTGTTCCGTTTTTCCCACCTCATCTGTTGCTTTATCAAAACGCCGTATTTTGTTGTTTAATAGCTTCAATTGGTTGCTATCTAAAACTTTCTATTGTGTTTTACGTCAATTACTTAGCAATTGATAAATTTTATTTCCAATTTATTGATTCTAAAGCTATAAATATTTAGGATTTTTGACGAGAAATAGAAATTGAATCATCATACATTAGATGGAATACTGCATCTTAGTGCTTTGGTGAGGCCCTGATTTCCCTTAGTCGTTGTAAAGCAGGCAGAGTCAGGGGTTTAATGGTAGAATAAATCTAAGTTAGTCAAGAACATCAGTTAGCAAAGAAACAATAATGAGCCAAGAATATACAGAAGATAAACATATCAAATTTAAAAAACTAAGTAGCGGAAGACGGCTATTAGAGGTTATTTTGCTCGCAATATGCTTGAGCGCTCTCTTCTTAATGGTGGCTTTATTGAGCTTCAGCCCTTCAGATCCAAGCTGGTCACAAACGACTTGGAATGCCCCTGTACAGAATCTAGGAGGGAGTGTTGGTTCATGGAGTGCAGATATCCTTTTCTCTGCTTTTGGTATTCTTGCATTTGCAATCCCTCCATTATTGCTTTTAGGGTGTTGGGCGATTTTCCAATATGAAAGTCAACGCCGATATATTGACTTTTTCTCTTTATCATTAAGATTAATTGGTGGGCTAGCACTTATTTTATCCTCTTGTGGTCTCGCGGCTCTCAATTTTGACGACTTGCCTAACTTCGCCTCTGGCGGTGTGATTGGCAGCGTATTTAGTAGTGCAATTATGCCGTGGTTCAATTCATTAGGCGCCACTTTAGCATTACTGTTTTTATGGGCGATAAGCTTTACGCTGTTTACTGGGTGGTCATGGCTTACCATAGCAGAAAAAATTGGTGCAGCCGTTCTTCTCCCGATCACGTTGCTAACAAATCGAGCAAGGGGAGACGATTTAGATGATTATGATTACGATGTTGAAGAAACTGAAGGGGCTTTACAGCGTGCGCAAGAAGCGGAACACAGAGCCAATGATGATCTAGAACATCTTGATATAGATGATGTTTTATTTTCCGCCCCCACAGTGACTGAATTAGTCACAGAAGTCGACCCAACCACGGAAAAAGTGACGAGCGAAGCAATTACAGCGCCAGAAAGTCCAATCCCTTCGGTCAATCAAAATGAATTAGAACAAGATCCAGTACCCACTTTCTCGACAGTTGATGAACCGAGTACATATCATTTTGAAGTACCAGAAGATTACCAATCTAAGCTCAGCGCTGGTTTTGACGCAATATCAGAAACAGCTTCAGAAACAGCGAATGAGCCGTTAGTTCAATCGTCTGCGTATGTTGCACCAGAAGAATCGATGTTTGATGTTCATCATAATCAACAAACAGAGCCTCAAAAACAGGATAACATCGCTTCTCCAAAGTATTCGAATAATCAGGTAACATCTGTTAATCAAGCGGCGTTTGAACCACAGGCGACATCAGTGCCATCACTTGATCCTTCAAATATCACGCAAAACATTATTCCGTCATCTGTTACTGAAAGGGTTTCTAATCCTGCAGCATTAGCGGCTGCGGGTATTTCAGTCGCGGCACTGGAGCGCCATGCCCAAGTTAAACAAAATATGGAGCCAGAGCTTCCGCGACCTAATCCTGTTCGCTTACCGACGCGTCGTGAATTATATGGCATTCGCATTCCTTCGTTACGTGATGCAGAACTACAACGGCGTGAAGAAGAAGCCTCTAAACGTGAGCAGGTATATCAGCAGTGGTCTACGAGTGAAGTTGAGGAATCTGCAATTGATGATGAAGCGCAACAAGACGAATTACTACGAGCGCAGTTTTTAGAACAGCAACGCGAACGTTATGGTGACGTTGATGAAACTGATTATGAGGCACCGTTAAATAGCGGACATTCTGATGAAAACCAATGGCAAAATGAGCCAATGGCAGAAAATAAAGCCAGTGCATTTACGCAGCCAGCGATTGAACATCGCTGGGCGTCGACGTCACCATTATCCAATAATATTCATACTATTCCAGAGCCTGAAGAAGCCCCAACAACTGTGGATAACGGCTATCAGCCGCAGTTTACACAAGCACATTCTTCCCAAGAACAAGACGACTTTGAGCCTAAGATTGATTTAAGCAAAGAGTTCTCTGTACTGGATAGCTTTACCCCTGTTGATGATTTGGTTGACAATGAGCCTGCTGACCCATTATTTATGCCGTCATTTAGTGCGACTTCCGTTTCACCGGAGGTTTCACAAAATAATATTGCAGAAGGGCTTGGCAGCTCACCATCCGTAACGCAAACTTTTGTGCAGCCACAGCAGCCACAGCAGCCACAGCAGCCACAGCAAGATAGCTTATTCCACCCGTTCTTAGTGCGTAATGATCAACCATTACCAAAACCTACAACGCCAATGCCATCTCTTGATTTACTGGCTAGTCCACCAGCGCAAGAAGAGCCAGTGGATATGTTCAAACTAGAACAAACAGCAAGGCTGATTGAAGCAAGGCTAAATGATTATCGTGTTAAAGCTGAAGTCGTTGGGTTCTCTCCAGGGCCTGTCATTACTCGGTTTGAACTTGATTTAGCACCAGGAGTAAAAGCAGCGCGGATATCCACATTGTCACGTGACCTTGCTCGTTCATTATCAACCGTAGCAGTACGCGTTGTCGAGGTGATACCAGGTAAACCATATGTGGGTCTTGAACTTCCTAATGAGAAACGGCAAACCGTTTATTTAAGTGAAGTTTTAGATTGTGATGACTTCCGTAAAAATTCGTCTCCACTGACAATCGTACTAGGTAAAGATATTGAAGGCGATCCTGTCGTTGCTGATTTAGCGAAAATGCCGCACTTACTCGTTGCAGGGACAACGGGCTCTGGTAAGTCTGTTGGGGTGAATGCGATGATCCTCAGTATCTTGTATAAAGCGAAACCCGAAGATGTCCGCTTTATCATGATTGACCCAAAAATGCTCGAATTATCCATTTATGAAGGTATCCCACATCTATTGACGGAAGTGGTTACTGACATGAAAGACGCAGCAAATGCCTTGCGTTGGTGTGTGAATGAAATGGAACGTCGTTATAAATTGATGTCTGCGTTAGGGGTACGTAACCTCGCGGGTTATAACGAGCGCATCAAAGCGGCAGAAGAAATGGGGCGGCCAATCCCTGATCCACATTGGAAACCCGGAGATAGCATGGATGTCGAACATCCAATGTTGAAAAAAGAACCTTACATTGTCGTCATGGTCGATGAGTTCGCTGATTTGATGATGACAGCGGGTAAAAAAGTGGAAGAGTTAATTGCACGATTAGCACAAAAAGCGCGTGCAGCAGGTATTCACTTGGTATTGGCAACTCAACGGCCATCGGTTGATATTATTACAGGGTTAATCAAAGCAAATATTCCAACGCGAATTGCTTTTACGGTATCCAGTAAGATTGACTCACGCACGATCCTTGACCAAGGCGGCGCGGAGTCTTTACTTGGTATGGGGGATATGCTGTATTTGCCACCTAACTCTTCAATACCTGTGCGGGTACACGGTGCATTTGTTCGTGACCAAGAGGTTCATGCGGTTGTGAATGATTGGAAAGCTCGCGGTAAACCACAATATATTGATAGCATTACCACCTGTAGCGATGATAGCGAAGGTGGTGGTTACGATAGTGGCGGCGAAGAGCTCGACCCACTATTCGACCAAGCAGTTGAATTTGTTGTTGAGAAACAACGCGTTTCCATTTCTGGGGTCCAACGTCAATTCAGGATAGGCTATAACCGAGCTGCAAGAATTGTTGAGCAAATGGAAATCCAAGGTATTGTCAGTGAGCAAGGACACAATGGTAACCGTGAAGTTCTTGCACCTCCGTCAATGGGACATTAATAATTTTAGTGTGCTAATTGCTGGTTTAATTTAAGGGGTGTATAAAGACGTAACACCTCTTATGGTAATAATTTTAAGGTCTTTCATCGATGAAAAAAATGATGTTATTGGGTGCGTTAGCCCTGAGTTTACATATTGGCCAAGTATTTGCGGACGCAAGCCAAGACCTTCAAGAACGTTTAAATAAGGTCAATAGCTTTCAAGCTAGCTTTTCACAAAAGGTGACGAGCCCAGAAGGTGATTTGATTCAAGAAGGTGTTGGGGATTTATGGCTTGAGCGGCCAAATTTATTTAATTGGAACATGACATCACCGGATGAAAGTGTACTTGTGTCAGATGGAAAAAACTTGTGGTTTTATAACCCGTTCGTAGAACAAGTGACCGTGACTAACTTAGCGGATGCCACGCAGGATACGCCATTTTTACTGATTACGCGTAACGACCCGAAAGATTGGAAACAGTACTCAATCATTCAGCAGGGAAATACGTTTGATTTAAAACCAAAGCAAACTAGTGGAACTTTAAAGCGTTTCTCGATTACGGTTTCTCCCGAAGGGACGATTGAGCAATTTTCAGCAGTTGAGCAAGATGGCCAAACGAGTGCTTATCAATTAAAAGAGCAGAAAAATGGTCGCGTTGATGCAAGTAAATTCAAATTTACAGTACCAAAAGGCGTCACTTTAGATGACCAGCGCTCAAACGCAAAATAAGCTTGATTAGAGAAAATATTAGCCAGCAACAGTCGTGCTTGTTGGTTAATAAATAAGATATTTTAAGTGGTAAAAAAGAGGATATAGTGGGTAACCTGTCTCTTGATTTTTCGCAGAATGAATTTCAACCTTTAGCAGCAAGAATGCGGCCTGAAACCCTTGAGCAATATATTGGGCAAAAGCATTTATTGGCAGAGGGGAAACCGTTGCCACGTGCGATTAAAGCGGGTCATCTGCACTCCATGATTTTATGGGGACCGCCAGGAACAGGTAAAACAACGCTTGCTGAAATTATTGGTCATTATGCACAAGCCGATATTGAACGTATTTCAGCAGTCACCTCTGGTATTAAAGAGATTCGAGAATCTATTGAAAAAGCTCGGCAAAATCGTAGTGCAGGGCGAAGAACCATTTTATTTGTGGATGAGGTTCATCGTTTTAATAAAAGCCAGCAAGATGCATTTTTACCGCATATAGAAGATGGCACGATCACCTTTATAGGTGCGACAACAGAAAACCCATCATTTGAATTAAACTCTGCATTGTTATCACGTGCTAGGGTGTATTTGCTTAAATCTCTTGAAGAGAATGATATTGAACAGGTATTGTTGCAAGCACTGGCTGACGCCTCTCGTGGCCTTGGTGGGCAAAATATTGTTCTACCCGATAGCTCACGTAAAATGGTCGCTCAGTTGGTTAATGGGGATGCTAGGCGTTCATTAAATCTGCTGGAAATGATGGCAGATATGGCCGAAGCTGACACTCAAGGGCAGCGCGTTTTAACCACGGATTTATTAAAAGAGGTTAGTGGTGAGCGTACTGCTCGGTTTGATAACAAAGGCGACCGCTATTACGACTTAATTTCTGCTTTGCATAAGTCTATTAGGGGCTCAGCACCAGATGCCGCACTGTACTGGTTTGCAAGGATCATCACTGCGGGGGGGGATCCACTGTATGTTGCTCGCCGATTGCTTGCCATTGCATCAGAAGATGTGGGGAATGCAGACCCCCGGGCGATGCAAGTGGCTATTTCAGCGTGGGATTGTTTTACGCGAGTAGGGCCCGCGGAGGGCGAGAGGGCGATTGCTCAAGCCATTGTTTATTTAGCTTGTGCGCCGAAAAGTAACGCTGTGTATACCGCCTATAAAGCAGCGATTAAAGATGCACAAATGCAGCCAGATTACGATGTGCCGGAACATCTTCGAAATGCCCCAACTAAACTATTAAAAGAGATGGGGGCAGGGAAAGAATATCGCTATGCGCATGATGAACCCAACGCTTATGCGGCAGGGGAAAACTATTTCCCTGAAGCGATGCAAACAACACGTTATTATTACCCGACAAAACGGGGTCAAGAAAGCAAGTTTGCTGAAAAACTAGACTGGTTAGCCCAACAGGATCAAATTAGCACCACAAAACGCTATCGCTAAACTGGGCAATGCGGTAAGGTTATATAGCGAAATACTTTATTTTATTTGTCGTGCTGGAATGCACCTCAAAAAGTATCATTAATTACTCACAATAATCACAGGATAAGCATGCTCGATCCCAATTTACTGCGTACGGAGCTAGACGCGGTTGCTGAAAAACTGGCTCGCAGGGGTTTTACCCTTGATGTGGAAAAGCTGCGTGAATTAGAAGAACGCCGCAAAGTTTTACAAGTTGAAACTGAAACCCTGCAAGCAGACCGTAACTCGCGATCGAAAACCATTGGTGCGGCGAAGGCACGTGGTGAAGATATCGAACCATTACGTCTGGAAGTTAACCAATTAGGCGAAAAATTGGATTCTGCAAAAGCGGAGTTAGATAAGCTGCAACAAGAAATCCGTGATATTGCTTTAAGTATCCCGAATATTCCAGATGACCAAGTACCTGATGGTAAAGATGATTCTGACAACGTTGAGGTTGCACGTTGGGGTGAACCTCGTCAGTATGATTTCGAAGTTAAAGACCATGTCAGTCTTGGTGAGTTATCTGGTGGCTTAGATTTCCCAGCTGCGGTAAAACTGACAGGTGCACGTTTTGTTGTTATGAAAGGGCAAATTGCTCGCATGCACCGTGCATTGGCACAATTCATGCTTGATTTGCATACTGAACAACATGGTTACCAAGAGTTGTATGTTCCGTATTTAGTCAACCATGACACGCTGTATGGAACTGGCCAATTACCAAAGTTTGGTGAAGATTTATTTCATACTAAACCACTGGAAGAAGAAGCTGACAGCAGTACTTATGCGTTGATCCCAACTGCTGAAGTACCTGTGACTAACTTGGTTCGTGATGAAATTTTAGATGAAGATTCACTTCCTCTGAAAATGACGGCACATACGCCTTGCTTCCGTTCTGAAGCGGGATCTTATGGTCGTGATACACGCGGTTTGATCCGTATGCATCAATTTGACAAAGTTGAGTTAGTGCAAATTGTTCATCCAGAAAAATCTATGGATGCACTGGAAGAGCTAACAGGCCATGCTGAAAAAGTGCTGCAATTACTGAACTTACCTTATCGTAAAGTGATTTTATGCACCGGTGATATTGGCTTTGGTTCACGTAAAACTTATGACTTAGAAGTGTGGTTACCAGCGCAAAATACATATCGTGAAATTTCATCTTGTTCAAACATGTGGGATTTCCAAGCACGACGTATGCAAGCACGCTTCCGCGGTAAGAGTGATAAGAAAACACAACTTGTTCATACTCTGAATGGTTCTGGTTTAGCCGTTGGTCGTACATTGGTGGCGATTTTAGAAAACTACCAATTAGCTGATGGCCGTATTGAAGTTCCAGAAGTATTGCGCCCATACATGAAAGGGTTAGAGTTTATCGGTTAATTACTCATTAACCTAAACATAGACCGCGGCTAGTGATAGCTGCGGTTTTTTTTAACTTATTATATAACGTAATAAAAAAAGGAAAGCATTTGCTTTCCCTTTGAGAATGACAGAATAACAGCGTTATTCGAACCTATTTTACTTGTGAGAAAAACAGGCTACGGTAGCTGCTGTAATAGCAAACATACATAATTGGCATAGAAACTAATAAACCTAAACCTAATGGAATAACTGAAATTATCATTAAGATAGAGATAACGATAAAGAACAGAATACCTGGCAGGATGTTTTTCTTAACGGCTTGTAAGCTTGCAGAAATTGCAGCGCCAACAGTGAAATCATGGTTCATCACTAATGCAGGAGCAAACCAAGTTAAGGCTGTACCCACTAATGCTGCAATGGCCATTATGATGATTGCAAAGAAGAATGTACCTGAAGAGGCAAGGATAGCTGCATCAGATGGTGAACCATATTGGTTGCTTTCCATCAGTAAACCGAACATTGCAGAACCACCGATAATAAATGCGATGATCATTCCTACTAAGTTAGCAGCAAAGTTGATTGCTCCAACGGCAAATAGGGTACCAAATTTATTTTGGAAGCCTGCAAATAATAAGCCGATTTCTGCTTGACCTGTTTTACGTTGATTTTCACTGATAGCAATAATACCACCGATAAAAATAGGTGTAATAAATGTAATTAATAAATTTAAGAATGGGATCATTGAAATGATAAAGATCACAGCAAACAGAACAATGTTAATCAAGATCCACATTCCCAGTTTTTCTTTAACGAGAGACCATGATTGGCTGATCCAGTTAACACCTTCGCCTGCATCTACTGCACGCGGTTCTGCGTGAAAAACAAATGTATCAGCTTGAGTTTGCGCATTAATTGTAGGTGCAGGGTTGTTATCTGCACTGAAGTTTTCATTATTCATAATAAAAAAGGAACCTGTTAGTCGTAGTGAATTAGCGATTAATTATTATTAATAAGTTTTTTGAGCTTATACTCATTCTTGTAACTTATCGGCGGTAGTATGCAGATAAGTTAGCTTATTATAAAGCAGACTATTCTGGTAAGGTATTTTTGATTAAAATTTTCTTGTATAAAATATTTTTATCGTGATAAGACAATTATCTATATACTTTTTAGTTTGCTTGCTCAATCTTGCTGTACATATAATTAATATCAGCAAGAATTATTAGAACTCGAATATAAAAATATTCAGTTAGCTGGTATTGGGCTGGTAGGATATAAAAAGGCAGTTACTCAGATAATTGGCTATTTAGCACTGTTCAAATAAAGCTGAGGCTCTATAAAGAGCCTCAGATTGGTTAGTACATCACTTTATGACCATAACTTTCTAGAATACTTTTAACTCGTTCCATCACTTCTTTTGATGGTGGTCTAACGCCATCTAGTTTGTATTCTTCACCCATGGTTTCCCATTTGTGTTTACCGAGTTCGTGGTAGGGCAGTAATTCGATTTTTTCGATATTGCTCATATCTTTGGTAAATTCGCCCAGTAAATGTACCGAATGGTCGTCATCACTCCAACCCGGCACGACAACATAGCGTACCCAAGTTTTCTGGTTGCGTTTGGCAAGGTAACGAGCAAATTCCAAAGTACGATGGTTAGAAACACCCACTAATTTTTGATGAATTTCATCATCGATTTGCTTTAAATCTAACATCACTAAGTCAGTGACATCCATCAGTTCATCAATCACTGGGTCGTAGCGGCGCACGAATCCATTGGTATCAAGGCAAGTATGAATATTTTCTTTTTTACAGGCACGGAACCAGTCACGTACAAATTCAGCTTGTAAGATAGCTTCTCCGCCTGAGGCGGTAACACCACCACCTGTAGCATTCATAAAATGGCGATAGGTAACGGCCTCTTTCATTAATTCTTCGACGGTAACGATGTTGCCACCGTGAGTGTCCCAAGTATCGCGGTTATGGCAATAGAGGCAGCGCATTAAACAACCTTGGAAAAATACAATGAAACGGATCCCAGGACCATCGACCGTTCCGCATGATTCAAATGAATGAATACGGCCGAGGGTTGCAGGCACTTCAGTTTTAGTGATATCAGTTGTTGTAATTGTATTGGCAGACATAGCAGGTACTCCAAAATATCCGTCATACCGCAAACTGTAGAGCAAAAATATCGTTGCTGGTATAGATAAAAAGACCCCGTAAAGCGGGGTCTTTAATTTACTTTATTTTAATGAGCTAATTATTATTACATTGAACTTGTGAAAGTACGAGTAATAACGTCTTGCTGTTGTTCTTTAGTTAGTGAGTTGAAACGTACAGCATAACCCGATACACGGATAGTCAATTGTGGGTATTTTTCTGGGTTTTCCATTGCGTCTAACAGCATTTCACGGTTCATGACGTTAACGTTCAAGTGCTGACCGCCTTCAATAGACGCTTCGTGGTGGAAGTAACCATCCATCAGACCTGCTAAGTTAGTTTTACGAACATCATCATCTTTACCTAACGCATTTGGTACGATAGAGAAAGTATAAGAAATACCATCTTTCGCGTAAGCAAACGGCAGTTTAGCAACCGAAGTCAGTGAAGCTACTGCACCTTTTTGGTCACGACCGTGCATTGGGTTTGCACCTGGTCCGAATGGCGCACCTGCACGACGACCATCTGGTGTATTACCTGTTTTCTTACCATACACAACGTTAGATGTGATGGTCAGGATTGACTGAGTTGGTACCGCGTTACGGTAAGTAGGCAGTTTCTGGATTTTCTTCATGAAACGTTCAACTAAGTCACACGCGATATCATCTACACGTGAATCGTTGTTACCAAATTGTGGATATTCACCTTCGATTTCGAAGTCGATAGCGATACCGTCTTCATCACGAATTGGTTTAACTTTCGCATATTTGATTGCAGACAGTGAGTCAGCAGCAACAGATAGACCCGCGATACCACAAGCCATGGTGCGATAAACATCACGGTCATGCAGTGCCATCAGAGAAGCTTCATAGCTGTATTTATCATGCATAAAGTGGATGCAGTTCAGTGCAGTGACATACTGAGTTGCTAACCAATCCATGAAGTGGTCCATTTGGTTCATCACAGTATCGAAATCTAAGACTTCATCCATGATTGGCGCATGTTTAGGACCTACTTGCATTTTCAGTTTTTCATCAACACCACCGTTGATGGTATACAGCATGGTTTTCGCTAAGTTTGCGCGAGCACCGAAGAACTGCATTTGTTTACCAACAATCATTGGGCTAACGCAACATGCGATTGCATAATCATCGTTATCGAAGTCTGGACGCATCAAGTCATCGTTTTCATACTGAACTGATGAGGTATCGATAGACACTTTTGCCGCGAATTTTTTGAAATTCATTGGCAGTTTTTCTGACCACAGGATAGTCATGTTTGGCTCAGGAGATGGGCCCATGGTATACAGTGTGTTCAGGAAACGGAATGTGCTTTTCGTTACTAGAGTACGGCCATCAAGGCCCATACCTGCTAATGATTCAGTTGCCCAGATTGGGTCACCAGAGAACAGCTCATCGTATTCAGGTGTACGTAAGAAACGTACCATACGCAGTTTCATGACCAAGTGGTCAATTAACTCTTGCGCTTGTTGTTCGGTGATTTTACCTGCTTCTAAGTCACGTTGGATATACACGTCTAAGAAGGTAGAAACACGACCAAATGACATTGCAGCACCGTTTTGTGATTTAACTGCGGCTAAGTAGCCGAAGTAAGTCCACTGTACTGCTTCTTGTGCATTTGTTGCTGGTGCAGAAATATCGTAACCGTATTTTGCAGCCATTTCTTTCATTTGACCCAATGCACGGTGCTGTTCAGCAATTTCTTCGCGCAGTTGGATAGTCATTTGCAGGTCTTCACCTTTTTCTAATCTTTCTTGCAAAGAGGTGAATTGGTTAAATTTGTCTTTCATCAGGTAATCAATACCGTACAGTGCAACACGACGGTAGTCACCGATGATACGACCACGACCATATGCATCAGGCAGACCTGTTAAGATACCTGATTTACGGCATTTTAAGATGTCTGGCGTATAAACGTCGAAAACACCTTGGTTGTGAGTTTTACGGTATTCAGTGAAGATTTTTTTGATTGTTGGATCTAAAGTACGGTCGTATGCTTTGCATGAGCCTTCAACCATTTTGATACCACCGAACGGGATAAGACCACGTTTCAGAGGTGCGTCAGTTTGTAAACCAACAATTTTTTCTAATTCTTTAGTAATGTAACCTGCATCATGGGAAGTGATGGTTGAAGCGACATCTGTGTCAAAATCAACAGGCGCATGGGTGCGGTTCTCGATTTTGATCCCTTCCATGACTTTATCCCACAACGTGTCAGTTGCTGGAGTAGAGCCTGCTAAGAAAGATTCATCACCTTCATATGGAGTATAGTTTTTCTGGATGAAATCACGTACGTTGACGTTATTCTGCCAGTCACCTTGGTTAAAACCTTGCCATGCTAAAGCGAATTTTTCATTTAACTCGGACATGATACTTTTACCTTTTAACAATGGATCTTTTAGGGATCTTAATAAATCTTTTCGTGTGTGTCAGTGGCTATTAATGTTTTTGGCCACTACGTAAATGCATAAACCAATAAATGAGGCCGACTAAAATCGCGCCGCCAATAATATTTCCGATAGTAACTGGAATTAAGTTATCTGTAATAAAGTTACCGACTGTTAGGTGTGAAAATTGGTCAGGAGACATATTGATTTGAGACCAATATTCAGCGGGTGCAAACTCTTTAATCATAATGCCTAATGGGATCATGAACATGTTTGCGATACTATGTTCAAAGCCGCTCGCCACAAACATCGCGACAGGTAAAACTAAAACGACCAGTTTATCCGTTAAGCTACGACCTGAGTAACTCATCCAAACCGCAAGGCAAACCATTAAGTTTGCTAAAATTCCTAATGTAACCGCTTCAATAAAGGTATGGTGTAATTTATGGCTGGTGGTTTGTAATACATTTAACCCCCATTGGCCATTGGCTGCGGTGTATTGCCCTGCAAACCAAATCAGCGCAACAAAAAATAGCGCACCAATTAAGTTACCAATATAGACATTAAACCAGTTGCGGAACATTTGCCCCCAAGTAATTCTACCTGTGGCTTTTGAGACGATAGTGAGTACGGTGGAAGTGAAAAGGTCTGCGCCACATACAACCACTAACATCAGACCTAAGGAGAAACAGATCCCGCCAATAAGTTTAGTGAAACCATAAGGCGCTTCAGCTGCCCCAGTTGTTGCTGTGATATAGAATACAAACGCAATAGAGATAAAAATACCGGCAGTGAATGCTGACAAGTAAGTAATTGCAGGATGTTTATTTGCCTTATAAAAAGAGGCATCATCTGCGACTTGCGCCATTACAGCAGGTGGCAATAAATTAAAAGGGTTGTCAGCTTTCATACCAACACTCTCTTACAAAGTTGATTAATTATAGCACGCAATAATAGTAACAAAGGGGATAAATGGGAAATTTGATGTGGATCATGAACTCGCTAGAGAGAGAGGTGAAAATGGTTAATGCAATGTTAAAATTAATCGTAACTCAATGAAATTAATGATAAAAATATTTTTTAAAATTTATTAAAAATTTTTATAAAGTCAGTTTTGAACATTAAAATAAGTAAAAATATACGCGTAAATGTTAACTATTTAAGATGAATATGATCCTTTTGGCATATAATTTAACTTATGCTTGCATAATGCCCTATTTAATTAGGGGGGATCCCGATATATATTTCTTAGCCAAATCGTATTTTTGCAATATTTATCTAACAATTATGCAAATAATAAAAGATTCATATAAATAAAACTATGAACTAAAGCGATATATCTTAATTAAACAATCAGTTTTTTTGATGGAACTTACACCGAGAATCCAATTGTACCAGTTTTAAAAATATCGACCAATAGCGCAATTGCAACACGTTTGTCAGACATAATTGATTATGATTGCGGACCAATTATTGATGGGGTTCCATTACCGACAATAAGTAAAGGGTTATTTGAACGGGTGATTGAAACGGCAAGTGGTGACTATCAGGCCCAAGCGGATAGGCTAGAACAGTTTGATTTCTTATTATGGAAATTATGGAAACGTTCATTGGATTTATAATTAATATAAACCAATAAAATGCAAAAATGTTGACGGGGCAAGTTCCCCGTCAACGATTTAATTCACATTATGCATTATCACGCTTTGCTTTTTGCAGCTTTTCATAAGCGGCCAGCAAGGCTTGATGCGCAGGAAGTGCTTTAAGTTCCTCGTCAATAGACCACAAGCCATAGAAGCATGATTCCCCAGCGATAGCGGCTGATGCAGCATCGACTGCCTCTTGCCCATACATCCGTACAAAGGCGTTGTAGTATTGCGCAGGATCACGCTCTTCTTCTTGGGATAATAACAACAGGGTTTGCAAGCAACGATAATAATTCGCACGCTCAGCAGTAAATACCGAGCTATTGAAATCTTGTGTCCATTCAACCCAAGCAAGTGCTTGCTCGAGGTCACCACCAGCCAGTGCTAACATGGATTTTAGTTCGCCAATACGTAGGTTACTCCACCCATTGTCTTTACCTACAGCCAGACCAAGTAATTCACGAACACGGGTAAAATCATCTAAGCCGTCATCATCTAATTGCTCGATAAGGGCAAGATAATCTTGTTTTTCCCATTGGCTATCAGGTAGGTTGATAATGGTGTCACGTAAATAAGCGCCCATCGCATTATTGGCAATATGTAAGTCTTCTACTGGGTAAATATCAGACATACCTGGGACTAAAATACGGCAAGCGTAGACACCCAAATGGTTATAATCTGCAATATAGACTTCAGCATCTAATGTATTGAAAATACTGATAAGTGTTGCAAATTCTTCTTGAGTTGTGCCTTTAAAACTCCAATCTGCAAAGGCATAATCGGCATTATCTTTAAACAGATCCCAGCTAATTAAACCGCTTGAATCAATAAAGTGAGTTTCAAGATTCGTGTGCTCTGCTACTTCTTCGTCATCAAAGGTTGGTGCATTAAACACATCGAGGTCTTTTAAGCCACGGCCTTGCAGCAATTCTGTGACAGTACGCTCAAGGGCCACACCAAAGTCAGGATGAGCACCAAATGAGGCAAAGCAAGTCCCGTTCTGTGGATTGAACAACACCACACAAATTACAGGGTATTGACCGCCTAGTGATGCGTCATAACAGAAAATTGGAAAACCTTCTTTCTCTAAGGTTTCAACCGCTTCAACGACTGCAGGGTAGCGCGCCATAACATCTTCTGGGATAGCTGGCAGGCTAATACTTTCAGCGATGATTTTATTTTTCACAAAACGTTCAAAGACTTCGGAAAGACCTTGTACACGAGCTTCATTGGCTGTATTTCCCGCAGACATACCGTTAGAGACATACAAATTACCGACAATATTCATTGGAATATACACGGTTTGGTTGTCTGATTGGCGGGTAAATGGCAGGGCGCAGATACCACGTTCTTCATTGCCGGATTGTAAGTCAATTAATTGGCTAGCGGCTAAGGCGTTGTCGGGGTCATAAAACTTAATCAAACGATTGTCTAATAACCCTTCAGGTAAACTATCATCTTCGGTTAATGGGAACCATTTTTCATTAGGATAATGAACAAAATCCCCTTCAGCGATAGATTTACCAAGGTAAAAGTCCGCAAAGAAGTAATTCGTTGATAAACGCTCAAAATACTCACCAAGCGCTGAGGCTAATGCGGCTTTTTTGCTCGCCCCTTTACCATTAGTAAAGCACAGTGGGCACGCTTTATCGCGGATATGTACAGACCAAACGTTGGGTACGGGGTTTAACCAGGAGGCTTCTTCAATATCAAACCCTAATTTCTTTAATTTGGTTTGAAATGCATCGATGGAATCTTCAAGAGCGGCATCTTTGCCGGGAATAAAAGTTTGGCTCATTGTCAGTCACTTGTGAATAGAGTGTTTCAAACGGCCTATGATACGGATTTTTGTCGCAAGCCTCACGCTTTTTATTTATTCACAGATAAATCATCTTAAAATTCATTATTTATCCTAAAATAATTGTATAGGTCACATAAAATTCAGCATAATTCCACATAATAACTAAAGTTTATTAATGAAAGGAAAATAGGATGAAAAACAGAAATAAAGCGCTTTTGGCGACACTCGTTGCATTGTTTGCCGCATCTGCTATCGCTCAACCCAATATTACGGTATTGGCGACAGGGGGAACGATAGCAGGTGGGGGGGATTCAGCGACTTCCTCAAGTTATCAAGCGGGTAAAGTCGGGATTGATGCTCTAATCAATGCGGTGCCAGAAACCAAAAAAATTGCCAATTTAAGCGGTGAGCAATTGGTGAATATTGGTTCACAAGATATGAATGACCAAGTCTGGCTGACACTGGCGAAAAAAATTAACCAGGACTGTGATAAAACGGATGGTTTTGTAATCACACATGGTACTGATACTTTAGAAGAAACAGCATTTTTTCTTGATTTAACTACGCAATGTAAAAAGCCTATTGTTTTGGTTGGTGCAATGCGCCCTTCAACGGCTTTGGGAGCGGACGGCCCTCTGAACTTATATAACGCGGTGGTTTTAGCGACAGATAAGTCTGCCGCAGAGCGTGGTGTTTTGATGGCAATGAACGATAAAGTTGTGCAAGGCCGTAATGTGATGAAAATGAGCACCACTGAAGTACAGGCATTTGATGCCGTTAATGGTGGGGCAGAAGGCTTTATTCATGATGGTAAAGTTACCTATTTCCAAGCACCGCAACCACGTGGTGATAGAGCAGCATTCGATGTCAGTAAGCTCGAAAAGCTTCCTGCAGTAGGTATTGTTTACAATTATGCTAATGCTTCAGCCGCTCCTGTGAAAGCCTTGAGAGAAGAAGGGGTTGAAGGAATTGTAAGCGCAGGTGTGGGTAACGGTAATATGTATAAAGCGGTATTTGACGCTTTAGCAAAAGCAGCCAAAGAAGACGTAGTTGTCGTTCGTTCAAGCCGTGTACCAACAGGTTATACAACAAGAAATGCCGAAGTGGATGATAACTTATATGGATTTGTTGCTTCAGAAAGGTTAAACCCGCAAAAAGCGCGTGTGTTGCTACAATTAGCATTAACCCAGACTAAGGATCCTCAGCAAATTCAGGCATTATTTGAGAAATACTAATTATTAAAATAAGTGTTAATTTAATACAGCGGGGTGCAGTAGCCTGTACCCCGTTAGTTTTGCTGTGACATTAATGTAATATTATTGAATCCACGAATTACACAATATCATCGATAACTCCACCATCAACACGTAAGGCCGCACCGGAAGTGGCTGACGCTTGCTCAGAGCAGGTATAAACCACCATATTAGCAACTTCTTCGACAGTCGCTGCGCGTTGGATCACTGAGCTTGGGCGGTGAGCCATCACAAACTCTTTTGAGAGGGTTTCAAGCGATTTCCCCGTTCTCGCAGCTTCATCTTCCATCATATTGGCAAAACCATCAGACAGTGTTGGCCCCGGTAAGACACTATTTACGGTAACACCACTACCGGCGACATATTTTGCTAGCCCTCGAGAAAGAGAGAGCATAGCCGTTTTAGTCACACCATAGTGGATCATATCCGCAGGGATATTGCGCGCCGATTCCGATGAGATAAATACCACACGGCCCCAGCCTTTTTTTACCATTGCAGGAAGTAAGGCTCTGGATAAACGCACCGAGGACATCACATTTGTTTGCCAGTAATTATCCCAGTTAGCATCATCCATTGTATAGAAATCTTCTGGCCCATAAATACCCGCATTATTAACCAAAATATCAATTTCATTAATTTCGCTGAGTAGCTTATCAACGCTTTTTGCATCACTGACATCCGCGATAGCTGGAAATACCTTGGCGTTTGGTAACTCTTTTTTCAAGCGAGAAACTGCATCATTAACGCGCCCTTCATTGCGGCCATTAATCAAAACTTCTGCGCCACAATTAGCGAGACCTTTAGCGATAGCATAGCCAATTCCAGCTGTTGATGCGCTGACTAATGCACGTTTACCTGTTAAGTCTATTTTCATAGATGAACTCTTTATGTTGAAAAGGAGAGTTTATAATATCAAATACCAATACGAGGCTTTTCTTATTAATGCTGTTAATTTTATTTTATTATTTATTGGTAAATTTTATATATATGTATGTTATTTTTCAGCATAACAACATTTATCCTAATCATTTCACTCAGTATCTGATTTTTTTTAAGACAATTAGGTCAATGTGGTGATAGAAATTAGAGAATTCTTATCAAATAGCAAAAATTAAGGTCCAAAGGGTTAATTTACTGATTTTATCTTAAGCCCCACCTAATGGGTTTCTCTTCATTATTTTTCATATTTATCAATATATTAAATTTCATTTTTAGTAAGGTCATCACCGGTGATGATGGCAGTTAATTAAAATTAATGTGCCGTTGATCATATTTTGGCAACAAAGCCTGTATCTGTGTTGATAATTCGCGTTGCAAAAAATAGGCTAAATACATCGCAAGAGGCATAACTCATTGTGAATATTTAGATTTAAATGGAAAGTTAAATCGTATTTCGGCCGAAAAATAAAATTAAAAAATATTAGAGGAATACAAGAATGGTTAATAAAAATGTCAATACTGGCAGGAAATTGCTCGTCTTAAAAATTGCGATTGCGATGCTTCCTATCGGTTATCAGCCTATCATGCATGCAGAACAATTTCTTGAGGATTCAAAACTTACTGGTGGTCTTTATTACTGGCAGCGAGATCGTTCACGTAAAGATTTAGACCCAAATAGCGATAAATATAAAAAATATGCAGATAATCTTAAGCACTCAACATTTAATGCGAGTCTCGATTTTTCATCCGGTTATTTCCAAGACATCATCGGGCTTGATTTAGCCGGTTTTACTGCCATTGAGTTATCAAATAGTGGGCCTGCTGCGCCAAATGAAATCGGATTTAGTGATGCAAAATCACGTTGGGATGAAAAATGGACCGGGGATCGCAGTGGTGTGACTTTCTATAAGGCCGCTGCAAAACTAAAATATGGCCCTTTCTGGGGGAGAGGAGGCTATATTCAACCAACGGGACAAACTCTATTAGCTTCCCACTGGAGCTACATGCCTGGGACATACCGCGGGTTAGAGGTAGGTGGGGTGTTTGATTTTGAGCAAAATGGCGAGCTGAGCATGTCCTATATGTGGACCGACCGCTATAAAGCGCCTTGGTACCGTAGTATGTATGACTTTCGTGAAGCGGATGGTAAAACTGGGATCAGCTATTTATACTCAATTGGCTTTAAATATGACTTTAAAAACAATCTAGTTCTTGAAGGTGCATATGGGCAAGCTAAAAGTTATATGGATCAATATTTTGCCAAAGTTTCTTATGCGGCTCCTGTTGTAGGTCGTGATTTACGTATGTCTTATCAATTTTATGGAGCAAAAGACAAGGTTTCAGACGGCGGAGTTAACGATGTTTATGACGGCTTAGCTTGGTTGCAAGCGATGACATTAGGTTACACTTACGATGAGTTTGATTTTAAAGTTGAGGGAACCTATGTAAAAGCTAAAGGTAATCAAGGTTATTTCCTACAGCGTATGACCCCTGGTTGGGCAACATCAAATGGCCGCATGGATATCTGGTGGGATGGCCGTTCAGACTGGAATGCTAATAATGAAAAAGCCGTTATGGCGGGTGTTATGTATGATTTAAAAAATTGGGATTTAGCTGGATGGAAGGTTGGAACCTCATATATTTATGGATGGGACGCTAAACCAAGTACGAATAGCCAATATGCTCAAGATGTACGCTTAAAAGAAAGTGCATGGAACTTTGATATTTTATATACCGTGCAGTCAGGTAGAGCAAAAGATACACTATTTAAGCTGCATTTTACCAAGTATGATAATCATACAGATATTCCGAGCTATGGCGGTGGTTACGGAAATATCTTCCAAGATGAAAAAGATATTAAGTTTATGGTGATGATGCCATTTACTGTATTTTAAAGTATAAAATATTTTAGTCACAATGACTGCTATAGGGGAAACCATGGCAGTCATTAAAAGGTATTACCTTATATTTTTAATAATGAATGGGATATTAGCGTAAGGATAAATGCCTATATTAAAGCTTAAAAATAAGGTGAGTATTTTCACCTTATTTTTATTGTGATTATAAAGATGCATTATTTACACTTTCATTGAGTATCAAAGCGTCTTGTTTTAGTTTATCTTTTAATACGGTAACTTTTTCTGAATGATGAGCTGGATTTTTAACTTGTGCTTGACCAGATAAAATCCCACCTTTTTTAATCGATAAACTGCTGTAATGGATAGTACCGTGGATTTCTCCATTATTTTCAATACTGATAGTATCAGAGTGGCATTCACCTTCAATACGCCCATTTACCACCAGTTCTTTGCAGGTGATATTTCCTGTCACTTGGCCGTTTAACATGACTTTAACCGTATTATCTTTTCCGGTTATATTCCCAATGACTTTTCCATAGATATGCACTTGCTCATTAGAGGTTATATTTCCTTCAAAAACAACGTCCCTAGAGATAATTGTATTCGTTTTTTCTTCACTAATCGTTGGGGTTGATAGTGTGACTTGTTCTTCTATCTTTACAGTCACTTCAGGCTCATGACTTACCGAAGGGGGAGTCGCTGTAGGCGCGGGCTTGTTTTGTCTTTTGGTGAACATTTTACTTACCTTTTTTTGATTGAAGTGTACGATCAAGAACAGTATTGATAATGCAAACGAAAATAAGGCGCTAGTTAAATAACTAAAGAACCACCCTATTAAAGTAAGAAACCAGAAGAAAAAACTTGTATTGAGAAAAAGATATGTTTTTTTCATCAGTTAATCTCTTACAAATTGCTAAAGTACTCAATAAGTTTAGCCAATAAATACAATTACACATTTAAATTGTACGTTAACTTTATGACTACATTTGAATCACTAACTCTCTAATTTAGAGTTAAAATTATAGTAAGGTAATTAAATAATTTTAAATAGTATGAAATGATAGAAATCATCTATGATGTTATTTATATACCACATTGATTGGTAAAGCATAATTCTAGATAACAAATTATAATTATCCGTGAAATAATATAAAGATTTTGATTTGAATTGCAACTATTAAGGTTTTTAATAAAATTCGTATTATCGGCGAGATCTAGTGGTAAATAGTTATGTTTAGGTTATTCACTAGGAATTATCACTAATAGAGTGTAAGAGTATCAATACTTAAAATAAAAAACCCCGATAAAATTGTTTTATCAGGGTTTTGGCATTTTTAACCATTACGTTTCATCAACGATGGTTGAATACTGTTACTCTTTGGCTTCGTGTGCGTCAGCATTGTCACGGCAATCGCCATCTGCGCAATGACCATATAGATATAAACTATGGTTAGATAGTTTAATGCCATGGCGAGCAGCGATATTTTTTTGGCGGGTTTCAATGGATTCGTCAGTAAACTCAATCACTTTTCCACAATCTAAACAGATTAAATGGTCATGGTGATGTTGCTGGGTTAATTCGAATACAGATTTACCACCCTCGAAGTTGTGACGGGTAACGATACCGGCATCATCAAATTGGTTCAATACGCGGTATACGGTTGCTAACCCGATCTCTTCACCCATATCGATCAGCTTTTTATAGAGATCTTCCGCACTGACGTGGTGGCACTCAGGCTCTTGAAGTACTTCCAAAATTTTTAATCTTGGAAGAGTGACTTTGAGTCCAGCATTTTTCAATGCTTTATTGTTGTCTGTCATGCGGGTTTTGTCCTGTATCTTAAATCATAAATTTAACAATAATGAGACATTTTTAACATCAATACAGTTGTCTTCTAAACTGATTTACAATTATAGGCATGGAAAATAAAAATAGAAACCATGCATTGTCTCATTATTTTGATAATCTCGTGAGAACCTATCCTATTAGGATACCTTATCGGTTATTTTAGATTATGCCACTGGCTTAGATGATTCATTTTGTGCAAAACAGTGGCGTAACCTATGGGTAAGGGTTCTTTACATGACCTATTAGCCTAAAATTTCAGCTAAAGACATTTCTTCAGAGATTTGTTTTACCCATGCATCAACACGTTCATCAGTTAGCTCAGGTTGACGATCTTCATCAATCGCTAAACCAATAAAGTGGTTGTCATCTGCCATGCCTTTGGATACTTCAAAGTGATAACCTTCAGTTGGCCAATGACCAACAATAACTGCACCACGAGGTTCGATAATATCGCGGATCGTACCCATTGCATCACAGAAATATTCAGCGTAGTCTTCTTGGTCTCCGCAACCAAATAAGGCGACAAGTTTACCTTCGAAATCAATTTCTTCGAGAGTAGGGAAGAAATCATCCCAATCACATTGGGCTTCACCATAATACCAAGTTGGAATACCGAGAAGTAGAATGTCAAAAGCTTCAATATCTTCTTTGCTACATTTTGCGATATCGTGAACTTCTGCTACATCTTTGCCTAATCTTTCTTGGATCATTTTGGCAATATTTTCTGTGTTACCTGTGTCACTTCCGAAGAAAATGCCTATGACTGCCATAAAGTGATTAACCTCTTGTTTTTCTAAGAGAGCTAGAGGTGATAACTCGCCTTCTAGAGCCCATTTAGAACGAAAATAGATAGAATATTACGCCTTATTTTGGCGAAAAAATGTTGCTAAGTCTGTCAAATTTGTGTGATTTACCAAGATAACGCTATTTGAGTATTGATGTATCAACATGCTCAAGTTGTGACATTAAAATTTCTTCGATCAATTCACTACGGCTTATATTTTTATCTTCAGCTAACTGATTCAATACCGCGACAGCTTCTTCGTTCAGTTTCAATTCAACTCTGCGCAATCCTTTCACTTTATCTCGTTTCAGTTGGTTGCGTTTGTTGATCCTTAATTGTTCATCCCGTGATAGCGGGCTTGTTTTAGGTCGCCCAGGCCTTCGTTCCTCAGCGAACAAATCTAGCGTAGTTCGGTCTGTTTGTTCTTTTGCCATGTTTATAACTGCTAAAAGGGTGTGCCAGTAATTCAGCGCGCCATGATACCCTAGCTAATTCCCTTGTGCTATAGCTTCATCTATCATGATTTGGTTTAATTGGTTGTAAAATGAGCACTTTTAGTAAAAAAGCACCACTTGCCATAGACGTGATGCTTTTTTATCCATGTTATTGCGTTTGTTGGTACCATAAATTGGCGTATAAGCCATTTGAGTTGAGTAAGTTTTCGTGAGTATCCATCTCGTGTACTTCTCCTTGGCAAATCACACATATCCTATCAGCGTGCATAATCGTATTTAGCCGATGAGCAATGCTAATGACGGTTCTTCCTTGAGTAATTAATGGCATATTTTCCATAATGGCGGCTTCTGACTCGTAATCGAGAGCGGAAGTTGCTTCATCGAGAATTAAAATATCGGGTTCGGTGAGCAACGCACGCGCAAGTGCAATTCGTTGACGTTGACCACCTGAAAGATTCGATCCTTTTTCTGATAAGGGATAATTAAAATTATCAGTCAATGTCATGATAAATTCATAAGCACCAGCCAATTTTGCAGCGTGAATAACTTGTTCGTCAGTCGCTTGTGGATGACTTAATCGAATATTATCAGCGATAGACCCGACGAATAAGGTACTTTCTTGTAATACGACGCTCATTTTTCGGCGTAATGAAACGGTATCTGCGACCGCGAGATCCATACCATCAACAATAACTTGCCCATGTTGTGGGACATAAAGCCGTTGTAATAATTTTGTTAGGGTACTTTTCCCGGAACCTGAAGGGCCGGTAATGCCAATAAATTCACCTGCATTAACCGTTAATGACAAATTATTGAGAACTTCGGGCGTATCAGGCTGATAACGAAAACGGATATTTTGAAACTCGATTTTTCCGTGAATATTTGACGTATTTGCAATCCCCTTGCGTTCATTTTCTATAGGTTCATCAAGAATATCTCCCACTCGACGTAGGGAAATGATGGTGTGTTGGAAGTCCTGCCAAACTTGGGCAAACCGCAATACGGGTTGTGTAACATGCGCACTTAGCATATTAAATGCCACTAATTCACCAGGCGAAATCCCGCCATTTAATACCTCTTTGACACCCACCCATAAAAGAATTGCGGTAGTTATTTTGCTCACGAATGTCATTAATTGGGAGGCCACTTCACTGCGCATTGAAACTTTAAAGCTTTGAGTCAGCTGTTTGCTAAATATTTTTTTCCAACGTTGATTAAAGTATTTTTCTGTCGCGGTCGTTTTTATGGTTTCAATCCCCGTAATACTTTCAGTGAGAAATGTGAGACCATTTTCATCGGCTTGATAGGATTTTTCAGTTTGCTGGCGAATAATTGGGCCTAGGATCATCCATAAAACAAAAAATACCCCCATAGAGCCTAATAAAATCCACGCCATCAAACTACTGTAGGAAAATAAAACAGCGACAAAAAGAATGACAAAGATAAAGTCTATAAATAGCATGAGCGTTGAACCCGTTAAAAATTGCCTTATATGGGCTAATTCACGGATCCTTGCGATAATTTTACCTGTTGGCCTTAGTTTAAAATAATTTAAAGGTAAGGCCATTAAATGGCGATAAATTTTGCCTGATAATTCAGCACCGATCTGGCTGCTACTATGACTAAAAATTTTATTACGAATAAAGCCATATATCGGCTCTGCAACCGCAATGGCAAAAATCGCCAACGCAATAACATGTAAATTTGAAAGGCTTCGACCAACCAACACTTTGTCGATTAAGTTTTGAAATAATAAAGGGCTAATTAAGGCGAAAAGCTGAATAATGGCAGAGAGAATAAAAATATTTCGTAATTTAACATGTTGCCGAAAAATAGAGGGGATAAACCAACTAAAGCCAAAGGCTTTTTTTTGCTCGGACTCTAGTTGTTCTTTAATGAGTAATACGTCAAATTCAGTATCTGGAAGTGCACCAGAGTTATGAATGGGTTCCTGTTTGTCATTAATAGGGTTTATGAGTGCCAATTCATTTTCTTGGCTAATTACTTGCCAAAAACCATCTATATAGATTAAAGCAGGCAAAGGCAACGTGCTTAATTGTGCATATTGCGCGGTAATAAGCTCGGTTTCATACCCTAATGTATGTGCACATTCTCTAATTTCCCACTCAGTAGGGGATAAAGTTTGCATACCAATTGCATGCCTGAGTTGATCAGATGAAACAGTGTTTTGGTAATATTTAGCCACCCAAACTAAGGCATCCAAGCCATGATTATTTAACTGTTCCATCGATTATTTCTCCCTCATCGCGTTTGAGGTGTATTCATTGATTGGGCTAAGTAAGTAATCAATAATACGGCGTTTATCTGTTTTTATTTCTGCCACAATGGATAAACCGGGTGTCAGTTCAATAGACTCACCATCAACTACTAGTTCTTTTTGGTTAAGACCGATTTGCCCTAAGAACACTAATCCAAGATTTTCATCGAGAGTACTGTCACGAGAGACGGAAATCACTTCCCCTTCAACTGTGCCATAACGAGTGTAAGGGAAAGCATCTATTTTCACCTCTGCTCTTAACCCTTCATGGATGAACCCAATATCTTTATTCAAAATTTTAATTTCAGCTAATTGAACATCATTGTTAGGTACTACAGCCATTAACTGCTGTGCGGGTTGTAGCACTGCACCTAAAGTGTGTGTGGCAAGTTGTTGTATCGTGCCATCAACGGGAGCCCGTATGATTTCTAATTGGTTTCTTTCTTTATTTTTTAATAATTCTTGTTCAAGAGAAACTCGCTTAAAGTCGGCTTGTTTGTATTTTTCATCCCACTCTTGGTTTTTTTGTGCTTTCATTCTGCCCATCTTTTCATTTAAGGCGTGATGCTGGCTTTTTAGAATTGATAACTCAGATAATTTGGTGACTTTTTCTTTTTTAGCGATTAATAGTTCCCGCTCTTGTTCTAAAAACTCTTTCTGGCTGATTAACTGCTTTTCTGTTAACGAATGGTGTGCATCAAGGCGCTTTTTGATGTTCACAATGAGGGAGTTGATGGTTAGTAATTCATCTTTTCTAGCTTGTTGATTAACAATATTTAATTGAATTTCATTGTTAAGTTCATTAATTAATGAATCAAATTCTATTTTTTGTGTTTGATAGCTAGCCCGTGTATTGTTCTGTTCTGTTTCAGTTAATTGACTAAATAAAGGCAACTGCTCAAGGGGCTGTTGTGAAATCAATGATTGATAAATTAATATTTCAGATACATGGAAATTATGCTGATAATTTAAACTTAGAATATCTTGGTCAACGCCGAGCACATTGACAGTGATTAAAGGATCCCCTTGTTTCACGATTTGCCCATCAGTAACATGAATGTGTTCTAAACGACTTAATTCAAACGCTTGAATTAACTGTGTTCGTCCCGAAACAATTAGTTTGCCCTGAGTTGTTGCTTGAATATCCAACTTGCCAAAAAATGACCAAGTTACAGCAAGAAAAACGCCTATACCAATAGAAATAGCGACATAGAGAGCCAAATAAGACGGAGGTGTCTTTAATATCGCTAAGTGTGAAGGCAAAAAGCTGTTATAACGGTTTTTGTCTAATCGATGTTTCATTTTACGTCCATGTCTGATTTCAGAGACTGCTGTAGAGTCCACAAGTGTTTATAAAAATTACCTTGTTCAATAAGTTGCTGGTGGCTACCTTGCTCAATGATTTCCCCATTTTTCATCACAATGATCCGCTGGTGATGGCGAATAGTTGATAAGCGATGAGCGATAGTGATGATGGTTCTTCCTTTTGCAATGATATGCATATTTTCTTGAATAACGGCTTGGGACTCGTCATCTAATGCGCTAGTCGCCTCATCAAATATAATTACTCTCGGGTTTGAGAGTAGTATCCGAGCAATTGCAATACGTTGGCGTTGACCGCCAGAAAGGGATGTTCCTCCCTCGGCAAGAACGGTGTCGTAACCTTTTGGCAATTTCAAAATAAAATCATGTGCTCCCGCCATTTTGGCCGCATGAACGACTTCGTCCATGGAAGCATCCGGTGAGGTTTGAGCAATATTGTGAAAAACGGATTGGCTGAATAAAAAATTCTCTTGCAGCACAATGCCAATTTGTTGACGAAGGGAGTGTAAGTTAATCGCGGATATGGGCGTGTGATCCACAAAAATGGTGCCACTCTCTGGGGTATAGAGCCGTAGTAACAATTTAGCAAGGGTACTTTTACCTGACCCGGAAGTACCAACAATACCAATAGTTTCACCCGCTTTAATATTTAAATTAAAGTTTTTTAGAACAAATGGCATGTTAGGTTGGTAGCGGAACGAGATATTCTTTAAATTTAAGTGCCCTTGAAGAGGCAATTTATTTTCTTGCTGAGACTGTTCAATAGGTAAGTTGATAATTTGGGAAAGTTTTTCGATAGCGACACGGGTTCGAATGTAATCCCCCCACAGTTTAGTGAGTTTGATGAGAGGCTGGTTAGCATGATTAACCATCATGTGAAAAGCAATAAGCTGGCCAATTGTCATCTGCAATGCTAAAACTTCAGAGGCACCAACCCACAATACAATGGCACTGGTGATTTTTTCAATAGCCATAACCAGATGTTCAGAACGTGAGCTTATTTGCCCTGATACAAAGTTAGTTTGGCTCATATCAGCGGTTTGGCCGTCCCAGCGACGAGTAAAATTTGGTTCTACGGATAAGCTTTTCGCAGTTTCGATTCCATTAATGCTTTCGGTCAAAAAAGAGGTATTGATGGCGATATTGGTAAACTGTTGTTGTGCTGCGGATTCAATTTTAGGTGTTAACCACCAAGCTAATAAAAGATAAAATGGAATAGAACACAGAAATATTATTGTGAGTGTTGTAGAGATTAAATTCATCACAAAAATAAATACAAATAAAAATAGCACATCGACACATAGAGTAAAAAAGCTGCTGGTTAAAAATTCACGAATAGTTTCGAGCTCTTTCACTCGGGTGACAATTGCGCCTATTTGCCTACTTTTAAAAAAGGGGATAGGCAGCCTAAGTAAATGATCAACCAGCTTTAAGCCGAGTGTCATGTCAATGCGGTTAACGGTATGGTGATAAATATACTCACGTAACCCTTTCAATGTCACTTCTATTAGTGCTGCAATAATTAACCCAAAAATTAAAACATCCAAGGTGACTAAGCTATTATGAACGAGCACTTTATCCATAATAACTTGCATAACAATAGGGGAAACTAATGCAAGTATTTGCAATATAAATGAAAAGAATAAAACCCACAAAATAATGGATTTGTATTTCATAAATTCAACTTGGAACCAAGTGATGTCAAATTGCCCCTGTTTAAGGCTGACCTGTAGCCAATGACCACTCCATTGCTGATTCAGTTCTTCAATACTCCATATCTCTGGCGGTGTATGGCCAAATTGCTGGACGAGCACTTGTTCTTGGTTGCGGTTAGCTAATAGGAAAGCCTCTCCTTTGGTATTATATAAAATAGCAGGGCAAACTATTTTAGTTAGATTTTTATTTCTCTGATATTTATTCCTACAGCGAATGGAGTATTTCGATTTAATAAGGTTAAGTTTTTCATTGTAACTAATAGGTTCATTGAGTGTTTTTTCCAGTTGTTTAGGGTTTATCCCCCCTGATAACTTAGCAATAACACTAATAAAGTATAATGTCGATTTTGATTTGAGACTATCCATTTTCTATATTAATAAATTCCTTAAGTTATTTTAATTTCTTAATTAAAACCTGTGTTAATAAAATATACAGTAGGTAATAATAAAATAGGGCGGAATTTGGATAATACAGGGTTTGTAATTCGCTGTGTATTGAAGTTAGTCTCATTATGTAATTAATGAAGAAATTATATTTAACCGCAAATATATTTAAAGATATTGAAAAGTTGTATATCTCTTCAATATCTATATTTAAATGTAATTAATTATTCGGGGATAGATAAAAACCGATGGATAGCTCTTAAAACATGGTCTGGCTTTTCTGCATGAACCCAGTGGCCTGTATCAGCGACAACCCATGCTTTGGCTTGCGGAAACTGTTGTGCGATTTGGTCTTTATATTCAGCTTGTACATAGGGGGAGTTTCCACCGGGGATTAACAATACGGATTTGTCCCAGGCAGGTACTGTTTCCCAACCAATAATGCTTTCATAATTAGTTTTGAGAGCAGGTAAATTAAATTTCCACTCACCTTGTTTAAAAGATTTAAGCAGAAATTGGATTACGCCATCTTCGTTAATGTAATCACGCATAATCACGGTAGCTTCTTGGCGAGTTTTTGCATTTTTTGCTGTGACTGCATCAAGAGCCGCAAATATTTTATCATGACGACGGACTTGGTAAGCAACGGGCGCCATATCAATCGCCACGATACTATCAATAAAATTAGGGGCGATTGCGGTTGCTGCCATGGCAATTTTCCCCCCCATTGAGTGGCCAATTAAAATAGCATTTTTGTAACCTAAAGATTTGACTAACGTAATAACATCTTGAGCCATTTGCTGGTAGCTCATTTGCTCATCACGAAATGAGTCGCCATGATTACGAACATCAATTTGGATCGTATCGAAATATTGTTGTAAATTACGTCCTAAAACACCTAAGTTATTAAGGTCACCAAATAACCCATGGATGAGTACTATAGGGCTATTTGAGATTGGATTTTCAGGTTTATGAATAGTATGGTTAAGTAATACAGTCATATTTGTTTGATCAATTCGTCAGCGGTACATGCGCCTTATCATGTCACGGCTCTGCATAAAATCCAAATGGTCAAATAAACGGCAATCTTGGCTGCGGTAAATTAATGGGGGGATAACTAAGGGGATCGCCGCCAGTAAATTTCAAAAAATTGAATTGGGTCACTGAGGTGAAATATTGAAAGTAATGGCGTGATAACCCACTGAATTATCTTTGAACATTAGAATAATGTTTACTTTAAGTCATTGAAATTTTAATTGTTTTGTTTTTTTTAAATCTGTCTTATAATCACACCGCAAATTTTAGTTAAATAAGTACTGGGAAAAAATGAAAACGATAGAAGTTGATGAAGAGCTTTACCGCTATATTGCGAGCCATACACAGCATATCGGTGAAAGTGCATCGGATATTTTGCGCCGTATGTTAAATTTCAAATCCGGGCAGCCAGTACAAGCAAAAGAAATGGGCCAGGAACATGCTGTTATTAAAGCTGAACCTGCGATGAGTATACCTGCTGTTGCATTAAATCCTGTTAGAGTCATGAGAGAGCTTCTGCTATCTGATGCTTACGCAGAAAAAAGTAAAGCGATTGACCGCTTTATGTTGATTTTATCTACTTTATATAGTTTAGATGCAAATCGTTTTGCGAGTGCGACAGAGCTAATGCATGGCCGAACTCGTATTTATTTTGCTGGTGATGAACAAACATTACTTGCAGCTGGTAAACAGTCTAAACCGCGTCATATCCCAGGAACACCCTATTGGGTGATCACGAACACGAATACGAATCGTAAGCGTAGTATGGTGGATGCGATCATGCAGGAAATGCAATTTCCAGCCAATGTGATTGAAAAAGTTTGTAATACTATTTAAAACTGAAAGGCCACTGATGTTGATAGCAAAGCATCAGTGCTTTGGGAGAAAACAAGTGACAATACATGAACGTGCAGGGCAGCTTCCGTTTCAAAGTGACTTGATCAATGTCGCTCAATTAACCGCTCAATATTATACACAGCAACCGCAACCTGGAAATGCATCTCAAGCTGTTAAGTTTGGCACATCAGGGCATCGTGGTAGTTCATTGCGTAAAAACTTTAATGAAAACCATATATTAGCTATTGCACAAGCGATTGCTGATTTACGTAAAAAGCAAGGCGTAACAGGCCCTTGTTTTGTGGGGAAAGACACCCATGCGTTATCAGAAGCGGCATTTATCACGGTGGTTGAAGTCTTAGCGGCAAATCAAGTTCATGTTATTGTTCAGGAAAATAATGGATTTACCCCAACGCCTGCCGTTTCTCATGCTATTTTGAGTTATAACCAATCACATCAGGATGTTGCGGATGGTATTGTTATTACCCCATCACATAACCCACCTGAAGATGGCGGTATTAAATATAATCCTGCGAATGGTGGGCCAGCAGATACCGATTTAACGTCTGTCATTGAGAAAAATGCTAACCAATTACTAGCCAATCACCTTGAAGGGGTTAATAGAACCAACTTTGATAGCGCGATGGCGAGTGAATACGTCATTCAGCAGGATTTGGTTATGCCTTATGTCTCTGCATTAGGCGAAGTTGTTGATATGCAAGCAATTGCTAAATCTGGTTTAAAAATTGGCGTAGACCCATTGGGCGGCTCTGGTATTGAATATTGGAAAAAAATTGCTGAATATTATCAATTAGATATTGAAATCGTAAACGACCAACTAGACCAAACATTCCGTTTTATGCCTTTAGACCATGATGGTGTCATCCGTATGGACTGCTCATCAAGTTGGGCAATGGCAGGTTTGCTTGGGATGAAAGAAAAATTTGATTTAGCTTTCGCTAATGACCCTGACTATGACCGTCATGGTATTGTTACACCAGCTGGTTTAATGAATCCCAACCACTATCTCGCAGTGGCAATCGACTACCTATTCCAACATCGTCCTCAGTGGGGGAAAGACGTTGCTGTAGGGAAAACACTAGTCTCAAGTGCAATGATTGACCGTGTTGTAAACGATATAGGGCGTGAACTCGTTGAAGTGCCTGTTGGGTTTAAATGGTTTGTTGATGGGTTATTCAGCGGCCAGCTAGGTTTTGGCGGTGAGGAAAGTGCTGGGGCATCGTTCTTAAAGTTCGATGGCACCCCTTGGTCAACAGACAAAGACGGTATCATCCTTTGCTTACTTGCAGCGGAAATTACAGCTGTTACCGGTGAGAATCCACAACAACGTTACAATAATTTAGCGAAAAAATTTGGGGCTCCGATTTATAATCGTATTCAAGCGAAAGCCAGCCATGAAGAAAAAGCGAAATTAAGTAAATTATCGCCGGAAATGGTTGCAGCAGACACATTGGCGGGAGATAAAATTACACAGCGTTTAACCGCTGCCCCCGGTAATAATGCGCCAATTGGTGGTTTAAAAATCATGACTGATTATGGCTGGTTCGCAGCAAGACCATCAGGCACGGAAGAAGCGTATAAAATTTATTGTGAAAGCTTCCGTGGAGAAGCGCATTTACGCCAAATAGAAAAAGAAGCGATTGAGATCGTTAGTAAAGTTATTCGCTAATTTTTTAACCCTTCATAAAAGACATTTCAATAAATATCCCGAATGCAACGCTATGATGTAATTCGGGATATTATCGCTTATTTATTGTTAATTTCTCCATAAAATGATGCTTGTCGAGAGTGTGACGAGATTAACAAAATTCTTTTCCTCATTATCAAAAAATAACGCCCTTTTCTTTTTTTTGCTTGCTGACAATAACCGTTGCAGCTAAAGGCTTGGAGTGGTACAACTTTATGTATCTGAGTGAATTTTATTAACCATAATTGAAGATGGATAGGGTGAGGTCAATGAGTCAGGTTTATAATTTCAGTGCAGGCCCAGCTATGCTACCTGTTGAAGTCATGCGTCGTGCTGAACAAGAATTTTGTAACTGGAAAGGTTTAGGTGTTTCTGTGATGGAAGTTAGCCATCGCGGAAAAGACTTTATCGAAGTGGCAACGGAAGCAGAGCAAAATCTACGTGATTTATTAAATATCCCTGATAACTATAAAGTTTTATTTTGTCACGGTGGGGCTCGAGCCCATTTTGCAACGTTACCCATGAATTTATTAGGTGATAAAACGACCGCAGACTATATCGTAAGCGGCTATTGGTCAGAGTCTGCAGCAAAAGAAGCTGAAAAATACTGCACACCTAATGTGATTCAAATTACCGAAGAAAAAGACGGTGTTGTAAGTTTAAAACCTATGAAAGATTGGCCATTAAGTGATGATGCCGCTTATGTCCATTATTGTCCAAATGAAACCATTGGCGGCTTAGCCATTCATGAGGAACCTGACTTCCCTGAAGATAAAATTATTGTTGCTGACTACTCCTCTTCTATCTTATCTAAACCGATTGATGTCAGTCGCTATGGTGTGATTTATGCAGGGGCTCAAAAAAATATTGGGCCAGCTGGGCTTACCATCGTTATTATCCGAGAAGACCTACTCGGTAAAGCTTCACCTCAGACCCCATCGGTATTTGATTACACGGTATTAGCAAAACACGATTCAATGTTTAATACTCCACCGACTTTCGCTTGGTATCTTGCAGGGATGGTCTTCAAATGGTTAAAAGAGCAAGGCGGTTTGCAAGAAATGGCTAAGCGTAATTATGAGAAATCACAATTACTTTACAATGCAATTGATGATAGCCAGTTCTATATTAACCGTGTTGCAGTTGAAAATCGCTCTTGGATGAATATACCGTTCCAAATGCAAAATCCGGCTCTTGATGCAAAATTTATCGAAGAAGCCAAAGAGCAAGGCTTACTTTCGCTAAAAGGCCATAAAGTGGCTGGTGGTATGCGTGCATCAATCTACAATGCGATGCCATTAGCAGGTGTACAGGCTTTGGTTGACTTTATGGCAAACTTTGAACGCCATAATGCTTAACATATTGAGTAAGCTGGTAAAATAGGACGTTTTGCCAGTTTTCGGGCTCTTTTATAGTTAATTAAAAAGAAAAAAGAGCTCGGTTATTTTTATTTGCAAACTTCACTGGAGAACCTGCTTTCTATGCAATCCCTGACATTACAACCTATCTCTTCAATTAACGGCACGATTAATTTGCCAGGGTCTAAAAGTGTTTCAAACCGCGCACTGTTATTAGCCGCGATGGCTAAAGGAACGACCACACTCACTAACTTATTAGACAGTGATGATATTCGCCATATGCTGAATGCATTAAGCCAGTTAGGTGTGAAATATCAACTATCTGAGGACAAAACACGTTGTCGTGTGGAAGGGATAGGCGGAAACTTATCTCATCCAAATGATCTAGAGATATTTTTAGGCAATGCCGGAACGGCAATGCGCCCACTGGCTGCTGCATTATCACTAAGTCACAATAATATTATTTTAACGGGTGAGCCTCGCATGAAAGAGCGCCCAATTGGGCATTTGGTCGATGCATTAAGGGAAGGTGGCGCAGAAATTGAATATTTAGAGCAGGAAAACTACCCGCCACTACGCTTAAAAGGTGGTTTCATCGGTGGTCAAATTTCAGTTGATGGGTCTGTTTCCAGCCAATTTTTAACTGCGTTATTAATGGCAGCGCCCCGTGCAGAACAAGACACAACAATTACAATTATTGGCGAGTTAGTTTCCAAACCTTATATTGATATCACGTTAGCATTAATGAAAACATTTGGTGTTAATGTCGAAAATCATCAATATGAACATTTCGTTATCAAAGGTCAGCAGCAATATCAGTCACCAGGTGAATATTTGGTTGAAGGTGATGCCTCATCCGCATCTTATTTCCTTGCAGCGGCTGCCATTAAGGGAGGCGTAGTGCGTGTAACAGGAATTGGGCGTAATAGTTTGCAAGGTGATACAAAATTTGCCAACGTTTTAGAAAAAATGGGAGCAACTATTCGTTGGGGTGACGACTTCGTTGAATGTGAACGCGGCACATTGACGGGTATTGATATGGATATGAATGCGATCCCTGATGCGGCAATGACCATTGGAACGGTTGCTCTGTTTGCTGAAGGCGAAACGGTTATTCGTAATATTTATAACTGGCGAGTCAAAGAAACCGACCGGTTATATGCGATGGCGACAGAGCTACGAAAAGTTGGCGCTGAAGTGGAAGAAGGACATGATTATATTCGTGTCGTTCCACCGAAAAAATTACAACATGCTGAAATTGAAACGTATAATGATCATCGTATCGCGATGTGTTTTTCGTTAGTTGCATTATCGGATACACCAGTAACAATTTTGGATCCCGGCTGTACTGCAAAGACTTTCCCAGATTACTTTGAACAATTGGCGCGATTGAGTCACTAATCTACTGGTTAGGTTGGTATTGTTTTTTTGATATCAACCTGATTTTTATTGTTCAAACATCAATTTTTCTTATTTTTTAGCAATCATCAGAACCTGCTTATTTCACAAATCTACTGAATTGGTATAATACTTTCACAGATTTTAATTGCGGGTAGCTAGGCTATTTGCAGAAAAGGAGATTTTTATATGGTGGCGATAGCCCCTGTAATCACCGTTGATGGACCAAGCGGAGCAGGTAAAGGTACACTTTGCCAAGCATTAGCAAACGAATTTGGATGGCAGCTTTTAGACTCTGGTGCAATTTATCGTGTATTAGCGTTAGCGGCGTTGCATCACCATGTTGATATCCAATCCGAAGATGCGTTAGTTCCTTTGGCTGCAAATTTAGATGTGAAATTTGTTCCTGAAAATAATGTACTGAAAGTGATTCTGGAAGGGGAGGATGTTTCGAATCAAATTAGAACCGAAACAGTAGGGAATACAGCATCCCAAACAGCAACTTTTCCTCGCGTACGTGAAGCGTTACTTCGACGCCAACGTGCATTTAGAACCTTACCCGGGCTTATTGCTGATGGCCGTGATATGGGAACGGTAGTTTTCCCAGATGCCCCAGTCAAAATTTTTCTTGATGCCTCCGCAGAGGAACGTGCTCATCGGCGGATGAAGCAGTTGCAAGAAAAAGGTTTTGATGTTAATTTTGAACGTCTTTTAAGCGAAATTGAAGAGCGTGATTTTCGTGATCGTAATCGCTCTGTAGCGCCTCTCATTGCCGCGAAAGACGCATTAGTGCTGGATTCCACAAGTATGTCTATTGAGGAAGTTATTGAAAAAGCACACACCTATGCAAAAAAAATTCTACAATTATCGTGATAATAGGCTTTATTTTAGCTTATAATTAGATAAGATACGCAATTACCGCTATGTGATTATATTATTAGCATAGCATCAACCTTGCGACATGGAATGTTGTGGGGTATGTGAAACAACCCCATTTGGCGGGAAGCTAAGTGGACGTTAAATAAAAACTCTTGAAGATCATTAATATGACTGAATCTTTTGCTCAACTCTTTGAAGAATCCCTGCAGAATATTGAAACTCGTCCTGGTTCTATCGTCCGTGGTACTGTTGTTGCCATCGATAAAGACGTAGTCCTTGTTGACGCAGGTCTTAAATCAGAATCTGCTATCCCAGTAGAACAGTTCAAAAATGCTCAGGGTGAGCTAGAAATCCAAGTTGGCGACGAAATCGATGTAGCTCTGGATGCAGTAGAAGATGGTTTCGGTGAAACTATCCTGTCTCGTGAGAAAGCTAAACGTCATGAAGCATGGCTGATGCTGGAAAAAGCTTACGAAGAAGCTGAAACTGTAACTGGTGTTATCAACGGTAAAGTTAAAGGTGGTTTCACTGTTGAACTGAACGGTATTCGTGCGTTCTTACCAGGTTCACTGGTTGATGTACGTCCAGTTCGTGATACTACTCACTTGGAAGGCAAAGAGCTTGAGTTCAAAGTAATCAAGCTGGATCAGAAACGCAACAACGTTGTTGTTTCTCGTCGTGCTGTAATTGAATCTGAAAGCAGCGCTGAGCGCGATCAACTGCTGGAAAATCTGCAAGAAGGCATGGAAGTTAAAGGTATCGTTAAGAACCTTACTGACTACGGTGCATTCGTTGATCTGGGCGGTGTTGACGGCCTGCTGCATATCACTGACATGGCTTGGAAACGTGTTAAACACCCAAGCGAAATCGTCAACGTTGGTGATGAAATCAATGTTAAAGTTCTGAAATTCGACCGTGAGCGCACTCGTGTTTCTCTGGGTCTGAAACAACTGGGCGAAGATCCTTGGGTCGCAATCGCTAAACGTTACCCAGAAGGTACTAAACTGACTGGTCGCGTTACTAACCTGACTGACTACGGCTGCTTCGTAGAAATCGAAGAAGGCGTT
This sequence comes from Providencia sp. PROV200, assembly GCF_049901995.1. Lineage (NCBI taxonomy): Bacteria > Pseudomonadati > Pseudomonadota > Gammaproteobacteria > Enterobacterales > Morganellaceae > Providencia > Providencia sp. PROV200. The sequence goes on from NZ_CP096307.1 coordinate 1,388,749, forward strand.
GAAGGTCTGGTTCACGTTTCAGAAATGGATTGGACTAACAAAAACATCCACCCATCTAAAGTTGTTAACGTTGGTGATGTTGTTGAAGTTATGGTTCTGGATATCGATGAAGAACGTCGTCGTATCTCACTGGGCCTGAAACAGTGCAAATCTAACCCATGGCAGCAATTTGCAGAAACTCACAACAAAGGCGACCGCGTTGAAGGTAAAATCAAGTCTATCACTGACTTCGGTATCTTCATCGGTCTGGACGGCGGCATCGATGGCCTGGTTCACCTGTCTGACATCTCCTGGAACGTTGCAGGCGAAGAAGCAGTTCGTGAATACAAAAAAGGTGATGAAATCGCAGCTGTTGTTCTGCAAGTCGACGCAGAGCGTGAGCGTATTTCTTTAGGTGTTAAACAGTTAGCTGAAGATCCATTCAATAACTACTTAGCAGCAACTAAGAAAGGCGCAATCGTAACTGGTAAAGTAATCGCAGTTGATGCTAAAGGTGCAACTGTTGAGCTGACACTGGGCGTTGAAGGTTACCTGCGTGCATCAGAAGCTTCACGTGACCGTGTTGAAGATGCAACACTGGTTCTGAACGTTGGTGATGATGTTGAAGCTAAATACACTGGTGTTGATCGTAAGAACCGTGTAATTAACCTGTCTGTTCGCGCTAAAGACGAAGCTGATGAGAAAGACGCTGTTGCAGCTGTGAACAAACAAGAAGATACAGCATTCGGCAACAATGCTATGGCTGAAGCTTTCAAAGCAGCTAAAGGCGAATAATTAAGTGGGGGCAACAGTAGCGTTGCCCCTTTGTAACGGTAGTTTAGGGAGGTACTATGACCAAGTCTGAATTAATTGAAAGACTGGCTAGCCAGCAGTCTCATCTTTCAGCAAAAACCGTTGAGGAAGCTGTAAAGGAAATTCTTGAGCATATGGCGGATACGTTAGCTAACGGTGAGCGTATTGAAGTCCGTGGTTTCGGCAGTTTTTCTCTTCACTACCGTGCTCCACGCGTTGGCCGTAACCCAAAAACTGGTGATAAAGTGGAACTAGAAGGTAAATATGTTCCTCATTTTAAACCAGGTAAAGAATTACGTGATCGTGTAAATATTTACGGCCAATAATCAGGCTGTAAATCTTAATTATTACATCAAAACAGTGCTTGTATTTTATACGGCACTGTTTTTTATATCTAGCCAACACCAACACCAACACCAACACCAACACCAACACCAACACCAACACCAACACCAACACCAACACCAACACCAACACCAACACCAACACCAACACCAACACCAACACCAACACCAACACCAGCACTTTTAATGCCTATAAAACAATAAAATAAATCCAAAATCAGCTTTAGAGATATAGACATGTTTTGCGAAGCGCTTCGCAAACTAATATGTATCTTCTTGTTAGCAAAAAACAGATTGGGAAGCGTTACGTAAAATAAAAAAATGAGACTTAAAAAATGCATAGGAATAAATAAACTAAAGTAAATAAACGCTATGTAGGGATACAAAAGTTGATAAAAAACATCATCTACATAATAAGATGGCTAAATAACTCACTCAAAAAATATAATTTAATCTTTAATAGGGAATTACCTGTTTCGATGACAATGGTTTCTATTGCTTTGATTTTAGGTACATTACCACTTTTATTTATACCTAAAATTTTAATACTGAGTGAATTATTATTTGTTTTTTTGTTTGTATCGGTATTAATAATATTCTTTATATTTGGTAAATCAGGAAAATTTTTAGCACTAATTATTATGTTTTTTCTATGGGCTAATTGGCATGGAGTTAATATAATTAATCATATTAATTATCTATCTGAAAAAAATAACGATATTGATGTGGTTATTGTTGGTATTCCTTTGAATAACAAAGAGCAAAAAATCAAAGTACGTATTGATAAAATTAACAATCGCATTGTTTTTCCTCCGCTATATGCTACATGGAAAACGAAGGAAACGGTTTGTGCTGGGCAGTCTTGGCGGGTCAATGGCAAAATAAAGCCACTTCACAGTTCACTAAATGAAGGCGGATTTAACCTACAACGTTATTATTTAGCTAATAGGATCATAGGAGTTTTGAAAAGCCAAAAAGAAAAGCCATTAGAAAAGGCGTGTTCTGTAAGGCAAAAAATCATTTATAACTATATGGAACTAATTGATTCATTATCTAATAAAGGAATTATTTATGGGTTAATGTTTGGCGATAGAAGTTTATTGCCCGCAGATCAAACCTATTTACTGCAAAAAACAAATTTGACACATTTAATGGCTATCTCGGGCTTACATATTGGCTTAGCTTACTTGTTTGGCTTTCTTATTACTCGAGGAGTTCAATATTTTTTACCAATAAAATATATTAATGAAATACTCCCAGTAGTAATAGGTATAGGGCTAGCTATTTTTTATGCGTGGATCTCGGGGTTTGCTATCCCTGCAACACGGGCACTGTTTGCCTTACTATTATGGGTATATATTAGAAATAAGCCTGCAAGGTACTTTGCTTGGCAATGGGCACTTTGGAGCATAGCGGGAATATTACTGTTAGATCCATTAGCTATTTTGTCGGATAGTTTTTGGCTATCTAGCTTCGCTGTACTCGCTATTCTGTATTGGTTATCGATATTTCCATTAACCTACCATTTAGCTAAAGGGGGGAAAGGTAAAATTATAGGGTTAGTACATTTACAAATAGGCTTACTCATCTTACTAATTCCAATGCAACTTATTATATTTAATGGTATTAACATAATGGGGTTAGTGGCTAACGTTTGGTTTGTTCCGTTAATTTCTTGGTGTGTTGTTCCTGTTATTTTGGTCGTGTTTTTAGTGCCAATAGAGGTGGTTCAGCAGTCTCTTTTATATGTAGTAGACAGGGTGATAGGTATAGGGCTAAAGCCATTACCTTACTTCAGTGCTTTTTGGTCAGAGTTTATTAATGTACCTTATTATTTATTTTTAATATGTTGGCTAAGTGTCATTGTCATTTTATTTAAATGGTACAAACGTTATTTTGGGCTGATTGGCTGTGTGATTATCTCAATTTTCCTTGAAAGAGGAAGTAGTAAACAGCACAAAGAAGGCTGGAAAATGACGGTATTGGATATCGGGCATGGTTTAGCCGTTGTGATAGAGCAAAATAACTTGGCATTACTCTATGATACTGGAAATGCGTGGAAAGGGGGGAGTAATGCACAGCGTCAAATTGTTCCTTTTCTTAAATACCATGATATAACTCCCATCGGGGTAATTTTAAGCCATGATCATTTAGATCATACCGGGGGAGTGAATTATTTAATTCAACAATACCCATGGTTAAGTGTAAGAAGTAGTTTTGGACCCCAGAACACTTTGGTATACAAGAAAAAAAATAATAATATAAAAAAAATGAAACATCTTCCCTGTTTTAAAGGCCAAAAATGGCAGTGGGGAATATTAACTTTTGAAGTATTATGGCCTGAGAAGTTAGCACCAATATCGCATAATGATGATTCTTGTGTCATTCAATTGACAGATGGGTTTCATAAAATTTTATTAACAGGAGATATCGAAAAACAAGGGGAAAAATCACTTGTCGCAATGTACAAGAACCGGTTACGTTCGAGTCTTCTTTTCGCCCCTCATCATGGAAGTAGCACTTCATCAACTGATTTATTGTTAAGAAATGTTCAACCTTCCATGGTGGTAGTCTCATCTGCAAGGTATAGTGCATGGAAAATTCCGTCGCAAAAAGTCTATTTTAGATATAAAAATAGTAATATTAAATGGTTAAATACAGCAGAAGATGGTCAGTTAACTTTATGGTTTAAAAAGGAAAAAATTAAAATCTCACGTTATCGCTATGAAATTCAGCCTCGCTGGTATCATCTGTGGTTTGGCTTACCGCTATTTCCCGAGTAGAATAGTGCGCTTACATTAAGTCTGGTAATTAAAAGTATGAATGATAAAGACCTTTCGACAAAACAAACTTTTCGTCGCTTGTGGCCGATAATTGCGCCTTTTAAAGCGGGTTTAATCGTTGCAGCAATAGCACTTATCATAAACGCAGCAGGTGATGCATTTATGATTTCTTTATTAAAACCTTTATTGGATGAAGGCTTTGATAAAGCAGATAATGACGTTTTAAAATGGCTTCCGCTTGCGGTGTTAGGGTTAATGGTTGTTCGTGGTGGGTCTAGCTTTGTTTCAACCTATTGTGTTTCGTGGGTAGCAGGTAAAGTCGTGATGAACATGCGACGTAAGCTGTTTGGTCATATGATGGGAATGCCCGTTAGTTTTTTTGATCAGCAATCAACAGGAACACTATTATCTAGAATTACCTACGACTCAGAACAAGTTGCATCTTCTTCTTCTGGGGCATTAATTACAATTATTCGTGAAAGTGCTTATATCATCGGGTTATTTGCGATGATGTTTTATTATAGCTGGCAACTTTCTCTTATTCTAATCGTGATAGCCCCTATTGTATCAATCACTATTCGCATCGTCTCTAAGCGTTTCCGTAAGATTAGTAAAAATATGCAAACGGGTATGGGGCATGTGACGGCAAGTGCCGAACAGATGTTAAAGGGTCATAAAGAAGTATTAATTTTTGGTGGGCAGAAAGTTGAAACTGAACGTTTTAATAAAGTCAGTAACAACATGCGCCGCCAAAATATGAAAATGGTAACCGCTTCAGCAATCTCTGACCCTATTGTTCAGTTAATTGCATCATTTGCATTAGCATTTGTTCTTTATGCTGCGAGTTTTCCCGAAATTCGCGATGAATTAACATCAGGAACCATTGCCGTTGTTTTCTCATCAATGTTCGCATTGATGCGTCCATTAAAATCATTAACTAACGTTAACTCACAATTCCAACGTGGTATGGCGGCTTGCCAAACGTTATTTGCAATCTTAGATTCGGAACAAGAAAAAGATAACGGAACTAAAGTACTAAAAGAGGTTAAAGGGGACATTAAATTTGAACATGTCACTTTTACCTATGCAACCAAAGAACATCCTGCGTTAGACGATGTTTCGTTTACTTTGCCTGCTGGAAAATCAGTTGCTCTCGTTGGGCGATCAGGTTCAGGTAAGTCTACTATTGCAAATTTGATTACACGTTTTTATGACATTGATGAAGGCTCTATTCAAATTGATGGTCATGATATCCGTGAATACACATTATCCTCATTACGTAGCCAAGTCGCGTTAGTTTCTCAACATGTTTATCTATTTAACGATACGATAGCGAATAATATTGCTTATGCAACAGATGGTAGCTATAGCCGCGAACAAATAGAGAAAGCAGCAGAAATGGCCTATGCAATGGATTTCATTGCTAAACTTGAAAAAGGCTTGGATACGGTTATTGGCGAAAATGGCGTTATGCTTTCTGGCGGACAACGTCAAAGAATAGCAATTGCTCGCGCACTTCTACGCGACGCGCCAATTCTTATTCTTGATGAGGCAACATCTGCACTAGATACAGAGTCAGAACGTGCTATTCAAGCTGCTCTTGATGAGTTACAGAAAAATAGAACATCCTTAGTCATTGCTCACCGGTTATCGACAATAGAAAATGCGGATGAAATATTAGTTGTACAAGATGGACGGATCATTGAGCGTGGCAACCATGCATCTCTATTAGCTCAAGATGGCGCATATTCACAGTTACACAGCATTCAGTTTAAACAATGATAGAACGTATTTGGTCTGGTAAATCATGGCTGTATCTTTTATTACTGCCGTTGTCTTTCCTTTATGGATTGGTAACGGTAATTAGAGATATGGCTTATAAAATCGGGCTGAAACGTTCATGGAAAGCGCCAATTCCAGTGGTAGTGGTGGGAAACCTGACAGCGGGGGGAAATGGTAAAACCCCTGTTGTTATCTGGTTAGTGGAGTCACTCACCAAAGAAGGCTACCGCGTGGGGGTTGTTTCTCGAGGGTATGGCGGTAAAGCTGAAAAATATCCGCTGATACTTGATGAAGCGACCACAACCGAAGTTGCAGGGGATGAACCTGTATTAATTTTTCATCGTACAAAATCCCCTGTAGCAGTCGCGCCCAAGCGAAGTGATGCCGTTAAAGCCTTACTCGAAAAATTTCCGTTAGATGTGATTATTACTGATGATGGGTTGCAACACTATGCGTTGCAACGTGACTACGAAATTGTCGTTATTGATGGCCAACGCCGTTTTGGTAATGGTTGGTGGCTACCAGCAGGGCCAATGCGTGAAAGGGCTGGGCGTTTAAAGCGTGTTAATGCTGTCATTGTTAATGGTGGTGAGCCACAAGAAAATGAAGCTTTAATGGCTCTTGAAGGCGATGTTGCTTGTAACCTTGTTAGTGGTGAAAAACAAGCGGTTACACAATTGCCTGCAGTTATCGCAATGGCAGGTATTGGTCATCCTCCTCGTTTTTTTGCCTCATTAGAAAATAAAGGGGTCGAGGTCATTAGTACCCATGCTTTTGCTGATCATCAGTCATATGAATTAAAACAGCTTTCACGGTTAGTTAAAAATGAACAAAACTTATTAATGACCGAAAAAGATGCTGTAAAATGCCGTGCTTTCGCACAACCAAATTGGTGGTTTCTTCCAGTCCAAGCACATTTACAAGCTCCAGACGCTGAAAAAATCTTAAGCGGAATAAAAAAACTTATCACAAATAACAAAAAAACTTGTCTATAACGTTCTTCTGTGATAATAATATCGCCAATGTGATATAGATCCACTTATTATGTATCTAGATGCAATACATTGATAATTGGATTTTATACTAGCTTAAATTTCACGCTCCGTTCTTTAGTTAGTCTTCATATCCTCGCATAATCTATACTGTAAAGTCGCTGTCACCGTGTTTTGTCATCATAATGTCAAAGTAGACTGTTAACTTCACAGTAGATTTGCGGTGTCTGAAATTTACATATATGAGCGTTATAAAATATGCACAATGATTTGTGCGCATGAATTGGTAAAGTTTAATTACTCTTTGATGTATTAATAGATCGGCAGTTTATAAATGGGAAGCAAGAAAGAGTAATGATACAAAGATAAAAAAAATATTGTTCTCAGAACAAAAGGAGTTTTAATATGAATTTTCAATTACATATGGGTCGAGTTAAATGGTTTGACGCAAAAGAAGGTTACGGTTTTATTTCCCCATTCAATGGTGGTGATGATGTATTTGTGACAACAAAGTCAATTGCTAATAAAAAAATCAAATCATTATTCGAAGGTCAAAGCGTTGAGTTCTCTGTTACTCGTAATTCGGATGGCATAACGGCAGCTGACGTTATCGCTTATTAGATAATAGACAGAACAATTTCTCCTGCCTTTATCCTCTCATCTCTCGCAGGAGATCTTATTCAGGAAGATTAAAGTTAACGGTGATATCTGCATGTGATATCCTGACTCCAAGTGAGTTAAAATCCATTCGGGAGAAAACATGGATCACCGTTTACTTGAAATCGTTGCCTGTCCTGTATGCCACGGCAAATTAAGTTATAACAAAGAAAACCTCGAACTTATTTGTAAGTTTGATCACTTAGCCTATCCCATTCGTGATGGCATCCCTGTATTGCTAGAAAATGAAGCGCGCCCTGTTTCATTAGATGAAGGCCAGTAATCATCATGTTTACGGTTATTATTCCTGCTCGTTATGCATCAACACGTTTACCAGGGAAACCTTTGGCTGATATACATGGTAAGCCAATGGTTGTTCGGGTGATGGAACAAGCTATTAAGTCGGGGGCTAGCCGGGTGATAGTTGCGACAGATCACTCTGATGTTGCTAAAGCGGTGATTGAAGCGGGCGGTGAAGCCTGTATGACAGACCCAAATCATCAGTCTGGAACAGAAAGATTAGCTGAGGTTATTGATACTTATGCTTTTTCTGACAATGAAATCATCGTGAATGTGCAAGGTGATGAACCTTTAATTCCACCTGAGATTATTAGTCAAGTGGCTCATAACCTTCAGGGGAGCAAAGCTGAGATGGGGACACTGGCTGTACCTATTAATGATGCTCATGAAGCGTTTAATCCAAATGCAGTCAAGGTTGTTACTGACCACGAAGGTTATGCACTGTATTTTTCTCGAGCAACTATTCCTTGGGATAGGGACAACTTTGCCAAAAGCCATGATGTAATAGGCGATACCTTTTTACGCCATATCGGGATATACGCTTATCGCGCAGGGTTTATTCGTCGCTACATTAAGTGGGAAGCAAGTCCATTAGAAAAAATCGAAATGCTAGAGCAACTTAGGGTGCTTTGGTACGGAGAAAAAATTCATGTGGATGTCGCGAAAACTACGCCAGGCGCTGGTGTTGATACCCCTGAAGACCTTGAACTTGTTAGAAAGCAATTTATCCAGTAGTCAGTATTTTCTTAATGGTCAAAATGGCCAATAAAATGAAAGGTGTAATCTCAATAGGTTACACCTTTTTTGTTGTTATTCAGCAGCAATAGCTTCAGGTGTAGCAAGTTGATCGTCTAATGCCTGTGTATTATTGGGTTTTAAATGCCACCAAATGGTACCAAGAAATTCATACCAAGCACGCTCACTATGACCAAAATAATATGAAGAAGGAATGTATTTCTCCCATGGATTAATTTCACTCGTGATAACTAACTGGTTTGCGGGTGCAGGGAAAGGATTCATTCCTCGTTGAGTAAACATGGTCATCGCACGAGGCAGGTGATTAGCTGAAGTGACTAATAAAAAAGGTGATTTTCCAATAATTTTTTCAACTTCATAAGCTTCTTCTTGTGTATCTTTGGGTTCAGTGAGGGGAATTATATCTTGTGCAGGAACACCTAAGGATTGCGCAACTTGTGCGGCAACTTCGGCACTGCTAATGGTGCTACTCGCTTTGCCGCCAGTGAAAATAAGTTTACTACCAGGATGTTTAAGATAAAGGCGGATGCCCTCAGTCACTCTAGGTAAGCTATTATTCAATAGGTTAGAGCTTGGGCTCCAATCCGGGTTATATGTAAAGCCACCTCCTAGTACAACAATGTAACGTACATCTTGAGGGGGTGTTTCTGTAATCAGTTCATAGCGTTTATTAAATTGCTTTTCTGCAGGGGCAAGTAAAGTATCTGAAACAGGTTGTAACCCCAACAGAGTTATTAAAACTAAACTTAGAGTAGTCAAAGTCTTCCCACAACGCTGCCAGCGTGTGAACCAGAGTAAAAGCAGCCCGATAAACCCGACAATGAGCAATAATGGTAATGGCATCAATAGAGAGCCAATATATTTTTTTAAGATAAATAACATAACTAAGCCTATTCTTATGGGGGTATCGAGCCACCATTGCGGTGGTATCTGCAGAAAAAATACGTAATAAAACGGCTAAACTAGAGGAAAAATAACAACATGGTGTTTAATAGCGCCAAAATGAAATTTGCTGGGCACAATAAAGTACTATGCAAAAATATAGCTATTATCTGTTATAATTCCTGTTTTAACAGTCGCCTCGCATTGTATGTGATAAGTGCAATGTAATGTGAGAATATTTCTGGTTAGCGTTGATTTTCTCCATAATCAAGATGTAATCAACCATTTTACGTTTTTTCGCGACAAATTGGCTCATAAACCGCTTTAAATAATAGATGATAGGTAACCGGATAGCACATGGCAGACCGCAACTTTGATGATATTGTCGATAAATTTGCAAAAAATATCTACGGAACGACAAAAGGAAAAATACGAGAAGCGGTAGTCTGGCAAGATTTGACTCAATTATTGCACAGCCAATTTGAGGGGAAAACCCTAAAAATACTTGATGCAGGTGGTGGTGAAGGGCATTTTTCACGCAAACTCGCCGAAATGGGGCATCAGGTGATACTTTGCGATTTATCTGAAGAGATGTTGGAACGAGGCAGGGAACTTGCCAAGGAACAAGGTATTAGCGATAACATGCGTTTTGTACATTGTGCGGTGCAAGATGTTGCACAATACATTGATGAACCTGTTGACCTTGTTCTGTTTCATGCGGTACTTGAATGGATTAGCGATCAAAAATATGCAATTGAACAACTGGTAGATATAATTAGACCAGAAGGCGTATTTTCTGTCATGTTCTATAATGCAAATGGTTTGGTGATGCGTAACGCAATTTTGGGAAATTTTCATCTTGCAACGCCACATATCCAACGTCGTCGCAAACGCTCGTTATCACCGCAAAAACCACTTTTTCCTCATCAAGTTGATGCTTGGTTGAGTGAGTGTAATATGCAGATTATCGGTAAAAGTGGTGTTAGGGTATTTCATGACTATTTACAAAGTCGGCAGTTACAGCAAAAAGATTTTCCAGCATTGTTGGCATTAGAGCAGCAGTATTGCCGTGAAGAACCCTATATTAGTATGGGGCGTTATATTCATGTCATGGCACGCAAACAAATACAAAAGGACGATTTATGAGTGATTTTTCCCAGACCGTCCCTGAACTTGTGTCTTGGGCACGAAAAAATGATTTTTCGATTTCACTTCCCGCTGAACGTTTGGCATTTTTGCTTGCGGTGGCGGTATTAAATAGTGAAAGAGTCAATGGTGAAATGAGTGAAGTGGAGCTGGTTGATGCCTTTCGTGAGGTTTGCAAAGGGTTTGAACAGACCACAGAATCTTTGGCGGTAAGAGCCAATAATGCCATCAATGATATGGTTCGCCAGAAGATATTTAACCGTTTTGCCAGTGACATTGTTGAAGGTAATGCCATTTACCGCTTAACCCCTCTGGGGATCGGTATCAGCGATTATTATATTCGTCAGCGAGAGTTCTCAACATTAAGACTTTCTATGCAGCTTTCTATTGTTGCAGGAGAGCTGCAACGTGCCGCTGAAGCCGCAGAGGAAGGGGGCGATGAATTTTATTGGCATCGTTATGTATTTGCCCCACTAAAATATTCAGTTGCTGAAATTTTTGACAGTATTGATTTATCGCAACGCATTATGGATGAACAACAAAATTCAGTAAAAGAAGATATTGCGGCATTATTAAATCAAGATTGGCAGGCGGCTATTGCTAACTGTGAGCAATTACTGTCAGAAACATCAGGTACATTGCGTGAATTGCAAGACACATTAGAAGCCGCAGGGGACAAACTGCAAGCGAATTTATTACGTATTCAAGAAGCCAATATGAATGCGCCGGTGTTCTCTGACATAGTAGATAGGCTGGTTTTTGACCTGCAAAATAAACTAGACCGTATTGTTAGTTGGGGTCAACAATCTATCGATTTATGGATTGGCTATGATCGTCATGTTCATAAGTTTATCCGTACAGCTATCGATATGGATAAAAATAGAATATTTTCTCAGCGGTTACGTCAATCTGTTCAGCACTACCTTGATAGCCCTTGGGCACTCACTTACGCCAATGCGGATCGGTTATTCGATATGCGTGATGAAGAGCTCGCGTTGCATGATGAAGAAGTGATGGGTGAATTACCACCAGAGCTTGAATTTGAAGAGTTTAGTGAATTAAATGATAAGCTTGCTGAGCTAATGGAAGTTGAGTTAGCCATTTATAAAGCAGAGCAACGGCCGCTCGATGTTGGCCGTGTGTTGCATGACTATTTACTGCAATATCCACAAAAACGTCATTTTGATGTAGCTCGAATTATTATCGACCAAGCTGTTAAACTAGGTATCGCAGAGGCTGATTTGGCGGGGTTACCGGCAGAATGGCAAGCTATTAATGATCACGGAGCCAAGGTACAGGCACATGTCATCGACAAATATTGAACAATTTATGCCAGTTAAGCTGGCTCAAGCATTAGCTAACCCGATTTTTCCAGAGCTAGACAGCCAATTGCGTTCAGGTCGCCATATTAGTGTTGATGACCTTGATAACCATGCATTTTTAATGGATTTTCAGGAAGCATTAGAACAATTTTATGCACGATATAACGTAGAATTAATTCGTGCCCCTGAGGGGTTCTTCTATTTACGTCCGCGCTCAACAACCTTAATACCTCGCTCTGTGTTATCTGAATTAGATATGATGGTTGGGAAAATTCTTTGTTATCTCTATCTCAGCCCCGAACGCTTGAGTAACCAAGGTATTTTTACCTCACAAGAGTTATTTGAAGAGTTATTATCATTAGCGGATGAAAGCAAATTACTTAAATTTGTTAATCAACGTTCGACAGGTTCTGATTTAGATAAACAAAAACTGCAGGAAAAACTCAGAACATCACTCAACCGTTTACGTCGCTTGGGAATGGTGCACTTTCTGCAAAATGATCCGAGTAAATTTATTATTAGCGAATCTGTCTTCCGTTTTGGTGCCGATGTGCGCAGTGGCGATAACCCACAAGATGCCCAGTTACGGATGATCCGTGATGGTGAAGCTATCTCTCTTGAAGGGGAATTATCGCTGAAAGACAGTGAAGAAGAGGGTGGCGAAGAGAATCAAGAACCGGCAGAAAGTGATGAGGATGAAGAATAATGATTGAACGCGGAAAATTTCGCTCACTGACGCTGGTGAATTGGAACGGTTTTTTTGCCCGAACTTTTGACCTTGATGAATTAGTGACCACATTATCGGGTGGTAATGGTGCGGGTAAATCAACAACCATGGCGGCATTTATTACCGCGATGATCCCAGATTTAACCTTGCTTCACTTCCGTAACACAACGGAAGCGGGCGCAACCTCTGGCTCTCGTGATAAAGGCTTACATGGTAAGTTACGTCCAGGCGTCTGTTACGCAATTTTGGATGTGTTAAATTCGAAGCATCAGCGTGTCATGGTGGGTGTGCGTTTACAACAAGTCGCCGGGCGCGATAAAAAAGTGGATATTAAGCCGTTTATGGTCCAAGGCATTCCATTGGCGACGGTGCCAACGGAAATATTGACGGAGGTTATTGATGGTCGTCAAGCCAAAGTCATTCCACTCAACGAGTTAAAAGAACGTCTTGAAGAACAGGAAGGCGTTTTGTTTAAGCAGTTTAACTCAATAACTGACTACCATTCGACTCTGTTTGAATTAGGGGTTTTACCTAAACGTTTACGTTCCGCGAGTGACCGAAGCAAATATTATCGCCTGATTGAAGCGTCACTATATGGTGGTATTTCTAGTGCCATTACTCGCTCATTACGTGATTATTTGTTACCTGAAAACAGTGGGGTACGTAAAGCATTCCAAGATATGGAAGCGGCTTTGCGTGAAAACCGTTTAACATTAGAAGCCATTCGTGTAACGCAATCAGACCGTGACTTATTCAAGCATTTGATTAGCCAAGCGACTGATTACGTTTCTGCGGATTATATGCGTCATTCCAATGAAAGACGTATTCACCTTGATGCAGCACTGGCTGCACGCAATGAGCTATTAGCCAGCCGTAAACAACTGCGTGTTGAACAGGTTCGAAGCGTCGAAATGGCGCGTGAGTTGAATGAGCAGAATGGGGCTTCTACAGAATTAGAAGCAGACTACCAAGCGGCCAGTGACCATTTAAATTTAGTGCAAGCCGCGCTGCGTCAGCAAGAAAAAATTGACCGCTATCAAGCGGATATCGAAGAACTGACCTATCGTCTTGAAGAACAAAGTGAAGTCGTTGCTGAAGCAACTGAAACTCAAGAAGAATATGAAGCACGAGCTGAAGCTGCGGAAATTGAAGTTGACGAATTAAAAAATCAACTCGCCGATTACCAACAGGCTCTGGATGTACAACAAACACGCGCTATTCAGTACCAGCAAGCCTTGCACGCCTTAACGCGTGCTCGTGAATTGTGCCAGCTTCCTGAATTATCCATTGATAACGCGGATGAATGGTTAGATACCTTCGAGGCACGCGAACAGCAAGCAACCCAAGCGTTATTAGCGCTTGAGCAAAAAATGAGTGTGGCAGATGCCGCACATAGCCAATTTGAGCAAGCCTATCAATTAGTTAGAAGTATGGTAGGGGAAGTTAGCCGCAGTGATGCATACCAGCAAGCGCGTACATTATTGCGTGATTGGTCATCACAACAACATTTAGCAGATCGCGTGCAGCCGTTGCGTATGCAGTTATCTGAATTGCAACAACGTCTGAATAGCCAGCAAAATGCTGAACGCTTATTGGCAGAGTTTTGTAAGCGTCATGGCCAAAGCTATGAGCCCGATGAGCTTGATGCATTAATGGCTGAGCTGGAAGCACAGCAAGAAGAACTGAGTATTGGTGTGAATGAGAGCGGCGAGAGACGGATGCAAATGCGCCAAGAATTGGAGCAGATCCGCCAGCGTATTAGCCAACTTTCATCTAAAGCCCCTGCATGGATTATGGCTCAAGAAGCGCTAACGCAGCTTAATGAGCAATCCCATGAAACGTTTGAGTCAAGTACTGCTGTGACTGAGTTTATGCAGCAACTCCTCGAACAAGAACGGGAAATAACGGTTGAACGAGATGAAGTAGCTGCGCAACGGAAAGATCTCGAAAAACAAATTGAGCGACTAAGCCAGCCAAGTGGTGCGGAAGATAGCCGCATGTTAGCGTTGGCAGAACGTTTTAATGGTGTGTTGTTATCTGAAATTTATGATGATATTACCATCGAAGACGCGGCTTATTTCTCCGCGCTATATGGTCCTGCACGTCACGGAATTGTGGTGCAAGACCTTGATGTAGTTCGTAATCAATTGGATTCGTTACAAGATTGCCCAGATGATGTGTATTTTATCGAGGGAGATCCATCTTCTTTCGACGATAGCGTTTTTGATGCGCAAGAGTTTGAAAATGCGGTATTAGTCCGTTCGTCTGAGCGTCAATGGCGTTACTCTCGTTATCCTGAATTGCCTTTATTTGGTCGTGCCGCACGTGAAAGCCATTTAGAGTCGTTAACGGCTGAACGTGATGAGCTGGCAGAGCGCTATGCGAATCTGTCATTTGACGTACAGAAAATTCAGCGTTCACACCAAGCATTCAGCCGGTTTATAGGCCAACACATTTCGGTGGCTTTTGAGGATGATCCAGAAGCTGAAATTCGTACACTCAACCAAAAACGTTCGGAGATTGAACGTGCTTTAGCTCAATTTGAAGAGCAAACTCAGCAACAACGTCAACAATTTGCCCAAGGTAAAGAAAGCCTTGCGGCTCTTAATCGTTTATTGCCTCAAATGGGGTTATTACTCGATGAAACATTGGCGGACAGAGTTGAAGAGATAAACGAAGAGCTAACGGAAGCAGAAGAAGCGGCACATTTCCTGAATAAACATGGCGATGCGTTAGATAAATTAGAGCCGATTGTGACGGTGTTACTCAGTGATCCTGAACAACACGAGCAATTACGCAAAGATTATGAGTCAGCAAAACATAGCCAGCAAAATGCGAAACAGCAAGCTTTTGCATTAGTAGAGGTTGTTCAGCGCCGTGCTCACTTTAGTTACAGTGATTCAACCGGAATGGTGAATGAAAACGCGGACCTAAATGAAAAACTACGTCAGCGTTTAGAGCAGGCAGAAACCGAACGTACACGTGCTCGCGAGCAATTACGCCAGCACCAAGCACAAAGTGCGCAGTTCCATCAGGTTCTTGCCTCGTTACGCAGTTCTTTCGATACCAAACAAGAGATGTTGAAAGAGCTCGAAGTCGAGATGCAAGAGATCGGCGTAAAAGCCGATCCTGATGCTCAAGAGCGCGCTCGTATTCGACGCGATGAGTTGCACCAGCGTGTCATGGAAAATCGTAGCCGTATTAACCAGTTAGAAAAACAGCTGACATTATGTGAAGCCGAAATGGATAACTTACAGAAGCGCCTTCGTAAGTTAGAAAAAGACTACTATATGCTGCGTGAGCAGGTCGTGACGGCAAAAGCAGGTTGGTGTGCGGTAATGCGCTTGGTGAAAGACAATGGTGTCGAGCGTCGTTTGCATCGCCGTGAACTGGCTTATACTGACGGTGATAGCTTACGTTCCATGTCGGATAAAGCCTTAGGTGCGCTGCGTTTAGCGGTTGCGGATAACGAACATTTACGTGATGTATTGCGTTTATCCGAAGATCCAAAACACCCAGAACGGAAGATAAAATTCTTTATCGCCGTATATCAACATTTACGTGAACGTATTCGCCAAGATATTATTCGTACCGATGACCCGATTGATGCAATCGAGCAAATGGAAATTGAACTGGCGCGCTTAACAGAAGAACTAACCGCGCGTGAGCAAAAATTGGCAATCAGTTCAAAAAGTGTGGCGAATATTATTCGCAAAACCATTCAGCGCGAACAAAATCGAATTCGTATGCTAAACCAAGGGCTGCAAGCGGTGGCGTTTGGTCAGGTTAAAGGGGTTCGCCTCAATGTGAATATTCGAGAAAGTCATGCATTGTTACTGAGTGTGCTCTCTGAAGAGAGCGAAATGCATCAAGACTTATTCACCAGCCAACGGTTAACATTCTCTGAAGCAATGGCGAAATTATACCAACGCCTCAACCCTCAAGTGGATGTTGGGCAGCGGTTGCCACAAACCATCGGTGAAGAATTACTCGATTACCGCAACTACTTAGAATTAGAAGTTGAGGTTAATAGAGGTTCAGATGGCTGGTTAAAAGCAGAAAGTGGTGCGTTATCCACCGGTGAGGCTATTGGTACAGGTATGTCCATCTTAGTGATGGTAGTACAAAGCTGGGAAGAAGAGTCTCGCCGTCTGCGTGCTAAAGATATTATTCCTTGCCGGTTATTATTCTTAGATGAAGCTGCGCGATTAGATGCTAAATCAATTGCAACCTTATTTGAACTGTGTGACAGGTTAGAAATGCAGCTAATTATTGCAGCGCCAGAGAATATTAGTCCTGAGAAGGGCACAACTTATAAACTAGTTCGTAAAGTGGTTGGTAATCATGAACATGTGCATGTAGTTGGCTTAAAAGGCTTCGGGCAAGAACCCCCGACTGTACAAGCCCCAACATTGCAGTAATAGTTTTGTGAGTGAAATGAAGGCCGGTATTTAGAAATAAATATCGGTTTTTTTATATGGTAATTAAGTGGCAAAGAAAGCGTTAGGTAAACTTTTAATTAAAATAAAATTCATCTATGTTTAAACCACGAATACACTGTTGAATTCCCTATGATGAAAATAATTCTTTTTCTCATTAATTGTTAACTTAGCAGTACATAATCTGAAAAAAGGAAAATTAGCCTATTCCTATAACATTACTGCTAAAATTAAATAGAATAAAATTGTAATTATAATAAAAATATTATTATCCATGTTGTAAATTAAGGTGGATGTATGGCAAAGAGAAGAGTGAGAGCTCTGCAAGTCTCGGTAATATGCGGGTTGATGGCGTTACAGTTTCCCGCATTCTCAAATGAAGAAAATAGGCAGCAAAGTGTTTCTGAAGTTCAAACGATAGCTTCGGTGACACCAGCAGAAAGTTTAGTCAAAATAACACAGTCGCTTCCTGCGGATGTGAAACCTATCTTTTCTACGCAATTAGCAAAATTATACGCTGATAGGCAAATGCAGCTATTGTGGCAAGATGAAGCGGCAATTAGCCAATTTCAGCAACAATTGGCAGAACTATCCCTTTCTGGCGTTCAGCCTCAATTTGGGGAGTGGTTAGCGATACTGGAAAATAATCAGTTAAACGAGCTAGGCCGTGACGTTGTTTTATCTGATGCCATGCTTGGTTATTTACAGTATTTATCGTCGATAGAAGCGAATGGGCAATATTGGTTATACACTAATCGACCTTATAAAATTATGGCTCCAACGGCCGCTCAAATGAAACCATGGATAGATGCCATCGAGTCTAATAACTTAGGTGATTGGGTTAAATCGCAAGCCCCGAGTCACCCAATGTATTTGCCAATGCGCAAAGAAATGTTGAAATTATTAGCGATCCCTGAAGATAACCTGGAAATTGTGGGAACGAAAACATTAAAGCCAGGGCAGTCTAGCGATGATGTAGTTATTTTGCGTCAAATCTTGCAACGTGAAGGGTTACTTGAAGGCGGAAATGTAACCGAAGACATCGCGCCTCCTGAGACCATGGCTCAAGTAGCAGAACTGGCAACTGAACAAGCAACTGAATCGACAGGAACACTTGATGCACCTGCGAGCTCTGTGTCGAAAGTCTATGATCAAGAGCTCGTCGATGCGGTAAAAAAATTCCAATTGCAATATGGCTTAGAAGCAGACGGTGTTGTTGGAAAAGGCACGCGTGTTTGGTTAAACATGCAGCCTAAGCAGAAAGCAGGTTTAATGGCACTCAATATTCAACGCTTACGTATTATACCTGCAAGTAGTGGGACAGGGATTTTAGTGAATATTCCTGGCTACTCTTTAGATTTCTATTTAAATGACGAAGTGATTTTAGACTCTAAAGTGATTGTTGGTCGTGCTGATCGCAAAACACCAATCATGAGCAGTGCGCTAAACAATGTAGTTATTAACCCACCTTGGAGTGTGCCGACCAGTATGGCACGTAAAGATATCGCTCCAAGAGGAAAACAAGACCCAAGTTATTTTAGTCGTAAAGGATATACGGTTTATTCAGGGTGGGGCTCAGATTCTTACGAAATTGATCCTTATGCGATAGATTGGGAAAATATCACCCCCGCAAATTTCCCATACCGTATTCGGCAGGCACCAGGCCCAACTAACTCATTAGGACGCTATAAGTTTAATATGCCGAGTTCAGATGCGATTTATTTACACGATACACCAAACCATAGTTTATTTAATCGTAATGCACGTGCAATAAGCTCTGGATGTGTACGAGTGAATAAAGCAAGTGAGCTAGCGAGTATTTTATTAGGTGACGCAGGTTGGGAAAAAAAACGCATTGATGGTGCGTTGAAAGAAGGGTCAACACGGTATGTCAATATACCCGATAGGATCCCCGTTTTTCTGTATTACCAAACCGCATGGGTAGATAAAGACCAGCAACCACAATATCGAGCCGATATTTATCAATATGATAATTCGATTAATAATGCAGATAAATATTTGCCAATGTTGAAAAAGATTTTACACTAATTGTAGGTTTTAATTTGAAGGGGGGAATTTTCTCCCCTTAATTATTTTAAGAGTTAATTGCTTGAGCGCAGTTTTTTACACATTTCCATTCTGTGACCTTACCTCTAGGATCCGTTTTTATCTTATTTATTCCGTTGTTTTATGGTTGCTCAATCATTACTATTTTGCTTACCTTTGATAAAGGCAGCATATTTTGTGTCTTAAATTGCATGTTTCGAGCAGTTCTAGTGATAAAACTCTCTTTTTGACGAAAAATGCAATAAAATTTCTGCGAAGTATGCATATCTTTACATAATTATACATTAAAGATAAGCGTGATTTGCTAGACTCAATAGGTTGCCAAAATTTTATCGATTAATACTGAAAATATTAGAATCTGAGCTATCACCTATGGATATAATTGATCAATCCCGCAGGAAGTGGTTAGGTATTGGGGCCGCAACAGTTGGCCTTAGTTTATTACCAAGCCATGTATTTGCTGCGATGACGACCCCTAGACCACGTATTTTGCGTTTTCAAAACATTAATACAGGCGAATCGCTAAAAACTGAGTTTTTTGACGGGCGCCGTTATAATAAGTCTGAATTAGCGCGTTTAAATCATTTTTTCCGTGATTACCGTTGCGACAAAGTAAAAACTATTGACCCAAAACTGTTTGACCAAATCTATTTATTACAAATGATGATGGGAACAAACAAACCTGTCCAACTGATCTCTGGTTATCGTTCTTTAGAGACTAACAATAAATTGCGCAGTAAAAGCTCTGGCGTGGCAAAGAAAAGTTACCATACCCGTGGGCAAGCGATGGATTTCCATATCGAAGGGTTACAACTGAGCAATATCCGCAAAGCTGCGCTAAAAATGAAAGCGGGTGGTGTTGGTTACTATCCTCGAAGCAATTTTATACATATTGATACAGGACCTGCAAGAACGTGGTAATCTGTGCATAGGTGACACAGATTACGGAGTAATTGCTCGATGAAATATACTATTATCCCAGTAACACCATTTATGCAAAATTGCCACGTTATTTGGGATGAAAATACGTTAGATGCGGTTGTTGTTGACCCCGGCGGAGAAGCAGAAAAATTAATTTCTGCTATTGAAAACCTTGGGCTGAAGTTAACTAAAATTCTGTTAACACATGGTCATTCTGACCATATCGGTGCATCTGCTATTCTTTCTAAGCATTTTTCAGTGCCTATCTATGGCCCGCAAAAAGAAGACGCTTTTTGGATTGAAAACCTCGCAGAACAAAATGCGATGTTTTATATTGGTGAATGCCCTGACTTTACGCCGGATTACTGGTTAGAAGAAGGGGACAAAGTGACTTGCGGCAATATGACATTTGATGTACTGCATTGCCCTGGTCATACACCCGGCCACATTATTTTTGTGAATCACACCGATAAATTAATTTCAATGGGTGATGTCCTTTTTAAAGGGGGAGTCGGCCGAAGTGATTTTCCACGCGGTAATCATCAAGACCTAATTTCCTCTATAAAAAACAAAGTATTACCTCTAGGTGATGATTTTCAGTTCATTCCAGGGCATGGCCCCATGTCAAACTTAGGTTTTGAGCGTAAAACAAACCCTTTCTTGCAAGATGAACAACCTGTTTGGTGATTGATTTTGAAGAGCTTAATAGTTTGATGTAAAAGGCACCTAGTTAGGTGCCTTTTGTATTAGATAGCATGTGCTAAGTAATGATTACAGCACTTTAACGATAGCATCACACAGCGGAACCATGTTCTCTAAAGTTAAGCCCGCCACGTTAATACGGCCAGAGCTAACGGCATAGATACCAAATTCGCTACGTAGACGCTCTACCTGCTCTTTTGTTAGGCCACTGAAGGAGAACATACCGTTTTGGTTGATAATGAAGCTGAAGTCCTGTTTAGCGCCTTTTTCTTCCAATGTTTTCACTAACAGTTGGCGCATGCGTTTAATACGCTCACGCATTGCGGTTAATTCTTGGATCCATTCCGCTTTTAACACGTCATCAGAAAGGATAGTTGTCACCACTGCCGCACCGTGTGCTGGTGGGTTTGAGTAGTTTGCACGAATAACCGCTTTCGCTTGGCTAAATGCACGCTCTGCGTTGTCACTGTCTTTAGCAATGATGGTACAAGCACCGACACGCTCATTGTATAAACCGAAGTTTTTAGAGAATGAGCTCGCAACAATCATTTCAGGGTTGTTTTTGGTGAAAATACGCAGGCCTTCGGCATCTTCATCTAAGCCTTTTGCGAAACCTTGGTAGGCAAAGTCAAAAACTGGTAATAAGCCTTTGTCTGCACATAATGCGGCTAGTTTTGTCCATTGCTCAGCCGTTGGGTCAATACCCGTAGGGTTATGGCAGCAGCCGTGTAGAACAATCACATCACCGGCCACAGCAGATGACAGGCTGTTAAGCATACCGTCGAAATCCATACCATGTTTTGCAGCGTCATAGTAGTTGTAAGTTAAAACTTCTAAACCAGCTGCTTCAAAGATATTTTTGTGGTTAGGCCAAGTTGGGTTGCTGATCCAAACACGCTTTGCGTTGGTTTGTTTAGCAATAAAATCTGCAGCGATACGCAGTGCGCCAGTACCACCCGGTGCTTGCGCTGTACGTGCACGTTTTGAGGTGACAATTTCATGTTGTGCACCGAATAACAGTTCTTGTGTTACACGGCCGAACTCTGGCATTCCGCTAATCGCAAGATAGTTTTTGGTGTTTTCGTTATCCAGCAGGAATTTTTCTGCTTTTTTAACGGTATCAAGCACAGGGGTTTTCCCTGATTCGTCTTTATAGACGCCAATACCTAAGTTGATTTTATTATCGCGGGGATCAGCACGGAAACTATCAGCAAGACCTAAGATTGGGTCAGCAGGGGCAGAAGTAATTTTTTCAAACATGTTGTCGATTCCAAAGCTCTGTAGTGGTACCCAAGACAATTTACAGTGTATGAAGGCGTAAGTGAGAATGCTTTTGGCTATCCTTGCTTGTAAACAGCCCATACAACTAAAATTGATGGATATAGCTGAAAACGGGTTTAGTCGAACGAGTCGAGTTCTCAGGGTAACGTGATAAAGGCTTTTTGCCAACCGTTTTACCAAAAATTGGCGAGATCTTGTGAGCTAGGTAGGAATTGCATGTAATCTAACCATAAATATCTATAAAGGTGGTGAATCAGTCTGTCTTACCGATAATTTGAGTGTTTCTAGGGGGGAAGTTTGAGGGAGAGTGACTAGTCCTGATATAGGTTGACAACTTTTCAGGCATAAAACGCTCGGTGAACCTCATCGGGCGTTTTATAGTTTAATGATAAATGCGGGCGCCTTTCATTATAAATCTGGATTGATTCTTCAACCAACCTTCGTGCCTGCTCTAAATTTCTTGGTTTTACTAGAAGATACTCCATTTTTAATATTCCATTAATTCTTTCTGCTAAGGCATTTTGATAGCAATCATAGCCATCAGTCATAGAACATTGAATATTATGATTTCTATGTATTTCTTGATACTCCGACGAACAATACTGTAGCCCACGATCTGAATGATGGATCAGCGATGTTGTCGAACAGCGTTTTTTTAAAGCCTGAACCAGCGACTTCTTCACCGAACTTGTTTTCATATTGTCATCTAAATGATATCCCACGATTTTTCGCGAGTACGCATCCGTAATTAAACTTAAATAGGTATCACCCTCATGTGTCGATAAATAGGTAATATCCGCTACCCAGAGTTGCTCAGGCTGTGTGGGGATAAATCCTGACTTAATTAAATTTGGATGTCGATGAAAACGATGATGGCTTAAAGTTGTTCTATGATAAGCCCGCTTATTCGGCACAAGTAACCGATGTTCCTTCAATAAAGTAAATAGCCGGTCACGACCAATAATCATTTGTTTTTGCTTTAAAATAAAATGTAACTTACGCCCTCCCAGTCTGGGATGAAAGGCGCGTTCAGACTTAACAATATCAATAATGGCCGTATCGATTTTTTGTCGTTCTTCAGTCTTATCCTGTCGCTTGTAGTAGGCTTGCCGGCTAATATTCATAAAACGACAAGCTATTGTTACGGTGAGGTTTTTAACCGTTTTTTCTTTAATAACTCGGCCTTGCGCTTTTTTGACAAGCGAACTCCGAAGTCTCTATCCATAACTTTGACAACAGCTTCAAAGAAATCGGATTTAAGCCGAGCTTCTTCAAGTTCCCTTTCGAGTAGTTTGATGCGTTGTTCTGGGGTTTGTTGCTCAGGAGTTTGGGTCATAGCAGTACCTTTATAAAGAGTATTGGGCGTACCTTCAGACCAATCTAATCTACCATGTTTACGAAGCCATACCAAAACGGTAGAACATCCTTGTATCCCATATTGATATTGAGCTTGTTTATAGGTGAGTTCGCCTTTTTCTACTTGGTCAACAACCTGTAATTTAAAAGCGAGGGAATAATCGCGTTGAGTTCGTTTAGTGATTGCTTTCATTACACTCTCCAATTTTAGATTGGAAAAGTGTCAACCTTATTTAGGATGGGTCAGAGGAAAAAATAAAAAAGCAGCGCCGAAGCGCTGCTTACAAAAACATGTTACTGTTTTCTAACTTATCAGTTAACTGATAATTAGAATTGGTAAACTAAACCTAAACCAACTACGTTATCAGTGCTGATACCGTATGCTTTGGTGAAATCATTTTTATCTAACAGGTTGATTTTATAATCAACAACTGCAGACATGTTTTTGTTGAAGTAGTAGTAAGAACCTACAGAAATATATTTAACCAGATCTTTGTTACCGTAAGTGCCTAAGTCTTTACCTTTAGATTGGTTATAACCTAAAGATGGTTTCAGACCGAAGTCGAACAGGTATTGTGCAACTAACTCAACGTTTTCAGTTTTGTTAGCAATACCTGAATCAAATTTAGTACCGCCAGCACCGTAACGAGTCATGTTTTGAGTTTGACCGTACATTGCTGCTAAGTAAACATTGTTAGCGTCGAATTTACCACCAACGTTCCAAGCTTCAGCTTTTTTACCACCAGCGTTAGGGTAGTTTTTCTGTGCAGGTGTACGTGAAGAGTTAGAATAACCACCACCCAGTGTTACGCCCCAGCCTAAGTCATAAGCGGTAGAGAAACCGAAGCCATCACCGTTGTCTTTACGAACGCTTGAGCTAGACAGGTTGTCGTCACCGTTTTTACCTTGGTATTGCAGAGCAAAGCTCAGGCCATCAACATAACCGAACGCGTTGTTGTTACGGTAAGTTAACAGGTTGCGGTTACGGCTAGTCATGAAGTTGTCTGCTTGAGCCATAGTGTCCGCACCCCATAATGGGAATACGTCGGTCCATGCGTTCGTGTCATAAACCACACCGTAGTTACGGCCGTAGTCGATTGAACCGAAATCAGCAAAACGTAAACCCGCATATGCTAAACGGTTTTTGTTTTCGCCTTCGTTCTCAGCTTTGTTAGTTTTAGTTTCCCACTCGAAACGACCAAAACCAGTCAGTTGGTCAGTGATTTGAGTATCACCTTTCAGGCCTAAACGAACGCGTGAATCATCACCGTCTTGGCTTGGAGCATCTTTGCTGCTACCGTCAGCGAGGTAGTGACGAACGTCAACTTTACCGTAAACGTCTAATTTGTTGCCGTCTTTGTTGTATACTTCAGCTGCGTTTGCTGCACCAGCAGCTAACAGAGCTGGGATAACCATTGCAAGAATATTGCGTTTCATCATTATTATTACCCTCATTGGTGTTATTCGGACACCTGCCACTGCCAAAAATAATTCGCAAAAAATAATTGGAACTATTTGTGAGAGATTAGTGTCGTCTATGTCGGCGACCAGTGTTCCATTGCTAAATAAAATTATCCACCCTCAAAGTGCTACAAAATCAAAGATTCTGAAACAAATGGTAACAAGGTGTTTCAAAATGTAAAAAATAGACCAATAAATAACCACTCATCGTACCAGTTTAAAAAATATTACAAAAATTAGGGAACTTTTTCAAAAGACAAATTGGGTTTTTTTTGAGCAGTTTAGCGAATGTAAAGTGGTTATTTATCACCAGTAAAAAGAGGATCGTGAGATTAAAAAGCAGATTATTCTTAGCGGTAGCAGATTGGTGCCATTTTGGGGTGAATTATAAGGTGATAACGTAAAAAATGTGATCGGGTTATCATGTGGCTGCAATTTTATGTAATGGACTGAAATAGTCCGTAGTTAAAAATATATTAGAGTGAAAAATAACGGGTCAACATTAGTTGACCCGTTATTTAGGGGGTTAATACAGAAAAGCGGTTATTAGAACGCAGCATTTCTTGGGGTACGTGGGAATGGAATGACTTCACGCACGTTACCGACACCAGTGACATAAGCTACTAAACGCTCAAAACCAAGGCCGAAACCTGAGTGAGGAACGGTGCCATAACGACGCAGATCACGGTACCACCAGTAATCTTCTTTATTCATACCCATTTCTTCAAGGCGTGCATCTAGCATATCAAGACGTTCTTCACGCTGTGAGCCACCGATGATCTCACCAATACCCGGTGCTAATACGTCCATCGCGGCAACCGTTTTGCCATCTTCATTGAGACGCATATAGAAAGCTTTGATGTCTTTCGGGTAGTTTTTCACAACAACAGGCGCTTTAAAGTGTTGTTCTGCTAAGTAGCGCTCATGTTCAGACGACATATCGACGCCCCAATAAACTGGGTTTTCGAATTTTTGACCACAAGTTTCAAGGATTTTAATGGCGTCTGTGTAATCAACTTGTGCAAAGTCTGAGTTAACAAAGCTTTCTAAGCGGTTGATAACGTCTTTATCAACACGTTGTGTAAAGAACTCTAAGTCATCGCGGCGTTCTTCAAGAGCAGCTTTGAAGGCGAATTTCAACATTTTTTCTGCCAGACCTGCGACATCGTCTAAAGAGGCAAAAGCCACTTCAGGTTCGACCATCCAGAACTCAGCTAAGTGACGGCTAGTATTTGAGTTTTCAGCACGGAAGGTTGGGCCGAAAGTATAGACTTTGCTAATTGCAGTTGCGTAAGCTTCACCATTCAGTTGGCCTGATACAGTTAAGAACGCTTCGCGACCAAAGAAGTCTTCGCTGAAGTCCACTTCACCTTTGTCATTACGTGGCAGGTTGTTGTAGTCCAGCGTGGAAACACGGAACATCTCACCTGCGCCTTCGGTATCGGAAGCGGTAATGATTGGCGTAGAAACCCAGAAGTAGCCTTGTTCATCAAAGAAACGGTGGATTGCTTGCGCTAAAGTGTGGCGCACACGTGCAACAGCACCAATTAAGTTAGTGCGCGGGCGCAAGTGCGCTGCTTCACGTAAAAACTCAACACTGTGGCGTTTTGCTGCCATTGGGTAGGTGTCAGGGTCTTCAACCCAGCCAACGACTTTTACAGCAGTGGCTTCAAGTTCAAATGATTGACCTTGGCCTGGGGATTCTTTTACGGTACCCGTAACTTCAACAGAACAGCCAGTTGTGAGGTGCAGGACTTCGTCATTATAATTAGATATATTATTATTAATGATAGCCTGTAACGGATTAAAGCAAGAGCCGTCATAAACGGCGAGGAAAGAAAAACCAGCATTTGAATCTCTCCTTGTACGTACCCAGCCTTGAACGGTGACTTCTGTGCCTACCGCCACTCGGCCTTGCAGTACGTCGACTACAGGCGCTACTATCATATAATTCACTCTCTTCATATTTAACGATATCTACTTCGACTATCTCAATCCGTCATACTTCGAGCCGTAGATGCGTTGGCTTCACAAACCGACCCTAGTCACATACTTATGTATGCTCCTAGGGCTCACTTTGTTTGCCGCCTTCCTACAACTCGAATTATTTAGGATGTAATTCAAATTGTTTTAAATCCATTCGACCGCTTATATCTATGAATATGATTCAAAAAATGTCATCGGCTTATGGCGATTAAAATAGTTAAAGTAGGGATATTAACGAAATCCCATTTTTCAGGGGCCAAAGCTCTATGTTACTTGCCATTTATTAGGAAACAAGTAAAAAATCGCGATAAAACATTTCTGTTGAAGCGAAGCGTGGGTATTGAGCTTAAAAGCTATAGTAATAGTAAGTGAATAAAAGAAAAAGAGGGTTTTGAAGCTCTGGGCAAGAAAAGTGCAAATTCTTACTCAGAGCTGGGGAAAAGCGACTTAGTTAACAGGCTTTTTCCATTTTAGGTAGGTCGAACGCTTTTCTGAGTTGATTGACGAACTCATCATCTTCACAAATGGTTTTTCCTGGGCTATCAGATAGCTTAGCGACAGGCTTACCATTGCACTCTACGAGTTTAATCACAATATTCAACGGGGTTACATTTGGAATATTGCAGGTTAGACGCGTGCCGATACCAAAAACAAGGTTAATCCGCTGATGAAAATAACGATATAATTCAAGTGCTTTTTGCAAGTCTAAACTGTCTGAGAACACTAGCGTTTTGCTCATCGGGTCAATCCCCAATTTTTGGTAATGAGCAATGGCTTTTTCACCCCATTCGATCGGGTCCCCTGAATCATGGCGCAATCCTTGGTAGCGGTTCGCAAAGTTAACATCAAAATCACGCAAAAAGGCATCCATGGTGATACAGTCAGTTAATGCGACACCCAAGTGATTAGGATATTCATCTAGCCAACTTTGTAATGCCTCGCGTTGGCTATTTGCTAATTCAGGGCTGATTTGCTGGTGGGCTTGGAACCATTCATGGGCTTGTGTGCCAACAGGGGATAAATCTAATTCGTGTGCAAGTTTGTAATTGCTTGTCCCAACAAGATAAGGAAATTCTTGTTTAAGCATTGAAACAATGGCGGATTGTACGTCGTAGGAGAAACGGCGGCGTGTACCAAAGTCCATGAGCTTAAAGTGAGACAAATCAAGCTGGTGTTCATCGGCTTGTTGATAGAAAACATTTAGCAGCTTTTTGAGTTGCTGAACAGCATCGTCAGGATGAATGTTTGGATGCCTATCTTTTTGGATGATTTCACTGACCAATGCAAGGAGTGGTACCTCCCACATGATCACTTCACGCCAAGGCCCACTAATGCGAATAGCCAATTGGCCTTCGTCGGTGGTACTGACAACGACTTGTTCTGGGTTAAAGCGGAATGACCTTAACCACATAAGGTAGTCTTCTTGGAAAAAAGGTAAGCGGCGGAGAAAACCCAGTTCATCATCAGAAAGTGACAATTTAGCCATTAACTGAATTTGTTGCCTAATTTCATCGGCGTAAGCACCTAAGATTTCACTGCTACGACAGCGAAATTCAGCGACAACCGGTACCTGATAGTAACGGTGGAAAACGGCCTGCTGCATATGAAGCTTGTAAGCATCGGTATCAAGCAGTGATGTAATAATTGGTGTAGCGTCTAGATTCATGGAACGCAGACATCCTCGCGGAGCTTATCTTTACCACTAATGCTGTTAATTTTTACTCTTGTTTCCCTTGAAAGCTGTTTGATTTTCAAAAAGTCACAATGAGATAAAAGTTGCAATAGTTGTTAGCTAAATCGTTAAAGTTGCAAAAGTATACTCACTTTAGCAAAAGATAGAAGTGTTATTCTACCTCTTGCTTTCAAGGAGCACGGCAATCTAAATTCGCGTATTGCTTTTTTGTATAACTATTTTCTGTATTACTATGGAATCAAATAAATACGCTTTATTCGTATTGTGCCTCATAGAAACAGATGAAAGCATTAATCACCAAAAGATACTAACACGCCATAAAATATTTAATAGTGCAATAGCACCAACAAGCAAACGAATTTTTAACAAAGTTAAGTACGGTGTGTTATATAAAACTAACATAGCTATAAAAATAGATAACATTTTTTGATGAAAATGTTTCTCAAATCCATTCACATTATTGTGGCTTATAGTATTGTATAAGTAATAAAGCAGTACGATATTGAATATAACGAATTAAAAGGTTACTTATGACCCAGTTAAGACAAGCGAAATATCGTCAGGATTATCAAGCACCTGATTACACAATTACAGAGATTGACCTCGATTTTAATCTTGACCCAGTGAAAACGATTGTTACCGCAGTAAGTAAGGTAAAACGCCTTAATCCGCAATCTTCAACGCTTGAGCTCAATGGCGAAGATTTATCGTTAGTCAGCCTAGAAGTCGATAGCAAAGCGTGGCAAAACTATAAAGAATCCGAAGGTAAATTAATTATTGAATCATTGCCTGAATCTTTCACACTACGGATTGTGAATGAAATTAGCCCTGAGAAAAATACTGCGCTAGAAGGGTTATATGTTTCAGGTGAGGCGTTATGCACACAATGTGAAGCAGAAGGTTTCCGCCATATTACCTATTACCAAGACCGACCAGATGTATTAGCTCGCTATACCACCACAATTACAGCGGATAAATTACGTTATCCTTATTTACTTTCAAATGGGAACCGTATCGCAGAAGGTGAGTTAGAAGACGGCCGCCATTGGGTTAAGTGGGAAGACCCATTCCCGAAACCAAGTTATTTATTTGCCTTAGTCGCAGGTGATTTTGACGTTTTAAAAGACACCTTTGTCACTCGCAGTGGTCGTGAAGTTGCGTTAGAGCTCTTTGTTGATAAAGGCAATTTAGACCGTGCTCCTTGGGCAATGCAGTCCCTTAAAAATGCCATGAAATGGGATGAAGAACGCTTTGGTTTAGAGTATGACCTTGATATCTATATGATTGTTGCTGTTGATTTCTTCAACATGGGAGCAATGGAAAATAAAGGGTTGAATGTCTTTAACTCGAAATATGTTTTAGCCAAAAGCGAAACCGCGACAGATAAAGACTATCTGAATATCGAATCCGTGATTGGCCACGAGTATTTCCATAATTGGACAGGAAACCGCATTACTTGTCGTGATTGGTTCCAATTGAGCCTTAAAGAAGGGCTAACCGTTTTCCGCGATCAAGAATTTAGTTCAGATTTAGGTTCTCGCTCTGTTAACCGTATCAACAATGTCAAAGTAATGCGTTCAGCCCAGTTTGCTGAGGATGCAAGCCCAATGGCGCACCCAATTCGCCCAGATAAAGTCATTGAAATGAACAACTTCTATACTTTGACTGTGTATGAAAAAGGGTCGGAAGTTATTCGCATGATCCACACTCTGTTGGGTGAGGAGATGTTCCAAGCAGGTATACAACTTTATGTTCATCGCCATGATGGCAGTGCAGCAACCTGTGACGATTTTGTGCAGGCGATGGAAGATGCGTCAAATGTTGATTTATCACTATTTCGTCGTTGGTATAGCCAGTCAGGGACACCCGTTTTAACTGTGCGTGATGAATATTCACCAGAAAAACAGCAATATACGCTACATGTTAGCCAAATGACGCCACCGACGGCAGATCAAGCAGAGAAGCAACCATTGCATATCCCATTGGATATTGAGCTCTATGATGAGCAAGGTGGAATTATCACGCTAAAACGTGAGGGTAGCGTCGTGAATTCGGTGCTAAACATTACGCAAGAAACTCAAACGTTTGTTTTTGATGAGGTGACAAGCCGCCCAGTTCCATCTTTATTACGTGAGTTTTCAGCCCCTGTAAAATTAGATTACAACTACACAGATGAGCAACTGGCTTTCTTGATGCAGCACGCAAGTAATGAATTCTCTCGTTGGGATGCGGCTCAACAACTTATTAATAATTATGTAAAAATTAATGTGGCTCATTATCAAAAAGGTGAAGCATTAGTTTTACCTGAGCCAGTGGTAGATGCTTTTCGGGGTGTATTATTAAGTGATTCGATTGATCCTGCATTAGTCGCATTGATCTTAACGTTACCTTCCGAAAACGAGCTAGCAGAATTATTTACGGTTATCGACCCTGTTGCGATCCACGAAGTTGTGAACTTTATTCATCATCATTTAGCGGTAGAAATGCATGATGAACTTCTCTCGGTTTATCGATCCATACATATTGATGGTTATCGTGTTGATCACCAAGATATTGCTAAACGCTCATTGCGTAACATTTGCCTGCAATACTTAGCCGCGGGTGATGATAGCGAGCTGGCGAACAAACTAGTGTTGGAACAATACGAATCAGCGGATAACATGACGGATTCATTGGCCGCATTGACCGCAGCAAACGAGTCACAGTTACCTTGTAAAGCCCAGTTAATGTCAGATTTTGATGAGCGCTGGCATCATGACGGGTTAGTCATGGATAAGTGGTTTACATTACAAGGGGCGAACCCTGCAAAAGAAGCGCTTGCTAATGTACGTGAATTATTGGATCACCGCTCATTTAGCATGGGTAACCCTAACCGTGTTCGCTCACTTGTTGGGGCTTTCACTGCGGGGAATCCTGTTAATTTCCATGCAGAAGATAGCAGTGGTTACCAATTTTTGTATGAAATTTTAGTTGATCTCAATACGCGCAACCCGCAAGTGGCTTCAAGACTGATTGAGCCGTTGATCCGTTTAAAACGTTACGACGAAAAGCGCCAAGCACAGATGCGTAAAGTGCTTGAGCAATTAAAAGCACTTGATAACCTGTCTGGTGATCTATTTGAAAAAATAACCAAAGCGTTAGAAAGCTAGTTTATATATAGCTAGCTAGTTGTTGGTTTTAATAAGCCGCTAAAAAATTTCATTTAGCGGCTTATTATTGTTTATGACAAAAGTGGAATATTAAATGAGAGATAACTCTCATAAAATGCTTGTTTTCCCTCGAAAACCCAGGCAAACGCATTTTTATTGATTTTTTCATAGTAAAAGGGTGGTGAGATAGGGTAATCTATAGCGCGTTTTATCCGACGAAAAAACCGCATGTATGAATGAAAGCTCGGCAAATTGTATTTGGCGGGGTTTTAGCGTGCGATATGATGTCTACTCTATTGAAACGTACTAGTAAAAATAGGTTATTGGATATGCTATATCACCTTGCCCGCAAGGCACTGTTCCAGCTCGACCCTGAAAAAGCACATGAATTGACTTTTCGCCAGCTTCAACGTTTGAATCATTCCCCTTTCCAATGTCTTATTCGCCAATCTGTTGCCACTAAACCTGTTCAATGCATGGGGCTTTCCTTCAAAAACCCACTAGGGCTCGCCGCGGGTTTAGATAAAGATGGTGAATGTATTGATGCATTTGGTGCCATGGGGTTTGGGTTTATAGAAATTGGTACGGTAACCCCTCGTCCTCAGTCAGGTAATGACAAACCGCGGTTATTTCGACTTGTAGAAGCTGAAGGTTTAATTAACCGGATGGGGTTTAATAATAAAGGTGTCGATAACCTTGTAGAGAATGTTAAAAAATCGAATTATGGCGGGATCATTGGTATCAATATTGGTAAAAATAAAGATACGCCAGTCGAACAAGGTAAAGATGACTATTTAATTTGCATGGATAAGGTCTATGCACATGCTGGTTATATTGCTATTAATATTTCCTCACCAAATACGCCTGGGCTACGAACATTACAATATGGCGAAGCACTGGATGATTTATTAAGTAGCATAAAAGCAAAGCAACTGGAATTACAATTACAGCACCAAAAATATGTGCCTGTTGCTGTAAAAGTTGCGCCTGATTTATCTGAAGAGGAAATTATCCAAGTTTCAGATAGCCTAGTTAGACATAATATCGATGGCGTTATTGCGACGAATACCACGTTAGACCGCTCTTTGGTTCAAGGGATTAATCATTGTAATGAAACGGGGGGATTAAGTGGTCGTCCTGTGCAATTAAAAAGTACGCAAGTTATTAAACTTATTTCACGTGAGTTAAATGGAAAACTGCCAATAATTGGAGTCGGTGGAATTGATTCCCTTACGGCTGCACGTGAAAAAATGGAAGCGGGTGCCTCTTTAATTCAAATTTATTCTGGTTTTATTTACCATGGGCCAAAATTAATTAAAGATATTGTTAATCATATCTAGTAATAAATTGTAAATTTACGTATCAAGGGGGTTTATTTATGCCCCCTTTTAAACTATATTGCTAATAGTGGCTATTTTTATATCAAATTGATACCAATTTGCAGCTAGTTTGCTATTTAGATAACGACATTATCCGACTATTTATAAAGTAATTTATTTAGCAGTTAATTTAGCGCATAAAAATACACTTTAGAGTAAATTTAGAAAAGATCATGATATCGATCCTTTCTGTTATATTTACCGGTAAATCGCTAAAGGATCGTTTATGAATATTAAACCTGATGATCATTGGCGTTGGTATTTTGATCATGACCATAATAGGGTGATGTTAGATCTCGCCAACGGCATGATATTTCGTTCATGTTTTCCTGCTAAGATGCTAACGGTTTTTGCTCGTAATGAGATGCCATTTAGCATCGAAGATGCAGGTGAATATTATTTATTCGATGAACAGGCTAAAAGATTAAATATTACTCATGAAGAAAGAGCTGAATTAGTCTTAAATAGCTTAGTTGCTTTTCGTTTTTTAAAACCACAGATGCCAAAGAGTTGGTATTTTTCTTCATTTCACTATATTCGTGAGCCTAAGCAAGGGCAAATAATTCAAGTGTGTTTAGAAAATACGAACCGTTACTTCACATTTATTATTGCGGAAGCTGGTCCATCTGCGAGTTTATGTTTATTAGCTGAACCAATATTAGAATTACCCGATCGAACTTTACGGTTTTGCGATCCTATTAAGATCATGAACGATCGCATGCTTGAGTATTCATCTAAAGTGAAACGTCAACTATATGGTAATGCTATTTAGGTGATCACTTAAGATCGTGGAAAAAAGAATAACTAAATAAATAGG
Source organism: Providencia sp. PROV200 (assembly GCF_049901995.1). Lineage (NCBI taxonomy): Bacteria > Pseudomonadati > Pseudomonadota > Gammaproteobacteria > Enterobacterales > Morganellaceae > Providencia > Providencia sp. PROV200. The sequence continues at coordinate 1,422,483 of NZ_CP096307.1, forward strand.
CTTTTTGCTAATTTAATGAATCCCAGTTTGCGTGTTTAACACCATCATAGAATTGAACCCTTGATGGTGTTAAAAATAAAACCAGTGCTTAGTTAAACGCTAATTTAACAGATGTTTTCGGGATACAACTACAGGCGAGTATATAACCGTTTTCTTTAATGGCGCTTTGTTTTAATGGGGTGACTTCTCCTGAAATCAGTTTAATTTTACAGCGGCCGCAGATACCAGCACGACATGAATAAGGGATAGTTAAACCATTGGATTCTAATTGCTCAAGGATCACATTTTGGTTATCACCTTCATATTCTGTTTCTTCAAAAACTAAACTGACATTATTGGCTTGGGTCTTCAAGCTATTAGCTGCTAGGTCACTTTCACGTTCTTGAACTAAATATTGTTTTGCTGGTTTAGTTTCTAGTACCGTCAGGGTATCACCAACACGAATAACCCCCGTATTTTTAATAATCACATTTTGTCCGAAATCGACATCACCAGTTTCATCTGAACGGAAGGTTTGCAGTGTCGCAAGTGGCTCACTGTGGGGATGTTTAATTCCTTTTTCTGGGCTAACGGTCGTTAAAATGCACCGGCTACATGGCCTATCTAATGTAAAAACGACATCACCAATTTGAATGGTTTTCCATGTGTCTTCTTCAAAAGGCTTGGCACCTGTAATGATTAAATTGCCACGAAACTGCTCTAATTTAATACTCGCAGGGCAACGGCGCTGTAGTTCTTGGACTGAAGCTTCGTTGATCAGTAAGAAAGGGTAGCCATCAGCAAAAGACATCGGCACATCTTGGTGTTCTTTGACACGGCGAGAAAGCTGTGGGCTCAGCCAGCGTAGTTGTACGGGCTCATCAAAAAAGGTACTTAACCAACTATTTATCGCTTCAGGTGCAATAAGTGCATGAAAATGATTACCCCAAACTTCAGTAGGGCTCTGCTTCTCGTTAAAGTCCTGATACAATACCGTTGCACTTTCGCCATTTGGTGCTCGCAAGTGAAGACCATTATTGAGCATTACCGGTGTAAAAAGTAACATTTGTGGATATTTTCTCGCCGTAATAAACTTACCTTCCAGCGTGGTTACCATAAAATTACGATCAAAAGTCAAACCGCTAATATCAGCGAAGGCGTGGGATAAACGAACTCCTCGCATAGATTTAACTGGGTGTGTGTAAAGGCGCGAAAGCGTTATCATTTTTTAATCCTTATAATTGTGCGTAGCAACTTTATGACAACTGCATAAGATTAGCTATAATGCGCAACAATTTTTCATCCAAATTGGTAATAAATACTATGAATTCTCTGTTTGCCAGCACAGCTCGCGGCCTTGAAGAACTACTGAAAACGGAATTAGAATCGCTTGGCGCTAGCCAATGCAAAGTGGCCCAAGGGGGTGTCTATTTTCAGGCCGACGAACGTGTGATGTATCAAAGCCTACTGTGGAGTCGGCTGGCATCGCGTATTTTATTGCCACTGAATGATTTTGATGTCTACAGTGACCTAGATTTGTACCTCGGTGTACAAGCTATCGACTGGAGTGAGATTTTTTCAGTCAATGATACCTTTGTTGTTCATTTTACGGGGACTAACGAAGAAATTCGCAATAGCCAATACGGCGCATTGAAAGTGAAAGATGCTATCGTAGACAGCTTTGTACGCAAGCTTGACCAGCGGCCTGATGTGGCTCGCCAGCAAGCGGATATTCGTATTAACGTCTATCTGAATAAAGAGAAAGCCAGTGTGGCTCTCGATTTGAGTGGTGATTCATTACATATTCGTGGCTACCGTGATTTGGCAGGCCAAGCCCCCTTAAAAGAGACACTGGCAGCAGCAATTATTAACCGTTCAGGTTGGCAGCAAGGAACTCCCTTGGTCGACCCGATGTGTGGTTCAGGAACATTGTTAATTGAAGCCGCAATGATGACAACGGATAAAGCCCCCGGCTTACACCGTACTCATTGGGGGTTTTATGCATGGTCTAAATTTAACGCGGAACTTTGGCGTGAATTAACCACGGAAGCGCAAGTGCGTTTCCGCCAAGGTTTGAAAGAGACGACATCGCGCTTTTATGGTTTTGATATCGATAAGCGTGTACTTGAAATGGCTCGTGCGAACGCACGCCGGGCAGGGTTACAAGATTTAATCACCTTTAAGCAAGGTGATGCCGCTGCATTGGAAAACCCAGTTAAGGTCGATACGTTAGGCACAATCATTAGCAACCCCCCGTATGGTGAGCGTTTAGAAAGTGAGCCTGCTTTAATTGCGCTACATAGTCAGTTAGGGCGGATCGTGAAGGCCCGCTTCCCTGGTTGGCGTTTATCGATTTTTAGTGCTTCTCCCGAGCTACTCAGCTGCTTGCAACTGCGTTCAGAGCGTGAGTTTAAAGCCAAAAACGGCCCTTTAGATTGTGTTCAAAAGAATTATCAATTAGCGGCTACACCGTCAGAGACCATCGCGGAGATTTCACCTGATTTTGCAAATCGCTTACGTAAAAATATCAAGAAATTAAGTAAATGGGCAAAGCAGCAAGGGATCGATTGCTACCGTGTTTATGATGCCGACCTACCTGAATACAATGTTGCGGTTGATATTTATGGCGATAAGGTGGTGATCCAAGAATATGCACCGCCAAAAACCGTTGATGAACGCAAAGCTCGTCAACGCCTGTTTGATGTGATCACTGCAACAATGAATGTGCTAGAACTGACATCGAATCAGCTAGTGTTAAAAACGCGCCAGCGCCAAAAAGGCAAGCAGCAGTATGAGAAATTAGCGCAAAAAGACGATTTCTTTTTAGTGCAAGAATACAATGCGAAAATGTTGGTGAATTTGACGGACTATCTGGATACGGGGTTATTTCTTGACCATCGTATTGCCCGTAAAATGTTAGGCCAGATGAGTAAAGATGCAGATTTCTTAAATTTGTTCTGTTACACCGGTACCGCGACTGTACATGCGGGGCTTGGTGGCGCGAAAAGTACCACTTCCGTTGATATGTCACGTACTTATCTTGAGTGGGCTGAAAAAAATCTACAAGCGAACGGACTTACAGGTCGCCAGCACCGTTTAATTCAAGCGGACTGCTTGAGTTGGCTAGCGAATAGCCGGGAACAATTTGATGTGATCTTTATTGATCCCCCAACATTCTCAAATTCAAAACGCATGGATGGTACGTTTGATGTGCAACGGGATCATATCCAATTGATTACCCACCTAAAGCGGTTATTACGCCGTGGTGGAACCGTAATGTTTTCTAATAACAAACGTGGTTTCAAAATGGATCTTGAAGCAATTAAAGAATTAGGTTTACAAGCGCAAGAAATCACAGCGAAAACACTGTCAGAAGATTTTGCTCGTAACCGTCAAATACATAACTGCTGGCTAATTAGCCACGCAGAGTAAGGATAGAATCAATGGCTTTAATTAATTTGTCGGGTGCATACCTTTCGTTTAGTGATGCCCCATTACTGGATAATACCGAAATTCATATCGAAGATAACGAACGTGTATGTTTGGTTGGCCGCAATGGTGCAGGTAAATCAACGTTAATGCGTGTGTTAACGAAAGAACAGCCGTTGGATGATGGCCAATTGGTTTATGAGCAAGATTTAGTTGTTGCACGCTTGCAGCAAGACCCTCCGCGTAATATTGAAGGCACTATTTTTGATTTTGTGGCTGAAGGTGTTGCAGAACAAGCTCAGTACCTCAAAGATTATCACCATGTTGCGAAAGAGGTCGAAACCGACCCGAGTGAAAAAAATCTAAATAAATTGGCTGAATTGCAAGAGGTGTTAGATAACCGTAATTTATGGTTATTAGATTCTCGTATCAGTGATGTGCTGAAAAAACTCGGTTTACCTGCAGATGCAGAACTGTCTTCATTATCAGGTGGTTGGCTACGTAAAGCGGCTTTGGGTCGTGCGTTAGTGAGTAACCCGCGAGTACTCTTTTTAGATGAGCCAACCAACCACTTAGATATAGAAACAATTCTTTGGCTGGAAAATTTCCTAAAAGATTTCCAAGGTAGCATCGTATTTATTTCCCATGACCGTTCATTTATCCGTAATATGGCAACCCGTATTATTGATTTAGACCGTGGGAAATTAGCATCTTGGCCGGGTAATTATGATGACTACTTGGTGAATAAAGAAGAAGCTTTGCGTGTTGAAGAGATGCAAAATGCGGAATTTGACCGCAAATTAGCCCAAGAAGAGACGTGGATCCGCCAAGGTATTAAAGCGCGACGTACTCGTAACGAAGGGCGTGTTCGTGCGTTAAAAGCCCTACGGGTAGAGCGTTCACAGCGTCGTGAAGTGATGGGCACAGCGAAAATGCAAGTGGGTGAAGCTGCCCGTTCTGGCAAAATTGTATTTGAAATGGAAAATGTGAATTACCAGATTGATAATAAAGTATTGGTAAAAGATTTTTCAGCTCAAGTATTACGTGGCGATAAAATCGCGCTAGTTGGGCCAAACGGTTGTGGTAAAACAACATTATTGCGTTTGATGTTGGGGGATTTGCAAGCAGATAGCGGACGAGTACATTGTGGGACTAAGTTGGAAGTTGCTTATTTCGACCAGCACCGCGCAGCATTGGACCCAGATAAAACCGTGATGGATAATTTAGCGGAAGGTAAACAAGAAGTCATGGTGAATGGTAAGCCACGCCATGTTCTCGGCTATTTGCAAGACTTTATGTTCCCGCCAAAACGTGCAATGACACCGGTTAGGGCACTTTCTGGAGGTGAGCGTAATCGGTTATTGCTTGCGCGTTTATTCCTAAAACCAAGTAACTTATTGATCCTCGATGAACCGACTAACGACCTTGATGTCGAAACTTTAGAGTTACTTGAAGAATTAGTTGATGGTTACCAAGGAACGGTTTTATTGGTTAGCCATGACCGAGAGTTTGTCGATAACAGCGTGACGGAATGCTGGATCTTTGAAGGTAATGGCGTGATTAACCGTTTTGCTGGCGGGTATTACGATGCTCAACAGCAAAGAGCACAAACCGTGAGTTTGAAAGCAGAACAAACAGGTAAAGTGGCTGGCCAAGATAAACCAACGAAACCGAAAGAAGCGGTAAAGCGGTCAAATAAGCTCAGTTATAATTTATTACGTGAATTGGAACAGTTGCCAGCAAAATTGGAACAACTTGAAAGTGATATTGAAGCACTACAAGCTCAAGTTGGCGATGCAGATTTTTTCAACCAACCGCATGATGTAACAGAAAAAACGCTGACTCAGCTATCTGCAAAAGAAGCTGAATTAGAGCAAGCGTTTGACCGTTGGCAAGAGCTTGAATTACTGAAAAACGGCGAATGACGCTTTAATTAAAGGAGCAAATACACTTTGTGCAACCATGAGTCTCATGAACATGTGCTTTGTCCTCAGTGTGACATGTTGGTTGCAGTTCCTGAATTGGAACAAGGGAGCAAAGCAACGTGTCCACGCTGCGAAACCACATTGGTCTCAAAGTGGCGATATCCGTATAAGCAGCCAGCAGCATATGCATTTAGTGCATTAATTATGCTATTTATTGCCTGCTTATTTCCCTTTGTTAAGATGGGCGCCGCAGGGATTGAAAATGAAATATCGTTATTCCAAATAATTGAAATTATAGCTACCACGCGCTATAGCGGTTTGGCGCTATTTTTTCTGTTTTTTTCATTGGTTATTCCTGCATTTTGTATGGTCACAATCATCCTTTTAGGGGTGCAGGTTCATATTCCTAAAAATATTAAAGTGGTGATCACCCGTATTTTGTTCCAAATGAAAACGTGGTGCATGGCTGAGATTTTTCTAGCGGGGGTCTTAGTCAGTTTTGTTAAATTGATAGCTTACGGCGATATTGGTATCGGGTTAAGCTTTTTACCTTATTGCGCGTATTGCATGCTGCAAGTAAGGGCTTTCCAATGCTTAGACCGCCATTGGCTATGGAACCGAATTGAAGCTGCGCCGAAATTAGATAGGCCGTTAATTGTCGGCCAGACGGGGATTAAGCAAGATGTACGCTTATGTCTAGTGTGTACGGCAATTTTACCGGCTGAACAATCAAAATGCCCACGCTGCCACTCACATGGTAGTGTACGTAAAAAACAAAGTTTACAATGGACTTTGGCTCTTTTAATGACATCAATTATGTTGTATATCCCTGCGAATGTATTGCCGATGATGACCACAAACACGTTAGGTACAGCATTAAATTCGACCATTATTGATGGCGTCATTTTACTGTGGGAAGACGGGTCATATCCTGTTGCTATGGTGATTTTTGTTGCCAGTATTATGGTGCCTACATTGAAAATGATAGGAATTGCATGGCTTTGCCTAGATTCCAAAGGGTATGGTAATCGGGACCCGCATCGTATGCATTTTATTTATGAGCTGGTGGAGTATGTTGGCCGTTGGTCAATGATAGATGTGTTTGTTATCACCATTTTAGCCTCTTTGGTTCAAATGGGGCAATTGATGAATATTGTCCCTGCGATGGGGATTATTTTCTTTGGTGTGGTTGTTATTCTCACAATGTTTGCAGCGATGACCTTTGACCCCAGATTAACTTGGGATCGCTGTGAAAGAAGAAATGCAGTAAATACTGTTGAACAAGAAGGAGTCATCGGGTGACTGATAAAGAAACACCACAGGCCAATGCCAAAATTAGTAAGTTAAAAAGTTGGTCGCCTGTATGGGTGATCCCAATAGTGACAGTCTTGCTTGGCGCTTGGGTCTTATTTTACCATTTTAGCAACCAAGGCCCTGAAGTGACATTAATCACTTACAATGCTGAAGGAATAGAAGCAGGTAAAACCAAAATTAAAAGCCGTAGCGTCGATATTGGCGTTGTGGAAAGTGTGACGCTTGATGACAATTTTAGTCGAGTGGTCATTAAAGCGCGTTTGAACAATGAAATGAAAGAATTACTGCGTACTGATTCTGCGTTTTGGATTGTAAAACCAACAATTGGGCGTGATGGCGTTACTGGGCTAGGTACATTACTTTCAGGTGCTTACATTGAGCTTCAACCGGGCTTAGCGGCAAAAGAGCATTTCGAGTTTACCTTATTGGATACCCCACCTCTTGCATCACCTGATGCTAAGGGAATTCGTGTTGTATTGGTGAGCGATAAGGCAGGACAATTAAATCCAGGTGACCCAGTGTTATTCCGTGGTTACCGGGTCGGTTCTGTTGAAACGAGCGACTTTGATATGGATAAACGCGATATGCGTTATCAATTATTTATCAATGCGCCTTATGACAAATTGATTAGTTCAAATGTACGTTTTTGGAAAGATAGCGGTATAGCTTTTGATATGTCATCCCAAGGCGTGCATGTTGAAATGGGCTCAATTGCGACATTATTGACCGGTGGTGTGAGTTTTGATGTTCCAACCGGGTGGGTTCCTGGTGCTAATGTGAAGGAAAATGCTGAATTCCAACTGTTTGACAACCAAAGCAGTATTCAAAATTCCTTGTATACACAGTATCAAGATTTTGTCTTATTCTTCTCAGACTCAGTGCGAGGCCTACAACCGGGCGCGCCGGTAGAGTTCCGTGGTATTCGTTTAGGTACTGTTGCACAAGTGCCTTTTTATACCGAAGGTTTAGACCAATCACTGGATAATGACTTTAGAATTCCTGTTTTGATCCACATTGAACCAGAACGTTTTTCTAAGGATGTCGGTAAGAACTTTAATTTAAAAAATGAATTAAATTTAGCTTTGAAAGATGGCTTAAGGGCATCACTAAAATCAGGGAATTTATTAACGGGTGCGTTATTTGTTGATTTGGATTTTGTGCAAAATGCAGAGCCTTATAAAGGCCCAACCGTGGTTGCCGGCTATAAAATTATCCCAACAACCAGTGCAGGTTTAGCGCAAATTCAACAAAAAGTCATTGCGGTGTTGGATAAAATTAACAATATGCCAATTGAACCGATGCTTAACCAAACGACACAAACATTGGCAGAAGGGCAGAAAGTTGTTAAAGAAGCTAATGCGATGTTGGCTCAACTCAACAAAGTTATGGCGAGTAAAGAGTTCCAAAATTTACCTCATGACTTGCAAAAAACACTGCAAGAAATGAACCGTGCAATGCAAGGTTTCCAACCTGGTTCTCCAGCTTATAATAAAATGGTGGATAACATGCAGCGTTTAGACCAAGTATTAAGAGAAGTTCAGCCGCTTCTACGTACTTTGAATAATAAGAGTAATGCGTTAGTTTTCGAAGCTGAGCCAACGAAGGATGTTGAGCCTAAAGGAGTGAAAAAATAATGAGATATTTACTATCAATATTTGTTTTATTATTGGCAGCTTGTAGCAGTACCCCAGAGAAAAAGTACTACCAACTGCCAATGAAAACTCCTCAGACACAATCTGCAGAGGTGATGAATAAAGGCCAAGTGTGGTTACAACGCATCATGTTATCAGATGTGCTGACATCAAATGGGATTACTTACCAAACGACAGATGTCAGTTATACCAATGCAAGTACGCATCTATGGGCGAGTCCTTTAGAACAACAGCTTGGTCAGTCGATGGTGAGTGAATTATCTGCAGCGTTACCTGAAAAACTCGTGTCTTTGCAGCCATTACAAAACTCACCGGATACACTTGATATTACTTTGACGGCCTTTAATGGGCGGTATGATGGTAAAGTATTAATCCAAGGCTTTTGGACTTACACTCATGATAAAAACGTGATCCGTCGTAATTTTGATGTACAGTTAGACCAAAATGAAGATGGCTACCCTGAGCTAGTTCGCACGTTATCAATGGGGTGGCAGCAAGTCGCTGAGAGTATTGCGAAAGAGATAGATAAATACTAATCATTGGTTATTACTTAAGTAATTTATATTAAATGCACCTTGAATATATGTGGTTTATATATTCAAAGTGCATTTTTAATTTCATTAAATATAGATATTCTTTTTATTTATATATTAGTGAATAATAATTGATTTTGTTCTCTAATATTATGATAAATAAAAGAATGTTTTTATTTTCAAATCAAATCAATAGGTTGTATTAATTGTCATATACAAGTCACATTTATGCCATTTATGACAAATATATGAAAATCTTTACTTGATTTTTTTTTCAACGGGCGCTATTTCTATAGTGTACCTATTAAAAATAGTAGGTACTGTTTTCTTTTCCATTTAAATGATGAGGGAAGTAAGGCATGAAAAGACAGAAGCGAGACCGTTTAGAAAGAGCTTTATCAAGAGGTTATCAAGCAGGTTTAGCAGGGCGCTCTAAAGAGTTGTGCCCATATCAAGCAGTAGATGCTCGGTCGCATTGGCTAGGTGGTTGGCGAAAGGCGATGGAGGATCGAACCATAGCGGTGGTGTAACCCCAATATTCTTTGAACGTTTAGCTTAAATAGCCTGAGCTCGTTTTCTTGCATATTTTTGGGTTTTTAAGCTGAAGGTATTCATTCATTTAAAAACCTCCGCCATTGCGGAGGTTTGCATTTCAAATATTTAGAATGCGCTGGTGTCTTTAAAAAGACCCACTTTTAAGTCTGTTGCAGTATAAATTAATTTACCATCAACTAAGACTTCACCGTCTGCTAACCCCATGATCAGTTTACGGTTGATCACGCGTTTAAAGCTGATGCGGTAAGTAACTTTTTTCGCGGTAGGGAGAACTTGGCCAGTAAATTTAACTTCGCCAACACCTAAAGCGCGCCCTTTACCTTCACCGCCGAGCCAGCCAAGGTAGAAGCCAACTAGCTGCCACATTGCATCGAGGCCTAAACAACCAGGCATGACAGGGTCGTTTGTAAAGTGACAGCCAAAGAACCAAAGGTCTGGATTAATATCCAATTCAGCTTCCACATAACCTTTGTTAAATGTACCGCCATCTTCAGTCATACTGACGATACGATCCATCATCAACATATTTCCAGATGGCAATGGAGGACCATTTTCTCCAAATAACTCACCTTTACCAGAAGCAATTAAATCATCTTTTGTGTAGGATCCGCGTTTCTCAACCATGTTCTTAAGATAGCCTTTATTAAGTGTAGGTCTACAGGATAGCTTACACTTGTACGCTGAACAACTCCGATCTGCTATTTTTTACGCAATCTTTACTTAACTTATCCATTTTAAGAACCAAGGAAGTCGGGCTTTATCAGGTGAGTTTGCTTGATTGATCCGTTCTTGAATTAAAGCTAACAGGTGTACATTTTCTTCTTCAGCTTGTTGTTCAAAGTAAGGTTGCTTAGTCAATATAGTAATGGCTTGGGCGACATGTTCAACAGGCCAAATGTGGAATTGACCTTCTTTTACGGCTTCAACGACAGCAGACTTGGTGCATAAATGGCGAACATTTGCCATCGGGATGATGACACCTTGGTTGCCAGTTAACCCACGTTTTTCACAGATATCAAAGAAACCTTCAATTTTCTCATTCACCCCGCCAATAGGTTGGACATAGCCAAATTGGTCAACTGCACCCGTGATAGCAACTTGCTGGTCAATAGGTTGTAGTGATAATGCGCTAATTAAAGCGCACAGCTCTGCGAGTGATGCGCTATCACCATCAACTTCACCATAGGACTGCTCAAAGACGATAGAGGCGGAGAAAGGCTGAGGCTGCTCTAATTTCAGCTCGTAATTTAAATAGGCTTGCATGATCATCATGCCTTTGGCGTGGATATTCCCACCCAGCTCTGCTTTACGTTCTACATCCGTGAATTCACCGTCACCTAAATGTGCGACACAGGTAATACGGGATGGCTCACCAATAGCGTCAGGGTGCCCTGGATATTGTAAGACAGACAAGCCATTAACTTGGCCGATAACTTCGCCTTCAGTTTTAACGAAGATTTGTTCTTGCAAAATATCGTCCTGAGTACGTTCAGCAAGAAAACTGTGGCGCCATTGGCGGTTTTCATTTGCTTGCTTAAATGACTCTTGAGTCAGCAAATGGTTAACATGGTAGTGGCTGGCATCAACAAGAGAGCGAACTAACCAAAGAATATCAAGAGGAAGATTAAATTTATCTTCACAGTAACGAACAGCTTGTTGGATGAAAGGGACCCAGCCATCAGCAGAAATATGTGGTAATTTATTGGATTCAATAATGGATTTAACATAACGCATCCATAAGCTCAATTGTTCTTCATCTTCGAAGAACATAATAGGCTCATATTCGCCATAAATTGCGCAGCTAAATAGTTCCGGTGATGTAAATTCAAACTCTTCTAAAGCTAATCGGTCACCAACAATAATGACTTTAAGTTCTAAAGGTTGTGGTTCAATTTCAATCGGTAAAGGCTGATTCTCAGAATAAGGTAACCATTCAAGTTGTTGACGGTTAACCATATTTTTTAGGCGAGCCCACATTAAAGGTTGGCTAATTAATGCGCTAGCTGCGATAACTAAGATCCCGCCATTAATTTGGTGAAGTAATCCTGGCACTAAATTCAATGAAGGGGTGACATAGCCAAATAATTGTTCGGGTTCTATCCAACTACGGTAAGCAATTTTTTCATGGGAAGAGAAACGGCTTTTAACACCACTTTTCCATTGAAAAAGACGGCTATCTTCAGATAATTGATAATCACCATCAATGGTATTTATCTCTGCCAGTAAGGGGGTAATTGCATTAGCATAAAGGCTAAGATACGCCTCACTGTCATCAGACTTGATAAACATGAAGCGAGTTTGGGCAAATTCATCAACGAAATGTTGTATGCCATCAGATAGCCTAGGCTGAATATCTGATAAAAGTATAGGGGGCAACGTTTCTGAAGATACAAATTTCGTCTGAAATGACGATAAGTTAGGAATTAGGCCTTGCCATGTTAGTTCTTGACTGATCACTATAATTATCTGCTATTAATAGGGTTATAAATAAAATGCCTGCCAATAAGCTGGGCGTATATGCCTGAATAAGGTTTATTTAATAAATTTGCTAAATAACATTGTTTGTTTTATAAACAAATTTCAGGCTCATTCATTACCCAATGGGCAAGCTTGCTATATTAGCCTTTGATAGGCAATCTTGCAGCAATAATTGTTGAATTATCGACTAGAATAACGAAAACATAAATACAATGGGTAGTGTCATCGGCCAAGTCAAGCCAATAAGTATGGCGCTCAGCAAGCGCATAAAGCAGTTAGGGTCTTTTGTTACGAGTAGGGTAAATAGCATTGCGCATACACCGCCAATCCCATAGATGACGAGTATGTATTCAAATGTGGACATGCAGTTTTATTAATTTGTTAACAGATAGGGGCGGATTGTACACTATTTTTACAAGAGGAGGTCATCTTCTTTATTGAAAGAGTGAATATTCCACTAAATCGAATATCTGCTTGAGTATTTTGTATATAATCTTGCTAATATAAAAATAGGTTCAATTTTCTTCAGGAAAAATTATGAAATATCAGCAGCTTGAAAATCTTGAATGTGGCTGGAAATGGGAATACCTCGTCAATAAAGCAAGGGGTGGCGAAGCAATTACCCGCTATATAGAAAGAAGTGCAGAAAAAGAAGCGATAGACTTGCTGCTAAAAATGGAAAATAGACCGGTTGATGTACTAAAGTGGATCACTCAGCATATGAACCCAGAGCTTGATAACCGAATGAAACAGAGTATTCGGGCGAGGCGTAAGCGTCATTTTAATGCAGAACACCCACATACACGTAAGAAATCAATAGATTTAAACTTTTCGGTGTGGCAGCGTTTGTCTAACCTTGCCGTGAAGCGTAATAAAACGTTGTCTGAAACTATTATTCAGTTAATTGAAGACGCAGAACATAAAGATAAATATGAAAGCCAGATGAGCTCATTAAAACAAGATTTGCAAGCGATCCTTGGGATACCAAAGGAAACGGATAACTAAAGAAGATCAGTGATGATCATCACTGTAGCAAGTATCTAAGCAAGATACCGTTATTATAGAATTAAATCTTTTGAAGTGTATTTTTAAGCTGTACTGGTTTTTTGTGATTTTTGATGATAAAAAAACCCCAATATTAATTGGGGTTTTTTATGTTTAGTTCGAAATTCAAACTAGGGCTAAGAATTAAGCACCTGGTTGAGTTACAACTTCAGTTGTACCTTGGATTTCGATTTCAACACGACGGTCTGGCGCTAAACACTCGATCAGAGCAGCACGGCCTTTAACATCGTCACATTTGTTACCAGTTACTGGATCTTCTTTACCACGGCCTTCTGCAGAGATTGCGCTAGCTGGAACGCCTTTAGCAACTAAGTAGTCAACTACAGACTGAGCACGTTTTTGTGACAGTGGTAAGTTGTAGTTTTGTGAACCGATACGGTCAGTGAAACCAACTACCAGTACGCGACCTTGAGTTGGGTCGATGCTGCTAAGTTCGTTGTACAGCTCATTCAGAGCTTCTTGACCTTCTGGTTTCAGGCTTGCTTTGTTGAAGTTAAACAGAACATCTGAACGCAGAGTAAAGCGTTTGTTTTCAACAACTGGAGCTGGAGCAACAACTGGAGCTGGCGCAACAACTGGAGCATCAGCTTGACCGAAACGGTAAGCAACACCAACGCTCAGCATGCCGTTGTCTGGACGAGTACCGATGTTGTCTTTATCACCTAAGTTGCTAACCCATTGGTAGTCTAAACGAGTAGCCCACTCTGGAGTGATTGCGTACTCAAGACCCAGTGCGTATACAGGTGCAACGCCAGTGTCAGTTTCTTTGAAACGACCTTGAGTTTGGTTAGCTTTAGCTTCTGTACGGTAAACCATACCACCTAAACGAGTGTAAACGTCTAAGTCATCCATGATTGGATAGCTTAATTTAGTAGTTAATGAAACACCCATAGATTTCAGGTCACCGCTGTTACCAGCGCCTTTGTATTTCATTTTACCGAACCAATCGTAACCAAGCTCGAAGCCCATGTATTGGTTATATTGGTAACCAGCGAATGCACCAGCACCGAGAGTATCACGGTCAGTAGTGTTACCTACGTGAAGATTAGTTTCAGGTGAAGTGAATTTAGTGTCTTCATAGTGAGACCAACCTAATTTAGCACCGGTATACCAAGTGTTATCTTTTGGAGCTGCTTGTGCAACGGTTGCAAAAGCTGCTACTGCCACTGCTACTGCGATAGCTGTTTTTTTCATTTTTACGCCTCGTTATCATCCAATATTGGCTTGGCTTCGCTGAGCCTTATTATATGCCATTGGTTTAATTTACTTGCTAGGTTTCGCAGACATTATCTACAAAAAAATAAGAAAAGTAAAAAAATAATGCCATAAGCCGAACAAGCTAAAGTCTACAACGAACTTAAAAAGATACAAGTAGAGTGAGCAAAAATCGTTAAAAAAAGTGTTTTTTTAGTGTATAAATCAGAGAGATATGTATATTTTTAACAATGATTATATTTAATCTATCTGATTGATCTACAATACTTTTAATTTAACTTTAGAGACAAATATGCCTAAAGGTTAAATTTAGTAAGAAAATTCTTAATCTTAGCTAGTGGTAATGATTTGAATGAATTTTTAAGTGGTTTGGCTGTCTTGCTTGTGTACTAACCATATTATACGTTTTCTGTGGACGCATAATTAAGCCAATAGAACAGCCTTCTTGAGCAGCATATTGCAAACGAATAAAATCTTGCTCGCTTATTTCCGGTAGCCACCCTAGAACCACGCTATAATTCCCACTTCTTAAGGCTTTTTCCATGGCATCAATCGTGGTGATATCTTCCATATGATTTAATTGCATAACTTTATTAGTGGGTATACCTGATTGTTCTAACCAGTGTTTACTGAGTTTTTTATTAGGGCTTAACCAGAGTAACCAGCGTGATTGGACCCCAAACTGGCGAAGCATGGGTAATAAAATGTAATCCATAATAGGGTGTTTTTCATCGTAAACAAGTTCGCTCACCATACCTTGTTGCATAGAGCTGTTAGTAAGCCCTATCGCAGGGATTGATTGTGCGTAATTATTAAGAGAATGTTCTGTTGAGTTGTTCCAAGAATAGATGCTCATAATTTACCTCGTTACAATGCTGTATGAACATACAGTAACTGTATATCCATCCAATATCAAGACTATTTTTTCAAAGCGCTTCGCAACTTTGTTGTTTTTATCTGCATTCTTCTTGGCATTTTTTATGGATGCTCTCAAAATTGGTTATGCGTAATTATCTGTAAAAAAAGAAATTATAAAATTAATTTTCTCAAGGATGAAAATTAAGCATATCTAAAAAGGAGTTTAGTAATGTTGTCAAAAGATGAAAAATTTTTTTATTTGTCCCGTTTGTTAAGTCAATTTGGCGAATTAAAGCGCAAAAACCATTTTGGTGGGTTTTGTCTATTAGTCGATGATGCAATTGTGGGGTTAGTGCTTGATGGCGGCTTTTATTTGCGTGGCTGTTTAGTTGCGAGAAGCCATTTTGAATCCTTAGGGTTTAACCGGCTAGTTTATAGTAAAAAGGGTATTCCACTGGAAATGCGTTATTATCAACTTTCGGAACAAGTTTGGCATGACGAGGCTTTGTTTCTCCAATATATTGAGTTGGCGTACCGTTCAGCCATTGAAGAATTTAAACAAAAACAATCAATAACTATGCGAATAAAAGATTTACCTAATATGAATATGTCAGTTGAGCGCGCACTAGGGAAAATCGGTGTATCTCACGTTGATGATTTGCGTATGATGGGCGCAAAGGCTTGTTTTATGAAGCTAAAAAAGCATGGTAGGAATAACCCTAGTATTAAGTTACTCATAGGCTTAGCGGCTGCAATAGAAGGGTGTCATAGTGCGGTTTTACCAAAGGATATCAAGCAAGAGCTAATTACTTGGTATAATAGTTTTGAATTGACGTCAGCTTAAACTCGCGCAAAACCACGGTTATTATTAATATAGTTAATACTATAATATGCAATATAAGAATGAGCGGGTATTTAGAATTATAATACCCGCTCATCGGTATAATTATGATGCACTAATAGTTCGCATAATTTGTTTTATTTCAGGGACCAGCTCGAGCAATAATTTAGTTTGTTCCATGATTAGTAAAGTTTTTTCGTCATCACTGGTTGAAATGTTATCTATCCGCTGTAATAGACTGTGACGAAGTTTATCTGATTTTTCATCAATGACGAGCGGGTCAATGGTGGTGATTTGTAGCGATGATTCAACATAGCAAATAGCATCGTTGAGTAGTGAAAGGTTATCTTCATTTTGCATTTTTTCACGATGCGCGCCTAATGCAGATATATAGCTGAGTAAAGTGTGGTTTAAGCAGAGAAGGCGAAAAGCCTGTTCTTGAGTGATTCGATAAGACTTAGGATCCGATGCCATATTGGACACAATAGAAGCGAATTCAGCATCGTTATTATGTGCCTCTCTACGTGCAATTCGATACTCAAGGCGGTTGTCTTTACCTTGGTAATATTGTTGTAAAATAGCATCTAAATAACGGCAATTGCTATCCATAGTTTTTTGAATGACTTGGGGGAGTTGGCGGAATTTCCAGTCAGGCCAAATAAAGCTGACGGCAAGTAATGCAATAAAACAACCAATTAATGTGTCAATGATCCGTGGCAGTGCAACGTCAAACCCTTCTCCGAGTAGGTTAAAACAAAACAAGACGAGTAGTGTGATAAATAAGGTTGCTTGGGCATATTGGCTACTGCGAAACATAAAAAACAGTAAACCAGAAATAACAATTAGCGTGAGCTGGCCTTCCATTGAAGGGATTAAATTCAGCAAAGGTAAGCCAATGAGAATACCAACAATAGTGCCTATTATACGTAGAGCCAAACGGCGTTTAGTGGCGCTGTAGTTAGGTTGGCATACAAATAAGCTAGTGAGTAATATCCAATATCCTCTTTCCATATCAAATAGTTGGATAATGACATAGCCAGTACAAAGGAGAATTGACATTCTGACCGCATGGCGAAATAAAGAAGATTTCGGGGTTAAATGGTGTTTAACGCGTGAAATAATATCACGAATACCTGATAACGATTCGTCAGATAACTGTTCTATTTGTTTATTATTTTGCTGCCATGCACTTTGCTCAAGGCTCAGGCCTTTAAGTTGAACATCAATTCCTTTTAAGTTTTTAAGTAAGTTGTACAGCGCTTTAATTTCATGAAGCTCAGGCGATTGCTGCTTTAGAAGTTGTAGCGATTTTTCAATGTAAGCGAAAGTGCGCTCAAAACGAGGGTTATGTTGGTATTGTTTACGCCATAAAACAGATTGAGCAACTTGCTGGCAGGCTCTCGCTTGCATAGTTAATAGGCGTTGGAAACGAAATAAAATATCACAATGACGTAAAGTACGGCTAAGTTGTTGGTATTGTATGTGAGATGAACTTGCTCGTTCGTGAATATCTTGGGCAACAAAATAATAATGCAGTGAATTTCGGGTACCTTTTTGTCCTCGGTCTCCTTTTAACCGACTCAGTAATGCAATTTTTGCTTGGTTCATGGTGCTAACCAAGTGACTGTTTACTAGCGCTAAATCATAAACAGAGCGTTGGTAGTCATCTTCTAAGTCAGGGTCAAATAAGTTAGCTTTTGCATCTAAATAAGCTGAAAGTTGCTGATAGCATTGGGTTATTGCATCTTGTAGTGGCCTAACAGGAAATAAAATATGGCCAATCAAAGTTAAGATATTATACCAAATTGCCCCTGTGAGTAATAATGCAGGTTGTTGGTACCAAGTATCAAATATGGGTACACCGAGCATGGTATAAATAGCAATTAACAGTGCACCAAATGCGATGGTTGCGTATCTCTGCCCTAAAGCACCGAGAAGAATAAAACCACATGTGGAAAAGGCGAGACCAAAAAAGAAAAATAAAGGGTATGGAAACAGCAGTTCAATTGAAACGGATGCAATAAAAAAACAAAAAAGTGTAATAATTAAATTTTTTATTCTACCAGTTAGCCTATCATCTAAGTCAGTCAGTGCAGCAGCGACCACACCTAAAGTAAGTGGGATAGTGGTCTTAGGCTCTTGGTTTAACAACCATGGCACTAAGGTTGCGCCTGTCAGGGCTATAAAGATTCGGATATAATATAAAATATGGCTGTTATATAGCACACGACGATAACTGGTAAGCAGTGTTAACACAAAGTACCTCAAAGGTAAGACAAGCCCTAGTCTATATAGGATAGCTTGTTTGCAAGGAATAAAAAACCGTTTGGAATCAAGCCAACCGTATTTTTGTCATTGATTTTCTCAGGTGCAGGATGTATGGAACTGAAATCAACACAGATTGGAAAGCGTCTGGCTCAGCATCCCTACAATCGGGTTCGCTTACTCAACGCAGGTATTGAAGTGAGTGGTGAAAACCACCAATATCTTATCCCATTTAATGAACTCATTGATATCCGTTGTAAGAGAGGGATTGTTTGGGGGGAGTTAGAATTTGAAATAGTAAATGAACAAGTTGTTCGTTTACACGGTACTGAATGGAAGCAAACTCAGCGCTTTTACCATTATTTAAATGAAAAATGGCAACAGTGGAGCACTGAAATGAGCCTAGTCAGTGCTAGCGTATTGGCTGAATTAGTTCATTCGATTGAACAACTGACGCAACACGACCATTGGTTAACGTTGCGCCAATTGACTGAAATAAAAAATAAAATATCACAAAAATTCTCATCGCTACCTATGCCTTTGGCGCGCCTTTCATTATTTGAAAATTGTGTAGCACAATATCACGAGTGTCTGAATTGGCTGAATAGCGGTCAAGAATGTCGAAAACAAATTAACGATCACTGGTGTGAGTCTGTTTTAGTTCGTTATCACGACTTTTTCCAGCAAGTAGAAACATCACCACTCAATTATTCACAGTCCTTATCTGTGATTAATGGTGAGGATAATGTATTAGTGCTAGCAGGGGCTGGGAGTGGTAAAACATCCGTCCTCGTGGCTAGGGCTGGTTGGTTAATCTTGCGAGGCTTGGCAGAGCCAGAACAAATCCTATTGCTAGCTTTTGGTCGCAAAGCGGCAGATGAAATGAATGAGCGTATTCATTCACGACTACAACAAGATGACATTGAAGCAAAAACCTTCCATGCGCTTGCATTACACATTATCCGTGAGGGCAGTAAAAAATCGCCAGTAATTAGCGAGTTAGAAACTGATACTCAAAAACGGCAAACGCTATTATTAAATGAATGGCGAGAGCAGTGTTCAGCAAAGAAAGCGCAAGCAAAAGGCTGGCGAGAATGGCTTTCTGAAGAATTGCAGTGGGAAATTCCAGACGGTGAGTTTTGGAAAGACGAAAAAATTAGCAATAAAGTGGTTACTAGGTTAGACCGCTGGCTAAGCTTAATGCGTATGCATGGGGGGAGCCAGAAGGACATGATTGATAATGCGGAAGAAGAAATAAGGGGACTTTTCCAAAAGCGCATTCGTTTAATGGCGCCGTTATTGAAAGTGTGGAAAAGCGCATTGAAAGATGAAGGTGCAATTGATTTTTCTGGATTAATCCATCAAGCCATTAATATTTTAGAAAAAGGGCGTTTTATTAGCCCATGGAAACATATTTTAGTCGATGAGTTCCAAGATATTTCGCCTCTAAGAGCTAAATTATTGCAGGTACTACGACAGCAGAATAAGCAAACGACGTTATTTGCTGTTGGAGACGATTGGCAGGCTATCTATCGGTTTAGTGGTGCAGAATTAGACTTAACAACATCGTTTGAACATAACTTTGGTATTGGAGAACTTTGCGCTTTAGATACCACTTATCGTTTTAATGAACGTATTGGTGAGGTAGCTAACCAGTTTATTTTACAAAATCCTATGCAGCTAGATAAGCCATTGAATAGCTTAACTAAAGGGAATAAAAAATCGGTTATTCTTCTTTGTGAGGATGCCTTTGAACGTTTATTGGACAAAATGAGCGGCTATGTGCTTGATGATGAAACGGTATTAGTGCTAGCCCGTTATCATTATTTAAAACCTGATATTTTAGATAAAGCTAAAACTCGTTGGCCAAAATTAAATATTCAGTTTATGACTATTCATGCATCAAAAGGGCAGCAAGCAGACCATGTGATCATTTGTGGTCTGAATAGCGGAAAGGATGGTTTCCCTGCGCCTGCACGCGAATCAATCATTGAACGAGCTTTATTGCCTAAACCAGAAGATTTTGATCACGCAGAAGAAAGACGTTTACTGTATGTCGCATTAACACGGGCTAAGCAGCAAGTTTGGTTACTCTATAACCCAGAAAAACCGTCAGAATTTGCGGATGAACTGAAACAATTGGGCGTTCCAAAGCAAAAGAAACCGTAAAGCGATATTATGACCTATGAAATGAGGAGCGATGAAGTGCTAGAACGTTCTGGCACTTCACATTGATAGATTAGTTAGTTCGTTTATTTAAATAGCTTTGATAATCAGGGATAACGACGTCTATCGTATTATCAAAATAGGGTGACGTGATTAAAAAATCAGCAGTTGCAGGGTTGGTCGCGACAGGAATATTCCAAACTGTAGCCAAACGTAGCAATGCTTTAACATCAGGGTCATGAGGTACAGCATTAAGAGGGTCCCAGAAGAAAATCAAGAGGTCGATTTTTTGTTCAGCGATCATTGAGCCTATTTGCTGGTCTCCCCCCATAGGGCCACTTAGCATACTCGTGACTGGCAACCCAGTGTGTTGGCTGATTAATTTGCCTGTAGTCCCTGTTGCGTATAAATTGTGAGCTTGAAGCCGTTCATTATTTGTCTTAGTCCAAGATAATAGTGAAGGTTTACAATGGTCATGGGCAACCAAAGCAATATTTTTTGAGGCTGTAATTTTACGGGTTGTTGATTCCATTATATTCCCTTAAGTAAGATGCGAGATAGACATCTTTAAAAATTGAATGAGCAAAGATATACAACATATATCATAATGCTAATGAATAGTTTATAGGTTTTGGGAGATATTTTGATGAGAGATCAAGAAATTGCTGAAATTTTAAAGCGTGTTCGAACAATTGCTTTAGTGGGAGCGAGTGATAAGGTCAATAGGCCGAGTTATGAAGTCATGGAATATCTTTTACATCAAGGCTATACCGTTATTCCTGTGAGCCCTAAATTGGCAGGTCAAACCTTATTAGGGCAGCTTGTATATGAGAAGCTTAGTGATATACCCGAGCCAATAGATATGGTCGATGTGTTTCGTAATGCAGAAGCGGCTGTAGGAGTAGCCAGAGAAGCAGTTGAAGTGAAAGCTAAAGTTTTGTGGTTACAAAAAGGGGTGATTAGCGAAGAAGCCCAACAAATTGCTTTGCGCGCTGGTTTACAGTTTGTTATGGATAAATGTCCAAAACAAGAAATCCCAGCATTAGGCCTTGAAAAATAAATTGCTTTTAATACTAAAAAGTAAAGCAGCTAGCTAGCTGCTTTACGGTTGCGTTCATAAATAACACTATCAATATTTGAAGGTTAGTTGCGAAGGCGAGGTGCTTGCAACTGAGACCTTATGGATTCCGCTAGTTCATCCATTGAGGGTTGCTCTGGATGGTCTTCTACGGTTTCATAAGTAATTTGAGCTTCAGCCAAATAAGTATGAACAGCATCCCCATTGTCATCTTCCATAACAACATGATACCAAGGTAGATCGCGTAGTGTGCTGTTAGCGGCAATATCATCATCATGTGGTTGTTCGAGCGAATACTCAGCGTCTACATCGACAACGACGCCTAAGTAGCCGAGAAGTTTGTGCCGAACTTGTTGCCCGATTCCATATTTACTGGTGATCATCATAGCGACCTCCTAAAAGCCTTGCTTATACTTCAAACTATATATGGGCAGTGCTACGCGTTTTCAAGCTAAGATATAGACAATTATCAATAACGCAATACACTGTCTTTATACGTAACGATCAAAAGCAGTGCCTCATTTAGCAGATTATCTGTTCAATGAATAAAAAACAACTGTTAAAAGAAGGTATCAATACATTATGCTCTGACAATGGAGGCTCACATGATTACATCAGGTCGATATTTTTATATTTATGGTCGTGTTCAAGGGGTTGGGTTTCGTTACCAGACCTATCATTGGGCTAATCAGAATGGCATAAAAGGCTTTGTGTGTAACCGGGATGACGGCAGTGTTAAGCTAGCCGTTTATGGCTCAGAGCAAGATATTGAATTTGTTGATGAGTGGCTGAAAGCGGGTGGTCCCCCAGGCGCCAAAATAGACCATTTTTTCACCGAAAATTGGAAGGCAGAGCCAATAACGGACTTTAGTGTCCGCTATTAGTAAGAAATTAAATACATTTCACCGGTTTTGGCAGGCCAGCAAGTTTAGTGGCTTGTTTAGCTGGGCCTTTTGGAAATAGCCGGTATAAATAGCGGCTATTGCCTTTTTCTTCCCCAAACTGCTGGGAAACTGCTTTAACCAACATACGAATAGCCGGTGAGGTATTAAATTCCAAGTAGAAGTTCCTGACGAAACGGATAATTTCCAGGTGTTCATTGGTAATTTCAATATCTTCTTGCTGCGCGAGTAAAGGGATTAAATCTTCACTCCATTGTTGGCTATCAAGCAGGTAGCCTTGTGCATCTGTTTCTATTTCTTGATTATTAAAAACCAACATACTTTTATTCAACTCAAATAAAATTGGAACGTAAATTTAGCAAAAATTGGGATGTAACCCAAGTAAAGTCGTTAGAATGTCGATATTTTCATCTAACAGTATGAAGGCCGTATATTTTTAAAGCGAACGACCAAATTAGGGGTTTACATCCAATGAGAGGATGTTTATAGTGCACGTCATTGCGGAGGGGTGGCCGAGCGGCTGAAGGCAGCGGTCTTGAAAACCGCCGATGGGAAACCATCCGAGAGTTCGAATCTCTCCTCCTCCGCCATCTTCACTTCTAGTAACGTCTTCCAAAGTCTTTCAATCCCCAGTAAATCAAGCATTCTAACTAAATCCTATTATTCCAACGTCTACTAACGTCTATTGAAAACTACCCCCTTTAGGTGGTACATATGGGGGTACATTTATACCCCATGATTTGAGTACCCCCAAATGAAGCTAACCGTTAAGCAAATTGATTCCAGCAAGCCTAAAGAAAAAGACTACAAACTATCTGATGGTGGTGGACTGTATCTATTGGTTAAAACTAATGGCGGAAAGTATTGGCGGTTAAAGTACCGAATCGATGGCAAAGAGAAACTTTTAGCTATTGGAATTTACCCAACCGTTACACTAGCTGATGCCAGAAGAAAGCGTGATGATGCAAAGAGATTGCTGGCGGATGGAATTGACCCAAACCAACAACGCAAAGAACAAAAGCAAGCCTCAAAGATTGACAGTGTAAACACCTTTAAAAATATTGCCCTTGAATGGTATGAGGGAAGAAAGGATCGCTGGTCTGTTGGTTATCGTGATGACATGATGGACGCATTCGAAAAAGATGTATTTCCTTATATAGGTAATCGCCCGATTGCTGAAATCAAACCAATGGAACTACTCGAAGTGCTTTCTATTATGGAAAAGCGCGGAGCAACCGAGAAGCTAAAGAAAGTGCGTCAACGTTGCGGCGAAGTATGGAAGTACGCCATTATTACTGGTAGGGCAGAGTATAATCCCGCGCCAGATTTAGCCAGTGCCTTTGTTCCACATAAGCGTGAGCACTACGCCCATCTTTCAGTAACTGAATTACCAGAGTTTCTTTCTTCTATTGATAAGTACATGGGAAGCCAGATTGTAAGAGTGGCATTAAGAGTGCTTATATTAACTGGAGTTCGACCAGGCGAATTGAGAAAGGCGGAATGGTCAGAAATTAACTTTGATACTGGAGTATGGGAAATACCAGCTGAAAAAATGAAAATGCGCCGACCGCATATTGTGCCACTATCAGAGCAGGTTATTGATTTACTGAAACAGATACATCCAATCAGTGGCAGCTATCAATATATATTTCCTAGCCGCACTGATTATAGAAAGCATATATCAGATATGGCACTGAATACGATGATTAGGCGCATGGGCTACAGTGGTAGAGCCACAGGTCACGGATTCAGGCACACAATGAGTACCATCCTACACGAACAAGGCTATAACACCGCATGGATTGAGACACAGCTAGCACACGTTGATAAGAACTCTATCCGTGGAACGTATAACCATGCTCAGTATATTGATGGCCGTAGAGAAATGCTTCAATGGTACGCTGATTACATGGGGGCATTAGAGAACGGGGATAATGTTGTCCACGGCAATTTTAAACGTGCTTAATCCACCAGCTACCAAATACAGAACCAGACAATAAAAGGTCTGGTTTTTTTGTACCTGAAAGAGCCATAACTGGACAAATAGACAGTAATTATAGACTGTAGTAGACTCGTGTAGACTATAAAGAATAAAGCTATGCCTAGGCTGATCCCCGAAAACTAGTACACCTCTACTAGCTGGCATAGCTCCTACAGAATGAGGGCGTGAGGTGGCGGTATGGCCAGAGCTAAAGGACAAGATATACTCTCATGGTTCGATGTATCACGGTACGAAGAATTATTAGATATGACAGTGAGTGAGCTTATAGATGATGTGCAATTTAGAGGCTTTTTATTGTATCCGGGCGATGATAATGAAAAAATGATGACCACTAGAGATATGCATGAGTCAAGATTAAGTTTTATTGAGGGACTAAAGAAAGGTCATGTATGGTCAACTGCTGCATATCTTCACGCTATTGGTGATGGTGATTACAAAACGAATGAATCCCCAGTTGAAGAAGTGCCAAAAGATATAACTATTACAAGCAATGGATATCCTATTATTGGCAGGAATTTTTTTGAGGAAAATGAGCATTGCGAGTATACAGATGGAGTTGCCTGCACATCTTTTAATGTCGGAGATTTAATATCTTACTATAAGGCTCTCACTAGACAAGAATACATAGTAGAAAAAAGTAAAGGCATAGTAGAGGTTCAGAGTACTAGTATTTTCTCTCCAATTGTTAATGTTGACTATCTGAATGAATCTTTTGGTGGTGAAATAGTTATCAAGTGTAATCTGGAGGAATATTCTGATGATGAATTGGTCACGGAATTTAAAGAGTTAATTAAGTATTGGCGAGCAGAGGCAGGAATAGAAGAGCCAGATAGAGCCAATAATAGAATAGGTCTTTCTACCCTAAAGAAATTAATCACATATAAGGTTATCCCTTTTATAGATTTACTAGTTTGGGAAATGGCCAACAACAAAAAAATAAGTAATGAAATTCTAGCAAGAGTGCTCTTTCCATTAACGGAATTAGATAGTGAAATTATGAGTGGCGTACAAATAAAAGATACCATAAGACCATTTGTTGAAAAAATACTTCATGAAGATTTACTAAGGGAGTTTTTATTTTTTACCAAGAAAAATGAACACCTTCAAAGTATGCGATTTTCAGACATACTGAAACTCGCCGAAAATTAATAGTAAATAATTATGCGGTAAATCATTTTTTTACTTATGTCTACTATAGATTAATAGTAGAAAGCAAAATACCCCTGAGATCTACGAACGTCTACTAAGGCGTATCATTAACTAGATAACAGGGGGCATCATGCCAACAGTAACAACCTTAAAAGAAAACCTCATTCGCTTACCTGAAGTTATGCGTCGTACTGGCTATGGTAAGGCGTGGATTTATCGCCTCATTGAAGCAGGTCAATTCCCTAAATCAGTAAAAATCGGTACTCGTTCTATTGCTTTTGTTGAGTCAGAAGTCGATGAGTGGGTAGCAAATAAGATTGCTGAATCACGTACTGGCGAGGTGGCATAATGGAAAAGAAAAACCACCCGCTACAGGTGGCTTCTCAGGATAACGCGACAGCATCTATTCTATCAAAGAATCCACCAAAAAAACACCGTGCCCGTTTATATATGTTAGGTACAGGCATTAATGGATTTACAGAGAATGAAATATTAATTCATTGTCGCTTATCGTCAGGTCGTAATTATCCAAATGAATTGGAACGTTTATTAAATATCGAACTAGAACGCATTGATGAGCCTAATCCTGATGGTATCGGGTCACACTACCGTTACCGCTTTAAGACGGCTCAGGATGCGCAGAAGGTTATCAATTTAATTAATGAACGCGCTGAGCAAGGTAATTACCAAACTCTAGATAAAGCACACGTAAATAATATTTTAAGCCTTTACCCGACAAAATAACGGAATAAGAAAATGAAACTAAAAAATAACAGCTTAAATGCTGGTGGATTCGCTCACCCTAAATTCAGCGACGAGACTATTTTAAATATCAACTCAGATGATATTTCCGTTATTCGATTTGAAGATGTTCAGGTGCGGATAGTTAAAATTAATAACGAGCCGTGGTTTATTGCTAAAGATGTTTGTAGCGCGTTAGGCATTACCAACCCGAGCAAGGCTTTAAATGCTTTAGATTTGGATGAAAAAAATACTGTAACTTTAAGTTATGGTATTCAGGGAAACCCGAACAGACAGGTTATAGCGGAATCTGGTTTTTATAAGCTGATTGCCCGTAGTCGTAAGGCAACCACTAAAGGCACATTCGCGCATCGTTTCACTAACTGGGTATTCCGTGACGTTATCCCATCCATTCGTAAAACTGGCGCGTATGGTGTGCCATTCTCAGCGTTAAATGACTTCACCAAACGTCAGCAGCAATACCAAATCACAGCCTCACAGCATGGGCGCGACCTGCAATCTTGCAAGCAAAAGAAAGCTGATTTACAGCGTGAAGAACGCGAATTGTGGGAAAAGTACCAGCCTGATTTTCTTGATGGAGAAATCCACTAATGACGGCTATTAACTCAACAATATTTGATACCCCAAATCGGGGGAATCAAAGTTCAAATATTAATCAATTATCCCCAGAGTTGGGGAATATTGCCTACCAAGTGAATGATTCTCTACTGGCAGGTAAGGGGGTAAGTTTAATTTACTCCCTTAATAATACTGTAACTTTAACTTACGGTATTACTGGCAATCAATCAGACAAACTTTCGTCCGATCACTCGGTCAATATTTTGGCTCAGCACTCGGCAAAATCATTTGCTCAGCAACAGGCTAAAACTTTAGCCGATGTATCAGCGAAAATTTACGCCAATCAATTACCCAAATTTACGGGAAATCAATCAGGGGAATATTTCCTAGGTCAATCAGCAAAACATTTTGCCAATCTAAAACGTGGAGAATTTACACCATTTGCTAAAGGTGGTTTTTCTCACCTTATGCAAGGTTTAATCGTGGTCACTACACGAGGCGGAATTGAGTTTTGTCAGTCCATAAAAAGGGGGAAAATTGAGTTATTAGACACCATAAAAAAGGAACGAATTGAGTTTTTGGAGTCCATAAAAAAGGGCAGCCAATCGGCTACCCTTGGAAACGTCGATATTAAATACCGAGCAAGTGAGAACATTAATACTAGCTTACTTTTCTGGTATGGCAAATATCAGTTTTTAGGCTTAACACCTAATCGCTCTAACTCTTTTCGCCCAAGAGTTTTAAGCCAGTTACCTAAACTCATTCCCGCTTCAGATGCCGCAGATTCAAATTGCGCCTTAAGTTCTGGCGTGATCCTGATTTGGAATGTAGGAGATAACCCTTTTCCTTTTTCTGTTTTGTCTCTTTTTGGCGTTGACATGTACGTACGTAATCCCTTAGTATGTTATTTGTTATGTACGTACTCTAACATGAAGTATGTGCAAAATAAAACGCCCTCGAATGATATTACCAGTATCACTCAAGGGCTGACCACCAACGATACTGATACTATCGAGGTAGCTATGCAAGATATTAACACACCCGTCACAGGGCGGACTAGTCTCACCCCTAACCAATCGTACAGATGGTTATTCCTCGCGTTAAACCGTAGCGATTACACCGCTAAACCTTGCCGCATTGCTGTTACAGCACCGAATGAGAACAGTGCAAGACTGATGCTTGTACGTGATTACATGCTGATATTCGCTGGTCGCTTACCTGTTATTGGAGGTAAACATCATGCGTAACCCTCAACCTAATGATTTCTACATTCACAAAAATAATGGCGAAACCGTCAAAGTTCTATCGGTTCAATTTAACCGTGTGACCTTTCAGCGAGACGGCTTTGATAGCCCTGTCATTGTTCCATTAAGCCAGTTCAGCAACGAATACACCTATGCAGGGAGGGCTTAATTATGGCGGATATCACTATTCATCAAGCGGCTGAAAAGGCGCATCAGGTTGAGTTAATTAACCTACTCATTGAATCACACCCTCACCAGTTACAAGACAGTGAAATATCCACTTTGGCTTCTCTTATGGCGAAGTTATCAGGTGATGTTTGTGTATTTCTTCAAGAGGAAATTGTGGCACAGGAGGCGAAAGCATGAGTATTCCACGCCTATCTGACGCATTGAACAAAATCCAACGCCTAGCAGAAGCCGCTTTGTCTTTATCAAATCAACGTGATGAAGCAGAACTCAAAATTCAGCTAATTGAAATTATCAGCAAGACAGCAGAAGAAGCTGTATCTGAGGTGGAAGCATGAGTAAGCCAATTCCATTAGACAGAGCCGCATATAAGGCACAGCAAAACAATTCATTGCTTGCCGTTATCTTGGAGCAGGTAAGTAGCGATTGTTCGCGTGAGTTAATCGACCTCGTTTCTATTGCGTATGACTTCAACGCGGAAATATGCGAATCCCTCGAGGAGGCGACCAAATGAAAACAATTAAGTTGAAATCTGGTGATGTGGCGGCGTTCGATGCTGTGAAAGATATAAATAACGAAATCCAATCAATTCTATTTCCTTTAATTACAGCGGTTGAGAATGAAGCAGAAACCGACACTTATTACATGGCGAGAGCATTAAAGCGCCTAATACATGAGCAATGGCGAGAAATCGCACGGCTTGAAGAGGTGATGAAATGAGACAGGTCACTATTAATGCCACCAGCCTAAGCCCATTCATGTATCAAGGTAAGCGAGTTGTGACTTTTTCCATGATTGACGAGGTACACCAACGCCCGAAAGGTACAGCAAAGCGCACATTCAACACGCATAAAAAGCACTTCATTGATGGGGTAGATTACTTTTTGCTCACTAAGTACGTAATACGTACCGAGTTACCCGAACTAGAAATAGGCGGCAAAGCAAAAGAGTTAATGCTTATCACTGAGTCAGGTTATTTGATGGTTGCCAAGCCATTTACCGATGATTTGTCGTGGCAGGTTCAACGCTCAATGGTTAACAGCTACTTTCGTTTGTCTGAGTTTCCCGAAATTAAACATATTCAAATCCCCACGCTGGCGGAACTTGAAGCCATGCCAATTGGTGAGGCTCAGAACTTAATTAGCCGTTTAGAAGCTGACTCTTATCAAGGTCACGGCAGGCGCGGCAGTTATGCCATGAACCTACGTCGCAAGGAGAAGAAAGCACTTAAACCAATGGTAATGGCTATTGAACAAGCCTCACAGCTACACATTCAGGATATGGGGGATTATCGCTCATGAGAACGTTTCAAATTGCAGGGTATGGCACAACTCCGAAAGGGTTAACGCTAGGTATTTGTAAACAGGTGATATCTGCCACCCAGAAAGACGCTCAATCGCAAGTGATGCGAGAAGCGCAACGAGACGGTTTAACCGATATCCGAATTAACTATGTGCGTGAGGTGAAGTGATGAATCAGGAACAGAAACGCGAAGTGGAAATGTTACTAGAGCCGCACAAAGCAAAAGTATTAATGCTAATTACTTTACTTTCTACGTGGCTGGAAGCTGAAGAGTGTGGCGAAACCAGAAACATGATCTGGGCGGTGTTGATTGTTGTTTATTCGATTAGGGATGAAATGAACGAAGCGGCAGAGGGCAAATAATGAAACTCAATTATTTTGACAGTGGCGCAGTCGCCAGAATCACCGTAACCAGCAATCTATTTCAATATAAAAAACATCGTCGTGTTGTGGATGCGGTACTACTTAAAACGAATGTAACAGCCAGCACAAAGCACGGTTTAGTGATTAAAACAGTTATTACAGGTAAATCCTCGCATGTGTTGCGAGCTTATAAGTTAGCGGTAGTGGAGGCGAACCGATGAATATTACAAACATTAACGCATTCGAGCACAGCGAACACGGTGTAATTCTCATTACTGACGCAGCTAACCAAGAGGCAATAAGTTATACCGAGGCATTAGAGGCATTAAACGACGGTAGCTTTGACGGTGATTTATCAATGGGTTTTGAGTTGGTTTTAGCCATTAGCAAAGGTGATGTTGAAGGCTTTTTTAAATCCACTATTGAGCAAAACGTCATTCTCTGGCGGTGGATTGTTGCTGCTTCGTTTGTCATGGAACAGGCCGACAACAACGGATTTCATCAAACCGATAACGGGAAAGGTGGAAAGATTACCGCAGCAGTGTACCGCAATGAACACGCAGCCTTAACTGTCTATGCAGCAAGCGAACGTATGTTATTAGCAAACCATGTTGAGGGCGCAGCTTATGAGTATTACGAATCAGGATATGCCCCTGCTATGGCCATAAGAATGTATAGAGATTTTATCAATCTTGAGCCTAAACAAGGTTGCCGACTATCAGACCGAGGGCGTGAGGGGTTATCTGTTCTTCACGATGATCTCATTCGGGCGATAGAAGATGGTGAGTTTAGCAACACCGTAACCATTCATTAAAAGGACGCAATGACATGATAACGAAGAATTTTAAAGTTAATTCACTGGCGAATAGCTACGCAGCCGCTATTTATCACGATGTAACCACACGTAATGGCGGTGATTGGTTTCCGATGAATGTAGGCAACAAGGCCATTGAGGTTGCCATTATTGACGGTGTGAAAGGTATTCGAATGCTCGTTGATAGTTATTTGCTGGAAGCACTTAAACAGTCTGCTCCTATGTGGGAAACAACAGCCATTAGTTTAATGGGGCAGTGTGTGATTAATGGCTATATCACGGGGTACGGGCGCGAGGTTTGGCAAAGCATGATTAATGACATGGGCGACTCTTTAGCCGATAAGGGGGCGTTTCAATGAAACCAATAGATGTTATCCGTGAAGTGAAGCAAAAAGCTAACGGCCAATGGCAAAACATATTATCTAACCTCGGGGCAGAAGTGCCCCTGAACACGCACACGGCTTGCCCTGCTTGTGGTGGTAAAGACCGTTTTAGGTTTGATAACAAAGGCGACAACGGCACGTTTATTTGTAATCAGTGCGGTTCTGGTGATGGGTTGGATTTAGTTCAGCGCGTTCTGGGTGGCAGCGTTACAGAAGCCGCTTATGAGGTGGCTGGCATGATTGGTATTGATACCCGTTCAGATAATCCACCAGCCTACCGTAGCCATGAGGTAAAAGCACAACAGGACGCATTGAAAGCACAGCAAGCCCAGAACCAAGCTAACGAGCAGATAGAGAAGCATAAACGCTTTACAGCGCGATACAGCCGCACTATTGCCAATGCTAAACAGGGCGAATCTGAGTACCTGAAAGCGAAAGGCTTTGATAGTACCACCGTGACCCTGTTAGCCGATGGATCGCTAATTATTCCATTGATGGACGCTGACGGCACAATCACAGCAGCACAAACCATTAAACCTAATGGCGATAAACGGCTATTACTCGATAGTGCGAAGAATGGCAGCTATTACCCCATTAATGAGCCTGTAAACGTTTCTACGGTGATTATCGGCGAGGGATTAGCAACTGCCATGACGTGCCAGTTAATCCAACCAGAAGCGCGCACAGTAGCGGCAATTGATGCGAGTAACTTAATTCATGTGGCTAAGGTGATGCGGACGAAGTACCCAGAGAGCCAAATTATCATTGCAGGTGACAACGATATTAAGCCAGACCAACCAAACACAGGAAAGCTAGCGGCTGAAAAGGCAGCTAAGGCGGTTAATGGTATTGCTGTTTTACCGCCTACTGATGATAAAGCCGATTGGGATGATTATCGCTTATCACACGGCATTAAGGCAGCAAGACAGGCATTTAATGCCGAAGTGGATAAACAAGGAAGTAAGGTAATGATTGAGATTGATGTAAACCACAAAGCCCTTAAATCAGACCCCATGAAAATACGCATTGAATCACGCGACGACGGTGTATTTCTGGTTACACCTAAAGCGGACAAAGAAACAGGGGAGATCATCAATCATGAACAATGGTTATCTAACGCCATAAAACGCATTACGAAAGGCGTTAATGACCTGAATCAAAAGTATTTGATTTTCGAGTGGGGCAATAACAACGTTCAAGCCGTTCCGATGGGGGATATTGGCGAGCGTGAGGGCTGGAAAACGCTTAAAAATGCAGGGCTAATTGTGACAACTAAATCAGGGCTAAGACAGTCTTTATCTGATTGGCTCTTGCGCCAGAAATTCAAAGAGAATTGGAGTATCACCAATAAATCAGGCTGGCACAAAGGCGCGTACATCATGCCAGACGGCTCAATCATTGGTACACCTGAGCAACCGATATTTTTTAACGGGCAAAGCGCAGCCGCTACCGCCTACCAGACAAGCGGAACGGTAGAAAGCTGGCGGAATGATGTTGCGCGATTGGCTAATGGTAACAGTTTTATGATGTTTGCAATTGGCGCAGCCTTAGCCGCACCGATGACAAGTATCACAGGGGCGGACAGCTTTGGTATTCACATTTACGCCCAATCGACAGCAGGGAAAAGCACCACCGCAGATATGGCCGTGAGTTTATACGGTGATCCCGATTTACAGCGTTTAACGTGGTATGGCACTGAATACGGTATGACTAACGAGGCTGTAGCGCACAATGACGGGCTTTTGTATTTGGATGAAGTCGGACAAGGGGCAGACCCTAAACACGTCTATAAATCGGCTTATACGCTGTTTAATGGCAAAGGCAAGATACAAGGCGCGAAAGATGGCGGCAATAGGCAGGTTCAAAGCTGGCGGACGGTGGCCATTAGTACAGGAGAGAAGGACATTGAGACCTTTTTATTAAGTTCAGGTGTGAAAGTGAACGCAGGGCAATTAGTGCGATTACTGAATATCCCCATTGAACGCGCCACGGAACTACACGAATGTGAAACAGGGAAAGCCCACGCGGATTTAATCAAGGTGAATTGTCGTTCTAGCTATGGGGCGGCTGGACGTTATTGGATTGAATATCTATCGAACCACAAGGACGAGGCACAGGAAGCCTATAGAGCCGCTCAGCAACGCTGGAATAAATTAATTCCAAGCAGCTATGGTGAGCAAGTACACCGAGCGAGTGATCGATTCGCCACTATTGAAGCTGCTTTGATAATGGGGCGTGTGATTACGGGGTGGAGTGAACAAGATTGTAGGGATGCTACTCAAACTGCGTTTAACGTCTGGGTTGCTGAGTTCGGTACAGGTAACAAAGAGATTGAGCAGATTAAAGAACAGACGATTGCTTTTTTAAGTACGTATGGAATGAGTCGATTTGCGCCATTGCCCTATGATGAACAATCTTTACCTATTAGAGAACTCGCTGGGTATAGGGTTAAATCAAGTACGCATGATGAAGCACCCATACTGTTTTATACATTGCCAACGGTATTTAAGAACGAGATAGCCAAAACGTTCAATACAGATATTTTCTCTGATGCTCTACATAAACTAGGCATTTTAAAGAAACCTGCCAATGAGAAAGGGTATCAAAGCAGAACACCGCGTTTGAAGCATTTAGGTAACATTCAGCAGCGCGCCTACATTTTGATGCTTGTTCCTGATGAAGAGGAGGAATGATATTTCTCACGTTAGGAAAAAACGGTAATTAACGTTGTCTCAGTTGTCTCAATAAGGGAATAAAAAAGGTAACTTATTAATATTTATAGTTATGATGGTTATTTTCTGAGACAACACTGAGACAACCTGAGCCTGTTTTGAGACAACATAAGGTGTTTTTGAGACGACACTGAAAAGTTTGGATTATCTCTTGGTAGGTTAAAAAAAGCGGCTGAGACAACTGAATTCAACGCTGAGACAACATGTGAATTAATAAATAACCATTTAAAATCAATTAATTGTAAAAAATAGGTGTGAATAGTCATTAGGTTGAGACAACTCAAAATCGTCAAGTTGTCTCAGAGAAAAATATTTAATCTATTTTAATCAATAGGTTGAACGAATTGAGACAACTGAGACGACCGAGACAACCACTAATCGCATTTCTATAAATATTGTTTTTCAGAATAAAAGGTTCAGAGAATGAAAAAATCAGTGAAACAAGAATACATATTAAAACTTATAATCATTGCGCTTAATGAAGCAATCAACAAAGGCTGCATAGATCTTAATGGACGTTCTGCAGACTCGTTAACAGATAACAAAAAAGGGCATCATGAGTTAACAATATTAGATAAGAGAACAATTATTAATTGGTTTGATATAGGTTACGACGAGCTTCGTGTAAGCGTTTGGTGGGATTATAATCCTGAGTTAATGCCAACGTGGAGAAACCAGTATTTAAACGAATTAGAACCATTCACATCTAGACCTCAAGTTCCTAATCGTTTTTTTCGTTATATTCTTGGTGCTTGTGGCAGTTGCCACCTTGAAAGAAGAACGGGGAAATTCATTATTGGTGATGAAAATAATCAGTTTTTTGATGTGTACGTCCGTGAAGATTCGGAACGATTATTAAAAAATGCTGAACTCGCAGAGCCAAAGGGATATCAAACGCACGGATGGATCAAGGAGTAATTAAATGACAAGAGCAACACTAACACTAAAACGGAATAATCCACCAGCGACGAACACACCAAAAAACACACAGGCTAAAACGCCACAGGAAGCCCCACAGCAACCGAAGAAGAAAAATAAGGCGGATGTTCACGCGAAGAAGAAACAACACCGTATCGACCGTATAGCGAAGCACTGGACACTATTTAGCGAGCCAGAA
Organism: Providencia sp. PROV200; assembly: GCF_049901995.1. Lineage (NCBI taxonomy): Bacteria > Pseudomonadati > Pseudomonadota > Gammaproteobacteria > Enterobacterales > Morganellaceae > Providencia > Providencia sp. PROV200. The sequence continues at coordinate 1,457,350 of NZ_CP096307.1, forward strand.
GCCAAGCCGCTAATGATTGGTATCAAGGAAGCCATGATTGCTGAGGTTAAAGAGAAAGGGCTGGATATCCCAGAGAGCCACATTAAACAGGGATTACGCTCATACATCAGCCGCAAGGCATATTTGAAAGCCCTTACTCTGGGCGGCAATCGGTTTGATATGTACGGGCAGCCTAATGGAGAAATTACACCAGAACAGCAAGCCATAGCAGAGAAAAAGCTGGCGGAATGGGCTAAAAAATAGCAAGGTAACAACCGCCAACGCATAAGCCGAGGCGGTTATGTATAATTGGCCTTATCAACTAAAGGGATCATCAAATGAAAAAAATCATGATAACGGCTCTATTGGCTTTGTTTCTATCGGGATGTGATAACAGTCCGCCAGCACCCTACGGATTTAAGTGGGGGCAGACTAAAGAAAGTGTTAAAGCATTAAATTTAAAAGATACAAACTGTAACTTTAGACACTCCTGTACTTTTAAAGAAACACCTGACGGACACGACGCAGCTATCTTGTTTACAATATTTCACGATAAGTTAGGATTATTCTACATATCTTATACTGAGAACTTCGATCAGAAAGCAACAACCAAAGAGGAAGCATTTGAACTATATGAGCAAGCGGGAAATAAACTGCAAAAAGTATACGGTGAACCCGTAAATAAAACCCATATCATCAAAGATGAAAGTGATTTTTTTAATTGCTTAGCAAGCCAAGATTGTGGCGACGTTAATATGGATTTTGATAAAGATGGATACAAAGCAAACTTAAGAATGAGAGTATCAAATCAAGAGAAAACGCATCTAATTTATACTTTTAAAAGTCCTGTCTATAGCTTACCTTTGAAATAACAAGCAGATAAATAGAACAAAAGCCGACCTTGAGTCGGTTTTTTTGTCACCTTAATTCTATAATTTAAAGTTCAAATAGAAATACTTTCTACATAATCAACTTTATGTGGAATTATTTTGTTGTGTATTTTTTATGCTGGCCTATAATTAACTGTATTAATAAACATACTGAGGATATGAACATGACCAGAACAGAGAAAGGCTTTAAAACAGTTTCCATTGACGGGCAGTTAGTGGCACGTATTGAGAAGTTACGCCAAAAACGTGCAGAAAAAGATTTTTTACTCAGTGGCGCACCGATGACCCAAATCATTAGAGGGTTATTGAATGAAGCCCTACGCCGTGAGGGATTCTAATGGAAAAGTTACAGCAGTTAGCAAGTACCATAGCCCAGATTTATGTTGATGGACTAAAAGCGGAAACGGGAACAACATTAGTGACTTATAACGGCATTACAGGCGAGGTGATCCCTGAATTGCTGGCGGCAGGGTTATTTGATAATGCGGTATCGATTGTTAAGTCTCGCGGTGAGTCGTTCGACGTTGAGAGTAAGGCCTGTGATTTATTGCGTCCGTATTTGAATGTATTCACTAAGCCATATTCCATCACAGATCAGTGTATTTATGTGATTGGCGAAATGACACGCTTTGCATTACGTGACGGTAATGTAAGCGGGTTATCAGCGAAACATTAAAAGAGAGGTCATTATGTTTGAGATTGATGGGGTTGAAATCATCATTAAAGCTGATACCGAGGGCGTTCTTGAGGCGGGGAAAGCGGTTAGAGAAACAAAACGGAAAATGGCTGATATGGGTAAACAGGCCGATGATACGTCAAAAGCCTTTTACCGATTTGATAAAACAGCAATCGCGGTTTCCAGTGCGTTAAAAATGCCTGAAATAAACCGCCTATCACGTCAAATGAGCGAGTTAACGGGGCAAATTGGCGCAGCATCAGCCGCTACAGACAGAGCGACTAGCGCGAATGCGCGTTTTACAGGGGTAATTAGTAATGTCTCTGGGTTATTAGGTGCGGGGTATATTTCTAATATTGGCAGTGCGACCTCCTCACTCTTACAGCACACTCAAGGGGCAATTAACGCCACACAAGCCGAGATTTCACATACTCGCGCTATTCAAATGAAAGCACAGGCATTACAAGCCGCAGCCTCCCAAGAAGTCATTAACGCTAGAAATCTGACCGTATCCGCACAAGCCGAGTTAAAAGCGGCTAAGGCAGCGTTAGAGCACGTTTATTCACTAGAGGCAGCTAATGATGCCAAGCAACGTGATTTAGAGTCACTGAGGGCGGTACAGCTCAAGGATGCCGAAATAACCTACCAAATGGCAGCGAGTGAGGAAAATCTACAACGCGTCACCAAAGCCAGCAACGCTCTACACGCCACAGAAACCAAAATCAAAACGCATTTAGCCACAACAGGGAAAGAAATTGCGCGTGTTGAGGCTCAAGTTGCCAAAGCGAAAGAAGTTGAAGCCAACGCAACCCATAAATTAAATGCGGCATTAGCATTAGAGCAAAAAGCGAAAGCCACACTAGCGACCACAACGGACGCTGTGACCGCAGCCAATAACCGCGCAGCCCAAGCCGCTAAAACTCAGTCTATGGCTATGCAAGGGTTACGGGGCGCGGTGGGATTATTAGGTGGCCCTACTGGTGTATTCTTTTTAGCTGCCGCAGGTGTTTATGCGCTGTATAACGCCATGAACGATGACACCGCAACTAAAGAGTTTAACGACAGGGTAGATCAGTGGATTGATAAAATTGACGAACTGTCAGCAAAACAGGCGCGTGTTGTGGCTAACCGCTTAGGCGAGAAGATAGCGGAAACAACCACAGAACTAGACGGACAGAAAAAAAACCTATTAGACGTAAATGAGCAGTTACGCTACTACAGAGAAGAACTTGGTCGAATTGAGCAAGCGATTAAATCCCAAAAAGCTCAAGGTATGGAAGTTGGCACTCCATATGTGCGTGATGACTTTGTGAAGTTGATTGATGATCTTACAAAAAAACAGCAACAGTATGAGTTAGTTATATCCGAAGGTGAGCAAAATATTCGCCGCTGGACGGTATCGCAAGGAAAAGCCGCTGATATTGCTAAGGTTAGAGCGCAACAAACAGACGAACTGACCAGAGCCGATTTAATTTACCAACGCCAAGCTAAAGGCGTGATTGATGCCAACCAACAAGTAGCCCGATCACTGGAATTAGGCAGCGAGGCAGCAGTCAAGAAAGAACAGGCTATCAAAGAGCTAGAAAAGGCGTTAATTGCTGACGGCTTTGTTAAAGACTCTGAAATATTTAAACAGAAAATCCAAGAATTAACGGATGAGTTTGATAAAACGGTCAGTTTGAACCTTGCTAACTCGCTTGCTGAGATTGAGCAACGTACGCAAGCCCTCACTATTGGCATGAAAGACGGTAAGCCGGCACTGGATGAATACAACGCCTCGTTACTCCTCATGCAAATGGGATTACAACAAGGTTCAGCCGCCTACAATACCGAACTCCCGAAAGCCATTGAAGCCATACGCAAGTTACGTGAAGCCCAAGAAGCCGCACTAAGCAGTAAATCAAAAGGCAACAAGTCAGCTAAAGCCGCCAACCAAGCAAATGAAGCGATAAAACGTCAGAGTGAACAATTGGCCACACTGAAAAAACGCTATGGATTACTGGAAAGTGGCGCAGCCGATGTTAACCGCGAAATGGCAATCTATGAAGCAGTTCAGCGACTCGGGGCACAGGCAACAGAGAAACAAAAAGCGGCTATTTCGAAAGAGGCAGCGGAACTGTTTGACCTCAATCAGCGCGTGAATGATTTTATTGCGGCTCAGGAAGTCACCCCAGAGTTGAAACTAGCGCATACCTTTGGTGAGGAAGTGAAAACTCTCAAGCGTTTGTTAGATGAGGGATTCATCAACAAGGAAGATTTTGAGCGCATGGGGCGTGAGGCGATGGTGTCATTTAATCAAGGAATGACCGATATCAAAATCAATGCCTCAGTGAATTATATTGAGGAAAACCGCGCTAAATTTGACCCGATTCAGGCATTAGCTAATGAGCATGCTCAGAAGTTGGCCATGATGAAAGAATACAAGGCGCAAGAGTTACAAATACTCAATGAAGCCTATGCAAAACAACAAATTAGCCATGACCAGTTCACCGCATCCAAAGCGGCAACTGACGCGCAATACCAGCTACTCAGAACCGCAGCAGAGAAAGAGTATCAACAGCAGCAGTTAGCGGCACAATGGGAGCTAATGAGACAGCAGAACCTAGGCTATGAAATGTTAGCTTCAGCGGTTGATTCTCTGGCGGGTAATGTTTCAAACGTCATGACAGGGTTAATCACTGGCTCAATGGATGCGTCCGAGGCGTTGCGTTCGTTAGGCAATACAATGCTAAACAGTGTTGTAAATTCCATTGCTCAGGTTGGCGTGGAGATGCTTAAAAACTTCATCATCACTCAAACTATTGGTAAATCTGCGCAAGTCGCAAATGTACTGGCGGCTAAGGTGGGAGGTGCGGCAGCGTTGGCAGCTTGGACACCTGCGGCAATAGCGGCATCTATAGCAACGGGCGGAGCCGCATCAGGGACAGGGTTATCAGCCTATCAAGGGGCGCAAGCATCAGGAATGGCTATGTCTGCGCTTAGTTTTGGTGGTGGGCGTGAGCATGGCGGAGTAGTTGATGCGAGTAAATACTATCGTGTCGGTGAAAATGGTAAGCCTGAGATATTCCAAGCGAGTACGGGCAAGCAATACATGATCCCTGGTGACAATGGGCGAGTAATATCAAACAAAGATTTACAGGGTGGCAGTCGATTACCTCCGATCATCAACGTGTACCAGCAAGCATCAGGGGCTACGATTGATGTAACCACAGAACGAGGATTAAACGAGCAAGATGTGATTAATATTGTTTGCCGTAATATAGCTGAAGGTAGGGAAATTAGCGGAACTATGGCGACCTATCATAATGCGAATAGAAAAGCGTTAGGCAGTCGTTGATTAATAGGGCAGAAAACTGCCCTTTAGTTTTATTGGAGTACAGCAATGATAAAAGTAAAAGTTGTCAGTAAAAAAGGAAACGGTAGCTTTGACCGCTATGTTAGCCATGTTCAGCAAAGAGTGTCTTTAGCTATGCAGCGGTTTCTTATCGACGCTGGAGCACAGGCCGCAGTCTATACGCCTATCGATACCTCGGTATTGATTAATAGCCAGTTTCGCACAGTCACCGTTAACGGTACACGAGTAACAGGTCGTATTGGTTATTCCGCCAGCTATGCCGCGTATGTGCATGACCCGAAAGTTAAGCAGAAGTTTAAACGCCCAACGGCTAAAAAAGAGTTCCTGAAAAAAGGTGTAGAGGAAACATTACCCAATTTAACTAAGTATATTCAGGAAGAATTGAAGCGTTAACTTTGATGATTTAGATACCAGTACGCGCGAGGGGGAAATATGCAGAAAACAATCAAAAAGAAAACCAACCGTTATTTTAATGATGTGCCAACAACGCGCCTAATCGTGACGTGTGAGCAGTCAGTGATTGATATGGTGGATATTCACATTAGAGCCGATAGAGTAACTAGGGGCAATCGTGCGGAGTTTGTGAGACAAGCAATCATTGAAAAACTAAAAAACGAAAATAGCACAAATAGCTAAACCGCTATATGTATGTGTAAGTGACTTAGCTATAGCTATATATATTGTGTTTACGTTAAAAAAACAGACAAACATTTACAGACTCATAATGACTAGCTCCCTAGACAAGATAAATATATTCAGTATTATTGATTCCAACAGTGCCCCTCATAACCTCTACGCAGAACGGAGAAATCTGGTTTGCGATACGTTTGGGGCTTTCTTTTATCTACTATCTGATAACTTTCCATGCTGCCATGCACCCTCTAAAACCTCATCTAACGTATTTAGACCAAATAAAAAAGCTAGAAAAACGAGGAATGAGCTTTGAGGATTTACCTCCCGAGCAAGCAGTAAAGAAAATAATGAATATTGGATATTACAGGCTATCTGGGTATTGGTATCCATTTCGTAAGTTAAAGTTAATCCCACCAGCAGCACCCCATGAAGCTAGACGCGAAGAAGCATTCCTTGCAGGTACAACCTTTACAAAGGTATACGCACACTATCTATTTGATGTAAAACTAAGAAGCTCTATTTTTTATGGCATCGAACGAATTGAAACTTATCTCAAGGCAAAAATAGCTTACGAACTAGGTAAAGTATCCCCTACGGCCTACAAAGATAAGAATATCATTCAATACAGGCATCGCTACCGACATGATACATGGTTAGAAAAGTTAGATTCTTTAATAGAGAGAAACAGTGATAAAGATTGTATACGATGGAATTTAGACAAGTATGGGGATATCCCTATATGGGCTATCGTTGATATTTGGGATTTCGGTACAATGTCTCGCTTCTACGGAATGCTTGAAGATAAATACAAGCATCAAATCTGTAAATCGCTTGGTTTTCTAAAGCCTAACTCAGCAAATGTAAGAGATGGGCTGAAAACAGCATTAGAGCATCTTAATACAGTTAGAAACAGGTGCGCCCACCACGCGCGTTTATGGAATACCGATTTTTCAGACTCAAAAATTAGTATCGATGTGTTAGATAATATTGACTTAGCCGCCTCTCGCTTATCTCCACAAAGCCCTGAGCTATCAAGAATGGCGGGTATCATATTTTTAATATGGAGCCTGACTAAGAGAATAAGTTGTAATTCCACATGGCTAAGCTCAGTAAATGATCACTTAGAAAAGCATCAGGGCGTTATTCCGTTTAATTCAATGGGATTCGATAACAACAATATCTCAGGATTAAAAAATCTATTGGATAAGGAAGAAGAACAATTAGCCCAACCATAAGCCATCCCAAATCAAATAAGCTTTGACGATTTAGTGACACGCTAGGAATGATGATTTTCTGGCACGTTAGCAAAGGTAGTTAGATAGTTTTTACACATCGTAGAACGGGAGTTTTCGGACACGTTAGCGGTTAGTTTTCGGACATCGTAGGAAGTCCATAAATAAAGGGTTGAATTAGCGGCAAATATAGATATTAAATCTTAACAATTCTTAACGTTTATCTAATGCCAAAAGCCTAAGAAATACTAAGATTATTACGGGTAAATGATAACATTTGATAACGTATTTCAGTTAATACCGACTCGAAGCCTCATACATAAATCTTAACAAATCTTAAGGTTTCTTAAGGGTAAATGCTGCCATGTTGATGACATTACAGATAATAAGGATTGGTAAGGTGGTTGCATGGCTTAAGGTGTGGTGAGGTTATTATTGACAGAGTGAAAAATAGTCATACGATACCTTTCACTCCTTTCTAATTAGCACCACATTCTGGAATTAGACGATTATTTGCTTAAAATTGTAATGCCAATTAATGCGATGAATAAAAACAGACTGAGAAAAAACCATCGGGCTGTTTTTTTTGTAATTGAAGTAATAATCTTAACTACTTCATCACAAAAATAAAAAACAAACCAATCCATATCAAGTTCAAGATCGGGATGAACCCTCTCAGCCTCAACAAATTTAACTCTGGCAACGGCTTTCATAACATCTCTGCTTGAATTCAAATCTAATTGGTCACTTAAAAAAGCATCCCAAGCAGCTTCTCTAGCAATCCTGCTGTTTAGATCGCTAATACCTTCAATTGCTACTTGTCGTATTCTTTGAGCTTTTAATACTCGCTCAAAACCATATTTATTAATATTAATCATTATTCACCTTAAATGAGTTCTCATAATCCCTTTATGTTAAACGGGCGAGTTGGTTTACTAAAACCGCCCGTTGATACCTTATTTAATTTAGCTTCCCAGCAATATCTTTGTGACGCTTCCACGCTGAATAAATATCCTTATCCCATGCTTTACCGCCTTTCGTTTGATAGCCTGCCTCATTAATTCGTTCAGCGATAATACGTCCGTTATCTATGCCCTCTGATAGCACCAAATTAACCACAGAAACGACAGCAGACTCATTATAGGTATACGGTGGGATATCTGCCTTTCCAGCAATTAAAGACGCCACAGACGATTCTAGGCGTTCCACCAGCGATAACATACGAGCGTCAGGATTACTGTCTGGTCGGTTTAATTTCTCTTTGATAGCTGAGACTATCCACGCTGTTTTATCAGTACCAGAGTTCGATACAGCGTCATTAAACAGGGCTTGAAGTTCAGCAGGTAGGCGAAAGGCAATAAGATTAGATTTACTCATGGTAATAGTCCGTTATTAGCTCAGTGAGTGCTTATTATATCAGCGTATAACACTGTTATACAGATTAGAAAATATAAAATTGCTGGTGGATTTAACGAGTAATTGTATAACTTAATATAACAAAGTCAGGGTAACTTACTGTAAAACAAGCAAAGCGTATTATTGCGCCTTGTAACTGAGTGAATACATGGCAAAGCTCAAATTTGAGCACAGTCTAATTTTACCAATAGAATCAATCGGCTCATTTTTGAGCCTGTATTTATCAATAAAAACAGTGCCCTCAAAATTGAGGAGGGTTAAGGATTGTGATTATGGCCATAGTCGGAAAGGGTGACAGTTGAAATGCTACCCTTGGTACTGAGGACGGCTTGAAATGAAGCTCTCATATAAAAACTACAAATTAGTGCCTTTAGCCAAAGTAGCTAAATATTAGCCAGTACAGCTAACCACTCGAAAATCACGGTGTAGCTATTTTGATGTCAAAAGGAATCACGGTAATAACGTACCGAAATGGTACTTAAATAAACCACGGTGGTACTATGGTGTTGCTATAGTGATTGTAAGGTATTCGTTTTGGTATCCACCGAAAAGGCTATATTTTACTGGATACTCTATCCGCTGAATGTTGACAATTGTTGACATCAGAACCAGACAAAACCAGACATGGGAACCTGACAAAACCTGACATGAGAACAAAGTAAATGTTGTTAATTGTTGTGGTCGAAAACTTGTCAAAACTTGTCATCACGCCAAAGAAATTTATAAGCCCCGTCCAAAATCAAATAGGTACGCAGTAGGTATGCGTTTAATTCTCGCATTTCGCTATAATCAAATAAAATCATAATGTTGTGTAAAAGTACGCAGAATGGTACGCAGCAAAACAGCATGTTTTATGCTAGTGGAATGATGGGCTTTGATTGTTCCAATTTAGCACAATCAAGGTATAGCGATAACCACAACACCTTTTGAGGTATAGCCATGTTACAACGTGAAGCAATAGAAGCCGTTATGATGGAGTTAGCCCACCAGCAAGGGCAATCACTTAATGGGCGCGATAGGTTAGCGATTAGAACAGGTGTAGCACAGACTATGCAGGCTAAAGAACGTCACAGACGGAGAATGACAGCACCAACCTACCAATGGACTAAGCCAGCACCAAAACGTTGATGCGAAGATAATCGCAATGGTCAAATATTAAGCGAAGCACTAAAAAGTGCGACGGTATACAGGCTATAGATTGCCTTGGAATCAAGGGCACTTAAGGCGGTTAAATAGGACTCCTTGAGATTAAGGAGTCATGAGGCTCTGAAATTGGAGGATCGTCACTGGCTGGCAATATTCTAATCATGGCCATGAGATAAAAGTAACCACTTTGGTAACCACCAAAAGTAACCACAATGCAAATAAGCATTGCGATACCCACAGGACAATTTTGTCCTCTGAATATTAATTTCATACTGATAATAAAAACATCTCATAACGATAAATGTAATCATCTTAAAAGGATGGTCGTAATTAATTGGTAGATGTGAACTATATTTCATATAAAATATTCTACGCTTAGGACTTAAAGCCATAAACAAGAGTGTTATAAGCTATTAAATTGTGTCTGTGAGAAATATTATAAAAAAGGTGAAGCATTGTGAGCATATTAAAATCGATTTGGGATTTTTTTGGGCTTTATCAGACTAAAAAAATAAGAATTTTACATGTGTTAATTCTACTTTTAGTGATATCGCAAATCATTGTTAGTAATTGGATGACGGGTACTAAGTCAGTAGTTATTCCGTTTTTTGACGAGACTTATTTATTCACTTGGATTCATATCGTTTCAGGCTTTGTGCTTTTTTTCTTAACGTTTTTTTTAGTCGTGTTATGTTTTAACCAGCGAGGGTTTAGATATTTTTATCCCTATCTCTGGGGTGACTTTAAGCAAATCAAAGAAGATATAAATTCTCTTTTAGCAAAAAAGCTACCAGACAGCTCACCTAAAGGGCTTGCCGCGACAGTTCAAGGGCTAGGGTTAGGTGCTTTATCAATTGTTATTTTGTCTGGTATTGCATGGTTTATTCTATGGTTACAGCAGTCTCCATTTGCTTTAGAGGCTAGAAGTATTCATAAATCACTCACAATTTTAATTGAGATTTATATTTATGGTCACGGTGGTTTAGGAATCATTCATTTTATAATTTGGAATAAAAGTAAAAATAAATAGGTTTGCTTGATACCTGATTGGCAATATGGGTGATTAGTCGCCCATATTCATTAAATGATATTTTGTTGTAATCTGTAGATGCTAATAAGTTACCGTGACGCAAATATGCGTTACCTAGTAAATCAATAAGTTATCTACTCTGAACATAAATAACCAAAGCTAAAATAACGGTCCTATTACGGTCCGTATAATGTGATTGAACGGCAAGATTACGGCAAGATTAAACGGGGATGTTACGGGGAGGATTAAGCCGATAACGGTGAGGTTACGGTGAGGTTACGGTGAGGTTTCCACAATGGTTTCCAGTGAAAACGCACTTTAGGAAATAGAAACTAACACTAAGGTTACTACAAGGTTTCAGGCGGTCAGTTGTATTTTGATTCCGTCGATTTAATGGAATTAAGTATAATCAATAACTTATAGTTACATACGGGATAATCCCGTATCATCATGGTTAAATTAACATTTAGATCACCCCTAGAAATTGGAATTATTACCCAATCTTCCAGAGTCCTATCAGCATTTTGTTTTAACCAATGGCTTATATTGTGATGGTATCAAGATGAATAAACCAGAAATGAGAAAAGCAAAATCAATCAGGATCACCACATCAGGAACGGTAATAAAAGCCCCTGAGCGAGTGAAAACAGCCACAGGTAAAATTATGGCCACGATGACCATTCAGGCGGAGAGTGACAAACGTAGCCCGTACCCATTAAAGATAGTGGCATTCGATATTAACGCGCTGGAGCTTATGACCTGCCAGAAAGGAAACAAAGTAACTGCTACAGGTCGCTATGAATGGTTTAATGGTTATCAGCTAACAGGGGCGCAGATAGTTACCTGTTAGTAAATGTTAGTATCTATAAGCCGATTTGAAATCAGGAAACCTAAAGAGGACATTTCTCCTCTTTAAACTAACCTACAATTAGTTGCCTACCTTTAACTGACCCTCTTTAAGATGACCAGTTTAACTAACCCGAAAATATCGGGGCAGTTCGAATAGGTCCACCAGCCTACCTATTCTATTTTGTATAACCCATATTGAGGTGCGCAAATAATCACTGCCGTCATTTAAATCTCACAAGTGTTAATTTTACAGTTCCGTTTGAAACGGAGTCGTGAAAAACACGGGGAGGGTTATTTCTGGTTGGTGTTTCATTATCTGCAATGAAGTTGCCATTGATGATATTTATGCAATGATGTTACTGGAAAGTGTAGGGCTAACATTGAGATTAAAAATCACCTCAAAACAGGCATGACAAAAATATTAGGGGGTACATTTGGGGGTATCTATAAAGTTAGAATTTAAATAATCATTTAATATCAATGAAATGAATGCTATGTATGGTTCTCTCCTCCGCCATCTTCACTTCTAGTAACGTCTTCCAAAGTCTTTCAATCCCCTAAAGTTATAAAAACAAGCAATCAAGCATTCCAACTAAATTCCATTATTCCAACGTCTACTATCGTCTATTGAAAACTACCCCCTTTAGGTGGTACATATGGGGGGCATCAATGCCATTCAAAGGTTGGTTATTTAACATTAGAAAAAAATATCATGAACTCAAAGAGGCCGCTTAGATCTTCTACTGAATCTGCTGTTCATTTTAACGATCGTAATGATGGAACGATGGTATTTTTGAATGTCTTTTTTAATGCTTAGAGCAACGATTTCTTCACCGTCTTCATTTTCATGTTGTCATCTAAATGATATCCCAAACTTTTTATGAATAAGCATCTGTAATTAAACTTAAATAAATATTGCCTTCATGAGTCGATAAATAGGTAATATAAGCGACACAAGATTGTATTGGTTGCGTGGGAGTAAATTCTGGCTTAATTAAATTTGGATGCAGATGAAAATAATGATGACGTAATGTTGTTATATGATAATTTCGTTTAGTTGGAACTAATAATCGATATTTTCTAAATAAATAAAATAATCGTTCATATCCAATAATTAATTGTTTTTGTTTGAAAGTAAAGTGCAACGACGAACTCTTAATAGAGGATGATAAATGTGCCAGATTTCACTAAACAGATAATAATATCTTCTGACTTCTCTTTTTATTAGATGTATCTTGTCGTTTGTAATCGGTTTGGCGGCTGATCTTCATAAAGCGACAAACTGTGGTTGTTGTGAGTTCTTTTGATGGTTTTTTCTTTAATAACAAATCGTTGTGTTTGCTTGGTATGCCAGTTTAAAATTTTTATCTATGCGCCACTCTCAACCTCGACGACGTTTAGTCTTAAATAGCTAATTTAAACTTTAACACTTCGTCAGTGTTAAAGTTTAATCTACTAATACTATTTATTATTGACTATCTTATATTAAAATTTAAACGTTAAAATGAACAACTCATTATTTTTGTTATGGTTAATAATTCTATTGATTATCTCACTGAATGTTATATTATGAAAATAGACAACTAAGTAATTTCACTTTAAATATATAAATAATTATTAAACTGCTATAAATATGAAATAATTATTACTTATTTCGATATTCTAAATATGAATACATTCATTGGAGAGTATTAATTAATGAATAATATACTTGCAGTATTGGATGTCCCAAATACAGCATTTATGCTGCTTTGTACAAGTCTTGTTATGCTAATGACTCCTGGACTTGCTTTTTTCTATGGTGGATTAGTCTCTCGTAAAAGTGTTATTACCATTATGTCCCAGAGTTTCTTTTCTATGGGGTGGGTGGCAATTATTTGGTTCGTGGTTGGTTATTCATTATCGTTCGGTCCCTCGATTAATGGGATTGTTGGCGACCCATTTTATTATGCATTCTTGAATAATATAAGTCCTCAAACGATGTATACCGGTAATGATGGCGGCTTACCAATACTGGTTCATTTTGGATATCAAATGATGTTTGCGATTATTACCCCAGCCTTGATTACAGGAGCTTTCGCAAATAGAGTTAATTTCCCTGCTTATCTCATCTTTTTAACCTTATGGACATTATTTGTCTATGCACCGTTCGTTCATATGGTTTGGAGCCCAGATGGCATCTTTGCTAAATGGGGAGTTGTTGATTTTGCGGGTGGTATTGTCGTTCACGCAACAGCAGGCTTCGCTGCAATAGCTTCGGCGTTATATGTAGGAAAAAGAGTCGTTAAGTCAGATGGTACTCATAATATTCCTTATATTGCACTTGGCGCGGCTTTATTGTGGTTTGGTTGGTATGGTTTTAACGCTGGATCTGAACTGCAAGTCAACACCGTAACCGTTTCGGCGTTTATTACTACCGATATTGCGGCTGCATTTGCAGCAATTACTTGGTTTATTATTGAACGCTTGCATACAGGAAAACCTAAACTTGTCGGCTTTTTAATGTGGGGAGGTGATCAATCTTGCACTATTTGAAATGGAGTTGAGATAGGCTGGACGCCTTGAGATTACTGACTTGGCGAGAAATTATTGATTTTGCACTAAAGAATACAGATTGATTTATTTTATGTTTTTTTGCATTCTATTTTGCATAATAATGATCATATTTTAGGAGCATTTAAACGATATTTAAAGGACAATTGAAAAGTCTTCCAATTATCCTACCTTACTGTGATTTGCATCCTGGTTTAGCCCACCAGATAAATTGGTATTTTTCTTTTCTTCAATACGGTGCAAAATCTCTCTATCTATCGATTCATCACCAGCAAGAGCCAGCTTGATTGCTTGCTTCAGTGTTGGCCGTATTTGCAGGCGTTCAATGCTACTTTCTATTGAGTCATCGCTTACGAATGATGTTTTTAAAATACCTTCAATTCCTTTTCTATGTATTGCTTTTAATAACTCACTAATTTCATCGGTAGACAATGATTCATATACCATATCCCAAGAGTTTTTCATTAGTTGCCTATCAACTTTGGGTGGCTCCTTATCTCTTAGTGATTCTAATTCAGACTGATTCACTCCAAATGCCAACCAATCTAAACTTACCTGCTCAGCCTCCGCTATTGTTTGAATAGCTTTAAATGATGGATCTGTTCCTTTGTTTAAATAGTTATTTAGTGTTGAGTATGGTAATCCCCATGCGACAGAGACAGACCTTACACTGCGACCTTGGATTAGTTTATTTATTCTGTCTATTAGTGTTTCTTTTGTATCACTAGCTAAAGAAACACTTTCGCTTATTTTTCCTTTCATTTTCTTTCTTGCCTATTCAATTGATTTTTAAATGATATTTCAAATTAAAAGCATTGATTAGCCTAATTAGGAAAAGAAAGTCATTTTATTTCTTTGCATGGTCCTAATTTGGATCAATACTATATCCGTACAGATAACCCTAGCGGATTATCCGCGAGGGTAATTTTTAAGGGTAAACGAAATATGGATAGAAATGAAGTGAGTTATTCAGATTGGCATCGTATCGATATTGTTGCCGCTCTCCATAAGGAAGGGTTAACGATGAGAGACTTGTCAACGCGAGCAGGTTTAAGGCCTGACACACTCAAGAATGCACTGGCGCGTTCTTATCCAAAAGGTGAACGAATTATCGCTGATGCTCTTGGTGTTTTACCTCAAGATATTTGGCCTAGTCGTTATAACAATAGAGTGAACCATTATGTACCTAACTGCGAATGAATTGATTGGATTACCTGAATTGCCAGGAACAGTTCAGGGTATACGCCTGGCACTGAAAAAGCGCACAGGTAAACACCCTGAGTTTGTTCGTAAAAGAGAAGGCACAAAGGCTTTCGAATACCACATTGATTGCTTGCCAGAGGCGGCGCAGGAAGTTATCAAACAACGTCATTTTAATGCAGTTCTTGAGCAGAAAAAAACGGATAACGCACTCGAAAAAACGGTATCAAATACCAGTGTTAAACCCGTTGATGAGTTGGCTTTAATGCGCCAGTGCCCTGCATTGTTAGAGCGTGAGGTTTCATCGTTAACAGCAGATCAAAAAAGCATTGCTGACGCGAGAGCGACATTAGCTTTAGAAGTGCTTTCTTTGATTTATGCAGGCGATACACGCATTGGGGCGGTGACACGTATCTCTGAACAGTCCAGAAAAGGTGTTTTGCCTCAGACGTTACAGCAAGCTGCGGATAATGCGAATGCGCGTAAAGGGACAACCCGCAGAGGTGTCAGTGTCCGCTCTTTACAGGAATGGGTCACGTTGTATCAAAGCACCAATAATGGTGATGAGCGATTGGCGTTACTGGCACCCGGTCACCATAAAGAGACACGTCCTGAGCAGGTCTCATGGCTACCGATGTTCTTATCACATCATCGTAATGTGAATGGTCCATCTTTGATGGCAGCGTACCGCACATTCACCGAAGAGTGGCAGGAGCACTATGCAGACCAGCCTACTATGTTGGATGTTATGCCCTCTTATTATGCTGTTCGCCGCGTCATGGATAAATTACCAAAACGCGAACGAGCACGAGGACGCGTGACAGGTTCGGCAGCTCGCGCATTAGAAACTTATCAAAAGCGTGACTGGTCACAGATGCCAGTAAATGGTTGTTGGATATCAGATGGTAAGTCCATGAATATGAAAGTAGCTCACCCTATTCACGGACGCCCATTTACACCTGAATTAACGTTGGTTTTAGATGGTCGGACACGCTTTCTTGTGGGTTGGAGTTTGGACTTATCAGAGAACGTGATCGCTGTTGCATCGGCTTATCGCCACGGCATGAAATACCATGGCAAGCCATTGTTTACCTATTCAGATAATGGTGGTGGTGAGAAAAATAAAACATTAGATGCTGATATCACGGGTATTTTCCCACGCTTAGGTATTAAGCATATGACGGGTATTCCTGGTAACCCACAAGCACGTGGGATTATTGAGCGTCTCAATGCGGTCATCCCCCGTCGAGTTGCTCAGCAGTTTCAAACTTACAATGGATTAGGTGCAGATAGAGAACATGTGCGTATTACCAGCCGTCGTATTGAGTCTGCTGTAAAAGCTATCGAGAGCAATAAAGAACTTAATCCAGTGCAAAAAGGTGCATTAGCTAAGCTTCCAAGTTGGCAGCAGTTACTTGATGCAATTGAGGTCGAAGTACAGCGTTACAACTATGAGCATCAGCATAGTGAATTACCTAAGCGTAATGGTCGCCATTTAACCCCTGCGGCTTACCGCGAAGAAGTGTTAGCTGCTGAAGGCGATGAAATCGAATATCTCACTGAAATTGAATTACGCGAGATGTTTATGCCTGAAGTCATTAGAAAGGCACAGCGCGGTTGGATTGAGTTTAATAACAACGAGTATTTTGCCGAAGACTTGATCCTCGTTGATGGTGACGAAGTTCGTGTGGCTTATGACATTCATGATGCGAAAGAAGTCATTATTCGCAAACTGGATGGAACCTATGTCTGCACTGCAATATGGAACGGTAACAAAGTGGCCGCAGTACCAACTACACAAATGGATAAAGCCATTGAAGACCGTCGTAAACGCCGTATGACTCGTGTAGAAGACAAGATACGTGAGATTGAGGCTGAGGCTCGCCCACTAATTGACACTAAGCCTACGCCTGATTTTGGTGGCTTTATTCCTGCGGATGAACCTATCACGACACCAAGAAAACCGATTACGTTTTTACAATCTGAATATGAATACTTATCTGCGAAAGCAGGTAACCAATAACGGAGGTTTACGATGTCTATCGTTAATGAACTTACCACGATGATGAATAACAAAGGCTGGTCACAAGCTCAAGCGGTTCGCGGTATAGGAGTCAGTACGGCAGTAATTAATCAGTTTTTGCAAAATAAGTATAACGGCGATGTTAATGCGGTAGAGGAAAAAGTCCGTCAGTTCCTATCTCGTGAACAAGAGCGTGATAAATCACGTCGTATTAAGCCTGTCTATGTTGATACGTTAATGGCACGTAAAGGGCGTGATGTTATCCGTATGGCACACATGGATAGTGATATTAACGTTATCTATGGTGATGCAGGTATGGGTAAAACCATGATTATTCGCCAGTATGCCAAAGAAAATTTAAATGCAGTGCTTATCGAAGCTGACCCGGGTTATACCGCTCGCGTTGTTTTGGAAGAGCTGTGCAACAAATTAGGTTTAAGTAAGCGTGGCAACATGCACGAGCTGAGCGAATCCATTATACAAAACCTGCGCGATTCGGGGCGCATTATCTTAGTCGATGAAGCTGAAAACTTGCCTTACCGCGCTTTAGAAACCTTGCGCCGTATCCATGATAAATCAGGGGTTGGTATTGTGCTCGCAGGTATGCCTCGCTTGATCCTTAACTTAAAAGGTAAGCGTGGAGAGTATAAGCAATTATATAGCCGTGTGGGCTTTGCTTTACGCATGGGGGAATCATTACCCGAAGATGATATCACCAACATGATCACAACCATGTTACCGGAAGCGTCTGAACCAGAAGTATTAAATGCCCTTTATAAAGCGTGTAAAGGTAATGCTCGCCGTTTGTTTAAGTTCTTACGCGGTATATCTAATGGTAGCCAAATTAGTGGTCAACCTATTGATGTTCAAATGGTTCATGAGTTCTCGGAAATGTTGATTAATTAGGTGGCTACATGACTAAATCTATTACTCAAAGGTTAGACAGTGCAATAAGCAGCATTAGCCACTTTAGAGGGCAAGCAAGTTGCACAGCTGAAGAGCGAACCAGTTTTCACGTTTCACATTTGGATGAATTAATTGATTTATTTACCGAAGCTAAAACCGAAATTGAAAAGCTTCAATCCGTTGAAAAATAATGAGGTGCAATGTGGATATCACAATTACAGCAGAAAATCAGTCCGTTATCTCAAAGTTTATGAGTGCTGACTTGGCTTCTAAAGAGTTAACGGATTTAGGTCTTACCGTTCTTGATACCTCAATTCGGGATGGTAAGACACTTATTCAGGTCGCGCGTCATGAATACTGTGAATCGTTGATTCACCACGGAAAAGCAAGTTACGTTTATGTATCAGGTGTCAAATGCGGCATTTTTAAGTTCGGTCAATGCCGTGTTTTTTGGTCTGAATCAATACATTAGGAGGGATTATGGCTGTACGAATTACAATCAATATTACAGAGAATAACAATGGCACAATGGATTATGAAATTATCGGTAGCCATACAGGGCATGGCGCAACAGACAATGAAATCGACATTGCAAAAAGAATGTCTCTTGGTATCAAAAAAGCAATCGAAGCAATGAAACTAACAAATAAGGGGAAAAGCAATGCACACTAATCCAAAACAATTTACACAACATGAAGTAATCGAGAACTACTGGCGCGATGCGAAAGGCATTTTAACCCCTATTGATTTAATTAAACCCATCGATATGCAACGTGACGCATTAGTTGGTGAATTAGTCACTCAAGCTCAACAAATCAGTGAGTTATTACGTCAATTTAAAATTGCTGCTTTCGGTGATATTGAGGCATTCATCGCACTGTCAGCAGAACAATTCGGCGTTAATGTAGGGGGTAAAAAAGGCAATGTCACACTGTATTCATTCGATGGTCGTTACAAAATCCAACGCGCGATACAAGACCGTATTGCCTTTGATGAGCGTTTACAAGCAGCTAAAGCGTTGATAGATGAATGCTTAAAGGATTGGGTGCAAGGTGCAAAACCAGAAATCCATTCCATTATTGACCAAGCCTTTGCCGTTGATAAAGAAGGTAATATTAATACAGGTGCTGTGCTTTCATTACGCCGCTTAGATATTAAAGATACGCGCTGGATTAACGCTATGGAGGCGATTGGGGAAGCTATTCAAGTTGTTGGTAGCCGCCAGTATGTCCGTATTTATGAGCGCGTTGGTGATAGTGATCAGTATGTCCCTATTTCACTTGATATTGCGGGAGTGTGATATGTCATTTATTCATTATGCAACAAGTGCAGCTATTGCAGAACGTAAAGAATTATTTGCTGAAGCACATAAAAATTGGGTCGATGCTGTGCGCCTAGCACGTAAAGAAGTTAATCGCAGATGGGCGGAATGTCGTGCTGATTACTGTCTCAAATCGTCTGGAGGTCGTCGTGTCCAAACTAACAGCCAAACAATTTAATGAAAAATACCTTGTTGGTCATACCTTCATTTATCAACGTAGTCGTTTTTTGCGTGGAGGCCCTACAGTGAGAACATTAGGTAGAGCTAAAGATGAAGGCGAAAGAACCATTGTAGAAATTGATATTGAACCTTATTACATCGATATTGACACTTTAAACTGCTAAATAATGTAACCCACTAAAAAACTTAACCTTTTAATAATGGCGTAAACCCGCAGGGGCTGGCTTACGCCAAAATCAAGATAACGAGGTATTTATGCCTAAAGTTAAAATTCAACAAATTAAAGTGGTTGCTGCCATTTTGAACGAATTAGCCAAGCAAGTGCCTGAGCTGAAAATAAGCCAAGAACAGCTTGCCGTAGTCACTACTGCCGCAGCCCATATTTGTTCTGCATTTGATGCTGATAAGGATGGTAACCATGAATAATACTTTACCAAACTCATTAACATTCACTTTAAGCCGTAAGCCTGTGTTTTATATACGTCGTGATGAGTTGCTAACTGAATCAATTCAAATTTCCCCTATTGCAAATGCGGAGTTCTGTGTGCCGCTTTATACACAAGTAGGTGATGATAATGAAATTTTGCGCGAAATACAGGCGCAAGGCGTTGATAAGTTGGCAGACTCATTACAAGACGCTATATCTGCTCTTGAAGAGTGTCATTATATTGGCACGATTACTGAAATGATACACGATGAAATTAATCGCTGTCGCTCTTTTGCTGCTAGGTTGCGTCGCCCTATTGTTAGCTCATGTTTGTGCAATAGTTGTAATGACTGGATGCGTGGTGGTTGTTCTTCAACTTGTACTCATTACAAAAAGGAGTGTCATCATGAGCATCAGTAAGGAACAATGGGAAAAAATTGAAGGAGATCTAAAGGGTTATTTCGCATCAGTCGACTTTCAGTATAAAGACACTGAAGTGAGTGTAAGACGTGTTAGTTCTGGAGAAGGCAAAACAGTATTAGCAGTCTATCTGGATAGCCAAATCTATACTGGATGGGGGCGGATTAATGGCGAAGATTTTAATCCATTGGTCGAGTTATTTTGGACTAAGCGTCAAAAATCACTTTATAGCCCTACAAAAGTGAAAAAGTTAGAAAAAATATGGGGTAAACGTCGTGCAAAAAAAGAGATCCCAAATCTTCATGACAAGTTTACATGGTATGAACCTTGGTTTAGCAAGGCGTCGGTGCTCATTCGTCAGTTTAAGCGTGTTAAAGAGTTAACTTTGAAGGTAGATAATGAGGGTGACTTACTATGACTAATTTAAAGGCACCTTCACAAGCAGCGGCGCGTAAGCGTCGCCAGCGTGCCAATCAGCGCAAAGATGGTTTGCACCGCATGGAGTTTACATTTACTGATTTAGAAAAGGATGCGCTTGATTATCTTTGCGTAAATCGTACCCCTGGTCGTGAACCTTATGACCGTAACGAATTGGTGTCATTGCTCTTGCTGTGCAACCTTGAGTACCTCAAGCGTCAGCAAGCCAAGTTAGGCATTTGTCCGCATTGTAAAGAGCAAATGCCTAACCATTGCAAAGGGTTATTTATCGGTCAATCTAATTGCTGGTTAACCCGAGATGCCCGTCAGCTCAACTTAACCAACGTGACAGGTCACGCAAACTTAGAGGAGACAGATTAATGACATCCCCTAATGCAAAGATATTAATTGGTATTATCAAGGCGGCTCAACAGTACCTTAAATTAGATGATGAAACCTATCGCAGTATTCTGGTTCGTATGACGGGTAAAAATTCCGCTAAAAAATTAACGCTAGACGAGTTAAGCCAAGTCCGTGACTATCTTCATGACCAAGGTTATCCGCGCAAAAGTAAGCGTAAATACGGGCGACGCCCGAGTGTTCCTGCAACAAGGGAAGCTATTTTAAGTAAAATCGAGGCGTTACTTTCTGATTCTGGAAGACCTTGGGAGTATGCAGAATCAATGGGTAAGCATATGTTTAATCGTGAAAAAATAGAATGGTTAACGTTTGATGAATTATCTAACTTAATGAAAGCATTAATTATTGATGCAAAACGGAGGGCGAAAAATGGATCTCCAAGCCGTTGAGCATTTACTCCCTGAAACATTACGGCATATTGCGGGGTTAATTGGGTATTCAGACACATTAAAGCTAATCGAAGTCTTTGGCGGGACAACGTTTGTTTTCACCAAGACAACGGATACAGAACGCTTTAAGCAACTATTACATGTTATTGGTGAGCATAATTCAGTCACGCTTCAATCTCATTTTTGTGGTACTGAAATTTATATCCCTAATGCTTCAGCCGCCATGCGCGAATGGCGTAATCAACGATTTATCAGTGAATATAACGCCCTTTTAAAGGGCGGTTTATCGGGGGTTAAAGCCGTTATAAAACTGTGCCCTAAATACGGTTTTAGTGATCGCCATGCGTGGGACTTATTATCACGTTATAAACAATCTGCTATCCTTAAGCAAAATAGTTTATTTTGAGGATAAAATGAAAAAAATATTATTAGGCGCTTTATTATCTATTTTTGTAGCTAATGCAAATGCTGTTGATGGATATAAAAATATTAAATTTGGGTCATCGATAAAGGATGTGGTGAACGCTAATGTTTGTTCACTAAAAGAATTTCCTGATACTAATAAAGTTGCAGGATTAACAAACTATGGTTGTTTTGACTTTCAGTTTGGAGGTAAAAACACCATAGCAATGGCTTTTTTTATTAATGGTAAGTTTCAGCGTTTTGCTATAAACATTGATGATAACTATGTTTCAGTTTTAAATGGATTAATAGAAAAATATGGAAAACCATCATCAAGCGACACACCAGAAAAAATAAAAAGAGCGGACAGTACGGGTGAGCCTGTTTTTGTCAAATTTGATAATGATACAGTGGTATTACGCGTACAAAAAAACATGTCAACTGGAAAAGAAAGTGCTCTTTTAATTTATACATCCCCTAAATATGATGAATTACTATCAAAGATCACTAAAGACTCCATTATAGATGATATTTAACCACTGAACCCCTTCAACACGCGAAACCCCAAGAAAAATGAAATACTGAACACCTTCCTTTTGGAGGGTGTTTTCATTTTAGGGGGTAACATGCAAACTACGATTGACGAAGCCGAACTTGCACGGCTCGAAACGCTCTTACCA
The DNA here is from genome assembly GCF_049901995.1 of Providencia sp. PROV200. Classification (NCBI taxonomy): domain Bacteria; kingdom Pseudomonadati; phylum Pseudomonadota; class Gammaproteobacteria; order Enterobacterales; family Morganellaceae; genus Providencia; species Providencia sp. PROV200. The sequence goes on from NZ_CP096307.1 coordinate 1,479,894, forward strand.
GATTCAGCTAAACAGCTTATTGATGTTATTGGTTATAACGCCACATCACGACTCATTAGCCGTTTTGGTGGTGTCACACTCGCAGGTGTCAGCGGCGAGGCCGCAGAGCGCACAGGGGGCGTACATCGCCTATTGCGCGAAGTGTTAAGCGAAGACGAATGCAAGCAGCTCTTGCATTACATTGGTAAAACGGCGTTTTATATTCCACGGTGCGAAGAAGCTTTTCGCCAAATCCGCAACCAACGCTTTATCAAAGAGTTGCTAACGTTGGGCGAGCAAGGCCGTTCACGCCGTCAAGCCATGGCATTGTTATGCCCTAAATACGGTTTTAGTGATCGCATTGGGTGGAAGCTATTGCGTGACCTTGATGCAGAAGAAGCCGCACAAGACCGTTTATTTGATTGATATTCGCGTGTGATTTATGACACACTAAAAACCCCCTTTCGGGTTTGGTAGCTAACTGCTGAACCCCTTCAAACACTCTCTATTTCCCCATCTCCTTATACTCAAACTCTCTTATTTTTGATTGGGTTTTTCGTCCATTTCCCTCGGTTTTTGGGAGGCTGTTATGTGAGCGTGAGGAGGTTGCCATGAACCCGATCTCTTTCCTTGAAAAGGACAGATGCATGGATGAAAAAATAGCTCAATTTAGCACGCAGTCATCATATTGGTTTGCTGGATTGGGATTGTTTTTTAGTGGCTTATCACTGTATGAGTGGGCGGCAATCATCGGTGTGGCCGTCAGTATTTTATTAGGTATTGCGAACCTTGTTATATCTGCCTATTACAAAGCTAAGCAAACCCGTCTGATGGAAAAATACCTGGCTAACGCTGATAAGCCCGATGAAGTCGCCAGCAAGGTTATTTCAGTCTCCACCAAGTTCCCCAAGGAATTATAACATGGACATGAAACAGCGTTATCTAACTGCCGCCGTTGTTGCATTGATTGTGGGTGGTGCCAGTGAAAGCCAGATATTTGACCAGTTTATCAAAGAAAAAGAAGGTAACTTCACCACCGCTTATCAAGATGCAGGCGGAATTTGGACAGTGTGCCAAGGCGTCACCCGTATCGATGGCCGTCCCGTAAAACCTCGTGAAAAGCTCACTGAGGCACAATGCGAACGCTTAAATGCTATTGAGCGTGATAAAGCCATTGCCTGGGTGAAAAAACATGTTCCTGTGTCACTCACACCCCCTCAAATCGCGGGTATCGCTTCATTTTGTCCTTATAACATTGGTGCGGGTAAATGCTTTTCATCCACGTTCTACCGCAAATTACAAGCAGGTGACATCGAGGGTGCCTGTAAAGAGATCCCCCGTTGGGTATTTGATGGTGGAAAAGACTGCCGTAAAACTCAAGGTCAGCCTAGAGGTTGCTACGGCCAAGTTATCCGCCGTAACCAAGAGGCTGAACTGTTGTGTTGGGAGTTAATGCAGGTGAATATCGCAGGGACAACACCATGAACTCAATCGCAGAAAACACATTAACCCGCTCATTGAAAATTGCACTCATTGTAGGGGCGTGGTTGTTATTTGCGGCGGGTGCATTTGCGGGTGTCATGCTGGCGCGTTATCACTACAACACCATTATTCAGGCTAACCAAGCGACGTATGCCAGCCAGTTAAAGGCTATCTCGGATGAGGCATCCGCCGCAACACATCAAGCCATACTGCGTATGGAAGACGCCCAGCGCGAAAAAGCCCGATTAGATACGTATTACACACAGGAGCTAGCACGTGAAAAAGCCCAATCTCAAGCCTTGCGTGATGATTTGTCTACTGGCCGTCGTCGGTTGCAGTTCGCCCGCGCCGACCTTGCAACCTGTCAGCTCACCGCAAGCCACCATTCCAGCGCCCGCGCCGTGGGCGATGGAGCCGAAATCCAATTCTCTGTTGAAGCTGGACTCCTTGTTGAAGATATCCGAGCCGATATCAAACGAGATCAGGACAAGCTCGACTACTTACAAGGTTATGTAAAAGACGTTGTTAAAGAGTGCCGCAGAGAGGTCACGCCATGAAGATGACACTTTTATTACGACGCAGTATGCCCGTGTTAGTCGCTGTCGCTATCCTGGTGTACTTGGTTATTTTCCTGAGTACAGGGTTTTGGTTACGTGTTGTCAGTACCTGTGACCGCGCGCAAGCCCTCAGTAATCGACCCACTTATTTAGACGGCCTTGTTTGCCGTTATCACGATACCCATGAGGCAATCAAGCCACCATCAACAAGGAGTTTAAGATGAAGAAACGCCCACAAAAAGGACGTAAAAAAGACGTTTTACTGTCGATTAACAGCCAGTTAAATCGGATTGAACATCGAATTGAGCGTCAAATGGAAAACATGGATGAGCAAATTGACCTCATTCGTGAAGAGGCAACCAACGGGGCTATTCGCCGTGGTTACGTGGCAGGCGCTATTTCAGGTGGTGTCACCGCTTGTGTGGTCAGTACGGCGGTGATTTTAATCCGCGCGAAAATGGGCTTGTAATTATGGCGTATCCGCAAGAGACACGCGATAAGTTACGGCGCGCCTACATTTTTAGCCAGCTTTCTCTGGAAGTGGCAGCGAGTCAAATTGGCGTGGCCTTTGTGACCGCACGGCGCTGGAAGAAGGAAGCCCAAGATAAAAATGACGATTGGGACAAAATGCGTGCCGCGCACATGTTAGCAGGTGGCGGCGTTGAAGATGCAGGTCGTGCGGTATTGATGAGCCTTGTTGTACAGTGTCAAGCCGTGACAGAGCAAATCAATACAAACCCTGATATTCCTGCCGAGAAGCGTGTAGAGCTACTGGCAAGCCTTGCAGATGCTTTTAATAAAGCCACGTCCGCCAGTAAAAAAATACTGCCTGAAACGGATAAATTGGCCACGGCCATCGATGTGATCCAACGGTTCGGGCAGTTTATCAGTGATAAGTACCCACAACACAACGTGGTGTTTGTGGAAATTTTAGAAGCTTTTGCCGAAGAATTGGAGCGTGCGTATGGATAAGAATCCCAAAAAAGATTTGTTCTCGCCGAATAAAACTGAAATGCGGATGGAGTTTGTTGCTGATTTGGTCGCTTATTTGCGGGAAAAATACGGTGATGATGCCTGTGATTCTACAGTGATGCCCGAATTGCTTCTCACGGCATCACTGGTATTAAGTGGTAAATATCACACTGAGTTATGTTTTAAACAAAAATCATGACTCTTTAATTTTGTTAGAAATGTGTTCGAATAAATAATCAAACATTGGAACAATGAAATTTCCTCTGAGTTTGGGGTCATCAGACAAAAAAACATGACTGGCTGATAGGTTGTTATTTTGCATAGATATAATTAACTCTTTTGCCATATTAGCGATGGCAATTTTTTGATCTGTTGTTAGTTGGTTTTCCATTGTGTTCCCTTTGTAATGAATTAATTGCACTTAAACGTTACCAAAGGGAACCTTATTTTCATAGAGGTTTGCTGTGGCTAAAAAGGTTTCCTTAAAAGCGTTTAAAGCTTCGTTACAGGACTACATCAACGAACTGCGCCAAACCATTGAGGCGGAGTGCTTAGGCTTTGATGCTGACCCCGAGGCGGCTGAAGCTCGACGAGCACAAGTGGCGGATGCTGAGAACGGCTACAGCTTCTTTGTGGAAACCTATTTCCCGCATTATGTGCGCCACCACTCCCGCAGTCAGTTGCATGATTATCTTTTTAGTCGTTTACCTGCGATTGTGGCCAGTTCAGATGCCGAAAGTGACGCCATCGCCGCCCCACGCGGTGAGGCTAAATCTACGCTGGTGAGTCAACTCTTCACGCTGTGGTGCATTATTCGCGAGTTGAAAAAATACCCTGTCATCATTATGGACAGTATCGACCAAGCGTATCCTATGCTCGAAGCCATTAAGGCCGAACTGGAATATAACCCACGACTGAAAAATGATTACCCTGATATTTGCGGTCAAGGGCGTACTTGGCAGATGGGGACTATCGTCACACGCAATAATATCAAAGTGACGGTTGCGGGTAGCGGTAAAAAATTGCGGGGGTTGCGACATGGCCCATATCGCCCTGATTTAGTGGTGCTCGATGACATCGAAAACGATGAGATGGTACGTAACCCTGAGCAGCGCGAGAAGCTACATAACTGGTTAAAAAAGACGGTGATGCCACTCGGTGAAGCAGGCGGCAAAACCGACATTGTTTACATCGGGACTATCTTGCACTATGACTCGGTGCTCTCTCGTACCCTCAATAATGCCATGTGGCGGACGGCACGGTTTAAAGCCATTCTCCAAATGCCTACCAATATGAAGTTGTGGGATGAATGGGAAACCTTGATCCACAATAAACAAATTGATGAGGCCGAGCGCTTCTACCATGAGAATGAACCTCTAATGTTAGAAGGTTCGATAGTCTCTTGGGCGGCACGTCCACTGTTAACCCTCATGAAAATTCGTGCGCGTGATGGTCATGATACGTTTGACTCCGAATACCAAAATGACCCCGTGAGCGGTGAAGATGCGATTTTTGCCAGTTGCATTACCTTTTGGTCTAACCATCTCTCCGATTGGATTTTTTACGGTGCGTGTGACCCAAGCCTCGGTAAGCAGAATAAAACGCGCGACCCGTCAGCCTTGCTCGTGGGCGGATTCAATCGCATGACAGGTATCCTTGATGTGGTTGAGGCAGATATTAAACGTCGTTTACCTGACCGCATTATCTCCGATGTGATTGACTATCAGCGCGAATACGGCTGTTTAACGTGGGCGTTTGAATCCATCGCCTTCCAGGAGTTTTTACGTACCGAATTAGTGAAGCGTTCTGCGATGTTAGGAATACCCGTTCCTGCTATCCCTGTCATTCCAAACAGTGATAAAGCCCTGCGCATTGAGTCATTACAACCTCATATGGTCAATGGGCTTATTCGTTTACACGCAACACAACACACGCTGATTGACCAACTGCGTCACTTTCCCAAGGCTGACCATGATGATGGTCCTGATGCCTTGCACATGCTTTGGTCTTTGGCGGTTTCTCGTGCAGGTAATACCGATATTCAAACTCGCCCCCGCCGACCTGAAGGTCGACGCTTTGGGTCGGGTGCTTGGTAGGAATTTATTATGTCAAAAATTGTGGATATACACGGAAACCCGTTACAACATGAAGTTTTAAAAACGTCACAAACCGTAAAATTAGCACGGATGAGTCGCATTTATCCTGATCATCCCTCACGCGGACTCACTATCCGTAAGCTTCCGCGTATCTTACAAGCGGCTGAACGCGGTGACTTGAGTGCGCAGGCCTGCCTCTTTGGGGATATGGTCGAGCGTGACGGCCATATCTTTGCCGAAATGGAAAAGCGCAAGAATGCGTTATTAACGCTGGATTGGTCGATTGAGCCACCGAAAAATGCCACCAAAGCCGAGCTAGACATGACCGCGAACGTGCAAGCCTGGTTTGATGCGATGCCTGAAATTGAAGACATTATCCTCAATGGGATGGAAGCGGTGGGGCATGGGTTTAGTTGCCAAGAATTGGAATGGGATCGCCTTGATAACACGTGGTTACCCAAAGCCTTGCACCTGCGTCCCCACTATTGGTTCCGTACCTTACCTGAGCAACGCGACGAAATTCGCCTCAACACCGATGAAATGAACGGCTCGGAGTTATGGCCGTTTGGTTGGCTGGTTCATCGCCACAATGCCCGCAGTGGGTTTATTGCCACCAGTGGATTATTCCGCGTACTCGTCTGGCCGTATCTGTTTAAAAACTTTTCGTTGCGTGATTTTGCTGAGTTCTTAGAGATTTATGGCTTGCCTGCACGAATCGCCAAATACCCTGCGGGTACGTCCGATGAGGACAAAGATAAACTGTTAGATGCACTGGTTAACTTGGGGCATGACGCCGTTGCGACGGTTCAACAAGGGACAGACATCAACTTTGAAAGCGCCGCAGGGGGTGGCTCTGACCCGTTCATGGAAATGATTGCCTGGGCTGAACGGACACAATCCAAAGTGATTTTAGGAGGGACATTAACCTCACAGGCGGACGGAAAAAGCTCTACCAATGCCCTCGGTAATGTGCATAACGAAGTGCGCCACGATTTAAAAACCGCCGATGCTCGCCAGCTTGAAGGCATGTTTCGCCAGCTTATTCAAATGTTATTGGCACTCAATGGCTATCAAGACGTGAATCCGCGTCGTTTACCGCGTTTTGTGTTTGATACCCGTGAAGCGGTTGATTTACCGCAGTTTGCTGATGCGGTGGGTAAGTTGGTAGCCGCAGGTGTGGAGAGTATCCCTGTTTCTTGGGTGCATAAGAAAGCCGCTATTCCGCAAGCCCAAAAGGATGAACCTGTATTGCAGGCGCGCCAAGCCCTGCCGTTGTTACCCACACCATTAAGCTATGGTCGTTCACGTCACGGGTTGGGCGTGCTGAGTCAAACGGTAGAAGCAGACGGAATAGATCCAGCACAAATCACCCTCGATAATGCACCGCCGCAGTCTGACACCATTGGGGCGGCTATGAGCCAACTCTTAACGCCCATGGTCGCCGCACTCAAGCAAGGTCAAAGTGTGGATGAGGCCATGAATATTATTGCGCAAAGTTACCCGCTCTTGGATGACAGCACGCTTCAAACGTTATTGAGCCAGGCTATCTTTGTGGCGGATGTATGGGGACGTCTCCATGCCGACAGCTAAACAAGCGGTAGATTTGCGCTACGCCATGAGCCTCCCCCCTGCGGAGGCGATTGCTTACTTTGAAAGTAAGGGCTATATACTGGGTTATCACCACTATGATATTGAAGCGCAAGCCCACGCCAAAGCGTTTACCGTGGCGGGTGTACTCAAATTGGATATCTTGCACGATATTCGCCAAGCGTTAAACGAAGCCCTTGAAAAGGGGGAGACCTATGCCGACTTTGAACGACGCCTCATCCCCATTCTTGAACAAAAAGGCTGGCTCGGAAAAGGTTTGGTTGCGGATAGGGACACGGGAGAGCTGCACGGCAAGCGTTTAACGCCACGTCGATTAGACACCATTTTTCAAACCAATCTGCAATCGTCGTACATGGCAGGACGTTACAAGCAGCAAATGGCAACCGTCGAGGAGCGCCCTTATTGGGAGCGCGTGGGGATTATGGATAATCGTATTCGTCCTTCTCATGCGGCACTCAATGGGTTTATTGCCCGCTATGACGATCCGATTTGGCAAACCATTTACCCGCCCGATGGTTATCGCTGTCGCTGCCGTGTGCGCACGCGCAGTGCTGAAGATGTTGAGCGTTTGGGGTTGATGGTGCAATCCTCTGAGGGGCGCTTGGTAGACGTTGAACAAGAGTATGGCGTGCCAGGTGAAACCCGAACCGTCACAGGCTTTAAAAATCCGAAAGACGGTCAAGTGTATACGCCTGACCCTGGTTTTGGTTTTAATCCTGGACAAGTCAGCTATCAACCTGAATTAGATAAATACCCCTCAACGGCCGCGAGTCAATACATCACAGGCTCACTCACAGGCGCGGACTTTCGTTTAGGGTATCAAGAGGCGGTCAATGCCACACAACCTAACCCTGCTCAACGTTATCCCATTGCCGCGCGTCCTCAACCTTCCGCACCTAATACAGATGCATTTTATGTTGATGCGCCCACCATTAAGGCACTCGCTCAACAGGATATCACGCAAGCCGATTACTTATTTGTACAGCAAATTATTGAATCACCTCAAAAAATGCGGTTGGGTGAGGATGGGGTTCAATACTATGCAACGCAACACGAAAAGCGTTGGTGGGTCGTTGAAGTTAAAGATAATCAATTGCAGCGTGTCACCACGCAAACCGACTTTTGAGGTTAATATGATCACCGTCAAAATTGATACACGCGAATACGAAGCCGCACTGCAAAAACTGGTCGAAGGTATCGAAAGTCGCGCGCCATTGATGCGCAAATTAGCAGGAATGATGGCGGATGCGGTAGAGGAAAACTTCGCACAAGAAGGTCGCCCCGCGTGGTTGGGTTGGAGTCCCGCTTATGCTCGCCGTCGAGCAGGCGGGAGAATATTGCAAGACAGTGGGCGATTGGCCAGCAGCATCGGTCAATACAGTGATAATGACAGTGCCGTCGTGGGCACCAATGTAAAGTATGCGCGTATCCACCAAGAAGGTGGGGAGATTAATATCCCTGCTCGTAGCCAGCAAGCCTATTATCGGCAGCGTAAAGACGGCACCGTGGGTAATCGTTTTGTCCGTAAGTCGCGCAGCAACTTCAGTCAATACCACACGTTACCCGCCTATAAAATCAAAATCCCAGCGCGACCTTTCTTGCAATTGGACGAGTGGGATCAGTACCGTATGACGTTAACAGTGGAAGATTATTTAAGCCGGTTGATTGAGTAAGATAAAATAACGACTGTAAGACGCTGTGAGCCGTTTTAATTGTTTAGAGTGTCATTGTTCGTGGTTGGGTGTTTAAAACGTTTTTAAACGGGGTTTAAATGCGTTATCGTAGAGATTGCATTGCAAGCCCTCAGTCATTTTACTTTTCCCGCTTTATCACCGAGTGCTGAACCTCTTCACACACTCCCCATTACTGGCAGTTGTTATGCTGCCCGCATGAAAAAATACATTGCCGCTTGTGTCGCTGAAATCCTCAGCCAAAACCTTAACGAAATCCAGCTCTTCCCCGCTGGCGAGTTTCGTGCTGTCGATGGTCGCCCGTTTGAATGTGACCACTGGCTCATGACCCGTGAACTCGCTGACGTTTTAATTGCGCAAGTCGCAGCCCGTCAAACACCTTACGTGATTGATTATGAACACCAGACGTTGCGTGCCGCGACCAATGGACAGCCTGCGCCAGCAGCGGGTTGGTTTACGGCGTTGGAATGGCGCGAAGGCGATGGGCTGTATGCCATTAATGTGGAATGGACGGACGCGGCAGCAGCGGCCATTACCGCCAAAGAGTACCGCTTTATTTCCCCTGTCTTTAATTACGACAAAAACGGTCATGTGACAGTGCTGCTCCATGCTGCCCTGACTAACACCCCCGCAGTAGATGGTATGGATGAAGTGATGCTTGCCGCTGCTTCTCAGTTTGCTGCACTTTCTCAACCCACCGAAGAGGATCTCACTGTGGATGAAGAACTCATCAAAGAGCTACTCAGTAATCTGCGTTGGATGCTGAACTTGCCCGCCACGGCAACAGCAGAAGATATCAAAACAGAACTGCAAAAAGCGATTGACCTGATTTCAAACGGTCAAGGCACGACCGTCGCCGCCAATCAAAGCTTAGTGGATTTACTCAAAGGCAAAGAAACCTTGATTGCTGACCTGTCCAGTAAAGCCTACGACCCAACCAAACATGTGCCACTTGCAGGCTATCTTGAACTGCAAGCGAAGTACAACGAAGCGTTGAACGCAGGTCAGCAACAGGAAGTGAATGGCCTGATCCAAGCGGCACTTAGTGATGGGCGTCTCAATACGGCCATGAAAGATTGGGCGGAAGAGCTAGGGCGTAAAGACCCTGACGCCCTTAAAGGTTATCTCGAAAAAGCCACCCCGATTGCGGCATTAACACAACTGCAATCCAAGGGTAAAGCCCCCGCAGGCGCAGAGCAAAGTACCACTGTGACCACGGAGCTGACCGAAGACCAGTTGGCGATTTGCAGCCAATTCGGGCTTGACCCCGAAGAATTTAAAAAACAGTTGGGAGAGTAACTCATGACCCAAGATAGAAATACCCCTCACCGTGACGGTGAATTGTTTGCGGTACGTTGTGCTGCTGCCGCGCGTATCTATGGCGGGCACATTGTGTGTGCTAATGCCGACGGGTTTGCTGTCCCAGGCGCACCCGGTTTAACCGTGCTGGGTGTTTCGGATGATTTTGCCGATAACCGCGACGGTGAACAAGGCGATATCCGTGTGATGGTGCGTCGCCAAAAAGCCTTTTGTTTAGGCAACGATACGTCTAAGCCTGTCACGCAAGCCCATGTAGGCAAATTGTGTGATGTGAAAGACTCGGTGACGGTGTGTGAGGCTGGAGAGGCCACGACTACCCCTGCGGGGCGTGTGTTGGAAGTCACCGACGATGGTGTCTGGGTCTCGATAGGTTAATTAGGAAAATACCATGATTGTGAATAAAGCCAATATCAGCGCGTTATTTGTCAGTATTAATATGACATTTAACAATGCATTAAAAGAGGCGCCTTCAACCTGGCAAAAAATTGCCATGAAAGTGCCGTCGACGGGAAAATCTGAAGATTACAGCTGGTTATCCAACTTCCCTGCGATGAAACGTTGGGTCGGTGAAAAAGTGATTAAATCACTCTCCGCCCATAAATACACCATCGAAAATGACGACTGGGAAGCCACGATTGAGGTCGACCGTAACGACATTGAAGATGACAGCACCGGTAAATATGCGGTTCAAGCCAAAGGTGCAGGTCGCTCTGCGGGCATGTTGGCTGACGAAATTGTCTATGAAGTCCTTAACCTCGGTTTTGAACGTCCGTGTTATGACGGCCAATACTTCTTTGATACTGACCACCCTGTCGGTAAAAACTCGGTTTCCAATAAAGGCACGAAAAAACTGTCCATTGCAACGCAAGCAGCGGCAATGGCGTCTTACGGTGCAGCGCGTACCGCCCTGCGCAACATGAAAGACGACGAAGGTCGCCCGCTGGATGTGAACCCCAATATTTTACTGGTTCCTCCTGCGCTTGAAGATATCGCGAATGCCCTTATGACAGCTGACCGTTTAGAAGATGGCAAGGTCAATATCTACAAAGGTACTGCCGAAGTTGTCGTCTCGGCGCGTATCACCTCAGATACGGCGTGGTTCTTACTGGATACCACTCAAGCCGTTTTACCGATTATCTACCAAGAGCGCAAAGCGCCTGTGCTGGTTGAACAAACCGACATGAACAGTGACGGCGTCTTTAAGCGCAAAAAATTCCTGTTCGGTGCCGAAGCACGTGCCGCAGGGGGGTATGGTTTTTGGCAATTAGCCTATGGCTCAACAGGGAGTGATGCGTAATGCCGATTATTATTACTGCAAAAGTGAATGGGTTTCGTCGCTGTGGGATTGCACACAGTGACACCGCGACGGAGTACCCAGACGACCACTTCACCAAAGACCAGCTAAACGTGCTGCAATCTGAGCCGATGCTCGTGGTCTCTGTGGGTGACGCGGGCGCAGAAAAAAAACAGCCTGATGCGGGTGCAGAGAAGCAAATCAGTGCATTGAAAGCGGAAGTGAAGCGCCTGACGGATGAAAATCAAGTCTTACACGCAGAGCTTGCTCTCTTAAATACGCCTAATGCACCCGTAGAACCATCCGAAAATAAAAAATCGGATGATAAACCCGCACCGAAAGGCAAATAAGGGAGCCTGCTATGTACGCCACACAAGATGACATGTTGAAAGCGTTTGGTGAGCGTGAATGCGTGAGCCTCACTGATGAAGCCATGACAGGACAAATCAATGCTGAGGTGATGGTTTATGCGCTAGCGCGCGCGAGCAGTGAAATTGACGGTTATCTTGTGGGGCGTTATGCGCTCCCCTTTGCAGATGGTGCTCGGATATTGACGGGGCGATGCTGTGACATTGCCCGTTACCATCTGGCAACAACGTATAAGATGTCCACGCCTGAAATCCAGACACGCTATGACGATGCTATTCGTTTTTTTGAGCGCGTGGCTGAAGGCAAAATTAGTCTGGGGCGTTCCGATAACGGTCAAGTGATCAAGTCGTCTTCACAAATGAAATTTGGAAGCAGTCAACGTCAGTTTGGTCGTGACTCAACGCGCGGAGGTGCATTTTGATCACTCAAATTGAAAGCAGCATCATTCAACGTCTAACGCTGGGTATGGGGCGTATGTTACGTGAAGTTGCCAGCTACAGCGGTGAACTCGATGTGGATATGGGCAATATCATCCGGGCATTTCCGGCGGCTTGGGTGACGTTCGGCGGGATCACAAACAGCAAATACACCAGTACCAGCCGACAGAAAGTGATTGTGACAGGTAAATTTGTGGTCATGGTGGGTGATTATAACACGCGCAGTGACGCTGCAAGCCGGACAGGTGGCGCTAACCTCAATGAGGTTGGCACGTATCGACATATACACGGTGTTCGTCGCTTGTTAACAGGGCAGGATTTAGGGCTGACCATCGACCCATTGATGCCTGGTGTCGTCAGAACGCTTTACAACACGCAAGTCAATGAGCGGGCACTGTCAATTTTTGCGTGTGAATTTGAAACCCGTTGGCATGAACACGTTCTCGCGAATGGCGATTGGCCTGAATTTACGAGCAACCCTGACGAAGCCGATAACCTTTTTAATCTTTATCGCGGCAAGCTTCAACAGCCCGACCCTGATTTGTTGCGTGTCGGATTGCACTATGACCCACCGGGTGTTGGTAGTGCTGAAGCACCTGCGGACTTAGTGCCGACAAGGAAACCCACACCATGAACACACTGTTAGTGAAAGCCGCACCCACTTTACGGGTGTCATTTGAATATCAGCACCGTCGCTATATTACCGATGGTGAGGCGGTTTCTGTGCCAGACACCGCTTATTACCGCCGCCTACTGACTAACGGTGATTTAGTCTTGGTGAGCAAGAAAGCCACAAACAAAGGACAAAAATCATGACGGTAACCTTTGATACCATTCCGGGTAGCATTCGCAAACCTGGGAAATATTTTGAATTCAATACGCGTATGGCAACGCGCACGCTGCCAGGCAACCCTCAGACGCTTTTAATTATTGCGTCAATGTTATCGACGGCGCAGGCGTCGCCATTAATGCCCCTTGATATCTATGATGATGACGCTGCCGCCGTTGCCTTTGGTGCGGGTTCGTTAGCGCATATCATGGCGAAAGCCGCGATTGATGCAAACCCCTATTTACAATTGCAGGTCATTGGTATTGAAGAGGCAGCCGCAGGTAAAAAAGCCAGTGCTACCTTGACCATTACCGCCCCTGCCACACGGGGTGGCACGCTCTCACTGTTCGTGTGTGGTGAACGCCTCGATATCCCTGTTGAAACGGCAGATACGGTATCTGTGCTTAATCAGGCGGTTGTAGATATTGTCAATGCGAATACTCACTTGCCTGTGGTCGCTGCGCTGACAGGCGAAGCCAATGGCACTGTGACGCTCACCGCGCGTCAATCCGGTGATTGGGGTAATGATATTGTTATTGATGTGCAATCGACGGCCAAAGGGGTTACCGCAACAGTCACCGCGATGGTCGGCGGTGAAAATAACGCTGATATTCAACCTGCGCTTGATGCCGTATTTGCGGCAGGTCATAACATTATTTCTATTCCATTTAGTGATAAAACTTCGCTGTTAAAATTACGCACCCATTTAGAAAAAGTGAGTGGTGCCATGGAACAACGCGGCGCAATTGGTACGGCTGGCTGGACTGGCACGCTCAGTACAGGAACTACCCTCGCCAGTGATATTAATGATGGTCGGACATCAATCGCATGGTATCCAGGCTCGGTAAAATTACCGTGTCAAATCAGTGCGGCGTATGGTGCTGTGATTGCCTCGGAAGAAGACCCTGCGCGTCCACTCAACACCCTTGAACTGAAAGGGTTAGATATTGCCCCTGTGACCAAACGCGCGGGACGCAATGAGCAAGAAAACGCCTTACATAACGGCTTAACCCCACTTGAAGTGGGCGCAGGTAACCGTGTGCAGATTGTGCGCGCCATTACCACCTATACCCGTAATGTGGAAGGCGTTGAAGATACTGCGTTACTGGATTTAACCACCATTCGTACCTTGGATTATACCCGTAAAGCGTGCCGTGAGCGTATTTCACAGCGTTTTCCTCGCGACAAGCTCAATGAGCGCACGCGCGTGAAAGTCCGCTCTGAGCTGTTGGATGTGCTGATTAAACTCGAAGAGGAAGAAATCCTCGAAAACGTGGAAGAAAACAAGGGACTATTGTTGGTTGAGCGTGACGGTAAAGACCCTAACCGTCTGAATGCCGCTATCCCTGCCGATGTTGTCAATGGCTTGCATGTGTTTGCGGGTCGCATTGACCTGTTCGTCTAAGGAGAACACTGATGTTAGAAGAATATGCAGGTGCGATTGTTTTAGAAATTGACGGCCGCGAAGTGGAAGTTACCGACATGGATGTGCAAGAAGTCACAGGCCGTAAGCTTGTCAAAACCATGAACAAAACAGGACGCGCCAAGGGATTCATGCGCGGCATTGCCACCTATGAACTGTCTATTTCTGTTGTGATCCCTTTAAACGGTGATATGGATTGGGGCGCGATTGAAGGCTCGAAGCTGACCCAATACCCGATTAGTGGCTCAGGTGGTAAGCGTATCTCATACCTTGACTGTTTTGTGACAGAGGTCGGGGAAAAATATTCCACCGATAACGAAGCAAAACGTGATCTAAAACTGAATGCATTGCGTAAGGTGATTGAATAATGGCTGATGTAAAACCGCTGATGTTACTGGATGGAATCGACCATGACGGCAAACGTCACTTGATATTTGCCGTCAAAATCCCTGTCATGCGTGACGTTTATGATGCGCTTGATGAAACTGAGGAGGCCTGTGGTTCAACAGAAACCAAAGGCGCTGACCTCTATTATCGCATGGCACTTACTAAACGTGCGCTCACCCAACTGGGTGATATCTCGTTGGAGGATATTACCACGGATTTCCTACTGGATAACCTCACTAGTATGGATTATGACGTGATTGACAGTGCGATTGATGACGCAAAAAAAAAGCGGCGAGCCGAGAACAACGACGAGACAGCTTCCGAACCGTCGTCTTAGCTCTAGGTAAGTACGGTTTCACTGAGCAACAATGCCTTTCTATGAGCCGTCCTGCCTTGGACGGCTATCTCAATGCCTTAAATCGCCTGCATGGCGGTAAGTCAACATCGACAAAATCGAAAACGACCCGTGTCAAGTCCCGCCGTCAACGTAAGCAAAAATCCAAACGAGGTTAATCATGGCGAAAGAATTTAAGTTATCAATGGTGCTGTCTGCGCGTGATGCGGCATCCAAAGTGATCACAAAATTGATGCGTGATAGCACCAAAGAGAGCCAGAACGCTGAAAAAGCGCAAGAAAAACTCGGTAAGCGCCAACGTACCACCGCCGAAGAAGGCATACGCCAAAATCGGGCATTAGGGGAAGAAGTCAGGCGTCAAAACCGTGCCCGTGAAACGTTAGGGATTAGAGCTGAACGCGCCATACAACGCGAAATTCAACAAACAGTCGCAGCTTATAACCGCCTAGCCCGTAGTGGCACACTCTCCATTGATGAGCAATCCCGTGCTTATTCACGTATGCGACAACGTGTAGGCGAGTTAAAAACTGAAATGCAAGGTATGAATAAACTGGCTCGCTTATCTGATATTGGTGGTAGCTTGACTCAAATCGGTGGAGCGATGATTGCGGGGGGTATGGCTTATGCTGAGCCAGTTAAACAGCAGATGAGTTATGAGCAACGATTAGCCTATATGAGTAATACTGCATTCAGTGATCGTGATGAATTCGGCAGGCTAGAGGGCATGAAAACACTTGATACACTTATAAGAAAATCCGTTGCAGAAGGCGGAGGTTCAATTGATGAAGCTGCTGAGGTATTAAGTAAATTACTATCAGAAGGGATTTTTACTGATAAAGAAATCAATGGCCTTCTCCCTTTAATTCAGAAATACAGCACTGCATCAGGTGTTCGAAGTTTAGATTTAGCCGCCGTTTCTGCCGCATTAAAAAAGAACTTTGGTATTAGTGACCCAAAAGATATTAAAACTGCTTTAGATATGGCGCTTAAAGGTGGCCAAGAAGGTGCTTTTGAATTACCTGATATGGCTAAATGGTTAGCACAGCAACTATCGGCTGCAAATAGTGTAGGTATGAATGGACTCGATGACTTTGCATCAATTGTCGCTGCTAACCAAGCCGTAGTTTCAACAGCTGGTACAAATGACCAAGCAGGTAATAACTTAATGAACTTTCTGCTCAAATTAAATAGTCGAGAATTAGGCACTGCGGCTGAGAGAATTAAAGTAGATGGTTATGGTATTGACCTGTCAGGAACACTTATTAATGCGAGAGAAAAAGGTATTGATCCAATTGATGCTTTTATTGGTCTTACTGACAAAATAGCTGCTAATAATCCCAAATATAAAGCACTGCAAGATAAATTAAATAAAACAGATCAGAATGACCCTGAGCACCAAAGGACATTAGCTGCAATGGCTAAAATAGCTGAAGGTTCCGCTATTGGTCAATTAATAGGAGATCAGGGCACACTGATGGCTGTTATCGGCTTAAAAGGCCAAAGTGAGTATAGAAATGAAGTAAAACAAAAAGTATTAGAACAAAAAAATAAAGGCGAAGGTCAAGGTGAAGGTGATATTCAATTTGCGGTAATCTCTGCGGGTAATCAATTTAAAACAGATCAAGCTGGCAATGCTAAACAATTTGCAGAAATGGATTCAGCCAAACCAATATCTGATGCACTTGGTACATTAGCGGATAAGTTTACTGATTTTAGCAAAGAATTTCCTACCTTAACGACCGCAGCTATGGGGGCTAAAACGGCTATTGAAGCCATGACGCAAGCCGCTGTTGCTTTTGCTGCATTGAAGTTTCTATTTGGTGGTGGGTCTGGATTAGGTAGCATTCTAGGTGGTAAAGGCGCACCTAAGCCGGGCATGTTCAACCCTATCGGTGGTGCGGGAACTGGTGGGCTTCCTGTGCATGTGACTAACTGGAAAGATAGCGGTTTTAACAATAATCTCTTTGATAAAAATTTACTGGGTAAGTTTGGCTTTTACTCTGAAATACTGAGTTACATGCTAAATGAAAATAACTCAAAAGATAACCTTGAATCGCTTGAGGCTAAGCGAAGAAAAGAATTCACTGATGAAGGTTTAGAGGGTTCTAAATATCCTTATTTGCCTGCGGGTATCGATATTTGGTTACAAAAACGTGACCAACGTTTAGAAGATAATCCTATCAAAGTTAGCCCATACTTAACGGGGGAATCCGCGTCACCTTTTATTAAGAATGAGCGAGCCATCGATAAAGATGTGATCACCTTTGACGCCCTTGAAAAATCTGGCGTGCTTCAACCTTTACTCGATTTAACACAAGCCCTCAAAAACCCACCGCCACCCCCCGTGATTGAAGTACGCAGCGTGGTTGAACTCGACGGCCAGCAAGTGGCTGAGTCGGTCAACCGTGTTAATGGTCAAGATGCAGGTCGCACCACGGGAGGCATGTTCCCATGAGTTGGCAAACCGATTTACAAAATGCCTCATTTCGTGGGGTGACCTTTGATGTGTACAACACCAAAGACAGCATATCCCGTGAGGTTGCAACCCATGAATACCCCTTTATTGATGGTGGCGATGTCATGGATTTGGGGCGCAAACCCCGTAATTTTCGCATCAGTGCCGTATTTTGGGGTGACAATTATAAACGTGATATGGATAACCTCATTGCGGTGCTCGATGAGCCAGGCAAAGGCGAGTTAATTCATCCTGTCCACGGCTCTATTCCGCAGGCTCAATGCATTGAGTACAGCATCGGTCATGAGGCTGAAAATGTGGATAGCTGTAGCTTAGAGTTGGTTTTCCTCGAAGGGAACACTGGCACACAACTCGCACAAGCGCACCCTGAGCAGCTTGGTGATGATATCTTTGACAAAATCAATCAGCTCTCAGAGCGCATGAGTGACCTGTTTGAACAGGTTATGGCTCCCGTGAATAAAGGTGTTCGGTATCTTGCAAAAGGTAAAGCGGCATTATCAGGCATGATGAATACATTAATTATCATGCGCGGTGATTTTAATGGCGCATTCAGTGACGGTGTGAATTATCTTAGTTATCCGCGTGCTTTTATCAATGATTTGCAATCAGTTTTAGATGTTCGCACCAGTGCCGTAGGCGATTTGCTTAATTTAAAATTCCCTGGTGTGATTAATACAACGCAATCCAATGGCTATAAAGGCTACAGTTCGCCGTTTATGACCTCAAATACTCCCCAAAATGGCTATCTTCCCAATGCTTCACAAACCGTCAACGTGGAGCAAGGGGTAAATGCGACCACGTTATTATCGGCGTGGAGTGATAGCGTTGCGGTAGTTGATGAGTTAGTCAGTTTACCTGTTGCATTAGTGCAAGAAGAACGCGCGGTCACCGTCCCCATGCCAAGCAATGCGCAGCCTGCTGATGTGCAGGATTTGGTAGTACTGTATCAAGTTATGGCTGTAGCTGAAATTGCGGCCATTACCACACAAGTGCTTGCAGACCCTGTCCAACCTAATCAAATGTCACCCGCCGATATTGAGCTGATGGTCAATGAAGTGAGGATGTTAGCATTGCAGGCTATCATCACATTACGCACGGATTACCAACCTCGTACACAATCGGTCAGCTCTGATGCCGAGCCTATCGGTTTATTATGGCAAGGCGTCGTATCATCCCTCAAAGAAGTCGCACTAGGCGTACAAACCTTGGGACTTCGTGTTATTGAAAAACGCCCACCATTGACCCGTAAGACCCTCACTGCGCCTGCTAACTTTCATTTACTCGCACACACCTGGTATGGCGATTATCGTCGCGCTACCGAACTGCACCGTTTAAATCCACAGGTTCGTAATCCAAACTTCCTACAAGTCGGAGATATCATCAATGCCTACGCCCGATAATACCGAGTTAAAAGATAAAATTACCCTGTTAATCGGGGGCACATCACACAGTGATTGGCAAACCTACCGCATTGACAGTGATTTTTTAAAAGCGGCCGATGCCTGGCAATTATCCCTTGGGTTACCCGAGGGGAATTTTCCTGCGGATGCGGTAAGAGGTGCACCCGTTAAAGTGAAAATTAATGATGATGTGGTGCTGTCGGGTCGTGTTGATGCTGTAGTGCGTGATGTTTCCCGTCGTGGTGTGACGTTAAGCCTATCGGGTCGTGATGATTCCGCGATTTTAGTCGATTGTGCAGCCCCTATTTTTAGTGCTCGTCAGTTAAGTCTTGATGAGGTGATTGCTAGCATTGTGCGGCCATTAGGAATTAAAAAAATCCGTATTCAAGCCGATGGTGTCACCCGTAATGACCGCGTGCATATTGAGCCTGGTGAGCGCGCGTGGGACTCACTCATGAAAGCAGCGGCAGGTCGAGGTTTACACCCGTGGTTCGATCCAGATGGAACGTTAGTCATAGGTGGGCCTGATTATAATCAACCACCTGTTGCAGACCTCATCATGCGCCGTGATGGACAAGGTAATAACCTGATATCACTGTCAGATAGCCGCAATATTCAAGGCTGTTTTTCAGAGTTAATGGTATTGGCTCAAAGCCACGCAACCACCACAAGCAATAAAAAATTACCGATTAGGCCTGTTGATGTGAGTCGGTCTGCTCCCCAAGCCTTTTCTGTCAATATTGATGATTCAGACGATACCGATGATACGGCGGCCGTTTCGAGTACATCGGGTCAACACAGTCTGAAAATAAAAGTGACCGACCCAACTGTACCGTATTATCGCCCGCAAATACTAACCTCGGGCGATGTTGATAACCAAGAGCAGCTCCAGTACCGTGCCAAAAAAGCCATGGCCGATGCTCGCTTATCGGGTCTTGATATTGTGGCGGAGGTGTATGGTCATCGAACTCCGAATGGTGAGTTATGGACACCAGGGCAACGCGTACACATTCAAAGTGAGTTACACGATATTGATGATATCTTTTTTTTAATGGGTCGCACGTTTATTGGGGGGCGTCCAGGCGGTGCAGTAACGCAGTTGCGATTTAAAGAAGATGCGGTTTGGATCCCCGACGCTTTCCCGAAACAGAAAAAAGGTAAAAAAGGCAGTAAAAAGAAAGGGAAAGACCAAATTAGACCTGTTGATGTTAGTGGAGGTCAATAAATGATGTGGATCCAAATTAATCAACGTATTAACCAAGCCTTAAACGGTATTCGAATGGCGTTTAGGGCGGTATTAAATGCCACGGATAGTGAAGGTAAAGTCCAAACCATGCAAGGTGAAGGTTTATCGGGTGAATCATTACAAGGTCAAGAAATCTTTCAACATTATGGTTTTACTTCTCGCCCTCTACCAGGCACAGAAGCCATTATACTGCCATTAGGTGGTCGTTCCTCTCATGGTATTGTCATTGCTACTGAACATGGCGCTTATCGCCTTGCGGGGCTGGAATCGGGCGAAGTGGCCTTGTATACCGACGAGGGGGCTAAAATTGTGTTAAAACGAGGACGCATTATTGATGTTGAATGTGACCTTTATCGGGTTAATTGCAAGCAGTATGAAGTCAATGCGGAAGATAAAGCCGATTTTAACACCCCCATGGTCACCACCAGTGAGCAGCTTACCGCTATGCAACAAATCACGGGCAATGGCGGTATGGCAATTAAAGGTGGCAAAGGGGCTAACTTTGAGGGTAATATCACGCAAACCTCAGGCAACTATCAAACCGATGGTGATGTTCAAGCAGGTGATATTTCTCTGACAGGCCATAGACATCCAAACGGCAATAATGGTGCCGATACGGGTAAATCAAAACCCTAGCTCCCCTCATATAAAGTGCTGAACCTCTTCACACACTAATCATTTACCCATGCTGCGATACTGCGCAGCATGGACAGAGCACTCGATACATCAACTGGCGATTACGCTGGAACCCGAACCAATACCCTCTCTAATGCCGTTTACTTGCGTCTAATGACCCCACTCGGCAGTTGGTGGGCTGACCGTTCTTTAGGTTCACGATTGCACGAATTAACGCGTGAAAAAGATGTTTCTCGCGTGTATGTGCTCGCTCGTCAATATGCCGAACAAGCATTGCAGCCCTTACTTGATGATGGCCGTGCGCTTTCGATTCAGGTGACCGTCCATCGTGATGGCCTAAAACGGGCAGTATTGTGGATTGAGATCATCGATGCGGGTAACCAAACACAAAACTTTAAACATACCGTGAGGATTGCCTGATGTTTATTACGCCTACATTTGAGCAAATCCGCGATACCTTACTCAATGACCTCAAAAATCAGCTCCCTGATGCGGATATCGGCACGGATAGCGATTATTTTGTGCGTGCCTCTTCCGTTGCCAGTGTTGCTGAGGGAATTTACCAGCACCAAAGCTGGATTGTGCGCCAAATCTTTCCTGATACGGCAGATAGCGACTATTTAGAGCTTCACGCACGGATACGTAATTTAACCCGTAAACCTGCAACAACCGCAAAAGGGATCGCCGTGGTCACAGGCTCAAAAGGCGCGGTATTGCCTGCGGGGAGTCAAATTCGAGGCGATAATGTTTCTTGTTTTACAACCGCAGAAGTCACTTTATCTGAAAATGCTCAGGCCACCGTCACTATCCAAGCCAGCCAATCAGGCACGATAAGCAATTTAACCAAGCCCACCACGGGCGAACTGGTCAATGCACCGATGGGCGTTAACAGTTTAGTGGCAATTAATCAGCTTTCAGGTGGTACAGATATTGAGTCTGACGCAAGTCTATTAGCGCGTTTACTTGATATTATTCGACGTCCACCCGCAGGAGGCAATAAATACGACTATCGCCGTTGGGCACTAGAGGTGACTGGTGTGACGAATGCGTTTGTTTATCCGTTGCGTCGTGGTTTGGGAACAGTGGATATTGCGATCACTTCTGCCGACGGTCTACCTTCTCGTGACATTATTGAAGCTGCTCAAGCGCATATTGATGATGTTCGACCCGTCACGGCCAAAAATTCTTATGTACTCGCACCGACACTACGAAACGTTGACTTTGAGGTTGAAGTCACCCTCGAAGGTATCAGCTTAGAAGCTGCAATTGCGCAAGTTGAAAACGAAATTCAAGCCGTAATGAGCCGTATTGCCCCAAGTCAGCGTTTAATTCGTAGTGAAGTCGAAACGGCTATTTCATTAATACCCGGCATTACTGACCGTGTCATTATCAAGCCTGCGGGTAATGTGATCGCCTTGGTCGATGAGACGCACCTTGAATGGCTACGACCAGGCAATATTGTGGTGAGGTTACCGCAATGAAATCGTTATTAAAGCAGCTCTTACCCCCTGTTAGTTATTCTCTGGATGCGCCTCGACTGGATGCCGAACTCAACGCTGAAGCAAAACGTTTTAATCTCTCTCTAGAAAGTGCTGACCGTGCCCGAAATGGTGTTACGCCATACTTTGCTGAAAGCCTGCTTCCTGATTGGGAGCGGGTTTTAGACTTAACGCCCGATGCAAAATTAAGCTATCAGCAGCGCCTTGAGTTGGTTCTCATCAAACTCGCTGAAACAGGCGGTCTATCCATCCCTTATTTTGTTCAACTGGCGAAAAAGCTCGGTTATGACATTACCATTGATGAGTTAGAACCCTTTCAGGCTGGTGTAAGCCGTGCAGGTGATAGGTTAACTCATCCTGGTATTTTATGGGTATGGGTCGTCAATATTTTCGGTTCAAAAGCGCAATTTTATCGCTTTCGCGCAGGTGGCTCCATTGCAGGTGAGCGCCTTTCATTTTGGGCGGATTCAGTCATTGAAACGGTATTTAATGACTTAAAACCCGCGCATACATTCTGTTATTTTACTTATCAGGAGTCTTGATATGCAGGACTTAATGCCACCCATTAATACCCCAGACAGTGCCTTTCATGATGGTGACCCTACCACGGGACAATTAGGTACGATTGTCACCGCACTCTGGCTCAATAATGTCCAGTCAGCCACGCGTGATGTTCAGTTAGAAATAAAAAACGTACTGGCTAAAGCAGGTATTCAACCCGATCCTAAAAAGACTAATCAGCTCGCAGAAGCAATCAGTCAAATTATTGGTAGTGGTAATTATGCCTCGACGGCTTATGTTGATAATGGCCTTAATAAAAAATTCGACAAGGCGAACATTTCAGGCCAGAAAGGCAACGATAACGACAAAGTCCCTAGCCTGAATTTGTTTACGACTGAGATTGGTAAACTTGCCGCACTTGGGTACAGCTATTCAAAAATTGAATCAGACGGCAGATATCAACCTAAAGGGAATTACGCCCCTGCGGGTGACTATGCAACAAATAAAGCATTAACCGAGGGGTTAAGTGGGAAATTTGATAAAAATGATGTTGCCCAAAACGCTGGCTCATCATTAACGAAAACGATGAGTCAAAATGAGATCACAAATGAATTAAGAAATCATGGCATCGGCGGAGTATTGAAAGAAATTGTTTCCGAGAACGAAAGTGGGAGTTATTTATCCCGCGCTGGAAGTAGCGATAATCCCGACAGCGCAAACGGATTTGCGATATTCAATCTTGCTGCGTCTGTTCACTACAAAACACAACTTGCTATTTCATATAACACGAGTGTTCCTACTGCATATATCAGAACGATTCATGGTGATAAAAAAAACAAATGGGAGCAAATAGCAGCAATAGAAGCAATAGAAGCACTTAAAGTTGAGATAGATAAAAAGCAGGATAAAGGAGATTTTTTATTAAAAAATAAGCCGACTGCCAATGAATCTATGCGCATTGATTCTATTGATTATCCAATGCTGACATTTAGACAAACAGAATCTGGTGATGATTTTGATATATTTACGACACCGACCAGAAATGCTGTCGTAATCAGATTTAGACCAAAAAGCGGGGGGGAAAAGCGCGTTACGTTTCCATTTTCTGAAATTGACAATTCAGTCGAAATTTCGAGCCATAAAACAAAAAAAATATACACAGGAGGAGAAGCGTCGGTAGGACAAGTCTTTAGTTTTGGTGAAAATGCGATCGGGAAAAAAGTCATTGTCTTTCATGATGGATTTGCAAAAGTACAAGCGCTTGTTACACATGAAACATATAAAGCATATGCAACGACAGGCGCTGGTTCATCAATAGCAGTAGAAGTGAGACAAAATAGTGTTGTGTATTCGCACAATACTGGTGGTGGTAAAGTAACAGAAATTTGGCTTGTGGGGTGAAAATGCACGCATATAACAAAAAAACACTATCAATTGATTTTGATATTGAAGAATTAGACAAAAGTTGTCACATCGTTGTAGATGATGAGATTATCGACGAATTATTAATACGTCAACAGAGCGGGGACGCCCTCGTTTTAGATAAAGATGACAATCTTATATTTGTACGTTGGACTACTGATAAGTATAAAACATGGAACCCCAAAAAGAATGCTTTTGTTTATGTGAAAAATTATCATGAGTTAGCGCTAATAGACGCAAATAGCGAAAAAGCTCAGAGATTAGGATCGGCAGAGCAAAATATCTTAATGCTTGAGCGCAAAGTGCGCTTAGGAATGGCAACAGATGAAGAAATTGAACTTCTTAGGCAGTGGGAAATTTACAGCGTCAAATTATCTGATATTGACACTTCATTCGCACCAGATATCGATTGGCCACAAAAACCATAATATCCACGGCAAGCCGTAAGGCTTGCCAAGTTTTTAATGTTGTTTATTTCTATCAATTCTGCACAGTGCAAAACCTAGCAATTATATATCTATCTTTTAATGCACAATTGCTCGCCAATTAGTGCAAATTATTTCGCCGCGCTACATTTCGAGTTTATCTTCACTGCCCTTATCTGCATTATTAAGCTCAATTAAAAGCCCTGACATAATTGCAGGTAAGAAACGCTCGGTCAGTAATTGCAGATAAACTTGCTCAACTTGTGGGCCGACTTTTTGGCCTTGATACAGTCCCATATCAGAAAATAGCACATTTTTATCGCGGTGGTTCCCATAGGCAAGCGTCGCTTCACGTAATGGGTTGAGGACAGGAAGTTGTAAGCTACCATCAGTATCTTTTTGGACGTTATTATCTATCGTTCTGAATGCTTTAACCTCATTAAGCACACTCTCACCGGCGCGGTAGTTTTTATCATAATAGTGGTTCCAACCACTCCAAAGTGCAATTAAACCAGCAAAACTGGCCAGTGTTGTGACTAAGAGGCGAGAACGGTGCTTTTTGACCCAATATTGATTTTCAGCGGCTAAATTCGGCTCACTGAAGAGGACTTGATCAAATAAATTATGTGTAAAATAAGGGTGGCTATCATTGATTGGCCAAGTTGTTAGAGGGGCTGTTGGTAAATGGTATTGCACGGATGCCGTTTGGCTAAAGACATCGTCTATTTGGCCAATCTGCAATGCAGAGGTGAGATAAACGCCCCTTAAACAAATGTTATGTTGCTCGTTATTAATCAACAGTGCATTAATTAATGTTATAACGTGGCTCTGTAACCCTTCTATTTGACGTACAAAGCTGAATAAATCACTACGTTGGTTACCTTCTGCTCGTTGTAGCATCATTTCTGGTAGTGCGCTATTCATTTGGCTAACCCACTGTAACCAGAAATGCGTTAAACCCGTCTTCCAATCTTTTTGAGATTTAAGATCGAAAGAAACCCCCAGTACTTGGTTACGTTGTTGCGCATCCAATGACTGGTACATTGAATCGAAACCACGTAATAAATCTAGCTTCGTTAATACGATATATAATGGTAGTTGACTATTAAAAGTCATTCTAATTTCTTCAATACGCATTTGCAGGTCAGCAATTAATTGGCTATTTTGTTCTTTCGTATTGGTGAGTAGAGATAAGGTATCTACCGTTAAAATAATCCCGTTCATGGGTTGTCTTGAACGATTAGTCTTTATCCAATTAAGTAACTCTTCCCACAACCGATGATAGAGCTGAGGTTTTTCATGATGTTCATTTGGTTGAGTCAATAGTTTGCCGTTAGGAACGAAAAGAATGGCATTATCCGTCAACAAGCACTCAATATTTAAAGGCAGCTTTTGTTCATTAACGATATTGTCACTTGGCGCGATATCCAATGGATTTAGCGCGTTTTTTAATAAGCTATGTTTTCCGCTTTGGTTTGCACCTAAAACAAAATACCAAGGGCGTAAATAAACGGCCTTAGTATGGCCATTTAGGTGGCGCGTAAATTGAGATTTCCAATAGTCTAAATAACGATTTTGGAAGTCTATATCCTGCCTAACGGGATCAACAACGGTTAACTCAACATCGAGTTTTAAGGCTTCAAGTTTTTTTACTCGACGCCATGTAACTAAACCTATCCAACTGACAACAAGCAAAATAATAATTAACGTAGCAAGCCAGCGTGAGGTGAGTGTACTAAATGGCTTTGAGTCTTGATAAGTGAATGTCGGCCCCCACCACCAAATCCACACAATGACGAGAGCAGGGAGTAACGCTAATAAAAATAGGAAAAAGGAGGCAATTTTTGGCCTATCAGCAAAAAACAGTTTTTTTACCGAATTGGTTATGTTTGAAATGGAGAAAAACGGTAATTTCATTATTGTAGATCCCTATCCATAGTCATTGTTGTTTCTTGTGTTTTGTCTGTTTTTTGAACGAGTTGTCTTACGAGGCTGGGTTCCCAATCCTCGAGTGAAATGTGTAAAGTAGCGGTATAAAGTTGCTGATATAAGTGGGCCGCCATATAGCCCATTCCTGAGAGCTCGAATAGTTGCGCTGACAATAATTGCCCATAAAATTTATCTCTAGGCTCTATTGCAGTGACAAGGCTTGACTCAATGAGTTTCAATGCGGCTTCAAGCCCTTGTTGTTCATAGCACAGTAAAACATCTTGCTGTAATAATGTGGTATTTGAATGAGATAATTGGCCACTCTCTGTTTGGCGACAATCTTCTAACCATTCTTTCACACTGTCGGGGACGAAAGGGCTCATATCAGAAAAATGCAAATTGACGAGATTTGGAAGGCGAGCTAAAAAAAGACGTAACTCTTCTGCGATACCATCCGCGACTTCTGAATAACCCAGTTTAGCTGCTGCTTGTGCTGCAAGCATGTGGCCTTCTAGCCAATAAGGCGATAGTGATAAGCTTTGCTCTATATTATTTAATAGGGAGTTTGATGGTTGAGAAAGTTGGGCTCTGTAATCCATTATGCGATCCATCGAAACCGGCGCTAATGGGGTTTTACCTTGACGATCGGCTTGAGGCAGCATTGTAATGGAATGCCAGATAGCATAGCGTCGTAAGCGATAACCAATTGAACTTTCAGGTATTTGCAAACAAATAATCTCTGAAATTTGGAGTAGCGTTTGCTTCCATTGTCTTTCGTCATGCTGATTTATATTGATTGCTGGCATGACAAGGCTATTTGCTGGTGGTTGTACAGCTTCTGTAATAGGTCTTGCGGCTTCTTTTGGCGCTGAAGCTAACACGATGGGCTGTTCGCTTTCTTCAATTCGTTGATAACCTCGACTCAATGCATCAACTTGTTCAGAAAGTTCGGGGCTCTGTTCATGCCAAAATTGAGCTAAATAGGCAAAAGATCCCAGAATATCATCACGCATTTTGCTATTAGCAGAACGGCAAAAAATATCGTTCACTGATTCGAAGCGTTTTAGAATTTGGTTAGCTAGACGTACCTTGAGCTTAATATTCGTTGGATAGCAGACATGCCAATACTGGCGCGTAAAATCAGAAAGGATCTGCGCTGCTAAAACTAACTCTTTAGGTTCACCAGCATGCTGTAAGGTACGTAATAAGTGAACGATTAAGCGGAAATCTTTTGTCTGTGTTTCAAGCAACCGCAAACACCGACGTTGAATTTCTTTAACATCTAATTGGCTGTGACTAAGAGAGCCGAATTTTATCATTTCACTATCGATATACTCCCAGTCGGGGTCACTATCGTTCACAGCACGACACACCAGCTGCTCATCAAGATGGGCAAGCAACTGTTCTTTCCAAGAATAAGGGGTATTGTTTGTCATTATTTTTACCAGTGGCAAGCGGCTCTTAATGGTTTAATTTCTTGGGACATCCCTGAAATATTGAACGTTAGTTTTTCGTTATTCGTTAATTTTAAGGTCAATTTTTCGCCATTTAATAAACGCTTGATTTCATCTATGCCAGGTAAACCACGGCTTGATTCCAATACATAGCCATTTTCACGTAAAAACCATTCTGCAGTGAATTGCGTTCTATCGGTTGAGACCATGACACTGCCTGCATCTTGTTTATTGGGTAAAATAATTTGCATACGGGTAATGTTGTCGATGCAACTCAACATGAGAACAGGACGAGGAGGCTGAAAACCAATGGCTGGAATGGTCATAATGACGGGGTAATCACCATCTTCAGGTATTGAGACTAAGAAACCCGCACTATTTTCGACACGTTTCATTTCGTGTTCATAAGCTTGGCGCCAAGTTTTTCCCATTTGAGCGATATTAGGTGAAGTATTGGCCGCAGGCGTAGAGGACAGCGCTATTTTGTCATAGCAATCTAAGCGAATAAGCTGAGAAGATTCTAGACGACACTGGGTGAGTTCTTCAGCGATCTTCTGGCTGACATTGCTTTCAGCCTTTCCAGACAAAGTGAAGAAAACTGGCATCAAAGAGCAAAAAAAGAGTTTCAGTATTTTCATTTTATACTCCGTACTTCTTCAATTTATATATCAGCGCACGCTTAGATATGTTGAGGTGTTCTGCCATTGCGTTGATATCTCCCTTTAGCTCTCGCCGCTTGTTTAATAAAATTTCTTTTTCATAGCCCTCTACGGCAGCTTCTAAGTCGTTAATATTATTTGGATTATTTGTTGTTGGTTCCATGCTTGTGATTGATGCCGTTAATATGTTTAAGGCCTCATTGAGGCTGACTTCCTTTTCCTTCTGCAACTGATTGAGATATTGCAAGTGAGAAATTTTTTGTTGCGTATTTGCCAATTCAAGAATGCGTTTTAATTGCTGATGAAAGAGCTCACAATAAATAGGGAAAATGCCCTGTTCGAAATTTTCCAACTCTTTTGCTTGCCCTAAAAGAATAATGGCGCCGCATGGTTTATGGTTCAGATCATGCAGTGGTAAGCTATACAGCCCAGTATTGACTGGAAGTTGCGAAATAAAATCACGTAATGACGCGTTATTAATGTAGCTACCTTGCTGTAAATTCTTCCAAAATGTGGGTTCCCCCTTTAATACAAGTTGTATTAAAGGGTGATCGGCATCAGTAATATCAGTGTCTAAAAAATGGCTTTGAACTTGGAGTGAGTGGTCAATGTTCCAGCTTTCTAATCTATTTTCGGTTTTATTGACCAATGAAATAATTAGCCCGCTGAATGCGCTGCGCGAAAAACTATATGTCAAAAATTGAACGGCTAGCGCTTCTATGTCATGGCACTCAAGAAGAGCAAGGGCATTTTTTAGTCTTGCTTTCATTTTTCTTTGTTAACCTCCGCAATAAATTCACCATTTTCCGTTGTTAAACGAATATGGGAGATGGTTTCATTACGGGCACTGAACTGAAGAAGTAACAAAGAAAGAGGCGGCAATAAAGCACCATCAATAATTGATTCTAAGATACGTGCGCCATTTTCCGCGCGAGAAGCTCGACGTAAAATTTCACTAGGGACGTTTTCTTCTAACTGAATTTTTGCATTAAAACGTTGTTTCAATAAGAGCATAAGACGCATCAGCTTACTATCAACAATTTGTCGTAAAATAGCAGTCGAAAGAGGTAAATAAGGGACAACTTCCATGCGGGCCAGTAGCGCGGGTTTAAAAAATGTGGTGAGCTCAGGATAAAGTGCATCTTGCAGCTCATCTGGCTTGTCCGCATAAGCGCTAATCACATGGTCACCTAAATTAGATGTTAGGAAGAATGCGATATTTTTGCAGTCAATAACTCGTCCTTCACCATCCGCTATCTCGCCTTTATCAAATGCTTGATAAAACAAGTTTAGAACGTCTGGATGCGCTTTCTCGACTTCATCAAGTAGAACAACAGAATAAGGTTTTTGACGAATAGCTTCTGTTAATATTCCGCCCTCACCATAGCCGACATAACCAGGAGGTGAACCGATGAGACGAGATACAGTGTGTTTCTCTTGAAACTCAGACATATTGATGGTCGTTAGGTATTGGGTCCCACCAAACATTAATTGGGCAATTTGGATCACGGTTTCTGTTTTACCGACACCACTTGGCCCCGCCAATAAAAATGCACCTAAAGGGCGACCTGGTCGGCGTAAATCAGCGCGTGCCGTTAACAAATGTTTGTGTAAGCACTGTATTGCTAATGATTGCCCTTTAATACTTTCTTCTAAGTAGGTGGGAAGATCGGTAACAATAGATAAAGCATCTTGTGATAATCGATTTAGTGGCACACCAGTCCATTCTGCGATGACAGCTGCAATTTGCTTTTTATCGACGTGTGGCGAAACGAGTAAGTGTGTTTCATGGAGTTGAGCAAGTTGCTGGTCTAATGTTTGCAATTCCTGTTTCAGTTCATCTGAATGACGAGCCTCTTCGGACTGGAGCTCGGTATTTTCATCGTCTAATAATGTCGAACGCAAAGTTATAATTTGTGAAACAAGCGCTTGTTGTTGTTCCCATGCTTGTTGTATATCGGAAGCTTTTTGCTCAATCGCATTTGCTTTTGATGCTAATTCCTCAAGGCGCTCTGAGTGATTATCCAAGCCAAGATGATGTTCTCTTTTTAATATCACTGTCTCCATCTCTATTTGCTGGAGATCTGTTTTTAATGAAGAGAGCATTTTTGGTGGTGAAGATAAATTGATCGCTGCTCTTGCACACGCGGTATCTAATACATCAATGGCTTTATCGGGTAATTGGCGTCCTGAAATATAACGTTCACTCAGTTCAGCACTGGCTCTAAGAGCCTCATCATCAATAAAAACATGATGTGCTTTTTCATAAATAGAACGTAAACCACGCATAATGATAATTGCGTCCGCAGATGTTGGCTCTTTGACTTGAACTAACTGAAAACGGCGAGCTAATGCAGCATCTTTTTCGAAATATTTTTTATATTCGCTCCAAGTGGTTGCGGCGATTGTTCTCAATTCACCACGCGCTAACGCTGGCTTTAATAAATTAGAAACATCGAGGCCACCTTGTTGGTTACCAGCCCCAATTAATGTGTGTGCTTCATCGATGAATAGAATTATGGGATGAGGAGATTGAGAGACTTCTTGCATGATGCCTTTAAAACGTTTCTCAAATTCGCCTTTAACCGCTGCACCGGCTTGTAATGCACCTAAATCTAAGGTTAGAAGTTCACACCCTATTAATTTTTCAGGGATTTCACCGGCGATAATACGTAATGCGAGGCCTTCAATAAGCGCGCTTTTTCCGACTCCAGGTTCCCCAACAACAACAGGGTTATTTTTTCGGCGACGGCAAAGGATATCAATCATAAGGTCGATTTCATGATCGCGACATAAAACAGGGTCAAGTTCATTATTTCGAGCTTGTTCGGTCATGTTTTGCGTAAATTTTGCTAACAATGAGTCCGACGCGATTTTGCCGTTATTTTGAGGTGCTTGTTCGTCAAAAGGTGATTCAGCAGACCCTTCTGTCCACTTATCAAAACTGAGTTTTAGTTGCTCCCGGTTTACTTGCGAAAGCATGTCTGCAACAGGCTTTGGGAGGTAACGCAATGGCATTTGTAATAATGTCAGAAAGAGAACGCCTGAGCGAAGTTCACTGTGGTTGAATTCCGTCGATGCAAGTAACCAACTGTCTTTCATCCACTCCACTAATAATGGGGAGAAACTCGGGTAGCTCTGTGTTATGGCTTGATGAGGTGGAATTTGAATATCTAATAATTCAGACAACTTATTAATATCCAAAGTACTCTTCTGGCTGATTAGGCGAATGTCAGTTAATGGTGTCTCAATGAGTTTCTGAAGAAACTGAGCAATCGTAATTTCAGGCTGTTGATGACTTACACAGTAGGCTGCTGCGCTTTCTAACGCATGCTTAGCAATCGGGTGTAATCGGTTTACAAGTGTTGAGAGATTAATTTGGATCATAGTGCGCCCTAGCCGAGTAAAGTATTAAGTTGTTCCACAATACTGAGTGTTTGGTAATTCAGTTGGGATGAATATATTTGATAAATAATGAACGCAAATATTGCAGTACCAATGATGATGTAACGCATACCTAACCGTTTACCTAAACGGTAGCGGCTCTGCTTGTTATCGCCTTTCTCAAAGAGAACAACTGGTTTCGGATCACCTTTAAGTTGTTGTATTTGTTTCTGTAAGCGTCTAAGTAAATGATTAAATTCATCATTCTGACCCGCAGATACTTTGTAACGACCGCGGTATCCAAGACAGAGACAAAGGTAGATAAACTCAATGAGGTCGAGGTAACGTTTGGGTTCACCTAGTAATCTTTCAATTAAAATAAAGACCTTTTCCCCCCCCCAAGACTCATTATGAAAGTGAACAAGTAGTGACTGTTTTACCCAGCCATTTTCTTGATCCCAGCCCAATCCAAGAGCTGTTTCATCAATGAAAGTGCACAAGACATAGCGGAACGAAACAATGGCCCCAGGCTCGTAACCTTGTATTTGTAATTGTTGTTCAATCGAAGTGATGTCCATGACCACTTGCTGGTAAAGTTTTTCTGAAAGTGGTGTTTCAGACATCGCTTTCATTCGTAAAACCATACCTAAAAGAGGTGTTGCAGCATCAATCATTGGATTAATGTTGTTACCCCGCAGTGGGATTTGGTAATTTTTTTGCGAAATACCACTATCAACATCATGATTAAGCAAAACATTATCAGTCATAGAGTGCTCCATCTCTTATTGCCCACAACTGAATATCTAAATCAGGGAAATTCCCAGAGACGTGGAATGCGATGTTGCCATCCTGTTGGATCCCTTTCCATTCATTACCTTGTTGATCAAAATGGAAGTAGTTATACCCGGAATGATAAGGTAATTGTCGTGGGGCGGTTGAAAGGGGAGATAAAGGAACCCCCGGTATTTGAACACTGACCAAGCTACGAATGTTATTTACCGTTGTTACTTTAGTTTGTTGTGGGAACTGTTTGCGTAATTGTTCCTGAGGCATCTGCGACTTAACTGCAATAATAAATTCAGCTTTTTGGAGCAGTTGTTTGTCATGAATAGTGGCCACTCGAATACCGTGTTCTTGGATCTGTAACGGAATAGGAATTGCTCGAGGCGTCAAGACAACACTCAATGCTTCACGGATATTTTTTATTAATGGGAGAAAGCTATTTGTTAAATCAAAGTGTTTATATTTTGCAATGGTATCGGGTAAGCGTGACGAATTCGTGAATGTTTGTAGCTCACCACAAAGTTCTAATAAGTCCCGAAAGAGTTTTTCAGGATGAATAACCGGTTCTTGCGCATAGTGCGAATAAAGAGGATAGCTACGGTTGAGTACTTGTAGCATCATAAATTCAGCGACATCCGCAACACCTTGCTGGCCAGGGGCGCCAATTCGGGAGGCAATTTGCTTACCCCGTTCATACAAAGTACCTTCAATCTCAGTGAGAAATTCATTTAGTAATAGCGATGCTCGAATATTCAAAAGGCTTGGAATATAATCGTCATCAAGCGTTATGCTTCCGTTGGCATTACGCTCTCTAATGCGGCATATAGGCAGTGCCACGTAGGCATCTAAGCCACTTTTACCTTGTTTAAGGATGGGGTTTAGTTGTGCAACATGGATAGTGCTTAAATCGCCATTTTCTGTATGTAAATCACGAACATTTTCTATACATTCGCTATAACGTGAAAGTAAACGACTCCCATTATGCTCGTTTGATATTTCGTTGACGTTTCCATTAGTCAAAGGAAAGGCGAGATAAATAATATTACTATCACTGTCGGTAATATTTTGTATATCAATTGGTTGAGGTGACAAGTCTTGGTTAGGAAAAGAAAAAATGGTACCGTCAGGCATAACACCAGATGCTTCCTTAATACCAATACGGCCTAAAGAATATAAATCGTTACTTAAAGATAAGTGACTGAATCCCCAAAAATGAGAAATAAAATTTTTGAGAATACTTTCTGTAACGTAATCTTGATGACGTTGTTGTTGCTGGAAATGCTGAGGTTTGATAAATAGCCCTTCACGCCAAATTACTCTATTTTTAGTCGACATATTAATCATCCTCTTCTTGTCTAAATTCGATTTCGTTTTCTCTAATGTGAGCTAAAATAAAGTAATGGCGTCCCTTACCTCGGGCTTTGACTATTTTTTTCCATTCGGCATTATCAGGGTCTGAATAATAGGCAATAATGCCGATATAACGATTAGATGCCTGCAGCGTCATCGTCGGGAAGGGCTTATATTGGCCAGGCAAGATAGTGTAATCTTGGTGATCAATATAATTTTTCTTCAGCACTTTCTCTAAGTCCCCATCTTTAGCTTCTATCTGGTCATGATCTAAAGAACCAAATAAAGAATCTTCATTAAGATAAACAATTTGGATATTTATCGGTGCAGCTTCACCTTCCTGATTAGGGTTAATATAGGGCTCGGCGAGGATGGTTAAAGCAACCGTGGATGGCTGATCTTTTGGATAGCCAACGGGAATAGACGGGTCTAATAGAATTTGCCCCACTTTTGACGCTGTCTGTAGCGATTTACTACACCCACTCAAAATGAAAAATGAGGCAAATAGCAATAACACTGAAAAAGTCCTAAGCTGCATTTTAAGCTTCCTCTATCCCTTTTCTTAATGCTCGGTCATAAGCATGGGAATAAACTTCATAGAATAATTTTTCAAAACCCTGTTGCCGAGATGAAGAAAGCTCTTTGTAGTAGTTGCTGTACATTTCCCATGCCCAGCCATCAGTCATTGGCGTATTATCTGAAGCACGTCGATATTGGGAAAAACGGTTTAATAAATGTTCTGGAGAAAAAGCCGCAAGCATTGTTGCTAAAGCAGTCGATATCGCTTCTTGATTTGCATGGTAATGCAACTGCATATTGTGCAAACTTTCAGTGACGGCGGAAGGTGCTGAAAGGTGAACAGGGCTACGTTCATCTGTAAACATCAATTTCATCGTATCTTCATAACTACTGTTTAGACGTAGCGGATTATCTTCAATAGGGCGGAGTTGCTTATCTTGTAAACTCTCCTGCTGTTGCTGCAAAGCGAGTAAACCTTCAACAGCAGCTTTCATTGTTTTACCGAGCTCGATGAGAAAGTCATTAGCTTGTTGAGAGCTAGCTAAATTAAGATGGACACCTAAACCATGCATGAGAGGGTTAACGGCCACATGATCAATATCGGTCATGTGTTCATCTTCGAAAGGTGTAATTTTGGGTAAATCAATAAATTCTTGTACCATGGTATTCTCTTGATTATCAGATATCGCAAGGGTAGGTGAATAAGAGAGTGGGCTACTCAATAAAGAAGGTTCAGAGACGACGGATTGACTCTTAGAAATTAAACTGAGATTTTCATTTTCTAGCGCTTGTAAGGGATCCGCCGTGAAAGCACCTTGAACAGTTGGAACAAATGGGGATTCTTTGTTTTCATTATTGACCGTATCAATATCAAATAATGAATCTAAAGGATTATGATCTTTTGCAACAATCGATTGAGGTGTTGCTACCATCATATTTTGTACTGGCTGCCCAGTTAAACTAATATTGGTTGTAATAACCAGTTTGCCCACTCTGATTTGGTCTCCTTGGGCAAGTTTCACGGCATCAAGATGTATAGGAATAATTGCGTGATTAATGTAAACAGAGTCTGAGTTTACTTTTAAGCAAAAATGCTGATCTTTCCAGAAAACAGTAAACTGACAGGCAGAGATAGCACCATCAGCATCTTGAATTTTCCAGTCACATTGATTGCCACTACCAATTAGGCCACCATGTTGAGTCAAGGTTGCGCTCGGAAGATAACCACTTTCTAGCTGTTCACTATTCGTTATACTAAATGAAATTATTGGCTGATGTTTATCCATGTCTTTTATTCCAATACCGTAATGGTGATATTTGGTTTTTTAGCGGGTTTACCTAAAAAGCTTTGCCAGCCTAATTGGTTGTGATTTTTTTTACCTAAACAGAAACCTTCAGCTTGATTCTCTGCGATACTAAGACGTAAATCCCAAGCTAATTGCTCATGAAAAATGTATGAAACGAAGGCAACGAGAGGAGCGAAATCACTACCATTAGGTAAAAAACGCATATAACGTTCTATAGTTAATCCACTGATTTCTATAGTGCATTTTCCATTGCAATCATCTATGTGAGACCCAAGACTAAAATTTTCACCTAATAACATTCGAGGTTGAGATTTTTGCCCAGGTTGATGAGAAATAATGCCTAACTTATTTTGCTGTGATTCCGGGATAGGGACACGACGGGTTTCCCACTCAATAACATCTACATTTTCTAAGTCAAAACAATGAGATATTAGGCTACTAATGACATCTGCTGAACGGCTGGGGCTCGCTAAAAGGCCAGCATAAGCGAGCATTTTGCTGTGATTGATTTTAATCCGTCCACGGTTAGCCCCATTCCCTAATCCTACGAGAGAAAACATATACTGGGAAAATGAATCTTGGCCTTCATTTTCAAAACAAATGTAATAGCGGTATTTTCGCCAGATACGATAGAGCAGAGAGAGCAATCGATGATTAAAGATATTTAAAAAATCAGAGATCCCTGGGATTTGCTGCGCATCTTCCCAAGCAAATTCATCAAGGTAATAGCCAGGAAGTGGCGACTGGCTTCCTTGCAGCCCGAGAAAAGCAACCTCCAGCTCATACTGATGAGTGGCATTCTTTTCAAAAGACACGATATCTCTCGTTGGAAATGCGACATTAGAGTGTGATTTAAAGTGAATAATATCGCTATTATCACGAGTGATATCCATGTCTTGATGAATCATTTTGTTTAATAATTCAACAAGTTGATAAAAATTATACTCTGTAACCGATGAGCCAGCTTGTTCCAGCCAGCGATCGATTATTTCAGTATGTGCTGGTTGATTTGTGCTGGCCACTGATAAATTTCCTTATTATCAAGGTTAAGAACTTCTAATTCATGAAACATATTAATGCTGGTATACAGCCTAAAAAATTGAGCAATAACAGTACAAAATAAGAATAAGCTTCCTTCAGAAAGAAACGCGTTCTGACGTACGACTAAGGTTGTTTTTAATCCACGAACTGGCAGTCCTTTGTAGATACGTTCGATATGCTCTGAATGTAAATCAACTAATGCATCCAAACGTTTTTGGGATTGCCTTGCGGTCTGCTTGTCATAAACTGAAGGTAAATCATAAAGTTGCAATATTTTTTTTAATGAATCTAGATTCAATAAAGATTGATAGTTTAGGGATAAATTCGTCAGCTCAGACCAATACAGCGTTTTATCAAGTAGGGGATATAAGGGAACTGTTGGCTTGAATAAGTTTTTAGCTGATAAAGCCCCATAAGGTATGAATGAATTATCTAAGTCAATTGATCGCGTGGATAATTGGGAGGCGATATAGCGATTAGTACAATTGAGTGAAATCGAAACCGTTTCGTCACATTGCTGTAATTGGTGTTCGTGTTGACGAACAAAAGAAAGCCGATGGGCATAGCCATAGGTACGCTCTTTTTGGGTTACCTTTAAACGATAATATCCATCATTTTGCTCGTGATGGTTCTGATGATAAAAGCTTTCAAATGGGGTATAGGTGACCGGGTAAGCTTTACCTTCAGATGGATAGCGTAATCCATAAACTTCATTAATGGAAAAAATATCAAAACAGTGGGCGTATTGGTAATTAGGACTTAATACA
The DNA here is from genome assembly GCF_049901995.1 of Providencia sp. PROV200. Classification (NCBI taxonomy): domain Bacteria; kingdom Pseudomonadati; phylum Pseudomonadota; class Gammaproteobacteria; order Enterobacterales; family Morganellaceae; genus Providencia; species Providencia sp. PROV200. The sequence continues at coordinate 1,517,491 of NZ_CP096307.1, forward strand.
TATTCCTCATCTTTTCCTGTGAGATTGATTGCTTCACTGTCAGCACGGAATAAATTCACGATGGGAGTACAATTCAGTTTAATACTATCGTTATGAAGAATAACCCCATCGGGGATTTCTTTATCAAAGTTAATAACAAGTTTGAATTGCTTGGTTTGGATAGCTAAGGGAATGTCATCCATTCCTTGAATATCCAAAAATAGAAAGGCTTCAGGAAAACAGAAAAACTCTTGTAAGATGCGGTAACCATCATAACTATTTTTTGGATAAGGGAGTAATGCATCCTGTTTTTGAAAACCAACAGGTTTCACTGCAAACTGGTTAAGTGGTAATACATGCTCATCTGTGATTAGTGAGGCATTCTGTATATGCTGGCTTAATAAAAAATAAAGCTGATTTGTTGTAAATGGAGAACCATTTAAATAAAAACATAATTTATTTAAACCAATGTTTGCGAGAGGTTGTATTTCATTCAACTCAAATGTTATTTCAATGGCGGTTGTTCTTTGTAAGGTTTGCGTAATTTTCGCTGGTATTAACCAGAGGTCACGACTTTGGCTAAATCGACATTGAAATAAAGTTTCTTGGTTGGTATTTTCATTTTGTACATAAATAGGTGTTGCATTAAAGAATTGGCCCGCTGAAATTTTTATCGCATGTTGGCATTCTGCATAATTAGGTTGGTATTCAACAATTGTCATGCTAGGTACAGGACGTGCGTAATTAGGCCATAGCATATTTGCTAAGCTATTCGTTAATTCAGGAAATTGCCTATCTATTTGTTGCCGTAAATTACCTGATAAATACGATAGCCCGTCGATAATACGGGCACTATCAGGATCTTGAATTTTATTAGATAACAAATTGACAAGTTGCGGCTTTTCTTGCGCAACTTCTTCTGCTAAATCATTTAAGTATTCTGATTCATTCGTAAAATAGTTTTTTGATGACATAAGAGTGCTACTTTAACTGGTATCTACGATTGCTATCCAAATACATATTGAATTCAATAAGCTGCTTTTGGTCATCTAAATCAATACAAGCATTAATACTGAATTGTAAAGATAAACTATCTGCATCATTTTCAATGAATTGCACATCAACACTTGTGATCCTAGGTTCATAAGTGAGGATGCAACTTGCAATGCTATTCTCTAATTCGGCCTTAAAATCAACCGCAGATTGAGTCGCATCATTTAAATCAGGTATCCCTAAACATGGTGAGCCTTGGCAACCATTCGGCCGACTATTCAGGACATAATTTAAATTTTGTTTAATTGATTCAATGAGTGTATTTGTACGTGAACGAGAGGAAAAACTCGCATTTTTCCTCTTAATTCGATCGAATAAGCTGGCTCCGCTGTTAGGGGACCAGCCGTGATTAAATGAGATCTCCGCTATTCTTTATCGAGGCGGCCAACAAGTGATAGTTCAAAGTTTGCACCCATATATTTAAAGTGAGGGCGAACTTGAATTGCGACTTGATACCAACCCGGATCACCTTCAACATCAAGCACTTTAATTTCAGCTGAACGAAGAGGGCGCTTACTACGAACATCTGCTGGTGGGTTTTCTTGGTCCGCTACATATTGTTTAAGCCAGATATTCAGTTCACGTTCAAGATCTTGTCGCTCTTTCCATGAGCCAATTTGCTCACGTTGTAGCACTTTAATGTAATGAGCTAATCGGTTGATAATAAACATGTATGGCAGCTGGGTTCCTAACTTATAGTTAGTTTCTGCCATTTTACCCTCAGGGGTATTTGGGAAGGTTTTGGCTTTTTGAACTGAGTTTGCAGAGAAGAAAGCCGCGTTATCACTTCCTTTACGCATTGTTAGGGTAATAAAACCTTCTTCTGCCAGTTCAAATTCTCGACGATCAGTAACTAAAACTTCAGTTGGTATTTTAGTTTGTAATTCACCCATCGCTTCAAAAATGTGTACAGGGAGGTCATTGACGGTACCGCCACTTTGTGGGCCAATAATATTTGGGCACCAACGGTATTGTGCGAAACTATCATTGATGCAGCTTGCGAGTAAGAATGCGGTATTACCCCATAAGTAGTGCTCATGGTCTTGTTTAACATTTTCGGAATAGTTAAACATTTTCACTGGGTTTTCTGTTGGGGAGTAAGGTAAGCGTAATAAGAAACGTGGTGCCGTCAATCCTAAGTAACGCGAATCCTCTGCTTCTCTCAGAGAACGCCACTTCGTATGAGCAGGGCCTTCGAAAACAGATTTAAGGTCTTTAATTGCCGGTAATTCAGCATAACTGTTAATGCCGAAGAAATTAGGGGAAACAGATGATAAGAATGGTGCATGTGCCATCGCTCCGACAGTGCTGACATATTGCATTAACTTCATATCAGGCGCGGTGTTGTTAAATGCATAGTTCCCAACAATTGCTGCGACGGGCTCACCACCAAATTGCCCATAACCAGAAGAATAAACGTGCTGATAAAAACCAGACTGAACGATTTCAGGAGAGAACTCAAAGTCTTCTAATAACTCTTCTTTTGTTGCATGAAGAATATTGATTTTGATGTTTTCTCTAAAATCAGTACGGTCAACAAGTAACTTCAGGGAGCGCCATGATGCTTCAATTTCTTGAAATTTAGGTGCGTGAATAATTTCATCAACTTGGGCGCTTAGTTTGTTATCAAGTTCAACCAGCATTTTATCAATTAATAATCTATTGATTTGTTGATCTTCTGATTCATTAGCGAAAAGATTACTGATGAAAGCGGCAACGCCTTGCTTTGCAATATCATACGCTTCAGTCTCAGGTGACATACGTGACTGAGCCATGATTTCATCTAGAAGAGAGCCGTTAGATGCTGGGGCTTGTTGGCCTAGAGCTTCAGTATTTAGTGACATGAAATAATCCTCTATAAACATTATTTTTGATTAGCGGCAATATCGAGTTCTTTTAGAAGTTGTTCGCGTGTTTCTTTGTTCTCAAGTAATTCTTGAAGACGCTTTCTAAAAGCAGGGACATTGCCTAGAGGACCTTTTAATGCAACTAAAGCTTCTCGTAATTCAAGAAGTTTATTTAATTCTGGCACTTGGCGAGCAATACTATCGGGTGAAAAATCTTGTAGTGATTTCACATCAAGATTGACATTAAGCTCAGAATCATTAGTATTTTCAAGGGTATTACGGACGTTGATATTTAAATTAATACCCGCACTTTCCATAACTGAATTGAAATTGTTTTGATTAATTGAAATTGCTTTTCGTTCTTCTATGGGGGTCTCTTCAGTTTTACCTGTCATATCTCCCACAATCAGCATATTTAAGGGAAGTTCAACTTCAGCCTGAGCTCCACCTGTATTAGGTGTATATTTGATATTAATTCTTTCTTTAGGGGCAACACTACCGAGATTTTTCTTACTCATTTAAGTGAATCTCCTTGTATGAGTATACGATAACTTCTTCATTCCATAAATTTAAATGCCTAAATTAATAATAAATTTAGGGCATACATTTCCCTACACAGAATGAATTCTGTGTTAAGATTTTTTTTCCCAGTAAGGTGTTTAAACTGCCAATTTGTATATTTTATTTTTTTTCAGCTTTTTATGATATACAAATTTAACTTAGGATCAACAAGTAAATTGTTATCTAAATATAATTTAGTGATGTTGATTTTATAAATTCACTCTATTTGTATTTATTTTTGGTATTTATTGCTGTCGCTAATCATTTAATGTGTGCCTGCAGTTTATATGACTATTATTTGTATTCTTACAGTATTGGCTATAAGTATTTTTAACATCACAATGTATGTGAATCAATGGAATAAGTATAAAAAGTCTGTGATGCGGAATTAATATGCTTACAATGTGTTACATATTTACACATTTGTGTTGAGTGATTTAATATTATTACCTATTTAATGTTACTCAATAAAAACTGGATTTATCTTATTGCAGGTTTATATGACATTCATTAGGTCTTTTATCTAAAAACTCCTACATTGATAGAGAGGGGAAATCTTATTTTTTTCTAAATAACTCGATTTGGTCCGATGGAGGAATAGTGGGTGAAATTGATTCTGCAAACTCAATTCTTTATTATAAGTGGGTCATTTATTACTTGCCATTCAACGAAAAGTGTTTCACCAACTTCCCAAGAGTCAGGAACAAATGAGTAACATTCTCTAGCATACCAAAAGCAATGAGGATATTTACAGTAAACCATTGCATATGAGTACCATTTACATTATTTACACCATAAAATCTACCTCGTTGGTGGAGTGGACAATGCCACGATTCTAGCTTTATGACAGAATTTAGCGATAAGGATTGTAATTTTTAGAGTTTATATTATCTTTAAAATATCTAAGCTTTCAGTGTCTAATTTTAAATTAACCCACATTGGGAGTAATACATTGTTACATTTATAGTGTGAGTTTAACACTCATATATAGAGTAATGAGGTATGATCCTAATTGAATTTACATAAGGTATAGATGGGCCACCATGTAAAATAATGATAATACTTGATAGAGAATGAGTGTCTTGTATTTTTAGAAAAACGTATTCTGGGCGTAAGCATCATTATGAAAATAGAACAACCAAATTTAATGTGTTACCAACGAGTAGCTAGACGGTTAACCGCTATCCTATTGTTTGGAATATCTTTATCAGCAGGGGCTGCAGATAAATTAACAGTAAGAGCCGGCCAAACTGGCTATTTAGGCGAAATATACCCATCAGTAAGGGTGTTTGATAATAATTCGCATCCGATAGAATCTACCGCTCCAACAGATCCAAATGTTAATTATCCTATGCTGCCGAAAGTGAATGACTATATAAAATTTATGACTACAAATGGTGGTTCTTTCGCTGAACATAATTCAGGGTATGGAATTAGATTAGTCAATGAGAACGATAGCTCTCGAATTATTGTATTGCTATTTAATGGCACAGTAACTGCAAGATTTAAAGGGTATTATGGTAGTGATGTAACAAAATCTGCAGTCTTAAAAGAATCGAAACAAGTATCAGGAAATCTTGTACCAACTGGTATTTTGACGTGGGCTCTTGAAAGTGGTGGTGTAGATAGACCAAACTATTTTTATCCAAACGCTAAACGAAATGATGGCCTTACCCAAGTGAGCATTTCAAGTCTCTCTGCTTATGCAAGTTCCGTTTCTGGCGGCAATGCCACGGTAGTTAAAGGTAGGTACTCTTTATTACCTGGTGAGTCTATTGCTTTTGGACATAAAGGTGAATTATATAGAAGTAATTCAGGATGGTTTTTTTTATACCCTTTCTTTTTAGATAACGAAAGTTTAAGTGTTGAGGCATTAGACTCTTGTACTGTAGCGCCTGTTACCACAACTAATATTATTTTTAGTAATCAAATGGCAGGCCGGAAACAGAACCAATTACTTGAAACTAGGCCTGCAAGTATAAATGTTAATTGTATAACGGCTGGTAAACTTTTGATGGTTGTTTCCGCTAATCAGCAACTACATGGGCAAAGTAGTGCTGGAAATACTTCAGATACAAATTTGGCTGGGATGGCTTTGGATTCACTTAGTGGAAATACGGCTGATTCAACAGAAAGACCATATATTGTAACCTCAAGAACTATATCCTCCTCAGATATTTGCAGAAATGGAAATAATGATGCTATTCCCTATTATGACCGTGTTAAGTTAGGGACTATGTCAAATAGTAGTGCTAAAGAAACATTATATTTCAACCTTTGTCATAATGGAAATATCAAAGCAGGAAGATATCAAGGAAGCATTGATGTTTCATTTTTCTTAGAGTAATCACTTTACTTTCAATTTAAATGGAAATATCCGCTTCGGCGGATTTTTTAAAATTATTTCCGAACTGTTATTTTAATAAGCCATGAATATATTTTATTGTTTTAAGGCTAATTATTAATCATCAAATTACGATGACTTCATGGGAAATTGTTCTAATTCGCGTAGCTCTTCTTCGAGTGGCTTTCTTTGATTAAAATGTTGATGTACATTAAAAACAATCGCTTATATCATCAATATATCATAAGGTGGGTTATTCATCTGTAAAGTAATTATTTTTTGTATTTATAACTATTAACGCTTCGTTTATAACATTTTATTAATTTAAATATGAATAAGACGGAATAGTTACAGTATTTTTTAGTATTCAATATAAGTAGAGAAAAATTCAAACGGAGTGATGAACCAAAGGTTTGATGTGTATCAGAGGATATAAATAGTAACTTGTTGTAACTGTTTTATAAATATATTATTTAGCATCTTAACTCCATGGATTTATCAAGATGAATAAATTATTAATTCCTGCTTTTTGTATTGCTTCTTTATCTGGATGTGCGGTAACTGAGTATAACTATGTTCCTGACTCACAAAAAATCAGTGAACCTAAAATAGGCCAGGTCAATCATATTACTGTAGGGCAACCCTTAGTAAGAGAAGGCAATATTAGTAAAATAGATGGAATTAAAGTACTAAACCCAGTACAGATAGATTTGGCTTACAAAATTATCCCCGGTGTATTCAAGAAAGTGGGTTCAAGTGATAAAGGCGATTTTTATATGCCAGACCAAATCGTTGATTCTGGCTCGGTCGTCGTTGAGGTTTTAGGGCAACCGTGGAATTCACTGTTAATTAAAAAAGGGTCTGGTCCTAATGAAATCTGTATCGTGACAGATGTGAATGTCGCTGTTTGTAGTGATAAAGCACAAGTCGAACAGGTAAAACTAAATAATTCGGATGGTAATTCATTTGAACAAGCCTTAATTTTCAATGGGATAAATGACAAGATTGTCGATGTGAGTTATCAGAAAATAGGTTCAAATATTGAGAATCAAGGGTTTGGAGATAACATTCAGTATAATCTTAAACATAGCGATATTATTTCCTATAGAAACGTGAAATTAAAAGTCATTGATAGTTCAGAAAATTCATTAACCTATACGGTGATAAGTAATTTTTCTGACAATTAATGTGTATTATATTAATGAGTTAGTTGAAAAAACAGCGTTAGACTAAATTAGCCTCTAGTTAAGCGCTGTCGCAGCATATTTTCTCACTTTATTCTTATTCTAACTTCAAAATATTTGGATCACATCGGCAATTGAAGAATATTGTCTTTTCAGCATACCTCACATACTCTAAATCAAATGGATTTAACATAGAGGCGTTATTTATGATGAATATCCAATCCGATCACAATAGCTTTTTTATTTTATCTGATGACAAGCAAACGCGCCTTGCCGAGATAACTTTTGTTTATACTGGTGATGACTTAGTGATTATTGATCATACAGTGGTTGATGAAAGCTTAAAAGGACAGGGAATTGCAAAGCGATTAGTTGCTAAGGTTGTTGAGCGAATGAGAGAAGAAGGGCGAAAAATTATCCCATTATGTCCTTTTGCAAAAGCAATATTCGATAGAACACCTGAATACAGTGATATCCGCCAATAATATTTGTTAGTTACTGATGAGATGAGGTAAGCATGAGTATTCAACATGATGATAAAATACCTGATTTACAGTTAATTACAGCACGTTCAAAAGATGTTGGGGGGCTTCCTGTTGCACGAGTTTTACCCACAAGAGAACGGAGATTAATCGGTGCTTGGTGTTTTCTTGACCATGCGGGGCCTACAGTTTTTAAAGGTGATTCAGAGGGGATGAAGGTATCACCTCACCCTCATACGGCTTTACAAACATTCACTTGGATGATTGAAGGTGAAGTATTACACCGGGACAGCCTTGGCTATGAACAGGTTATTCGACCAGGGCAGGTCAATTTAATGACTGCGGGTTATGGGATCAGCCATTCTGAAGATACCCATGGAGAAAGTCGCCAGTTACATGCGGTACAATTGTGGATTGCTTTACCTGAAGCAGTTAAAGATATTGCCCCCCGTTTTGACCACTATCCTACGTTGCCACGTTGGTCTGAAGGCGAAACACACTTCAATTTACTCGTTGGGGAATATGGAACTTATAAAGCACCAACCTTAACATTTTCTCCGTTGATTGGACTCGATATTCTTGCGAAGAAAACCGCGCGACAAATTTTGACGTTACGCTCTGAATTTGAACATGGTATTTTTGTGGTAAGTGGCGGTGTTGTTATTGAAGGGCAACAAGTTAATAGTAATGAATTAGTTTATTTAGGCAAAAATATAACTGAAATTTCTGTAGAACTCGCCACAGATAGCCATATTCTATTACTGGGTGGCGAGCCTTTAAATGAATCAGTGCTGATGTGGTGGAATTTTATTGGTCGAACTAAAGCTGATATTCAAGCCGCAGTTGAGGAATGGAACCAAGGAAGTTCTCGTTTTGGGGATGTTTTTAATGATAGGCGCGAGCCAACACCTGCTCCAATTATGCCATAATCAGTTTAAGTTACTAAAAAATAATCTTATTGAAGTCGTATTCTATTAGGTATAGGAGATGTTTAATGGCTATTTCTGCAAGAAACCAACTTTCAGGTGTTGTTGAGTCTATTGTCATGGGCTCAGTAAATGATGAAATTATACTCGATTTAGGTAATGGTGAAAGTATTGCGGCAGTGATTACTAAAAACAGTACCCAACAACTGGGTTTAGAAAAAGGTAAACTGGCAACGGCAGTAATAAAAGCACCTTGGGTTGTACTTGTTTCTAATGCTGAAGAGTATAATTTCTCAGCTCGTAATCAATTTGATGGCGTGATTGAGTCCATTGAAAAAGGTAGCGTTAATTCTGTGGTAAATTTAAAAACCAACGCAGGAACTTTATTATCTGCAGTGGTAACAAATAATAGTACCGTAGAGTTGGGATTAAATGTTAAAAGTAAAGTGACAGCCATTATTAAAGCTTCTAGTGTTATTTTGGCAACTAAGAAGTAGTCAAAATTGTTGAAAGGCTGTTATGGCAGCCTTTTGTAATTCACTTTCAGTCAGTTAATCTTTTCTAGGTTAATAATTTTAATTTTTTTACCTTTAAGCTCAATAAGCTTACCTTCAACTAGTTTTATTAATGTGCGGTTTAGTTGCCTGACAGACACACCAAGCATAGCGGCTATTAAATCGCGATTTTCCAATTTAAAGGTGAAATTTATGGGCTTTATCTTGAGTGGTTTTTTATGTCGATAAAAATTATTGGTTTGTTTTTTATCACAGCGTTGGCTGAAATCGCAGGTTGTTACTTTCCTTATCTTTGGATGAAAAAACAAGGTGGGTCTTGGTTATTAATTCCTGCAGCCTTAAGTTTAATGCTGTTTGTTTGGTTGCTGACATTACACCCAGAAGCGAGCGGACGAATTTATGCAACTTATGGCGGGATATATATTGTCACTGCATTAATTTGGCTGAAAGTGGTTGATGGTGTCTCTCTTACCGTGACTGACTGGGTTGGTGCACTTGTTGTACTTCTAGGGGCAGGGATCATTATTAACGGTTGGAAATAGAAGAAACGTTATATTGTCACCTTAAAGAATGGATTATTTATTTTAAGGTGACTTTAATATTATTCCGTTATATTAATTTTATTAAACAAAGGATAAATCCATATTTGTATTTCAAATTAAATTTGAGATTTGTTTTTTTGAAAAATGTTAATTAAAATGTAATTTAACTAAAATGTTTTCAAATGTAACATTTGATCCAAGTCAATTTAACAATAAATACTCTATTGGTAGTAATTTTAATTGATGTTTAACTACTCAGTTAATATTAATTAAACTTTTATTTTCACTTTCATTGATTTTAGGCAATATCTAATCATATTAGGCTGCTATTCTCTCATCGATTTATACAAAAAATATAAAGAGGTAGCAATGAACGTTAGTCGCAGAAAGTTTTTTAAAATCTGCGCTGGCGGGATGGCAGGTACAACTGTAGCTGCGTTAGGTTTTATGCCTGGAATGGCAATAGCTAATGTACGTGAATATAAATTACTTCGCTCTAAAGAGACGCGTAATACTTGTACTTACTGTTCTGTCGGTTGTGGATTACTAATATATAGCATGGGCGATGGCGCCATGAATGCTAAATCCGCGATATTCCATGTCGAAGGTGACTCAGACCACCCGGTAAACCGTGGTGCTTTATGCCCTAAAGGGGCCGGCCTACTCGACTATATCCAAAGCGAAAATCGTTTACGTTATCCAGAATATAGAGCGCCAGGCTCTGATAAATGGGAACGCATTAGTTGGAATGATGCTTTCACACGCATTGCACGCTTAATGAAAGATGACCGTGATGCGAATTTCGTTGAAAAGAATGCGGAAGGAACAACTGTAAACCGTTGGTTATCAACAGGGATGCTTTGTGCATCAGCTGCCAGTAATGAAACGGGAATGTTGACGCAAAAATTCGCCAGATCGCTAGGAATGCTAGCGGTTGATAACCAAGCGCGTGTCTGACACGGACCAACGGTAGCAAGTCTTGCTCCAACATTTGGTCGCGGTGCGATGACCAACCACTGGGTTGATATCAAAAATGCCGATGTTGTCGTCGTTATGGGCGGTAATGCTGCGGAAGCACACCCTGTTGGGTTCCGCTGGGCAATTGAAGCGAAAAATAACAATGATGCCACACTGATTGTCATAGACCCGCGTTTTACGCGTACTGCATCAGTTGCTGACCATTATGTACCGATCCGTTCAGGAACCGATATTACCTTCTTATCGGGTGTTTTACTGTATCTGATTGAAAACCAAAAAATCAATGCGGAATATGTTCAGAACTATACCAATGCCTCGTTGATTGTTAGAGATGATTTTGACTTTAACGATGGCTTATTCAGTGGTTATGACGCTGATAAGCGTAGTTACGACAAAACCAGCTGGAACTATAAGTTCGATGAAAATGGTCACGCATTACGTGATGACACATTACAAGACCCGCGTTGTGTGTGGAATTTGCTTCACAAACACGTATCACGCTATACGCCTGATATCGTTGAGCAAATTTGTGGAACGCCAAAAGCCGATTTCTTGAAAGTTTGTGAAATTTTAGCCACAACAAGTGCGGCAGATAAAGCTGGGACTTTCCTGTATGCATTAGGTTGGACACAACATACTGTTGGCGCACAAAATATTCGCACTATGGCCATGATCCAGTTACTGCTTGGTAACATGGGGGTTGCAGGTGGCGGTGTGAACGCATTGCGCGGGCACTCGAACATCCAAGGCTTAACCGATTTAGGGTTACTATCAACCAGTTTACCGGGTTACTTGACGCTGCCTTCTGAAAAGCATCAAGACATTGATAGTTACTTGACTGCGAATACACCAAAAGCGACATTGCCGAATCAGGTGAATTTCTGGAGTAATTACCCTAAATTCTTCGTGAGTTTGATGAAGTCTTTTTATGGTGATTCAGCGCAAGCAGAAAACCAATGGGGTTATGACTGGTTACCTAAATGGGACCAAGCTTATGATGTGATGAAGTATTTTGACATGATGAGCAAAAACCAAGTGACTGGCTATATCTGTCAAGGGTTTAACCCAGTGGCTTCATTCCCTGATAAGAATAAAGTGGTTAGCTGCCTCAGTAAACTGAAATACCTGATTGTTGTAGACCCATTAGTCACTGAAACGGCTAATTTCTGGCAAAATCACGGTGAGATGAATGACGTTGATACGGCTTCGATTCAAACCGAAGTGTTCCGTTTACCATCGACCTGTTTTGCGGAAGAAGATGGCTCGATAGCAAACTCAGGTCGTTGGTTACAATGGCACTGGCAAGCCGCGGATGCCCCAGGCGAAGCACGTAATGATGGCCAAATCTTGACCGGGATTCTGTATAAGATCCGTGAATTGTATGAGAAAGAAGGTGGTCAAGGTCAAGATCCTCTGATGCAAATGAAATGGAATTATAAACAACAATTCCATCCTGAATCAGAAGAAGTGGCGAAAGAAAACAATGGTGTTGCACTGGTTGATCTCTATGATGCCGACGGTAACTTACAAGCGAAAAAAGGTGAATTACTCAGCTCATTTGCTTTATTGCGTGCCGATGGTTCAACCGCCTCTTCTTGCTGGATTTATACCGGTAGCTGGACTGAGAAAGGCAACCAGATGGCAAATCGTGATAATAGCGACCCATCCGGTATCGGTAACACATTGGGCTGGGCATGGGCATGGCCTCTGAACCGCCGTGTGATTTATAACCGTGCGTCTTGTGATACCCAAGGTAAACCGTGGAATAAAGACCGCGTGCTTATCGAGTGGAATGGTAAAAAATGGGTCGGTAATGATATTCCTGACTTTAATGCGTCTGCTCCTGAAGTAGGAACAGGGCCATTCATCATGCAGCCAGAAGGTTTAGGTCGTTTATTTGCTATCGATAAGATGGCTGAAGGGCCATTCCCTGAGCATTATGAGCCATTTGAAACGCCACTTGGCACTAACCCGTTGCACCCGAATGTGGTTTCTAACCCAGCGGCGCGAATTTTTGATGAAGACAAGAAACGTCTTGGCGACCACAAAGATTTCCCTTATGTAGGAACCACGTACCGCTTAACAGAGCATTTCCACACATGGACGAAGCATGCTCGCTTGAACGCGATTGCTCAACCAGAGCAATTTGTTGAAATCAGCGAAACACTAGCGAAAGCCAAAGGAATTGCGTTAGGCGATAAGGTCAAAGTCAGCAGTAAACGAGGGTTTATCAAAGCAGTTGCGGTTGTCACTCCTCGATTACAAACGCTGATGGTGGATGGGAAACCAATTGAAACTGTTGGACTACCGATTCACTGGGCCTTTGAAGGCGCGACTCAAAAAGGGTTTATCACCAATACGTTAACGCCGTCTGTCGGCGATGCTAACTCTCAGACACCTGAGTATAAGGCATTCTTAGTTAACATTGAGAAGGCGTAAGGGAGGGAACATGTCCATGCAATCTCAAGACATTATTAAACGTTCCGCGACCAATAGTATTACGCCTCCGCCACAAGTGCGTGATGATAAACTTGAAGTCTGTAAGCTCATCGATGTGTCATCCTGTATCGGCTGTAAAGCTTGTCAGGTGGCATGTTCTGAGTGGAATGATATCCGTGACGAAGTTGGCCACTGCGTTGGGGTTTATGATAACCCTACGGATTTAAGTGCAAAATCGTGGACGGTGATGCGTTTTAGCGAAACAACTGAAATGGGCAAGCTAGAATGGCTGATCCGTAAAGATGGCTGTATGCACTGTACCGATCCTGGGTGCTTGAAATCTTGCCCATCAGCAGGAGCAATCATTCAGTACGCAAATGGTATTGTGGATTTCCAATCAGAGCACTGTATTGGTTGTGGCTATTGTATCGCAGGTTGTCCATTCAACATTCCTCGATTAAACCCGAAAGATAATCGAGTGTACAAGTGTACCTTGTGTGTTGATAGGGTGAGTGTTGGTCAAGAGCCGGCTTGTGTGAAAACCTGTCCAACGGGCGCTATCCGTTTTGGTACGAAAAAAGAGATGTTGGAATACGGTGCAGAGCGCGTAACAAAATTACAAAATCGGGGTTATGCGCAAGCGGGAATTTATGATCCTGAAGGTGTGGGTGGTACGCATGTTGTTTATGTGCTTCACCATGCTGACAAACCTGAACTGTATCATGGCCTGCCTAAAGACCCACAAATTGATACACCAATCAATCTGTGGCAGGGCATCTTGAAACCACTTTCTGTCGTTGGATTTATCGCGACCTTTGCAGGGTTGATTTTCCACTATGTGGGAATTGGTCCAAACAAAGAAGTGAGTGATGAAGAGGAGAAAGATGACCATGAGTAAGAAAAGCAAAATGATTGTGCGGACTAAGTTTATTGACCGCGCATGTCACTGGACAGTTGTCATCAGCTTCTTCTTGGTTGCTTTGTCGGGGATCGCGTTATTTTTCCCAACATTGAAATGGTTGACGGAAACCTTTGGTACGCCACAAATGGGACGGATTTTACATCCTTTCTTTGGTGTGTTGATTTTCGTCGTGCTGATGTTTATGTTTGTGCGCTTTGTAAAACACAATATTCCAGATAAGAAAGACTTACCTTGGATTAAAAATATTGTTGAAGTACTCAAAGGTAATGAACATGAAGTGGCAGATGTCGGTAAATATAACGCCGGTCAAAAAATGATGTTCTGGAGTATCATGAGCCTAATTTTTGTGCTCTTGGTCACGGGGATTATTATTTGGCGCCCTTATTTTGCGCATTTATTCCCAATGTGGATGGTGCGTTGGGGGCTGTTGATCCATGCTGTTGCTGCGATTGTCTTGATCCATGCCATTTTAATTCATATGTACATGGCATTTTGGGTTAAAGGCTCAATTAACGGAATGATCGAAGGGAAAGTTAGTCGCCGTTGGGCGAGAAAACATCACCCTCGTTGGTACCGTGATGTTGAAGCGAAAGAAGCCAAAGCCGAAGCTGAAAGTAAAAAATAATTTATTTTTAGGTTAACGAAACCGCTGTTGTGTGACTAAGCATGGCAGCGGTTTTTTTATTGGGGGAAATAAGCTTGAATTGTGAGCAATTTCATTGTGGCAAACTAACGGTTGTCAGCCGTTAATCGATATAGCACGTGTTCTTGCAACCAGTGGCCATCAGGGAGTGCTGGGTGATAAAAGTTATTGGGGAGTTTTATCATTCCAAGTCTTTTCATAACAGACTCTGATGGTGAATTGACCACCGCGGTGAACGCAACGATCTCTTCTAGTTTTAGTTGGTCAAATGCAAACTTAATTGCTGCATGGGCTCCTTCCGTCGCATAGCCTTGATGCCAATATTCCGGCAACAAGCGCCAACTTAATTCGACACAAGGGGAAAAAGGTAAATTAGCGGCGGGAATATTCAAACCGATAAACCCAATGAATTGTTGGTTGGATTTTAATTCTACAGCCCATAGTCCCCATCCCCCTTGTTGAGCGAATTTATCTATGATGGTTTCCATAAACTGTGCATTTTGCTGTTCGTTTAGCACTGAAGGAAAGTAGCGCATGACATCGGGGTGGCTATTCATTTGGTAAAGTGGCTGTTTATCTTCTTCTTGCCACCCACGTAGTCGTAAACGTTCTGTTTCTAATTTAATGATTTTCATAGTTATTGTTTATTAAGGCGCATGTGGAGAATAGGGAACGGATTACCTTCACCATCGAGTTCAGAACGTGCGTATTGTGTAAAACCCATGTGCTGATAGAAGCCGATGGCTTGAGGGTTTTGTTCATTAACGTCCAGTTCAGTAATGCCTAACATGTCAATGGCATATTGAAGGAGTTTTTTCCCAGTACCTTGGCCTCTATTTTCTTGAGAAATAAACAACATTTCGAGGCGGTGTTTATCACAGCCTAGAAAACCGGTCATGTTTCCTGTGTTATCGAATGCGACAAAAACAGCTAAATGTGGTAAATAAAGCTGTTTGATAGCAACTTTCAGCTCTGCAATTTTTTCTTCAGTTAAAAAATGGTGGGTTGCTCTAACTGAAGACTCCCAAACACGAATAATATCATCATCGTGTGCACGTGTAGCACTTTGGACTATCATTATATTATCTCCATGTATTAACTGGAAATCCTAGCTTTTGTTTTTTTTATGTCAATCGCTTATTTTAAATTTACGTTAAGGTTGTTTTTGAGATATTTATCGCAGAAAAAAAAGCTAACTACTTCATTATTAGACTAGCTACGGCGTAATTTTTTCGCCAATTATTGAATATAGCGATAAAAGTACTTTTCTTTGTTAATTTAATCGTAGGGGTATCTTAATGAAATATAAATTATTAACTCTTTGTTTATCTACGGCACTATTAACACCAATTGCACCTGTATTCGCGAATACAGGCAGCGGATCAGATATGATTTTGGACCAAGTTTTAGTCCTTAGCCGCCATAATTTACGTACTCCTATCGTAAATACCGGTATTCTTACTGAAGTGACTGATAAAAAATGGCCAGCTTGGGATGCACAAAGTGGCTATCTCACAACGAAAGGCGGCGCACTTGAAGTCTATATGGGGCATTATTTTAGAGAATGGATCGATCAAAATAAATTACTTGCAGATGAACTGTGCCCAACGAGTAATGAAGATGTGTACCTTTATACGAATAGTCTACAAAGAACGATAGCAACCGCCCAATTTTTTGCAGCAGGTGCATTTCCTGGGTGCAAGGTGAGTATTCATCATCAGCCTGAAATTGGCAAAATGGATCCTGTTTTTAACCCCATTATTACGAATGACTCCCCTGAATTTAAGCAAAAGGCACTCGCGGAGATGGAGCAATATTTTAACGGGTTATCGCTTACAGCGGGTTATGATGAATTGGATGCGGTTCTGAATATTAAAGACTCCCAAAAATGTAAAACAGATAAACTGTGTAATTTAAACAGCCAAAAAAATAGTTTTATTATTGAAGCAGAAAAAGAACCGGGCGTCAGTGGCCCATTAAAAATTGCAAATTCAGCTGTAGACGCTATTGATCTGCAATATTATGAAGGTTTTCCGGCTAATGATGTGGCTTGGGGACTGGTGAATACCCCTGAAAAATGGAAAAAACTGAATACGTTAAAAAATGCTTACCAAGAAACGTTGTTTACACCAAAAATTATTGCTAAGAATGTGGCTCATCCAATACTGAATTATATTGATAAAGGCTTTGTTTCTGTCGATAAAGGAGAAACTGCAAAATTTATATTCTTAGTCGGCCATGATTCGAATATTGCGTCATTGATGTCAGCAATGGATTTTAAGCCATATCAATTACCAGAGCAGTATGAGCATACCCCGATTGGGGGGAAATTAGTATTCCAACGCTGGACGGATAAGCAAGCTAATAAAGATTTCATGAAAGTAGAATATGTTTACCAAACCTCTGATCAGCTTAGGGATAACGCGTATTTATCATTACAAACACCTCCTAAGCATGTCACATTAGAACTAAAAGGGTGCCCAATAGATAAAAGTGGCTATTGTTCTTGGGAAGATTTCCAGAAAGTCATGGCGACAGCCTTAGAACAGTAATCACGCTATATTGATGCCCTACTCACTTGAGTGGGGCACCATTTTTTGGGAAGATAGCCACATTATATATTTGGTTTATTAACATCTTATGTGGACAAATTAGTCACTATGCCTATTCAATTTCTTCAACTAAAGCAAATTGCTATCGCAGATCTTATCGCATTAAATACGCATCCAGCTGTGCTTGAACATATGCCATTAGGTAGCTGTCTTTTTGATGAGCAAGCCTGTCATGAGTGGGTTGCAGGAAAAGAGCAGCATTGGGAGCAACATGGCTATGGCGTATGGGCCATTATGATTGATGGTCAGTTTGCAGGCTGGGGAGGGTTACAAAATGAAGCGGGTGACGCGGATTTAGCGTTAGTTTTACATCCCAAGTTTTGGGGAAAGGGAAAATACATTGTTGATAATATCATTCATAAAGCTTTTACATCACTGAAGGTTGAGTCCGTTACAATTCACTTACCGCTAACGCGTAAGAGAATATCAGCGATTTTGCGTTATGGTTTTATTGAAGAGGCTATTGTTGATTTTGACGGTATTCCTTTTAAGCGTTTTAGATTAAGCCATTGAACCCGTTTTGTTGCATAAAAAAACCCTGCTAAAAAACAGGGCGTGAAAATCACGAAAATGTTTATGAGCCTTTAATTTACCCTAAATCAGCGGGCAAATAGCCTTATAAAGTGTATGTCTTTGCTGTTTTTTGTAACAATCATTAAGACTAAACCTTTTATTTGTAAAATACGTTGGTTTAGCTGAAAATGTCGCTTTAATCCTGATTATCTAACCACTAATACGCTAGTTTTCGCATAGCGAACTACTGAAGCGGCATTCGAACCAAGTAAATAGGTTGACATACTTGGGCGGCGTGAACCGAGTAAAATAATATCAGCGTTAATATCTTCTGCTGTCGCGAGAATTTCGTCTCTAACTGAACCGACGGTTGCTTTTGCCTTGATCTTATCTGCAGGGATATCAAATAATTTAATTTTTTCTTTTAACTCGGCAAGAATAATTTCAGCTTGTTTTTCGTCATCAGGGAAGTCCCCTGGTAGGATAGTGCCACCGTAGCGTAAATAATTTGAAATTGGTGCGGTTACAGCAAGAAAGTGTACTGTTGCATCATTCAATTTTTGTAGCGAATTAACATGAGGCACTAATAAGTTAGTGAGAGCATCTTCGGTTACATCGATAGGAACTAAAATTGTCTTGTACATAATATCTCCCTTTTTCTTTTATATTATAAGTTTAGAACAATATCATACATTGTGAATTTGATTATTAATAGTAATGGATTTATTGCTCAAAGGGTGTGAGCAAGTAGCCGTAATAAGATTTTTCATCAAAAAAAGAGAGAGGCCTGATGCCATTACAATGAATAATATCAGGCAAAATGCAGGGAATATTAGGATAGGTTTATTTTTTCACGCAAGCTTCTTTTAAGCCAGCTTTGCAGGCTTGAGCTAAATATTCGGCCGCTGATTTCTCATTTATTTCAACGCCTTCACCACTTTCTAGCATCTTACCGACTTGGTATTGTGCTGGTGGGAATTTTTTATCGGCTGATTTTTTGAACCATTCAAACGCAATAATATAATTTTGTTTTACACCAATACCTTGATAGTAAAATTGCCCCATATAGTTTTGGGCTTCAACATTGCCTTTATTCGCTGATTTTTCGAATAAGTCCATGGCCGTTTCAAGGTTGGCTTCAACACCATTACCATTTAAATACATATCACCTAAAAACAACTGAGCATCAGAGTTGCCCTTATTCGACGCCATTGTTAGCCATTTTTTTGCTTTACCATAGTCCTGTTTAAGCTCATTTCCAAGATAATAGCCAATCCCTAACATGACTTGTGCTTTTATGTCCCCTTTTTGTGCCTCTTGCTCGATACGTTTGATAGCTTCTTTGGGAACTGCAGCGACACTTAGGTTAATTGAAAAGGCACATAAAATAATAAATGAGAGAATTCTAAGCATGATTTGATATCTTATATTAGCGTTATTTATTTCTGTTATTAATACGATGTCTCAATGAGATTTATTGTCAACAAAGTAAAGCATATTATATAAAGAAAATTCACATCAAAATGCGTAATATAAAACAAGCGATATACTATGTGTCTTTACGCATTTTTAGGGTAATTAGTAACTACCCATACTCTACGATTTTAATTGAAAAATATCAATATATAATAAAAAATACAATATATTTTAGTATGAAGTTTAATGTCTTTTAGTAATGTTATGTATCTGTTGTTACAAGATATTAATAAAAAATGATTGAAAGTCGTATGAGCAGACAAAAGTATAAGTGGATGAAATATTAATTGATAAGTTGGGTTTTAGACGATTATTTTTAAAAGCATTTAATATTAATAAATTATCGACATAAAACACATTTAAGGTGAAGAAAGTAAATAAAATAAGGCGTGACACATATTCTATTAGATAGGTGTGAATTGGAACTTACCGAATACACACCTTAACAAGATGATAAAAAACGACCTGTTGATGGTTTAAAAAAGCTTATGACTCAAATAATGGCGTCGGTTTACCGTTATCATCAATGGCGACAAAATTAAATTGGCCATGTATCACTTCTTCACGACCATCAGAATACATATCCTCTAAAAAAATGGATACATTAACCGTTAAACTGGTTCTTCCGACTCGAATGACTTTACCTACCAACTCAACAATCGTGCCTGAAGGGATTGGATGGGTGAAATTAATTTTTTCAGTTGATACGGTCACTAAACGCTTACGGCTAAAACGCGTTGCGGTAATAAATGAAACCTCATCCATCCAAGCTAGGGCTGTACCACCGAACAGGGTACTATGATGGTTAGTTGTCGTTGGAAATACGACTTTAGAGACGCGAGAAATGGATTGCTCTATTTTTTGTGCGATGACATCGTCAGCGATGGAACTCATGGTCTACCTTACAAGTGTTACTTAGTATGTTAGTAATTGTTAAAAGCAATAATGTTAGAGGCTAAGTGTAATACTCCTTTCAAATTAATTCAGCAATAAATGTGACGTGAATCGTTCCAGTTGGAAAAGTTTTTTAGATATCCGTATTTAGTCAAGTGGAGGGAGATTACAGCTTGAGAATTAGACTATGAATCTTTTATTTCCCAGCAATAGCAATAAAAGCAGAGTTAGTTATCTAAATATTCGGCACTTATGCGAATTGTTTTTGCATTGTTACCAGCAATCATGTCCTTTAATTGCTTTACGGTATAACTTTTTCAGCGGAAACCATAGTACTTAATAGTGAAATAGCAATTGCCAATAGTCATTTGCTCATAACTACTTAATTTGATTTAAGTTTCGAATGATGAAAAATAAAGCCACTATAAGTAATAAAAAACCCTTCAATATGAAGGGTTTTTGTGGGTAAATATTTCAAGCCAATTTAGCTGAATCTGTACAGGCTAAATGGTTTAACATTCAATGATGGCTCTTTACCCAGTAACAAGTCAGCGGTAAGTTCAGAAGAAACTGGGCTTTCAGTCATTCCCCAACCTGTCGCGGTATTAATGACAAGACCCGGATATTCATTAACTTGAGAAATAATTGGATGCTCATCTGGTGCGATGGCCATTGCACCACTCCATTGGTCTATGAGTTTAGAATCCTTAAATGCAGGGAATTCAGTTTTTAGTTTCTCAAATGATGCATTCAACTCAGGTAAATCAGGCAGTGCCGTCATATTTCGGTGTTTTTCGAATGGTGAAATTTCGTCCAATTTCCAGCTGGTTGGTTCAGTAAATGAATTAATTAACTGCTCATTTAATGAAATATGCACAGGGAAATCAGGCATAGACAGCAATGGAATGTATTTATAACCATAAACGAAGGAATCTTTAACAACAGGGGCAACAATTACACGTGGAGATGTTGCGTAGGTGCCGTCAGCTTGTTCACGGAAGAAAATATTGCCAGGTAAGGCAACGTTACCCCCCGGTGCAGTCGGTGACCCAGTGATCAGTTGTTGAGATTGATAAGCGGGTAGTGTTGGGACATCAACACCTAAGTTTTGCATAAACAGCCTTGACCATACGCCACCAGCGACAACAACACGCGAAGTCTTAATAGCCCCTTTCTCGGTGACGACATCAGAAATGACACCTGCTTGGGTTTCTAAGCCTCTAGCTGCACAATTAGTATAAATTTTTATACCTAATTTTTTCGCGTAATCAGCCATGACAAAGGTTGCAATTTCAGCATCTAAGCTACCAGAGTCTTCTTCAAAACCAGCGATAGTCCATTTAGATTGTGCACCATTCAAACGTTGATTGAGCTCAGCACCTTCGATAATACGTGTTTTGAACGGAATATCTGAACCGACGTTTTTACTGCGAGTATCAATCCACTCTCTAACATTGACAAGATCTTCTTCATCGAATGGCACTTCAACGCGGCCTTGAGTACGATAGCTGGTATCTGCACCGACTTTCGCGTTCATCTCTCTCCAACGCTGTTTCCCTAAGTGGTGTAGTAAGAAAGTTTCATCTGGCATTTTATACGTGATAACTTGGCCGTAGAAGCGGGATGATTGTTCGCCTGCGATATTACCTTTTTCAACAATAACAACATCTAAACCGCGTCCAACTAGTTCAATTGCGGTCATGATCCCCAAAATTCCAGCACCAATAACAACGACGTCAGCTTGTTGCGGTAGAGAACCTTCAGTTCCTTCCACAAAACCATGTCGCGGTTTGCCAGGCACGAAACGGCCTTCACGCGTTAACATTGGAGTTAAAATTCCGGCCCCTGCGGCAACGGCAACAACACCACCACCAATCAAAAATTTTCTTCTAGTAATAGCCATCTTATTAAGTTCCTTATATCGAATGAGTTTCTAACAATTGACCAAAGCTTCAATTAGAAATATTTATAATTGTAATTATATCTTTAATAATAATTATAATTGTAAACCAAATTGCTTTGAAATTAAAATATTTAATGAAATGTTAAATATTTTTTTGGGGATATAAAATAGGCGCCACTATTTTCAAGAAAAATAATAGCGCTAGTAGTATTTAGATAGAGGAGGAGGCAGAGAAAAAAATGATTTTTTATACTAATTTGATTCGTAAGGTTAAATGTGGATTTCACCTGTTAGAAATAAGACGGCTTTACCTGTTAACTTTATTCGTTCACCGGCCAGCTCACATTGAACTACCCCTCCGCGTGATGAAATTTGTTGGCCAACTAACTGCAATTTATTCAGCCGGTCTGCCCAAATTGGTGCGATAGCACAATGTGAGGTACCTGTTACAGGGTCTTCATCTACCCCTTTTGCAGGAGCAAAATAGCGAGAAACAAAGTCACAATCGCCATTAGCACTTTCTGCTGTAATTGCTAATCCAGGCAGAGAAAGCTGCGAAAGTTTTAACATGTCCGGCTGACAGTCTTGAACGTGCTGTGCACTTTCAAGAAAACACAGGTAACGGTCTTTCGCTATCCAAAGCTCTTTGATTTTAACGCCAAGGATGTCGGCGAGTTGCGGGTACTGGTTTGGGTCGCTTTGTACGGATCCTAGTATTGGGAAATCAAGAGTAAATCCTGGGCCATTTTGCGTCACAACCAGCTCACCAGATAGAGAGTTAAATATTAAAGGATGAATATCTTGTTGGCGCACATGATTTAACACAAAGGCTGCGGCAAGTGTTGCATGACCACACAGTTTTACTTCAACTTTAGGGGTGAACCATCGGATATGACGGCCGACTAAAAATGCGGTTTCTGATAAATTCACTTCTGCGGCAATGGCAATGAGCTGTTCATCTGGTAGCCAGTTATCGAGTAATACAACCGCTGCAGGATTACCGCGAAAAAGGGTATCAGTGAAGGCATCAACATAGTAAATAGGGGCGGATAGGCTCATTGAATGATTTCCTAAAGTTATTATGGGACGGTGAGAGAGCAGTATAGCGCCTATTCTATGAAATATAATAAGCAAATTATTAGGGGGATAATGATGCAGGGGAGGTCCGGTAGCGAGTGAACTGCTACCGGATAGAGGTCAATTAATGACCGTTATTAAGCACTTGCTTCATTTTTATCTGCATTTTTAAGCATTTTTCTAACAGGGATAATCAATGCTGCCAATACAATAGCGCAGATAACCAGCGCAATAGAGACGTGAGAGAAAAGCTCAGGCATGGAATCTAATTGGTCTTTACGGATGTTCCCACCCATGATGCCCGCTGCAAGGTTACCCAATGCGCTCGCACAGAACCATAAGCCCATCACTTGGCCGCGCATTTTTTGTGGCGCAAGTAAGGTCATTGTTGCTAACCCGATAGGGCTTAAGCACAGCTCCCCTAATGTCAGTAGCAAAATACTGCCCACTAGCCAAAACGGAGATACGCCACTTTGCGTTGCCAATACTTGATTTGCGGCAACCATCATGATGGCAAAGCCACCCGCAGCAAATAAAATACCGATGACGAACTTGGTCATACTGCTCGGGTTCATATTACGTTTAGCCAGCGAAGGCCAGAACCAGCTAAATACTGGCGCTAACAATATAATGAACAGCGCATTGATTGATTGGAACCAAATGGTTGGGATTTCAAAACTACCCATTTGACGGTCAGTATAGTCACGAGCAAAGATATTAAATGAAGTGGGCTTTTGCTCAAAGGCTGACCAGAAAAAGGCGGCTGCAACCAGTAAAATTAAGCAAGCTAGTAATCGAGAACGTTCACTGCTGGTTAAGCCACCAAGGAAGAACATAAATAAGAAATAGATGCCCACACAGGTCGAGATAACATAAGCAGAGCTTTTCGCGATTATTGAGGCATTAAATGGGATCGTACCATTATCAATCAAGACAACCAGTATGGCTAATAACACCATGGCAAAGGTCACCCATTTCCCCACGTTTTTGCGCTCAACTGTTGGACGGTTCCAAGTGGAATCAAGGCCAACTTCTTTATCATAGCGACGCATTTGAGGAATGGCGTAAAAACGGAAGATTAACAGCGCAATTAACATGCCTAAGCCACCAAGGCCAAAACCTAAATGCCAACCATATTTTTCATGAAGCGGACCAATAATTAACGGGGCAATAAATGACCCCATGTTAATTCCCATATAGAACAGAGAGAAACCGCCATCACGACGTGTATCTTCTTTCTTATACAGGGTTCCTACCATCACGGTAATACAGGTTTTAAATAGCCCTGTACCCAATACGATGAGTAATAATCCAACGAAAAAGAAAGTATTTGATAAAAACGCAGACATTGCGATAGACAAATGCCCAAAAGCAATGATTAATGAGCCATACCAAACAGCGCGACGTTGGCCTAACCAGTTATCGGCTAACCAACCGCCGGGTAATGAGGTGATATAAACCCCGCCCGCAAAAATACCAACAATAGCGGAAGCTTGCTCAATAGGTAATTCCATCCCGCCTTGTAATAATGCCGCACTCATAAATAGGATAAGTAACGGCCTAACTCCGTAAAAAGAGAAACGTTCCCACATTTCTGTGAGGAAAAGTGAACTCAATGGGTATGGATGCCCAAAAAAAGTTTTTGTTTTAGTCGCAGAATTATTCATCTGTGAACTCCCATAAATACTCTCTTGAGAGGTTGTGCATGATATAAAACACCAAGCCGTGCGCTCGAGTGTCAATTGTTATTGATATGTTAACATGAATATGTGAAACATATTTTTAACATACATTATTATAGAATCACCCATATACAGAATGAATTTATTGTAAAAGGTGTATTTTTAAGGTGAAAAGTCGATATCACTCTCATTTCTCACGATAAGCTAGGGGAAGATACAGGATTTTAGTTGACAATAAAAGAAAGAATTTTGAATCGATTAAGTTGTTTTAAATCAACTAATTATACTTATGATATTTGGATTTTAGGCAAGGTGAGACAATAAAGCCTATAAACCATCAGGTTTTTGTATAAAAAATAGCAAGACGTTTATTGGTCGGTAGGGGTGGCTCGCAATCCATCAGATTGACGCCGGATGACTAGCCACGAATAGATTAAGTTGAAGAGAACTAATGCTGCAGTGAAAAAGAATACGGCCCTAAAGCCATAAGTTGCGGCGACAAAAGAACCCATTAATGGTCCTGTCACGTTTCCAACGTCTCGTAATGCTTGGTTATAGCTGAAAATACGTCCGGTTACTTGGTGGGAAATATTATAGATAATTAACGTTTGCACTGCCGGTAATAAGGCCGCATTTAGGGCTCCAAGCATAAACCGGAGAAAGCCTAACTCCC
The DNA here is from genome assembly GCF_049901995.1 of Providencia sp. PROV200. NCBI lineage: Bacteria > Pseudomonadati > Pseudomonadota > Gammaproteobacteria > Enterobacterales > Morganellaceae > Providencia > Providencia sp. PROV200. The sequence continues at coordinate 1,542,736 of NZ_CP096307.1, forward strand.
AATAGCTACTGACTAGCCCCATTGGAAATAACACAAAAATAGACGCGCCGAGAACGGCAAGTAACACTTTTTCAGGGCCTATTCGGTCACTGAGTTTACCTAACATGGGCGCACTGATTAAAGCTGCCACACCAGGAATGGAGGCTATCACACCACTGATAAATGCTAAGTTTTCGAGGGAAACGGATAAGTCACGTACATAAAGCGTGATGACAGGGTTGATTGAGCCCATTGCAGCTTGAATAATCATGGTGGTAAAAAAGAGGCTGATGACTAAATTTTTATTACGTAAAGAGGCAAAAACTTGTTTGCTCGTTAATGCATCTTTGCGCGAAACCGGTGTAAAGCGTTCTCTGACATAAAAAAGTGTGACAAAAAAGCAGATAAACAGCACTGTTGCGGTAATAAAAAAGACGGGGCGTAAGCCATATTGGTCAGCAAGAAAACCGCCAATGAGTGGGCCAATAAGAGCGCCACTGACCGCACCAGTTGCAAGAACCCCCATAGCCCAACCACTTTTTTTCACGGGAACTTGAGTGGCAATCAGCGCGTTAGCATTAGGAACAAAACCACCCAATAAACCTAATATGGCTCTTAAGGCTAATAATTGCCAAATATTCTGCGCAAAGCCAATTAACACCATGACAATCGCCATACCTAGCGCGGATCTCAATAGCATTAATTTTCGACCCTTGCGATCGGATAATCGTCCCCAAAAAGGAGCGGCAATAGCAGAAAATAAGAAAGTGATACTAAAAACGGCGCCAGTCCATAAATTTAGAGAAGCATGGTCTTTGACGCCAAGTTCTTCAATATAGAGAGGGAGAAAAGGCATGATCAGGCTAAAGGCGGCGCCTGTTAAAAAACAGCCAAACCACACGACGTATAGGTTACGTTTCCAATACTCTGTTTTTCCCGTCATAATTTTCTCGTTATATTCAGTTCTACAGCAGTGTTGGCTTCATTCAGCTCTCCAAGTCCCATGTTTATGTATGCTTCTCGGGATATCTTCATTTTGCCGCCTAGCTGTAGACCCGATTATTTAGGGAAAACAGTATGAAAAACAGCAAGAAAAGCATCATAAAAAACAGTTGAAAAATCACGCCATAATTTATCTGATTACGTTAATAATTAATGATGGATTTTGTCTAAATCCCCGTATAGCGAAGGCTCGCCGTCAGGACGTGTTTTAAAACGACGATGTAGCCACATATATTGTTCTGGTGCTCTGAGGATCTCTTTTTCGATAATTTGGTTCATCATGGTTGCTGTAGCCACATTATCTTCAATTGGGAAATCATCAATGGCAGGTTGAATGATTAATTCATAACCTTTACCGTTAGGCAAGCGCCTTGGGGTAAAGGGCACCACTAAAGGAGAAGCAAGACGCAAAATAATTTGTGAACCATTGGTCGTAGCCGCATTTTCTACAGCAAATAACGGTGCAAATGTACTATTGCGAGGGCCGTAGTCATGATCTGGGGCATACCACAAAATTTCCCCATTTTTTAAGTCGCGCACCATGCCTTTCATGTCTTTGCGATCCAACATATATTTGTTGGAGCGTAACCGCCCACGGGTTTGTAGCCAATCAAGCAGGTCATTATCATTGGCGCGATATACACCGATCCCCGGGTTTAACATGCCAAAGGCACGCGCACCAATTTCCAAGGTCAAAAAGTGAACGCCGAGGGCAATAATGCCTCTACCTGTTTGTCGGGCAGCAGCCGCATTTTCTTCCCCAATGACGTTGACCCAACGACGAACGCGCCAATCAGGCCAAAACCAAGCCATGCCCGTTTCAAATAAGCCCATCCCAACAGATTCAAAGTTTTTGTCGACACAGCGTTGCCGCTCTTGCTCGCTCATGTCTGGAAAACATAATTGCAAATTGCGCTCTGCGACTTTCACTCGCTTTTTCAAAAAGCGCTTGGAAAATAACCCTAAACGCGTTCCCATCCAATAAATGACAGGATAAGGCAATAATACAAGAAGATATAATACGCCAATGCCTAGCCAAGTTAGCCAGTAACGAGGGTGGAGAAACCGTTTTTGAAATTTTGGAGCTAGTATCATTGTTATCCGAATATATTAGTCATAAATTAATAAAAGGCATGCTTAAACTATATCAAATTATTCGTTTAAAGCGTTAATTGCCTGCATGGTGCTCATTAACTCAGCTAAGTTACGAACTGCCATTTTTTCCATGACTCGGGACCGATGAACTTCAACAGTACGCACAGAAACACAGGCCGCCTCAGCAATTTCACGGTTAATTAAGCCTTGCAACACATAACCACAGATATCTTTTTCGCGAGGAGTGAGTGTTTCATAGCGCTGCTGAATTAAATACCTTTCAGTGGCTTTGGTGGTTTGTGATTGAGCTTGTTTTAATGTTTTGGCAAGCAGATGGCTATCTATAGGTTTTTGTAGAAAATCGACAGCACCGAGTTTCACTTGTTCCACCGCCATTGGGATATCGCCATGGCCAGACAAAAATATCACGGCTAATGTGCTTTGCTGCTCTCTAAGGTATTGGTGAACTTGCCGGCCATCTAACTTTGGCATTCGCATATCCAATAACACCACCCCCTCTTGGTGTAGTGCTGCATTTTGGATAAATATTTCACTATCATTCCAAACAGTGACGCTATAGCCCAATGTTTCAAGTAAGAATTGGCAGGCATCCGTTACATCGGGGTCATCATCCACGAGATGGATCACTGGCATACATATACCTCGTCGTGTAGAGGGTGACAAAATAGGGTGCTTTATATGATGAGCATTGATTATCGTAATGAAGCCATTGTCACATATAGTTAATATGAATGTTATCAATTACGTGGCAAAACATGCTTAATCCTCGATTTTATTGTGATAATTGAAAATAAGAGTCACCATTAAGCCACGCAACCCATCATCACTCAGGTTGTTTTCGATACGAATATCCCCACCTTGGCTTTGGATCAAACGCTGGCAGATCACCAAACCCAACCCTAAACCTTCTTTTTTAGTCGTAGCAAATGGCGTGATACCTTGCTCTAATTGCTCGGAAGGCATTCCTCCCGCATTATCCTGCAGAACAAGTAAAAAATGCTGCTGTGAAAAATGAAACTCAAAACGCAGTAGGGTTGCGCCTGCCTGTAAACTGTTACTGATTAAATTGGAAAGCAATTGCTCAAGTAATGTGTCTGGCAACATCAGGGTGATGTCAGGGGTTTCAGGTAAAATTAACCTCGAATTGGGGTAGTGCTGGTCTGCGCGCAATAATTGCCAAATATGGTTAATAGCCTGTTTAACTGATTGTGGGCTTAATGCGACTGCGGGGTCATGGCCCGGTTTACCCGCCCAGAGACGTAAGTTACGAATAATGTCGGCCCCACGTTGAGCTTGGTCGTCGATTTTAGTTAATGCGCTAATTAATGGATGGCTTTCAGACTCTTTAGTCAGGCGTAGAATACACCCTTGGGCATAATGGCGGATTGCAGACAGCGGTTGGTTCAATTCATGGGCAAATCCAGAAGCCATTTCCCCCAAAATATTTAACCGCTGCGCCTTTTGTAAATTAGCTTCTTGCTCTCGTAAGCGGTCATGTGCTTCTTCTAATTGGCGGCTGCGGCGCCTGACCAAAAAGGCAATCCAAACATGGTTAATACCCAGTAAAACGAAAAATAAGGCGACAAGGCTGATAGTGATTTGGTTTTGAATCGTCCAACTGACGATATCCTGCCAAATCTGGCGCTGTTGTGGATGTTGGTTAACGTCTCTGAGCAAGGTTTCGACTTGAGTCACCGATGCTGGAGCTCCCCAACGCATAGCAGCGTTATCTGTTGATAATAATGTTTTGGTCACTTTGTCGACCAAATTGTCTGGAACTTCGCTTAAGGCGGCAAAAGACCAATTTGGATACAGTTCTGTGCTAGTTAAACAAGAGAGAGAGCTTGGATGTTGAATTAATGGGCGAAATTGTGTTTTATCAATCAACCCTTCGCTATGCATGTTTTCTAATAAACAGACAGGAACTATAGCAGCGGATAATGAATCATCACGCAGAGCGTATAATAATGCATCTGCAGGGAAGCCTAAAAATTGCATTTTAAAGTCTTTGGCTGCGTCGTATCCCATATCCCTTAACACTTTGTAACCTAACAAATAGCCACCAAAAGCATCAGGTGAAATTGCTCCGACTTTTTTGCCTATTAGGTTTTTAACGTCTGAAATATCACTATCTTTACGAACTAATATTAAGCTGCCAATAACATTACGCGTTGTGCTGTTGGGCTCCACGTCTGAGCGAAGGGAGAGCAACCAACGTAAATGATAGCGGTTATCTAACTGAATAAATTGGGCAGGGTTCGTCAGCAAAAAATCAATCTTACGATTGGAAATTGCCTCTTTCATCTCATCTAAATTGAGGGGCTGTAATGTAAAACGCTCCCCAGGAATTGATTCATTGAGTGTATCAATCAAAGGCTGCCAATGAGATTGAGTAGAGCTTGGGCCGCGTAAGGCTAATACCCCAATAGTCCATTGGGCCGAAATTGCCGGCAAAGACCACGCCAGTAGCATGATTAACAGTATGTGATACAACGGCCTAGACGATTTTTTTAACATATTTGAGTTATTCGTTGCGTTAGATCAATTTAGCTACGGGTATGTGGTAAACCACAATAGGGCAGTGGCTCCACTCTTCTTACAATGGCACTACAAGTTCTATCAAGGTAACCCAACGGGTTTAAAGAGAAATAACAATTTCAATGGTTATCTTAACGAGACTGTACCCATTGTCAATAACGCATGTAATACAAATAACATATTGATTAATAACTTTTATTTTCGCATTAGCAATGTCAATACTGGAGCCAATTATGGATCTGAGTAAACGAAAATTTCTACAACAAATTGGAGCCGTAACTGCAGGGGCATCATTAATTCCCATTGCAGAAGCAGGGCTCAATTTTTCCCCAACACGCCGAGAAGGCAACCCAGAAAAACGTTATGGAATGTTGATTGATTTGCGCCGCTGTATCGGTTGTCAGTCATGCACAGTAAGCTGCTCGGTTGAAAACCAAACGCCACAAGGTCAATTTAGAACGACAGTGAATCAATATCAAGTCGCAGTGAAAGGCGAAGAAGGGTTCACTAATGTGTTGTTACCCCGTTTATGTAACCACTGTGATAACCCGCCTTGTGTTCCGGTGTGTCCAGTTCAAGCGACTTTCCAGCGGGAGGACGGCATTGTTGTCGTTGATAACGAACGCTGTGTTGGCTGTGCTTATTGTGTGCAAGCCTGTCCATACGATGCGCGTTTTATCAACCACTCTACCCAAACTGCGGATAAATGCACATTCTGCGCTCACCGCTTAGAAGTGGGCTTATTGCCAGCTTGTGTTGAATCCTGTGTGGGTGGCGCACGTATTATTGGGGATTTAAAAGACCCTAACAGTACAATTCGTAAAATGCTGACGGAGCACGAGGCTGAAATCAAAGTACTCAAACCGGAAAGTGGCACCTTACCACAAGTTTTCTATATTGGTTTAGATGATGCATTCGTTCAGCCGCTGCAAGGCAAAGGGCAGCCCGCATTATGGCAGGAGGTGTTCTGATGAATGGCCAAGTGACTTATATTTCAGAAATTATGGCTCAGCCACAAGAGTTCTTCTGGCTTCCTTGGGCGGTACAATATTTCTTCTTCATTGGAATTGCGTCTTGTGCGGTACTGTACGCTTGCTATCTTCATTGGAGAAACAGACCTGAAAACAGCCGCTTAGAGATGATTGCTGTATTTATTGCTATCACGATGGGTATCACTGCACCGTTAGCATTAACCGCAGATTTACATCAAACCGCAAGGGTATGGCATTTCTACGCACATCCAACAATATGGTCTTGGATGTGGTGGGGTTCTGTGTTGCTACCATTATTCACCACATTTATTGGTTTATATTTTGTTGCATTAGTGGTGAAACTGATTTGGAAAAAAGAATTCAAAGCAACGCGTTGGGTTGCCTTGCTAGCCGCACTTTCAGCCATCGGCCTATTGTTATATACCGGCCGTGAAGCTTCAGTGTTAAATGCCCGTCCAATTTGGTATAGCTGGTGGATCCCAGTATTGATGTTCCTGAGTGCTCTGCAAGTCTTACCTGCTTTGATTAGTCTAGGTGCACGCCGTGAACCTCAATATCAAAACCGCTTAGCTCGCTTCCAAGTGGTGACATTATTGCTATTCGCTGTGTGTTTTGCGCTATGGCTCTCAGGTGATACCACCTCAGGTATTGCTGTACGCCAACAGTTAGATACTGCAAGCCCTGGGTGGTGGATGCTGATGGGCGTTTGTGCATTGTGGGTAATCACTTTTGCGATGTCCGTCAGTAATTTAAAAGTGACTCGCTCCATCCCATATATCACTGTTTTAGCCTTAGTTTCAATGGCTTTTGCTTGGACGTTACGTTGGATTTTCCTGATGGAAGTTCAGGCGGTTCCAAAATATAACATTATCGCCAACCCATACCATTTCCCATTGGGAACTGACGGACTACTAGCTATCGTCGGTACATTCGGTTTATGGATTGCGTTAACAATTATTGTTCGTGAAGGTGTTCGCTGGTTTGCGAGGAGAGTGCAACATGGCTAAATTCTCAAGACGTCAATGGCTTAAAGGTGGTTTGGTTGTCGGTGGTATCGCATTATTTGGTGCAAGCTACCGTGATGTTGCCAAACGTGCAGTCGATGGTCTGGTTAATGGTACGTCAGGTAAAGTCACTCTTGATCGCATCAATGGTAACTCGTTACGCCCTGAAGGACAGGCACTGAAAGGTTGGCAAGAAAACCCAGAACAAGTGGTTGCGATGACCCAGTGTTTTGGTTGTTGGACTCAGTGTGGTATTCGTGCTCGCGTCGATACAGCAAAAAATGAAGTGTTGCGTATCGCGGGGAACCCTTATCACCCACTTTCTCATGAAGAGCACTTTCCTTATGGTATGCCGCTGAAAACCGCATTTAATAAAATGAGCGGGGAGTCAGGCCTTGAGCACCGCTCTACTGCCTGTGCTCGCGGTGCGACGTTAATGGAAGGCTTAACAAGCCCATTGCGTATTCTTGAGCCGATGAAACGTGTGGGTAAACGTGGAGAAGGTAAATGGGAGCGCATCAGCTTTGAACAATTAATTAAAGAAGTGGTTGAAGGGGGCGATTTATTTGGTGAGGGGCATGTGGATGGCTTACGGGCAATTCGTGACTTAGAAACGCCTTTAGACCCATCTCAACCTAAATTGGGGCCAAAAGCGAACCAATTATTAGTGACCAACGCAGGTGATGACGGCCGTGATGGTTTTATCCGCCGCTTTGCCCAAAATGCTTTCGGTAGTAAAAACTTCGGTGCCCACGGTTCTTATTGTGGACTGGCTTACCGTGCGGGTTCCGGTGCATTAATGGATGATTTAGACAAAAATGCCCACGTTAAACCCGATTGGGATAATGTTCGTTTCGCGCTATTCCTCGGCACATCGCCTGCGCAATCAGGTAACCCATTTAAGCGCCAAGGCCGACAGTTAGCGACAGCGCGTTTGCGCGATTCATTTAATTATGTGGTGGTTTCACCTGCATTACCATTAACAACGACTTTAGCGAATGACCACGGTCACTGGGTCCCCGTACAACCGGGCACTGATGCCGCGCTAGTGATGGGGATGATCCGTTGGATCATCGAAAACGAACGTTACAATGCAAAATACCTCAGCGTGCCAAGTGAAAAATCCATGGAAGCAGCGGGGGAGAAAAGCTGGACTAACTCAACCCATTTAGTGATTACGGATGATAACCATCCATTAGCTGGCAAATTGTTAATTTCTTCTTATATCACAGGGGAAGGTGACAATGAGAAAGCCTATTTAGTGCAAGATGCTGCGGGTGAGTTAAAACTGGCGGATGAAGCCCCTACAGCTGAGCTGTTTGTGACACGCCAAGTGACCTTGCACGATGGCAGTGAAGTGACCGTAAAATCCAGCTTCCAGTGTTTAAAAGAAGCGGCAAACCGTATGACGTTGGAAGAGTACAGCCAGCGTTGCCATGTTCCAGTAAAAACTATTGAATCACTCGGTAAAGCATTAACTTCTTACGATAGAAAAGCTGCGGTTATCTCCCATGGCGGTATGATGGGCGGTAATGGTTTCTACACCGCATGGTCAGTTATCATGCTTAACGCCTTGATTGGTAACTTAAACTTAAAAGGCGGTGTCTCTGTTGGTGGCGGTAAATTCAACGGGGAAAACGATGGACCACGTTATAAAATTGCCAGCTATAAAGGTAAAGTGAAACCTAAAGGTGTGGTGTTATCGCGCAGTAATGAAGTGTATGAAAAGTCCGATGAATTCAAAGCGCGCCAAGCAGCAGGAGAAAACCCATATCCAGCGAAAGCGCCTTGGTACCCGTTTGCTAAAGGTCAACTGACCGAGCAACTAGCATCTGCCTTGATGGGATACCCCTACGCACTGAAAGCGTGGATCACCAATATGACTAACCCTGTATACGGTATTGCTGGTATTCGTCAGGTGATGGAAGAAAAACTGAAAGACCCAAAACATTTACCGTTGATTATTGGTATTGATGCCTTTATGAATGAAACCACGGCATTAGCCGATTATATTGTGCCAGATACCCATAACTTCGAGAGTTGGGGGTTCAGCGCACCTTGGTCTGGTGTGCAGGTTAAAGCCAGTACGGCACGTTGGCCAATTGTGGAGTCACGTACAGCGAAAACTGCGGATGGCCAGCCAGTTTCGATGGAAAGTTTCTGTATCGCTGTAGCGAAAGAACTTAATTTACCCGGCTTTGGCGATAACGTGATTGAGGACATGGATGGCAACATGCATTCACTCAATACAGCGGAAGACTATTACTTAAGAGTGGCTGCCAATATGGCATGGTTAGGGGAAAAACCAGTCCCTGAAGCCGCAACAGAAGATATCCAAATCAGTGGCGTGGAGCGCATTTTACCGGCTATTACGCGGACTTTAAAACCGGAAGAAGTGCGTCGTGTTGCCTATATTTTCACACGCGGTGGCCGTTTTGCACCTTATGAAAAAGCATGGGATGGCGATGCAACAGGCCCTCAGTGGAAAAAAGGCCTACAAATATGGAACCCAACGGTGGCCGTTAATCGCCATGCCATAACCGGTGAACGTTATAGCGGTTGCCCGACGTATTACCCGCCTCGTATGGCGAATGGGGATGATGTGAATGCGGTATTCCCAGAAAAAGAGTGGCCGCTGAAACTGATGTCATTTAAATCCCACGTCATGAGCAGCTCAACGACTGTTATTGAACGTTTACGCCATGTGAAACCGACCAATCTAGTTGCTATCCACCCTGATGATGCAGCGAGAATGGGGGTAAAACATGGAGATTGGATCCGCATCACCACACCGGGTGGCCATGCTGAAGCCCAAGTGAGCGTGCTTGATGGCGTAATGCCGGGTGTGCTAGCAATTGAGCATGGCTATGGGCACACAGAGATGGGGGCGAAGCAGCATTACCTTGATGGCCAGCCAATGCCAATGAATGCGGCAAATGGCTCAGGAATTAACTTAAACGACCTTGGGTTCGCTGACCCGACACGTGAAGTTGCAAACACGTGGTTAGATTGGGTTTCGGGGGCATCGGTACGCCAAGGCTTACCAGCTCGTATTGAGTTAATTGGTTAAATGAAGTAGTAAGGATGGTGAGTGATGAGGACCTGCATAGCTTCATCATTAGCCATCTGGTAGTTGGCAATAAAATTGGACGTTGTAATAAGTAGTAAGCAGTTGACATTGCGCATAAAACGGTGTGTTACTGCACCGTTACTTCGGCAAATGCCTGGGAGGGGGAGCCCTCCCTTTTTTAATGGTTTACCGCAACAGTGGGGAAACCGATTGTTCTAAGCCAATACTTTGTAGCATCAGAACCCCCATCAAAACGAATAAAATACCCGCCAAAATTTTTAGTGTGATTGCCCAATAAGGGGAAAGAGACTTTCCTTTTAAGCGTGATACGCGAACCGCATTATCACGCATTAAATGAACAAAAAGAGCAATTAAACAAATAGTTAATGCTGTCCCCATTGCCATCGCTAAGGCTGCGATAACTCCCCATGCATATACTTCAATGACATAAGAAAACAGCAAAACAAGATTTCTCCAGAGCAAGGACGGATCCCCATCGATAGGATAATCAATAACTTGCTTTTAAAACTAGATTGTAATTGATGGGATTGGATAACGTGCTGATGACCACAGTCACAGTTGTGCGAGACATTATGGGGCTGAGTTTTAATTATTGCCTTACTTGCTGAATTCAATGGCTGAATGCTTTTTATTGTGAGTGATGCCAAATGATTTGATTTGCGTATTAGCCAGACACGACGTATAGCGGAGATGCATAAATAGCTACCCAGCAAAATGACAAATAGATAACTGGTTTGCTCTGCATATAAACTGGCTTGGTTGAGATGCTTAGTAGAGAGTTGGAATAGGATCAGGACTAAGGAAACTAAAGTGATCGCAACAAGTCCTTGTAAGAGCGAAGCTAATAAACTAATGATAACACTCTGTTTTAAATGAGTCGCTTGGGTGGCAATATAAGTAGTGATAATTAATTTGCCATGTCCCGGGCCAAGTGCATGTAAAAAACCATACGCAAAACTAGCAACCACCAGTAACCCGCCTGCATACCATGGGCGAGAGGTGGTTTCTTGTAATAGGTAAGATAGCCCTTGGTTTAACTGTTTTTGCCAAGCTAGGCTAAGTTGTAACCATGAGCCCCAGTGGGTGTATAGCTGCCAAGCGGCATAGGTAATAAGCCCCATAAACAGCGCAGTAATTATTAGTCTTTGCGTACGTAAAGGCATTATGGACATTGAATATCAACCCGTTGTGCAAATTGTTTGCCAAGTGCCAAATCTTCTTCTGGGCTATCATTTTTGTCTAAAGAGAAAGCGTAGGCGCGCATTGAGTCGGTGACATTTGCTTCTTGTAGTTCCATCTGGCAATTTGCGGCAATATCCAAAGGCAGGTGAATTTGCTGTTTATTTGGGTAAGTCATGCTGACGTAGAACGTTGGGTCGTAAGTTTGAATTTCTACATGGGAACCTGCAATAGGCAAGGGCTGCATAAAGGAAGCGCTAAAGAAAAAAACTAAAGAAAAGCCTTCTTTTTCTAAATGATAGCTATCAGGAATACGTTTAAAGCTGACTTTCTTTCCTTGATAATAAAAGTCAGTGAAATAATCCTGCATCAACACATTCGCCATAATAATAGCTTCTTGCTGTTTCCAACGCGGGTCATCCGGTTTGATGCCTTTTAATTCATATGCGATATCCGCTGATGTCATTGGGTCCATTTTCCAAACATAGCTAATCCCTGAATATTTATCTTGTTTACTTTCAAGGGAAATTTGCATCTCAATAAAACTATGAGGGTGTGCCGCTGCGTGTGGAGCAACGATAAACAGAAATAAAAAATAAAAAGGAAAAAATCGCATCATTCAGTCAGCTAAATTGTTTTATCAAAAAAATGTTATAACATAACGAAGTGAAAACTAAAAAGAAAAATATCCGCTAATGATTGAAAATGGTATCTAAACGATTGGTTAATATTTCCATCACAATAACCCTGCAAATAAAGGGTTTTTTATTAACAAAATAACAGCGATAATATTTAATAATGGCCAAGTGTGGACACTTCGTGGACACCATTCGATTTTTAGCTTTAGAAATTAACTCGTTACAAAGGAAAAGAGAACACCATGCCAGTGTTACACAACCAAGTTTCAAATAAAATTTTAAAAGAGCGTATGTTGGCTGAAACGGAGCCCCGTACCACAATCTCTTTTTATAAGTATTTTAATATTCAAGACCCAAACGCATTTCGTAATCAATGGTATCAACAATTTAAAGCATTAAGCGTTTTTGGACGTGTTTATATTGCGAAAGAGGGTATTAACGCGCAAATCAGTGTGCCTGAATCTAATGTGGACGCATTGCGCGAACTAATCTATGCAACAGATCCTGCATTAGAAAACCTACGTTTAAATATTGCCATTGATGATGACGGTAAATCGTTCTGGGTGCTGCGCATGAAGGTCCGTGAACGTGTGGTGGCTGACGGTATTGATGACGAAACATTTAACCCTGCAAATACGGGGCAATATCTAAAAGCTCATGAAGTGAATGAGATGATTGATGACCCAAATACTGTTTTCGTTGATATGCGAAATCATTATGAGTATGAAGTCGGGCGTTTTGATAATGCCATTGAAATACCGTCAGATACGTTTAGAGAGCAACTGCCAATGGCGGTTGAAATGCTGCAAGAACAAAAAGACAAAAACGTTGTAATGTATTGTACTGGTGGGATCCGTTGTGAAAAAGCCAGTGCCTATATGCTGCATAACGGCTTCAAAAATGTCTATCATGTCGAAGGTGGGATTATTGAATACGCACGTAAGGCGAAAGAACAAGGCCTACCTTTACGGTTCAAAGGGAAAAACTTTGTTTTTGACAACCGCATGGGGGAGCGCATTACAGAGGACACATTAGCACAATGTCACCAATGTGGGGCACCTTGTGATGCACATACAAATTGCCGTAACGATGGTTGCCATTTGCTGTTTATCCAATGTCCTAATTGCGCAGAAAAGTATGAAGGTTGCTGCAGTCTATCTTGCACAGAAGAAATGAAACTTCCAGAGCAAGAACAACGCGCACGTCGTGCAGGCCGCGAAGTCAGCAATAAAATCTTTAATAAATCACGGCACCGCTTATCTGATGGGTTATTAAATAAAGATAACTAATTATTAATATTCCCGATAATGAGACAACTCTGCAATTAAGGGCGGGGTAGATCAAGATAATGAATTGAAATAAACAGTTATTTTATTCGATGTCATCATGTTACTTATACCCCCATGTATTTCGTATGAAATTCATGGGTTTTTTTATGGTTTACAACAAATTACGCATTTTTGTAAAGAAGTGTAAAACAGGGCTTGAAATACGAATTATCGGCACTATATAAGAATTGCACCAAGAGAAAGCATTATCCCATACTAGGTTTATAATTAATGGTGCAGAGTCGTATATGTTTAGCTTGATATTAAAATACTGAAGGAGAAATTATGTCTAACATTAGATCTTTTTCATTATTCCCAACATTATCCGATAGCCTACTTTCTAACAGATTTGACCAAATGGATCGCTTGTTTAGCCAACTAACAGGTAACAGGCCGTTAACTTCAGAACATCCATACAATTTAAAACAAATAAATGAAACAAGCTATCAATTAACTGTAAGTGTTCCAGGTTATAAGGAAGAGGATTTAAATGTATCCTTAAAAGGTGGGAAATTGTATATTCAAGGTGAGCAATCAGCGGAATTAGTTGATGATTCTGAGAAATGGATCCATCAAGGAATAACGCAAAATAAGTTTTCACTTGAATTTAACCTTGGTAAAAATGTGAAGATTAAAAGCGCTGGATTAACTAGTGGATTACTAACTCTGGATATTGAATACGAAATTCCAGAAGAAGAGAAACCTCAAGTAATAGCTATTGAAAATAAAGATATAAAATCATAGTGTTATAAATTTAAACCATCAGCGATTGAAGTTAGTTCATAAAGTTGAATGCCGTTACTGAACGGTTAGTAAGGCCTGATTTCGCTTTTAAAGCGGAGTCAGGCCTTTTAACGTTTGTTTAGTCGATTTAAATTAGATTGTTTTTAATATAAATATTTAAATACATTATATATAAAAAATAACTCAATTCTATTTTTGACGAAAACTTTAGAAGCAATATGCCTTTTTTGTGAATAAACAGTACTGTTACTGATCCCTAACTTTCGAGAAATAATATGATTAGGGGTCTCATTCATCCAGTTATTAATAATTTTTTGTTCTTTAATTGTAAAAATGGATGATTCTATATTATTAGCAAGCTTGGTGATTTTTTCGATTTGCTCATGGTCTCGGATAACTTTATCAAGTGTTTGAGTAATAATGCTTTTTGATAGGATGAAATAATTATCCTTTAATAGTAATGGGTTGTTTGTTTGTGGGTAAGGGGCATTTATATAAATATAGAACCGTGTATTATTCGCATTGTTTAATAACTTCTGTAGGACAGGGCAGTAATTAGAGTAATTACAATAGTATGTTAGATTCACCAATATAATACTTGGTAATTGTGTATTTATAAAACCTATGGCTTCCTTTATACATCCTGTGCTAATAAATTCGAGCTTTTTATTTTTGGATAAGTATTCTGTAATGCCAAGACGTGTATAATAACATTCATCAATAACTAATATTCGCATTGGAACATCCTTGTTCGAGAAGATATCTTACAATAAATTGGAATTGATAGATAAGTCAACCAAGGATTAATAAAAATAATAAATAGTGTTCTTATTTGCAATTGCAAATTATTAATCAATTGATTAGGTAATTATATAAGGATATATAATTACCTTCATGAATATATAAATAAATGGATATTAGTAACACTAATATCCATTTATTTCCCTAGTGTGTTTTAAAACCAAGCTCGACATATTCTCCTGACTCGATTTTATCTACGCCAGCTTGCAGAATATGAATGAGTTGTTTCGCCACATCAGTTGTTAGCCACATGGTTTTATCCACAATAGCGTCGCCTGTGTGTTTATCTTGTTCAGGGAGGTAGTGCAAACGCAACATCATAGCGTCGTAATCATCGACAGTGCTGATGTCCCAGCCAACTACTGGGTGGGTTTGAATGACATCATTTTTTTTATTCATATAAACCTCCTAATCAAACATCGTGATAAATAATAAATATCTATAACTGACTAAGAGCAATGATCTCGTGATGAGTCCACTTTAGTATAAGGAGACTTCGCTAATAAGAAAGCAAATAAAACATTTTTTTTGCTTATATAGCAGAAAATGCATAAAACAGATAACAAGGGTTGAAAAAACAGAATGGGAAGCATCTTGAACTTCCCATTGGCGTGTTCACTACTGACCTAGAGAGATTGTCCAGCGAGCATCTTCCCCGGCTAAGAAAGGAACTAACTTATCATTACAGCAGTCAATAGATTCACAAATGATATTTTGTTCTTTAGTTAGCGTGATGGTGCCTTCATTCACAGGTAAATTATAGAATTTAGGACCATTTAATGAACAAAAAGCTTCGAAATGGGCCAAAGCCCCAAGCTCTTCAAAAACACTTGCGTAAGCCGCTAATGCCGTGGGGGCGTTAAAGACCCCTGCACAACCGCAGGAGGACTCTTTACGTGACTGTATGTGCGGTGCAGTATCGGTACCAAGAAAGAAACGGCCACACCCCGAAGCAACAGCTGTGCGTAGTGCTTCTTGGTGCACGTTACGTTTCAAAATAGGCAAACAAAATAAATGCGGTCTGATGCCACCAACTAACATGTGGTTACGATTAAACATTAAATGTTGAGGTGTTAAAGTTGCAGCTGTAAATTCATTGGCTTCTTGGACATATTGAGCCGCTTCTTTGGTTGTTATGTGTTCAAGAACAATTTTCAATTTTGGAAACTGTGCCCGTAGTGGCAACATAACTTGTTCAATAAACAATGCTTCTCGGTCAAAGATATCGATATGGCTTGCAGTGATTTCACCATGAATAAGCAGTGGCATTCCTGCCTCTTCCATTGCCGCTAATACCGGGTAAATTTTTTTAATATCGGATACGCCATGGCTAGAATTAGTTGTTGCATTAGCCGGGTAGAGCTTACAGGCGGTAAACACGCCTTCGTTAAAGCCACGAATGACTTCAGTAGGATTTGTGCTATCCGTAAGGTAGCAGGTCATTAAAGGGGTAAATTGGTGCCCCTTAGGAACCGCGTTTAGAATGCGCTCCCGGTATGCTTTTGCGGCTTCAATCGTTGTGATTGGCGGAACTAAATTCGGCATGACAATTGCACGGCCAAAAAATTCACTGGTATAGGGAACGACCGTTTTTAACATATCATCATCGCGAAAATGAACATGCCAATCATCAGGGCGGCGGATCGTTAGGGTAGTTACAGTTGTCATTAAACCGGCTCCATAAGGGAAGAGTGAATGATGAGCGAGTGCTCAAGCCGGAATAGAATGATAAAGGTAAAGTGAAAAAATAGCTATGAGAAATCGCGATTATAGCGTATTTGAGAGGCTGATCGCGCAAATGGCGTAAATAGGTTATTTATTCAGGTCGTTAATAGCAAAAAACCTGCTTAAGTTTCCTTAAGCAGGTTTCTCTAAATTTTGGCTCCTCCAGCTGGACTCGAACCAGCGACATACGGATTAACAGTCCGCCGTTCTACCGACTGAACTATGGAGGAACTCCTTGGTACGCAGAGGATATTAGCTTTCTCTTATTGTATTGTCAAAGGAGAATAACGAAAAAAACGTTTGTTTGCCTGTTATCTGCACGAACTGTCGTAAGTTTGATCGAAAATAGGCTGGTGGTGATAAATCAAAGCGATATATTAACGAAAAGCGTGCCATAAATCTGTGTTGATGGGCTGTATATTATTGTGATTTTAGTGGCTAACCGCAGCTAACCACTGGGTAATAGCTGGATATCATTTACCGGAAATATCTACAGTGGAATGACGAGAACGGGTTGGGTGATATCGTCGAGTAAACTACGAGTCACCGAGGTATTAAGCCAGCGTCCAAGTGAAGAAATATGACGATGAGAAATAATTAATAACTCGCAATTATACTTTTCCATTTTTTTTGGGATGGTATTGATCGGTGTACCCGCCGCGAGTAGCCCTTCGGCTTTAAACCCCATGTTGTTTAAGGCGGCTGTGACTTCTTTTACCTGTTTTTCTGCCAAAGCTTCTTCTTTTTGCGCGGCAGGGTATTCATTCCACTCATCACTCTCTTTAGTTAATCCAGTACGACTTAGTGCAAAGGAATTATCAATAACAGTTAATACAATGACATTGCTGACACAGCCAGCCATACGTTGCATAAAGCTAAGGGCATTACTGCTATTTTCAAAGCTGTCGACCGCTAACAATACATTATTAATCATGATTATTTCCTAATAAGCGACCTAAATAGCGCTCTTAAAGTTAGATTCCCCTTTCTTCCAATACCCTTTGGCAAACAGTGAGGTTTTGGGGATCATTCGTTCATTGATAAATTTAAAACAACCCACCATTCGGTGGGCAAAGTCGCTGAGTTTTGTGTGGAGCCCAGTTTTGTTCATCAGTGGCTCCCATCCCGTGTATTAATGGTGACATCTGCGGACATGCCCACTCGCAGCGCATTCATCATCGCAGCATGGTCGGTGTTGTTATCAAAAATAATCTTTACAGGTATGCGCTGTACAATTTTAGTAAAATTACCTGTCGCATTTTCC
Source organism: Providencia sp. PROV200 (assembly GCF_049901995.1). Taxonomy (NCBI): domain Bacteria; kingdom Pseudomonadati; phylum Pseudomonadota; class Gammaproteobacteria; order Enterobacterales; family Morganellaceae; genus Providencia; species Providencia sp. PROV200. Next base: position 1,560,137 of record NZ_CP096307.1, read on the forward strand.
GGAGCTATGGGGGAGAAACTCACACCAGACGCCGGCGCAATACTATCGACATAACCTTTCAATATTTGCCCTGGGAAGGTATCGATACTGATATCAACGACTTGGCCGTGAGTAATATTTTCCAATTGAGTTTCTTGATAATTCGCGATGATGTAGAGCTTGTTTTGGGGAACAATGGCCATTAAAGCATCACCTGGCTTGACAAACTCACCGACACGCAAACTTTTTTTACCAATGACACCACTAATAGGTGCAGTAATACGGGTATAGGAGAGGTTAAGCTCGGCCATCGCTTTTTTAGCTTGGGCCAACGTCAACTCAGCATTGCTATCGGCCTGTTTTGCTTCTAAAATTTGTAACATATTTTGGGCGGCTTTTAATGATGCTTCGGCTTGTGCAACACTTGCCGTCATTGTTTGCACGCGTGTCGTTGCTTGTTGCGCAGCTTGTTGTGAACCAGCACCGGTATTGGCCATTTTGTGGTAGCGAATTTTTTCTTGGTGCGCAAATTGCAGTTCAGCTTTAGCAGATTGTAGTTGGGCTTCTGCGGCAGCGATCAAGGCTTGCTGACGAGTTAAATTGGCTTTTGCGTCATCTTGACGTGCGCGAGCAGATTGCTCTTGTGCAGCGGCTTGAGAAAGTGCAACAGTGAATTCTCTAGGGTCAATGACGGCTAATAATTCACCTTCTTTGACCCATTGGTTATCTTGTACAAGGACTTCGGTCACTACGCCTGAAATTTGTGGTGAAATACGTGAGATATCTGCACGGATATAAGCATCATTGGTATTTTGAGCGTTTTTTTTAATCGCGAACTTATTAATTAATAACCCTCCCATCAAAACAGCAATAGCGGTGATAGCCAGAGCGACATTTTTATTAATTTTTAATTTGATCTTACTCATTCTAATTTCCTGATAATCAATAACTAAACAGCGGCAACAGACCGCGGTGGGTAAATACGAGTTGGCATCACTAAAATCAGCCCGGTTAATAACAGTGCTAAACCAGAAACCAGCAAATACAGGTCAGAGCTAGCTAAAACATGTCCTTGGCTTGAGGCGAGTTTAGTGAGCTCGCCAATAGAGTTTGTAGCAGTATCGCGATAAGTACTGCCGTAGCTGTCAGCAATCACGCCCGAATGGAAATCGCCACGCTGGCGGCTAAACAGGGCGATTGCTCCCCCAGCAGCCGTTGCTGCAAACCCTTTAACGGCATTAAACCAAGCCGCAGCAAAGGGGCCATCAGTAGGTAATAATCCACCAGTTGCCATCATCAATAGCGGAATGACGGCCATGGGTTGGGCTACGGCTTGTAAGAGGGAAATCAATCTAAAATTATCGCCATTCCAATCAGGGGTTAGCTGCGATGCGAGAACACAAGCGGTCGCCATCAAAAGCAAACTCATGGCGAGCACCCAACGGCAATCAACTTTTGGGGTATTACAAATAATGGCAACGATAGGGAGCGTAATGAGCTGTGGGAGTGATACCCATAGCATCATGTCTGAGGTTTGTTCTAAGCGATACCCTTGAATAGCCGATAAATAGCCAGAGGTAATATTCACCAAAGAAACCATAATCAATAATACACCACCAAGGGTGATTAATGAGAATGACAAGTTTCGTTTGCCAAGTAATTGTAAATTGAAAAAGGGTAATGGGTGATACCACTCGTTTATCAAAAACAGGGCTAATAGGCCAAGGCCACCAATTAATAAAACATAAATTAATGATGAATTTAACCAATCAAGGCGCTCTCCTTGGGAAATCCCTACGGTGAGCATGGCAAGTGCACTTCCGCCCAGAAGTAAACCTCGCCAGTTAAACTGTTTGAGTCGTTCTAAACGTAAAGGGTCTTGTGGCAAACCAAAGCCAATACAGATGGTGGCTATCGCCATGAGTGGTAAATTCCAATAAAAATATCCACTCCACCCCCAGTGAAAGGCAAAAGCGGCTGCAGTGACACCAAAAGTCGCACTCCACGCAGAAACCCAACCATAAGCCCCTAAACCTAAAACTTTAATAAGTGGAGGCATAAAACGCAGCACTACCGTCATTAACATCGGGGGGAGAGCACCGCCAGCAAAGCCCTGTAAACTACGTATTGTCAATAGAAGGGCATAATGGTTTCCAAGCCATGGTGTAATTAACCCACCAATCAGATAAATAGAACACATAACAAGTGCGACACGACGTAGTGAGAACGTCGGCCAAAAGCAAGGTGTAAATCCCGAGCCAATTACAAAACCGGTTACATAACAAGTGATTAGCCAACTTCCAGTATCGATATTTAATGCCATTGCGCCCTGAATATCGCCTAGAGCGAATTTACTGGCGTTTTCTCCCACGCCACTCGCCATTACCGCTAAAAAAACACCAAATAGCCCCATCCATGTGCGACCACTGATCTCGTTCGCGCTGGCTATCCATTTGTTTTTTTTGGGTTGTGTGATAGACGCATCAACCATTTCAAACTCCTGCTATTTAAAAATTTGTTCTGTCATTTTTCAGCAGTAGTATCTAAACTTTATTTAATTGTTTAAAATGAAATGATGTAATTAAACTATTGCATAAAACGCAATCCACTAATAAGGAGGACTGCTAAGGGGCGAGGAGGGTAAATGCCACAAAAAATTGATTTCAATTTGATTTATGCGTTGAATTTATTGTTGGAAGAGGGAAGTGTAGGAGGAGCAGCCGAAAAAATGAACCTGAGCGCTCCTGCCATGAGCCGAATTTTAGGGAGAATTCGTGAGCAATTTAATGACCCGATCCTAGTCAGGGCGGGGCGTAAATTAGTACCCACGCCGAGAGCATTAGAACTAAAAGAACAACTTAGCCATATTATTGCTCAAGCGGAAGCGCTAATAGATCCTGACGAGTTATTCAATCCAAAAACATTAGAAAGAACATTTGTTATTCGTGCGAATGATATTTTCATTGGTGCTTTAGGTGGCGGGTTATTAGAAAAACTGAGGGAGCTGGCACCACAAAGCCGTTTAGTTTTTATTGCAGAAAGTGATACAGAAGATGATTCTTTGCGTAGTGGTAAGGTAGACTTGGTTATCGGTTCTTCTCGAGATTGGCACCCTGAAATTAAAGCTCAGAGCTTATTTACTAGCACTTTTCAGGCGTTAGTTCGCCCTGGGCATCCGATTATCGGGCAGGTGACGCCTGAAAGTTTAACCCATTACCCGCATATTAGCGTATCACGGAGAGGGCGAACGTTAGGGCCAATTGATGACGCATTACGGGATCTTCAATTACAGCGTAATGTTGTATTAACCTTACCTAGCTTTCATTCAGCCATGATGCTAACAATGAATTCTGATTATATTTTGCCGCTTCCTCGTCATGTGCTACAAGGGGTCAAGAGTGTGAATTTGCCATTAGTTGAAATTGAACTTCCTTTAGAGTTGGAATCGATATTTATTGTGCAGGCATGGCATCCAAGATTGGATCGGGACCCTGCGCATCAATGGTTACGCCAGACGATCAAACAGTTTTTTTTAGAGAAAGAATAGGCATTTATTTTATGGTGGGAACACTTGTATTTGCCGTAAATAAAGTAATGCTAAGAAGAGTAACTTTCAGCTAGAGAGCAAAAAGCCCGCATTAAGCGGGCTTTTAAAATTTGGCTCCTCCAGCTGGACTTGAACCAGCGACATACGGATTAACAGTCCGCCGTTCTACCGACTGAACTATGGAGGAATTGCTTTGTTCCTGAGAACGAGGCGCATATTACCCATCCTGTTCACTGTTGTAAAGTATAAAAATGAAAAAAATAGCCAAGTGAGTGTTAAGTAATCGATTTGGTGATTATCTATCCTAATGCATGACATATGGATTAGGGAGGGGGATTATTCACAGTAGAGATGAATGATACATTAGTGAGAGATATATCAAGCAGATAGCAAAAAGCCCGCATTAAGCGGGCTTTTAAAATTTGGCTCCTCCAGCTGGACTTGAACCAGCGACATACGGATTAACAGTCCGCCGTTCTACCGACTGAACTATGGAGGAATTACTTGTTCCTGAGAACGAGGCGAATATTAACGATATCATCTCAGGCTGTCAATCATAAAAACAGAAAAAACATCTAACTGCTCACTCACTGCACATTATGATGAAGTTTTGCTCTAGTTAATTGATATTGAATTAATTTTGAGCCGCAAGTGCGCCTGGTAATTGCGTAGAAACTTCAGGATAAGCGACGTGATAGATGTCATAAAATGAAATCATCCCCTTTAAAGCAATTAAACGCGATATTTCTTGTTTGATAGCTGGGCTTACATCTTGTGAATCAATAATTTTGCTTATTGCGTTATCAGAAACGGGCTCAGTGACAAACCATTCTCCGTTATAACAGACACGTAAATCTAAGACGCCAATATCTTCAAAGTGATAAACAGGTTTGATGTCAAAAAGTAGTACACTTGCTAATACAATAAAAAGAATGGTGATACCTAGAGCCCAATAAGGGCCAAAATAAGGGGCATACCAAAGAATTATGGCCAGGGGGACATAAGCCGCAACCATGCCAATACATAAATAAGGGTGGTTGGCGAGAAATTGGCTATTAAAATAAGGTTTCCCATCACGGTTTTCGCGTTTATTGATGGTAGCCAAATCTTCAACGAGTATTTGTTTGATAATATCCATGTGTATAACTCTCTGTCAGATATCTATACTAGGAGGGTATCACGAGCAATTAAGATTGTTATATATCAGTTAAAAAAAATATTTACACAGATTGTCATTGTATCAGATAGTTCTCACTGACATTTGGTGGCGGCTGCTTTTTTAGATTAAAGTTTTCTTTAAACTATCAACTAAATGCAACGATTTTGTTAACGTTATAGTCGATAAAAGTGATGTAATCGAAAAAACGGCATATTTTTCAGGTTTGCTCGTATAAAATAGTTGCTATTATCTTTAAGTCATGAGTTAATGAGTGTCGGCCTGTTTAGCAGTCCTATTTGATGTATGATTACTGAGTTAGTGTGTTCTAAAGAAGAAAGTTATCACAGATAGCCTTTGACCGTGACGCTGCATCTTGGTGTTTCCCTGATTAAATAGTTGACTCTGGCCCGTATATGCCAAAAGGCAAGTTTTTTTGATGTTATATAGGAAAAGTCAAATGTCCGACAAAATGAAAGGTCAAGTTAAGTGGTTCAACGAGTCTAAAGGCTTCGGTTTCATCACTCCAGCTGATGGTAGCAAAGACGTTTTCGTCCACTTCTCTGCCATTCAGGGCAATGGTTTCAAAACTCTGGCTGAAGGTCAGCAAGTTGAATTCACCATTGAAAACGGTGCAAAAGGCCCAGCAGCTGCTAACGTAACTGCTATCTAAGCTAATTGCTTAACTGATTTTCTAAAGCCCGTCATTTTTAATGACGGGCTTTTTCGTATGCGTTACATTTATGGTTAATATATTTTGTTGGAAAAGAATGTTATGAATATTAATGACCGTGTTTATGTAAAAACAGACGGAGAAGAGCGTCGAGAAGGAACTATTTTACTTATTGAACCCTTCAATGAAGGGGTAATGTATTTAATTGCATTACCTGATTACCCTGAAGGTATTTGGTTCTTTAATGAAAAAGAAGGCGATGAAGGGATTTTTGTTACGCCAATTGAAAGATAAGTTCAATTTAATGGGCACTTTGTCCTTTACTTAATAATTTTCCCCACTTATACTCCTTCCATCTTTTATTTAGGAGATTATTACTTGGACAGTCAGAGTTGGAATAAAAACTTAATTTAATGGCAAGCCAGTAATCGTCTTTTCTTTTCACTGCTTGCCACAACGGCGGGCGGTGTCTGATGTTTCCTCATCATACTACTCCCTTATAATTGTATTTCACTAGATAGCGTATTATAGCTGTATTGAGTGTGTATTATGTTGGTCTATATTTATTCTCTATTTCCTCCTGGCAATAGCTAATGGTTTTTGAGTAATTATTTTACTCAAAATATGGCTATATGCTTTTTATTAAGCATATAAATCATTATCCAAGTTATTTTTGGAGGGATTATCATGCTTTTTTCCCCTGATATTTTAAATTTACTGTCTGCTATGTGTTTTGGTGCATTAATTGGTGCTGAGCGCCAATGGCGTCAACGAATGGCGGGATTGAGAACGAATGCACTGGTTGCAACTGGAGCGGCGGTATTTATTTTAAGTTCTGTAACGACATCGCCAGATAGCCCCGGGCGTATTGCTGCTCAAGTGGTGTCTGGAATTGGCTTCCTTGGGGCGGGTGTGATTATGCGTGAAGGCATGAATATCCGAGGGTTAAACACTGCGGCGACGCTTTGGTGTTCTGCAGGGATCGGTGTTTTATGTGGATTAGGGCAATACTCTTTGGCATTGATGGCGACATTATTAATTTTATGCGCCAATATTTTGTTAAGAGAAGCGGCTTCACGAATTAATAAACAACCTCAACAGCAAGCGCTCGATGTCGAACAACGTTATAAAATTCGTGTCATGTGCCATCAAACGGATGAAATCTTAGTAAGAACACTTATTTTACAAGCAATTAACGGATTGCATATTCGATTGCGATCGTTAAGCAGCGCAGACACATTGAAACCTGAACAGCTGGAAGTGTGTGCTGAGTTTCTTGCGACACCTGCCGAACAGAAAGAAATTGAAGCATTGGTATGCAGAATAAGCCTTGAGCAAAGTGTTAGTGCTATCAATTGGAAAGTGGCATCAGAGCTACCGGCCTGATGACTTTAAATTAACACACTATAGGAGCTGAAATGGACGACCACCCTCCGTCATGGAGATGTAAATTGGAGCTATCCTACTGATAATAATTTTATTTCAGTTGGATAGCGTAAAAATCACGAGTGTTGTATTCGAGACAACGTTATGACTGAAATAAGAGAACCGCGCAAAAGCGTCAAAGCAGCTGTTCGCCAAAAATTTATTGTTGGCGAACAAGCGAGTAAAAATATTGAGCAAGTGCTCAACGAATATCAAACAAATTTATTAGGCTTACCAGAGAATGAGGTGATGGATCGCTTAGTGACTGAAGGCGAAAATGAAGTTGCTCATGAAAAAGCCCCTCCAGCATGGAAACAATTGATCTCTTCCTTTAAAAATCCATTCATATTCGTACTGATTATATTAGCCATTGTGAGCTTTTTTACGGATTATGTTATTCCCAAACGTCAAGATGAAGAAACAGATTTAACCGGGGTGATTATTATCGTCACGATGGTTTTACTGAGTGGATTTTTACGTTTTTGGCAAGAGTATCGTACCAATAAAGCCGCAGAAGCCTTGAAATCTTTAGTTCGTACGACAGCGACTGTATTTCGTCGCGACAATAAAACGGGGCGCTCAGTTCGAAAAGAGGTACCGATTAAATGCTTAGTACCTGGGGATATAGTGTTGTTATCCGCAGGGGATATGGTTCCTGCTGATTTAAAGTTAGTCGAATCAAGAGATTTATTTATTAGCCAAGCGATTCTAACGGGGGAGTCCATACCAGTTGAAAAATATGACACATTGGGTGATGTTTCAGCTAAAAGTTTAGAACCTGTATCGCCAACAGAAAATGAGTTGTTAGAAATTTCAAATATCTGCTTAATGGGAACTAATGTTACCAGTGGTACAGCCCGTGGAATTGTAGTCGCAACAGGCGGAAAAACCTATTTAGGCTCACTGGCCAAATCGATTGTGGGAAGCCGTGCGCAAACATCGTTTGATCGTGGTGTGAATAGTGTCAGTTGGTTATTGATCCGTTTTATGTTGGTCATGGTACCAATTGTCTTACTTATCAATGGGTTTACTAAAGGAGATTGGTTCGAAGCGACATTATTCTCACTGGCTGTTGCTGTGGGGTTAACGCCCGAAATGTTACCGATGATTGTAAGCTCAAACTTAGCCAAAGGGGCAATCGCCATGTCGAAACACAAGGTGATTGTCAAAAGATTAAATGCGATACAAAACTTTGGTGCAATGGATGTGCTGTGTACGGATAAAACGGGAACTTTAACGCAAGATCGTATTATTTTAGAACATTATTTAGACAGTAATGGGCTGAAAAATAGTAAAATTTTGCAACTGGCTTGGCTAAATAGCTTCCATCAAAGTGGCGCTAAAAACATGATGGATCAGGCAATTATTCGCCGTGGTAGAGGTAACAGTGAAGTTGAGCAGCTAAAAGGATTTCAAAAAATTGATGAATTACCCTTTGATTTTATTCGACGCAAATTGTCAGTAACTGTGAGAACACCGGAGGGTGAAGCCCTACTTATTTGTAAGGGAGCGGCTGAGGAAATGTTAGCTGTTTGCCAAAGTTACCAACAAGATGGTGAACTTCATTTACTGGATGACCAAGCAAGAACAAAAATTACCGAGCTAGTGAGTGACTATAACAGACAGGGATTTCGTGTATTGTTACTCGCTACTCGTTATTTGAATAAAGCGGAAGCCAGCTTACCGCTTTCGGCTCAAGCTGAGCATCAGTTAGAATTGCAAGGCATTTTAACTTTTCTTGACCCCGCAAAAGAAAGTGCAATTTCAGCTATTGCTGCACTACGTGAAAACGGTGTGACGGTTAAGGTGTTGACGGGGGATAATGCGATTATTACTGAAAAAATTTGTCATGATGTTGGTTTAAATATCAGTGAAATCATGACCGGCTTAGAGGTTGAAGAACTGACAGACGAAGAGTTGAGCCAAAAAGTTGAACAGGTTTCCGTTTTCTGTAAATTAACACCCTTGCAAAAGTCCCGTATTTTAAAACGGTTACAAGCTAATGGACATACGGTTGGTTTTCTTGGTGATGGGATCAATGATGCGCCTGCGTTACGTGATGCTGATGTGGGAATTTCAGTTGATACAGGGACGGATATTGCTAAGGAGTCTGCGGATATTATCTTACTTGAAAAAGATTTGATGGTATTAGAGCAGGGGGTGATTAAAGGACGAGAGACATTCGGTAATATTATTAAATACTTAAATATGACCGCGAGCTCTAACTTCGGTAACGTATTTTCTGTATTAATTGCGAGTGCATTTATTCCCTTCCTACCGATGCTAGCTATTCATTTGCTCGTTCAAAACTTGCTGTATGATATTTCCCAGCTTGCATTGCCATGGGATAAAATGGACAAAGAGTTTTTAAAACGCCCCCGCAAGTGGGATGCAAAGAATATCGGCCGTTTTATGATTTGGATTGGGCCAACATCATCTATCTTTGATATTACGACTTTTGCACTAATGTGGTACGTGTTCCAAGCGAATAGTGTTGCTCATGAAGCGTTGTTCCAATCGGGTTGGTTTGTTGAAGGGTTACTTTCACAGACGCTAGTTGTTCATATGTTAAGAACACAAAAAATACCGTTTATACAAAGTACTGCCGCACTACCTGTTATGCTAACAACGGGGTTAATTATGGCTCTTGGACTATATATTCCATTTTCTTCATTTGGTGAAATGATAGGATTACAACCGTTACCAATAGAATATTTCCCATGGTTAGCGCTCACATTAGTAAGCTATTGTGTTGTCGCTCAGTTGATGAAGCAATTTTATATCAAACGTTTTGGAACTTGGTTATAAAATAGCGTTAAAGGGGGGGAGGTCCAATAACCTCTTATCTGTTTTGTTAGGTATCTAGTGTGGGTTATTTATTATTTACTGTAACTCATTAATATTCAAAAGATAAAAAGAGCCATAATGACAATGGCTCTTTTTGATTTTACAGAATAAAAAGAATAGGGCTTATTGCAGGCCTAAAGCAGTTTTCATCTGTTTCATTGCATCAATACCTTGTTGGCAAGCTTTATCTTGCTGATCTTTAGGTAGTGCAGCAACTTGTTTTTTACCTTCTTCCAACTGGCCTTTCATTGCATCTAACTGCGTTTTTGCTTGCGGATTTTCCGAAGCTTTAGCAATTAAGCTATCAACTTCAGCAAAGTAAGCATTACAAGTTTCAGTTGCACCAGCAACTTCGCCTTTTTTCTCTTCTTCTGAACAAGCAGTGATCGTCAGTGCCAATAACCCCATACCACAAGCTAAAATCAACTTTTTCATAATCAACCTTATTAAAATTATTTATATAGCGAATTGAGTATATAAGAGATGTTTTTAATATCAAACGTGACAAATCCTAAAATAATATTTTAGCTAATCGATTAAATTTCAATTTAATAGGGCTATCATGTTTTATTTTTAGATGTTTTCATTACATAATTTCATTTCTTTATATTAAAACCTTTTTTATCATGTGGTTATGATGCAGTCTTGACGACTCTACCTATATTTAGAGTGATTACTGGATAATGTAATCGAGGTTAGAGAGAAGACAGTTAAAGGCTAGCTTGTAGAATGAGGACAAGTGGAGTTACGGTTTCTTAATTTAATAAACATATTTTTTGGCAATAATTATGTTTCAACTATCACGGTAGAATTATATTTAATGCGTGAAATTACTTAAGCAAGCTACCTATATAAATTCTTTTAATATCGATATAACATTTTCTTATATTAAATTAAATCCATTACAAAAACGTTTATTTGTAACAAAATGTTTACGGTCGAATGATGCGTTTTCACTATGAAATATTTACAGAATTAATAGCTGTTCATTTAAGATGCAATTATAGATGTGAAAGGTGAGCTACTTCACAAATTTAAGAATAAAACCTTTGTATTAGTATAAGTTTGATTTTTAAATCAAATTTTCTTTGTACGCAGATGAAATTATCAGGTAAAGTCTTTGTTTTTAAGCGAACTAACATATCAATAGCGCTTAAGTAATAGTTAATGATAGGTGTACAGAGTTAACGACAACTCAGTTAATTTTGTTGACGCTAACCCAAATTCGTACCAAAATTGACTCATCATAGAAATTCGCCAAAGAGCGAAAGACGGGTTAGAATGCGTTTAATAAAGGGCAATAACTTTTCTTACTATACATTTATAGGGTGATTAGTTCTCCAAAGGTAAAGTAAGAATATATGATATGGCTTAGCTATATCGCGATGCAACATAGCAGATATTATATTAATGCTATGGGCATACAATGTATGTAGCCTGATTTATCTGGTTACACTTTTATATTTAGACTTACACACAGGGCTTTACCATTATGTCTGCTTCTATTGTAAAGAAACGGCCTCTGAGTCGTTACATCAAAGATTTTAAACACAGCCAAACTCATTGTGCACATTGTCACAAGACTCTTGATCGCATCTCTTTAGTTTTCAACGATGACATCTTAAATAAAGAAGCTATCGCTGATATGACTGAATTGGTTGATGAGGGCACTTGGGGGGAGCTACAAGATAAATTTACTGCACTTTGTCGTTTTTGTAGTGAAATTTATTGCAATAGTAATACTGATTATTTTGATATTATGTCATTTAAACAGTATTTATTCTTACAGACTGAGATGAGCCATAGCACAGTTCGTGAATATGTTGTTCGCTTACGCCGTTTAGATGAGCTGTTATCCTCATCTAATTTTTCTATGAAAGAATTTACTGCGAGTAAAGTTCAAGATGAATTAAGTGAGAAAATGACAGATTCTGCGTTCAGTAATTACAATATTGCATTACGTAAATATGAGCAGTATTTATTCTGGGAATCAGAAAAACGCAATAATTAGAATAACATATTGAAAATAAGCGTCGCTATTTTCATTGTTATTTTTAAGTAATGGTGTCCTTATGGGCACCTTTTATGTTTTTAGCGCTTAGATAAGTGTATTTTTAAACAAATCGATTGTGATGTATGGCCTGACCATCGTAAATAACGAGGTCAGGCCATTTTGTTTATTATCCAATAGTCATTAAGCTAGCATTACCGCCAGCTGCAGCAGTATTGATACTCAATGAACGTTCATGGAGTAAGCGTTCGGTCAGCAAGTTAGTTTCACCGCGTTCAAAGCCTTGTACTGAAATAATTGGCCCTTTACGTTGTGCAACCACTGCGCAAACCTCTTTTAGCTGATCGCTGTCACCATGATAAATAACCCCTTCGATTGGTTCTTTAGTTTCTATCCAATTTTTAGTGAGCGATATGGTTTTTCTCACTTTTTCAGGCAGTGATTTAAATAGCTTTTGATGGAGTTCGCTATCTGGCCATAACACCTGGCAACCTGCAGAAAGTACAGCGGTTAGCTGGGTTAAGCAATCTTGTTCATTATCGCTAAGGCATAAAATCAAACCACGCGGGCGCAAGGTATAGGTATTTCTTTCTCCTGTTGGGCCCGGTAATACACGGGTGGTTCCTGTTTGACTATGGCGTGTAAATAGTTCAATCGCTGAAGGCGAAATAATCGAGTTTTGTTTTTCAGACCATTGTGTCAGTGCTTCAAATGGCTCAAGTAAAACAGTTCTAGCACTGGCATCCATGGGGAAATGGCTATCTTGTCGTTCTAGGGTATTTGAAACTGCGTTATCTGGGCGTTCGCTTAATAAACGATAGAGGTATAATGGCCCACCTGCTTTAGGGCCAGTTCCAGATAAACCTTCACCACCAAAAGGTTGTACGCCAACAACTGCACCAACCATATTGCGGTTTACGTAAAGATTGCCAACTTTCGCTTTTGAAACGACTTGGTTGATAGTTTCATCGATACGAGTGTGAACACCCAGTGTCAGTCCATAACCGGCTGCATTAATTTGTTCAACAAGTGCTTCTAGCTCATCTCGTTTAAAACGTACAACGTGGAGAACAGGGCCAAAGATCTCTTTTTTCAGCTCACTAACATCATCAAGTTCTATTAATGTCGGCTTAACATAGGTTCCTTCTTGTTGCTCTTGCTGATCATCATGATTCTCAAATGCAGCTTGGAAGACTGATTTCCCTTTACTGCGCATTTTTTGAATATGTTGATCGATATTCTCTTTTGCTTCACGGTCAATCACAGGGCCTATATCGGTTGATAAATGCTCTGGGTTCCCCATACGGCACTCTTCCATTGCGCCTTTTAACATGCGAATAGTTCTATCTGCGACATCTTCTTGGATACATAAAATACGCAGGGCTGAACAACGCTGGCCCGCACTATCAAACGCAGACGCCACAACATCAGTAACAACCTGTTCTGTTAGCGCGGACGAATCAACGATCATGGCATTTAATCCGCCTGTTTCTGCAATCAGCGGGGTAGGCCGGCCTTGTGCATCTAAGCGCCCAGCAATATTACGTTGAAGTAACCCTGCGACTTCTGTTGACCCTGTAAACATGACCCCGCGAACACGAGCGTCGCCAACGAGTTGGGCGCCAATGGTTTCTCCTTTACCTGGTAAAAATTGCAGTACATCGCGTGGAATACCCGCTTGATGCAAAATAGATACCGCGATAGCGCCGATTAATGGTGTTTGTTCAGCGGGTTTCGCGAGTACGGTGTTACCTGCTGCGAGAGCCGCCGCAATTTGGCCTGAAAATATTGCTAACGGGAAGTTCCATGGACTAATACAGACCACAGGCCCTAAAGGACGGTGAGTGTTATTATCAAAATCATTTTTGACTTGGGTTGCATAGTAGTTAAGAAAATCTACCGCTTCCCTAACCTCTGCAATCGCATTGTTGTAAGTTTTACCCGCCTCACGCACTAAAATATCTAACAGCGGTTGTAGCTGCTGTTCCATGAGATCAGCCGCTCGTAATAAGATAGCCGCTCGCTCAGAAGGCGGGGTTGCGAACCAGATAGTACCTGCATCGTTAGCGGTATTTAATGCGTGCTCAGCTTCTTGCTCTGTAGTTTCACGAACGTAGCCGACAATATCTTTGTGGCAGGCAGGGTTAATAATTGGTGTAGCTTCAGGTAACGTTTGCGAAGCTTGGAAATCACCCCCTAACAGTGGTTCTGCGGTTTTTTGCTGCATAGCCGCGCTCAGAAGGGCACTTGATAACGAAGCCAATCGATGTTCGTTTGATAGGTCAAGCCCCATTGAATTCACACGTTCTTGGCCGTACAGATCACGTGGTAATGGAATTTTTGGGTGTGGTAAGCCAATTTGCCCTTCAGTTTTAGACAGTTCTAAAACATCTTTAACTGGGTCGACAACTAATTCATCGAGAGGAATAGTAGCATCAGCGATACGGTTTACAAATGAAGTATTTGCGCCATTTTCTAATAATCGACGCACCAAATAGGCTAATAAAGTTTCGTGTGTACCAACAGGTGCATAAATACGACAAGGGCGGTTTAGTTTGCCATCGGCAACTTTACCAACAACTTGCTCATAAAGTGGCTCACCCATTCCATGTAGACATTGGAACTCGTACTGGCCAGGGTAGTAGTTTTTACCTGCAATTTGGTAGATGGCAGAGAGGGTGTGTGCGTTGTGTGTTGCAAATTGCGGGTAAATTAAATTGGGAACCGACAAGAGTTTTCGTGCGCAGGCAATATAAGATACGTCAGTATACACTTTACGCGTATAAACTGGGTAACCTTCTAGCCCATCCATTTGAGCGCGCTTGATTTCACTGTCCCAATAAGCACCTTTTACCAAGCGGATCATTAAGCGGCGTTGGCTTCGTTCAGCTAAATTTATAATTGAATCAATCACAAATGGGCAGCGTTTTTGGTAGGCTTGGATAACAAAGCCTATCCCATTCCAACCCGCAAGCTGTGGTTCGAAGCAGAGTTTTTCTAGCAAATCTAAAGAGATTTCTAAGCGGTCGGCTTCTTCTGCGTCAATGTTAATCCCTACATCGTATTGATGTGCTTGTAATACAAGGGATAACAGGCGTGGGTAAAGCTCTTCCATCACGCGAGAGTATTGTGCACGGCTATAACGTGGATGCAATGCAGATAACTTGATTGAAATCCCCGGGCCTTCATAAATACCGCGGCCATTTGATGCTTTGCCAATAGCATGGATAGCCTGCTGGTAAGACACCATGTAATCTTGCGCATCTTTTTCCGTTAATGCGGCTTCCCCTAGCATATCGTAAGAATATCGGAAGCCTTTATCTTCGAGTTTGCGTGCGTTAGCGAGTGCTTGGGAGATTGTTTCGCCAGTGACGAATTGCTCTCCCATAAGGCGCATCGCCATATCAACACCTTTGCGCACGAGGGGCTCACCACTTTTACTAATGATGCGATTAAGTGAGGTTGATAGCTTTGCTTCATTATGTGTAGAAACTAATTTGCCCGTAAACAGCAATCCCCAAGTTGCGGCATTGACAAACATTGAGCTGCTTTGGCCAAGGTGTGATTGCCAATTCCCATTGCTAATTTTGTCACGGATAAGTGCATCTCGCGTTGCCTTATCAGGAATGCGCAATAAGGCCTCTGCGAGACACATTAGTGCGACACCTTCTTGAGATGAAAGTGAAAATTCTTGGAGTAGCCCTTGAACTAAGCCTGAACGGCCGATGCCATTTTTTTGATTACGTAGTTTTTCAGCGATTGAATACGCTAATTTATGAGCGGCTTCAGCTTGTTCTGTCGGGAGTTGTGCTTGTTGCAATAACATTGGGACAGCTTGTGTTTCAGGAATTCGATAGGCAGAAGTAATTGCAGAGCGTTTTACAGATTGTGGTAAAATGTGCTCTGCGAAATCTAAGAATGGTTGATAGTTAGATTCAACGGTGGTGTCTTCATCAGAAGTTTGATTTTCTTTTACATCGATACCTGGTGCGAGCTCTGGAAAGGCTTGGCCATTATCGAGTTGTTCTAGGTAATTATAAATAGCTTGTTTGATAAGCCAGTGTGATGTGCGGTCAAGACGCTGAGCGGCATTTTTAATGCGTTCCCGAGTTGCTTCATCAAGTCTCACACCCATAGTTGTAGTGCTACTCATCTTAATTCCTCTAGGTCACGAGTCATTTTAATCAAAAAGTTACACCACATTATCTTAATGTTGCAACTTTGTGCAACATTGTTACGTGTGGTTTCTGAAGGAAATGTGAAACATATCGAGTTTTTTAAGTTTTATTATTTTTAATTAAATTGATATTTATTAATTTATCATATTTTACATGTGGTTATGCTTATTTTGTTTCAGGGGCGTAGTTAAACGCTCGATTGTTAATTTAAGTTTAAATTTTAACATTTGTGATATGGATTCTATTTATGCAATAAAAAATAGTTAATTTCTTGTTAATTTAATACGAGTCTGTCTAGGATGGGATAGCTAAGATGTTAAATTAGTGCAACACAAATAATCACAACCTATTTTGGTGTTTGCGTAGATAAATTAAATATGTGCAATAAAGTGCAACACCATGAAGTTACAAGTTATCAGCGGAAACTTATAAAGATAACTCACAATTTTAAAGCTACTCAATGGAGAAAACAGGATGACTGTAAGCACTCCGATGATCATTATGTTCGTCGTATATATTACTGGCATGTTATTAATTGGCTATATGGCCTATCGCTCAACGAAAAACTTTGACGATTACATTTTAGGTGGGCGAAGTTTAGGTAGCGTCGTAACCGCATTGTCCGCTGGAGCCTCGGATATGAGCGGTTGGTTGCTCATGGGGTTACCGGGTGCGATTTTTTTAGCCGGGATTTCTGAAAGTTGGATTGCTATCGGTTTGAGTCTCGGGGCATACCTTAACTGGTTATTTGTCGCAGGGCGTTTACGTGTCCAAACAGAAAAAAATAATAATGCACTAACATTGCCTGATTATTTTACGAGCCGTTTTGAAGATAATAGTAAGATTTTACGTATTATTTCTGCTGTTGTTATTCTAGTTTTCTTTACGATTTATTGTGCGTCAGGTGTGGTCGCAGGTGGCTTATTATTTGAAAGCACATTTAACATGAGTTATGAAAAGGCAATGTGGTTAGGGGCACTCGCGACTATTGCTTATACTTTTTTAGGTGGCTTTTTAGCGGTGAGTTGGACTGATACAGTGCAAGCTTCATTAATGATCTTTGCATTGATCCTAACACCTATTGTTGTGATCCTTTCTTTAGGGGGAATAGATACCTCTATTGAAGTGGTTAAAGCTAAAAACCCCGAATATCTTGATATGTTTAAAGACATGAATATCATCGCAATTCTGTCATTATTAGGTTGGGGATTAGGCTATTTTGGGCAACCTCACATTTTAGCGCGTTTTATGGCTGCGGACTCTGCTCGTACTATTCGTTCTGCTCGACGTATTAGTATGACATGGATGGTGTTATGCCTAGGTGGAACGATTGCGGTTGGTTTTTTTGGAATCGCTTATTTTGAAAATAATCCGGCTTTAGCGGGAGCGGTCATGCAAAATAATGAGCGCATATTCATGGAGTTAACAGGTATTTTGTTTAATCCATGGGTCGCTGGCATTTTATTATCAGCCATATTAGCCGCAGTAATGAGTACGTTAAGTTGTCAATTATTAGTTTGTGCAAGTGCGTTAACGGAAGATTTATACAAGCCCTTTATCCGTAAGAGTGCAAGCCAAAAAGAGTTAGTGTGGGTAGGGCGCTTTATGGTGTTGTTGGTTGCTGCAATTGCCATTTATATTGCGCGTGATCCAAATAACAAAGTTTTGGCCTTAGTAAGTAATGCGTGGGCGGGTTTCGGTGCAGCATTTGGCCCTGTTGTTTTAATTTCTGTAATGTGGAAACGCATGACCCGTACGGGGGCACTTGCAGGAATGCTAGTTGGCGCGGTGACAGTGCTAGTTTGGATGAAATACAAATGGTTTGACTTGTACGAAATCATCCCCGGTTTCTTATTAGCAACAATCGCTATTGTTGTTGTGAGTTTAATGACTAAAGCACCAAGTGCAGCCGCTCAAGCTCGTTTTGATGAAGCTGAGGCCGAATATAAAGCTAGTTAACCTAGTGGGTTTATAAAATTTTAAAGGCCGAGTAACAGCATTGTTATTCGGCCTTTTTACGCGGAGTCATTAATGGTTTTTTCTACGCTTGGCGAATTGATAACCAATAAATAGTAAAATAAACCAGACGGGAGTTGCAATTAAGGCTTGTCTTGTGTCGTGCTGAAACGCCAATAACACGACCATAAAAGCGAAAAAGGCGAGGCTAAACCATGACATCACAATTCCAGCAGGCATTTTGTAATGAGATGCTTTGTGCATTTCAGGGCGTTTTTTACGGAAATTTAAGTAGCTATATAAAATCATGCTCCAAATAAACATAAAGAGAATAGCAGACACGGTGGTGACTAGCGTGAATGCATGCATGATATCAGGAATAAAATAGATTAGGACAATACCAAAACTGAGGCAGATACAGGTAAAAATTAACCCAGTAGCAGGTACTGCTTTTTTCGATAATTGGCTGAATTGTTTTGGTGCATCACCTTCTTTTGAAAGCCCAAATAGCATTCTGCTGGTGGAAAACACACCACTATTTGCAGAAGATGCCGCAGAAGTTAGCACCACAAAGTTAACAATACTTGCCGCTGCCGGTAGGCTTATCAAGACAAACATTTCTACAAATGGGCTTTTATCGGCCAATATGGTTCGCCAAGGAGTGACAGCCATGATGACTATTAAAGATAAGACATAAAATGCAATAATCCGGATAGGGATCGCGTTGATAGCTTTTGGCAACGATTTTTCTGGATCGCGTGTTTCTGCTGCTGCCGTACCCACCAATTCAATTCCCACAAACGCAAAAATAGCAATTTGGAAGCCAGCAAAGAAACCACTGATCCCCATCGGGAACATTCCTCCATCGCTCCAAATGTTACTTAAAGATGCAGTATGGCCAGTAGGGGATTGGAAATTCATGGCGATTAATGTGCCGCCTACAGCAATGAGAGCCACAATGGCAACAATTTTTATCATGGCGAACCAAAATTCGAGCTCACCAAAAAGCCTAACAGAAACGAGGTTAAGCGTTAATAGAGTGACAACGCAGATAAACGAGGTTACCCATTCAGGAAAATCAGGGAACCAAAAGCTCACATAGGCTGTAATGGCAATGATATCGGCAATACCGGTGATAACCCAGCAGAACCAGTATGTCCAACCGACAAAAAAGCCTGCCCATGGGCCGATAAGGTCAGAAGAAAAATCACTGAATGATTTGTAGTTCAGATTAGAAAGTAGCAGTTCACCCATTGCGCGCATCACGAAAAATAGCACAAAGCCAATTATCATATATACAAAGATAATCGATGGGCCTGCGAGTGAAATGGTTTTGCCAGAACCCATAAATAAGCCAGTGCCGATTGCGCCACCAATCGCAATAAGTTGTATATGGCGGTTACTAAGGCTACGTTTTAGCTGATTACGATCAGTATTGGGTTGTGTTGATAGTGAATTCGCATTTTCTTCCATACTAAAGATGTCCGTAATGGTTTGTGATAATTAGCCACAGTCTTTTTTTTAATTTTGTGGTTATGTTTGCGTGAAATATTGTGACACAAATCTCAATTAGAGTAAGGAAAAGTTATCTTGTTAGAAACGAAGTGATGTTTATTCAAACGATATTTTTCTTAAAATTTACATTAATAACTTAAAATTAACTTAGGTAATAAAAATAGCAGAATCATATTGACTGTAGCAATTGTTAGGCGTTAAATAATTTGTATCGGGTTGTTAGCTCAGTTGGCAGAGTAGGTGACTCTTAATCACTCGGTCGTGGGTTCGATCCCCACACAACCCACCAGGTTTTCAAAGAGTTATGTGTTAGTTGAGTTACTTATCCGTACTATTTGGGACGTGACCATTAAATACTGCATCAATTTGTTTAGCATGTTCGCTAAGTAATCTGGTACTAAGAATGCATATCGCAGAACCATCTCAATACTTCTCTAATCGCCCCTTTCTTGCATAGCTGATAGAGGCAAGGGAAATTCTAGAATAAATAAGGGCACATAGAAGTGAAAATGGCAAATCCACAGATAAGTGGCTATGTGTTGCAACAAGGAATGAGTATAAAGAAGAATACGAAGTTGGAATAAAAAGATACTCTAGTGGGTTTTTTATTGCCTGAGCTGTCGTTGCCCAGGCAATAAGTTACTTATTCTATTTCCTTATTCTGTTCATATAATTTAGCGCCCTTTGCTCGCAGTTCCCCATCGACAATTTCGATAGAATCAGCTTCTACGATAATCTTTCCCTGTGACCCTTTGTCTGATTGTGTTCCGTTTAACTTAATAGTGACTTCAGGGGCACTAATAACACCATCTTTTACCTGTACAGATTCTGATGAGGTTTGTATAGAGTTGGCCATAGCGAACGTAGATAGTGTGATTGAGATTACCGCTAAAGGTGCAATATATTTGCGCATAAAACACTCCATTGTGATGAATTCAATGGGATACTATCAAATGAATATTAAATGGGTTACAAGTTTTGTAAAGGTTCTGTTCACATTATCTATGCCAATAATATATTTGACATTTAAGAGGATGTCATTACATCCTTCATGAATTTATTATTTCAATTTATTAGAGCGAAATACTGGTTCAATAAACCAATGAATAATTGAATTTGACGCTAATAAAAGTGCGAGAATAATTGTGACTAAAGTTGATATCACCATGAGAGTGAAGTTAAGCTCTATGCCTAAATGATTTAAAATTTGTAATATAACAAAGCAGATAATAGGGTGAATTAAATAAACACCTAAGGCATTATTTGATATTTTTTCATATCTACGAGTTGATAATGCAAAGTAAATAATACCCAACCCTAATATTAGACTTGCTGTGAAATTGAAAATATAGATAAAAAAGGAGTCGGCTAATAAGTGAGGGGTAATTGTGTTAAATATGGATTCAAAAAAAACATCTCGATAATTAAGGAACAAAACAGTTAAGATAGTTATGGTGAAAATAGATATAATAGGCGCCTTTCTTAACGAAGATATATTTTCATTATTAATAAAATAAGCTGTGACAAAAAAAGGAAAATATAAAAAAACCGAGAAAAACGCAGAGAGGGTCATGAGATAACTCTTTGTTATATAGGATATTAATAGGGATATCGCTAAAATTATTGATAACTTGAATTTGTTTGATTTAAAGCTCTCTGGTAATAATAAAAAAACAGCTTGCCATATAGGTGTTGCTAAAAAGAACCAAACTCCGTACTGAGGGGAAAGTAAGAATGCTTTTAACGTTAACTCACCAGTAAAGTAGAGTGGGAGCATATCGATTGTTTGAAACGTAAAATAAATGATAAAAGCTGGAAGAAGGTGAGATAGTAATTCTTTCCATGTTGTGTTTTTTGTTATAAATGCGACTATAAATACAAACATAGGAATTAATGTTAGGTCAAAAACATTAATAAGCAATGAATATTTGCTTTTATCAACTAAATTTAAATAAAAATTAAAAACAATTAATGAGCTTAACATTAATTTTAATGTAGGCCAGTATGGTTGGTCGTTGTTTTTTATATTTGAGATTAGGTGTTTTTCTTTTTTCATATATATACCCCATATAAAACGTATCGATTGTACCTCATTGAGGCTTTAAATTAAAACAAATTATTCTAGGGATTATAAAATAGTTAAAGGCCAATCAAATATTGATTAGTCTTTTTACGTTAATATTTAATTCATAGTAAGGAATTAGTTAGTTTAGGGGCAGTATAAAGTTATCTCTCAACTTTTTTGGGCTTAATAGCAGGATAAAATGACAGGCTATTAGAGCGCGGAAGTAAAGAAGTGAGTGGCTATTTGAAGGGAGAGTTGCTTTTGGTTGGGAACGTAAAATTTGATTAGGTTTTGAGCAGTTAAAAAGAGGCGGTTTGAAATAGGGGCTATTATTTTATAAGGAACTGAATATACAAGAATTATTTTAACTGCAGAGTTTGAGATGTTAGGAGCTAAATTTAACTCAAGCCTCTGCTATTACATTAGCACTTATTAGTATATCGAATAAATCAGTAAAGGGATCCTGGTTTTTTCCATGATATTTTCATTATATTGACCTTGAATTGTGGCTAACTTAGCTGTTATCAAGCAATTTTTGCGTCATAGTAATTGAAGCTTCGACGCCTAATAAGTATAAGGCTTGCTCTAAAAGGTCAATTTTAGATGCGTAATGAATATCCAGTAAACGTTCTATTTGTTGTGCATTGATATTCAACCTGCGAGCAAGATCGGCACGTTGTATTGCGGAGTTGAGAATGGCGTTATGCAAAGCAATTTTTAAGCAGCAGATTATCGGTAAATAAACAGTAAAGGTTGCATCACTTTTTGTTGGCGCAGCCAGTGGGATTGGTTTCCTGAGTTCAATATATTCTGCAAACGAGCCTAGTAAAATTTCTTGGGCCTCTAACTCAACATCTTCTTTACAATAGCTAACACCCTGTAAGTCAGGAAAATCGCTAAAATTGATTTCATATATATTTTCTTCCCCAATAAACTCAACGGATGCTTGATAAGTGAACATGTTTTTCCTTCAAATTATATTCCAGACTGTTAAGTGTTGCATTGGTGCATGAGGAAAACAAGTTTGTCACTTCACTTACCTAGTCATTCGTTCTTTTATTTTTGTATCTATTGGCTTGGATATTGCTCAGTAGTTGTCATTAGAATGATTAATGTGATCTCATTGTCATAAATATACGAATGTAACAATCGTTTTATTCGGAAATTATTAGGAAATAAAGAAAACAAGAGTGAGGGAGATCACATATTGGAAAGAATTTTCACCATGAAAATGGGGGATAAGATAGCTTCTTTTGTAAACAAGTTACTCACTGAATTATTTTAACGAAAAGTAATTTATTTTTTAATTCCTCATTATTCCACTAAGTGATTTCACTTAAGTTTTATTGCTATTTAGGGGCTTTTGTTAAAATAAAAGTATATAGTAATCAATAGTTACTATAACTTTAGTTAATTAATTTTAGGAGGGAGACGTGAAAACGGCTAAAAACGATAAAAATGAAGACAGGCAATAATACCTTTAGTACTTTTATTTTTAGTACCGTTCAAATATTTTAAAAGTGATATAAAAACCGAAAGAAAGCGGAATGTTCTTAATTGAAACCTTGATTTTTTGCTCTTGACATAAATGTGATAGATTGGCGTAGGTTGATCTTTTTATTAAAAAAAATGAAATTTCAGTTATTTTATATAAAAAAGAAAATATTAATTAATCAAAAAAATCACTTTAATGAACTAATAACAAAATAATTACTTAAGATACTAAATAAACAAAATACGCTAACAGAATTATTTCAACTAAATAGATTTTTATTATTGGTTAATGATGTAACTTTTATAAATTTTATTAATAATGCCATGTTGTGGTATTGAAATCATTGTTTAATGATTCTAATGAAAGTTGAGAGGGGATAATTCATATGTATGACAATATAATGAGTATTTTTATGATAACTACGATTGAATAATTTTGAATGATGGTAGAAGTATAGATTAAACTTATTGAAAATTAATGATTAAGTTTTATTCCAATAATGCCGATAACACCTTAATGCACTTATGTGCAACTTAGTTTCTTAATACTAAAAATTGATTTGGATCAATATTTTGTTTTTGATGTTGTGATTGGTTCTTTTTGCTTAGTTATCACATCTAAAGAGTTGTTAGTTTGATTAAAATCCTACCATTTTGCTTAGGGTGACTGAAAATGTTGTTGATATTTAGGATAAGGTGATAGAAGATAAAGAGATAATGAAGATTATTTAATGAATTAATGGGTAATCATCTCATTGGTACAAAAAGAAACATAAGTACCTTGAATAGTTAATTTAGTGGTGCATAATAATTGGCGACTAATAATGACATCAGCAATTTCTGATTCTTATGGAAATCGATAATTTTTTGGTCACCCCTTATTTTGTTGTAGGTATTCAGGAAATATATTTAATTTAGGTTTGGAAGTTAGTGTATCTATACTCCAATTTGGGTATTTTTGAATGGATGACATGGGAAAATAATGGAATTTCATTTACCCAATTTAATTACTTTTTAAATTTAATAATTTGATTACACAATACTTTCAAATTCATATTTGTTCTTTTTGCACACAGATCGCACAGATGTTGATAATATTCGGAAAGGAAAAAAAATGAGCTCGACGACAGATTTTCTGAAGCATATATACGATATTAACCTCTCATATTTGCTATTAGCCCAAAAACTCATCTCTCAAGAGAAAGCCTCTGCGATGTTTCGTCTCGGTATCTCTGATGCAATGGCAACGACTTTAGCAGATCTTACACTTCCTCAATTAGTCAAATTAGCAGAGACAAACCAGCTAATCTGCCAGTTTAGATTTGATAATAGTGACACAATTGAAAAGCTAACCCGTGATTCAAGAGTCGATGAATTACAACAAATTCATACAGGTATTTTACTTTCGACCCGATTATTGCAAACGCATAATGAGGGCGACACCGAAATAGCGAGAAAAAGATGAGTACCTCAGCTGAAAAAAGTATAGTCCAAGAAGCGAATGATATTCGCCTAGCTATGGAATTGATCTCTTTAGGCGCTCGCCTTCAAATGTTAGAAAGTGAAACTCAAATCAGTCGTGGTCGTTTAGTTCGTTTATATAAAGAGCTAAGAGGTTGCCCTCCACCAAAAGGGATGCTGCCTTTCTCCACAGATTGGTTTATGACGTGGGAACAGAATATTCATTCATCCATGTTCTATAATGCTTATCAATTTTTACTTAAAAGTGGCCAATGTCGCGGTGTTGATGCCATATTACGAGCATATAGATTATATCTTGAACAGTGTATTCCAGAACCCGGAGAAGAGCCTTTATTGGCGTTAACACGCGCTTGGACGTTGGTCCGCTTTGTGGAAAGCGGTATGTTACAAAGTTCGCAATGTAGTTGTTGCCATGGCTCGTTTATTACTTACGCACATATTCCCGAAAATAGCTTTACTTGCAGTTTATGCCAACCGCCATCACGAGCAATAAAAAAACGTAAACTTTCCGAACATCTAGCCGATATTACGGTATATCGACAGGATGGCATTACTAAAGCGGTAATGTAATTGGATTGATTTGGTTAACAGGCAAAGGTTTTGCCTGTCACTCCTAATATTCCCTTTGACTGCCATCTGTTAACCAACGGAGTGAAAGGGAATATTGTGTTAATACTCATCGGGTATATCATTGTTACAGTTGCGGTTATTGGCGGATACTTAATGGTCGGTGGCCATTTAGGTGCGCTTTATCAACCCGCTGAATTTGTCATTATTTTAGGTGCAGGATTAGGTGCCTTTGTTGTTGGTAACAGTGGCAAATCCATCGTCGCCTTGTGTAAAGTATTACCAAAACTCTTCCGTCGTTCCTCTTACAATAAAGCAATGTCAATGGACTTAATGGCGTTGTTATTTCAATTACTGAATAAGTCACGTCAACAAGGTCTGCTTGCTCTTGAAAAAGACATTGATAATCCAAGTGAAAGTGACATTTTTTCTCAATATCCCCGTATTTTAAAAGACGAATCCACCATGATGTTTATCGTGGATTACTTACGTCTGATGGTAAGTAGTAACTTACAAAGCCATGAAATTGAAGCCTTAATGGATGAAGAGTTAGAAACTTTTCGTCAAGAAAATGAAGTGCCTGCTTCAGGCTTAAATATGGTCGGTGACTCTATGCCTGCTTTTGGGATCGTTGCGGCTGTACTGGGGGTGGTTAATGCTTTGGGCTCAGCGGATCGCCCTGCGGGTGAGTTGGGGGCTTTAATTGCTCATGCAATGGTAGGGACATTTCTAGGTATTTTAGTGGCTTATGGTTTTATTTTACCTTTAGCTGCATTGATTAGGCTGCGCAGTAGTGAACAGTTGAAAATGATGGAATGCATTAAAGTCACTTTCCTCTCTGCATTGCAAGGCTACGCTCCTCAAATAGCGGTTGAATTTGGCCGTAAGGTGTTATTCAGCGCAGATAGGCCTTCATTTGTTGAACTCGAAGATAAAGTTCGGGAAGTGAAAGTAGGTGCTCGCTCACAAGAAACAACAGAGGAGTAACTAACGGATGGCAGCCAATACACCTCATGTTATTCGAGTTAAAAAGCGCAGTTCGCATCAGCAAAACGGGCATGGTGGTTCATGGAAAATCGCTTATGCCGATTTTATGACAGCGATGATGGCGTTTTTTTTAGTAATGTGGCTGATCTCAATTTCAAGTCCTCAAGAATTAACACAAATTGCTGAATATTTCCGCACCCCCTTAAGCACAGCTATCAACCCGGGAAGTAAAAGTGGGGATGCCACAAATCCGATCCCTGGTGGGGGTAAAGACCCTATTTTTCGTGATGGGGATGTGATGCCAGAGCCCAATAATATCATTGATGGTAATGCAAACTATCGTTTTGAAAAATTAAAAGAATCTCTTGAGCAGGCTATTTTAAAAGACCCGCGTTTGAACGAATTAAAGCCCCACTTACTGATTGATATGATTAATGATGGGCTACGTATACAAATTGTTGATAGTGAAAATCGACCGATGTTTAAAGTGGGTTCGGCAACGGTTGAACCCTATATGCGCGATATTTTGCGCGCAATAGCGCCACTTCTTAATGATGTACCAAACCGTATTAGTGTCTCAGGGCATACCGATGATTTGGCGTATGCCAATGGGGCTAATTATAGCAACTGGGAATTATCATCTGACCGGGCAAATGCTTCACGCCGCGAGTTGATCCGCGGTGGAATGGATGAAAACAAAGTCTTACGCGTGGTAGGAATGGCTTCAGCGATTCATTTAGATAAAGAAAATGGTTTTGCTCCGATTAACCGTCGGATAAGCATTATCGTGTTAAATGATGAAGAAACAAAACAGATCCTCCGTGAATACGATGGCGCGAAGCCGATCAATGATGTGCTCAATAAACCGCAAAAGCCCATGCCAGAAACGGCCGTGGGTGTTGTCGCTGCGGTGAAAATACCGTGATGAATGGCTGTTATTTGAATTTATTAGATAACTTGTTTAGTTGTCTGCCGGGTTGCTCGGCAGTCAGCGTTAAGTGAAACGTAAGCGAAATTGGATAAAAACCATGGATATTACCGAGTTTTATCAAACATTTTTCGATGAAGCTGATGAGTTGCTCAGGGATATGGAACAACATTTACTTGATCTTGATCCTTTTGACCCGGATAGCGAGCAACTCAATGCCATCTTCCGCAGTGCCCACTCAATAAAAGGAGGGGCTGCAACCTTTGGTTTCACTCAGTTGCAGAATACGACTCATACATTGGAAAACCTTTTAGATAAGGCGCGTCATGATGAGTTAACGCTCACTCCTGACATCATTGATGTTTTCCTCGATGCAAAAGATGTCATGGCGTCACAGTTAGATGCCTATAAAAATGATTCTTTACCAGATGAAGACACTTTCAAACGTATTTGTGAGGTACTTAGCCGAGTCGAAAATAGAGCAGAGGAGGTTGCTGATACAGGTACTGCGCTAGTTGAAACTAAAGTTGAAGATGCGGTTGTTGAAAACGCACCCGCGGAGCAAAGTGAATATTCACACTACTTTATGATCTCGTTAAATCAGCTCAAAGAAAATGAAGTTGATTTACTGGCGGATGAACTCAGTTTATTTGGGCATTTATATCATACTGAAAAAACAGCAAATAGTTTGCAAGCATGGGTAGGCACTAATACGGGTATTGATGATATTAGTGGAGTGTTATGTTTTGTGGTGGATGAATCGCAAATTAACCATGAAGCGGTTTCCTTTGCCGATTGCCGCGCTTTTTCGAAAGAAGAAACGTTATTCAATGGCGACAAAGTTGAAACAAGTGCAATTGAAACCGAGGTAAGTGATACCGCAGGATCGCAAGATACGCCGCAAACCTCGGTAAAACCTGTTATACCGGTGCCTGCTACCCCGGCTAAAAAAACGGCAATCGCTAAACCGAAAGGGGATTCGAGCAGTATTCGCGTGGCTGTAGAGAAAGTTGACCAGTTGATCAACTTAGTGGGTGAGTTGGTGATTATCCAGTCCATGCTGACCCAACATAGTCAACATGTCGATCAAAACGAATACAGTGATTTGTTAAGCTCAATCGTGCAGTTAGAGCGTAATTCACGGGCCTTGCAAGAATCCGTTATGTCAATTCGCATGATGCCAATGGACTACGTGTTTAGTCGTTTCCCGCGCATGGTACGCGATATTGCTTCCAAGTTAGGTAAAAAAATCGAACTGAAAGTCGAAGGAAGCTCAACTGAGTTAGATAAGAGTTTGATTGAGCGCATCGTCGACCCCCTGAATCACCTTGTTCGTAATAGCCTCGACCATGGGATTGAAAAGCCTGAAGTTCGTGTGGCAAATGGTAAGCCAGAGGCTGGCACATTGACCTTAGCGGCCGCACACCAAAGTGGCAATATTTGCATTGAAGTTCGTGATGACGGTGCAGGGTTAAATCGTGAACGTATTTTGGCGAAAGCGAAATCACAAGGCATGAATGTGCATGATGGTATGAGCAATGATGAAGTTGCGATGCTGATTATGGCTCCGGGTTTTTCAACCGCAGAGGTCGTAACGGATGTTTCGGGGCGTGGTGTTGGAATGGATGTGGTTAAACGAAATATCCAAGACATGGGCGGCCGTATTCAAATCGGTTTTACCGAAGGTAAAGGCACTATTATCCGCATCTTATTACCGCTCACTTTAGCCATTTTGGATGGTATGTCTGTGAAAGTCGCGGAGGACGTCTTCATCGTTCCATTGAGTGCCATTATTAGCACCTTGCAACCTCGCCAAGAGGATATTTATCGCTTAGCTGGCGAGGAAAAAATGCTGCTTGTGCGCGGTGAATATTTACCACTTGTTGAATTACACCAAGTATTTTCCATCGAAGAAGCCGAGCGAAATCTAGATAACAGTATTGTGCTGATTATTCAAAATGCAGGTCACCGTTTTGCGTTGTTAGTCGATAAATTAGTTGGGCAACAACAAGTCGTCGTAAAAAATATTGAAAGTAATTATCGCAAGATCCCGGGGATTTCAGCAGCAACGATTATGGGCGATGGTTCTGTTGCATTGATTTTAGATGTGGCTGAGCTACAAAAAATGAATAACAGCATTTTGATTAAAAAGAAACAGCAGGTTTCTCAACCTGTCGTGCACTAAATAGAGGCCATACACCATGTCTATGTTAGATGATGATTTAAATAAACACGAAGAAGAAAAAAACGGCGAAGGCTACCTCATTTTCACTTTAGGTGAAGAAGAGTACGGCATTGAAATCTTGAAAGTGCAGGAAATACGTGGTTACGAGCAAGTGACCCGTATTGCGAACACCCCTGATTTTATCAAAGGTGTAACTAATTTGCGTGGAGTCATCATCCCGATTATTGATTTACGGGTGAAGTTTTCCCATGAAAACGTGGTGTATAACGATAACACCGTGGTTATTGTGGTGAATTTAAAAGATCGTGTCGTCGGAATTGTCGTCGATGGCGTCTCAGATGTGCTGGTTTTGAATGAAGAACAAATTGCGCCACCGCCTGATTTTGCAGTGACATTATCGACTCAGTATTTGACAGGGCTCGGAACATTAAATGACCGTATGTTGATTTTAGTTGATATCGAAAAATTATTAACTAGCGATGAAATGGCGCTGATTGACAGCATGGCTGAGTAACGCTCAGCCCCAATAATTGTTCAAATAATAATAAGTCATTAACTAAAGTTTTTGGTTGGATGACCGATATCCAAAATACAACAAAATTATGTTAGTAAAACGTCATGTACAGTCGAATTAAAATCGTATCGGGACTTTTGTCCGTCATTTTTATCTTTATTTTGCTGCAACTGGTATCCAGTGGGTTGATGTTTACCAAACTGGGCGATAACAGCGACAGCATCAGTTACTTGAATTCATTACAACGCCAAAGACAAGTATTAACAGAAAGCTGGGTCAATTTGTTACAAGCTCGAGCTAACTTAAACCGCTCTATCAATGCCTATTTACTTGAAGGTCGTAAAATTCAAGATGATGCAACGACAGAAGAGTTGATTAAAGCCGCTAAACGTAACTTTAAAGCCGCTGATGATGCTTATGCCCGCTATAACAAGCTGATGCAAAGTTCAGATTATGATAAAGCCAAATTTGAAAAACTGTTTAGCACCTATGAAACCTATCGTGATGCGCTAATCAAGTTAAGTGAATTTGCGGAAAAAGGTGATCTTGAAGGTTTTTACGCACACAGAACGTCAGGCCACCAAGTAAAATTTGAAGAGCAATTTAATGCGTATTTTGCCGATATCTCTGCTGATTTCCAGGCCGAAGTCGTCAATGCAGATAATAACTATCGCCAATCATTATATATGTTGGTGACGTTATCTATCTTACTCGCCTTAATTGGTTTCTTCAGTTATCGCTATGTACGTAAAGGTATTATTGAGCCACTCAATATCTTAATTGAACGTATTACAGTTTTTGCGTCAGGCGATTTAACACCGAACGTAACCACAAATGCCAACAATGAAATCGGTGAGTTGGCCAATGGTGTTCAACATATGCAGCAGGAACTGATTAATACCGTTCGTGGTGTGCTAGATGGTAGCGAAACTATTTACCAAGGTACAACTGAAATTGCTGCAGGTAACAATGACTTGTCGGCACGAACTGAGCAACAAGTCGCTTGCTTAGAAGAAACCTCCGCCAGTATGAGTGAGTTGACTGCAACCGTAAAACAAAATACCGAATACGCTCATCAAGCCAGTGAATTTGCAAACCAAGCTTCAGTGATAGCGAAAGAAGGCGGCAAAGTGGTATCGAATGTCGTCAGTACCATGCTAAATATTGCGGATAGCTCACAGAAAATCTCTGATATCACCGCAGTTATCGATAGCATCGCTTTCCAAACTAATATCTTAGCGCTCAATGCGGCTGTCGAAGCGGCACGGGCTGGTGAGCATGGACGTGGCTTTGCTGTAGTGGCCGATGAAGTGCGTAATTTGGCGCAACGCAGTGCTGATGCCGCGAAAGAGATTAAAACGTTAATTGAAGATTCAGTGTCAAGAACAGGGACAGGTGCTCGCCAAGCAGAAGATGCAGGTGAAACGATGACCAAGATTGTCGAGTCTGTCACACGAGTGACTGACATTATGACGCACATTGCGACCGCATCTGATGAGCAAAGCAAAGGGATTGCACAAGTCAGTATCGCTGTTGCAGAAATGGACAAAGTGACACAGCAAAATGCGTCGTTGGTTGAACAATCTGCGGTGGCGGCCAATGTCTTGGAAGAACAAGTGGCGAAATTGTCGCAACTGATCTCTATCTTCCGTTTACCACCATTAAAACAAAGTGAAATACGCAATATTCAGCCGGCAGCAAGAACGGTTTCAAATATCGTGAAAACACCGGATCTGACAAAACTGTCATCGAAAGAACATAAAGATGATGACAATTGGGAAACTTTCTAAGGATTAAGCTCAGTTTTTCGCTGCAAAGCCTCGGTTTTGCAGCGTTTCTGTGCATTAGAAAACAAGGCAATGTTTCAGAGGTTCAGTTCTCTTAGCTGGCACAAGTGGGGATTTCTATGTTTGGTAAAAATATCCGAATTTCGGTGAGTTTGTATCTACTTCTCATTTTATTTTGTGGGATGCAGATTGTGTCTAGCGGGGTTTCTGTTGGGATTGTAGTAAGTGAATTAAAATCTTTAGAGCGTATTGATTTGGGGTCTGATAAGCGAGCAATGCTTGAGGAAACCAGTAAACACTTAATGCAAGCACGCAATAGCCTAACGCAAATTGCTTTGCTGCATAAAGTGGGTGGTAACGAACCATTAATTGAAGAAACGAGAGTAACTTTTGATAAGTTACTCGAAGAAGCTGAGAAAGATTACACTACGTTTAAAAATCAGCCTCTTTTGAGTGAGAAAGAAAATCTTGCGGCACTTGAGACTCGGTATCAAGCATTTGTATTGACACTCAAAGCCTTAAAAGCGCATTTAGATAACAATGACATTGCTGCCTATATTGAACTTCCTGCCCAAGAAAACCAGGACCAGTTAGAGCAAGTTGTTGAGGAATACCTTGAATTACTGAATGCGGAAAACGATGAATCTCTTGCAGCAGCCAGAATGTATAACACGTTTGCGTGGAGCTCATTCGCTTCAGTGATCGTCATCATCATCGCTGTTATTACATTTGCGCACTATTGGATGAAACGTAAAGTCATTAACCCACTGAAAAGTATGGGAGAGCACTTTGCATTAGTGGCTGACGGTAAACTCAATCAGAAAATTGAAGTAACGACTGGTGATGAAATCGGTGAGGTATTTGGCAAGCTAAAGGATATGCAGGAGTCTTTAGTGACTTCAGTAACAGCATTGCGCTCGAATACTGATCAAATGTATACAGGGATCCGTGAGATTGCTTTAGGAAATAATAACTTATCATCGCGTACTGAACAACAAGCTGCATCGCTCGAAGAAACTGCAGCCAGTATGGAAGAGCTGACAGCAACTGTTAAGCAGAATGCGGATAACGCACGCCAAGCGAGTGAACTGGCGGTGAGTGCATCAAAAACCGCAACGAAAGGTGGGGAGATCACGGAAGACGTGATTGACACCATGACCTCGATTTCCAATAGCTCACAAAAAATTAGCGCCATTATTAGTGTGATTGATGGCATCGCCTTCCAAACCAATATCTTAGCATTGAATGCTGCCGTTGAAGCCGCTCGAGCGGGTGAACAAGGGCGTGGTTTTTCTGTGGTTGCCGGTGAGGTCAGGGCATTGGCGCAGCGCAGCGCGGAAGCAGCAAAAGAAATTAAAACATTGATTGATGAATCTGTTGGCAGAGTGAGCCAAGGTTCCCAACTGGTTAATGAAGCAGGCGCGACCATGAGTGAATTGGTTGCAGCCGTTAACCAAGTTACGGAATTAATGGGGAATATTGCCTCTGCTTCCAATGAGCAAAGCCGTGGTATTGAGCAAGTCGCCACAGCAGTAAGCCAAATGGATTTAGTGACACAACAAAATGCGGCATTAGTGGAACAATCGACCAGCGCGACAGCGGCACTAGAAGACCAAGCGAACAACTTAGTCGACACCGTTGCATTCTTTGAATTACCCGAAAGCCATTTAAATCGCAATCGGCGTTAAGTGTAGTGAAAATTCGTTTTTGAATTTTCGGTGGATAAACGTAATTAATTGTTTTTTTTAGGTTATCTACCCTAAAAGGCAGCCAAATAACTGGCTGCCTCTGGGTTTTTATTGAATAGGACGACAAGTACGATGCTTTTTGTACCACAGGTAGAACCACTGACTGATGATGAGTTTGGTCGGGTTTGTCGATTTATTCATAAAAAATCAGGCATTGTCCTCACCATGAATAAAAAAAATATGGTCTATAACCGGCTATTGAAGCGGTTACGTGATTGTAATATCGACAATTTTTCAGATTATTTACGGATGTTAGAGCGAGAGCCTCACCATGCAGAATGGCAAGCTTTCGTGAATGCTTTGACGACAAATTTAACGGCATTTTTTCGTGAGCCTCATCATTTTGTGACGTTAGCCGAGTTTGTTCGTACACGTAAAAATAGCGCCATTAATATTTGGTGTGCCGCATCTTCAACAGGAGAAGAGCCATATTCGATAGCAATGACACTGAGCGATGTTCTTGGGCCAAATGCAATTAATGCCAAAGTGATTGCCAGTGACATTGACACGGAAGTGCTAGAAAAAGCGAAACAAGGTGTGTATCGCATAGAAGAGCTGAAGTCTTTAACGGCATTACAAAGACAACGTTATTTTATGAAAGGCGTTGGCGAGTTTGATGGCTATGCGCGAGTCAAGCCGGCATTGCGCCAAATGATTGAATTTCGTTATTTAAATTTGAGTGATCGTGATTGGCAAATGCAGCACCGATTTGACGTGATTTTTTGTCGTAATGTCATGATTTATTTTGATAAAGAAATGCAAATCAAAATGTTAGAGCGCTTTGCCACATTGCTTAAGCCAGATGGTTTGTTATTTATTGGGCACTCCGAAAATTTATCACAGCTATCGCAAAGTTTCGTTATTAAAGGGCAAACCGTCTACAGCTTACAAGCTGCGAGGAGGGGGTAATGAAAAAAATTAAAGTGCTATGTGTGGATGACTCAGCACTGATGCGCCAATTAATGCGTGAAATTATTAATAGTCATGAAGACATGGTGGTGGTCGATACTGCACCAGACCCTTATGTCGCACGTGACTTAATTAAACAGTATGAACCGGATGTGATCACGTTAGATGTGGAAATGCCACGAATGGATGGTATTGATTTCTTAGAAAAATTAATGCGTTTACATCCAATGCCAGTGGTAATGGTTTCAACATTAACGTCGAAGGGTTCAGAGGTGACGTTAAAAGCATTGGAATTAGGTGCTGTAGATTTTGTTACAAAACCCCAAATTGGTATTCGTGAAACCATGATGAGTTATCGCGATATTATTGGTGAAAAAATCCGTGCGGCAGCTATGTCTAAAATTACGCAACGGAGCCGTTTTGCTCGTCCAGAAAAAAAGATCAATGAGCCTGTTTCCCAAGCCAAAGCGCTCTCTCCCTATGTTTGCAATAGTCGCGTGATTGCGGTGGGGGCATCGACGGGCGGAACGGAGGCGATACGTCAATTTTTGGAAATGTTACCTCATGAATGCCCTCCAGTGGTGATTACTCAGCATATGCCTGCGGGTTTTACCCGTTCTTTTGCGGATCGCTTAAATAAACTCTGTGTACTGACTGTAAAAGAAGCCGAACACAACGAGTTATTACAAAAAGGCTATGCCTATATTGCACCAGGCGATTCGCATATGTTGATTGCCGATAAAGGCAAGGGATTTCAAGTTATTTTACAGCAAAGCGAACCTGTTAACCGGCATCGTCCTTCTGTTGATGTGTTGTTCGATTCAGTAGCTCAATGTGTTGGGCGAAAATGTATTGGCATCTTATTGACAGGGATGGGGATGGATGGTGCGAAAGGACTACTAAATTTACGTCAGCAAGGGGCAATCACTTACGCACAAAACGAAAGTAGCTGCGTGGTGTTTGGTATGCCTCGTGCGGCGATTGAAATGGGGGCTGCGGATGAAGTGCAAGATATCCTCAAAATTGCCCCAAGTGTTTTAGCAAGACTTTCTTCTGTCACGGTTTAAGCCGAGGCAGGAACTCACAATTGTATTTTGAAGGAGTGGTTATGGCCGCTAAAGATCTCAGTTTTTTGGTTGTCGATGATTTTTCTACAATGCGACGTATCGTCCGTAACTTATTAAAAGAGCTCGGATTTAACAAAATAGAAGAAGCGGAAGATGGTGTTGATGCATTAGAGAAAATCCGTACAGGCAACATTGATTTTGTTGTTGCTGACTGGAATATGCCAAACATGGATGGCCTTGAATTGCTTAAAACTATTCGTGGTGATGATGCTTTGAAGCATATCCCCGTACTCATGGTGACAGCGGAAGCGAAAAAAGAAAATATTATTGCTGCAGCGCAAGCGGGGGCAAGTGGTTATGTCGTTAAGCCCTTCACTGCCGCTATTCTAGAAGAAAAATTGAATAAAGTATTCGAAAAAATGGGTTTGCAATAACAGGGCGTGCCAAAGGAGAGTTTCATGACTGAACAAGTGGGTATGGAAGGTATTCGCAATGGTAATGATGATTTAAAACAAGTCATTACGCGCATTGGTACGCTAATGAGAACCCTGCGTGAGAGTATGCGCGAATTGGGCTTAGAAAAAAGCGTTCAACAAGCCGTGGCCAGTATTCCAGATGGAAAAGACAGACTGCGTTATATCGCACAAATGACAGCGCAAGCAGCAGAAAAAACCTTAAATGGCATTGATGTCATCAAACCACTGCAAGTGGACATGAATAAAAATGCGCAGGTGCTGCAGCAACAATGGCAAGAAACCGTTGGTGATACGGTTCCAGCGCAATTGCGTGAGTCAACAGAAGCCTTTTTAGGACAAGTGATCCAAGACAGCGAAACGACTAAAGCAGAGCTGTTGGAGATCATGATGGCGCAAGATTTCCAAGATTTAACAGGGCAAGTCATCAAAAAAATGATGGAAGTGGTTGAAGAAGCAGAGAAACAACTGCTTGCACTGTTAATGGAAAACACGCCACCTGAAATGCGTGCGAAAACGCAAAACGAAGGTTTGCTCAATGGTCCGCAAATCAATAAAGAAGGCGTTAATGTGATGGCATCACAGTCTCAGGTTGATGATTTACTTGATGAGCTGGGCTTCTAATTGCCAACAAGTTTTCTAATTAAACTACTCTAATTACATAGGGTTAGGGTAGTTTTCTTGTATTTGAGCGACAAGGAGAAAATTGCAATGATCAATAACGATTTAATTTCAACTTTGGTGATGAAAGAACAAGCTGAAATAGTTCAAGAAAATGATGGGGATAGCGATGAATGTTATTCTGAGTTACAAGTGAGGCAAGCGTTAATCAACCAGCTCAAAAAAGCGCGTTTAGCCAATAATTTAACTCAAATGCAAATCGCAGAAAGAATGCAAACGCAAAAGCAAAATGTGTCACGTTTGGAAAAAGCGCAGTTCGACCCGAAATTAGGCACGTTATTAAAATATGCAGAGGCGGTGGGGATGCGGATTACCTTAGATTTTCCACCCAAATAATCGACTCGTCATACTTCAACTTGCAGTGTTGTTGACCTGTGCTCATTCGCACTAATCATGTTGATAGACTGCGATGATCTTACTGCCAAGTATTTGTGCAAATAGCTCAATAAAATCATCGCGGATATCCCAGTGATGAAAACTAAAACCTAAATTGCCGAATGCCCATTGTGGATCAAATTGCCATGCATTAAGTGGACCATGAAAATCGCAACCAAAACAAGCGAGGTTTTCTGGTTTTCCTTCATACCAATCAGACACCGCATCGCTCCATGCATGACTCTGTTCGCTTTGTTCACTAGCACATTGTGGGCAGTAAATACCGAGACCATTTCCCCCTGCATGGAACACAGTGCGTTCGGTAACGATAGATAAATAGTTTTTCAAGGTATCTTCAGGTAACTGAGTCGGCACGATCTCATCATTAATGACATATAAAATGGGTTCTTTGTGAGCGGGGGTAGGACGATAAATGACTTCGCCATATTCAACGCCTTGGAAATGTGGGTCAATGATGCCTTGTTCTTTTAGCCAGTCAAGCATGCGCTGGGCATGTTTGGGGGCATCTTCTAAGGAAATATCTGGGGCAACAAGGTGGCAAATATCCATAATAACCCTTTATCGTTAAAAGCCATTAATAAGTAAGTCGATTGCGTGTTTAATGGTGTCTCGTTGGTGAGTCAAATCAACGACTTCTTTTCCTAATAATGAAAGAGGAACACAAGCCATTTGATGCGTCATTAAAATAAAAAACTGCCCGTTGATAACGAGTTGTGGGTTTAAGCGGGCGGGTAATGGTTTTTTAACTAGCCTGCTATCGAATAACGGGATGACTAAGCGAGTATTTAGTATATCAATAATATTACTTTGAATATCCAGTAAATATGGGTATTTGATAGCATCATCTCGATTTTGATAGAGGCAATATTGCATTAAAAATCCTTGTATTTATCTGAGAGTAATCCATATTCTTCATTGATCCTATTTAACTCATTAAAGCCGTCAATATTTTCATTTTTCCATTTTTGTGCTTCGAGGCGTTTTAATTCAGCTTGTAAAGCACAAGCTAGTACCGCAGAAAAATTGAGTTTGGCTTTCCTAGCTTGTTCATAGAGTTCAGGTGTTATAGTGACACTGACGGTTTTTTTCATTCTTTGAGCCGTTGTACCCATGGTATTTCCTTAATTACACGTGTTCGGGTATGTGTAATTTAGCATGCTTATTGCTCATATAGGGATTTTATTCTTTATTAATGCTAAATATAGGATTATCTTCAGTGGGAGTTCATATCTGCGAAACCCTTCGCAAAATTGCCGCTTTATTGCTCAATAGGCAAATAACCCCCTTGAACTGCGTCTATTTTCCACCATTGATTTTTTTACACTCTGTCATGCTATAGCGATAACTCGTATTTTCATTAAATTTTGGAACCGCGGTGTCCGACGAGAGTGATGTAGAAAAAACCGAAGAGCCCACCCCCCATAAAAAGCAAAAAGCCAAAGATGATGGGCAAATCGTTCGTTCAAAAGAATTAAGCTCGCTAATGATGATGTTAGCAGGCGTGAGCTTGCTGTGGCTCAGTGGGGGGCATCTGGCGGCTCAGTTACGTCAAATCGCACGACAAGGTTTTATATTTGATGGCCATTACTTGCAAAATACAGGTTTGATGCTCAGTTACTTAGGGCGCGTTGTGAGTGAGGCGCTATTTGCGTTATTACCCGTGATTGGCGGGTTAGCGTTAGTGGGTATTTCTGCGTCATCGTTAGTGGGAGGACTCGTTTTTAATAGCAAGTTGATTAAATTTGATTTGAAAAAATTAAATCCAATCAAAGGGTTAAAACGTATTTTTTCGATGAATGCGTTATCTGAGTTGTTTAAAGCGATTTTAAAATCGTTGTTTGTGGGGTTAGGGGCATTTATTTTTCTTTGGCAAAGTTGGCCCTCATTACTGCATTTAGTGATGGAATCACCTATTACCGCGCTGAGTAATGCGTTGCAGAAAGTGATTTTTGCTGGATATTTAATTGTGTTTTTGCTTATCCCTATGGTGGCTTTTGATGTTTTCTATCAGTTTCGCTCCCATTTGAAAAAATTGCGCATGAGTCGCCAAGAAATCAAAGATGAATTCAAGCAGCAAGAGGGTGATCCGCAGATTAAGGCCAAAATTCGCCAACAACAGCGTGCGATTGCGCGTAACCGAATGATGGCGGATGTCCCAAGTGCGGATGTCATCGTCACTAACCCAACGCACTATGCAGTAGCCCTTAAATATGATGACAAAAAAATGGGGGCACCAAAAGTATTAGCGAAAGGTGCAGGTGTATTAGCACTGCGCATCAAAGAAATTGGTGAAGAGCACCGAATATTACAGCTAGAAGCCCCACCGCTTGCTCGTGCGCTATATCGCCACGCGGAGATAGGGCAAAGCATTCCTGTTGCATTGTATGCAGCGGTTGCAGAAGTTTTAGCATGGGTTTACCAACTGCGTCGTTGGCGTCGCGAAGGTGGGCTCAGACCAAAAAAACCGAAAAATTTACCAGTGCCA
This sequence comes from Providencia sp. PROV200, assembly GCF_049901995.1. NCBI lineage: Bacteria > Pseudomonadati > Pseudomonadota > Gammaproteobacteria > Enterobacterales > Morganellaceae > Providencia > Providencia sp. PROV200. The sequence goes on from NZ_CP096307.1 coordinate 1,599,192, forward strand.
CCGACGCTGGACTTTGCTGGAGATAACAATCGCGATGGCTAATTTGGCTACCTTATTAAAATTGCCGAAAAACTTACAGGGAACGCAGTGGCAAATACTGGCCGGGCCGGTTCTTATTTTATTGATTTTGTCGATGATGGTATTGCCATTACCGGCATTTTTATTGGATTTACTGTTTACCTTTAATATTGCACTTTCCATTATGGTGTTATTAGTGGCGATGTTTACCAAGCGTACATTGGATTTTGCCGCTTTTCCAACCATATTACTATTTGCAACTTTATTGCGACTCTCTTTGAATATCGCCTCTACCCGGATCATCCTAATGGAAGGCCATACAGGCCCAGATGCTGCAGGGCGCGTGGTTGAAGCGTTCGGCCATTTTTTGGTCGGGGGAAATTTTGCCATTGGTATCGTGGTATTTATCATCTTAATATTGATTAACTTTATGGTTATCACAAAAGGGGCGGGACGTATTGCTGAAGTGGGCGCTCGCTTTGTGTTAGATGGTATGCCGGGTAAACAGATGGCCATCGATGCCGACTTGAACGCAGGTATCATTACGGATGATGAGGCGAAAAAACGCCGTGCGGAAGTGACTCAAGAAGCGGATTTTTATGGCTCAATGGACGGTGCGAGTAAGTTTGTCCGCGGGGATGCTATTGCGGGGATCATGATTATGGTGATCAACGTAGTGGGTGGGCTGATTGTTGGTGTTGCTCAACACAATATGTCTTTGGGGGATGCGACAAGCACGTACACCTTGCTGACTATTGGTGATGGGCTTGTGGCGCAAATACCTGCTTTGATTATCTCAACGGCGGCGGGTGTTATTGTTACGCGAGTGGCAACGGATGAAGATGTGGGTGAGCAGATGGTCACCCAGCTATTCAATAACCCTCGCGTGATGTGGTTGAGTGCGGGCGTTCTTGGTTTAATCGGTTTGATCCCGGGCATGCCTAACTTTGTCTTTTTACTGTTCACCGCAGCATTGGCTGCCCTTGGTTGGTATTTAGTGCGTAAATCGCAACAACCGGAAAGCAGCGCTGGGGATAATAGCCAATCGCAGCATTTCCAAGAAGCCAATAAAGTGGTTGAAGCCACGTGGGATGACGTGCAATTAGAAGACTTACTGGCGATGGAAGTGGGGTATCGATTGATCCCATTAGTGGATAATGACCAGCAAGGTGAATTATTAGGGCGACTACGTGGTTTACGTAAGAAATTTGCTCAAGAAGTGGGGTACTTACCACCGGTGGTGCATATCTGCGATAACTTAGCACTTTCCCCATGTGAATACCGAATTCTGATTAAGGGTGCGGAAGTTGGACGTGGTGAAGCACAACCAGGGCGCAGTCTGGCTATTGACCCTGGCAATGCCGCGGGGACGCTACAGGGGGATATCACTAAAGAGCCCGCGTTTGGTTTACCCGCTATTTGGATTGATGATGATTTACGTGAACAAGCACAAATCCAAGGGTATACGGTGGTATCAGCGAGTACTGCGGTGGCCACTCACTTTAATCAAATTTTACTGCAAAACTCCAGCACCTTATTTGGCCGCCAAGAAGCACAAATGCTGTATGACCGTGTGAAAAAAGAGATGCCAAAACTGGCAGATGACCTGATCCCAGATACGATTTCGTTAACGATTTTGCACCGTGTACTGCAAAATCTATTAATGGAAGATGTGGTGATCCGCGATATGCGCACCATCATTGAAACCTTGGCAGAAATGGCCGGGGAAAACGGCGAAAACAAAGATACCGATTATTTAACATCCCAAGTGCGCATTGCATTGGGCCGAGCAATCACACAGCAGTGGTTTGGTCATGCAGAAGAAATTCAAGTAATTGGTTTAGAGGCTAGCCTTGAGCAGATCTTATTGCAAGCCGCGAAGAACGGCGGTGGGTTAGAGCCGAATTTGGCACAGTTTATTCAAACTCAAGCGGAGCAAGCCGTGGCACATCAGGAGGCGATGGGGGCACCAACGGTATTATTAGTCAACCATGGTTTCCGTTTGATTTTATCGCGTTTCTTGCGTCGCAGCCTGCCGCAGCTGGTGGTCATGTCGAATTTAGAAATGACGGACCATCGTAAGATAAGAATGACTTCGATGATAAGCGGAAGCTAATTTTTATACTTATCGTGAGTGACTAAATATAATTTTTAGAAGAGGAAAGTTCTCGCTATTAAGTGACAACTTTTCTCTTTTTTTATTCCAAGACTTTGCTTAATTAGGGTATTCTTTTCCCTTAACTATGGTAATTTTTACCATAGTAAAAATTATGGTGGACTGATGCTAACCTGTTGGTGGGGATTCATTATGAGTAATAAAATAAATGAGTTACTGAAATTTGCTCAAGAAATGGAAGCAATTGGTGCTGCTGATGATACTGCGGCTCGCCGTATCGAAGCGCGGATAAAAGCACAAGAGCTCAAGAAAAAATTCACTAATCCTAAGCCTATGACAGGAGCGGATATTAAACGTATTCGTGAGCAAAATAATATTTCTCAGTCTTCTCTCGCTTTGATATTAAATATGACTAAGGAAAGTGTTTCCAAATGGGAAAGAGGGGAGATTAAACCAAATGGTGCAGCATTAAGGCTACTCACATTGATTGATGAAAAGGTGTTTATTATCTAGTAAATAAAAGGGCGGTTTTTAAGTTTACAAAGGCAATATCCACCTTAAATCGAAATTTTCTTACCTAATGCAGGGCTTTTTGACTCTAAACCATCCGCACCATAAGTGGATTGGTTATTATGTTTTTTCACAAAATTGAGGCGCTGAGCGTTGAGCTCAATATGCAACTGTAGCATTTGGTGATTACGATAATTCAGCTCTTTTAGCTCAGTTGTTAAGCTTTTAATGGCTTCCCATACACCTGCTAGTGCATCATTGCCTTCATAAGGTGCACTGATCTCAGATTGTGCTTCTAACGCTAGGCGGTTTGTTTCACCATGGCCGATCGCAGCAACTAAAAACCGCTTTTGTTCAGTGGTTTCTTGAAAAGGCGAAGGCGGCACACGGTGATAACCTAGTAATAGCTCTTCATTTTTCATCACTATTTGTAATGATTGCAAATGGGCGAGTTGTTGCTCAAGTAATATCAGTAATTCGTCAGTCATAGTGGTTATTTATTTCATTGATAACATGCATTCATGAGCATCGCGCAAAATGCCATCAGCAATTTTTTCAGCATCCATTGTTAGGGTGCCATCTTTGATTGCTTGTTTAATTTGTTCAACTTTAGCACTATTAATATCACTTGCCTGTGGTTGCAATAATTTTTTCTGTAGCTCACTAGGAGCAAAAGAACTTTCTTTAACGACTTCATTGGTGGACACTTTTTTGTCCCGTACCGGAGCTGCTGTGTCTTGTGGGTCGCGGTTTGTCACCTGAGTCAGCGCAGAAATTGCAGATGTTTGCTCAATAGCCATAATGTGTTTTCCTATTTCCGATTTTTTTCATATGTGAGTTATCGGCTTATATTGATGAATCTTTAGTGTCTATAGTGTTACAAAATATTGCATCATTCACCAGCTATACTCGTCATACTTCAATTTGCAGCGTTGTTGACTGCGTTCAGCTCGCCGAATCACATACTCATGTATGCTCATCGGTCTCTCTTCACTTGTCGCCTAGCTGCAACTCGAATTATTTAGAGTATATACTCGTTATACTTCAATTTGCGGCGTTGTTGACTGTATTCAGCTCGCCGAATCACATGCTCATGTATGCTCATCGGTCTCTCTTCACTTGTCGCCTAGCTGCAACTCGAATTATTTAGAGTATATACTCGTTATACTTCAATCTGCAGCGTTGTTGACTGTGTTCAGCTCGCCGAATCATAGACTTATGTATGTTCATCGGCCAATCTTTATTTTAATGCCACTTGAACACTGCCATTTTCGAGCGCTTCCCCATTCACCACTTGCCCATTTAATAAGCGCACTCGGGTATTTTGGCCAGCCGTGGCATTATTGATCGCACGACCCTCATATTTCACTGAAAAATTATCACCATTGGCGAACACAAATACCGTTTGTCCCGCTTTTATTGCCCATGGCTGCCGCGTCATTGATTTTGTGAATGTTTGTCCGGCAGGAATATTACGCAAGGCAATCGCTCCGCGAAGTGCGATTTTATCGGTGCTCGCACCTGCAGGTAGCTTATGTAATAAGCCCTTTTTGGTTCCGATATCAACAAACTGTATGGATTCCCCTCTAGTTATATTACGTGTGGCCACGTAATACTGGCCTGTCACATTCACCGTTAGCTGAATAAACTGTTTTTTCTTGCCACATTGTACGGGGAGGGAAACATTTCCCATATTGCGTCCACCAATCGGTGGGTTGATTTGAGGGTGCTCACAAGTCGGCCAACGCTCAATTGGGGTTTTAATTTCTATTGAAATGTGCGTTTTCTTGCCATGAATTTGGTGAAAATAATGGTTAATATCTTGGGGTAACGACGCTTGAGAAAGCGCTGGAGTAAGCCCTAACAAACTGATTGCCATATATAATGGCATTTTTTTAGCATAATACATCCCGTTGTATTCCCCCCAACAAACAAACTTTTTCACGATTGCAGTTTACGCAGCTCCGTAATAATGAATGAGCCAAATAGGTCAATTATTTTGCCTTTATCTCGCCATTAGATTTTTTAGTAGGCCGCTAAGATATGCGGGTCGAATTTTAATTTTTACTCGCGAACGCCCAAATCCAAGGATCGCGTTATTTCCAGTGAGGCCCACTATGATTGATAAATTAAATGCCACGTTTGCTTTCCAGCAACAGGCTTTGTCAATACGCGAAGCAAGGCAGACCGTATTAGCTTCAAACATTGCTAATGCCGACACTCCCGGCTACCAAGCACGTGATATTGACTTTAATCGTCAACTTCAACAAGCCATGGATAAAGGTGTGGTAGGGGGAAAAGGTGTGACGCTCGCGGTGACTTCAAAAGGGCATATTGAAGGGCGGGGGATCAAAACGCCCAATATTGACCTGAAATATCGCGTGCCTTACCAAACCTCAATGGATGGTAATACGGTAGATATGGATATTGAACGCAGCCAATTCGCAGATAACACCCTGAAATATCAGGCCGACCTTACATTCATCAATAGCCGCGTCAAAAGTATGCTGGCTGTCTTACAGCAAGGGTAACCTTCATGGCTTTACTGAGTATTTTTGATATCTCTGCATCGGCATTGACCGCGCAATCTCAACGCTTGAATGTCAGTGCGAGCAATATGGCAAACGCAGAAAGTATTGCAGGGCCAGATGGCCAGCCATATCGTGCAAAACAAGTTGTTTTTCAAATGGCACCGCAAGGGCGCCACGAAGTGGGGGGCGTGCGTGTGAGTGAACTGATCGAAGACCCAACGCCATCCCGAATGGAATATAAGCCGGGTCACCCGTCAGCGAATGAAAAAGGCTATGTGCAAATGCCAAATGTCGACATGGTTGGTGAAATGATCAATACCATTTCAGCCTCCCGTAGCTATCAAGCTAACTTAGAAGTGATGAATACAGCAAAAACCTTGCTGCAAAAGACACTCACAATAGGCCAGTAAGGGAGCGTTTTCATGGGAATTGCAGCCACAATGTACGACTCTTTGGATAATACGACAGCCGGTCCTGAGCCAGCTGCGAGCAATGTGCCAAAGAAAAGTCAAAGTGACGATATGCGCGACACTTTTTTAAAAATGATTGTCACGCAGATGCAAAACCAAGACCCAACAAAACCAATGGAAAACACGGATTTAACCAGTCAATTGGCACAAATTGCCACGCTTGAAAGCATGAATAAACTCAGCGATAGCGTGAGTGGCATTTCTCAACAAATTGGTTCAGGTCAGTCATTACAAGCCACTCAGCTTGTCGGAAAAGGAGTGCTTATTCCGCGCAATGAAATCATTTTAGCGCCTCTCAAGAAAGAGAGTACCGGCGAAGACAGCTCGGTCACTAAGCCATCAAACCCGCTTCCAGACGAAGGCATCAGCCCAAATAGTCCTTCAACGTTTGGGCTTAGCAACAAAGATGCGATTGACGGTGAAGAGGGCGCTGAAGCGCCGCAATCTGAATATATTTCCTCGCCGTTTGGTTTCTTTTTACCGAAATTGGCGGACAACGTTGAAATTACTATTCGCGATAAGAACCGAATGGTTGTGCGAACCATTACCTATGATACGGAAGTTAAACCCGATATCTATGATATGGCGTGGGATGGTCGTGATAACAACGGCAACTTGGTCACGGATACAACAGGAAAATATTACTTTGATGTGAAAGCCGTCAGTTCGGGGGCTGAAATCGAAGTGACCAAACTGGGGTATACCCGTGTTAACGGTGTGACCCCAGGCTCTGACGCACCATTACTTGATGTTGGCATTGGGCAAAGTGTCCCGCTGAGCAGCATTTTCAAGGTTTATCCATCTTCTTAATTTACCCCCAATACTCATGGAGAAAATATGTCTTTTTCACAAGCAGTCAGTGGCTTAAATGCAGCCTCAGCGGGGCTTGATTCAATTGGTAATAATATTGCCAACTCCGCAACAAATGGTTTTAAAGGCGCGACGACCTCATTTGCCGATATGTTTGCAGGTTCAGGCGTTGGCTTAGGTGTCAACGTGGCCGCAGTGACCCAAAATTTTAAAGATGGCCCAATCACGCGCACGGATAGAGCGACAGACGTTGCCATCTCAGGTAATGGTTTTTTCCGTGTGCAAGACCAAAACGGTGACACTTACTACAGTCGTGATGGCCAATTCTTACGCGATAAAAGCGGTAATTTAGTCAATAACCAAGGGATGGTAGTCACAGGTTACCCCGCGAGTGTTGATGAAAAAGGCAATGTTACCATTCAAAGTGGTGGTGTTCCTGCTGGTTTGAATATTCCAACGGATATGATGGATGCAAAAGCGTCGGAATTAGCGAAATTAACCATTAACCTGAACTCAGAAGATAAAATCAAAGATAAACCTTTCGATGTAAACAATCCCGATGATTCAGCAACTTACAATTTCAGCACGACTATGACGGCGTATGATAGCCAAGGTAACACGCATGAAATCTCCGTGTACTTTGTAAAAAGTGCGGATAATGAATGGAAAGTGTATGCCAAAGATGCGAATGACAAAGTTGCAACGCAATTAATCAATACTGAGGATGTAGACGATACCGTTGTTGTTCATAATAAATTAATTTTTGATGGTAACGGGCGTTTGTCAGCACCGACAGATGCCACTTTTGATTTTAATTATAAAGGGCTAAATGGCGCAAATGATGGTGTTCTTCGCGTTGACCTAAACAAAACTCGCCAACAAAAAGTCAGTGAATCTTCCGTTAGTGCCATTGATGTGAATGGCTATCCAGCCGGTGAATACACCACCTTTAAAATTGAAGATAACGGTTTAATTACCGCTAACTATTCTAACCAACAAAAACGCGTGGTTGGCCAAGTGGCATTATCCGCTTTCGCAAACCCAAATGGTCTGGTATCCCAAGGTGGCAACGTTTGGGCCTCTTCTAATGCGTCAGGTAACCCGATGGACGGCGTTCCGGGTGTCGGCCAGTTCGGTAAATTAACCAGCGGTGCGTTGGAGTCTTCTAACGTGGATATGAGCCAAGAGTTAATTAGCATGATTGTGATGCAGCGTAATTACCAATCAAACGCGCAAACCATCAAAACACAAGATCAGATGTTACAGACGCTGGTTAACTTACGATAAAACAAGAGGGTGGCCATGGATCACGTCATTTATACCGCGATGGGAGGAGCGCGTCATGCGCTGGAAAACCAAGCGATTGTTTCAAATAACATTGCCAATGTGTCAACTGCGGGCTTTAAAGCACAATTGTCCGCAATGCGTGCAGTCCCCGTGAATGGTGACAGTGAGCAAACCAGAACGCTGGTGGTCGCTACTACCCCCGGTGCGGATATGAGCCAAGGGCCACTCAATTATACGGGTAAGCAAACCGATGTTGCGTTAAATGATAAGCATTTTTTGGCTGTTGAGTTAGCCGATGGCACAGAAGCTTATACCCGTAACGGTAATATTCAAGTGTCTAGTGAAGGTGAACTTGTCATTGGCGAGCGTCGCTTACAAGGTGATGGCGGGCCAATTAACGTTCCGCCAAATGCAGAATTAACCATTGGTGCAGACGGGACAGTTACTGCGCTGTTAGCCACTGACCCGCCAACGATGTTAGGGCAAATCGGGCGTTTGAAAGTGGTTGAGGCACAGCCTCAAGACTTGATCCGAGGCGAGGACGGTTTGTTTCATTTATCACCACAAGGGCAAGCGGCAAATGGCAATGTTTTGCCGCAAAGTGAACGAGGAATTGTCACTGCGGGGGTGATTGAAGGCAGTAATGTCAACGCCGCAGAAGCGATGGTTTCCATGATTGCCAATGCAAGGCACTTTGAAATGCAAATGAAAGTTGTCCGAAGTGCTGATGAAAATGCACAACGGGCGAACCAACTGCTCGCTGTTAGCTAAATACAGTAAGGAATTATTATGATCCGCTCATTATGGATTGCTAAAACAGGGCTTGATGCTCAACAAACTAACCTTGATGTTATTTCGAATAACTTAGCCAACGTTAGTACCAATGGTTTCAAGCGCCAACGCGCTGTTTTTGAAGATTTAATGTACCAAAATATTCGCCAACCGGGTGCCATGAGTTCAGAACAAACTTCGTTACCATCGGGTTTGCAAATGGGAACGGGGTCACGCCCGGTTGCCACAATGCGTATTCATGCACAAGGCGCATTAAATAAAACCGGAACAACGACAGATATCGCGATTAAAGGCCAAGGTTTTATCCATGTGCAAATGCCGGATGGTACGGATGCCTATACGCGAGATGGGGCATTACAACGTAATCAAGATGGCCAATTAGTGACATCCAGTGGTTACCAAATTGTCCCAGCGATTATGATCCCCGATAACGCTAACAGTTTGACCATTGCGCGTGACGGCACGGTATCTGTCACTGTGTATGGAGATACTCAACCGCAGCAAGTTGGCCAAATTACATTAACCACCTTCATTAATGATGCTGGTTTAGAAAGTATGGGTGAAAACCTGTATATGGAAACCGCCAGTTCGGGTGCACCAAATGAAAGTGCACCGGGTACCAATGGCGCCGGTTTACTTTATCAACATATGTTAGAAACCTCTAACGTCAATGTGGCCGAAGAGTTGGTCAACATGATCCAAACTCAACGTGCTTATGAAATCAACAGTAAGGCGGTATCCGCTTCTGACCAAATGTTGCAGCGCTTAACGCAATTGTAATTGGTAAAAATAACTCATTGCGATAGTGATGAGTTATCTGTGAGAGGGATCTCTTCGTGATGATAAAACGTACACAGCAGCAAAAGAGTAACATGATGATTGAAAGCGGCACGATTTCTCAACAGCAAAAAGCAGCGTTGTTAACGCGTTTCATAACGCCTAAACAGGCAGGGTTACTTACCATTTTGGTCTTAGTTACCAGCGGTTGTGCACAAATCAAATCGCGTCCATTAGTGGACACCCAAACCACGGCAATTCCAACAGCACCAACAGCCCCTGCACCGAATGGCTCGATATTTCAAAGCGCTCAACCCGCTTACTATGGTTATCAACCATTGTTTGAAGACAGGCGCCCTCGTAATGTTGGCGATATTTTAACCATCAACTTACAAGAAAACGTGAGTGCGAGCAAAAACTCCTCTGCGAATGCGAATCGTAGTGGAAAAACAGGTTTCTTAGCCGCGATATTACCAGGTTTTATGCAAGGGTGGATTGGCGGTAAAAACACAGAATTAGATATTAAAGGTAACAGTGATTTTAGTGGCAAAGGCGGTGCCAATGCCAATAACACCTTTAAAGGGACGATCACTGTCACTGTAGACCAATTATTGGCGAACGGTAACTTACATGTGGTTGGTGAGAAACGTATTGCGATAAACCAAGGCACGGAGTCGATTCGTTTTTCAGGAGTGGTTAACCCCCGCACTATCGGTTCAGACAATCATGTGAGTTCGACACAAGTCGCAGATGCACGTATTGAATATGTGGGTGACGGCTATATTAACGAATCGCAAAACATGGGATGGCTACAACGCTTTTTCTTAAATGTTTCCCCTTATTAATTAAACATTAGCGAGAAAACAGCCGAGATAATTCAATGAAAAACAACGTATTAATTTTGCTATCACTATTTTTTTGCTTCGCTTTCTCAGCGCACAGTGAGCGTATTAAAGATTTAACTACCGTTCAAGGCGTGCGGGATAACGCCTTGATTGGCTATGGTTTAGTTGTGGGTTTAGATGGGACTGGTGACCAAACCATGCAAACGCCGTTTACGACACAAAGTTTGAATAACATGCTGTCGCAAATGGGGATCACCGTGCCACCGGGTACCAATATGCAATTGAAAAATGTGGCTGCCGTTATGGTCACTGCGAAATTGCCTCCGTTCGCACGTACAGGTCAATCCGTGGATATTGTTGTTTCCTCCATGGGTAACGCGAAAAGCTTACGTGGTGGCACGTTGTTGATGACACCGCTCAAAGGGGTTGATGGGCAAATTTATGCGATGGCTCAGGGGAACATTTTAGTGGGTGGTGCAGGTGCCAGTGGCGGCGGTAGCAGCATTAAAGTCAATCAACTCAATGGTGGCCGTATTACTGGTGGAGCCACTATCGAACGTGAATTACCGAGCAGTTTCGGGCAAAGTGGGGCAATTAACCTGCAATTAAACGAAGATAGCTTCACATTGGCACAAGATATTGCGGATGCAATTAACCGTATGGGCGGTATGGGAACCGCGTCTGCGTTAGATTCAAGAACGGTACAACTACTGGTGCCAGCTAATAACCGTGATCAGGTGCGTTTTTTAGCCCGGGTACAGGAACTGAATGTACGTGCGCCAGTGGCTGAAGCGAAAGTGATCCTCAATTCACGCACCGGCTCTGTGGTGATTAACCGCAGTGTCACACTAGATAGCTGTGCTGTTGCACACGGTAGTCTAGCCGTCACGGTAGAGAGACAAACTCAAGTGAGCCAGCCGGATACCCCATTTGCGGGTGGGCAAACCGTGGTGACTCGTAACACCAGTGTCGGAGTACAAGATAGGGGCGGAGCATTGCAAAAAGTCAACGCCAGCGTGCAACTTAACCAAGTCATTCAAGCGCTGAATACACTCGGTGCAACACCGAACGACCTGATGTCGATACTGCAAGCGATGGAAAGTGCAGGCTGTTTACGCGCGAAACTGGAGATCATCTAATGAGTAACATGCAGCTATTGCAAGGTGCCGCATTTGATTTACAGTCGCTGGGGCAGTTAAAAGGTGAACTGAATAAAAATTCGGCGCAAGGGCTGCGCCACGTCACGCAGCAACTTGAGGCAACATTCGTTCAATTGATGTTGAAAAGTATGCGTGACGCACTCCCACAAGATGGTTTATTTTCCAGCGACCAAACGCGCATGCTTACCAGTATGTATGACCAGCAAATCGCCCAAGATCTGTCGCAAAAAGGCTTAGGTTTTGGGGAAATGATGTACCAGCAGCTTACGCGAGACCAGCACTCCTCGAGTGAGCCAGCATCCAGCGGTCTTCTGCCTTTAGATGAGAAAACAGCGCAATCATTACCGCCATTTAATATGGAACAAATGATGCGCCACTTTGCCCCAATGGGCGATGCGCTATCGGCGCCATTCCAAAAAATCAAAGCCTTATCGCTAAATAGCAGTAATTTTATTAGCCGCTTAATTGAACCCGCAAAAGCGGCAAGCCAAAAAAGTGGTATTTCACATTTTCTGGTATTGGCACAAGCGGCATTAGAAAGTGGATGGGGGCAGCGCGAAATTCTGAAATCAGATGGAAAAACCAGCCATAACCTATTTGGGATAAAAGCGGGAAAAAACTGGCAAGGGCCTGTCACGAATATTATGACAACAGAAGTGATTAACGGCAAAACCATCAAAATGCGTGATGATTTTCGCGTTTATGGCTCTTATGAAGAGGCGATTGCCGATTATATCAACCTATTGACCGAAAACCCGCGTTATAAAGATGTCAAAAAAGCACCGACACCAGAGATTGCCGCGCGTCGTTTACATCAAGCTGGATATGCCACAGACCCCGGTTACTCGGACAAGCTTATCACCTTGATTAATCAAATACGCGGCCATCAACCGACAAGTAGCCTCTCGACGTCAAGGGCGGTTCAGGCTTACACCATCGATTTGAACGATATTTTCTAAAAATACGGAATTATTGCGAGTTTGGGCTAAATAAATACGCTGAATTTCCGATAACCAAATATGCTCTAAATACTTTGCGTTGCTATCGCTTTTATTGTGTCAGCCAATGGGGGCGATGAGCATCCAGAACAGGAAAAGCTTATGCTGAACAATGTAATGAATAATGCGCTCAGTGGTGTGAACGCTGCACAAGGCGGGTTAAGTGTGATTTCTAACAACTTAGCCAACGCAGGTGTGGGTTACTATCATCGCCAAAGTGCTGTTTTCGGGGAGAATCCCGGTACGATGACACCTAATGGCTATTTTGGTAACGGCACTTATTTCAGCCATGTTCGTCGTGAGTTTGATGAATTTGTCAATGCGCAGTACAGCCAATCCCGCGCGCGTAGCGGCGACTATGAGGCGTACGTTAAGAACTGTAATAAAGTTGATGATTTGCTTACTAATGATATTGAAGATATCTCGAGTAACATTGGCAGCTTTTTCACCGCGTTAGATGCGGCCAGCAGTGATGCCAGTGATAAGACGTTGGTTGATGTTTTTTTAGGCAACTCAAATGCATTATTGAGCCAGTTTAAAGAAGCAGATCGTCGTTTGCAGGAAATGGAACGGGATACAAATCATCAGATAGAAAATAAAGTAAAAGACATCAATATCTACGCTGAAAAAATTGCCGGCTTAAACCAGCAAATTTCACGGATCCGTTCAGTAAGTGGTTCAGAGCCAAACGATTTATTAGACGTGCGTGACCGTTTAGTCAATGAAATTAACTCATTAATTGGAGTGAAGGTTATTGAGCAAAACGGTAACTATAATGTGACCTTTGCCAATGGGTTACCACTAGTCACGGGGGAGAAAGCTAATCGTCTGGAAGCGGTTCCGTCTTCTAAAGATGATAGCCGTTTTAGTATTGGCTTTGTTGGAGCTAATGGCCAAGTCCGCGAAATTCCTGACGAATCATTTCGTGGTGGGGAACTCAGTGGTATTTTGCGTTCTCGCCAAGAAGTCATGGACCCGGCTTATCAAAAACTCAATAAGTTAGCATTAGTTTTCGCGACTAAATTCAATGAAGTACATAGCAAAGGTTATGATGCGAACGGCAACACGGGCAAAGACTTCTTTGAAATTGGTAAAGGAACTGTCGTTAGCAACACCCATAATAGTGGCAAAGCGGACTTTGATCTCAGTTATAGCGATGTGTCTAAAGTCACAGGCAATAACTACGAGATGCGTTTTGACGGCAGTGAGTGGAATGTCACACGTTTACCAGAAGGTACCAAAGTACCTGTGGATTCAAATACGGCAGGCACACTGAAATTTGATGGTTTAGAAATCAAAATCAGCAATAGCACTGGTATGTCAAAAGGTGATTCATTTCTGGTGAAGCCAGTGAGTGGTGTGATCAACGGTATGCAGGCTTTGGTGAGCAATGCATCCGATTTTGCAGCCGCGGGAAGTAAAGACAGCGGCCCTGGTGATAATGAAAACATTAAACAACTGGTGAAATTGCAAGATGAAAAACTCATTGATGGTAGCTCCACATTTTCTGATTTCTATGCAACGTTAGTTAATGATGTGGGCAGCAAAACCAAACAAGCGCAAATTGATTCTGAAACACAGAACAAAATGACAGAAAGCTTCTATGAACAAGAGCAAGCTATCTCTGGCGTGAATATGAATGAAGAAAGTATTCAGATGCAGAAAATCCAACAGTTTTTCAATGCCAATGCGCAAGTGTTAAAAACGGTGGATGATTTATTTAACGCATTGATGCGTGCATTCTAAATATTAGCGATAGAATAAGGATTTAGCGATGCGTTTAAGTACCAATATGATTTACCACCAACGCTTGCAAGACATGAATAGCGCGCAAGCGCGTTGGATGGACGCCGGAAGCCAATTAGCGTCTGGTAAACGTGTAAGCAAGCCTTCTGATGACCCGCAAGCCTCTTCGCAAGCGGTGCGGATTAACCAATCAGAGAACCGAAATCAACAGTATGTGGCGAGCCGTGGATTTGCTAAAACAGGAATGACCCTGCAGATGAGTATTTTGACTCAGATGACAGATGTGACCACGCAAATCGATACCACCATTATTCAGGCATCAAACCAAGGTAGTTTAAGCGATAAAGACCGTAATACCTTGGCAGAACAACTCACGGGTTTGAAAGAGCAGTTAGTGGCGTTGGGTAACTCGACAGATGGCAATGGCCGCTATATTTTCGCGGGTTTTAAATCAGATAAACCACCATTTGAAATCGATGCTAACGGCGAAGTGCTTTATCACGGTGGCGACAAAGCGATTATGCAGAATGTGGCGAGTGACCGTGAGATGACGACTTATTTCACTGGCGCGCAAGTGTTTGATACGGACAGTAAAGGTGTTGTGAATATTTTCAAATCACTGAATACGGGTATTGAGTCACTGAAAAAACCACTGCAAGGCGCACCACAAGCAGATTTAGACCAAGCGCAATCTGAGTTGGGTGAAGCGAACCGTGCCATTAAATCCGCATTAGATCAAATTTCCAACATTGAAGCTAAGCAAGGTTTACAATTACAAGAAATTGATAAATTGAATTTTTTAGCTGACACGCGCTCGATTCAAAACGCAGCCCGTAAAAGTGAGTTGTTAGAAACAAATTGGACTGGCACCACCACAGATTATTATAAAGAAAAAGCGATGTTTGAAGCTTCACAAAGTATTTTCAAAGACTTAAATAGCATGTCGCTTTTCGGCAGCCGTTAATTATTTAATATTATTTTTACTCACCGCGCTTTGGAGTCATTCAAGCGCGGTTTTTTTGAGCTTTAAAAATGCGATGTTAGACAATATGTTATAGATTTGATGTGAAAAATTTGAATTAATGTTTTATTACGCAATAAACTTTAATAATTAAATGATAATATGTATTATTCTCATTTGAGTGTTTTGTGATATAGGAGATTTATGCGAGTTTTTAAGGTAAATACTAAATGGGTTTTCACTATTATTGTTTTATTAGGAGCTATTCCTTTAGCTGCAATATGGCTAAATGTGTTCTCAAATTCTACTGTAACTAATATTAATAACTGGTTGGGTGAGTTACCTGTAATTTACTCAGATAAATTCCCAAATGAAAGCTACATGTCAGCATTATATTGTAAAATAACTCCTTTAATTTCTGTGTTATATTACATACTTATGTGGAACTCTATAGAAATAAAAAAAGAACACTTTAAGTTATACAATGATGGAATTCTCACGCTAATTTTTGGTTATTTAAGTTCTATTTTTATTATCGGTATAATGACATATATAAATTATTTCTTAGATTATAATATATCATCTGGAAATAGAAAATTAAGTTCAATCTCTGCATTCGAATTTACTTCTTTCATTTATTATTATGCGATTTTTATTTCTATATTCATTGTTACTTGTTTGGCCATAAATGCATTTATATTTTTACCTGTAAAATATAAATTAAAAAGATGGGGATAAAATTTCCCCTTTCTTTCTTCTAGAATTTAGTTAGCCAAGGGAATAAGCTCTTTGTTGACCGCATCAGCAAAGTTAGCATCAATAAAAGATGTAACCACACTTGTTAGTACAATAGTAGCTACAGAAATGGCTGTTGCTGAAAGAGTAAATGGTAATAATAAGCTTAAACTTCCAGCGGTAAATGCTAATACAATTGGTGTTGCTACTCCAGCTAAAGCCATAGCTTCAACTTCTAAAAGTAAAGGTTTCCAGTCACCAGTTTCAAAACCTTCTTCAACTTTGTTTTTTATTTTATCAAATTTTAAAAATTTATCAGCAATTTTAAAGGTAGTTCCTAATTTATATAAGTTTTCAGATAATTTTTTTCCGTCAACTGCCTTAATCGCTTGAGTTATGGCGGGGAGATCTTTTTTATGGATGTTAAGATAAGGATTGCTGAGTGATTTTCCTAGAATTCTTAATGCATCATTTGTGTTTTTTATTTTTTTACCTTTAAATGTATTTAATTCATTAAGGATTTTATTAGATGTAGACTTATATTTATCACCAAAAAACTTAGATGCTTTTTCACCTACATCTGTCATTATTTCTGATGCAGATTTAATTGCCTCATTTGTTTGTAATTTTTCAATCTCATTTTTAACTTTACTCTGAATTTTTTTTAAGTCATTATCAGCTTGACTTCTAGCTATAGCTTCATTAATAAGGGTATCTAATGCTGAATAACTTTCAAGATCTTGAGGCATCTTCTTGTAAAACTCTTTAGAAGCATCATTGAAGTTGCCTTTTTTAATTGCCTCTATCATTTTTGGGTAGTTTTTAATGTTTTTAGTGCCACCTAAAGTATTTAAGTACGTTAAAACCGTAGCCGTTTTAGGGTTTATTTTACTAAATATTGTACTTTTAATACCCCTGTCAATGTATTGAACCCTCCCATTCGCCACTCTTCTATGTAATAGATCAAATAGGTTCATATACTTTGAGAACATTTCATTTCTAATTTTTTTAGTAGGAATAATACCATTCTTATGAAGGGTATTAGCGAGTTGGTTTTCTACTTTATTACGGTATTCATCATAAACTCTAACGAATGGAACACCAACACTCATACTTTTTACCATTGCCTTCTTTACATCTTGCTCATTGGGGCTTTTTAATAATTCCTCGCATAGTTTTCTGAAATAAATACATTTCGGCTCACCACATACAGGGCAGATCATGTCAGGTTTCATGCAATATACATTAGCAGCATCACTTAACGAAATATTACCATGTGCTGTGGGAGCGATTCCATCGTATATCAAATTATCACGGAAACTACTATGTGGGGTAACTACCATTACATCATTCATCTGATTTCCTCTTTATGAAAATATAAATAAATTACAATATTTAAATACATTCATTAAAGGAATGAAACAATACACAAAATATAATGACATTTATTAAAAAATTATATTTTTAAATAAATAATTTTTTATTTTGTTTATTAAAATATTAATGAGAAGTCAATGATGTGAGAGAATGGCTATTGTGACATGTTCAGAGCGACACTGGCATATAAATTTACTTGCGAAAATAAATTAATTTTATACCTAAATTTTAGTTAGGTTTAGTATTGGGTATTTACTGAGACTGTCATTAGATAGTTTAGAAATGTATCAAATAATAGGTGATATTTACAACTATACTAGTTGCTTTTAATATAGACTACAAATAGGAAATTAAATCAGTTTTTCTTGGGCTACTTTAATTATCAAATTCGAAAAATTACTTTGATAATAAATTAATCATTAATTGATTAATTATCTATTCTCAAACAAACAAATTAAACATCAACGATAACTGTTCGAAAGCTTGGTGGATAAGTCGTTCGGTATAGCGGGGAAGGATCGAAATAATCACCCCTAACATACTGATACCAATGGTTAAGGTGAGGGGGAAACCCACTACAAACACCGACAATTGCGGTGTCATGCGGTTTAGAATACCTAGGGCAAGGTTAAGAATGAGAAATAGTGTAATGAACGGCAGTGCTAACATTAACCCATTAATAAATATAGTATTAGCGAATTGAACAAATACCCAAAAACCATCACGATTTAATGGGGCAGTTTGAATTGGGATAAGCTCAAATGAATTGACTACAATATAAATAAGCCACAAGTGCCCATCGAAAGCGAGAAATAATAAAATAGTGATGACGTTAAATATGCGGCCTAAAATCGGCATGTTGGGCCCACCTGTCGGGTCAAAAAAGGTGGCGAAGGATAACCCCATTTGTAAACCAATCACCTCCCCCGCATGGCGCACAGCAGCAAACGCCATTTGCATTGTTAAGCCCATCGCAATACCAATCACCATTTGCTGCACAATAACCCATAACCCCATGGCAGAAAATAAGGGAATATTCACAACAGGAAGTTGGGGGGAAACAATCAAGACGACAAAAAAGGCTAATGCGACGCGAACTTTGGTAATTGCCTGTTTTTCATTAAAAAAGGGCGCTGTACCAAGCAGCGCCAAAAGGCGTATGAAAGGGTAGAAACCTTGGCTTAGCCACAATGTGAGCGTTTCACTGGTAATGGTTAGCATTGTTAGCCAATAATAAACGGTAAGTTGCTCAACAACGAGCGCATATAGTCGATGAGCAAATTCAGCATCCAGGGCCCTGCAATAATGATCACAGAAATGACCGACAAAATTTTAGGAATAAAAGACAATGTCATTTCATTCACTTGCGTGGCGGCTTGCAGTAAGCTGATAATTAAACCCGCGGCTAAAGCGGCTAATAATAAAGGAGCCGCTAGCATCAGTGCGATTTTCATCGCCTCTGTTCCCATCGCCATCACTGATTCAGGTGTCATGACTACTCCAAGTAAAATAAACCTAATTAAAAAAGCTTTGCGATAATGAGCCAAGCAATAATTGCCAGCCATCGACTAATACAAACAGCATTAATTTGAATGGCAATGAAACTGTTGCAGGGGGAACCATCATCATCCCTAATGCCATTAAGACACTAGCCACCACTAAGTCGATGATTAAAAATGGAATAAAAATGGTAAAGCCAATTTGGAATGCGGTTTTGAGTTCGCTGGTAATAAAAGCTGGCACTAAAATACGTAAAGGAACATCTTTCGCTTCTTGAATCTCACCCACTTTCGCTATTCTTGCAAACAGGGCTAAGTCAGATTCCCGTGTTTGTCCTAACATGAAGGTTCTTAATGGTGCGGTTCCTTTCTCTAAAGCCGTTTCGAGGCTAATTTTGTCTTCGCTAAACGGTTGGTAGGCTTCGCGGTAAACTTGGTCAGCAACGGGGGACATCACAAAAAAGGTTAAAAATAGCGCCAAGCCTAGCAAGACTTGATTGGGCGGTGCGGAGGGCGTTCCGAGTGCGTTACGCAATAAACCTAAAACAATAATGATGCGGGTAAAACTGGTCATCATTAACAATAAGGCGGGAATAAAGCCTAATAAAGTTAAAAATAACAGTGTTTGAACAGGTAAAGACCAAGTTTGCCCTCCATCAGCAAGGGAATGGCTGATGATCGCTGGCAGCGCCGCAGAGGCGGAATTTGGCAATAAAAACAAGAGGGCAGTAATCGTAAATAGAGATTTAAAAGATAACATGAGCGTTTCCGATTACTTATGCATAGGTGTCACTGAAGCTGAGAATCTTGCAGCCTCTTGTTTTTTCTTTAATAAAGACTGAAATGTGAGCGGTTCAACTGGCAATACCGTTGTGTTCTCAGGTTCTGGTGAGTACTGGTGTAAGAGGCTGATATTGTGTGCGGTGACACCTAATACCAAACACGCATTGTTCACCTCGACAACCACAACTCGCTCTTTATTACCTAATGAGCAGCTACTTTTGACGTTTATGATTTGCGCTTTACCCATTTTCTTTGGCGAAAATCCTAATTTTTTCACCAACCAAGCACCGGCTAATATCAATAAAATGATCCCCCCCAAAGTGCCCGATATCTGCGTTAAGCTATTATTGTGGTCAATAGCCGGTGCATTAGGTTCACTGGGGGAAATGGTTGTTGATAAAAAAGGCACAGATGTTGGTGCCTGCTCAGCTTGATTGGATATTGCCATTATTAGCGACTCATGTTGTTATTTAACGACTTAAACGGCGCATACGTTCGGAAGGCGTAATGATGTCAGTAATACGAATACCGTAATTATCTGAAACCACGACCACTTCACCTTGTGCGATTAAATAGCCATTGATTAAAATATCCAATGGTTCACCCGCTAAGCCATCCAGAGACACCACAGAACCTTGGGATAAGCTCAGTAATTTTTTTATGGTCATTTTAGTGCGACCCAGCTCCACTGAAAGGCGCACTGGGATGTCCATGATCATATCGATATCGGACAATTGGTTTATTGGGTTTTGTCCATCAAAGTTATCAAAAGCCTGTGCACCAGCTGAGGCGGATTCCGCTTTTTTTTGCTGTTCCAGCGCTTCAGCCCATAGGTCTTCACTGTCGTGATTGGTTGATGCATCAGGAGAATTCTTCGCCTCACTCATTGGTACTTTCCTCATCTAGAGTGTTTAATACAGGGTTAATCAAATGTTCTACACGCAATGCATACTGGCCATTTTGAGTTCCGTATTGACTGGTTAATACGGGAACACCATCAACATTAACGATGAGACGGTCAGGCTTCTCAATTGGGAGCACATCCCCTTTTTGCAGTTGCAGTAAACGAGAAATTCGCATTGGAATGTCAACAAAGTTGGCGACCAATTCAAGTTCAGAGCGTTTCACTTGGGTAACAAGGTTGGTTACCCAAGTTTCGTTTTCTTGGTGACCTTGTTCCATTGGTGGGTTAATTAAGCGCTCACGCAATGGCTCAATCATGGCGATCGGAATACAAATACTGAATTCACCAACGGTATTGCCTATCTCTACTAAAAACGGTGTGGTGACCACGATGTCATTTGGGGACGTCGTGATATTGGTGAATTTGACTTGGATTTCAGAACGCACATATTCCACTTCAATATCGGCAATCGGTTTCCATGCATCGCGATAAGCCCCTAAGGCCAGTTTCAACATGCGATTGATAATGCGTTGCTCAGTATTGGTGAATTCTTTACCTTCTTGGCGCACCGGAAAACGGCCATCTCCACCAAACAGGTTGTCGACAGCGATATAAACTAACGCAGGCTCAAAGGTAAACAATGCTGTGCCCCGTAATGGCGGCATATGAATTAAGTTCAAGTTAGTCGGGACAGGTAAATTACGTGCAAATTCGTGATAAGGTTCGATTTTAATCCCACCCACCGTAATATCTGGGCTGCGACGTAACATATTGAACAAACCCATACGGAATTGGCGAGCAAAACGTTCATTAATGATTTCGAGAGACTGCATTCGTTCCCGAATAACTCGGCGTTGAGTATTCGGGTCGTAAGGGCGAACATTATCTTTCCCTTGCGTCTCTGGTACAGGCGTACTGCTTGATGGCGCATCGTCATTAAGCAGCGCATCAATTTCGGCCTGAGATAAAATATTATCGCTCATGAATATTACCGCAGAATAAAAGTAGTGAATAACACATCAGAAATATCCTGATCGGTATCCCCCGGGATCAGGGTAGGGGTGAGGGTTTGCTTAATATCTTTCATTAACTGCAACTTACCTTCATGTGTCTCGATATTTTTTGCTTTTTGCTCCGAAAGCAGCAGTAACAACCGGCTACGGACTTCAGGGAGATATTCATGAAGCTGTTTACGCGATTTTTCATTCGCGAGTCGTAAAGTCACATGGATATAGAGCACGCGATCAGGCGCATCAGCAGCACCAGTTAAATTGACGGTAAATGGCTCTAATTCCATAAAAATAGGTTGTGGCATATTCGGACGCTTTTCTTCCTCACTATCCGTTTGTGCACCTTGTTGTGTCGTCCACCAGGTATAACCCCCAAACCCTGCGCCAGCAAGGGCTAGAAGGGCAAATAGAATAATCAACCCTTTGTTGGAACTGTTTGATTTTTTGCTCGACGACATTTAGCTGAATTCCTGTTTCTTGGGTGCTAAACCCAGATGGGTTTTTACGTTATGATCTCTAGCATTATGGCTTGGTTGCCAAGAGTTAAAGGAGTGAAAAACGAAACAAAAAGGCGGTAACTCGGCGCTTTAGCTAGGAAATTACCGCAATTTGTTTGTTTTTTATGCAAAAGTATTAATGCCACCTTGTCGTAATGCTGTAGTTATTGGTGAAACAGTTGCATTTGCTTCGCTAATACCAACAGCTCCCATGGATGGATGTGTTGCTTGAATTTGTCCATCTGGTTGGTGGGTACCTTGTTGCGGATTATCTGACTGATGGTTCAAATTATCTTGACCGACAGAGCCCTGAGCAAGGTGGATGCCGCTTTCTTGTAGTGCGCTACGCAAAACTGGCATCATGGATTCCATAACGGCTCGCACATGACTGTGCGGGGAGACAAAATGCATCACGGCTTGGTTATCTTCGATACGTAAATGCACATTGAGTGAGCCTAATTCTTCTGGATGCAAACGAATTTGTGCCTGAGATACCCCTTGGCGAGAGAAAAACAGCATATGTTGGCTTAATTGCTGCTGCCACGCTTCGCTGCCTAATTGACTGGCTAAATGCATAGTTGGTGTTGCCGTGGGCGCATTCATTGCAGCGGCCTGTGTGGTCGTTGCCGTTGGCATCATACTAACTGGCATCGTTGTTGTGTGCTGTGAAGATGCGGTGGTAAACGCGCCCGTTTCAGTTTGTAGCGTAAATGCACCTTTTGCGGTCTGGTTTAGGGCATCGCTTGATACGTTTTGTAGGTTCAATATGGGCTCTTTATCACTCACTTTTTTATTCAATGGCATAAAATCCGCAGTTAAATTTTTGCCACGTATTTCGCGTTGGTTATCAAGGGGAAAATGAGATTGGTCACGACGCTCTTCTTTTTCATTCTTAATAAATACCCAAAGTTCCGGGCTGTCTTCTTCGCCTGCTAACTGTAGCTGTGAACCTTCAAGGTGTTTGCCATCATCGTCATTAATGATGCCATTGGTATTATCCGTTAAATGCTGCATTTTTTGAGTAAACGCGCCTAAAACTGGATGGGATTCAGTTTTGATTGCCGTATTCGCCACCGTTTGCACTTGGCCAGTTAATGACTGTTTTAAGTTATTTAGCCACGCTTGCTCGTTGGCATCTTTGCCTGTCAATAACTCAGTATTAAGTGCAGTTTGCACGCTATCGGCACGCAGGCTACGGCTAAAATTCAGTTGTTCAATTGTGTTTTCAGCATTTTTTTGCCCAACTTGGGTTTGTTCAACCGTTTCTTTACTCGCTATTGCCAGTTTGTTGTCAACAATGTCTTTGTTAAGCGCTTCTTCATTGACTGGTTGATTGGCGACATGTTGTTTTTCAATCGGTTGCTGGTTATCAAGCATGGCTTGGAAGGGAAGCGCAGGGGCTTGATTTTCATCAGCGCGCGATTCATTTTGTTGGGTATTACTGTTTTTAGTTGATGACGCAGTTGGCACATTCAGGGCATTGATATCCATTTATTGAGGTCTCCGTAAAGTCGCTCGCTGAGCAAACTCGTCCATTTGTTTTTGTTCTAAGCGGTTTTGACGTTGGTATTCAGTATGTTCAGCACGTTGAATTAATGTGTCGAACGCATTGACACGCTGTTGTTTTTCTTGCCAATGACGATTAGCTTCACTAACGCGTTGTTCCCATAAATTTAGCTGCTGTTGCTGTTGTTCGATGGTCAGCTCCAATGTGACCAAAAATTGTTGATAATTCTGCCACTTATCCGATTCCATACCCGTATGTAAAGTTTGGTTGAGCTTTTGACGATACTCGGATTGGTAGTTTTCCAACATATTCAGTTGCTGCGCCATTTGTGTATGGGTTTGGCGCACTTGGGCTAACACCTTAGCCGCTTCTTCTGAGGCTTCGACGGCTAAGGTGAGTAATGTTGTTAAGGCATTATTTTTGGCCATTTATCCCCTCGTTATTCGTTGGGAACCACTTGAGTGAGCTGATCACATGCGGTTTGATAGTCACATCGTTCATCAATATCCTGCTGCAAAAACGTCGACATCCGCGGATAATACTGAATTGCCGTATCTAACATAGGGTCACTGCCCATGGCATATGCGCCTACGTTAATTAAGTCTCGGTTACGTTGGTAACTGGAGGTTAACTGTTTGAAACGTTGTATTTTTCGGTAATGCTCTTTAGGAATGAGTTCAGTCATTGCTCGGCTGATGGATGCCTCGATATCAATCGCAGGGTAGTGCCCTGACTCTGCCAAGGAACGTGAAAGGACAATATGCCCATCCAAAATCGCCCGAGCTGAGTCGGCGATCGGGTCTTGTTGGTCATCTCCCTCAGTTAAAACGGTATAGAAGGCTGTAATTGACCCACCATTTTTCCCATTCCCCGCACGCTCAACTAAAGCAGGTAATTTGGCAAAAACAGAAGGTGGATAGCCTTTGGTTGCAGGGGGCTCGCCTACGGCTAACGCAATTTCACGTTGCGCCATGCTGTAGCGGGTGAGTGAGTCCATAATCAGCAACACACTTAAGCCTTTATCGCGAAAATACTCTGCGATACGCGTGGCATAAGAGGCGCCTTGCATGCGTAATAGAGGGGACACATCGGCGGGTGCCGCAACGACAACAGCACGTTTTAAGCCATCAGGTCCTAAAATATTTTCAATGAAATCTTTAACTTCACGACCACGTTCACCGATCAACCCAACGACGATAATATCGGCTTGCGTAAAGCGCGCCATCATGCCGAGTAATACACTTTTACCTACACCAGAGCCAGCGAATAGACCCATACGTTGGCCTCGGCCAACCGTCAATAACGCATTGATTGCCCGAACACCGACATCCAATACACTGCTAATAGGCGTTCGTTCCAATGGGTTTATGGGGGGGGTAATTAAAGGGGCGCGTGTTTTTACCTCTAATGGGCCTTTCCCGTCTAATGGGTTGCCTTGGGCATCAAGCACTCTGCCTAATAATTCATTACCAATGGGTAGTAAGCGGCTGGTTTGCCCGTCATCTCCGGTTGATTGCGCATAAACACGCGCACCAGGAGCGATCCCTTCGAGGTCAGCTAATGGCATCAGTAGCATTCTTGGGCCGTTAAAACCGACGACTTCACAGACCACCTCGTCTGAGCCGCCATTAATTGAGCGCTCAATAAAGCAAGTTGCCCCTAAAGGCATTTTAATGCCTTCGGCTTCCATCACTAAGCCGGTGATTTTTGTGAGGCGGCCATAACGGCGCACCATCGGGATCCCTTTCATCCGTGACTCTAAATCGTCCAACGAGGCAATCCAGCGTCCCAATCGTGCAGTCATGAAAAGCTCTCCGGTGCATATAAACGGCACAACTCTTGCCAGCGTGTCGCCACAGTCATATCGATTTCACCGTCTTCTGCGACGACTCGGCAACCACCGAGATGCAATTTAGGATCTGCCACTAAGCGCCAACCATTTAAGTTGAGCAGGGAACCGAGATGCTGTTCAATCAATTCAAAATGATTTGGGTTGACGTGCAGTTCAGGCTGCCCTGCAAAAATTGGTTTTTGCTGCAGTAAATGGCTGATTTCTTCCAGCAAAGCGGTGCCATCACAAACGGTAGATTGCCCTAAGACTTGCTTCGCTGCGGTTAAAGCTATCTGCAGCAGCTTTGTGGTCACCACCGTATCAAAGGTATCAAGTGAATAATTAAATTCAGACAGCAATTTTTGCCATGTTTCAATCACGGGTTGTTGCATAGCGAGCGCTTGCTCACGCCCTTGTTCTTCTCCAGCTCGCAAGCCTTGCTCAAAGCCTGCTTGGTAACCTTCTTGCTGGCCTTTTTCATGCCCTTGTTGGAAACCAGTGCGCTGAGCATCTTCTTTAATGTTATCGAGCAAGTTAATTTGCTCTAACACTTCTTTCGGCTCAAGGCACGGGACTTTTGGCGCATCAGGCTCAGGGACATCGCTTAGTACAGGGATACCTGAGTTGAGGTCCCATTGATTAAGCTCACGCAGTTGCCAAGGCTGCCATTGGTCATTTGGAATTGTTGACTTAGACATAGACATCGTCTCCACCACCTATAGCGATTTCGCCTTTTTCGACTAAACGGCGAACGATAAGCAAAATAGCTTTTTGTTCGTTTTCCACTTGGGACATACGCACAGGAGAGCGCGATTCCAAATCGTCGCGCACGATTTCTGCAGCACGAGCGGCCATATTGTTGAGGAAGTGGTCGCGCAGAGCTTGGTTGCTGCCTTTCAGGGCAATAACCAGTGAGTCTGTCGAAACATCCTGCAAAATACGTTGAATGCTGCGGTTGTCCACCTCGATAAGGTTTTCGAATAGGAACATTTCGTCAATAATGCGTTGAGCCAGTTCACCATCGTAATCACGCATTGCATCGATAACGCTTTCTTCTTGCTGGCTTTTCATCAAGTTGATGATTTCTGCCGCAGTTCTCACGCCACCCATTTTGCTGCGTTTGAGGTTTTGGCCATCCAGTAAGTTGTTCAATACCTCGGTTAATTCCGCTAATGCAGCAGGTTGAACCCCCCCAAAGGTGGCGATACGTAACATAATATCGTTGCGTTGGCGCTCTTCGAATAATTCGAGGACATCCGCTGCAAGGTTGCGTTTTAAGTGAACCAAAATGGTGGCGATAATTTGTGGATGTTCATCACGGATAATATCGGCAACGGTTTGGGGTTCCATATAGTTGAGGCTTTCGATACCTGACGTGGTTTCTTGTTTTTCAAAGATATCTTCCAGCAAGCTTGCGGCGCGTTCTTCACCGAGCGCTTTCACCAACACAGAACGCAGATAATCGTTGGTGTTGATATTCAATGCAGCAAACTGGATAGCGGACTCTTCGAATTCCGTTAACACTTCCGCCAGTTCGTTATTCGAGATTTGGCGCATGTTTGATACCGCCATACTCAATTGCTGAACTTCTTTTGGATTCAGGTGTTTAAATACTTCTGCGGCCTGATCTTCACCGAGTGTCATTAACATTACGGCGCTTTTTTCTGTTCCACTTAAACTCATTGGGATTTTCCTAACCACTGACGGATGACCATTGCCACGATTTGTGGGTCTTTTTCTGCCATTTCACGTATACGCTGGCTCTGAATTTCAGCACTAACACGTTGACGAGTGAGGCGGCGACGCGTCTGTTCATCCATATCTTCATCAATGACTTCATCAACCACTAGCGGAGTTTTCAGTTGATTTGCAACGAAAACTTCGGCTTCAGCTTGTGCTTGCTGTGTTTTACGATATTTAACCCATTGTGGTTTGATACCGAAACGCCACATAAACCAAGCAATAATGGCAATGAGCAGTATTTTTCCGTAATCCAAAAGCTGAGCAATAAATTGTGGGCTTTCAAGTAACGAAGGCATTTCTTCAACTGGGGTTTCATTGGTAAACAATGAATTCGTAATGTTGAGAGAATCCCCACGTGCAGTGGAAAAGCCCATTGCTTCGCGTGTTAATGCTTCAATTTGTTGCAGCATCTCTGGCGGCAATGGCTTCATTTCTGGACCATTTTCACCATCTTGGGAATGGTAATTGACAATAACTGCGACCGAGAGCCTATCGACGACACCAATTTGCCGTTGGGTATGACTAATTTTGCGATCGACTTCGTAATTTGTGGTTTCATCGCTTTGTGAGTTCGAAACGCTATTACGATTATTTGCCGTTTGAGCGCCATCTTTATTGTCTTTATTGGTTTCAATTGGTGCATTTGGCGCACTAACGGGTTGATTGGAAAGCGCACCGGGCACTCCACCTGTTCCGCCATTGTTATTTTGCATACTTTGGCTGTTTTGGCGGGAACGAATAGCGGCGCTGTCTGGTGTTTGGTTGGGCTTATATTCCTCTGAAGTTTGCTCAACTTTCGAGAAATCCATTTGTGCGGTGACTTGGGCATGAATATTGGCACGACCGACTAACGGAGACAGAATATCTTCGATGCGCTGTTTGAGATGGGATTCCATCTCTTTGGTCATTTTAATTTGTGCGCTGTTTGCCGATTGCTGGCTATTATCGTTATTGGTGAGTAAGCGACCCGCTTGGTCAACAATAATGACATTACTGGCGGTTAGGCCTGTTACGCTACTCGATACCATATGGACAATGGCGCTGATTTGTCCCTCATCAAGCATTCTTCCCGGTAATAAACCGACCGTCACCGAAGCGGTTGGTAGCTTTTGCTCTCGCACAAATAAGGTCGGTTTAGGAATGGCTAAATGCACCCGAGCACTTTGTACTGGGCTTAGTGATTCAATAGTTCGAGAGAGTTCACCCTCTAATGCGCGTTGGTAGTTGATTTGCTCACTAAATTGGCTGATACCAAATTGTTCTTTATCTAATAATTCAAAACCGGTATTGCCGCCTTTGGGTAAACCTGATTGAGCGAGTTTTAAACGTAATTCATGCACTTTATCTGCAGGAACTAAAATAGCGCTACCATTATCAGCAATTTGATAAGGCACATTCATCTGAGTTAACTGGCCAACAATATCGCCACCATCTTTAGCACTTAAATTGCTAAGAAGCACACGGTAGTCAGGGCTGCGTAACCAGAGGAGAAGGGCGACAATAATTGAAACAGCCGCAGCCGCCGCAATCATTAACGGTATTTTAGGATCAGCTTTAATCCTTTCAACTATAGAGGCAAAACCCTTTTTGGCCTCCCCCGTGTCTTTAGATGCGGCACTCATAAATATTCCCTGCTTGGCAGACTACTAGACGGATGAAAATACTTTTGGTGAAACAATGTTATTTCCCTCTTCGTAACGTCACTTTTTCACTTTGCTATTATTTCTTGTTTTTGAGGGTTCTAATGACGGAATCAGCCTATAAAATTGGTGTTATTTATCGGCTTCAAGTTAAAAAGGGTGTGATAGGGTAAACTGGCCAATATAGGTTAGTGAAAAATTCACAGTAATTAATGAGAAGAGAATCGAATGACAGTTCAAGCGATTGAAGGGGTTATTTCACAATTAAATGTCGTGGCAACCCAAGCCACTAACCCAATTAAACCAGCAATTGAGCCTGTTGGATTTGCGGATCACCTGGTTGCTTCGGTAAATCAAATTAATAAAACGCGTAATGATTCAGCGAAGCAAGTTGAAAACTTTACGTTAGGAAAGCAAGATATTTCCTTGAATGACGTGATGGTTGATATGCAAAAAGCGAGTTTAAGTCTGCAAATGGGAATTCAGGTGCGTAATAAGCTGGTGGCAGCGTATCAAGAAATTATGTCTATGCCAGTGTGATTTAGCTATCAGTTTGAATATGATAAATTGATTGCCTTACTATTACTCTTTTGGGGAAGTGGTGGGGCATTTTTATTGCCAATAATAATTGGTTCGCATATTGTAATTAGGTACTAAAGTATAGGAAGAACAGTATGAAACAAATTATTGATAAGTGTTTTGTTATGGTTTCATTCGTGATTGTTGGGTTATCATTTGTATTTGCTGGCGGAATTCCGTTTGATCCAACTGAGAAAAATAGTCAATCATAACTATAATGGATTACAAAATTTGCAAGCTGCGTGATGCGGCTTTTTTGTTATCTTAAATCCTACTTTATATATTGTTATGGGTCATTAGCACTCATTTTACCAACGAAATATCGAAATAATAATTTAGAAAGCTGGAAAGTGCTGGTATGATTGGTAGGTATTTATACCTATTATTTTATGCGAACAAAAACACAAGCAATCATTATGAAACTAATTACCGCACTATTTTCTCTTTTCTTAATTACAGGCTGTACATTCACACCTTCTTTTGAACCTAATAAATCAACATGGCCTAAACCGCATAAAGATATCCGCTCATCGGAACAAATAAAAGCCGATAGAGAAGCGGTTCATGAACAACAGCGAGCCGTAATGAGAGGTGAAAGACCGGACTATGGTGTTTTTGATAGGTACTAAACCTGAAAGTGTGCAATTTTCAAACTTTAAAAGGTTCAGATAAACAGCAAGTTATTTGTTTAGTGAACTGACGTTAAAATAAAATTTGCCATTTAATTATAAGTGTGGCTTAATGTGCTCACTGGTTTGGATGTACAGGCCTATTTATGTTAGTCAGTTTTAAGATGTTCACCATTAAGCGTTATCTCAGATACCTCTTCATTGCGAATTCCTTCTAATTAATTCCCATAAGTACCACAAGAACGAACCGCAACATGCCTTATGGCAATTTTAAAATATTAAAGGAAATTCTATGTCTAATACAATGACTGGTTCAGTTAAATGGTTTAACGATGATAAAGGTTTTGGCTTCATTACACCTGCAGATGGTAGCAAAGATGTATTTGTTCATTTCTCTGCAATCCAAAGCGAAAGCTTCAAAACTTTAGCAGAAGGCCAACAAGTTACATTCACCATTGAAAATGGTGCGAAAGGCCCTGCAGCAGCTAACGTTATCGTTAAATAACGATAAATTAAAAGCTAAGCATTCAAAACCTCGCCAAGTGCGGGGTTTTTTCGTTTTGTTGTGTGCACTTTTCAATAAGTATTAAATTAATATCACTTATAATGGATATCTATATATCAAACAGTGAAACTGTCACCGTTTGATATACATGTAATTTTTACTAGAGAGGTGTTCATGTTTAAGGATGTTGACTATTAAGGGTCATTCAGCTGCTTTTTGTATGGCTTCGCCACCCGCTTCTATGTCTTCACCAACCCCTTTAGTGGTATTACACGCACTTAAAGAGAATACAACCGCTAATGAACAGGCTAAAAAACAAATTTTTTTAATCATATCTTCTTCCTTTCGTTATGTTCAATTACAGGCCATAAGATATTTATTGTTCAAGTATAGCAGATGGATCAGAATGCAATTTTAACTTCACGTAATTTTATGATTTGATAATGCAAATTTTACCAGGCTATCATCCTATTTTATCTCAATTTCCAGTTTTATAATCCAGTGATTCAGTTATTAAAAGTGAATCACATTAATTTTTTTAAAAAATAGGGTTTGTCTATTTTTGATAACAGAAGGATGCAGAAAAATCCGAATTACACTTTGCAATTGTATTAATGAATGTTGATAAGGTCGATATTTGACCAGTTATATAAGCTTGGTTAATGTAAAATGAAGCTTAATCTCAGAGGATTATCATTTTATTAACAATATTATCATTATTATATTTGTAAATATAAGTAAAGGTACTTAAGGTCCCTATCTGGTTAATTATTAGTTAAATCAAAATGTTATATCTTGCTGTTGAAGAAATTTAATGTAATATCGAATTCGTTTGAAATTCCCTTGGTTTCATTGATTTATTTAAACCGCCATATTGGCGGTTTTTTTTAGCCTTTATTTGATGAGAATTTTTCAAATAACCAAAGTCCACTCCTCTTCATTGCAAAACCAAATAACACCCCGATAAGCAATGATTGAATGGTTACCAACCAAGCACCTTCAGCAGCAAAAATAGTACAGGTACCGACAAACGTACCGGGTATATAAGAAAGCCACTGTTTTTTCGCTTGTATGCACATCAAAAAGGCAACTATACCGGTAACAAAGTACCCTACAAAGTGAGGTAATTGTTGCAGGTAGCCACCGCTATGAAGGATCACTAACCCCCAGAATACGCCGCTACTGACAGTTAATGCGGTAATACCTAAGCCTTTAAGCCCATCTTTAGGGTAAGCAAAATACGCGGTACAGCCTAAAAAGCCGGCCCAGCCGATTAAGCCTAAGCTATCAGCAACCCAAGCCCATATTCCAGAGAGAATGGCGGTTGTTAAAGAAAGACAAAATAGTAATTTCACAATATATACTTTACGTTATGGTTATTTATTAATAATGCCGCTAATGAATGATTATCTGCAGTTCACTTATCAGTGACAAAAACCATCAGTGACAAAATCGAACAGCTACAAAATCAATTCATCATAGAGCGGAGTTGTAACGATTCAGCTATGTTATTATTCAAGGGCCATCTAGGGGTTTTAGGTATTACTAGAGGGGTAACTGATTAATAATATGGTGGTTATCTGTCATTGTCGTGACACTGGGGCTGTATAAAGCAGAGCATTGTATAGAGCCAGCGGAAATCTGGCAATGACTATACGCTGATTTATATGTTTTAACTTTATCTTATTGATAATGATTAATTATATGTGAATTTCGTGTTAAGCAAATCACTTGAAATTTAAAAATCATTTTGTGAGTGAGTTACTGGTTGATGGTTTTTTTACTTTAATTTAACCACGTCCCCCTGTAGCATAAAGTAAATTGGCGAGTGAGGTGAGAGTATGAAATGGATGATAGCTGGGGCTGCTGCGCTGTTGTTAGTCGGGTGTGATGATGCATCGACTGCGCCATTTGGCTTAAACTGGGGTCAAAGTATGGATAGCATCAGCTTTATTAAGGCGGGGGATTGCCAAGTCAGCGGTAGTAAAACGGTTTGCACTTTTGGGCAACAAAAGCCGTTTAATGATTGGAGCTATGAAAACCAACTCACTTTTGATGGCGGTGCACTCATTCAAGTCGCAACCACACTGGTTGGAGTCGAAGATTATGCTTCACCCAAACCCGATTTTGCTAACTTTCAACAAAAGCTAGAAAACGAAATGGGCTATTTGACAAAACTGGGCTTTAACTCGCAAATTGCCAGTGAAGTTCTCACCCAATGCCAGTCTGAAACCAGCTGTAATAAAGTGAGTGAGTCATCGAACACGCGTATTGGTATGTCTAACCTTTGGGTTACTATTAACTCAACACCAATCGCGATTGTGACTTATCAGCAAAATTAATTTTAACTCAGAGCGAGTTAATTTAGATATAGGCCAATTAGGGCGATTAAAAATAGTACCAATATATCATTGGTACTATAGGTTAATGTTATATAAATAATTTATAAGGTTATATGAAAAATAGGCGTTAGAGAGTTACCAACCGAAGGCCACACCCGCTCCGATAACGGCAGCATCTGAATTGTTCCAAGAAACATAACTGCGTAAGTTGATATTTTCTTTTAATTGATATTGAGCGCCAGCAGCAATTGCTGAGCCATTTTTGTAATTCCCCACGCCAACCCCAGCACTAAAGCGGGTATTTGTTGCGTAAGGGATATTGCTCATTGCAGCAACGGATGCAATACCCGCATTGGCTTCTTGGGCACGCTTATCTATTTTGCTCTCAAGCTGGCTGACCCCATGGTCAAATTTATTTTCTAACTTTGTGAATTTAACTTCGTTCACTTTTTGTGTTTTTGCTGCATCACTTTTTAGAGTCTTGATTGATGACGTATTTCCAATGACTTTTTTATCAAGATTCTGAATATTGGTATTCAATTGTTCAGTGACTTGGTCGGCTGCATTTACACCAATTAATGCGCCTTGCACATATAATTCGACCTCTTTTAATTTTGAGTCAAATACATGATGTTTTTTTTCTCGGTCTTTGTTTATTGATGTAACTTGGTCATTAATTAAAACCGTGTTGCTTTGTATTTTATCAGCGTTAATATTGTAATAATCAAATATAGAATCATCTATGGTGTCTCGTAATTTTGCTAACTCATTTCGTATATTCGCAGTTTCTGATTTAAGTCTGTTGTTATTATTTTTCTTTAAGTTATTAAATTTTGAATCCATCTGGTTTATTTGGCTATCAATATTATTGATTCTTTCATTAATATCAATAATGTTTATAGTGTTATTTTTGATGTTATAGGCATTGATATCACTTAATGTTGGTGCGGGCTTTGAAAATGAAGTGTTGGCTGCTGCATTATAAGACAAACCGCTTAGTAATATAGTCACTAAGTGACGAGCTAATGCTTTCTTTTCCATGTGTTAATTTCCGTATTATTTAAATTATTATCTAAAGAAGAGTGAAGAGGGGATTTGTTTTCTCAACTTATTTATAATAGGGGCATTTCTTTGGCAGGTAAAATCGATTTTTTAAATTATATTTATTCGGGATATTCGTGTTTGATTGGAATAAATACAGTGCTATCTATTTTTTATATGGAATATAGGATTATTTATTTGAATGAATTATAAAATGCAATACTTATTATTTTTTATATATTAATTTAATTGAAAATAATCTCAATGTGGCCTAAATATAATTCGATGATAAAACTGTAAAATACAAAAAAGTAAAATAGTAAAGCGAACAAGTAAAGAAATGCCATCAGAGGGGGGAGCCCAAAATGGCAGGAAGTCGACAAAAGAGCGCTCTTTTTTCTATTTTAGATGTTTTTTTCCAAATAACGTGTTATTTTTCTGTAAAATTTTATATGTCTGGTGTTGCATCAGCAGATAGGTTAAGTAGGCTGGCGCTAATCTATTGATATTTAAAATAAAATTATCTATCTGGTTAATAATGCCACTTTTTGCATGTTGTTGATGAAATAGAAAGACGATAATATTTTGTCTGTTCGCCATACTTCACTGGCAGGGCTGTGACGGCAGTTAACGGCGTTAAAACCGTGGTTATTGCATGTCGTCACTGTAGTTTAAAGTATTTTGAATTATTGATATTTGAATAAAAGCAATCGAATTTATAGGGTTTAAATTATGGCAGTAAGAGAAATTATTGAAATTCCAGATGAACGACTGCGCATTAAATGCAGCCCAGTGACAGATTTCGCTGCAGTACAAACCTTAATCGACGATTTGTTAGATACCATGTACAGCACCGATAACGGCATTGGCCTCGCTGCTACGCAAATTGCTGAAACTAAATCCATTATGGTGATTGATATTTCAGAAAACCGTGATGAGCCGATGGTATTTGTTAACCCTGAGATTGTCGAAAGTGAAGGGGAAACTAGCTACCAAGAAGGGTGCTTGTCAGTACCGGAGATCTACGCGGATGTAGAGCGTTTCCTGCGCGTTAAAGTGAAAGCGTTCGATAGACACGGTAAAGCGTTTGAAGTGGATAGCGACGAGTTCTTAGCGATTGTCATGCAACATGAAATCGACCACCTACACGGTAAAGTGTTCCTCGATCACTTATCACCGCTAAAACGTAATATGCTGTTGAAAAAACTGAAAAAGCAACAACGCTTAAAACAGCAACAGTAGGCTGTGATCCGAAAGGGAAGAGGGTGTCAGGTTTGTTGGCCTGACACTTAAATTCATTCCATGGGGCGAACGACTAACGGGGTGTCTGGCTCATCAAATTGGCCATAGCTATTATTGAGTACCCGTTTTTGGTCTAATTGCTTAATTTCTTTGCTTAAAAAGTTTAAATGCTGTTGTAAATATTCTTTAGTAACACGTTCATTTTCGATAATTTTATGCAGTAACTGAATAAACTCTTCAGTGATGGGCTGCTGTTGTTCGAACGCTTGCGTTAACTCGGTGAGGTTTTCCACCGCAAGGACATATTCTGTCTCTCGGGAGACCAACGTCTCCCATTCCCCGGATTGCGCTAAGGCAACTAAATTTTCACTTAATACTAAGACATTACGGTATATTTCTTGTAAATCGATAGGATTTTTATTGTCCACCTGATTATCTTTCATCCACATTTGCACCGATTTGTTGCCACGCAGAGGCGATATCGGAGAGTAACTGGTAAACTTCTTGGACATAAGCCACGTTGTTTTCGAGGTTGGCGCGAAGTAACTGCATTGTCATGTACTCATACAAACTTGCCAAGTTTTCTGCAAGTTCGCCGCCAGCTTCATAATTTAACGACTGCTTTAACCCTGTGTCAATGATGTCGATAGCTTTTGAGATTTCTTTACCTTTTTCCGCCACCTTACCCTGCTGCATAAAAATTTCCCCGCGTTTTAGGGCACTTAGCGCCCCTTTAAACAGGATTTGGATCAGTTGGTATGGGGTCGCGTTGGTGATTTCACTCTCCAAATCGACCTGCTGATAGGCTTGCTGTGCGTGTCGTTGATACATATTTTTAACCTAAAAGTATTAGCCTAATAATCGGCCTAATGAATTACTGGTGCTATTCAGTGACGTCATCATTTTATCGAGGTTTTGGAATTGACGACGGTACATGTCCATGGTGTTTTCGATTTGTTTATTGGTCTGCTCAATACGTTTGTCTAAGCTTTTCTTTTTCTTTTGGATGCCATCGGTGGCGTTGTGCAGCGTGCCTTCTTTGCTGTCCAAGGTGTCTTTCAAGTAGTTAAAGTTTTCAGTACCAAAACCGGTTTCTTTACCGTCACCAGCAAAAAACACTTTGACGCTCGATGGGTTTTCTTTGAGAACTTTATCCAGCACTTTATTATCAATTTCTAAGGTGCCATCCAGTTTTTGCTTAATCCCCATTTTACTCAGAGTGTCAATGTCCCCACTTGCTTGAGGAGCCCGAACTTGGGTACGTAAGGTGCTCTGGATCATGCGTAAAGTGGAATCACCAATCAGTGGACCATTGGTTTTATCTGGCGCGGTGCCTTTTTCCGTTGGCGTGTATTTGGTGAGTTCTTTGGCTAATGTTTGGAATTCGTTATAGGCATCCACCCACGCTTTAATTTTACCTTTGGCGGGTTCGATATCTTCAGAAACGATCAGGTGGTCAGCTTTACCGTCTTCGCTTTCTTTTTTCAGCGTTAAGGTTAAACCGGGAAACAGGTCTTTGGCTTCATTGGTTTGTGACTCTAATTTGAAACCATCGATTTCCAGTAAGGCGGTTTGTGGGGCTACTTTTTGCACCATACCATTATCTGCATCGGTATTTAAGGTAACCACACCTTTATCATCAATAACTGACTCAACATTTAGTATCTTAGCTAGCTCATCATCGCCTTCCACATTGATGCTAATACGGTTTTCACTACCTTCTTTTTTAGAAGTGACGACAAGGTGGTAAATATTGTCTTTGTCTTTAATGACCGATGCAGAAACGCCTTTATCGGTTTTATTGATGGCATCCGCAATTTCTATCAATGAAGTGTGCTCGTTATCCAATTTGATAACGATTTTATCTTTATCTTCTTTTTGTGATGGTTGCGTGATGGTAATCGTTCGCTCAGGTGCACCATTGCCCAGCAATTCTTTATTGCTATTGTTAGGTGTGCCTTTGGTGGCGATAGTTTGTGCTTTTGCTAACTGAGTGACTAACACATCATGTACACCCGCTACCGCTTTACCATCGGTTTTCACGTCAAAGGCTTTGTATTCGCCATTCACTTTGGTGGTACTGATATCGCCGTATTTTTTTAAGTCTTCAGCCGCTTTTTTGAGTTTTTCTAAGGACGACTGCATTTTGCCAAAGGCGCTAATTTGTGCGTCATAACTGGCTTTTTGGGTGGTTAATGGCTCTAAACGACGGCGCTCCATTGCTTCTAATTGGTCCATTTGTACGTTTAAATCTAAGTTTGACCCGATACCGAGTGTGGATATGCCTGCCATGTTTTCTCCTACGCTATTCTCGTCATCCTTCAAGCTGCAGGGGTGTTGACTTCGTTCAGCTAGCCGAATCACATACTTGTGTATGCTCATCGGTCTATCTTCACTTGTCGCCTACCTGCAACCCGAATGATTTAGAGTCTATGCCTGTGTTATTAACTCTGAAATAAAATTTATTTACAGTCTTATCGGCAAAACGGAGCAAAATTTTAGACTATTCTGAAAAAGAGTGATGGCGAGAGCTGATAAGAGAAAAGTAGGTAATTATCCCTATTGAAATTAAATAATAAGAAAATTAATAAAAATAAATGCGTGTGTTAAAAATGAAAGGGTTAAAAATAATGGTATTAAAAGCGGGCTGTAAAGCCTTTTCCAACCTGACAGATAAAAATTTTCATTAAAAAGCCTAAAGGGGACTTTTTTGTAGCCGATAACCTAGTTGCTGACGAAATTCATCAAGTTAAGCATTTTGGCTTAACGCATTAATTTGAATAATAAGGATCACATCATGGCACAAGTTATCAACACTAACATTTTGTCTCTGACCACTCAGAACAACTTAAACCGTTCACAAGGCGTATTAGGTTCTGCAATTGAGCGTTTATCTTCAGGTTCACGTATTAACAGTGCAAAGGACGACGCAGCGGGCCAAGCAATTGCTAACCGTTTCACTGCAAACGTGAAAGGTTTAACTCAAGCTTCACGTAATGCTAACGACGGTATCTCTATCGCGCAAACGGCTGAAGGTGCAGTTAACGAAATCAACGATAACTTACAACGCGTTCGTGAATTAACGGTTCAAGCTAAAAACAGCACTAACTCTAATAGCGATATCGCTTCTATCCAAGCTGAAGTGACTGACCGTTTAGCTGAAATTAAACGTATTTCTGAACAAACTCAATTTAATGGCATTAAAGTATTGGAAGAAGGCAAAGAAATGAGCTTTCAAGTTGGTGCTAATGATAATGAAACTATCTCATTAAAAATGGATAAAATGGGATTAAAAGAACTGGGAGTTGAAGATTTTAAAGTTCCAACACCAGCAACTGCTGACACTGTATTACAAACAGGTACTAAACTGGCTGACGACGCTGCTGCAAAAACAGCGCTGAACATTACAGATGCAAAAACAACCGTTAAAATTGGTAATGATAAAGCAGGAACACCAAAACCATTAGAAATTTATGAGACTAAAGACGGTTCTTTAGTTGCTAAAGACAGTAGCGGTAAATACTATAGTGTTAAACAAGATAAAGTAACAGGCCAAGGTGCAGGTAATGATGAAACAGTAATCACTCTGAACATGGATGAAGAAATTACCGGTAATGTTGGTACTCAAGCACAAATCGATGCATTGCCAAAAGATGAATCATTAAAAACTTTAGATGCTGCATTAACTAAAATTGATACTTACCGTTCTAAACTGGGTGCGTTCCAAAACCGCATGCAGTCTACCATCAACAACTTGAACAACTCTGTTAACAACCTGAGCGCAGCACGTAGCCGTATTGAAGATGCTGACTTCGCGACAGAAGTTTCTAACATGAGCCGTGGTCAAATCCTGCAACAAGCAGGTACTGCAGTGTTAGCACAAGCTAACCAAGTTCCACAAGGTGTTCTGAGCCTGTTACGTTAATTCGTGATTGGTGAGTTATAAAGGCCAACATCGCTGGCCTTAGACTACCGACAAAGCCCTAATTTATTCGTTAGGGTTTTGTTTTTAATAAGGTAAGTATAAATAATAAGCTAACCGGTAGGTTAAAAGAACCTTCTTGTGAATGATCATTTAAGGTGGTTTTTGTCATTTAGGGAATATACCAAGTTGGTCGTTAACTAAGTCAAACACTAAAGCTAATATCTGCTAATTAGTGCTAAATTTTTTCGTCATACCTTCCGATTTCGGCCCTACAGATTGGTACCCCATTTTTTGATAAAACTCAGGCTTATCCGCAATCATAGACACGTAAGAACCTTCTAAGACGGCCGAATTTAAATAATCTTCAATATGCTCCATAACTACTCGTCCTAGCCCTTTCCCTTGCCAATTAGGGTCAACCGCAATATCCACAATTTCGAAATTACAGGCTCCATCCCCAACGACTCGCCCCATCGCAATTAAAGTCTCACCATCTCGAATTGAAACCGCAAATAAACTATTTGGTAAACCGATTTTCGCCGCAGAGAGTGATTTCATCGATAACCCGGCTTGGGAACTGGATGTGGCGGTGGCTATGTCGTACATGGCAAACTACTCAATGGTATAAATGCATGTGCAAGTGAGTGGGGGCATAATCCTTTACCGAGTTACTCACTAGACGTTGATGGCGAAAGTACGACTTGCTACTGCGGTAGAATAAACTGTATTGAATCGTTTATTTCAGGAACCGGTCTTGAAAGACAGTATTTATCAAGAACAGGAGAACACTTAACATCACATGAGATAATAGAGTTAATGAGAGGGAATGATCCTGACTCGCTAATGACTTGGGATTTATATAAAAATCAATTACACCGATGCCTAGCATCCATTGTTAACATGTTAGACCCCGAAACTATTGTACTGGGAGGCGGTCTGTCAAACGTGCCTGAAATAATGTTGCACATTAACCAATGTGTTGGTCAATATGTATTCGGTGGTGTTTGCAATACCCATTTCGTTACTGCTAAGCACGGGGACTCAAGTGGAATTAGAGGCGCTGCATGGATGGGACGCCAACTATATAAGCAAAAAAGAGCACGTTAGATATTAAGAGTGCTAAAACTAATATTGCATCTGAAGACGTCACAGCCCAAAAGCAATTAAAGGGCTGTCATATAATCTCAGCTACACTCCATATGAGCTTTGGCACAGGCGTAAATTAATATATTTGATATCAGAATAAAAATAATAATAACCAGAGGGGTGTTAACCAGAAAACCAGACTCATAAGCATAGGGTAGGGCAATTCCACCAAAGATATCCCCTGTCAAAAATGCGGTTTGTATTAAACCAAAAATATGCTCGGCATTTCCTTTGCGTGCAATCTCCATCTCAACCAGATTAATTAATAGTGAGCAAACGGTTCTAAACATATACATGGCAATAGCCGAGATGGCGAAAACAATCGGGGAGCTAAATTTTATTGACCAAAACATACCATAGAGCATCAGCATGCATAAAACAGAAAAAACGAGTAATGAGATAGGTTTATCTTTGTCAGAAAAAATAAACATAAAAAGGTTCTTGAGTACTAGCCCGGTGATCACACCTAATGATAGCACTAGGCCAACATTTGTATCTGAAAAGTGCATGTTTTTTAAATACACCGGAATAATGGGTAAGATCAGTGCCCAACTGGCGCCACTGATAATAAATGCAATAAATAAAATTAAATCTGCTTTACTGAGAAAAGGGAAAAATGAAGTGTTTTTTTGGGAGCCTTTTTTTACTAATGGTTTCTCAGTTTTTGGTATTTTTAATGAAGGAATGGCTACAATGGCGATTAATACCATGACCCCGCTAATCAATAAGGCGGAACGATATGGGGTTTGATCGATAATTGATAAAATCGTCACTAGCCCTCCTGCAATAAAAGCCCCAAGGCTTTGTGCAATTGTGCTTAAATTATCGGTGTGTAGCAGGACTTTATTTTGTTCCTGTTTATCAATATTAAAAAATCAGTGATTTAAGTGCAATAGCGATAATACTTGCCCCCATTCCCGCTATCAAACCTGACGTGACAGCGATAGCCATGCCTGTGGGATAGGCTCTAAGAACAAGGCCGCCTCCATATAGAAAAAAGCCCACCATTAACCCATGCTTAGTGCCAATTTGGGACAGTCCTTTGGCATAAAGTAGTGAGCAGGCCCCCGCAATTGCCATCATTACGTACGAAATTGAAAATAACGTTAATTGCGCCTGCTGTTCCCAATAGATGGGCTGCAATGTTTTGGATATCCACATTGGGAAAAGATAGAAAAAATAAAAGAAATATATTTTGTATATCATTTTTCTTCTTAATTATTTAAGTTTAAATTAAAAGATAATAACCTCAAAATATCTATGTGCTATTTTACTTCTTAATTAAACTAATATGCTATTACATTAGTGAATGTAAAAATACATTATATAATTTAAATCTGTCAAATAATAAGTTGTTTACCTTGTTAGTTCGAATTAACTTAATGTTTAATTAATATTAATTGTATTTAATAATGATATTATTTATATATAATCCATTAATCTGATTATTTTCATTGCCATTATTTCCCATATCTAGTGCTATGTTTACTTTGGTTATCATGCTTAGTGTTAAGCTAGCTTGCTGCTTACCGATAACTTTACTTGCTTTAAGAAGGCTAATTTAGTCAATAACAAAGTCTAAAGCCCAAATCTGCAATTTAATGACAAAATCACATCTCAACAAAACAACTACTCCCACTTGTATCACCAGTAAAATTCCCTAAAAATTGTGTTAAAACAATCGTTAACATTGCAATCATTCAAATTTTACCTATTTAGGATAAGGCAAATAAAGCTATATTTAGTGCCTTACTCTACGGATTGAATTCAAAACCAACACAGATAATGAATACCTTTTATAGAGCTTGAAGGGTGATTCAGGTTGTGAGTGATTTGTATACTGCCGAAGGTGTGATTAATAAAAATAGCCTATGGGAGCGTTATTACCCTCTAATACGCCATGAAGCCCTGAAACTGCAAGTCAGACTACCCGCCAGTGTTGATATCGACGACTTAATTCAAGCGGGGGGCATCGGTTTACTGCATGCATTGGAACGTTTCGATGTCACCCAAGGGGCGTCATTTGCCACTTATGCAGTGCAAAGAATTCGGGGTTCGATGCTAGATGAACTGCGTAGCCGTGACTGGGTGCCGCGCAGTGTGCGTCGCCAAGCACGAGAAATGACTAAAGCCATTGGCGTGCTGGAGCAATCGTTAGGCCGCAGTGCCACTGAACCGGAAATTGCTAAAGCGCTGGATATCGACCTTGCGGAGTATCGCCAAGCATTACTGGACACCAACAATAGCCAACTGTTTTCTTATGATGAGTGGCATGAAATTCATGGGGAAAGCTGTGAGCCGCAAATGGATGAGGACGATGGTGGTAACCCGTTGAGTCTGTTGCTAGATTCCAGTTTGCGTGACCAAATTGCGGCGGCAATCAATCAGTTGCCAGAACGCGAAAAAATGGTGCTGACGCTGTATTACCAAGAAGAGCTAAATCTGAAGGAGATTGGGGCGGTGCTGGAGGTTGGGGAGTCGAGGGTGAGTCAGCTTCATAGTCAGGCTGTAAAACGCCTCCGCGGCAAATTGAAGTGATGCTCGTCATACTTCGCATTGTGGGGGTGTCGACTGCGCTCGGCTACTCGGGTCACATACTTATGTATGCTCCCCGAGATATCCTCTCTGGTCTTCTACCCACAATACGAATTATTTAGAGCATCAGCATCGAGGGATTTTTAATAAAACCTAAATTGAAACTGTTTTTTAGATATTTCCAGTGTTTTTCATACTGATGTATGCTATTAGGGCTAAACTAGCTTGCCGCCTAGCTGTAGCACGAATTATTTAGAGCATACGCATAGGGGTATTTTAAAGCTCATTTAAATTTTTTTTTTCTACTATATTTCTACGCTTTTAACGATGTTACTTTCTATTATTCATCCAGCTCTGCCGATCTAGCCAAATAATTCCCTGCCGTGGTGTGCCAAGCTCTTGGGGATTGGGTGAAGCCCAGTTTTAAATATTCGGTGAGGTTGCTGTCGGTGGCGAAAAATAAAATCTGGCAGTCGGCGGGGAGTTCTTCAGCGACGAGGCGCATTAATTGGCGGTCGATGCCGTGTTTTTGATACTGAGTATCAACGGCCAGTTCGCAGATATAACAACAAGAACTAAAATCCGTTACCGTGCGGACAAAACCGACCACCTGTTCCTCATCCCATGTACTAACCAATAAATCTGCGTTATTTAGCATTGCATCCAATTGAGTAAGATTATCGGTTGGCACCATTTCCTTAAATGGAGACTGGCGAATTAACCGAATAAAATCCTCGATAGAGATGGCAAAATTGACTTTATAGTTCAGGCGATTGGCGAGAGTATCCATAGAGTTCCCCTATTAATCAAACGACACTCTTATAGGTTTAGCTTGAAATAGCGTAATTTTCCTGTTTTTGTGTAACTTTATCATGGCCTAGCTATTCCAATTAATGCGTAAATGTCCTAAGTTAAATTCAAGGTAATCGTGATGTTTAGCCCAACTGGGTAAATACCATAAGAATTCTATTCAACAGATAAGTGAACGAGATATTACTATGGAACTAAAGGATTATTACAGCATTATGGGTGTCAAGCGCACCGATGATTTAAAAACCATTAAGACCGCGTATCGCCGTTTAGCGCGAAAATATCACCCCGATGTCAGTAAAGAGCCGAATGCTGAAGCGCGATTTAAAGAAATTGCAGAGGCGTGGGCGGTACTCAGCGACAAAGAAAAACGCGCAGAATACGATGAAATGTGGGAGCACAGAAATGACCCCTATTTTAACCAAGCCAATCAAAGCCAACAAAGCCACACATATTCTCAGCAAGGGTTTGATGCAGGTGGTTTTGATGACATTTTTTCATCGATGTTTTCCCAACGTGCACGGGGTGGCACAAGGCAGGCACGCAGCCGTCGCGGGCAGGATTTAGAGGTTGAACTAGCTGTTTTCCTTGAAGAAACCCAAGAACCCCATAAACGTACCATTAGTTATAACTTACCGGTCTATAACGCATTTGGTTTTATCGAAAATGAAATTCCCAAAACACTTAATGTGACTATCCCCGCAGGGGTGATTGATGGGCAACGTATTCGCTTAAAAGGGCAAGGCACTGCGGGGGAGAATGGCGGTGAAAATGGCGATCTATGGATAACCATCCGCATTGCACCGCATCCATTATTCGATATT
Organism: Providencia sp. PROV200; assembly: GCF_049901995.1. Lineage (NCBI taxonomy): Bacteria > Pseudomonadati > Pseudomonadota > Gammaproteobacteria > Enterobacterales > Morganellaceae > Providencia > Providencia sp. PROV200. The sequence goes on from NZ_CP096307.1 coordinate 1,643,317, forward strand.
AAGGGCCATGATCTTGAAGTGGTTGTACCATTAGCCCCTTGGGAAGCCGCTCTAGGGACAAAAGTCACCATTCCAACATTAAAAGACCCGATTGTGATCACCGTTCCTGCTAATAGCCAAGCTGGCCAAAAATTACGCCTTAAAGGTAAAGGGCTGAAACATAAAGGTACAGCAGGGGATCTGTACGCGATTATAAAAATCGTGATGCCGAATAGCAGTAATGCAGAAGCGGATGCACTGTGGCGGAAATTGGCGGAGACTCAACAGAGTTTTGACCCACGTAAAAATTGGGGAGGTAAATAATGGAACAGTTCACATCATTAACCGTTATTGATTTTTGCGTTCATACTGGCATTGCTGAAGATGAATTACAGGAAATCGTCGGCCTTGGGATAATTCAACCCATTGAAACGACTAATGAGTGGTTGTTTGATGACCAAGCGGTGGTCATTATGAGAAGAGCCGTGCGTCTTTACCATGAATTAGAAATTGACTGGCCGGGCATCGCAATGGCAATGAGCCTATTGGATCAAAATGAAATGCTCCGACGCGAAAATGAGATGTTGCGTTTACAGTTAAAACGTTTTATTGGTTAGTTAGCCAATAATTTAATTATTCATCACCACAAGCCTTAATAAGTAAATTAGGTTTGTGGTGGTTATTTATGAGAATGCTATTATTTTCTAATATTTGACTATCTTACAAAAAATAAAGAAGCGATAAGTGTAAAAACATTAGATACGGGAGCTAAAACATATCAAAACCCAGTTAAGATCAGTTCAAAAATCAACGGATATATAAATGATGTGGTTAATTTCAAAGGAATAAACAGCATTAAATTTAAGCTTGAAAAGTCAAGTGTAAAAAATAAAACGATAGAGTTAGCTATACCGTGTAAAACTACTCCAGCGCAATGGATTGAAATTAATAAATCAATAATTTACGCTAATGATAAAAACATAAAACTTAATATAACGGTTGTTAAGTAAGGAACAATATATGCTTGATTATGATTCTGGGGATAATGTATCAATCCGAGTTAACGAACGATTTTATTTTATATTTGTTCTTTCGGGATATCATTTTTTTGTTAGAGATAATGAGACGCCCGTTTATTGTTTGGAAAAAGATACTACTGAAGAAAAGTTAGGTGAAATGTTAAAGTTAGCATTAAGTCAGTGTCGAATTATAGATCCGTATGAAAATTCTGATTTTTTTGATAGAAAGAGGATTGATGAAGACTATAAAGAGTGGGTTGGTGATGTGTTAATTAAATGTAAGTTTAAAAGTATAAAATCACTTTTTTTAAATATGATGTCATGCAGTATTAAACGAATTAATGGTAACATTATATTGCAACCTAGTTTGCATAAAAAACTAAAAGATTGGACGAGAGATGGATATAGTGATGATGATGATATTATTTTACCGGATACAGTAACAAACGCAGAATTAGGTAAAGCCATAAAAGAAGTGCTTTCTCGTTGCCGAAGTATGGTCAAGTAAAATGTCTAGGCTGCAGTGAAGGCGTTTACAAGCAAGGCTATCCATTTGAAGATTATATTGGTAAATCTAGAAAACTAGCGGATAGTGAAAGGTTACCTGCGGGGACGGAAACATTTGACTATTTTATAAAAAATAAAGAAGCGATAAGTGTAAAAATATTAGATACGGGAGCTAAAATATATCAAAACCCAGTTAAGGTCAGTTCAAAAATCAACGGATATATAAATGATGTGGTTAATTTTAAAGGGATAGACCAATCAAGGCTCACACTGCTAAATTCAGATATCAAACTAAGGACTATAGAAATAGCAATCCCAAGTAAAACAACTTCAGATCAATGGGTGGAAATTAATAAATCCATAGCTTATTCTATAGAGAATAATATTAATATGAAAATTACAATAGTAAAATAGGGGGGGAGATGGAAAACTATGACTCTGGAAATAATATATCCATTCGAGTAAATGATTTGTTTTATTTTATTATGGTTTTGTCAGGGTATCATTTATTTGTAGTAGATGATACGGTTCCTATAGTATCAGTTAATAAAAAAGTCACAAATAGTGAGCTAGGTAAATTATCTAAAGTTGCTCTAAAAAAATGTAGAGTTATAGATCCTCATGTAGATAACTTTTTTTTTAATAGAGATCGCCTTGCAGAGTGTGAAAAAAAATGGCTCAGTGAAAACTTACCTTCTCTTGGTTTCAAAAATAAAAAAATTTTTTATCAATCAATGATGTTATGCAATATTAGAGAGAAAAATGGTTTTTTAACATTAAGGCCAACACTCCATAAAAAACTAGAAACATGGACGGGGAATGGGTTTACTGAGGATGACTATATTGTTTTGCCGGATAGTGTTTCTGATGAAGAACTCGGTGAAGCCATAAAGGAAGCTATATCTCGTTGCCGAAGTGTTATTTGAATTTTATCTTATTAGATAGTTAATAATATTTTTAATGTGGTATATAAGTAGTATTAATAAAATTAACTTTACTGGTTTTATTCTGTTAAAATAAAATGTATTCGGTTTAATTTAATTTTTATTTATTTGTAAATTATTTAAGTAAATTTATAATTTAAATTATTAGTAAATTGTATTATATTCTTTGACTAATTTGATAAAGCTAATAATTAAACAATATTTTAATGAACACGAACAACAAAAAAACCCTTACCATCCAGTAAGGGCGCAATAACAACAACGAGATTTTTATTATTAATTAAATAGCCGCTGCTTTGGCAATGAGTTTGCCGAGCTCTTGCCAGTTTTCACTGTCAATAAGGTCATTCGGCACCATCCATGAACCGCCGCACACTAATACAGAAGGTAATGCGGTGTATTCTTTAATGTTTTTCACACCGATCCCGCCAGTTGGCATAAATTTAACCGGGTAAACGGCGCTGAGTGCTTTGAGCATGGCAACTCCGCCAGAGGCTTCGGCTGGGAAGAATTTCAATGTGGTGAGGTTAAATTCAAGGGCTTGCTCCACTAAGCTTGGGTTATTCACCCCAGGAATGATAATTACGTTCTTTTGTTGGCAATAAGCCACAATTTTCGGGTTAAAGCCTGGGCTGACGATAAAATCCACACCCGCTTCAATGGCTTGGTCAACTTGCGCAGTGGTTAATACCGTACCTGCGGCAATCAGTAATTCAGGGTAGGCCGCGCGCATATTTTTAATCGCTTGTATCGCTGCAGGGGTGCGGAAGGTGACCTCTGCACATGGCAGGCCATTTTCCACTAAGGCTTTTGCCAATGGAGCACCATGTTCTGCATTATTAATGGTGATCACAGGAACAACATTGAGTTTCTTAATTCTTTCAACTAATTGATTCATGGTTAAAGCCTCTTAACATTTTACTAAAGCAGTGGTTGGCATGGCCTCGGATGGAATAATCGCTCCCCGGTGTTGGATGACGGTTCCAGCCAGTAAATGACCTGATTTTGCCGCTTCGCATGGGTTGCCACCTAAAATACGGCAAGCAAGGTAGCCGGCACTAAAGGAATCCCCTGCGGCAGTGGTATCAACAACATGGCTTATTTTATTCGCAGGGACTTCAATACGTTCGTTATCAATAACGACGAAGCAAGCCTTAGCACCGCGCTTGATCACGATTTCATTCACGCCATATTGTTGGGTACGTGCAATTGCATCATTTTCATGAATGTCGCCATAAAGTAACTGTTCGTCATCAAAGGTCAAAAAAGCGATGTCGGTTAAAGTGAGAATTTGCTGATAAGCCTGTTGAGCGGCTTGTTTGGAAGACCAAAGTGCGGGGCGATAGTTATTATCGAAGACAATTTTGGCACCATGCTGTTTAGCTTGCTGCAACATTTCAAATAACAACTGGCGTGAAGCATCAGGCAAAATGGCTAAGCTGATGCCACTTAAATAGATAAATTGTTGTGAATTAAGTACTTGCTGTGTGTGGGCTTTGCTATTGCTATCAAGACAGACGGCATCAAGCCAAAATTTTGCCGCGGCATTATCTCGCCAATAGAAAAAGCGACGTTCGCCATCAGCGGAGGTTTCGATTAAATACATCCCAGGCAAATGTTTATCCGAAATAAAGACTTCGTCAGTATTGATGCCTTCTTGTTGCCAACTGCTTAGCATTTGCTGGCTGAATGGGTCCTTTCCTAAACCGGTGATGTAACGGGTTGTCACGCCATGGTCTTTGGTCAAACGAGACAGGTATAGTGCGGTATTGAGTGTATCTCCACCAAAGGTTTGCTTATATAGCTCCCCTGACTTTTGCAATTCAACCATGCATTCGCCAATAACGGCAACTTGCGGATGTGTATTCATTTTCACCACCTGCGTGATTACGACTTAATAAACTATTGCGGACTTAATGATGCTATTAAAACCCATTTCAAATAGAACTTCAATAAAAATGAAACGCTGTTTTAAAAATATTAAATCACCGTTCTTGTTTTTATCATGATAGCCACTTATGCTATCCGCTAGGGTGTAATGTCGATATCAATTTATAGGATGATGGAAAAGTAATGGATAAAACGACTCAAACGGATGCCGTTTCAGCGGTAGTTAAGGTATTCAGCATTCTTAGTGCCCTTGGTGAGCAAAAAGAGATCGGCGTGTCTGAGCTTTCGCAGCGCTTATTAATGTCAAAAGCCACCACATTTCGTTTTCTGCAAACGATGAAACAGTTAGGTTATGTGGATCAAGAAGGTGAAGCGGATAAATATTCCCTAACATTGAAATTATTCGAGTTGGGAGCGAAGTCCCTTGAGTATGTGGATTTAATTGAAATTGCAGATACAGAAATGCGCCGTATTGGCCAATTGACCCATGAAGCCGTACATTTAGGGGCTTTAGATGAAGATGCTATTATTTATATCCATAAAATCGACTCGAGTTATAATTTACGCATGTATTCACGGGTTGGGCGTCGTAACCCATTGTATTGCACCGCAATCGGTAAGATTTTACTCGCTTGGCAAGATGAAGGATCCATTCGTTTAGCATTGAAAAACGAAACTTTTAGCCAAAAAACGGCAACAACGATTTTAACGTTAGAAGACCTGCTGGTGGAATTAGCCACCGTTCGTGAATGCCATTATGCGCAAGACCGAGAAGAGCAAGAACTAGGCCTGCGCTGTATTGCTGTGCCAGTATATGACCGGTTAGGTCATGTGGTTGCAGGGTTATCTATTTCGTTCCCAACCATTCGTTTTGATGAGCAGCGTATTGATGAATACGTCCAATTACTGAAAACAGCGGGGCGCAATATTTCAGAGAAAATGGGTTATCACCAATATCCATTATAGGGGGATATAACAGAATTAAGCCATTTTCAATAATGTATCAATCAATTGATTTAATAACCCAGGTAAATTATTTATTTGAATATTAAGATTTTATAAATTTCACCTATTATTATTCAACACCATGTGTTGCTGCTGACATATAATATTTGCTTATGGACACAGCAGGAAATAGATATGTTTAAAAAGGTTATTGTTGTTATTTTTCTTTGTTTCACTTCTTATGGCTTTGCCAACGATTTTACATTTAAAGAAAAGTCACCCGCTGATCGCGAGTTTAATCAAGACTACCAAGGAATTAAAAAATTACAGACACAACAAAAGTTTGTCTTTGATCCCAAAAAGAAACTTCCACAAGAAGAACAAAGTTATCAAGCTTTGTTAGAACAGCGAAATGCAGATGAAAATGCGTTTTCAAAACATTTTAATGTGTGTGATGTTAACCCGACGGGAGCGGGGTGCCCTCATTCAATGGCTTGGATGAATGACCGCCAGAAAATGAAGAAAATGCTAGAGCAAGCGGGCCGCCCTTATTGATAAGTTGTTCATTTGTTGACTCTAAGGGAGCATCGCTCCCTTAGAGTTCAAGCTAGACAGATTCAGGGAATGTTAAGGTTGCCCCGGGGGCTTCACGGCTTAAATGAATGAAATTCATATGTTTTTCATATTGGTCTAGAATATCGCTAATCACTTGTTCTTTGGTGTAATCCATTAAATCATTCCCTTGTGAGCCTTCCCATAAGAAGGTTTCTAAGCGGTAATAATGGGATTTCCCTGAACGTGCGCGATAGGTAAAACCGGGAACTGAATAGCGCTGTGGCCACACTTGGTAAATAAAGCTTTGTTCTTCGCCTAGGTCGACCGTTAATTCTAAATGGTCTAATCGCTCATCAGCAATGGGTGGCAAGGTGTTAAATTCCACTTTTGCTCCCCTTAAACTGAGCTCTTTTGCCACTTCTTGCATGGCAGGAATGCAGACCAAATCAAGCATCCGCTGGGTATAAGTCGTTCCCGGGAAATTCATCACTCGTCCCAAACGCTGTTTCCAATTGAGTGTTCCGTTGCCATATAGTGGTGCAGGGGCATTGGTATTTAGCGAACTAACGCGTCTAAAGTCCTCAACTTTTAATGACTTATATAGCCCAGCCATAATAAAGAAGATAACAAAACTAAAGGGCAAGCCCATGATCACCGTCGTATTTTGTAACGCAGCGACGCCATCCGTCATTAACATCCCTAAGGTAAGTAAGCCAATTGCGACAGACCAGAAAATTCGCAACCAATTAGGGGCGTCATTGTTAATATCACTGAGTTTTGAGGTGAAATTGCCTAATACTAATGAACCGGAGTCAGCAGAGGTGACATAGAACAACAGCCCAGTAATGGTTGCAACAGAAGCGGTTAGGCCAAAGCCGGGGTAAAGTTCAAGCAGTGAATAGAAGCCTTTTTCGGGGGCGTCGAGGACGGTTTTTGCAAGTTCACTATTGCCGTGAATGATTTCATATAATGCACTATTACCAAAAATAGATAGCCATAATAGTGTGAAAACAAATGGAATAATTAATGTGCCAATCACAAACTGTCGAATCGTTCGTCCGCGCGAAATACGAGCAAGGAATAACCCAACAAATGGTGACCATGCTACCCACCATGCCCAGAAAAACAGCGTCCAGCTATTCATCCAATCCGTTGGGCGGTCAAAGGCAAAGCTGTTGAGGGTCATACCCATAAAGCGGTTAATATAGTCCCCCACATTCAGCACTAAGGCATTGAGTAGGAACTCAGTATCGCCGACAAATAAGATAAATAAAATCAAACCAAATGCTAAAAGCACATTGAGCTCGGATAACACCCTAATACCTTTATTTACCCCAGATGTGGCGGAAATTACAGCCATAATCACCGATAGCAGGATCAACCCACTTTGCACGGGGAGCCCTTGAGGTAAGTCGAATAAGACTTTGAGACCATAATTCAGCTGAACAACCCCGATCCCCAATGTTGTTGCGATACCGAAAATCGTCCCTAATACCGCAGCAATATCCACAGTATGGCCAATTGGGCCGTCAATCCGCTTGCCAAATATTGGATAAAGTGCGGAGCGAATGGTCAGCGGCAAGTTATAACGATAACTGAAATAACCCAGTGCAATTCCCATTAAGGCATACATAGACCAGCCCGTTAGGCCATAGTGGAACAGTGTCCACACCATCGCCTGACGAGCTGCTTCTAAGGTTTCGCCTTCGCCCGTTGGCGGCAGCATATATTGGGTGACCGGCTCAGCGACGGAGAAAAACATTAAATCGATACCAATTCCTGCGGCAAATAGCATCGCAGACCAACTGAGCACGCTAAATTCAGGTTTAGATTGCTCTGGGCCGAGTTTGATATTACCAAAGCGTGAGGTTGCAACGAAAATGACAAAAACAATATAAAGCGTTGCTGCTAACAGATAATACCAACCAAAGGTTTTAGATACCCAGCCAAGGGCGGCAACGATCCACTGATTTGCTGTTTCGGTCATCAAGATGGTGAAAAAAGAAAACGCCAGAATAAGACCGGCGGAAGTAAAAAAAACCACAGAGTTCAGTTTATCCTTCTGCTTATTTTTTGGACTATTTTGAGTTGTCATTGGACATTCCACATTTTTATTTATTTAACAGGTTAAAATTACTTTCTAAGCTAATTTATTGATTTATCAGCAAAGATTTGGTTTTTGTTATCTTCTCTCTTATGTTAATTGTGAATGGATTGTTGTAAACAATAGTTAATATTGATTGAACATTCAATCAAAAAAACGTTTAATACAAGGGATCAATGTATTTTTTAGGTTCAAATACTATGCCGAAGATAGGAATGCAGTCGATACGTAAACAACAGTTAATTCAAGCCACATTGGCTGTGATTAATGAAGTTGGAATGCAGGATGCCAGTTTTGTGTTAATTGCCCGTAAAGCCGGGGTTTCTACAGGAATTATTAGTCATTATTTTCGTGATAAAAATGGCTTGCTTGAAGCCGCTATGCGCCATATTCAATACCAACTAGGGTTTGCGGTGGCAATACGTTTACGGATGTTGACCGGAGCGGAGCCAAAACGACGAATTCAGGCAATTGTTGAAGGCAACTTCGACCCAACGCAAACCAGTGAGGCCGCGATGAAAACGTGGCTAGCCTTTTGGGCTAGTAGTATGCATCAACCGAATTTAAATCGTTTACAGCAGGTTAATGACCGGCGCTTGTATTCAAATTTAAGCTATGAGTTTGGGCGGGTATTAAACAAAGCGGATGCGCGGATGGCCGCGAAGGGGCTGGCGGCGTTAATTGATGGCTTATGGTTACGTAGTGCTTTGAGTAATGAGCAATTTCCTGTTAAGGATGCACTCAAAATCACTAACGAATATATCGATATGCAACTACAACGTGCTGAGGTTTTAGAAACTTAATAACCAATTCAGAGGAGATAATATGCAACATCCACCGATACATAAGCTTTATATTCATGGTGGTTATGTCGACAGTTCACAACCTGAATGCGGGCAATTTCCTGCAATCAACCCTGCAAATGGCGAAACTATCGCAAATCTGCAATCTGCGACCCTTGAAGATATCCAATGGGCGGTAGAAAGTGCCAAACAAGGCCAAGAAGTCTGGGCGGCAATGACCGCGATAGAACGCTCACGTATTTTACGCCGTGCGGTGGATATTTTACGGGAACGTAACGACGAGCTGGCCTACCTCGAAACCCTTGATACGGGCAAACCACTTTCTGAAACGCGTTATGTAGATATCGTCACAGGGGCTGATGTCCTTGAATACTATGCAGGTTTAATCCCTATGCTGGAAGGACAACAGATCCCTCTGCGTGACAGCTCGTTTGCTTATACCCGTCGTGAACCGCTGGGGGTTGTCGCTGGAATTGGCGCATGGAATTACCCTATCCAAATCGCATTATGGAAGTCAGCACCTGCTCTGGCTGCAGGTAATGCGATGGTGTTCAAACCCAGTGAGGTCACGTCGTTAACTGCATTAAAGTTAGCTGAAATTTATACTGAAGCGGGGGTGCCTGCTGGGGTGTTTAACGTGGTGACAGGCCAAGGCGGTGAAGTGGGGCAATGGTTAACGGAGCACCCTGATATTGCCAAAGTTTCATTCACTGGGGGGATCGCAACGGGTAAAAAAGTGATGGCGAATGCGTCGGCCTCTTCTTTAAAAGAGGTGACGATGGAACTAGGCGGCAAATCACCTCTAATTATTTTTGATGATGCAGATTTAGATAAAGCTGCAGATATCGCCATGATGGCGAACTTTTATAGTTCCGGCCAAGTGTGTACCAATGGAACACGGGTTTTTGTGCCAGAATCGCTTAAATCACAGTTTGAAGACAAGATCACGGAACGTGTGGCGCGCATTAAAATAGGTTCTCCCATTGACGATAATACTAACTTTGGGCCATTAGTCAGTTTCGCACATATGGAAAATGTGTTGCGTTATATTGAGTTAGGCAAACAACAAGGTGCGAAATTATTGTGCGGAGGTGAACGTTTGATGGATGGCGATTTCGCTCAGGGAGCGTATGTTGCACCAACGGTATTCACTGATTGCCACGATGAGATGCAAATCACACAGGAAGAAATTTTTGGTCCTGTCATGAGTATTTTAAGTTACCAATCTGAAGATGAAGTGATTACCCGTGCAAACAATAGTGTATATGGGCTTGCTGCAGGGGTTGTGACACAGGATCTCACGCGTGCGCATCGTGTTATCCATCAATTAGAGGCTGGGATTTGCTGGATTAATACATGGGGTGAATCACCCGCTCAAATGCCAGTAGGGGGGTATAAGCATTCCGGCGTTGGTCGTGAAAATGGCGTAATAACACTGCAAAATTATACACAAGTGAAATCCATTCAAGTGGAACTGGGGGAATTTGCATCCGTTTTTTAATCACATCATTTTAATTTGACTGAAACAGAGGAGATAACAATGGTCTACGACTATATTATTATCGGTGCTGGTTCAGCCGGTAACGTTCTTGCTACCCGCCTGACAGAAGATCCAGATGTTACTGTGCTGCTCCTTGAAGCAGGAGGACCGGACTACCGGTTCGACTTTCGCACACAAATGCCAGCGGCATTAGCCTACCCATTACAGGGGCGACGTTATAATTGGGCTTATGAAACTGATCCTGAACCACATATGAATAACCGACGAATGGAATGTGGTAGAGGGAAGGGGCTCGGAGGCTCATCATTAATTAATGGGATGTGTTATATCCGAGGGAATGCTCTAGACTTTGACGGCTGGGCTGAGGCGCCTGGCTTAGAAGACTGGCGTTACCTCGATTGCTTACCTTATTTTAGAAAAGCAGAAACGCGTGATATTGGCCCGAATGATTACCATGGTGGAGATGGCCCAGTCAGTGTGACAACACCGAAGAATGGCAATAATGTGCTATTTCATGCGATGGTGGAAGCGGGTGTACAAGCTGGGTATCCACAAACTGATGATTTAAATGGGATCCAACAAGAGGGTTTTGGCCCGATGGATCGCACGGTCACTCCTCAAGGGCGACGAGCAAGTACAGCAAGAGGATATTTGGACCAAGCGAAAAAGCGCCATAACCTGACCATTCGTACCCATGCCACTACGGATACCATTGAGTTTGAAGGGAAAAAAGCGGCGGGTGTGAAGTATTATCAAGGTAATAGCACTACGCCAACGGTGGTAAAGGCGCGTAAAGAGGTTCTGTTATGCGCAGGTGCGATTGCATCTCCACAAATTTTGCAGCGCTCTGGGGTTGGGCCTGAAGATGTGCTGACAGAGTTTAATATTCCAGCCGTGCACGTTTTACCCGGTGTAGGGCAAAACTTGCAAGACCACCTTGAAATGTATTTGCAATATGAATGCAAACAACCAGTTTCATTATATCCAGCCTTAAAATGGATAAACCAACCCAAAATAGGCGCTGAATGGCTATTTAAAGGGACTGGAATTGGCGCAAGCAACCAATTTGAAGCGGGTGGGTTTATTCGTACCAGTGAAAAATTTGCTTGGCCAAATATTCAATTCCACTTTTTGCCTGTGGCGATTAACTATAACGGTAGTAATGCCGTTAATCAGCATGGTTTTCAAGCCCATGTAGGCTCAATGCGTTCGCCTAGCCGAGGGCGCGTTCGTTTGAAATCTTTAGACCCAAGGCAGCATCCGAGTATTTTATTTAACTACATGTCATCGGAACAGGATTGGGAAGAGTTTCGTGCTGCTATTCGTATTACCCGTGAAATTATGGCTCAGCCAGCACTTGACCCATATCGTGGGAAAGAAATTAGCCCTGGTAAACAGATTAGTACGGATGACGAGCTAGATGCATTTGTCCGCGAGAGAGCTGAAACTGCTTTTCATCCATGTGGTACATGCAAGATGGGGCACGATGAGATGGCAGTGGTTGATGGTGCAGGACGCGTTCATGGAATTGAAAATTTACGAGTTATCGACGCATCAATTATGCCGCTGATTATTACGGGTAATTTAAATGCAACGACTATCATGATCGCGGAGAAAATCGCCGATAAAATTCGAAACCGACCTCCGTTGCCCACAAGCGATGCTGAATATTATGTCGCTGGTGATAGGCCGGTAAGAAATCAGCCATTAAGAGGCTAACTTTATGCACTAAGGCTTTACGTACAAAGTGATTGATATTTATATCAGTCGCTTTTTTTGTTAGCTAGACAGAATATGTATTGGTGAATTTTAGGCAAAAAAAACCTCCAAATATAAAGGAGGGAAAATAAATATAAAGCGAGCTTATTTATATAGCATTAATTTTCGGTAAACCATAGCCGACCAGTTAAATTTATTTATACAAAACGATTCTAGCTCACAATTTATAACGTTATTGTTATTAAATTCAGATTAATACCTATTATTTAACGGAGCTAATCAGCCATCGTAAGTAATTATCTTCCACTTGACTTGGGTCTAAGCGAATGAGTTCTGGAGTTTCATATGGGTGTATTTCTTTTATTGCCTTAAACAAATTGAGTTGATTTCCTTGGGTCGTTTTGATCAAAAGCAAAATCTCCTTATCTTGCGTGATATTATCATGCCATAGATAAACTGATGTTATTTCAGGAAGTAGAGAAACGCATGCAGCTAAACGATTGGCTAGTAAATGTTGGGTAATTTTAATTGCGTTTTCATGGCTATTCGTCGTGCATAACACAATACATGGGCTTTTTGCATTTGTGGTATAAATTTCATTAGTGGACATTTCATTTCCTTCTTAGTCATATTTGGATGTGTTTTGTTGCTCATATTTAGATTAGGAATAAAAATTTTATTGAAAAAAGCATAATCACTATAAGTGTTTTTTAGCATGATTAGATTAGATAATAAGTAATGATAATTAAGGATGAAGCATCGTTCCAATGGTGGCCTGTGTGTTTTTTGCTCAGAAACTGCCATTGTTATAATTTTTTATATATTCAATATAATTTAGAGTATTTCTTGATTTTATTTTATTAATTCGATTCAGCAAGCATAAATTGAGGGCAAACTATAAAAATAATTGAAATTTTAGTATATTAAGAAACAAATTAGATTATGAGATAAATGTGAGTGCATGTGCTGCTAGCCGAGTAATAGAACAAATAATAAGCCCAACTTTATTTTTACCCTTATTCATTTAAGGGTAGGCTTACCTTTTTATGCAAAAAATATGAAAGATTAATTACTGAAATAATATATTACGTCCCGTTACAAAATAACGTGAATTTGTATTATAAAAGAATCTACGTACTGATAAATATCAAGGTTTTTTAGCTATATATTGTTAACCTAAAGATAAAATTAGAATATATAACTGAAATTACTCTGTATTTCCATCTTTAAACGTGTATGGATAAACCTTATGAATAAACTAACACCTTTAAAACCTGTTCCAACATTAATCGCAGTTGCAATAACATTAATTATTTGGTTTTTAATTCCTGTTCCTGAAGGTGTTAATCCAAATGCGTGGCATCTTTTAGCATTATTTGTAGGCACAATCGCTGCTATTATTGGTAAGGCTTTACCAATAGGCGGAGTTTCTATTGTCGCAATTTCATTAGTTGCAGTTACTGGAGTCACTAATCCTGAATCAACTAAAGGGGCAATTGCGGATGCATTAAGTGGTTTTTCTAATGACTTAATTTGGTTAATTGGTATTTCTATCATGGTTTCCATGAGCTTGAACAAAACAGGTTTAGGGGCAAGGATAGGGTATTATGTCATTTCTTTATTTGGTAAAAAAACATTGGGTATTGCTTATTCATTGGCAATAGCAGAAACAATATTGGCTCCTGTGACACCAAGTAATACCGCTCGAGGTGGGGGAATTATTCACCCAATTATGCGTTCTATCGCTGATAGTTTTGGGTCTAAGGCGGATGATGGTACTGCTGGGAAAATCGGTCGTTATTTGGCTTTGGTCAATTACAATATTAACCCGATTACGTCTGCAATGTTTATTACGGCAACAGCCCCAAACCCACTGATAGTCAGCCTGATTGTCAGTGAGTTAGGGCAAAAAGGGGAGCTAACTTGGGGAATGTGGGCTATTGCCGCATTTGTACCAGCCATTATCTCTTTGATTTTAATGCCATTGGTCATTTATTTGATGTACAAGCCTGAAATCACCTCTACGCCGGATGCGCCTAATTTTGCCAAAGAACGTTTACAACAATTAGGGCCAGTTTCATTACCTGAAAAATTAACATTAGCTGTTTTTGGGTTGCTATTACTGATGTGGGCAGGTGTACCAGCAATGATCTTTGGGCCTGCATACAGTGTGAATGCAACAACAGCAGCATTTATTGGTTTAAGTATTTTATTAGCAACAGGTGTCATCAATTGGGATGATGTCTTAAAAAATAAAGGGGCTTGGGATACGGTAGTTTGGTTCTCTGCTTTAGTGATGATGGCATCTTTCTTAGGAAAATTAGGCTTAATTAAATGGATGTCAGTTTCAGTCGAGGGAGCCATTGCGAGTATGGGAATTAGCTGGGTATGGGGGATGTTGATCCTTGTTCTTATCTATGTTTATTCCCACTATTTCTTTGCCAGTACAACAGCGCATATTACCGCAATGTACGCTGCATTTTTAGCCGCGGGATTATCTCTCGGTGCACCACCAATGTTGTTAGCATTAACGCTTGCTTTCTCATCATCATTAATGATGTCACTCACTCATTATGGAACAGGTACCGCACCAATTATCTTTGGTTCTGGCTATGCCACATTAGGCGAGTGGTGGAAAACCGGTTTTGTTATGAGTGTCGTTAACTTAGCCATCTGGTTCTTTATTGGTAGCGTTTGGTGGAAGTTCTTAGGTTACTGGTAATTAGCTAAATTAGTGATTAAAGATATTTAATAGAAATCGGGCTATTAGCTCGATTTCTTCGTTTAAAACCCCATGCTATAAATAAGTGGCTATTGTAACAACCAAACCACTAATTATCGAAATCAGCATCACTTTTCCCCAACTGAAGACTGACGACGATTTTAATGCGTGTTGCCATAACAAACTTATTTCATCCGCATGCGCATATTTTCTCTTATTGATCGCAATCTTAATTTTTTTGATTGTATCGTTATCTATCGGTAATGTTTTTTGAATAACCATACTATGACCTTCCCTTAAGCTGAAGATGTAAATTCAATCAGTAAGACTGGTAGTTGTTTGTTTACTTTAATTATCTCAGGTCATATAAAAAGAAAAATTGATGGGCTTGCATGCAAACTTCCTCATTTATCGTATTTGAAATGAGACTTAATCTATTTAGTAAGAAAAAAGCCAGCTTGGAAGAAAAATTACCGTTATTAAGAGGAAATAACGCTTAATTTAAGGTCATATTTATCATTTTTTAACGAGATATTATTATTTGGAACGTTCGGAGTTAAAGGCTATAAATGGGATTGGTTTACATGAAAAAGTAGGTATGATGTAGTAGAGGGTCATTTAATTCGTTCGAGGAACACATGTATTCACAAAGAAAGGCAGAGTTTTTCTTGGTGCTTACCACGATAATTGCGGCTTGGGGATGGGTGTTTTCCCGAGAAGCAGTGCAGGGAATGCCAATATTTGCCTTTCTTGGTAGCCGTTTTTTATTCGCTGCTATCATTTTAGCCCCTTTTTGTGGGGGCGAGAAAAATAGAATAGCGGTAAAGCAATTACCCAAAATATTAATGACTGGCGGTTGGATGTCATTAAATATGGTGCTTTGGATCCACGCAGTTGCGATAACAGACTCAATTGGCGAAGGGGCCTTTATCATGAGTCTGGCGATGTTATTTGTTCCTCTAGTTGCATGGGTAATTTTAAAAAATAAACCTGTGCGTTATTTCTGGGAGGCTCTCCCTGTCGCTGTTCTGGGGCTGGCATGTTTAACACTATTCAAGGCTCAACTTGAGTTTAAGGCAAGCCAACTATGGTTTCTTGGCGCTGCAATTGTTCAGGCTATCTATTTTTGTTATACCAGTTTATATACTCGAACAATTCCTCTGTTGCCGTTAACGACCATTCAACTTGCTTGTACTGGAGTGACAGGGTTAGTTTTGTCACTCTTTTTGGAAGAATGGCCAAGTAGCATCACAGTACCCACTATAATGTGGTTTATTGCTAGTGTGGTGATAGCAACGAGTTTGCGGTTTGTATTACAGCTGATTGGTCAAAAAAATACCACAGCAGGAAATGCGGCAATTATTATGATCCTTGAACCTGTTATGACTGTATTTGTAGCGGCTATTTGGTACAGTGAAAGAATGCCTTTTATCCAAATTGTTGGCTGTGTGCTAATTTTATCATCATTATTCTATTATCGATGGCGTTGTTCTAATTCATTGCCCAGGTGAAATACACATAATAAAATATGGGACAAGACAGATTTTTTATAAGAAAACAGCTATGATTAATATGAATAGTCAGTGATAGGGATGTTAATCTTAATAAGAGCGTCTTATTTGGTGAATTAAGATTAATGGTATTGAAAACATAAACAAGATATCCAAAATAGCGTGAACTAGGAATAATAGAGGTTTATTATTATCATCTTAGTTAAAGCTAAATAGGAAATGGGCATAAAATGAAAAAATTAGCATTAATATTAGGTATGGCAGGAGCAATGGTTGTGTTGTCTGCATGTTCTGATGAAAAGTCAGAAATTGCTGAATATAAAGAGAATTTTGTGAATACCTGTGTGGTTGCATCAGGAAACCCGCAAGGTGAAACGGCAAATGCAGTCAGTGCAATTTGTGGTTGCGCCTACGATAAAACAATTGAAAAATATGGTTTAGCTGAGTTTAAACGTATGGATGCGGAAATAGAAAAATCAGGTACTGCAGAGCCTGAATTCCAAAAAACCATGATTGAATTTGTGCAACAGTGTTCGACTAGCGCGCGTTAATAATTTATGACTCGCAGCTATTATCAATTAACAATAGCTGCGAGTTTATTACTTTACTTAAATAAGTGCTTAAATTGATGTGGGGCACAGCGCCGGTATTGTGGCGCAACGTCTATTTGTTCATTCAATTCACTCGCAGCTCGCCAAGGCCATCGCGGCTCAAATAAGATCCCCCTACCAATAGCGACAAAATCAGCTTGATGGGTTGCAAGTATCGCTTCGGCTTGCAACGGCTCTGTAATCAGACCTACAGCAATCACGGGCATCATACTTTGTTCATGGATCGCTTGTGCTAATGGTACTTGGTAATTCGGGCTTAATGGAATTTGTTGTTTCGATGAAAGCCCGCCGGAAGAAACATGAATATAATCGCAACCTAAATCTTCTAACCGTTCAGTAAGTTCGATAGATTCAGGAACATCCCAGCCATTATCAATCCAGTCAGTAGCAGAGATTCGCACACCCACAGCGATATTGGGATTAATCGCTTCTCGGATTTCATGGAATATATTGACCAGAAAACGGCTTCGATTCTCAAAATTACCGCCATATTCATCTTGTCGCAAGTTTGATATTGGTGATAAGAATTCATGCAGTAAATATCCGTGAGCAGCATGGATCTCAATAACGTCAAAACCGGCTTTTTCAGCACGAATGGCGGCGTCAATAAATTGCTGTTTGACCTGTAAAATTTCATCAATCGTTAATGCATGTGGGATTGCGTTCTCACCAAAAGCGATTGCTGATGGTGCAACAGTTTGCCAACCATTGGGTTGTGTAGGCTGGATACTGTTACCCCCTAACCAAGGTAACTCGGTTGATGCCTTTCTACCTGCGTGAGCGATTTGTACCCCGAAACGCGCATCTGAAAAATGTCTGATATCGTTGAGCATTTTCTGCATGGCGACCATTTGTTCGTCATTCCATAAGCCTAAGTCTTTGTAGGTAATACGCCCTTCAGGAACAACAGCACTGGCTTCTACAATCACTAAGGAGGCCCCTGATAAAGCAAGGTTCATATAGTGGGCGTTATGCCAAGCGGTTGGCATGCCATTTTCTGCGGAATATTGGCACATCGGGGGAACAATGATTCTATTTTTCAACGAAACTTGGCTTATTGATGCAGGTGAAAAAAGGCGACTCATTGGAACATTCCTTATTAGCAAACTTAAATTATTTTAATATTATACTGAGTTTGCCAAAGTTTTTTTGTGAGATGGTGTGGTATTACGGGGCAAATTTTATTTTTACAGCGGATTGGTAATAGAAAATCAAGCGAATTTTTGAATATTTGACCAAAATCATAAAAAGTATATTTCCCTAGTAACATGATGAAAAAGGAGGGAGAAAATATAAAAAAATAAGAGAAAAAATAAAATATTATAATAATCATTGATTTTTGATTGTTATAATTCTGTAACTTATAAATAAAATAATAACTCCCACGCCAGAGTGGTGTTAATGCTTGTTTATGGTTTTAATGGTTCTAATAGAGAATAAAACTATTTTTTTATTTTAAATGATAATTTAAATAATGATTAATACATTGTTTGTGAAGCAAAAATATAAAATATTCCTTGCGGTTATATTAAATGGTTTATATAAGAAATATGCTTATTAAGCTAATGCGAGCCAAGCTGAAATTTGTGTTCACCTGAAAAATATAATTCTAAGAAGGAAGTTGATGTGCTGACAATTATTGGTATTTTAATCATTATATCGATAGTAACATTATTGATGATGGGGAAAGTTAGCCCAATTATCGCAATGTCTTGTATTCCCTTTATTGGTGCTTTATTTGCTGGTTATTCGGTTGCTGAAATTTCAGTATTCTTTGAAAGTGGGATTAATAAAGTTTCAAAAGTCGCAGCGATGTTTTTATTTGCGATTTTATTTTTTAGCTTAATGAAAGACCTGCATATTTTTGATCCGTTGATCCGTTGATCCGTTTAATGGTTAAAATGACGCGTGGGAATATTATTGTTGTTTGTATTATGACAACGTTAATTGCAGGAGTTGTCCATTTAGATGGTTCAGGCGCTGCGACATTTTTAATTATCATTCCTGCATTATTACCTTTATACCGTCAACTGGGGATGAGCCCATATCTCATGTTGCTGCTGATGTGTGCCAGCATGGGGGTCATGAATATGGTGCCTTGGGGCGGGCCGTTAGGCCGTGCTTCGGCTGTCACTGGCATTGATGCTTCGACCTTATGGCAACATTTGATCCCAGTACAACTCATTGGTATGGGGGGAGCAGTGGTATTTGCTACGTTAATGGGATTTCGTGAGAAAAGACGTATTGCCGCAGCGAGTTTGAAAGGAACAACACCATATGAAATGGATTCTTTGTTACCTGTTAGTGATGACACTGCCGATATAACCGAAACGGTACAAAAACCTAAGAAACCACTTATCAATGGTGGGTTAATTGTCGCCTCTGTTGTCTGTTTAGCATTTGGTTTATTATCTGCACCTTATGTTTTTATGATCGCACTTTCCATTGCCTTGATGGTTAACTTCCCTAACCCTAGGGACCAAATGAAAATTTTGGCAGCCCATGCGCCACAAGCATTGGGAATGGTTGCCATTATCTTAGCGGCAGGAGCATTTTTAGGTATTTTATCTGAAGGTGGCATGCTTGAGTCAATTGCAACAGACTTAACCGCTATTTTACCAACAGAATGGGTTTCTAAAGTCCATATTTTTGTCGGTATTTTAGGCGTGCCGATGGATATTTTTACCAGTACCGATGCTTACTATTTTGCCTTACTACCAATAATTCAACAAATTGCCGCCACAGTTGGTGTTGACCCATCTTCCGTTGTTTATGCGATGGCGATAGGTAACAACGCAGGGACTTTCGTGAGCCCATTCTCTCCAGCAGCATGGTTAGCAATGGGATTAGCTGGAATTGATATGGGGCGCCACTTACGTTATTCGTTTGGTTGGATTTGGTTGTTTAGTTTCTTTTTGTTAGCAGTTGGTTCAGTTATCGGTCTTTACTAGGTTTTTTTGTTCTTAACTACTTGAGAACATTGAAAGATGTTCTCAAGTATTATCCAAAGATGATTATTATTTTTTCATCTTTATAACTATTTATGATAGATTAATATCCAACCTTAACGAAAGGTGTTCCGTAGCTCCTATCTCTATTGATTACCTTTCCTACATAAAGTTTACGCACTGAGTCTTCAGCTTTACGTCCGATAAATTCCCACCTATCACTATCACGTTTAATATTGTCTCGAGTAAAATTAGGCTTATTTGGGCTTCTAGATTAATAGGGAGTAGGTGATTTTTGTGTGTAGAGCTAAATTAGGAATAAATTGATAGTCTTCTTCTTGACAATTAGACTAAAATTCAACTGTTTTCCTTCAATTTCGCTAATTTTGACCCTTAGCTAAGTAAAAATGAGGCCGTTACTCGGAATAGATATGTAATACCTACACTTGATTTCTCAACAATTAAAGACGCAAATCTAGCAAAAAGATTTGTGGTTATTTCTATTTCTTTAGAGAAAGCATGATGAATATGCAATCAAGAAAGTATGGTAGAACGTATCACTATCCGTTCTCCCCAGGTACGACGAGTGATGATCGCATCAATAGCGATTGGTGGTCGCACATCCAAAATATAGACAAACTGGTTCATACAGAAAAACTGGATGGTGAAAATAATTGTTTAAACCGTCACGGGGTTTTTGCTCGCTCTCATGGAGCACCAACCCAATCAGCATGGAGCCAGCAAATTCGCCAACGTTGGCAGCTGATTAAAGATGATTTAGGGGATATTGAACTATTCGGTGAGAATCTTTACGCAATACATTCCATTGAATATCAACATATTGAAGATTACTTCTATGTATTTGCGGTGAGGCAGGGGGAGTATTGGCTCAGTTGGGAAGAGGTGCAATTTTATGCAGCTCTATTTGATTTTCCAACCGTCCCTCAATTAGATTTATCACTCAGTAAACACATGAACAAGCAAGAATATGCAAGTTCATTAATTACTGCTGCATCATTAGATAGCCAATTTATTGCGTGTGATACTCATACAGGGGAAGCCTGTAGCATGGAAGGTATTGTGAGCCGCGATAGCCAAGGTTTTCATGTGGATGATTTTATGGCGCATGTTTTCAAATATGTGCGTAAAAACCATGTTAAAACGGATATCCACTGGAAGCGGCATTGGCAGAGAGCCAAGCTGGCCTTTGAATTACAAGGAGAACAGCCATGAGTTGGCAATTAACCCAATGTCGTGACTGGACACAGCTTGAAAAACAGTTCGATTTTGTGCGTGATATGCAGTATGTGCCGCAAGACCGTTTGCACCATGCGGAAGGTAACGTGGCTATTCACACCCAAATGGTGTTAGCGGCTTTAGAAGGTTTGTCTGAATATCAACAGCTTCCTGAGCTTAAACAACAAATCGTTTGGGCGGCAGCCTTGCTGCATGACGTCGAAAAACGCAGTACGACAAAAGAAGATGAAGAGGGGCGGATCCATTCACCTGGACATGCCAAAAAAGGTGAGTTATCTGTACGAAATATATTATTTCGACAAATAGAAACGCCCTTTGCTATTCGTGAACAAATTGCGGCTTTAGTTCGATTCCATGGCTTACCGCTTTGGTTAATGGAAAAGCCAGATCCTGAGCGCACGTTATTTGCCGCATCTTTGCGGGTTGAAATGTCTTTATTATGTCTGTTAGCGAAAGCGGATGCGATGGGCCGTGCGTGTGAAGATAAAGCGGAACTTTTGGTCAGAATCGAGCTATTTGAACTATTCTGTCGTGAGCAGGGTTGTTGGGACCAACCTAAATCATTTGCGTCACCAGCTGGGCGCTTCCAGTATTTTCATCATCAAAAGGGCACTACGGATTACCAGCCTTTTGAAGAAAATGGAAGTGAAGTGATAATGTTATGTGGCTTGCCGGGGATGGGAAAAGACCATTTTATCAAACGGTTTTACCCACAAACGGCAGTTGTGTGTTTAGATGATATTCGCCGAGAACATAAAATCAACCCAGCAGATAAAAATGCACAAGGGTGGGTCGCTCAGCAAGCGAAAGAGCAAGCAAAACGATTGTTACGCACGAAAACCCACTTTATTTGGAATGCGACGTCATTGAGTGCCTCTTTACGGGGAACTATGATCAGCTTATTTGAACGCTATCAAGCCAAAATCCATTTAGTTTACTTGGAAGTGCCATTTAAACAGTGGCGGCAACAAAATCAACAACGTCAATATGCGGTACCGGAGCAAGTTATGGAGAAAATGGCAGGGAAGTTAGAATTGCCGACGCCAGATGAAGCTCATCAAGTTTCCTATTATATTGATGGTAATTTTGAGCCGTTACTTGCCGAAAAATAAAATTCATCACCTGCCTCTAGATAAGAGGCAGGCTAATATTAGTTTGAAGGAACGTATACGTTGCCTTCAAACAGTTTTCTTGCTGTTCGAATAATTGAAGCTTGAAGCCCTTCCGGTGAGTTGCCTTGTTGACTTAATGATACCTCAAATTTACCACTTAAATGCTCAATAGAAATGTTGCTCATATCAACAGACTGAATGTATTGCTGAGTAATACTGTCCGGGATCATAGTGCTTGTGGCAATGGCGATAGCACCAGTGACGGCAAGTGCGCCATGGCATTTATGCGGCATAAAATAGCGGACATTAATTGTTCCACCGTGAATGGCAGGTGAAATCAATATGGGTTTAGGAATGACTTTTTTACTTACATCACCAAGCCCCATCATTGCCCCTGCTTTTATACGAATAGCCTCTAGCTTTTGCATAAACTCGGCATCGGACTCCAGTTGTTCCGCAGTTTCATAACCTGTTTTGTTGAGTTGAGGGGCATCAATTAACACCACAGGCGTCGCCATATCAATGCAGCTGACATCAATATCTTCAATAGTATCAATTCCATGGCCTGTAGGGAGCAATTTCCCTGTTTTTGTTCCACAAGCATTTAAGAATGTCAGTGCTACAGGCGCTGCACGACCAGGTACGCTAGCAATTTCGGTATTTCCCTCATAAGTTACATGGCCATCAGGGGTTTGTACCCTAGAGTTGATGAAAGTATTCGTATTGACATTGCGGATCCTGACGGTGGTTGTCTCACCAGAGACCGGCACCAATCCTTTTTCAATAGCAAAAGAACCCACTGCACAAAGAATATTTCCGCAATTCGGTGCGGTATCAACAAGACGTTCAGTAATAGAAACCTGAGCAAATAGGTAATCAATATCGGCATCAGGGTGGGGGGAAGGGCTAATAATAGCGACTTTACTGGTCTGTGGGCTGCCTCCACCAATGCCATCAATTTGCAAAGCATGGCCAGAACCCATAATAGCGAGGATCAGTTCATCACGTTGTTGAATATCAGTTGGAAGGTCATCAGCTAATAGAAAAACGCCTTTTGAAGTTCCGCCACGCATTAGTGTGCAAGGGATTTTTTTCATCTGTTTACCCATCATATTTCGCGCTGTAGCTGTGTTTGCTACACTCAGCCCCTCAAGTCACATACTGAAGTATGCATCCTTGGGATGTCTTTGTTTTGCCGCCTTGTTTTGTTGTTAAATAGGGCACAATCATGATTGTGCCCATCGTGTCGGTTTATTGACGAAGAATTAAATTAATCCAGTACTGATTAAAATTTCCCACCAACCTAAACCGATAGTCATGTGAACGAATAAGCTAATGAAGGCAACTAACCCACCGATGATCCACCAAGAACGGATATCGTTATAACCTGCACCGAATACGATAGGTGCTGCCGCGCCGCCATAGTGAGTCACGCTGCCGCCGTAGGCATTCGAGAACAACAATCCCAGTGCGAGTAACATCGGAGGAGCCCCAGCAACCATACCCACAGTGGCAAATACTGGAACCATGGCTGCAACGTAGGCACCACCGGAGGCGAATAAGTAGCGAATGGCAACACTGATAAACATGATGACAAAGAACGCTAACATTGCTTGATCACCGAAGGAAAGGTATTGGCTCATGGTATCGGCGAGCCACTTGAAGAAACCGGCTTTTGTGAGTACGCCTGACATGCTGATAATACCACCGTACCAAATCAGGGTATTCCAACCGCCTTTATTCTTCAGCACGTCATCCCAAGTTACAACACCAAGGATCAGGGTCAATGCCATAACTGCAATCGCGACGCTAGAGGCGCTGACGCCGATAAGGTCAGAGAAAATCCAGCCGCACAGCGCGATAACAAAGACAATCCCCAGCAACTTTTCACGCATAGTCATTGGGCCTAAATCTTCAAGGCCTTTGGCTGCGATCTCTTTATTGTTCACCTTTTTCAACTCAGGTGGATACAGTTTGTAGATCATTAATGGCGTCAAAATCAGCATAATTAAACCTGGCACGGAGGCTGCAAGTGCCCATCCGCCCCAACTTAAATGGATGCCCATAATGTCACTCATCATGGCAAGGGCGAGTGCATTCGGCGCCATTGCAGTTAAGAACATATAGCTGGTGGTTTTGGTCACCATATAGACGTTGACGAGGAGGTAGTGGCCTGCTTTACGTGGGCTTTTTTCTGGATCAGATCCTAAAGCAACGGCCACACTATTGATGATTGGGAAAACAATTCCCCCAGCACGCGCGGTATTCGATGGGGTTGCAGGCGCGATAATTAAATCAAGGATTGCGGTCACATAACCGAGCCCTAATGTTGTACCGCCTAACTTGCCAATCAAAATATAAGAAAGACGTTTACCTAAACCAGTAATAACAAAGGCAGCACTCAGAGTAAATGCAGCAAATACAAGCCATGTCGTACCGGATGCATATCCGCTTAAAACTTCACTTGCTTTGACATCTTTAGTCCCTGTTACCCCAATAATTACCGCACTCGCAGCAATAGTGGCTAATAGAATAACAGGCTCTGAATAGGGTTTAAGTACCAATCCAACAATAGCGGCAAGGTAAAGACCAAATAGCAACCATGCAATATGTGGTAGCCCCGCAGGTGTTGGTATTAAAGCAATAATAATTGGAATGGCTATTAAAACTAATAGCTTCCATATTTTTTCTTTTTGCATAAGCCAATTTCCTTGATTAAATCAATATTAAATTTATTTAATATTAAATTGAATGAACTTTAATATTAGGAATTTGTTAAAGTGACAATGTTTTTAATATGGCTGTATCTTGAATGAATATAATGAATCTTATTTTCATTACTCATTCACTCTAAGGTATATAATTTATTTAAATAATTAATTGGTTTTTATTTGGTTAATTCGTTTTAATTTTTTAAATTATCCCTGTGTTAATTAATATTAAAATAGTTACTTTATGTTAATTAAAGACTGGTTGGGTAATCGGGCAAAAAACCAAGTCAAAATTAATAAATCCGCACTTCCTCCTGGACTCATGTTTAGTTGAATACATTCACTGTCGAATTGTTTAACCTTAACTAAATCATCATCGGTATTAATACCTGAGATTAATAGCTGTTTTGCGCGTAGCTTTACCCATGTTAATCCTTTGACGCCACCGCGATTGACAATGTTTGTATCGTCATTCAGGCTCATGAGGAGAATTAAAGTATCAAGCAGGGCGATATCCGCGAGTTTGCCCTTGGTGAGTTGCTGCAAATAATAGGGAAGTGAATGTTTGATTACTAACGAATAACCGCCTTCCGCTTCACCTCTTGCGCCTGTTAACCCATGTTCCTGATATAAGCGGCGGCCAGCGGTAGGGTTTTCGGTTTTTTGTTTAAGTTCATTGGTAATTCCCTTACACATACTGGCAACCAACAAGCTCACACTTTCAGGTGAAACAAATTGTTGTTGTGCAATCAAACGGCCTATTACGGTTAAAACTAAACCCAAGGAAAAGATACTGCCTTTATGGGTATTAACCCCTTTAGTCGCACGGAACATCGACTTTTCGCAATCTATGCCGATAGGGCGAATGAGGGGTAATAGTTGTTCGATAGGACAATCTTTATATTGGGCACCTGCCTGTAAAAACCGAGGAAAATGTATTGCGATGGCATTGGCACTTAAATGAAAGTCAGTAAGGGCCATATCTTTATGGGCACCAGTATTGTGTCTGTCGACTAACCCAGGCTTAGGAGTTAAATTCACTTCGGCTAACATCGCATGCCATGCTAATTGGCTGTAATAGCTAGCTAATTTCTCATTTATATGGCTGAGCTGTTTAGTAGGTTGCATTCGCTAGCGCCTCAATACGATTAAGTATCTCAACCAATGAATGTGTTCGCTGACGAGCACAAATTTTCGCTTCATTTTCACAAATTAAGCATTGCCTTGGTGGTAAATTTAACTGGGAGCGCGAATATTGCTGCCCATTCGCATCAAATACATCAAAATCCCATAATCGACCAGCAGGAGACGACTCTTCTAGGTAAATTAACGCTTTTTTAATCTCGATAGCATCGCCATCAACAGCGACCAAACACTCTGGTCCAGTTTTTAACGCCCACGATTGTTGTGATAAAAACACCCACTGCCCGCATGAAGCAATTTGTTTAAGCGCATTTAGGCCCTGATTAAACACATGTCTAACAAGAGAGTTGTCTTTGACAGCTCCAGGAAAAACGACAGTAAATGAAATCAAGGTTACCTGATGGAGACCAATCCATGCTTGTTGACGAGCCAGACGGGCATCTCGGCTATCCAACAGTTCAGGTAAAGAAATTTCAAATTGCTCTTGAGTATCAGGCAGTGGGCAAAACATAGTTTACTCCTTCACTTGATGAACAACATCAATGACTGAGCCATCACGATAACGCACAACAGCAACGACTTTATCTGTAAATTCAATTGGGTTAGGCGTTCCAGTGAGTAATTGTGCTCGTTCTCTTAACCAGCTCATTGAAACGGTTTTGATACCTTGGTTTTCAAGTTGCTGTTTTAATTCAGGACGAGCAGGGTTAACGGTGATCCCATGGTCAGTGACCAAAATATCTACACTTGACCCCGGCGTTACACAAGTGAGCACCTCGTCCACTAAAGTTGGAATGCGTCCACGCACCAGAGGAGCAACAATGATAGACAGTTTAGAGGCAACGGCAGTATCGCTATGGCCACCAGAAGCACCACGAATAACCCCATCAGAACCCGTTAACACATTGACATTAAAGCGTGTATCGATTTCTAGTGCACTCAGCACAACCACATCAAGCATATCAACAGAGGCACCTTTTGAGTCAAAACAAGCGTATTGATTTGCACTGATTTCAATGTGATTTGGGTTGCGAGCGAGCGACTCAGCCGCTGCTTTATCGAAGCTTTGAACGTCTAATAATTTGCGAATTAAGCCTTTTTCATGCAAGTCGACAATGGTTGATGTAATGCCACCTAAAGCAAATCCCGCAGTAATATTATGGCGTCTCATTTTATCTTCAAGGAAACGAGTCACGGCAAGAGAAGCACCACCCGTGCCGGTTTGTAGTGAAAAACCCTCTTTGAAGTAGCCCGACTTTTCGATCACATCAGCGGCAGTACGTGCGATCAGAAGTTCACGAGGGTTTGATGTCATGCGAGTCGCATCTGCCCCGATTTTATCTGCATCACCCACGCGTTTAACTTTGACGATATAATCGACTTCATCTTGTTTAATACTGGAAGGGTTATGAGGGTAATCTAATACTTCTTCAGTCAGCATCACCACTTTTTTTGCGGTTTCAGCATCAATTTTGGCGTAACCTAACGAACCACAGCAGGCTGTTCCTGTATATCCGTTTGCATTACCGTATTCATCACATGATGGGACGCCAATAAAGGCCACATCAATAACGAGTTCACCATTATGAATTAGATTGGCTCTTCCTCCATGTGAATGGATTTGTACAGGTTCTTCTAATTCACCCCGTGAAATAGCTTCAGCGAGTGGACCCCGGATACCTGAAGTATAAATTTTACGAATAACGCCATGACGAATATGATCAACAAGAGGTGAGTGGCAAGCACTTAATGAACTGGATGCAAGTGTTAAGTTGCGAAAGCCCATTTCTGCAATAACTTGCATCACCATGTTGACGGTAAGATCGCCGCCACGGAAGGCGTGATGGAAAGAAATTGTCATGCCGTCTTTAAGGCCAGAACGACGAATAGCGACTTGTAAATCATCACACAATTTGCGGTTTCTCGGTTTTTGCACTTGCTGCTGCACTTTACCGATATCTTTGAATTCACGTAGTACATCATCAGTACTTGGTTGTAAGTAGGCTGATACGCGAGCCTGGCGCTGAGTATTATTTGTCATTTTTATTGCCTCACTCTTCCCTAATTCCTGATAATGCTGCTCGTGATAACACGAGACGAGCTCTGTCAATAACTGGGCCATCGACCATTTTTCCGTTCAATGAAACTACGCCTTTACCTTCAAGGGCTGCGGCATCAGCGGCTTCTACAACACGCTGCGCATGGTCGACTTCTTTTTGAGTTGGTGCATATAAATTATGAAGTAACTCAATCTGTCTTGGGTTAATTAATGATTTGCCATCAAAGCCGAGTTGTTTAATGTGAGCGGCTTCGCGTAGGAAACCTTCTTCATTATTCGCATCAGAATAAACGGTATCAAATGCTTGAATACCGGCTGAACGAGCGGCTTGTAAAATGGCGCACCGAGCATAGAGGAGTTCTACGCCGTCTGGAGACCGCTCGGTGCGCAAATTGCGGACATAGTCCTCGGCACCTAATGCGATGCCTATAAGTCTTGGTGATGAATGAGCAATATTCACTGCTTGAGTGATACCCATTGGTGATTCGATAGCCGCTAACAACCCTGTACTACCTTCTTCACGGCCACAACTTTTTTCTATACGTAAGATTTCACTTTCAATATCAATCACATCTTGCGCAGTATCTGTTTTAGGAAGACGGACGACTTTCGCACCACCACGAACAACGGCTTCAAGGTCAGCAACACCAAAGGCGGAATCTAATGCATTGACCCGTACAATGGTTTCAATATCTTGATAAAGTGGATGCTGCAATGCATGGTAAACTAAGCGACGAGCAGTATCTTTTTCGCGCAGAGTGACTGAGTCTTCAAGGTCGAACATCAAAGCGTCGGCTTTATAAATAAAGGAATTACTCAACATCGCTGCATTGGAACCGGGAACAAACAGCATACTTCTGCGTGTACGTGATTTTTGTTCTGGAGTCATTATTTATCCTCCCAAGGCAGGTAATCGATATCACAGGCGCGAGCCAATAAAGCTTCTAAACGGGCTTTAAGTACACATTCCAGCGCACCTTTATCATCTACAATGATTTGTGCCCCTTGAATATCATGCTGCTGGATCACTTCTTGAACGATTTTTGCGATAGCATCTCCAAACTGTTTTTCAACGCTACTGGTAATTTGTATTGAGACCTCTTGAGTGTCTTCTAGCGGCTCTATGCGAACCATGACATCACTTGATTCAAGTGTGCCAGCTACTGCTGCGTGCTTTATCTTCATATTTCACCTATGGCTAATTCAGAACTTTCGGTGTGGCTTTGAGCTGATGCGATTTGGTTGGCAACCATTTCTTGCAAATATTGATAGGTTGCCTCAGGCACAATAGGCTTAATTGCCACAAGATCTTTTTTAGCGAGCAATCGTCTCACTTGTGAGGCAGAAACTGCCGTTCCATTGATGATTGTTCGCGGAAATTCAACGAGTTCTATAGGTGGAAAATTCATAGCATCGGTTTTTAACCAAAAGCGCATGTCTTGGTTATATTGGTTGGTGACTTGGCAAAAAGGTTCCGAGCCTACGAATCGATGGGTTATCCCCAGAGCAGGGGCGATATATTGGCGAAATATCTTAATGTCTATTTCGGTGTAACAGTTATTGGCAACCGTTTTGTCTTTAATAAAGTAGCAAGGAAACGTCGCTCGAGAAATAATATACTCGGAGCCTTTATGAATAGTGAGGTTTTCTATTCCTTTTGTCCCTGCTTCGATTAAATTTAATCTCACTTTATAAGGGAAACGCGATGTATCTTCTTTGACAACAAATAGGTGTAGCCAGTCACAGGCCTTCGCGGCTTGCTCGATTAAATAGCGATGACCAAGGGTGAAGGGATTGGCATTCATGACGATTGCACCGATCTTTTTGCCTTCTTTACGTTGTGCTTTTAAACTTTCGATATAACGCTTTAGATAACAACAACTGTTTTCCATCAACACCATAATATCAGGAACGGTGGCAATAGTATGAAAACCACATTGTTGAAATAAGCTTTCATTTTGGAATTTGGTATAAATAAACAAATGCGTTGTATTATTTTCGTAAGCAAGATTAACCAGTTCTGTTGCTAATTTTAATGCTAGGCCTTCACCTCGAGCATCATCGCTGATAGCAACGCATTTAATAACATTTTTTGCTAAGCCACCACACGCAATTAATTTTTCATTGCGAGAAATCGTAATGAAAACGTCAATGCTTGAATCAAGCTCTAAGTCGTTTTCCTTTAAAAACTGAGTTATTTCAGCAAGTTTCCTGTTCTCATGACGTTTTACTTGGTTAAACGTTATGTTTTCGAACATAATAGTATCCTGCATCTCTTTTAGAGATGTTTTTAAAATGTTGCTAATGTTAAAGTTAATTAAATAAATTCTCTTTTGTTATTCTTATAATAATAAATAGATTTTCTTATTTAATTACCCTCTTTGATATTTATATTAAAGGTACTGTGTTTAATATATTTGACCTATTTCATGTTTCTCAAATGAGATTGTATTTGTTTAATGGTTTTAAAGTTTTTAATTATTTGATAAGTTTTTTATTGCTTGGTTTTAATGTGTTTAATTATTAATATGTGTATTATACCTTTGGCTTGAATCCGATTTATCGGTTATCCTACTATTTCTGAGTTAACAAAATTTTTACTTTTCAGCCAGTAACGAGATATAACATGAAAAAAGAATATGCACTCTCTTCATTGAAAAAAGTAAATTCAGTTTCATTTTCAGTACGAGTATTTTTTCTGTTATTGATAGTTTCTGTTTTTTTAACTCTCGGGTTGGGTAAGTACTTTACAGATACAGCTGAAAATCGATTAATTGCGAACATTCAATCATTGGCGATGAGCCAAGCAAAGTTAATTGCTTCTATTGATGGTGTTGTGCAATCAGTAAAGAATAGAGATATTCCTAGGCTGAAAGTTATTGCCGATAAACTAAACCAAGATTCTAACTACGATTATGTGGTTATTGGTGATGAAAAATCAATTCGCCTATATCACCCAAATAGCCAAAAAATTGGTTTTCAAATGCAATGGAACAAGCCAGGAGCTTTAGAGAAAGGGGAAAGCTATTTCATTAATGGTGAAGGCTCAATGGGAAATGCGGTTAGAGCAAAGACACCTATTTTTGATGAGCAAGGCAAAGTGATTGGCGTTGTGTCCATTGGCTACCTATCCAACAAAATAGATACATCACTCAGTGAGTTGTTTGTACAGACAGGCGCTACTTTTTTGGGAATACTGGTTATATTGCTCTTCTTATCGTGGGCATTTTCACGTTTAATTCAAAAGCAAATGTTGGGTATGGAGCCTGAAGAAATAACCCAATTAGTTTTAGTGCAAAAAGGGATATTTGACGCTGTTTTTGAAGGTATTATTGCAGTAAATACTCAAGGGCAAATAATTAATATTAATTCTAACGCTCGGAAAATGTTATCTCTAAGTAAGCCATTGGGCCAGTTAACGGGAAGCTTTGTGTCGGAGCATATTTCGCCAACTGATTTTTTTATGACCGATATTGAAACGACCAAGCATGACGTAATCTGTGAGTTTAATGGCCTAAATGTGATTGCAAGCCGTGTGGCGATTCGTGATGAAGAACATCTTGTGGGAGCGGTTATTAGCTTCCGTAGCCAAAATGATATTGAATCGCTAAACTCACAGTTGACTCAAGTTCGTCAATATATAGAGAGTTTACGGACTTTACGACACGAACACCTTAATTGGATGTCAACACTTAGTGGATTATTGCAAATGAAAGAATATGACCAAGCATTGGCACTGATTAAAGGCGAATCAGAATCTCAGCAGCAATTAATTGATACACTTCGTGGGCAGTTTTTTGATAAGCAAGTTGCGGGTTTATTATTTGGTAAGTACCACCGAGCCAAAGAATTAGGGTTAAAATTAAAATTTACTGAGGGTAGTCAGTTACATGAACTGCCTGATTCCTTAAATGGTACTGAATTTTGTGCCATATTGGGTAATCTACTCGATAATGCGTTTGAAGCAAGCTTGAAAAATAATCAGGGTAATAAACAAGTGGAATTATACCTTTCTGACGAAGGAAAGGAGATTGTTATTGAAGTTGCGGATCAGGGGTGTGGTTTCCCGTCAGAAATTCAAAGTAAATGGTTCGAGCGCGGTGTGACAACCAAAACAGATGTAACTGATGACCATGGTATTGGGCTCTATCTTGTTGCGTCTTATGTTAAACGCTGTAATGGTGCGGTTCTTATTGAAGAAAATCAACCGCATGGTACAGTATTTTCAATATTTATTCCGAAAGTGAAGATATAAAATGATTAAGATAAAAATCCTCATTGTGGAAGATGAGTTGCTGCTTGCCGAAATGCACAGTGAATATATAAAAGCCTATCCTGCATGTGACAAAGTTTGGCTTGCAGGTAATCTTGCCGAAGCAAGAAAAATGGTTGAATACATGAAACCAGACCTGATCTTGCTAGATAATTATCTACCTGATGGAAAAGGCATTGATTTGGTTCACGAATTAATACAAGAAAGAAATAATGCAGACATCGTATTTACTACAGCTGCAAGTGATATGGATACCGTCTCTGAAGCGATCCGTTTAGGCGTTTTTGATTATTTGGTGAAGCCGATTGCCTACGAGCGCTTAGGACAAACATTAGATAGATATATTCAACGTAAATCTGTTGTACAGGAAAATAGCAAAACGAATCAAAGTAAAATTGATGATATGTTTAATACTTATGCACGTGGGGAATCTAAGGAAGAACTTCCAACAGGTATTGATATTATTACACTTGAAAAAATACTCGCGTTGTTTACTGAACCTGATGTGCAATATACGGCGGAAAGTATTGCTGAAACAATCAAACTTAGTCGCACTACAGCAAGACGTTATTTGGAATATTGTTTAGCGAAAGATAAAATTGAAGCCGAAATTGAGTATGGTAAAGTTGGCCGACCGCAACGGATTTACCGTGCCAAGTTGTGAGCGATTGAATTAATAGTATATGTCGACAGACACCCTGCATTGGTTATAAACAATGCAGATTTTCTTTATCTTACTTATATCAGTGCTACAACAGTAAGTTGGAAAAATAGCGTTTATTGTTGCTGATTTTCTAAAATTAACACTTTCTTTTCAGCTCTCTCATGGCCTTTGGCCGCTGCGAGCTGGTACCAACGTAGGGCTTTTTTATTGTCAGGTTCAACACCCATGCCATATTGATAGCAAGCCCCGGCGGCATATTGTGCATCGACACTGTTTTGCTGTGCGGCTTTTATAAACCAATGACAGGCTTTCGCTTGGTCAGCCCTGATACCATCGCCGCGCGCATAGATAAGCGCGACATTAAATTGAGCCGACACTTCACCTTGTTCAGCCGCTTGGGTTAGCCACTTTATGGCGGATTGGATATCTTTTTTAGTGCCCTGTCCAGTTAAGTACAACATACCTAAGCTATTCTGGGCGGGAGAAAACCCTAATTCTGCGGCGCGGGTAAAATATTGAAAGGCGAGAGGGTAGTTTATTTTATCATACATGCCTACTGCAGCTTGATAGCCTAATAGATAGAGTGCTTGAGGGTGGTTTTTCTCAGCGAGAGTAAGGTATATTGTTTGTGCCTTTTGCGAGTCTTTTGTGACGGCTTTTCCCTCTTCATACCAATAGGCTAGAGTGAGCATCGCAGGTTGGAAATGTTGTTCAGCCGCTTTTTTTAGCCATTGCTCAGCTTCTTCTGGGTTTTTCTCTAATAAATTATCAAGGCCGTGTAGGGTGTATTCGGCCATATTCATCTGGCCAATAGGGTCGCCATTTTCGGCAGCGGTTTTCATCCAATACAACATTTGTTTTTCATCGAGCGTAACACCAGTTCCTTGCTGGTACATCAAACCAAGGTTAATTTGAGCTTTTGTAAACCCTTGATCAGCAGAGAGAAGGTACCAGTGTAACGCTTGGTCAAATTGATGATGCGACTGATAAAACATGCCTAAGTTAAATTGAGCTTCAGCTTGCCCTTGTTCTGCAAGTGTGATTAACGCTTTTTCATTGATGAGTGGCGTGGCCTCTTCTGCGAAAGCCTGGGGGAGAAATACGTTAATAAAGATAAAAAATAATAAAAATATTTTTTTCACATGACATCCTTTCGACTGAGCGCTCAATGGCTAAGTTATCTTGTTAGGTAAGTTCCTGCAACGATAGATAGATATTTTATATTAATTCTACTAAATCAAATGGTTAATTATTGCTATTAGCACATTGGGCAAAAGACATAAAAATTTTTAAAAAAAAGAGGAACTTTTCCTGTTATAACCACTCTTATTAATATCTATATACTGTTTGCTTGCGTAAACATTCATATATTTACCCTCATCATTCATTTCTTTACACGAAGTAATGTAATAATGCACCTACGTAGTGATAGTTTGAATTTAGCAAAAGATCCTTGAGTAGAATGCATTATGCCCAGTTTGTTACTGGGCTTTTTTTTATCCAAAATTCCCGTTTGAATGCTTCTTCAGCGACATCTTCTAACGTCTTTCCTACCAATAAAAGTAAAAAATAGAATTACCTTGAAATGGATATTTTTAGCTTTCCATAACCTATACAGCAATAAATCATAGTGTGATGAATAGCGGCATTATAATTTCAATACAGTACAATATTCTTAACATTTAACGAACAAATGATTAATTAGTAATCGATGATAATTTGGTGGTTTTGTAAAAAATTGAAGTAAATCACGATTAAATTTAATTGATGTAGTAATTAATACTAGCTAATTCTTTAATTTTGGTGCATAAATAACGTATATGGCTTAATTGATTATTGGGTTCTTTGCGGGTTATCTGCCAGTTAATGTTGAATAAATAATCAAATATGCTTTAACTCATTGAATTTATGTTTGAGATCCATAAACAAGTCTACACACAGTTTTGTTTGTTTTGAGGTCAGGGAATGATACTCCTCCTACCAAAAGTGAATCTTTTCAACTTTGAATTCTTGAGACCATAACAATGCGAGAGCGCATAGAGCGTTCCGTGGTTTTTTTGCATATGTACAGGTTGTACTAGAGGTAACTTGTGTCCACAACAAATAACAAAGAGGAAGTTAGTCTTAACGCGTTTAAGCAACCTCGCTCATTCTATCTTATTTTTTCTATCGAACTCTGGGAGCGTTTTGGTTACTACGGTCTTCAAGGGATCCTTCCAATATACCTAAGCCAAGTGCTGGGTATGTCAGAAAAAGAATCAATTACACTTTTCTCAGCGTTCGCAGCATTAGTTTATGGCTTTGTTGCCGTAGGCGGCTGGTTAGGGGATAAAGTCCTCGGAACAAAACGAGTCATTGTTCTTGGAACAATCACTCTGATTGCAGGGTACGCATTTGTTGCTTTCTCAGGGCACGATGTGTCGATGGTCTATGTCGGCTTGGCAACCATTGCGGTGGGTAATGGTTTATTTAAAGCGAACCCATCATCACTTTTATCGACCTGTTATGAAAAAGATGACCCACGGTTAGATGGTGCATTTACTATGTACTACATGGCCGTGAATATTGGTTCATTTTTCTCAATGATTGCAACGCCATGGTTAGCGAAACATTATGGTTGGGATGTTGCGTTCTCTCTTAGTGTTGTGGGCCTGATTATCACATTGATTAACTTCTATATGTGTAAGAAATGGGTTTCTCAACATGGCTCAAAGCCTGACTTTGCTCCTGTCGTTATTTCAAGGTTAGTTGCTACCGTTGCGGGTGTTATTGCATTAATTGCGATTTCTACATGGTTATTGCATAACCTTGGCATCGCACGTGCAGCCTTAGCGATTATTTCTTTAGGTATTTTAGTTATCTTTATCAAAGAAACATTAGCGCTGAAAGGTACGGCTCGCCGTCGCATGATTGTTGCTTTGATTCTAATGCTTGAAGCGATAGTATTCTTCGTTCTTTATAGCCAAATGCCAACCTCACTAAACTTCTTTGCATTACATAACGTAGAGCATGAGGTTTTTGGCTTTTCTATTGAACCCGCACAATACCAAGCTCTGAACCCATTATGGATTATGATTGGAAGCCCAATTTTAGCTGCAATTTATAATAAAATGGGTGATAACTTACCAATGCCACATAAGTTTGCGATTGGTATGTTGCTATGTTCCGCTGCATTCTTAGTTTTACCTCTAGGCGCTAAATTTGCAAATGAAGCAGGGATTGTTTCCGTTGAATGGCTGGTTATTTGTTACGGTTTCCAAAGTATTGGTGAACTGATGATCTCTGGCCTTGGACTTGCGATGGTGGCTCAGTTAGTTCCGCAACGTTTAATGGGCTTCATTATGGGGGCATGGTTCCTAACCAACTCAGCAGCTGCATTTATTGCGGGATATGTCGCCTCAATGGCAGCGGCACCTGAAGGTGAACTGACCAGTAAAATCGAATCTTTGGCCGTGTACAGTGATGTATTCTTGAAGATTGGTGTAGTGACCGGTGTGATTGCAATTTTGATGGTTTTAACCGCGCCGATGTTAAATCGTATGACACTTGAGCGTTAATTTTTATCTTAAGTTGCAGTAATCAAAAGGGCTAATAAGCCCTTTTGATATCGGTGACATACAGTATTGGTGTATTAATTAAAATAGCGATTATTAATCAGTTTTAGCGAGCGGTCACGGCCGTTAACTAAAATGGTATTCGAAATACGGCTGTACGCATCTATTGATACGCCATCCATCAAGATGGTTGGTGTGATAGCGGTGGCGGCAAAGATGACATCAGAAGTACTGACCATCTGGTCTAAAGATAAAACCTCACCAATTTCTAACCCCATTTGCTGACAACGCAAAACTTCTTGTACCGCGAGTTGTTTGTTTTCTTCGCTATCTCCTTTTGCTTTATCTCGAGAAACGAGTCTTGCTTGCATGTCACCACCTAAAGCGCGCGCGATGGCTGCACTAATAATGCCTTCAGGGGCACCACCAGTTCCATACATCATATCAATTGGGTGCTCAGGGAGGATAGTGAGTAATGAGGCGAGTACATCGCCATCAGGGATGGTAATCACATTTGCACCGAAATTGCGGATAGTCTTAATAATATGTTGATGGCGAGGTTTATCAAGTACCGCGATTGACAGACTTGAGATTGGTTTATTCAATGCAGAGGAAAGAAATTCTAAATTTTTCTCTAGGGGATTAGCAAGGTGAACAGCCCCTTTCGCTGCGGCGCTAACAACAAGTTTTTCCATATACATATCAGGTGCTTGAAGTAGAGTTCCTGTTGGTGCTGCCGCAAGTACGGCAATAGCATTTTTTTCATTGCAAGCGACCATGCGAGTTCCATCGATAGGATCTACAGCAATATCTAGTCCAACAGAACCAGATTGTTTGCCAACTTGTTCACCAATATATAGCATGGGAGCATCGTCAATTTCACCTTCACCAATGACAATTTTACCATGGAAATCAATTTCATTTAGGCGATTTCTCATCGCTTCTACCGCGGCTTTATCTGCCGCATTTTTATCTTGTTTACCCACCCAATCGAAGGCAGCGACTGCAGCGACCTCGGTAACGGAAGCGATAGCAGAGGCTAACTCATCACTAATTTTCATTTTTTGTTTGTGTCCCAGATGTATAAAAGAAAAGTATTTATACTATGATACGTTTTTTGTGATCTATCTGGCAAATAATGGGTGATTAAATCGACAGGAAATTTGATGTTAGAATCGAATGGTAGCCTAAACATCGGCTACCATTAATTTGAAAATTAAAGCATTTCGACGATAGTAATACCGGCGATAATCGAAATTAAGGCAGCTAATGTACTTAATAACACGGTTCCTGCTGAGGTTTCAGTATAGGCTTGGTTGCTAATGGCCAATGCGGGAACTGCGGTTGCGGTGGGTAATACGCCAATAATAAATGCCGCTTTCAGTAAATCATCTTGTAAACCTAAAGCGAGTCCAGTTCCTAAAATTAGGGCTGCTTGAACAAAGTTTTTAATAAAAACGTTAAATATAATTTCCTTACTAATTGTCAGTTTGATCCCAGAAAGGAGCAATCCAAGGAAGAATAGGGCGACTCCACCTGCTGTTTTTCCTAATTCATTGACTGAATTTTGTAATATCTCCGGTAATTTAACGCCCAAAATAGCCAGTATTGCCCCTAGAATAGGAAGAAAAACTAAGGGTTGGGCAATGGCTTTACCAACAGATTTTAAGATACTGTTTCCTTGTTGTGACCCGCTGATCATTAAGAGAGTAAATGGAATAATAATAACGGTATAAATGAGGTTACCTAACACCATCGCTATTAAGCCTGATGAGCCTACAGTTGCGAGCAATACAGGTGGCCCACAGTAAGCCATATCAGGAAAAGAGACCGATAAGGCTTGCATGGCTGCATCTTTTTTATTATGGCGAAAAATAAATTTACCAAAAATAAAGCCAATCACGTATGTTGCGATTAATCCTACGGCCAATGCTAATAAATAGTCAATATTGAGCAATACGGAGGGTGGGGCTTGTGCTGCAGCAAGAAATAATGCAAACGGTAATGCTATTTTAACCACAAAGTCAGCAAAGGCTTGGGAATACTCTCGTTTGATGAACCCATATTTCCCTGATAGCCAACCAACGGCTAACCCAAGAACAATGGGCCCTAAAGCAGCAAGTATAATGTGAGTGAGCATTCAAAATTCTCCCGATAATATGCGGTAAGCCTTGTTTCATAAAAAAGTCAATGAAATGACAGTTAACATTTTCCCTTGTGGTTAATCTCATTCTAATTAAAACATTTATATTTTTATCAACGTGTAATAAAGAAAATAATTAATATTATTTTAAATGGATACAGTCATTAAAGGACTAATAAATATTAGTGTAATGTATTGAAGATAAAAGTATTATATAGATAGCATAATAAAAATAATTGTACTAATAAAATTTTCATTATTAATTCGTTGTGTGTCTGAAAATGAATATCGGAAAATAGACAATCAATCCATTATCTATTTTTTTGAATTAAACTATCATTAAATGATGATTAAGGGTTTTCTTAGTTACTAAAATACCGAATGGGAGTATTACTAAGTCATAAAAAAGAGGGAAAGGTGCCGCTTACTTTTTGTTCGTAGTATAGCTAATAGTAGAGTGTAATGAATTATTTTGTAACAGTTTATTACATTTAGTTGGCAAGGAGATCAATGCTATCTACACTAGCAGAAAGCGTGCTCTTTATTTTCCAGATTCTAAATTGTGAATTTTATTATGAGGAAACCTATTTGTGGATACTTGGATACTAGTAGGACTCGTATTCGTTTTTCTGCTAGTGCTAGCTCCGATACTTGCTATCATTGCCATCAATCGAACTGGTCGGTTGCAGTACCAAATTTCGCTGTTAAATCAGAAGGTTTCCTCATTAGAAACTCGACTTTCTAACTCTAAACCCTCACAAAGTGTATCTGTTGATGGTGTAACGGCTCCCCAACCAAGCTTCGATGATAAGCAAAGTGCCTCCTCGATGAGTCATATTGTTTATCAGAAGGCTGAAAAAGAGCCTGTTTTATCTGACCATGTTTTATCTAGTAATGTGAGCTCGGTTCCTATTACGGAACAAACTCTTCATAAAGACCCTCTCGATTGCTCCCTAACTAATGAAAACATCAATCCAAATAGGTTTGATAACTCGGCAGCATCGCAAGTAGATCCAAATCGGTTTAATCATAATAAACGTGAAGAAAATCAAAATAATCAAAACACGGCGAGTCATGATAAATCAATATTTAGCCATTTCTTTAGCTGGCTAATGAAAGGAAACCCTGTTGCGAAAATAGGTATTCTGCTGTTATTCCTAGGTGTAGCCTATTTACTGAATTACAGCGTGCAAAATGACATTGTTTCCCCGCAAATGCGTTTGATTTTTAGCGCAGTAGGGTGCTTAGGCTTACTTGGAGTAGGTTGGTGGTTACGGAATAAAAAGGCATTATTTGGGTTGATTTTACAAGGGGGGGCAATAGGCTGCTTGTATATCACTATTTTTGCTGCCTTTAAATTATATACGATGGTGCCATATGGAATGGCATTTGCCTTTATGTTGCTTATTTGTGCTGCAAGTATTGCTTTGGCATTATTGCAGCGAACAATTAGCTTAGCGGTTTTGGCATCAATAGGCGGGTATTTAGCACCTGTATTACTATCTACTGGTGGTGGAAGCCATGTTGTTTTATTTTCTTATTACTTGATGCTATCAATCGGTATTTTAGTTATTAGTGTGTGGCAGGCTTGGCGCCCTTTAAATTTAGTCGGTATGGTGATGACTTATGGCATTGCCGTTTTATGGGGGGTAGATAATTACCAGCCAGACTATTATTTATCCTGCCAACTCTTTATTATTGCTAATTTAGTCGTATTTAATGCTTTAACTCAACTATTTTCACTACGTTTTGAACATAGCAAGCAACTTATCGTTGATAATACGCTTTTGTTTGTTCCGCCTTTTATCAGTATTGCTCTTCAATTCTTTATTTCACAAGGGGAAGGTTTGCTGCCGGCCTTTATTTCTCTGATGATAGGCTTGCTATATCTGGTTACGGGTTTACAAGTGCATAAACGCTATAAATCTGCTGGCAAGAATATGGCATTAGCAAATATTATTATTGGTGCTGGATTTATCACGTTAGCTATTCCACTGGCATTAACATTTGAGTGGACCTCGATTATTTGGTCATTAGAAGGCCTGTTAATTCTTTGGTTTGGTTTACAGCAAAACCAGAAAAAAATGGCGACGATAGGCTCTTTATTGATAGTTATTAGCGCAATGACTTTATTAAGTGATTATCCTTATCTATATTGGAGTCGCAGTAGTACTTATATGGTTCCAGTACTATTAGTCGCATGCTTTATGGCGGGAGGGCTTTTCCATACACGTCGTAAAGAAGATGGTAACTTTACTTTATTTAGTTACGGTTTCTTAATTATTGGTTTGGTGACTTGGTTCTGCTGGCTACCTTTATTCACCGACATTTTGTCATGGAGTCGTGAATCTGAAGGCTTTATTATTTTAGTCTTGGTTGTTATTTCTGTTTGGCTTTGGCGTTTATACGCTATCCATATTAATTGGGTACCGTTATTACTATGCCAGTCTATCTTGTGGATTGCGGGGTATTATTATCTTAGCCTAGATTTCTTTAACGACCAAAACCCGATGGGGCGTGGTGAAGGTTCTCTTATATGGCCAGTTGTTTTGGGCAGTTCTGTTTTATTTGTTATTCATGCATATAAGCTTCGCGATCCCTGGATGCAAAGATGTCTCCATAGCGCTAATTTATGGTTAATTCTTGCGTTTATTGGTACTCAAGTAAATTGGTTCGTTTCTATTTTACCTTGGGGAATGCATGAAGTCGGGTATTTTATGTATATCATGGCCATAACGCTAACCATTATTGTTCTGTATTGGCTACAAAAAAATAGAATGCCACCGATGAAACGCAATGGACTGATTTATTGGTATTCGATGCTTCCTGTTGCTGTCGGACTAATTATATTGTCTGGCTATGCTAATTTAGAAGATGGCAAACTGACGTTTTGGAATTACATACCTTTAATCAATCCATTAGATGAAGCTGGGTTATTTAGCATTGCTGCTCTAGTTTTAATACGTAGAGGGTTCATACAAAAAATACGTAAAGTGACAGTCGTTAATTTCTGGGTTCTGCGTAGTTTATTCGTAGTCATAATTGCACTTTCTGCTTATTGGTTTAATGGCATTTTAATTCGTGCAACAGCAGATTTTGCCGCACTGAGCTGGAATTATGAAACCCTCTATGATTCGCGCTTAGTACAAACTGTACTTTCTATCAGTTGGGCACTGGCTGCATTAGCCTGCATTATTATTGCCACTATCAAGAAAAATCGTATTTGGTGGTTTATGGGGGCAGGTATTTTTGCGTGTGTTATTGCCAAGTTATTCTTAATTGATATTTATGGGCAAGGTGGTATTTCTCGTGCAATTTCCTTTATTGGTGTTGCATTGTTAATTTTAATTGTTGGGTATTTTTCGCCATTACCACCAAAAGAAGCAAAAGGGAAAGTCGAACAGGAGATACAACCATGAGTTTAATAAAAAATACAAGACTAGGTAAGTTTATTACTGTCCTCTCTTTATCATTGTTTTCTAGTTATATGAATGCAGAGACAGTGGAAGAGACGACACCTTATAGTTTTTATCAAGGCTCAGAAATAAATGTGCTTGATACATCGACCCCTTTTTATTGGTTAGAGCTTCCCGTCAATGCGTATATTAATTCAGCGTACCCTAAAACGTTGCAAGATGTTCGAGTTTTTAATGGCACTGGTAATGAAATGCCTTCCGTATTATTTTCTGATACTGAAAAATCCGTCTCTAATGAAAAAATAGTTTTTACACCACAACGTTTAGTGACCCAAGTTGACAGCGTTAATTCCGATGATGATGTGCGTAGAGAAAGGCAACATCTACTCGTCGAATCTATCCCTGGTAAAGTGAATAGAATTGAGTTGCCTAGTATGCAAGCGAAAGATAACGTTGCTTATCAGGCTTATTTATTAACGAAAAATCAAAACCAAACTAAAGATGCACCCGTTAAGAGCCTGACATTAAACTGGGCTAAAAGTGAGAAAGAGTGGCAGGCAAAGGTATCTATTTTTGCTAGCGATGATAAAGAAAATTGGTTAAATGTAGCATCGAACCAGCCAATTATGAATTTAAAATTAAATTCTGAAACTATTGCAAGTAACAATATTGAATTATTGAATGGTAATTCAAAAGCATTAAATGCGCCGTATCTTATGGCTGTAATTGTAAGTGCTCCAGATATTGTTATACCCGATTTATTAAAAGTAGATGCCAATTCTAGCATATTTAATTCAACTGACCGCCAAGAACTATTTCATTTTGAGATGACAAACGATGGCGTTTCAAAAGATCATATAATCTATCAGTTACCTAGAGCACTGCCGTTAAGTGAATTACAAATACAGTTGCAACAACCAAACCGCGTGATCCCCTTAAAAATCGAGTATTCATCTGATCGCGGTGAAAGTTGGAAATTACTCACTAATATTGTAGCCTATAATCAAACAATAAATGGTGATTTAGTCAGTAATCCAAGCACTGCACTTTATGGCGAAATGGTAGGGAAAGTAAAAATTTCTGCTCTCAAAGGCAGTTGGGAGGATCAACCGCCAAGGTTAACGGGAAAACGAGATGCTTATAACCTTATTTTTAATTTACAAGGTCCCGCGCCGTATTTACTTGTTTGGGGAAATAAACAAGCAAGTTTTGATAAATTAACTACAAGTCAGCTTGTAGGTAAACCAGATAACATTGATGAATTAATGACGAATTACCCCCAGTTATTTCTTGATAACACGATCATTGAGTTGGGAGGGGTAGATAGATTAACTTCAGTAGAAGAAGCTGATGATAATTTTAACTGGTTGACAATGACGTTATGGATACTGTTATTTATTGGTATCTTAGCATTAATCTATTTTTGCTGGTATTTACTAAAAGAAGTCAATTCTTCAGATAAAGCTAATCATGAAGAGTTATAACTAGACATTTTTATTAACCAAATAGGGAATTGTACTCTATTTGGTTCCAAATTACGTTTTTGACAATTCTGACATCTCTTTACTCAAGCATGAGCACACTTACCTTTAGTCTGTTTTTTCTGACAAGGATTTGCGCTAAAACAGTCATAACGAAATAG
This sequence comes from Providencia sp. PROV200, assembly GCF_049901995.1. Taxonomy (NCBI): domain Bacteria; kingdom Pseudomonadati; phylum Pseudomonadota; class Gammaproteobacteria; order Enterobacterales; family Morganellaceae; genus Providencia; species Providencia sp. PROV200. Next base: position 1,687,049 of record NZ_CP096307.1, read on the forward strand.
GAGATAATGATGGAAAGAACATTACTGGCTCGTATATTTATTATGATTGTTATTTTGACCGGCTTTTCAATAACAGCCCAAGCTGCAAGTAATACAGTATTAACAGAAATTGTAGCACATAATCAAGTGAGATATGAGTATGTATTACAAAATACAAACCAAAGTGAAGCAGACATAGAGTTTGAACGAGAAACAAAAGAACGTGATAGTTCCCAATTGCGTAGTATTATTAATGATAAACGTTTTACTGGTCGGCAGTTTAGAATATAGACAAATAAATAATAACTAAATTTTTACTATATACACTAATGTTGATTATTAAGTGAACGTTCTAAATAAAGGAAATTCTATGCATCAAGGCGAATGTTTATGTGGTTCAGTAAAAATCACAACAGCAAAAGATATTAGTCATGTCAGTGTATGCCATTGTGGAATGTGTCAAAAATGGAATGGCGGCCCAGGCTTTAGTGTTGATTGTGGTAACGATTTAATGGTAGAGGGACAAGACTCGGTGACAATCTTTGCATCATCCCAATGGGGCGAGCGTGCATTTTGTAATAATTGCGGTTCACACCTTTTTTACCATTTACTTTCACCTTCAACATACTATGCATCAGCAGCTTTATTTGAAGAGAATAAAGATGCGCAATTGAGTATGCAAATTTACATAGATAGTAAGCCCCAATATTATAATTTTGTAGAAAAAACGTCCATGCTGACAGAGAAAGACATTATGGAAATGATGTCCCCGTCATCGGATTAAAATTTCTAATTATTACTTTAATAGTAAGCGGTAAGGGGGGGGGGAGTAGTAGCCACCTAAACTGTATTTTTTTGGTGCTATTGGTTAAATTAATTTCTTGTTTGTCATGCGAGTAATTTAAATTTGTTTTACAATTAAGAAAATGACTAGGTTTAAACGTTGTTCAGAAGGATAACAAATGAATAGTATGAAAGGAATGCGTCATGCGAGTAATATTGCGTGGGTACTACAATGGATACTAAATATTGGCTTGATCTCACTCGCTGCTGTACTTGTATTCTTTTTAGCTAAAGAAACGGTAACAATGGCTTCATTAATGTTTGGTAGCTCAAAAGGGGCAACGGCCTATGAATTATTAGAAGGCATTGTCATTTATTTTCTGTATTTTGAGTTTATCGCCTTGATTATAAAGTATTTTATGTCAGGGTATCACTTCCCATTAAGATATTTCATCTATATAGGTATTACAGCAATAATTCGTTTAATTATTGTTGACCATAGTGATCCAATGACAACGCTTTTGCATGCAGGGGCAATTTTAGTATTAGTTGTTGCACTTTATATTGCAAACACTGAAAAATTAAAGCGTGAATAACATACATTAGTATAATTTACTAGCATACAAAAAATGTGTAATTATTATTCCTTTTTTTGTATGCGTAACCTCCTAGTAAAACACTTAAGTAATATATTCTGTATCTAAATCTATAAATTAATAAAATTTAAGATATGGTATATGTGGCAATTAAAATTAACATAAAAATTTCTAATATTTTATTTTGAAACTGGTTTATCCTGTTAAAACTAATCGCAAAAGTATTTTACTTTTATATATAGGTTATTTACTGTTATAACGTTTCTATTCTAATAACATAAGTAGCTTGTAAATATGACAACTAAAACACTCCCCAAGAAGAAAGGGTTCTTAAACCGTGTTGAGCGCATTGGTAATGTTATGCCTGATGTGACTATGCTGTTTGTTTATGCCCTGATTATATGTTGGTTTTTATCTTATCTACTTTCTTTTGTAGATTTTAGTTATTACCATCCTATTTCAAAAGATAAAATCGCTATAGTTAATATGTTTCAGTATGAGGAAATAATATTATTTATTACTGCGGCAGTTAAAAACTTCATTAATTTCCCTCCTCTTGGTATAACGATAGTGGCAACATTAGGTATTGGTATTGCTGAAAGCAGTGGTTTTATTAATACCGCATTGAAAAAAATGCTGTCGTTTATTTCACCTAGAATGCTAACGCCTACAGTGGTATTTGTGGGGATCGTTTCTCATATTGCTTCGGATTCTGCCTATGTCATTTTAATGCCAGTTGCAGCGATGATGTTTTATGCAAGTGGTCGTCACCCGTTAGCTGGAATTGCTGCTGCATTTGCAGGTTTAGCGGGGGGATTTACTGCAAGTTATACACCTTCAATTATTGACCCAATAATGCAAAGTTTTACGCAAGATGCTGCGCAAATGCTAGCACCAGGTTATAGCGTAAATGTTTTATGTAACTATTTCTTTAGTTTGGGCGGTACATTTGGCGTTATCTTCACTTGTTGGTTTATCACTGAAAAAATTGTTGAGCCATGGTTAAATAAAAACTGTCCGATCAGTGTAAACGACGTTGATACTGATTCTGAAAAAGATTTAGGTAAAATCACGGTTGCTGAAAATCGTGCATTTCGAATTGCAGGTTTAGTGCTAATTGCTTTAGGTATCGGATTATTTGCATTGTTATGGCCAGAAAATTCGCCATTACGTGGGCCTGACGGTAGCTTAACTAGCCCGAAAGCACCTATTATGCAAATCGTTGTGCCTTTACTATTTATTTTCTTTGCTTTACCAGGCATTGTTTATGGCTACATGACGAAATCTTTTACATCAACAAAAGATGTTGTTAAAGCAATGGAAAATATTACTAAATCACTTATCCCATTTATTGTTTTTGCTTTTTTTGCTGCCCAATTTTTATATTCATTTCAACATTCTAATTTAGGCACATTATTAGCGCTTTCAGGGGCTGAACTATTACGTACACTCGATATGCCATCTGGAATGACTGTTTTTGGCGTAATTATATTAACGGCTATTTTAAATATTATGATTACTTCAGCGACATCAAAATGGGCCATTATGGCACCTGTATTGGTACCGATGCTAATGGCTGTAGGAATTTCACCTGAATTAACCCAAGCGGCATTTCGTGTTAGTGATTCAGCAATGAACGTGAGCACACCGATGTTTCCGTTTTATCCGTTAATTCTAATGTATTGTCAAAAATATTATAAAAATGCAGGAATAGGAACATTGTGCTCAATGATGATCCCATTCACTATTGGGTTATTAATTATTTTGACTTCAACATTATATTTATTCTGGGCTTTTGATATCCCAATTGGTTTCGATAGCGGTTACACGTGGCATCCTGCACAATAAGTAGAGCCTATACCCTATCTATTTATTAAATTAATAGATAGGGTAAATATAGTCAATGCAAGGAATATAAAATGAACGAATTAGGTAAACAATTAGAGCAGCGTTTTTACCGCTATCTCGCTATTGAAAGCCAAAGTGACGCAGCAAGCACGATTGTTCCAAGTACAGAGGGACAACGTGAGCTAGCAAAATTACTAGCGCAAGAGCTTGAAAGCTATGGTCTTAAGGATGTTTATATTGATGACCATGCCATCTTATATGCAATGCGACCAGGAAATAAACCTTCCGCACCCAAAATAGGTTTTGTCACTCATCTAGATACGGTCGATGTTGGTTTATCTCCCATCATTAAGCCTCAAACCTTGAAGTACGAAGGTAATGATTTATGTTTAAATGAAAAAGAAAATATTTGGTTTAAGGCAGCAGAGCATCCAGAAGCCGCACCTTATGTGGGTGATGATATTATTTTTAGTGATGGTACTAGCGTACTGGGCGCTGATAATAAAGCCGCTGTAACGGTTGTGATGGAATTAATGAATAAGCTGCAACATGCCGATTTTGATTGTGGCGATATCTACGTTGCGTTTGTACCGGATGAAGAAATTGGCCTGCGCGGCTCTAAAATTATGGATTTATCCCGTTTTAACGTTGATTTTGCTTATACGATTGATTGCTGTGCACTTGGTGAAGTTGTGTATGAAACGTTTAATGCTGCTTCTATTGAAGTTTCAATTAAAGGTATTACCGCACATCCTATGTCAGCTAAGAATGTATTGTTGAATCCTATTCGTGTAGCTCATGATTTTATTGGTTGCTTTGATCGTTTTGATACCCCAGAACATACAGAGCATCGCGAAGGCTATTTTTATGTGACAGATTTAATCGCAAACCCAGATAACGCTAAAATTAAAATGGCGATCCGTGATTTTGACCGCCATAGTTTTGCAGCACGAAAACGTTTTATAGAACAATCGATTGATTTAATAAAAGCTCGTCATCCGCGAGCAAAAATTGAATGTAATATTGTTGATGTGTATAGCAATATTAGCGATTCATTAGGGGATGACCGTACAGCGATCGATTTAATTTTTGATGCATTGAAAATTCAAGAGGTTGAACCTAAAGTAATTCCGATGCGTGGCGGTACGGATGGTTCTGCTCTGTCGGCAAGAGGCGTTTTAACCCCCAATTATTTTACGGGTGCACTGAACTTCCACTCATGTTTTGAGTTTCTACCAATACGCTCTTTTGAGAAAAGTTATTTAGTCTCAGAAACTATTTGTCGTTTAGTTGGAAAAAAATAATCTATCATTTTATTTTTAATATAAAGACCACCCGATAAGGTGGTCTTTAATTATTAATAACAATGAATCATTCTTTTAAATTATAATTTAATGTTATTTTTAATGAAACAAAGATAAATAAAAAAGTGTATATAAATTTTTTATTTATTCATTTATTATTTTTGCAATTAATTTTAAAGTCCAATAGGTGAATTAATTGATTAATATAATAATAATTGATGATAATAAAATTGCAATTCGTGGTTTTGAGGCATTTTTTTCACGTCACATACGCTATAAAGTTGTTGCTTCTTTTCCATCAGTAGAGCATGTGGTTACATGGAATCGATGCCAAAAAGCAAATATGATTTTAATCAGTAGTGATAGTTTTCGTTATGACTCACTAAAAACCATACAAACACTTCGCCGAACTCAACCGGATGTCGGGATCATTATTTACAATGTCAGAAATAATCCTTCGTTTTTTTTAAAAGCGTTAGATATCGGTATTTTCGGTTTACTTAGCATCAATGTGACAGAAGAGGACATCATTGAAGCTATCCAAATAGTGAGTGCTAAGCGGCGGATAATATCTCCAGATATTGCCCAAGATCTTGCTCTTCAGCGGTTAACTTGTAGTAATCAACAAGATTTATATGATTTATTATCGGGACGTGAGTTAGAAATTATGTTGATGATCACTCAGGGAATGCCTATCAAACAGGTGGCAGAGTCACTTTCCTTAAGCCCTAAAACAGTCAATACCTATCGATATCGAATGTTTAGTAAACTTAATATCTGTAGTGATGTAGAATTAACTCATATAGCCATCAGTTATGGTTTAATTACAGCAAAACAGGGTTTATTCGCGTGTCAGAACAGTTCGAACCAAAAGCTTTCTTAAAAACAGTGACTAATCAACCTGGTGTATACCGCATGTATGACGCTGGGGAAACGGTTATTTATGTAGGAAAAGCAAAGGATCTCAAAAAGCGCTTATCAAGTTATTTTCGTGAAAATGTGGGGAGCCGCAAAACAGAGCAGTTGGTTAAGCAAATCGCCTCTATTGATGTGACGGTGACTCATACTGAAACAGAAGCGCTATTACTTGAACACAACTATATTAAGTTGTACCAACCACGTTATAACGTATTGTTACGCGACGATAAATCGTATCCTTATCTATTTTTAAGCAGTGAAGCACACCCTAGAATTTCGATGCATCGAGGGGCTAAACATGCGAAAGGTGAGTACTTTGGCCCCTTCCCAAGCTCTTATGCGGTGAGGGAAACATTAGCATTAATGCAGAAGTTATTTCCGATACGTCAATGTGAAGATAGCATGTATCGAAATCGCTCAAGGCCTTGTTTACAATATCAAATTGGCCGTTGCTTAGGCCCCTGTGTTAACGGTTTAGTTTCTGATGAAGACTATAATCAACAAGTTGAATATGTTCGTTTATTTTTAACTGGAAAAGACAAACAAGTTTTAGCTGGTTTAGTTGAACGTATGGAAAAGGCGAGTTTAGAGCTACGTTTTGAAGATGCAGCCCGCTTTAGAGATCAAATTCAAGCAGTCAGGGCAGTTACCGAGGAGCAATATGTATCGGGTGACAGCGATGATCTGGACGTTATTGGTGTTTCTTTTGAATCGGGCCTTGCTTGTGTGCATGTACTTTTCATTCGCCAAGGAAAAGTACTTGGAAGTCGCAGTTATTTCCCCAAAATTCCAACAGATACACAGCTTGAGGAAGTGGTTCAAACCTTTTTAGGTCAGTTTTATTTGCAAGGAAGTGAAAATAGAACGTTACCTGGCGAAATATTATTAGATTTTGCATTAACAGAAAAAGAATTATTAGCTGAGTCTCTTTCTGAGGTCGCTGGGCGTAAAATTAATATTCAAAGTCAGCCTCGTGGTGTGAGAGCTCGTTACTTAAAATTAGCGAGAACGAATGCATCAATTGCACTTTCAACTAAATTAGCACAACACTCGACAGTACAACAGCGCATGGAAGCACTTGCTAAAGTGGTTCATTTAGAAAATATCAACCGTATGGAGTGTTTTGATATTTCACATACGATGGGGGAGCAAACCGTCGCTTCTTGTGTTGTATTTGATAAATCGGGTCCAGTTAAATCTGAATATCGTCGTTATAACATTACTGGTATCACTCCTGGTGATGATTACGCAGCTATGCACCAAGTTTTAACGCGTCGATATGGTAAACATATTGATGAAAGCAAAGTTCCTGACATTATCTTTATCGATGGAGGAAAAGGCCAATTAGGGCAGGCAACGGATGTATTTAATTCACTTGACGTTGATTGGGATAAAAAACACCCATTGTTAATTGGTGTTGCTAAAGGTAGTGACCGGAAAGCGGGGCTTGAAACGTTATTTTTAAAGCCTGAAGGAGAAGGTTTTTCATTGCCCCCTGATTCGCCAGCTTTGCATGTAATACAGCACATCCGAGATGAGTCGCATAATCATGCGATTACGGGACATCGACAACGACGAGCAAAAGTCAAAAGTACGAGTGCATTAGAGTCAATTGAGGGGGTTGGCCCGAAACGTCGGCAGATGTTGCTAAAATATATGGGCGGGTTACAACCTTTACGTAATGCAAGTATAGAAGAAATCGCAAAGGTGCCCTCGATCTCATACGCCCTTGCAGAAAAGATTTATAATGCATTGAAACAGTGAGTGTCTTAGGGCAACATATTCATAATATCCAACTTGGTCAAAAAGTTAGTGAGCGTGATGAAATTAAACATACCAACGTGGTTGACATTATTTCGCGTCATCCTAATACCGTTTTTTGTATTAGCCTTTTATCTCCCTACCGCTTGGGGGCCGTTTGCATGTGCGCTTATTTTTGTTATTGCAGCGGTAACTGATTGGTTTGATGGGTTTTTAGCAAGGTTGTGGAAGCAAACTACAAAGTTTGGTGCTTTTTTAGATCCTGTTGCTGATAAAGTTATGGTCGCAACAGCGCTAGTGTTAGTCACAGAAAGTTATGATGTTTGGTATGTAACGTTACCTGCAGCAACTATGATTGCACGTGAAATCATTATTTCGTCTTTACGTGAATGGATGGCAGAGATAGGTAAACGCAGCAGTGTGGCGGTTTCTTGGATTGGTAAATTTAAAACAACGGCTCAAATGATGTCATTAGTCGGTTTATTGTGGCGTCCAACACCATTAATTGAAAACCTTTCAATTGCACTAATGTATGTTGCGGCTATCTTAACATTTTGGTCAATGTTCCAATATTTAAAGGCAGCATGGGGCGATTTGAGCGAAGCGTGATCGAAATGATTGAAAAAACAGCGAACGATCCAATTATTTCAATATTTGTATTGACTCGATAGGTGAAATCAGTAGAATGCAACGCATCGAACGGCAACATGGTTTACGAAAATAAATAAGTAAATCAGCCAGTTTGAAAGCATAAGCTGAAAAGTGAAGCTTAATGCGGGAATAGCTCAGTTGGTAGAGCACGACCTTGCCAAGGTCGGGGTCGCGAGTTCGAGTCTCGTTTCCCGCTCCAAATTTCGAAAGAAATTCGGACAAGGCGCGTTAGCAAAGCGGTTATGCACCGGATTGCAAATCCGTGTAGCTCGGTTCGACTCCGGGACGCGCCTCCAAATTTAGCCCAGGTGGTGAAATCGGTAGACACAAGGGATTTAAAATCCCTCGGCCTTTAGGCTGTGCGGGTTCAAGTCCCGCCCTGGGCACCAATTTGAAGTAATTAAACGCTATTAAGTGTTTAAGTTTGCTAATCAAAGTGTATTTTATAGAATGCATGGGTTAGCTGGGTAAGTTAATAATTTGCCCAAATTTTAGAGAAAGACAATTTAGCCCAGGTGGTGAAATCGGTAGACACAAGGGATTTAAAATCCCTCGGCCTTTAGGCTGTGCGGGTTCAAGTCCCGCCCTGGGCACCATCTAAATTTCCAATCAGCTATGATTTGAAATTAGCAATTAGCCACCTAAAGGTGGTTTTTTTGTGTCTAATTTCCTTAAAGTGTTTTGTATCCGCTCAATTAATGTCAATTCCTAGTAGTATTTCTTATTTTTATTCAATGGCTTATTAAAAAGCAAAACGTTTTTTTATTATGTCAATTAACGCGTAATTCGTGTAAAAAACCGTAAGTCAGACCGTTCCGTTAGTGTTTTATGTCACTATTCTGGTTCTTGAAGAGGAACGGGCTATGTCTAACATGAAAACTGAAGTTGTAGTTGTACGATTAACTAAACATGAACGAGCATTATTAGATACAGTAAAAACAAAACCTTTATTGGCTGACTGGTTGAAGGAAATTGCTATGGCAGAGGTTAAGCAACAGGAAAATAAAAAGAGTAGTTAATTATGCAGAAATCAATCGAGTCATTTAATGTGATGATAGAAAAGTTAATTTTTTGATTAATTATTCGTTTTTGATAGTATCAAATTAGATGACTTAATTGGAATTTGAGAAGTGATGATAAAAGGACTTTTGTTTACGTTAATACTCGTACTTGTGTCTGGTTGTACAACGAAAAAACTGGATGCCCCTTATGGTTTTAGGTGGGGGCAAACCCCCGAACAGATACGTAAATTGCATTTAAAAGAATTACAATGTACTGAATTCCAAGAGGGAGGTGCATTATGTTCATCAACGGACTCCCCTCAAATAGCAAATAAGCTGTTTTTATTGATGTTTTCCCGGGAAAAAAATACGTTAATGCTAGTTTCTTCCCAAGGAAAAGTGAGTCGAGACCAATCAGTCATTTTGGCTGAGTATGATGCAATTAACCAGAAAATGTTTGAAGTTTATGGTTTACCAAAGCAAACAATCGAACGCTATAAACGGGATGTTTATTTCTTAGATAAGATATCGGATGACGAAACAACGCCATTTAAGCGAGTCTATGAAAAAGATGGCATGCAGATTATGGTCGGTATTGTTAGTAATGCCCATTTTCGCAAAATTCACGATAGAAAAGACATTGTTTACTCAGTGATGGTTATCCATAATTTAATACCAACTAAGCCACAATAAGCAGCTATTAAGCTGCTTTACACTCGTTAATGCTATTTGTTCTTTCATTTGGCAATGCGTTTTCATCTATTGTTTTGTCTCTAGATGCGCTCTTGGCTTTGTTAGGCAATCAGCCCAGAGGAAAAATAATTAACTTGAATCGATAATTAGATTCATGACGACGTGTTATTGAAGCTATTAATGATTTTAAATGAGCAATTAATGGGAAAATCATCAATAAACTGGTCTGTTCTCCTTATTTATTGTCACACTGTCTTAAGTAAATGGATAATATCAGGTATATTAGAGCCTGATTGTTAGCTACCAAGAAAAAATACTATGATTATCAAACCTAAAATTCGTGGTTTTATCTGCACTACAGCTCACCCAGCAGGCTGTGAAGCCAATGTGCGTGAGCAAATTGCCTACGTGAAATCACGTGGCGAACTGAAAAATGGCCCTAAGAAAGTTTTAGTTATTGGTGCATCCACCGGTTACGGTCTTGCCTCTCGTATCAATGCTGCATTTGGCAGTGGTGCGGCTACCATCGGTGTATTTTTTGAAAAGCCAGGCAGTGAAGGTAAAACAGGCTCTGCGGGTTGGTACAATTCTGCAGGTTTTGACAAGGCAGCAAAAGAAGAAGGCCTGTATGCAAAAAGCATTAATGGTGATGCTTTTTCTGATGAATGTCGTCAAACCGTTATTGATTTAATTAAACAAGATTTAGGCCAAATTGATTTAGTTGTTTATTCACTGGCCTCTCCAGTGCGTAAAATGCCTGAAACTGGCGAAATTGTACGCTCGGCCTTGAAACCTATTGGCGAGCCGTATAAATCTGTTGCGTTGGATACCAACAAAGATGTGCTGATTGAAGCTGTTGTTGAACCCGCAAACGAACAAGAAATTGCAGATACAGTAAAAGTCATGGGCGGCCAAGACTGGGAGCTGTGGATGAACGCATTAGATGAAGCCGGTGTTTTAGCCGATAATGCACAATCTGTAGCTTATTCTTATATTGGTACGGACTTAACATGGCCAATTTATTGGCATGGTACATTAGGTAAAGCGAAAGAAGATTTGGACCGTGCGGCTTATGCAATCAACCAAAAATTGCAAGCTAAGGGTGGAGCCGCTTATGTTGCGGTATTAAAATCCGTCGTAACTCAAGCCTCTTCTGCAATTCCGGTGATGCCTTTATATATCTCTATTGTATTTAAAATTATGAAAGAGAAAGGGATCCATGAAGGTTGTATTGAACAAATTCAGCGCTTATTTGCCACTAAATTATTCAATGGCTCAGTACCAGATACTGATGAAAAACATCGTCTACGCTTAGATGATTGGGAATTGCGTGATGACGTACAAAATACGTGTCGTGAAATTTGGCAGCAGCTGAATGATAATAACATCAATGAGCTAACGGATTACCAAGGTTATAAAGCTGAGTTTCTCCGTTTGTTTGGCTTCGGCTTAAATGGTGTCGATTATGATGCAGATCTCAGCGGTGAAGTAAATTTTGAAGTGAAAGAGCTGATTTAGTCATATTAAGCACGATTTTAAATTTCTTAGAGACCCGCTATTTGCGGGTTTCTATTTTTAACTATCTTTGTAAATCACATGTTTTTGTCTTGTTAGCTGAATTATTGTAATACGATAATTTCACCATCACGGATCACGGCTTTAGAAATAACAGTTCCATTTTCATCAAATTCGGTGACTGTGCCAACGAGATCGCCATTTTTAAATGTACCAGTAATGTTTGGTTTATTACTCGGAGTGTCGTGATAAATTTTAAATGGTCCCGATAGTTTACCTTGTAGCGCAGTGAATTCGGTATCGATACGGCCACTTTCATGGTAGTTACGGATAGTTCCATTTACATTACAATTTTTAAGTTGAATTTGGGATTCAGGCTTGCCATTTTCATAGTAGGTCTTGATATATTTATCAAAGCATCCTTTAGATACCCATGTTTTAAATTTTGGCTGACCATTATCGAACTCAGTCTCAAATGCTCCTTCAGAAAGGCCTTTCGGAGCCTCTATGGTCGGAAACTCTATCTTTTTTAATTCACTTAACTCCCCAAATTTCGAATCTGAGTTTGAATTGGAATTTGTTAAGCTTCCAAGTTGACATCCAGAAACAAATAAAACTAAAGAAAGTAATGCAATAGATTTAATTGGTTTTAGCTTGAACATGTAGCACCTATTATTGCTGTAAAAAAAATAATGGATTCAATTGCATATAAAACTATAGCCTTTTTATGACTGTATATTGTGAGAATCATCCTAAACTACTTATTTTAATAAGCTATAAACGATTTTTAGGGCGTGGTAAGTGAATAAATATTGATGTTAGTCATCTTGATAATAAGGTAGTTTAGTAAGTTAATGCGATTTGTATAATCAGGGAGTCATGAATGTTAGTTGTTGAAATGTTGAGTACCGGTGATGAAGTTTTGCACGGACAAATAATTGATACAAATGCAGCTTGGTTGGCAGACTGTTTTTTTCAACAAGGTCTCTCTTTGAGTAAGCGAACCACTGTTGGCGATAATTTAGAAAGCTTAGTCGCTACTTTTCTTGAACGTAGTTTGTCTGCAGATGTTCTGATAGTAAATGGCGGACTTGGGCCAACGAGTGATGATTTAAGTGCTTTGGCTGCGGCTAAAGCTGCGGGAGTTCCATTAGTTGAGCATTTGCAGTGGATTGAAGTTATGGAGCGTTATTTTATTGCTAGAGGGCGAGTTATGCCTGAAACAAATCGCAAACAAGCACTACTTCCCGCCAATGCTGAATTAATTGATAACCCTGTAGGGACGGCTTGTGGCTTTTCCTTAGTTTTGAATGATTGTCTGATTTTTTTTACTCCAGGGGTTCCTTCTGAGTTCAAAGTCATGGTAAATGACCAAATTTTGCCTAGGTTACGTGCACGTTTTACTTTGCCAGAGCCGCCAATTTGTTTACGCCTAACGAGTTTTGGCCGCAGCGAAAGTAGTCTTGCGAAGCAATTTGATAGCTTACCTTTACCTGAAAATTGTGTTTTAGGTTACCGTTCTTCAATGCCTATTATTGAATTAAAATTAACAGGCCCTGCGTCACAAAAAGAGTTGATGGAGAGGGGGTGGCAACTCGTGAAGCAAGGAGTAGGGGATAATTTGATATTTGAAGGTACTGAAGGTTTAGCTCAAAAAATTGGAAAATCCCTAAAAGAAAAGAAATTACACGTAGTCGTTAGTGAACAATTTAGTGCAGGGTTGTTAAGTTGGACATTAAATTCTACAGGAATAGTCATGTCTTCCAGCCAAATCCTATCACTTGATGCGGGACAAACATTAGAAACCCTTGTGCAAAGAGCTCAAAAAATAGCGGCTAATCATCCGTTATCTATTGCTTTAGTCGTTGGTGAATATCATGAGCAATATTTAAACGTTGTATTATCAACACCAGATAAGTGTTATGCGCAAAGAATTCACTATTTACCAAACAACCATTCACAGAAAGAAAAGCAAGAAGTCAGTGTAATGTTAATATTAGATATGCTGTCTCGTTGGTTAAATGGTCGAGAGGTTATTGGCTATTACGAATGGTTAGTACAAACTGAAACACTTATCCTTGAGAGTTAGCAGGTTATGAAGTTAAACGATTATGAGTATATTCCTGTTCTTGAAGAGAAACCGTTTCAATCGGAATTTAAGTTAATAATAACAGAATCTATTAATTGGCTTAGGTGCATATTAAAAGAAAAACTCCATAGCGTTTATGTGTATGGCAGTGTGGCAAAAGGCTGTGCAAAGCCACAACAATCAGATTTAGACCTGTGTATTATACTGTGTGATGGTCTTACTCAATTAGAGGCTACCAAACTTAATGAATTACAAATTCAATTAATGATTAAGCACACCGAAGTCAGCAAAATTGATTTTGATATTGGTATCATTACGGATGTGATGAGTGAGGCTAATTTATATAGTTGGGGGTATTGGATTAAGCATCACTGCCGTTGCATTTATGGGGATGATTTAGCAACATGTTTTAACCAATTTACCCCTTCACGAGCAATAGCCGAAGCCGTTAATGGTGATTTTGTTGATGTGCTTAATGCTTATATCGACCAAATCAATAATTGTAATGATGATGCTGAGTTAAAGTTATTATATCGGGCGGCATCGAGAAAGCTCATTCGTTCGACTGATATTTTACGTTGGAAAAATGATAATGACTGGCCAGATACATTATCTGAATATGCACAAAAATTCGTTCAACGTTATCCAGAACGAAAAAATGAAATAAATTATTTTTTATGTCAAAGTTTACAGCCTTTTGTTGATGTGCAATTCTTGGAACATTTAGTCCAGTTTATCTGCTGGTTGGATGTTGAACATTCTAATATTATTAATAAATGAGCCAATTATGGCTCATCGGGTTGTAGTGTATCAATGATATAATTAATACTTGAAATTCCGCTCTTGCAAGCTTTGTCTTTTAAAACAGTCGGCGTTTTATCAATGGCCATTTTTACTGAAGATAACTGTTCGGTGTAGGTTTGCGCTCCAATAATCTCTGGATTATTATGTAAGTATTCAATAACTCCATCGACTTTTTGATAAAACTGGTCACATGAGTCGCCATCCATTTTTAAAGTTTTTAGCTCATTAAGAGAATTTGGAATAAGCTGTTTCGTTTGCTGCTGTATTTGCTCGACATACTTCCCTGACTTTACTTGCTCAACTATAGTCATTACCTGGTTTTTCATGTTAAAAAATGAGGTAATAGCGATAATTAAAGCGACAGCTAGAATAATATTGATGCTAATACTGATCCAAAGTAAGTATTTTTTCATTACATTCCTTGAGTGAAAAATAAATCTGTAATATCAATATATAGTCTAATTACGTGATTAACACTTATATATAAGATTAACACGAAAAAAAAGGTAACCGAACAATAGGCTACCTAGATTATCATAATTGATAACGCCTATCGCACAGTCAAAACAGAAATTTTTGAATTTTGAATAACCATTGATGCTGTCGAACCTAAAAAGTATGTGGACATGCCAGGGCGCTTTGAGCCAATAACGATTAAATCTGCAGAAATTTCTTCAGCAACACGTAAAATTTCATCTCTTGGTGTTCCCATTAAAACTTGTGCGCTGTACTTATCACTTGAAAGATTAAATTCTTTAATAATCTCCGCGAGTTGCCTTGTAACGTTATCTTGTTCACTATCCGCTTTTTCAGCAAAACCAAATCCCATTGTGGTATAGAAAGGGATAGTAGGGATAATTGCTAAAAAATGAATATGTGCTTTTTCATATTCTGCAAGGTATTGAATATGAGTCATAACTAAATGTGATAAGCTTTTTTCTGTTATATCAATAGGAACTAAAATTTTATTATACATGTTTTTCTCCAGCTTTTATTTATTGAGTTCATGTAGTAATCGGGTCGTTAGTTTATAAAGAGTAGGGTTGTTAAATCAGTAGATGGCTGAGTCAATCAAAATAATGTTAACTGACACATAGGAATTACACGCCTCGGGTTTCATCATAGCGGATCAACAACATAAATACTTTGACAGCGGATTTAACTTAAGAAACTTAATGGTGATATCTATAGGCTGCTTTTCATGCGCTTTGTGCTATGCAAAACTTGAGTGCTTTGAATCATCTTCTTCCTGTTATATGATCTATACATGGTTTGTATACATATCATATTGTTGAGGTTGCTTTGGGGATCGTAAAAATTTCAGATGAACTGCATGATTATCTACGCCATGCGAGCCAGGTTATGTCCCGTTCGATTAATTCACAGGCAGAATTTTGGATTAAAATTGGTATGCAAGCTGAACTAAACCCGAATAAGACATTTACTATGTTAATCAATGAAATGTTAGAGAAAGAGTCAATTGAATTAAAAGGAAAGGTTCATGAATAATATTACAATTAAAACAGCAGAAGAAATTGAACTAATGCGTGAGTCTGGACGACTTTTAGCTAGTGTTTTTAAGATGTTGGATTCATTTATTGTACCGGGTATTTCTACAATGGAGATTAATGATAAAGTTGAAAACTATATCATTAATGAATTACAAGCAAGGCCTGCGAGTAAAGGCCAATATGGCTACCAATATGTTTTGAATACATCGTTGAATGAAGTCGTTTGCCATGGTGTTCCAAAAACAGATGAAATTTTAAAAGTAAAAGACATCATTAATGTTGACATTACGCTAGAGAAAAATGGTTTTATTGCTGATTCAAGTAAAATGTATGTGATGCCTGAAGCTTCACCACTGGCACGTAAATTGGTCAAAGATACTTATGCTGCTATGTGGGAAGGCATAAAGCAAGTTAAACCAGGCGCAACGCTAGGTGATATTGGTTCTGCTATTCAACATTATGCGGAATCTAAAGGTTATAGTGTTGTGCGCGAATATTGTGGGCATGGTATTGGCCGTGAAATGCATGAAGATCCGCAAGTTCTTCATTATGGAGTACGAGGGAAAGGGGTTGAATTAAAAGAAGGGATGACATTTACGATAGAGCCAATGATTAACCAAGGTGGGATGAAAATAAAAACAAAGAAAGATGGCTGGACGGTCGTAACGAGAGATAAAAAATTATCAGCTCAATCCGAACATACGGTATTAGTCACTAAAGATGGATACGAAGTTTTAACATTACGTGATGAAGAAAAATAGCGTTAAAAATAGACTTTATAAGCTTGTTACCATAAAGGTAACAGGCTTTTTTTAGATTAATTTTTACTATTGTCTCAATGCTATTGCTATACGGTTAAAGGCACTCATTAAACCAATAGCGATAGTTAAATCAGAAATTTGTTCATCAGAAAAATGGTGTTTTAATTCATTAAAGAGAGCATCTGATGTACCACTGGTAGCTATATTAACGACAGCTTCGGTCCAAGCTAATGTAGCGCGCTCTAATGAATTAAAATGATGACTAACCTGCCAGCCAGCGAGAGTATCAATTTTTTTGTTACTGACACCATTTGAACGTAATGAGCTTGCATGCATATCTAGACAAAATGCACAGCCATTGATTTGTGAAACTCTTAAATAAACAAGCTCTATTAGTTCTTTGCCTAACCCGCTTTTATCCAATGCATTTTTGCAATCAATAAGCCCCCAGCGCAAATTTTGCGCTGGTTACACCGAGACATCAAAGCCCAACAAATGCTGTTTTGTCATTAGAAAGAAGGTTGTCATTACTTGAGTGGGCGCATAAACAAGGTAGCTGGATTATTGAAGATGACTATGATGGTGAATTTCATTATCAAGGAAGACCTTTGCCCGCATTAAAGAGCTTAGATAGCCAAGAACGTGTTGTTTATTGTGGCACATTTAGTAAAACATTATTTCCTGCCTTACGTCTCTCTTATATTGTGGTTCCACCATCTGCGATTGAGCGCTTTAAGTCTACTGCGAATATTTTAGGTAATCAATGCTCAGTATGGCAACAGCAAGCCACTAGCCAGTTTATTAATGATGGGCATTTTTTACGACATTTACGAAAGATGCGTAATTTATATCGTCAACGGAAATATTTTCTTATAGAAGCCATTTCGGAGGTACTGCCTAATATATTTGAAATTCAACCTCAAAGTGGAGGAATGCATATTTTAGTTAAGTTGGTCAATGGTAAATCTGCTGGAGACTATGTGAAGTTGGCAAACGAATATGGGCTAAAAATAGAGTCTTTGAATGAATGGTCGATAAAGAATAAGGTATCACCATTTTTATTATTGGGATTCACCAATATCAAAAGTAAATTAGAGGCCGTAAGCCTTTGTGATCAGTTAAGGATAATTGATAGTAAACTTTTCTAATTTAATTATAGTGCTAATTATTTTTTGTCAGTTGAATTTTATAAGTATTGATGATTTATAATTAAATAAATTAGAAGTTTAAAAAACATTGTAATTTATAAAAAATACACATGGACTAAAATCAGTTATATTTAAGATAAATAATGATATCTTATTGTATTTAAATGAAATCAATAGCTATGCATTTTTTGCATGGCTTTTCGCCCATTTGCATTTCTCTTTAAGTTAAAAAAATGTAACTATCGGCTTCAGGCTCAAGAGTCGCATCCAATAAAGGGTTATAGTTTATTTCTATAACGATAAATAAAATAGGGGTACGAATGAACAGACATAAACTTATGAAACAAATAATGATAGCTATAGTTTTAGGTATCATATTAGGTTGGGGTTGTCATAATTATGCTGCATCAGTAGAGGAAGCAAAAGATATTGCATCTTATATGAATATAATTACTGATGTTTTTTTACGTCTAATTAAGATGATCATAGCACCATTAGTATTTGCGACAATAGTTTCAGGAATTGTCTCCATGGGTGGTTCCTCATCTGTGGGTAGTATTACTATAAAAGCCATGGTTTGGTTTATTTCAGCAGCAGTAATTTCATTATTAATAGGGATGGTTTTTGTTAATGTATTCCAACTAGGCGTTGGGTTAAATTTAACTGTTCCAGCAGTTGCTGTGGATAGTGGTTTAAATACATCTGGATTTACATTAAAAGCATTTATTACACATATTTTCCCGAAAAGTTTTACAGAAGCGATGGCAAATAATGAGATTCTACAAATATTAGTTTTCTCGATTTTCTTTGGCTCAGCTCTCGCATATATTTGCAAAGATAAAAAAAGTCCGATCGTCACATTAATCGAAGATTTATCACGTATTATGTTCCGTATTACTGACTATGTGATGAGTTTCGCGCCAATTGCAGTATTCGCCGCAATAGCCTCAGCAGTCACCGTTGAAGGTTTAGGGTTGCTTTATGATTATGGCAAACTTATAGGGCTTTTTTATGTAGCATTAGCGGTATTATGGGCGGTGTTATTCTTTGCTGGTTATGTTTTCTTAGGAAAATCTGTATTCAATTTAGGGAAACTTATTCGAGAACCTGTTGCACTCGCATTTGCGACTGCAAGTAGTGAGTCTGCATATCCAAAAACAATGGAAGCTTTGAATCAGTATGGTGTACCTAAAAAGGTGACCAGTTTTGTATTACCTCTGGGATACTCATTTAACCTTGATGGCTCAATGATGTATCAGTCTTTTGCCGTGTTATTTATTGCGAATGCTTACGGAATTGACCTGAGTATTACAGAACAAATTCTTATTCTTTTAACCTTAATGGTAACGAGTAAAGGGATGGCGGGCGTGGCTCGTGCTTCGATTGTTGTTGTTGCGGCAACGTTACCGATGTTTAGTTTGCCTGAAGCAGGTATATTATTATTACTTGCAATTGACCAATTCCTAGATATGGGAAGAACGGCAACAAATGTCGTTGGAAATAGTATTTCTACGGCCGTAATCTCACGTTTAGAAGAAAGAAAAGGGCGGGTTAATTTAGAGTCAGAAGTTGAACTAAATGATAATGTATCATCTACACTATAGTCGCATATACTATAGTTATTAATGTTAAACATACCCCTTCTTATAAAAATAGTTATAGAAGGGGTTTTTATTCAATATGAAACGCACTAAGTTGTTTGATTACGCATAAATTGCCAAAAGCGTTCTGACGATATATTTAGTCGAGCTTCAGTACGGTAAATATAAACTCCCATATTTATTGATAATTTAGGGTCGAGTATGGCCAGTTCATTTTTTTTAATTTCATTTCTAATTGAGTAATCAGGCAACCAGCCAACACCACTGCCATTTAATACCATACGTTTTAATACATCACTCATTGATGAAACAAATGAGAGCTCAAAGGGGAGGTTAGCTGATTTATTCATTAACTGATTAACTTGCCTTCCCATATAACTTTCATCAGTGTATTTCATTAAGGGCAGTATTGAGCCATCAAGAGTATAAATTGGTTTCTTCTCTTTATCACATAGAGAGACTAAGTGTAATTGACTATCTAATATTTTTGCATGTAAGAATGGTGATGACATCAGCTCTTCATTATAAAATGATAAAATAAAATCGCTTTGGCCTTCTTTTAGCTTATGAACAGCCTCATCGACATTTATTGATTCAACAAAGAAAATTTTGTCGATATTTTTAGAGAACTGAGATATAAAATCAGGAAGTAAAAATACAGAAAGTGAATGAGCTGCCGAAATATTTACCCTCTGTTTGTCATTATCAACTCCTTTAATTCTATTTATTTGGAAGTAAATATCATCAAGTAAATTTCTTGCATAAACAATAAAGCTTTTTCCCTGCGGTGTGAGTTGTAGTGGGTTAGTATTTCTATCGAATATTTCAAAACCAACTGAAGACTCAATGGACTGAATTCTTCGACTAAAAGATGATTGAGATATATTTCTTTTTTCTGCCGCCAATGTAAAACTACGGCACTCTTCTAGTACAACAATATCGTGCAACCATTTAATTTCAAGATTACTGATCATTGCGTCCTCTAATGATTATAATTATTAATTTTGCTATGCAAATTTAGCATAACTTATAGAAACTCTGCAATTACGAAAGGAAAACATTATGTCATGATATCATCAATTTGAAGGAGGTATTATGAAAAAAATATTAGGTATGTTAGGGGGAATGGGGCCCAGCGCAACTGCAGATGCTTTTTCAAAACTCATTAGTCATACAGATGCAAAAAATGACCAAGAACATATACCTGTTATTATTGCGTCAATACCTGATATTCCAGATAGAACGGAAAATATTATTTATAACGGCCCATCGCCACTGCCTGCAATGATAGCATCCCTTAAAATACTGGAGAGTGCGGGAGTGTCTTGTATTATTATGCCCTGTAATACAGCACATTTTTGGTATGAAGATTTAATCAAAGAAACACAGGTTCATTTTATTAGTATTATAAATGCTGCATGTAATAAAATTTTTAAAGATAATGTGAAAGAAGTCGCTTTATTAGCGACGACAGCGACTATTCAGACAAGATTATATCAAAATAAACTGAGTTTACATGGAGTTGAATGTATTGAGCCTGATGAAATAAATCAATATAAAATAATGCAAAGTATTATTGCATATAAATCAGGTGATTTTAATAAATCAAAAGAGCTTATTTATCCATATATAAATAAATTAAGGTCAATAGGTGTTAATAAATTTGTTATGGGCTGTACGGAAATCCCGTTAATATTAGAAGAATTATCTAGAGATTACCCCGAGCAATTTATAGATGCAACAGAAGCATTAATAAATGAAGCCATTGATTGGTATAGTTATAGTGATGAGATTAAAGAGGCTGGGGCTAATCAGTTAAGTTAATTAGATGGTTTAATCGGGCCTGCACTAGGGAATTTAATAATTATTAAAACTAATACTCATTACATAATGAAAGTATAAGCATATGTAAAAATTACATGTGTATTTTTTACGTATGCATTAGGTAAGTGAAAAGCGATGCTAATTTGAACGTTTTCAGTTATTGAGCAGTTAAAATTTAGGAATATTAGACTTGTAGTTAGAAAATAAGTAGTGACAATAGACGGCTTATTATAATGACTAACTACTGTTTGATAGGGATTAACTCATGCAATTTAAATCAATGATTAAATTGGTTGTCGGTGCTGCATTACTTCTCGTTATTGGCCTCGTTGGTATTAACTCATACACCATTGTACAGGATGGCTCGGTTAAGGTGGGGACATTTTTAGGAAAAGTCGACCCAGTTGCTTATGATGCAGGTTTACATTTTCCAATTAATCCGTTTACAACATTTGATACGTATTCAACAAAAGATATTCGAGTATCTCTAAAAGAGTTAAGAGTACCTTCGCAAGATAAATTAAAATCTATTGTTGATATTACGGTAATGCTTCAGTTTGATGGTGCGAAAGCGCCTGTATTACGTATTAATGGGGGAACAGAAAGCGAAGCTTTGGATAAATATGTACGTCAAAAACTGATCTCAACGATTTTAGAATTTGGTAAAGATGTTGCTAATGCTCAAGATCTTTATACTGCGGATACACAGAGAAAATTACAAGAATCTATTCGTGATGCTATTCAAGGGTATGCTTCCCCTTATGGCTATACAATAAAAGAAATTATGATCCAAGATATTACTTTGCCTGAAGTTGTACAAGAGCAAGTAGTTAATACTAAAATGCGTCAAGAGCAAATTAACCAAGCAAAAGCTGAGGCTGAAAAAGAACGTGAATTAGCTCAGAAAAAGGTTGTTATTGCTGAAGCGGAAAGAGAGTCTGCTGAACAACAAGCCATCGCTAGAGAGCGTAACGCACAAGCAAGTTCATTTGCTATGCGCCAAGAAGCTGATGCAAAATTGTATGCTGCACAGAAGGAAGCTGAAGCGAATGCGATATTGCAACGTACTATTACCCGTGAAATGATCAATTGGAAACAGTTAGAAATTGAACAAATCAAAGCCCATAAATATAAAGGTGAGGTACCTAATATTGTTGTTGGTGCAGACTACGATGGTAAAATGATTATGGATATGCGTAATAGCCAGTAATTTTAATGAATAAGAATAACTGCATTTAAAATCAGTTTTATTAATCTTTAAGTGAAAATATAAAGTTTAGCACTTTTATTCGCTGTTTAAATAGCCTGATTTCGATATCGAACTGGGATCAGGCTATTTAATTTAAGAGGGTACAGCCAATGTTCACATAAATTAATTACAAGATGGTTTACCGGTACGATGATTTAGTGCGCCATTATCAATAAGTAATTTTTGCATTTCTGGAAGATTGTTCTTACATGCATAAGTTAATGCACTTTGGTCATAAGAAAACATGGTTACATCATCAGTCGTTGTGCTTCGGTTAATATCTGCTCCTTGCGATAATAAATATTTAACTGTTTCCATTCTATTATTACTTGCGGCTATCATGACTAATGTTTCACCATCACTTTCAATTTGTTGATTATTCAAATCTACTTCATCTTTCATCAGTTGATGGACTTTTTTTACAACATTGACATTATTACCAAGTACTGCTGATTTCAGCACGTTATATACGTCACCCGTATCGGTTGCCCAAAGATTCGCATTTTGCGAGATAAGATAATCAACCATTGCTTCATCGCCAATAAAGGCAGCCCATCCCAGAGCCGTTTGGTCTAAGCTACCGGTGTCTTTGGCTTCGATATCTTGCCCTTTAGCGACCATCTGTTTTACTTTATCTAAATCTCCCTGTTTTACGGCATCAAACCATTCGGCATTGGCACCTTCACTAGGGCTTTCATAGAAAACTCTCCAAGGTAAGCGTTCTTTATTCGCGAGTTCGAGCATAGTCGTGTAATCTGTTTTAAAATGCCTATATTCTGGAGGGTTATTATTATTAACGACTTGGGCTTGAGATACTGCCCCAAAAGTAATTAATGAAAAAGCAAATATAACTTTTTTAATATTCATATTGAAACCTTATTAATATTTAGTTATGTATCAGTATTGAAAAATAAATGGTATAAAGCAATAAAAATCATGTTTATTCTATTTTATATGGTTATTCTGATTTGTATTATGCTTATTGATAGAGGTTATGTTATCAATTTAATTAATGGTTATAACAACCGCCAGCAAACAGAAGAAAATGAAGCTATTGCTATTGGTACAGCATACCAGCGAGCACAGCTATTGAGTACAGATGATAGAAGTAAAGCCTCACAGCTTATTCAACAATATTGGAAGCTCGGATTGAGTTTTTTAAGTCGGGTATCAGTGACGAAAATAACCAATGGTTGATGACTTCTTTGGAGAAGCAAAGCCAGTTGTGGGGAAATAGCGGTAAAAGAAGCAAGTCAAACACCAAACCCAATTGTGGCTTCTGTATTAAGTGCATTTAGTGGCCTTTATCTTTCTCAGCAAAAGACGATGGCAAGTTGGCGACACCAAATTCCAAATGCCACTTGGTTTTTACTGATCTTTTTTGCTATCTGTTCAAATACTCTTAATGGCTACAATATACGCGGAACAAAAGGGAAAAATGGCTTGATACTCATATTGCCGTCATTAACCACGTTGGCGCTATTTATGATTGCTGAAATTGATGTTCCTGGTGAAGGTATGATCCACGTGACACCGGATGATTTGATTTTATTACAGGAATTCTTATTTAGGGATGGTGTTTGGTTGGGAAAGTAGTGTAGCTGTAAAAAAACTCCCCGCTAGCAAATTTGCCATGGGGAGTTCTGTTTTAGCGGACGATAATGCCTAATAAAATTCCGATTGCGCCAAAGTCAGCGTCACTGAATGTAGTATTAGCAATACCAATATCCCCAAGAACAGGTAACAGGAATACGGGTAGGAAGGTAATCAATAGTCCTTGAGCGAATGCACCCAAGATAGCGCCACGACGACCGCCTGTTGCGTTACCAAACACACCCGCAGCTGCACCTACGAAGAAATGGGGGACAACGCCTGGAATAATAACCGTCATATTTAATGCATATAGAACGAACATTCCCAAAACACCCGCAGCAAAACTACTTAAAAATCCGACTAATACTGCGTTTGGTGCATATGGGAAGACCACTGGGCAGTCTAAAGCAGGTTTTGCGTTAGGGACTAATTTGTCAGAAATACCTTTAAATGCAGGGACGATTTCTGCAATAACCATACGCACACCTTGCAGAATAATGTATACGCCCGCAGCAAATGTAATAGATTGCATTAATGAGAACATGAACCAATTCTTACCACCACTGACTTCACGAACGAAGTCACCGCCTGCAAACAAGCATGTGATGATAAAAATAATGAACATGGTGAAAGAGATAGCGACAGGTGTATCTCTTAGAAATAGCAGGCTCTTCGGGACATTCATGTCTTCTGTTGAATGTTCTTTATTACCGAATTTGCTGCCGATGAAGCCCGCTAGGACATACGAAATTGTTGAAAAATGGCCAATCGCAACATCATCTGAACCCGTCACTTTTTTCATGTAAGGGTGGGCAATGGCAGGGAAAAACACCATACAAAAACCAACAATCAGTGAGCCAACAGTCACTAACAGTGTACCTTCCATTCCTGCAGTAGCTAAGATAACCGCAATCATCATGGACATGAATAAAGTATGATGACCTGTGAGGAAAATAAATTTCCATGGGGTTAAACGAGCAATCAAAATATTGATTAGCATCGCAAAAAACATAATCATTGCCATTTCACGGCCGAAGCTTTTTTGTGCAATAGAAACAATAGCTTCGTTATTTGGTACCACACCATTAATACCAAAAGCATGTTGGAAAATAGCTGAAAAATCACCTAACGAGCTGACAACTAATCCCGCACCAGCACCTAAGATCACAAAACCCATGATGGTTTTGATGGTGCCTTTAATACATTCAGTTACTGGTTTTTTCTGCGCGATCAAACCAATAAGTGCGATTAAACCCACAAGAATGGCTGGCTCAGATAAAACATCCTGCATCAGAAAACGAAAAAATGACATAGTGCCTCCGCTTACATTGCACCAAGTTTTTGTAAAGCAACAGTCAGGCGTTCTTTCATTGCTACTTTATCAATCATATTTTCGAGAGCAACGATTTCGCCACCAACTTGTTGTGCAACTAATTGTTCTGCAATATCGCTTGTCCCAACAAAGATGTCACTCACAGTGCCTTTTGCTGATCCTAAATCGACATGGTCAACATCAGCGCTAACTTGTAAATCTTTCAAGATATTTTTGATGCTCATTTCCATCATCAGACTGGTACCTAAACCATTCCCACAAACAACAGTAATTTTCATAATGTTTACCTTAATATTGAGTTTATTCGTATTTAGCGATGATTTTTAGAATGTCATCGACGTTTTCTGATTGCATGATGTTATCTACATCTTCTTGGTTATCAAATAGTTCAGCTAATTTTGCGATAGCACCAATATGGCTATTGCTATCAGTTGCTGCCAATACAATTAACAACCGGATTGGGTCATTGCCTTCGGAACCAAATTCAACACCTTGCTTGATAACGGTTAGTCCAAGAGATAATTGGTTTACTCCGTCTTCTGGGCGCGCGTGAGGCATGGCAATACCGGGGCCTAATACATAATAAGGGCCGATTTTTTCGTGTGATTGAATTATTGCATCAATATATCTCGGTTCGATGAATTTATTATTAATTAATGGATTACAGGCGATTTTTATCGCTTCTTGCCAATCACTGGCACTGTCAACAACTTGAATGACGCTAGGGGCCAGTAATGTCGTTAGCATTGGGTTGCTCCTGGTAGAGTGAAATTATTATCTTTGTAATGGTTGAATGAATAGTAGTGCTCTATGGTAGCGCTATCTAGTTGAATCTTTCATTTTCGTGATAGCGCTATCATTTTGAGAAAATATAGCGAACAAATATGAAATGAGTACACTTGTCGGCTGATTAACAAATTCAACCTGTGGTAAGTTAATTGAGTTGGCGTTTTTTACTGTTTTTTAGATCTAATATAATGATATTGGCTATCTTTTAGTGTATTTAATTGAAAAAACGATAAAAAGTAAAAATACAGGGACAATGGTTACCAAAGATCCGCGTATCTTAGGGTTAATAATCAGCTTAGGCTAAGTAAAAGTATTACATGCAAAAATTACGAAAAAGAAAAAATACAGGGCGAGTCACATTGCAGGATGTCGCAAAATACGCAGGTGTTGGATCCATGACGGTATCTAGGGCTTTGCGTACACCTGAATTAGTATCTGATAAGCTACGAGAAAAAATTAATGCTGCAGTTGAAGAGCTTGGTTATATACCTAATTCTGCGGCAGGTATTTTAGCTTCAGGTCAAAGCCGTACAGTTGCTGTTTTAATTCCGTCTTTGCGTGATCATGCTAGTTCAGTTTTTCTGCAATCTTTACAGGAAGCTCTGAACAAAAATAGTTATCAAGTTGTTATTGGTAGTCATGATTACCAGCAGAAAAAAGAGTCTGAAGTCTTATCGACACTGTTGCAGAGCACCCCGGCTGCCTTGATCATTTTTGGGGCGATAAATTCAGAAAATGTGCTTAATTATCTAAAAAATTTAGATATTCCAGTTGTCAGTGTTGCAGGGGAGTCCAATCATCCAGTCACGTTGAACATCAAAAGCAATGTTGGAGATGCTGTCAGCTTTTTAACCAACTATATGTTACAAAAAGGATATAAGAAGATAGGCTATATTGGTGCTCAAATGGACAGCAAAATGCAAAGTCAGCAACTCAGTGGCTGGAACCGAGCGATGCTGACGTATAACCAAAGTGCAGACCAAAGTATTACAACTCCGTATGTGGCAACGATGGATTTTGGTCGTCAGGCAATTAGTGAGATGTTGACCCGTCAACCAGAACTCGAAGCTGTGATTTGTAGCCATGAAATGATTGCACTTGGTGTCATTTTTGAGTGCCAGAGGCGTTTAATTCAGATACCTAAAATGTTAGCGATTGCTTGCGTCGAAGGTTCTTCTAATTGTGATCATATCCATCCATCACTGACTTCAGTACGGATTGATTACAGTAAAATGGCTCGAGAGACAGCGAAAAGATTACAAAAATGGCTTGCTGATGCCGATTGTGATTTTATCGAACGTAAAGAAGGTGTTGTTTTCCCTTATAAATTTGAAGCAAGACAAAGTGCATAAAATTTAATTTTTATATTGGTCACATTTTTTTTGAATATTTTGCTTATCTTTAGCGCCTAATGGTGTGGTAACTCACTACTTTGATGGTTAAAAATGGTTTTTTTTTCTCTCAAAATAAGATTGTCGGTTTGGTCACTATATCTTTTTTATTCTCTGTTAATGTATGAAAACTGCAAGTTGATGAATTCAGGTTAGCTAGAATTTCATTTGATACTTGCATTATTTTGTCATATTGGACATTAACAGGGGAAAATAATGAAATTACTGAAAATAGCTATTTCTGGCGCAATTTTAGTTTCTTGTGGTGCAATGGCAACGATGACGGGTTCTGAAATTCTGAAGGTGCAGGACGGGGGAACACCGAATAAAGTTTATATTTCAGACAAACCTACCATTAAAGTAGCCACTTATAACATTGGTAAAAATGAGTTGGCATCAGATGTCAGTAATTTTGATGGACTGAATACAGCGATTGCAAAAATAGATGCAGATGTGATTGTTTTAACTGAAGTTGATAACAAAACAACCCGCAGTAAAAAAGTTCACCAGCTAGAAGAAATAGCTAAAGCCAATAAGATGGATTTTGTTTTTGGTAAGGCTTTGGATTTTGATGGGGGGCAATATGGTGTCGGAATTTTATCGAAATATAAAATCGATAAATCTAAAGTGATTAATTTACCCTCTGGTGATGCAGAGCAACGTGTTGTATTAATATCTCAGATATCAAAACCAGGCTTCGATACGCCAATTATTGTAATGGGTACACACCTTGATTGGCAGAAAGATCCAACCATTCGCATTGGGCAGGTTCGTCATATTTTAGATGCGAGTATTGGGGATACGGATACGGGATTTGATAATATTGCAGCCTCAATAAAAATATTAGCGGGAGATTTTAATTCAACAGCTAATGAACAGCCTATCCAAGAAATTCGTTATATGTGGAACCCAGTTGAGTTAAAAGGTGTTGATTATCGTAGTTGGCCAGCTGTGAACCCAGCCATTGATATTGACCATATTTTTACATTTAAAGGCCAAGTTTGGGATGTGAAAAAAATGGAAATTCCAACGGATAGTAAAGAGTTTCAATGATCTAATGTTAGTGACCACCTACCTATAATTGCGGAATTAGAGCTACAAGAGCAATAAACACTTAACAGAAAAATTTTTGATAAAAGGCCTCATTTAGTTTGAAGGCCTTTCCAACTGTAATGATAAGTTAATTGGCTAGTATTTTTTTCCTTTCAATATAGCGTTTTTCAGCTATGCCTAAATAATACTCAACTGTTGAATATATTTTTTGGTGCTGTTCAGTCAATTGTTGTGATGTATCTAATGTCGCACTCATTTGCTGTTTAAAAACGGTAAGAAAACTTTGTATGCTATCGAAATGACCGACGATATTAGTATAGTAAAATTGGTATACATAAGATTCCTGAGAGTGGCTTAACTCGGTGTTATTTTTGATGTTATTAGTTGCAAGTAATAGTAATTGAATATTTGTCATGGTTTACCCTTTTCTTTGGGAAGCAATGCTACATGAGATGGAAAAATTATTTTGTCAAATTTAGTCGGATAATTTTATATATTGGCTAAAAGAAGTAATTTTCCCTAGGAATAATCCGTAATTTGCATTGGTTGGATATATCGAAAATTGGATAAAAGTAGGTATATAGAGAAATCTAATGACAAATTACTATATAGATATTGTTAAATATTCTAATGTTTTTTGTGTTAGGTGACTGTCGTTAACCTTTTTTTATCAAAAAACAAACATTCTGTTAATTAAATTGGATTTAATTTTAATCTTATTAATCAAGTGATTGCGGTTTATTGTGCTTAAGTTAAAACTGTGATTTGGTTAATTTTCTCTAAAAAAAGAGACACAAGATAATCGCACGTTAAAAGGGAGAGGGGAGATATAATATAAATCAATGTTTTTTATATTGAATTGAATTTTAAGTATTTTCTTGTTTGGTTGAGTTGAAGTAGTCGAATGAGGAATTATTTTAAAATAAGGAATATATTATTAATTAATTTAAATTTACGCCTAAATTGAGTTAAAACGTGCATCAAATGAGTTAAATAATATTTAGACATGATTATTATTAAATTGAATTGTTTTATTACATGTTTTTGTTTTTTTTTGTTAAGTTATGATGAACAATTAAATCTTATTATTGTTTTCGGTTTTTAGTGGAAAAAAATTTTTTAGTTTAAAAATTAAAATTGAAACAGTTAATGTTTTAAGTACTATTTATATTCTTGGTTTAATATTGACATGTTTACTCACTCAGTGAGTGAAATGAAGGGTAAATAAGGATGACTATATAAATTTAATTGTATTTTTTCTCTGTTAGTGGTGGTTATTGGTTATGGTAATTAGAGATAAATAAGCTGTCTTATAAGGTATTCTTATATAGATAGGGCTAGCAATTATTAAAATAATTATTATTTACTTACAACCAACCAAGGGTAATTACTTAGGTCTATTTTTGGGCTGGACTATTAGGTCATTTTGGTCAATTGGTATGTTATTGAGTAAATGAGAGCTTAAGAATATGAATATCATAAAGTTGCTCACAATTTTGTTGTTAACCGGGGGTTCTTTTATTTTAGGCGTAACATTGAACTACGCCCCTACACCTGATCTTGTGAAATTGGCAAAGAGTAGTGTTGAAGACTATTTATCTTACCCAGAATCTGCTGCATTTAAAAATGTGAAATATAATTTTATTCGCCAAACTACGGATAAAGGGGATTTAGGTTATGTATGTGGCGAAGTGTTTCGAATTAAGAATGCAAGGTTAGAAGGCTATAAAAAATTTATAGTGAAAGCATACAGTGATAAACAAGGAAAGGTTTCCTTGTCTATTCCAATGGTTGAAGGTGATTACGATTTGGTACCAAAGGAAATGGTCGATTCGCTATGGACAAGATATTGTTTCTAAAAGTGAGTTATAACACAGGTTTTTCTATTAAATAAAACTCGATAAGCAAAACGAATTCTAATAAAGAAAGCCGATTTACGGCTTTCTTTAGTTTAAATATTACCTGAGTCTTGTATCAACGTGATTAACCTTTTAATTCTCTAGCACATTGCTGCAAATGCAAGAAAGAGGCGAATCTTGTATCATGGCGACTTTTATAAGCTTTATTGGCTTGGTAGGTTAAGTCAATCGCACTAAATTGGTCCATGGCTTGCGCGACATCCGCACAGGCTTTCCCTGCAACTGCACCAAGGATAGCAGAGCCAAGCAATACGGGCTCACTGGCTTGTGTTGAAATCACTGGGACGCCACACGCATCAGCAAGTAGCTGGCGGATTAATGGGTGTTGGCCTGCACCGCCACTGATAGCAATATTGTCAATCTCAGCGCCAGATTTTGCCTGTGCTTCAATGATTTGTCGTAATCCATAGCCGATCCCACACACACCAGCAACATAGAAAGAAAGTAAATTTTCTAGGCTGTTATCCATGGTTAAACCAGCGATGACGGCTCTGGCATGAGGGTCAGCAAAAGGTGCTCGATTCCCTAAAAACTCAGGAACCACGTGTATTTTTTCAGCTAGTTCAACAGACTGTGATGGTGAAGATGCTTTTTCTAATACTAAATCCGCTAACATAACAGGCAAAGGTTTACCTTGTTCTTTTGCCGTGAGTTCTGCTTGTGCTGAAGCGGGGTGCAAAGAAAGTAGCTGGTCAATTGCAGCGCCAGCCGCACTTTGTCCACCTTCATTTAGCCACATGCCGGGTACCATTGCACTAAAGTAAGGCCCCCATACCCCCGGTATAAAGATGGGCTCTTTGGTGGTTGTCATTGTGCATGAAGACGTACCAAATACATATGCTATATTGGCGGTTGCATCGCCATTAACGCCAACAGTACCAATACCACCAGCGTGAGCATCTATCATACCAGCGGCGACAGGAGTTCCTGCTAGTAAGCCCATTTGTTGGGCCGCGGCTTCAGTTAAGCCTTCACCACACGGCGTTCCAGGTTCCACAATAAGTTGACCAATACGTGCGAAATTTTCATCTGCTAATTCAGATAAGCCAATCTGTTGAAAGTAGCTCGCATCCCAACGTTTTTCATGGGCAAGATATGTCCACTTGCAGGTGACAGTGCAAGTTGAACGAGCTAAAGAATCAGTTGATTTCCATGTCAAAAAATCGGCTAAATCAAAAAATTGCCATGCATTATCATAGGATTGACGTAAATTTTCTTTTAGCCATAGAATTTTAGGCGTTTCCATTTCAGGCGAAATTTTACCGCCAACATAGTTTAAAACAGGGTGTTTTAATTGATTAATCCGTTCTGCTTGTTCAGTTGCACGGTGATCCATCCACACAATAATATTGCGTTCAGGATCATTTGATGGGCTAATCGTAATCGGCTGTTTATCTGCTCCAATGACAACCAGTGAGCAGGTTGCATCAAAGCCAATACCCGCCACTTGTTGTGGTTGTGCTTTTGATAATGCCATCGCTTGTTTGACACTATAACAAACCGCTTCCCAAATTTCGTTACTTGATTGCTCTGCAAAATTGGCGTTATCACGAAACAATGTAATATCACGCTTGGCAGACGCTAACATCTTGCCAGACATATCAAAGACACCTGCGCGAGCACTGCCTGTGCCGACATCGATACCAATAACGACTTTATCGTTATTTTTTATTTGTGCATGTGAATTATTCATTTTTCCTCCAAGGTGCTAACTGCAATGAATTGCGAGATGACAAGTTAGAGATCAACACTGTTCGGTACAATAACAAGGTCACGAATAGTGACATTGCGTGGGCGGGTTAACATAAATAATACCGCTTCAGCGACTTCAATCGGTTGCATTAAGCTACCATTTGCTAAGGCTTCTTCCATTTTTTCTTTCGGCCAATCATCAAGTAATGCAGTAACCACTGGGCCGGGTAATACTGCACCAACACGGACACCATGTTCCGAAACCTGACGGCGTGTGGAATGGACGAAGGCTTGGACAGCAAATTTTGATGCGGTGTAAATCGGTTCCCAGATCACAGGGACAACACCCGCAATTGAGCTGGTGAATAATACATCACCGGATTTTTGGGCAATAAAATGAGGTAACACCGTGCGAACACAGCGGAAAGCGGCATTAATGTTTAAATTTAAGACATTATCCCACACATCAGGGTCACCCTCAGCAACAGGGCCACCAATATAGGCACCGGCATTAGCATGGAAAATATCTAAACGGCCAGCTTTTTGTAAGATGGCATCTAACATGCCATCAACTTGTTCTGGTTTCATTAAGTCGACAACTAACGGGATCGCGTTTTCACCTAATTCTTCAACAAGCTGGTTTAATCGCTCTTCTGCACGGTCAATTAAAACGACTTTTGCACCTGCTTTGATGAGTGTGCGGGCACATTCAAGACCGATACCGGAAGCAGCTCCGGTAATTGCTGCGACTTTGTTCTCAATAGAAATGGCCATAATTTACTCCAATCGGATATTTTAGCGAAATGTAAGAATAAAAAGCGCCTGAAATTAATGAAACAGCAATGAGTCACAGGGATGGATAGGTGGCTACATGGGATGGTTGATAGTCTTTATTTTGCAGTATATCAACTCATGTGTCATCAATTTCAATGTTGCTCAATCGATGTAGCAGTATTGCGACTTTTCGACTTTGGTGTCAAGCTAGTAAAAAATGGAGATGAGAATCTGTGACAAAGATCAGACAAAATAAGAAAACAACGATCTATGACCTTGCTGAATTAGCCGGGGTTTCAGCGAGTGCAGTGAGTGCAATACTTAATGGTAATTGGCAAAAAAGGCGAATTAGCGCACAGCTTGCTGAAAAAGTGATCCGCATCGCCGAAGAACAAAATTATGCGGTCAATAAGCAAGCCAGCTTGTTGCGCAGTAATAAATCGAAAATAATCGGCATGTTAGTCCCGAAATATGACAACCGCTACTTTGGCTCTATTGTCGAACATTTTGAAGAAATGGCGCGTGAAAGAGGCTTGTTCCCAATCATTACCTGCACGCGACGTGACCCTGAGTTAGAAATAGAAGCGGCGCGCGCAATGATCTCTTATCAAGTGGATTGGTTGATTTCAACGGGTGCAACCAATCCAGATAAAATCACCGAACTTTGCCAAGCTTCGGGGGTTTCAACCTTGAATTTAGACTTACCAGGCTCGTTGGCGC
The DNA here is from genome assembly GCF_049901995.1 of Providencia sp. PROV200. Taxonomy (NCBI): domain Bacteria; kingdom Pseudomonadati; phylum Pseudomonadota; class Gammaproteobacteria; order Enterobacterales; family Morganellaceae; genus Providencia; species Providencia sp. PROV200. Next base: position 1,720,349 of record NZ_CP096307.1, read on the forward strand.
CTTCGGTTATTTCAGACAACTATATTGGTGCAAAAAATTTAACTCAACGCATTTTAGACAAAAATACGTCTCAATTATCAACAAATGAAGCCTTAATTTTTATTGGTGGTCGTGAACATGACCATAACACGCGTGAACGTATTCGTGGGTTTATTGATGCGCATAATGAAAAAGGTATTACAGTTCCACAAGAAAATATTTTGGCCTGTGGTTATGCACCAGAAAAGGCGGAAAGAGCGCTTTCACGGTTTTTCGAACAGAATAATGATGACCCACAGAGAATAGTGAAATGCGGTTTATTTATTAATTCAACCATTTCATTAGAAGGGGTTATTAATTGGTTAGGTAAAAAAGGCTACATTGGCGCTCATCAACCACATTTAGGCTGTTTTGACTGGGATCCCTTTGTTGCACTTTTAGGTAATGATATCGAAATGGTCAAACAAGATGTGCCAACGATGCTAAACCATATTTTTAAGTTGATAGAGAATGAAAATAACCAAGCACAGTTAATCGAAGTATTACCTGTCGGCGTGGCTAAAGAGTGATATTGAGTGAGAGCCGCTTATCGTTGTTGACTGATAAGCGGCGAAAGGTCATTATTTATTCAGTGTTGTAACCAATAATTGGTGGCGTTGGTTATAGAATTTTGTATAGGTCATATAACCTGCTAATATGGTTGAAAGGCTTGCCGTGCCTAACAGCATAAAAGTCACCATAATCTGGTATTTAACGGCTTGTAATGGGTCGACTCCAGCAAAAATTAAGCCAGACATCATCCCCGGAAGGCTAACAATTCCCACTGTTTTTGCAGAATCCACCGTTGGGATCAACGATGCACGAATACTGTCACGGATAATAGCGGCGGAAGCAACTTTTGGGGTTGCCCCCAAACTTAACATTTCTTGAATCTGTTGTTGCTGGCTTGAAAACCGTTGACCGAGGTTATTAAAGCATAATCCTACTGCAATCATGGCATTACCTGCGATCATACCTGTAATAGGAATGACCTGCATAGGCGTAAACGCGATGGCATTGGTTAATATCAGAATTAACAATGTAAGAAATGTACCAGAGGTAATGGCAATTAATGCAGTAACATAAATTTTATCAATATATTTACTTCTTTTCTTAGCGTTCCACGCGGCATTGACGCAAATAAACATCACCAATGCAATCGTGAGCAATTCGTGATCCACTCTAAATATGTATGTTAGAATATAGCCTGCGATCAATAGTTGAATAATCGCGCGGCACGTACTCCAGATAATATCTTTTTCAAGGGACAGTTTTTCTTTATGGCTAATAAAAATAGCCACTAGGACTAACAGGATAGAAAAGGTTAATGATTCATTGGAAATAGTTGGTTGGTGCACAGTGATATCCTATGATTCGTTATGATGAACAGGAAGGGTAATAATTTCATTAGTATGAGCAATTTCATCTTGATCATGGGTTACCCATAACACGCCTATTTTTTTATCTATCGCTAAATGATGAATAAATTCATTCACGATAATTTTGTTTTCTTCATCTAGGGCACTGGTGATTTCATCTAATAGTAAGACTTGCGGAAGAAATTGTAAGTTCCTAATAAGAGAAACACGCTGTTTTTCTCCCCCAGAAAGTTCATTAATTCCTTTTTCTAAAATAGAAGCATGTAGAGAAAACTGCTGCAAATCACTGATAACTTTGTCTTTGTTAAATGACAATTTTCTGATTTTATACGGAAAAACGAGGTTGTCATACACAGTCTGCCCAAACAAAGCAGGCGTTTGGGTACAGTATGAAACCAGCTGACGATACGTTTCTGGGAGGATGGTATTGATATCTTTCCCTTGAAACTTGATGGTTCCTTGAGTTGGTGAAATTAACGAGGCGATTATTTTTAATAAGGTGCTTTTACCACAGCCGGAAGGCCCCGTAATCAGTTTAAAGTCGCCTGCTTGTAAGTTAATCTGCACATTATCAAGAATTAATTTTTGCTCAATGCGATAGCCAATGTTATTAAGTTGTAAGAGCAAGTTACTTTCTTCCATATTATCAATAACCTATAAATTAAGTGTGCAGTATTTAGTGCAAATGAGATTCATTTTAACATCTTACTCGATAACTCAGTGCTGATGTTGTTTAATATCAATTTAGATATAACTACTAATATTATGCGCCAATTAGTAGGAAAATTATAGGGGAAGAAAAATACACTTTTAACGAGATATTAGAACGTAAATGCGTTTTTAGACGAATTTTTACAGGTAAAATAAAATACAAATATTCATTCGAATTATTATTTTGAACATATGTACATTTAGAATTTAGTAAATTATTTAATTTGAGAGATATCTCTTTTTTTTTAGCTGAATAATATAGAATTTAACCAGTGATACTATTATATTAATAATACCAAATAATTTAATCTGCGCTTAATATTTTGTTGTCTCCCTAAGACAACCTTATATTTATTTCATCAGTATACCAAATATTACATCATGATATTAAGGAATTAAAATGAAAAAATTTAGTGGCTATAGCACCAACTTTTCACTTGATGGTAAGGTTGCATTAATTACAGGGGGGGCTGCTGGTATTGGCTTAGCGATTGCTCAACTGTATGTTGAAAAAGGGGCTAAAGTCGCCTTAATCGACAAGTCAGATAAAGTGATAGAAATTGCGGAAAAACTAAAGAATTCAATTGGTATTCAATGTGATATTACGAACTCTTCAGCCGTTTCTCAGATGGTGGAGAATGTGATTGAACATTATGGTGCGTTAGATATTGTCGTCAATAGTGCAGGGATAGTCGCGCTTGCTCCCGCTGAAAACTTAAGTGAATCAGATTGGGATTTAACGATGAATGTGAATTTAAAAGGGACTTTTTTAGTCTGTCAGGCCGCAGGTAATGCAATGATTAATAATGGAAAAGGGAAGATTATTAATATGGCTTCTCAAGCGGGGGTGATTGCCTTAGACCAACATGCCGCCTATTGTGCCAGTAAAGCAGCGATTATTGGTTTAACCCAAGTATTAGCACTTGAGTGGAGCCCAAAAGGTATACAAACCAACGCTATTTCACCAACGATTGTCATGACGGATCTGGGTAAAAAAGCGTGGGAAGGTAAAAAAGGTGATGAAATGAAAGGAAAAATTCCTGCTAGGCGTTTTGCGGAACCATCTGAAATTGCCGCCTGTGCGTTATTTTTGGCCAGTGACGCATCTGACATGATCACAGGGCATAATTTAGTGATTGATGGTGGTTATAGTATTCAATAAGGATATTAAATTAATAATAAATAAAGCGAATATGAGTGCTATTTGCTTTATTTTTATTTTAAATAAAAATAAGCCAAATAACATAGTCACTATTTGGCTTGTAATAGAAAATTACAAAGTAGGATAACAGATATTAATTATTGCTAGGTCAATTAACCATTAGGTTTTAATAATGAGTGTGACATAGTAATAAGCTTTTCTACGGTGAAACCAAAATGCTCAAATAATTCATTTGCAGGGGCTGACTCCCCAAAGCTATTCATTCCCATAACTAATCCATCAATTCCTACATATTTACGCCAGTAATCACTAATACTGGCTTCGATAGCAATACGATGGCGAATGTGATTTGGTAACACGCGCTGCTGGTACTCTAAAGGTTGTTGGTCAAAGGTATCTGTTGATGGCATCGAAATGACATTCACATGAAAACCTTGTTCAGTCAGTAGCTTCCATGCTTCAACCGCTAATGTGATTTCAGAGCCAGTGGCAATTAAGAGTAATTCAGGGGTTTCACTACTACTGCGCAAAATATATCCACCACGTGCGATATTGGCGAGCTGTTCCGGTGTTCGCGAATGCTGTACTAGGTTTTGACGGGATAACACAAGTGCGGTTGGGTTCTGTTGATGAATGATAGCCTGCTTCCAAGCCACGGCGGTTTCTACTTGGCAACAAGGGCGCCATACTGACAAATTAGGTGTTGCACGTAGTGACACAAGTTGCTCAACAGGTTGATGTGTTGGGCCATCTTCACCTAAGCCAATTGAATCATGGGTATAAATAAGCACTTGCGGTAATTTCATTAATGCGGCCATTCTCACGGCATTTTGTGCATATTCCGAGAACATCAAAAAGGTCGCTGTGTAAGGGCGAAAACCGCCATGTAATGCAATGCCATTGGCAATGGCGGTCATACCAAACTCTCTGACACCATAGTGAATATAGTTCCCTGTAGGTTGTTCATTAATCGGTAGTGACCCAGACCAGCAGGTCAGGTTGCTTGGGGCTAAGTCTGCGGAACCACCGATTAATTCAGGTAAAACAGGGCCAATAATATTTAACGTGTTTTGTGAGGCTTTACGTGTCGCTATCGTTGCAGGGTTATCATTTAATTGTTGAATAAAGTTATCAATGATATCCGTAAATTTTTCAGGAAGTTGATTAGATAGCCGCAGAGTTAGTTGCTCGGCGAGTTCAGGATATTGTTTGGCGTATTCTCGTAATGCTTGTTCCCAACGTAATTGCTGTTCAGCACCACGCTCTAAGGCATTCCAAGGTTGATATATTTCGTCAGGGATCACAAAAGGAGGGTATTCCCAACCGAGTTGTTGGCGAGTCAGTGCGATTTCATTTTGCCCGAGAGGAGCTCCATGAGAATCTGCCGTACCAGCTTTATTGGGGGATCCGTAACCAATCGTGGTTCTGCAGATAATAAGTGTGGGCTTCGCGGTTTGTTGGCGAGCTTGTTCAATAGCCGCTTTAATCGCAGGGCGCGAATGCCCATCAATGGATCTAATTACATGCCAGCCATAGGCTTCAAAACGCTTTGCGGTATTATCGGTAAACCAGCCTTCCACATCTCCATCAATAGAAATGCGGTTGTCATCATAAAACGCAATGAGCTTATTGAGTTTTAACGTTCCCGCTAATGAGCACACTTCATGGGAGATCCCTTCCATTAAACAGCCATCACCTAAAAAAGTGTAGGTATAGTGGTCGACGACAGGGAACCCCGAGCGGTTAAATGTAGAGGCTAGCGTCTTTTCTGCTATTGCCATGCCAACCGCATTGGCAATGCCTTGGCCTAGAGGGCCTGTCGTGGTTTCGACTCCGGGGGTATAGCCTAATTCGGGGTGCCCCGGTGTTTTGGAATGGAGCTGTCGGAACTGTTTTAAATCATCGATAGATAAATTATAGCCTGTTAAATGAAGCAAGCTATAGAGCAGCATTGACGCATGGCCGTTTGACAAGACAAAGCGGTCACGGTTAGGCCAGTGCGGATCTGCAGGGTTGTGCTGTAAATAATCTCGCCAAAGAACTTCAGCAATATCGGCCATTCCCATAGGGGCGCCTGGGTGGCCTGAATTGGCTTGTTGTACCGCATCTATTGAAAGAAATCGAATGGCATTGGCTAATTTATTTTGTGGTTGAGTGGACATTACAAAGCTCCCAAAGTAAAAGCGCCTAACGTAAAACTAACGTTCCCCATTTTCATACTCACTGATCCGAGCTACTTTTGGTGCCGAACGTCCTCCTTCATAATGGGAAGCCAGCCATGTGTCGACAATGGTTTTAGCCAGTTCAGGGCCAATCACACGAGCACCAAAGGTAATTATTTGCGCGTCATTACTTTTCTGAGCCCGCTCAGCGGAGTATGTGTCATGGCACAGTGCTGCTCGAATGCCTGTGACTTTATTGGCAACTATGGACATACCAATTCCGGTACCACAAATTAAAATACCGCGCTGGTGCTTGCCTTGTACGATAGCAGTTGCAACCGCATGGGCAACATCAGGGTACATTTCGTCTGCAACCCCAGTGTTTAAACAGTAATCAGTCACTTCAATGTTTAGTTCTGCTAAGTGAGCTTTAATCAAATCTTTCATTTCAAATGCAGCGTCATCCGCGCCAATAGCAATAGATAGCATGATAGAGATCCTTATTGTTGAACAAAAGTTCATAAACCAATCAAATGTACTATTTAGAAAATAGGATCTTATGAACAAATAATCAATAGTTGAACATATGTTTTTATTTTTATGATGATGAATTCTGTGATCTACAGCTTCAAATTTAATTTTTTTTGCAGAAAAGGTAAAAAATAGTCGTTTTAAGGCGATTTTATGAGAATTTTTGCACTGAATCACACTTTGACACTCTCACTATGGGCAAGGATGAAGAAAAGAAGGTATGGTTAATTTGTATCTTCATTGAACTTATGTTCATTTTACAAACCGCCGAGGATAGAACTATGTGTGAACACTGTGATTCAAAAGCAACGATGAGCGCGGGCATTCCAGAAAAAATGAAAGCCGTGGTTGCTTATGCACCAAAAGACTACCGTTTAGAAACAGTCGATGTCCCTAAAATTAGTGAAGAAGAGATTTTGGTTCGCGTAGAAGCTTGTGGTATCTGCGCGGGTGATGTGAAGGCTTTTGAAGGTGCCCCTAGTTTTTGGGGAGATGCGGAACAACCCGCTTATATTAAAGCACCAATGATCCCAGGTCATGAGTTTATTGGTCATGTTGTAGGTTTTGGCTCAAAAGTTGAAGGTTTCGCATTAGGTGACCGTGTTATTTCTGAGCAAATCGTACCTTGTTGGGAATGCCGCTTCTGTAAACGCGGTGAATACTGGATGTGTGAAAAACATGACTTGTATGGCTTCCAAAACAACGTTAATGGCGGCATGGCGCAATATATGAAATTTACCAAAGAAGCTATCAACTACCATGTGCCTGTTGAGATGCCAATCGAAGATGCCATTTTGATTGAACCTTACGCCTGCTCTTTACATGCCGTGCAGCGTGCGAATGTCAAATTGGGTGATGTTGTCGTGCTTTCGGGTGCGGGAACATTAGGCCTCGGTATGATTGGGGCTATTAAAAAATCCGGTGCTGGTAAGTTAGTCGTTCTGGATTTATTCGATAAACGCCTTGAATTAGCAAAAGAATTTGGTGCTGATATCGTATTAAACCCTAAACGTGATGATGTAGACAAAATTGTCAAAGAGATGACTGAAGGTTATGGCTGTGACATTTACATTGAAGCGACAGGGGCGCCTAAATCGGTAGAGCAAGGCCTTAAGATGATCCGTAAATTAGGTACTTTTGTTGAGTTTTCTGTATTTAAAGACCCAGTGACCGTGGACTGGAGCATCATCAGTGACCGTAAAGAACTGGATTTATTAGGTTCTCACCTTGGCCCATATTGCTACCCATTAGTGATTGAAGGCATTGGTAATGGCGATTTCCCAACCAAGGGGGTTGTGACGGATATTTTACCTTTAGATAAATTTGCGGAAGGTTTTTCGATGATGGCGAAAGGCGACCCGCACATTAAAGTGGTTCTCGACCCGAACCTGTAGAGCTGTCGTGGGTTGAAAAAAAGACGAATTTAAAAATATAACGATAAAAATTGGACCTGAATAAATGTCACCCTACCAAGGCTTGTTATTCAGGTCCTAACCCAGCGAACAAGCACTGAGGTCAACAATATGATAATCAATAAACTGTCTAAAGTAACGGGGTTTTCACCAAAGTTACTACTTGGCTATTTTGGCGTTCTGATCTTTATGATGGGAGAAGGCCTAGAACAAGGCTGGCTGTCACCTTTTATAATTAGCCGTGGAATGAGTATTGAAGAATCATCATTACTATTTAGTGTGTATGGTTTTTTTGCCGCTGTCGCCGCGTGGTTGTCCGGTGTGTTGGCTGAAATTTATACCGCCCGTCGTGTGATGATTTTTGGTTTTGTGATGTTTGTCATTGGCTCGATTATTTTCTTGTCTGTTGGCTTACCGAGTAACAGCCTGTCTATCATGATCCCAACCTATGCGCTGCGTGGTTTTGGTTATCCAATGTTTGCCTACGGCTTCTTAGTTTGGGTGGCCTATGAGGCGCCAATTAAAAAACTGGGCTCTGCAGTCGGGATCTTCTGGTTTGTTTATAGTGGCGGACTCGGTGTTTTAGGTGTGATGTATTCAAGTTATGCGTTGCCAGTTTTAGGTGAAATGGCAACGTTATGGAGTGGACTGATTTTTGTCACTATCGGGGCATTTATTGCTATCGCACTTAACCGCAACAAAGCGGGAGATACACAAGATGCACCGAAAGAAAAAGTCTCGCTCAGCTATGTATTTAAAGGGATCACCATCGCGTTTGAAAACCCAAAAATTGGTTTAGGCGGCATTGTTCGTACCATTAATACTTCAGCAGCGTATGGTTTTGTGATCTTCATGCCAATGTTTCTTGCTGACTTTGGATTTTCTCGTACAGAGTGGTTACATATCTACGCGGCACTTTGGACAGTGAACATCGCTTTTAATCTGATCTTTGGTGTAGTCAGCGACCGTATCGGTTGGCGCAACATTGTGATTTGGTTTGGTTGCGTAGGCTGTATGGTTTGTACCTTAATGTTTTACTATGTGCCTTATTATTTTGGGCACAGCTATACCCTGATGATGATAGCTGCTGGCTTATTTGGCGCATGCCTCGCAGGATACGTACCGCTTTCAGCCATCATGCCGAGTTTAGCGCCTGAAAATAAAGGCGCGGCGATGTCAGTTCTTAATTTAGGAGCCGGTTTAAGTACCTTTGTTGGCCCTGCATTAGTTGGGCTCTTTATTAGTAGCGTAGGTGCACTTGGCGTAATTTGGATCTTCTCGGGGCTCTATCTATTTAGTGCGATATTGATGAAATTTATTACTGTGCCGGAAGAATTACTTGAACAGTCGGCAAAGATGCAGCTAACACCAGAAAATAAGTAAATGAGGGAATTATGAATAGAATCATTAATGAACCTGATCTCGTTGTTGAAGATGCAATTCAAGGGTATTTGAAAGCGCACCCTGAATATTTTGCACAAACTGATAACGCGCGCGTTCTAAAATACCCAAAAGCACCAATACAAGGGAAAGTGGGCATTGTCACTGGTGGTGGTTCAGGTCATGAACCTGCGTTTTTAGGCTACGTGGGCGAGAATATGCTAGATGCGGTGGCCATTGGGGAAATTTTTTCCTCACCCACTGCGGGCGCTTTTTTAGACGCGTTTAAAGCAGCCGATAGCGGTGCGGGTGTTGCCTGTCTATATGGTAACTATGCGGGTGATAACATGAACGTCAAGATGGCGATGAAAAAGGCAGAAAAAGCGGGGATGCAAGTCAAAACCGTGGTTGCTACCGACGACGTTGCTTCAGCACCTGCGAGTGAAAAAGAAAAGCGCCGTGGTGTTGCGGGTGAAATTCTTATGTGGAAAGTGGGCTCTGCCGCAGCAAGCAAAGGCTATGATTTAGACGGTGTGATTAATGTAGCGCAAAAAGCGATTAATAACTGCCACTCTATTGGTGTTGGGTTAACGTCTTGCACTATTCCAGCTGTGGGTCATCCAAATTTCCATATTGAAGATGGGATGATGGAACTAGGCATTGGCCACCATGGCGAGCCAGGCATTGAAATCATGCCAATTCAATCTGCCGCGCAAATGGCACAAACCATGTTAGCGCCAATTTTAGATGATATGCAGGCAAAACAAGGTGATGAAGTGGTCGTCTTGGTTTCAGGGCTAGGTGCGACACCGGTTATGGAGCTATACATCTATTATGCAGAGGTTGAAAAACAACTCAGTGAGAAAGGTGTACGGATTGTTCGTAACTATGTTGGTAACTATTTTACCTCACTAGAAATGATGGGGGTCACGCTGACATTAATGAAAGTGGATGATGAATTGAAAACATTGATGGATGTCCCTGCATATTCATTGGGTTTAACACAGGTTAAATAAGGAGACAATTATGCAAGTTATTTCAACGGGCAACGGCAAGGAAATTACCCTTGATTTAGTGAACATTATTGTTTCTAACCGTGAATACCTCAGTGAAATTGATGGCGCAATAGGGGATGGAGACCACGGCATCAATATGGCAAAAGGTTTTAATTTATGTGCGAAAGCAATCGCAGACCGTGAATTATCTCTCAGTGAAGGCTTTGAAGAGATTTCTGATGCTTTGATGGAAGGTATTGGCGGCTCAATGGGACCACTTTATGGCAGTTTCTTTATGGGAATGTCAGACAGCATTTCAGGGAAAAATACGCTATCACAACAAGATTTCCTCGATATGCTGAAAAATGGTTTATCTGAGCTGCAAGACATCAGCAGTGCGACAGTGGGTGATAAGTGCTTGATGGATACATTGATCCCCGCAGTTAATGCTTTTGAAGAGGCGACAAAAGCAGGGGGAAACTTTAAACAAGCGCTTGATGCGATGCAGGCCGCTGCTATTGCAGGTCGTGATTCCACTGTAGATTTAGTGGCTAAAATTGGTCGTGCAAGCCGCCTTGGTGAACGTTCAAGAGGGGTATTAGATGCGGGGGCCACTTCTTGTTGTTTATTATTATGTCAATTAGCGCAGAGTATTGAAAAACAGGATGCATTAGCTAATGCATAATTGTTTTATATAATTCTTTCGTGGATATATAGTCAAATATCATTGCTATATATCCACTCTCTTTTATAACTCACTTATTAATTGCCACTAGAAACGCTATACTAAAACCTTATCACCCTTGTTGCGATTAACACCAATAAAGAGGAAATCACTATCTTATGGATAGATCACAAACATCTTCCGAAATCGAGCTACTGACTGAAATTGCGATAGCTTATTATCGTGATGAAATTACTCAGGAAGAGATCGCCAATAAGTTTGGTATATCGCGAATTAAGGTAGGGCGCTTACTCAAGCGGGCAAAGGAAGAAGGTATTGTAGAGATCAATGTTCGCTATCATCCTATTTTTAGCACTCAGTTAGAACAACAGTTACTTTCTCGCTTCCCGATTTCCCGTGCATTGATTGCCCTCGACCATCCCGACGAAGAAGAGCAACGTTACCAAGTCGGCACTCTCGTCGCTAACTATTTATCAACAACGTTACGAGACAATATGATAGTCACGGTCGGCCAAGGTCGCAATGTTGCGGTAGTAGCTGATAGCGGTGGGGCCGTCCCTGAAAAAGATTGCCGTTTTATTTGTGGGATAGGCGGAACCCATCGCCCAGGTGATTCCATTAATGCGGATCATATCAGTCGTCGTTTAGCTAAAAAGTTTGGCGGAACTAGCGAAACCCTATACGCCCCAGCTTATGTTGAAAATAACGAATTAAAGCAAGCGTTTATGAAAAATGGCACCATTAAGGAAACCTTAGATCGTGCCCGTAAAGCGGATATTGCTTTAATTGGTATTGGCGATATGAATGAAGATAGCTATATGGTCAAACTAGGCTGGTTTACACCACGTGAAATCGTTGATGCGAGCTTGAACCAAGGGGTGATTGGCGATATCGCGGGATATGATTTTTTCAATGCACAAGGGCAACATGTAGATACAGTGATGAATGACCGAGTGATTGGTCTAAGCATTGATGAACTCAGAAAAATCCCCTGTGTAATCGCAATTGCATCAGAGTCATCAAAAGCAATGGCGATTATGGGAGCGCTACGTACGGGGGCGATTGATATTATTGCGACGAGTGCGAGTAATGTGCGGACGATTTTAAAGATGTCCCAATAGCTCGTCATACTTCAAGCTGTCGCGTTGTTGACTACGCTCATTCGTATTAGTCACATACTTGTGTATGCTCCTAATGACTCATTCACTTGTCGCCTAGCGACAACTTGAATTATTTAGAGCTATTATTTTGTCATACTTCAAGCTGTCGCGTTGTTGACTACGCTCATTCGCATTAGTCACATACTTGTGTATGCTCCTAATGACTCATTCACTTGTCGCCTAGCGACAACTTGAATTATTTAGAGCTATTATTTTGTCATACTTCAAGCTGTCGCGTTGTTGACGACACTCACTTATTCGTTTTCTGCTTAGTTATGACTCCTAACTATTTAGGGTATCTATCATAAATTAGGTTTGCATCACCTAATTAGTTGCCTTATTATTTTTATGTAAACCTTTGGGAGATGGCATTCCTCCTCATATGAAACCGCCCGCAGAGGGCTGATGATGCCTACGTTAACCTTTTCATTGAATAGGGTACGTAGGTATTATGTGCCCTGGATTTTGGGCATAAATGCGGCAATAGGAAACTTTCCTTTCATTTATCCCACCAATATTAAAGGAAGTTTCTATGTACGCCTCTTTATTTGCAATCGCGATTGGTTCTGTTCTTGGTGGATGGCTAAGATGGTTTGTTAGCCTAAGACTTAATCATCTTTACTCAAATATTCCTCTAGGTACCGTCGCAGTCAATTTGGTTGGCGGCTTTGTCATTGGGTTTGCCATTTCGTATTTTGCCAATGCAAATATTAGCCCCGCTTATAAATTATTCATTGTAACTGGTTTTTGTGGCGCATTTACCACCTTTTCGACCTTTTCACTTGAAGTCTTGGTATTGATCCAAGAAGGTAAATTGGGTTTTGCCATTAGTACCATCGCCATCCATGTGATTGGCGCCCTGATCTTTACCTTGCTTGGAATGTTATGCCATCACTGGTTAGCACAGGGGTGATTTATTAGCTAATAAATGATGTGCAGTGGCTTCATCGGTCACTAAACCTGTTACCCAACCACCATTCATAACAGCTTGAATTGCTTTCGTTTTGTGCGTGCCACCCGCAAATGCGATCACCGGTTTATTCGGGGAACGGAAAAGTGGAACACTGGTGTGTGTGGCATCTAACGCGGTAGAAAGCCGTTCACCGTTAGCTTGGATAAAATGCCCCAGTAACTCCGCGGTCACCCCTTTTTCTAACAACATTTCCATTTGTTCATCCGTGACGAAACCTTCAGAATTGAGTGGGCATCCTTTACCGACTTCGCCAATGCCAATAAAAGTGATGTCCGCATTCAGTGCTTTTTCGGTAACTTCTTTATACACGCGATGTTGGCACCACATTGCTTTATCTTCTGGGCTATCGGCGTACAGTGGCGCAGGTAGAATATAGTGCCGGCACTGTAATTTTTCTGCAAAGCGCAATGGGATATCATAGCGAGTTGCTGAGCTATCACGAGCAATCGCACCAATTAGTGAAACACATTGGTGCTGGGCGGTTTCTAGGTAAGGAAGGGCATCAATAATACTGCGTAATGTTCTACCTGAACCAATACCTATAACTTGGGGTTTATCGGGTTCGATTAATTGTTCCATCAGTTCAGCACCGGCCACTGAAATCATGTCGAGCGTGGCTTCTGTATCAAGTTGACCTGACGGGACAACAAAGCAATGTGTTAGGTGATACTTTTGCTGGATTTGATTAGCGAGTCTTAAACACTCCGTAATCGGGTGTGTGATTTGCACCTGAACCATACCTTGCTCTTTTGCTAGTGAGATAAGGCGCTGGGCGACTTGTCTTGATAGCCCAAGTTCATGCGCAATTTCTTGTTGTGTTTTACCTGCCACAAAATATAGCCATGCCGCACGCGCAGCTTGTTCCATTTTTTTTAATTCTTTCTGCATGGACGTTCTCCTGCTGGTTTCGCTTATTGTAATTCTGGGCAATTGTTTATTAAAAGGGCAAAAGTCAATAGTGTGAGCGTTATCGCAGTAATTGTGATCAGATTGAAACTAAAATATAACAAACGGGCATATGCCCAATAAAATAGCAATTATTTAATTTTAGGTTAAGGAGTCACAATGTTAAAGCAGAAATCAGTGTGGATGCACATCGGTGCTGGGTCATTTCATCGTGCTCACCAAGCGTGGTATTTGCACCGCTTGATCCAACAAGGGGATGATAGTTGGTCAATTGCCTTAGGGAATATTCGCAATGATACGAATTCATTGCTTGATAACTTAACCAAGCAAAATGGGGAATATACCCTTGAAACTGTTTCACCTGAAGGTGAGCGCCATTATGAAAAAATCACTTCAGTGCGTAAAGTATTGCATTGGGATGAGAATTTAAGCCAGTTAGTCGAACAAGGCCGTGATAAAGCAACACGCGTGATAGCCTTCACGGTCACGGAGGCGGGCTATTATTTAACCCCACAGCATGAATTAGATGCAGAACAGCCAGATGTTAAAGCAGACTTAACGGGCAAAATGAGCACCATATATGGTGCGTTAACGCATATTTTACGTGCACGTTTAGCTGCGCATGGTGAACCCGTAACCTTATTAAACTGTGATAATTTACGCCATAACGGTGAGCGTTTCAGACATGGCTTTTTATCTTTCTTACAGCTAAAAGGTGAAAGTGAGTTATATCAGTGGGTGAAAGAACATACCCGTTCACCGAACACTATGGTGGATAGGATCACCCCTCGGCCAACATCAGATGTGGCTGAGCGTGTTAAACAACAAACGGGTTGGGATGATAAAGCTCCTGTTATGGGGGAAGCATTCATTCAGTGGGTGATTGAAGATGACTTTATTAATGGGCGCCCTGCATTAGAAAATGTCGATGTAGAAATGGTTGAATCCGTTTTACCGTGGGAAGAAGCAAAAATTCGTATTCTGAATGCGAGCCACAGTTGCATTGCTTGGGCTGGAACCTTAATTGGTTTGAGCTTTATTGATGAAAGTACCCGCCAATCCGCTATCAAACAAATGGCATGGAATTATGTCACATATGACGTGATACCGTCATTGTCACCGAGCCCTCTCGATTTAGAACAATACCGCGATGTGGTACTCGCACGCTTTAGTAACCCTTATATTCAGGATACTAACCAGCGTGTTGCCGCTGATGGTTTATCAAAAATTCCCGGTTTTATCACGCCAACACTGCAAGAATGTTATCAGCGCCAGCAGACTCCGGCTGCGACGGCTGTGCTGCCCGCTTTATTCTTCGTGTTTTTACAGCGCTGGGCTCGTGGTGAATTACCGTATGAATATCAGGATGGCGTGTTAGATGTGCCGCTATATCAAAAAATGATGAATAGCAGTGACGCATTGTCACAATTTGTCTCAAGTGACATGCTGTTCGGCCCACTGGCTCATTCATCGGGATTCCACAAATTGATGAGTAACACCGTTGAAAAAGTTGAAAACTGGCTCAAGTCACCTGAACAACCTCTGTAAGGAGAAAGGCGATGTACCTCGGAATAGACCTAGGCACTTCAGAACTGAAGGCCGTTTTAATTGATGCTCAGGGTGAAATTGTTGCCTCAAGCCATATGGCATTAACCGTACAAAGGCCACATTCTCAGTGGGCCGAGCAATCGCCAGATAGCTGGTGGGAAGCCACCAACGCAGTTGCGGCTACGTTGCGACAAAAAGCCCCAGAAGCATGGGCGGCGGTAAAAGCAATTGGCTTATCAGGCCAAATGCATGGTGCGGTACTGCTTGATGAGCAAAATCAAGTGCTGCGTGATTGTATCTTATGGAATGACACCCGCAGTGCGAAAGAATGCGAATGGCTGATGGAGAATTACCCCGAGTTTCTAACCATTGGCGCTAATTTGGTGATGCCAGGTTTCACAGCGCCCAAATTATTGTGGGTTGCACGTCATGAGCCTGAAATATTCAAGCAGGTTGCTAAGGTATTGCTTCCTAAAGATTATCTGCGTTGGAAAATGACGGGGTTATTTACCAGTGACATGTCCGATGCCTCAGGTACATTATGGCTAGATGTGGCTAAGCGTGATTGGTCTGATGAACTATTGGCTGCAACTAATCTAACTCGTGAACAAATGCCTTCTTTAGTTGAAGGTGCTGAAAAAAGCGGTGTGTTACGGGCGGATTTAGCTTCCCAATGGGGGCTTAGCGCCGATGTAATTATCGCGGGTGGAGGCGGTGATAATGCGGCTTCTGCTGTTGGTGTTGGTGCGGTTAATGACGGTGATGCTCTAATTTCCTTGGGCACCTCTGGCGTCATTTTTGTGGTTAATAATCAGCTACAAGCCGCACCACACCAAGGCGTCCATGCTTTTGCCCATGCATTGCCAAATCGTTGGCACCAAATGAGTGTGATGTTAAGTGCTGCCAACTGTTTGCGTTGGCTTTGCCAGCTTCTTTCCACAACGGAAAATCAGCTAATGGATGAAGTGGGGCAATTGACCGATGACCAGAAAAAGCAAGCTCCGGTATTTCTGCCTTACCTCTCAGGGGAACGAACGCCCCATAATGACCCTTATGCTATGGGCTCATTTTTTGCGTTGAGAAATGAAACAACTCGGGCCCAGCTTGGTTATGCAGTGATTGAAGGAGTAACCTTTGCTCTGGCAGATGGCATGCAAGTACTTAAACAAACGGGGACGCAAGTAAGCCGCTGTAGTTTAACAGGAGGCGGTGCGCGCAGCCCAGTTTGGGCGCAGCTGATTGCGGATGTTATCGATATACCGATTGTGACCCACCCAGCGAGTTCATCAGGGGCTTTAGGTGCGGCTCGTCTGGCATGGCTGGCGGATGGCGGCAATACAGAAATGGTGTGCCAAAAACCAGAAGTGTTGAATACCTATTTACCACAAAAACAGTACCAAACTTGGTTAAATCAACGGCTCGATGCTTTCCGCTTATTATATCAACAGCAAAAACAAGCAAGAGAATTATTGCCTCAGTAGGCAATTGTGGCGGTGTTTCCCTACACATCACCGCCACAGTTATCTCTTCGCGATTGATTAAAATAACAAAATTAGAATGAGGAAACTGCAATGGAACAGAAGCAGTATTGGCTTGGTCTACCTAAGCATTTGTTCTGGGGTTTTATTGCCATCGCTATTTTTATGAGTGGTGATGGCTTTGAAATGGCTTTTTTATCGAAACATATCACTGATTTAGGGTTTACACCGGCACAATCAGCGATGGTATTTACTGTCTATGGCTTAATGGCAGCCGTTGCCGCATGGGCATCTGGCGTCGTAGCTGAAATTATCACCCCCCTAAAAGCCATGATGATCGGGTTTATTCTCTGGATTGTCATGCATGCCTTATTTATGGCATTTGGCTTAGGCATGAAAAGCTACGGTATGATGTTGTTATTCTATGGGATCCGTGGGCTAGCTTATCCCTTGTTTATCTATTCATTTATGATGATGTTAGTGCAAGTCATCCCTCGAGCGCATCTTGCTGCTGCCACGGGGTGGTTCTGGGCGATGTATTCTGTCGGAATTGGCGTGATTGGGAGCTATTTACCCAGTTTTTCAATTCCAATGATAGGGGAGACAGGAACATTATGGATGGCCATTGGTTGGGTCGCTATTGGTGGTGCAATTGCATATTTTAGCCTACGCAATGTTCCAGTTGACCGCTCTAAAGTCAATTTACCGATGAAAGATAAAATGGCCGAATTATCGCGGGCTGCCACCATTTTATTTACCAACAAAAACATCTTTATGGCGAGTTTAATCCGTATTATCAATACAATCTCATTGTTTGGTTTTGCGATTATTATGCCATTACTGTTTGTTGACCGTTTAGGGTTTACCATTTCTGAATGGTTACAGATTTGGGCTGTTTTCTTCTTTGTGACTATTTTTACGAATATTTTTTGGGGAATTGTTGGTGAACATATTGGGTGGGTTCGTCAGGTCAGGTGGTTTGGTTGCCTAGGTATGGCAATATCTAGCCTGATGTTCTATTACTTACCGGTTTATTTTGGTCATAATTTTGCCATCGCATTAATACCCGCCATTTTATTAGGTATTTTTGTGGCTGCATTTGTTCCAATGACGGCGGTTTTCCCGAGTATTGAGCCACACCATAAAGGTGCTGCAGTCTCAATTTACAACCTTTCAGCAGGGTTAAGTAATTTTGCCGCACCCGCAATAGCCAGTTTAGTATTACCTTTCTTTGATATTGTGGGTGTTGTTTGGGCATATACAGGTTTGTATCTCTTTGCAGGAATACTGACATTTTTTATTAAAGTGCCACAACCTGGATTTGAAAATAATCGCAAAATAAAATCAGTGAAGTCGATGACAGAACAACAAACCAGTCATTAATTTACTTTATCTAATATTTATCAAGTCCTGTAGATAGTGAATATCTATGGGGCTTTTCTTTATTTAAAGAAACGCTATTGTCGTGACAAAGTAAATTGCAGATGAAGGGATATCGTCCTTTACAACAGCAATATAAAGAGAAACGGTTTAAAAAGAAAATAAAGTAGAATATTTCCTATAAATAGAAATATGATTCATATTTATAAGGTGATTTTTTATCTTGTTGCGATTTTTATTGAAAATACAGCCCTAGACAATAGAATATAATTTCATAGACTAAAAAATAATCTATAGTTGATTCGTTTATCAAAAGAAATTTAAATGACATAAAATATTAGATTACAAACCTGCATTTAGAGAATGTTAAGGCACTTACCCATTTCGATGTTATATCTGACTATTAAATTCACTGTATACCTTTATTCCAAGCAATTTAAATCCTGTTTGACTCTCTATACATCTGAATTTTCGGTGTTATGATGAATTTTGTTGCAATTTTGTATGTTTGCAGCGAAATACTCTCTACATTGGTGTTTTGTTGTGCCAAATAAAATTTATAATCTAATCCTAATTAAAATTAATAGTTTTCAATACCAAAAAATAATCTAATAAAAAAAGATAAGTGCGGGGAAAAAGTTATGTCACAGATGTTAGCTCTGTTTCTGATAGTGGGAATATTATATATCGGGGATGCTATAGCCGTTAGAACTAAGGCTTGGATCCCCTCCGTATTTGTATGCGCAGTGCTCTTTCTTTTAGGTTATTGGACTATTTTCCCGAAAGATATTGTAAGTATTGCCGGTATTCCTCAAGTAGTTGCGGTGACCTTGATGTATTTGTTAATTACAAATATGGGAACCTTATTATCGCTAAAAGAATTGTTGCGCCAATGGAAAACCATTCTTATCTCCTTAGCTGGGATTTTAGGTATCATTTTCTTAACCTTTATTATTGGGGTTGCCTTATTTGATTTAAACACGGTATTAGTTGCAGTTCCTCCGCTAGTTGGCGGTATTGTTTCTTCGTTAATTATGTCAAAAGGTGCAGCTGAGGCAGGTTTGGTTGACCTTTCGGTTTTCGCAATCTTAATTTACGTTATGCAGGGATTTGCTGGCTATCCATTAACAGCCATAATGTTAAAAAAAGAAGGACGCCGGGTTCTAGAGAAATATCGAAGTGGCCAATGGCAGGAAACTTTATCAGTTGATGGCGCCAAAGAGGTTGAAGTGAAAACGGTGGTATCTGAAGATGAAATGCCACGTATGTTTAAAAAAATTCCTAATCACTATAACACCAGCTATTTTAAATTCTTGCGCTTAGCGGCGGTAGGGTATTTGGCTTATTTGGCGTCGTCCTTTGCTGCTCCTTATGTGAGTATTAGCCCATTTGTATTGTGTTTATTATTTGGTGTTATTGCCTCTTCATTAGGTTTCTTAGAAAGACAGCCGCTACAAAAAGCCAATGGCTTTGGGTTCGCAATTATGGCTTTAATGTTGTTTATCTTTGATACATTAAACCATGCGACCCCGGATATGTTATTACGCCTAGTTTATCCGATGGTGGTGTTAATTTGTGCTGCGGTTATTGGGATGTACCTTGCATCATGGGTCGTTGGTAAAATATTAGGTGTTACCAAAGAAATGGCGTTTGCCGTTGCGCTAACGGCATTATATGGTTTCCCAGCAGATTACATTATTACGAATGAAGCAATAAATGCATTAACGAAAGACGAAAAAGAACGCCAGGTATTAACTAGCCATATGTTAGGGCCGATGCTAGTTGGTGGCTTTATTTCTGTGACCATGGTGTCTGTCGTGCTAGCCGGTATCATGGTGGCTTATATTGTTCCAATTGCAGGGTAAAAAATAATGGAAACAAGTACTTCAAGAATTCAGCGCCATTTAGAACAGTTGGCAGAATACACCGCAACTCCGGGTCAGGGTACTACGCGGATGAGCTACAGCGAACAAGATAAACAAGCTCGTGCTTATCTCAAACAAGAAATGGCTGCGCTAGGCTTGCAAGTCCGTGAAGATGCGATTGGCAATATCTATGGGCGTTTAGAAGGCCTGCAAGCTGATTTACCTGCGGTTATTGTGGGCTCTCATTTCGACTCAGTTCCTCATGGAGGGGCATTCGATGGCCCCGCGGGGATTGTTACGGGTTTGGATGTTGTCGCGCGCATTCGCGAGCAAAACTTAACACCAAAGTATCCCTTAGAAGTGATCGCATTAGTTGAAGAAGAAGGTACCAGTTTTGGCCGCGGTTTGATGGCGTCGAGTGTAATAACAGGGCTGATAGGCACAAAAGAATTATACCAATTGAAAGATAGTCAGGGCGTGAGTGCCGCGAAACGTATGGCTGATGCAGGGTTCAATGCAGACAATGCATCCCAAGCGGTGCTTGACCCTAAAAAGGTTAAAGCATTTTTAGAGCTACATATCGAACAAGGTCCAGTATTAGAACAGGTCAATGAAGATGTAGGGATCGTAGAAACCATCGTTGGTATCAGTCAGTTAGAAATTAAACTGACAGGTAAAGCTGGCCATGCAGGTACTACGCCAATGAATATGCGAGCCGATGCATTAGTGTGTGCGAGCCAAATTATCAGCCAAATTCCTAAACTCGCGAAAGCGGCGGGCGATAATACCGTTGCGACAGTGGGGCGTTTAGCGGTATTACCGAATGGGGCGAATGTTATCCCAAGCGAAGTCACCTTTAGCGTCGATATCCGTTCTAAAAATGATGTCGCGTTACGTAAAGTAATTGAGCAAGTAATTGAGTTAACAGAACAAATAAGTGATTCGTTAGCTATTTCAAGCGATATTGTTCAGCCGTTATATGTTCAGCCAACGGAGCTCAATAGCGATATTCATCAACTGATGCGACAGCATGCCAGCGACCAAAACTTACGTTTTCGTTCAATGGTCAGTGGTGCAGGGCATGACACAATGATTTTTGCGGGTATAACTCAAACAGGGTTGATATTTGTGCCAAGCCGTAATGGGTTAAGCCATCATCCTGATGAATGGACGGATTATGCACAAATTGCACGCGGGGCAGATGTGATGTTTGCTACTGTTAAATCATTAATAGAATGTTAATAAATTAGCTAGATAAAGTATCTGGCTGTGTAATAGGGTAAAAGGTAGAAAAATGATCAACAAAATAATTACAGCCGCAATCAAAAAACACACACCTGAAATGATTGCTTTTCGTCGTGATCTACACGCTCACCCTGAACTACCGTTTGAAGAAATACGCACGACAAAACGTATTGCTGAAGAATTAGACAAAATTGGAATAGAGTATCGATTAACTGAGCCTACAGGTGTCATTGCTGAAATTAAAGGCGGTAAGCCAGGTAAAACGGTTGCTCTACGTGCAGATATCGATGCTTTACCCGTTTTAGAGTTAAATGATTCATTAGAATATAAATCAACAATTGAAGGAAAAATGCATGCTTGTGGCCATGATGCTCACACCGCAATGCTATTAACCGCAGCCAAAGCGCTATATGAGGTGCGTGAAGAATTAGCGGGTAATGTACGTTTAATTTTCCAACCTGCTGAAGAGATTGCTCAAGGCGCATTAGCTATGATCAAGCAAGGTGCAATCGAAAATGTCGATAACGTTTTTGGCATGCATATTTGGACAACCACACCATCTGGAAAAGTGTCTTGCAATGTGGGTGGGTCTTTCGCATCCGCGGACTTACTGAAAGTCACTTTTAAAGGACGGGGTGGCCATGGTTCAATGCCAGAGGCCACCATTGACGCTGCGGTTGTTGCGTCTGCATTTGTTATGAATTTACAAGCGATAGTTTCCCGAGAAACGTCTTCTTTAGACTCAGCGGTGGTCACGATAGGTAAAATGGATGTCGGGACTCGCTTTAATGTCATCGCTGAAAATGCGGTGTTAGATGGCACGGTACGTTGTTTTGATATTGAAACTCGTAACCGCATCGAAGCGGCTATCCGTCGTTATGCGGAACACACGGCGGCTATTTATGGGGCGACGGCACACGTTGATTATATCTATGGGACATTACCAGTTATCAATGAAGAGCGGAGCGCGTTACTGGCTCAATCCGTGATTTCGCAAGCTTTTGGTGAGCAAGCGCTGATTAATGAAAGACCGACACCGGGCGGTGAAGATTTCAGCTTCTACATTGAAAATATCCCAGGATGCTTTGCTCTACTAGGCACAGGAAATGCCGAAAAGGACACTCAATGGGCACATCATCATGGCTGCTTTAATATTGATGAAGACACGATGGCGACAGGTGCTGAGCTTCATGCTCAGTATGCATGGAGCTATTTACAGCAACAGGAGTTTTAATTGAGCCTGTTAATGCTATTAGGGTTAGTTGTTTTACCAATACCAGGATTACCACTAACCCTACTGCCGATTTATTTTGGTTATTAAGATAAGTTAAGAGCGCGAATAGCGGCGAGTTGTGTAGCCGCTATTAATTATGATGAATAAAAATAGCGTCTCTTAAACGTTGTTGTTGTTCAAATCGTTGTTCTTGGTTGATTTGTGGATCATGGGATAGCTGCATTAGCATTTCATTCATATTATGAACTGAGTTTTCATCAATCAATCGATTTACTTTTTCAACAATTTCATCATAGTAGGACATCACACAGGCTCCAATTAATATTCACTACAGCTATCATAACGCAAAATCTATTGGGGTAGATAGGCGGTTAATTCTGTTTATCGATCACCATAACCGCCATCGTATTCGGTTCTAAGGCTCGCATTATATGGGGCTCATCCCCAGGGTAGTGAATATAGTCGCCAACCTGTAACTCAACAGGGTTATCCAGTGGGCCGACTAATGCTCTGCCGGACATAATAATGATGTGCTCGCTGACGCCATGCATATGAGGTTCTGAAATACGATCGCGGCCGGGCTGGGCCACCACAGTATAAATATCACGTCGCGAATCTGCGGGAGCTGATGAGAGCAAAAAGGCCAAATAATTTGCGTGCTCAGCACTAACAGGTATTGCCTCCCCATGGCGGATCACCGTGACAGCTTCTTGTTTTTCTTCAATTAATCGCGCGAAAGGAATATCCAACGCCACACAAAGTGCCCATAAGGTTTCAATACTTGGGTTACCACTACCCGATTCCAATTGAGAAAGTGTCGATTTAGCGATACCTGCTTTGCGAGATAGTTCTGATAGGGATAGCCCGCTTTTTTGTCTTTCACGAACAAGGGCTTTCGAAATCAACTCAATGGGAGGAGAAGGTAGATTCAATTTTCATTTCCTATTTAGATTGCACTTTACACTACATGTCGACATAATGAACGAATGCATTATATATCGAACGATCTAGGAATGCTAACGTCAATAAGCTCAACATTAAATCATAGCACAGTGAAAAACATAGCTCTTGTCTGTTTTGCTGACTTAATTGTCGGCATTTCTTATGGCGCATTGGCGCTTTCACAAGGATTTGACTGGTGGGTACCACTCACTTTATCTATTTTGGTGCTCGCAGGGGCGTCTGAGTTTTTGTTTATCGGTGTTATTTTTGCAGGAGGTAGCCCGCTTTCGGCTGCACTTGCAGGGTTATTAGTGAATTCACGACATATTCCTTTTAGTTTTGCGACCAGTGATTTAACGGGTAAGGGAGCAAAGTCATTACTGGGCTTTCACATCATGAATGATGAGAGCGTTGTATTTGGTTTAGCTCAAGAAACTGAATCAGAAAAACGTGCGGCTTTTTGGTTGTGTGGAATAGGTATTTTACTGTGTTGGCCAATAGGTGTCGTAATAGGTGAGGTATTGGGTAGCTTTATCAGTGATACACACATATATGGGATGGATGCGATGTTTCCTGCGATTATTTTAGCGCTTTCCTTGCCTGCACTCTCAGATAAACGCCTGCGGTTAACTGCAATAATTGGTGCGGTCATCGCGGTTGCAACTACACCGATATTGCCTGCAGGGATCCCTGTATTACTCGCACTATTGAGCTTGGTTATTTATATAAGGAAATAAATGATGACAAATAACCCATGGTTAATTATTAGCGGTATCTTACTGCTGGCGGTTGGTACTTATTTAATGCGAGCATCAGGGGCTTTGCTGCGCGGTCGAGTAGTCCTTTCGGAGAATAGCAAAGTATTATTTTCAGCAGCAGCTATTGTTATTTTATTCTCGGTTGCGGCCACATCTACGTTATTTTCCGGTGATGAAGTTTCTGATTGGCCTAAAATTGTAGGGGTGTTAGTGGCAGGGATACTGACATGGTTTAAAAAGCCATTTATTATCATTGTCTTGTCAGCTGCGATTGTGACTGCGTTACTTAGGTTAATTTGAGACTAACTTGAGGTTAATCAGAGCTATTTAACCTGAAGAAAGGTTACTATGAACAATGGACTGAACCGCCGCTAATTTGAATCGTGCTGATTTATGTAAGCTTTATAACTAACAGATAAAATAGCCAACAGATAAAAAAAGTAGCCCCGACTTGAAAGGAGTGGGGCCACTGAAATTTACTCAGTTAGATCTTTTATTGTTTCAGAAGAGCCATTTTTTTGGACAGAGGCAATCCCTTTAAGCGCAGATTGCTTCGATGCATACATTTCACTTTTAGCAATCACTTCGTGATTCGCTGCTTTTAAAACGAAATAGTAAGGCTGAGCAACGTCTTTAGTGGATTTTTTTAATTCAAAATACCCCATGATAAGCTCCTGATTTTCTATTGAAAGGATGTTAAACAAAGTGTTAATAAGTCGCAGTTATTAACAATCTGCTTGAATTAAGATTAGTCGCTATTAGGTGTTATTACTAGGGGAAAGGGTTCAATTCAGATAAACTTTTTTCTAAAAAAAAGCCCCTGTGATACAGAGGCAATCGTAGGATATATAGAACTCTTTATTATTTAACTAAAATATCGGTTTTTACTCTCTACAGCTATCTGGTTGTACTTATTGATATAAAAGGTTTTGCCGATAACTTAATTAATATTCATTAATATTAACTATTAATTTGCTGCTGGCGCGCTAATCGGTTTCGGTGTTGGCATCGTATTCATTGGTTTAAATTCAGGGACTTCCGTCACGGTAACTTTGACAATATAGCGTTTGCCATCTTCAATTTTTGGGGTATTATTGGCCAGTTTTTTTGCAGTTTCATTTGGTGTCGTCGTTTGTTCTGCAACGCTATATATTATGTTGTGGTGGTTACCCATGTGTTGACGAGGCATTTTCTGGTTAACGCCATTTGCTGCCGCGGTAAAACCCACGGTTAATAATGCTAATGCTAATAAACCGGTATTTAATTTTTTCATTTCAATTTCCTCTGTATTGTTGATGAGTAAATCATTCACCAATTCATTTTGCCCCGCAATCGCTTTTACCTCCCCTGACGGAAGCTCCATAATTACTGCACTTTTTATTCAAGCTTGTTCCATAATTTTTATAAAACAGTGGGTTAGTAGACGATAATTTACATTTTTAGACCACTTGTGCTAATGCAAATTTCAGTGCTGGAGACATCAAGGAGGATCGTCTAGGATGATAAGTTAGGTTCGTAAAACTCTTACAAAGTGAGTGTGTATGTCAGATAAAAAAATTCCCCTTTCTTTACTCGATCTTGCGCCAATTATTGAGGGTTCCACAGCGAAAGAGGCCTTTGCTCATTCCCTTGACATCGCCCAACTCGCAGAAAAACTGGGTTATCACCGCTATTGGTTAGCGGAACACCACAATATGACGGGGATCGCCAGCGCCGCTACGTCGGTATTGATTGGCTACCTTGCCGCGAATACGCAATCACTACGACTCGGTTCTGGTGGCGTGATGTTGCCGAACCATTCACCGTTGGTGATTGCAGAGCAATTTGGCACATTAAATACACTTTACCCTGAGCGTATCGATTTAGGCATAGGACGTGCACCAGGAAGTGATCAACGAACGATGCAAGCGTTACGCCGCCATATGAATACGGATATCGATAATTTTCCTCAAGATGTGGCTCAAATTGTCAATTGGTTTGATGCAACTAACCCAGATCCAGCCGTGCGTCCCGTTCCGGGATTTGGTGAAAAAATCCCCGTTTGGTTATTGGGTTCAAGCTTATACAGTGCAAGGCTAGCCGCGCAAATGGGACTGCCATTTGCCTTTGCTTCCCATTTTGCCCCTGATTTATTGTTGCAGGCGCTGGATGTTTATCGTGCTAATTTCCAGCCATCGCAGAGACTCTCTAAGCCGTATGCGATGGTGTGCATCAACATCATTGCCGCGGACACTCAACGTGAAGCGGAGTTTTTATTTACCTCGATGCAGCAAGCGTTTGTCATGTTACGTCGTGGCCAGCCTTCTCAATTGCCTGCACCAGTCGAGAGTATGGAAAATATCTGGTCGCCTGCCGAGGAATTTGGTGTTCAACAAGCACTAGGTATGTCATTGGTAGGGGATAAAACTAAAGTACGCCATGGGCTAGAAACGATATTGCGACAAACTCAAGCCGATGAAATTATGGTCAATGGCCAAATTTTTGATCATCAAGCTCGTTTACACTCTTTTGAGTTGGCAATGCAGGTCATGAACGAAATTATGTAATGTATATAGTGGAATGCTTAACACCAATGCAAGGACGCATTTTCAGGCTGGGTTTAAAAAAAGATAACCCAGAAAAATCTGGGTCATTGACGGCTAGCAAGCTATTTGTGGTTGATGAGGCTCTAAAGGAGGTAAACCATGAGCTGCACGTGCTCTATCGCAGGCCTCATTGTAAATACCATCCTGCCAAGATTGTTCGAACTCACGACACGGTGTGGGTCTTTGTGCATAAATCGAACAAGAGACACACTCACCAATAGTGCCTTCTAAGGCCTTACAGCGAGTATTTTGTTTTTGATTAGTCCCCTGCATACAACTCATAAAGGGGGTGACCTGCTCGGTTAAATGTTGGGGCACAATACCGCCTCCACTTTCAGCTTCAGCCCAATAAAAAGAGACGCGAAAATAGGCACAACACGCACCGCAGCTGACACAAGGGTTATCTGAAGGATCAGTTTTTAGGATATGGACATTATTAGTCATATTAAAAAACCATAAATGATTGTTGATAAATCCCCATAGGAAATGGGGGGACGCAACACAAGCAGGAAGCTCAAGAAAACGTTGCTCAAATTTTATTATCTTACGTAATCCCAGATTATTGCAATAGAATTCAGCACAAAAAACTGGGTTTTTTGATATTATCCAAGGTAAATAAAATCAAAATAGTTATAACAACGATAAAAAAACCTGCCGAAGCAGGTTTTCTGATATAGATAACAGTTTAATTATTAAACATGTTTTAAATCTGCATCATCATTTTGATTGAATATTGCTTTATCTGTTTCACCCATCAACTGGCTGGTCACTGTCCCTGCTGTCATTGAACCACTGACATTCAATGCAGTACGGCCCATATCAATTAACGGTTCAACTGAAATTAATAGGGCAACTAATGTGACAGGTAAACCCATCGCTGGAAGTACAATTAACGCTGCAAAAGTTGCACCGCCACCGACACCGGCAACACCCGCTGAACTGATAGTAACGATACCAACGAGTGTTGCTATCCAGAGTGGGTCGAATGGGTTAATGCCCATTGTTGGTGCGACCATCACGGCTAACATTGCAGGATAGATACCCGCACAACCATTTTGCCCAATTGTTGCACCAAAGGATGCAGAGAAACTAGCAATCGATTCAGGGATACCAAAACGACGTGTTTGTGTTTCAATATTCAGTGGAATACTTGCAGCACTTGAACGGCTAGTGAATGCAAAGGTTAAAACAGGGCCTGCTTTTTTAAAGAACTTAATCGGGTTCAAGCCTGTTGTCGCAACTAAAATGCCATGTACAACAAACATAATGCCTAACGCAACATAGGACGCAATAACAAAAGTTCCTAGGTTGATGATGTCATGTAAGTTTGAACTTGCTACGACTTTAATCATCAGCGCCATCACACCATACGGCGTTAAACGCATGACTAAACGAACTAATTTCATTGCCCAAGCCTGCATAACATCAATCGCTGCTAAGGCTTTTTCACCACGTTCTTTATCGTCTTTAAACAATTGTAGTGCGGCAACACCCAGGAAGGCGGCAAAAATAACGACACTAATAATTGATGTTGGGTTTGCACCCGTTAAATCCGCAAATGGATTTTTGGGAATAAACGATAAAATTAGTTGAGGTACGGTTAAGTCGGAAACTTTCCCAATATAGTTGCTTTCTATTGCAGATAAACGTGCTGTTTCGGATTGACCTTGAACTAAGCCTTCTGCAGTTAAACCGAATACATTGGCAATTAAAATACCTACTAACGCTGCAATAGCAGTGGTAAATAACAAGGTGCCAATTGTTAAAAAGCTTATTTTACCCAGCGAAGACGCTTTATGTAGTCTTGCCACTGCACTTAGTATTGAAGCAAACACCAATGGCATAATCACCATTTGTAATAGCTGCACATAACCATTTCCGACAATATTAAACCACAGAATGGAGTCTTTTACCGTTTGGTGGCCACTGCCATATACGAGGTGCAGTACTACCCCATAGGCAACACCGAAAACCAGGCCAACTAACACTTTCTTAGATAGGCTCCAGCCTTTAGCCTCTAGTTTTGCTAACAGTATTAGTAGTGCTACAAAACCGAGCACATTAATAATTAAAGGAATATTCATTCCGAACTCCAAATCATATTTTTATAAGGTATGTTACTTGCCCTTTAGTCCTTATTGGTTATAAGGATTTAGTTGCTTCAAACAACTGGTTATATGTTATCAGCTGATAAAACACATTTCTTATACCAAAAAGTAATAAGATAGTATTATTCATACTTACATTATATTACAAAACTATAATTTATGTGGGGAGATATATATCTATTTGATTATGAATATATTTTATAATCACATCAATATGACTATAAAAATCGAATTGATAACCTGCAGGTAACAGGCAGGCACAAACAGTCAAAACAATGGCAACAAAGCGTTCTCCACGTTGGCTATTTTTACCGCGGATCATGGGAAAACAAAAACGCTGGGGGAGTGGCCATAGTAATGGTACTCCAGAAGGAGTGAGCATATCGGCGACGAGATGACTGATATAGCCCAATAAAAAGGCTTGAATAATATCATTTGGGATTGCCCATTCAGCAGGTAGCCATTGATAACAAGAAATCATCAAGAGAAACCATGCAACTAGGCTATGAGTAAACCCTCGGTGCCCACACAACTTGGAAATGGGTAATGAAAAAATTCGCAGTAGTCGTCCAGGAATTGAAGAAGGGTGGTCAATATCGGGCAATAATGCGCCTAATAAGACGCCTGGAACCATGTGCAGCCAATCACCATGAGCAATCTCTGGGGTGATTTGAAGTTTATGAGCCATTATCAAAGAGGCGACGGAAAAAAGCAGATGCCCTTCAGCTGTCATGGTGGATAAAATACCATCTGTTTATCTATACAGTTGATTGGCAGTATAAAGTGTTTGAAAAGAATATGATAGTAGTAGAAAGGTAAAAAAACTCTTATTTATTAGCAGATAAGGGAAGAATTTTATAATTTTACATAATTCCCCTACCTAAGTTAGATAGGGGAGAACACTTATTAAGCACACAAAGTATTTTTAACGTAAATGTTCAGCTTTTAAGTCATTCAGTGAGGCCAATTTGATATCCGCTAAACCAAAGCGCGGGTCATTAAAATGTTTGCTATCAGGTACTACAATTGAACGCATTCTGGCGGCCTTTGCAGAAATCATACCGTTAAATGAATCTTCTAATGAAACGCAATTGACGGGTTTAGTCGATAACTCAGCTGCGGCTTTAAGATAAACTTCAGGATGAGGTTTACTCAAAGGTAAATCAGACGCAGAAATAACCGCAGAGAAATAGTCACGAATATCCAGAAGGTTTAATACTTTTTCCAACATATACAAAGGAGAGGCGGAAGCCAGCGCAATTTTTAAATCCATTGAACGGCAAAGTTCCATGGCATGCTGCACTCCGGGTAGAATAGGGCGAGTTTCTTCAACTAAGCCAACAACACGGTCAATGATACGTTGTGTGGCTTCTTCTTGGCTGCATCCTTGCCAAGGGGAGGCGTGGTACCAAAGCTCCACCACATGGTCAATACGTAAACCTAAAGTATCAGGCAGGGTATCTGCAATTGAAACGTCGACACCCAATTGTGAAAAAATCTCAAGTTCAGCCTGTGCCCAAAAAGGTTCCGAGTCGATCAGTAAACCATCCATATCAAAAATGACTGATTGGATGGGAAGATTATGGTACATGTCAAAACTCCATTCATGTCGTATCTATTAACGAAGGCGCAATGATATCAGTAAACTGACCTCAAGCGTATGACTTGAGTGAGTATTAAAACAATATTGAAGGATATTCGGACTGCATGAAGTAGAAATATCATGATAATGGATAACCACACTATTTTGATTAGTCTGAAAGTCTAAACATTGTTATCAATTATGAATTGAAATTTGGAGGCAATGAATATTTTCAGCTATGATTAGCCTTGAGAAATCATTGTAAAAACTTATCAAAAATAATAACGCTGAGGAAAAGCAGTAATGAATTACCATAATGCCAATTATGTCGCAGTCGGCAAACGTATTCTGGGTTGGGTTGTTTTTCTGTTAGCATTAATTTCGACATTGGTGTCTTTAATTAAATTGGCTGGCATGAAGGGGCTCGCAGGTGAAGGGGTCAATGCGGTCGCTAATGATTTTATTAAATTAATGGCGGAAATGACCCGTCAAACTACACCATTCCTAAATTTCTTTTGGAATAATTCACCAGTACCTCAAGTCGCTAATGGGTTTTCCGGTAGCAATATCAGCTTTATCATCATTTTTATTTTTATTTTTGTTGGGTTAGCATTAAGTGCATCAGGTTTGCGAATGTACCGACAAATTAAGTTTATTCGTGAAAGCTTAGAAGATCACGTGATTATAGAAAAAGCAAAAGGCATAGATATTTCGAAAGAAGAGCTTGAAGCAAAGGTGACTATTCCACGACACACGATTTTCACTCAATTTTTTCTTCTTTATTTTTGGCCAATTGTATTGGGGGTAGGGTTGTATTTTCTTTTGCGCTTCCTTAATTGGTAATTTTCGTCATACTTCGAACTGTAGCTGTGTTGGCTTCTTTCGGCTATTTGGGTCACATACTTGTGTATGCTCCCCAAACTATCCTCACTTGCCGCCTTGCCACAGCTCGAATTATTTAGAAAATTCATTATTTGTCGTACGCCATACTATGAGGGTGTTGGCTTCTTTCGGCTATTTGGGTCACATATTTGTGTATGCTCCCCAAACTATCCTCACTTGCCGCCTTGCCACAGCTCGAATTATTTAGAAAATTAATTATTCGTTATACATAACGCTAAAAAATTTATTTTTCACTCAGTAGGTTATCAATAATCGTGCGTGCTTGCTGGTAGCTTTGTTCGTTACCAAAGATATGGGCTTGGTTAAGTAAATAGTAAAGTTGGTATATTGGTTGTCTATTTAAAAAACCATTGGGCAGTGGCCAAACACTTTGGTAGCCATCAATAATTTGGATCGGAAGATCTTGATATAATGGCAACATCGCAATATCACACTCCCTATCACCCCAATAACATGCGGGGTCATACAGTACCCCTTCAAGATTTTGAGTGATAGCACAGTTAGCCGGCCATAAATCACCATGTAATAAAGAGGGCTGTGGTTGATGCCCAGCAAGTTTGTCTTTAACAATATCGACAATTTGCTGAATATCAGCAAATACCATTCCTTTTTCAGAGGCGAGTTGTAATTGTAAGCCAATACGCTTTTCTGCAAAAAATGAATTCCAACGCTTTTCCCAGCCATTAGGTTGTACAATTGTGCTTAGCATAGTATCAAAATCAAACCCATAACTAGGCTGTTCTTCCCATTGATGTAAACGCGCTAATTGTTGACCAAAATGCCATGCATTAGTGTTATCGAAAGGTTTGAGAGGGAAATATTCGAGCAGAAGAAAACTGTGGTGCTTATTGCTGCCAACGCCGTAAACCTTAGGAACGGTTATTGTTTGGCTTTTAGCGAGCATTTCAAGTTGTTCAGCCTCTTGTTTAAATAAAGGCAAAAACTCACGCCGGTTTTGTTTAATAAACACGGTGTGTTCGCCATAGTCAATTCTTAACGTATGGTGAATATCACCACCAGACAGAATGACTTTGTTACGTAGCTCCGCCTCTCCTAAGTGTTCACTTAATAAACGACACATTGCTTGCCACATGACTCACCTCGCTCTGCTTTGGTCTTCATTAATATAATACTATAGCGACAGTTTAGGAATTAACAGTGATAATTGTTTAAAAAGAAGAAGCTATCACGAAATTATAGAACAATTATTAGGTGAATAAATATTAATCTAGCCTATGTTCAGCCAAATGAGAATGTTCAGATAATTTAGCCTGAGCTCAAGATCTTGACGCCATTTGCGAGCGATTTCAGGTAAACTGCAAAAAATACTTTCATACTTAAGGAGTGCTATGAACACGGATTTTCAAAAACCGCGCTGGTTAAGAGACTTACTGCGATTTATTCCGCTGAAAAGCCAGTTTGTTCTATTTGGCAATGTTCGAGACCTACAAGCCAGCGAAATTGCACCCACTATAGTGACACCGCTGCCATTTAACCAAGCACTCTTTAATCACTTATTTCAGGCAGGATATGCCTATGTGATTACCTACACGCCACTTATTGGCTTCCAATGCGTGGCAAACCCCAAAGAAAATCCGCAAGCGAGTGCTACATTGATGCAAAACTTAGGTTTGCATATGGCTGATGATAAAGCCGCTGGTGGTATTGATATGCTAAATCATTTGCTGGAAAAATTTATTAACTACAAGCAGCAGCCAATTGCATTATGTATTGATTTCGCCTCTTGCTTGATTTCCCATCGCGATAACCTAACTCCAGCTGAGCACAGCTTATTTACACGGGCTCTGATGGTTTCTCATCAAGCTAAAACGCGACCTGCAGGGGAAAATAACCAACCGTTTTACAATTCTATTTTTTGGATTGTGGAGAAAGAGACTGACTTGCCGGATTGGTTTTTAGTCAATAACCCTCGAATAAGAGTCATTCCTGTGGCGAAGCCTGATAACCAAATTCGTCGGGTGCTCACGCCGATGCTGCTAGCTTCTTTGACTGATATTAATGGCATAGAGCAGGCAGATAAAGACAGCTTATTTAATGACTTTATTGATGAGACAGAAGGACTCTTATTACTGGACTTAACGGCGATAGTGCAGCTAGCGCGGATTGAAAATGTCCCTGTGACGCGAATTAGTGATGCAGTAAGACGTTATAAAGTGGGAATAACGGAAGATCCGTGGAAAAAAATCGATAAACAGAAAATACATGACGCGCCACAGATAATTTCTCGCCGAGTTAAAGGCCAACAACATGCCGTCACCCATTTATTGGATATCATTAAACGTGCCATGACGGGAGTGGGGGGGCATAAAGGAGGCCGACCTCGGGGCGTTTTATTTTTAGCGGGACCAACGGGGGTAGGAAAAACAGAACTGGCGAAAACAGTGACTCAATTGCTATTTGGTGATGAAAGTGCCTACATCCGTTTTGATATGTCTGAATTTAGCGCTGAACATGCAGACCAACGCTTAATTGGTGCTCCTCCTGGTTATGTCGGGTATGACTCTGGTGGTGAATTGACGAATGCCATTCGTGAGAAGCCATTTAGCGTGGTGCTGTTTGATGAGATAGAAAAAGCGCATCCGCATTTAATGGATAAATTTCTACAAATTATTGATGATGGCGTGTTGACATCAGGCCGTGGAGATCGTGTCTATTTCTCGGAATCTTTAATTATTTTCACGTCAAATCTCGGTATTTATCGTTTAGATGCGAATGGTGAGAGAGTAGCGAATGTGCAACCCAGTGAGCCTTTTGAAACGGTGACACGCAATGTGAAAAGTGAGATCGAACGTCATTTTAAATTAGTACTAAATAGGCCTGAGTTACTCAATCGAATTGGGGAAAATATTATTGTTTTTGATTTTATTCGCCCCGATGTGGCACAACAAATATTTGAGCAAATGGTGGACAATATTCTTTCTGGTTTGGAAAAACAATCGCTGACGGTCACCATTTCCCCACAAGCAAAAGAAACGCTAAAACAGCATTGTTTAGCCGATTTATCGAATGGGGGGCGAGGAATACGCAACCAATTGGAAAGCTACCTAATTAACCCGTTATCTCGTGCTATTTTTGACCAAGATTTACAACCTAATTCGGCCTATCAAATCGTCGAAATTACCACAGGTGAAACCACCCAAATCACTTTAGCTGTGATGGGTAATTGATGTGATGAATATTAGTATTTCACGAATTCATTTTCCAATTATGGCTCTAGGCCCCGGAAAACGTATTGGTATCTGGTTTCAAGGCTGCTCATTACGCTGTAAAGGCTGCCTTTCTCCTGATACATGGCAAGTGAAAGACAATAACATCACGGTAGAAC
Source organism: Providencia sp. PROV200 (assembly GCF_049901995.1). Taxonomy (NCBI): domain Bacteria; kingdom Pseudomonadati; phylum Pseudomonadota; class Gammaproteobacteria; order Enterobacterales; family Morganellaceae; genus Providencia; species Providencia sp. PROV200. The sequence continues at coordinate 1,754,797 of NZ_CP096307.1, forward strand.
AATTACTGGAACAAATCACTGAGTGGCTACCATTGGCGGATGGCATCACGATTTCAGGGGGAGAGCCGTTTGAGCAGCCGGAAGCGTTATTTTCATTAGTCAGAGGGCTCAAACAGCGAACGGATGCGGATATTTTGGTTTATAGCGGTTATCAATGGGAACACATCGAAGAGAGTGTTTCACAAATGTCGCCCTATATTGATGCGTTAATCAGTGAGCCCTTCAAAGTGGCGCTCCCGCAAACCCAAATGCTTAAAGGTAGTGATAATCAACAATTACATATGCTGACGCCATTAGGTAGGACGCGGTTTATAGCATATCAGCGTGCGACGACACCCGAGGATAAAGTATTGGATTTAGCGTTTGACGAAACTGGGCGGCTATTTTTGGCTGGTGTTCCTGAGCGTGACGATATGTTGCGCCTGCGTACTCTGATTGAACAGCAAGACCAGTCTTTGCAACAACTAAAAAAATAACTAATTGGATGAATGGATGACCATGATACGTTTTTGCCCTCACTGCCAAACAGAGCGACCGTTAACTGAGATTTTTTGTGCTGGGCAAATTAAAACACCGCAAGGAGATAATCAGCTTTGTGGCTGGGATTTAACCCTTGAACCCATTCATGAGTCTGGTTGGCGTCCTATTGATGTACCCAATAGCTCGGTTGAGCGTCCACAACTCCATATCGATGAAAACAATCAGAATAACCAAATTATTGAGCAAAGAGTTTGTGTGAACGGGCATCCAATGGGCGAGGGGGATTTCATCTGCCTCGAATGTGGGGAAGATGCCGCTGTCGAACTTAGAAATACTGAGGAACCATCTCAAACACGGATAGGCAATTGGCGACTTGAGCGACGTATTAACCAAACTGATAGTCCAAGGGAACGTTACTTAGTTACACATATTGAAAGTGAAAAAAGTGGCGTACTAACCTTATATCAAAAAGGTGAAGAACCTGATCCCACTATTTACCAAGTACTTCAACTGATCCCAACAGACCACGTGCCTGAGTTTTATGAAACGGGTCGCTGGGAAAACCGTGCTTGGCATGTGACAGAATTACTGGAAGGTGGCTCACTCAACCAATTTATTCAGCAAGGGGATTTTTGGCAACCTCATGAAATTCCAAAATTAGTTGAGGAAATGGGGCAAGCGATAGCGGCATTTACCGAGCATGGTTTGCGCCATCGTAATCTGTGTCCCGCTAATTTATTGATCCGCAGCCGTGAGCCTTTAGATATCGTGGTTATTGAATATGGCTCTGCGAGTTTGTCTGAATTTGACCTTGATATCGTAACACCTTTGGATATTTCCCGTTATAGCGCACCAGAAACTTTAGCTGGTGGTGTGAGTGCTGCATCAGACTGGTGGAGTCTCGGGGTTATTCTATTAGAGCAACTAACCCGAGGGCAGTGTTTCGCCCAAATTCATGATAATGCATTTTTAATCCAAGTCATGACCAATGGTGTTGATTTACCTGATGATTTAGATCCCAACTTACAACTATTATTACGTGGATTACTGTGTCGGGATCGTTTTTTACGTTGGCAATGGCCGCAGGTGTCTGCGTGGTTGGAGGGGAAAGCCGTCCAAGCCCCACAAACCGCGATAGCAGGCTCGCCAGCTCAATACCATCAAATCCAATTTGCAGGTCAGCAATTTTCTCAGCCAGATACTTTTGCCATGGCTGCTGGTGAACAAGCGCATTGGGATGATGCAGTCCAATTTTTGTTACGCGGGGAGTTAACATCATGGCTCGCAAAATTTGATAATAGTCAGGAGCAGCTCAAGCAACTTCAGGGCTTTTTAGACAGTGAAAAATCGCTAGATGAGTCTGAGCAGAGTGAAATAAATCAAGATATTAAGCTCACTCTAGCCTTAAAAATCCTCAACCCGAATATGCCATTTATTTATCGTGGTGAAATTATTACGCCTGCATGGTTATTAGAACAACCTGAACTTGCCTATGCACTCATCAGCGAGCCATTAAATCAACACATTCAGCATATCGACCCACAACATTGGCTCGTACAGCTCTACCATCGCCAATGTTTAGTACGCCAACGCGCTGAACAATTGAATATATTACTCAATGAAGAAAGCCTGAAACTGTATTTGTTGATCACGTCAATAAGCCAGCTCGCTGCGCGTTGGGAATTGCTGCATAGCCAGTTTCCTGACTCTCATAACGAAAGTCTACAAGCCTTATTAGATAGACAAAATCGACAAGAAATTGATTATATTTTATTGCTAAGTGCCGATCTTGGGCAGTTTATTGCTTTGAGCACGTTAGTCGAGCAAGCCTTTGAATTAGCGGAACAAAATGATATCCACAGTTTTGATAAAGCAATAGCCAAAAACCAACTTTTGTTACCAAGAGGGGAGCTATACCAGCTCATTAACCTCCGAGTCAGTGATTTTAAACGTATTGGGCTTCCTGAACTCGATAGTTGGGTGGATAACTTTTTATTAACGCGTCGCTTGCCGTTAGAAAAAATACTCGTTTTGCTCGCTATTCCATTCGAACATTGGCAAGTCCCCGAGTCACAAAAATATGTTCTTGAAGTTCTAAGGTTTTTTACACAAAAGCTCACGTCAGTGACACAACGTGGAAACCTAGTGCGCATGCGTTTAACGCAAAATACTGGGCGAGTCGATTTAATGGAATGCGATAGCCCGGTTCGCCGTGTGAATATGCTACTCGAACATTTATTGAACCGTAAAAAAAGTGCGGTTACCATTGATAGTGATTTGCTATTACAACATCAAGGTGTTAATAACCGGTTACGGATCCTACACTCAGATACGCAGTTATATCAACGGGATACAGGTATTGATGGCATGTATCTTGGTTTCCCATTCTTATTATTGCACACACAGCCGAACCAAATTAAGCCACGAATAGCGCCTTTGTTTTTATGGCCGGTTTCGTTGCGTACTTCTTTAGCTCAAAATAGCCCCATTCAGCTTAGTTTTGATCAGGAACGGGGGGCAATACGCTTAAATCCAGCACTAGCAAGCTTTGCGGGTATACCTTCAGTGACTGAATGGCAAACAGTATTAGATAATTTATTATCTAAAGCGGGTTTAACCATTGAAGATATGATGGAAACACTTTCGTCTTTATTGCCGATACAAGGTACGGAACTGACGCCACTACCGTCGATCACTGCTCCAATTGCAGAGAATAGTGCACAAATCTGTTGTTCAGCGGTACTCTTCCATACCTCGTTTATTGGCCAGGCGATGAGTAGCGATTTACAGCAAATTGCTGGGCTACCGATTTCTCAAACAGCCTTAGCGACAATGCTAAAAGTCACGCCGCTCGACAACATAAATGGAATACAGTCAGATAATTTACTTAACCAGTATGCGTTGTCATTGGCCGATCCATCACAAGAACAAGTTGTTCAAGCTGCACAAACTAACACGGGGCTGTTGATTGAAGGGCCGCCAGGAACAGGGAAAAGTCAAACGATCGTGAGTTTGATTGCGGATGCAATAGGACGTCAGCAAACCGTTTTAGTGGTATGTCAAAAACCTGCGGCACTAGAGGTAGTCTATAAGCGTTTGATTGCGAATGGATTAGGAGATAGAGCGCTATATATCAGCCAAAGTCAAAGAGGGCGTGACACTATTTTGGCAGTGAGGGAGCAAATTGAGCAACTTTGGGAACAAGGAAAAAGCCAGCTCAGTGAGCGTGATTGGCTAGGAGAAAGAACTCATCTTGTTAATCGCGTTCAACTTTTTGAACGAAAATTAGACAGTTATTTTCACTCACTGAATAATATCGACGAAAAGTTTCAAGTATCTTATAAACAAGTATTAATCCAATTGATTGAACTTGAAAAGCTTCCTCATTTTGATATTGATGAACAGAAAATTAAGCCATTATTAGCACAACTTGATAGTCATACGATTGAGCAACTAACGGATGACTTGAAGTTACATACATATACATGGTGGCAATTGGATTATGAAAATAATGCACTAAACGCCTTAGCGCAGTTTACGGCAGACGATCCTCAATATTTATTGTTTAATCAATCTATTACTACATTGATTGAGACTGAAAAGCAGCGTGATGAAACCTACCAAACAGAATATCAGCAAATTACGTTGACTCAATTATCGACTCATGAGCAATGGTTAACACAGTATGAAACACAATTTAACCAACTAACGACTGAACAATGGCAGGCACTCTCCCGTTGGCTACCACTCTTTAGTGGTGAAGCGGGAAATTCCATTATTCGCCAACTTCAGCAGTTGTATGAGCGTTTATTATCGATTAGTGAAGAGAATACAGACCCGTTATTATTCCCCGTACTTAGGGAGATTGATAATCAGCATCTTGCCCAATTATCTCGGGCATTGATGGAAACAATACAAGGGTCATGGTTGCGTTTCTTGAACCCGTATTACTACCGTCGGCAAAACCAATTAAAGTCATTTATGGCAAGCAGCGGCTTAGCATCTACGACTGAAAAACAGACGTCAGTGCATAACACCATCGCCGCTGAGCAACAATGGCGTTTGCTTGCACAGGAATTACAGCCGCTATATCAACAGCTTGGTCTTGAACTTCAGTTGGGTCACCAATGGCGTAGTACATTGCAACCGCTAGTCATGCAACTAAAACAAGTCGCGGACATGGCTGAGCGCCTTACTCAGTACCCTGAACCTATGCATTTTATAGACGCGATTATTCAGCAACAAAAAACAGGATTTACTCATCAATGCTATGAAGTCAGGGCGGCCATAGCAAAATTACGCGCAGGAACGGAAAGCTTAAACCAGCTGAGTGAGCTAGGTAGCGTATTTTCATCAGAAACAGTTGAACGGTTTAAAATGGCCATAGTAAACGGCGAGTCATATACCGCTGAACTGGTGAAAATCGAGGAACAAAAAGAAAATTTATTACGTTACCAAACATTTAGGTCGGATACTCAACACTTTTCGCCGCAGCATTGGGGACTCCTTGAGCTATTAAAACCGGTAATTAAGTCGCTTATTGCCAATGACAACTTCACAACGCAATGGCGAGAACAACTAGTCCAAACTGTTAACTATTACTTCTGTCTATTCACTAAAGCGCAGTTAGTGGCAACATTGCCTGCATTAAGCACCAACCACGACCAGCTGATGTCGGATCTGGCCGAATTAGAGAATGCCCAAAGACAATTACAACAATTCAATAAATTGGCATTGACGGCGAATATAGATATCAAAATGTTAGGAAACCGTCGTGAATGGGAAGAAATTACTCGTTTAGCAGGGCCAAGAGCTCGACGTTTGAGGGAGTTTATACAAGAAGGTCGAGAGATTGGATTAATGCAACTACGCCCCGTTTGGCTGATGACACCCGATGTGGCGAGCCAAGTACTTCCACTTGAAAGCGCTATGTTTGACAGTGTTATCTATGACGAAGCCTCACAGATGCCAATTGAATTTGCATTATCGACCTTATTTAGAGCTAAGCAGGCTATTGTTAGTGGCGATGAAAAGCAAATGCCGCCTTCAAAATTTTTCACAGGTAAGCTAATTGAAGACGACATTGATGACGAAGAGGATGACCAACAAGAATTGGCGGGAGAGCAATGGGATTATCGGCAAATCAGTGATTGTCCTGATTTATTGCATTTAGCGCGAACCGTATTACCTATTCATACACTGGATATTCATTACCGTTCTGCCTACCGAGAACTAATCAATTTCTCCAATTTCGCCTTTTATGAAAATAGGCTCAATATTCCAGCGCACTTTTCAGCCAAAATGGTTAGTGAAATTAAGCCATTACAGCTTATTCCAGTTAATGGTACTTATGTTAACCAAAGCAATGAAGCGGAAGCTATCGCCATCGTAGAACATTTGGCCTCAATGTGGCAGCGGCCTTTCGAGCAACGCCCTTCGGTGGGGGTAGTTACATTTAACCAAAAGCAAGCTACATTAATTAACCAAATAATTCAATTACGTGCAGCACAGGATGAAGACTTTCTTCAAGCCTATGCGAAGGAAACCAAACGCACTCATAATGACGAAGATATGTCATTTTTTGTGAAAAATGTGGAAAATGTGCAAGGTGATGAACGAGATGTGATTTTATTTTCTACCACATTTGGTCGCAATACACAGGGGACATTCAGACGTAACTTCGGGGTATTAGGGCAAACCGGTGGAGAACGGCGTTTAAATGTTGCTATTACTCGTGCTCGTCAGCAAGTCGTGATTATGTCATCGATGCCAATAGATGAAATTTCTGATTTATTAGCCACTTACCGCAAACCAGAAATCCCACGGGATTATTTACAAGGCTATCTGGCTTATGCATTAAATGCATGTAACCCATTAATGCAAAAAGAAAACGAAAAACTTCTCCACCGCATGTGCCATACGCGGTCTGCAGTTGATAGCGAAACGCTCCCGAAAAATGCGTTTGTCGATTCGGTCATGGACTTTATTCGACAAAGTGGCTGGCAGGTAACCACCGCAAGCCAAAATGGGGTATTCCATTTTGATGGTGTTGTTGAGGATCAAACCAGTGGTCGTTTGCTCATCGGTATTGAATGCGACATACCATCACATCCATTATTGAAAACAGCCCGTTCTAGGGAACTGTGGCGTAGCGCTGTTTTGACGCGAGTGGTACCCGCGCGTTTTCGAGTTTCTCTTATCGAGTGGTATCAAAATCGTGATTTGGCACAGCAACGGCTGCATGGCGCCATTTCTCAGGCTTTATTAACCTCAACCTCCTCTCAAATAGAGAGCTTAGACCAGCAAGAAGGTGCGTTATGAGTTCATCGGTTCATCGTATAACTGTTAGGGAAATGAATGAAATTCAGTGCCGGCGTCAGCTTGTGGTCGTTAAACGCCGATTTAAACAGTGGCAAATATTGGCAAACAATAGCCAATATCATCAGCCGCGTATTGCACAAATCACACAAGCTTATCAGCAGCTAATGGAAAATGCTGCTCAGCTTGCCACATTGTCATCACGCAATTTAAGCTTATTGAATAACCAATTGGTTGAGTTTACTGGGACACTGAATAACGAAGTACAGGAAGTTCGTGAGCAACAACTTGAAAAACAAGCGTTATTAGCCCGGACAAAAAAACACAGAGAACATAATTTGGCTGAGTTAATCACATTGGTTCGTGAAAAACTGCCAAATGAAGTTGAACTACTTGCACAATTAGTTTCGGCAAGTGAACAGGATGAAAATCAATCGAATAAACTGATTTTTAAAGCACTCGCTTTATTGAGTCCGCAATCAGCGGCATTAACGCCAACAGCTGTGACATTATTGAATCAACTAAAAGCACAATCTGAAGGCGTAAAACAATTCTGGCAATCAGGCTTACCTCAAACACCGTTTGCTAAGCAATGTGAACAGATCCTATTGATGATTGAAAAACTGAAATTGATGGCCTCAATTGATGATGCTCAACGTGCTGAACAACAACTGGCTGAGCTTCGGGAGCTTAAAGAAGGTACCCAGCGTCACTTACGAGCCGATTCATTGATCATGACATTGGCGGAGCAATTAAAGTTAAGTCAGCAACGTGTCGAACTTATCGATAAAATTGAACAACTTTGTGATGAGTTGGCTATTTTTGCGAGTGATGAAAATGAAGCCATGATTTCGAATGCGTTAACAAGTATGCAATCAAGCTCGCTAGAAACGTTAACTGCATGGATAGATAAGCTCGGTAGTGCCGTAAGTGTTGCAGAGCAACAAATTGTTGCCACTGCACAAAGGAAAACGGTATTAGATGGGTTAGGGAAACTCGGTTATCAAGTTCAAGATACGGATGTTAAAGCATGGCTGGAGGATGGCAAAGTGGTTGTCACACATCCTGCTACGCCGGGATATGGGCTTGAATTAGGCGGGAAACAAGCGCGTTTTCAAGCGCGTACAGTGGCTTTTTCTGCAGGGCGCGATAATTCACGTGATCAGGATGTTGATGCAATTTGGTGCAATCAACACCAACAATTACAAGATATTATTGCTCAAACAGATGCGGAACTTGTTGTTGAACAGGCACTACCTGCGGGAAGTGGGGAAATGAAAGTGTATGAAACTCAATCTGAAGAGCAACGTCGCAATATTGCTATAAACCAACCCAAAACACGCAGTAAGTAAATATGGCTAAAAAAGTTTAGTCACATTTTAGGAAATTATTTAAAATAAAAAGCTGAATTCGTTAGGCGCGAATTCAGCTTTTTTGTGATATCTGCCATTTATTAGGCGGTATGCATACTTTGTGGGTTAGTTTGTCCTTTTTTACGGGCTAATACGATTTTGCTATACAGTAATGCAATCACAAAATACACAGCCTGAGTAACAACGATAGTTGGCCCAGTTGTCGCATTGATGTGGAAACTCAAAATAGTGCCTATGACGCTGGATGTCACTGAAGCGATGATGGCGACTACCAGCATTTTACCGAAGCTCCGGCATAGGACAAATGCAATAATTCCCGGTGAGATCAGCATGGCAATAACTAAAATGATCCCAACCGCTTGCAGTGAAGCGACAATGGTTAATGCAAGTAAAGACAGTAAACCATAATGTATCAGCTTGACGGGTAGGCCAATCACTCGGGCTTGGTTAGGGTCAAAACAATACAGCATAAAATCTTTGCGTTTCAGTAAGATAATCGCAATGGTGACGCCTGCAAATAACAAGATTTGTTTAAATTCGCTATCCGTGATCCCTAAAATATCACCAAAAAGAATATGTGTTAGGTGCTGTTCTGTATCTATTTTAGCGAACATCACTAAACCGACAGCAAACATCCCGGAAAACACAATCCCCATGACGGTATCTTCTTTTATCCGACTATTTTCTTTTAAATATCCCGTTGCGACAGCGCAGAATAAGCCAGAGGCGAACGCACCAATAGCCAAGGGAATACCCAATAAAGAGGCAATGATGATCCCAGGTAACACGGCGTGGGAAATTGCATCCCCCATGAGTGACCAACCTTTTAATACTAAAAAGCACGATAAGATGGCACACACGGTTCCGCTAACAATTGCGGTTATCAATGCTTTTTGCATAAACGGAAATGCAAATGGAGCCATCAATAAGTCAATGAAATCACTCATGAGATGCTCCTTGTTGGTGTGATTGGTGTAGTTGAGCGACTTCCTTTTTGGCTTTACGTTTTGAGGCAAGAATACCGTGCTTAGGTGCAAAGAAAAATGCCAGCAGGAAAATAATAGTCTGTAGGGTGACAATTAACCCACCGGTAGCACCATTAAGGAAATAACTGATATAAGCGCCAACAGCACTGGTTACGGTACCAATCGTGACTGAAATAATGAGTAAGCGTTTAAATTGGTCGGTTAATAAATAAGCGGTTGCACCTGGTGTAACAACCATCGCAATAACAAGGATTGCCCCAACAGTTTGTAAGGCAGCGACGGTACAAGCACTTAATAAGGTAAAGAAAATAATTTTTAGGCGTAATGGATTCAAGCCAATGGACCGCGCGTGGCTTTCATCAAAAAAAACGGCTAATAAATCTTTCCATAAGCACAACAGAACAATAAATGAAACGCCGATAATAATTTCTACTTGTAACACGTCAGAATCCGCAATACCTAAAATATTACCAAAAATAATACTTTGCACATTGACGGATGTTGGGTTCAATGAAACGATCAACAAACCTGCCGCAAAAAAAGTAGAAAAGATAAAGCCAATAACAGCATCTTCACGTAAACGAGTTAGATGCTTTATTAATGTCATGGCAAGTGCTGCAAGGATCCCGGTAAAAAAGGCGCCTGCCGCATAGGGTAAACCTAAAGCATAAGCACCAGCCACTCCAGGGACAACGGAGTGGGAGAGCGCATCTCCCATTAATGACCAGCCTTTTAACATCAAATACGCTGATAAAAACGCACAGACAGCACCAACAATGGCGCTGACCCAAATGGCTTTTATCATAAAATCATATTCAAAGGGCTGTAATAACATCTCAATCATTCGGAACCCTTAGCTTGGTTTTTTCGAACAGGCGCATCATGGTCATGACCATAGAATACAGCTGCTCTTTCATCATCGGTAATGACGGTGACAGAGCGTGGGTCATCATCATCATGAAGCTCTTGACCTGACAGGTTAATATGACGCAGCACACCACCAAACGCATTTTGTAGATTACGCTGTGTAAACGTGGTTTCGGTTGGGCCACTGGCTAACACTGTGCGATTGATTAAAATTACGTGGTCGCAAAACTCAGGCACACTGCCCAAGTTATGTGTTGAAACGAGGATAAGGTGGCCTTCGTCACGCAAACTACGCAGCAGGTCAATAATGGCGTTTTCAGTTTTAACATCAACCCCCGTAAAGGGTTCATCAAGGAGTAAAACTTTGCCTTCTTGTGCAAGTGCTCGTGCTAAAAAAACCCGTTTTTTCTGACCGCCTGAGAGCTCGCCTATTTGGCGATGCTCAAGTCCTGCAAGATCAACCCGTTCTAATGCCATTTTGACAGCGTCTTTATCGGCTTGTTTAGGGATGCGAAAAAAACCCATCTTGCCATATCGGCCCATCATCACAACATCTGAAACGAGAACAGGAAAGTTCCAGTCTACTTCTTCTGTTTGTGGGACATACGCAATCACGTTTTCTTTCAGAGCCGTTTTTATCGGCTGGTCATTTAATGTCACACTGCCAGAAGATGGGGTGACAAGCCCCATAATGGTTTTAAATAGCGTGGACTTTCCACTTCCATTTACGCCAACTAAGGCACAAATAGAGCCACCAGAGATTGTAAAGCTTGCGTCATAGATGGCGGTGTGACCATTGTTATATGTCACTGTCGCATCATCGACGATAAGATTCGGGTGTTCGAATTGACTTGAGTGATTCATATTACTGTGAAAATCCTTTCGCTATCGTGTCTACAGTCGTATTTAAAAGGTCTATATAGGTTGGTACCGGGCCATCGGCCGCTGACAATGAGTCAACATATAATACGCCACCGTATTTTGCCCCTGTTTCTTTGCTGACTTGGCGAGCAGGCTTATCAGAGATTGTACTTTCACTAAATACAACAGGAATGTTGTATTTACGGACGGTATCAATCACCTTTTTTACTTGTTGAGGAGAGCCTTGCTCTTCCGCATTGATTGGCCATAAATAGACTTCTTTAAAGCCATAATCTTTTGTTAAATAGCTAAATGCGCCTTCACTTGAAACTAACCAACGTTCATTTTCTGGAATGCGGTTTAAGCGCTCACGTAAAGGGGCATCAAGCTCAGCAATTTGCTGCGCATATTTTTTCGCATTAGCATTATAGGTTTCTGCATTTTCAGGATCATATTTGACTAATGCTTGACGAATATTCTCAATATAAATCTTAGCATTGGCAGGTGACATCCATGCATGTGGGTTCGGGTTATCTTTATACTCACCTTCACGAATTGGCATTGGCTCAATACCTTCGGTGACTACGACAGCAGGGACATTTTTAAAGTTTTCAAAGAAACGTTTGAACCAAACTTCCAGGTTCATCCCATTCCATAAAATTAAATCAGCGTCATAGGCTTTCATAATATCTTTAGGCGTCGGTTGATAACCGTGAATCTCAGCCCCTGGTTTCGTTATAGACTCGACAATTGCCGCATCTCCAGCTACATTTTGAGCGATATCTTGGATAATAGTAAAAGTGGTGACGACCTTAAATTTTTTAGCAAAAGCTGGCTGGCTAAAAAAGATGACTGCTATCAAAGCAAACATACTGGTTAGTAAAGGTGCAGATAATCGAGATACGTTCTTCTTCATAAAAGTTGACCCTGACATTATTAGTTTAGCGTTTTTTAACATAGAGTTGTTAAGGTTTATAACAATTATATTTTATATCTCAATTGATAATGATAATCAATATCAATTGAGGAAAATAAACATAAAAATTGTGGAATAGCATTATTTATCATTATAGGCTTCTAAGTCCCATGGCTATTTGTATGACTAAAACACGTCCTGAAGTAAAAGTTAAGTAAAAATTATTTTATTTTTCTTGGGATTAGTTATTCTGCCATCGGCTTTCATCGCAGAGGATTCGACAGTGAAAAAAATAATTGGCGGTACTTTTGTGCTACTGCTACTTGCAGGTTGTTCAAGCGAGCCAGATAGGCCTGTAACAAAACAGCGGATGTTAGAGCCTACAGGGCCAATAACAGCACAAAATACGGCATTCCCAAGAACGCCTTTTGATGAGTTTATTCGTGAGTCTGCGGCTCGTTATAGTGTTGATGAAGCTTTAATTAGAGCGATTATTGAGGTCGAATCCAACTTTAGGCCTGAAGTTGTCAGTAAATCCAATGCAATAGGTTTGATGCAGATTAAAGCTTCGACAGCGGGGCGTGACGCATACCGTTATCAGGGGAAGTCGGGAGAGCCGAGTTCTCGTGACCTAAAAGATCCACAAAAAAATATTGATATTGGTACAACTTATATTCGTATTTTAAGGGAACAACACCTTGCTGGAATAAGCCACCCTCAGACATTATATTATGCAACGGTTGTCGCATATGTGAACGGGGCGGGGGCATTATTAAGAACATTTGATAACGATAAAGGCCGTGCAATTGCGATGATTAACAGCTTATCACCGGAAGAATTTTATCAGCATGTACAAACAAAGCACCCTGCACCGCAAGCCCCGCGCTATTTGTGGAAAGTTAAAAATGCTTACAATGCATTAGCGATGTCTTATTGATATTCTTTCATTAAATGTGGGAGCTGCGCGACAATTTCAACAATACCGTTGATAACAAATTGCACTCCCATACAGATTAATAAGAACCCCATTACCCGAGCGATCGCATCAATACCACTATTACCTAACCATCTCATAATTGAAGTTGCACCTTTTAAACCAATCCAAACGATAAGACTAGCAATAAAAAAGGTGATCACGGGGGCGATTTTTAAAACCCATGGAGCAAAGCTCACATTACCTTGTAATGATGCTGTGGAGCTGATGATCATGGCGATAGTACCAGGGCCGGCAGTACTTGGCATTGCGAGGGGAACAAAGGCAATACTAGGGGATTCTTGGCGCTTTTTGGGAACATTTGGGTCATCAAGGGTATTAGTCGTCGGGTCTTCCCCAACATCACTACTAGGAAACAGCATACCAAAGCCAATAAATGCCACAATTAATCCACCTGCAATTCTAAGCCCCGGTATTGATATTCCGAATGTATTCATGACTAATTGGCCCGCGTAAAAAGCGATAGTCATAATTGCGAATACATAAATAGAAGCGAGTAATGATTGATGGTCACGCTGTTCTTTTGTCATATTAGCAGAAATGCTTAACATGACCGCAATAGCAGTTAAAGGGTTGGCTAGAGGAAGTAGTAGCACAAGACCAATACCAACGGCTTGAAATAACTCAAAAAAATTTGTCATGGAAGTTCGATTCCAGCTCCTGATTAATGAAAATAAAGCGCCTTATCTCAAATGATAGCAAAATTTCTTATAGATCTGTAGGTTAGCATTTATATCTAGTGAGACACTTTATGGAGGTAGGTGGTTACGATACTGAAGAATAAGGATTGATATCATTTATTAGCTTATAGATAATTGAAGTTGTTCACATTAACTGTGGATAACAAGGGCTTTCATCTGTGAATAACTTATATTATCTATTAAATAACAATGGGATATGGTGTTGTGGTAAAAGTATTCAATTTTTACAGGCAAAAAAAAACCTTTTTATAGGGGATAAAAAGGTTAAGGGCATTTAGTAACAGGTTGTCTTTAAGTTGATATGGGATTTATTATATCTGCTGCAATGTTATTTACTGATAATTTATGTAAATTCATTAAAAGAATTCAATGTAACAGACGACCAAAGAGTAAAAAAATATGTTAAACGGAATCAACCATTTAACTTTAGCTGTAACTAATTTAGATAAAAGTATTGGTTTTTATCAATCACTACTTGGTATGACGTTACATGCGAGTTGGAAAAAGGGCGCCTATATCTCCTGTGGCGATTTATGGTTATGTTTATCATTAGATACAACTCGCCAATTTTCGTCCCCAGAAAAAACGGATTACACACACTATGCCTTTAACGTTGATGCGAAAGACTTTCTTATCGTTGTTGATAGGCTAATGCAAGCGAATGTTATTGTCTGGAAAGAAAATAAAAGTGAAGGAAATTCTTTTTATTTTCTTGATCCTGATGGCCACAAATTAGAATTACATGTAGGCGGTTTATTGCAACGCTTAAAGAGTTGCCAAGAAAAACCGTATGAGGAAATGAAATTTTATTAAAAAGAGTTATGGATTTCTTTACAAAGGATTTTTAGTTTTAAAAATAGCTTTACGCAGAGTTGTATATCCTATTTTCAGTTAATTTTGAATAATAGGAAAAAAAATGAAAAAACTCATAGCAACATTAGCTGGGGCGTTTATGCTATTAGTTTTGGCATTTGCCATGTTACTAATCATTTTTCCTCAGCAGTGGAAACAAAGTATTTATCCAAGTTTATCTCAAGTATTGCCTGCATCGCTCAGTACTGTCTTGCCGCAAGGTTTAGCAAGTAATAATATTTGTGATAGCTTGGAAGATAATTTGCAAAGTTTTGCTGACTACTTAAAAGTTAATCAAGACGTTGTAGATATTAAAGGCATGAATAGCTTAGATGAACAGTTAGCGAATATTCAAGCTCGAATCGATGCAATGCCAAGTGATGTGCGGAATTTAGTTTGCCAACAGGAATATAGTAAGTTAGAAGGCTTAAAAAGTGTCTTTTCATTAGGTCCCACTAACTAATTATTTTTGCTATTAATATTACTCCTCTACATATTCTTCCACTCAAATTTATCTATTCAATTATGATATGCTAATAGCAACATTTTGGCTTGCAGGTAACATAATGAATATATTTAAATTGCCATTATTGAATTGGTTAGTTGCTAATGGGATAGCGGTTTATTTTCTTTTTAGACAAGGGCTTTTAGACTGGACGTTTTCTGGTTGGATGGGAATTTTAGGTATCTTAGTGGCGCTTGAAAGTGTAAGTTGGGTTGTGGCGAGTCTTTATTATTTTTATAAACATAAAACATCACCAAATCCTACTGTAAAGGCAACGCATTTAGTGACTAATGGGCCCTATCGATTTTCACGTAATCCAATGTATTTAGCTTTTACATCAATGAGCTTAGCTTTAGCTTTTTTCTCGCACTCTCCTTATTTTTTGGTAGCAGGTTTGGTCTTTTGGTTAATTACCGATCTGTACACTATTCCCCAAGAAGAACGCTTTTTAGCGGAAAGATTCACTGAAGAGTGGGAGCGTTATCGCAAGCAGACACGATGTTGGCTATAATTACTGAAGAATTCATTGTATCCAGTGGATCGCATTGGTATTCACTTTCTTTCGCAAAAAAAGAGAAACTATTTCCTGTATTAGATAGCTTATTTGCCATTTAATCGGGAAGGTATTGATTTTTCATATGAAGAATAACAATTAGCGGCTTTACGCTATCGCCATAAAATAGGTCTGTGTTATCATTAGTAATTGAGTTACTCACGATGTGGGGAAATAGGGCGCTTAAGTTGTCTATATTTGTGTACATATCTCGCATAGTGAAGTGAGAAATCGTTAGTAACGTATTGATTTATAACTTTGGAATAATCAAGCAAGTGATCTGGCGTGTGGGTCACCACTGCTGATAAGGATTTTTTAATGCCTGTTATTACTCTTCCTGATGGAAGTCAGCGTCAGTTTGAGCATCCCGTTTCAGTGATGGATGTTGCTCGTGACATCGGAGCGGGTTTAGCTAAAGCCTGTATCGCGGGTCGAATTAATGGTGAACGTGTTGATGCATGTGAAATAATTGAACATGATGCAAACGTGTCCATTATTACGAGCAAGGATGAAGACGGACTCGAAATTATTCGTCACTCTTGTGCTCACCTGTTAGGCCATGCCATCAAGCAATTATGGCCAAATACGAAAATGGCGATTGGGCCTACTATCGACAATGGTTTTTACTATGATGTCGATTTAGACCACATGCTGACGCAGGAAGACTTGGAAAAGCTTGAAAAGCGTATGCTTGAGCTTGCCAAAACAGATTATGAAGTGGTGAAAAAACGTGTTTCTTGGAGTGAAGCTCGTGAAACTTTCGTTGCCCGTGGCGAAGACTATAAAGTTGAAATTTTAGATCAAAACATTAGTCAAGATGACCGCCCTGGTTTATATCATCACGAAGAGTATGTTGATATGTGTCGCGGTCCACACGTACCAAACATGCGTTTTTGCCACCATTTTAAATTACAGAAAGTGGCTGGCGCATACTGGCGTGGTAACAGCGATAACAAAATGCTGCAACGTATTTACGGCACCGCATGGGCTGATAAAAAACAATTAGCAGCCTATTTGTTGCGTTTAGAGGAAGCTGCTAAGCGTGACCACCGTAAAATTGGCAAACAATTAGATTTATACCATATGCAAGAAGAAGCGCCGGGTATGGCGTTCTGGCATAATGACGGTTGGACAATTTTCCGTGAACTGGAAACCTTTGTACGCACTAAACTGAAAGCCTATAATTATCAGGAAGTGAAAGGGCCATTTATGATGGACCGCGTCTTATGGGAAAAAACAGGTCACTGGGATAACTATAAAGATGCCATGTTCACGACGTCATCTGAAAACCGTGAATATTGTGTCAAACCAATGAACTGCCCAGGTCACGTACAGATTTTCAACCAAGGTTTGAAATCGTATCGTGACTTACCATTGCGCATGGCAGAATTTGGTAGCTGTCACCGTAATGAGCCATCAGGTGCGCTGCATGGTTTAATGCGTGTGCGTGGCTTTACTCAAGATGATGCACATATCTTCTGTACTGAAGAACAAATCTTAAGTGAAGTAACTAGTTGTATTGAAATGATTTATGATGTTTATGCAACTTTCGGTTTTGAAAAAATTGTTGTAAAACTATCAACCCGCCCTGAAAAACGTATCGGCACTGACGAAATGTGGGACAGAGCGGAAGAAGACTTAGCGAATGCCCTGAAATCAAAAGGTATTGAGTTTGAATACCAGCCAGGCGAAGGTGCATTTTATGGTCCGAAAATCGAGTTCACGCTGTATGACTGCCTTGACCGTGCATGGCAATGTGGTACTGTCCAGTTAGACTTCTTCTTGCCGGGCCGTTTAACAGCGTCTTATGTAGGTGAAAATAACGAACGCATCGTTCCTGTAATGATCCACCGTGCAGTGCTAGGTTCACTAGAACGCTTCATTGGTATCTTAACAGAAGAGTATGCAGGCTTTTTCCCAACATGGTTAGCACCACAACAAGTGGTCGTAATGAACATTACTGATGGTCAAGCAGACTATGTTCAAGAATTAGTTAGCAAGCTGCAAAGTGTTGGCATTCGTGCGAAAGCGGACTTACGTAACGAGAAAATCGGCTTTAAGATCCGTGAACACACGCTGCGTCGCGTCCCTTACATGTTAGTATGTGGTGATAAAGAAGTTGAATCAGGCAAAGTTGCTGTACGTACCCGTCGTGGTAAAGACTTAGGTAGCCTTGATGTCAACGAATTCATGACAAAACTGCTCGAAGAGATCCGCAGTCGTCAACTCAATCAGATGGAGGAATAAGGTATTAAAGGCGGAAAAAAACTCCCTACAGCGCGTCCAAATCGTATTAACGATGAAATTCGTGCAACAGAAATCCGTGTCACTGGTTTAGACGGTGAACAACTTGGCGTAATGAGTGTGCGTGAAGCCCTCTTTAAAGCAGAAGAAGCTGGTGTCGATTTAGTCGAAATCAGCCCAAATGCCGAGCCGCCAGTTTGTCGTATCATGGACTACGGTAAATATCTTTATGAGAAGAGTAAATCTCAAAAAGAACAAAAGAAAAAACAAAAAGTTGTTCAAGTGAAGGAAATTAAATTCCGTCCAGGAACAGACGAAGGAGACTACCAAGTTAAACTACGTAGTTTAATTCGCTTTTTGGAAGATGGTGACAAAGCTAAAGTAACACTGCGTTTTCGTGGTCGCGAAATGGCTCACCAACAGATTGGCTTAGAAGTGCTTAACCGCATCAAAACCGATCTGGATGAACTGGCATCAGTTGAATCATTCCCATCAAGGATTGAAGGACGCCAGATGATCATGGTATTGGCACCAAAGAAAAAATAATTAAGCCAGTCTGGTTATAGCGAAGTCTTGCTAGAGTCTAGCAGCGCTCATTTGGGCGCTGCTTCTCTGTTTTATTCGTAATGAAAAATATTATTATCGATGAAAACAATGCCATCTCAGCTAAGACAATCGGCATATTTGGCATCTTGTTATTTGTTTCATTAATGAATGGAAATAATCGTGCCAAAGTGATAGTTGGCTTCAAAAGCCAAGTTTTCAAATAGTTCAGTACGATTTATTGCAAGATTTACTTGAGTAATCCAGCAAGAAGCATTAAAATCCGCGGTCGAATCACTTTGTCAGCGCATAGCGCATAAAGACAAACAAAGAATATCGTACACGCGTCAAGTCAAGTAGTAACTATTGAGTGACGAGTGTATTTGCTTGAGAGAAGCAAATCTCTTTATCCAATTGGAGGAATGAAGTATTAAAGGCGGAAAAAGAATCCCAACAACACGTCCAAATCGTATCAATGATGAAATTCGTGTTCCAGAGGTCCGTTTAACAGGTTTAGACGGTGAACAGTTAGGCATCATGAGCGCACGCGAAGCGCTTGAAAAAGCTGAAGAAGCAGGTGTAGACCTAGTAGAAATCAGCCCAAATGCTGAACCGCCAGTTTGTCGTATCATGGATTACGGCAAATTCCTTTATGAGAAGAGCAAATCTCAAAAAGAGCAAAAAAAGAAACAAAAAGTTGTTCAGGTGAAGGAAATTAAATTCCGCCCTGGTACAGATGAAGGTGATTATCAGGTCAAACTACGCAACCTGATTCGCTTTCTGGAAGATGGTGATAAAGCTAAAGTTACACTGCGTTTTCGTGGTCGTGAAATGGCTCACCAGCAGATTGGTCTGGAAATGCTTAACCGCATCAAAGCTGATCTGGAAGAGCTGGCATCCGTGGAGTCTTTCCCTTCAAGAATTGAAGGGCGTCAGATGATCATGGTGCTGGCACCGAAGAAGAAATAGTTAGGCCTGCAAGTAATATTCGTTTATAGCAATATAGATGTTATTCGCCTAATTAATTCGTAGTTAATCACAATGCGAAGTTGGAAATAAAAGAAATGCCAAAGATTAAAACTGTACGTGGCGCAGCAAAGCGCTTTAAAAAAACTGCAGGCGGTGGCTTTAAGCGTAAGCATGCAAACCTTCGTCATATCCTGACTAAAAAGTCAACTAAGCGTAAACGCCATTTACGTCCGAAAGGAATGGTATCTAAGGGCGATCTGGGTCTGGTAG
Source organism: Providencia sp. PROV200 (assembly GCF_049901995.1). Lineage (NCBI taxonomy): Bacteria > Pseudomonadati > Pseudomonadota > Gammaproteobacteria > Enterobacterales > Morganellaceae > Providencia > Providencia sp. PROV200. The sequence goes on from NZ_CP096307.1 coordinate 1,774,229, forward strand.
TAGCCTGCCTGCCTTACGCATAAGTAAACAATTTAGTTAATTAAGATAAAAGACGATAGGAGATAGCTATGGCTCGCGCAAAACGTGGTGTAATCGCACGTGCACGTCACAAAAAAATTCTGAAGCAGGCGAAAGGTTACTATGGTGCACGTTCACGTGTTTACCGCGTAGCGTTTCAGGCGGTAATCAAAGCTGGTCAATACGCTTACCGTGACCGCCGTCAACGTAAACGTCAGTTCCGTCAACTGTGGATCGCACGTATCAACGCTGCGGCTCGTCAGAATGGCCTGTCTTACAGCCGTTTCATCAATGGCTTGAAAAAAGCTTCAATTGAAATCGACCGTAAGATTTTAGCAGACATCGCAGTTTTCGATAAAGCAGCATTCACTGCTTTAGTAGAAAAAGCGAAAGGCGCTTTAGCTTAATTGTTTGCTTGAAAAGAGGAGGGTAACTTCCTCTTTTCATTTATAGTGATTTGTGTTAATACTTTAGATACAGTCAGTTATTGAGAGTTCGCTACATGCATTCTGTTATTTTTCGTTTCTTTTTTTACTTTAGCACCTGAATCTCGGGGGCTTGTGCGCGTAAATAGAAAGAAGAAATGAAAGATTACGCTAAAGCCTCCTTAGGGAGGCTTTTCTGTTTCTAGTTTTAGGTTAAGTACAGTAAAATCAGTTAAGTATTCATTCATTACCAAATGGAATGTGAAGCTTAATATATATAGTGAATAACTAGCAAAAAGACCAATTGGTCATAAAGGGGAAACAATGCCACATCTCGCTGAGTTGGTTGCACAGGCAAAAGCAGCCATTGAACAGGCCCAAGATGTTGCTACGTTGGAATCAGTGCGTGTTGAATATTTAGGCAAGAGCGGCCATTTCACACTACAGATGAAAACGTTGCGTGAACTGCCTGCTGAGGAACGTCCAGCAGCAGGGGCTGTGATAAATGAAGCTAAAGTACAGGTTCAAGATGCTCTGAACGCCCGTAAGGACGCGATGCAAGCTGAAATCCTTAATGCGCGTCTGGTATCAGAGAAAATTGACGTATCATTACCAGGGCGTCGTATGGAAAATGGTGGGTTACACCCGGTGACCCGTACAATTCAGCGAATTGAAGAGTTTTTTGGCGAATTAGGTTTCTCTGTTGAAACAGGCCCAGAAATCGAAGATGACTATCATAACTTTGATGCGCTAAATATCCCTGCTCACCACCCTGCGCGTGCAGACCACGATACTTTTTGGTTTGATGCAAAACGCTTACTGCGTACGCAAACATCAGGTGTGCAAATTCGTACAATGAATGGCCAACAGCCACCGATTCGTATCATTGCCCCCGGTCGTGTATATCGTAATGATTATGACCAAACGCATACACCTATGTTCCATCAAACAGAAGGCCTGATTGTTGATAAAGATATTAGCTTTACCAATCTAAAAGGCACACTGCATGATTTCTTGAATAACTTTTTTGAAGAGGAAGTTCAAGTACGCTTCCGTCCATCCTATTTCCCATTCACCGAACCTTCAGCGGAAGTTGATGTGATGGGTAAAAATGGCAAATGGCTGGAAGTATTAGGCTGCGGAATGGTGCATCCAAATGTATTACGCAATGTAGGTATTGACCCTGAAGTTTACTCTGGATTTGCATTTGGTATGGGAATGGAACGTCTAACAATGCTACGTTACGGTGTTTCTGACCTGCGTGCATTCTTCGAAAATGATCTTCGTTTCCTCAAACAGTTTAAATAAGGCGGGTCTATCTCATGAAATTCAGTGAACTATGGTTACGCGAATGGGTAAACCCGGCGATCAGTAGTGAAGCTTTATCCGACCAAATCACGATGGCGGGTTTGGAAGTTGACGGTGTAGATGCAGTTGCAGGCCAATTTCACGGCGTTGTTGTTGGTGAAGTGGTTGAGTGTGGCCAGCACCCAAATGCAGACAAACTGCGCGTTACAAAAGTTAACGTAGGCGGTGAGCGTTTATTAGATATCGTCTGTGGTGCACCAAACTGCCGTCAAGGCCTAAAAGTTGCTGTTGCAACCGTGGGTGCAGTATTACCGGGCGATTTTAAAATTAAAGCGGCAAAATTGCGTGGCGAACCTTCTGAAGGCATGCTGTGTTCTTATTCTGAGCTGGGTATTTCTGATGACCACAGCGGAATTATTGAATTGCCACTAGATGCCACTATCGGTACCGATATTCGTGAATATCTAAAGCTTGATGATAATGCAATTGAAATCAGCATTACACCGAACCGTGCAGATTGCTTGAGTATTCTTGGGGTTGCACGTGATGTCGCTGTTATTAACAAATTAGCGCTAAATGAGCCGGTTATTAACGCCGTGACCGCAACGACAAAAGATACATTCCCAATTCGAGTCGAAGCACCAAATGCCTGCCCACGTTTCTTAGGTCGAGTGATCAAAAATATTGATGTGTCAGCGCCAACGCCAATGTGGATGAAAGAAAAGTTGCGCCGTGGTGGCGTCCGTTCTATTGACGCGGTTGTGGATATCACCAACTACGTCTTATTGGAACTGGGTCAGCCTCAACACGCTTATGACTTAGACCGTTTAGATGGCGCTATTGTTGCTCGTATGGCAAAAGAAGGGGAGAAACTGGTTCTCCTTGATGGCAGTGAAGCAACGTTAAAATCAGACACATTAGTGATTGCTGATGAATCAAAAGCATTGGGGATTGCAGGTATTTTTGGCGGTGAACACTCAGGTGTTAATACGGAAACCAAAAATATTTTATTAGAGTGTGCATTCTTCGACCCATTATCAATCACTGGCCGCGCACGTAATTACGGTTTGCACACAGATGCATCTCACCGTTTTGAGCGTGGTGTTGACCCTCAATTACAGTTTAAAGCGATTGAACGTGCTACTGCGCTAATTGTTGAGATTTGTGGTGGTGAAGTCGGTGAAATTATTGATGTAACCAGTGAACAGCATTTACCAAAAGCCGCAAATATTAAACTGACCCGCAATAAATTAGACCGTTTGATTGGTCACTTTATTGATGATGAGTTAGTGACTGATATTTTGACGCGTTTGGGGTGCAAAGTCACAGCATCTGCAAACACATGGGATGTTGTTGCTCCAAGCTGGCGCTTCGATATGCAAATCGAAGAAGATTTAGTGGAAGAAGTCGCTCGTGTTTATGGTTATAACAGCATTCCTGATGTGCCATTACGTGCTGATTTGACCATGACTAATCACAAAGAAGCTAACTTACCTTTAAAACGTATTAAAGCAATGTTAGTTGACCGTGGCTATCAAGAAGTCATCACTTACAGTTTTGTAGACCCTAAAGTGCAAGCTTTACTGCACCCACAACAAGACGCGTTGATTTTACCTAACCCGATTTCGGTTGATATGTCAGCGATGCGTTTATCATTGTTGACTGGTTTATTAGGAACGGTTGTCTATAATCAGAATCGTCAACAAAATAGAATTCGTTTATTTGAGACGGGTCTGCGCTTTACTCCTGATAATCAAGCAGAATATGGGATCCGTCAGGAACCAATGCTTGCAGGGGTGATTACAGGCAATAGATTTGAAGAACATTGGTCATTAGATAAACAAGTTGTTGACTTCTTTGACTTAAAAGGTGATCTTGAAGCTGTTTTTGAATTGACTGGGAAACTAAATCAAATTACATTTAAATCTGAGGCACATCCTGCATTGCATCCAGGTCAAAGTGCTGGGATTTATCTGGAAAATGAACACATTGGCTTTATTGGTGTGGTTCACCCAGAATTAGAACGCAAACTCGATTTAAATGGTCGTACGGTGGTGTTTGAGGTTCGTAGTGATGCGATAGCACAACGTGTCATCCCTGAAGCTAAGGCGATTTCGCGCTATCCATCGAACCGCCGTGACATCGCTGTTGTCGTGCCAGAAGATGTGGCTGCTGCTGAAGTTTTAGCAGAGTGTAAAAAAGTTGGCATAAATCATATAGTTGGCATAAACTTATTTGATGTGTACTGTGGTGAAGGAATAGCAGACGGCTATAAGAGCCTTGCTATCAGTCTTGTCTTCCAAGATACCCAACGTACCATGGAAGAAGAAGAGATCACTGCTACCGTTGATCTGTGTATTGCTGCGTTAAAACAGCGATTCCAAGCCTCCTTGAGGGACTAAACCTATGGCGCTTACTAAAGCTGAAATGTCAGAAAATTTGTTTGAAAAACTGGGTGTTAGCAAACGTGATGCTAAAGACCTTGTCGAAACTTTCTTTGAAGAGGTTCGCCTTTCCTTAGAAAATGGTGAGCAAGTAAAATTATCTGGATTCGGTAACTTTGATTTACGTGATAAAAATCAACGTCCCGGACGTAACCCAAAAACTGGGGAAGATATTCCAATTACTGCACGCCGTGTTGTTACTTTCCGCCCAGGCCAAAAATTAAAAAGCCGTGTAGAAAAAGCAACACCGAAAGAGTAATTATATCGTTTGATATGAAAAAAGACCGCCTAGGCGGTCTTTTGTTTTTGGAAACTGTGATAGTGGTTGAGAGTTGATTAGACATCATAGGATTGCAATTTTAAATCGTGATTAATTAGAGCTTCTATGTAAATTTGTGCGTCACTATTTAATTTAATCTGAGAAGCAAAAGGTAGGCCTGAGCTAGTGACTAAACTTGGTGCAAAGCAAGTTGCTAAGTTGTAAGCATCCATTTTATTTGTTTGCTGATTTTTTGTGATTTCAGCGAATAGAGGAATGACTAATTGTAGTGTTAACGGTGTTTTTTCAAGAGATAAAAATGTATGTTGAGCATTTTTATCTAGTTCTTTCAGTAGCTCTCTTTTGTCTTGATTGATTGAGTTTTGAGCGAAAATTTCCTTTAATAACGCAGATTTTTGTTGTACTACATCGGCTAATTTATGAATGGATTTTGGAGAGGTTTCTAATGAATGAATATTTTTTTCTATTAGATTAGCAGCAATCTTTTTGTAAGCTGAAGTAAGAATTTTAATATCAACAATATCTTTGTTTAAAAGATATTCTTTAAGTGGCTTGCCTGCGAGTAGGTGTGAGACTAATTTATCACGCTCAAGCGCATTTGCTGATGTGCGAAAAAGACCAATTGTTTCCCTGTAATTTGGGTGAGTTAAAATGGCGCTACCCAGTTTATTAAGCTGAAGATAATTCATTTTTTCATCGCCAGTGAGTTCTTTACAGTAATCGATAGCCTTTATGTTTTCTTGCTCTATCTTTTTCGCAGCTAATTTGTCTTTTTCACAAATTGGTGAGGTTGGGGGCATTTCAGTAGAGAAGGTGGGATAGTGTTTGACCGTATTTGATTGAAACTTGCGTAAGATATAGTTTTTTATACTAGACAGAACATTAATTTTTCTAATTGAATTTATAAATCCTTTCTTCTTCTCACTAGAGGGGCGCATATTTTCGTGAGGATTTGTTATCAGTGATGATTTGAGTGCATTGTTTCTAGCTTTCATAGGTTTCCATAGAGATTATGTTAAAATTAAAAATTAATTTAAATCTATGGTGATAATATATCTTGCATAAAAAACGGTAATTTTCTAACTCAATAATAAATAAGTAAATATATATATGACTTATTCTTTGCTTGGATTACAAAAACAACAAAATAAATCAGACATACGTTTAATCGTATTTTTGTTTTTCTCCCTTTTTATCATTGCAATATTGTCGCTCAGTGCAGGGGAGATTTGGTATTGGCCTAGCCAATGGATGGATGATCCCGCGCAGTTGTTTGTCTGGCAAATTCGTTTTCCGCGCCTGTTAGCCGTGATAATCGTCGGTGCTTCACTGGCAGTCACAGGCGCTATCATGCAAGCCTTATTTGAGAACCCATTGGCAGAACCAGGACTCTTGGGAGTAAGCAATGGTGCGGGTGTAGCTGTGGTATTTACGGTATTGCTATCTTCAGGCGTGACGCATTATTGGTTAATAAGTGGTAGTGCGATTATAGGAGCCTTACTATTTACATCCATATTGCTCTATTTTGCTCGTCGTAAGAATTTGAATAACTCCAGTTTATTGCTTGTCGGTGTTGCACTCGGTGTGATTAGTGGTGCCTGTATGACATGGATGGTGTATATGAGCAGTAATCTTGATTTGCGGCAATTATTATATTGGATGATGGGAAGTTTTAGTGGGATTGGTTGGCGCCAAATTGGTCTGGTTATTGGTTGTTTACCGTTTTTAATTTGGGCGCTTTTTCAAGGGAATATACTAAATTATCTTTCATTGGGAACGGTACAAGCTTACCAATTAGGCATTTCAATTCATAAATGGCGCGTTATATTAATTATTATTAGTGGTGTATTAATTGGTCTGAGTGTAGCGATAGCGGGGGCAATAAGCTTTATTGGTTTGGTAATTCCTCATATATTGAGATTAAGCGGCTTAACAGATAATCGTGTATTATTGGTTGGTTCTGCGGTGGCAGGGGCGTTAGGGTTATTAACTGCAGATTTATTGTCTCGGTTATTAATCGCCAATGCTGAAGTTCCTATTGGTGTTATTACGGCAACGCTAGGGGCTCCGATATTTATTTTCTTATTAATTCGTCATCAACAGTGGCGGTAGATGTGATGGATAATAAACTGATTATTGATATTAAGAATATTACCATCGATACACGACTCGTTAATGTTTCCGCTCAAGTACTGGCTGGGCAACAAATTCATATATTGGGTGCTAATGGTGCGGGGAAAAGCACATTATTAAGTGCAATAAGTGGCTATTTACCCATGGATGGCGATATTTTAATAGATGGGAAAAGTATACGGCAGTATCGTATTGCTCAATTGAGCAAACAGCGAGCTTACCTTCCACAATGGGTTAACGAACCCCCTATACTTAAAGTTTTTCAATATATTGGCCTGTTTTCGCCTAAAACAATATTTTCTGCAGGTATCTTTGAGCACTTATGTACAGACTTTCAACTTACATCATTATTGGGTCAGTCTATTAGCCAACTTTCGGGTGGAGAATGGCAGAGAGTTCGAATTATAGCTGCATTTTTGCAAGTCTGGGACAATCAACAATGCGAAGGAAAGTTTATATTATTGGATGAGCCAACCAATAATTTAGATATTATTCAGCAAGCAATGCTTGATAAATGGATTAAATATTTTTGTGATTGCTTAGGAACCGTTATAATGAGTGGTCATGACCTTAGTCATTCGTATAAAAATGCATCTTGTATTTGGATGATGAAACAAGGGCAGTTAGTTGCAGTAGGGAAACCTGAGTGCATCATGACAGAAAAAAATTTATCTGACATATTTATGTCTGAAATTAAGTTAGCAAACAGCACATCCCACCGAGTATGGCAGGTGATAAATTCAGCCGATGTGCAATAAGTTGTTTGTATCACACATTTTTGCATGATAATACCGCAATGTTTGCAGGTGTTGAGGTTCGGTTAAAGTATAATTAACTAGAATATTCTATTCACAACGAAAACTAGGCTATAAACAATATGAGCAATTTCTTACCATTTTCAAAACCAGCAATTGGTGATGAAGAGGTCAAAGCAGTAGAAAACGTTCTGCGTTCAGGCTGGATAACAACAGGCCCACAGAATCATCAACTAGAAGACGATTTTTGTCAGCGCTATGGCTGCAAGCATGCAATTGCATTGTCATCAGCAACTGCAGGTATGCATGTTGTATTAATGGCATTGGGTATTGGTCCTGGTGATGAAGTTATTACGCCTTCTCAAACATGGGTGTCAACAATCAATATGATTGAGTTGCTTGGGGCAACCCCTGTCATGATTGACGTTGATCGTGACACACTGATGATCCAACCTAATGCCGTAGAAAAAGCGTTAACAGAAAAAACAAAGGCCATTATCCCAGTACATTATGCAGGGGCGCCTTGTGATTTAGACGCGTTACGCTTAATTGCTCAAAAAGCGGGTGTGGCTTTAATCGAAGACGCTGCGCATGCCGTTGGTACACGATATAAAAACGAGTGGATTGGTGAAAAGGGAACGTCTATTTTTTCTTTTCATGCCATCAAAAATGTGACCTGTGCGGAAGGTGGGCTAGTTGCCACAGACGACGATGAGCTCGCTCAGCGTGTACGCACGCTTAAATTTCACGGCTTAGGCGTTGATGCGTTTGATAGGCAAATGCAAGGCCGTAAGCCTCAAGCAGAGGTTGTTGAACCCGGTTTTAAATATAATTTATCGGATATTCATGCCGCAATAGCCGTGGTGCAGTTATCACGAGTAGAGCAATTGAATCAGCGTCGTGCAGAGCTTACAGCTCGTTATCGTGAGCTGCTAAAAAATTCCCCTTTACAAATGTTGAGTGTCCCTAGTTACTCACATTTACATGCGAATCACTTATTTATGGTGCGTGTTGATAAAGCCGAATGTGGTATTGATCGCGATACATTCATGGAAAAATTGAAAGAGCATGATATTGGAACAGGGTTGCACTTTCGCGCAGCACATACTCAAAAATATTATCGTGAAAAATACCCTGAATTAGTTTTACCTGAATCAACATGGAATAGCGCCACATTGTGTTCGTTACCTTTATTTCCCGATATGACTGATGCAGATGTTGAGCGGGTTGTTAAAGCTGTAGAAGCAGTTCTTTTGGAGTCAAAATAGTGTCACACGCAGATGAATTTGATGAGATTAAAAAAGTCTCAGTAGTAATCCCTGTCTATAATGAAGAGCAGAGCTTACCGCAATTGCTAGAACGTACTATCAAGTCATGTAAACAATTAACTCAATCCTACGAATTAATTCTAGTTGATGATGGTAGTAGCGATCGTTCAGCGAAAATGCTGACAGAAGCAGCGGAAAACCCCGATAACCACGTTATTGCAATTATTTTAAACCGTAACTATGGTCAACATTCTGCAATTATGGCTGGCTTTAACCAAGCTGATGGCGACTTAGTGATTACTTTGGATGCAGATTTACAAAACCCACCAGAGGAAATCCCTCGTTTAGTCCAAACTGCAATGCAAGGTTATGATGTCGTTGGTACGCGCCGTGCGAATCGCCAAGACTCTTGGTTTCGCAAAACAGCCTCTAAAATGATTAATGCGATGATCACGAAAGCAACAGGGCGTTCAATGGGCGATTACGGTTGTATGCTACGTGCATACCGCCGTCATATCATTCAAGCTATGTTGCAGTGCCATGAAAGAAGCACATTTATTCCTATTCTAGCGAATACATTTGCACGTAGAACCATTGAAATTGATGTAGCGCATGCAGAACGTGAGTTTGGTGATTCTAAATACAGCTTTATGAAGCTGATTAATTTAATGTATGACTTATTAACTTGCCTAACTACGGCACCACTGCGTTTATTGAGTGTTGTCGGAAGTATTATCGCGATTGGCGGTTTTTTATTAGCGGTATTGTTAATGGCGTTGCGTTTAATTTTGGGCGCAGAGTGGGCAGCAGATGGCGTATTCACTCTGTTTGCAGTACTCTTTATGTTTATTGGTGCGCAATTTGTTGCCATGGGGCTTCTGGGCGAATACATCGGTAGGATCTACAATGATGTGCGCGCGAGACCCCGTTATTTTATTCAAAAAGTCGTTGGAGCAGATGCGAAATCCGACAAAAATCAGGAAGAAGACTAATGAAAGCTATTGTTTTTGCCTATCATGATATTGGCTGCGTAGGGCTAAAAGCGCTTGAAAAAGCAGGTTTTGATATCCAAGCTGTGTTTACACACACTGATGACCCAAATGAAAACCACTTTTACTCCTCAGTTGCGCGTTTAAGTGCTGACATGGAACTTCCTGTTTTTGCGCCTGAAAACGTTAATCACCCATTGTGGATTGAGCGCATTCGCGAAATGAAACCGGATGTCATTTTCTCTTTCTACTATCGTGATATGTTAAGTGAAGAGTTGTTAGCAATCGCGCCTAAAGGTGCGTTTAATCTCCATGGCTCATTACTCCCTAAATATCGTGGTCGTGCACCTATCAATTGGGCATTATTAAAAGGTGAAAGCGAAACAGGTGTAACCTTACATAAAATGGTCGCTAAACCAGACGCTGGCGATATCATTGCTCAAGAAAAAGTGGCTATTACCGATACAGACACTAGCCTGACTTTACATGCAAAAGTCCGTGAAGCAGCGGAAGTTTTATTGGATAAAACACTGCCATTAATCGAAGCAGGTAGTTACAAAGCCGTTGCGCAAGATGAAAACCAAGCAACGTACTTTGGTCGTCGTACCGCTGAAGATGGCTTGATTAACTGGAACAACAGCGCAAAAGAAGTTAACTGCTTGATTCGTGCAGTGACTGAACCTTATCCAGGTGCGTTCACTTATTTAGGCGCACGTAAAATGGTTATCTGGCGCGCACGCATTTTAGATGATAACCAAGGTAAGCCCGCTGGTACGGTGTTGTCGAGTGACCCACTGCGTATCGCTTGTGGTCAAGGTGCTATCGAAGTCATTAGCGGCCAAAGTGAGACAGGTTTATATATGCAAGGCAGCCGTCTTGCTAACGAAATGGGTATCGTGACTGATGTCCGCGTTGGTGCAAAACCAACAGCACAAGTTAAGCGTCGCACACGTGTTCTTATTTTAGGTGTCAATGGCTTTATTGGTAACCATTTAACGGAACGCCTGTTAAAAGATGGCAACTACGATATCTATGGTATGGATATCGGCTCTTCTGCGATCGAGCGTTTTATTGGTAACCCTTGTTTTCACTTTATTGAAGGTGATGTTAGCATTCACACAGAATGGATTGAGTACCACATCAAAAAATGTGACGTTATTCTGCCTCTGGTTGCGATTGCGACGCCAATTGAATATACCCGTAATCCACTACGCGTTTTCGAATTAGACTTTGAAGAAAACTTGAAAGTTGTACGTTACTGCGTGAAATATAACAAACGCATTATCTTCCCATCGACCTCTGAAGTTTATGGTATGTGTGATGATAAAGAGTTTGATGAAGACGAGTCACGTTTAATTGTTGGTCCAATCAATAAACAACGTTGGATTTACTCAGTTTCTAAACAATTACTTGACCGAGTGATTTGGGCATACGGTGCGAAAGAAGGGTTGAAATTCACCTTATTCCGTCCATTCAACTGGATGGGACCTCGCTTAGATAGCTTGAATTCTGCACGTATTGGTAGCTCACGTGCTATTACTCAGTTAATTCTAAATTTAGTTGAAGGTTCGCCAATTAAACTGGTTGATGGCGGTGCACAAAAACGTTGTTTTACAGATATTAAAGACGGTATCGAAGCATTGTTCCGTATCATCGAAAATAAAGATGGTAAATGTGATGGCCAAATCATCAATATCGGTAACCCAACAAATGAAGCGAGTATTCGTGAATTAGCAGAAATGTTGTTGGAAAGCTTCGAAAAACACCCACAACGTGGAAAATTCCCTCCATTTGCGGGCTTCCGTGAAATCGAAAGCAGCAGCTATTATGGCCAAGGGTATCAAGATGTTGAACACCGTAAACCAAGTGTTGAAAATGCACGCCGTTTACTGGACTGGGTTCCAACTATCGATATGAAAGATACCATTGAAGAAACGTTAGACTTCTTCTTACAAGGTGCCGTTGAAGAGTTAGGTAATAAAGACTAATGAAAAAAGTTGGCTTGAGAATTGATGTGGATACCTACCAAGGTACTTTAAAAGGGGTTCCACAGTTACTCAAAGTGCTCAAAGAGCACAATATTCAGGCCAGCTTTTTCTTCAGTGTAGGGCCCGATAACATGGGGCGCCATTTATGGCGCCTTTTGCGTCCTAAATTTCTGTGGAAAATGCTTAGGTCTAATGCAGCATCCCTTTATGGGTTAGATATCTTATTAGCGGGCACAGCATGGCCGGGTAAAAAAATTGCTAAAGATTTAGGCTACTTGATGAAACAAACCTTGGATGCCGGCCATGAAGTTGGCTTACATGCATGGGATCACCAAGGTTGGCAGGCTAAGGTTGCTAAATGGACTAAACCACAACTGACCGAGCAAGTTAAGTTAGGGGTTGATGCTCTAGAGCAAGCCATTGGGCATCGTGTGACGTGTTCAGCTGTTGCGGGCTGGCGAGGTGATGAGCGCGTGCTAGAAGTTAAACAGATGTTTAACTTTGACTACAACAGTGATTGTCGTGGCAAATATCCATTTAGGCCAATTTTAGCCGATGGCTCACTTGGGACAGTGCAAATCCCTGTTACACTGCCAACTTACGATGAAGTTGTGGGAACAGTCGTAAGTGATGAAGCATTTAATGATTTTATTCTTCAAGCAATTAAAGAAGATCAAGGCGTTCCAGTTTATACTATTCACACAGAAGTGGAGGGAATGTCTAAATCGGAACAATTTTCACAATTATTGGAACGAATTACACAAGAAGAAATCCAATTCTGTACATTAAGTGAATTACTGCCAGACGATTTAAATTCATTGCCAAAAGGGCGTGTGGTGAGGGCACCATTCCCTGGACGTGAAGGCTGGTTAGGCTGCCAAGAAGAGGAATAAGCAACCTATGTTGAATAACCGAGCGAGCAAAGTAGGAGCCTCTCTGCTGGCTCTTTTTTTTATCTTAACCTATTTATTGCCGTTGAATAGCCGTTTACTTTGGCAACCGGATGAAACTCGATATGCGGAAATTAGCCGTGAAATGTTACAGCGTGGAGATTGGATTGTTCCTTACATGCTGGATGTGCGTTATTTTGAAAAGCCGGTAGCCGGTTACTGGATAAACAATATTAGCCAAATGATCTTTGGTGAAACTAACTTTGCTGTTCGTTTCGGTTCGGTTTTTTGTATTCTTCTTAGTGCATTACTTGTCTATCGTATGGCAAAAATGATGTGGCGTAATAACCACGTTGCTTATGTTGCAAGCCTCATTTATATCTCGATGTTCTTGGTGTTCTCCATCGGGACCTACAGTGTTCTCGACCCAATGTTGTCCTTATGGATAGCAGCAAGTATGTTTTGTTGCTTGTGGGCAATGAAGTCGAGGGAAGTCAAATCTAAATTAGCGGCATGGCTTTGCCTTGGGCTGGCATGTGGCATGGCCTTTATGACTAAAGGCTTCTTAGCCCTCGCTATTCCAGTGATTGTCATGCTTCCTGTCACAATTTACCAAAAGCGGTTCCTTGAATTACTTAAGTATGGGCCGCTCGCAATCGTTTCTGCGGTTATTATCAGTTTGCCATGGGCATTAGCCGTTGCAAAACAAGAGCCTGATTATTGGCATTATTTCTTTTGGATTGAACACATTAAGCGTTTCACGGCAGATGACGCTCAGCATATAGCACCGTTTTGGTATTATATTCCGATTATCATTCTTGGTGCTATTCCATGGGCTGGGTTGCTACCGGGTGCGCTAATGAAAGGCTGGAAAGAACGAAAGTCTAGCCCCGATATGTTTTTCTTACTGTGTTGGTTTGTTGTTCCGGTTATCTTTTTCAGTATTTCTCGTGGCAAGTTACCTACATATATGTTGCCGTTTATGGCGCCACTTGCATTGCTTATGGCGAAATACGGGGTTGATTGCGTTCGTAATGGCAAAATGAAGGCATTGAAAGCCAACGGGATTATTAATATTGTATTAGGGATCGCGGCAGTTATCGCGGTTATTGTCATTAGTACGGTGATCAAAAAGCCATTGTACGAACCAGATGAATGGTCAAAAATGGTGTTGGGCGTTGTTGCATTTTCTATCTGGGCGATTATTGGTTATCTATGTACGGTATTAAATGCAAAATACTGGTTATGGGCAGCCTCATGTTCTTTAGCCGTCAGCTTATGTATTGGTAGTGCTTTGCCAAACAACACCATCGATTCTAAATTGCCTCAAAACTTTATTCATCAAAATCATGACTTACTAATGAATAGTAAATACTTGATGGCAAGTAATGTTGGGGTTGCCGCCGGACTTGCGTGGGAGACGCAGAATTCCAATATCTATTTATACAATAGCAGCGGGGAGCTCAGTTATGGTTTGGAATACCCAGATAGCCAACATCGCTTAATTAAGCCAGATCAGTTTGCACAGTGGTTAGAAAAAGCACGCAAAGAAGGGCAGGTAACTGTTGTCTTTTTATTAGGCCGTAAAGAAGGCTTACCTGACATTCCTAAGCCAGATGAAGTTATTAAAAATTCACGTATGGCGATAGTGGTTTACCATCAACAATGATCGTACAACTACTGCTGCTATTGCTTGTGAGTGTTTTGACCTGTGTTGGGCAAGTTGCTCAAAAGCAAGCTGTCGTCAATTGGCAGAGTAAGAAAACCAATAAAACCGCATCAGCCCTTCGGTGGCTGGTGCTGGCGGTTTTCATGCTAGGGCTTGGCATGTTGTTTTGGCTGAAATTATTGGAAACCATGCCGCTGAGTATTGCTTATCCAATGCTAAGTATTAATTTTGTATTAATTACTCTTATTGGGCAGTTTGTGTATAAAGAGCAAACAGGGCTTAATCACTGGTTAGGGGTTGCGGCCATTATGTTTGGTATTTTGCTAATGAGTATCAGCGTATGAATAAGGGCTATTTATGGGTGATTGGCAGCGCGTTATTAGTCACAGTCGCTCAACTGAGCTTAAAAGCAGGGGTAGTTGAACTTCCTTCATTCACACTTGGCTGGCATTGGCTACAATTTGATTGGTTACTGGCTAACATTGCTAGTTTAAGCATTATTTTTTTAGGGTTAGTGTGCTATGCGTTATCGATGCTATGTTGGCTATTCGCATTAAAACACATAGCATTGAATAAAGCTTATCCGCTTATTAGTCTAAGCTATGTTTTCGTTTATTTATTAGCGGTTTTTTTACCTTGGTTTAATGAACCTGCGACAGGGCTAAAGGCCATTGGAATTGGTTTTATTTTATTAGGGGTATGGCTAATTAGTCGGCCCAATAAATCATCAAGTGATAGAACGGAATAATTTCTTAGTTGCTTATATTATCGTCTTCACGCACTATAATATAAGCAAGTTATCGCAATAAGATAGACGAAGAAGGTGCTTTATGGTTATAAAAATACAACACCTCCCACTATTATTGTGTTTGGTTTTAATTGGGTGTTCATCGACACCAGTTAAAAGAACGCCACCACCACCGTTAAAAACACAGTTGTCAGATCCCATCATGACAATAGCGCAATTAAAAGACCAGCTAGAGCAGTGGTATGGTACGCCTTATCATTATGGCGGAATGAATCAAAATGGTGTGGATTGTTCCGGTTTTGTCTATCGCACATTTAACGACCGTTTTGCCATTCAGTTACCTCGAACAACAGTAGATCAAACTCAATTAGGCACACGGATTGATAAATCTGATTTGATGCCAGGGGATTTGGTGTTTTTTAAAACAGGTTCAGGGGAGAATGGATTGCATGTGGGGATTTACGATACCGATAATACATTCATTCACGCATCAACGAGTAAAGGGGTGATCCGTTCATCAATGGATAACGTTTATTGGCGAAAAGTGTTTTGGCAAGCAAGACGTATCTAAATTCACTATTTTATTCAGTGATTATGCTATCTTAAGGGCAAGTTTTGTTTTAAGGATAGCTTAATGTCAACAGTACGTTTACTCATCTCTGGATCCTACGACCCTTGGTTTAACCTTGCGGTTGAAGAAACTATTTTTCGACAAATGCCAACTGACCAACGTGTTATGTTTCTCTGGCGAAATGCTGACACGGTGGTTATCGGGCGTGCGCAGAATCCGTGGAAAGAATGTAACACCCGAAGGATGGAAGAAGATAATGTTCGTTTAGCTCGGCGTAGTAGTGGTGGTGGCGCTGTTTTTCATGACTTAGGTAATACCTGTTTTACGTTTATGGCAGGAAAGCCGGAATATGATAAAACGGTGTCTACACAAATTATTGTTGATGGGCTGGCGCTTGTCGGTATTAACGCAGAAATATCAGGTCGTAATGATTTAGTCTTAGAGACTGAAAGTGGCCTGCGAAAAATTTCGGGGTCTGCATACCGAGAAACGAAAGATAGAGGTTTTCATCATGGAACCTTACTGATTAATGCAGATTTAGGTCGCTTAGCAAATTATCTGAATCCAGATCCTAAAAAATTACAGGCCAAAGGGATCACTTCTGTACGTTCTCGTGTGGCGAATTTATCTGAGCTTGTCCCTCATATTTCTCATGAAATTGTTTGCGAAGGAATAATTAAGAGCTTTTTTAATTACTTCGGTGAAACGGTCGAAGCAGAGTATATCTCCCCTGAAAAACTACCTGACTTACCAAATTTTGCAGAAACCTTTGCTAAACAAAGTAGTTGGGAGTGGAATTTTGGACAAGCACCCGCTTTCTCCCATTATTCAGATACCCGTTTTCCTTGGGGAGGAGTCGAGTTTCATTTCGATATCGAAAAAGGTGTGATAAATCGCTGTCAGTTTTTTACGGATAGCTTAGACCCATCTCCTTTGGAGTGGTTAAGTGAGCAATTGGCGGGTAAAGCATATCAAACAGAAACGATACGCGCTTTGAGCAAAGAGATGGCCGTGAAATGGCCGCAATTGCAAGGACAGTTGGCCGATTTAGAAAACTGGTTAGTCCATGAGTTAAGTTAAAAAAAGAGCCGATATAATCGGCTCAGACATAGACTATAAAATTGCAAATAATTAATAGGAAAGGACGTTCGAAAATAATTAGTTATGACAGTTACAGGTCATAAAGCTTTTGCATTCAGGTAACTCACCTGATTGGCGAAATTTTGCAGGGGTTGTATCAAAGTGTTTCTTAAAGATACGGGTAAATGTCGCCTGTGAACTGAAGCCATATTGCAATGCGATATCAAGAATTGGTAAGTTACCTTCACGTAATGATTTAGCTGCTTCTAATAAACGACGTTTACGGACGTATTCGCCAAGCGTGCAACCTTTCATTTCTTTGAAAACACGCTGTAAATGCCATTTTGAATAACCGCTTTTATCGGCAATTGTGTCGATTTTGATGCCTTCATTGCGCTGCAACTGGCTTTCAAGCCATTTAACAATATCGTTGACTACACTTTCTGACATATTTACCTCCTACTCAAGTAGGCTATTGTTCATTAATAACTAATAATAACTCACGAAATTAGGGTCTATTCTTCCTGTTTTTCCGATATATCGATAGGCTAAACGTGCGGTTTTTTAATGAGAATAGCTATCACTACAATAGATGTTGAAAAAATTAACATTTTAAACATACATCATTGTATGTTTAAAATTCTTTAAATTCAAGTGATTGTATTTTGTTTGTTCTTTTTTCAGGTAATGGGAAGGCACTGTGTTCATTATGTTCAAAATAATTGTCCAAGCTATTCGAAATTATTAACCAAGTAAACAATTGAAAAAATATTGTTTCTTTTATAATCGTTTTTTTATAACAATAGACAGGAAATCCCGAGGTAAATTATTCTGGTGGATAATCGCCATAACTGGCAATTTTTTAGGAGGGATCACTCATGTAAGTGAATTAAAGGGTTCTATGGTAAATTTCATCTCTAGCTTAATCCCCATTTGGGGTTGGAAGGTATTCAGAAAATTACCATTAGAAGCCCATTTATCTATTTATTATTCTTTTATTTTATGCGAGATATAGAAAGAATTTGTTTGCTCCATTCTATTTGTTCTGGTGTGCCTTCTATGCGCTGGCCATACATTTGAATAATTTGGTTACCTTGGGTATCAAAGACCTCAAGGCTTGTTACAAAGCCATCTTTAGTTGGCTTGCGTGTGACCCAGCACTCAGAAATGCCACTTTCAATGAGATGAAGTTTAAAGTTTGTACTTGAAATATTTAACCAATCAGTTTGAGAGCTTTCAACAGAGAGTGATGATAGTTCATTTATTTTTCCTGTAAATATTTGAACGCATCCACGATTTCCTACAAAGAGCATCACTTCATTTTGTGCTTGGTATGCAAGGGAAAGCAGATCAGATAAGGCCGTTGAAGGTACTTGCCATGCTAATTCTTGGCTAACAGCGCGAAAAACTTGCTGACGACTTAGATTGTGTTTCTTTAATATGCCAAAAAACTGATGAACATTTGTCATATCACGCCATTGCTGTTCTAATTGAGAGGCGAGTTCTTCGCTGATTTTCTGTTCTGAAAATGGTGAAATGGTTTTAGGTTCTATAGGCGGATTCTCTGATGTGCTGTAGCGTTCTATCAAGGCTTGCCAAGCCGCTATATCAGTGTTGTCGGTGGAAAAAACCTTGTGTAAAGAATCTCCATATTTATCGAAAAATTGAATGCTGTGGCGAGTTCCCTCTGACGTTTTTTCAGAGAGTGCAAAAATTGAACTCCATTGTGCAAAGAACATACGTAAGTCTAATGCTTTAGGGTTTAGAAATAGCCCACCGTGATTGCTAAATTTCGGGTTATTATATGCACCTGTTTGAATACTAACAGCGTACTGATTACGAGTGATCCCTATAGCTTTCCCTATTGTGGTTAAATCTTGTAGGATATCAACAGGTTTACTGACCAATCGTTGAACATTATCTTTGCCGACACGACAATGAATTAATTGGGCTTCTGATACGCCAAGTAAGGCCGCTATTTCTTGGGCGTGCTTATGAGTGTACGTTTTTTTAGCTTGTAGGTAATCATGATAGAGGTCTGAATTCACAAGTTTTTCCTTAATAAAATGACAAAACACAGTGATGAGTTATCAACTGACAACCGATTTATTTCTATACTGCCGATAAATTCAATAAAATCAGTTGATAACATGGTTTTTTACTACTTAACTACCAGTTGTAATTTATGTTGATATAAAAGTTTCGGCCTTCCTGAGGAACTCCCATAGAAGAGACATATTGCTTATCAAATGCATTTTTCATTGTAAGAGTCGAACTTAATCCTTTTATGAATTGATCTGCTTGGTAATTTACATAGAAATCATGAATGCTATAGCCTGCATGCTGAATGACTTCTTTATGATAACGATCTAAACCTTGGCTTGATTTGTGATGCCACTTTTTATATTTATCATTACCTTGAAGTTGAGTTTTTGCAGAGAATTCCCCAATCCAGCCTAGAGTAAAGCCAGTACTAGCAACCGGTATATTTAACCGAGTCGTTAGTGTTTCAGGGCGTATAGACGAAAGAGAATAATGAGAGCTGTCTTCTCTACCTGTGGTTTTATTGTGATTGATATTTAATTCAAACCATGGTGTTCTGTAGCTTATAAAGCTATCGATGCCATAAATGGATGCGCTGGGAATATTGATATAATAAAGTTCATCGGGGAACCATTGGCCATACCTTGGCGTATAGAGGCCTTCAAGGGCAATATGGTTTTTAGATTTGGTCTTAAAGTAGGTTGAACCAAATTGAAGGTCGCTATTATCAATAAGTACCCCATCAAAACTGAATTTTACGCCTGTTTCGAGGGTTTTATTCGTTTCTGGACGTAAATCAGGCGATGGGCGAAAGTTTGAGCGAGTGCCAAAAAAAGGTATAGTGAAATGGTTTGAATTATTATAAAGCTCAGACATACGTGGAGTACGGTATGCCTCAGCGTATGATGAAAAAATATTGAGCCAATGGGTTGGAGTAATACTAACAGCCATACGGGATGACAAGTTGGTATGTTTACTTTCAGGGAAATTATCCCTCGATGCGCGGTATTGTGTAAAGCGCGTTCCAATTGATAAAGTTAACGGTAATTGATGCAATGTCATGTCATTAACCAACCAGCCTGACATGTTGTCGAGTTCTGCTGGTGGATAACTTATTGCGTACTGATTTGACGTTTGCTTTTGCTGATAATATTCGAAACCACTTTGAATATGATGATTTACCCAGTTATGCATAGGTAAAGTGAAGCTATTAGTAAATTTAGTCCCATAGGTATATTGATTTCGCGCTTCAGAACCATACTCTTTTGGTTTTTTCTTGATCTTAACTGTATCAGTTTGATCTAAATATAAATCTGTATAATAAATATCCCACTGAGCTTGCCAATTTATCTCATTTTTGGGTGTAAAAAATTGGCTAATGGCAATATCTCGCTGATGGCTTTGCCTTTCATGCGGTGTATTTGGATATCTATTTTTTTCTGTGGGTTTAGCGGGTTGTTTTACCCCTAAACTATTGTTGCGATATTCTTTTAATTGTAACGTCAAATAATATGAAGGGTGGGCAAGCCAGCTGCTTTTGAGCATCCAGTTATTTAGCTGTTCAGTATTATCAACGTTTTCAAATTCGGGTGAGCCGAGTAGGTACTTTTTACGTTGACTGTAGCTGAATAGGGTATCCGTTGATTCAGTTCTGCCCAACAGTGTTGCACCTGCATAGTAACCGTGGTTATTACGGTTAATACCGCTGAATACCTGACCGCCGAATTTTTGCCCAGGTTTTAATATATCAGCTGCAGTTATTGTTTTGAATGAGACAACCCCAGCCAATGCACCGCCGCCATGATGTACAGATGATGCACCTTTATGGATAAATATTTTTTTTATTAAGGTGGGGTCAATAAATGTAGCTTCATATAGGCCTGAATAAAAGTCCTGAGTGATGTTATCAACAGTAACTTTCACGCCTCGTGAATCATAACCTCGCATTTGAATGCCTTGGCCATAAGTGCTATTGGAACCAGAAACAAAGACCCCAGCTTGGCCTTTTAGTAAATCTAAGGCGGATGTTGCAGATTGATATTCAGGTGATTTTGCATCAATGACATCGACTTGTTCTGCTACAGCGATATTTTCTAAACTAAGAGGGGAGCTAGAAACATGAATAATGTCCCGAGTATCCGTTTTTGACATTGTATTTGTAGGTGATGAATTTTCAGCCAAAACTGTGTTACTAAACCCAGTCATGACGACAGTAGCAGCAAGCGCGGAGAATGATATTTTGTGTTCTTGATGGGCTGATGTAGAGATCGATTTAAACAACATAGGAAATCCTTTCCTTTGGTTTCAGAATTTGCTGGCTGCCTGGATAAATTATCTGGGTGGCATGCAATAAGTATTTACGTAACGTATTTGTTTATTTGAACTATTTGGTTCTGTAATGTTGTAGCGAATAGCAGGGGCTAGGCTACTGGTGATCTAACGGATAAATTCGTTCGTAGTGAGAATTATTATCGTTAGTGAGTGGTGGGTCAAGATATTTCTGGATTAAAATATCGTTATCTTGTAATTAACTGAATTATTATATCGTATTGGTTATATTTGAATGATAATTATATTTTTTTGAATATAAAAAGCCCTTTAGTGTATATTTTACTAAAGGGCTTATCGTAAGAAATAAGTTGGAATTATGGGGGTTATTTAAAACGAGACTCAACAGCTTGAGCAAGAATTTCAATAAGTTGTTCGGTATCTTCCCAGCCAAGGCATGGATCGGTAATCGATTGACCATAAACTAGCGGTTGGTCAGAAACCACTTTTTGTGTACCTTCAATTAAGAAGCTTTCTGCCATCACTCCACTGATAGCGGTCGAGCCATCTTTTATTTGTTCCGCAATATCTCGTGCAACTTCGAGTTGGCGACGATGAATTTTTTGGCAATTACCATGACTGAAATCGACCACTAAATGCTCTGGCAATTCAAACTTACGTAGTTTGTCGCAAGCTGCGGCTAAGTCACCGGCAGTGTAATTCGGCTGTTTGCCGCCACGCATAATAATATGCCCATGCGGGTTACCACTGGTTTGGTAAATGGTCATTTGCCCGTTTTTATCCGGTGATAAAAACATATGCTGTGCTTTTGCCGCTCTTATCGCATCAATAGCAATATTTATATTACCGTCAGTCCCATTTTTGAATCCAACCGGGCAAGACAGTGCGGATGCCATTTCACGGTGGATTTGGCTCTCTGTTGTACGGGCTCCAATAGCTCCCCAACTAATGAGGTCTGCAATATATTGTCCAGTAACCATATCAAGAAATTCGGTTGCTGTAGCTAGCCCTAATTGATTAACTTCAATCAGTAACTTACGTGCTAAGCGGATGCCTGTATTGACTTGGCAAGAGTTGTCGAGGTTAGGATCAGAAATTAACCCTTTCCAACCAACCACAGTACGTGGTTTTTCAAAGTAAGTTCGCATGACAATTTCTAAACGGTCTTGATGGCGTTCTCTTAATACATTTAATTTTTTCGCGTATTCAATCGCGGCATCAATGTCATGAATCGAACAAGGGCCGACAATGACAAGTAGACGAGGATCTTTACCAGATAGAATTTGTTCAATTCTTTTACGTGACGTTGTCACGTTATCAGCCACTTTTTGGGAAATGGGAAACTCATCAGCGAGAGTTTGTGGGGTAATTAAGCTATCCACTCTCGCAGTACGTAATTCATCAGTTTTGTGCATTTTCTTTCTCAAAGAACTTTAATAGGCATATGCCCTATAAGTGATTAAGATCACAATAAACGAATGTGGCTTAATTTCAACCTCCAACTTAGCAGGAATGAATATTTTTTTTATTTGTATTCATTAAAATATTCGTCTTTGTAAGCCCATGGTATCAATCACTTTTGCAGAAATTTCTTCAACAGAATAGTTCGTCGTGTTTAAGTAATTGATTTTATTTTGTCGAAATAAAGCTTCAACTTCCGCTATCTCAATACGACATTGCCTGATGGAGGCATAACGGCTATTTTCACGGCGCTCTTCACGAATGGCTGCTAACCGTTCAGGGCTGATCGTTAAACCGAATAACTTATGAGTATATGGGCGCAACGCGGCAGGTAACTGTAAGTTATCCATATCATCAGCCGTAAACGGGTAATTTGCGGCTTGGATCCCAAATTGCATCGCTAAATAGAGGCTTGTCGGCGTTTTACCGCAACGTGAAACACCAATAAGTATCACTTGGGCTTGGTCTAAATTACGTAAAGAAATCCCATCGTCATGAGCTAGTGTGTATTCAATAGCAGCTATTCGTGCATCATATTGATTCATATTCTGCATAGACAAACCATGAGTTCGGTTGAGTTTTGGCTCAGGTTCTAGGCCAACTTCCTTTTGAATTGGCGCGACTAAACTTTGGACGATATCTTGGCAAAACCCAGCACTTTGGGTGATGATTTGCTTTACTTCAGGGGAGATAATCGAATAGAACACTAAAGGGCGTAGCTGGGTTTCTTGGAAAATAACATCAATTTTTTGTTTAATTTCCTGTGCGCGGGTTTCGCTCGTCACAAACGGCAGAGTATAAGAAATAAATGACAGAGGAAATTGAGAAAGTACGGCGTGCCCCAAAGTTTCAGCGGTGATCGCGGTTCCATCAGAAATAAAGAAAACAGTACGTTGAACTTGGCTTGCCATATTATTCATTGTTCCTAATTCGGTCATCATTATTTGTCTCTTATTGTATTTATCACTGGATATTGGGAGATATTATCTTTGTTTAAAGTTTAAAAATTAGTTTATAGGGGGAACTATAGCCATTTTTTGAACGATTTTTAGAACAAAAAAGTTTTCTTCAGTGATGGAACGATTCACCAGTCCATCTTCTCTTATCGTCTGTGCTAGTCTATTTCACGAGGCGAATTTTCGCCAACGAGATTTTTTACGATTTGTACTCTGTCACTAAATTGCTATAAAAGGATCGCTTTCAATGTCCACAAATGGCCTCACTCCGTGTAATGTACTTTGGTATAACCAATTAGGGATGAATGATGTTGACCGTGTCGGAGGCAAAAATGCTTCTCTCGGTGAAATGATCACTAACTTATCTGATCTGGGAGTATCCGTACCTAACGGTTTCGCGACAACCGCACAGGCGTTTAATGATTTTCTGGAGCAGAGCGGTGTAAATCAGCGCATTTATAACCTGCTAGATGAAACGGATATTGATGATGTGAACCAACTGGCTGTAGCAGGTGCTCAGATCCGTCAATGGGTGATTGATACTCCACTGACGAAGGAGTTGGAACAAGATATTCGTGATGCATTCGCGCAACTGTCAGAAGGTGAAGCGGAAGCCTCATTTGCAGTTCGCTCATCGGCAACCGCAGAGGATATGCCTGACGCTTCGTTTGCAGGGCAACAGGAAACATTCCTTAACGTTCAAGGGATAGACGCAGTATTAGTTGCGATTAAACACGTTTTTGCTTCACTGTTTAATGACCGTGCGATTTCATATCGTGTTCACCAAGGTTATGATCACCGTGGTGTCGCACTTTCCGCTGGTATTCAACGGATGGTACGTTCAGATCTAGCCTCATCTGGCGTTATGTTTACGATTGATACTGAATCGGGCTTCGACCAAGTGGTATTTATCACCTCTGCGTATGGTTTAGGTGAGATGGTGGTGCAAGGCGCTGTGAACCCAGATGAATTTTATGTCCATAAGCCAACACTAACAAATAGCCGTCCCGCGATTGTGCGTCGTACACTGGGCTCTAAAAAATTACAAATGGTGTATGCCAACAGTAAAGAGCACGGTAAACAAGTACAAATCGAAGATGTGCCAGAAGCGCTACGCAATCGTTTCTCTTTAGCTGATCATGAAGTTGAAGAACTGGCTCGCCAAGCTTTGCAGATTGAAAAACACTACGGTCGTCCAATGGATATCGAGTGGGCTAAAGATGGCCACAATGGGCGTTTATACATTGTGCAAGCAAGGCCAGAAACCGTTCGCTCTAATCAACAAGTGATGGAACGTTATCAATTAAAACAACAAGGACAAGTTTTAGTTGAAGGACGTGCAATTGGTCATCGCATTGGCTCTGGGGTTGTTAAAGTCATTCATAACTTGAGTGAGATGGATAGAATTCAGGCCGGTGATGTACTTGTTACCGATATGACTGACCCTGATTGGGAACCTATCATGAAAAAAGCGGCTGCGATTGTGACGAATCGTGGTGGACGTACTTGCCATGCTGCAATTATCGCTCGCGAATTAGGTATCCCAGCCGTTGTGGGATGTGGTGATGCGACTGACCGTTTGCATGAAGGCCAAGAGGTGACCGTTTCTTGTTCAGAAGGGGATACGGGCTTTGTGTATGAAGGTAAATTGGCATTTGAAATTCACAGTTCTGAAGTGAGTGATATGCCAAATCTGGATGTCAAAATCATGATGAACGTGGGTAACCCTGATCGTGCATTTGATTTTGCTTGCTTACCTAATGAAGGCGTGGGCTTAGCAAGACTTGAGTTTATCATCAATCGTATGATTGGTGTTCACCCAAGAGCACTGCTGGAGTTTGATAAACAATCTCCTGAGCTGCAAGCCGAAATTCGCCAAATGATGGCGGGTTATGATGATCCGATTGAGTTTTATATTGGTAAATTAACCGAAGGAATCTCGACTCTAGCCGCGGCTTTCTGGCCAAAACGCGTTATTGTCCGTTTATCTGACTTCAAGTCAAATGAATATGCCAATTTAGTCGGCGGGGATATTTATGAGCCTGAAGAAGAGAACCCAATGCTAGGTTTCCGTGGTGCTGGCCGTTATGTGTCTGACAGCTTCCGTGCCTGTTTTGCATTAGAGTGTGAAGCGGTGAAACGTGTTCGTAATACGATGGGCCTAACGAATGTTGAAGTCATGATCCCATTTGTGCGTACCGTTGCACAAGCGGAGTCAGTAATAGCAGAACTGGCGAAACATGATTTGAAACGCGGTGAAAACGGTCTAAAAGTTATTATGATGTGCGAAATACCATCAAATGCTTTACTGGCGGACCAATTCCTCGAACATTTTGACGGTTTCTCTATTGGTTCGAATGATATGACTCAGTTAACATTAGGCCTTGATAGGGACTCAGGTGTTGTTTCTGAATTATTCGATGAACGAAACGATGCAGTTAAAGCGATGTTATCCATGGCGATACAAGCTGCAAAACGCCAAAACAAATATGTAGGCATTTGTGGTCAAGGGCCATCCGACCATCAAGACTTCGCCCAGTGGCTGGTAGATGAAGGCATTGATAGTTTATCTTTAAACCCCGATACTGTCGTACAAACGTGGTTAACGATAGCTGAAAATCAATAGTTATCTCGTTTATTAATTATCAGGCTGAATGTGAATAACATTCAGCCTTTTCATTTACTTGATTAAATTGACCTATTGTAGAAATTGATAAATACGATTATCAGTAGATTAATATTAAACAGTTCTGGATAACTGTTCATATAATACTTCTTGGGTATAAGAAAAAAATAAATTAAATATAATTACCCGCATTATGTGTATTAAGTTTTACAAGAGAAACATATCCTAAATAGGCGTAACGAAACTTAATTAATTATATAACGCTAAAGGAGTAAGATTACTGATAATAATGACAGAAATTGATGTTAATCAATAATTATAAACTGATGTTCTGATTGTGACATGAATAGTATTCATATTAAATTAAGATAAAAAAAAAGCCTATCATGGGCTGACAGGCAAAGACTACACACAGCAATTTAGTTAATAAAACCACGCCTAGAAGGGGATGGCATAGTTTTTTAGATCTAGAGAATTGAATAATCGAATGTTAAACCATTCATATTATACTATCATTAAGAACACTCTCAATATTAATATTAATCATTGTTACTTAACGAGAATTAATTCAATAGATTTATGTTAACATAAATTAGGCTAAATACTAACGTTAGAATGTTAAATATTGTTTCTAAATATTAATGAGCGGCATTTATTAAGTTAGCAGGCATGCATAGCTTGAACATGCCTGCAACTAATTTAGTGATATACTACTTTTTAATCGAAAACTCTTCTTCTAGAAACTTTTCAGTTTCTGTTAAGTCTTCATTTGGAACCGCGACTTCATTCATCCAAGCTTTTAGTAAGCTATATGAAACAGCTAATACAACTGGGCCAATAAACAACCCAATCATACCAAATGATAGAATTCCACCAATAACACCAATAAGGATCAAAACCATTGGTAAGTCTGCACCCATTTTAATTAACCATGGGCGTAGAACGCCATCCATGGTAGCAACAACCGCGGCCCATATAGCAAGAATAATTCCCCAGGTTGTATCACCTGTCCAAAACAGCCAAATGACGGATGGCACCATAATGAGTAGAGGCCCCAATTGCGCCACACAGCATATAAACAACAAGACAGTCAAGATGGCGGCATAACCAATACCCGACAAGGCAAGTCCAATTCCTCCGACGATGGCTTGAATTAGCGCGGTGACGACCACACCAAGGGCAACAGCCCGAATCGATTGCGCTGCTAACACGACAGCTGCATCCCCACGGATCCCAGCAAGACGTACAGCAAAGTGGCGGATGCCAACCATCACTGATTCACCTTTAAGGTAAAGCAAACCACTAAACAACAGCATGAGCATCAAATGAAAAACAAATCGTCCCGCGCTAATAGCTTGAGTGGCAAACCACCCTGCAGCTTGGCCAAAGTAGGGTTGAATTTTAGCCAGTAAAGCATTACCACCACTGGCGACTAAGCTATGCCATGCATAGTAAATTTTCTCACCGACCATTGGGATGGTATTTAGCCATTCTAAATCAGGCAATGTTAGGCTAGATGGTGATTTGGCTAAATCAATAAGTGGGGTACTATTTTCAATAATGCTGCCGATGAGAATACCTAATGGGATAACGAATAGCAGTAATATAAGAAGAACCATCACTAATGTCGCTAACCAGCGCTTGTGCCATAAGCGAGCTTCTAGCTTTAATAATAGTGGCCAAGTAGCAATGACCATCATTCCAGCCCATACAAAGCCAAGAATAAATGGATTAAGTACCCAAAAGCAGGCTGCTATCATTAAAACGATGGATAATAGGCCGAAAATAAGTTTGGGAAGATCCAAGCGTTTTTGCGATTTTTCCATTAATGACTGATCCTTTACAAATGAAAATTCTGCGTGTGTGGCAAGTTTTTAGGTGAAAATAACGTAATTATTTTTCACGGTTAAAAAAAACAATATTGTGGTATGGTTCATGATGGCAATGTCATCAGCGGCTGTGCTCTCTTTACAGGCTGTGAGGGAATTCATCATAGACCTCAGACACTATTGTGCAACTTTAAATAAAGATAGTACATAACGAGTAATGCGAACACTAAACAACAAGAGTCATCGTTAATAATGATCCCGTGTATATCAGAAGCTCCTCATCTTAGTCATTTAGTCATCGAGTTCTTGCATGAGCTACAAGAACAGGGTTTTACTGGGGATAACGGCACCAGCTATGCTGAGCGTTTATCTATGGCGACGGACAACAGTATTTACCAACTATTACCTCAAGCGGTTCTGTTTCCACGTTCGAGTGCAGATGTACAAATTATCACTCGTCTTGCAGGGCAAGCAAAGTTTCGTGAGCTTAGCTTTACACCTCGGGGAGGAGGGACGGGAACTAATGGGCAATCCTTAACTGAAGGGATTGTTGTCGATATGTCCCGTTACATGAACCGTATTTTAGAAATAAACCCAGAGCAAGGTTGGGTTAAAGTTGAGGCAGGGGTCATCAAAGACCAATTAAATCAGTACCTCAAGCCTTACGGTTATTTCTTTTCACCTGAATTATCCACCAGTAATCGAGCAACGTTAGGTGGGATGATCAACACTGACGCATCAGGCCAAGGCTCATTAGTTTATGGAAAAACGTCTGATCACGTATTAGGTGTCAAAGCCATGGTGTTAGGTGGTGAATGCCTAGATACACGCGCTATGCCTATCGAACTCGCCCAAACGATTGCGTCAGAAGATTCTACGGTGGGGCGCATTTATAAAACGGTGTTAGAACGCTGTTTAGAGCAACGTCCATTAATTGAAGAAAAATTTCCTAAGTTAAACCGTTTCTTAACTGGTTATGATTTACGTCATGTATTTAATGATGCACTAACCGAATTTGACCTTACCCGTATTTTGACAGGGTCTGAAGGGTCTTTAGCCTTTATTACCGAGGCGACGCTTGATATCACACCTTTGCCAAAAGTACGGCGCTTAGTAAATGTAAAATATGACTCTTTTGAGTCCGCATTGCGTAATGCGCCTTTTATGGTTGAAGCGAAAGCACTGTCTGTTGAAACCGTGGATTCAAAAGTACTTAACTTGGCAAAAGAAGACATCGTTTGGCATTCCGTAAAAGCCTTAATTACAGATGTGCCAAATAAAGAAATGTTAGGGTTAAACATCGTCGAATTTAGTGGTGACGATGAAGATGAAATCAATCAATTGACTGAAAGCCTGTGCCAACGCTTAGACGAATTAATGGCAAGCAATCAAGCCGGAGTGATTGGCTATCAAACTTGTCATGATCTTGAAGATATTACGCGTATTTATAACATGCGTAAAAAAGCGGTTGGGTTGTTGGGTAATAGTAAAGGCGCAGCGAAGCCAATTCCATTTGTTGAGGATACCTGCGTTCCCCCTGAGCATCTCGCAGACTATATAGTAGAATTTCGTGCGTTATTAGACAGTCATAACTTGAATTATGGCATGTTTGGTCATGTAGATGCAGGGGTACTACACGTTCGTCCTGCACTTGATATGTGTGATCCGCAACAAGAAGTATTGATGAAACAAATTTCTGATGAAATTGTGGCATTAACCGCGAAATACGGTGGACTACTGTGGGGGGAGCATGGGAAAGGTTTCCGTGCACAATATAGCCCTGAATTTTTTGGTGATGTGTTATACGCTGAACTGCGTAACATCAAAGCCGCTTTTGACCCCGATAACCGTTTGAACCCGGGTAAAATCTGTCCGCCTGCAGGGCTAGATGCACCGATGAAGCAGGTTGATGATATCAAGCGAGGAACGTATGACCGGCAAATTCCAGTCCAAATGCGCCAAGAATTCCGTGGTGCAATGGAGTGTAATGGCAATGGGCTGTGTTTTAATTTTGATGTGAAAAGTCCGATGTGCCCGTCGATGAAGGTGAGCGGTCAACGAGTCCATTCCCCGAAAGGCCGCGCGACACTTGTTCGCGAATGGTTAAGGTTACTCGCGGAACAAGGCGTTACACCAGAACACCTTGAAAAAGGTATTACACAAAGCCAACCATCATTGCGTGGTCTCATAGAGAAAACCCGTAACACTTGGCGTGCGAAGCAAGGCGATTATGACTTCTCTCACGAGGTGAAAGCCTCAATGGCAGGGTGCCTTGCCTGTAAAGCCTGTTCAACTCAATGCCCGATCAAAATTGATGTGCCCTCATTTAGAGCGAAATTTTTAGCGTTGTACCATGGCCGCTATTTACGTCCTATTCGGGATCACATTGTTGCGAACGTTGAAGCAAGTGCCCCATTATTTTCCAAAGTGCCGGGGGTATTTAATTTCTTTTTGCGTCAACCAATGGTGCAAAAATTGAGCCAGCACACTATAGGTATGGTGGATTTACCGTTGTTTTCTCAACCCACGTTAAAACAAGAACTTTCAGGGCATGCCGCAGTTTCTGTCACGCTTGAACAACTTGAAAGTATGACGGGTTCACAGCGTGAAAAATATGTGCTGGTGGTTCAAGACCCTTTCACCAGTTATTACGATGCCAAAGTAGTGGCAGATTTTGTCCGCTTAATCGAAAAATTAGGCCTTAAACCTGTATTGTTACCGTTCTCACCGAATGGAAAAGCACAACACATCAAAGGTTTTTTAGCGAAGTTTGCGAAAACAGCACGTAAGACTGCGGACTTTTTAAATCGAGTGGCAAAGTTACAGCTGCCAATGGTTGGTGTTGACCCTGCGCTGGTACTTTGTTACCGCGATGAATATCATGAAATTTTAGGCAAAGAACAATGCCAATTTACGGTGATGTTGGCGCATGAGTGGTTAATGACATTGCCTGAACCACACAATATGCAAACGGCATCGGCTCAACCGTGGTATTTTTTCGGTCATTGTACGGAATCAACGGCTTTACCTAATAGTGCGAATCAATGGGCAGCGTTATTTGCTCGCTTTGGGCAAACATTAAATAATGTTAGTGTTGGATGTTGTGGCATGGCAGGGACTTATGGGCACGAAGTAGCGAATCTTGAAAATTCAAAAGGAATTTATAACTTATCGTGGAAAGGTGCAATGTCTCCTTTACCAAAAGATCGCTGTTTGAGTTCAGGTTACTCTTGCCGTAGCCAAGTTAAGCGAATGGAAAATGTAGCAATAAAACATCCTATTCAAGCCCTGTTGGAGATAGTTTAATGATTTGGAAACGTCAATTTAATTTGCAACAACTCGCTGAAATGTCAAAAACCTGCATGTTAGGGCATCTCGGTATTGAAATAACGGCAATTGGAGATGATTATTTAGAAGGAATAATGCCTGTTGATCATCGTACCAAACAGCCTTTTGGG
Source organism: Providencia sp. PROV200 (assembly GCF_049901995.1). Lineage (NCBI taxonomy): Bacteria > Pseudomonadati > Pseudomonadota > Gammaproteobacteria > Enterobacterales > Morganellaceae > Providencia > Providencia sp. PROV200. The sequence continues at coordinate 1,805,457 of NZ_CP096307.1, forward strand.
TTATTGCATGGTGGTGCTTCCGTTGTATTAGCTGAATCCTTAGGTTCAATTGCGGGTTATATGTGCTCGGAAGGGGAACAAAAGGTGGTCGGGTTGGAAATCAATGCAAACCATGTTCGTGCTGCTCGTTCAGGGGTTGTGAAGGGGATTTGTAAACCTATTCATTTAGGGCGTCGCCAGCAAGTGTGGAATATTGAAATTTTCAATGAACAAGGAAAATTGTGTTGTACTTCTCGCCTGACAACTGCGGTATTATTTGAATAATAACCACTCTAAATATAGGGTTTTTAGCTAATCAAAGGCTGGATAACCCTATAAAACCCTTTCCATTGTGTGGCTTTATGGCCATTCTTTCTATAAATTCATTTTTATCAAGTTAATTAAGTTGTATAATAAATGCATCTTTATTAATTTGTGTCATTTAAGTGTATTATTTAGTACAAATTTAAATGAAAAACACAACTCTATTTACTTGTTATTTATCAATGAATTATGCTGGTTTCTCTAGGGTGCTGTTTGTTTTTTAATCTAAGGGTGAGCAAGAAAAGAGCTAAAATAGCTATAACCTCTTAAAACAAATGGTTGAAGTCAATTAGCTAATCATTACCATAGGGTAGGCAGAGTTAATCTCTTGATAACAGGCTGAAAAGCCATAAGAAATGTGGGGTCAATATGACTGACGGTGTAGAGACATTTTCATTTGATGAAAACAATTGGCAGGGAGTTAACCTGACACAAAGCGCTGCAAAACAAATCAAAAAATTGATGGTGCAAAACCCAAACACAAAAGGGCTTTCACTCGGCGTAAAACAGTCTGGTTGCGCAGGTTTCGGTTATGTGTTTGAGATGATCGAAAACCCAACAGACCAACACCTGTTATTTGAACTCGATGGCGCACACCTTTATGTGCCAAAAGAAGCAATGCCATTTATTGATGGCACAGTCGTTGATTTTGTCCAAGAAGGGCTGAATCAAATTTTCAAATTTAATAACCCGAAAGCCCAACATGCCTGTGGGTGTGGTGAAAGCTTCGGCGTTTAACATGTGAAGTCAGATTATGTCACAGAGCAATGTAGAAGTTGGCGATGATGTTCAAAGCTGGCTTGATGACCAGCGTTATAAAGAAGGCTTCTTTACTGAAGTCGCAACTGATGAAATGGCGAAAGGGATCAACGAAGATGTGATCCGTGCCATTTCAGCAAAACGTAATGAGCCTGAGTGGATGCTCCAATTCCGTCTTGATGCCTTTAATCACTGGAAAGGCATGGAAGAACCTCATTGGCTGAAAGCGAATTACCCAAATCTCGATTATCAGGACTACAGCTATTACTCAGCGCCATCTTGTGGCTCATGCGATGATACTTGTGGTTCGCAAACTGGTGCGACACAAGGCACTGGTGTGGCTGAAACCAATAATTATTTAACCGCTGAAGTTGAAGAAGCCTTTAACCAGTTGGGTGTTCCTGTCCGTGAAGGGAAGGCCGTTGCGGTAGATGCAATTTTTGACTCGGTCTCGGTATCAACAACGTACCGTGATGACCTCGCGAAACATGGGGTTATTTTTTGTTCGTTCAGTGAAGCTATTCAAGAGTACCCTGAACTGGTACAGAAATATCTCGGGTCAGTTGTTTCGAGCCATGATAACTTTTTTGCGGCATTAAATGCGGCGGTAGCTTCAGATGGTACGTTTGTGTATGTACCAAAAGGCGTACATTGCCCAATGGAGCTATCAACGTATTTTAGGATCAACGCAGCCAAAACAGGCCAGTTTGAGCGTACGATTTTAATTGCCGATGAAGGTAGTTATGTCAGCTATATCGAAGGGTGTTCTGCACCTGTTCGTGATAGTTATCAGCTTCATGCTGCGGTTGTTGAAGTGATTATTCATAAAGATGCTGAAGTGAAATATTCAACAGTCCAAAACTGGTTCTCTGGTGGAGATAGCGAAGCGGGTGGGATCCTGAACTTTGTGACTAAGCGCGCACTGTGTGAGGGTGAAAATTCTAAAATGTCATGGACGCAGTCAGAAACAGGCTCTGCCATCACATGGAAATACCCAAGCGTCATCCTAAAAGGGGACAACTCAGTCGGTGAATTTTACTCCGTTGCATTAACAAACGGCAATCAACAAGCGGATACCGGAACGAAAATGATCCATATCGGGAAAAACACCCGTTCCACGATCATTTCTAAAGGTATTTCTGCGGGTAAAAGCCAAAACAGTTACCGTGGTTTAGTAAAAATTTTACCGAGTGCACATAATGCACGTAACTTTACCCAATGTGACTCTATGTTAATTGGTACACAGTGTGGTGCACATACTTTCCCCTATGTGGAAGTGAAAAATAATACGGCACAGCTCGAACATGAAGCAACAACCTCACGCATTGGGGAAGACCAGTTATTTTACTGTTTACAACGTGGTATCAGCGAAGACGATGCAATTTCAATGATTGTAAATGGTTTCTGTAAGGATGTGTTCTCGGAGCTCCCATTAGAATTTGCCGTAGAAGCACAAAAATTACTGGCGATCAGCTTAGAGCACAGCGTGGGCTGATCCTAATCGAGTTTATTTGCGCTAAAGCGCTAAAGGCATGTAAATATGTTAAGTGTTAAAGATTTACACGTGAGTGTAGAAGGTAATGAGATTTTAAAAGGGTTATCTCTGGAAGTAAAACCAGGGGAAGTTCATGCCATCATGGGGCCAAATGGCTCAGGTAAAAGTACATTATCAGCCACACTTGCTGGCCGCGAAGAGTATGAAATTGATAGCGGTGAAGTAACGTTTAAAGGTAAAGACCTGTTTGAATTAGATCCCGAAGAGCGTGCAGGGGAAGGTGTTTTTCTCGCATTCCAATACCCAGTCGAAATTCCAGGGGTCAGTAACCAATTTTTCTTACAAACGGCAGTTAATGCGGTTAGAGAATATCGCCAGCAAGAAGCATTAGATCGTTTTGATTTTCAAGATTTTATTGAAGACAAAATCAAATTATTAGAAATGCCAGAAGATTTGCTTGCGCGTTCTGTCAACGTAGGTTTCTCCGGTGGTGAGAAAAAACGTAATGATATCTTGCAGATGGCAGCACTAGAACCTCAATTGTGTATCCTCGATGAAACTGACTCCGGTTTAGATATTGATGCACTGAAAATTGTGGCTAACGGGGTGAATTCATTACGCTCGCCAGAGCGTTCATTCATCATTGTCACTCACTATCAGCGTATTTTGGATTATGTGAAACCTGACTTTGTCCATGTGTTATATCAAGGGAAAATCATCAAATCAGGTGATTTCAGTTTAGCGAAAAAACTGGAGGAGCAGGGTTATGGCTGGCTTATTGACCAACAGTGAAAGAGCACAAAAACGTGCAGAAGTTGCGAAGCTGAATGAGCAAGCTATGTCACGTTTTTCTGAATTATTTGAGCAGCGACACGGTGCGAACTCCCAACATGCTAAAACGCATTGGGAAATGGCAAAACAAGTTGGCTTACCGGTGTTCCGCCATGAAGATTGGCACTATACACCACTAAATACGGTACTTGAGGCTCAGTATCGTTTTAGTGACGGTGATGTTGTAGCAAAAGAGTGTGAGGCATTGGCTCTGCCCATTGATGCATATCGCCTTGTTTTAATTGATGGGCGCTATAGTTCAACATTAAGCTCCATTGATATGGGGCCATTCCAAGTGGCTTTGCTTGATAACCAAGACTTGCTTCCTTCGCCTGTAAATAGCGAGATCTTCTTGCATTTAACTGAAAGCTTGGCGGTACAACCGTTAGTTATTCACCTTGCGGCAAATAAAGTAGCAGAAAAACCATTATATCTGCTGAATATTTCAACAGGGAGCGACGATAAACAAGCAACAAATATTAGCCAGTATCGCTACCATTTAACGTTAGATGCAAACAGTAAAGCCCAAGTCATTGAGCATTATGTCAGTTTGAATGACGAAATGCACATGACGGGCAGCCGCTTAACGGTTGAAGTTGGTGATAATGCAGACTTTAGTCACTTTAAGTTAAATGTTGAAAATGGTCAGTCTCAGCATTTTGCTCACAATGATATTGTTGTTGGTCGCGATAGCCGTGTGAAAAGTACGAGTTTTTTACTTGGCGCATTATTAACGCGTAACCATACCAGTGCTCGCCTTGATGGTGAAAATACTGAGTTAGAACTTAACAGTATATTGTTACCTAAAGGCAATGAAATTGCAGATACGCGCACGTATTTAGAGCACAATAATAGCTACTGTAATAGTCGCCAATTACACAAAGTCATTGCAATGGATAGCAGTAAAGCTGTCTTTAATGGCATGATTAAAGTGGCACCGAACGCATTAAAAACGGATGGTCAAATGACTAACAACACGTTGTTGTTAGGTGAGAAAGCAGAAATTGATACCAAGCCTCAGCTTGAAATTTATGCTGATGACGTAAAGTGTGGTCACGGTGCAACAGTCGGTCGTATTGATGACGAACAACTGTTTTATCTGCGTTCAAGGGGAATTGAGGGGAAAGCAGCAAAACATATGATTATTATTGCATTTGCTGCGGAACTTACAGAATCTATTGAATCGGAAGAATTAAAACACGCTGTGATGGCAAACATCCGCCAGCGCTTAGCGGAGGTTTAATATCCATGTCATTCAATGTCGCATCAGTCAGGCAGGATTTTCCTGCCTTATCTCAGTCAGTCAATAATCATCCGCTGGTTTATTTAGATAGCGCTGCAAGTGCGCAGAAGCCTTTGCAAGTTATTGAAAAAGAAAGCGAGTTTACACTGCACCAATATGCCGCGGTTCACCGCGGTATACATACTCTTAGTGCAAACGCGACGACAATGATGGAAGACGTTCGTCAAAAAGCAGCCGCTTTCATTCATGCCGCTTCAAATGAAGAAATCGTGTTTGTTAAAGGTACGACGGAAGGCATTAACCTTGTTGCAAACAGTTTTGGGCGGAAGTATTTCCATGAAGGGGACAATATTGTCATCACTGAAATGGAACACCATGCGAATATTGTACCTTGGTATATGTTAGCAGAGGAAATTGGCTTTGAAATCCGTATTATACCAATTTCAGATGATGGTAGGCTGCAATTAGATGTATTAAAGGATGTCATTGATTCACGCACGCGATTGCTGAGCTTTACACATATCTCTAATGTATTAGGAACAGTTAATCCCGTTCAGGATATCATCAAGCAAGCACGAGCCATTGCGGCTTCAAAAGGCGGTGAGATCGCGGTATTGGTCGATGGCGCGCAAGGTGCAATGCATCAGCAGGTTGATGTGCAAGCCTTAGACTGTGATTTCTATGTGTTTTCAGGTCACAAGCTATATGGCCCGACGGGTATTGGTATCCTTTACGGTAAAAAAGCTATTTTGGATATGATGCCTCCATGGGAAGGTGGTGGGGCGATGATCCGCCAAGTTAGCCTGACCAAAGGGATCACTTTTGCTGATGCACCATGGCGCTTTGAAGCAGGAACACCGAATGTAAGCGCAATTATTGGTTTAGGGGCGGCATTCGATTATTTAAATGCACTAAATTTATCTGATGTATTTACTCATGAAGCCGAAGTGATGGCTTATGCGTCTAAGAAATTACAAGAAATACCGTCCATTAGATTGTATGGTAATGACCAACGGGAAGGGGTACTCGCTTTTAATTTAGGGGAGCACCATGCCTATGATGTGGGGTCTTTTCTTGATAGATATGGTATTGCAATCCGTACTGGCCATCATTGTGCTTTACCGTTAATGGAACATTATCATGTTCCCGCTATGTGTCGTGCTTCAGTAGGAATTTATACCACTAAGGAAGAGGTTGATTTCTTATTCAATGCGTTACAGCGCATCAAAAAATTGTTAGGCTAAGCACATAAGAAACACAGAGTAAAGGAAATGAGCATGCCCGCATTACCCGATGAAAATAAGTTATTACGCAATTTCTCTCGCTGCCAAGATTGGGAAGAACGCTATCTCTACATGATAGAATTAGGGGGGCGTTTACCTGAACTCACCGCGGTGCAAAGATGCGATAATAATTTAATCGCCGGTTGCCAAAGTCAAGTGTGGATTGATATGCAAAAACAAGCTGACGGGACAATTACGTTTGCAGGTGACAGCGACGCTGCAATCGTTAAAGGGTTAGTTGCTATTGTGATCATTCTTTTTCAAGGTAAAACGGCCCAACAAATATTAGCACTCGATGTTAAGTCATTTTTTGAGCAATTAGCATTGGAGCAGCATTTAACACCTTCACGCACTCAAGGCTTAAATGCGATGATCCGTACAATTTTATCGCGCGCGGCACAATTCGAGTGATCCTACCGAGGGGAGCGTTATGCATGCTCCCTTACCTATATTTTACTTCTTAGGTGTTACTCTTTATCTGGGTAACACACTAAATTCACCGTGTTTAACGATATCTAACTATATTTTAACCATCATAAAAAGACAGCGCTCTTATTAATACTTAATAAAAATATTTATTTAGTATTAAAGATATGAAAGATAGTTGCTATTATGAACAATAATCATTGAATTATTGTAAGAATATTATTTTCCTTGGAGTAGATATGAAAAGAGTTTTGACGGTGGTAAGTTTGTTTGTCATGAGTGCCTTATTGGCTCCAGTTCAAGCAAAAGAATACCCATTACCTGATAGTAACACTCGCCTTATCGGGGAAAATTATACGTACATCGTCCCCAATGATGGGCGGCCGTTGGAAGCCATTGCCAGTGAGCACCAAATTGGCTTACTCGGTATGCTTGAAGCTAACCCAGGAACAGATCCATACCTTCCTGAAGCGGGTAAAGAACTTATCATTCCAGCACAAATGCTATTGCCGTCAACACCAAGAACAGGGATCGTGATTAATTTGGCAGAGCTGCGTTTATATTATTACCCAGCGAACAGTGAAGAAGTGATCGTATACCCTATTGGTATTGGTCAATTAGGTCGTGATACACCTGAAATGGTGACTTCAGTAAGCCAATCAATTAAAGACCCTACATGGACACCCACGGCAAATATTCGTAAAAATTATGCGAAAGAAGGTATAACGCTTCCTGCTGTCGTTCCTGCTGGCCCTGAAAACCCAATGGGCTTATATGCATTACGGCTAGCACATGGGCGTGGTGAATATCTGATCCATGGTACTAATGCGGATTTTGGGATTGGTATGCGAGTGAGCTCCGGTTGCATTCGTTTACGTCCTGATGATATTGAAGCATTATTCAAGACAGTACCAAGAGGAACACGTGTTCAAGTTATTGATCAGCCGGTAAAATATTCTAAAGAACCTGATGGTAGTTATTACATCGAGGTGCATCAGCCATTATCACGGACAAGTAATGATGACCCTCAAACCATGCCAATCAAGCTATCTGACGATTTTAAGCGTTTTCTTGAAAATGAAGGGGTTGATAAGGCTTTAGTAGAAAAAGAGCTAGCAAGGCGTTCTGGTATGCCTGTGCGTGTTAATAATGATCAGGGTAACAGTATTCCTGAAAGTGAAACACAACACGAAGGTTTAGTGCCTATTGAACCATTCTCTATTTCACAACCAGAACCTATCTATGATGGTAAAGTTGGTGCTTTGTTACCTGCGAAATACCGTTCTTCTGTTGTAAATCAATAATCCTGACAAATAATAAGGGCCTATTTTCATAGGCCCTCATAAATACTATTAGCTTCAAAGAAGCGTCGTATCAGCTAGATAACGACCAAATCGAACTTATTTTTTGTAAGTACGAACTTGGTTATCTAAACGCTGGTTAGCGCGTGCTGCTTCTTCTTGAGCTGTCTGTACGTCAGAACGCAGAGACTGAACGTCGTTGCTCAGTTGATCAACTTTACCATTCAGAGTTTGCACGTCTGAAGAGAGTTTTTGCACTTCAGTGCTGTTAGAACAACCCGCTAGTAATGCTGAAGCTAATACGATAGAGCCCAGTACAATTTTAGTACGAATCATTATTTTACCCTCTAGATTGATTTATCTTGAAAATATAAAAAAGCAAGTCACCAAACAATAGAGCTAAGCTTGTTATCTTAAAGCTTGCTATATCCCTTTAAAACAACCTAATGAAAATTAGGGTATGGCACTTACTATGTCTTATGCTAGTACTAAATATAAAGTTTTGCTAGAAATACTTTATATTTAGTACTAGGAAAAAGGAGAAAAATTTAAATTAAGAATAATAAAGGTTGTTATTTGACCAATCCGAGTGTGTTTTATGATATCACTCTTAAATTGCGGTAAGATATTTACTAAAGAAAAGGAAATAAAGGAATAGTTACATCAAGGAAGCACTTAATGTTAAATCTAAATAAAAAAGGCCGATAGCAAAAATAGTCACTATCAGCCTCTATAAGGAAATTAAAAATTAAAGTACATGAACTGAAGATGTGTTGGTTGTGCCACTTTGTACTAATGCTCCAGAAACCATTACAACAGCATCACCAGAAACCGCTAAGCCACTTTCAAGCGCTGCGCGTTTACCTTCACGATAAAAATCATCTGTGGATGTAAAACCACCTACAATCATTGGGATCACACCTTTGACTAACAGTAACTGGCGGGCAGTTTCTTCATTAGTCGTTAACGCGAGGATTGGCGCAGTAGGGAAATATTTACGAACAGATTTAGCAGACTTACCGCCGTAGGTTGCAACAACGATTAGTGGCACGTCTAATTTTTCAGACATTTCCACTGCACCACGACAGACAGCCTCAGTGACACGTAAGCGTTGGCTTGGTTTTTGGCTATCAATGCGAGTTTGCATGATACGGTCTGTACGCTCACAGATAGTTGCCATAATGGTAACAGCTTCTACTGGATATTTACCTTTAGCGCTTTCACCAGACAGCATAACTGCATCTGTGCCGTCTAAAATAGCGTTGGCCACGTCGCCTGCTTCTGCGCGGGTAGGGCGTGGGTTTTTGATCATTGAATCTAACATTTGCGTTGCAGTAATGACGACTTTACGTGCAGCGACACATTTTTCAATCATCATTTTTTGTGCAAAAATAACTTCTTCAACAGGGATTTCAACGCCTAAATCACCACGAGCAACCATGATGCCGTCAGAAGCTTCTAAAATTTCATCAAAGTTATTTAAACCTTCTTGGTTTTCAATCTTCGAAATAATTTGGATGTTCTCGCCACCATGTTTTTTCAGATGAGCACGAATTTCTTCAACATCAGAGCGCTTACGGATAAAAGAAGCTGCTACAAAATCAACACCTTGTTCGCATCCAAACACTAAGTCTTCTTTGTCTTTTTCAGCTAACGCTGGCAGGCCAATGGAAACGCCTGGTAGATTAACCCCTTTCTTCTCCCCGAGGTCACCGTTATTTAAAACCTCACAGACGACTTCAGTCGCAGTGACATTAGTCACTTTCATACCAATTAAGCCGTCATCAACTAATACGGTATTGCCGACTTTTAAATCTGAAGTTAAGCCTGAGTATGTCACAGCAACTTTATCTTTATTACCGATCACGGAAGTGTCGGTAGTGAATGTAAAGGTTTGGCCTGCAACGAGAGAAACGTCGTTACCACCTTCCAATTTCATGGTGCGGATTTCAGGGCCTTTAGTATCGAGTAAAATAGCAGCTTGTTTACCTGTTTTTGCACAAACAGAGCGAAGATTTTTAATACGTTGACCGTGTTCTTCATAGTCACCGTGAGAAAAATTTAGGCGCATGACATTCATGCCCGCATCAAGGAGTTGAGTCAGTTTTTCTTCTGATTCGGTTTTTGGACCGATAGTACAAACAATTTTAGTTTTTTTCATGGCAGTCTATCTAATGTTATAAAGGAAATCGGTATTGCCGCCGACGCTTAGTACATTTAATAAATCGTGCGCATATAAAATTTTGTTGCGCAACTCATTTACAAGAATAGGCGACAGTCTGGTGTTTAATGCATTTATACACTTAAATTTGTCACATTTTGATTCTTATTATAGTGTAGATGACAAATTCAATTAAAGCTAACGTATTGATTTGCTACTGTTGAAACCTTTCAGCCAGCGCGGGTATTATAGACAACAAAAAACTGTGAGACAAATCAAATTTTACTAAATTAGAAGAAGAGGCCATTTAGATCAAAAATTCAATTGATATTAAGTAACCTAATTTGTTGCGCAACAAATTAAGGGAATGATAGTAAACAATCAAGAAAAATTTTAAGGTGGGAGGCATGATAACAAAATGGTGCGTCCGAGTAGACTCGAACTACCGACCCCCACCATGTCAAGGTGGTGCTCTAACCAACTGAGCTACGGACGCACTGAAAAGTTTGGATTGTGTTTATTTGAAATGGTGCGTCCGAGTAGACTCGAACTACCGACCCCCACCATGTCAAGGTGGTGCTCTAACCAACTGAGCTACGGACGCACTGAAAATTAACATTGTGTTCACTAGAAATGGTGCGTCCGAGTAGACTCGAACTACCGACCCCCACCATGTCAAGGTGGTGCTCTAACCAACTGAGCTACGGACGCATTTAAAAGTTATCTAGGTGACAACGGGGATGAATATTAACGTTATGAGGTTCATCTGGCAAGGGGAAAATGTATTTTCGTGATAGTTTGCTCGTATTTAAAACTATCTGGTGCGAAATACACCTTCCCCCATAATAAAAAGCTTAAAAAACCGTCAATTAGCGTGCTGAGCGAAGTAGAATAACATCCTCTGTCTGCTTATGGATCCACATAATACGTGTTGCCATACCTATCGCAGCTGCGCTTAATCCAATGATAAAGCCAATCCAAAAGCCTTTAGGGCCCATAGCCGGTGCGATAATATCAGTTAATGCTAAGATATAACCGGAAGGTAAACCAAGTAACCAATATGCGGTGAAGGTAATAAAGAAAATAGAACGTGTATCTTTGTAGCCACGTAAAATTCCCGCACCAATAACTTGCACAGAGTCTGATAATTGATAAATAGCGGCATATAGCATCAAACTACTCGCTAAAACAACCACTTCAGGGTTTTTGTTATACATCATTGCAATCGGTTCACGGAAGACCGCAGTGAGAACGGCGGTAAAACAAGCGATCATTAAGCCAACAGCAATACCAGTATAAGATGAAACTTTAGCGGCTTCAGTCGATTTCTGTCCTAAGTTATAACCTACGCGAATGGTTGCAGCTATTCCTAATGATAATGGGAACATAAACATCACGGAGCTGAAATTCAATGCAACTTGATGGCCAGCGACTGCAACAACACCTAATGGGGCGACTAACAAGGCGACGACGGCAAATAAAGTGACCTCAAAGAAAAGTGCCAGACCAATAGGGGTACCTAATACGATAATTCGCTTTAAGATTAATGGATTTGGCGATGTGAAAGAGACTGTAGGGCGAATATCGCGCTGCGCAGTAGCACGTTTCACATACCATCTCATCATCAGACACATAGCCCAATACACTGATGCGGTCGCGACACCACAGCCCACACCACCTAAAGCTGGGGCACCAAAGTGACCATAGATAAAGATATAGTTAATGGGAATATTAATCATCAAGCCAAGAAAACCAATCACCATCCCCGGTTTGGTTTTTGAAAGCCCTTCACATTGACTACGATACACCTGATAAAATAAGTATCCTGGGGCTCCCCACATAATAGCATGTAAAAAACGGACAGACTTATCCGCCAATTCTTTATCAATATGGGGCATATTGCTGATAATAAGCTGGCTATTATAAAGAAGACACATAATACCTAAGGCTAAAAGCAGCGCTAACCACAGCCCTTGTTGAATTTGGTCTCCAATCAAGTTACGACGACCTGACCCATTCATTTGTGCAACGATTGGAGTTAAAGCCATCAAAATGCCCTGGCCAAAAAGAATAGCTGGCAGCCAGATGGAAAACCCAACTGCAACTGCGGACATCTCAATTTCACTAACACTTCCAGCCATAACGGTATCCACAAACCCCATTGCAGTTTGTGAAAATTGAGCCAAAACGATAGGAATACCAAGTGCCAACAAGTTACGCGCTTCTGTAAAATATTTCTGCACGCATACACCTTTGTAATAAAAGAAAATAAGAGGAAAAAATTAGAAAAATAAATGAGTTACTAAGTTCTCATTGATTATTAAAAACCGCTCATTCTATCCCTTTTCTAAATGGATTCCAATAATGATATGGTAACAAACTATAAAAGAGCATTTTAGAACCTAATATATGGACAAATACTCGATTTATTAACGTCTTGTTTATCACTCAAATAGGATAGATCTCTAAAAATTCTGATGTAAACTGAGCTTATTAATCCACTACACTGGGAATCATTATGTTTACAGGCATTGTCCAAGCGACCGCTCCTATTATTGAAATTACAGAAAGAGCCAACTTTCGAACTCATGTAATGAAATTTACCCCTGAATTACTTAGAGGTTTAGAAACAGGGGCTTCCGTTGCGCATAATGGTTGTTGTTTGACGGTAACGAAAATCGATGGTGAGAGAGTCAGTTTTGATCTAATTAAAGAAACTCTGAGATTGACTAACTTAGGGGAATTACAAGAAGGTGATGTTGTTAACATCGAACGCGCCGCAAAATATGGTGACGAAATTGGCGGCCATATCGTTTCTGGTCATATCATGACAACAGCTGAAATTAGTAAAATTTTCACATCCGAAGATAACCACCAAATTTGGTTGTCAATTCATGATAAAGCTTTGATGAAATATATTTTGCATAAAGGCTTTGTGGCGATTGATGGCATCAGTTTAACGGTGGGTGATGTAATCAATAATCGGTTTTGTGTACATTTAATCCCAGAAACATTAGAGAGAACAACACTAGGTAAAAAACGCTTGGGTGATAAAATAAATATAGAGATAGACCCACAAACGCAGGCAATTGTTGATACGGTTGAACGCGTTTTAAATCAAAAAGAACAAGAAAAGTTATTACAGCAAGCAGAAGAGTTGGCTAATGTAGCAAAAACAGAGTGAATAGGCATTAAAGCAAGCAATTGCGTTATTTATGTTAAAGATAAATAGCGATATAAGCAATCAGGTAGGCTATAGCAATAGTAGTTTATGCTATAGCCTGAATAAAGTATGGTTGGATTTTGTTTATTGAATATAGGTTACGGAGTTCTATTAAATAAAGAAGGTTAAAATTGCTTAAAAATACAATGCGCTCTAGTTTTCATTATTAATAGATCATTTTTCACTAAAATTGACAGAAAAGCTAGCGTTATCACGTTCAATTGCTTCAACTAATCGCTTGAAATGCGGACTGTTTTTATGCATCTCTAATGCCTGAGTGTCTTCCCATTCCTCGAAAACAATGTAACCATTTTCTTTAGCCATAAGATCATATTGAATGCATCCTTTCTCTCGGCGGCTTAGTTTTGCTAAGTCACGAACGATTTCTTTCGTTAAATACCCATCCGTCCTTTCTGTTGTAATTTGGGCATACACAACAATACTCATTCCGTTCTCCTTATGTATTAAGAACTATCTTAATGGGTACTTAGTTTTTGTATTGTAAAAAAGCGAATAACTTGATTTTAAAAATGCCGACGGCGTCATAGTAAAGTATCTTTTAAAATCACGGTAAAAGTGGGATTGGTCATAATAGCCTGTTTCAAACCAGCGGTAGGTATCTGGTTCTACTACCATACTTTTTAAAACGTGCTCTAAGCGACAATTGATCTGGTACCTTTTTGGTGTAATACCGTATTCTTTTAAAAACTCTTTTTGAATGACTCGGAGATGTAAACCTGTCTCTTCGGCAATTTCAGTGATTTTTTTAGTTGGGTTACGATATAGCAACTCTAAAATTTCATCTGTGAAATGAGACTTTTTCTTGGCTTTTGTCCTATTAAAGCAATCCAACAACTCTTTGAATGAAGAGTTAGCTAAAGCTTCAAACCAACGGTCTTTCCATATGTCATTTAGTGCGATGGGTTTATCAGTATAATTTAGTGTTCTTTGAGGCAGAAGAAAACGCAATGCATCATGACGAATACGTAATACCATAACTTTTGAAAAATTAGGGCTAGCAGTAAATGTGTTGACTCTAGGAATAATCAGCTGATAAGGGTCTGCGGCTGAGTTGCTTTCAGTTGTCATGTGAAATGTATCTGATGAAACCCAGATTTCAGCACCTGTTCCAGGAAAAATTTTAATTGCCTCTGTAAACTCTTTGATTATTAAAATAGAGCTAACAAAGGATTTTAATTCATCTGGTGGATAATACTGTTTTAACATCATTCTTGAGCACTCATTATTTAATGTCGCAATGATAACGTTTTTTAACAAGAAAATTAACCATGAAACATCTATATCTTAGTAGATAACAAAAAAAAAGCCTTATTTATTAGTGAAATCCGCTTAGATTAAGGGGTTTTGACAAGAAAGTTCAGGTTTTGTGAGCTAAGAATAATGGGTGATATAGAAAAATACTTAATAAATGTTACGGTATAACCATAAGAGTTATACATTGGAAGAAGTTTTTGGGAATTAGTTAAATATCAATCATGCCGATTATATACGGCATGATTGATTCGACAAGCTATACTTTAGGAGATCGTTTGGCAATCGACCTGCTCAAGATCTTGATTATTTTTATTGCCGCAGCGTTGCATAAAATAACCAATGGTCATTGGAATAATGGTAACCGCCATGACACCCGTTGTTGCTAACAATGGGTCTAAACTCAGGGCTGAAACAAGTAGGCTTGCTAAGAAACATAGACCTAATTGTAAGGCATTTTGCAATGCAGCTGCTTTACCACTCGCGCTAGGAAATGCATTTAGTGCTTTGGATACTGCAATAGGATAAGAGGCCCCGTTCATTGCCGCCATAAAGCAAAATGGGATCAATATCATGGTTAATGATGGTGTGGTATAGATGGCCATGATAAATAAAATAGACATGCTTACCGCGTAACCAATTAATAATAATGGAAATAGCGTTTCTGCGCGAACTTTTGCTAATAAAATGCGGCAGCCATATCCACCAACAATAAAGGCTAAAGTTTGTGGAATATAGCTCAAACCAATATCAGCAGGGTTGAAGCCCATGTCACGTAAGATAAAAGGTGACCCGGTTAACCAAGCGAAGAAACCCGCGCTACAGGATGCATAAACCAGCACGTTACCGCTGAAAACAGGGGAACTGAGCAAGTTTGAGAAAGAAATCTTAGTTTCTGGTTGGTTATCATCAGTTATTGTTTTAACTGAAACATTTTTCAAAAAGAGTGTCGGTAATAAAAGTAGTATGCCCACCGCCATTAGGATCAGGAAAATTGCTTCCCATGTTTGGTGCTCTAGAACCCATGCTCCTAATAATGGGGCTAAAGCCGGGGATAGCGCGACTAGTGGCATGATAGAAGCAAAGACTTTCTGGGTATTTGCCTCATCATAGCGGTCGATAACAAGGGCTTGCCATAAAACTGCCGCGGAGCAGACCCCAACAGCCTGTAAAAAACGTAGTGTTAATAGCTGTGTTGCGGTTTCGACCCAATAAATGGCTAAGCTACTGATAATGAAAATAGTTAAGCCCACAATTAGCACAGGCTTACGGCCAAGTTTGTCTGATAATGGCCCCCATAATAGCTGAGCAAAGGCAAAACCAGCTAAAAAAATACTGAGAGAAGCACTGATGGCGCCTTCAGAGGTATGCAAGGTGTTTTGCATAGCGCCAAATGCAGGTAAATACATATCAATGGCTAAAAAACCTAGCATACTAAGTCCTGCAAGGTAAACCATAAAACCCGGAGAATTTTTTTTCACAGTATTCGACATAATTATTACTTATCTGATATTTAAAAAATTGTTAATGATGATGTCATTGTATAGGCTATTTTTTTAGGTTGTGAAACGGTAATATTTGGATCTTGCCATCAAAATTTTTGAAAGGAGAGGTTATGTGGTCTGCGCATGCACTCGAAGTGATTGATGCAGTTGCTCGAACTGGAAGTTTTAGTGGTGCTGCTGATGAATTGCACCGTGTACCTTCTGCAATCAGTTATACCGTCAAGCAAGTTGAGGAATGGCTTGCTGTTCCTCTATTTGAACGCCGACATCGCGATGTTGTTCTGACAGAAGCAGGGGCGATATTTATTAAGGAAAGTCGTTCTGTTATCAAAAAAATGACAGATACAAGACATCAATGCCAGCAAGTTGCAAATGGCTGGCGCGGGCAATTTAGTATTGCTGTTGATTGTATTGTTAAACCCCAAAGGACAGAACAATTACTTATTGATTTTTATCGTCATTTTCCCGATATTGAACTTTTTATTCACCCTGAAGTGTTTAATGGAGTGTGGGATGCACTTGCTGACGGACGTGTAGATGTTGCGATTGGAGCGACTCGAGCGTCCCCGATAGGCGAAAGATACAGCTTCCGTGATATGGGTTTTATGCCGTGGATGTGTGTCGCAAGTCCAGAACACCCATTAGCCCAAATAGGTGAGAAACTGACTGATGACCAAATGAGAGAGTACCCGAGTTTGTGTCTCGAAGATACCTCTCGTAACCTTCCCAAACGTGATACTTGGGCACTTGATAACCAACGTCGGCTTGTCGTGCCTTACTGGGAAAATGGTTTAGCTTGTTTGGTTAATGGGCTATGTGTTGGAATGGTACCGGAGCATCGAGCAGCTCCGCTTTGTGAAAAAGGCCAATTAGTTGAACTAGCATTAGCACAGCCATTTCCACCCAGTCCTTGTTGTTTAACTTGGGTGGAAAATAGTACATCACCCGCGCTCCGTTGGTTATTGGATTACCTTGGTGATAATGAAACGCTCAACGCAGAGTGGCTTTCAACTTAACGATTTGTCTTATCGACGATAATCGATAAATGGCCCGTCAGCGACAGAGCGACGCTCTACAAGGCGAGGGTGAACTTCAATTGTTTGAGCATCTTCGCGCTTATTAATGATACGGTCGAGCAGCATGGTGAAGGCCATTTGGCCTAAACGCTCTTTGGGTTGGTGGATAGTGGTCAATGCTGGTGTGAAATAGCGCGCATTTCGCACATTATCATAACCAATAATTGAAATGTCTTGTGGAACGCGTAGCCCCATTTCATCAGCCGCACAAATGGCTCCCATCGCCATGATATCGCCACCACAAAATACCGCAGTAGGACGTTGTTTATGGCTTAAAATTTGCATCATTGCTTTATAGCCAGATTCAGGTTCGAAATCACCTTGTACTATCCACTGGTCTTTCAGTGTGATCTTTGCTTCTTCCATTGCTTTTTTGAAGCCTGTTAAGCGGCCGATACCGGTGTTTCTTTCAAGCGAGCCAGGGATCACACCAATATCACGGTGCCCACGGTCAATTAAATAGCGGCCTGCAAGATACCCACCATGGAATGAATTATCAATAATACTGTCTGTAAAATCACCTCGGGAGGTTCCCCAATCCATCACCACCATTGGGATATTACGATAGTCTTCAAGCATACTAATTAACGTATCTGGATATTCAGAACACATCACAAGTAGGCCATCAACGCGCTTTTGCGCTAACATTTGCAAATATGCTTTTTGTTTTCCCAAATTATTATGAGAATTACAAAGTATAAGTGTGTAACCTTTTTCATAACAACTATTTTCAACTGATTCAATTACTTCTGCGAAATAAGGGGCTTCGCTTGAGGTTGCGAGTAAGCCAATCGACTTTGTATGATTAACTTTTAAACTACGGGCAACCGCACTTGGCGAATAATTAAGCTCTTTAATTGCAGCCCAAACCGCAGCCTTGGTGTCATCAGCCACAAAGCGCGTTTTATTAATAACATGGGATACGGTTGTGGTGGATACGCCAGCGCGCTTCGCCACATCTTTAATCGTTGCCATGGGGGAAGAAAACTCCTGACCAATAACCGGTCTCTATAATAATTCTTGTTAAAAAATTACCTGCATATTGATGCATTGATCCTTTGCTGGCAATAACTTAGCGATTTGTTGTCGATTTTGTCTGATCTAGCGCAAAAACGAAAGAAATAATTGATGTTATAACATGTGATATAGACACTAGTTTTACTTTTTTAGATATGTATACTTAATAACCTTAATTAATGAGTGGTTATTTGTTAATTCAATGACATTAAAATGAGAGGAACTCATGGATACAGATTTTAAATATGGATTGCTTGCTGCATTGGGCTCATTAGCACTGATTATTTTTCTTGCTGCACATATTTTCTGATTTTATTCCAGCCTCGAGTAGGTGAAATAAAAGGGCGAGTACATCTCGCCCTTGTCAATTTAGTCTTTGTTTCGATACTTGCTAGAGGACTATGCTAAGTTTGCTTCCACAAATTTCCAATTAACCAGTGCCCAGAAGTTTTCTAAGTATTTAGGGCGGGCGTTGCGGTAATCGATATAGTATGCATGCTCCCAAATATCAACGGTTAACACAGGTTTGTCGTCACCAGAGATTGGGGTCGCAGCATTCGATGTATTGACGATTGCAAGGCTACCATCTGCTTTTTTTACTAACCAAGTCCATCCAGCACCGAAGTTTTTGGTTGCGGCATCAGTAAACTGAGCTTTAAATTCAGCAAAAGAACCGAATGCTTTATTAATCGCTTCCGCAACTTTGCCTGTCGGCTCGCCACCAGCGTTTGGCGCTAAGCAATTCCAATAGAAAGTGTGGTTCCAAACTTGTGCCGCGTTGTTAAAAACCCCAGCTTCAGAAGTTTTGATAATTTCTTCTAAAGATTTTCCTTCAAAGTTAGTACCTTTGATGAGGTTATTTAAGTTAACAACATAAGTGTTGTGGTGTTTACCATAGTGATATTCTAAGGTTTCTGCAGAGATATAAGGTTCTAAAGCATCTTTTGCATACGGTAAAGCGGGTAGTTCAAATGACATTGCGTACTCCTTGATTGCTTTTATATCAAAATACTCAGGGTGTTTGCTCTTAAAATGAGCAAAATAATATGTCACAGCTTATCATTAGAGTTTCGCCTATTGGCGATATGATACTTAATATATTAATAATAGCACGATCAACCTTACAAAGGTAAAGGTAATGATGCGGCTAAGATGCTAACAGATAAATAGAAAAATTACAGATAAAAATCATATAGATATTGTAGGTGGGGAACCTAAGTACATTAAATTTCAGTTCTTACCTAGAAATAGCTACTTGTTTGACTTAGGTAAAGAGAAGATAGAAAAGGTGCCTTTTTGTTTTTTGGAATGTTATAGTAATGCCCCTATAAAACTGGCATATTGTATGAAACAATTCAGTTTCTTATTATATCAGTCAATGTGTTCTGTTAAGTTGAGGTAGACTCTCAGTTACCGGCTGACTGCAAAACCTGCATCTTTGTTTTAAGGAAGTTAAAAATGACAACTATTGAAAGAATTGAGCGCCAAATTAAAGAAAACCCAATTTTATTATATATGAAAGGCTCTCCTAAACTTCCGAGCTGTGGTTTTTCTGCTCAGGCAGTACAAGCTCTGTCTTCTTGTGGTGAACGTTTTGCCTATGTTGATATCTTGCAAAACCCAGATATTCGTGCGGAACTGCCAAAATATGCAAATTGGCCAACTTTCCCTCAACTGTGGGTTGATGGTGAGCTAGTCGGTGGTTGCGATATTATCATGGAAATGTTCCAGCGTGGTGAGCTGCAATCTCTAATTAAAGAAACGGCTGATAAATACCGTTCAGCAGATGAAGCTAGCGCAGACTGATTTAAACAATAAATAAAAGACTAAAAAACCGTATTTGGTAAAAGCATTGATGACTTTCTACTAAATACGGTTTTTTTATATTATTGCTATTGATAAAAAGTTATTGAGAATCTTCAATAATTGGCCAGCCACCCAATTTTTTCCATTTATTAACAATTTCGCAAAATAGCAGAGCGGTGCGATTCGTATCATACAGGGCGCCGTGTGCTTGTTTGCCATCAAATGGGATACCTGCAGAAACACATGCTTTTGCTAAAATTGTTTGACCAAATGCTAAGCCACTTAATGCCGCGGTATCAAAGGTTGCAAATGGATGGAACGGGTTACGTTTTAAACCTGCTCGTTCGGCGGCATTCATGACAAAACTGTGATCAAAATTTGCGTTATGAGCAACAATAATTGCGCGATTACAATCAGTATTTTTCATGCCTTTGCGGATGACTTTAAATATTGCATGAAGAGCCTCATATTCGCTAACAGCACCGCGTAGAGGGTTAGTTGGATCAATTCCAGTAAAGGCAAGAGCGGATGGCTCAAGATTTGCGCCTTCAAAAGGTTCTACATGAAAATGTAATGTTTCATCCATGGAGAGCCAGCCGTCTTTATCCATTTTTAAGGTGATGGCTGCAATTTCTAACAGGCCGTCAGTTTTTGCATTAAACCCACCTGTTTCAACATCAATAACGACAGGATAGTATCCCCTGAATCGGTTCACTAGGGCATTTGGATTGTTTTTTTCAGACATTAGGACTTTCAGTTTTAGTTTTCTGGTTGGATGACATTATGCCAAAACCAGTAAAAATTTGCAGGTAAAGGGTGATAAAAGTTTAGGTGTTAGAATAGGCACCTAAACTTTTAGATTATATAGCTAATTAATGGCCTAAGCCTTTACTTGCGCTTTTGTTTTCGATCAGCTCAATTTTATAGCCATCTGGGTCTTCGACAAATGCAATTATAGTTGTTCCGCCCTTAACTGGGCCTGCTTCACGTGTTACGTTACCACCTGCACTGCGGATAGCATCGCAGGTTTTTGCAACATCATCGACACCTAAGGCGATATGACCATATGCGTTACCCATATCATATTGGTCAACCCCCCAGTTATAGGTTAGCTCTATCACAGCGCCTTCACTTTCATCGCTGTAACCAACAAATGCGAGAGAGTATTTATACTCTGTATTTTCACTGGTTCTTAATAAGCGCATACCTAACACTTTTGTGTAAAAGTCAATAGAACGCTGCATATCAGTAACACGTAACATAGTATGGAGTAAGCGCATTTTTAAACCTCTTGGAATCAGCCTGAATCGATTTATCTATTAATATAACGTGCTTAAATTAATAAATACAATGATTACAGTTTGTTTTTTGAACAAATAATGGTAATACTCATTTCTAGGAGTATATCATACATTTATGGTGATTTTTTCTTTTTAAGGGGAAAGTTATGGCTGAACAACTTGAATTTTTTGAGATCCCCAGCCCTTGCCGTGGTATATGTCAAAGTAATGAACAAGGCTATTGTCGAGGTTGCTATCGCACTCGTGATGAGCGCTTTAATTGGTTAAAGTTTTCGGATAGTGAAAAACGAAATGTACTTCGTTTATGTCGTCAACGCCATTTAAGAATATTAAATAAAAAAATAGCTCAAGAAAATACCATCGATACACAACAACAACTTTTCTAGTTTTCTGTTTGAAAATAATGATAAAAAATCAAATGTTTTATTTTCAATATAAATTAATCCTCAATAAATTATTAGCATGCTATTTATTTCTTAGTTTATATTTCAATGAAATTTTATTTATTAAAAATTAGTATAGGTTAAATTAAAATGACTGTAATTAACATGATTTTAAGATTAACTATATTTGTTTGTTTTTTAAAGGCTTATGAAGCATTGTTTTTTTTATTGTTATTCACGACTGCTATAAGAGCTAAAATAGATAGATCAAAAAGGAGAGTGCGGCTATTCTTATTAATAAGATAATTGATAGATTATCTCGTTAAACTCAGGTTGAAAAAATGTAGGAATCAACGACATATTAATTAGAGTTATATCGCATAATAAATCAGCTATTGTAACTAGATATAGGTATTTAATGGCTAATATATAAATAAAAAGTTGTAAATATAAAGGGAAATTAATATATAATCCAAAAATAATATGAAGATGGTATATTTTTTTGACATTATAATTATATAAAGGAGGGTAAATTGGAATCACAAATTGGGACAGAGTTATCACGTGTTGTTCGCATGTGGAGAGCATTAATCGACTATCGTTTGAAGCCTCTTAAACTAACACAAACACATTGGGTGACATTACATAATATAAGTCAACTACCGCCTGAACAATCTCAAATACAGTTAGCGAAAGCGATTGGTATTGAACAGCCTTCATTAGTAAGGACTCTAGACCAATTAGAGGAAAAAAAACTTATTTCTAGGCATACTTGTACAAATGATAGGAGAGCTAAAAGGATAAAGTTAACGGAAGAATCTGAACCCTTTATTAAAACGGTAGATCAAGTCATAAACAATACGCGTATAGAGATATTGAATAATATTAGTAAAGATGAACTTTATCAATTATCACAGTTACTTATGAAGCTTGAAAAAAACATTTTAAGATTACAAAATGATTCATGATGTGAAAATAATATACCTAACTAATAAATAGTGTGCTAATCATTAAACTAACAATTAAGTAATCGGCCTATGTGATTTGTATGATGGTGAAATAGAAATAGGCAATGGGAATAATAATTACACCCAGTTATGACTTTTTATAATTCATTGCCTTTAAATATAATTAAAGCTGTTAATTATATTTACCTACGGTTTTCTAATTGTTAGCTGGATAATTTATTAGTGCGTATTAATTAATAATAAAAAATTTATAAAAAAGGGGGGGGGAAGTAGCTTTTAGGCACGAAAGCAAGGGGGTTATTTGTAAGCAAGAAACTGTATTACCTAAAAGCGATACATGATGAATATAAAATATAATTATATAACATAAAGTAACTATATTATTCAGCAATATTATTTTTAAGGCATACTCACTGGCTAATGTCGGTGAGTATACCTAATTTAGTATCGTAAGATTACCGAGGAGACACAGTCACTGTATTTCCGCTATTTGCAATCATAACACGTTGGCCATTACGGAAGGTGCTAGGGTCTTGTTTTTGAACAACAACAATGTTTTTACCGCTATCGAGGCGGATCTCTAATTGAACACCTTGGCTTCTATTTAATGCGCCTTGAGCTTCCTGACCAGCTAAACCACCAGCAATAGCACCTGCAGCTGTTGCTAATGTGTTACCTGTACCACCACCGATGGTGTTACCTAATAACCCACCAAGTACAGCTCCACCAATTGCGCCAATTACGTTACCGTCTTCACCAGCTTGAATAGTCACAGGGCGAGCATTCAGAACAGTACCATAAGTCACAGTCTGTACCTGTTTCGCATCCTTGGCAGAAATAGTATCACCAGAAAGCGTACTGGTATTGACACAGCCTGATAAGGCTGCAACTGCTACAACACCTACAAAAACTTTCTTAAGCATAAGAACTCCTATGAGATTTGCTGTCTGTGGCACTAACATAGCATCGTATATTTGTTTTCACCATAAACACAACAAAGTATCAAAATAATGGTATTAAAAGCGATGGTTAGATTACCGATTCTGATTTAAATAGAGCGTAAACACTAGGTAAAATATCTCAAATTCGTGATTATTTCATTCAATAAGGCACTCTTTGTTAAATATTCACATAGGGTAGTCAGCTTATGAGCATCATTTCGCACAAGTTGCCAAACAGGATAATGTTTTAAACTTTAACTGAAGCGCGGAACAGTAATGCTGAGCTGATCGATATATTATGTACCATAATATTGAAAATGAAAATTTCAGATATTACAAAACGACTTTTTTATTTGGCTTGTCTAGCAATTTTTAGTTTTAAAGCACTTATTTATTATTCCTGCGAAGCGCGCCGAGAAATTGCATCGAATTGTTGACAAAATTTGTCATCAAAGCACAATCTTTTGTAGCTGAATATTGTAAAGTTAATGTGCACTCTGAAGGAACAAGAATAATGATGAAATCAGGTCGTTACATAGGAGTTATGTCAGGAACTAGCCTAGATGGTGTTGATGTCGTTCTTGCCGCAATCAGTGACAAATTTGTCGCAGAGCAATCCAGTTTGAGTGTTGCATTTCCCATCGAGTTAAAAAAACGAATTTTAGATATATGCCAAGGGCAGGCAACAACGCTATCAGAGATTGGTAAAATTGATAGAGAGCTAGGTTCTTTATATGCAGATGCGATAAACCAACTTCTGATTCAAACAGGACTAACTGCCGAGGACATCATTGCGATTGGTTGTCACGGCCAAACTGTTTGGCACGAGCCTGATGGCGAGCAGCCTTTTACTATGCAGTTAGGTGATAACAACCGTATCGCAGCTTTAACAGGGATCACAACGGTAGGGGACTTTCGCCGAAGAGATATGGCTTATGGGGGGCAAGGAGCGCCTTTAGTTCCTGCATTTCACTTAGCTGTTTTAGGGCATTCTACAGAAAAACGAATTGTACTGAATATTGGTGGAATTGCTAATGTGACAGCTTTATTACCTGGGGCCTACGTTAAAGGCTATGACACAGGACCGGGGAATATGTTAATGGATACCTGGAGCTGGCGTATTCAACAAAAAGCCTTCGATGAAGGTGGTGAGTGGGCTAGTCGTGGTCAAGTTGACCATGGATTACTAAAAGCCATGTTAAGCGACCCATATTTCAGACGTTCGTCGCCGAAAAGTACGGGACGTGAATACTTTAACACGCAATGGTTAGAACAGCATTTAGTTCATTTTCCATCAATTTCAGCGAATGATGTTCAAGCAACACTATGCGAATTGACAGCGGCCTCTATCGCAGAGCAAGTATTACTATGTGGTGGGTGTGAGCGCTTAATAGTTTGTGGTGGTGGAGCAAAGAATACTTTTTTAATGCAACGAATGGCCGCTTTGCTTCCGGGAATTGAAGTGGCGCCAAGTGATAAGTTTGGTCTCAGTGGGGATGATATGGAAGCCTTGGCGTTTGCATGGCTAGCAGCACGAACGATATCAGGTCTTCCAGGAAATTTGGCATCCGTTACTGGTGCAAGTAAAGAAACTGTGCTTGGGGCAATATACCCTAAAAATACCGATAAAAAATAACTGTGGTAAAGGATATAAAAATGAACGAGCTAGATGAAATAGATCTTGCATCGGTACGTCGCGAATACACTAAAGGCGGGTTGAGACGTAATGACTTAACAGCAAACCCACTGGCACTTTTTGAACTATGGATGAAGCAGGCATGCGAAGCTCGATTGAGTGATCCGACAGCCATGTGTGTTGCTACTGTAGATGAAACTGGGCAGCCTTACCAACGCATCGTATTATTAAAACATTTTGATGATAAAGGCCTTGTATTTTATACCAATTTAGGTAGTCGAAAAGCGAAGCATCTAGAGAAGAATAATAAAATAAGCCTGCATTTTCCATGGTATCCATTAGAGCGCCAAGTTAATTTCACAGGGGTTGCTGAGCGTTTGAACCCCATTGAGGTTGTTAAATATTTTCATAGTAGGCCGAAAGACAGCCAGATTGCAGCATGGGCATCAGCGCAATCTTCTAAAATATCAGCACGTGGTATTTTAGAAGGGAAATTTTTAGAGTTAAAACAAAAGTTTAAAAATGGAGATGTCCCATTGCCGAGTTTTTGGGGGGGATATCGAGTGGTATTTGATAGTGTTGAATTTTGGCAAGGTGGCGCACACCGTTTGCACGACCGTTTTTTATACCAACGAGAAGGTGATAGCTGGAAAATTGATAGATTAGCCCCTTAGGATCATGTTTTTTAGCTGGCACTTAATTGATATGCGCTTTATGCTATAGCTTCATTTAAGAAAATTGACAAATTACACTGGTGAGCTTTTGATAAACATCTCAAACTCACTGGTCATTCAAACTAAAATAGATAGACAAAATACAACTGATGGAGTCATTGATGTCTAGCAATAACCTGATTAAACAATTGCAAGAGCGGGGCCTCGTTGCCCAGGTAACGGATGAGGATGCGTTAGCAGAGAGACTGGCGCAAGGCCCTATCTCTCTCTATTGTGGCTTCGATCCTACCGCAGACAGCTTGCATTTGGGACATCTGGTGCCTTTGCTGTGTTTAAAACGATTCCAACTAGCCGGGCACAAGCCTGTGGCGTTGGTAGGTGGTGCAACGGGCCTTATTGGCGATCCGAGCTTTAAAGCTACTGAACGTAAATTAAATACCGCAGAAACCGTTCAAGAGTGGGTAGGAAAAATCCGTAACCAAGTTTCACCATTTTTAAGTTTTGATTGTGGTGATAACAGTGCACGCCTTGCTAACAACTATGATTGGTTTGGCAAAATGGACGTACTGACTTTCTTACGTGATATTGGTAAGCATTTTTCTGTTAACCAAATGATTAACCGTGAGTCTGTTAAGCAACGTCTAAATCGTGATGACGTTGGTATCTCTTTTACTGAGTTTGCCTATAACCTTTTACAAGGTTATGACTTCGCAAATATGAACAAAGAGATGGGCGTAGAACTGCAAATTGGTGGTTCTGACCAATGGGGTAACATCACTTCGGGTATTGATTTAACTCGTCGCCTACACCAAAACCAAGTATTTGGTATGACCGTTCCTCTAATTACTAAAGCAGACGGCACTAAATTTGGTAAAACAGAAGGTGGTGCAGTTTGGTTAGACTCCAAAAAAACCAGCCAATATAAATTCTACCAGTTCTGGATCAACACGGCAGATGCTGACGTTTATCGCTTCTTAAAATTCTTCACATTTATGGAAATAGATGAAATTAATGCATTGGAAGAAGAAGATAAAAATAGTGGTAAAGCGCCTCGAGCTCAATATGTATTAGCAGAATTAGTCACTAAATTGGTACATGGCGAAGAAGGCTTAGCAGCAGCGAAGCGTATTACCGAAAGTTTATTTTCTGGTGCAGTATCTGATTTAACTGAAGCTGATTTTGAGCAATTAGCTCAAGATGGTATGCCTTGCATTACATTAGAAGCAGGCGCTGATTTACAGCAAGCCTTAGTTGATTCAGAGTTGGTTCCTTCTCGTGGGCAAGCAAGAACGGCTATTAGCTCTAATGCGGTATCTATTAATGGCCAAAAACAAACAGAGCCAATGTATGTATTTTCTGATGCAGACCGTTTGTTTGGTCGCTATACATTGATCCGTCGTGGTAAGAAAAACGACTGCTTAATTAATTGGAAATAGCTCTGACTAACCTTTGTAATATCAGCCCGGAATTTTCCGGGCTATACTCGTCATATTTCAAGTTGCATAGGTGTTGATGGCAACGAGTGCTCCGTATTACATACGGCTGTATTCTTATCGTAAGCATTTTGCTATGTTACATGCACATGTAATTCGAATTATTTAGAGTATATCCATATTAGCAACGGGTAATCACTGATTTCTCTTCATTCGACATAACAATTCTTTGGGTTCTCAATGAAAAGCGTATTATCAATTCAATCCCATGTTGTTTTCGGCCATGCAGGAAACAGTGCTGCCGCATTTCCTATGTGCCGAATGGGCGTAGATGTGTGGCCACTCAATACCGTACAATTTTCGAATCACACACAGTATCCACAATGGACTGGAAGTGTTTTTTCGGCCCAGCATTTAACTGATATCGTTGATGGTTTAGCTAAAATCCATAAATTAGAGATTTGTGATGCTGTATTAAGTGGTTATATCGGCTCAGCTGAGCAAGGAGATGATATCCTTTCGATCGTGAAACAAGTGAAAGCAGCTAATCCGCAAGCTATCTATTTTTGTGACCCAGTTATGGGGCATCCTGAGAAAGGTTGTATTGTGGCACCCGGTGTTGCTGAGTTCTTGTGTGAACGTGCACTGGCTGCAAGCGACGCCATAGCACCAAATTTACTAGAGTTAGAAACATTAACGAACAGAACAATAAAAAATGTTGAAGAAGCAGTTCAAGCTGCTCGCGAATTGTGCCATAAAGGTCCTAAAATCGTTCTTGTTAAGCATTTAAGTCGTGCAGGGTATCGTGCTGATCGTTTTGAAATGATCCTCGTAACAGCAGAACATAGTTGGCATGTTAGCCGTCCTCTCGTTGATTTTGGTGAGAAACAACCTGTCGGTGTTGGTGATTTGACCAGTGGTTTGATGTTGGTTAACTTATTGAAAGGTGAGCCTTTAGATAAGGGATTAGAGCACGTTGCAGCCGCGGTATATGAAGTGATGATAAAAACCAAAGAAATGGGTAAGTATGAGTTACAGCTCGTCGCTGCTCAAGACAAAATGGTTAATCCTGAACATAATTTCTGTGCAACACAATTAGATTAAATTAATTTGTATGATTGAAAATAGCGCTCTATTAGAAGAGCGCTATTTTGTAGATTAGATTAAACCTTCCGCTTTTAAGGCATCTTGAACATTAGGGCGTTTAGCGATCTTAGCAATGTAATCTTGCAGGTGAGTCAGGCTAGTCAAATCAAGCCCAACGTGTTTTGCCCAATTACTAACCGTGAATAAGTAGGCATCTGCGACACTAAAAGTATCGCCAGCAAAGAAAGCATGTTTAGCAAGCACGCTATCGACATACTCAAATTTATTAAACAACACTTTGCGTACAGTATCTTTATACTCTTCCGGTGTTCCTGGTGTGAATAAAGGTGAGAAAGTTTTATGGAGTTCTGTCGAAATAAAATTCAAAGCTTCTAACTGGTGATAACGTTTCATCGAACCTGGAAGCGCAATGAGGTTACGATCCGGTTTTTGGTCTGCAATATATTGAACAATAATTGCACCTTCTGTGAGTTGTTCACCATTATCCAGCACTAAAGTGGGTACTTGTCCTTTCGGGTTTATTGCTAAAAAGTCTTCACCTTTCTCTGTTTTTTTCTCTTTTATATTCACTCGTTCAATGCTGAAATCTAAGCCAGTTTCACGCAGAATGATGTGGGGAGAAAGTGAACAAGCACCGGGAGCGTAATATAATTTCATCATAAAACTCCTAAATTGTTGGGTTGGCATTCATATGGCACATAAATACATATCACTTAAGTATATCATTACTTTTTGTTAACGAATTGCCATCAGGTGCGAGTTAAAAAATAAAACCCTAAATCGGACGGAAAGTATCGTTAATATGAATAGCAGTGTACAGCTAGTGTTTAAAACTATAAATGATAAAAATACATAAATCTAAGATAGTTACCTTATGTAGGGTCAGACTATTTTGCTAAACTCTTCGCCTTGTCTTATGAACGACAACAAACCGAATAATAAGCAACAGGTGAGCAAATAAATGACCAGTGTGTGTCAGAAATTGAATTTTTTAGGAAAACTAGACCAAATTTTAATGGCTCATCAGCCAAATAAGAGCCATGGGATTAAACGTTTTCTATTAGAGTTTTGGTTTTTCGGTTTAATTAATGCTCGTTCCTGTTTATTCGCTGGATTTTTCTTTTTAGCGCTATTCTTGGTACCTGCTAAAGGGCTAATTGGCATACCTCGCTATGATGTGTTACTAATTTTTGCGGTTATTTTTCAAGGATTGTTGGTTTGGTCAAAACTAGAAACTTGGGATGAGTTAAAAGCGATTTGTGTTTTTCATTTAGTCGGTTTTATGATGGAGCTGTTTAAAACATCAGCAACGATTGGTTCATGGCAATACCCAGATGAAGCCTACACGAAGCTTTGGGGAGTTCCTTTATTTACTGGCTTTATGTATGCGGC
Source organism: Providencia sp. PROV200 (assembly GCF_049901995.1). Lineage (NCBI taxonomy): Bacteria > Pseudomonadati > Pseudomonadota > Gammaproteobacteria > Enterobacterales > Morganellaceae > Providencia > Providencia sp. PROV200. The sequence continues at coordinate 1,834,993 of NZ_CP096307.1, forward strand.
TGTAGGGAGTTATATCATTCAGTCTTGGAGGTTTTTTAAAGTAAGAATTGAACACTACCCACCTTACTGGATGGCAACAGTAGTCGCTCTAGCTATTTATATTAATTTTTTTAGCCACCATTATATTGATGATTATCGCTGGTATTTAGCGGCGTTTATTATGGGGTTGTATGCGCGTAGTATGGTTTTTTATACTCCACTTGATAAAGAACGGAAAATGCCATTATTGCTCGCATTTATGTTAATTGGTTTTTTTATTTGGCTGGCTGAAAATTTTGGGACATTTTTTGGTGTTTGGCAATATCCAAACCAAATTGGTGCTTGGTCAATGGTACATGCAGGTAAGTGGGGGGCCTGGTCACTGTTAGTGATTGTTACCTTTACAATTGTTGTACATCTTAAACATATTAAAGCCAATGTGACGATAGCACGTTAATATTGGGGGCAGTTTTCTCGAATATAAATATCAAAACGGGTAAAGCCATCGATAGGTATTTGTATTTTGTCGCGTTTAAAATGATCACTTAGGATATCCATTACGCGGCGAACTTCCAGTTGAGGGTTTTGATCTAAAATAGCGTCGATGACGCCTTCACGTAACATTTGTATGCGTCTATCTGATAACTCATGAGTGATCAATGTCACTGCATTATGTAATCCCATAATTTGTAATGCACTGGCAATTTGTGAATTTCCAGATGTGACATTATAAATCCCTCGAATAGAGGGTTCTTTTCGTAGCACATCGCGTACCATTTCACCCGCCTTAATACTGTTTTCTTCGCTTTCTAAGCAGCGAGTTACGGAGCATTGAGGGAAACGTTCACGTAATACGTTGCGAAAACCAATCTCTCGTTCGCCTTGGCCAATAAACTCATTTAGGCCTAACACAATCACAACGTCACCCCCTTGTGAACCCATGAAGCGCCCCATTAACTCCCCTGCGGTGCGTCCCATTTGGCGGTTATCAGGACCAATATAGGCTATTCGTCCACAATTTGGTATATCTGTTGCTAGCGTTAAAATAGGGATCAAATTGGCAATTTTACGTAAGACATGAACAAGCGCGTCATATTGTGGACTAATAACCACGAGCGCATCATAAGACTTGGGAATTTGCATCACCTGTTCAACGGTTTTAGCCGTATCGTTGACATCTAAATAATGCAAGAAAAAATGTATTCGCCTTTCAGGTAGCTGAGTGCTGGCATCGGTAAAAGCATCGCATAAACCTTTATAAAAAGGGTTTTTAGGCGATTGCATTAGCACCGCAACACGTAAAATCGGCATGTAGCTACGAAACAACGTTCGGTCAATATTGAGTCGATGTGCCCATTCTAATACTTTTGCTTGTTTTTTGGGATTAACGCCACCGCGTTGGTTTAATACACGGTCAACAGTACTTAAACTTACACCAGCTGCCTCCGCGACCTGTTGTAAAGTTGTTTTCCTACTCATCTATCTCTCCTGTTGATGTGAAAACTTCAAAATTTGAAGGAAAACCTTCAATTATCCATTCGATTAACAAAACACCATCAATTAACTTATTAAGCAATCATTGATGGGGAGGAATGGGTGATGAATCACAAACAATTTTACGCGACAGGTCAAGCTCAGCTACAGATAGGGGTAAGCCCATTATCGTGGGTTAATGAGGTTTTACCTGAGTTTGGCATGGGAGTATCTGCAGAACAATGTTTGTCACAAGCGAGGCAGGCAGGTTATCAGGGAGTTGAAATGAGCCGAATTTTTCCGCGTGGACCCGCTCAGTTAACGCAACTATTGCAGAGATATCAACTCAGTTTAATTTCTGGTTGGTTCGATGGCTTTTTGACTGAAAGGAGCGTTGAAGATGAATTGAATGCCGTGGAGGCACACGCAAAGCTGTTACAGGCGTGCGGTTGTCAGGTCATGGTTTATGGTGAGTGTGGCTGGATGGCAGATAATGCTCTCGATATTCCATTTTCTAATAGACGTCTGTTACCTGTTGAACAGCGTAAAAGCTATGCGCAGAAACTCACTTCATTTTCCCAGCAACTGTATCAACGCTATGGCTTATACCTTGCTTATCACCACCATTTAATGATGGTCGCCGAAAGTTTTGATGAGATCCACAGCATTATTAGCCAATGTGGCGAAGAGGTCGGCTTATTGTTAGATACGGGGCATGCTGCCGCTGCCGGTTTTAATTATCAATATCTTATCAATGAGTTTGCTTCTCGGATTTGCCATATCCACTTGAAAGATGTGCGCAAGGAAGTCTTACAGAAAGTACAAACTGACCAACAAGGTTTCAATGATGGTGTGCGTAGAGGCATGTTTACTATCCCGGGAGATGGTTGTATTGACTACCAGCCTTTAGCGACATTTTTACACGGATCCGGTTACCAAGGCTGGATTGTAGTTGAAGCAGAACAAAACCCACAAATGGCACCGCCTTATGAAACGGTAGCGCGTGCTTATCAATACGTGACTCAACACATTTTAACTCGAAATTAAGGAATGATTATGGCGACGAAAACACTCAATGTAGGGTTAATTGGTTCAGGGTTTATGGGGCAAGCACATGCAGATGCATGGCGCCGTGCAGGCTTGTTATATGCAGACTTACCCTTAAAACCTGTACTACATACTTTGGCTGACGCAACAGCATCGATAGCAGAACAAGCCGCAAAACGTTTTGGATTTGCTCATTGGACCGCAGATTGGCGTGAAATGGTGCACCATCCAGAGATTGATATTGTTGACATTACAACGCCAAATAACATGCACTTTGATATGGCTCTAGCTGCTATTCATGCAGGTAAACATGTGTACTGCGAAAAACCACTCACTGTTAGCCTTGAAGAAGCACATATTTTAGTAGAAGAAGCACGTAAGGCAAATGTGAAGACGATCATGGCCTTCAACAATATCAAAACACCAGCCGCGCAATTAGCAAAACAAATGATTGAACGCGGTGAGATTGGTGAGCTGACCCGATTTCGTGGTTGGTTTGACCAAGGTTTTTTCAATGATCCCAATTTACCTTGGAGCTGGCGTTGTTCACGAGAGTTGGCAGGTTCTGGTTCATTAGGTGATTTAGGCTCTCACGTGGTAAGTGTTGCCCAATATTTGATGGGGCCTGTCGCGAGTGTAATAGGGCAGGAGCAAACATTTATTAGCGAGCGGCCAGAAGCCGGGCAAGGCTCAGGTTATGGTGCCACCGCTAGCAGCCAGTCAGTGAAAAAACGGGTTGAAAATGATGACCAGTTTCAAGCATTAGTCCGTTTTACGAATCAAGCGGCGGGAGTGATTGAATCATCTCGTATCTCTGCGGGTAAAGTATTTGGTATTGCTTGGGAGGTATCTGGAACTGAAGGCACCATTATTATGGATGGTGAACGATTTAATGAGCTAAAAATTGCCCGTTATAGTGACTCTAATCATGATCGTGGTTTCAAAACTATTTATGCAGGTTCACAGGTTGATTCGTTCGCTGGGTTCTTTGGTTTTGACTTTGCGGGGGGGGGATTAGGCTATTTTGACATTAAAGTTATTGAAATTTATGACTTAATTAAAGGATTGGTGAGTAATCAGCCTTGTTTCCCTGATTTTACCTTTGGCTATGAAAATCAAAAAATCATTGATGCGATGATCCACTCATCGAACCGTGGGGGTGTGGTTTCGATTAAATAATCATCATGTTGATAGGATAAGGAGAATGATATGTCTGTATTATCATATAGACATAATGAAAGCGTGGCGTTGATAACCGGTGGGGCATAAGGTGTAGGGTTTTCCATTGCTAAACAGTTAGTTCATGAGGGCTGTCGGCGTATCATTCTCGCTGGTCGCGACGCGCAAAAGGGTGAGAAGGCGGTGGAAGAGTTACATGCTTTGGACTGTGAAACTTTGTTTATCTCAATTGACTTACAGTGTGCTGATGAATGTCTGGCATTAGTCGATATATATGTTAAGTGATGACGCGGGTGTGATGACGGGAAGTTTAGTGGATTACGATCAAAATATCGCGGGAGCTTATTCTGAATAAGTTTATTACCAGATAAAAAAATAAAGAGGGCAGATTAGTATGCTGTTCCTCTTTATCTTCTGAATAATATAACTAATGCCAGTAACGAATTACAAGTCTTGTCGCCAAGCATCAATCGACAAGGGTTCACCGAAGTGACTTTCAATTAACCGGCGGGTAACGTCGTGAAGAGGAGCGGCTAAAACCTCTGCGGTATTACCACGCTCAACGACTTCGCCTTTATCCATGACAAGCATTTTATCGCTGACGTGCTTCATCATCCCTAAGTGCTGGGTAACATAGATAAATGCAATATCTTGTTTTGCTTGTAAATCTAACATTAAATTGATGATTTGCGAGCGCATAGACATGTCTAACGACGCCAATGCTTCATCCGCAATAATAATCTCGGGTTGTAGGATAAGTGCTCTTGCCAGTGCAATACGCTGTTTTTGCCCTGATGCTAACATATGCGGATAGTATTCAGCATGGTCGGCAAGTAACCCGACTTGGCGAAGCGTTTGGATAATGCGCCTTTCTCGTTCTATACCCGTTAAGTCAGTGTTTAATTTTAAAGGGAGTTCAAGTGTTTGACCAATACGTTGCCTTGGGTTTAGGGACGTACTCGGATCTTGGAAAATCATACGAATACGCTGGCAACGGTAGCTATAATCGCCAAAGTTAAGCCGTTGTCCGCGAATAAAAATATCACCGCTGGTGGGTTCTACAACCCCTGATAACATCCGCGCAAGCGTTGATTTCCCTGAGCCATTGGCACCAATAATGGCTAATGTTTGGCCTGCCTGTAAGTTAAAGCTAACGGGTTTGACGGCTTGCAATTCGTGCCGATGAAATAACCCTTCACGAAAGCGGAAAGTTTTTGTGAGATTACGGACTTCAAGTAAGGTTTCCATTTAGGGTTGCTCCTCGGTGTTTAGCGGATAGTGGCAAGCAACGAGGTGGCCTTTAATATTGCGCAATTGTGGCGCGTTGATGCAAGTGCGTTGTGCGTAAGGGCAACGAGGGCCAAGGCGGCAACCAATGGGTAAATGTTCAAGAGAAGGAATTGCACCAGGTAACGTATTTAGCCGCCCTTTATGGGGAAGAGGGCTTTCAAAATCAGGGATTGAGCGGATTAACGCTTGGGTATAAGGGTGGCGTGGCCGTTGCAGAATATCTTCAGGTGTTGCACTCTCAACCGTTTGGCCACAATAGAGTACGTTGATGCGATCAACAAGTTTTGACATCATTTCCATATCATGGCTAATGAGCAAAATTCCCATGTTATTGTTTTGGTTTAGTTTATCCAATAAACGGAAAATTTGAGCCTGAGTGGTAGACTCCATCGCATTGGTCGGTTCGTCAGCGATCAATAAACGCGGCTGGTTAGCGATCGCAATCGCTATCATGACTTTCTGGCATTCGCCATCGGTGAGCTCATAAGGATAACTGCGCATAATATCTTTATGATCTTTAATACCCACTCGGTGTAATAGCTCTATAGCACGGCGTTTACGCCAATTAAAACGCTGCCACCAGCGGCCTTTATAAGTCCAACCTGGGATTGATTGGATAAGCTGTTTACCGATATCAGCGGCAGGATCGAGGCAAGATTGGGGTTCTTGAAATATCATCGAGATATTATGACCAATTAACCGGCGACGTTTACGTGGACTGAGTTTCAGTAAGTCAATATCTTGAAATCGAAAGCGGTCGGCTTTTACACGAATGTTATCTTTAGTTACGCCACAAATCGCTTTTGCAATCAGGCTTTTCCCAGAGCCTGATTCGCCAACTAAACCTCGGATTTCCCCTTCAGATAATGTCATGGATACGCGATCAACAGCTTTGACTGGGCCATTTGCCGTCATAAATTCGATAGTTAAATTGCGGATGTCTAGTAGCGGCATTATTCAACTCCCGCGTTGATGGCACGATGTAGCCCATCACCTAAAAGGTTAACGAAAAGCACGCTTATCATGATAGCAACACCGGGTAAGATAACCGTCCAAGGAGCGACGTAGATAAGCTCTAAAGTGTCGCCTAACATGGCCCCCCATTCAGAAGATGGAAGTTGTGCGCCTAAATCAAGAAAACCTAAAGCAGCAATATCTAAAATAGCGATTGAAAGCGCGCGAGTTAGTTCAGTTACCAGAATAGGAGTGATGTTTGGCAGTACGGTATACCATAAAATAAAAATGTTTGAAGCGCCATCAAGGCGTGCGGCAACAATGTACTCTTTATCTAACTCATCATGGACAGCGACGTAAATGGTTCTTACCATCCGTGGAATTAATGCAAGGCAAATGGCGAGCATCGCATTTTGTAGGCTAGCGCCCATAAATGCGACGACAATAATCGCCAGTAATAAGGATGGAATTGAAAGTAACGTATCAAGTATATGGTTAAAAATTGCAGATTTTAATCCACGAGTCATCCCTGCTAAGCAGCCGAGAACTAACCCTATCAGTGTCGCTACTAATGTGACTAGAATAGCCGCCCCAAACGTTGATTTAGTGCCAATTAATAGCCGACTCAGAATATCGCGCCCAAGGTCATCTGTCCCAAAGAAGAAAGCAACGTCGCCATAGTGTGACCACGATGGGGGGGTTAATTGGTAACCTAAAAATTGTTGATCTAGTGCATAAGGTGCTAGATAATCGCCAACAAAGCATAAAATTAATAAAACTAACACACCAACAAATCCCACCATAGAAACCACATCTGATGAGAAGATATTCCATACCACACGTGTTGGGGATGGCATTTTTTGTTCACGATAAAAATTATCTGAGGACATACCAATCCTTATGTTTTAATGGGTCCATCATGGCGCCTAAAATATCAGACAACACATTTACAGTAATCACTAATGCGCCAATTAGCATCACGCCAGCAGAAATTGCGGAGTAGTCTTCTTGGCGGATTGCTGTCACTAACCAACGGCCCAGCCCTGGCCAGTTAAAAACGAGTTCGGTTACCATCGTCAGTGTCAACATGGTGGAAAACTGTAACCCAAGTTTAGGAATGATTGGGGGGATGGCATTATGAAAAATATGGCGACGAATGATCTTAATCCGTGAGAGCCCTCGAATAGCGGCCGCTTTAATATAATTTTCACTGGCTATTTCTTCGGTGCTATTGCGTACTAACCGAATAACCTCTGTTGTTGGCGCCAGTGCCAATGTAAGAACAGGTAACACCATGTGTTCAAGTACATTGATAATCATATCGTTACGATAGAGCGAATCAGAAAGCCATGCATCAACCAAGGCAAAGCCAGTGACTGTTTTCAAATTGTATAATAGGTCAATTCGGCCAGATACAGGTAGCCACCCTAGATGTAATGAGAAAAAGAGGGTTAAGACTAGGGCGAGTACAAATACAGGGACAGAAAATCCTAATAAAGCAAAAACACTGATAGCAATATCCGCGGGTTTGTTACGCCAAAAAGCAGCAATGATGCCGAGGGGAATGCCTGTCGTTAAAGCAAAAATAAACGCTAAAATACACAATTCCATTGTTGCAGGGAATGTATCTCTTAACTGTTCACTGATGGGTTCCCCGTTGATACTTGAAACACCGAAATCAAAATGGAGTAAGCCTTCAAAATAAAAAATATAGGCATCGATAAGTGAAGCGCCACTCAATGGGGCATTGGGCGTAAAATAGCTTAAGCTAAAGCTGACTAGCGACAAGAAGAACACCGTGACTAATAAAAGTAAAAAACGACGCAGTGAATAGATAATCATGGTTGCTGCCTCTGTTTTTTCGGAGAAACTTTTTCAGTCTGTTCCATTTCCCGATACACACCCGCAAATGAGGTATTACCAAATGCGCTGATCATTAGCCCTTTTATATCATAGCGGTAGGCTTGTAAACGTAAAGAATAGGCAAGCGGTAAGACGGGTAAATCTTCCCCTAAAATTTGCTGTGCTTGGTGGTAGTAGTCTATACGTGCGGCTAATTGTTGCGTTAAGAGTGCCTTATGTAAGATTTCATCAAAAGCGGGATTACACCAATGGCTTAAATTGGTTTGTGAACCAATTGCCGCACAACTTAGTAGCGGGCGGAAAAAACTGTCTGGGTCATTGCTGTCAGTCGTCCAGCCTGCTAATGTCATATCATGGTTTCGATCCATTAACTGGTTTTCTTGGAAACGACCTTCGACAGAACGGATATTCATGACAATACCCACTTGCGCTAAGTCAGCCTGAATAAGCTCAGCCATTTTTAATGGGCTAGGGTTATATGATTGTGAGGCAATTGGTACCCATAAATCTAATTTTAGATTTTCTAGTCCCATCTCTTTGAGCATTTGTTTGGAAAGTTCGGGGTTATAATCGGTGATCTTTGCTTGGTTGTCATAAGCCCATGATGCTCTCGGTAAAATAGATGCGGCTGTTTCTGCTGTGCCATAGTAAATTGATTGCATAAGACGCTCATTATTAATTGCGTAAGCAATGGCTTGGCGTACTTTTAGTTTATCTAACGGGGGCTTACTCGTATTAAATGCGAGATAAGCAATATTCATTCCCGAGCGCATAGCGATCCGCAAGCGCGGGTCATCACGTAATACTTTAAGCTGACTTGCGGCTGGGTAAGCTAAAACATCACACTCCCCTGTGAGTAATTTCGAAATACGGCCAGTTCCTCCCGCTCCCATATCAACAACCACTTCCTCCATACGAGGTAACCCTTTCCAGTAATTGTCGTTTCTGAGAAGTCTAACAAATTGCCCGGCTTGGTAGTCATCTAGGTGAAATGGCCCCGTACCAACTGGCCGCCAATCGATCAGCTCTTGGCGATTTATACTTGAGAGGTAATCGGCATATTCGGATGAAAGTACAGGTGCATAGTGAGTCGCCAAGTGCCATAAAAAAGACGCATCAGGTGAATTCAAACGGAACTCCACTGTATGGTTATTTATTTTACGTATGCTTTGGACACTGTTGGCAAATTGTAAGCTATCGAAATAAGGATAACGGCCCCCATTAATATAGTGATAAGGGTGGTTTACCTCAAACATGCGGGAAAAGCTAAACACAACATCATCGGCATTCATATTACGCGTCGGTGTAAACCAAGCGGTATTTTGGAATTTAACATCTTTGCGCAGGTATAAACGATAAGTCGCGCCATTATCGAGAACTTCCCATTTCGCAGCCAGTTCTGGAACCAAACGATAGGTAAACGGGTCAACATCTAACAGGCGATCATAAATTTGGGCCCCCAGAGGGTCGACAATCAGCCCGCTACTGACTAGCTGCGGATTGAAAGTGGTCACGATCCCATTTACACAGTAAATAAACCCTTTTTGGCGTATGTCTGCAGGGACTTCGTTAGCCACAATATCGGTAAAGCGCTCTTGGTTATCAAGCGCTTGTGCGGATACCGAAATGATAAATAAAAACCAAAGAGTTAATAGGCGCATACCACTGACATCGTTAACGAGAATTCACCTATTGTAGCGTAAAAATGGGGATACAGGGTATAAGCAAAATTCAGTCTAAAAAAGATTAAAAATCAAGCTAAAAAGGAAGGTGTTAATATAATAATTAACCTAAATTATTATATTAATCATTGAAGTATGTCTTAATGAGAAAAAATCTCATTAAAAAGCTTTACAAATGGCACTGATAACGATTATCATTCGTTTTGTCACTTAAGCCAAGTGCTTATGTAGACAAGGCATGACATTGCTCACATTGCTTCCAGTGTTTTATTTAATAGCCAGCTTGGGTGCTGGCTTTTTTTTATGTGAAATTTTCTATGCAAAATAGTGGGAGCCTGTTTTACTTCATTTCTCGTTATTACTCTAAACCCACATAGTGTAGGTCTTCATCTGTCACTTTACCTTGGAGAGTACACAAGAAACGAACAACGCCTCTTTGCTCATCTTTTTCAATAACCAGCATTTTTTCAGCAGCATTCGGGTCTAAGTTGTAGTCTTGCGTTGCGTATTCGTTAAACACCCATTTGCTTTGCAAATTATGGCGGATCATCGGTGAATAGATGTAAGTATTTCCCACCTTTATAATAGCAATCTTTGATGAAGTATAACGGACAACCTCTTCAAGGCTTTGAGTGGTTTCAAATCCCCAAAAATAGTATTGGCCGCGTAATCCTAAATAAGTGAAGTCATCATATTTGTCAAAATTACTATGGCTAATAAAAAAACGGTTAAAAGTAACAAGACCTGTTGGTGAAAAATTGAGATTAATAGAAACTTGTTCGCTGTCACTTAACTGTCTATTTTTCAGTGTATTAGATACATCTTTTAAAACAGGGTAATCTTTTATTTTTTCGAAAAAAGCCGAGTCACAGTAAGAAAAAGTTCTCATTAATGATTCCGCGCTGACTGCAGGAGATAACCCTAGAAGAAAAAAAGTGATAGCGAGTATATTTATATTCTTCATAATCGGCTCCTCATATAATAAAAATCATATTAATAGAGATATCATATAAATATATTTCGCGCAGTAGTTAAATATGACAAGGTGTAAAAATAGTTTAATAAGATAACATTAGTATTAATTTAATATAGCTTAAGTATGGATATTTAATTAACTAAATGTGCTGAATATCAATGATGTTTATATGTAATGGTCAGTAAAAATTACTATCCACCATTATTTTACTATTTTTAACTCATTGGGTGTGTAAATTGAACTAGTGGTTATTTATTTTTTTAATTAAATTAAATCGTTGAAATAAATCAATTTATTTTATTTTTTCTATATTCCTTGTCGGGTTTAATTAGTTAGGGGTAATAAATAACTCTTGAAACTAAAATATGGAATTGGAAATATTTAGTAATAAAAAAGGAGATGTTTAATTTTATTTTTACGTATTAAGTATAATACAGTAGTCCAAACAATAAAATTTTATTTTTTGGACTACCAGTTATTAAATTTCAATATTTATTTGATGTTTTTTTATTAGCCCCCGAAGTTGATCATAACTTAATGATAACCGTTGTGCGGCTTTACGTTGATTAAAATGGCAATCTTTTAATGCTCTTTCTAATAGCGCTTTTTCAGACTGCTGTTGCCACTGACGTAAATCACAAGGTAATGAAGGCAATGTTGTTTTTTGTTGCTGGGTAGGTTGTGAGGACAGAGTATTTTGTAATTCATGTAACTCTGCGAGTTTTTCGCCAAATGGGTTAAAAATAATATTATCGACAGGTTCCGCACGGTTTCCATGTCGGTATATTGAGCGTTCAATAACATTTTTTAATTCGCGCACGTTACCTGGCCATGGGTAGTGTTGTAGGGCTTGCTGAGCATGCAAGGTAAAACCTGTAAAATGTGAACGCCTTAATTCACCACACATTAAAATGGCAAAATGTTCTGCGAGTAATAATATATCGGGCTGCCGTTCACGCAATGGGGGGAGGCGAATAACATCAAAAGCTAGTCTATCTAGGAGGTCAGCTCGAAAACGGCCTTGTTTGGCAAGCTCGGGCAAATTGGCATTTGTGGCACAGATTAGACGCACATCTACGTGTAAAGCTTGGCTTCCACCGACACGTTCAAGTTCGCCATATTCAATGACACGCAGGAGTTTTTCTTGAACTGACATAGGTGCAGTGGCTAGTTCGTCAAGAAAAAGAGAACCCTTGTCAGCCCGTTCAAAGCGCCCTTGATGGCGTTTTTGGGCTCCCGTAAAAGACCCCGCTTCATGTCCAAATAATTCAGAATCCAGCAAATTCTCATTGAGTCCGCTGCAATTGAGAGAGATAAAAGCTTCTTGCCAGCGTGGGGAAAGGTAATGGAGTCTATCTGCGATAAGCTCTTTACCCGTGCCGCGTTCACCGATAACTAGAACAGGTTTATTGAGCTGTGCGAGTTCAGAGGCTTGTTCGAGCACATCGAGAAAATTACTTGAAACGCCAAGAATAGGTTCATTGGATTCTTTCATGGTTATTTTCACCAATAGTTGGTTTAAAATGCCGATGCTTGAACTATAGACTAAAATGATTTCTAGGGAAAGCTTATAATTATTCTCTTTAAAATCATATTGATATAAGTTTATTTAAAAGTTGGCATGCAAATTGCTATTTTTAATATGTGAATAGCAATAGCTAAATACAGCAACATGCGAATTGTTGTTAGACTTACGGAGCGTCAGGTATGGGTTGGAAGCCAAATCAGTCGAGGCGCTACAGAATGATTAAATCCATCAAGGGGATATAAATAATGGGTATTTTTTCACGTTTTGCCGATATCATTAATGCAAACATCGCTTCTTTGTTAGACAAAGCAGAAGATCCGCAAAAAATGATCCGTCTGATGATCCAAGAAATGGAAGACATGTTAGTTGAAATCCGTTCAACATCAGCACGTACTTTAGCAGAAAAGAAAGGTTTAGAACGTCGCATTGAAATGGGCGAAAAACAAGTTGCTGATTGGCAAGAAAAAGCAGAATTAGCGCTGGTGAAAGATAAAGAAGATTTAGCGCGCGCAGCACTGATTGAAAAGCAAAAAGTGAGTGCGATGGTTGATACCTTAAAACACGAGCTGATTATTGTTGATGAAACCTTGACTCGCTTGAAAGGTGAAATCACAGAATTAGAGAACAAACTGCAAGAAACTCGTGCAAAGCAACAATCAATGGTTGTTCGTATGGAAGCTGCACAGTCTAGTCGTAATGTACGTCGCCAACTGGATAGCGGCAAACTAGATGAAGCAATGGCGCGTTTTGAACAGTTTGAACGCCGTATAGACCATATGGAAGGCGAAGCTCAAAGTTATGGTATTGGTAAACAAAAATCACTGGACCAACAGTTTGCAGAGTTAAAAGCAGACGATGAAATAAGCGCGCAATTAGCAGCGCTTAAAGCTAAAATCAATAAAGATCAGTAACAGTTATTTTGATGCACTGGTACGTTAGCCATATCGTATCAGTGCCATAGATAGGTTAACCATATGTATAAGGATATGTGATGGGCTACGTTTTTCTGTCTCTCGTATTAATTATTTTTCTCATTTTTATTCTGCCTATTTGGCTGTGGTTACACTACAGCAAAAAAAATAGTGGGCAGGGGAGTCAGCTAACTGAAAATGAAGTACAACGTTTAATGCAATTAGCAGAGCAAGCATCACAGATGCAGCAACGCATTAAAACGCTTGAAGATATTTTGGATGCAGAACACCCAAATTGGAGGCAAAAATAATGACTCAATTTCGCAACCGCAAACTTTATCGTTTAACGGATAGACGTGTGTTCGGTGGTGTGTGTTCAGGTATTGCTGAATACTTAGAACTTCCGGTTGCTTTGGTTAGAGCATTAGCCGTATTGGCCTTATTTGTAAGCTTTGGAATTACATTGATTTTATATATCGTGATGTGCTTTGTCGTAGAAACGGCGCCAAGTGGCTACCGTTCACAGCAAGATATTGGCCCTGAAGTTAGCAGTTTGATTAACCAAATCGATACACAATTAAAATCGGGTGAAATGAAGCTACGCCAGATTGAAAGATATGTCACATCAGATACTTATACAGTGAACAGTAAATTTCGAAATCTATAACAAATCGTATCGCCATCACATGATAAGGGATTAGGTTTTAAAACCAAATCCCTTTTGTTTTTTATCAAAAAGTGAGTGAATTATGGCAAATAACGTTCTTTATCGAATCAAAAAATTTGTAAAAAAACGTCTTCTGCAAAAAGGCATTCGACTTGCGGCCGTGTTGCTTATCTCTTATAGCCCTGCTGGGATTATAGGCAGAATAATTAAATTATTGGCAAGTAAATGGTTGCTTAATGTACTCATTAAACGGTTAACCTAATACAATTTGTTTTATGCTAAATTATAGAACTCAGTATGACGTAACATGAGTTTAAATTGAAAGGATAAGTCTTGGGAGGAGCATGAAACGACTGCACAGTGAGTTAACTGATTTGATGAATAGAAGTGTTGATCGTCATGTTAGGCTCGCAGTAACAGGGCTTAGCCGCAGTGGAAAAACCGCATTTATTACTTCACTAGTGAATCAATTATTGAATGTGAATGCGGGTGCGCGGCTGCCTTTATTTTCTGCCGCGCGTGATAAGCGGTTGTTAGGGGTGAAACGGATACCTCACCGTGATTTGTCAGTGCCACGCTTCGCGTATGATGATGGGATTGCATCACTCTATGGGGAACCGCCACAATGGCCAACACCAACACGAGGTGTTAGTGAAATACGCCTTAAATTACATTACCGCTCAGAAGACTCTTTTTTGCGTCACTTTGTTGATAATTCATCATTATATTTAGAGATTGTCGATTACCCCGGCGAATGGTTGCTGGATTTACCCATGCTAGATTTAAATTATTTAGCGTGGTCTGAACAAATGAACAGCTTAATCAAGGGGGAACGCGCACATTTAGCCCAATCGTGGCTGGCATTGTGTGAAAAATGTGACCCGTTAGCACCAGTTGATGAAAATTTGCTTGCTGAAATTGCAGCTGCCTACACTCAATATTTAGTGGAATGCAAGGCTCAAGGCCAACATTTTATTCAACCGGGACGTTTCGTTTTACCCGCTGAATTAGCAGGAGCGCCCGCTCTGCAATTTTTCCCATGGCCGAATGTGGCCAAGTATGGCGATAAAAAGCTCGCACAGGCAGGTAAAAACACCAATATTGGCGCATTACAGCAACGTTATCAATATTACTGTGAGCATGTTGTAAAGGGCTTTTATCGTGATTATTTCCAACGTTTCGACCGACAAATTGTGTTAGTTGATTGCTTACAACCGCTAAATAGCGGTGTTGACGCTTTTAATGATATGAGAATGGCATTAAGCCAATTAATGCGTAGCTTTCACTATGGAAAACGCACACTGTTGAGACGTTTATTTTCACCTTGTATTGATAAATTGCTCTTTGCAGCGAGCAAGTCAGACCATGTAACCCCAGACCAACATGCTAATTTAGTGGCTTTATTGCAACAGTTAGTGCAAGAGGCATGGCAGCATGCGGCATTTGAAGGGATCAGCATGGATTGTGTTGGTCTAGCATCAATACAAGCCACCGAAAGTGGTCTTGTGGATTATAAAGGTGAAAAACTCCCTGCGTTAAAAGGGAATCGGCTAAGTGATGGACAACCGTTAATGTTTTATCCAGGGGAAGTACCAAAACGCTTACCAAATGAGCAATTCTGGCAAACTCAAGGTTTTCAATTTGAAGATTTCAGACCAAGGCCAACGCCGATGGATCAACCATTGCCTCATATTCGAATGGACAGTGCGCTTGAATTTTTGTTGGGAGATAAACTGAAATGAATGAACCCTTAAAGCAGCGTTTAGATTTCGCTGAGAGTAGTGAAAATAATGCGAAAGAATCGCTAAAAAAAGCCCAAGTTTTTGATGAAGGAGAACTTGAGAAATTTACTCCAGTGTCTTTGGAAGCCGAACAAGACAGCCAAGAGGGTGATGTTGAAAGCCTGATTAACGAAGCGTTAAAACCAAAACGGAGTTTTTGGCGGAAATTAGTTGGCACGGCCGCGGGGATTTTTGGGGTTAGTGTTGTTGCTCAGCTCGGTGTTTGGATCCATCAATCTTGGGTAACGCAAGATTGGACTGCACTAGGTGTTGCAGCGGCGGGTGGCTTAATCGTTGTGGCAGGGGTTGGGTCGGTTATTGGCGAATGGCGGCGGTTGTATCGTTTAAGAGAACGCGCGGAGGAGCGGGACTTTGCTCGCGAATTATTGCATAGCCATGGTATGGGGCAAGGAAAGGCTTTTTGTGAAAAACTGGCTAAACAATCTGCGTTATCAATGCAGCATCCGGCGATTGTTAATTGGCAAACCACTCTTCATGACTCTCATAATGATAGGGAAGTTGTTGAATTGTATAGTCGAATGGTACAGCCTATCCTTGATGAACAAGCACGTAAAGAAATTAGTCGCTGTTCCGCTGAATCGGCCATTATGATTGCTGTGAGCCCGTTAGCGCTGGTGGATATGGCATTTATTGCTTGGCGAAATATTCGTTTAATTAATCGGATCGCGGCAATCTATGGCATTGAGCTCGGTTATTACAGCCGAATTCGGCTTTTTCGTATGGTGTTGATAAATATTGCCTTTGCTGGGGCATCTGAACTAATTCGTGAAGTGGGGATGGATTGGCTATCCCAAGACATTACCGCAAGGTTATCAACACGAGCAGCACAAGGTATTGGTGCAGGTTTGCTAACTGCGCGTTTAGGTATTAAGGCCATGGAGTTATGTCGACCGCTACCTTGGATTGAAAATAAGCCACGTTTAGCCGATTTTCGCCATCAGTTAATTGGCCAATTGAAGAATGTGATTCCGAGTAAAAAAGAAAAAGTATAGAGAAACCTTGTTGGCAGGGGGAGTTGACAGTTTTAACTCACCCTACAGCATCATTTGTTGATTAATGTTTTTATTCTCATTTCAAGTCACAAAAAATTGAGAAAAGCAGTGATTTTATATGTTGATAACTACAAAGCTTACAGGCTGTCAACAATTTGTGACACAAACACTGTATTCCCTTAATGTTTAAAGCTAAAATACCCTCATTCTCTCGGCTTTTTTGATAAAGGTTTCTATCCATGCGCCTCGAAGTGACCTGCCAAGACCGTATCGGTTTAACGCGTGAATTACTTGATTTGCTAGTCCTACAAAATATTGATTTGAAAGGTATTGAAATATCTCCCCAACGTAGGATTTACCTAAATTTTACTCCTGTGGATTTTCAGGTATTCAGCACATTGATGGCAGAAATCCGGCGTATTAATGGCGTTATCGATGTGCGACGGATTTATTTTATGCCATCAGAAAGAGAGCATAAAGCGGTTTGGGCGTTATTGAACTCATTTCCAGAACCTGTTTTGTCTATTGATAATAAGCTAAATATTGAGTTGGTTAATCCAATGACATTGCAATTATTTGGCTATGATGAGGCAAAAATTCGAGAAAAAACCTTTTCTCAATTAGTGGGTAACCAGGGGCTATCACGGTGGTTTGAACGAGAGTTACCAGAAGCTTATACAGAGAAAGTCGTCATTAAAGGCAAAGACTACCTGATGCAAGTGACGCCTATTATTTTGGCGGATGAAAATAGTAAATTCCATTGTACTGGAGCTGTATTATTATTGAAGTCAGCTGAAATTTTAGATAAGCAACGGCAACAAGTCGTTGAGGTGGATGGTAGTGGCTTTGAACAAATTATTGCAGTTAGTCCTGTTATGGCAAATGTGGTTGAACGCGCTAAACGCGTTGCTATGCTTGATGAACCATTGTTACTTGTCGGTGAAACGGGGACAGGGAAAGACATCCTAGCGAAAGCTTGTCATTTGCATAGTGCTCGAGGAAAAGAACCGTTTTTAGGTTTAAATTGTGCTTCGATGCCGGATGATGTTGTAGAAAGTGAATTATTTGGTTATGCAGCTGGAGCGTACCCAAATGCAGTAGAAGGCAAAAAAGGTTTTTTTGAACAGGCAAATGGCGGTACGGTGTTGCTCGACGAAATTGCTGAAATGTCACCACAAATGCAAATTAAGTTGTTACGTTTTTTAAATGATGGAACATTTAGGCGTGTTGGGGAAGAACGTGAAGTTAAGGTGAATGTCCGTGTAATTTGTGCGACCCAGAAAAATTTACCTGAATTAGTTGCAGAAAAAAAATTTAGAGAAGATCTTTATTATCGTTTAAATGTGCTCACATTAACCATCCCACCATTACGTGAACGCAAAGAAGATATTCTACCGCTAACCAAGACATTTGTAGCCAGTTTTTCCAAAGAGCTTCATATTGCAGAGCCTAAATTGGCGCCCTCACTAATCGAATTTTTAAGCGGTTATTATTGGCCGGGTAATGTAAGACAACTGAGAAATGCCCTTTATCAAGGGTTAACTCAGCTTAATGGCAATATATTGGATGCAGAGAATATCCAATTACCTGATGTAGTAAATCCTCCCGCGCTGGCTTTAGATTCGCTTAATGGTTCGCTAGATGAAATTACTAAACGCTATGAAGCGTCAGTATTAGCGCGTTTGTATCGTGATTATCCGAGTACTCGAAAATTAGCCAAACGCTTGGATATTTCTCATACGGCAATTGCCAATAAATTGAGAGAATATGGCCTTAATACGAAAAAAGAGCAAAACTAAGCTAAATGAACAAAAGCATAATTTGTGTATTAACAATAATAGGGTTGGTTTTTTAGTGGTTTTGACATAGCAATAACAATGCCTGAAGACGAGATGAATAAGTATTGCCAATATGTAGTGAGAACAATGGATGAAGCCTATGAAAATGGAACATTGGCTCAAAATTATTTTAAAGACGTATCTTTTTTATCTTGTGTTTAATATAGCAAAACCCTACTAATACTATTGCTAATTGGTGAATTTTCCTGCTATATAACAAAGACAGCTGCTGTTTTAGGGTACCGTAATCTCATCTGATGGGTTTTAGCCTACAAGGAGTTGCCATGGACCAATTCACGATTAATTTTGTTGTAAATCGTAAGCTACGCGAATACATGAGTCAGAGTCATTATAAAAATGATATGTTTGAGTCTGCTGCTTCTGCAGCCGAACTTTATCTAATGAATAAAGCTGCAGTAAAATACTTAACGAAAAAAAATCGGTTTACGTGGGAGGCATTGGTAAAAAATGGGCATAAGCCACGAGACCTTATTATTGATATTTTGACATCTTGTTGCCCTGTAACCCAGGATCAAGCCTTAAAAGTATTAAGCACGCTTTCTCATACTTTGATCTCTATAATGAGTGATAACAAGTTATTTGCGAATGTTGTTAATGCGAAAAACCACCAGCCGTTGTATTGGGCTCATGTGGATTAAGTATGTGCTGATATTGGAAGATGAAGCGGGAAATTCCCGCTTCATTCTTAATGGTAGTAAACTAAATGATTTAAAAGCTTATTTTAGACTATTTAATGCGCTATCGTAATCAGGTTCTTCAGTAATTTCAGGAACTAACTGGCTATAAATAACGTTATTGTTTTCATCTAAGACAATAACAGAGCGTGCATTCAGTCCTTTTAATGGGCCACTAGCAATAGCAACACCGTAGTCATTAGCAAATGAATCGCTACGGAAAGAAGATAGCATAACGACATTATCTAAACCTTCTGCACCACAAAAACGTGCTTGTGCGAAAGGTAAATCGGCTGAAATACACAATACTACAGTGTTATCCAAATCATTTACTAGCTGGTTAAATTTACGAACTGAGGCAGCGCAAACACCGGTGTCTACACTTGGAAAAATATTTAAAACTTTACGTTTGCCTTCATAAGTTTCCAGCGTCGCTTCGCTGAGGTCTTTGGTGACAAGGGTAAGGGGCTTAGCTTTAGAGCCTGCTTGTAAAAATACACCATCGATTGTGATGTCATTACCTTTTAATTTAACTGTCTGTGACATGAATTTTTCTCCCGTTCATAAAGTGAGCCACTGCTAACCTTAACCTAATCTATCTTCTAATAAAAAAACTTTGCGATTAAAGCTTTTTAATGGGTAGTTATACAGTGCTGAGTTTTACATTTTTACTAATGACCAAATTTTATACAAAAATCTTATCACTTACCTTGAGTTCTACAGCGCGGAGAGCCAGGCAATATTACATTCTTTTTATTAGAGTATGGTGCATCATCATATAACACCAAGCTTTATCAGTGCTTGCGTTTTTTGTTATGCATGTTTTTAAATCACCTAATGGAGTGTAACAAAAGAAATTCTGTCTGTATTGGTTTCTTGAGCCATTATTTAGCTACCGGAAAAGTGGTAAGGATATACTAGTTTATTATTCTATAATATAAGTGTTAGTTTATGTATATTTAGGCCAAAAAATCAACTAATTACAGGAGGAATGTAGATTTTTAAAATATGAAAGCCTATGATTAATTAAGATAAACTACAGAATAATTCAGTTGTATTGTTGTTTAATTCTCCCTAAGTTAAGGGTGTTTTTATCCTATAACTTTATGTTTTTTATCGCGATATGAGTATTTGGTTCAAATAATAATTTACCTAAATGAAATTTAATCAGTCAATGCAGTCATGTTGTTAATAATAGCATCTTCACGTGAAATCACTTAACTCAGCTTTTAGTTAACTTTATTTATATTAACAAGATAGAAAATACAATGCATAAACGTTCAGTTACACCTTTAACGGTTTTGATTTCTTCAATTTTATTTACTACACCCGCTATGAGTGCAGTGATACCGACGGGCACAGTTTTAGCTGAAAACCAAGAGGTTACACGTCATTTAAAGGATGAACCAGCGTCTTTGGATCCGGTAAAATCCGTGGGGTTAACGGAAGCGCAAGTCATGCGTGACTTATTTGAAGGGCTAGTTAACCAAGATGACCATGGCAAGCCAATTTCAGGGGTAGCCCAAAGTTGGACTACGGCAGATAATCGTATTTGGACATTTACACTGAGACCTGATGCTCGTTGGTCAAATGGTGACCCTGTCACGGCTCAAGACTTTGTGTATAGTTGGCAACGACTTGTTTCACCGGGAACATCATCACCCTTTGCATGGTTTGCGGCATTAGCTGGCATTAACAACGTACAAGAGATTATTGATGGAAAATTACCCGTTGAGCAGTTAGGTGTTGAAGCGGTAGATGCACGCACATTAAAGGTGACTTTAAATAAGCCAGTACCTTATTTCCCATCATTGGCGGCTAATTTTAGTTTATTTCCTGTGCATCAAGGAACGGTTGAAAAATTTGGCAATGACTGGATAAAAGTAGGAAATCTAGTCGGGAATGGCGCCTTTGTTTTATCTGACAGAGTGGTTAATGAGAAAATTGTTTTAGTTCCAAATAAATATTATTGGGACCATAAAAATACCACTATTACCAAAGTAACATTTATCCCAATTAACCAAGAATCTCATGCAACAAATCGTTATTTAGCAGGTGACTTGGATATTACCGAATCATTTCCAAAACAACGCTATCAAAAATTATTGAAAGATATTCCTAATGAAGTGTTTACACCAGACCAATTAGGGACTTATTACTATGCTTTTAATACCCAACGGGCACCAACAAATGATGTCCGTGTCAGAAAAGCGTTATCTATGGCAATTGACCGCCAATTAATCGCGAATAAGGTATTAGGCACAGGGGAAAAACCCGCAAATTATTTTACGCCCGATGTTACCGATGGCTTTAAGCCTGAAAAAGGGCTTTACAATAGCCATTCACAAAAAGAATTAGACCAGCAAGCAAAAGTATTATTGCAACAAGCCGGCTTTGGTCCAAATCAACCATTAGAGTTAACACTATTATACAATAGTTCAGAAAATCATCAGAAAATTGCGATTGCAATTGCTTCTATGTGGAAGAAAAAACTAGGGGCTGAGGTCAAATTAGTTAATCAAGAATGGAAAACCTATATAGATAGCCGTAATACAGGAAATTTTGATGTTATAAGAGCATCATGGATAGGTGATTTTAATGAACCTTCAACATTCCTATCTCTACTCACTTCTCAACATAGTGGCAATATAGCAAAATTTAATAACTCGATATACGATGATATTATCGCATCAGCGAGTATTGAGACAAATGCGCAATTACGCAACCGCTATTATAATCATGCGGAATCAATCATTGCAGAAGAAGCGCCAATTGCCCCAATTTACCAATATACGAATGCACGCTTAATTAAGCCTTGGTTGAAGGGGTATCCGATCAACAACCCTGAAGATGTCGCTTATAGCCACAGTTTTTATATTATTAAACATTAAAATAGGTGTTCAGCCTGTACAAAGTGCGGGCTGTTTTTTCTGAAGGGGATAAAAAAGCTCCTTCCTCTGGAGAATGGGAAGGAGGACCAAAAAGGAATAAACACTACCCTTTTATAATAAAAAAATCATCGAAAACTTTATTGTTCGTTTGTGTCAATTATGTGATTTTCTTTAGCAAATATGGCGATATTTTGTTATTTGTAAGACCACCTCAATTTTATGGTTGTTTATCTTTTTTTTTGTAGTTCAATCTAGTAATGACTAATGCGTCTTTTGAAAAAATTGCAAAATTTTAGCTGTTCGATTACAAATATCATATGTAAAAAAAGGGAGATATTGCATGGGGTTGATTTATGGTTCGTTATTCCAACACTCAAATCCAGTACATGCATTTCAGTTAAATGGAGATGGTGGGTTGCTTCCCATCGACGTGAATGCCAGCGCGAATCAGCAGTCTCCGTTCTGGCTTCATTATGATTATAAGGATCCGCAAAGTTTTAATTGGATCCAGCAATCAGATCTCTTCAATGAACAGGTGAAGTCTGCTTTATCCGGGCATTCAGGACGTTGGAGATTGATCCGTGTTGGTGATGGTATTTTATTAACATTGCAAACATTAAATACCAATGCGGGCCAACGGCCTGAGCAATTAATTGCATTTAGAGTATTTATTAATAACCGGATAATTATTTCTAGTCGTCATCGAAAAGTAAATTCTTTAGATCCTGTTATTGATGACTTAAATCAGGGAGTTGGTGCGCAAAGTACGGGTGATTGGTTAGTTGAGGTTGCTGATTCTATTACAGATGAAATAAGTGATTTTACTGATTCTTTGCATGAGCGTTTAATTGATATGGAAGACTCCATATTAAATGGCGAAATTCCTGATAGAGGGGAATTTGCCTTACTTCGTAAACAAATTATTGTGATCCGCCGTTATATGGCTCCGCAAAGAGATATGTTTTCCCGTTTGACAACGGAAAAATTACTTTGGTTAGATGAAACGGATCGCCGTCGAATTCAAGAAATTTCTGACCGATTAGGGCGTTGTATTGAAGATCTCGATGGTTTTATTGCCCGTACAGCGATTATTTCTGACGAGATAACGAATATGATGACTGAAATGATGAACCGGCGTATTTATACAATGTCATTAATGGCCATGATATTCTTACCAACAACGTTTTTAACGGGGTTATTTGGTGTGAATTTAGGGGGGATCCCCGGTAATGAATTTCGTTTTGCCTTTAGTGTATTTTGTGTTTTATTAGCCGCCTTGATTGGAACTGTATTGTGGTGGCTAAGAAAAAGCCGCTGGCTCTAATATTGACGACTTATTTGCTATAACCGGACCTAGTTTGAGATAAATCAATAAAACTACTGAGGTTTTAGTGCAGTATTAGTCCTGCAGGTGAATGCAACGTTGAGCGATGAACGTTGTGCTCCATAATTGTAGTTTTTCTCATATTGAGTTCTTATACAGAATAATTGACCACTGTAATGCCGATGTAATTTACATCGGCTTTTTTTTGCATCAAATCTGAGAAAAATAACCTCCAAATGAAGAGGTTATCAATAAACGTTATTTAACTTCAATAATATCAAGGCGTTCTGCTGTAAATTCGGGCTTATCATCTTCATCTATAAAAGGTTGAAGCGGTAGCTCCTCTTTGTCAAACGCAAGATCTCCGCCATTGATAATGTCATCTCCATGAGAAATGTTTTTGAAGTCAAATAATTCAGTATCACATAAATGAGACGGTACAATATTTTGAGTAGCACGGAACATGGTTTCGATTCGGCCTGGATAACGCTTATCCCAATCACGCAGCATCTCTTTAATAACCTGACGTTGTAGATTTGGTTGAGAGCCACATAGGTTACATGGAATAATCGGGAACTCCTTAGCCTGAGCGAAGCGCTCAATATCTTTTTCTCGGCAGTAAGCGAGCGGGCGAATGACAATATGCTTTCCGTCATCACTCATTAATTTAGGTGGCATACCTTTTAACTTACCGCCATAAAACATATTTAAGAACATTGTCTGTAAGATATCATCACGGTGATGACCAAGTGCAATTTTAGTTGCACCTAATTCAGTTGCTGTACGATATAAAATCCCACGACGTAAACGCGAGCACAATGAGCAGGTTGTTTTCCCTTCTGGAATTTTTTCTTTTACGATCCCATAGGTGTTTTCTTCAACAATTTTGTACTCTACACCAAGGTTATCAAGGTATGCAGGTAAAATATGTTCAGGGAAACCGGGTTGCTTTTGGTCCAAATTAACCGCAACTAATGAAAACTGGATAGGGGCACTTTTTTGCAAACTTTGCAGTATGGAAAGCAGCGTGTAACTATCTTTACCTCCAGACAAGCAAACCATTATCCGGTCACCGTCTTCTATCATGTTAAAGTCAGCGATTGCTTGGCCAACATCACGGCGAATTCTTTTTTGCAACTTGTTTAAGTTGTACTGTTCTTTATTTGTTGTCATTCTATACTGTTCTGTTACTGGGGGTTTATGTTGCTGATAGATAATTGTACATTCGGCTTTTAAATGATTATTCTTCTATGCTTAAAGCCTAATCAGCGAGATTTATAAAAAGAAGCTCATGATAGCAGAACCTAAGGGGAGAGTGATACCAGTTCGTTAAAAGAGGGGAAAATTGGAACTCACCTACCTTTAATAGAGCGACATAAATTGAGCATTTTCTAACCGGTGAGGATATGCCATCAGTAAAAGCTGATTTAAGCTTTATGTGTTCGGTTTTGGTTATAATTTTACTACTATAATTGCTCTAGTTTCCGTGGAAACGGGTCATTATCCTTTTTTATTTGGTTTATCAAGTTGATATGAGACAGAGTTATTTGGTTATTTTTACAATAATTTAGTATTTTGACTGAAATGAACCAGGGACTATTATTGACTCGATTTTGTTTAGGGAGCCTTCTTTGGGCTTTAAGCGTATTCTGATAACATGTTTTGCTGGTAATGCCTATCAATTTCAATCGCTAAATACTTATGCGGTCCTTCGTCAATAATATCGCGCATTTGAAAGTGCTAACTGTAATATAAATTGCCGTACATTGAAAATTAATACCGATTGGTATTCGAATTTTTTATGATGACCACTGAAAATTTTATGGTAGAGTTTTAATCACAGATATCTTGTTGTAGGAAAATTGAACGATATTTTATGCATTTATTCTAGATGCAGAATACTATATTTTTCAATCATGGCTTTCCTTTTTGATAAATTTCTAAAGTATATGTTTTTTTATGTTTAAACAATACAACTATATCAAGTTTTTCTTATTCTTATTTGGAATAAGTCGAATGAATAAGTAATAAGGTTTTTGCTATTGTTTTTTATATTACTATCAGTAGTTGGTAATTTTAGTAACTTATTAAATTGTTAATCACGGTAGGAATTATATTAGTATTATAAATCATAAACTCCTAAAATTTAGATAGAACATATCCTTTCATTTAAATTGGCGATTCTTCAATCCCTAGTGAAAATAAAAGGTTGCTTGAGTGTGTTATTATAGGTTTAGAAGGGTTTAATATTTTAATATCAATGGGATACTGGTGTTTTTTATAAAGAAAATAGCTCTGTCACTTGTTTATAAAAAGAGAAGTAGTAATTTAAATTACAGTTTGTAAGTGCGATGGGATTCACATTTTAAGGATTTTATGTTTAAAAATACATACTAATATTGTTTATTTGGATTATTATGTTTTTGCGCTTAAGTTCGAATCATCAATATAATTATAGATTAAATGCAAATGCTTAAAGTTATCTTTTTAAGCTAGATAATATTTTTAAAATAATATTTAATTTTTTGTTTTTAATTAGTAGGTTAAGGAGATATTAAACCAACCAATCATGATTGAAATCCATTAGGGTGGTGATATTAATGAAATACTTTATATTCTTTTTTAGTCTAACTTTTGTTTTTCTTATAGCATACCTTCTTAGTTTTAGTAAAAAAAATATAAAACATAAACTTCCATCTATATTAATATTGTTGATAATGGAGCTTATTGTGGCATCTATTATGCTAAACACCACAATTGGTCTTGCCACCCTTGATGGTATAGCATCGGGTATTCATTATATAATTAATTATGCTAATAAGGGGATTGATTTTGTTTTTGGCGACATAAGCAGTAAAACCTCTATGGTTTTTGTTGTTGTAGCTCTTCTACCTTTAGTTTTTATCTGTTCTATAATTGGAATATTTAAATATATCGGTGCGTTAGACTTAATTATTAATACTATAGGCTTTCTAATTAACAAAATATCTAAAGTTGGGAAGTTGGAGTCTTTCGCTGCTATTAGTGCTGTGATAGTCGGAATGATGCCTGCATATGTATCAATTAAAGATTACATTCCAAGGCTATCTAAAGCACAGATGTATACTATTGCTGCATGCACTGTCTCAACAGTAGATATTGCATTGCTAGGCGCATATACACAAATGGTTGAGCCACGTTATGTCTTTATAGGTGTTAGTCTCAATTTCTTTAGTACTTTTATTATTGTTTCTATTATTAACCCAAGTGAACCTACTAATATTGCAGTTTGTCCTATGGGGGAGAATAAAAGCGAAAGAGGTTCATTTTTCGAAGTGTTGACAGATCACATGCAGGATGCTTTTAAACTTATTCTTGCAATTGTCCCCATAATTATTGGTTTTGTTGCCTTAATTAGTATGTTGAATGATGTGTTTTTTAATATTTTAGGAATTAGTTTTCAGGGAATTTTGGGTTATATTTTTTCACCCTTAGCTTTCATTTTGGGTAGTTCATGGGATGAAAGTATTTCTTTTGGGACAATTATAGCGACTAAAATTTTATCAAATGAGTTTGTTGCTATGATTGATTATATGAAATTAACTAACTTAACACCACGAACGGATGCAATTATGTCTGTATTTTTAATATCATTTGCAAATTTTGGTTCTATCGGAATGATTATCGGTTGCGTTACAAGTATAAGCCGAGAACATGGAAAAATGATTGCATCAAATAGTTTTAGATTGATTGTTGGTTCAACTTTAGTCAGCTGTTTATCAGCGACGATTGTTGGTATTTTTGTATGAAAATAAATAAAGAGTAATAAAATGCACAAAATAATAATAGACTGTGATCCTGGGGTAGATGATGCCGTAGCTATTTTTTTAGCTCTTGCTTCTCCAGAAATAAAATTAATAGGGGTCACTACAGTTGCAGGAAATGTTGAATTAGAAAAGGTTCATAATAATGCAAAACAATTGCTTACATTAGCAAATAGGCAGGATATCCCCCTAGCAAAAGGTTGTGAACGTCCATTAATGTCAAAAAGTGGGAGTAAAACACATGTTCATGGGACTGATGGTTTAGCCGGAGTGCTCTTGCCATCATCAGATTATCAAAATTATTCTGGTCACGCGGTGGATTTTATTATTGATACGGTAATGTCAAATCCAGGTGAAATAACATTATGTACTATGGCTTCCCTCACTAATATCGCAGTCGCTATCATTAAAGAGCCAAAATTAGTTGATAATGTAAAAGATATTGTCGTTATGGGGGGAGCTGCATTTACACAGGGAAATATAACGCCAGCTGCTGAATTTAATTTTTATGTAGACCCTCATGCCGCTCATATCGTTTTTGATAGTGCGCGACACATTACTATGCTTGGTTTGGATGTAACAAGTAAAGCTGATATAAGGGCGGGTTTGTGCGGTCCTTTGGAAAAAGGTGGTCTCATCGCTCAGACTGTGGCTGAAATGTGCCGAAGATATGCTGAATTTGATCCATTTCTTCATGATCCTTGTGTTATTGCGTATCTCATTAAACCCGAAATTTTTTCAGGTGTTGACGGTTCAATAACTATCGAATATGAGTCGAATAAATTATTTGGTCATAGTTTTGCTTATACATCTACTTTCATTAACCATGCCTCAAAAGCTAGGTACAATGAAGCTAAATGCAAAATTATTACAGACGTTGATACATCGAAATTAATATCTTTAATTACAGAACGTATCATAACTCTCTAAGGTAAATTGTATCAATAATAACCTCGGGTGATTCTTGTTTAAAATACAGAAACTAAATATAGGTAATGACTCAGTGATTAATTAGAGAATTTTTTGGTCAATATCAGGGAGAAATTTTTACAGTTTGTTTAAGTTGCAACATTCTGTTGCTGATAGATAATCGCAAATTCTATTTTTAAATTATTATTGTCATAGAGTTAGAGTTTGGTCAGCGAAATTTATAAAAAGTGAAAAATCTGCTAGTAGTGCTGTCTTCTTTATAGTCTTTATCTTATTGCCTAAGAACCAATAAGTACTTAATATATAAGAAAACTCGGAGGGTATATGCCTGCAGCTGATCCTATTGAATTGGTTTCTTCTTTACTAGCTAATACTATTAAAATGGTGATTACGCCAACAGAATATATTTCCCAAAGTGGCGCTATTGGAGATATTATTTATATAAGTTTGTTATTTTTTAACTAAAAATGATGAAATTATCATCATAAAAAAGTTAGTTTGATACAAATGAAGGAAGTCAGGGCTTCCTTCATGCTAGAAAGTCATTCGTGGACATTAATGAGGTAATTCATCACATAATTTTTGCAAAGTAGTTAAAAATTTACCCACATGAAAACCATCACAAACAGCATGATGTACTTGTACTGATAGGGGAAGCCATATTTTATTACCTTCGCTATAATATTTCCCCATTGTGAATATTGGTGTGTAAATATTCCTACTATCTGCAATGTTTAGATTGAAACTGTCGAATGAGACCCAAGGTAGAGATGACACATAGAATACATTATCGATTTGCTGGGGTTGAGGATATAACTTGAAATTATCTTTATATAATGTTACCTGCTGGTGATAGCTATCCATAAATATCGTCATTTCTGAAGAGTACTCACACCACAACGAAGAAAAAGTTTCAGTTTCTTTATGGAAGATTGTAAAACTGGGATTCACTTTATCTGACTAGTCCTGATATAGGTTGACAACTTTTCAGGCATAAAACGCTCGGTGAACCTCATCGGGCGTTTTATAGTTTAATGATAAATGCGGGCGCCTTTCATTATAAATCTGGATTGATTCTTCAACCAACCTTCGTGCCTGCTCTAAATTTCTTGGTTTTACTAGAAGATACTCCATTTTTAATATTCCATTAATTCTTTCTGCTAAGGCATTTTGATAGCAATCATAGCCATCAGTCATAGAACATTGAATATTATGATTTCTATGTATTTCTTGATACTCCGACGAACAATACTGTAGCCCACGATCTGAATGATGGATCAGCGATGTTGTCGAACAGCGTTTTTTTAAAGCCTGAACCAGCGACTTCTTCACCGAACTTGTTTTCATATTGTCATCTAAATGATATCCCACGATTTTTCGCGAGTACGCATCCGTAATTAAACTTAAATAGGTATCACCCTCATGTGTCGATAAATAGGTAATATCCGCTACCCAGAGTTGCTCAGGCTGTGTGGGGATAAATCCTGACTTAATTAAATTTGGATGTCGATGAAAACGATGATGGCTTAAAGTTGTTCTATGATAAGCCCGCTTATTCGGCACAAGTAACCGATGTTCCTTCAATAAAGTAAATAGCCGGTCACGACCAATAATCATTTGTTTTTGCTTTAAAATAAAATGTAACTTACGCCCTCCCAGTCTGGGATGAAAGGCGCGTTCAGACTTAACAATATCAATAATGGCCGTATCGATTTTTTGTCGTTCTTCAGTCTTATCCTGTCGCTTGTAGTAGGCTTGCCGGCTAATATTCATAAAACGACAAGCTATTGTTACGGTGAGGTTTTTAACCGTTTTTTCTTTAATAACTCGGCCTTGCGCTTTTTTGACAAGCGAACTCCGAAGTCTCTATCCATAACTTTGACAACAGCTTCAAAGAAATCGGATTTAAGCCGAGCTTCTTCAAGTTCCCTTTCGAGTAGTTTGATGCGTTGTTCTGGGGTTTGTTGCTCAGGAGTTTGGGTCATAGCAGTACCTTTATAAAGAGTATTGGGCGTACCTTCAGACCAATCTAATCTACCATGTTTACGAAGCCATACCAAAACGGTAGAACATCCTTGTATCCCATATTGATATTGAGCTTGTTTATAGGTGAGTTCGCCTTTTTCTACTTGGTCAACAACCTGTAATTTAAAAGCGAGGGAATAATCGCGTTGAGTTCGTTTAGTGATTGCTTTCATTACACTCTCCAATTTTAGATTGGAAAAGTGTCAACCTTATTTAGGATGGGTCAATCCCATAAAATAAGCTCACCATTTTTGTTGGCGAATCTAAATTCTTTATAAGTATTAGCGACTCGTGATAATAAATAAATTATCGTAGGGTAAAACTTATATCCATTTGAATCTATATGCTTTTTAAGGTTAGTAATATCTATTTTACTTGTTAAACTAAACCCACAATTTATGGTTTTCTCGTAAGTGTTGTAATGCTGCTTACGTAACCATGTCTCTATATTAAATTTGGTATAATTCATAATTTTTACTTCTAATAAATTAATATGATTGTTATTAGAAAGGGAACTTCTCTGTTTTTGATTGATTCATAGTGAATTTTTATATCTTTTTGCAGTTATGCCTGCATTTTAGCTAGCCTATTTTTGCTTGTTGAGGTCTCAAGTTTAACGATTTCAATGCAAGGCACAATTTGCGTGATAGTAACGTACACTCATACACTTGGTTGTGCGTTGACGTAAGTATCAAAGAAGGTTTTGATATCTATATTGAGTATTTTAGAGAGTATCATAAGGTGCTCAATAAATATGGGAAGGCTCCCATCTTCATATTTTATATATGATTTTTCAGAGATAGATATTAGTTCTGCCATTTTTTTTGTCGTAATTTGTTGTTCTATACGCTTTTTTTTAATGAGTTCACCCAGTACTGCATTACCAACATTATTTTTATTCATAGTAACCTGTTATTAAGCTTGATTTTGACTTTTTTATTATCTTAGATGGAAGATTATATTCAATGGGTAATAATCTGTAAAATTAAGAGGAGGTATATCTAAGATGATAAAGTTGAAATTAAACCTTATAGTATAAGTATAGTAAATTATGATAAAAATAACACGGTTATATTTTATAATCTAGAGGTGAAAGATACTGAATATGAAACTCTATTAAATAGCATAAAATACTATTTTCTACTAGATGATATGTTAATTTTGATACTATTATTTAACATAGGTTATTTTTAGCTATAGTTATTTAAGATAAGATCTATTGTTAATTAAATCTGATTATACAGACAGTACTACCTCTACCACTTTTTGAGCATGAATAGCGGTGGTATCAAAGATTCTTGCTGTAGTATCATCTTGATTAATAAGTAATGTTATTTCAGTACATCCTAAAATGATACCTTCAGCACCATTTTCTATTAGTTTTGCCATTATACGCTGATATTCTTTTTTAGAATTGACATCGATTTTCCCTAAACACAATTCATTATAAATAATATCATGAACTATCTTTCTATCTTTCTCGTTAGGTATTAATACATCCAAATTAAACTTATCAATTAATCTTTGTTTATAGAAAGGTTGCTCCATAGTAAAAGCGGTACCTAAGAGTCCAATCTTTTTAATACCTGATTGCATAATTCGGTCACCAGTTGCATCTGCGATATGTAATAAAGGAAGACCCGTTTGTGATTCTATGTATGGTGCAACTTTATGCATAGTATTGGTGCAAAGGACAAGAAAATCGGCGCCTGCAAGTTTTAAGCGCTCCCCTGCATCAGCTAAACATTGTGCCGCTAAATCCCATTGCCCGTTAGATTGGTACTGTTCTAATTCTGCGAAATCAACACTATATAAAACAATTTTAGCAGAATGCAAGCCACCTAGCTGTTGTTTTATGCCTTCGTTAATTTGTTGATAGTATAGTAATGTTGATTCCCAACTCATACCGCCTATAAGGCCAACAGTTTTCATTTTTGAGCTCCTGCTATTGTATTGTTTTCTTACTATACTGATTGTTTACAAAGAAAAACAAGAGAAACCAGAAAGTTTTTTCGGAAGATGAAGGGAAGAAAACAGCTGTAATATTAAACACAAATTAACACTACATCTTAAATGGTTTTTATATTTGATATATTGAGGAAAAAAAAGGATAAATATAAAAATTTTACGTTTTAAAGATGGATTTAAATTGATATCTGGTTATCATCATAATGAATATTATCTCCACAAAACTGGACATATATGGTGAGAATGAAAATGAATTTCTTCAAAGTAATCATTGCGATACTGGTTTTTGGTGCTGCATTTTTGTTAGGAGCACTTTATATGAAGCCAACCCAATTAAGTTTAGTTGAGCAGGTGAAAAAGAATGTTTATGATGTTTTAGCGTATCCACAAGCGGCAAAATTTAGGAATATTGAATATCATTTTTCTCGCTACACTGCGGATAATGGTAAGGTAGGTTATGTTTGTGGGGAGGTCTATCGATATAAAAATGAAAAGCCTGACGGGTTTAAGCGCTTTATTGTTAAATCGTATACTAATGACGACGGCCGTATGGATATTTCAATTCCATTTATTGATGGAGGGCATGAAATATTATTGCCAGAACAAGTTAATCAAATTTGGAATGATAAATGCTCGAGTCCTGCTTCACCATTAGAGTAGGAAATAAATTTTCGAATATAGAATATATAAGAAAATACCATGGGCTGCATGGTAACGCAGTGAAATTAATAAGCAAAACTGGATTATATATTACTGGTTTAGTGTTATACTAAATACGTTACACTTTGTTTTGTTATTTTTATGAAACAAAAAAAAAAGCCTTTGTGGTCAACGATGACTATATTTTTTGATATTCATTTTTTAATGAATTTTTAATTTAGTAGTTTAAGGAGTCGATAATGGTTAGTAATAATAGTGCACGTCGTTTGTTAGGTATGCCTTATAAATTAAGTCGTTCTAAGAGGAATATACGTGTATCGTTAGGTTCAAAAGATAATGCGATAGTCGCGGTGCAAAAAAATAAAGCGACAGAAAAGAAAACATATCATTCAGTAACTGTGTTTTACCCAGAATATGTTATTAGTTAATTGAATGGATGTAACCCTCTAGATTCACTAGGGGGTTTAAGTTATTTTATCCGAACTAGAGTTTTCTTATTAAATTACATTAGCTCATTTCTATATACCCTCTTTATGAGTCATTTTATGAGTATTCTATTACAAAAAATAAACAGTAGTCATAAAATAGATTAAGCGATATTATCTGCATTAATTAAAAACTAAAAAAGATGACTGTCGGTGTTGTAGAATGAAATTTTATTGTTGCCTTCTACTTTTATTTTGTTTTTCTCTTTCAGGATGCTCTACTCAGTTTAAGTCTGATGAAGAAACTAATCGTTTGAAATTTAATATTCAACAAGCAAATACTGTTCCTATTGGGGATTCTGTAGAGACGTTGGCTGTTTCGGATATGTTACCAGGCGATATTCTTTTATCATCTGCTACAGGGTTAAATTCATGGGGAATTCGATTATTTAGTATTAGCGGGGTAAGCCATGCATCTATTTACTTAGGGCTGGGGGAAGTCGCAGAATCTGTAGGAAGTGGGGTTAGGATCATTACATTAGACCAAGCAGTGAAGGATTCTAATAACATGGTCGTATTGAGACAAGCCGGTTTAACATCATTACATGCAGAAAAATTACGTGAATTTTCGGTTCAAAATAATGGAAACAAGTATAACTACAAAGGTATTGTGATGATTGCTCCTTGGATGATCACAAAAAGAGTATGCGAACTTCCATTAATTGGTGAAACGATACGTAATTTTTGCTTAAGAACTTTAGCGACAGTTCAATTAGGCGATGATATAGACCAAGCTAATGGTTTCTTTTGTTCACAGTTTGTCTTAGATGCTTATAAATATGCGGGGATCCCATTGTTTGAAGGGAATTCATCATGGATAACACCTGCAGATATATTACATATGCGTACAGGCGATGTACCGACTTTTATGCCAACTCAACGTTTATCGTATGTTGGGCATTTAAAATCATGGAGCTTTAGTAGTGCAATAAGCAGAAAATAAATGGGTAATTTAAACCAAAAAAAAGGCCAACATATAAAGTTGGCCTGCTAAACTGGAAGCAATGTGAGCAATGTCGTTTGTGATAAACTTGAGTGATTTACTCAAGTATTCACAAGGTAAAAGATAACCATTCTCATTTAAGAAATCAACCCCTTTTTTTATGTAGTTACTTCTTTCATTTTCTCATCTTAATTCATTTTTTTGTTATAAAAAACAATGCATTGTAGATTTTGATCTAATAAAAATCACTTTTTTGACAAAAAAAATTTAAAAAAAAACGATTAATGAGATTATTCTTGCTGAGATTAATCATTAATAGGCGTGTTTATGATGCGAAAATTAAAGGTGGGTGTCGTCGGCTTAGGTGCTATTGCACAAAAAGCCATTCTTTTTATCTTGAGTTGTTAAAGCTACCTTTAAAACCAATAGAAGAGGGGAGCCAATAGTTAACTTGCGAACAAGAAGGGCTTGAAGGTGTTAAACATTTTGCACTTTGGCCTATAGAACAAGCAGCCCAATCGTGTTTTAGGCAAAGTGAATGGCCTGAAAAGATACCGATACCGCAAAGTTGGATGGAATTTGAGGTTGCCGACATTGAAAAAATTACGAACAGTTGCCTTAAGGAAGGTTATATCTTATTAGTTAATAATCGAATAGAGCCATGGGGACAAACAGTAACAAGGTTATTAAGCCCAGAAGGTATGTTAGTTGGTTTAACGGTGACGCCATGGCTAAGAGAATAGTCGGTTTTTATTTGTAGCTAGAGATCTCATTTATCTTTGTGGATAAGAGACATTTATTAGTAATTGTTTATAATTTTGTTGTAGAACTTCATTTTAACTATTTTAGGAGGGGTTATGTATAAAACGATTCTGGTCCCTATCGATTTAACCGAAGATGAATTAACCAGTAAAGCCGTTCGTCATGCCGTTAATCTAGCAAAACAATCGAGCGCTAAAATTCATCTTATTCATGTTTTACCCATTTCATCAGCAATTATTAATGCGTACGCTTTAGGTTACATGGAAATAAAAGACCGTGCGACAGTGAAAGCGGAAGAAGACATGAAAATGTTAATGGATTCAATTGATTTACCTCATGATGACGTGAGTTATACGATAACGTTTGGTTCTCCGCGAGATGAGGTGATTAATACAGCAAAAGACATTAATGCAGATATTATTGTCATCGGCTCTCGTCGTCCAAATATTACAACTCATCTTTTAGGGTCAACGGCTGCAGGTATAGTGCGTTACGCGGAAACATCCGTGTTGGTTGTACGTTAATAATTAGAGGAGAACCTGCTAATAGGGTAGGTTCTTTTTTATTTCATTATTGGTATTGCTAATTCTATTAGTTTTATCATTCAAGTTGATTTATCTTACTTATAACAAGGTGAGTTTGAGTCAGTATGGAAAAATTTTCGCAAGAATTACTGCGTATTGAACACTTTGTTCTGAGAGTTTTGCGTTTTTATTTACTCGGGCTGTTGATCTTTTTTCTTGGGTTATTACCCGGTATCATCGGCTTTTATTTTATTGAAGGCCACTCAGTTGTTGAGTCGATGCTTAATGCCTTGTCAATGTTGAGTGGGCAAGCTATTGAGCCTTCTCCGATTACTCGAGGAGGTCGTTTCTTTATCGCTATTTATGGTTTATTTTTACAAAGCGTTTTTATTATCAGTATTGGATTAATTGTAACGCCTTTCATTCATCGAATTTTGCATAAATGGCATTTAGAAGAATAATTTTTTGTTGTAATAGTAAGGGGCTTCACAGCTTTTTTAGTGTAGTAAGACTATACTTTGAAAGATGAAAAGGAAAATATTCACCCGCTACGCCTAATAACTAAGTTGTAAAAATACACAACAATACAACTTGAATAAAAATGTAAACACAATTAATAAGGGGCATCATATGTATCAAACAATTTTGGTTCCCGTGGATATATCTGAAGATGTATTAACAGATAACGCATTAAAACATGCTATTTATCTAGCAAAAATCTCAAATGCGAAAATTCACTTGTTTCACTCAGTGCCGGATGTTTCAAGGTTTTCAATGAGCTACAGTTATCATTATGATTTATTATCTTCATTTGCTAAAAAAGCCCTTGAGCGTTCAGAAGAACAGCTAAAAGAAATCATTGAAAAAATTGATTATCCATCAGATAAAATCTCTTATAAGGTTGAGTTTGGCTCACCAAGAGATAAGGTTTTATCGGAAGCTGAGGCAATTGATGCTGACCTTATTGTTATCGGCTCACGTAACCCAAGTATTTCAACGCATTTATTAGGTTCAAATGCTTCTGGGATTGTATCCTATGCGAAGATCTCGGTACTTGTCGTTCGATAAAATAAAAATAGCCTGCAAGGTAATGCAGGCTATTTTTGTCTATTAAAAGCAAATAAATCTAAGGGGTTTTAACCGCTTCTTTGGCTTGCTCAATGGCCTTAAGTGCTTGGCTACAGGCTTGCTCTTGTGCATCGTCAGGGTAGCTAGCAAGGGCCTTTTTTGCTTCTTCTAATTGTGACTTCATTAATGCAATTTGTTCACCTGCATTGGCTTCATCTTTATATTGTTCTTCGGCTTGCTTAACAAGGTCGTTCATTTCTTTGAAATAAGTGTCACAGGTTGCACTTGCATTTGCATTAAATGCAGTAAAAGCCATTAATAGACTAAATGCAATTGGAATCGTTTTTTTCATCGTATTTTCGCTTTCAAAATTCATAATATCGTCAGAATAACACCCCATATTCAAAAACGCACTATTCGAACACGTGAATGTTTTTAACTGATAAGTTTTTTCTACATATTGAGAATATTCCTGTTGGTCACTAACGACAATAGCATAATTTGCAAAACACAAATGATAATCATTCTTGACTGAGTACAGTGTAAAAGTGTACATTTAAGTACACTTTAAATAATGATAAAGAAAGAGATGATTATGATGAATAAAAATATGATAAAAACAGAAAATTGGCCGATCTGTGAGATGAATATATTTCCCTCTACTATGGATGAAACACGTTTGTGGTTAGAAGAGATGGATATGTTATTGGCGAGAAGAAATGAATTTGTCTTGATATACCCGCCAGTGGTTAAAAAAGAAAAACCATCATCAGAAGATATGCAAAGTATGAAATATGTACGTCGTTGGTTGAAAGACACAAAAGAAGCGATGGAACAACATTGCCGCGCTCTAGTTGTTACCCTGCAACCGGATGGACGAGATAAAGAGGAGATGGAACGCATGGCACCAATGCTATCTGCGTTATATGGCCCCCAAGTTTTAATCGCAGCGGATGGAACAACAGCAAAAGAGCAGGCCCAATCAGTTTTAGCTTAGTTGACTGTGTTTTTACTGATTTTACGGATATAACTGGCGATGATATCAACTGACATAGCAATTTGCTGTTGAATAAACTCATCGCTGGGCTTGAAATCAGCAATACAAAAAGTGGTGATAAAGACATCCGCTTTTAACATTTCTAGATAACGTGAAGAAATACTTAATAATGTTTTTTCATCTACCTTAACGTCAGGAAGCAAAGCCAATTTCTGTGTTAATAAGCGATAGCTTTTTACTGGGCCTTGTTCAAAAAACGCGTGCGTTATTTCAGGGAAACGGTTGTATTCACCTAAAATTAACCGGTATAACCCAATGGATTCAGGCTTAAGCACATTCAATAAAAATCGAGAGCCATAAAAAGAAAGTATGGACTCAATCGTATCTAGTGGGGGCGTTTTTTCATCAGGCTCCTGAAAAATATCATCAATCATAGATGCAATAACAGCGGCAAATAACCCTTCTTTATCACCAAAGTTTTTATATAAAGTTGTTCGAGAGCCCCCAGCTCGTTCAATAATCATATCCAGAGTTGCGCCTTCAAACCCATATTGCAGAAAAATTTCAGTTGCCGCAGAGATCAAAGCCTGTTGACGACGTCGGCCTTTTGGGGTTTTAGCTGTAAGAGGGTTATTCATTAATGGTTAATCCTGCTATTTGTCTTCAAATAAGAAAGTAACATAACAAATTTTACTGAAATAGTTTAAATCACGTCACCTCAATCATAGATTTACCTGAAAGAGATCATCATTTAAGCTGATATTTGTCTTTATGATATTGATAAAGATTACCATGTTTAGGGTAATATCTGAATGGTTGTCACAATGTTGGGGGCAAGATGGCAGAGTCTGCATTAAATGAACAAAAAATAGATCAAAATGATCCCGTTAATCAGCAACGTGAAATAACTCGGCTCTGTATTGAGTGTGGTTTATTGTTACTGCAACATGGCGCTGAAAGTATGCTTGTCGAACAATTGACGACCCGTGTGGGCATTGCGCTTGGAGCAAGCCAAGTTGATAGTGCTATTTCATCTAATTCATTAGTTTTAACCACTATAATTGATGGCCGTTGCTTAACATCAACGCGACGTATTATTGACCGCGGTATAAATATGCATGTTGTTACTGAAGTTCAGCATGCCGTGATTTTAGTTGAGCACCATTTACTAGACCGAAAACAACTACAAAAGAAATTATCATCGATTAAACCATTACGTTATCCTCGATGGTTAATGGTTTTGATGGTGGCTTTATCTTGCGCTTGTTTCAGCAAATTGAATGGCGGGGGATGGGAGAGTGCGGCTATTACATTTTTAGCCAGTGGTTGTGCAATGTATGTTCGGCAAGTGTTAACCTCCCACCAAATGAACCCGTTAATTAATTTTTGTATTACTGCGTTTGTTGCGACAACCGTTTCCGGATTATTACTAAAAATACCGTATTTGGCGGTCACAGAAACAATTTCGATGGCTGCCAGTGTATTACTTTTAGTTCCAGGCTTTCCATTAATTAATGCAGTCGCGGATATGTTTAAAGGGCATGTCAATACTGGATTAGCGCGCTGGACAATGGCGAGCCTCCTTACTTTGGCTACCTGCATTGGC
This sequence comes from Providencia sp. PROV200, assembly GCF_049901995.1. Taxonomy (NCBI): domain Bacteria; kingdom Pseudomonadati; phylum Pseudomonadota; class Gammaproteobacteria; order Enterobacterales; family Morganellaceae; genus Providencia; species Providencia sp. PROV200. The sequence goes on from NZ_CP096307.1 coordinate 1,873,855, forward strand.
GTTGTATTAGCAATGACAGTCTGGGGGTTAAAAGAATGGGCATAGAATTTTTATTCTCCTTATGTGAGAAAATGTTATTAGCGGCTATACCGGCGGTTGGATTTGCGATGGTATTTAATGTCCCTGTTAGAGCATTGAAATATTGCGCTTTATTAGGTGCGATTGGTTATGGTTTTAGAATGGTATTAATGGCTTTAGGGCTGCAAATTGAATGGGCAAGTTTTCTCGCAGCAATTTTAATCGGTATTATTGGTATTCAGTGGTCACGTTGGTGGTTAGCCCATCCTAAAGTCTTCACTGTCGCTGCAGTGATCCCGATGTTTCCAGGTATTAGTGCCTATATCGCAATGATTTCCGTAGTAAAAATATCGCAATATGGCTATGACCCAGAACTCGTTGAGGTCTTAGTCACAAATTTCTTAAAAGCGTCGTTTATTGTTGGAGCCTTGTCTATTGGTATTTCTTTACCTGGTTTATGGCTATATCGCAAAAGACCGAGCGTATAATTTTTACGGGTATGGTTTATTAGTATTTCTGTTATGTGTGTAAGCCAGACTTTACTTTTACTAATATGAGTTAGCTGCTCTATTAAAGCTGCATAAATTCTGATGTGGGTGTGACACATAAAATTGAGTCATCGCTGATATCATTAATGCTACTATTTGATTAGAATATGTGATGTTTCTTCTTGCACATTAATGTGTTAGAGGAAAAACTAACGTATTTACATTAATTCTTTGCATATATTCTTATTAGTGGTGTTATTTTGAAACAATTTAGCAGGTCCAAGTATTCTCAATTCGTTTTTTCGATTCTATTATTCATATTTTCCGCTTTTTCATTTTCCGCACCAAATTCGTTTACTGAAGCTAAAGTGTTAAGTAAAACACAGGTTTATGCAGACCAAAATCATCAAGGTGAGGGGACGATATACTGTGGATGCGAGTGGGAGTGGGTAGGAAAAAGCGGGGGAAAAGTTGATTTAGCCTCTTGCGGCTACCAAGTGCGTAAACAGCAGAACCGAGCTGAACGTATTGAATGGGAACATATTGTTCCAGCATGGGTATTTGGTCATCAACGGCAATGTTGGCAAAAAGGCGGGCGAAAAAACTGTGTATCTAGTGACCCTGTTTTTGGCCAAATGGAAGCTAATTTGCATAATTTAGCACCTTCTATTGGCGAGGTGAATGGTGATAGAAGCAATTTTAGTTTTGGCCAATTATCTGCTAATACACCGTACCCGTATGGAATGTGCCGTAGTCGAGTTGATTTCAAAGAAAGAGTCTTTGAGCCAAGAGATGAAGCTAAAGGGCAGGTGGCTAGAGTCTATTTCTATATGCATGACCGCTATAACTTGTCTATGTCACGTCAACAGCAACAGCTATTGATGGCATGGGATAGTCAATACCCACCAACCCCTTGGGAAATCATACGTGATAATCGAATCGCTAAAGTGATGGGACATCATAACCCCTTTGTGACAGGGGAAAAAAAGTGGCGTTTAAATCATAAAAATGGTGCGGAAGGCGTCAATATTTCCTCAGTTTCACTTTCAACTCAGCCTCAAACCATAAAAAATAAGCCGATAGTGTCAAATGTGGTTGAAATTAAAGGTAATCGTAATTCTAACAAATACCACTTTTCACATTGCCCTAGTTTCAATACCATCGCCGATAAAAATGCCGTTATTTTCATGGACGAACAAGCGGCTAAAGCTGCAGGCTTTCAGTTAGCGGGGAATTGTAAAACACGCTAATTATCTGATAAACCACAGTTGTTAATTCACTGATTACTGTGGTTTTATTTTTTATTTTTATTCGAGATAACCAAAGAGTTGAATAAATTTTCAGAATTTTGTTAGAAAAATGTTGCCTTATTAAAAAAAATGACGCTATATTTAAAGCAGATGAAAATTGCAATAAAAACATGGGCTCATTAAGGTACAAAAAATATTGCAGTTTGTCATATCACTGTCATATAGATTCATTAGTTTAGAAGTATCGCTGTTACAGGAGAAACTAATGGGAAATACGTGTCTATTCACACGAATTCGAAGCCGGTTATCACTCCATCATGAAATTTCCATGGTGAGATTGGTAACCGGTTTTTTTATTAGCCGACTTATGGCACCAAGTCACAGCCACAATCGATATTTGACCATTAACTTTGAGCTTGAAGGGAGCTCCTCTCTGTTTGGAATAGTCCGTCATTTGAATTGACATCACTGATACCGGGAAGGGTTAATACTATGAGTAGACAGAAAGCTGCTACAAAGGCACGTCGTGAAATGAAACGTTCATCTCGTAAAGATCGTTCAGGTCGTTTTGATATCAATAACGTCGCATCATTTGCTGAATATACAGGCATTGAAGCTATCGGTATGGCAAAAGAACGTCGTGATGAATCCCCTATATTGCCAAGAAATGAAGCTCAAAAACTCTATATTAATTCCATTAAACATAAGCAACTTATTTTTGCGAATGGTGAAGCGGGGTGCGGTAAAACCTATATCAGCACTGCACTGGCGGCTGATGCGTTAATCCATAAAGATATCAATAAAATTATTGTCACAAGGCCCGTTCTTCAAGCGGAGGAAGATCTCGGTTTTTTACCGGGTGATATGTCAGAAAAATTTGCACCTTACTTTCGCCCTGTTTATGACGTATTGGTGAAAAGGCTGGGAGCATCCTTTTTGCAATATTGTTTGCGCCCTGAAATTGCCAAAGTGGAAATTGCACCATTTGCCTATATGCGAGGTCGTACATTTGAAAACGCCGTCGTAATATTAGATGAAGCTCAGAATGTTACCGTCACTCAAATGAAAATGTTTTTAACTCGGCTTGGTGAAAATGTGACAGTGATTGTCAATGGCGACGTAACTCAATGTGATTTACCGGATGGTGTATCCTCAGGGTTGGCTGATGCATTACAACGCTTTAGCAGTGATGAAATGGTATCAATGGTGAATTTTACGATTGAGGATTGTGTGAGGTCACAATTGTGCCATAAAGCATTGCTGGCTTATAACGACTGATTATGACATTCATTAATCCTATGCCCTACGTTCGCTTGCAGGGCATAGGTTAAATCTTTATAGAGACAATTGATTAGTGGTAAAGCATTTCATGTACGATTTGCTCATCGGTGAGGGTGTATGGGTAATAGGTTGGCCAATTTTCTAGTTGGCTTAGTAATTTTTCCTGAGATTCGTTTCCCATATACAGGTGGAAATGCCCTGAAGTCTGAGGCTCAATAATATGGTCACTAAATTGGATAAATTTAGGTGCTTTTGAGTTTGTATCTTTGCATTCAAATAAGTAACGAACGCCTTTTTTCCCTGAAGTATAATGAAGAATTTTGTAACCCGCGTAGTCATATTTACAGCTGCTTACGTTCCCGTTTTGGGTAAATTCAATAACATCATTTTCAATGCCAATACTGTTAACATCGGTGGCATAGCCTTTTTTATAATATTCACGATACTCTTCAACCGTTTTGTCTTTATTTTTCTTGGCCTTACTTTCTAGAACCTCATCAAGTTTTCCATTTAATAGTAATGGATTAACAGATTCCCATACGCCTTGCCAATCGTTCAGAGACCTATCCTTGACGTCAGCATCGTCAAAAATCCCTTTTGAAGCTTGTAGCGCTTTCTCTGATTGTGGATGGGAGTGACTATGTGAACCATGAGCAACAGCGGTATAGCTAGTGAGCGCTAATGCAATATAAAGACTCGTTTTTAAAATTGCCATTTTGTACACAGTGGTTTTCCTATTTTTGTAGTGAATATAAAGATTATAAAAAAAACCATTATGTTATAACATAACAAATGGTGATGTGAAAAGTATTTTAGGGAGTTTATTGTTGGGGAAAATAATGGCTAATAACTTGATGAAGGCATGAGAAATCAGGAAATAAGTTCGCTTATTAGCATTTATAGACCAATAAGCGAACTAAATATTTAAATTGAAGTTAATCGTCAGGGTTATCCATTACAGCATGGCGCTCATGATGGTAACCTTCTTCATCATAGCCATATCGCCAATAGGGGATCGCATAGATATCATCACGGCCAAAACCTTTTTCACGACGAATATAACGACGTAAATCACGAATAATTTGGTCTTCACCCGCAATCCAGAAAGCGCAGTCGCTGTTTGGGATCTCCCAAGACTTAAACGTGCTAATTAACTCTGCTGTTTTGCTGATATCACCACAGATCCAAATTACGTCAACGTGTTCAGGTTTTCTCAGCTCACGCACATCTTTTGGGGTATCTAACCGTAGCACGACTTTACCTTGGGCAGTTGCTGGCATTTTTTCTAATAATGCAGCGATAGCGGGTAGCGAGCTTGAATCACCGGCCATGAAATAATGTTGTCTGGCAGGCAATAATGGGTCTGGGCCACCAGGGTTGGTAATACCCATCCAATTTCCGGGTTTTGCATCACGAGCAAATAGGTATGCAGGGCCAGTTGTTCCATCATGCATAGCAAATTCAATATCAATCTCGCTAACCTCTGGGCGGATGGCTCTGACCGTATAGGTACGAACAAATGGGCGAGGTTTGTCTTCTGGCCAGCTACGGCCTTCTTTACTTAGGATAGGGAGTGCGGGCTGGCTGCTTAAATCAGGGGCTAAAAATATTTTCAGGTGCCCACCTTCACAATCAGTTGGGTATGTATTGAGTTTTTCACCGGTGAAAGTAATGCTGCGAATAGATGGGCTGATATCGGTAATGGATTTGACTTGAATGAGCTGTGGTGGAGCCGGGCGGTAGATGTTTTTTTCAACAGGTTGTTCAGTGGCCACGGACGATCTCCTTTATTAATGATAATTTTATTATATGGTAATTATTATCATTATCATGAATAACTTTGTAAGTTGCAACAGCTAGTGAGCGATTGGAAGAGGATATTTATACAGAAAGGTTTTCAACAGTAGGGAGGCAATTTACAGTGATGAGTTGTTGATTTTAATAAAAATGCCGTATGACTTTTAGTCTACGGCATATCGAAAGGTAAATTACTTCACTTTCATTCCAGCGGCGGTCATCATCAATTTGAATACTGACGAAAATGCAAACAATGCAAGTACACTTCCGAACCAGATGATAGCCATCCAACCGAGTTTTTTCCACCAAGGAGAGGTACTCACGTTATCAGTGGTAGCCTTGCTCTGGGGTGATTTTTCCTCTGAATACATAGTAACTCCAATAGGTATAAACCAAAATAACAGGAATAATGAATAACGCACCAACTAACATAAAGCCTAAACTTTCGGGTGGGCCTGCGGCATCACGGAAACTGACAGCGGGTGGGATGAGTGTCGGCCAAATACTGATGCCTAAACCCGTAAACCCAAGGAAAATTAACATTAAAGCTGCTAAGAATGGCACGCTATCGAACCGTTGGCGCTTAGCACTTTTTAGGATCAACCAAGTGCAGCCTAATACCAGTAATGGAACGGGTAAGAAGAAGAACAGGTTTGGTAGTGAGAACCAACGCTCAAAGACTGCGTCATTTAACATTGGAGTCCAGAAACTGATCACCGCAATTACCGCTAACATCAGTAATGTTAATGGCCGTAGGACACGATACATCGTGCTACGTAAGTGTCCCTCCGTTTTCATGATCAGCCAACCACACGCTAATAGCGCATAAGCAACTACGAGGCCAAATCCGCAAAACAGTGGGAAAGGTGCGAACCAATCGAAATAACCACCCATGTAAACACGGTTTTCCACATGGAAACCTTGGATAAAGGCACCCACGACGACACCTTGAACAAAGGTGGCGAAAATCGAGCCCCAAATAAAGGCATGGTCCCAATGACGACGGTGTGATTCATCCGCTCTAAAGCGAAATTCAAAGGCGACCCCGCGGAAAATCAAGGCTAACAACATGAAAGTTAATGGGATTGATAATGCATCAAGAACAATTGCATAAGCGAGAGGGAAAGCACCAAATAGAGCTGCCCCACCTAAAACTAACCAAGTTTCATTGCCATCCCATACAGGGGCAACGCTGTTCATCATGAGATCACGGTCTTGGCTGTCCTTTAGCGCAGGGTAAAGGATCCCAATACCTAAATCGAACCCATCCATAACAATATACATCAACATACTAAATACGATGATGACAAACCAAATGAGAGGTAAATCAATGCCCATGAGCTGCGTCCTCCGCGATACCTTTACGAATTAATTTCATCATGTACATATAGCCAATCCCGAATACACCACCATATACGACAAAAAAGGCGATCAAGCTGATGCTCATGTGCATTTCACCATGTGCACTGACCGCATCAGAGGTTCTTTGTAGCCCGTAAACCACCCATGGTTGACGGCCTATTTCGGTGGTAAACCAACCTGCGAGGATGGCGATCAACCCAGAAGGTGCCATTAAAAACATAAAGCGTAAGAATGTTTTCGACTCATAAAGGTTTTTACGATAACGCAGCCATAAACCCCAGACTCCAGCTGCTATCATCAACAAACCGAGCCCAACCATCACACGGAATGACCAAAAGACCATAAACACGTTAGGCCTATCTTCTGGGGCATATTCTTTTAACGCAGGGACTTGTTTGTCGATGCTGTGGGTTAAAATCAGACTTGCTAAATAAGGAATTTCGATAGCGAATTCGGTTTTTTCTTTTTCTTGGTTTGGAATACCAAACAAGATAAGTGGAGTGGCTTCTCCGGGTTTGTTTTCCCAGTGTCCTTCCATTGCGGCGACTTTAACGGGTTGATGTTTAAGTGTATTTAGGCCATGAGCATCCCCAATTAAAGCTTGAACAGGGGCTAAGAGCAAAATCAACCACAAGGACATGGAAAACATTTTTTTCATGGCGCTGGACTTGTTGCCTTTGAGCAAGTGCCAAGCCGCAGATGCACCAATAAAAAATGCCGCTGCAAGGAATGCTGCGGTGGTCATATGCAATAAACGGTAAGGGAACGATGGGTTGAAAATGACGGCCAACCAATCAACGGGGACAATACGACCATCGATGATTTCGAAACCTTGCGGTGTTTGCATAAAACTGTTAGATGCCAAAATCCAGAAGGTGGAAATGATGGTACCTAATGCAACCATACAGGTGGCAAAAAAGTGTAGTTTTTCACCCACTCGGTTCATGCCAAACAGCATGACACCAAGGAAACCGGCTTCTAAGAAGAACGCGGTAAGCACTTCATAAGTGAGTAGCGGCCCTGTAATACCCCCGGCAAAGTCTGAGAAAAAGCTCCAGTTAGTGCCGAATTGGTATGCCATGACCAAACCAGAAACAACCCCCATTCCGAAGTTAACTGCAAAAACTTTTGACCAAAAATGGAACAGTTTTATATAGTCTTCATCACGAGTTTTAAGCCATAAACCTTGTAGCACCGCAAGGTAACTTGCTAGCCCAATAGTAATGGCGGGAAAAATAATATGAAACGAGACCGTAAACGCAAATTGTATACGGGCAAGTTCCAGCGCAGTTAGTCCAAACATATTGACCCCTGAGTGGATATGTTAATGGCACGCAATATTTAACGTTCTGATGAGAGCAATTGATGCGCTGATCCTTAGCAAAAGGAATTGCTCACAAATGGAGTGCAAAATAACCGCAATCCAACGAAAAATGTTTTGTGCTTATAGTTAAAAAAAAGTCAGGTGAATGTGTGGATAAGTAGAACATGAGACGATAAACTATAATAGTAACAATTATTGGGATATTAACTATAACAGTTGAGGCGGCTATGACGAGATACGAACAATTAGCAGCGCAAATTCGTCAGCAAATTGAAGACAATATCTGGCAAGTGGGCGACAGATTACCTTCATTGAGGGAAAGTGTTAAACAGTCAGGTTTAAGCTTAATGACTGTCGTGCAAGCATACCAGCTGCTTGAAAGCCAAGGATGGGTCGTTGCTCGACCGCAATCAGGGTATTACGTGGCAAACCGCAATAACGCATTTGCTGCCGCAAAAGGAGGAAAAGGACTACATTTGAATGAAAATGTAGAGATTAACGCCTCTATTTTTGGTGTCCTACAGGCTTGTAAGGACCCGAATATTATCCCATTTGGCTCCGCATTTCCAGAGCCAGCTTTGTTGGATGATCCAAAACTCGCGAAATCACTCGCATCTGTTGCTAGGCGTTTATCTAAATTTAATACACCGGCTAACTTGCCGCCCGGTAATGAGCAACTGCGTCGTAACATTGCTCAACGCTATGCAACTCAAGGGATCCATGTCGCGCCCGATGAAATCGTTATTACTGCTGGGGCAATGGAATCTTTGGTTCTGAGTTTACAATCAGTGACTCAGCCAGGGGATTGGGTGGTTATCGAATCACCTGCATTTTATGGTTCACTGCAAGCAATTGAACGGTTAAAACTTAAGGCGATAGCCATTAAAACAGACCCACTATTTGGGATTGACCTTGATGCATTAGAGGATATTGTGAACAAATATCCGATTAAAGCCTGTTGGCTAATGACGCATTATCAAAATCCATTAGGCGGAACGATGCCGCAAACGAATAAAAGGCGTCTGGTAGATATCCTTAATAAACATCAAATTGCTTTAATTGAAGACGACGTCTATGGGGAACTTTATTTTGGTAGCAAACAACCAATACCTGCCAAGGGGCTAGACACCAAAGGTAATTTCTTTCATTGCTCTTCATTTTCGAAATGTTTAGCGCCGGGGTACCGAGTTGGTTGGGTTGCAGCAGGCCAACATGCGACAAAAATTCAACATTTACAAATGATGAGCACCGTTTCTGCCAGCGTTCCCACGCAATTAGCTATTGCGGAATACTTGTCATTAGGGGGATATGACAGCCACCTGCGTAAACTGCGTTTAACGATGGAACAACGTCAGCATCAAATGTTGAGTGCAATAGCAAAATACATGCCTTCATCAGTAAAAGTGAATACACCAAAAGGTGGGTATTTTTTATGGTTGGAATTTGAGCCGCCATTTAATGCTATTCGTTTATATCAGCTCGCATTAAAAGAGGGGATCAGCATCGCGCCTGGGAGTATGTTTTCCACAAGCGACCAGTTTAATCATGCATTTCGCCTTAATGCATCGTTCACATGGAATGAGAGGGTGGAAGAAGCAATGAAAACGTTAGGCCGTTTATGTCACTTTTTAATCAATGAGAGGCGTGATTAGTCACATTATCGTTGCTAATTCATTGCCTAGAAAGATTAACTTTGCGAATCTAAGTATCAAATTAAATGAATTAGCAGCAACAGGTGGGAGGTAATGTGAAAATAAAATGTTTTGATATAAAGGAGTTACCTATCCTGAATTGGTATGATGGTGCGGGGGCAAGCCAAGAAGTATTCTGCTGGCCTGTTGCATCAGACTATTCATTACGCGCAAGTATTGCCACCATTGAGCAAGATAGCCATTTAAAGCGCTATGCAGAAGGTGAAAGGTTGGTGGTGTTATTGAATGATCAGCCGCTTCTTTTAACTGATACAAAAGCGTTTGAGTGCCGACTTGAACGCGTTGGTGATCATGTTCAATTCTCAGCTCAGCAATTTTGTGCAATAAAAGTCTTACAGCCATCGGTTAAGTTAATGAATTTTATTTTTAGAGATGACAGGTGGGTGGCTAAAAGTTATTTCATCACTGAAGATTATAAATTACCCGCCAACCAAGCGGGATTAGTCTACGTACTCAATGGCGAGTGGGATATTTCAGGTGCAAATTGCCACCTTTTGGCCCAAGGACAAGGTGCGTGGTGGCTACCTGATATCGGTGAAGGAGAGATTAAACCACTTAGTACCGATAGCAAGTTGATCTGGATTGAATTATTACCTCGCTAACTGGTTGCTAAACCAATCGCCGCTAATGTTAGCATGCCACCCGCAACACCTTCAGTTATACGGCGTTTTTTATCATTATAAGCACGCTTATTATGCATGGATGCAAATAATGCACCTATCACGCCGTAGATCACGACACACGAAAGTATAAAAGTGGCTGAAAGTATCAAGGATTGAACAGCGACACTTTCTGTCAGTTTAATGAAGTTTGGTAAAATAGCGAAATACACCAGTAACCCTTTAGGGTTAAGGAAGCTAGTTAGAAAGGCTTTACCTATTACCGCTGTTGTTGACACAGCTTGGATTCTTAGCTCACCGGCTTTCATCGCAGATAATATCATACGAACAGCAAGATAAGTGACATAAGCGACGCCAACCCATTTGATGGTGTAGAAAATCAGGGGGGAAGCTGCAACAATCGCCGCTAAACCAAGCGCAGCTAGGATCGCATGTGCGCCATAGCCCAGTATAATACCTAAATTAGCTTTCAAGGCCGCAGAGGTTCCTCCCGATAACCCTTGTGCAGAAATAAACAGAATATCTGGGCCTGGCGTGCATACCAAAGGAATGACGGTTGCGCTGAATAAGAGTAAGGTCTGTAACTCCATTTTAATTCCTCATTGTTGTTCATCATTATTTCACGCAACTGGCCAGTAGCGATAAAAGTATAGCGATAATCCAATGATATTGGGTTTTTTTATTGCTTTAAAATAAACAAAAATTGGTATTTAATATCATTAATTAATATAAAGTTGAGTTTGAATTTCAATGAAGAAAAGTGAACTAAAATTGGATGCTATTGATAGACGTATCTTACAAGCTTTACAAAGAGATGGAAAAATTCAGAATATTGAATTAGCGAAAGAGGTCGGCCTTTCTCCGTCTCCTTGCTTACGTCGCGTGAAATTGCTCGAAGAGGCTGGGGTTATCAAGAGTTATGTGGCCGTGTTGGATGGAAGTAAAATTGGAGCGGGTCTTTCTTTATTTGCACGTATTTGGTTTAAAACACAAGATGCTAAGACCATCAACCAGTTCGTTGAAGACATTAAACTGATGCCTGAAGTCGTAGAATGCCATTTAATGGCAGGGGAATGTGATGCATTGATCCGTATTGTGACACAAGACTTAGCTTCTTATCGCCGTTTTCATGCAGACCATTTGACACAGATTAGCAGTATTCAGAGTATTAAGACGGAGGTGCCAATGGAAACGGTGAAGGTCACTTATGCTTTGCCGCTCTGATGAGAAGAGAGACTCCGTTTTATTTATTAGAAATAATTTTTTTATAAGAGAAAAACAATTAAATAATACAAAAATGAATAGATAATAAATTTTTGAATTTCAATCTTACAAATTGAAATATTATTTCGTTATTTTTAATATTAATGGATTATTTTGACTCTCTTTTTTAGATTGTCACCCAATTTTTTATTTTATTTTTATATAACGCTTTGTTTATTTAATGAGATAATTCTCATCTGTTCACAGCACTGCAGTGTACCCGTTGGGGGGATGCTGGAAAGGTTAGCTAATTAGTTGATATGTAAATAATGAAAGGGAAGTTTTTTTGATCCTGCGCAACATCATTTCACGTTAATTACTTATACTGTTAATAATACAAAATTAAAATAAATAATGTGAATATTTCTTATTTAAAAAATATTTTCAATTTAATCAATAATAATGTACGCACTTATAAGCCTATTTCTAATTGTCATTGGTACTATCATACCCGTTTATTAGTTGATTATTTGCATCCTGAGCTTAATTGAAAATTCACCGAATAATAGGAACTATTTTCGTATAAATCGAAGGAAAATTTATGATTTATCCTATTACTGATAGAACAATATCTACAGTAAATAATCAAAAATTTAAGCGTTATGCTATCCGCTATTTAGATATTGAACAGCAAACACAGCAAGCAATCATAGAATATGGCCTCAATTTTGAAGCCCCTTTTGAACAGCAACGTGAGATTGACCAACTCAAACGAGATATAAAAAGTAAAGGCGCAATTTTTGCGAACAATGGAAAAAGTATACATTGTAATTGGTTATCAAGTGCTTGTGTGCAATGCCGCACAGGGGAAGGGAGCCACACCACATTTTTATCCTTGAAATGCCATCGTGATTGTTACTTTTGTTTTAACCCAAACCAAGAGAATTATCAGGAATTTCAACAGGAAATGCGTGATGCTGTTGGTGAAGTTGACACAATCGCAGAGCAAGGTTACCCACTCACCCATATCGCACTAACCGGGGGAGAGCCTCTACTTTTTCGCCAAGAAAGTATCGCATTTTTCCAAGCAGTCCAACAAAAATTACCTCAGGCTCATAGCCGGTTATATACAGCCGGTGACCCATTAGACCGTAATACCGCATTAGCTTTAGCGAAAGCAGGTCTACAAGAAATCCGCTTTAGTATCAAAATTGATGATCCTACAGAACGGATCACCAAAGTTTTACACCGTATCGCATTAGCGCGTGAAATTTTTCCCTCAGTCATGGTGGAGATGCCTGTTATCCCCGGAACAGAGCAGCAAATGTATCAGTTGCTTACTCAGCTTGATGATATTGGAATTGATGGTATCAATTTATTAGAGTTTTGTTTCCCGTTAACAAATAGTGAAGCCTATCAATCTCGAGGATTCAAACTTAAAAATCCACCTTATGAGGTGTATTACAACTATTGGTATGCAGGTGGATTAGCTGTTGCACAGAGTGAGTTAGCTTGCCTTCGAGTTCTCAAATTCGCACTAGAAAATCAATTGTCTCTCGGGGTGCATTACTGCTCTTTAGAAAATAAACATACTGGGCAGGTGTACCAAAGCAATGCTTTTTTTGAAAACAATGAACACATAATAGGAAAGCATTATTTTTTCTCTTCTCGGGATTATTTTTTTAAAAGTGCCAAAGTCTTTGGTGATGATTGTGAAAAGGTGGCAGTTTTACTGAAAAACGCTGGTGTTTCTTATCATCAAGAATTGCTACATGGATTTTTGCAGTTTAATCCTGAGGCAATAGGCTTATTAACCCCGCTAGGCAAACTACCTATCGCAGTGACCTCCCACATTATTGAACCCGATGAACAGGGAAATCCTTTAATTAAAGAAATCCGAATTGAGCTTACAACACCCACTGAATTTTTACTGACAGACCTGCAGGGAAATATTTATGACGAATGATGACCAAATTGTAGATTTTCTGTATGCACGTCAATTTGCTTATGACGTACTACGACGTTTGTTTATGGAAGAACCAACGCCTGAGCTATTAAATTATTTGAGAGACTCGGGGTTACTGTTATTTCCCTGTGATGATGCATTACCCGCGATGAAAAACGCGATAAATGACATGCATAAAGACTTAAATACGAGGCAGTTACAAGCTAACAACGATGATTTCGAAAATTTGCATTGGGACTTTACTCGCTTGTTTATAGGCCCAGAAGCCCCGCCAGCATCGCCATGGGAATCGACTTATGTGTCTCGTGACAAACTGCTATTTCAAGAAAGTACGTTAGCAGTAAAGTCTTTTTATGAACAGTATGACGTTTATTTGCCAGAAGGTGATATGGAAGCCGCTGACCATATTGGCTATGAGTTAGATTTTATGTGGCATTTAAGTCTGCGCATTACTGAGCTTATTGACAGCGAAACAGGCCCTGTTGATTGGCCCAAAGTGAACGCGTTATTACTCGGGTCTGCAACATTCTTGAATACCCATTTATTGGCTTTTATAACGCCATTTTGCCGTTCAATGCATAACCACGCAGAAACAGTATTTTATCGTCAATTAAGTTCATTACTTGAGCTTTTTTTACGTAATGATATTAAAAAAATCAATGAATTAGTCAATTTATAATAATAAAACAAAATGAAGAGGTAGAAGCAATGTCAGAAAGACAGAAAATAGCCTTAAGTCGCCGTTCATTTATAGCATGGACATCAGCGGCATCAGTGATGGCTACGTTACCGCTGAGTAAGCAATTACATGCGGCAACACCAGAGGAAGAAAAAGCGGTTGTGCAAGCCACTGACGCAGTCACCCAAGGAAAATGGAAACCCGTGGCCTGTTGGCACAACTGTGGTGGTCGCTGTGTTAATAAAGCATTGGTGGTTGATGGCGTCGTTGTTAGGCAAAAAACCGATGATGTGGTTGCAGACTCCCCTGATTTCCCACAACAACGAGGTTGTTTGCGTGGACGTTCACAACGTAAACAAGTCTTTGGCGCGGATCGGTTGAAATATCCAATGAAGCGTAAAGGCTGGGCTCCCGGTGGTGGGGATAAAAGCTTACGAGGACGAGACCAATGGGTGCGCATCAGTTGGGATGAAGCATTAGATATTGTGGCATCAGAATCGAAACGTATTAAAGAAAAATATGGTCAAGAATCTATTTGGATCACCGGCGGTAACGGTGTTGAAATCCAAAGCGTTTATGCAAAAGCAGGGGGATTTGTTGGCGATTGGGGAACAACCTCATGGGGCGCATGGTTTGAAACACCAGCTCATTTAGGATTACTTGAAGGGTTTTATACCTTTGGTACCAATGACCGTTTTGATATGCGTAACTCCCAGTTAATTGTGATGTGGGGAGCAAACCCTGCATGGAGTAGCCCAGGCAGCCCAACCTATAATTACTATCAAGCGAAAAAAGCGGGAGCGCGCTTTATTAGTATTGACCCAAGTTATACGACTACAGCGGAATTAATGGATGCAGATTGGTACCCTATCAACCCAGGTACTGACCATGCTTTAGCTCTGGGTATTATGTCTGCGTTATTAGAAATGGACAATCCTGACAACCCATTGATTGATTGGGATTTCCTGCGTCGTTGTACGGTTGGTTTTGATGAAAATAATATGCCAGCAGGTGCAGATCCAAAAGGGAACTTCAAAGATTATTTGTTAGGTACTTATACGGGAGAGCCAAAAACGCCAGAGTGGGCCTCTAATATTTGCGGCTTGTCAGCTAGCGACATTCGCACATTAGCGCGTGAAATCGGTGGTACCAATCGAGTTGCATTGCTTACTGGTTGGGCGCCTGCTCGAATTCATAATGGCGAAGGATGGGTACAAGCATTCTCAACATTAGGCTTTATGACTGGCCATATGGGGAGACCGGGCCGTATGACTGGCGTAAGCTGCCACTATGCTGCGGGGAACAATGGAACTCGTTTAGTCATGGCAGGAGCGAGTGGCTTACCTTCTGTGCCAAACCCAGTGAGTTTGAAAATTAACCATAACGAACTGAATCGTGCGTTGTTAGAGAAAAAATTCCGTCAACGTGGTGTTGGTGATGTGAATGCTAACATTCAAATGATCATTCATCCTTTTAATGCCACGTTACAGACACGAGCCAATATTTCGCAAAGCGTTGAAGCTTATCGTAAAGATATAGAGTTGGTTGTGACTGCGGCCTATGTTCCACATACTTGTGCGAAATATTCGGATATCGTCTTACCCGTAACTACGGAGTGGGAACGTGAAGGAACCATATTAAATCCAAGTAACCGCGAAGTTATTATAGCTGCGGTGAATGTAACACCACCACTTTATGAAGCAAAAAGTGACCAGTGGATCGCCAAAGAAATAGGTAAACGTCTTGGTATTAATGTCGATGAAGTTTTTCCTATTTCAGAAAAGCAACAATTCTTCAATAAACTTAATGGTGCAACAATTATTGGTGAAGATGGTAAGACAACTGAGCCACTAATAACAATTACCCAAGCGGATATTGATGAATGGCAAGTAACAGGTAAGCCGCAGCAAGGCAGGATCACCCTCAATGAATTCCTTACTGTTGGGAAATACCAAGTAGAGCGCTCCTCTGATGATAACTATGGTTATATTGCCTATGAAGATTTTATTCGTGACCCTCAGGCCAATCCACGACCAACACCAAGTGGAAAATTTGAAATTTACTGCCAAACATTAGTCGAAAAAGCGGATGAATGTGGCTGGACGAAATTACCACCAATTCCTGAATATATTCCGTCTGCAAGCGGTTATGAGGCAAGTTTTAGTGATTTCTCGAAGAAGGAAAAAGGGGATTATCCATTCCAAATCTATAATCCACACTACTTACGCCGCTCTCACAGTACGCTTGATAATGTGCCTTGGCTACGTGAACAATGGCCAAGCCCAATTTATATCAATGCCTCCGATGCAAAACGTTTAGGTATTAAGCACGGTGAAACTGTTCTGATCACGAGCCCACAAGGGAAGATTGTACGTCCTGCGTTGGTGACACAGACGATGAAACCTGGTGTTGTGGCGTTACCACACGGTAGTTGGACAAATGTTGATGAAAAAACAGGGATAGATATGGCGGGAGCCGACAATACGCTAACCATTCAAGTCCCGACAGGGCTGGGTACATCAGGGTGGAATACGATGCTATGTAATATCGAAAAATGGCATGGTGACCAGTTAGTTCCAGATGCTGCAATTCCACAGCGTATTATATTTTAGGGGGCAATGAGAAATGGATAAACAAGTCGGATTTTATATTAATGTTGCCACTTGCATTGGTTGTAAAACCTGTGTTGTTGCATGTAAAGACAAAAATGACCTTGAGGTCGGACGCAACTTTCGTCGTGTGTATGATATTGAAGTGGGGGAGTATC
Source organism: Providencia sp. PROV200 (assembly GCF_049901995.1). Lineage (NCBI taxonomy): Bacteria > Pseudomonadati > Pseudomonadota > Gammaproteobacteria > Enterobacterales > Morganellaceae > Providencia > Providencia sp. PROV200. Next base: position 1,890,322 of record NZ_CP096307.1, read on the forward strand.
CACGTCCTCGGACTTGGCACTTGTCTATTGCCTGTAACCATTGTGATGACCCGCAATGTGTCAGCCATTGCCCTACTACTGCAATGCACAAGCGAGAAGAAGATGGGGTTGTATTAGTCGACCATGATAAATGTGTTGGTTGTCGTTATTGCACATGGGCTTGTCCATACGAGGCGCCTCAGTTCGATGCCAGTATTGGTATGATGACCAAGTGTGACACTTGCATTGACCTACGTGAAAAAGGCGGAAATCCAATGTGTGTTGATTCTTGCCCTATGCGTGCGATTGAGTTTGGCCTTATTAGCGAATTACGTAAAAAGTATGGCACAAATGCGGATATCGCAGGGTTACCTAGTTCAAGTATTACCAAACCGAACCTTGTTGTCGGTACAAAAGGATAAGGAGAATTATCATGCATGAATTTCCATTGGTGATTTTCACCTTATTTATGCAAGCTTCTGTGGGGTGCTTGCTCGTCTCATTAGTCTGCTATTTTCGTGTGCTTGAAGGCGGAAATAACCAACAAAGCGTCCAGTTTATCAAACTGCCTATTTTAGCAAGTTTTGTGTTGGGTTGTGTTGGGTTGCTAGGTTCATTATTTCATATGGGTAACCCGTTACACATGTTTTATACCATGCTGCATGTGTCTACTTCATGGATGAGCCGTGAAGTGTGGGCAACGGCAATTTACATGGGGCTACTATTTTTCAGTGTTGCTCTGTTATTGCTTAAGCAAAAAGCGAATGCGCTGCTACTGTTGCTTAGTGCGTTAGCCGGTATCATCTATATGTATGCAATGTCAGCCTTATATGCTAACACCTTGTTTAACCTATGGAATGGTTTATTTACCTACGCCAGTTTCTTTGGTGCAGTATTATTACTGGGTGGTGTGGTAGCCGCATTATTACTTGTAGGTTCTTTGCGCCGCGATGGTAAAGAAGAGCAATTAAAACGAGTGGTTAAAATTGCATTAGGTATCGGCGTTATTGGGATCTTACTGATGCTATTGGGCGCGTTATCTCTTCTAGGAAACATAGGAGAGCCTGTTTATATGGGAATGACGCCGCGTGAACTCCCAGATGGCTTAGTGAACTTAAGTATTGTTAGGGTCATACTTGTTGCACTAGGTATCGTATTTGCGGGCCGTTTACTGTGCCAAAAAAAGGGACACACTGTAAATGCAACATTCGTCATGTCACTTGCAACGCTCTGTATTTTTGCGGGTGAAGGTGTTGGCCGAGTGGTATTTTTCTCTCTAGGCGGTTAATTCCTTTAGAGACAAAATGATATTCGCCTCTAATTATATAATGTTTACCAATAATGTGAACCGAGGGATCTCCCTCGGTTTTTTAGTTCTCTACACTCTAAATAAATCAATAACCCTTTATATAATAAGGGATTAAGCGAATATAATTTCAAAATAAATAGTAAATTAAGTTGATTATTTGTAATGATTATAATTATCATTATCCCTCTTAATCTCTTTTACTGTTTATTTCTTATGAATTTAAAAACTAGCAAGCTACTCATTTCATTAGCAATTTCAGCGGCATTAGCGCCTTATCATGTATTTGCTGCAGAGAATTCAAAAAATGATCAGATTACAGTTACAGGCAACTGGCTTGAAAATACGGAAGATAGTGAGGTGGTATTTAATCACCCAGGTGCTCGGACAGTAAGAAATCAACAGCAAATCAAAGAATCTGGCAGTGAAACTATTGCCGACGCATTGAAAGGAATACCGGGTGTGCAGGTGCGCGAAAGTAACGGGACAGGCGGGTCCGATGTTTCCTTGAATGTTGGGGTTCGCGGGTTAACATCACGGCTGTCACCACGTTCAACGATTTTACTCGACGGTATGCCTTTAGCGGCTGCACCATATGGTCAACCTCAGTTATCTATGTCTCCATTATCACTAGGAAGTATTGAATCTATTGATGTGATCCGTGGAGGGGCTTCTGTACGTTATGGGCCTCAAAACGTGGGAGGTGTCATTAACTTTGTGACTAAGACTATCCCTAAAGACTTTTCTGGTGGTGTTTCATTGCAAACTCAAGGGGCTAAAACGGGTGGGTTAAAGACGCTGGTGGATGCGTCTGTAGGGGGCTCAAAAGCCGATGATTCAGCGGGAGCGCTATTGCTGTACTCAGGGTTACATGGACAAGGCTACCGTAAAAGCAATGATAATACAGATATTGATGACCTGATTTTAAAAACACGTTATGCCATAACAGATAACGACGAGTTACTGGCGAATTTTCATTATTATCATGCAATGTCAGGTATGCCTGGGGGGTTAACTCAAGCGCAATATAATGCTGACCCATTCCAATCAACGCGGCCTTATGACCGTTTTGAAGGAAATCGACAAGATATGTCATTGAAATATAAACATGAAGAAGATGATAAACAATTTGAGTTAATGACATGGTTTAGTAAAAGTTATCGGGGTAGTTACATAGAAAGTGACCATAAAGATAAAGCGAATGAAAGACGGCTAGTTTCTTACCCTCGTCACTATACAGCGTATGCAATTGAACCGAGTTATTCACAATTATTCCGTTTTAATGATATTTCACATGAAATAACAGTGGGATACCGTTATTTAAATGAAACCGCAGACGAAAAAGCTTACCGCTCAAATTGGTACCAAGCTGGCACTCAAAGTTCGCGGCCGAGTACTAATGATTATTACCAACACACATCGGGTGGAACAGAAGCCCATGCTATTTATCTTGATGATACCATTGATGTTGGTAACTGGACTGTGATCCCAGGGATCCGCTATGAGAACATTAATATTCATTTAAATGACAGTTTTAAAAACCAAAACAGAAGTAAGCGATATAGCGAACCCCTTCCTGCACTGGCAGTGATCTATCATATTGATGATGAATGGAAACTGTTTGCCAATGCCAGTACGTCGTTTGGCAGTTTGCAGTATTTTCAGTTGAACACTAAAGGGATAGGGAATTCACCCGCAAATGGGTTAAGTGCAGAAAAAGCACATAACTATGAAGTAGGGACTAAATACGATAATACTGCGCTATCTCTTGAAGCGACATTATTCTATATCGATTTCGATGACCAATTACTTTACGTTGAGAATACAACAGGTTGGACAAATCTAGGCGCCACAACTCATCAAGGTGTGGAGTTGGCAGCAAGATATAACTTGTCTGAGCTGAGCGATAAATTGGAGGGTGTTAGCGTGTACAGTACTTATACCTACACTAAAGCGGTAAGTAAAAAAGGTGATTTCGCTCATAAGGATTTACCGTTTTATTCACGGCAAGTCTTTACCGCAGGTAGCCGTTATGAAAATGGTAATTGGGTATGGAACTTAAATACTTATGCGCAATCTACCCAAGAATCGCCTGGAACATCAAGCCACTATGTTACAAAACCCAGTGCAGATGGTCGATATGGAACAATCCCTGGCTACATGGTGTGGGATGCACGAGGCGAGTACCATTTTGGCAAAAGTTTGTCTGATTTAACGCTATCTGCTGGCATTAAAAATCTTTTTGATCAAACCTATTTTACCCGTTCTACAGATAATAATTATGGTATCTACGTGGGGCAGCCAAGAACTTACTATGTTCAAGCATCCGTAAAATTTTAATCAATACAAGGCAGAACAATGATAATGAGAAGGTTTATCGAAAAATTCGTGCTTATTTTTAGTGCGGTGAGCCTACTATTTTCGACTAGTAGCTTATCTGCACCTATCACGGTGAAGGATATTGCGGATAGGGACGTAACCGTCAATGTGCCGGTATCTCGAGTGATGTTGGCAGATAGCCGTGTCTTGGTTGCGCTGAATATATTACATCCACAAGATCCACTAAAAGGGATTATTGCTTGGGATGATGCGCTAATAAAAAAAGCGCCTGACCTGAGTGTGGCTTATAGCAAAAAATTCCCAGAATTAAGTAAAATTCCTGTTTTCCCAAACCCGTATACAACGGACTTTAGCGTTGAGAAAGCGTTGGTTGCACAGCCAGATTTACTCATTTTTGATATTGGCTTAAAGAGTAAACTCACAGAAAGTGGCACTTTATCATTATTGGAAAAAAGTGGCTTACCCGTTGTTTTTATCGACTTTAGGCAATACCCACTGAAAAATACTATGCCGAGTATGACATTACTTGGCCAAGTATTTGGTGAGGAACAACAAGCGCAAGCATTTAATCAATTTTACCAACAAAAATTAGATTTAATCCGTTCAAGAGTGGCTAAACTTAGCAAAGAACAACGTCCAAGCGTCTTTATTGAACGTGCTGCAGGTATCCAAGGGGAAGATTATTGTTGTAAAACGTTCGGTAATGGTAATTTCGGTGAGTTTGTTGAAACTGCAGGGGGTAATAACCTTGGCTCACAATGGTTCAGTATTGGAATGGGTGGGGAAATCAGTGAAGAACAACTGATCCACAGCAATCCAGACTACTATTTAATGACGGCAGCAGATTAGGATAACACTCGCAAAGGTAGCGCATCTGTACCCTTAGGTTATACGGGGGATAAACAAAAGTCTTTAGCTCGTTTGAATAAGCTAATGGAACGTCCTAAATTTCGTTCATTATCTGCTTTCAAAAACAAGCAAGTATTGGCGCTCTATCAGCAATATTATGATACGCCATTCAATATTATTGCGGTGGAAGCGATTGCAAAGTTTATCCACCCAGAATTGTTTGCAGACCTTAACCCGCAAGCAGATAGCGATTATTTACACAAAACGTTTACGGCCTTAGACGGTGATGGCGTGTTTTGGGTTCAAGCGGAATAAGTGTTTTACCATTTAGCTCGCTTTAATAATGAGCCTTATGGCAGAATGAAATTCACTTTTCTTAATGGATAACAGAGATGAAACTCGCGCTGGTCGGTTCTGGGAAAATAATCATGTCTGCTCTTGATGCCTTAATACAGGTGCAGGGGATAGAACTAGTCGCATTGTGTGTTCGGGCGGAAAGTATTGAAAAGGGGCAGGTTATTTGCCAACAATTTGGTATAGCAAAGTTGTATACTGACTACCAAAAATTGTTACAAGACCCGGATGTGGAGGTGATATACATTGGTTTGCCAAATCATTTGCACTATCAGTATACCTTTGATGCACTAATGGCTGACAAACATGTGGTATGCGAAAAACCGTTTACACCGAATTGGCAACAGTTGCAGGCGCTAATTTCCATTTCACAGACTAGGGGGCTGTTTTTGTTCGAAGCTATTACGTCGATTCATACCCCTGAGTTTCATTTTATCAGACAACATATTGGTAAAATCGGTGACATCAAAGTGATCCACGGAAATTACTCACAATATTCGAGTCGATACAATGACTATTTACAAGGAAGAGTTCATGCTGCCTTTGACCCACAGCAAGCTGGTGGCGCACTCTATGACATTAATCTTTATAATATTTATTTGTTATCGGCCTTGATGGGAACACCCGATAGTAGCGACTATATCTGTAATAAAGGGTTTAATGGAATTGATACATCAGGTGTATTAACGGCCCATTTTGGGGGTTCCGTTGCATCGTGTGTGGGAGCGAAAGATTCCGCGAGCCCCGGTTACTTTATTATTCAAGGTACTAAAGGGCACATCCGTATCACGGGGGCACCAAGCCTTTGCCAATCAGTAGAAGTTTGTATTGATGGAGAAATATCCAACGTATCTCGGGATGCAGCTATCAACCATATGGTTTACGAGTTCGCATTCTTCCGTGAACAGATTGCCAGTAAAAGCCGTACTCAATGTGATGAATTGCTTGAATTAGCATTGGTTGTCTCAAAAATATTGCATCAATCACGAGACGATGTAGGGCTGGTATTTGGGTCATAAAAACAGTGGCAGCGTGATGGCTGCCATAAGTTGTCAATTTAGAATGAATATAATGATGCGACTGATTTTCCCAGTTTTTCAGCAAGCTCAGATGCCGCATATCTGTCCATAACAACCTCAATATAGGCCGCATGGCTCGATAGTTCTGCCTGTTTAATCGCATCGTCTAACTCATCGCAATGGGTAACACGCTGGCAATACCAATCTTTGCAACCTAATGCTGTAGGGAGTTGGGCATAATTCCATTGAGGTAAATCGTTATAATAGGCCTCAGGGTTTTTGCATAGAAGCCGTTCAATTAAATAGCCATCATTATTCAGGACAAAAATAATGGGTTTTAAGCCAAAGCGGGCAAACTGGCTAATCTCTTGGGCTGTGAGTTGGTGTGAGCCTTCCCCAGTCACTAAAATAATCCGTTTCTGTGGCGCTGCTATTGCCGCACCAAATGCCGCAGGAGTGGCCCAACCGATAGAACCCCACAATGTTTGGTTATAAAATTGTGCATTTTCAGGTAATAAAGCAAAACCTAACCCCATTGAGGCAGTCCCTGTTTCGGCGACAATAATATCGTCCTTACGGAACATTTTTTCGAGGCGAGGGTACAAATATGAGGCGGTAATTTGGCCATTTTCACCTTGTTGAGGGGCGCCTAATCCTTGAGCTTTGATCCCAAGATGGTTCAGTGAGGGGGCAAGTTCTTTTAATTTATGTAATATATCTTTCATCAATACATTTGGGTAGATAGCGGAATCCACTTTCACATGGTCAGAAAGAATGTTAATGCAGTTTTCAGGGTTAATTTCTGCGGTGAAGCTGCCGGAGTTGAAGTCTGTTAATACCGCACCAATACCCATGACGCAGTCACAGCTTTCGACATACTCCCTAACCTCTGGGTTCATCAGTTTTCCGTTATAGATCCCCATATATTGAGGATTAGATTCGCTTACTACCCCTTTATCCATAAACATGGTGGCATAGGGTAGGCCGGTTTTTTGAATAATAGTTTGAACATCAGTGGATAACCCCAAGCGTGCCGTTAAAATTCCAGGAATAATACAGGCTTTTTTACTTGATGTGAGCTTTTCGACAATAGCTGTAACGGCAGCTGATAATGACCCGCTATGACTTTTATTTATAGTGATGGTTTCATGTGTTTCATCTATTTTAATAGGCATAACCGCGTAGTCAGAAGGGAAACCTAAATAAACAGGTCGGGATTCTTGTAAAGCGGTCGTAATTAAACGTTCTATCTCCGCAATACAGTTTTCGGGGGTTAAAATAGCGTGTGCACAGCTTAAATGTTGGCTCATTTGGTAAAAAACATCGAAATCACCATTTCCTAGGGTGTGGTGAACTAAACGGTGTTTTTTTTGAACTCCGCTTGCTGGCATACCAACAAGATGAAAAATAGGGAGGTGTTCTGCATAAGCGCCTGCAATCCCATTTAAAGCACTGAGTTCGCCAACACCAAAAGTCGTTGATAATGCTGCGGCACCTTTCACGCGGGCATAACCATCTGCAGCATAAGACGCATTAAGTTCGTTACAGTTACCAATCCAGCGCATATTTTCACTTTCACACACGCTATCTTCGATAGGGAATGCGTAGTCACCAGCAACACCAAAAATATCGTGAATACCAATTTGATAAAGTTTATCTAATACGTATTCAATAACTGTCTTGTTCATCATGCTGATCTCCAATAATTACCTAGCTAATAATTCTAATTTGAATTATTTTTATCGTTTATTGTGTGTTAAGGGAAATCACTTAAACTCATTCTATCTATAACTAAAAATCATAGGGGGCAGAATGGATATTCGTTCATTACGTTATTTTGTTGAAGTCGTACAACTTAATGGATTTAGTCGTGCGGCAGAGAGTTTATTTGTAACGCAACCAGCGATTAGCCGTAGCATTAAAAAATTAGAAGATGAACTTGGCTATACGCTACTGACTAGAGAAGTTGATGGCGTTAAGTTAACAGAGGAGGGAGATGTTTTATTGATTCATGCGAAGCAAATCCTTTCTCAATTTGGGAATATGAAAAAAGCGTTACTGGAAAGGTCGGGTCCTATATCTGGCTTACTGCCCGTGGGGTTACCACCTGTCATCGCGTCGACTTATTTTGCTGACATTATTATGGCATTTAGCCAACGTTATCCGCAGGTAGAGTTGAAAATTCTTGAGCTAGGAACGCGAAAAATGCGCGAGGCGATGTTGAATGGTGAGGTTGAAACTGCCGCTGTTATGTTGCCCTTTGCTGATGACCGTTTTGAAGTACAGCCCTTTTCAACGGACCGATTAATGCTATTGGTTAGTAACCAACATCCACTATCAATACGTGAATTTGTTAAATTTAGTGAAATAGTCGATGAGCCTTTTATTTTCTTTTCTGATGATTTTCTAATTAATGAACTTGTTGTCAGTGCTTGTGGCATTTATGGTAAAAAACCCACTATTTCTGGGCGCAGTAGCCATTTAGATTTGGTGACCGCCATGGTAAGAGCGGGGGTTGGGGTAACGCTACTGCCAGATAGTATGTGGAAAAATACCAGTTCAATGGGCTTATCCGTGATCCCAGTTATTGAGCCAATATTGACTTACGACATTGCTTTAGCAACAGTAAAAAGCCATCAGCAAAGCCGTCGTGCACAAGCATGGCATGATTTGGCTTTAGAAATGTTAAGAATAAGGGATATGTGAGTGAGGCTTACATAAGATTTCATACTAATCGGGTATTTTCTTATGAAGCCTTCACTTTTTGATTTATCATCACGGATAAAATAGGATAAGCCCAAATATAGCAAAGGTAGCAAGGTGCATCCAACCTTGGATAGGTGATGTCTTCTGGCCATTAAATGAAAACAGAGTAAGCAGCATTGTAATTGCGAATAAAACAATTTCTGCGTTAGAAATACCCATAATGACTTGCTTACCAGTAATTATGCCGATAATTAATACTGCTGGCACAGTTAAACCTACCGTTGAGACAAAAGCGCCGTGGCAAAGGTTTATCGCTCGTTGCATTTCATTATTCATCGCTGCTTTTACCGCTGTGATTGATTCAGGTGTAAATACGATAATTGCGATCAGGACACCACCGACTGCAGAAGGTGCTCCTAAGGCTTCAATTCCGTAATCAGTGACGATAGCTAAGTAATGTGCAAGTAACACGATAGGGAGTATCAGCCCAACTAACACACAAGAGCGAATGATAATGGCTTTTTTGTTTGACTCAGAGTGGTTATTTTTCTTTTCGATATTATTGTCCGCTAACATATTGTCTACTAATACATTGCCTGCTGAAACATGGTTAACCGAAATGAATTGTTCTGGGATATTCATCAATCCTTTAGGAGGCTGAATAAAAAACCGGCGGTGGCCTCGCATCTGCATCCACAAAAAAGCACCATAGATGAGGATAGTTATCCCTGAAATACCAATGGCTTGCGTATAGGAATATTCCCCTTGGCTAGAGGTGTAATTGGGTAGTACTAACGCTAAACCTGTCAGTAAGACGATCATTGAAAGATAACTGTTCGCACCTTGCGCGTTATATTCTTGTTCGCCATTTCTAGCTGAGCCCGCGAGTAAGCAGATACCTACGACGAGATTCATGATAATCATCATCACGGCGAATATTGAATCACGCCCAATGGTTGGAAAATCCCCCGGCCCTAGTAGGACTGATGCAATAAGAATGACTTCAATCAAGACGATCGATAAAGTCAGGATCAGTGTTCCGTAGGGTTCACCCAATTGTTCAGCAAGATGGTCGGCTTCTTTAACGACACCGAAGGAGGCGGTTAGTATTGTGATGAACAGCAGTAGAAAAAACCAAGTTGCGCTCAATGTAGAAAGGCTGTCATCAAGAAATGTTTCGCCACTTAAGATAAAGAAAATGACGACTAACCAAGAACCAATTAACCGAGCCCAGGTCGTTAATGGGATGAGCGGATTATTGAAGCGGAAGTGCCCCATAATATTTTTCCTTAAGAAGAAAGGGCCGTCCCTGTTGCTGATACGTACTTGAGGTCGTCCTCAAGCCGATAGAGTGTAAATTAGCGGTTACTATAGCATTCATCTATTATCTTGCAACTCTCGCTTGCTTAAGAGTAATAAATATTCATTTGTTAATGAAGTGTGGGTGGGACTTTTATATTGGTTTTGATTGGAAATTTTCTTTAATAAACAGTATGAATTAAGATTATTAAAATAATTACATAAGAAATTATTTTTGATTTGAATCACATATGAAGAATATTATTCATACATTAATAAATTAAAAGCGCTATTGTTAAATAAATGAAAATAAATTGTTTGTTTTATTTGGCGGGGTGATAAATGAGCGCAGTAAAATATGATTATATTATTGTCGGTGCGGGTTCGGCTGGTTGTGTTCTAGCTGCTCGGTTGATTCAAGAAACGCAATCTAGCGTATTACTTATTGAAGCGGGTGGTAGCGATAACCATTTGTTTATTCGTATGCCTGCGGGCGTTGCTAAAATTATCGCCCAAAAAAGCTGGCCTTATGAAACTGAGCCAGAGCCTCACGCTAATAACCGTAAAATGCAAATTGCCCAAGGGAAAGTGCTGGGGGGAAGCAGCTCTGTCAATGGAATGATCTATATCCGAGGCCAAAAACAAGATTATGATAATTGGGCACTAAATTATGGTTGTGAAGGTTGGGGATATGCGGATGTATTGCCGTGGTTTAAGAAAGCAGAGAATAATGAAAGCCTAACAGGGGAATATCATGGGACTGAAGGCCCGCTTCCCGTTAGTGAAAACAGATACCGGCATCCATTATCAATGGCATTTATTCGAGCGGCACAAGAGCATGGTCTTTCTTATGTCAATGATCTTAACGGAGAAAGCCAGCAAGGAACAAGCTTTTACCAAACCACAACGCATAATGGAGAAAGAGCCAGTACGTCGAAAACCTATTTAAAATCAGTGGAAAAGAGTGACAGATTAACATTAAAACTCAGTACTCAGGTGAACCGTATAATCATTCGTGATGGCCGCGCGATTGGTGTTGCCTATCAAGGAAAAAATGGCCATGAAGTTGAGGCATTCGCCAGTTGCGAAGTATTGGTTTGTTCTGGTGCGATGGGCTCTGCAAAATTATTGATGTTGTCAGGGGTCGGGCCAGAAGAACACCTGTCTTCACTGGGGATCGAGACTCTTGCGAATTTACCTGTGGGTAAAAATTTTCATGACCACCTACATATGTCGATAAACGTCACCACTAAACAACCAATAAGTTTATTCGGCGCGGACCAAGGCTTAAATGCAATTAAACATGGGGTAGAGTGGATGGCATTTCGCAGTGGATTACTCGCATCTAACGTTCTAGAAGGTGCGGCATTTAAAGATAGCTGCAACCAAGGTCGCCCTGATGTACAAATTCACTTTTTACCTATTTTAGATAGTTGGGATGATGTTCCCGGTGAGCCCCTGCCGGCTGCCCATGGTTTTTCTTTAAAGGTCGGGTACTTACAACCTAAGTCTCGTGGTGAAATTTTATTACGTAGCACAGACCCACAAGCACCGCTAAAAATTCACGCTAATTATCTTGCATCAGCTGAAGATATGGAAGGCTGCAAGCGCGCAGTTAAATTTGGTTTGGAAATTTTGGATTGTCCTTCATTACAAGCGGTAAGCAAAGAGGTTCTAATGCCACCGGCTTCCGTCCGCTATGATGAAGCTCAACTTGAAGAGTTTGTCCGAAATTTTTGTAAAACGGTTTATCATCCTGTGGGAACTTGTCGTATGGGAATGGATACCACAACATCAGTGACTGATTTGCGGTTACGTGTACATGGTATTGAAAATTTACGTGTCGTGGACTGTTCTGTGATGCCTGAAATTCCAAGTGGAAACACCAATGCGCCAACGATCATGATTGCAGAACGCGCAGCAGCGATGATTATAGAAGATAGAAACGCAAATTAGCCTTGTGATGGGGCAACATAGGAAAAACAGCATAAAACCAAGACAAGCGCCTGAGTTTTATGCTGTTTCAATAATCTTACGGTACTTAGACCAAGCTAATGTTAAGTTGTGGTATGCACATTAAACCACTATTTTTATTTTATTAATTTATAATGTAGAACAGCCTTATTTTCACGATAAAAGTTCGATCGTACTAATTACTTGAAAATAAATAAAGCTACTGATATTCCACTTTCAATATTCCAGAAGCGGTAAATAAACCGAGTTCAATTTCTTTTCCTTCATGAAATACTGGGGTTGCAGTTAATACTGGTTGTGTTTGATAAGTGAAATTACGGTATTCATTAGGTAATAAAAGTGTATTATCTGCTTGAATTTTTAGACCTAAATTAGGGTTGGATGTTTCAACTAAATCAGTATTAAAGCCTGCACTAGAGCTTTCAAACTTTAATTTAAGATTTGGGTTGCTGGATGATTTACTTCCGCAATCTAAACGATAGTCAATATTTTTTGTATAGCGTTCACTGGTGAACTTATTTAGATTTATTTCACCAAATGAGACTTCAATAGGTTGCCCAGGGCCATTCTCACCATATACATCACAAGTGCTTTCAATAACATTTACTTTAATTGTTAATGTATAGGTTTCTGCCATGCAAAAGCTACTAAATAAAACAATTAGTATATTACTGGGAACTACAACGAGTAAAAGCAATCTTTTTTTTATTATTTTAGTTAAAAATATCATAATGATTTATACTCCAGTTGATAAATCAAATAAACTATCTTAAGTACTTAAATTTAATTTTATTAATTAATTATAACAGACAAAATAGCATTTCCTACCCTCGAACCAGGCTCAGGATTTCCTAATGAAGATAACGTTGAACTAACGGAAAAAGTTAAATTTATATTTTTTTTAATATCTGCTTGAACTAAATTATTTGACATACATTTTCCTGATACACATACATCTAATTGACTTTTTACACCATCTAATAAATCAATTTTATTTTCAGGTAAAAATTGGAATGTGGCACTCATATCACCAGTGCACGATATATTTCCGTCAATTTTTGCTATATTTCCATTTATATTATTTGAATTGACATTGCCATGAGATATCGTCAATGGCACAGATACATTGCAAGAAGGCAATACTGGGATTTCAGGGACATTAACTGAACAAGTTATTCCTACAGTTTTGTCATTCACAATTATTTGTATACAGATATCTGCATAACCTGTTGCAGATGCATGGTCATCAAACATGTTTATATATCTAACATTAAACTGTCCAAACTTAACGCCAAAGTCAGGGAGTACTTCGTTACAGTGTTTAGGTGTGTTTCGTGTAACTGAATAGTATTTAACTACACCTAAATTATATATACTACTAAATCCAGATAGTAGAGAAATATCTGGTGTTGACATCATGCGTATAGAGTCTGTTGATGAGCGACCGGTTGCAATAACTGTAATATTACACTCAGTATTTGTGCTGTTTTTGATCTCATCTGGAATATATAAAAAATAAGGGCCTAATGTTCTTGGTATAGTATAATATGCATCACTAATTAGAGGATGCTTTATACTTGTTGTATATATACTGTTAGGATTTAATGGGCTTGCATTAGCTTTACTATTAATTATGAATAGTAAAACTAGCATCAATATTTTTATAAGATAAATGTTTTTATTTTTTAGCATTACGCTATTACCTATCAATTTTTATAAATTATTATTGCGATGCTATGACGTTAATCATATAGCATTTCAAAAGCAATTAAAGCAGAAAAAGCACCAGGTATGAGTGGGCCGGACGTTCTTATCGCTGAGACATAATAAATTAGGCTATTTTGGCCCGATGCGATTAACGTAGGGTTGCTTTCTTTACCTATTGGTAATATTTTCCCTGTTGAATTTGCTATTTGCAACCCAAAGCCGTATGCCCCGTTGACTCGAATAATATTGGAATGCTCAGGTTCACTTACCGCTAAAAACTTTATTTTGACAGCAGGCTGTGTGCTACTCCATACCATTTTTCCAGTTTGGAAATTTTGAAGTTCGGTTTGAACTTGTAGGCAATTTAACAACTGAATTTGGAATGGAATAGGCTGCATCACTTGCTCAGAGGAATTTAATTCACTGAATGATATATTTCCTAGCGAAATTGATTGGTTACTAGATTTCATCGCTAATTCGCATGGGTTTTCAGTCAACGAGCCTGAAACATGGATGACCCCGTGCTGACCATCAACTTCCCAACCATCTGTAGGCCTAAACAGATTATTATTGCCAGCGGTTGCCGGCAATATTGTAGTTAAGCAAAGTGAAATAACTATATGTTTGGAACGTATCCAGTGGTATATCTTTGAACTCATAAATATGTCCTCATTTAGCTTTACATTCTTTTACTGTTAACTTAATTAATTTTTGTTAATAACAGTACAGATTGTATTTTTACAATCAAAGGTTAATTTTGGTCGACCACCATAATCATTAATATAAGTAATTACGGGGGTATTACCTAGTTGCTCTTTCGTCATTCCAATATTGTTTTCACTAAAAGGAGTAATCATAATTGGATTAAATTCTTTTGCATTTGTATTTTCGTGAGCCCCCGCATTAATTATTGTGACATAATAAGGTGTTGGGTTTTTAATAAAAACTAGGTTCCCTTTTTTTTCAAGTAGCAATTTTTCTTGCCAAGGTGCACTATTTTGCTGAGGTGCAATTGCTTCAGGGCGATAAAATAACTTTATTTTTGTTTGTAATGCAATCTGTAAAGTGTTTGGTTTATCACTCTTAGGTGGGATCTCACGCATATTAAAATAGAATAAAGACTCTCTGTCCTGAGGTAAGTTTTTTATATCAGGTAGAGCTTCAATTTTCATTTGACTGGATTTTCCTGGTTCTAATCGCTGAACGGGTGGTAATACAATTAATGGCGATGTTATTTTTTTACTTTCTTCATTTTCAATCCAGCCTTGAGCAAGATAAGGAAGTTGCTTATTGTTATTGTTAATATTTAAAGAGATAGATTTGTTCTCCCCATCAAAGATAATTCGTGTTCTATCTAATGATACCGCAGCCTCTGAAAAACCACTTAGGGTTAAAGATCCTAAAAAAAGACTCATTAATGTTTTTTTGATACTCATTTTGTTATTACCTTTTATATTACTTTTATCTATTTAAAATAAATAATTACTTGGCCATTGTTTTTGTTACCTAGTTACAAGGAAGTAATAAATTATCTTGAATTTCTCGATTCATTAATTCAGAAGGGAAAGTTATTTCACATGACATATTTTTACCCCATGTTACATTCATTGTTTCTGAAGGATGAACTCCACTTATATAAGTATTACCCAAATCACCTACAATCCCAACGTTTTGCTTTTTATTGTTTGTTACTTGAGCACCTAATGGAGGATGAGAACCATCAGTAAGTGCGATAACAGCCATAATTTTCTGACCTGAAATAACCGAAAATGAACGATATCCAACCGCACCTTCAGTTAGTGTTGCTTGAATAACGGATTGTTGGGCGTCAATATCATCAGGTAGTTTATTTAAATCAATTTGCGCCTTATTTCGATAGTAGCTACTGACATCCGAAATAACTGCTTTCCCAAATCGGTTTGATTCAACAGGAACGCCAATACCACGAATCGTAATATTTGGAACATCATCAGTATCAACTAATATACGAGCTCCCCCGAGATTATTTATTCTATGTGTAACCGTACCTTTACCTGTTAAAGTTAAGCCACCTGAAGTGGAAAGGCCAAAAGCACTATATTGGTTATTTATATGGTTTGCATTAACTGACCAGCGAGCGCTATCTCCTTGGTGCGAAATAAAAGCACTTGCAGTTCCACCTTTTCGATTTGCACCTGCACTGACCTGATAATTTGTTCTATCATCTAATCTGTCATAATAAGAAACACGATTAGTCGTATCATAGCGGCTTGTATTCATCGAATAACCCACATTCGCTCCGTTGCTTAGTGGGAAAGATAATGATACATAAGCGCTATCATCGGTTACACCATTATAAAAACTACGATTTGCAGATAAGCTAATACTCATATTTTTTATTGGGCCAATATCCATATATTTGGATAGCATTAAACTGTAATAATCATTATCTTTTTTATCCCAATACGTCTGATGGTTATAATTTAAATATAATGATAATCCTATATCCTGAAAATTTTTATTGACTGATATGGTGTATAGCTCTTTACTTCCATAATTACGTAGTCCTGTTTTTTGAGTATTTAAGAATTCACTCATACTCATATAACTTCGTTCTGAAAAGCGATAACCTGCGAATTGTATTTGGCTATCGAATTCTTCAAATCGTTTAGAATAGTTTATTCGGTATGAGCTGCCACTTAATGTTCCTTCACCGGGTAAACGGGCAATAGATTGAGTAACATCAAATGAAAGAGCACCGAGTGCGAGCAAATCTCGCCCAAATCCCATTGATAATGCATTATAATTTTGGCTATTTAAACTACCACCAATTAAAGACCAACCATTGCTTATGCCCCAAGAAAATTCACCTGTAATGAAATTTTCCCCTTCACTTTGGCGATCAATATTCGTTGGCTGGCCTAGTGCAAATTTATATTGAACTTGTCCAGGTCTTGTTAGATAAGGCAAATTTGCAGTATCAACTTGAAATTCTTGAATAGAACCATCTTGCTCTTTTATGGCAACATTGAGCGTTCCAGTTATGGCGTCACTTAAATTTTGGATACGAAAAGGACCCGGCGCAACTTGAGTTTCATACAATATCCGTCCTTGTTGCATAACAGTGACTGTAGCATTACTTTGTGCTATTCCTGTTATTTCTGGGGCATATCCACGTAAGTTCGGTGGTATCATGCTTAACTCAGATTGTAAGCTAGCGCCAATAAATCTAAAACCATCAAAAATATTTGAGGCCAAATAATCCTCACCCAGTACGAGTTTAGCCTTTAATTCAGATAGAGCTCGGTAGGCGTAAAAACGATTCCATGTGAAATCAGATTGGTGGCGGCCTTGACTTCCTGTCGTATGGTTATATTGACTTTGCCAATCAGCTCTAAATCGCCAAGCACCTAAATTGATACCGGCTACACCATTACTATTTACTGAAGATGAATTCGGTCCCCCATTATAGGAATTTGTGGAATTTGCATTCAGATTATAATCAATCAGTAAAGCTGATATTCCATTGTCCCAGCGAGAAGGGGGATCCCAGTTTTCTGATGTGTATTCTAAGTAGGCTTGAGGAATACTGACATATAAAGATGACGTAGCTAAATCACCACGTAGTAGTAATCCCGGCAAACTATTCTCATTAAGGCATTGCCCTTCATGCCACCATGTTAATTTTTTCTGTGACTCTGAAGTAAGCGCGAGCAGCTTAACGTGTTCTGGGGATAAACAAGGCTGACTTTCATCAGGATCGTTCTCACCAGAATAATAGGGGATGTTAATATCAGATATTTGTTCATTATTAACTTTTAAAGTGAAATTATAAACCCCAGGCATAATATAACCGGCGCGTGAGAATTGGTTTAAATCAATGTTATTTTTGTCTTCTAAATCTAAAACATCAGTATTGAATTCAATATAATTATTCGCATTGCTCGTTAAAGTCACACAACTGACTGTTAACCCAATAAGAATACTTAACAATTTTAATTTTGGTGTGTAAATAGGTAACGAAGACATAAAAACATTCCTAAAATATAGCAATAATTTATTTATTATTAGTAATAATCCAGTTTGAAACGGATCGATGTCTGATACTGTCCAGCACGTAACGGTGTGTCATTTGAAACAACTTTTAACTGATAATTCAGAATATATTTCCCGGGTTTTATACTTTTCGGTAATGTTTTTTTTCCTGGGTAAATATATTCTCCATTCGGTTCAGTTAATAATAATGCTATCCCTTGTGCAGAACCCGATACCGAAAAAAAATCCCCACTAACAGGCCCATCAAATGAAACTTCAAATGTTTTCCAAAGTTCGCCTGTATAAGATGTTAGTCTGCAACCAATTAATGTAATAAAAAAATCCTGTGCCTGTCCTTGTCCTTCTTGCTGTATTAATGACAGTGGTAATATACCCATATCAATGGATTGTTCATAAGAACCAGTATCAATACTACACGCTGTATCCATAATGCTACCTTGCATTATCAAATCCATTGAACTCTTTGCAAAAGCACATTTAAAAAAGGGTAATAGTAAGAAAAAACACAATGACAAAATAGTTTCTTTTTTCTTTGTTATCATATTATAACCATTAAAATATACACCACGAGATTTATTAACCTCGTGGTGAGATAGCATTTTATAAAAAATTATTTAATTATATGCTAATGTAAAGTTAGTGACTGCTTGGAATTTTCCTGGTGTTACTGGAATAACTTTGCTTTGTGCATCAACTAACTTAAGCCCAATTAAGGATGCTTGGAATTTTAATGTATTATTTCCTTCAACATAATTTTGCTTTGCACTAGAGTTAACTTTAATTTGAGCGCCTGATGAATTCATGATCTTCACTGCGGCACCTGTAGCATCACCTGTAATCTGTAAATAACCAGTATCTTTCCCTGCCTCAGTTCCCTTGAAGGTGACAGCAACTTGATTATCACCTTTCAGGTTACAACCTTCCAATTTAATCTGGAACGGTTGTGCAGAGGATTCACCACCATTATCTAAAGTTACATTAGATACTTGGCCTAATGGGACCTCTTGATTTTCTTCACCGGGTGCAATAGAGCATGGCGCGTCAATAATAGAACCAGAAAATGTTACCGTACCACTCCCTGCATCAACAGCTAAAACAGATGTACTCATTAAACCAGAAATCATGGTTGCTAAAATAATTTTTTTCATTTTTTCCTCAAACGATAAGTATAGATATACATATAAATATTTATATGCATTTTTAAATAAAATATATTTAAATGGACTAATAAAAATAAATTGTATCAGAGGCTGATATCTTATTTCTTAAAGAAATTACATCATCCGAAGGGGACTTTTGAACTTCAGCAATAATAAGTTTAATAATTCTTTCAAATGGACAATCGAGTGCTACGCTTAAATTAAATAGCATATCAATGCTAATTTTATTTATTCCGCGTTCATAACGTGACATCTGTTGCTGTGAAATATTTACTTTCTTTGCAAGTTCATAAGCTGTAATACCATTCTCTTTGCGTATTTTTCTTATAACTAATCCACAGTAAATAGAAAATAGATTATCTTGTGTTTCACATTTGGATATAACCCTATTAACTTTACTCATAATTAATGAAAAGGTCTCAGTTTAATAATTAAATAAATTACTTTGCTTTTATGCATTCCCTTTAAGTGCTTACAATTATAATGAGTAGTTTTTTTTAAATCAAACAACCCAAAAGAATGAAATCTAATTAGCTGTTTATATTTACACTTTTTACAATTCAATCATTTTTATTATTTAACAATAACTTATAAATATTCGATGTTTCTATCAATTTTTTTGAAATCAAAATTAGATGTTAGCTTACTAGCTTATTAAACTACAAGTGATGCTAAAAATAGTATTTTTAACTGAAATTAATAAATTTTAATAAATACTCTCAATTTGTAACGGTAATAATTGATTTTAATCAAAAAAACACACGTCGAGAGTGTAATTATAATTTTAAAAGTGGAATGGAATGAAAAATAAGCAGAAAAATCAAGTGATTAGTTAATACCTGTAATAGGAGTAATAATCTACAAAAAAATACAATTAAATCATGGTACTAGCTAGTGGAGATGATGTGTGGCTTCTTACCATTCCTTACGTATCTAAAAATTTATGCTTTTATAACAGGGAAACCATAGGGCTCTATTTACTTAAAGCTATTGTTATGGCCTCTTCTGACTTACTCTATACCTAGTAAGAGAGTTACTGAAAGTAGTAAACAAATACAGGTATGTGTTCTATTTCTACTATCATATTTTAAGATATGACTTGGTCTGGCCATTGGTCTGACATTTTTTAACTTTGCTTTGTTAGCACTGTTAATTTGAAATTATATAAAGGTAGGTTAAATTCTATTTATTTGGAATTAGAAAAAGAAGGAGAAGAAATGGTGAGTATTTTTGGTATAACAGAAGGTAAAACAGCATTATATTTATAAATCAAATATTATGCTGTTTTTTGATTAATGATATTTTTACTTGAGGGTAAACCTACAATATAAGTTTACACATTAAACAAGAAGTTGAGTACATCGCCGTCTTTTACAATATAGTCTTTACCTTCTGCGCGCATTTTACCGGCTTCTTTTGCGCCTTGCTCACCACGGTACTGGATAAAATCATCAAATGCGATAGTTTGAGCACGGATAAAGCCTTTTTCGAAGTCAGTATGGATTTTACCCGCAGCTTGTGGCGCAGTAGCACCAACAGGGATAGTCCATGCACGAACTTCTTTAACGCCCGCAGTAAAGTAGGTTTGTAGGTTTAATAGCTCATATCCAGCACGAATAACACGGTTTAAACCTGGTTCTTCGATACCTAAATCAGCCATAAACTCATCGCGCTCTTCGTCTTCAAGTTCTGCAATATCAGACTCAATCGCTGCACAGACGGGAACAACTACAGAGCCTTCGGCTTCTGCAATTTTATAAACCACATCTAAGAATGGGTTATTTTCAAAGCCATCTTCATTGACGTTAGCAATGTACATCGTTGGCTTTAATGTTAAGAAGCTCAAGTAGCGGATAGCCGCTTTATCTTCAGCAGATAAATCTAATGTGCGTAACATTCCTGCTTGCTCTAAGTGCGGCAAACATTTCTCTAAGGCTTCTAACTCTGCTTTTGCGTCTTTATCGCCGCCTTTTGCGCGTTTTTGGACACGATGAATAGCGCGTTCACAAGTATCAAGGTCAGCAAGTGCTAATTCAGTATTAATGACTTCAATATCTGCGGCAGGGTCAACTTGGCCTGCAACGTGAATGATATTGTCGTTTTCAAAACAACGGACAACATGACCAATGGCTTCGGTTTCACGGATATTCGTTAAAAATTGGTTACCCAGACCCTCACCTTTGGAGGCGCCTTTTACTAAGCCCGCGATATCCACGAACTCCATGGTCGTTGGTAAAATACGCTGTGGCTTCACAATCTCAGCTAATTGATCAAGACGTGGGTCTGGCATTGGCACAACACCCGTGTTTGGTTCAATCGTACAGAAAGGGAAGTTGGCTGCTTCGATGCCGGCTTTGGTCAATGCATTAAATAGGGTGGATTTACCCACGTTAGGCAGACCAACGATACCGCATTTAAAACCCATATGTTTCTCACCTTAATAGCAAGGGGCAGCCACGTGCTGCACCCAGTGTTTAGAAATTGGCGCTGATTATACACAAAAAGTTGATTCGGATGAAATGAACTCTTATGTGGTTGCTTTAAAACCATGTAAACGATTAATGGCCTTGTCCATACCCTCTTGTAGAAGAATATCTGTACACCTAGCGGCTTCATCAATCGCATCATCAATGAGTTTTTGTTCAGATAAAGGCGGTTTTCCCAAAACAAAGCCAACGACTTTGTTTTTATCACCAGGGTGGCCAATGCCAATGCGTAAACGATAAAAATTCGGGTTATTGGCGAATTTACTTTGAATATCTTTCAAACCATTATGGCCGCCATTACTGCCACCTAACTTCATTTTAGCCACACCAGGTGGTAAATCGAGCTCATCATGGGCGACTAAAATTTCATCGAGATTGATGCGATAAAAATTGGCGATAGCGGCGACAGATTTACCACTTAGGTTCATAAATGTGGTTGGAACCAACAGTCGAATGTCATTACCGCCCATATTAATGCGTGCGGTATAACCAAAAAATTTAGCTTCTTCTTTCAGCGGCTGATTATGGCGCTCAGCCAATAAATCAACATACCATGCACCGGCATTGTGGCGCGTTTGTGCATATTCAGCACCCGGGTTGGCAAGTCCAACAATTAACTTAATTTTGCTCACGGTGGTGATTTCACTATCAGTTATGAAAATAATGCCCTAGTTTACCTTGTGAAATGCAGGATGTACAAAATTGTAATAGATAAAATCACCATGATTATAATTGCCATAAAAACTATTCGGGTTTTCTGATTTTTTGATGAAAAGCACTTTTTGTGTAGATATTCTTGCTAACTTCCTTCCTTGTGATGCTCATCGCAAAAAATTTTACTTAATGCACTATAATCATTACATAAATATAAAGTACGACCGAATTTATTTACACATGCTTACTTATCAGTTTACTGGTACTGGAGGTATATATGAAACGGAAAAACGCATATATTCTTGGTAATATCTTTATGGGGATCGGAATGGTGTTGATGATCGGGAGTATCGGTGTCAACTTATTCTCTCATATTGTTAACTTAGGCCTTTCAGAACTTATCACTAATGGTTCCTTATTCGGCATTTTTATCGGTGCGATGGTATGGTTAGTGGGGGCTAGGATCGGCGGCCGTGAAAAAGTTGCAGACCGTTACTGGCAGTTAAAACAACATTATCATTCACGCAGAGATAATCACCGCTATCCATAAATAATCTAGAGCAATTAATTGCTGATAATGGTGGACGAGTTTGATAATTAGGCATTAAGAGGAGTAAAACTCATAAGAGTTTTGCTCTTCTGTCGAGAATGCTGTGAGTTTTTTAGATGGTTATTTTTATGCCATGATAAGCTGAAAATTATCGATTGGTTGGCTATAAAGTATAAAAATAGGTATTTATGTTATGCAATCATAAAGCCCCTGCAAATGTTATTGCAGGGGCTTATATTTTTATTGTGACTTTTTCATCACGATTGCACGCTAAAACTCAATACTAGAGAATTAGTGCTCAAACATTGCTGAAATTGACTCTTCATTGCTGATACGACGGATAGCTTCAGCTAACATACCTGAAAGCGTTAAGGTACGAACATTGCTCAGCGCCTTGATTTCAGGAGAAAGAGGGATAGTGTCACAAACAATGACTTCATCAATGACTGAATTTTTGATGTTGTCTACAGCATTACCTGAGAAAATCGGGTGTGTTGCGTATGCAAATACACGTTTTGCACCACGTTCTTTCAGCGCTTCAGCTGCTTTGCACAGAGTACCACCGGTATCAATCATATCGTCCACTAAGATGCAATCACGGCCTGAAACATCACCAATGATATGCATAACTTGAGAAACGTTCGCACGTGGGCGACGTTTGTCAATAATAGCCATATCAGTGTCGTTCAGGAGTTTTGCGATAGCTCTAGCACGTACCACGCCGCCGATGTCTGGAGATACAACAATTGGGTTTTCCAAATTCTTCTGCAACATATCTTCCAGAAGAATAGGGCTACCAAATACATTATCCACAGGAACATCAAAGAAGCCCTGGATCTGCTCTGCGTGTAAATCGACAGTGAGCACACGGTCTACACCTACACTTGACAGAAAATCGGCAACAACTTTAGCGGTGATTGGTACACGGGCAGAACGTACGCGACGATCCTGTCTTGCGTAACCGAAGTAAGGGATAACAGCGGTAATACGACCAGCAGATGCACGGCGTAGGGCATCGACCATAACAACCAGTTCCATCAGGTTATCATTGGTTGGTGCACAAGTTGACTGGATGATAAAAATATCACCACCGCGGACATTTTCATTAATTTGAACACTGACTTCGCCGTCGCTAAAACGACCAACAGCCGCGTCTCCAAGATTAGTGTAAAGGCGGTTAGCAACACGTTGTGCTAGTTCCGGTGTAGCGTTACCAGCAAAAAGCTTCATATCGGGCACGAGAAAAACCTCAGGCTTGCGTCCAGAGAGATATTGTTGACCAATAGCGACAAGGCTTATTGGTGCAATACACGGGTTATCCCAGCGCGGAACTTGTGCAGTGGGGAAACGTTAACGCCTTGAGCGACGAACCCTTGCACCCACGATGGGGCTTTATTTAACACCTGCAGGGCATCCGCTTGTGTTTCAAATTCAGAAAAAACACATGCGCCTGTTCCTGTAAGGCGAGACGGAGCATATTCTAACAGCCAAGAAACAAGCTGTTCAACCTCACGAAAACGTTTTCTTGCGATTGGTTCGCAGTCATTTGCGTACGGAGCCAGTAATAATGCGGCTAGGGAGCGTTTTGGAGAATTTCGATTTAATTGTGGATCTGTGAAGATCATCGGGGTTGATATTTCAATTCCGGGATGAGCGACCAGATACCATTTCTCTATAGGGGAAGCTTTGGTTAAAATATCGCCAACCCCTTCGGCGAAAGCAGCATGCCCGTGAACAAACACAGGGACATCTGCACCTAATGATGCGCCTAATTGTGCAAGGACTTCATCAGAAACCTGTGTGTTCCAATGTTCGTTAAGCGCAATTAAGGTGGTTGCTGCGTTTGATGAGCCCCCACCAATACCACCGCCCATGGGTAATATTTTATGGATATGGATATCAGCACCTAATGGGGCTCTGTGCTGTAAGGTCTCACGGCAATAGGACTGTAATAATTTAGCTGCGCGTAAAATTAGGTTTTTCTCGGGGGGAACCCCTTGCATATCGGTCAATAAATTTAAGTGGTTATCATCACGTGTTGTGATGGTGATTTCATCGCCATAATCAACAAATTGAAATAGAGTTTGTAACTCATGATAACCATCAGGGCGTTGGCCTGTGATGTATAAAAAAAGATTTAATTTTGCCGGAGAAGGCCATGTTAACGTCATTTTTTCAGTGTCCAACTATCCATTTTCAATTTGATAAGCCTGTCCCCTTGGCGTAACTCAAGGTAATTCGGCAGCATTGGTGTTGTTTTGCTGTCATAGGAAATATAGTTGAGTTGCCATGTTTCACTATTACTTTTAAATGTGACACTTTTTAGCAGGTGATTTTCATCTAAGGTGAAATCAGTAGCACGCCCAGGGGAGCCTGTTAACCATGCGGTTAGGTCATCAATTGGAATTTCCATACCAGTGAGCTGATAAATAAGTTCGCTTGGTACGTCACTCATATGAGTTTGGCCATCTTTAGTGGTGAGTCGAGCTAAATCAGGTTCAACGGTCAGTTCAAGTTCGCGGGAGCCTAACGGATTAGTTAACAATAAACGGTATTTTTCTGGCGTATATTGTTGCCAAAAAAACTTAGCGTACGTTTTTGTCTCCCCTCCATTATAGGCAAAGGAGCCACGTGTCTGGTAGTCACGTAACTGACTCAATTCTTGTTGATGTGCTTTCCACTTAGCATCGGATGCGGAGCTGGTTCCTTTAGTGGTTGTTTGTGACGTTGTCACGCAGGCGGTTAGCAAGACACATGAAAGTGGCAATAGGCGAAAAAAATGTTTATTTATGTGCATAAAGGGCAAAGTTTGAGTTAATTGCATATCAAATCTCAAAGTTGTATTGGGCGCTGATAGCAGTCTCTAATTGAGTTACTTGCATTTAAAGATGTTCAGTTTAGCGCATTAAGGCCATCAGAGTCATTTATTGCACCAGATGATATACCTTGCGGATAAAAACCTGTAAATGATTTACCGTTTGTATACAAATAACATAGTGTATTGACGGGGGGAATGGTTTCCAAAAAAATGTTATTAGGCCAATCCAGTTTGGTCTCATGTGACGTTAAGTTATCAGGATAGACTTCACCCGTCACCATTTGCTTTCTGTGCGAAATAATAGCATCCTCTATGCATCTTATCGCAGTTAATTTATTATAGTTAATAATGATATGGCTGATAATCAGTTTTATATAACATAGATAAACGATAAAATTATGTTCGGTTTTGATTGATAAAATCGCCATTACGTCTATTTTTTCGGTTTATTTTTTGGCGTGGGTCATCTTTCTGAAGGATAGGCTTATGCAAACCGTAGAAAGAGAGACGCGGATCATCTACAATAGAACAATATAAATAACAGTATTGCTAAATTGGTGGGGAAATACCCATCGAGCATTACTGAAAATAATTAGCACTGTAAGCAATGTGAGTAAGTCGTAAAGCACAATGACCTTATTAGCCTTAGGCATCAACCATAAAACAGCACCAGTAGCCCTGCGTGAGCGGGTAACATTTGGTCCTGAAAAAATTGACCATGCACTTGAGGAGCTTCTCAAACAGCCTCAAGTTAATGGTGGCGTTGTGCTGTCTACCTGTAATAGAACTGAGCTTTATTTGAGCCTTGAATCACAAGAGCGAGCTCAAGAACAGCTAGTAAAATGGTTGTGTGATTTTCATGGTATAACCCAAAAAGATTTACAGCCAAGTTTATATTGGCACCAAGACGACCGAGCGGTGAGTCACCTAATGCGTGTGGCGAGTGGTTTGGATTCCTTGGTTCTGGGTGAACCGCAAATATTAGGGCAAGTAAAAAAGGCATTTGCACTTTCGCAAGGTAACCATTCGTTATCGAGCGAACTTGAACGCCTTTTCCAAAAATCGTTTTCTGTTGCAAAGCGTGTACGTACAGAAACCGATATTGGTGCAAATGCCGTTTCCGTAGCATTTGCGGCTTGTACGCTTGCTCGTCAAATATTTGAATCACTTAAGCATTTAAATATTTTGTTAGTTGGCGCAGGGGAAACTATTGAACTTGTGGCGCGTCATTTGCGTGAACACGGCGTACAAAAAATGATGATAGCGAACCGAACACGTGAGCGAGCGGAGCTATTGGCCAATGAGGTCAATGCGCAAGTCATTTCGTTATCGGATATTGATAACCGTTTAGCTGAAGCGGATATTGTCATCAGTTCAACGGCGAGTCCTTTACCTATCATTGGGAAAGGGATGGTCGAGCGTGCAATGAAAGTACGCCGTAGCAAACCGATGTTATTAATCGATATTGCCGTTCCACGTGATATCGAACAAGATGTTGAAAAATTAAGAGATGTTTATCTCTATACTGTGGATGATTTAGAGTCTATCATCGCACAGAACCTTGCTCAGCGAAAAGCCGCAGCCGTTGAAGCTGAATACATTGTTGAGCAAGAAAGTAGCCACTTTATGGATTGGTTGCGCTCACAAGCGGCAGTGTCTACAATTCGCGATTACAGAGAACAAGCTGAGGCCATTCGGGCAAACATGGCTGAAAAGGCCTTGACGGCTATCCGTCAAGGTACAGATCCTGAGCAAGTGATCATGCAATTATCGCAACAATTAACCAACCGCCTTATTCACGCTCCAACTAAATCTTTGCAGCAAGCTGCAGGAAATGGCGATATTGAGCGTCTAAATCTACTTAGGGACAGCTTAGGGCTGGACCATCAATAACCACATTTTAATCATAGGTCTTATATAACGAATGAAGCCTTCTATTGTCGCAAAACTAGAAGCATTACAAGAACGCTACGAAGAAATTGAAGCGCACCTTGCTGATGCAGGGGTAATCTCCGATCAAGACCGTTTTCGTGCTTTATCAAAAGAATATGCTCAATTATCTGATGTTGCTAAATGTTTTAGCGCGTGGCGCACAGTACAGGATGACATCGAAACAGCTGAAATGTTGTTAGACGATCCTGAAATGAAAGAAATGGCTCAAGAAGAGCTAAAAGAAGCTAAAGCGCGCAATGAAGAGCTTGAACAGCAATTACAATTGTTGCTGTTGCCGAAAGATCCTGATGATGAATATAACTGTTTCGTTGAAATCCGTGCAGGAGCAGGGGGAGACGAAGCAGCAATTTTTGCGGGTGATTTATTCCGTATGTACAGCCGTTATGCGGAAAACAACCGTTGGCGTGTTGAACTCATGAGCACGAGTGATGGTGAACATGGCGGTTTTAAAGAAGTTATCGCGAAAATTTCGGGTGATAGCGTTTATGGACGCTTAAAATTTGAGTCGGGCGGCCATCGTGTTCAACGTGTTCCTGAAACTGAATCTCAAGGTCGTATTCATACATCTGCTTGTACTGTGGCGATTTTGCCTGAGCTACCGGAAGCTGAGTTGCCTGAAATCAGCCCTGCGGACTTACGTATTGATACCTTCCGTTCATCAGGCGCGGGTGGTCAGCACGTTAACACCACCGATTCTGCAATTCGTATTAC
Source organism: Providencia sp. PROV200 (assembly GCF_049901995.1). Taxonomy (NCBI): domain Bacteria; kingdom Pseudomonadati; phylum Pseudomonadota; class Gammaproteobacteria; order Enterobacterales; family Morganellaceae; genus Providencia; species Providencia sp. PROV200. The sequence continues at coordinate 1,918,222 of NZ_CP096307.1, forward strand.
CCATATACCAACCGGTATCGTTGTTGAGTGCCAAGATGAGCGTTCACAGCATAAAAATAAAGCAAAAGCGATGTCTGTATTAGGTGCACGTATTCGCCAAGCTGAAATGGATAAACGCCAAGCCGCAGAGGCTTCTGAGCGCCGTAATCTTTTAGGTTCTGGTGACCGTTCTGACCGTATTCGTACCTATAATTTCCCTCAAGGCCGAGTGACCGATCACCGTATTAACTTGACGTTATACCGTTTGGATGAAGTAATGGAAGGAAAACTGGATTCTCTTATCCAACCTATCATCAACGAATATCAGGCAGACCAACTTTCTGCGTTGTCTGAGCAGGAATAATGCAGTATACCGAATGGGTCAAGCAGGCAGCTAATCGGCTGTCTGCAAGTGACAGCGCGAAGCGAGATGCTGAAATTTTACTGGAACATGTCACAGGCCGTAGTCGTACCTATCTTTTTGCATTTGGGGAGACAGAGCTCAACGTCGAAGAATTCCAACGGGCTGAATTACTTTTGCAACGCCGTGAGAAAGGTGAGCCTATCGCCTATATTGTCGGTGAACGTGAGTTCTGGTCCCTTCCTCTTTATGTCTCTCCTGCAACATTAATACCTCGGCCAGATACTGAATGTATTGTTGAACAAGCCTTATCTCGGTTAACAGAGCAAAAAAATCACATTTTAGATTTAGGCACTGGGACAGGGGCGATTGCATTGGCCTTAGCATCGGAAATGCCGAAAAGTCAGGTTATTGGTGTGGATTTTAATCCTGATGCGGTTGCTTTAGCACAACGAAATCAACAGCGTTTGAATATTTCCAATGTCAATTTTATACAAAGTAATTGGTTTGCTTCACTATCAATTCAACAATTTGATATGATTATCAGTAATCCACCTTATATTGATGAAAATGATATTCACCTCAGTGAAGGTGATGTGCGATTTGAGCCGTTAACCGCTCTGGTGGCTAAGGATGAAGGCTTGGCCGATCTAATTTACATCATTAAAGAATCCAGAAAATATCTTAAAAATCAAGGGTGGTTGCTTCTTGAGCATGGCTGGACACAAGGTCTTGCGGTGCGTGATTTGTTTAAAGTACATGGGTACACCAAAATTGAGACCTGTCTTGATTATGGTGGAAGAGAGCGAATTTCACTCGGTCAATGGAATGGTTAAGTGGCATAGCACTGGGAATGTAATGAAAACCATAGCGAATATAGAATTTAATCAACTCCCTTTAAGTGAAGGGATCATGACTGTTTCACAATGTATCCGTCATGATTTCCCGCTGATGAAAGTGCAAGCTCAGTTAGACGGCTTAGTCTCATCAGCCAAGTCTTGTATCGATTTAACCGCTGATAACGAAACAAAAATTCAGCAGTTAACCTCACTTTTTTACCAAGAATGGTCATTTGGCCCAGCTGAAGGTATTTATCTGTTATCAGATATGCTATGGCTAGACAAAGTACTGTCATCTAAGCAAGGTACGCCAGTGACACTCGGAGCCATCTTTTTGTATGTTGCCGAGCGCCTTGATATTGCGATTTATCCCGCTATTTTTCCTACACAATTATTATTTATCAGTGAAAGAAATGATGGCAGCCAATGGGTAATTAACCCTGTAAATGGTGAGTCTTTGTCATTACACACATTAAATTTATGGCTCAAAGGAACCGTTGATCCTTTTTCTGAATTTTACCATGACCAATTGGATGTAGCAGAAAACAGCGTTGTCATCCGTAAAATTTTTGACACATTGAAAGCGTCATTAATGGAAGAGAAAAAGATGGAATTAGCGCTGCGAGTTTGTGAAACGCTTCTGACGCTTGACCCTGAAGACCCTTACGAAATTCGTGATCGAGGGTTAATTCTTGCACATTTAGACTGTAATCATGTGGCGTTAAGTGACCTCAATTACTTTATTGAGCACTGCCCAGAAGACCCGGTTTCTGAAATGATTAAAATACAAATTTATTCGTTGGATAATCATCCAATCGTATTACATTAATTAACATACAGGCCAATGTCCCTGTTTCAATATGAAAGGTAAGAGTATGCAGCAGAAAGTAGTCAATATTGGTGATATCAATGTCGCGAACGACTTGCCGTTTGTGTTATTTGGTGGAATGAATGTATTAGAATCTCGCGATATGGCGATGAAAGTGTGTGAGCATTATGTCACTGTGACCCAAAAGTTGGGGATCCCTTACGTTTTTAAAGCATCATTTGATAAAGCAAACCGCTCATCAATCCACTCTTACCGTGGCCCAGGTCTTGAAGAAGGAATGAAAATTTTTCAAGAGTTGAAACAAACATTTGGCGTAAAAATCATTACAGATGTTCATGAGCCAGCACAGGCGGCTCCTGTTGCCGAAGTTGTTGATGTTATTCAATTACCGGCTTTCTTGGCTCGCCAAACAGATTTAGTTGCAGCCATGGCTAAAACAGACGCAGTAATTAATATCAAAAAACCTCAGTTTATCAGCCCAGGACAAATGGGAAATATCGTTGAGAAATTTATCGAAGGTGGGAACGATAAAATTATTCTTTGCGATCGCGGTGCAAACTTTGGTTATGACAACCTCGTTGTAGATATGCTTGGTTTTAATGTCATGGTTCAAGCATCAAAAGGCTGTCCTGTCATTTTCGATGTGACCCATGCACTGCAATGCCGCGACCCGTTCGGCGCAGCATCTGGTGGTCGTCGTGGCCAAGTTGCTGAATTGGCAAGAGCTGGAATGGCGGTTGGAATTGCCGGGTTATTCCTTGAAGCGCATCCAGACCCAGACAACGCACGTTGCGATGGCCCATCAGCACTGCCATTAGATAAGCTGGAACCATTCTTAAAGCAAATGAAAGCAATCGACGAAGTTGTAAAAAGCTTCCCTGAGTTAGATACGAGTCGCTAAGTTAGGCGGCTTATGCAACTCACTGAAGTCGTTTCTATGTTCGGCGCTGATTTGCAGCGCCGATATGGTGAAAAGATTTATAAAATTACCTTACATGGTGGTTTTAATTGCCCAAACCGTGATGGCACCCTCGGGCGAGGAGGCTGCACTTTTTGTAATGTAGCTTCTTTTGCTGATGAAAGTCAGTCATCTCAAACTATTAGTGAACAAATTCACCAACAGATCACCCGAATTTCCCGCGCAAAACGTTATTTAGCTTATTTCCAAGCCTATACCAGCACGTATGCCGAAGTGAGCCTATTAAAACAACTTTATGAAGAAGCCTTACTGCAAGCCGATATTATTGGTTTATGTGTAGGTACTCGTCCTGACTGTGTTCCTGATTCAGTGTTATCTTTGCTAAGCCAATATCAACAGCAAGGCTATGAAATATGGCTTGAGCTAGGTTTACAAAGTGCTCATGATAAAACGCTACATCGTATTAATCGCGGTCATGGTTTTGATGCATACCAACAAACAACGCAAAAAGCCCGCAGCCTTGGGCTAAAAGTGTGTACACATTTGATTTGCGGGTTACCCGGTGAAAATGCCCAAATGAATATGCAAACACTTGATAAAGTCCTTGAGTGCGGAACGGATGGCATCAAACTTCACCCTTTACATATTGTCGAAGGTAGTGTGATGGCCAAAAGTTGGCGAGCAGGACGTTTGGCAACGCTTTCTCTGGATGAATATACTGAAATTGCGGGTGAAATGGTGCGCCATACTCCGACTGACATTGTCTACCACCGTATCAGTGCCAGTGCAAGAAAGCCAACTTTGCTCGCCCCGAACTGGTGTGAAAATCATTGGGTGGGAATGAATAATTTATATCAATATTTCTTAAAATGGGGCGGGCAAGGCTCCGCGCTTTGACTTCTTTAATGAGAACAACTATGAAATCAAATTATTATAAAGCTATTATCGTTTCATCTCTAATTACGTTTTCTTTTCAAGCCATAGCTCAACTTGATATTACTCCTGAAGATAAACAAAAATTTGTACAAACTCACCAAAAAGCAGTCAAGAAAGATGCCCTTGCTCAGTATCAACTTGCTCAAATGTATTTTTCCGGTTTAGGTGTCCTACAAAATCTTAACAGTGCGCGTTTATGGGCAAATGAAGCGGCAAAAAATGGTAATGGGGATGGTTATGCATTATTGGCAGATATCAATCTATTAAGTGATAGTTATTTTTCGCAGGAATTGGCTGATGCCCGTAAATACGCGACAAAAGCGGTTGAAATGGGCAGTACGCGTGGAAAAATCAGTTTAGCAGAGTCATTGATAAATCCAATTGCAGGCAAAACGGATTATCAACAATCGATAGAACTTCTTAATGAAGTTAATGCGTTAAATAACCCGGATTATTTCATTGCGCCTGTTTTGCTTGGTGTTATCTATTTAGATGGTAAAGGCGTTGCAAAAGACGAAAAGCAAGCACAGCAATGGTTTGATAAAGCAAATGAGATGACTTATCCGGGCTATGCAGAGTGGATGGCTGCATTTAAATTTTCTGAAGATAACACAGGAACAGTCACCATCGACCAAGCGAAAGCAAAAAAATTAAGAGAAATAGCCTGCGAAAAAGGAAAAAATGCAGGGAATGAGATGTTTTGTTTCAGTGAGTGATAGCTAAACCGCCATGCTATTTCACATGGCGGTTTGCTTTGACATCTAAGTTAAGGTGTTGTTGGCTTTTCTGTATTGATAGATCCCGCCTGTTCGATAGCTTTAACGGCTTCAAGTGCATGATCTATTGAGTTATAAAAACTTAGCACGCCTTCAATAGGTGTCACTTTCGCTCTTGCCAATGTTTTTAATGGCTGGAATGGGATGTCACAAATTAAGATATGGGTATCTTGGCGCACGGCATCTATGAATTTTTCGAAAGCTTCTAAGCCCCCCGCATCCAACACAGGCACTGCGTCCCATTGCATAATAATCGTTTTATAGCCTGCGCTTTTGACACGTAATTCATCAAAAATACGTTCTGCCGCTGCGAAAAATAACGGGCCGTTAATTCTTACAACTAAGCGGCTTTGTTCTTCATCTGTTTCTGGTAGTTGCGTTGAACGGGTCATATTGGCAATACGACGCATAAATAATAAAGATGCGAGAACAATACCGACAGTGATGGCAATAACCATATCAAATAGAACGGTTAAGGACATGCACAGCATTAATACAATAATGTCATCTTTTGGCGCACGTTTAATCAGGTAAACGACTTTGCCTGCTGCACTCATGTTCCAAGCCACAATCAATAGTAATGCAGACATAGCGGCTAATGGCAGATAAGATAGCATTGGTGCAAGAACTAATAATGTAAGTATCACCAGTATTGAGTGAATAATTGCAGAAATAGGGGATGTTGCACCTGCACGAACGTTAGCTGCAGAGCGGGCTATTGCAGCAGTTGCGGTGATCCCACCAAAAAAAGGCGCCGCAATATTCCCCACACCTTGGCCAATAAGTTCACTATTGGAATGGTGCTTGGTTCCTGTCATGTTGTCTAATACTACGGCACATAACAGTGACTCAATTGCACCAAGTACCGCCATAGAAAATGCTGCAGGCATTAATGCGGTGATCATCGCCCAGTTAATTGGTGCACTTCCGGGGAGTTCCCACGGCAAAATAAATTGCGGTAGGATAGGGGGAATACCATTACCTTCAGTACCATCAGGTAATAAATAGCTAAATTCAGAGCCGATTGTCGCGACTTCCATACCAAATAATGAAAGTACCCACATGACGAAAGTCCCGACAATAAGAGCGGGTAAATGACCGGGAAGTTTTAATTTTAATTTAGGCCAGAAAATAAGTACCAAAAGGGTTGAAAGACCAATTAGTGTGTCACTGTATTGAAACGTGGGGAAGGTATTGCCAATAGCAATGAGCTTATCAACATAGTTTTCTGGGACATGCGCCATTTGCAAGCCAAAGAAATCTTTAATCTGCATAGTGGCAATGGTGATAGCAATTCCCGACGTAAAGCCTAGAGTGACAGAAACGGGGATGTATTCAATAAACTTACCAAAGCGAGCAAACCCCATTGCAAGGAGTATGACACCGGACATCAGCGTGGCGACTAATAACCCACTCAACCCAAATTGTTGAGAGACTGGGTAGAGGATCACCACGAAAGCAGCGGTGGGGCCGGAAACGCTATAGCGAGAGCCACCGGTTACCGCAATGATGATCCCAGCAATAGCCGCAGTATATAGCCCATATTGTGGCGGAACACCGCTAGCGATAGCCAAAGCCATCGCGAGGGGGATAGCGATAATACCCACGGTAATACCCGCGATTAAATCCTTAATGAAGCGGGTAGCCGTATATTTTTCTTTCCAACAAGAATCTATTAGCGCACTAAAAGGGCGCAACCTATTAATTTTTTTTGTACTCATTATACCCTACCAAATAACAGGGTGAAAAATAAACGAAAAATGTACCTATAAGGATACGCTTAGCAACCTGAAAAAAATCTGTTATGTATCAATAAATCTACAATTATCATAACGTTTTCAGTAACAAAAGTAAAAAAACGTTATATTATAAAGAAAAATAGTTAGAATATATTTTATATGGCTACGTCCCTGTTTGAGATATGTATATAGATAATAGCCATTGTATTTTTTAATCGTAAATATAAAAATGGCAGATTATAAATATAATTATATTGGCGAATAAAATATATTTAGAGTCATTTGAACAATAAAAATATTTAATAGTAGTGAAATAGAAGGGACTTGTTCGCGTTAAGGGATAACAGATTAACTGATATGATACCCGATCACGCTAATATCTTTTGTTTATCGATTCGTGAACGCATTCGCTTGAATTGGCTAGGTGTCATTGTGGTCATTTCTTTGAACTTTCGACAAAAAGCGCTGTGATCAGCGTAAGCACATTTACTGGAAATTTCAGTAATTGAAAAATCATCTTCGAGCAGTGCAATAGCATGTTCCAGCCGCATCTTTTGAATATATTGTTGAGGGGTTATCAAAAAAATCGCTTTAAATTGGCGGTTTAATTGAGAAAGCGAAAGGCCAGATATTTCTGCAAGCGTTGTCATTTTTATCGCAATATCAAAATGTTCACTGATATAGCGCTCAACACGGCTAAGTTGGTTATTCAGTTTAGGGCTGACCGATTTGACATCTTGTAAATCCACTGAAATTCCTGCAACCCCAATAACTTGGTTACGTGTATTAAAAATAGGAACTTTAGTTGTTAAACACCATCCCAACAAACCTGCTTTATACAGGTGCAGTTCAAGCTTATTAATGACGCTAATTTTCTTTTCCATCACTAAATAATCTTGAGAACTATAGCTTTGGCCGAGTTCTGAATGAAAAATATCCTCAGCACCTTTACCTACGAGATGGTTAACACTGTCGATTTTACAGCGGGTGGCTAAATTATCATTGGCCAAAACATACTTTGCATTATGGTCTTTCACAAAAAAGGTCACATTTGGCAAGGTATTAATGAGTGGCATAATCAAACCTAAATGGTTTAATAAAATATCAATATTATCAACGGGAAATAGCATGTTTTCCTGACTAATCAACAGCAATTTATTTAGATTGATCATGCCGCGCTCCGAAATATTAAATTAATTTTATTAATTCTGTTAAATATTTTTAGATTGTGCAGAAAACCGCATAAGTTTGTTAGAAAGATATCAAGAGTTGTTAACAAAAATCAAGCATTCTATTAACAATAATAATAGATAGGATGCTAACCAATGCAATCTCAATATACCAAAATTGAAGTTATCGACTCTCATACCGCAGGTGAGCCAACTCGGCTTGTTATTGATGGATTCCCCGATTTAGGGCAACAAAGCATGGCTGTTCGCTTAGATATTTTGCGTAATAGCCATGATGTCTGGCGTCGTACAACGATTTTAGAACCTAGAGGCAATGACATTCTAGTGGGAGCCCTATTGTGTAAACCACAAAACCCAGCGGCAACAGCAGGCGTGATTTTTTTTAACAATCAAGGTTATTTAGGAATGTGCGGTCACGGCACTATCGGCTTAGTGGCCTCGTTGCACTTTCTGGGGCATATCACTTATGGCAACCATCTTATCGAAACGCCAGTAGGAGATGTCACAGCACAATTACATCAAGATGGTAGCGTGAGTATTCAAAATGTGTATTCGTATCGTTATCGCAAAGCGGTACGAGTTGATGTCCCCGATCTCGGCACGGTTATTGGGGATATCGCTTGGGGTGGAAATTGGTTTTTTCTTGTTGAACAGTCGCCAGTTGCCATTGATTTCCAAAACATTAAATTACTGACAGAAGTCAGTTTAAAAATCAAGCAAGCCTTAGTTGACCAAAGTATCTACGGTAAAGATGGCCAAGAAATTGACCATATCGAATTATTCGGTTCACACCCCAATGCCAATAGCCAAAGTTTTGTGTTATGCCCAGGTGGCGCATATGACCGCTCGCCTTGCGGAACAGGGACTAGCGCTAAACTTGCCTGCTTAGCAGCAGATAAAAAGCTGGCGGCGGGTGAAATCTGGCATCAAGCCAGCGTGATTGGCAGCCAGTTTCAGGCCAGTTTTCAACAGGCGGATGAAAACGGCATTATTCCGACTATTCGCGGGCATGCCTATATCAGCGGAAAAAATACCTTATTGATCGATGAACAAGATCCATTTCGTTTTGGAATTTCGGTGGCATAGGGGAATGAAATGGAACGCAAATATCCAGTGATTGTCGTGGGTGGTGGTATTATTGGCCTGAGTATTGCTCTGACAGTGCAAGCGAATGGGTCACAAGTGTTGCTGCTTGATAAACATGAAATTGGCCAAGGTGCCTCATTTGGTAACGCAGGGCACATTGCGACAGAACAGGTTTTTCCGATTGCGGATCCGAGTATTTTAACATCAATTCCGAAAATGCTCCTTGACCCATTGGGCCCTCTGCGTCTGGATTGGCGTTACTTATTACCGCTAGCACCTTGGTTAATCAAACTATTAGGTAACATGCGTCATAAGCCTTTTACCCATATTCACCATACATTGATGACATTAAACAGTGCCGCTTTCGATTCATGGCAAGTATTTATTCAGAAATGGCAACTAAGTGATCTGGTCAAAATGAAGGGCTCTCTGTTGGTGGCCGAGAAAAAAGAAACACTTGATAAGCTAAGCCAGCACAGTGAGTACTTGCGCAGTGTTGGTGTAGCTAATCAATTGATTGATCAGGATGCGTTACTAACACGCGAACCTGCTTTATCCGAAAGCCAAATCGGGGGTGTTTTTTATCCAGACACCGGCCATGTAGTGGATTTATGTGCGTTACACCAAAAGCTGACTGAGGCATTTTTACACGCAGGTGGACAGGTATTAACTCACTGTGAAGTAACCGAAATTACATCAACGTCGAATCAACAAGCGGTATTAACAACGACCCTAGGGCAGTTTACAGGGCAAAAAATAGTGATTGCGGGAGGGGCTTTTTCCAAATCATTAGTGCGAATGGTTAGCCGCATCAATGTGCCGTTAGAAACTGAGCGCGGTTATCATTTGATGTTGCCCCATGAATTGGGGCGGTTATCAATACCCGTATCAAGTATGGATAGGCGTTTTATTATGACGCCAATGTCTCATGGGTTACGCCTTGCGGGCACAGTGGAATATGCAGGACTAAAACGTCCAGCCAATATGCAGCGCGCTCAACATTTTCTACCGTTAGCGCAGCCGATGCTGAAAACGCCATTGAACAGCCAACAATCTACACCGTGGATGGGATTTCGCCCATCAACGTCTGACTCTTTACCGGTGATCGACCATAAAGGCCCTTATATTTTTGCTTTTGGTCACCAACACCTAGGGCTAACCCAAGCAGCGATCACCGCAGATATCGTTAATAGCTTTATTCATCAGCAACCGACAAGTATCGATTGCACCCCTTTTTCCATTGAGCGATTTCTTTAATATTGAGGAGAATTCAAATGAATTTCCATGGCATTCTTGTTCCTTTAGTCACGCCATTTCATGATGATTTAACATTAAATATCAGTGCACTTGCTGAGTTAACTGAAAAGCTTATTGAGCGCGGAGTTACCGGTTTAGTAGTCTGCGGGACCACGGGAGAGTATTACGCATTAAACGAAGATGAACGTAAAACCGTGCTGTCTACGGTTTGTAAAATTGCAAAAGGGCGAGTGACACTAATTGCGGGTATTAACGACCTATCAACCGAAGGGGCCATTGCACGAGCGAAACAAGCTCAAGAACTGGGTTATGAAGGCTTAATGTTATCACCACCACCGTATAGTTTACCGGACCAGCAAGGGGTCTATGCTCATTATGAAAAAGTCGCAAAATCAACACCACTGCCCATTATTATGTACAACTTCCCAGCTCGGATCGGCATTGAAATTGACATTGAAACGGTCATCAAGCTAGCTGAAATTGACAATATTGTCGCTATCAAAGAAAGCAGTGGAAGCTTTAGTCGAGCACTGCATCTATTACAAACACCATTCAAAGACTTTGAAGTCATTTGTGGTTGTGATGACCAACCGGTGGATTTCTTTTTTTGGGGGTCAAAAAGTTGGATAGCAGGAGCTGGGAATGTATTCCCAGCGGAGCAAGTTGCTATTTTTAATGCAGCGCAAGCAGGTGACTGGCAACTCGCTAAGCAGATTATGAATGAAATTTATCCTGCAATTTACTCAATGGAATCAGGAAACTATAACCAAAAAGCCAAAGCGGGCTGCTTGAATGGAACATTTTATGTAGGGCCGGTCCGTTTGCCGCTGTCAAATCTAGCGTCACAAGAACGCGATGAATTCATTAAATTGATTAAACGCTAGGGGGAAATATGACCATGACCCAACAGCAGGTATTTGAACATGCAAAACAAGGAAAACTGTGGGCTGGCAATTTAATTGCAGGGCATGCAGAACAGCAAAATAAATTAGAAAACCGGACTCCAATCGATAATAGCGTTATTGGTTTTATTGCTGATGGTGATGCGAACGATATTCATGCCGCGGTACAAGTAGCGCGTGACACCTTCAATCAAGGTGAGTGGCGTGGATTATCACCTCAAGAGCGTAAAGCTATCATGCTTAAGTGGGCCAATCTTATTGAACAGCACAGTGAAGAGCTGGCGGCACTCGATTGTATAGATGCGGGTAAGCCTATCACTGAATGCTTAAATACCGATTTACCCGCAACCATTGAAACCTTTTATTGGTATGCCGAAGCAATTGACAAACTGTTTGGCAAAATTGCACCGACAAGCCATCAAGAATTGGGGCTGATAGTGCACGAGCCTATTGGCGTGGTTGGGGCGGTGTTACCGTGGAATTTCCCTGCTCAAATGTTTGCATGGAAAGTAGCTCCGGCTCTTGCTGTAGGCAACTCGGTGATAGTGAAACCGGCCGAATTAACCTCATTAAGTGCCTATCGAATGGTGGAACTGGCCTATGAGGCGGGTGTCCCTAAAGGCGCATTAAGTCTAGTTTGTGGATTAGGTGAAAAGGTCGGTGAAGCACTTGGTCGACATCATGATGTTGATGTTGTGTCATTCACTGGTTCGACAGATGTGGGACGTTTATTCTTAAAATATTCAGCAGAAAGTAACTTAAAAGAAATTGTACTCGAATGTGGCGGTAAAAGCCCTCAAGTGGTGTTTGAAGATGCCAATATTGAGGCTGCAATTCCACATATTATGGCGGCTGCCTTTTGGAATATGAGTGAAAATTGCAGCTGTGGTTCTCGTTTAATTGTGCATGAAAGCATCAAAAAAACACTATTAGACAAGCTTGCTGTAGCGGTTAAAGAATGGAAAGTGGGTGACCCAAGGCAAGCGGATGTTTCTATTGGGCCAATGGTCGAACAGGCTCATTTTGAGAAAGTAAAATCCTTTTTAGATACCACGGTAAAAGAGGGAGGAAAATTAATTGCGGGTGGGAAAATTCATCATGAATTGGGTGCTGGCTGGTACATCGAGCCGACAATTTTTGATGAAGTTACGCCTGAAATGTCGCTATTTAAGCATGAAGTTTTTGGCCCTATTTTAGCCGTTACATCCTTTAAAACAGATGATGAAGCGGTCGCTTTGGCCAATGACACTCAATATGGTTTAGCCGCTTCATTTTATAGCCAAAACATTCACCGAGCCATGCAAATTGCGCAGCGCATTAATGCAGGCACGGTTTCAGTTAATGGCTTTAGTGAAGGCAATATCACAACACCGTTTGGTGGCTTTCGTCAATCAGGTTTTGGCGGTAAAGATAACGGCTTAGAGGCATTTGAACAATATACTCAAACCAAGGTTATCTGGTTTATCCATCAGTAAAAACGTTGACCTGAGTACCCAAGTGGACTCAGGTTTTTTTACCCTGCAAATACAAATAAACAATTACAATAACGAAGGAGTACAAAATGGAAGCCATCGTTAATACAATCGTTGGTTACATCTGGGGTAATGCATTAGTGGTATTATCACTAGGTGTTGGGCTCTATTTTACATTAGCGACTCGGGGTGTACAGTTTCGCTACCTTATTAAAATGGTGTGTTTGTTAAAGGAAAATAAAGCGTCAAAAGAAGGCATTTCCTCCTTCCAAGCATTCTGTTTAGCGTTGTCAGGACGTGTGGGGGTGGGGAATATCGCGGGGGTGGCGACAGCCATTGCCGCAGGTGGCCCCGGTGCGATTTTTTGGATGGTTGTCATGGGGTTATTAGGTGGAGCAAGTGCATTTATTGAATCCACACTCGCTCAAATATACAAACAGCGCTCTGATGACCAATACCGTGGAGGCTCCCCTTACTATATCGAAAAAGGGTTAAAATTGAAGCCATTTGCCATTATGGTGGCTGCTGTTATTTGCCTGTCTTATGGTGTGCTGGTTCCGGGTATTCAAGCCAATACCATAGCGGATTCCTTTCAATCCTCATTCAACTTACCCCCAATTGCCACTGGCGGCATTGTGACAGTGCTGATGGCATGGCTAATTTTTGGTGGTATAAAACGTATTGCGAGTGCAGCGGATAAGATTGTACCAATTATGGCATTGGCTTATATCGTCATGATGGTGATCATCTTGGGTAGCCATTACGAACAAGTGCCGGCTATGTTCAGTTTAATTTTCCGCAGTGCGATGGGAATGGACGCTGTATTCGGTGGTATTATTGGTACGGCTGTTTCATGGGGTGTGCGTCGTGCAGTTTTTTCCAATGTGGCCGGTGCGGGTGAAGCCACATTTAGTTCTGCGGCCGCTGAGGTAAGCCATCCTGTAAAACAAGGTTTGATCCAAGCATTTTCGATTTATATTGATACTGTCGTTGTGTGTACAGCATCGGGTCTGATGATCCTTGTCACGAATATGTATAACGTTTTTCCCGATGGCTCGGCAACGGCCTTAGTTGAATATGTCCCAGGGGTTGCAGCAGGAACTGCATGGACTCAGATGGCGGTATCAACCGTCTTTACTTCTGCAGGGTCAGGATTCGTCTCAATCGCTGTATTTTTATTCGCATTCACAACATTGATGGCTTATTACTATATTGCAGAAACCACAATTGTTTATCTTGATAGAAAATTGCGTTACCCCATTCTTAAATTGATACTGAAATTTGTATTTTTGATTATTGTTTTTATAGGAAGCGTGCAATCAGTCAGCTTAATGTGGAGTCTCGGTGATATCGGGTTCGGTAGCATGAGTTATCTTAATCTTATCGCCATGGTCTTCCTATCAAAACCTGCATTACGGGCACTGCGTGACTTTGAGCGGCAGGAAAAACTCGGTGTTGACCCAGTGTTTGACCCAAAAATAGCAGGAGTAGAAAATGCAGAACTTTGGGAAGATATAAGCCGCGAATATCACGAACAAGGAATTGGTATAGAACCGAAAGAGAAAAAAAATCAAGGGATAGCATATCAAGAAGAAGAGAGGAAAAACTAGAAGAAAAATGGCGGTGAGGGAGGGATTCGAACCCTCGATACGTTGCCGTATACACACTTTCCAGGCGTGCTCCTTCAGCCTCTCGGACACCTCACCGTTTTTCTAAAACTGTTGTGGAGTAGGGAATAAAAACCTGCTCTGCAACGTGGCGCTACTATAGGGAAAATAGCGTCTTACGTCAACTCCCTATTTCTCCTTTTTCCGACTTTTGTTGCTGTTTAGCTAAATAAAAAACAATTTGATTATTATCTAATCTTAAATGCAATCAACTAAGGTAAATAATACTTTTGATGTTAATTTTAAAACGGCAAGTCGTAGAGGTAAAAACCGTTAGCTAGTTAACAAAATTCTGATTGAGTAGCGTGTATAGGCTTGATTAACTTGAAAAGAAATGCCATTCGGCACACTCTGTTAGAAACCAAAGAGGAGTTGCCATGAATATTTTATTTTACCATCCATTTTTTGATTCAAAACAGTGGATTGACGGTATGAAAGCGCGATTACCACAGGTGAATATTCGCCAATGGGAAAAAGGGGATAACCAAAGTGCAGATTACGCTATGGTTTGGTTACCGCCTTATGAATGCCTTGCTGGCCGCAGTGATTTAAAAGGTATTTTCGCTTTAGGTGCGGGTGTGGATGCTATTTTAAAGCAAGAACAAGACAAACCTGGGACTTTACCGGCAGGCGTTCCTGTCATGCGTTTGGAAGACACTGGAATGGCGATCCAAATGGAAGAATACGCTTGTGCAAAAGTGTTAAGCTATTTTCGTCGTATGGATGAATACCGCCAGTTGCAATCACAGCGTCAATGGAAGCAATTACCAGCCTACCAACACGAAGATTTTGTTATCGGTGTGATGGGGGCTGGTGCATTAGGGCAAGCTGTTGCAAAGCGCTTAGTTAGCTTTGGTTTTCATGTAAGAACATGGAGCCGCTCTGAAAAGCAACTGGATAACGTGAAAAGTTATTTTGGTAATGACCAATTAGCCAGTTTTCTTTCTGGTACCCGCGTGGTTATTAACCTTCTGCCAAGTACGCCAGAGACCGTGGGTATATTAAACCAGCAACTGTTTAGCCAATTAGAGCAAGGGGCATATGTCATCAACCTTGCGCGTGGAGCCCATTTAGTTGAACAAGATTTGCTTGTCGCGCTTGAATCAGGGCAAGTGGCAGGTGCAGCACTTGATGTTTTTGCGAGTGAGCCACTATCGCAAATGCACCCGTTCTGGACACATCCACGCATCGCTATCACCCCCCATGTGGCAGCCTTTACAAAACCGAAAGAAGCCATGGATATGATTGTCAGTAATATCGAACGCATTGAAGCAGGCCAAGCCCCTGTTGGTGTGGTTGATATGCAACGCGGTTATTAGCCACTTTTTTGTTGTGAGTGGTCTTTGTGGCCACTTGCAATCATCTATCCTAATCTTTTTCCTATTTTTTCGATATACTAAAGCCATTGCTTCAGTCACGAGGTGTGACTACCGGATCTGTAAAATAGGATAATATATGAACGAATTTTCAATTGTCTGCCGCATTTTGGGGACACTATTTCAACGTAGTCCCTCTGATAGCCTCGTAAAGCCGCTTATTGATATGATTGCTCAAGATAAATTAAAAGCATCATGGCCATTGGAACAAGATGAGTTGTGGTCACGCATGGCGAAAGATCTCGATATCAATGTGCTTAATGCGGATTACCAAGCTCTGTTTGCCGGTGGATCCCCAGCAGTTTCAATGTTAGCGAATGATTACGATTCTGAAATTACAGAAGCAGAGGTTCGCGAATTTTTAACGGTGAGAGGAATGTCTTTGACGAATGCGCCTGCTGATGCCTTTGGTGCTTTACTACTCGCAGCGTCTTGGTTGGAAGACCAAGCGGCGGAAGATGAAACCGCAGCTCAAGAAGAGTTATTTGATAGCTATATTCTGAGCTGGTATGGCAGCTTTTTAGGGAAGGTTGAAGCACATGCAACAACCCCATTTTACCGTACTCTAGCCCAAATTACCCGTGATGCTGTAATCGCACTGCGTGATGAACTTGACTCAGATGTGGAATAATTGTGACGCTGTCACTTTTTGGTGTGGGTGTTACTCGATTTTAGCCGACGATGTTGATTAATAATTTTGATTGAATTTGGCCTAATAAAAAAGGCAACAGATTTTCTTGTTGCCTTTAATGCTTTTATCAATCGAAATAATTTATGGTTAAAATCAATCGACTAGTGGAATGACCAGTTTACCTGGTTTGATTTCCAGCCCTTTAGCGAGTTTCTTCGCGGTTGCTTCAGCAGCACCATTATCTGGATTTAACACATAAACAGGCTGGGTTTCAAAGAAAGTTTCAAGTGAACTGTTTAAGTACGGAATAACAGCTGACATAGCGGTATCCATATTTTCTGGCGTCACTTTGTAATTGCTAATATTCAATTCTTTTAAGTAAATTGAGCCTGTTTTAGCGTCAAAGTAAGGGCGAGCAGTGAGTGTCAGGTTAATTTGTGCTTCTGCTTTACCAATAAGCGAGTCTAATTTAACGGTTGCATCCCCCGTTAATGCGACTTTCCCTGGTTCACTGCGGCCAATTTCTGATTTTAAATTCGCGAGCTGAATATCCGCATCAGCAAAACCCGTAATGCCGACTTTATGGTCATATTTTACTTTATTAGCAAGGTAATTATTAATTTGTGACTCACTAATACTAAACTCAGATAATTGGCTACAGCCCGATAACAGAGTGACAAAGCCCACCATAGCAGCGATTAAAAACTTCTTCATAAAGACTCCTTTTGCAGTAACACAGCTAGTTTAGCGCATTACTGCCCACTCAACATGACTGTTTCAATTTTTTTACGGTTAAATTGCTGATGAAGAGCCCATAAAGTAATAAAACCGATGATCCCTAATAAGAACCAAGGTAATTGTGGCATATTCCATTGGTGGCCAATATCGTACATCCAGCCCCCACCGGTATAACCGACAGCTCCCCCTAAAGCAAGGCCTAAGCGGCTAAAGCCCATATAGCTCCCACGAGCTCTTGGGTCAGCAAGTGACGCACTTAATGTTTCTCTAGCGGGGTCAGCGGTGATTGTGCCGAGATAAAAGAGGCAAATAAGGGCAAATAGCGTATTGAGTGAGGTTGTCATGCCAATTGGAAACATACTCAGGCTCATTAAAAATAGCCCAGCCATGAGCCGGTGTTCAAGGCGAAAATATTTTTCACTCCAACGTGCAATGGGATAAAGCAACGTTAAGGATATCGCAGCTTCAATAGCATACATCCATTTGACTGCGGTTGGCGTACCGGCTAACTCATTGACAACAATAGGGAACATTAGCATTACTTGAACTGACAACATAAAATAGCCCGCTAAAGTGACAACGTAACTCACAAAGCGTTTGTCTTTTAGTACGCGGCCCATACCTTCTTTGATGGGAGTTCTGACGGTTGAGATCCGATAAGCAGGTAATAACCATGCATTACAGATGGCAGCAATGATAAAAACCGCAGCGCCAACCCAGCAAACATAATGGAAGTCATATTGTAGTAGCCAACTTCCAATCAACGCACCGATAACAGCGCCAGCACTGTCTTGCATTAAGAGTAAAGAATAAAAACGGCCGCGTTCATAAGGGCGGGTCAATTTAATCACTAAGGCTGTCCGTGGGGGATCAAATAAGGTGCCACCCAGAGCAGAAAGTACGCAAGACAACCATAAAACCCAAGGGTCATGGGCCACTGCCATCACCGCAAAACCACTGGCGCGCAATAACATTCCAATGACAATCATGGGTTTTGCGCCAAATCGGTCAGCAATAGCACCGCCAAAAATCCCCAAACCCTGTTGAACAAACTGACGAAGTCCTAAGGCAAAACCCACCACGACGGCAGCCCAACCCAGTTGATCAACAAATCGAATAGAAATTAGTGGAAAAACAACAAAAAAGCCGAGGACAACCAACATGTTGTCAAGCAAAAGGAAATACTTACCAAGGCTTCTTGCCCGTGACACCTGCGCCATGAGACACCATCAGAAAAATAGCAAAGAGGGAATGTTTTTTTAAATTACGTATCAATAATATCAGTATATTGCGGGGTAATAGATGATATATTTTTATCGATAAATATTCGTCATACTTCACTCTGTGACGGTGTTGACTGCGTTCGGCTACTTGGGTCACATAGTTATGTATGCTGCACAACGAAGAAATCTAGTGATGTATTGGTATTTTAATTTACGTAATATGTTTTTCGTCAACGCATTGTAAGCTACACTTTAGCGTTCTAAGTTATTGGCTTGGAAAGAGAGAAAATATCTGGCTTTTTATTAATTAAGGGTTAACGATGTTTGGTTATCGTTCAAATGTACCGAAAGTGCGACTTGTCACAGATAGAATGGTTATCCGTTTGACTTATGAACGTGATAACTATCGGCTAGCTGATTATTACAGCCTGAACAAAGACTTTTTAATTCCGTGGGAACCCATCAGGGACAAATCTCATTATCAGCCAGCAGGTTGGCAAAATCGGTTACAAGTCATGAATGAAATGCATCGAGAAGGGAGCGCTTTCCATTTCGTACTATTAGATAAAGAAGAAAACGAAGTGATGGGAGTCGCGAATTTTAGTAATGTATTGCGCGGCTCATTTTATGCATGTTATTTAGGTTATTCTCTCGGTGAAAAATGGCAAGGTCAAGGCCTAATGTATGAGGCACTAACCCAAACTATCCGTTACATGCAGCAGCACCAAAAAATGCATCGAATTATGGCAAATTATATGCCTCATAATATGCGTAGTGGTAATTTATTGACCAAGCTTGGCTTTGAACGGGAAGGCTATGCAAAGCAATACTTACAAATCAACGGTGAGTGGCGTGACCATGTATTGACGGCACTGACAGATAACACTTGGGCATTGAATAAAGCCTAAATTCCTAATTTACTTTTCAATCGTAGTCAGTTGCAGTGCACACTGTTAAACTGATGCGATTGTATTCTTTTAGTTTATCAATCATGAATTTATTAAAATCATTGGCGGCAGTAAGCTCCATGACCATGATGTCTCGTGTGCTTGGGTTTATTCGTGATGCCATTATCGCCCGAGTGTTTGGTGCAGGAGCCGCGGCTGACGCCTTTTTTGTCGCCTTTAAATTACCGAATCTTTTACGTCGAATTTTTGCTGAAGGTGCCTTTTCACAAGCCTTTGTTCCAATATTAGCGGAATATAAAAACCAGCAGGGAGAAGAGGCCACCCGTACATTCGTCGCTTATATTGCTGGGATGCTAACCCTCGCTTTAGCGATCGTAACTATCCTTGGTATGATTGCCGCCCCTTGGATCATTTATGTCACCGCACCTGGTTTTACCGATGATGCTGACAAATTTGCGCTGACGACAGATCTTTTACGAGTCACATTCCCTTATATCTTTCTGATCTCTCTGGCCTCTCTTGCAGGCGCAATCCTGAATACTTGGAACCGTTTTTCGGTCCCTGCATTTGCGCCAACGTTGCTCAATGTCAGTATGATCATTTTTGCTGCTTTCGCTGCTCCTTACTTTAACCCACCCATTATGTCATTGGCGTGGGCGGTGTTGGTTGGCGGTGTTTTGCAACTTGTCTACCAACTACCCCATCTTAAAAAGGTGGGTATGTTAGTGTTACCACGCCTGTCATTTCGTGATAGTGGGGTTTGGCGTGTAATGAAAATGATGGGGCCAGCAATTATCGGGGTTTCAGTCGCGCAAATTTCTTTAATTATCAACACAATATTTGCTTCTTTCTTACAATCTGGTTCAGTGTCATGGATGTATTACGCGGATAGACTAATGGAATTGCCATCTGGGGTACTTGGTGTGGCCCTTGGGACAATTTTATTACCATCATTAGCGAAAAGCTTCACGAGCGGCAACCAAAATGAGTATCGCCAATTAATGGACTGGGGATTACGCCTTTGTTTATTACTTGCTCTACCTTGTGCGTTAGGGTTGGCAATACTCGCTGAAGCATTAACGGTATCATTATTTCAATACGGTAATTTCACAGCACATGACTCATTAATGACGCAATACGCTTTAATTGCCTACTGTGTAGGGTTAACAGGCATGATTTTGGTGAAAATTTTGGCACCAGGTTTTTATTCGCGCCAAAATATTCGTACGCCAGTGAAGATTGCGATTGTCACTTTAATTTTAACCCAATTGATGAACTTAGCCTTTATTGGCCCTTTACAACATGCTGGTTTAGCCTTATCTATTGGGTTAGCGGCATGTTTTAATGCGGGCGTTCTCTATTGGCAGCTGCGTAAGCAAGATATTTTTCAGCCTTTAGCCGGCTGGAAAGGGTTCATATTTAAATTATTGATAGCGTTAATTGTAATGGGCGCTGTGCTGTTTGGTGTTTTACACTTCATGCCTTCTTGGCAAGACGGTAATATGTTGATGCGTATGCTACGTTTGATAGGCGTCGTGATTATTGGTGCAGGAAGTTATTTCGTAGCTTTATATGTACTGGGGTTCCGCCCTCGTGATTTTATGAAACGTAGTGTTGCCTAATTAATAAGCCGTCAATAACCTTTAAAGCCCAATTTTAATGAGAAAATTGGGCTTTTTTTATCTCTGTAATCTGCGTCGTTAAGGAAAAAATAACCATAGATCTGTTTCCTTCAATTTCTAGTGAGTTCTTAAATTAATGCCCATAGTAACTGAATTATTAATTTCAAAATTATTTTATGAAATTTCAATTAATTGTTTTTATTGATAAAAATAATAACCTACTCTATTTTTGGGGTACATTGACAGGGTTGTTGTTACAACAATCAAGTGACAGGGAGATATTCAATTCCTTGAATATAAAAGTGGAATCTATTGATTCCGCTTTAGTTGGGTTAAGTGATATTGCCGAATTGACAGGACTAACTCGTCAGGCAGTGGCTTTATTAAAAGATGGTGCTCGAGGGAAAGGCCATTTTCCAGCACCCGTACAACGCTTGAATGGCGCATCGCCGTTATGGGACTTGGCGAGCGTTGCTCATTGGTTACAACAGAATAACCGGTTGTCGCATAACCCTGAACTTTATGAACAAGCAAAAACACTTTGCAAATGGAACTTAGTACTCCGTAATTGCGCGAATGAATATATCGATGAATTGCAAAAACTAACATCAAAGTTAGCAAAGCAACGCAAACAAAAACGGCTCACCGAAGTGAACCGCTAATAGCTATTTATTGGTTTGATTACATTCTTTCAACGGTTTCAATACCTAGAGTGTCTAAGCCCGTTTTTAATGTTCTTTGGGTTAATGCAGCCAATTTCAAGCGGCTTTGGCGTTGGGCTTCGTCATCAGCTGACAAGATAGGGCAGTGCTCATAGAAACCAGAGAATAAACCGGCTAATTCATACAAATAAGCACACATAACATGAGGTGTGCCATCACGTGCAACAGTGAGAATGGTTTCTTCAAACTGTAATAAACGTGTTGCAAGCGCAATTTCACGCGGGTCTTGTAATGAAATAGGCAGAGTGAGGTCTGCGTGGGTTAAATTGGCTTTCTTGAAGATAGAGGCCACACGAGTATACGCATATTGCATATACGGCGCGGTATTTCCTTCGAAAGCTAACATGTTGTCCCAATCGAAAATATAGTCAGTCGTTCTGTTTTTGGACAAGTCAGCGTATTTAACGGCGCCAATACCGACAACATTTGCGACATTGAGCAATTCATCTTCAGGCATATCTGGGTTTTTCTCACGGATCAGCGCTTGAGCGCGTTCAACAGCTTCATCCAGCAAGTCTGATAAACGAACGGTACCACCGGTACGAGTCTTAAACGGTTTACCATCTTTCCCTAACATCATCCCGAACATATGGTGCTCAAGCGCCATCGATTCAGGGATGTAACCTGCTTTACGGACGATGGTCCATGCTTGCATCAAATGTTGATGTTGGCGTGAGTCAATATAGTAAAGAGAACGGTCAGCGTGCAGGGTTTCGTAACGGTATTTAGCACAGGCGATATCGGTTGTTGTATACAAGAAGCCACCATCTTTTTTCTGGACGATCACGCCCATAGGTTCGCCTTCTTTATTTTTGAATTCATCAAGGAAAACAACCGTTGCGCCTTCACTCTCAACAGCTAAACCTTTAGCTTTTAAATCTGCAACAATACCCGGTAGCATGCTGTTATATAAGCTTTCACCCATCACGTCATCTTCGGTCAATGTGACATTTAAGCGGCGATAGGTTTCTTGGTTTTGTTGCATGGTGATATCAACCAATTTGCGCCACATTTGGCGGCAATATTCATCACCGGATTGCAATTTTACAACGTAGCCACGAGCACGTACTGCGAACTCTTCATCTTCGTCGTAGTGTTTTTTAGCTTCGCGATAAAACTCTTCGAGGTCAGCAAGCGCCATATCGGTGGCATCTTCATTTTGCACTTTTTCAAGGTAGGCAATTAACATGCCAAATTGCGTACCCCAATCACCGACGTGGTTGGCACGAATAACTTTATGACCAATAAATTCTTGGGTACGAGCAGCTGCATCACCAATGATGGTTGAACGCAAATGACCCACGTGCATTTGTTTCGCAACATTAGGCGCTGAATAGTCAATGACAATTGTCTCAGGCTTGACTGGTGCGACGCCTAGGCGTTGTGATGCTAATGCCTCTTCAACGTGTTTTTCAACCCACGTTGGCTCAAGGAAAATATTAATAAAGCCTGGGCCGGCAATTTCAACTTTGCTGGCAATCCCTTCCAAATCTAAGTGATTAACAAGCTGTTCAGCCAGTTGTCGCGGAGCTATCCCCATTTTTTTAGCCGCGCCCATCACTCCATTCGCTTGGTAATCACCAAACTGAGCTTTAGCGGATTGACGCACAAGTGCATCACTGTCTTCTGGAGCACCCGCTGCTAACATCGCAGCACTAATTTTATCTGAAAGAATCGCCTGAATATTCACCGAATTACCTTAAATTGCGAACCATAGTTACCACATTGTGCCATCACATGCGTATAACTAAAAGGTTGAAGAGAAAAATCGGCAGGTTTTATACCATATTTTGGGGCTCTCATGCTACAGTCTGCGCCATTGTTTAGTAGATAAGTTTTTGTAAAGAGGGGGCTTTAGATGCCACAATTTAGCAAAATTTCGCAATTACAAGATTTATGGGATGACCTACCTGTGTTTATGGGTAAATTACAACAGTTAGCGCAGGAACTGAACTTATCATTGTCATCTTTTCCGATAGATCACATCTCGGTGCGTTGCCATCATATGGCAACCGCAGAACGTTGGCATCAAGGGCTAATGGAATGCGCTGAGCTTTTATCTGACAATGTTATCAATGGTAGGCCAATTCGTTTATATGAGTTAAGAGAGCCATTAAATGTCGCGGGTCAAGAGGTATTTATTATTGAGTTGCCTTTCCCAAAAGACAAAATTTACCCGAAAGAAAGCTGGGAACATATCGAAATGGTGATTGATATTGATCCGAGTCAACTAGAAACCACAGCATTTCAGTTATTACCAGATCCTCTACCCCAAGGGTATCGTATTAAGGTAAGCCAACCCAAAGGGCAGCAAGAAAGGTTGCCAAATCCAACATTAGCAGTGTCAAATGGCGAAATAACGGTTAAATACCATCCTTTTACGCTAAAAAAGATAATTGAAAGTGAAAAATAAGTGATGCAATTAACGTTATTGATTAATAGTACAGGTTAACTTTTAGTGATGTGATATCCATCCGATAACATTTTTTAATAAATGGCATTATTAAGCGAATTGTTAACGTTTTGGATTAAAGCGTTTCATTATTTTTGGGCACATAAAGCCAGTGTTTTATTGCTCTATTTCGGAGGTCGTAATGGCAAAACTGGAAATCTGTTGTTTCGGAATTGAATGTGCCCAAGTGGCTCAAGAATATGGTGCAGATCGTATCGAACTCTGCTCTGGCGCTGCAGACGGTGGCCTGACCCCCAGTTATGGTTACCTGAAATTAGCCAAAGAGAAACTACATATTCCAGTTCATCCTATTATTCGTCCTCGCGGTGGTGATTTTTGCTATAACATTAGCGAATTTGACGTGATCCGCGAAGATTTAATTATGATTAAGGAAATGGGTTTTTCAGGTGCCGTTATCGGTATATTAGATAGCGAAGGGCGTATTGATATCAACAGAATGCATACGTTGATGGAAATAGCACAAGGGATGAATATTACCTTCCACCGCGCATTTGATATGTGCATTAATCCATTGTTAGCTTTAGAACAATTAAAAGAGCTCGGTGTTGCGCGTATTTTAACTTCTGGGCAGCAACAAAGTGCAGAGTTAGGTTTACCACTTTTAAAAGAGCTACATGAAAAAAGCCAGCAAATTAATGGGCCACAAATTATGGCGGGTGCGGGAGTACGTTTAGCCAATTTAAGTAAATTCATGGAAATTGGCTTATCTGAGGTACACAGTTCTGCAGGGAAAACGGTGCCATCAACCATGAATTACCGCAAAGTAGGGGTCACAATGGCCTCTAATAGCGAAACGGATGAATTCTCCCATTATTGTGTGGATGGCCCTACGGTAGAAGCGATGAAGGACTTTATTTCTATTACAGAAAAAGTGTTGGTTTAATTGCCGCTAGCCACAATAGGCAGCTTGACGATAGAAATTTAAATAGATTGTTATTCTCTAAGGAAAATCAATTAGTTGGTTTTCCTTGTTATTTTTCAGTCAACCAATGGCTAGTTATCATTAAAATATCAACTAAGTAAATTTATAATATTGTTTATTTGTCATTAATAGCTCAATTATTGCTTGTATTGATACACATCAATTAACCCTTGTTTTTATAAGGTTACCATCTAATTACTATAAGAATACTCAGTAATTCAATTTATAATAATTAATGAGGTAGCAATGTAATGATCAATAAAATCAGGGAAAAAGCGCTGAGTCGGAGACAGTTTATTCAATCCTCTGCCTCTGTCGCCACGACAACGGCTATTGCCAGTTCCATCTCTCTACCTTTTTCCGCTCAAGCAACACCCACCATCACAATCCAACCAGATGAAGTCAGCGAAAAAATCAAATACAGTGCGTGCTTAGTCAATTGTGGTAGCCGCTGCCCACTCAAAGTGCATGTAAAAGATGACGTTATTACGCGCATATCGAATGAAACTATGTATGACGACACCCAATTTGGCTTACATCAAATACGTCCCTGTTTGAGAGGGCGCTCTGTTCGTTGGAAAACCTATAACCCAGACCGCTTGAAATACCCATTATTGCGTACCGGTAAACGGGGAGAAGGGAAATTTAAACGGATCAGCTGGGATGAAGCGACGACGATTGTGGCTCAAAAGCTGCGCTCAACTATTGATACTTATGGCAATGAAGCCATTTACTACCAGTATGGTTCAGGATCTACCGGTGCTAATTTGCAGGGACGTAATGCCTGCAAGCGTCTATTAAACCAACTAGGTGGGTTTCTTGATCAACATGGAACTTACTCAACAGCACAAATAAACGGTGTTATTCCATATGTCTATGGCAAGTTAGATGATTCATTACTGTCTGAAATAGCCAATAGCGATTTAGTCGTGATGTTTGGCCATAATATTGCGGAAACGCGGATGTCCGGTGGTGGTCAGTTCTACGAAACCTTAAAAGCATTAGAAAAAAGCCAAGCTAAAGTCATTATTATTGACCCGCGTCGTACTGATAGCGTAACAACGCTAGGCGCTGAATGGATCCCGATTTACCCGGGCACTGACGGAGCGCTTGTGGCTGCGATTATCCATACATTAATTAAAGAACAATTGACGGATGAGGCCTTTCTAGCGAAATACTGTGTAGGCTGGGATAGCCAGACACTTCCTGAGTCTGCGCCACAAAATGGCTCATATAAGGATTATATTTTAGGACTTGGTGATGATGGTATTGAAAAAACGCCGCAATGGGCAAGCCAAATTACAGGCGTTTCACCCACTCGTATTATTCAATTGGCTCGAGAGTTGGGTAATGCAAAAGCCGCGTGGATTTCTCAAGGCTGGGGATTGCAAAGAACCGCATCGGGAGAACAAGCGGCTCGAGCTGTGATGATGTTGCCGATTGTCACGGGGCATATTGGACGCCCAGGAACGAATGCGGGTGGATGGGGAGGCAACGTAGCGTACTCTGTGCCTGGTTTTGCTATCCCGAACCCAGTTAAAACGCAGATCCCGTGCTTTATGTGGACTGATGCGATTGCACGCGGAACCGAAATGACCGCGACAAATTCAACACTACTCGGTAAAGAGCGCCTTGAAACTAACGTGAAATTTTTATGGCACTATGCAAGTAATGTCACGGGTAATCAACATTCTGATTTGAACAAGACCCATAAAATTTTAACGGATGAGTCCCTATGTGAATTCATTTTAGTTTGGGATACGCATATGACGCCGTCGACTAAATATGCGGATTTGATCCTACCCGATGTGACCAGTGTTGAATCGAATGATTTAATTAATAATTCGTATGCAAGCGGTGCTTACCATTATGCTATTCGTCTACAAAATGCGATTACGCCATTATGGGAGTGTCGCCAATCCTATGATGTTTTAACCGATATTGCTGAAAAACTGGGGATTAAAGACCAATTTACCGAAGGTCGTACTCATGAGCAGTGGATAGAACATTGCTATAACTTGATGCGAGAAAAAAATCCCCATTTGCCAACGTTTGAAGAAACGAATGACATGGGAATTGTTGATAGAAAATTGGCGGATAGTGCTGATTATATTGCATTAAAACCATTTAGAGATTCGCCTGAAACTGCGCCATTACCAACCCCATCGGGTAAAATCGAAATCTATTCAGAAAGGCTCGCTAAGATAGCAAAAGAGTGGGAATATCCGACTGACCAACGAATTCCTGCTGTGCCTGAATATTGTGTAAATACGGAAGGTGTTGAAAATAAAGAAACTAAACAGAAATATCCGCTGCAAATGACGGGGTATCACGATAAAGGCCATGCGCATTCATCGTATTTTAATATTGCGATATTACGTGAAGCCGTGCCTCATCAATATTGGATTAACCCAATTGATGCATCGGCTCGAGGTATTCAGAGTGGCGATATGACTGAAATTTTCAATGATCGTGGACGTATGCATATTAAAGCGAAAGTGACTGAGCGTGTATTACCTGGTGTCATTGCGGTTCCGCAAGGTGCTTGGCGGGAAGTTAATGAGGAAGGGGTCGATATTGGTGGTTGTATCAATACGTTAACCACACAACAACCCTCAGCTCTTGTTAAAGGGAATCCACAACATACTAACTTAGTTGACGTGAAACGTGCATAAGGAGCGACAAATGAAACAGTATGGTTTTTATTTCGACTCAACAAAATGCACAGGATGTAAAACGTGTCAGGTGAGTTGTAAAGATGAGAAAGACCTTGATTTAGGGCCTAAATTTCGTCGGGTATATGAGTTTGGTGGTGGTAGTTGGCAGCAGCAAGAGGGGATATGGCAGCAGAATATTTATAACTACTATCTATCAATTTCCTGTAATCATTGTTCTAACCCAACATGTGTTGAAGGTTGCCCAACAGGGGCGATGCATAAACGTGAGCAAGATGGGTTAGTCGTGGTAGATCAAACCATTTGTGTTGGATGCCGTTACTGCGAGTTACGCTGTCCATACGGCGCACCGCAGTATGACGAAAAGAAAAAATTGATGAGTAAATGCGATGGATGCTATGAACGTGTCGAAAAAGGGATGAAACCGGTGTGTGTTGACTCCTGTCCACAACGTGCATTGGATTTTGACGATATCAATCTTCTACGTGAGCGTCATGGCAATATTAGCGGGGTCGCCCCCATGCCAAATCCGTCTCTTACTCATCCTAACATTGTGATTAAGCCGCATAAAGATGCTAAACCTTGTGGTGAAAAGAGCGGTAAATTACAAAATCCAGCAGAGGTATAATATGCACGAACTTCCACTCGTTTTTTTCACCGTATTGGGGCAGTCAGCGGCAGGTTTATATTTGTTGGCGTATGCAAGTCGAAAACTGGGCATGTTGAGCGAAACCCAATTGCGTCATTCCAATATAGCGGCATTTGTCATTATGATCATTGCGCTAGCCATCGGTGGGCTACACGTTGGGCAGCCTCTGCGCTTCTTTAATATGCTTTTAGGTGTAGGCCGTTCACCAATGAGTAATGAAGCTTTGCTTAGTGGTATTTTTGTTGCTTTTGGGGCAGCAACTTTATTATTCACCTTGTTTATTAAAAATAAAGCGCTGAGTGAACTGTGTAATGTTGCCACGGTTATTTTTGGTTTGGCATTCGTATGGTCAATTCCTCAAGTGTATAATATTGCCACGGTAGCGAACTGGTTTACTGTTTTCACGATATTACAAATGTGGATGACACTGTTAGTGGCTGGTGGCGCATTAGCGATTTTATTCGGCTCTCTGCGCTTGGGGGCGATGGCATTTTTGATTGGCTCAATTATGATTTTTGCCACTCGTGCAGCTTATGTCGCATTTTTAGGTGAGACAGGGCCTGAAATTAGTGCCGAACAAGCAGGTTTTTGGAGCTTCCAGTTAGTCGTATTAGCGGTGATGCTGTTTGTTTATCCGGCTCTGTTGTATCGCGGAAAAAATTCATCCGTCATATTAGGTCTCGGTGCGCTAGCGGTTATTTTAGCGGAGTTATCCGGTCGAATTGCCTTTTATAATTTGTGGCAAATAACAATGTAATCGCTTGTTAATTACTATGATAATAAATGCCTATGACTTGATTGCCATAGGCATTTTATCTTTATGGCTTACGAGCAACTAAAATTGCACGTAGTGGTGCGGGGTAACCTTCGATAGTTTTAGTTTTATCATTTGGGTCTAAAAATTCAGCCAGTGAATCTGTTTTCATCCACTGTGTGCGGCGTTGCTCTTCCAAAGAGGTGACTTCTTGGTCAACAATTCGCACATCAACAAAACCACATTTTTCTAACCAAACTTTGAGCATTTTAGCGGAAGGAATAAAATAGACATTACGCATTTGGGCGTAACGGTCACCGGGGATCAAACACTGAAATTCATCCCCCTCAATAACCAGGCTCTCTAATACCAATTCGCCTTCACTCACTAATTGGTTCTTAAGTTGCCATAAATGGTCGAGCGGTGAGCGGCGGTGGTAAAGGACACCCATTGAAAATACGGTGTCAAATGCCTTCAATTCGGGCAGTTGTTCGATACCTAAAGGCAATAAGTGAGCACGTTGGTCATCACCTAATAGTTTTCTGACGGCTTCAAATTGACATAAAAATAGTTCAGTTGGGTCGATACCAACAACAAATTTGGCATCTTGCCCTAACATACGCCACATATGGTAGCCACTGCCACAACCTACATCTAAGACATAACGGTCTTTGAGTGATGAAATATGAGGTAGTACGCGATCCCATTTCCAGTCTGAGCGCCACTCAGTATCAATATTCACGCCATAGAGAGAAAAAGGGCCTTTACGCCATGGCATTAATTGTTCAAGAATATTATTCAGACGTCGCGTTTCGCCAGCAGTGAGCTCGGGTTCACGCGTTGCTGTCACGCTATTGCGTAAATCCAAATGGGTAGGCGCCATAACAGGTAGGTTATCTAGCATTTTTTCCCATGAGGAAAATCCACCGTGTAACCCTCGTTTTTTCCATTCTGAAAGTTGTGCCGGAAGCGTTTCAAGCCAATGGCTTAGAGGGCCAACTGCAATTTGTTGGTAAAAACGACCAAAATCAATCATGTCTAGGCCTCTTTAACCGCTAACAGTGAACCAAAATTAAAGCACTGGAACCAAACTTCACAGTGAGTAAAACCGACACTTTTTAAACGCGCTTTATGGGCTTCAACAGAATCTGTGAGCATCACATTTTCTAACATACTGCGTTTTTGGCTAATTTCTAATTCACTATAGCCATTCGCCCGTTTGAAGTCGTGATGCATATTGAACAATAACTCACCGATTTCCTTGTCTTCGAAGTTGAATTTCTCCGAAAGCACTAAAATACCGCCGGGTTGTAGCCCTTGATAAATCTTACTGAGTAATAATTGGCGATCTTCTGGGTTGAGAAACTGCAAGGTGAAATTGAGCACAACCATGGAAGCGTTTTCAATATTTACATCGCGAATATCGCCTTCGATAACATCAACTGGTGTGTCGGCACGATACGCATCAATATGGCGGCGGCAACGTTCAACCATTGCAGGGGAGTTATCAACAGCAATAATTTTGCTTTTTTCTACTGTAATATTACGCCTTATCGATAAGGTTGCGGCACCTAAAGAACAGCCTAAATCGTAAACATGGCTGTTGGGTTTGACAAAACGACCCGCTAGCATGCCAATCATCGTAATAATATTAGAGTACCCTGGCACGGAGCGTTGGATCATATCAGGGAATACTTCAGCAACTTTTTCATCGAATTGCCAGTCACCAAGGTTAGCGATAGGCGCAGAGAAAAGGCGGTCTTTTGAGGTTGGATCCGAATTTGACATAAGTTCTGTATTAAGCAAAAACAAAAGTAGTGGAGGATTGTATCAGAAAGGCAGTCTACTGAAAATCAATCCATAAGCAATGAAATAATAAGCGGCACATTAATAACTCGTGCCGTTACAGAGAATAAAAACTAAAGATTAAATGAAACGATCTGCAGCCAAGGTAGGTAATAGGTATTGGCGATAACCATCAGTGTCATCGCGAGGTAAGTGGCTACCATGCCGGAGCGACGATATGAGTGGTCGTGATTTTTCAAGCCGTAAGAGTGCAGTAGTCGGCCTGCAATTAAGATCAAACCACAAATATGAATCATCCATACTTGGGCGCCATTCATTTCCATTAAGAGCAATAAAATTAAAGCAATGGGAATGTATTCGATGGCATTACCATGAACGCGGATGGCGGTTTGTAATTCATAAAAACCGCCATCGCCATAGCCTATACGGTATTGGTTACGCAGCTTCACAACATTTAAGGATAATCTAAGCAGCAGTAAGGCACCCAGTACAGCATACAAAGAGCTGACCATTTTTTACTCCACCATAAAACGAATCAAACTATGAAAACACCTAAAAATATAAGTTATAGTAATGGGTATTGACAATATTTTGTGAATTGTAAATCCTAAAAAGCGGTTAGACAAATGAAATCACAACTTTTTTGAGTCAGTCTTACACTCTATTTAATCAAACCTTCTTTTTTTAAGCGAGTTAAAATAGTCACCGCTGTGCTTGAGCAACGAGGTAAATCGTGAATGCTAAACCAGTCTAATTCTGCAATCTCAGCAGCGGGTTGTGGCTCCCCAGTATAGTCGGCAAAGTAACAACGAATACGGACGAGTGTTCCATCTGACTTACCGTCCGCTGGGCCAATAAATTCGCCATAAAACCGGATAGAGCCGACAATTAAGTCTAGTTTTAACTCTTCAGAAATCTCACGGCAGAGCGCTTGCTCATCACTTTCACCTTGCTCACGTTTTCCACCGGGTATATAAAATAAACTTTTGTTATGGGAACGCACCATTGCAATTTTGTATTCGGATAAGGTGATTAACCCAAGCTTATCGATGATTTTAACACTCATAATAGGGACACTCTGTTACTTATCGATGCTTAAAGAATTATGGTTATAAGAGAGTCATTAAGTAAATTGATAAAATTACTTAATGACTTAAACTATATTGTTTGAAATTTATTTTTTATCAACGATTTTTACCAGCTCGTAACGAATACTAGGTGCATCAGCGGGTGGGTTTGGTACATCGAATTGCTTCACTTGCAAGGTGTAAGTGTAGCCAGGTTGGTATTCGAAACCTTGAATTGAGCTATAAAAAAGTTGCCAATCATCATTTGGATTTTCTTTCACTTTCATACACTTCATTGGGGCGACACCCATGCAATCAGCAAGTGAAGAATCAACATAAAACGTTTTTGTATTATCAGTCTCTGCGGGGTTCATATTTTGGCATCCTGCAAGTAATACGAACATGGAAGTAGCGAGTAATAATTTTTTCATTGGCAATCCTTAAATAGCAGATGATGATGAATTCAGCGTGTATCTATAGATTGCGATTATAGCAAACTGAAAAAGGTAACGATTCCGAAATAGAAATATTCATGATTAAAGCGATATTTATTAACCAATAATTGAATTGGAATACATTAAGCGGTGATATTTCACTCAAAAAGGTATCGAACTAATAAAATAAACCTTTGCTGCAATATGTACATGGTGCAGATAGTCCCTTAAAATTGATAGGGTCATCGTGATAGACGTCTATCTCGTTATTCAATTTTATTGTTGTTGATTAGAAAAACAATAATTGATGAAAATATGATTAAAAACAAAATGGTTTACGCGTTATGTAGAATACGTAACTATTTGTCTAACAGAATTTCCTGTATAATGTCTGCCTTTTTGACATTCTGAATTTTCAGCCCGTGTTTCGCAGATAAATAGGGTTCAGCAAAATGCCAAAATCCCGCAGCAAGCAAAAGCACAACAGCTGAGTAAAAGGATATTGTATGCGTACTAATTATTGTGGGCAGTTAAACATCGCTCACGAAGGCCAAAAAGTCACTCTTAGTGGATGGGTAAACCGCCGTCGCGACTTAGGTGGTTTGATTTTTATCGATATGCGTGACCGTGAAGGGATCGTGCAAGTTTTCTTCGACCCCGATCGTAAAGACATATTTGAAAAAGCGTCAGAACTGCGCAATGAGTTCTGTATCCAAATCACAGGGACTGTACGCGCACGTCCAGATAGCCAAAAAAATAAAGATATGGCAACGGGCGAAATCGAAGTTTTTGCTGAAGAACTGAATATTTTCAATAAGTCAGAGCCGCTACCATTAGATAGCAACCAAACGAATACAGAAGAGCGTCGTTTAAAATATCGCTATTTAGATTTGCGCCGCCCAGAGATGTCTGAGCGTCTGCGCACACGTGCCAAAATCACCAGCTTTGTTCGTAACTTTATGGATAACGAAGGGTTTTTGGACGTTGAAACGCCAATGCTAACCAAAGCAACACCAGAAGGTGCTCGTGACTATTTAGTGCCAAGTCGTGTTCATAAAGGTAAATTCTACGCATTACCGCAATCACCACAACTGTTTAAACAATTGCTGATGATGTCAGGCTTTGATCGTTATTATCAAATCGTAAAATGCTTCCGCGATGAAGATTTACGTGCAGACCGCCAACCTGAATTTACTCAAATCGACGTTGAAACTTCATTCATGACCGCAGAACAAGTGCGTGAAATCATGGAACGCATGATCCGTAACTTATGGTTAGAGGTTAAAGGCGTTGATTTAGGCAATTTCCCCATCATGACCTTTGCGGAAGCTATGCGTCGTTATGGTTCAGATAAACCAGACCTGCGTAACCCGATGGAGCTGGTGGATGTTGCTGATATCGTTAAAGATGTTGAGTTCGCGGTGTTCTCAGGTCCAGCGAACGATCCGAAAGGCCGTGTCGCAGCGCTGAAAGTGCCCGGCGGCGCAGCAATGACCCGTAAGCAAATCGACGAATATGGTCAATTTGTTGGTATTTATGGCGCAAAAGGCTTAGCTTGGATGAAAGTCAATGATCGCGCTAAAGGCCTTGAAGGTATTCAAAGCCCGGTCGCAAAATTCTTGAATGAAAACGTGATTAACCAGTTACTAGACCGTACTGGCGCAGTTGATGGCGATATCTTGTTATTTGGTGCGGGTGCGAAAAATGTGGTGACCGACTCTATGGGCGCATTGCGCTTGAAAGTTGGCCGTGACTTTGAAATCACTAATTTGAATAGCTGGCAGCCACTATGGGTGATTGATTTCCCTATGTTCGAAGAAGATGGCGAAGGCGGCTTAACGGCGATGCACCATCCATTTACATCACCTAAAGACTTCACTCCAGAAGAGTTAGCAAGCAAGCCTGAAGAAGCCGTTGCTAATGCGTATGATATGGTTATCAATGGTTACGAAGTCGGTGGTGGTTCAGTCCGTATTCACCGCAACGAAATGCAACAAACCGTATTTAGCATTTTAGGTATTAATGAAGAAGATCAACGTGAGAAATTTGGCTTCTTATTAGATGCGTTGAAATATGGCACTCCACCACACGCAGGTTTAGCATTTGGTCTTGACCGTTTAGTCATGTTGTTAACAGGAACGGATAATATTCGTGATGTTATTGCCTTCCCGAAAACAACAGCGGCAGCTTGCTTAATGACGAATGCACCGAGCCATGCGAATCCAGATGCACTAACGGAACTCGCTATCGCGGTGGTTGCGAAAGACGAAGAGTAAGTTCAATGAAAAAATATAAGCGCCCGGAATCTGTATTAGTCATTATTGTGGCTCAAAGTAGTGGACGGGTGCTTATGTTACGACGTAAAGACGACCCAAACTTCTGGCAATCAGTGACTGGCAGTTTGGAGCCTGATGAAAAGCCGTATGAAACGGCGTGTCGTGAAATTAAAGAAGAAACCGGTTTTGAGGTTGAACAAAACCAGCTACAAGATTTGTCGCACAGTATCATCTTTGAAATTTTCCCGCATTTCAGGCATCGTTATGCACCTGATGTTACGCATTGCAAAGAACATTGGTTTAAAATGGTGCAAAGTGAAGAAAAAATGCCATTACTGACGGAACACAGTGAATTTCGTTGGCTAGCCCCCGATGAAGCAGCGAGCTTAACGAAATCCTGGAGCAACAGTCAGGCTATTTTAGAATTTGCTGTTTAATTATTTATTGACGTTTTTTGGAGATATTTCATGGCAGGTCATAGTAAATGGGCCAACACCAAACACCGTAAAGCGGCACAAGATGCTAAACGCGGTAAAATTTTCACTAAAATTATCCGTGAATTAGTGACTGCAGCTCGTTTAGGCGGTGGTGATCCCGCAACTAACCCGCGTTTACGTGCGGCTATAGATAAAGCATTATCTAACAACATGACCCGTGACACCTTAAACCGTGCTATCGCACGTGGTGTTGGTAATGATGAAAATGATAATATGGAAACCATCATTTATGAAGGTTATGGCCCAGGCGGAACGGCTGTTATGGTTGAATGCTTAAGTGATAACCGTAACCGTACTGTTTCTGAAGTGCGCCACGCATTCACTAAAACGGGTGGTAATTTAGGTACAGACGGTTCCGTTTCTTACTTATTCACTAAACGTGGCGTGATCACTTATGCACCAGGCGTTGATGAAGATGCCATAATGGAAGCGGCATTAGAAGCAGGCGCTGATGATGTTGAAACTTATGATGATGGTGCAATCGATGTTTACACAACGCCAGAAACGTTTGGTGAAGTGAAAGATGCATTAGATGCTGCGGGTTTCACCAGTGACGCTGCAGAAGTATCGATGATCCCATCGACTAAAGCGGAGTTAGATGCAGAAACGGCACCTAAATTATTACGCCTTATTGATATGTTAGAAGATTCAGATGACGTACAGGAAGTTTACCACAATGGTGACATTTCTGACGAAGTCGCTGCCACACTGTAAGTCGTGAGGCACTAAATGGCGGCATAGTCATTTAGTATAATCCGCGTAGAGAAAGCGGGCTGGCGCAGCCTGTTTTCTCTAACGCCTTCGATGCTTTCCTTCCTTTTATTCGCTATACTTGGCTAAGTATCAGTGCCATAACTCGCCTTTATTATCACTATTCTGAATGTTTGATTTGATATTCAAATAGCTATTTAATTGAAATTGATAGTATTATGAAGCTTATTAGAACAACATGGTTAATATAAAGAGGCATAAGTAAATTTATATGGCGATTATTTTAGGTATTGACCCTGGCTCTCGCGTTACGGGATACGGTGTTATTCGCCAACAAGGCCGGCAACTACTGTATTTAGGTAGTGGATGTATTCGTACCCAAGTTGATGATTTACCAAGTCGTCTGCAACGAATTTATGCGGGTGTCTCGGAAATTATCACCCAATATCAACCTGATGTGTTATCTATTGAACAAGTTTTCATGGCGAAGAATGCGGATTCTGCATTAAAACTCGGTCAAGCTCGAGGCGTTGCAATTGTTGCGGCTGCAAACATGAATATCCCCGTATTTGAATATGCAGCTCGTCAGGTCAAACAAACGGTGGTAGGCACAGGAGCCGCAGATAAAAGCCAAGTACAACATATGGTTAAATCGATTCTGAAGTTGTCAGCGAGTCCACAATCTGATGCGGCAGATGCTCTGGCAATTGCGATTACACATTGCCACTTCAATCAAAACCTTTTAAAAGTTGGCGATCCACGGTTAGTTTTAACGCGTGGTCGTTTAAGATAGCGAGTTTATCTTAAACAGAATCGCTTATTAATAAATAGCGTGCAACTGGATATGCATCCAGCATTTTTTGTGGTATAAACAACGGTATTAATGATAATAAACCAACCTGTTCAGGGTTTAGAGAGCAATAGAGGGCTTCAATGTGATAGGTCGTTTACGTGGTATTGTTTTAGAAAAGCAACCTCCAATCGTATTATTAGAGCTACAAGGTGTCGGTTATGAAGTCCATATGCCGATGACTTGTTTCTATGAATTACCCGAAATTGGTCAAGAAGCGATTGTTTTTACACATTTTGTTGTACGTGAAGATGCCCAATTATTATATGGCTTTAACGATAAGCAAGAAAGGGCGCTATTTAAAGAGCTGATCAAAGTTAATGGGGTTGGCCCAAAATTAGCCCTAGCAATATTATCTGGAATGTCTGCTCAACAATTTGTTTCTGCGATTGAGCAAGAAGCTATTGCATCACTGGTCAAATTACCTGGAATTGGTAAGAAAACGGCAGAACGTTTAGTGGTCGAAATGAAAGACCGCTTCAAAGGCCTAAATGGCGATTTATTTAATCAAAATAGCGACATTAACCTGCCAAGTGTTAACAGCAAAGTGCCAAGCATGGCAGATATTGAGGCGGAAGCCGCTGCTGCATTGATTGCTTTAGGCTATAAACCACAAGAAGCAAGCCGCATGGTGAGTAAAGTCGCAAAACCGGATAGTGACTCTGAAACATTGATCCGTGATGCCCTTCGTGCCGCACTTTGATTGAGAGACGTTGAATATGATTGAAGCTGATCGCCTAATAACGGCTGAAGTATTACAGTCAGATGAAGAAGCTATTGACCGTGCGATCAGGCCAAAGCTATTGAATGAATACATTGGTCAGCCTCAAGTTAAAGGCCAAATGGAAATCTTTATTCAGGCAGCTAAGATGCGAGGCGATGCACTTGATCATTTGCTAATCTTTGGCCCACCTGGGCTAGGTAAAACAACGTTGGCAGGGATCGTTGCGAATGAACTCGGTGTTAATCTACGCACAACTTCAGGGCCTGTATTAGAAAAAGCTGGCGATTTAGCGGCTATGTTAACTAATCTAGAACCCCATGATGTCTTATTTATTGATGAAATCCATCGATTATCTCCAGTTGTTGAGGAAATACTTTATCCCGCAATGGAAGATTACCAACTAGATATCATGATAGGTGAAGGGCCTGCTGCGCGCTCTATTAAAATTGATCTTCCCCCTTTCACATTAATTGGTGCAACGACCCGGGCAGGGTCACTCACATCGCCATTACGTGACCGCTTTGGTATTGTGCAACGCCTAGAATTTTATCAGGTCGATGATTTACAACATATTGTCAAACGTAGCGCCCAATATATGGGGCTAGATATCACCGAAGAAGGTGCGTTACAAGTTGCTATGCGATCGAGGGGGACACCACGTATTACCAACCGCTTGTTACGTCGTGTACGGGATTTCGCTCAAGTAAAAGGTGATGGCTCAATTGATGAGCTAATTGCTAATCAAGCATTAGACATGTTAAATGTTGATGCGGCAGGCTTTGATTATTTAGACCGTAAACTATTAGTGGCAATTATTGATAAATTTATGGGCGGTCCTGTTGGTGTTGATAACCTTGCAGCTGCCATCGGGGAAGAGCGTGAAACCATAGAAGATGTTTTAGAACCTTATCTTATCCAGCAAGGTTTTATTCAGCGTACCCCTAGAGGCCGAATGGCGACGGTTCATGCATATAACCACTTTGGTTTAACCCCTAAAGAAATTTAATTATATTAAATAAAAATGGCCCCAACATTGAAAGCAATGTTGGGGCCATTTGCATCAAAAATTGTATGTAACAACTGAAATTATGTAGCTCATGGCTTAAATTAATTTTTCACTTTTATTACTAAGCTAAATACGAACAGAATAGCGGATACCAACACCACAGACGGCCCTGCAGGAGTATCGTAAAAAGCCGAGAATGCTAACCCGCCAGTCACTGCGATCATACCAATTAAAACAGCGATAAAAGCCATTTGTTCAGGTGTGCGAGCAAAACGTCGCGCTGTTGCCGCTGGAATAATCAATAAAGACGTAATAATTAACGCCCCGACAAATTTCATTGCAATACCAATTGTTAGTGCGGTAACTAACATCAGTAATAAGCGTAGCCTTTGAATATTA
Source organism: Providencia sp. PROV200 (assembly GCF_049901995.1). Taxonomy (NCBI): domain Bacteria; kingdom Pseudomonadati; phylum Pseudomonadota; class Gammaproteobacteria; order Enterobacterales; family Morganellaceae; genus Providencia; species Providencia sp. PROV200. Next base: position 1,956,637 of record NZ_CP096307.1, read on the forward strand.
ATCCCATCAACAAAAGCCAGTTCAGGGCTAACCGTTATCGACAAAAGTGCCCGCCAACGATAAAAAAGCAACCCGCAAACGACAATAACGCCAATAAAAATCGTTATAATATCCTCATAGCTGACTGAAAGTAAGTCACCAAACAAATAAGCCATTAGGTCAACTCGGACATTAGCCATTAAGCTCACAACAACTAAGCCTAGAGAAAGTGAACTGTGCGCCATAATACCCAGTAGCGTATCAACGGCAAGTTGTGGCCGTTTTTCTAGCCAAACTAAAATTAAGGCCAATAACAATGTGACAGCAATAATGGCATAGAATGGGTTGATATTTAATAGAAGCCCAAAAGCGACACCTAGCAATGAAGCATGGGCGAGTGTATCGCCAAAGTAGGACATACGGCGCCACACAACAAAAGAGCCTAGAGGACCTGCCGCAATGGCAAGTAGCATACCTGCTATCCAGCCGGGTAATAGTAACTCAATCATGTTTGCAGTCCTTGCTGTGTTGGTGACCAACAATAATATTGCCTTCTAAATCGTGTTGATGATTATGTTGATGGCGGTATACACCGAGTTGTTGAGCACCGCGATAACCAAACATTGCCACAAACTCAGGGTGGTTTGAAACAACGTCTGGTGCGCCAGAACAGCATATATGGCCATTAATGCAAAGTACTTTATCTGTTTTTGCCATTACGAGATGTAAGTCATGGGAAACCATTAATACTGCACAATTTAGTTCTGTTCTTAACTGATTGATTAAGTCGTAGAGAGCAACTTGACCGGTGATATCAACCCCTTGAGCAGGTTCGTCAAGTACTAGCAGGTCAGGTTTATTGAGTAGGGCACGAGCGAGTAAAACGCGCTGAGTCTCACCGCCTGATAATTTTTGCATCGGTTGTTCGAGTAAATGCGTCGCCTTGACCCTCTCGAGGGCAGGCAACAAATGCTCTTTACGGACACCAAGCTTTAATAACATAAAGCGTTTAACCGTCAAAGGGAGCGTCGTATCTAAGTGAAGTTTTTGTGGAACATAACCAATAGCGAGAGAAGAAGGACGCGTAATGGTACCTGATGTAGGGGCAAGTAGCCCAAGTACAACACGTACAATTGTTGATTTTCCAGCGCCATTTGGGCCTAAAAGGGTGACGATATCACCTTTATTCAGTTCAAAGGTAACATCGTTAAGAACCTGTTTTTCGCCAAATGAAACAGAAATTTTATTTAAAGTCAGTAATGGTTGCATATGAAAAACATCTTGCAGAATTCATGTTGTGTTATATTATAACATTTCAAAGTTAAAATCACGGAAAAAGACTGCTATGATACATAAATCGAAAAACATTGCCTGCAAATTTCTTTTCGGGGCGGTGGCGAGCTCAGTATTAAGTGCAACTATGGTATCAACTGCTAATGCAGATGTTGTAACGTCAATTCGCCCACTGGCCTTTATTGCCGCGGGTATTGCTGACGGTGTCACTGAGACGCAAGTTTTATTACCAGATGGTGCTTCGCCTCACGATTATGCACTTAAACCTTCTGATTTGAAAAAAATTAAACAGGCTGATTTATTTGTGTGGGTAGGGCCTGATATGGAAATGTTTTTACAAAAGCCAATCAATACATTACCACAGAATAAACGCCTAGCATTGGCTGAGCAGAAAAACATTAAGCCACTACTTATGGCGGAGTCACATGAAGATGAACACGACCATGAACATGGAGATGAAGCTAACCATGACAGGGATCACGAACATCATCATCATGGTGAGTATAATATGCACGTTTGGTTATCACCAGAGATCGCAAATTTTGCTGCGCAAGACATTTATGGACGCTTAGTAGAGCTTTATCCTGACCAAAAAGATAAGCTAGACGTAAACCTTCGTAAATTCAAAGAAAATATGGCGCAAAATGATCAGAAAATTGCTAAGATTTTGCAGCCAGCTAGAAACAAGGGTTATTTCGTTTTTCACGATGCTTATGGCTACTTTGAAAAACACTATCAACTCGCTCCTTTAGGGCATTTTACGATAAACCCAGAAATACAGCCAGGCGCGCAAAAATTACATCAAATACGAACACAATTGGTTGAGCATAAAGCGCAATGTGTTTTTGCTGAGCCACAATTCAGGCCTGCTGTGATTGAAAGTGTAGCACGTAATACGGGGGTGAAAATGGGAACTCTCGACCCATTAGGGATTGGGCTGGCTATAGGGCCGGATAGCTACATGAAGTTTTTGACTCAATTATCAGAGCAATACGCCAGCTGCCTGGATTAAAAATAGAAGGAATTGTTTAAGTGCAGCAAATGGCCAAGAGTCTGGTTCAGGTATATGGTAGCCTGTCTAGAACACATAAGATTGTATTAAGTGCGCTCACTGTAGCGACTATGGCCGTCGCAGTTTGGCGGCCAGTTCATATACCAACGACGACTGAAAATGATGGAACACCAGATACCATCATTCCGCTTTCATTATTACCTGCAAGTGATGCAACCGACGATATAATTCAAGATAGTAGTGAGCAGCTGCCTGATGAAGGCCTCGCTGATACTGACGCTGAAGCCGCAGAGACAGGTGGGGCTGCAGCCCCTCTTGCTCATGAATATGTTGTTGCAAGTGGTGACAATTTAACGACTATCTTAACTCAATTCGGTATTGAAGCGGGTGATGTTGCAACGCTATCCAATCAACATAAGTCGCTGAGAAACCTGAAAATAGGCCAATCTTTAAATTGGTCGTTAACTGATCAAGGTGAATTAGAATCATTGACATGGGAAGTTTCTCGCCGTGAGACCCGTGTATTTACCCGTGTTGGAACGACTAACAAATTTGAAGAAGCCAAACAAATTCGCGAAGGTGAGTGGACTAACAGTGTTTTAAAGGGCACGGTTGACGGTTCATTTGCACAAAGTACAAATAAAGCTGGCTTAACACGCAGTGAAGGCCGTGAGGTAATTAAAGCCTTGCAATGGCAAGTTGATTTTAAAAAATTGAAAAAAGGCGATAAATTCAGTGTGTTAATGAGTAGGGAAATGCTGAATGGCCGTAGTGAACAGAGCCAACTCATTGGTGTTCGTTTACAAACAAATGGAAAAAGCTATTACGCTTTTCGCGCTGAAGATGGGCGATATTATGATAGCGAAGGGAATGGCTTAGAGCGTGGTTTCTTACGATTTCCAACCGCTAAACAATTTAGAGTTTCTTCACAATTCAACCCTCGACGAGTTAACCCAGTCACTGGGCGTGTAGCACCACATAAAGGTGTGGATTTCGCAATGCCAGTCGGCACGCCAGTACTTGCAGTAGGTGATGGTGAGGTCATTGTTTCAAAATACAGTGGTGCAGCAGGTAACTTTATTGCGATCCGCCATGGGCGTCAATATACCACGCGTTACATGCACTTACGCCAGTTATTGGTTAAGCCAGGTCAAAAGGTTAAGCGCGGTGATCGAATTGCACTATCGGGCAATACTGGGCGTTCGACTGGGCCTCATCTACATTTTGAAATGTGGGTCAATCAACAAGCGGTAAACCCACTCACTGCGAAATTACCTCGTTCTGGTGGTTTGACAGGGAAAGAGCGTAAGGAATACTTAGCGCTAGTAAAAGAAACGAAACCACAACTTAAACTACAGTAACTTAAGTTTCCATTTATATCGCTGGCAGGTACTTGTATCTGCCAGTTTTCTTTGTAATGCTCCCATAAACTATTATAAGCTATAGAAATATGGCTATTATTCACTTGAGTACAGCATGAATAAAGATCAAGACACTGATAGTAAAAAAGGCTATGTGCCAACGTTTCACCGCTCTTACCTTTTACCTAGATATTGGGGAGTGTGGTTAGGGGCTGGTATTTTAGCAGGATTAGCTTTCATTCCAGTTAAAGTCCGTGACCCTTTATTGGCTAAAATAGGGAAATGGGTGGGGCGACTCGCAAAAAGTGGTCGTCGTCGCGCTAAAATTAACTTACTTTACTGCTTTCCTGAATTGACAGAACATCAACGAGAAGAATTAGTTGATCGAATGTTTGAAACTGCACCACAGTCCTTTGTTATGTTGGCAGAGCTATGTCTTCGTGGAGCGAACAAAACGCTAGCTAGAACGCATTGGCATAATCAAGAAGTTATAGAACGTTTAAAGCAACAGCAAAGTAATGTTATTTTTATGGTACCACATGGGTGGGGCGTTGATATCCCTGCGATGTTATTAGCAGCCAAAGGCCAGCAAATGGCTGCCATGTTTCATCACCAAAAAAACCCCGTTGCAGATTATTTATGGAATAAAGCAAGATACCATTTTGGGGGGCGCTTACATTCAAGAGAGGCGGGGATTAAGCCTTTCATTGCTTCTGTTAGGCAAGGCTACTGGGGGTTTTACTTGCCTGACCAAGATCATGGTGAAGAGCATAGTGAATTTGTTGATTTTTTTGGCACATATAAAGCAACTTTACCTGCAATCGGTCGGCTAATGAAGGTATGTAAAGCGAAAATTGTGCCACTATTTCCTGTTTATGACCATAAAACGCATCAACTGCATATTTATATCCGTGAACCGATGGATGATATCGATGGAAAGGATGATAAATATATAGCACGAAGAATGAATGAGGAGCTGGAGTATCTGGTTGCTCCGAACTTAGAACAGTACACATGGATATTAAAATTATTGAAAACGCGAAAAGAGGGAGAAATAGAACCTTATCAGCGAAAAGATCTCTATCGTTAGTGCACTTAAATACAGAATCAATTTTAAACCATTACTTTTTAGTAATGGTTTTTTTATCTAAATGTGTACATTTATAGAAATACCTCTTTGAAAGTCAATGATTTTAAAAATGGTGTACGATTATCCGTAATAGAAATTTAGAGTAATATATTAATAATTGATAGTGATTTCATTCCTCTTTAGATATGTCACTAACTTTTTGTAAAGTAGTGATAAAAGTAAGTAGCGTATATTTTTTATTTATTTAGCAGTAATCATAAAAATAAAGCACTCATATTAAAAATAATTCTTTACCTATCAAAAAAAATAACGTAAACACGCTTAAAAATATGAACAAATACCAATCATTATGTATAATCACTTATTGGTGACGTATAAAATATGTTTCGATATTTTGATTACATAATAAAAGTAACTCCCAGATGAATACTTGGAGGCTTAATGGAAAAAACTCGAACTACGTTAGACCAATGGGTAACTTTACAGGCGGTAGTTGATTATGGTGGTTTTGCTCAAGCTGCTGAAATTTTGCATAGGACGCAATCATCAATTAGTTATACCATCAGTAAATTAGAGCAAACATTGGAAATTGAAATATTTTTTTTAGAAAAACGCCGTGCAGTATTAACTAAACAAGGAGAACAACTATTAGCGTTATCGAGAGAGGTAATAGATAAAGCTATTTCACTAGAAGAAGTTGCTAAGTCATTCAACCATGAACGAAATAATAAAATAAATATTGTTATAGATTCCCTATACCAAAGTGATGAAATACTCGAAAAAGTTGGCGTTCTAAGCCGCTACAGAAAAGACTATAATCTTGATTTTCATCAGCTTTCACTAGCCAAGTCAGATATATTTACACTTGAAAATTATGATTTACTAATTACTCATCATTACATTGAATCGTTAAACCCCATATTTCTTGAACAAGTTGAAGCTATATTTGTAACCCATCCAAATCATGAACTCCAACATTGCGTAGTTGATAATGTATTGGAATTAATGAAAAAAATGACGTTAATTTCGTTGGGGACTACAGATATAGATAGGGCAAGAAGCATTCAAACCATCCATGTTTCTAATGTGGCATTAGCTATTAAATTAACTGAAAACTCCCTCGGGTATTTATGGTTACCTAAAAATTTAATCCAGAAAGAATTGAATAATAACTCATTAAGAGAGCTAAAAACACCAAATAAAAAATCATTCTATAGTTTTTATATGTATGTTAATAAAAACTCGATGGCGAATGAAATTTTAAAATATTATCTAATTGATGATGAAAAAGGTAAATGAATGCTGGAGATAAATATAAATATTTTAGATGTAATTTAAAAAGATTCAATGTATCCATGTGTTAACTTAATTAAAAGTAAATGATATATTTTCCTCGCTCACCAGAGTGAGTAAGCTATTTATTCATAAAGCAATGATTAATTATTAAAGAACTATATTATAGGAACTATTATGAGTATTCTAAAAAAATCCCTAACAGTAATAGGGATTGCTTTAGCTGTTACATCTGCGCCAATTGTATTTGCTTCAGGTACAATTAACTTTACTGGGGAAATAACTGACATAGCTTGTACAGTTGATAGCAACTCCAAAAATTTAAATGTTGACCTTGGAAAGGTATCTGTAAAGAGTTTAGCCACGCAAGGTGAAGTGGCAGGTTTAAAAGATTTCACGATTAAACTTGTAGATTGTCCAGCAAATTCCAAAGTAACTGTACAATTTAGTGGTACACGTGATACTTCAGACCGTGATATTCTTGCCATTAACCAAGCTGCTGGTGTTGCAAATAATGTCGGTATAGCCTTATTTGAAAAAGATGCAACAACACAAATAAAATTATTTGAAAATTCAAAACAGGTTGAACTCAATGGTTCAACAGTAGATTTAGATTACGTTGCTCGCTATAAAGCGACAGGCGTAGCCACTGCGGGTCCTGTTAATAGCAGTGCAGTATATAGCATTCAATACCATTAATTAGTGGAGGGTGACAATGTTTGCCCTCCTTCTAGCATCAATATTATGGTTATTTTTATGAGAAAAATATTTTTTTCAATCTGTATATGTTTACTTTCTATTTCTAATATCTCTAAAGCATCAGGCATTAGTGTCGGTGGAACACGTTTTGTCTATGAAGAAAATAAACGTGAAATTGATATTCCGATTTTTAATAGCGATAAAGAGAAGCCTTTTTTAATTCAAAGCTGGGTTTCTCTCTTTGAAGGTGAGGGGAAAGCGCCATTTATTGCGACTCCACCATTATTTCGCATTGAACCAAATACACATGGTTCAGCTAGGATTTCATACATAGGTGAATCTATTGGCTCAAATATAGAGAAAATTTATTTACTGAATATTAAATCAATACCACCGAAAGATGATAGTATTGAAAATGAATTACAGATAATTATAAACTCACAATTTAAACTATTTTTAAGGTCGAAAGATATAGCGTCTTTTGATTTTGAGAAGGTTTTTTTAGTTGAGAAGCCAGATGGAATTATGATTGATAACCGAACCCCATACCATTTGTCAATAAAAAATATAATTGCTAATGGTGAGATTGTTGATGGCGCCAGATTAATATATCCATTTAAAAATGATTATATTCTTAAGAAAAAAATGAGTAAGGGTAATTCAATAGTTGTTGAGTTTATTAATGACTATGGGGCTCTCATAGAGAAAAAACTAATTAAAAGTATCTAAAATGTCAGCTTTCCATATCAAGAGTCGGCTTATCTATACTGAAGTTTTCACTGCGGTCAGTATTATATTATATGCGAGCAATATAATTGCTGAGGATATGTTTGATATTAATGCGATTAATACTGGAATTGAAAATCAAATTGCTGATGTAAATAGTTTAGGCTATCTATCTTCTGCAGGAGGACAATTACCTGGTGATTATTTTGTTGATATTTACATCAATGATAAACTGGTTGATAATAAAACAATTACATTTGTATTTGATAATAAAACTAAAAAATTACGTCCTAAGATAACAAAAAAAATGCTGTTAGAATGGGGCGTGAAGAATTCTGCGAGTGAAAGGTTTTCATCAAGTGTAGAAAATGAATATTTAAGAAATATCGAACAAGTTATTCCTAGTGCTAACTATCAATACAAATTTGAAATGAAAAAATTGCTAATAAGCATTCCACAAATTGGACTAAAAAAGACAAGTCGGGGTTACGTTGAAGTAAATGAATGGGACGATGGAATTAATGCAGTATTTGTTAATTACACAGCAAGGTTTAATCAGTATTGGTATCAAGATAGGGACAACAGAGATAACTTATTTTTAGGATTAAGAAGTGGTATCAATATAAATGCTTGGCGTTTACGTAACTATAGTACATATAAAAAAATAAAAAATGAAAAAAATTGGAATCATTTACAAACTTATATAGAACGTGATATTAGACGTTTAAATAGTCGATTAACCATAGGGGAAACATCTTCAGATAACGGTGTGATGGAAAGTAACCCTTATCGTGGGGTGAGATTAGCATCTGATGAAAGTATGCTACCTCAAAGTGAAAGGGGCTTTGCACCAACAGTGAAGGGTATTGCTCAATCAAATGCGATTGTCACGATCAGACAAAATAGTCATATAATTTATCAAACAACAGTACCGCCGGGCGAATTTTCGATTAATGATTTATATCCAACGTCATTCAGTGGTGACCTTGACGTCACTATAGAAGAAACTAATGGGATAGTCAGGTCGTTTATTCAGCCATTTTCAGCAGCACCGTTGATGCAAAGAGCAGGCGCGTTAAAATATAGTGTGGATATTGGTAAATATAATGTTGATAGTGCACGGCGTAAGCCTAATTTTACACAAGTATCAGCAGCTTATGGGTTACCATGCAATTTATCTGTTTATGGCGGTTTTTTAGTTTCTCAAGACTATCAAGCATACACAATAGGTACCGGAGTCAATTTGGGTAATATGGGGGCAATATCGACAGATATTACACAAGCATCGACAAAATTGATTGATAAAAATAAGGTAGAAGGGCAATCGTATCGGGTTCAATATTCGAAATATATTTCTGATACAGGAACTTCTTTTTCTTTAGCCGCATACCGTTATTCAACGAGGAATTATTATGATTTTTCTGATTCGAATAATTATTTTTATCATATAGGGCGAAAAAAACAACAGTTTCAGGCGTCAGTTTCTCAATCATTTAATGGAATAGGTTATTTATCGGTGAATGGTTATCAGCAATATTATTGGGATAAACATGGTTCTGATACAAATTTAACTGTGAGTTTTAGCTCTAATTATAATTCGATGAATTACAGTATTGCTTATTCTTATACTAAACAAGAATACTCAAAAACAAATGATCAAATGATGTCATTGAATTTAAATATTCCTTTTTATTTAGGAAGAAATAATAATTGGGCCAATTATAGCTATAACACCAGTAAAAATGGTGACTCTATTAGTTCATTAAGCTTTAATGGTACGCAGTTAGAAGATAACAATTTACAATATGACCTAACACAGCGTTATAACCATAATCGTGATGAATACAGCAACTCGGTCAGTACAAACTATATCGTTTCATCGGGGGAATACAGCGCAGGTTATAACAATGACCCTAAATATCACTCTATCGACCTTGGTGCTACAGGGGCGCTATTATTGCATTCTGGTGGAATAACGACCTCACGTACGATATATGATTCAGCAGTACTCATAAAGGCAGAAAATATTGATAATTTAAAAGTAAATAATGCACAGTCACTTTATACGAATTCGTCAGGTTTTGCAGTAATTCCTACTGTTACTCGCTATGAACGAAATAAAATTAGTGTCGATACTGCAACATTAAGTGGTCACAATGATATTGCTATCAATACAGCGACAGTTGTGCCTACCAAAGGCGCAATTGTATTAGCCAATTTTCAAGCAAAACGTGGCGCTAGAGTACTATTAAAACTGGAACATGCAAGCAAACCGATTGCATTTGGTACACAAGTTTCTGTTATAGAAAATGAAAAGCACGTGACAGGAGGTATTGTTGCAAATGGTGGCGAAGTTTATTTAAGTGGCGTCCCAGAGAAAAGTGTCATTATTGTGAAATGGGGGAATAACCATAATCAGCAGTGTAAAGTTCCACTTTTACTTTCATTAAAAAATGAAAAAATTCAGATTATAGAACGAACTTGTGAATAGGAGTCGTCATGAAGAGTTTAGGATTAAAAATCGGCATTTCGTTACTTTTATATTTATATTCACAATTCGGAATTGCAGAATTTAGAGCTGAATTTACCAATCAAACTGTTTATTCGAATAAAACACTTTATGTCTCACGGACATCACCTGTCGGTACATTCATTGGTTCTGTTGATTTAGGAACCCATTCATCATGGGTGTGGTGGAATGTGACAGGTAATACAGAAGTTGGAATATATTTATTAAGAGGATTAGGAAGCTCAAAGCATATTTCTGGTGTAGGTTCTGTCAGAGAAGTGGATAGCTCAGGTGTGGGTTATGCTTTACATGGTACAGTATTAAGCCCTTGTTCTGGTTCTGCGTATGTAGATGGAGTAAACACGAAAGATGGAAATATGAGTAATAGGATAATCTGTGGGTCTAATGCATCTTCAGCGTTGTATGCGGTAAAGCTAAGGGCGGATTTTTATAAACTGAGTAATTATGTTAAAAGCCAAACTTTACCAACAACTAATGCTGCAATGCTAATTTTATTTCATAATGGTTTTATTACTACAGATTTATATGGCAAAGGTGAACCAATAGTCAATATGGGGCCAATTAATATTATTTCGAGTGGTTGCGAGGTTAAAAATAAGTCAATAGATATATTCTTCGGTAAAGTCAGCAAATCGTCATTTACGGGTGTTGGCTCAACGAGTCCAGAGAGTAAGCAAAATATTCAAATTCAATTAGATTGTGACCCGATATCACCCATAAAAATGACGTTTATTGGAACTCAAGATACAAGCCAAACACCAGGGACAATCGCACTGAATAATTTAACTGATGAAAATACAGCGAAGGGTTATGGGATCCAAATAAAATACAACGGCCTACCAATAAAGCTTAATCAGTTAATGCCTATCGTTGAAAATAATAATGCAGGTCAATATAACATTCCTTTAGAAGCCGCTTATATTCAAACACACACAGCAACAAAGGCCGGAAAGGCAAACGGTACGTTGCAATTTAATTTACAATACCATTAAGTTCAACTCGCTCGACATGTCGCATCAGCGTAATGAAGAGCTTAACTTTTTTGCATAACTTTTTTTTTAACCATTATTTTGCGCTTTATCTTAACTCATCAATAACCTGAGGTAGGTTATAATTAGCTTTTTCAATAAGTAAGTTGGGGAAGACTATGGCATTTGATCGTATGGATTGGCACTACGGTGGTGATTATCCTGCAGAACTACCTACTGTGAATGGAGGCACCCATATTGGCTTTTATTTGACATGGATTATTCATAATAATTTAGTCGGAGAATTTCATGTTGAGGAATCAGCGGAAGAGCTGGAATTAGTTAAAACTCGAAAGCTCGATGGACGTGAATTTTTGATAACAATGTGTGATGAAAAATTTATAGATGAAGATTTAAGTGATGAGGGCAATGCTTTTACTCAGTTCTATTATGCAGCAGAAGAGAAAGGCTACTTTGAAGATTATGAACGTGTTCTTAAAGGTAATTTACCGACAACTTACCATATAGAAAACTCATGGGAAAATTACGATAAAATTGCACCCGTAATTAGCGAAGCATATATCAAATGGAAACAGGGTCAAGACTAGATAGAGTATTAATATAAAATAAAGCCCCCACCCATAGGCGAGGGCTAAACAATTATTCGACTTCTAGAATACGACAAGTATTCGTGCTACCGACCGTGCCCATTAAGTCACCTTGGGTGACAAGCACCACGTCACCACTCATTAAATAGCCGTTATCACGCAAACGCGTCACGGCCTCGTTGGCAGCCGCAATACCATCTGTGTGGGTACTACAGAAAACGGGAGTAACACCACGGTAGAGGGAACATTGATTAAGCGTTTTTTCATGACGAGACATTGCAAAAATCGGTAAGCCAGAGCTGATCCGAGACATCATACGAGCAGTACGACCAGACTCAGTCATTGCAATGATAGCTTTAACCCCTTTAAGGTGGTTAGCTGCATACATTGTTGACATAGCAATAGCTTCCTCTGGGCTGCTAAACTCTGCTTCTAAACGGTGTTTAGATATATTCAGACCAGGCATTTTTTCTGCGCCAAAACAAACTTGCGCCATCGCAGCGACAGTTTCTGCGGGGTACTGGCCTGCAGCTGTTTCAGCGGAAAGCATAACGGCATCAGTACCATCCAACACCGCGTTCGCAACGTCCATAACTTCGGCTCGCGTTGGCATTGGATTAGTGATCATTGATTCCATCATTTGTGTTGCGGTTATAACAACACGATTTAATTGGCGAGAACGGCGGATCAGTTTTTTCTGGACAGCGACTAATTCTGGGTCGCCAATTTCTACACCGAGGTCACCACGAGCAACCATAACAACATCAGAGGCAAGGATAACTTCATCCATGACTTGATCATTGGCTACGGCTTCTGCTCGTTCTACTTTAGCAACAATTTGACACTCACAACCGGCATCGCGAGCCAAACGGCGTGCATAATCTAAATCTTCACCTGAACGAGGGAATGAAACGGCTAAATAGTCAACATTAATTTTTGCTGCGGTTTTTATATCTTCTTTGTCTTTATCTGTTAATGCCTCAGCAGAAAGGCCACCACCGAGCTTATTAATACCTTTATTGTTAGATAATTGACCGCCAACAGTAACTTCGGTAAACACTTGTAACCCTTTGACTTCGAGGACTTTTAATTGAACTCGCCCATCATCAAGAAGTAAAATATCGCCTGGAACCACATCAGCAGGTAAACCTTTATAGTCGATACCCACTTTATCTTGGCAGCCTTCACCTTTGCCTAAGTTGGCATCAAGAATGAATTTATCACCAATATTTAGGAAAACTTTACCATCTTTAAACGTGGAAACTCGAATTTTAGGACCTTGTAAATCGCCGAGGATCGCAACATGACGACCTAAACGAGCGGCAATCTCACGTACCTTATTAGCACGTAATTGATGGTCTTCTGGAGTTCCGTGGGAGAAGTTAAGGCGAACAACGTTGGCACCAGCATTGATAATTTTTTCAAGATTATTATCGCGATCGGTTGCTGGACCAAGAGTTGTAACAATTTTAGTTCTTCTAAGCCGTCTAGACATGTATTACTCCGTTGACCTGTAATGGTGTTGATAAAAGAGTGAAACCATTTCACTCCATTTCGAAACCTGTTTACTGCAAATAGGGATGCTGACACGAGCACAGCTATTATATACAGCCAATTTCTTAATGCTATCAGGTCTGCAAAACTATTAAAGCCTGAAAGCAAAGAAAAGCATTAAACCTGCCAATTTATTGTCTTTAGATGCTATCAAACCGCGAATCACGTAATGCTTCTTTGACGCGCTTCAAGTTATCTCTAAATTTTTCGCCTCTTCTTAACGTAAAACCTGTAGTTAATACATCAATTACGGCGAGCTGGGCCATTCTTGATACCATTGGCATATAGATATCCGTATCCTCAGGAACATCAATAATAATAGATAAGGAAGCGGCTAGGGAGAGTGGTGAGTTTTCTGAGGTAATTGCGATGACAGTAGCGTCGTTTTCTCGAGCTAAACGTGCCATGTCAACTAATGCTTTGGTTCTTCCCGTATGGGAAATGAGCACAATAACGTCTCCTTCAGTACTATTGATGCAGCTCATACGCTGCATGACAATATCATCGAAGTATATGACAGGAATATTAAAACGAAAAAATTTATTCATTGCGTCGTGAGCGACGGCCGCGGAAGCACCAAAGCCAAAAAAACTGATTTTCCGAGCTTGAGTTAATAAATCGACAGCACGATTAATTACCCCAATATCCAGTGTGTGTTTTACATTATCTAACCCCGCCATAGCAGATTCAAAAATCTTGTAAGTATAGGTATTTACTGTATCGGTCTCTTCTATATGGCGGTTTATGTAAGGCGTACCAGTGGCTAAATTTTGTGCTAATCGTAATTTGAAATCAGGGAATCCTTTCGTATCCATTTTTCGACAAAATCGGTTTACTGTTGGTTCACTAACATCGGCTAGTTGCGCTAGAGTAGCGATGCTGAGATGAATGGCATTTTGTGGCATACTTAGAATGACTTCAGCCACCTTTTTTTCTGATTTACTTAAAAAATCGAGACTTGTTTTCATTTGTTCTAAAATATTCATATAGCAAAAGCGCCTATTTCATCGAAAGGAGAAATTTTTGAGTCATCACGTTATCCTGTTGTTGATTTTAAATTTCTTACTGTGATGCTGTAATAAAGAGTGAAAATATACTATGTATGGTAGGTAAGCTATCTGAATACAGGTGATAGATAGCAGCTTTTTGTGAAACTTTGACCCGTATCTAATTTTCAGATTAGTAAACATCCTACTTATTTTGTTATTTTTTTACGAAAGCTGTCTCCATTCAGTTAAATCGCATCTTTTTAATACACTAAAAATTATTCAGTGTGTAACATAAGATTAAATAGTCAGTGTGTTGTTTTTTTCATCATAAAAACTGTGATCAGTATCATGAACATTTACTGGGCACTAGCAACAGGGTACATTAGCGGAATTAGGGCTAATTTTAACAAAATTACAATAAGGCCTATCCTAGTTAGGTCTTACATTCCGCAAATTGAGGAGAACCAATATGGCGGTACATAATGCTGCTCAAGCTTGTGACTTAATTATTTTTGGCACCAAGGGAGACCTCGCTCGTCGTAAGCTGCTGCCATCGCTTTATCAATTAGAGAAAGCAGGTTACATTCACCCTGATACGCGTATTATTGGCGTTGGCCGTGCTGAATGGAGTCAAGATGATTATGTCCACTTTGTCAAAGAAGCGTTAGAGAAGTTCTTAAAAGAAGATCTCGATTCAGCCTTATGGGAAAAACTGAGCGCGCGCTTGGATTTTTGTAACTTAGACGTTAACGAGACTGAAAGTTTTGTGCGTTTAGCTGAAATGTTAAAACAAGATGCACAACCTGCCATCCATTACTTTGCAATGCCACCGAGTACTTTTGGTGCTATGTGTCAGGGCTTAGGCCATGCTAAATTAAATAAAAAGCCAAATCGTGTTGTCATGGAAAAACCATTGGGAACGGATTTAGCATCGTCACAAGAAATAAATAATGAAGTGGCCAAGTATTTTGATGAAAGCCAAGTCTATCGCATTGACCACTATCTGGGTAAAGAAACCGTTTTAAACTTACTCGCATTACGTTTTGCAAACTCGTTATTTATCAATAACTGGGATAACCGTACTATCGATCATGTCCAAATCACGGTTGCAGAAGAAGTGGGAATCGAAGGTCGTTGGGGGTATTTCGACCAAGCTGGCCAAATGCGTGATATGGTACAAAATCACTTGTTGCAGATCTTAACGATGATTGCCATGTCGCCACCGGCAGACTTAACCACTGACCGTATTCGTGATGAAAAAGTGAAAGTCTTGCGTTCTTTACGTCGTATTGATCATACCAATGTGCGTGAAAAAGCTGTGCGTGGGCAATATACCTCTGGTTTTGTTCAAGGCAAAAAAGTGCCTGGATATTTAGAAGAAGAGGGTGCAAATAAGCAAAGTATGACCGAGTCATTCGTTGCTTTGCGTGTTGATATTGATGATTGGCGTTGGGCCGGTGTACCTTTCTATTTGCGTACGGGGAAACGCCTACCTGCTAAATGTTCAGAAGTTGTGGTTTATTTTAAAAAACCTGCGCTGAATATTTTCTCTGAAAGTTATAAAGACCTGCCTCAGAATAAATTAACTATTCGTTTGCAGCCTGATGAAGGGATTGATATTGAAATTATGAATAAGGCACCAGGCCTTGATCATAAACACCGTTTACAAACTACTAAACTGGATTTAAGTTTCTCTGAAACTTTCAATCAAACTCACCTTGCTGATGCTTATGAGCGTTTATTACTTGAAGCCATGCGTGGCATTCAAGCATTGTTTGTTCGCCGTGATGAAGTAGAAGAAGCATGGAAATTTGTTGATTCTATTATCGATGCATGGGCAATGGACAATGAAGCGCCTAAGCCATATCAAGCAGGAACTTGGGGGCCGATTGCATCTGTCGCGATGATTGCACGTGATGGCCGCTCATGGAATGAGTTTGAATAATATTATCAATACATAAAATATTATTTAGCGTATCGATTTAAATGGCGGGATGACCCGCCATTTTTCTATGTTTACGATATTTTTATCTTTATTACATAGTGAACTAAAGGATCAGTTCACTACGTCCTGTCGCTGCCATATGAATAATTGCTTGTTCGATGCGTAAACATGCCATTTTAGCGGCATCAGGAACGGATAGCCCCGCTAATAACTGGGCGGTGAGTTCTGCACCAAATAAATCCCCCGTTCCTTTGGGAGTGACAGGGTAACGTTTATGGCGGATCACGGCCACGTTATCTTTGGTAACACAAACCACTTCAATATTATCGTCATCAGGCTGGAAAGCGCTCGTGATGATTACCCACTGTGTATTTCCCTGCAATAAGCTACGAGCTGCGGCGGTGGCATCATCCAAGTTGTTGACTTGTTTACCACTTAAAGTCATGAGTTCGAACTTGTTTGGAATAATCCCTGTGGCTAAAGGAATAACTTTATCACGGTAAACTTCGGCAATTTCGGGTGGAATATAAAAACCACTATCTTCATCACCCATGACAGGGTCAACAATAACCGGTAGTGCTGTTCGTTCTTTACGGACTAGAGTTAACCAGTTAGCTAAGTCCTGGGCTTTCTCTGGGGAGCCTAGATAGCCAGTCAAAATAGCTCTCACTGAATCTAAGCTACCACGTTCAACAAAGCCGTTTAAATAACCACGAAACCATTCTCCAGGTAACTCACCGCCATAGCAAGTTGCATAATGAGGCGTATTGCTAAGTACGACAGTCGGTACTGCAGCAACACGTAAACCTTGTTTTGTTAGCGCGGGGACGGCAATGCTATTTCCAACACTGCCATAAATAACTTGTGACTGAATGGATACAACATCATAAGGCAGTGGCGTGGCATCTGCGGCATTTTGGAAACTATTGGAGGTAAGGCTAAAGGTGTTCATGGCTCTCTCTTCGGCATGTTGCAATCATATAGCTACTATAAGAAGCTTGTTCAATCAGGTTGTCAATGTTAAAAATCGAATAGAATATCTAAGGCGTGATGAGAGTATAAAAAGTGGTAAAAAGCGTTTTTTTTATGAAATAATTCCACTGAAAAATTTATTATTGACGCTTGCTTATTCGTGTAATAGCAGATAAACCAAGGGTTAATTAGCATATTGATGAATAATTATGCATATTTCTATTCAATATAAAAAATGTTTATATTCATTGACTTAATAAAAATGGCATGCTAAAAATAAGCTGAAATTAACTATCTACATGAGGGTTCGGAGTAAATTGGGTAGATGTCTACCTGATGAAAAGAATAAGATATCATGCTTAGCTCAACTAGCGGCAAGATCAGCAAGTCCCAAAAAAGAACAACACACAGGCTTTTCCTTTCAGCTATCCTTTCCAGTGAACACTACTGGTGTGGTGCATTATAGCGTCTCTCTCGATTATTCATTTCGCTGAATAAACTCAGCAACACATTGTTATTTATTTGAATTTTTAACAACCGCTCGATAGTAATCTGTATTTGCTGTTTGTACAAAAAATAGGCTATTACGCGGCTGTACATAGAGAGATATTATAATGATTTACTGGATATTTTTAGTATTAGCTATCATAACCGAAGTTATCGGCACCCTATCAATGAAACATGCGAGTGTAAGTGGTGATTTCACTGGTATGGTGGTGATGTATGTCATGATAGCAACATCGTATATTTTACTTGCTATTGCAGTTAAAAAAGTGGCACTGGGTGTCGCCTATGCACTATGGGAAGGTATCGGTATCCTTTTTATCACGACATTTAGTGTCATGTGGTTTGGTGAAACGCTGTCGCCAATGAAAATCGGTGGATTAGTATTACTGATCACCGGTATTGGACTGATTAAATCAGGCACCAAAAAGGTCACTGTTCGTCAATCTGCACAGAAAGTAAAACAAGTTACACAAAACGCGGTCAATGCTGCCAAAACAAATGCTTTAGTTGGACGCGAAGCTAAGTCGGAGGCGTAATATGGCCAGTCATTTTGAATGGTGGCATGCTGCGTTTTTGATCCTAGCAGTCATATTAGAAATCGCCGCTAACATTTTGTTAAAAATGTCTAATGGGTTTAAACGATATTGGATTGGTATTCTTTCACTAGTTGCGGTACTCGGCGCCTTCAGTGCTCTAGCGCAAGCAGTAAAAGGGATCGAACTTTCAATTGCTTATGCATTATGGGGAGCATTCGGGATTATCGCGACAGTAGCAGCAGGTTGGATACTTTTTAATCAACGGTTAAATTATAAAGGTTGGGGGGGAATTGTGTTATTGCTACTAGGCATGGTTCTCATCAAGATGTCGTAATGCTCGTCATATTTTGCACTGTCGCGTTGTTGGCTGCATTCGTTAACCCTAGTCACATACTTATGTATGCTCCAAGGGATTAACTCACTTGCCGCCTAGCGACATTGCAAACTATTTAGAGCATGAATGGGAAACCTATTTTGCACTGTCGCGTTGTTGGCTGCATTTGTTAACCTTAGTCACATACTAGTGTATGCTCCAAGGGATTAACTCACTTGCCGCCTAGCGACATTGCAAACTATTTAGAGCATGAATGGGAAACCTATTTTGCACTGTCGCGTTGTTGGCTGCATTCGTTAACCCTAGTCACATACTTATGTATGCTCCAAGGGATTAACTCACTTGCCGCCTAGCGACATTGCAAACTATTTAGAGCATGAATGGGAAACCTATTTTGCACTGTCGCGTTGTTGGCTGCATTTGTTAACCCTAGTCAAATACTAGTGTAATTGGCTATATTCTCAAATTATAGCTATTCAAAATAAAATGGGCGCTCATAATTGGCGCCCATTTTCATTAAGTTAAAATGTGCCTAGTCAATCAATTGCAGCAACAACCTTAATTTCAACTTTATATTCAGGTTTCATCAGTAATGCTTGGACAGTACAACGGACAGGCGCACTTCCAGCAACAACCCATGCATCCCATGCTTGGTTCATACCTGCAAAATCGGCTTTATCAGCGAGAAAAATAGTCGCATCAAGGATTTTACTTTTGTCTGAGCCAACACGCTCAAGCATGACATCAATCGCTGCAAGCGTGTTTGCTGTTTGGGCAACAATGTCAGCATCAAGGTTTTCAGGAACACTGGTGTAGTAAATTACATTATTGTGAATAACAGCTTCAGACCAACGATTATCTGGGTCAATGCGTTTGATAGTCATAATTATTCCTTATTATACATGTAGCTCAAGAATAACAGCTTGTAGGCGGGATGAAAATCAGTTGTTCAACGAAACAATAATTACCTCAGCAGGGTTAATAAACTCATGGTAAAGTGTGTGCCCTCATTATCACTCACAAATAGGTCTTGTAGTGCACGACGATTTTTCTGCAGATGGCTTTTTAGCTAGAACAATTCCCGGTTTCCAGCCTCGAGAAGCACAAGTTACTATGTCAAACGCAGTAACTGAGTCGATTGAGCAGCAGCATGTGCTGGTGGCGGAAGCCGGTACTGGAACAGGAAAAACTTATGCATATTTAGTTCCTGCATTACGCAGTGGAAAAAAAGTTATTGTTTCAACGGGCTCAAAGGCCTTACAAGATCAGCTGTATCACCGGGACTTACCAACAATTATTGAGGCCATGAATTACACTGGGCGGGCAGCCTTGTTAAAGGGGCGCTCAAATTATTTATGTCTAGAGCGATTAGACCAACAATCCCTCGGTGGTGGTAGTCTTGAGCCGGAAATATTGTCTGCTGTTGTGAGGCTACGCAGTTGGTCCATTGAATCTGAGCTAGGTGATACAAGTACTTGCCATGATATCGCTGAAGATAGCCCGGTTTGGCCGTTGGTAACCAGCACGAATGATAATTGTCTTGGCAGTGATTGTCCGCGTTATCAAGATTGTTTTGTTTTAAAAGCACGACGCAAAGCATTAGAAGCGGATATTGTTGTTGTGAATCATCACTTATTTATGGCTGATCGAGTGGTAAAAGACACGGGGTTTGGCGAGTTAATCCCCCAAGCAGAAGTCATGATTTTTGATGAAGCGCACCAAATCCCGGATATAGCCAGCCAATATTTTGGCCAGCAACTGAGTAGTCGCCAATTGCTGGATCTAGCGCGCGATATGATTATGGCCTATCGAACAGAGCTAAAAGACCAAGTTCAGTTGCAAAAAAGTGCCGATAGACTCACGCAAAGCACGTTAGACTTTCGGCTCAATTTGGGTGAAAACAGTTTTCGTGGCAATCTACGTGACTTACTGAAACGTCCTGAAGTACAAAGGGCGTTGACGCTACTTGATGATTCCCTTGAACTTTGTTACGAAGTGATCAAAACCACGTTAGGTCGCTCACAGAGCTTAGACTCTATTTTTGAGCGCGTCACAATATACCGAAATCGTTTAAACCGTTTAAAAGATGTGACAATTGCGGGTTACAGCTATTGGTTTGAAAGTTATGGTCGCCATTTTTTATTGGCACTAACCCCCTTAACGGTTGCAGATAAATTCAGTGAAATGATTGCAAGTACGCCGGCCAGTTGGGTATTTACATCAGCGACGTTGTCAGTAAATGAGAAACTAAGCCATTTCACTGACCGTTTAGGTTTAGTTACTGCAAAAACGTTATTATTAGCCAGTCCATTTGATTATCAAAGCCAAACTTTATTATGCGTTCCCCGTTTTTTACCCGAACCCAATCAACGAGGTTTAGCACAAAAATTGGCAACAATGCTACGACCTATGATTGAAAAAAATCAGGGGCGCTGCTTCTTTTTATGTACCTCACATCTGATGATGCGCGAATTGGCGGAAGAATTTAAATCTTCATTGACATTGCCGGTCTTAATGCAGGGGGAAAGTAGTAAAAATAAACTATTGTCTCAGTTTATTTCAGCGGGGAATGCCGTGTTAGTCGCGACGAGTAGTTTCTGGGAAGGGGTTGATGTGCGAGGGGATGAACTCACTTGTGTCATTATCGATAAACTCCCATTTACGGCCCCAGATGACCCATTATTAAGAGCCCGCATCGAAGATTGTGAATTACGAGGTGGAGATCCTTTCTCTGATGTCCAATTACCCGATGCCGTTATTACTTTAAAGCAAGGTGTGGGGCGGTTAATTCGTGATACCAGTGACTATGGTGTCATCGTTATCTGTGATAACCGTTTAGTCACTCGTCCTTATGGTGAAGTTTTTTTACGTAGTCTTCCGCCATCACCGCGGACAAGAAGTATACAAAAAGCAATTGCATTCCTTGAAGAAAAAAGGAAGGAAGCCGATAAAGCAAGCTAAATCCCATCTTGTTTTTCTGCTATTCCTACAGTCGTTTGTGCTAATATAAACGGCATCTTTTAATCAAAAACTATTAATTTGCCGGAGTTTAGGCATGTCGAGTCGTATTCTTGCTGTTGATACAGCAACAGAAGCCTGTTCAGTCGCACTTTGGTGTGATGGTGATATTATTTCGCGTTTTGCTATTTCTCCTCGGGAGCACACACAAAAAGTTTTACCAATGGTTGAGGACGTTCTTGCAGAGGCAGGAATGGGGTTGAGCCAGTTAGATGCATTGGCTTTCGGGCGTGGTCCTGGCAGTTTCACGGGTGTTCGTATTGGTGTTGGGATCGCACAAGGGCTAGCATTAGGGGCTAATTTGCCCATGATTGGCGTCTCCTCTTTGATGACACTTGCTGAGGGCGCTTTTCGTATTGCGGGGCATAAACAGGTGTTAGTGGCTATTGATGCACGTATGTCAGAAATTTATTGTGCTCAATATCAGCGAACAGCTGAAGGTCAATGGTTAGGTGAAGACAGTGAGGCGGTTCTACTTCCCGATGATTTTACAAGTAAATTTACTAAACTTTCAGGGCTGTGGGGTTATGCAGGCACCGGATGGGAAGCTTATCCTTCATTGCTGGATAAAGCGCCAGTTACATTAACTAATAGTCATATTACGCTGCCGGATGCACAAGATATGTTACCTATTGCTGCCCAATTGTGGAAGCTGGGAAAAGTGGTTGCTGTTGAAAATGTCGAACCGACTTATTTACGTAATGAGGTGACATGGAAAAAATTGCCTGGCCGTGAATAAAACACAGAAAGTGAAGTTGAATTGGTTATATCACGCGATATAACCAATAATTCATATTAAACTCATCAAATATTGATTAATAAAAATACAAATCGAATCATTTAATAATTTCAGGTATTATTAGGTAGTAATAGAACTATTATGGCGATTTTTAACATATCGTGTTTTTGTTTGCTAAATGTTATTTAAATCTGTATTACCTGAATTTATAATATAGCTAATCGGAGGTGGTCTATGAATATTGAATTAAACTGCCGTAATGCACTTAAAGGCCTTTTTGTTGCAAGCGTATTAGCACTAACAGGGTGTGTTTCTATACCAGCTTCAATTCAAGGTTCGGTTCCAAACCCAACAGACAACTTAGCATCTGTACAAAATGCACCTGAAATGTATATAGGTCAGGAAGCGCGTTTTGGTGGGAAAGTCCTTGCCGTTGAAAATGAAACTACAAGAACACGTTTAGAAATTGCGGTGATGGCATTAAATAAATATGATGCAGCACCAGAACTTAATGCACCGTCTATTGGGCGCATTTACGCTTACCTAAATGGTTTCCGTGAACCAAGTGATTTTACTAACCGTTATATCACTGTCGTGGGGAAAATCACTGGAGAACAGCAAGGGAAAGTAGGGCAAGTTCCTTATAAATATGTCACGTTAGATGTCACTGGTTTCCAACGCTGGAATGTCGCACAAAGCGTCATGCTCCCTCCGTCTGGCCCTTGGGGTTATGGCTATTACGGTGACCCGTACTTTTATCATCACCCATGGGGTTATGGATATGGTTACCCTGGAGGGCCAGTCCCCGTACAAACTTATTTAACGGAATAACGCTTACCATATTTTCTCTAAAGGCCCTGCTTATAACAGGGTCTTTTTATTAGCACAAAAAGAATATCCAAATAAGCGTTAATAGATAAAAGTATGCAATAAAAACATTAAGTAAAATTTAATTCCAATAAAAGTGACTTCGGTTAACGTAATAGGCTAAATCCCTTCTTAAGTGGCTAGATAATCACTCCTAAAATCACGTAACATCATGTATAATTGCGCTATCTTGTACAGATTTACATCTGTTTAACTAATTTAAGACAAACTAGGCGGCTTAGTCCGCCTAGTTTTTTCTTGAAGGAACAAAATTTATTTAGTGATAGACCTCTCAACCTTGACATTGTCTGTTTTTCAAACTGGTACGCTGAGTTAATAATTTGTTAAAAGAGATGTTGAGTATAATAACTTCACTAAATTCAGGAGTAACATTTTGGAAAAAATCTGGCTAAAAAATTACCCTGCGGATGTGCCGGAAGAAATCAATCCTGATAGCTTCGCTTCTCTAGCAGAGTTACTTGAAAATGCGGTCTCTCAATTTGCCGATCAACCTGCATTCATTAACATGGGCGCGGTGATGACTTATCGGAAACTTGAAGAGAGAAGCCGTGCTTTTGCTGCCTACTTACAAAATGGACTTGGCCTTAAAAAAGGGGACCGTGTCGCGTTAATGATGCCAAACCTATTACAATATCCGATAGCCTTGTTTGGGATATTACGAGCAGGTATGGTTGTCGTAAACGTTAACCCACTCTATACCCCGAGAGAATTAGAGCATCAATTAAATGATAGCGGTGCAACCGCGATTGTGATTGTGTCGAATTTTGCGCATACACTGGAAAAAATTGTTTTCAATACCAAAGTGAAACACGTCATTTTAACTCGGATGGGTGACCAGCTTTCAAGGCCTAAAGCAACAATTGTTGATTTTGTTGTCAAATATGTAAAACGCTTAGTCCCTAAATATAACTTACCAGACGCCATCTCCTTTCGCCGTGCGATGCATTATGGCTATCGTATGCAATATATTAAACCGAATATCACTGGCGATGACTTGGCCTTTTTGCAATATACGGGTGGAACGACGGGTGTTGCTAAAGGGGCGATGTTAACTCATCGCAACATGTTAGCAAATATAGAGCAGGCAAGAGCCGCTTACGGGCCTGTATTGAAATTTGGCGCCGAATTTGTTGTCACGGCGTTACCGCTGTATCACGTTTTTGCATTGACAGTAAACTGCTTACTGTTTATCACGGTAGGGGGCGTCAATTTATTGATTACCAACCCTAGAGACGTCCCCGATACTGTAAAACAATTAGGACGTTATCCCGTTACTTCAATTACGGGGGTTAACACCTTATTTAATGCATGGCTACATAATGAAGAGTTCAAAAAATTGGATTTTTCACGTTTACGCCTTTCCGTTGGCGGCGGTATGCCTGTGCAAAAAGCCGTTGCAGAAAAATGGCAGAAGCTGACAGGGAAACATTTGCTCGAAGGGTATGGGCTAACAGAATGTGCACCACTAGTAACAGGTAATCCTTATACTTTAACCAGTTATAGTGGAAGCATTGGTTTACCTGTTCCGTCTACAGATGTTAAATTTCTTGATGATGAAGGCAATGAAGTTGCTAATGGTGAGCCCGGTGAAATGTGGGTCAAGGGCCCTCAAGTCATGAAAGGCTATTGGAACCGGCCTGACTCCACCGCTGATACGATAGTGGATGGCTGGTTAGCAACGGGGGATATCGCTGAAATAGATAGCGAAGGGTATATCCGCATTGTTGATCGTAAAAAAGATATGATTATCGTTTCGGGCTTTAACGTCTATCCCAATGAAATCGAAGATGTTATTTCTGCACATCCTGATGTTATAGAGTGTGCTGCAATTGGCGTACCAAGTGAAAGTACCGGCGAAGCTGTTAAAGTCTTTGTTGTAACGAAAAATGCGAATTTAACCGGTGATGAGTTAAAAACCTTTTGCCGTCGTTCATTAACCGCGTATAAAGTCCCTAAGATATTTGAATTCCGTGATGAATTACCGAAATCTAATGTGGGTAAAATTCTGCGTAAAGACCTACGTGATGAAGAAAAATTGCAAAGAGAAAAATCACAAGTATGATTGTGGTTTAGTTTTAAACTATGAATAGATGACGCCGGTTTTAGCCGGCGTCATTGTGATGAAAATAAAAAAAGAGAAACTTGTTTTGAATTATCGTTTAGTAACTACAGATAGCGAATTAGCCCAAGTATGCCAAGAGGCGAGTAATGCACCATGGCTCGCTTTGGATACCGAGTTTGTTCGTACCCGAACATATTACCCACAACTAGGGTTGCTACAGCTATATGATGGAAAGCAAGTTTCGTTAATTGACCCATTATTAATGACGGATTTTAGCCCGTTCAAAGCACTTCTAACTAATCCTGAGCAACTTAAATTTTTACATGCGGGGAGTGAAGACCTTGAAGTGTTCATGCATGATTTTGATTGTGTTCCTGAGCCGATGATCGACACGCAAGTTGTGGCGGCATTTTTGGGTTACCCCATTTCTTGTGGCTTTGCGTCATTGGTTGCTGAGCATTTAGGCATTGAACTAGATAAAAGTGAATCACGGACAGACTGGCTCGCGCGTCCACTGAGTGAAAAACAATGTGATTATGCCGCTGCTGATGTGCTGTATTTACTACCATTAGCTGAAGTTTTGATGGAAAAAGTGACTGAAGCGGGCTATTTGGAAGATGCTAAAGATGAGTGTCAACGTGTTGTGGCCCGTCGGCAAAAAGCGTTAAAGCCAGAAAAAGCGTACATGAATATTCATAATGCATGGCAGCTACGTGATGAACAGCTCGCTTGTTTGCAATTATTAGCCCAATGGCGTTTGAATCAAGCAAAAGCCCGCGATATGGCGGTTAATTTTGTGGTAAAAGAAGAGCACCTGTGGAAGGTGGCTCGTTATCTACCGAGCTCTCTCGGTGAACTCGATGCGCTTGGTTTAACGGGGCAAGAAATTCGTTGTCATGGTAAGCGCTTATTATCAATTGTTGAGCAAGCTAAACAATTGGATGAGAGCGAATACCCGGCTCCTGTAGCGAATATTACTGAACAGAGCCAATACAAAAGTGTATTTAAAGAAATTAAAGCGGTGGTCAAGGATATTGCTGAAAATGAAAAGTTTAATGCAGAACTATTGGCTTCTAGGCGGCAAATCAACCAGTTATTGTCTATTCATTGGGGGCTAAAATCGTCTACAACGCCACCTGAGCTATTGGCGGGCTGGAGAGGGCGGTTACTTGCAGAGCCCATCACAAAGTTATTAGCGAACATATAATGTATTCAGGTACAAGAAGAGTGCTTCTTGTACCTAATTTAAATACCTGAGTCTATTTTATTTATCTTTATCTCCATTATTCATTCAATAAGCTTATAAAAACATATATCTTATTTGTTTTTAAATATGTTTATTTGTTTTTAATTAAAAGCTGTAGTTAGTCTTAAAAATTAAACTAATTCTTAATATAAAAAGTAATAAATAAAATCACTTATTACAGGGTTTTTAATTAACCAATTAAAAAATAAAAGGTTATTTTATTTTTATGGTCTAATAATAAAAAATTGAATTATATTTCTCTCATTTGTAAATAAAAATCATTTGCATATACTCAATATCGAACATTAAAGGAAAGAATAATCTTTTATTTAATGTGTTTCTTTAATAAACCAACCTAATTCAAACTTCTATTTAAGAGGATGAATAAATGAAAAAATTATCACTAATTACAGTCGCGGTATCTTTGTCTATATTTTCTGTTGGTGTTATGGCAGAAACGGAATCAGCGCAAAGCTTAAGTTACGTAGATAATGAAACAAATATTATTGTTGATAAAACCCAATCAACCATGGGGCCACACGGTGGTAGTATTGGCGCACCGGGTATCGGTTCTCGCTTTATGAGAAATGGAAAGACAATTTCGTTCTCTGGTTTAAAAAACTTAGTCACGCAAAAACCTGACAACGTGTATGTTTTGGAAAGTGGTGGTAGCCCGCATGGTGGAATGGGTAAGTTCCAATTTAGCCAGGTTGCAGATGCCGAGGTATATTTCGGTGATTGGTCACAAACTGGGGAAGCCGATGACGCAATGCACACGGTTTATTTCTCCGGTGAGAATGCAACGACAGAAGTGCCAACCAGTGGCCAAGCGACTTATACTATAGCGGGTATTAACCAATTTGCAGGTGAAGCAAAACAGACGGGTTGGTTTAATGCTGATTTTACAGATAAATCATATACAGGTTCATTAGAAGGAACGAATAGCCACTCCATGGCGGGTGATATTAAAGAAGACGGTAAATTTAGCGGTACTGCCATTGCCAATGGAACACACCATGGTGACAGTATGGGGCAACTCTTTGGTGATAATGCTGAACACGTGGCGGGTATTCTCTCTTATGAGAATAACCGTGAGTTAGACACGGCATTTGGTGGCCAGAAAGACGAATAATTACTGAACATATAATTAGCTAAAAAAAGTAGGCAAAAGTGATTTTGTCTACTTTTTTATTTTTGTCATTAAAATGGTAGCCTAATCATGTTATTTTTTAATAAAAAAACACATTTAATATATTTGAGTTTATTATTAATTTTTCCTCTCCCTTCGGTATTGTCAGCTCAAGAGTTAAAAAGAGAGGTTATCGGTGATTTAAAGGATTTTAGTAACAAAAAATATCAATTGGGAATAAATAATGTTAAATATAGTGAAAAAAATATCGACGAACTTGGTTTTATTCTTTATGATCTCATTCAGAAGAAAGATTTCGATGAAATAAATGGAATTATTGATAATTACGTTAACCACAAAGACCACGATAAAGGATTGGTTAAATACATTCATTCTGAGAAGGCAATGTTAAATAAACAGTATGATTTAGCAATTAGCCTATATAATGAAATTTTGATTCACAAGCCTAATATGTTGTTGGTTGAGTTAAAACTTGCACAAGCACTGATTTATGTTAAGCATTATGAATCAGCATTGTCAATATATCAAAGTATAAAAACAAGATATAAAGGAAGAATATCAATTCGATTAACTGAATTTATTAAAAGTAAAATAATAGATTTAGAAAATAAAAATCGTTGGCAAGGTACGATTAAGTTAGGCTCAAGTTATGATTTTAATTTAAATGAAGCATCAAATAACCGTGAGATGTACTGTTTTCGAAGTAAATGTATGAATAGTAGTAACCAGTCTATCGCTGGTGGAAAGTGGCATTATTATACTAGCTTATCAAAGCGTTTTCCTCTAGTAGGAAACCACTCAGCAGTACTGTCGTTAGGTATGGTTGGGGTGGAGCCAATGAAAACAGTCACGGTCAGAAAAACAAATATATATGTTACTGGGGGGTATCAATTCGATAATGCGAATACAACGTTCCATATACAGCCCACCCTTGAGGCTAAATGGCACGATAACCAATACTATAATTTAAGCCTAGGAGGAAAAATAGCGACAGAATACACGTTAAATCATCGGGTAACCTTGTTAGGTAATATTGAATATAAAAATAAAACTTACCCTTATAAGTATAGTTTTAATAACGGCGATAAATGGGTTTATTCAGTTACTGGTACCTATTTAATAAACCCTCGATTAATGGTTTTTGGCAGTTTTTATGGAGCCAACAGGAAAAAACAATACGATAGTGATAGCTATGCACAGTATGGGGTTAGAGCTGGTTTTTTAAAAGTAACCGAACTGTGTGACCTACTTATTGCAATAGGTTATAAGCAAACAAACTTTAAACGGTTTGATGCATTTTTGAATGTAAAAAGAAAAGATCATAATGGGTATTTAAATAGCCAATTAACGTTTGATAAAAATAAAATATTAACTTTTACACCTTCTATTTATTTTAATAGCCAAGTGAATAAGAGTACGGCAGATATTATTTATTCTTTTAAGCAAAGTGAAGTCGGTGTCAATTTCACCAAGAAATTTTAATTTTCACCGGAACAGATAATGAAAATCAAAACAGTGATAGCCATTAATATCGCGACAGGGTTATCTATTGGTAGTATTGCAAATTTAGTCTATGGACAACAAAGTGCAAATATTGGCTCTATTGTAGTTAATGATAAAGCAACAACTATCAAAGAGCGTGATAGAAAAGGGGCGGATGACCAATATGATAAAGACGAATCAAATATTTATATTAGTAAAGAAGAAATTGATCGTTATAAAGGCACTAACCCCGCAGACACCATTAACCATGCAGTAGGGGTATATAGTGGTGACGCCCGTAATAGCGGGGCAATAGACCCCAATGTACGAGGGATTCAGGGGCAAGGGCGTGTCCCGGTGACTGTAGATGGTACAGAGCAAGCTATCACTGTTTGGCGTGGTTATAATGGCGCGAATAATCGTAACTATATCGACCCGAATATGATTAGTAGCATTAAGGTAATGAAAAGTGCAACACTAGACCGCAATGTGCGTACATCGACGGGGGGAGGAGTTGCTATAACAACGCTAGGCATTGATGACGTTGTGGATAAATATGAAAAATTTGGTTTTGATATTAAATTAGAAACATCGAGTAACTCGACAAAACCGAGGGTTAATCAATTAAGCCACGGTATAGATTACCGTGATGATAAGCGGCTATTGAATACGTTAGACATGCAGAAGTTTCGTGGGATTTATTTTAAAGATCACGAAATGCTTGTTGATCCTCGTAGTAAAGGTAATGCTAATTTTTTTAATCTGCAAGATAACGCAGCGCGTATTGCCGTTGGGACACGGCAAGAAAAGTTTGATTTGATGCTAGCATACAGCTATCGCAACCAAGGTAATTATTTTGCTGGGCGCCGAGGGGCGGGTAAATTTTATGACGACATCATTACTTATGACCCTAATAACCCAAATAAAGCGATAGACCCATATATGCCTTTCGTAGCTAGGATTTATGGGCCAAATAAAGAGGTGGCGAATACATCAAATGAAATGTCGACATGGTTAGCTAAATTAAATTTAATGCTACCTAATTCACAGGACTTATCCCTTGGTTATATGCATACATCAAGTCATTATGGCGAAATCATGCCATCGCAAATTCGTTATCATGATTTAGAGGGAAAAATTCCACAATGGCCTTTAGCTAACTTGGCGTTAAATACTTTTTACGCCAATTATTCGTTCAAACCTGAGTCCATTGGTTGGATTGACTTTCGATTAGGCTATTGGTTGACAAAAACTAATTTAAACTCAAATACCGCAGGTGGCCAACCTAGGGAACCAGTGGAAAGGGATTGGAATTATGAATTTGGTCGAGATAAAAATGTAGCTAAAAATCCTACTATCAATGGCACCTTAGTTGATGGGATTAAATTAAACCAACTAAACGATCGCTATGGTGTTTCATTATCCAATAAATTTCAAATTACACCTGAATTTAAAGTAACGTTAATGGGGAGCTTAATTGATGAAACTATTGGTAGCCGTGAAGATATCTTTAATTCGGATTCTAGCCCAAAGGGTAACATGTTCCGAGCTATCCCAAGGGAAGGTAAGCGTCGAGAATATAATGGGACTATTCGCTTTGATTGGCAGCCTACTGATTGGTTAAGTCTGAATGCGGGGGCTCAATATATTAGCTACTGGTCAAGGGATTTATTAAAAGAGAGACGCATTGCGGCTAAAGATATAAATTATGCACCATATAGCCATATAATAGCTAAAAAATATAGCTTGTCTCGTATATTAACTTCAGAAGAGTATCAATTAGTACAAAAATATGTGGATGATAAAGGGCGAACGTTTAATGATTTAAAAAATAATTTATATGCTCGGACTCGGTTAGTTGAAAAAGCACTGTCAATGCCTTCTTCTACTATAAGAATGGGGAAAATAGTAACTCCAGGAGGAAAAAAACGAGAGTATAGAATTTTTGAGCAGAACCACACAACAGAATGGAAAGTTGATGAAAATAATAGGTTTATACGTAAAAATAATCCATTCTATAATGGCGAAATTGACTTAAATGAAGAGGCTATAGACCCCGTAACAGGATTAATAGCAAAAAAAATAAGGGTAACAAATAGCACAAATGATGAATTGATGTTCACAAACGACCAAAAATTTAAAGCGCCAAAAAGAAATGAAGAATCAGCTTGGGCTCCGGCATTAGGGGCAACAATTTACTTAACAGAGAACGATCGAATATTTGGGCGTTATTTAGAAACCGTTAGGATGCCAAGTATCTTTGAAGACACTATTGGTTTTTCGGGGGGAAGAGAGCCGAATTACACACCACCGGTTTATTTGCCAGAACGCAGCCACACGATAGAACTGGGATATGTGCGTAATTTCCAAGATCTCGTTGCGGCAGAAAATCATGCTGACTTACGCATAAATTACTACAACACAGTAGTCACAAATGCCTTTGATAGGAACGATAGGTTAGTCTTTACGCAGGTTGATAAACATAACACGGCCGGTTTGGAACTATTGGCACGTTATGATAATGGCTGGGTATTTGGTGACTTAGGGGTAGATTACCGCTTAAAAAATGAAGTTTGTGATGAAGTGTCATTGATGGTAATGGATCCCTATAACAAATTTGGTGGCTCAGAGTGTACAACAGCAGGCTTCCCTGGCGGCTATTTGCGGACTCAATTGCAACCTAAGTACAGCATCCATGCCAACCTAGGTTTGCGCTTCTTAGATGAACGTTTAGAAGTGGGGAGTCGTTTGCGTTATCACAGCAAGGCAAAAAATGAAGATGAGGCGGAAATGATGGACAAATACCCGTACCAGTATGCACCATTAAACAATGACCCGATGAGTTGGAATGCCGTGTTTACCGGTGATGCTTATGTTAATTATCAGTTTAATAAAGACCTATCATTTGAATTATTAGCCACCAATTTATTTGATGAATATTATATAGACCCATTAACCCGCAGTATGATGCCTGCACCGGGTAGGACTATACGTTTCAATGTAACAAGTCGCTTCTAAAAGGGATCCCCTTCGCTGATGCCGCTGTATTTTGGTATTGGCGAAGGGTTGTTAGGGATATTAAAATGATTACTCTACGTTTTAATCTTGCTGTGATGGTTTCTTTATTATTTCATTTCGGCATCGTTTTTTATTGTTTAAATATAGAGAAAACACGTTCTGCACAAATTTACACACCAATATATGCGGATATCGTCTCTGTTGCATTGACACAAAATGTAATTGAAAAACAAACAAATGACGTCACATTAGATAATAAGCTAGCGGGAGGCTTACTTGCAGAGTCACAACAAAATGAAAATGCTGTAATTAAAGTTGCTAATAAAAAAAATACGCATAGTGATGAAAATAAAGTGTCAGAAAAACAAAAAAAAATTATCGAGAAAAAAGAACAAAAACAACCAAATAAAAAAGTGATTAAGCAGAAAGAACAGGAACAAAAAAGTGATGATGTAAAACAAGAACAGCGTGTAGGTAAAAACGATAGCCAATCTTATGCAGCAGGCCAAGCGGGAGCACAAAGAACGGCCTCGGTAGGAAACGCAACAGATTCAAACTACCAAAGTTATATTGACAAATTACGTAGTGAAATTGAACGACATAAACGTTACCCAAGAAAAGCGAGAAATACCAATGTTCAAGGAACGGTTCTGGTGAATTTTACGCTTACGCCATTGGGGGAGATCACAAAGGTGAGTATTGCAAAGTCTTCTATGCATGTTCAACTGGACGAAGCCGCGTTAGCTGCAACACTAAAGAGCCGCTCTGTGGGAGTGCCACCGGAAGGTCTAAGAAAACAGCACACGTTGGAAATTAAATTTGAGCTATAAAGAGATTAAAAACATAACTCTGATTAATCAGGGTAAATTACGTAGTAAAAAGCAAGCCGCCATAATGTATAGCGGCTTCTTTGCGAATTATTTTTCTGCTGTCGTGGTTTTAATTTCATCACCTTCAGGAAGTGTGACATTTAATTCCAAAACAGAAATATCATCGTCTTTTTGTTCAAATTGCAATGACAACATTTCAGGGTCAATTTGCACATATTTACAGATAACTTGCAAAATATCGCGTTTCATATCAGCAAGATATGGGGGCTCACTATCACCACGGCGACGTTCAGCGACGATGATTTGTAATCGCTCTTTTGCGATATTCGCTGTCGTTTTTTTTCTCGACAGAAAGAAATCCAATAAAGCCATTATTTACCCCCCAAATAGGCGTTTTAAGAAACCTTTTTTCTCTTCTTCAATGAAACGGATAGGGCGATCTTCACCTAAAATACGCGCAACACAATCATCATAGGCTTGGCCTGCATCAGATTCTGTATCCAAAATGACCGGCTCACCTTGGTTAGAGGAGCGCAGTACAGATTGGTCTTCAGGAATTACACCAATCAAAGGAATACATAGAATTTCCAGAACATCTTCCATGCTTAGCATATCGCCGCGCGTTACACGACCGGGGTTATAGCGTGTTAATAATAAGTGTTCTTTAATTGGCGTATCGCCTTTTTCTGCACGACGTGATTTTGACGCTAAAATACCTAAAATACGGTCAGAGTCACGAACGGAAGAAACTTCTGGATTGGTTGTAATAATGGCTTCATCAGCAAAATAGAGTGCCATTAAGGCACCACTTTCAATGCCGGCAGGGGAATCACAAACAATAAAATCAAAACCAAGGTCGTCACTCAATTCATCAAGAATTTTGCCAACGCCTTCACGCGTTAATGCGTCTTTATCGCGCGTTTGTGAAGCGGGTAAAATAAATAAATTCTCGGTGCGCTTATCTTTAATTAAAGCCTGATTAAGGGTTGCATCACCTTGAATAACGTTTACGAAGTCATAGACTACTCGACGTTCACACCCCATGATAAGGTCAAGGTTACGTAGGCCGATATCAAAATCGATCACTACCGTTTTGTTCCCTTTTTGTGCCAGGCCAGTAGCTATGGCCGCGCTTGAAGTGGTTTTACCAACGCCACCTTTACCTGAAGTCACTACAATTATGCGTGCCATGAATAATTCCTTGTAAATAAGGTCTAATTTAAATATTCGATGTTAAGTTTATTATCAACTAAACAAAGTTTAGCTGCTTTGGCGAGAAATTCAGCAGGGATTTGATCGCTCAGCCAATATTCACCTGCAATTGAGACCAGTTCAGCTTGCAAATGAGTACAATAAATCTGACTTTCAATATCACCAGAGGCTCCAGCTAATGCACGGCCTCGCATCACGCCATAAATATGAATATTACCATCTGCTAATAGTTCTGCACCTGCACTAACATTGCTTGTGACGATCAGATCACTATTTGGTGCATAAATACGTTGCCCAGAACGAACAGGGGTATTGATAATACGAGTTTTACGATATAAAGGTTCAGCCTGAACTGTCGCAGTCTGAGGTTCAGGCTGAATTTCAACAGGCTTTTGACTTTTACCTTCATTTAAAATCGGTAAACCCGCATCGTTTACTTTTTTCCGTATCTGTGGGTCAGTACATCCACTGACCCCAACAATACGCAATCCCGCAGAAATAACAGATTTATGAATACTCTGTAAATCGGCATTTGGGGATAATTCAGCAATGTTAATCACGACAGGGGCATTCTTAAAGAAATCAGGAGCCTGATTTACTTTATCTTGCAGCGCTTTTTTGATGAGTTTAGGCTCTTCACTGTATAAGTGAATTACTGAAAGAGTAAAACTGCTGCCTTTAAGTTCTATTGGCGATTGTGGCATCTATCCAGACTCAGCAAATTAAAATTTCCGAAACAATCCTCGGGTGAAGATATTCTGTAAAACAATAGCATGTTATAGTTACTATATACTTCAAGCAAGCTAATGAACTAAGAAAAAGAGTTAAATATAATGATTTGTGCAATTTATAGAAGCCCTAAGCGTGACCAAACTTATCTTTATATTGAGAAGAAAGATGATTTTTCACGTGTTCCTGATGAATTATTAGCTCAATTTGGAACACCTCAATTTGCCATGCTTATCTCATTAGATAAACGTGAAAGGCTCGCCAATGCTGACTTGGCAAAGGTTAAATTAGACCTCTTAGAAGTTGGTTATTACTTACAGTTCCCACCTCCGGTGGAGGATTTGCTTTCAGAACATAAAGAACTGAATAACTAGAGCAAATTAAGAAAATCCTGAAAAGCAAAGATAGTCTGGAGGAGACGAATGAAACCAACGTTATTATATACATTAGTCGCTGGCTTATTTTTAACAAGTTGTTCTGCAACACAGAATGAATCAGTTGTTACTTACCCGATTACCGCAGAACAAAATGCGGCTATAGCCCAAGAAGTCTCTGCTTTAGATAAAGCATTCCCTATTGAACAACGTGAACCATCACAATTTCCTGCTTATGTGGAATTATTGAAAGAACATGCTATTGCTCAGGGGATTAAACCTGCCACCATTGAGCGCGCTTTTGCTAATATTCATTTTATTGAGCGTGTTGTGAAAGCAGATAAAGGCCAACCAGAGAAAAGGGCGACGGTTACGTTAGCAAGCTATCTAAAAAATGTACTCCCACAATCGCGTATCAATGCTGGCTATAACAAATATTTAGAAAATAAACCCACTCTAGATGCTATCAGTGATAAATATGGCGTCCCACCTCAGTTTATAGTTTCGTTATGGGGATTAGAAAGTGGTTTTGGGCGCTCGCAAGGTAAAGAAGATGTTGTTTCAGCGCTTGCAACACTGTCATTTGAAGGCCGCAGAGAAGCGCTTTTTAGCAAGCAATTATTAGCTGCACTTGAGATAATGGACAAAGGTTATATTCCAGAAGATCAACAGCTCAAAGGTTCATGGGCTGGCGCCATGGGCCAAAGCCAATTTATGCCAACCTCTTATTTGTCCTACGCAGCAGATGGTGACGGTGATGGCAAAATGGATATTTGGAATAATAAATCTGATGTGTTTGCATCCATTGCTAATTATTTATCAACAGAAGGTTGGCAAGCTCAATTACCATGGGGTTACCAAGTTAATTTACCCATAGATTTTAATAAAACGTTGGAAGGCGTAAAAGCGGAACAAGGGAAATCTGTTCGTGAATGGCAAAAACTAGGCGTTACATTACCTGCATTTGCTCAATTATCTTCAGACGTAAAAACCTGGGTAGTTATCCCTGATGATCCTGAAGGCAGAGCATTTTTAGTGACTGAAAATTTCCGTACCATTATGCATTGGAACCGCTCATATTATTTTGCATTGAGTGTATGCATGATGGCAGATGGCATCGCTAATAAAATACAATAACGATAATAGGAGTACTATTATGTATCAACATCGTGACTGGCAAGGTGCGTTACTTGATTTCCCTGCAAATAAAGTTGTTTGTGTTGGTAGTAATTATGCAAAGCATATAAAAGAAATGGGATCTGCTACACCGGAAGAACCTGTTATTTTTATTAAGCCAGAAACTGCTTTGTGTGATATTACTCAATCCATTGTTATTCCAAAAGATTTTGGCGCTGTTCATCATGAAATTGAGATGGCAATTTTAATTGGTATGCCATTAAAAAATGCAGATGAAGACCGCGTATCACGTTCTATTGCAGGTTATGCGGTTGCATTAGATTTAACCTTACGTGACTTGCAAGCTAAGTTTAAAAAAGCAGGTCAGCCATGGGAAAAAAGCAAATCATTTGATGGTTCATGCCCAATTTCTGGTTTTATTCCTGTTAGTAGCCCGAATGACTTACAAAATATTCAGCTTTCACTGGAAATCAACGGTGAAGTTCGCCAAGAGGGTTCGACGCGTGATATGATCACACCAATTTTACCGCTGATTAGCTACATGTCCCGTTTTTTCACACTACGTGCAGGGGATGTCATCTTAACGGGAACACCTGAAGGTGTTGGCCCATTAGTTTCTGGTGATATGCTAAAATTATCAATTAATGATCACTCGCTGACTACTCGGGTTATTTAAATATAGGATTAATAAGTATTATGTCGCAGTTCTGGCAAGTTAAAACTTTAGATGAAATGACAGATGAAGAATGGGAATCTCTCTGTGATGGTTGCGGGCAATGCTGCTTGCACAAATTAATGGATGAAGATACCGATGAAATTTATTTTACTAATGTTGCCTGTAATCAGCTAAATTTAAAAACTTGCCAGTGTAAGCATTATGAAGACCGGTTCAGTTATGAAGCGGATTGTATAAAGCTTAATCGTTATAACTTAGAAACATTTGAATGGTTGCCAAGCACTTGTGCTTACCGGTTGTTATTAGAAGGAAAATCTCTTCCTGCTTGGCACCCATTAAAAACAGGCTCTAAAGCGGCAATGCATAATGAAGGTGTGTCTGTTCGCCATATTGCTGTCAGAGAAATTGATGTGGTGGATTGGGAGGAACACATAATGAATAGGCCCATGATAGGAAGAGGCTAGTAGTAATACCTCAAATATACAGTAAATCATTATGTAAATATCTTTGCCAGCAGTAGGCTTATTTGCCATTTTGAATATTGCCATTTTGCCTGCAATATTCTTTTTTTTTGAAAAATTTAGCCAAGCTACATTGATGATGGTCTATACATTTTAATCGCGGTATCATGCGGTTTTATATGAAAGAAAATAATAATCACATTCAGACTGGGTGTGATTATTTGCGTTATTAATAATAAGAATTATTTCTAATAAATACTCGATGTTAACCCTCTAATATTAAGTTTCCTGACTTAAAAGTTTGAGTATATGAAAATCCATCTTTAAAACTGTCTACCCACTAATTTTTACGCGTTGTAGGTTAAGCTGCAAAGTTTTCATTTAAGAAAATATTATATAATTTGTGACCTCTCATTTTGCTTTTCTCAAAATACTTGGCTAATCTATTTTGGTAAAAGCGACATAAGGGGATAGAAATGAAAACATTTGGGGTGGTGCTCACAATTATTGGTCTCGTTACTGCGATTATCTCTTACAATATGGATGTGAGCATTCCTATTGTATATGGGGAGAGTGTGAAAGATACAGGGCTGGCATTTGATAGACAGAATTATATCATTGGTAGCTTGCTGGTCGCATTTTTTGGCGTTTTAATTGTCCTATTTGACAATAAGCGACGCAAGTGAGTTTATTAATACAACCCAGATATTGATAGATATAAGCAGAGCATCAATAATTGCTTTTTTAGTGACCGTTACCGATACAATATTGAACACTTAATGCGATATTGTTTCATTTCTGAATGAAATTGAGTTTATATTGGTTTCGCTCAATTATTATAAATGATGTTTCAAATTAATCAGAAGAATATCTCTTATGAAGAAAATACTTGTGTTAGCTGGTTTGGTTGTTCTTTCTGGATGTGTTTCCAATAATACTGAAATGGAGCCAAAGAATGTAGGCATGGCAAATCCCGCATCAGTATATTGTAAGCAAATTGGGGGGGCACTAGAAATTTTGAATACAGAGGATGGGCAAGTAGGGTACTGTATTTTACCATCAGGCGAAAAAGTAGAGGAATGGTCTCTATACCGGCAGAACAAACACTAATCAATCTTTCACTTCTTAACAGCTATCAGCAGAAATATTTTGTGAGATTTTTGCTGTAGTTCCTCTCTAATAATTTTTCTATTCTATATTAATCAGTTCTTGAAATTAGCCGATATTACTATTTCCAGTATAACTTCTAGTGTTGGGTGTATTTTCATATGTTGATCAACAAGATAACGGTGTTAATGCACATGGAAAATACGCAATAAACACATTATAAGGGATCTTTACGACATTTTGATGGTTGCATATGGATTTAGTAAGGTGGTCAGGAGTTTTCTATGCCAAATTATTGATATAAAATATTTTTATCCACTAATGTCTCATAACCCGTAATTTGTTGTACTAAAATAGAAACAGCTACCTTATGTTATGTAATCGCCAGATAAACTGGGCTTATTAGAAGGATTGATTCACTAAAAAGACGCTAAACTATCCTGATAGTAGAAAATGGCAGAAGAGAAAAGCATCTTTTATCGATGACTTATTGTATTGGATCACACTTTAATGCACTAAAAGAGCTATTTAGGAATATTCTTAATGCCAAATTTTGTAATCCAGTTCGGTTTTTTACAAGATATCCGTTTTAACAAAATATGCATATTTTCATAAGGTTATAAAACAAGAAAATTGACATCTTGTAGATTATAGTTTGTACAGTTGATCCAGTTTTCTTATTCTATATCAAAAATAATGATAATTTTTTTTAACATGGGTATTGGCTAAATACTTTGATATTCCAATTTTTACGTCAACAGCATATTGAATGAATAAAGAATTATATTGCGATTTTATCACTATTCCTTCTATCTAATTTATTTCCCATATTCCATTTATTTTGAAATCTAGGTTAAAATAGATGTTTATATCGTAAGATATTTTTTTTTAAGTTTTAATTTTAACCAAAGTAGACTGTTAATATAAAAAAGTATATATACACTCATAATGTGTTAATTTGATATTCAAGCATAATAATGCGAAATTCAAGGTTTATCATTGTCAGATATGACATATATTCATAAGTCGCAAATCATTAATATAAATAATGTGTGATTCTTAAATGGACGATCAAGAAGTGATGTGTTTCGCGCTTACTTTGCAACAAAAAGTATCAATATATTAATGAAAATAGAAATCTAATCTAAATGTGGTGTTTTTTGCCGTTTTTAATAATCTAAATATTTATGATTTTTTGTTTTTTTTGTCGTGAATACGTATTTTGTTTGCGTTTAAATCTAAATGTTAATCCGTTTACGAGTAAATTAGTGAAAGCTAACTATCAGGTAATCCAATCAATAGATCATTTTTAATAGCCCTTGCCTATCAAAAAATAAATAAGTGATGAAAAAAACGATTTAATAAAACTTAAGTTATTATGTATCCTCTCATCGAAATCATATAGAGCATATGATTATAAATTCTAAATAGGACTAATTAAGAAATATATTTATTTGCATTAATACAAATGGTTCAAAGTGAAACGTAAACTGCAAATCATACTCTATGTATGAGCAGATTTTTATTTTTTACTTACCAATAACCAAAACTTAATCAGTTCTTTTTAATGTAAAAATAAATACCCTCATATTAGGAAATAAAAATGAAGAAAGTACTACTGACTGCGATTGCAACAACTATTATTGGTTTATCAACAGCTAACGCTGCAAGCACCAACGTTGGTGGCGGCCAAGTTAACTTTCACGGTAAAGTAACAGATGTTTCTTGTACTGTTTCTGTTGATGGTCAAGGCAGCGATGCCAGCGTTTACTTAGCACCTGTATCATTAGCAGAAGTACGTGATGGTGGTGCGGATACATTGTTAAAACCAAAGTCTTTTGTTATTGACGTAACGAACTGTGTTGCAGCAGATGTTAAAGATGTTACTAATGATTCCGCTATTGATAAAACATTATTAAATGTTAATTGGACTGGCGGTAACTTACTGCAGGGTGCATCAGGTAACTCAGAAGGTTATTTAGCAAATACTGAAACTACAGGTGCTAAAAATATTCAATTAGCACTTTCAACTGATGATAGTTCTGATTTATCGGGTAAAATCATTCCTGGTAACCCATCTCAGAAAAAAGTTAAAGGCGATTTGGATAAAGTTGAAAATGGAGCTCGCTTCCAATATTACGTTGGCTACGCAACTTCTACACCAAAAGATGTAACAACAGGTGAAGTTAAAAGTTATGCAACTTATGAAATTACTTATCAATAATAAACTAGTCAGTTAATTTCTTATTGGTTTTGGTTAAGTAGGTATTCTTTAGATATTAATTTAAATAGCTTTACTTTGATAAGCGGTAGGTATGCTGCCGCTTTTATTTTGAGGTTCAAATGAAAGCAATAGTATTTATCTTCTGTTTTATTTTTAGTATGCATTCATTTGCGAATAACATTATTGTTAACGGTACACGGTTTATTTATCCAGGAAATGAAAAAGAAATTACCGTGCAATTAAATAATACTGCCGAGCGTCCTGCAATCGCACAAGCGTGGCTTGATACAGGTGATGCGTCAGAAACACCAGATACGATAAAAACACCATTTCAGATCACACCTCCCATATCTCGTGTAGAAGCTAAAGGAGGGCAAACTTTACGAATCAAACTAATGGATAAAGAAAGTATCCCTCAAGATCGTGAAAGCTTGTGGTGGTTGAATATATTAGATATTCCCCCTATGGCTAAAGCTAAAGATGGGGATAATCAAAATGTATTACAATTAGCGATTCGTTCTAGATTTAAATTTTTTTATCGTCCAACAGGTTTGAGTAGCCGTGAATTAGCACCAGAGCAGCTTGTTATAAAAGCCAATGGTAAGAGTATTATTATAGATAATCCAACGCCTTACTATATTACTATTACAAAAATTTCAACGGATGGTAGATCTGGGTTGAATGAAAAAACAATTTTATTAGAACCAAAAAATCAAGAAATAGTTGAATTAAAACAAATCGTAAGGTCAGGAACTCATATCGTAATTAATAATATCAATGATTATGGTTCAGATATTGCGGTGAAAACCACCGTTAAATAGGAATATATAATGAAACAGCGAGAGTTAATAAATAAATATAGCAATACGCTCTCTGTGACTTGCTTTGTCACTGCATGCATAGTGCCTACGTTTTATGCTTGGGGTGAAGAAGATACAACCTATGAGTTTAATAGTGGTTTTATTATAGGTAGCAAAGAAGATGTTGATTTAACACGATTCAATTCTTCAGGGATTAGCCCCGGAAAATATTCAGTTGATGTATATACAAATAATAATTGGAAGGGACGCTACGATCTTAATTTTGAAGAACAAAAAAATGGCCAATTAGCTGTGTGTTATACACCAGAAATGCTTTCTAATTTTGGCATTAATATTGAAAAACTAAACCCTGCCATGAGTAAAGATAGCAATACTTGTTTACCTTTGAAGGACTGGAATGATCACAAAGATGTCGTTGATACATTTCATTCTTCTACATTGCGCTTAGATATTTCTGTTCCGCAAATATATGAACAGAGAGTTTCCCGTGGATATGTTTCCCCTCAATTTTGGGATACAGGTATTCCTGCATTAAATATAGGCT
Source organism: Providencia sp. PROV200 (assembly GCF_049901995.1). Lineage (NCBI taxonomy): Bacteria > Pseudomonadati > Pseudomonadota > Gammaproteobacteria > Enterobacterales > Morganellaceae > Providencia > Providencia sp. PROV200. Next base: position 1,998,751 of record NZ_CP096307.1, read on the forward strand.
ATATGGCTAACTATTATGATAACCATACTAGTGGTTCGAAAGGAACAAATAACGCTAGTGCGTATTTAGGGTTAAATGCGGGTTTAAGTTTTGATGGTTGGTTATTGAAACATATTGGAAACCTTAATTGGCAGCGCCATGGTGGGACGAATTGGAATAGTAATCAAACATATCTGCAAAAGCCAATTGCTGAACTAAAGTCAAAAGCGACAGCAGGGCAGTTTTATACGGATGGTGATCTCTTTGACAGCATTAGTTTACGTGGTGCAAAAATAGCAACAGATGACAATATGTATCCTGATGGAACGGCAACATATGCACCAGAAATCAGAGGAATAGCACAAAGTAATGCTTTAGTAACAGTAATGCAGAATAACGCTATTATTTATCAAACAACAGTTGCACCAGGGCCTTTTAGTTTAACGGACGTCTATCCATCCGGTTACGGAAATGATTTGGTTGTTACAGTAAAAGAAGCTGATGGAAGTGAAAGTAGCTTTAGCGTGCCATATTCATCTTTAGCACAATTATTACGCCCTGGATTTACACGTTATCAAGTTGCTGGTGGTAAAGCAGATTCTGATGGATTGAGAAATCGACCATTCATTATGCAAGGCAGTATCCAGCACGGCTTAAATAATACATTTACGCTCTATGGTGGTGTTACTGCATTTGACGATTATCAAGCTTATTTAGTGGGTACTGGTGTTAACACCGGCTATGGAGCTGTTGCTGTAGATTTAACTCAGTCGAGAACTGTATTCAAATATAGAACAGAAACAGGGCAAAGTTACCGTTTCACATTTAGTCGGTTATTTACCCAAACTGATACTAACTTAGTATTAGCTGCTTATCGGTATTCAACGAAGGATTACTATAACGTCAGTAATGCATTATATGCGATAGATAATGATAAGCGTGGTGTAGAGAATACCCTAGGGCGTGAGAAAAATGGTTTTAGCTATACAGTGAATCAAAATCTTCCTGATGGTTATGGTGGGATTTATTTTACGGGCCGTATTTCTAATTACTGGGATAAGTCGGGGACAGAAAAGCAATATCAACTAAGTTATAACAATAACTTTAACCGCCTTTCTTATGGTGTCGCCCTTATGAGAGTTTATGCAGATAATACAAATAATAAAAAAGATGATCGTATCAATATAAACTTTAGCTACCCACTGTATTTTGGTGAAAGTCAGAGTGCAACATTAACCTCAAATACGGTATTTAATAATGAAAAATTTGGGTCAAGCCAAATCGGTGCGAGTGGTTCATTTGATAGAGATAATAATTGGACTTATGGCATAAATACTTCAGTTGCAAATGGTGGGCAAAAAAATATTGGCCTGAATACTGGTTATCGAGCACCATTTGTTAATACGAATGCGAATTATAGTCAAGGCCAGGGATATCGCCAGTTTGGTCTCGGTGCAAATGGTTCAGTTATTGTGCACTCTGAAGGTGTAACATTAACACCAAATACATCAACAACATTAGCTCTGATTGAAGCGAAAGGGGCAGAAGGTGCGTCAATTATGGGGGCTCCTGGAACTCGAATTGATGGAAATGGTTATGCAGTTGCTCCTTATGTTAGAGCATATCGCATAAATAATGTTGAAATCGATCCAAAAGGAAGCCCCGAAGATATTGTTTTTGATAATACGTCTACACAAGTTGTTCCTTATGAAGGAAGTATCGTTAAAGTTAAATTTGGTACTAAAGTCGAAAAGAATATTGCATTTAATGTTATAAGACCCGGAAATAAACCATTGCCATTTGGGGCTAATGTAACTGATAGCGATGGTGAGTCCATAGGTATTGTTGGCCAAGGTGGAACCGTATTTATTAGTAGTGAAACCGCAAGAATTGCAATTATAAAGTGGGAAAATGGACAATGTGTATTTTCTTTAGAAGCTGGCGATAGTAAGGAAAGTTTATGTCAATAACGAAACAAATTCGCTTGTATATCGGAGTTGGTGTGCTTCTTACCGCTAGTTATGCTTCTGCGTATTGTAATAGAACCTCAACTCATACGTATGTATTAAATATGCAGATGGGGAGAGTCGTGGTAGACCCTAACTTAAATGTTGGTGATACCATTGCGGAGCAAACTTGGGATATGCGTGAAAACTCAAGTGCTATATATGCGTATTGTACTAGAAATACACCGATAACGGCTTCGGTGACTATGCCTAGTCTAGTTCCAGTGGGTAATAAAATTTACCAGACAAATGTTCCAGGAATTGGTATGAAATTCCACCGAGAAGGTGCGGTGAGGATGACGTATCCGGACACATTTTATGCACCAAGATCAAGTAATTATTATCTTGCGGGATCAAAGTTTATTTTAACATTGGTGAAAACAGCTCCTGTTACGGGATCTGGAACTATAGCTAGTGGTCTTTATACATCTTATGGCTATATTCCAAATAATGACCCATTTTTGATTACTAAATTAGATGCAGAAGCCATAACAATCGTTTCTCCTTCTTGCCAAGTTGAAGGGGGAACGGAAAAAAATGTTTATCTTGATCCAATTAAACGATCACAATTGAATGGTACTGGAACAACTGCGGGTGAAAAAGATTTTGATATTCGCTTAATATGCAGTGGAGGGGTTAGTATTTCAGGTTTTGCAAATGTTAATATGACTTTCAGCGGTGAGATTCCAAAAAATATGAATAACCGACAAGGGGTTTTGGTTAATCAAAATAAATCTTCCAGTGGAGCTGCGGGAGTTGGCATACAAGTTTTAGAGCGTAACCGTAATAAACCACTTATGTTTAATGAAAAATATAAAGTTGGAAATTTAGTTGACAAGCAAACCAAGTATCTTGACTTAAATTATAAGGCTCGTTATTACCAATATGAGCGAGCAATCTCTGCTGGAGAAGTTAACTCTAAAATGGTTTTCAATATTACCTATGATTAAATTTTTATATATTAAATTTATTAATAATACTGTTGGCTAATTTTATAAAATTTGAGAAGTGGCTAATCCTCATGTAGAGGATTAGCCATTTTTTATTTATATAAAAGTAAGTAAAGTGAAAGTAACATGGCATATAATAGCTATGTTACTTGTATCTTATTTATATGAAATTAATATCTCATATCGATTAATAATGATCTTTAGAAGGGACGATAACTGTTTCAGCTGTGTATCTTAGCTCTTGACTTATCTCTTTGGATAGTTCATTTTTATTTAATTTTGAATTACTTACGTAACCTTGAAAAAACCATTCAATTGGACAACTTAATGCTTCAGCGATATCAACTAAATGATTAATTGGAATTTTGTTAATGCCATTTTCATAACGTGATATTTGTTGTTGGCTTAAATTTAATTTTTCAGCTAAATTAGCGCCTGATAGACCGAGTTCTTTTCTCCGGTTTTTTATTTTAATACCAATTATAGTATGAATGTCCATATGACATCCTCAATTTTATAGGAAAATTATTATTTAATGCACTTAATTTAAATTACGCTCAATAGTATATTAAAAAACAAACGAATTTAAAAGTTTTAATGAACATAATTATGATGAGAATCTCTATTTATAATTTGAATATTTGCAATATAATGACATTATTTTTATTGTGGTTATTATCGGTGAATAAGTAAATGTATCTATATTTATTTCTCCATACAAAAGAGTGTTTAAATTTAATTTTTTAAAATTTTATTTGGTTTTTTTGACTGCAGATTTTATCTTTAATTTAAAATCAGTTGGTTATGATAGGCTGGCAATGTTACAGCTATAGGTTTAAGGTTAATTTATTGTTCTGTCATGTTAATTTTTTGGTTTTTAAAAATTTAATATAAATAATCGTGTATTAAAAGCAAAGAAAGAAATTAATAACATCTATTATATATCAATTAAATTGATATATAATAAACCTTTAAATCATCTCAAATGATTACTTAGAGAATAGGTTATGTTCAGTATTTTGATTTCATATGTATTCCATTTTAAGTGCAATACTATTTGCGATAGTTTGAAGTTGCCATAACAATTGATTATTAAGTTAAATTATTCGCGATAAAATTATCTGGTGCCTCAATAGGTTAGATGACATCAAAGGTTTCAATATTATCAAAAAGGATAATTGCCATAGATCTTCACAGCATATTCTACTCAGGTATTGTCATTGCTGAGTATATTGTGGCATGTCCTATATTCTTTTTTTGGGATTTTGTGCACTTAACATATTTATTTTCCTAGTGTTAGACAAAATTTCATAAGCGTGATAAAGCATAAATATGGGCACTGAAGTATACTGTATAAAACCTATTGGGCTTTTAATACCAAACTAGCGAGGTTAACAATGAAATTATATATTTATGATCACTGTCCATTTTGTGTCAGAGCAAGAATGATTTTTGGTTTAAAAAAGTTAGCGGTAGAGCAAATTGTGTTATTCGATGATGACATCGAAACACCGACAAAAATGATTGGTCGGAAAATGCTGCCTATTCTACAAAAAGATGATGGGAGTTATTTACCTGAAAGCTTAGATATTGTTCATTATGTGGATAGTATTAATGAACCTAAATATGCTGGTGGGAGTATCGCGCCAGAAATAGAGGCTTGGTCTAAAGCGGTTTCTGCTGTGGTATATAAGCTTGTGACACCACGTTTTACACAAACTGATTTCCCTGAAATTAGTACAGCAGAAGCCAGAGCTGCATATATCGCTAGAACATCAAAATCTTATGGTGATTTAAACGAGCTTAAAAAAGAAACGCATACGCTGTTAGTTGAATTAGAGCCCCAACTGTCGTTATTAGATGCGTGGCTAGAAACACGGGGTGAAGTCATTGATATTAATGATTTTATTATTTTTCCAACTTTACGTAGCTTGAGCATAGTTGAGCACTTAGCATTTAGCACAAACATTCGCAACTATATGGAACGAATTGCAGAATCCTCGAATATTAATTTGTTATTTGATAAGACTAAATAGTCTATCTAGCTGCCAGTTTAGTGTTTCTTGGCAAACGTTTACCGCCTCTAAAAGAGGCGGGTTGTATTCGTTAATTGACGTAGTCGCGTAGTGTATAAACTAACTTGTAATGGCCTTGAGTTAACACGAGCTTGTTGTTTTTCAATGAAATTATCGCACCTTCAGACAGTGCTCGATTTATCATTGAATCCCATTTGGATAAATCTTCATCAACGCATTCGAGTTCAGTCCTACTTAAGTTTTTTACGGTAATTTTTGCGTTTTTGATATCGCCAAACCCGTTGAAATCATTACACATTGATGCAGAAACAAACATTTTTTCGCCAAAAGCAAGGAAGGGGACTGTCTGTTTACTGTTAATCGTTTTACCATTTACTTCAGTTAAAATAAAACGGTGGTGCATCAATTTATTTTCAAGTGCTTGGTCATCATTACGCGCATTGACTTGATGAGTTTGGCATGCTGCTAGCAATAAACCCAAAATAGTAAGTGGAATTAGGCGTTTCATAATCCCAGATCCAACTATGCGTTAACAATATTAGGGCAAGCTTCCCCACAACTAATTTGACGGATATTATTTAGCGTAGTTTGACTGATACTTGTTAATGCTTCTTCTGTTAAAAACGCTTGATGCCCAGTAAATAATACATTATGACAAGAAGAAAGTCGGCGAAAAACATCATCTTGTATTACGTCATTAGATTTATCTTCGAAGAATAAATCACGTTCATTTTCATATACATCCATACCTAATGCGCCAATTTTTTGTGATTTTAGTGCATTGATGGCGGCAACAGAATCGACTAACGCACCTCGACTTGTATTGATGATCATGACCCCATTTTTCATCTTCTTGAATGCATTTTCATCGAGTAGGTGATGATTTTCAGGTGTTAATGGGCAATGAAGAGAAATAATATCTGATTGTTCATATAGAGTATCTAAGTCAACATATTCAGCACCCAAATCTAAAACAGCTTGGTTCGGGTATGGGTCATGTGCGAGTAAACGCATTCCAAAGCCCTTTAAAATACGTAGCGTCGCTTGGCCAATTTTCCCGGTACCGATAATGCCAGCGGTGCGGTTATGCATATTAAAACCGGTTAATCCCTCAAGAGAGAAATTTGCATCTCGCGTACGCTGGTACGCCCGGTGGATCCGGCGATTAAGGCATAGCATCATCCCAACTGCATGTTCTGCAACGGCTTCAGGAGAATAAGCAGGGACTCGAACAACTTGGATACCTAATTCTTTAGCTGCTTGTAAATCAACATTGTTAAAGCCGGCACAACGTAAAGCTAAAATTCGAATATTGAGTGCGGCAAGTTCTTCTAAAACAGCACGATTAGCTTCGTCGTTAACGAAAATACAGACAGCGTCGGCACCAACAGCATTTTTAGCTGTCTGAACCGTCAATGGAAAATCAAAATATTCAATACTAAAATTAAATCCAGAATTTTGATTAACTTGTTCCATGTGCTTGCGGTCATACTGTTTGGTACTATAAGAAACAATTTTCATCATAAAGACTCCAATTTTTAGGAACCAATTAGAAAAGAGTAGGTAAAAAGGTGTACCTACAAAATATAAACTCAGAATAAGACAATTAAGTTTGTAAATCACCTATAAATTAAGAAAATAGGTATCTGTTTACGATTGAATGTGGTTTATCTTTGTGAGTATCGCGTTTAATGAGACGATTTTGTTGAAATTTATCATTTGCGCTACAGAACAATTCAAACAAGGGACGTAGTAATGCAGTTAATGAAAAGAGCATTCAGAATATTACTCTGCTTTTTGGGTGGAAGCATTGCTCTCTTAATACTTTTATGGATAACGATATCCCATTGGGCTCCTGTTGTTGCATCATACTATCTTCCTAAGCCATTTAAACTGTCGTTTTCAGAACCAAGAATTAGTCATGGCCAATTAGGTATAGCAAATATCAGTATAACAGCAAATGATTGCACATTAGTTCAGTTGAATAGCACAAGGCTTTCAATCTTTCCCTTGCATGCTATTGTGGATAACCTTGATGTTAAAACTGAATGTTTGAGTGCTCTTGAGCCAACGAATGAAACAGATCATGATCCGATTAATATTGCGGACGTTATCGATAGTATCCCTGTTTTTTCATTAGTTATAAATAATGCCAACATACAGCCATGGAGTGATTACCAAGGCAGTATCTGGTTACGTAAAAATCAGGCTAACCCTCTAGAATTTGATTTTAGCGGCGACAATCTAAGGTTGTCATCTTTAATAAACAGGGAACACCAATTAGTCATTCAAAATTTTTTAGCATTTCTACCAGAACAAAAGCAAATAATAGAATTATTTGGTGATGTGCAACTCCCCTTAATGGCAAATCAGCTTCCAGAAAAAGGCGAGCTGAATGCTTATTTTAAGTTAATCAACCCAGAAAAATTCTTACAAGCTAAATTCAGTTGGTTGAATGACCAAGGCGTCTTTAGTGTCATGGATACAGACACAAAGGAAGAATTGCTTTATTTACCATGGTTACTATCGCCTTCTAGAATACAAATAGCGCAAGGGAAGTGGCAATGGAAAGAAGCAGATATTCCTTTACAAGGCGGTATCAGCCTTCAAGTTGATAACTGGAATAATACATTAAGTGAAATGGTATTTTCTGGGCGCATTAACATGCTCACACAAGCAAAGAAAGGGAAAGCCAATATTGTCTTAGCGGTGCCATCTACCCAGATAAATTTACTCGATGCTGATATTAACTTTAGGCTACATGGCCAAGTTAAATATGATGATATGGTGCTGGATATTAATTTACCAGCCAAGGTTTCAGGCCAGTTAGCCACACCAAAAGTCTCTTTTTTATCCAGTTCATTATTAAGAGCTTATGGTCGGCTTTCTGAAACACTTATTCTTAATGAAGTTAGATTGCCACTCGCAGGGACATCGTTAAGTGAAGAGGGTATTTCAGGGCGTTTGCAAGCTATCCTTAAGGTTAAAGAACAGTACTGGGGAGATTTCGATATTCATTTGGATGGTAAAGCCAATAAGTTTGCATTAGATAAGGGAAAATGGATTTGGAATTATTGGGGAAATGCCAACTTGCCGTCATTATCGGCTAATTGGGACATTAAGGGTAATGGGAGTTGGCAGGACACTTTAATCACATTAAATAACTTAAATACAGGTTTTGACCAAATACAATATGGGCTCTTATCGATGAGGGCTCCGCGTTTACAACTAAGTAAGCCATTAGTTTGGCAACGTGATCAGAATAAAGCCAATTTTAATGGACAATTACAGCTTACCAGTGAACGAATGCAATTTGGTACTGAAAGTTATCTACCTAAAGTTACATTAAATGCGGATCTTAGTGGAAAATCTCCCGCTGAATTTCAACTTAAAGGTGATTTAAGCACTAAAGATGTCGGGCCAATCGTCATATTTGGGCGCTGGGATGGTGAAAGATTAAGAGGGGAAGCTCGTTGGCCTGAGCAGTCAGTCACGGCTTTTCAAACATTAATTCCTGCTGACCTTGGAATTGAATTAAAACAAGGAAAATTATTTTCTCAAGCTGCTTTCTCAATAACACCAGAAGATGGTTTTATTGCAGGAGGACACTGGCGTGTAGAAAATACGAGTCTTTGGTTAAAAGATGGTGAGTTATCAGGATTAGATTTTGTTTTACCATGGCGTTTAAAACAAAGTACCTGGACTTTAGGGGGGAAGGCACCTGTTGAATTACGTATTAAACAGCTCAATAATTTATTTGAATTGACGGATATTAAAGCCGATCTTGCTGGTTCATATCCACCAACGGAAAACAGGCCATTAAAACTGACTAATGTGGGCTTTAAAACCTTAGGGGGTGAGGTATCGATGGATTTACTACGCTGGCCACAAACCCATGCCTCCTCGATAAAATTAAGACAGATTGAACTTAGTCAGTTATTTACCATATTAAAAGTGTCACAGTTTGCTGTTTCAGGTAAAGTTAATGGTGAGTTACCTTTTTATTTAAATAATCCAGAGTGGATAGTTAAAGATGGATGGTTAGAAAATAGTGGGCCATTAACGTTACGGTTAGATACTCAATTTGTTGATTCCATCCGAGAGGATAATATATCTGCGGGTTCCGCTATGGGGTGGCTACAATATTTGGAAATAAAACGCAGCCGTACAGACGTTAATGTTACAAACTTAGGGTTTTTAAATATGAAAACAATCCTTGAAGGGTATAACACGCAAGAAAAGAAAAAACGTGAAGTTCATTTGCATTATCAACATGAAGAAAATATCTTTCAATTATGGCGTAGTTTACGATTTGGTAGCTCTTTAGAAGAGTGGTTGGAAAAAAATTTATAATGAGTATAAGAATGAACGTGAAAATATTAAAATTTACTACAGCTATATCGATTGCGTTATTGTTATCAGCTTGCTTACGAGTTGAGGTCGCAACACCGGATAAGCCCATCAATATTAATATGAACGTAAAAATTGAACATGAAATCCAAATAAAAGCGGATAGACAAGTAGAAGAGTTATTAAAAGAAAATAGTGATTTATTCGGAGAGGTAAATCCCAAATGAGTCGAATTATCAAAGTACTAGCGCTATGTTCATTATTGACTACTTTTCAGGCTGTAGCAATTACAGTGGATGAAGCCAAAGAAACGGGTCTATTGGGGGAAACATTGTCAGGGTATTTAGCCCCAATTAATACAAATAATCAGGAGGCCACCAAGCTAGCAGCACAAATAAACCAAGAACGGGAAAAAAGATATAGTGAAATTGCGGCAAAAAATAACCTAAAAACTAATGACGTTGCAAGGATAGCAGGGCAGAAGCTCGTAGAAAGGACGAACTCTGGGGAATTTGTACGTGGAATTAATGGTCAATGGCTACAAAAGAAATAAAAAGCACACTCAGAAAGTGCGCAAAATATAACAATGGTAGTTTTGAGTCTTAATAATATATTACTTAGAAAGTCTAGATCTTAAGCAATAATCGTATTTATATGGCTTTGTGCTTGTTGATGCGCTCGTTCGACTGACTCTTGGCCTAACGACGTGCCTTCAGCAAAAATAAACTCAACGTCGGTAATACCAATGAAATTTAGAAATAGTGTTAAATAAGGCACCATGGTGTCTGTTGGTGTGTCTTTGTAGATACCGCCTCGGCTCGTTAATATATAGGCACGTTTGTCTTTTAATAAGCCGACAGAACCTTGTTCTGTATATTTAAACGTGTGGCCTGAGCGAGCGATAAAGTCGAAGTAATGTTTTAAATGGGAAGAAATCGTAAAGTTATACATTGGGGCTGCAATAACAATCACATCGTGAGCCTTAATTTCCTCAATCAACGCATTTGACAGGTCCAAATGTGCTTGTTGTTGTTCTGTTTTCGTGTCACTTGGGCCAAAAGCTGCTAAAATTTCACCGTCAATCGCTGGAATTGGTTCTTTGACTAAATCTCGTACAGTTACTGTATCTGCTGAGTGTTTTTCCTGCCATTGTTGAATAAAGTAATCTGCCATTTTATTGCTTTGTGAATAGTCAGCCAGAATGCTTGATTTCAATAGTAATACTTTACTCATGTGTTCCTCTATGTTTAGGTGAAATTTCATTGGTAATGATACGTGAGGTGTAACTGATTGATAGGAAAAAAATTAGATAGCCTTCTTCAAAAAAATTGATGGTATTTTTATGTGATAACAACAATTAAAAATAAAAACAAAATTTAGCCCTCACAAATTGCGAAGTGGATTGGCTAGCGTGCATTGAAATTTATTAAAGATAAGGATTTAACAGGTGAAATCCATACTGACAGCATTAACCGCTGATATTGGACAAACTTCATTACGTGACCAATGGTTACTGAAAAAAAGAGTGCAAGGTATTGCAAAGATCCAGAACGAAAAATCGCGCTCTGCGGTACTTGACGCTATTAAAATAGATATTGAGAAAGCCAAACAAAGAGTTGAACTTAAACGATTAAACTCACCTAAAATTGTATATCCAGATAATTTACCAGTTAGCCAGAAAAAAGACGTTATTTTAGATGCCATTAAAAAGCATCAAGTTGTTATTATTGCAGGTGAAACTGGATCAGGTAAAACAACGCAGATCCCAAAAATTTGCCTTGAACTTGGCAGAGGGGTTCTAGGGTTTATTGGGCATACTCAACCAAGACGGTTAGCTGCACGTTCAGTCGCAACACGCCTTGCTCAAGAGCTTGAATGTGAATTAGGTTCAAATGTTGGTTATAAAGTCCGTTTTAGTGACCAAGTGAGTGAAACGACTCAAGTCAAATTGATGACTGATGGTATCTTGCTTGCAGAATTACAAAATGACAAATTGCTGTTGCAATATGACACTATTATTATCGATGAGGCTCACGAAAGAAGCCTTAATATCGACTTTATTTTAGGTTACTTGCGTCAATTATTACCGAGACGCCCTGATTTAAAAGTGATTATTACATCGGCAACCATTGACCCTGAGCGTTTTTCGAAACACTTTAGTCACGCTCCGATTGTTGAAGTATCTGGGCGAACTTATCCCGTTGAAGTTCGTTATCGCCCTATTATTGGAGAGCAAAACGATAGTGACCGTGACCAAATTGATGGGATCATAGATGCGGTAAATGAACTGTCGGTTGAAGGTAATGGCGATATACTGATTTTTATGAGCGGTGAGCGGGAGATCCGTGATACTGCCGATGCGTTATCAAAACTTTCTTTACGCCACACTGAAATATTACCTCTCTTCGCAAGGCTTTCTAATAGTGAGCAAAATCGCATATTCCATCCTCATGGGGGGCGGCGGATCATTCTTGCAACAAACGTAGCAGAAACATCATTAACTGTACCGGGTATCAAATATGTTATTGATACTGGCTATGCGCGTATTAGTCGTTATAGCTACCGTACTAAAGTGCAACGCCTACCTGTTGAAGCTATTTCTCAGGCTTCAGCTAACCAACGTAAAGGGCGCTGTGGCCGTGTTTCTGATGGGATTTGTATTCGTTTATACTCAGAAGATGACTTTCTATCGCGTCCAGAGTTCACGGATCCAGAAATTTTACGGACGAATTTGGCATCAGTTATATTACAAATGACTTCTATTGGTCTTGGTGATATCTCTGCATTTCCATTTGTGGAGGCTCCAGATAAACGTAACATCCAAGATGGTGTGAAATTACTGGAAGAGCTAGGTGCAATTAAGTCCCATAAACAGGCAGATAAAGGCTATCAATTAACGGATACCGGTAGGCAGCTTGCCCAGCTTCCTGTAGATCCAAGGCTTGCTCGGATGGTGATTGAAGCACGTAAACATGGTGCAGTACGTGAGACAATGGTGATTGTTTCTGCATTATCAATTCAAGACCCGAGAGAGAGGCCATTAGAGAAACAGCAAGCTGCTGATGAAAAACATCGGCGTTTCCATGATAAACAATCAGATTTCTTAGCCTTTTTAAACCTTTGGGATTACTTAAAGGAACAACAAACACAGCTTTCTAACGCCCAATTTAGAAAAATGTGTCGCCAAGACTTTCTCAATTACTTACGTATTCGAGAATGGCAAGATTTGTATACCCAATTGCGGCAAGTGGTGAAAGAACAAGGTTTTGCCATTAATAGCTCTGAGGCTGATTTTCGGAGTATTCACGTTTCGTTATTGGCTGGCTTGCTTTCACATATTGGCCAAAAAGACGCGGATAAACACGAGTTCACTGGGGCTAGAAATGCACGTTTTACTATTTTTCCAGGGTCGGGTCTGTTTAAAAAACCACCAAAATGGGCAATGGTCGCGGAACTTGTTGAGACATCGAAATTATGGGGAAGAATTGCCGCATCCATCGATGTTGAGTGGGTTGAACCTTTAGCTGAACATTTAACTAAACATAGTTATAGTGAGCCTCATTGGTCAAAATCTGAAGGTGCGGTAATGGCATCAGAAAAAGTGACGCTATATGGGCTACCTATTGTTGCATCAAGGCAGGTTAATTATGGAAATATTGACCCATTACTGTGCCGTGAATTGTTTATTCGTCATGCATTAGTTGAAGGGGATTGGGTTACTCGTCACGCATTCTTTAAAGAAAATCTGAAGTTATTATCTGAAGTTGAAGATTTGGAGCATAAGTCACGTCGGCGAGACATTTTAGTTGATGATGAAACATTATTTGCATTTTATGACCAACGGATCCCGAATGATGTGATTTCCTCCCGTCATTTTGATAATTGGTGGAAAACGGCATCTAAGCAACAATCTGACTTGTTAAGCTTTGAAAAAAGCATGCTGATTAAAGATGACGCCAGTAATGTTTCAGCACTTGATTATCCTAACTATTGGCATCAAGGGGATTTAAAATTTCGCTTGAGTTACCAATTTGAACCTGGAACTGATGCTGATGGTGTGACAGTACATATACCTCTTGCTGTATTAAATCAGGTTCAGAATATTGGCTTTGAATGGCAAGTTCCTGGTTTGCGTCATGAGCTAATCGTTGCTTTAATTAAATCGTTACCTAAACCAATTAGACGAAATTTTGTCCCTGCACCTAATTATGCTTCTGCATTTTTAGAACGAGTGCCAGAGCTTGAAGGGAGTGTATTAGATAAACTTGAACGTGAATTACGTCGTATGACAGGTGTGACTGTTGAACGTGATTCATGGCAATTAGAGCAGCTCCCAGCTCACTTGAAAATGACGTATCGTGTTGTGGGCGACAAAAATAAAACTGTTGCGGAAGGGCAAAACCTTGATGAGTTAAAAAATAGCTTAAAAGAAAAAGTGCAAGAAACGTTGTCTGAAGTTGTGGATGATGGCATTGAGCAACACGGGTTACATATTTGGAGTTTTGGTGAATTACCTCAACGTTATGAGCAAAAAAGGGGGGGATATTCCGTTAAGGCTTACCCTGCATTAGTTGATGAAAGAAATAGCGTAGGTATCAAGGTATTTGAAACGGAACTGGAACAACAGCAAGCAATGTGGGCAGGAGTACGTCGATTGTTGCTGTTAAATATTCCATCGCCAATTAAGTATTTGCATGAAAAACTACCAAACAAATCAAAATTAGGTTTGTATTTTAACCCCTATGGCAAGGTATTAGAGTTAATTGATGACTGTATTGCTTGTGGTGTTGACCAATTAATTGCTAATTTTGGTGGTGCGGTTTGGAATGAAGTGCAGTTTGAAAAATTGAAAGAGTTTGCACGAGCAGAATTAAATGATGTGGTTGTTAATATTGCTAAGCAAGTTGAACAAATATTAACAGCGGTGTTTGCGATCAACAAACGTCTAAAAGGGCGGGTCGATTTTTCGATGGCAATAGCGTTATCGGATATAAAAACACAAATGTCGAATCTGGTGTTTAAAGGTTTTGTGACCACTCATGGTTGGAAACGCTTGCCTGATATTCTTCGTTATTTAAATGGGATAGAGCGGCGACTAGAAAAGCTGGCTATTGACCCTAACCGAGATCGTGCTCAAATGAGTAAAGTCGAGCATGTTCAGAATATGTGGCAACAATGGCTAGTAAAATTATTTCCGATTCAGAAAAATATGCCAGAAGTTCAAGAAATTCGCTGGATGATTGAAGAACTGCGAGTTAGCTTGTTTGCCCAACAGCTTGGAACGCCATATCCAATTTCGGATAAGCGAATTATGCAGGCGATGGAACAGTTGTCCCAACAATTGTAAGTATTATTTTGACTAATTGGCGCTTCACGTATTTTGTATGTGAAGCGTTTTTTATTTTTAGCTTAACTAGAGATTTTAGTTACAACATGCGAGCGAGGGGTAACCATATAAACATCGAAGATCGTACAACAGTAATTTTCACCAGTATAAGGGAAGAGAAATTGTAATAGGGGGTTAATACTAGAAGGTTATTGAGGTATTGAGTATGTGGAAAATAGGAAATTACAGTAAATAGGGCTTAAATTTACGCATCAAAATTAAGCCCTTTGGTACAAAGCTAAACAACCAAATAATAGAGTGCTGGAATAGCAGCGATAGCAATAGCATATGCCATGATTTTTTCAATCATCTTTAATGGTATTTGGTTGGTTTGCTGCTGGCGAGCATAGAAAAACACCAAAATACCGGGGGCATATAAAACGACAGATAATAGTAAATTAATTAACCCTGAAGCATAAATCAGCCATAGACCATAAAGGCTAGCAATAGATCCAACAGCAAGTAATGCCTTATTATGGCGTTCAAAAGCAACTTTGACTAAAAATGCACCGACTAGGAAATAGGGGACTAATATCATTTCAGAGGCGATAGTAAGTAATGTATTGTAATTACTTCCACTAAGCCAAATAAGAACCAAAGAGAGCTGTACTGCACCATTAGTGAGCCATAGAGACGAAGATGGCGCATCATTTTTATTTAGTTTGTTGAATATTTTAGGAAATGATTGATATTGTGCTGCGATATAAGGCACTTCAGCGGCCATAATAGTCCAACTTAAATAAGCACCACAAACAGAGATAATGAGGCCAGCCGCAATAATAATATCACCACTCGAACCAATTAAATCTATCATAAGAGGGGCCATGGATGGGTTTTTTATTTCTGCAAGCTCAGCTCTTGGCATGATCCCAAGAGAAAGTAAGGTAACGAGAATATAGATAATTAAAGCAGAACTCACAGCGAAAATTGTTGCTAAGCCAACATCTCGGCGGTTTTTTGCTCTAGCTGAAACAACAACGGCCCCTTCGATACCAATAAATACCCACAATGTAATCAACATAGTATCTTTGACTTGCTCCCAAACAGGAACGCCAAATTCGATACCGCTGAAATCTGCATTGAAAATATCAAGTCTAAAGGCCAAAAAAGCTAATATAATAAATAAGCCAAGAGGAACTAGTTTTGCCATTGTAGCGAGTTTATTAATTCCAGCGGCTGTTTGTACTCCACGAAGTACTAAATAGTGAACAAACCAGAGAAGTATTGATTCTCCGATCAGTGCTTGCCATGTATTTCCATCACCAAAAATGATGTTATCAGGTGTATCAGTAAAAAAACTGATCGCGGCAAATACGATAACGAGATAAGACACATTGGCCACGACTGCACATAGCCAATACCCCCACGCAGAGCAAAAACCAATTAATTCCCCGAAACCGACTTTTGCATAAGTAAATATTCCACCGTCAAGGTCAGGGCGTATCCGCGAAAGCAACAATAAGGCAAATGCCAAAAAGAGGATACCCACACCAGTAATGGACCAACCGATTATTAATGCGAGCGGGCTGGCGACTTCAGCCATATTTTGAGGGAGACTAAAAACACCGGCACCAACCATCGAGCTAAGAACTAGCGCCGTTAGAGCGGTAAGACTCAAAGTATTTTTCAAAGTAAATCCTGAACGTTCAGAAATCAAAAGTTAAAATGACGTTAAAATGCCATTACAATAATTAGTTTAACTAGAAGCCATAAAAAAAGTAGACAGAATGACTGCATGTTTTCAGTGTGTGGATTCTACGAACGAAATGACAGATATGCAATGGTAATGTATGCATTTTTTAAGGTGTTTTATGCACTTTGTTTGAAAAAAGAAGATGGATAGCGTGTAAAATGTGATTTAACGTAAATGAAGTGAATAAAAACAAAAAAACCAGCCGAGGAGGCTGGTTTTAGTATCACAGAATATTGGACTATTTAAACAAGTCTGCACTGATGGTGACACTTCCACCATTAGATTGCCATTCTCTTGTAATATGGAAATATTTAGCCCCTTTTGCTTCCGCACGTTTTGCTATTTGGTAACGTACTTCAGGCGTATTGGTGTAATATCCAGAGAATGTAATAGAATCAAATGGAACCATTTGAGCCGCGGCTGTTTTGTTGACTTCTTCGATAACATAACCACTTGGCAGGGTCACACTAGTACGACCCGGTTGACTACTAGAGGTTTCAAAGAAGCGTCCGACTGCGGTTGTTGGTTCTTCAGAAGATGCAACACCAGGAATGCGAACTTTTTTAGCCGCTTCACCGCCTTCAGCTAATAGAGCACGGCCAGCGTCTGAATCAGCAGGAACCACTGCGTCTTCATTCAGTACTTGTCGCTTCGGCGCATCTTTCTTATAGATATAAGCTGTCGCTAGTGTGTTTCCGCCATCATTCATTGCGATATTACGAACCACATAGAACGAAGCTGCATTTTTCTCAAGGGCTTTTTTAGCAATAGCCTCATACAAGTCCGGTTGGGAAGGATAAAAACCGCTTACCGTAACGGTATCAAAAGGCTCGTATTCGGTTGCATCCGTTTTTGACATTTCCTCAACACCACCGAATACACGACGCTTCGGTGAATCAACTTCTGGTGCATCTTTTGCGTACACGTCTGCAACAACACGCATGTTGCCGCTATCACCTACATCATCAAGGCTTTGAATGTAAAAGGCATATGCCCCCATTTTATCAGCCCTACGGGAGACTGCATCGGATGCTTCATAAATAGCATTAAAGCGCCCGGTAACTGTTATACGCTCATAAGGTTTTAATTCAGTAGCCTGTTTTGGCGTCAATTCAACAGCCGCCTGAGTAGCAGTTATACTAGTTAATGACAGCACCGCGGCTGCGATGACCGTAGTTTTCAGCTTCATACAAAATCCTTCCGCCTTGCGCAATTTATTATAAACATGCTGAATCTTAGTTGTATCACATGTACGTGATTATTACACGTAACAGAACCCGTTGTCTCATGATTTTCTTTTTATGAGAAATAAATATTTATTGACTAGTTAAATTTACCAGATTTTTTAAAGTATCCAGTATTTTATTGACCTAAAACTAAGATTTTCACAGCGAATTCCATTTACTGTCTAAGAATCGAGATCAATTATGGATCAGGACGCTTATTTTCAGTAGGTTATTAGAACATTAAAAATCTGTTTATGCACAAAATAAGACTTTTCTCTGTGATGATGGTCATTATTTTAGCAAACAGCCTATTAACAACATTACTTCAAGCATTAAAAAGGGAACATTATGCGTATTGGTATACCAAGAGAACGACTTGCCAATGAAGCGCGTGTTGCTGCTACGCCATCAACAGTGACTCAACTACTTAAGTTGGGTTTTTCTGTGTGTGTAGAGCAAAATGCGGGTCATTTAGCCAGTTTTGATGATGTAGCATATGAGCAAGTGGGTGCCGAAATCGTTGATCGTGACACTGCATTTGCTGCGGATATTGTTTTTAAAGTTAACGCACCTCTGGATGATGAAATTCCTTTGTTAAAAGAAGGAGCAACATTGGTGAGTTTCATTTGGCCGGCCCAGAATGCTGAGCTAATGGAAGCTTTAAAAGCTAGGAATATTAACGTGATGGCGATGGATGCGGTACCACGTATTTCACGAGCTCAGTCGCTTGATGCGCTGAGTTCAATGGCAAATATTGCAGGTTACCGTGCAATTGTTGAAGCTGCTCATGAATTTGGCCGTTTCTTTACGGGGCAAATCACTGCGGCAGGTAAGGTGCCACCAGCGAAAGTTATGGTTATTGGTGCTGGGGTTGCTGGCCTTGCTGCAATTGGTGCTGCGGGTAGCTTGGGCGCCATTGTACGAGCCTTTGATACTCGGCCTGAGGTAAAAGAGCAGGTTCAGAGTATGGGGGCTGAATTTCTTGAGCTCGATTTCAAGGAAGAGGCTGGCAGTGGCGATGGTTACGCCAAAGTGATGTCAGAAGCATTTATAAAAGCGGAGATGGAACTGTTCGCTGCACAGGCGAAAGAAGTCGACATTATTGTAACCACGGCACTGATTCCAGGCAAACCAGCGCCTAAATTGATTACCAAGGAAATGGTTGAATCAATGAAGCCGGGAAGTGTGGTTGTCGACTTAGCGGCTCAAACGGGTGGTAACTGCGAATTAACCCAAGCTGACAAATTAGTCGTGACCGACAATGGTGTGAAAATTATTGGTTACACAGATTTGCCAAGCCGTTTGCCAACACAATCATCCCAGTTATATGGCACCAACCTTGTTAACCTGATGAAACTACTGTGCAAAGAAAAAGATGGCGAAATTAATATTGATTTCGACGATTTGGTTATTCGCGGTGTTACGGTGATTAAACAAGGTGAAATCACGTGGCCAGCGCCCCCAATTCAGGTATCTGCTCAGCCGCAGGCGAAACCGCAAGCGGTGGAAAAAGTTAAAGCGCCTGAGAAAAAGATGTCACCGACGGTAAAATATGGCTTGATGGCATTAGCTATCATCTTGTTTGGTTGGTTCGCTAATTCAGCGCCAAAAGAGTTTTTATCGCACTTTACTGTATTTGCATTAGCTTGTGTGGTTGGTTATTACGTGGTGTGGAATGTGACTCATGCATTACATACACCGTTAATGTCAGTCACTAATGCTATTTCAGGGATCATCGTCGTGGGCGCCTTGCTTCAGATTGGAAGCGGTGGCTGGGTAAGCTTCTTATCCTTTATCGCCATATTGATCGCGAGTATCAATATTTTCGGTGGGTTTACTGTAACTCAACGCATGTTAAAAATGTTTCGTAAAGGATAAGGGGTAACTTATGTTGTCGAGTGGAATTGTGACAGCAGCTTACATCGTTGCTGCTATCCTGTTTATTTTCAGCCTTGCAGGGCTATCACGTCATGAAAGCTCCCAACGAGGGAATACTTACGGCATCATCGGGATGGCTATTGCATTGATAGCCACCATTTTAGGCCCTCACAGTGCAAATGTGGGCTGGATGATCGTTGCGATGGTTATTGGTGCGGTTATCGGTATTCGCTTAGCGAAAAAAGTTGAAATGACAGAAATGCCTGAACTGGTGGCTATTTTACATAGCTTCGTCGGTTTAGCTGCAGTTTTGGTTGGTTTTAACAGTTTTATTGCAAGTGAAGGGCACGCTGATGTTGTTATGGAAAACATTCATTTAACTGAAGTTTTCTTGGGGATTTTCATTGGTGCAGTTACCTTTACAGGTTCAGTGGTCGCTTATGGTAAATTATCAGGGAAAATGTCATCAAAACCGATGATGTTACCTAATCGCCATAAACTGAATTTAGCGGCGTTAGTTGTTTCATTTATTCTGTTAGTCATTTTCGTTAAAACAGAAAGTGTCGGCTTACAAGTCTTCTTGATGCTCATCATGACAGCGATTGCTTTAGCTTTTGGCTGGCATTTAGTGGCATCAATTGGTGGCGCGGACATGCCTGTGGTTGTTTCAATGCTGAACTCGTATTCAGGTTGGGCTGCTGCAGCGGCAGGTTTCATGTTAAGTAATGACTTGCTGATCGTCACAGGGGCATTGGTCGGTTCTTCAGGTGCGATTCTGTCTTATATTATGTGTAAGGCGATGAACCGTTCATTTATCAGTGTCATTGCAGGAGGCTTCGGTACAGATGGCTCTTCAACAGGCTCTGAGGAAGAAATGGGCGAATACCGTGAAATTACAGCAGAGGAAGTCGCTGAAATGTTGAAAAACTCAACATCAGTGATAATCACTCCGGGCTATGGTATGGCCGTGGCACAAGCACAATACCCTGTGGCAGATATTACGACTAAATTACGTGAGCGTGGTATCAATGTGCGTTTTGGTATTCACCCTGTTGCTGGGCGTTTACCAGGGCATATGAATGTCTTACTCGCAGAAGCTAAAGTGCCTTACGATGTCGTATTAGAAATGGATGAAATCAATGATGATTTCTCTGATACCGATACTGTACTTGTCATTGGTGCTAACGATACGGTTAACCCAGCGGCTCAAGATGACCCAAATAGCCCAATTGCAGGTATGCCAGTTCTTGAAGTTTGGAAAGCAAGCAATGTCATTGTATTTAAACGTTCAATGAATACGGGCTATGCTGGGGTACAAAACCCATTATTCTTCAAAGAAAATACACAGATGTTGTTTGGTGATGCGAAAGATAGCGTCGATGCAATCTTACGTGCATTGTAATTTAATGAGTCACTAATTCATTTAAAAATAATTAGTAAAGTAAATAAGAAGGGGGGATTGGTTAATTCCAATCCCCCCTTCTTGATATTTGAGAGCTAAATCAATTCATATGATGCAGTCTTATAAACGCATCATTTGAGGCAAAATCGTGCACAATTGGTTAGCCCTCGAGCAAAAGTAAACACTAATAAAAACGCAAATGCAGATATAGTCAGCATGCTCATCATGAGAACTCCGCCATTGAAATGGTCCATGACGTATCCTCCCACTAGACTACCAATGGTAATTAGAATTAAAAACATAAAGGTAATAAGGGCGGAACCTTTTTCGGTTAATTCTGGGACATGAACGTGCATCCACATATTGATTGTTGCAGGAACCATACCCGCAGCGATCCCCCATGAAGAAACGAATATGATACTGGTCGCCCAATTAAAATCTAAAACAGATAATGCGAGAAACGCTAAGGCTAATAAAAGTGCACTAATCGCGAAATTATAACGAACATTATATTTTCCGACATAACCCGCCAGTATATTGCCAACTACGCTGGCTACCCCAAAAAAGAGCAATAATGCTGAAATTTGTCCTTCGATAAAACCTGCGGTTTGTTTAAAGAACACCGTAAAATAATTATAGGCAGAGAAATGTGCTAAAAAAATCAGTGTGAATATAATTAACCCTTTACGTGCAATAGGGTGCGAAGGCATCAATAACAGTTCTTTCCATTGCATAGACGAAGAAGGTTTTAATGATGGTAAAGAGAAATATTGCATTAAAAATGCGACAGCACCTGCAATAACCAACGCAATATAAGGCATTCTCCAACCGTAGTTATCAGATAACCAAGCGCCTAGAGGTACTCCGAGCACGGTAACTAATGTGACGGCCGAAAAGAATATTGTTACGGATGTGGTAATTGACATATTTTTAGGTGCTAGACGTATTACTAAGCCTGCTGCAACTCCCCAAAAACCCCCTAGTGCAATTCCTAATGCGAATCTACCTAATAAAACTAAGCTAAAATTAGATGCGAAAGCCGTAATTGCATTAGCTAATATCATGAGAGCAACTAAGAAAAGTAAGACTTGGCGTCTATCAATATTTTTTGCATAGATGGGGACAAATAGAGAGGATGCCATACCTGCGATAGATGTGACAGTGACTGTAAGTCCTGCGGTACCTGTTGATATTTGAAAATCATAAGCGATGTTATTTAGCACACTAATGGCTAAAAACTCACCAGTAACAATAATGAAGCAAGCAAAAGTTGCAGATAATAGTGAAAGCCAGTTACCATTGTGCGAAGAAATATGAGTTGTTGTCATGCGCTTTCCATGAAAATTAAGTAGTTTACAAAAAAGAATGATTTTATAGTGATCGCTATAAAATCATGGCGCTATTGTTTATGTGAATTTAGGCGTTGTCAATTATTTTTATAATGATCACTATAAAATAGTTGTGGCATAGTGAATTGACTGCGAGTAAAGTGAGAATATGAATCAAATAAAACGCGGGCGGCCTAAAGGCTTTGACCAACAAGATGCACTAGCTAAAGCCATGCTATTGTTTTGGCGAAATGGCTATGTTGCAACCTCAATCAGCGATTTAACTCAAGAGCTAGGTATCACAGCGCCTAGCCTTTATTGTGCTTTTGGTGATAAAGCATCGTTGTTTAATCAATGTATTGATTATTATTTGATGAATGAAGCTTGTCCTATTTTGTCTATTGTAAAGCAAGCCAAAACAGCGAAAATTGCAATTGAATTGCTGATGTATGAAAGCGCTAAAAGGCTAATTCAGCCAAACAAGCCTGCAGGTTGTATGCTGATTACAGCGACAATGAATGGGTCAAAGCAAATCGAAGATGTGCAATTAAACGTCCAAGAAAAACGGAAAAGTTATCAGGAAATTTTACTGGCACGTATGCGTAAAGGTATTGATGATGGTGATGTTGCTCCAGATGCGCCGATTGAAGCTATCGTTGATTTTTATATAACGGTAATTGATGGTTTTACCATACAAGCTTGTGATGGAATTGATCTTGAAAGACTTAATCAAGTCATTTTTAATGCTATGCAAGCTTGGCCGATACTTAGTCAAAGTTCAGTTCAGCAATAACTTAACCATGATAAAATTAGGTCCCAATAACATAAATATTATTGGGACCTAATAAGTTTTAGATGATTAGCTAATCATCATCAGCAGGGTTAATAGGACAAACAAAACCGTCAGGTTTAATCGCTAATAAATCACATTTTAGCTTATCGATGACATGCTCCGCGGTATTCCCTAAGAAAGCCGCTGAAATGCCTGTACGGCCCAAAATACCCAGTACCACAACCCCAGCGTGCAATTCTTCACACATATCTGGAATAATTTTTTCAGGTAGGCCTTCACGGACATGGGTATATTTTTCATCAATCCCAAATTTTTGCCGTAACTCTTTCATGGCAATTAAATGTTGGCCGCGTAGTGCATTGTTATATAAGCTCGGATCGAAATCAGGTAACTCTATGGCAATATTCATAGGAGCAACAGGATACGCACTCACTAAATGGATTTCCTGTTCTTTAATAATACGCGTTGCTAAGTCTTTTGTTTTTTCGACCAGTTTGATATTGAGGTCATCGTGATAAGATTCCTCATTTGATAAGTTAACGGCGACAACCACGGAACCGTGATCAGGCCATACTTTGTCTTTTACCATCCAAACGGGAGCAGGGCATTTTCGGAGTAAATGCCAGTCTAGTGGGGTAAAAATAATCGACTCAAAATTATCGGTTTGATGTGCCATTTTCAGTAACAGGTCATGTTCACCATTTATTACTTCCTGAATAATGGCCTCATATGGCTTGTTATGCCAAATAACTTTAATTTCAATATCGATGCCCGCTTCAAGATAGAAATGAGCTTGCTGTTTGATCCAAGCCATTTTTTGGCTTATTACACCTTTACGCATGGCATTACGTTCTTCAGGCGAAAGTAATGTTGTCATATCATAGGAAAGGTCGTAAATAGGTAAAAACGCTTTTATCCGTCCACCATTACGCTGCACGATGTAGACAGCACGTCTTAATGCAGGTTGATCATCCTGATTTGGGTCAATTGCAACTAGCAGATTTTTATAGTTTGCCATATTGAAATCCTCTTGATACACGGATGTTTCCATATAGATAAACTATGATATTGAGATTAAATAGGCAAGAAATCTGGGAAAAAAAATGGAAACGGATCACTGATAACGTGATCCGTTTAGGGATATTAACATGTAATGGCTGAAACTTTACCTGCAATATCAGTCAGTTTTGTCATATCTTCGATAGTGATGTATTTACCTTTAACACTCAGCATGCCACTTTTTTGGAAACGACCTAAAAGGCGGCTAATGGTTTCAACGGTTAATCCAAGATAGTTACCGATATCCCCACGAGTCATGGTCAATCTAAATTCTCTTGGTGAAAAACCACGTTCTGCAAAGCGGTGGGACAAGTTAAGAATAAATGCAGCTAAACGTTCTTCTGCGTTCTTTTTGGATAATAAAAGGATCATTTCTTGATCGCCTTTAATTTCACCGCTCATTAAACGCATAATTTGCTGACGTAAATTAGGCATTTTGCCTGATAAATCGTCTAGAGTCTCAAATGGTATTTCACAAACCATTGAGGTTTCAAGTGCTTGTGCAAAACTTGGGTGCTGTGTATGAATGATAGCATCAAAACCAACAAGGTCTCCAGCCAAGTGAAAACCGGTAATCTGCTCATCGCCTTCTTCGGTTATTGTATAGCTTTTTATTGTACCTGAGCGGATGGCATATAATGAACGCAATTCATCACCAGCTTTAAATAAAGCTTGGCCTTTTTGAATGGGTTTTTTGCGCTCGATGATATTATCAAGTTGATCCAGTTCATGTTCATTCAGCGTAAAAGGAATGCAAAGTTGGCTAATACTGCAGTCCTGGCAATGAATAGCACAACCACCAGACTGGATGCGACGAACAACTCTTTTTTCTGGGATCATATTTAAGGCTCAATCAAGTTAAAATTATTGATATGAGTCAATTTTAACATAAGATGATGCAACTGGTAAGTAGTAAAGTATGACAGAATCGACTTAATAAACAAAAAAGCCTATCAGAGAAACTGCAAGAGATTCGTGAATTTAGATGTTAATGCTAATTTAAAGAAAATTGTTAAATATAAAGTTTGATGTAGATTAAATTTCAACCTTTAAACGATAAAAAAATGACATGTAGTGCTATTATGATTAATACTTAAATTAATGCTAATAAAGCACGAAACATTAAACGAATTAGCATTAATTTAACACGAAAATAAATTTATGAATATCAATTTTTCAAATTAACCTCAAAAAGGAGAATATAATGACACTTACTCAACAGTCTTTACCCACTTCAATGACGGTTGTTGACATTATAGAGCCTGGCGGGCCAGAAAAACTGCGATTAATTGATAAACCATTACCTAGAGTGTCTGCAGGATATTTGCTTGTTAAAGTGGAAGCTGCTGGAGTTAATCGCCCTGATATTTTTCAGCGTAAGGGATCTTACCCTCCACCGGCAGATGCATCACCGATTATGGGACTTGAAATCGCAGGAACGATTGTTGCCAAAGCGGATGATGTAGATGAATGGCAGTTAGGCGATAAGGTTTGTGGGCTGGTGGCTGGAGGAGGTTATGCAGAATATTGTTTAGTACATAAAAACATCGCATTACCATTAGGAAGTCTTTCTTTTATCGAAGGGGCTGCGATACCTGAAAATTTTTTTACTGTATGGGCAAATGTTTTTCAAATAGGAAAACTTAAGAGAGATGAAACTGTACTTATCCATGGTGGGACATCGGGTATTGGCAGTGTGGCGATCATGTTAGCGAAAGCTTTTGGTGCAAAAGTATTAACGACGGTTGGTTCTGAAGAAAAAGTGGATGCAGCAAAACGACTTGGTGCAGATTGTGTTATTAACTATAAAAAAGATGATTTTGTTGAGGCGACGCTTAATTACACTTCTTCTTTAGGTGTTGATATGGTTGTTGATATTATTGGTGGAGACTATGTCGCTAAAAATTATCAAGTTGCCGCGAAATGTGGGCGAATTATCCAAATTGGGATGATGAAAGGTAACCCTAAAGAGTTAAATATGATGCCTTTAATGGTAAAAAGACTAACTCATACAGGTTCAACTATGCGCTCTCGGACTATTGAAGAAAAAGCATTGATCGCCCAAGAACTGAGAAAACAAGTCTGGGGTTTGTTACAAAATAGTAAAATTAAACCTATCATTAACAAAACCTATGATTTATCACAGGTGAAAGATGCTCATAAGCATATGGAGTCTGGGGATCTTATTGGTAAGATAGTTTTACTAAACAGTTAGTTGGCTCTACTTTTTATGGTTTTTACTATTTAAAAATAACTAAAACAGAATAGTAAAAACCGCATCCTCTATAACAATCTTTTTACATATTCAAGCTTTTTTAGCGTAAAAATCTCTTTACAGTTGACTAAATTTTGATTTTTTGTGCTTGCCCACAAATCAGAACGAAATTAGAAGGAGTTTGTTAATAATTTAATAGAGATCGATTATACCTATGAATAAGTTGGCCATTAACGGTTTGTTTATCAATAAATAATGTTTAAATGATATTTTTAAATGCATATCATTAATATATTGATATATCTTATAAACATAGTCCGTTATGCACTTTCCAATGATATTAAGTTAACTAACTTAAGTGCAATTAGCACGCGTTAATTGTAGTTTGAAGGTGTAGTAATGATGAATAATTTTAAAAACTCAAAAATAAATGTTGATGCATTATTTTTAGGTCCTAAATCTGAAAATGCTGTCTTTTTCAAAGAAATGATGGAGTATTCAGTTAGTGAACATATGCATTGGCGCTCTAGCTACCATCCTGAAGATCCTGAACTTATCTCTACCGTTGACCGTTATGCTCCCGAATACCGAGATACGCTTTATCGTACTGAAGGCATTCTTAATCAACTCTCTTCAAAATTAAAAACAACATCGGTTCCGTGGTTTTCTCCCCGTTATATGGGACATATGAATGCAGACACGTTGATGATTTCTAATTTGGCTTATGTCATGGCAATGATGTATAACCCCAATAATTGTGCACAAGAATCGTCACCAACGACAACGGTTTTGGAAATAGAAGCAGGGTTAGATTTATGTGCCATGTTTGGTTATGACGTACAACATGCTTGGGGGCATATTACATCTGGCGGAACGGTAGCTAACTACGAAGGGCTATGGGTAGCTAGAAATATTAAAACCCTTCCATTGGCGATTATGCAACATCCGCAATCCCAAGATCTATTAAAGGATAAAACTGAAAAAGAGTTACTCAACCTCTCTGTTTCTGAGGTTTTAGATTTAATTGATGAATTAAAGAAACGGCACATTTTCGAAGAAATTCGTGATTTGACCTGCCGTGGTGTTGGAATAGAGCAAGGAAAACTCGGTAAGTTATTGGTACCGCAGTCTAAACACTATTCATGGATGAAAGCGATGGATATTCTTGGTTTAGGCCAACAGAATATTGTGCAACTACCCGTTGATGCAAGTTATCGAACGGATGTGCATAAAATGCGGGAAACCGTATTTGCATTGATTGAGCAAGGGGAGCCAATTTTAGCCGTAGTTGCCGTTGTTGGAACCACAGAGACTGGTGCAATAGACAATGTAAAAGAAGTCATTGAGCTACGACGTGAATGTGAACAACGTTTTGGGGTTTCCTTCTATGTGCATATTGATGCCGCTTATGCGGGATACGCTTGCGCGATGTTTCGTGATGAAGAAAATCAATTTATGGAGTATGAGAACGTAATCCAACGTTATCATAGTGAAGGAATTTTTCCTGAAAACATGGTGTGGCCAAAGCGCGATGTTTATGAAAGCTTTAAAGCATTAAGCCAAGCTGACTCTATTACTGTTGACCCTCACAAAGTGGGGTTTATTCCGTATGCCGCTGGTGCAATCTGTATGAAGGATAAGCGGATTGTGGATTTAGTGTCTTATCATGCCGCATATGTATTTGAAGAAGTACAAGAAAAACAGCGTAAAACAGAAAAAGCGCAGAATGTATTACTTGGCTCTTCTATTATGGAAGGGTCAAAAGCAGGGGCAACTGCAGCAGCGGTATGGGCTGCACATCGTTTAGTCCCGTTAAATATTTTAGGGTATGGAAAAGTAATTGCGGCAGGGATCACCACAGCCAATTGGATGATTGACAAGATAAATCAATGTGAGCCCTTTATTATTGAAGAGCGCCAGTTTTCAATTATTGCGATGCCCACACCGGACTTTCACATGATTAATTTTATGTTTCGTGAAATCGGTAACACATCTTTAGAAAAACAAAATCAATTAAATAAACGGTTATATGAATTATGTTCTTATGCCGCAGGTCGAAGTTATTCTAATGATTTTCTCACCTCATCAACCTCACTAACACATGAAGAGTATGGCGATAACCCACTGAGCTTATGCCGAGATGCACAGTTTTCTGATAATGAATGGTATAAAGTACGGTCAATTTATGTGCTACGGGCAGCGATAATGACGCATTGCTTGCGCGATAGGGCTCATTTTGAAACCTATTGGATGGAATTAAAAAATATTTTTGAAGACAAACTGCAACATCTCATTAATGAAGAAAATAAGTTAAATCATTCCAATTATAAAATTAAAATTTAATTACTTGTTAGGATCTCAATATGAAAAATCGCACACTTGGTAGTGTATTTATTGTTGCAGGTACTACGATTGGCGCAGGTATGTTAGCTATGCCTATCGCTGCCGCTGGTAATGGTTTTTTAGTGAGTTTGGCGATGTTATTAGTATTGTGGGCATTGATGTGTTACACGGCATTGCTTTTGGTTGAAGTTTACCAACATGAATCTCACGAAACTGGGATCGGTAGTGTTGCTCAACGGTACTTAGGGCCCAGCGGTAAATTTATTACAGGTTTCAGCATGATGTTCCTTATGTATGCATTGACAGCGGCTTATGTGAGTGGCGCAGGGGAAATTATTACTTCAAATTTAAAAAGTAGTTTTGCCATTGATATGGCTGATTGGATGGGAATTGTTGTATTTACCATTATTGGTGGGGGAGTTGTATGTTTTGGGACTTCATCAGTAGATTTTATCAACCGTATTTTATTTGCTGCGAAAATTGTTTTCTTAGTCATTATATTGGCGTTAATGATACCTCATGTTGAGCAACAGAATTTATTAGCAGCACCAACTGAAAAAGTCCTCATTTTATCGGCGATCCCCGTATTTTTTACCTCATTTGGTTTTCATGGCAGCGTTCCCAGTATCGTTAAATATATGGGGGGAGATGTCAAAAAACTCCGTGTTATCTTTATCATCGGCAGTGCTATCCCGTTAATCGCTTATATTTTATGGCAAATTGCAACATTAGGGAGTATTGGCACAACAACATTTGTTGGTATTCTGGCTGAAAACGCAGGGCTTAATGGGTTGCTCGATGCAATTAAGGATGTAGCTCAATCAGGAAAAACAGAATTAATCGCACAGATGTTCATGAGTTTGGCTTTAGCAACTTCTTTCCTTGGGGTCGCTTTGGGGTTATTTGACTTTTTAGCTGATTTATTTAAACGCCAAGATAACGCCTCTGGGCGCATACAAACGGGGTTACTCACCTTTGGACCACCGCTAGTTTTTGCTTTATTTTATCCGAAAGGGTTTGTGATGGCGTTAGGGTATGCTGCGATTGCACTTTCAATACTGGCCTTATTGTTGCCTAGCGCAATGGCATTCAAATCAAGATCATTAAATCAACGGAAATATCAAGTATTGGGGGGTGGGTTAGGCCTATCATTGGTATTTATTTGTGGAATTATCGTTATTGGTGTTCAGTTAGGGATTGTCTTCAACATATTACCAAATATTGGTTAATAGAATACATGTATACCAGCCAGCCATCTCTTGATGGCTGGCTCAATTCCTAAAAGCCTTTCCTAAATTTACTGCATAATTTACTCAGCTAGACAATTTACCGCACATTTTTACTGTTGTATCGACAGTTAGTCGGTATAATCCATATAAGAATGATTATCATTAGCACGTTATGCACAAAACAGATATATCTAAAGCTAGCATTTTCTGTAAAAGTAACTATTATATTAGATATATCGGTTTTAGTACGAATAACCACTGAGAATTTTAATGGCAAGTGAACAACAACTAGACCCGTGTTTGTGTAACGGTAAAAGTGTTAGCCGTATGTTTAACCCTAAACAGTTGAGGATTTATATCCTGCATCTACTGACAGGGGGAATTAATTACGGCTATGAGCTAATAAAAAAAATTGCAGAAGAGACAGCAGGTTTTTATTGCCCAAGCCCAGGGGTGATATATCCAACTCTGACGTTGCTAGAGGAGTTAGGGTTTATTTCAGCAGGTAAAGATAATGGAAAAGGGCGAAAGTGTTATGTCATTACACCTGAAGGCCGCTGTTTTTTATTACTCAAGGCTGAAATATTGGCAGAAGTTCAACTAAAATTAAAATATGCACAGGAATTAAAAGCAGGTAATCAATTTGCAAATGAAATTGAATGTGCTGTAGACAAATTTAAGTCATTGTTAAGGCACCAAATCGTGATACAACAGTTGACGAAAGAAGAGACAATAAGAGTCGTTGAGATCATTAACCGAGCAGTGGAACGAATAGAGCAAGTCAATGCCGTGTTAGTGGCAGAGGAAAAATAAAATGGCTAAAACGAATGATATTATACAAGCAAAAGAGCGTTTATATATGAAAGAAACAAGTAAAATACCACAAACTGACGTCCCGGTTTCATCTGAAAATGAACAGCCTGTAAATACGAATAAAGATGTTAAGTTTAAAGAGGTTGTATGTCCGAGTGTCCCAACTTCATATTTTAAGCGAGCTAAGAAACAAAAAATAAAATAACAATTTGGATAGTTTACAAAATCTTTATTCACATAAAATGCATAAAGAATAAACTTTGTTTATTCTCATTATTGGTAAATAACGGGATTTAAATTTCTGTAATGTCGTCAATAAGGTAAATTTCAGGGTGTATATAATTATTTTGTAAACTGTAACTATCATCCTATATTAATATACAACTTCTTCAGAAAATCCCCTGGTCACTAATGTGACCAGGGGTATTGGTTACAATCCCAATTTAGCGTGTATTTTGGCTATTTCGTTGCTCCATTGTTGTTGTAACTGTGGTTTTTGGTGGCTTAATTTGCGTTTTTGATCCGCAAGTAATTTTTGCTCCAATATTAGCAATGTCTCTAATAACGCATCCTCATGAGCAGTTTCTCCTCGAGAAATTTCAATCGTCGATTTAATTGGGGCATCTCCCCCAAGCGTAGCCGCTAATAATGGTTGTGCTTGCTGCTCGATTTTATGATAGATATCATCAAGATTAAGGTATTCCTCTAACCGATTATCATCGATAAACCAGAATCGTTGACAGCTATTTTCAATGAGCCACCTATCATGGCTTACAATTAATAGCGCCCCTGAAAATAAGCTAATTTGCTCGCAAAGTGCTTCCTTACCTTCTAAATCAAGGTGGTTGGTCGGTTCATCCAACAAAATCAAC
Organism: Providencia sp. PROV200; assembly: GCF_049901995.1. Taxonomy (NCBI): domain Bacteria; kingdom Pseudomonadati; phylum Pseudomonadota; class Gammaproteobacteria; order Enterobacterales; family Morganellaceae; genus Providencia; species Providencia sp. PROV200. The sequence continues at coordinate 2,030,309 of NZ_CP096307.1, forward strand.
TCGTACTGGGCCAAACTTAACCCAATAAACAACAATCTAGCGCGTTCGCCACCGCTGAGTGTAGCGACTTTTTGTTGATGACGAGAGTAGGAAAAACCAGCGCCAATCAATGCCATTTTTCGTTGTTCATCGGTTAAAGGTGCAAAATGCCGTAATGCATCTAATAGGCTATCATTATCATTTAGCTGCTCTAATTGTTGGTCATAATACCCAACACTAATTGCCGGATGAAACTTCAATTGTGTGCTATAGCGTAAATCTTGCTGATAATTTTGCCAAAGTAGACGCAGTAGTGTTGATTTACCGCAGCCATTGCCCCCCATGATAGCGATGCGATCACCACTTTTTACTTGATGAAATGCCGTTTTAAATAACGGATTTCCTTTCGGTGTTGAGACAACGGCGCCTTCCAATTCCAAAACTCTATCTGCTGGAATGGCTTTGCCATTTAATGCAAGCCTCCATTGATAGCCTTCGGTTAATTCAGTTTGGGTGTCTTTAAGGCGGTCAATCTGTTTTTCCATTTGCTTAGCTTTACGTGATAAGGCTTCATTATCATAGACATGTCCCCAAATCGCTAAACGCTTGGCGCTTGATGCAATACGGTCAATCTCTTTTTGCTCAGCTTGATTACGGCGTGCATCTGTGATGTCTTTTTCACTCAATGCTTGCCGTGCTGCACTGCAAGGTAATCGATAAAAATGCAGTGATTTATCTCGTAAGATCCAAGTGCAGTTACTGACCTTATCTAATAACGATTGGTCATGGGAAACTAGCACAAAACTACCTTTCCATGATTGTAAGAAATTGCCTAACCAAATAAGTGTGGGTAAATCTAAATGATTACTTGGTTCATCGAGTAACAGTAAATCGGGTTGTTCAATTAAAGCACGCCCAAGAAGCAAACGTGTATGTTGCCCGCCACTGATTGCATTCGCTTTTTGTTCCCATTGCTCAGACGTAAAACCTAATTCTGATAATATAACTTCCGCCCGCCAACGGTCAGTGACTTTATCTTGTTCAGGTAATTTTTGAACAAGTGCATCAAGCAGTGTCAAACTGGCAACATCATCGGGTAAGTGTTGTTCAATATAAGCAGTTACACAATGATTCGAATAAGTGATACTGCCACTATTGGGGGAGAGTTGTTGGGTTATTAGCTTCAACAATGTACTTTTGCCACTTCCGTTATGGCCAATTAAACCAATACGGTCACCTTGTTGAACAGTAAAAGAGATGTCATTCAATAAGGTAGAGGTTGAGGTATCGTAATTTAATGATTTTACAGTTAATAAAGTGCTCATAGCTTACTCAAATTTTAGGCATAAAAATGCCAGGGTATAGTCGTTACGACAACCCAGTAAGCTGAGGGAAGGTTTTCTTTAGTGACTTCGCTCAGGCAGGGTTATCGCAGTATAAAACTGTGAAAGCCTGAGCTCTGGCGATTACCAAAGAAGTGTGAATATTCAATAAGATCACACAACAACATAAATTAGCCTCCTTAATATTCATCTAGTTAATCGATGAGGTAATTATAGCAAATATGTTATTTAATCAACAATGTCTAGAAATGCGTTGTTTAATGATTATTGTAAAAGCAGTATTGTTGTAGATGTAAGTATATTCGCAGGTATAAATGATACTTATATCATGCGGGAAGAGATGAATAATATTGCTGTGAATTGGGTTCTTGTTATGTAACGTTTAAAATCATGATTCAAATAACAAGAGAGCCCCAAATGAATGTAGAAATAAAAACCGCAACCCGTGATGACGCTGCTTTGATATTAGATATGATCATTGAATTGGCAGATTATGAAAAAGCACGTCATGAAGTTAAAGCCTCGGTGGCCGATATTGAAAACTCCCTATTTGGCGCTAATTCAAGCACAGAAGCTTTAATCTGTTATGTGGATGGGACGCCCGCAGGATATGCCGTATTCTTTACTAGCTATTCAACATGGTTAGGCAATAACGGTATTTATTTAGAGGATTTATATGTCTCCCCTGATTTTCGTGGTGCGGGAGCAGGAAAAAAATTATTAAAGCATATTGCAGTGCTAGCCGTAGAACGAAAGTGCCAACGGTTGGAATGGAGTGTGTTAGATTGGAATCAGCCTGCGATTGATTTTTATAAAAGTATTGGTGCAGAGCCTCAAGATGAATGGGTTCGCTACCGAATGGATGCGAAAACAATTGCGCAATTCGCTAATTAGCTTGCTCACCCCCCGATGTTCTCGGGGGAAGTTAACTAGTTTTAAAATTATTTATCACAACGGTAATAGGTTAGTTTATCTTCATCTACCATAATACCCGTCCCCGGTGCCGTTGAAGCCTCCGCGAAACCCTCTTTAATGACTAAAGGAACTGCGCTCAAATCATCTGCAATTTCAAGGAAATTTGTTAGTTCTGCTGCATGTTGGCAAGTATTTTTTCTTGCGCAGGCAAATTGGATATTAGCTAGCGTACCTAACTGAGTATCTCCTTGATTACCCACGTATACCGGCACTTGTAAACCTTCACATAATGCTGCAATTTTAGCGGATTCAGTAAAGCCTGTACGCGCTGTTTTGATACAAATAAATGAAACCATTCCGTCATTGATTTCTTGAGCAACATCATTAAGAGATGTGCAACTCTCATCACCGCAAATAGGTTGAGCCAGCACATTCGCCAATTTTTTGCGACCTATACGATCACTGGCTGGGGAGGGTTCTTCGAAAAATAAAAAATTTTCATCACGCAAAGATTGAGCTGCATAAATAGCATCATGAGCAGGCCAGCCATGATTAGAGTCAAGATATAAACAGGCTTCTGGCATAGCTTTGCGTAATGCTTTGCATGCAGTGATGTCCGCATGAACATTACGACCCGTTTTTACCTTAAATGTTGTCACTCCATATTTGTCTTTCATCATCAACGCGTGTTCAACCATTTTTTGTGGTTGGTCGTAACCTATCATATGGCTAACTGCGATTTTATTATCCCATCCACCCAAAAGTTGATAACAGGGGCGTTAGTATAACTGACCTAATGCATCCCAAATGGCCATATCTATTGCCGCCCGGGCGGTTTGATTTCCAGTAACCCACCGCATTGCATGATAGACACGTTCAATATTTCTAAGATCAATATTTGCCAGTGAAGGCCAAAACCAAGATTGGATAGCATAAATGATAGACGCTTGGGATTCGCCATAAATATAAGGTCGTGATGGGGCTTCTGCGCAGCCTATTATCCCTTCATCAGTATGAATACGGACTAATACATTTTCCACTTCAGTAATGCTACCTGTGGCAAACTCAAGTGGTGTTAAATAAGGAATTTTATAAGGAATAGTCTCTATTCGTATGATTTTCATTATATTTCACTCATGTTATAAAGAAAAAAAACAGCCATATTGGATTTACTATGAGTAAATTTAGCGCTAATTACCGGATTAAAAATGAGAGCTAAGTCAAATTATAGTCTTAAAACGATTGGTTAAAGATATGAGGAAGACGAAAAGCACAATGAGTGCAAAAAAGTGGCTAAAATGATGGGTCTTGAGCTATCTAATTTAGTTGATAAAATTTAACATGTATTTTCTTTACGGAATAAATGCAAAAGTATTTTGAAGTCATTAATTTATTATTTATGGTATTTACGCATAAAGTATTTGTTAAATTTAGATAATTTATTGTATCGAAAAGTTAAGCTATTTAGCATGATATAAAACATTTTTGGGCATTAAATGCGGTATCTGTACCATATTCGTTTATGCAATGATTTTTGTGATGAAAGACAGTATATGTTTGTTAGTTAACTGATAAAATTTTATAAAATATAAAAAAATATAATAATAAACCAGATCTGCTTTTTATCGGATCTAAGAATAGCATCACCTATTGAGATATACGTATTTCAGCTGTAAACAGTTATTCCATTTTATTAATTCACCTGGGTAATAATCATAAATAATTGTTGAATGTTGTTTTTCATATAAAGAAAAGGGATGGTATGAAAATAAATAAGCAAAAAATATCTTTTTACATCATTTTAATATTAATTATTGTTGCGGGTGGTCTTTATTACTGGAATGTTAATTCAGGCGGGCTACCTGCTGGGTTCGCGCAAAGTAATGGTCGCATTGAAGCAACGGAAATTGATATTGCTACTAAGACTGCCGGGCGCATTGAGACAATTAATGTTAAAGAAGGGGATTTTGTTAAAGAAGGGCAAGAACTTGCTCGTATGGATACGCGAGCACTCCAAGAACAACTCCATGAAGTACAGGCTCAGTTACGCCAAGCGGTTAGCGCGGTGACGACAGCCGAATCAGCATTAGCGCAACGTAAAAGCGAAAAAGTTGCAGCCCAAGCGGTTGTTCGTCAACGTGAAGCGGAATTAGATGCTGCACAGAAACGACTAAATCGCTCTAGAGCTTTAGTGAGAACAAATGCAGTTTCCCAACAACAAGTGGATGATGATACCGCACAGATGCAAGGTTCTCGCGCAGCACTGGAAGCGTCGAAAGCCCAAGTGGCTGCTGCGACATCAGCGATTGATTCTGCGAGCGCGGGTATTGTTCAAGCTAAAAACCGTGTTGACGCAGCGACAGCAACGGAACGTCGTATTATCGCGGACTTAGATGACAGTATTCTCAAAGCACCGAGAAACGGACGTATTCAATATCGTGTAGCAGAACCCGGTGAAGTCCTTGGTGCTGGTGGACGAGTTTTGAATATGGTCGATTTGAGTGATGTGTATATGACCTTTTTCTTACCAACAGAAGACGCAGGTAAAGTTGCTTTAGGGAGTGATGTCCACATTATACTCGATGCCGCACCAAATATCGTGATCCCAGCGAAAGCCACCTTTGTAGCAAGTGTCGCACAATTCACGCCGAAAACCGTAGAAACACAAAATGAACGCTTAAAATTAATGTTCAGAGTACGTGCGCGTATTTCTCCTGAATTATTAGAGCAACACCTCGAATATGTGAAAACTGGGCTACCTGGAAAAGCGTATGTGCGTTTAGATCCGAATGAATCTTGGCCTGCTGAACTTGAGGTGAGATTACCACAATGACCAATAAACTGATGGATGATGTGATTATCGATATACAGCATGTCAGCCAGCATTATGGTGATAATTGTGCGTTGGATGACATTGTGCTTTCCATCCCAGCCAGGAAAATGGTTGGGTTGATTGGTCCCGATGGCGTAGGGAAATCAAGCCTGATCTCCCTGATTGCAGGAGCAAGAGTGATTCAACAAGGCCAAATAACGGTACTTGATGGTGACATGAATGATATTGAACACCGTAGAGCAGTTTGCCCTCGTATCGCTTACATGCCTCAAGGGTTAGGAAAAAACCTTTACCATACGTTGTCAGTTTATGAAAACGTTGATTTTTTTGGCCGGTTATTTGGCCAATCAAAAGCTGAGCGTGAATATCGCATTCAAGACTTACTTGAAAGTACTGGCTTAGCACCCTTTAAAGATCGTCCTGCTGGCAAGTTATCAGGGGGAATGAAACAAAAGCTGGGGTTATGTTGCGCCTTGATTCATGACCCTGACTTATTGATTTTGGATGAACCTACCACTGGAGTTGACCCCTTATCTCGCGCACAATTTTGGGATTTGATTGATCGCATTCGTTTACGACAAACCAATATGAGTGTTTTGGTCGCAACCGCATATATGGAAGAAGCGGAGCGCTTTGATTGGCTAGTGGCAATGGATGATGGCAAAGTGCTCGCTACAGGCCATGCCTCTGAATTAAAAGCCCAAACGCAATGTGATGACCTTGAAGCTGCATTTATTGAATTACTGCCAGAAGAAAAACGCAGTGGGCACAAAAAGGTGGTGATCCCTGCACGTGATACCTCGAAAGACAATATTATTGCCATTGAAGCCCAAGACCTGACCATGCGTTTCGGTGACTTTGTGGCGGTTGACCATGTGAATTTTAAGATCCCAAAAGGGGAGATTTTTGGTTTCTTAGGCTCGAATGGTTGTGGCAAGTCAACCACGATGAAAATGTTGACGGGTTTGTTACAAGCCAGTGAAGGGCAGGCATGGCTATTTGGCCAAGAAATAGACCCGAAGGATATCGAAACACGCAAGCGTGTCGGCTATATGTCACAAGCATTCTCGTTATATAGTGAACTGAGTGTTGAGCAGAACCTCGTGCTTCATGCCAAGCTTTTTCATATATCTGAGGATAAAATCCCTCAGCGAGTTGACGAAATGTGCCAACGTTTTGAGCTTGAAGAAGTCAGGGATACCATGCCAGATGACCTGCCTCTGGGTATTCGCCAGCGCTTATCGTTGGCCGTAGCGGTGATCCACGAACCAGAGATGCTAATACTGGATGAGCCAACTTCAGGCGTAGACCCCGTTGCCAGAGATATGTTCTGGAATTTAATGGTTGATTTATCAAGACGTGACGGCGTCACAATTTTTATCTCCACCCACTTTATGAATGAAGCGGAGCGCTGTGATCGCATTTCACTCATGCATGCAGGTAAAGTCTTAGATTGTGATACTCCCGCTAACCTGACCAAGAAAAGAGGGCTTGGCACGCTTGAAGAAACCTTTATAGCCTATTTACAGGATGCCGTGGGGGATGCAGGACAAGGACAAGAGACCGCGCCAGAGTTCCATGTTGACCCTGAACTAAAAGAACAAGCGACCGAAGCGTTAAAAAAACGTTTTAGTTTACGTCGGTTATTTAGTTATTCCATTCGAGAAGGCATGGAGTTACGTCGTGATCCAGTACGTTCAACATTGGCGTTATTGGGAACGGTCATTCTTATGTTTATCATGGGTTACGGTATTAGCATGGATGTGGAAAACTTACGTTTTTCAGTGCTAGATCGTGACCAAACTGGGCTAAGTCAGGGATATACGTTGAACTTAGCAGGTTCACGTTATTTTATCGAACAACCACCAATCAAGGATTATGATGATTTAGAAGCGGGTATGCGTAGCGGTAATATTACTGTTGCGATAGAAATTCCACCTAATTTTGCAAGGGATGTGGCCCGAGGGAGTAACGTTAAAATTGGTGTATGGATTGATGGTGCCATGCCAAACCGTGCTGAAACTGTGCGTGGCTATGTACAAGCGATGCACTTAGCATGGCTGAGCACGATGGCTGCGCGCCAACCGATCGGCGTTGCTGGGATGCCGGCTATCGACATTGAAACTCGATATCGCTATAACCCAGATGTTCGTAGCTTGCCGGCAATTGTTCCCGCGGTTATTCCATTATTATTAATGATGATCCCTGCCATGCTGAGCGCGTTGAGTGTTGTTCGGGAAAAAGAGCTCGGTTCGATTATCAACCTTTATGTTACTCCGATCACCAAATTAGAGTTTTTGCTTGGAAAACAGCTCCCTTATATTTTATTGGGTATGTTTAACTTTGTGTTACTTTGCATATTATCGGTATATATATTTGGTGTTGAATTTAAAGGCAGTTTTCTGACGTTAACGTTGGCTGCCTTTTTGTATATCAGTATTGCAACAGGCATGGGGTTATTAATTTCATGTTTTATGAAAAGCCAAATTGCGGCAATTTTTGGGACTTCTATCATTACGTTGATACCCGCAACTCAATTTTCAGGAATGATTGACCCTGTCTCATCATTGGAAGGTATTGGCCGCTGGGTTGGGATGGTTTATCCAACATCACATTTTTTGACTATCACGCGAGGAACTTTCTCTAAGGGATTAAATTTATTCGATTTACAATCATCATTTATCCCATTACTGATCACCATACCTTTGGTTATTGGGCTAAGTGTTCTATTCCTGAAAAAGCAGGAGGCATAGGGATGATCCGTAAAATTCAGAATATTTTTAACCTAGGCGTCAAAGAATTACGCAGTTTAGGCCGCGATAAAGCGATGTTAGCTTTGATTGTTTTTGCTTTTACGGTGTCGATTTATTCGTCAGCAACCGTGACGCCTGGATCTTTACATAATGCGCCTATTGCGATTGCTGACCAAGATAAATCACAGTTATCAAACCGAATAATCAATAGTTTTTATGCGCCTTATTTCTTACCCCCTGTTGATATTACGCCAGACCAAATCGATGGTTTGTTAAACCGTGGTTCATATACATTTGCATTAGATATTCCACCTAACTTTCAACGTGATGTACTTGCAGGGCGGCACCCAGAAATTCAAGTCAATATTGATGCGACAAGGATGAGTCAAGCTTTCTTAGGAAATAGTTATATTCAAAATATTACTTTAGGGGAAGTGAATGAGTTTCTAGCAAAATACCGTAGTAATGCGAGTTTACCTGTCGATTTGGAAGTGCGCATGCGCTTTAACCCCAACTTGACGCAGTCGTGGTTTGGTTCTGTTATGGCAATTATTAATAATATCACCATGTTATCAATTGTTTTAACGGGAGCGGCGCTGATCCGCGAGCGGGAACACGGTACAGTCGAGCATTTGATGGTTATGCCACTCACGCCATTTGAAATTATGATGTCGAAAATATGGTCAATGGGACTAGTGGTACTGATTGCATCAGGCGTTTCCTTAATTTTGGTGGTAAAAACATTGCTACAAGTCCCCATCGAAGGGTCTATCTTATTATTTATGTGTGGGGTAGCCCTGAGTCTATTCGCGACAACGTCGATTGGTATCTTTATGGGGACGATTGCGCGGTCTATGCCTCAATTTGGTTTATTGATGATCTTAGTGCTATTACCATTAAATATGCTTTCTGGTGGGATGACAGCGCGAGAAAGTATGCCTCAGCTTGTTCAAGATATTATGTTAACCATGCCGACAACGCACTTTGTTAGCCTAGCTCAGGCTATTTTATATCGCGGTGCTGGCTTCCAAATTGTTTGGCCTCAATTTGCGGTGCTCGTGGTGATTGGCGCTGTTTTCTTTTCCCTCGCACTCATTCGTTTTCGTAAAACGATTGCCACCATGGCATAACGGACTGTACATAAAATAGCCTTTATAAATAGATCTTATAAATAAAACGCTTGCTGAATGGCTCAGCAAGCGTTTTAATGCTTCACCTATTAATTGTTATGACATAGTTAGGTTGTGCCTATCAAATCGATAGCGGGTAATGATTGGATAAAGCTGCTGTAAAACAGTAACTTAATAGGCAACCAAACAGGAGAACATCATATGTCATTAATTAATACTCAAATCAAACCATTTACTAATCAAGCATTTAAAAACGGTGAATTCATCGAAGTTTCTGAAAAAGATGTTGCAGGTAAATGGAGCGTTTTCTTCTTCTATCCAGCAGACTTTACTTTTGTTTGCCCAACTGAATTGGGTGACATTGCAGACCATTACGAAGAATTCCAAAAATTAGGTGTTGAAATTTTCTCTGTTTCTACCGACACACATTTTACCCATAAAGCATGGCACGCAAGCTCAGAAACTATCGGTAAAATCAAATATGCCATGATCGGTGACCCAACAGGTGCATTAACACGTAACTTCGAAAACATGCGTGAAGATGAAGGTTTAGCAGACCGTGGTACTTTCGTTGTTGACCCACAAGGTATTATTCAAGCGATTGAAGTTACTGCAGAAGGCATTGGCCGTGACGCTTCAGATTTACTGCGTAAAGTAAAAGCGGCGCAATATGTTGCTAGCCACCCAGGTGAAGTTTGCCCAGCTAAATGGAAAGAAGGTGATGCAACGCTGTCTCCATCTTTGGACTTAGTCGGCAAAATCTAATTAATCTAACTTGATTGATTAATTACTGAATAATTCAGGTTGCAGGTGTTTAGGCCTGCAACTTGGATCATGACGGGTATATGTACCCGATTTTACGATAAAAATTAAAGGGGATTACATGCTCGACAATAATTTACAGGCACAATTGAAAGCCTATTTAGAACGTTTAACTAAACCCGTTGAATTAGTTGCTAATATAGATGACAGCCAAAAATCAAATGAAATCAAACAGCTGTTAGAACAAATTGCATCACTGTCAGATAAAGTTACTGTACGTGAAGAACGCAACAGCGCATTAAGAACACCGTCTTTTTTAATTACTAACCCAGGTACAGATAGTGGTTTGCGTTTTGCAGGCTCACCTCTGGGACATGAATTTACTTCTCTTGTGCTGGCATTATTGCAGATTGGTGGTCATCCATCGAAAGAAGCGCAAGAGTTATTAGAGCAAGTTAAAGGGCTTGAAGGCGAGTTCCACTTTGAAACTTATTATTCTTTATCTTGCCATAACTGCCCAGATGTTGTTCAAGCACTGAACTTAATGGCGGTTTTAAATCCAAATGTTAGTCATACCGCTATTGATGGTGCACTTTTCCAAAATGAAATTGATGAACGCAATGTCATGGGCGTTCCTGCCGTTTTTCTGAATGGAAAAGAGTTTGGCCAAGGCCGTATGACACTCAGTGAAATTGTGAGCAAAGTTGACTCGAATGCCGATGCGCGTGCAGCGAAATCACTGACAGAGCGCGAGCCTTTTGAAGTCCTCGTAATCGGTAGTGGCCCAGCTGGGGCTTCAGCAGCAATCTATACCGCACGTAAAGGGATCCGCACAGGCGTGATAGGCGAGCGTTTTGGTGGGCAAGTGATGGATACGGTTGATATTGAAAACTATATTTCAGTTATCAAAACGGAAGGGGCTATTTTTGCAGGCGCATTGAAGAACCACGTGGACAGCTATGATGTTGATGTCATTGATGGCCAATCAGTTGCAAAACTGATCCCTGCGGCAGAAGAAGGTGGATTACACCAAATCGAAACTGCATCAGGTGGGATCTTAAAATCACGCAGTATTATTATTTCAACGGGGGCTCGCTGGAGAAATATGGGCGTTCCAGGGGAACAAGAATACCGCACGAAAGGCGTCACATTCTGCCCACACTGCGATGGCCCATTATTTAAAGGCAAGCGTGTTGCCGTGATTGGCGGTGGTAACTCAGGTATTGAAGCGGCTATTGACTTAGCGGGTGTCGTTGACCATGTGACTGTGCTGGAGTTTGCGCCAGAACTGAAAGCGGACTCCGTATTGCAGCAAAAAGCACGTAGCATGAAAAATGTGGATATTATCGTTAATGCGCAAACCTTAGAAGTAAAAGGTGATGGCAGTAAAATGACTGGCCTTGAGTATAAAGACCGTACTGATGATAGTGTACATTTATTAGAAGTGGCGGGAGCATTCGTACAAATCGGTTTATTGCCGAATACCAATTGGTTAGGTGACACCGTTGCCAGAAACCGTATGGGCGAAATTGAAATTGACGCACGCAATGAAACCAGTATTAAAGGTATCTTCGCTGCCGGCGACTGTACAACCGTTCCATATAAGCAAATTATTATTTCAGCCGGAGAAGGGGCCAAAGCCGCACTTAGCGCATTTGATTACCTAATCCGCACAAGTACCAGAACCGCTGAATAGGTATAATTTACTTTATATTCAGTGAGTTGTAGTCAAAAGGCACTCGGGGGCGAGTGCCTTTTTTTTGTGCATAATAATACGCCACCTTTTATTATTGTAGCGAATGGTTCTTACTGTATAACCCAAGTGTTTTCTTTATGTATCAAATAAATTTATTTCACTAACCAATGTTCAAACCTTCGCAACGATTATTCGCTTCTCTCAAAATTTAGGAAAGTAAATCTCTTAATACAATGATTTTTCAGAAAAAATAATATTTATTTGTTCTTTGTCACATAATTAAAATAAGTGAAAAAGATGATCATGAAAATCGTTCATGTTTGAAATGAAATTAAGTCGCTTTCACTCAGTCAGCAGCTCTGGCATAAATTAGATAACGCAAACGAATTAACGTATTTACAACATAAAGATTGATGAATGGGTAGCTAAAACTTCTAGTAAATCAAGAAGTCAATTGAGTTTCCATCTTGGAATTTAGGGTGTGACGAGACGATGAACAAAAATTTTACATTTACGATTAAAAGTAGTCTTTTTGATGAAAATTATAATCCTTCTGAAAATACACGTATTACAACTAACTTTGCTAATTTAGCCAGAGGGAAAAATCGCCAAGAAAATTTGCGTAATACGCTTGTCATGATGAACAACCGTTTCAATACCTTGGCCTATTGGGATAACCCTAAAAGTGACCGTTATTCAGTCGAGTTGGAAATTATTTCTGTCGAGATGAGTGTGGAAGGGAATGGTCGCACCTTTCCGGTGATTGAAATATTAAAAACCAATATTGTTGATCATAAAACGGGTGAACGTACTGAAGGTATTGTTGGAAATAATTTTTCATCTTATGTGCGTGATTATGATTTCAGTGTTTTATTGCTAGATCACAATAAAGACCAAGCCAACTTTAGTATCCCAGAAAACTTTGGTGACTTGCATGGGAATATCTTTAAATATTTTGTAAATTCGGACGAATACAAAGCACATTTTAGTAAAGCGCCAGTGATATGCTTAAGTGTATCAAATAAAGATATTTACCACCGAACTGGTAATACCCATCCTATATTGGGTATTGAATATCAGCAAAATGGAGCTTCATTAACGGATCAATATTTTAAAAAGATGGGATTACAGGTTCGTTATTTTATGCCTAAAAATAGTGTTGCACCGTTGGCATTTTATTTTACGGGAGACTTGCTGAGCGATTACAGCAATATTGAATTGATTAGTACAATCAGCACGATGGAAACATTCCAGAAGATTTATCGGCCAGAGATTTACAATGCGAACTCTGTGGCGGGGCCATGTTACCAACCGAGTTTGACAAACCAAGACTATTCATTAACAAAAATTGTTTATGACCGCGAAGAACGTAGCCGATTGGCTATTGAGCAGGGAAAATATACAGAAGAACACTTTATTGAACCCTATAAGCATATTCTAGAGCAATGGTCTGCTAACTACGCGCTTTGATTCATTATAAAAATTTAAGGTCAATTATTATGAAAACATTATTACCAACATCTACCGCAGGCAGCTTACCAAAGCCTTCTTGGCTTGCTCAGCCAGAGACTCTTTGGTCTCCTTGGAAGTTGGAAAACGAAGAACTTGTAGAGGGAAAACAAGATGCACTGCGCTTGTCCCTAGAAGATCAACTGCGCGCAGGAATTGATATTGTTAGCGATGGTGAACAAACGCGTCAGCACTTTGTGACGACATTTATTGAGCATCTCAATGGCGTTGATTTTGAAAAGCGAGAAGTGGTTAAAATTCGCGATCGCTATGATGCGAGCGTGCCGACGGTGGTTGGAGCGGTTGAACGCCAAAAACCTGTTTTTGTGGAAGATGCTAAATTTTTACGTAAGTTAACGAACCAGCCGATAAAATGGGCGCTTCCTGGCCCAATGACAATGATTGATACACTGTATGATAACCATTACAAAAGTCGTGAAAAACTGGCATGGGAATTTGCTAAGATTTTGAACCAAGAGGCAAAAGAGCTTGAAGCAGCGGGGGTTGATATTATTCAATTTGATGAGCCTGCTTTTAATGTATTTTTTGATGAAGTGAACGATTGGGGTGTAGCTGCATTAGAAAGAGCCATTGAAGGGCTAAAATGTGAAACCGCAGTTCATATTTGTTATGGATACGGCATCAAAGCCAATACTGATTGGAAGAAGACTCTGGGTTCTGAGTGGCGACAATATGAAGAGGCTTTCCCAAAACTGCAAACCTCGAATATCGATATTATCTCTTTGGAATGTCATAACTCTCATGTTCCCATGGACTTAATTGAACTTATTCGCGGCAAAAAAGTGATGGTGGGGGCGATTGACGTAGCGAGCAATATCATCGAAACACCAGAGGAAGTCGCTAATACATTACGTAAAGCGCTCCAATTTGTCGATGCAGACAAGCTTTATCCATCCACTAACTGTGGTATGGCACCGTTATCTCGTCGTGTTGCAACGGGTAAGCTTAATGCATTAAGCGCAGGGGCTGAGATTATCCGCAGAGAATTATTGAATAAGTAATCTAAGGATAAATTAACGAATAAAAGGACCCAGAGTTGATGACGAGCCCGATAAAATAGGCGTTGTCATCATATCTGGGTTTTTTGTTGTTTTGAGTTTCTTTTTTTGCTCTAAACTGAGGTATATTAGGCGTATTATCTCAAAATTACTATTTTCAACAGGAATATCGGCAATGGCTTTGATCCCTAAAAACTATGCGCGATTAGAAAGTGGCTATCGTGAAAAAGCACTTAAAATTTACCCATGGGTTTGTGGACGCTGCACCCGCGAGTTTGTGTATTCAAATTTGCGTGAATTAACCGTGCATCATATCGACCATGATCATACCAATAACCCAGAAGATGGCAGCAATTGGGAGCTATTATGCCTATTTTGTCATGATCATGAGCATTCGAAGTATACAGAAGCTGAAATGTATGGCACGAATGTCGTGGCAGGGGAAGATGCGCAAAATGACGTTGAGGCAGCAACTTATAACCCGTTTGCTGACTTGAAATCGATGTTAAATAAGAAAAAATAAGTCTCATTGTAAATTCAGTCGATTATATCAAAAAGCACTCTATTGAGTGCTTTCTTGTGTGAGTTTACATCCGTATTGGTTGTTAATGTATATCCTCATGACTGCGGTATATGAGCGATAATTCAGGGTGATGCCATAGACTTGCAGGAGTCACTGTTTTACGTTCCCATGGAATTTGTCCAATAAACCATAATTTCCAAAAAGTTAATTTTGCATTCGGGTTTTTAGTTAATAATTCTTTGAAGGTTTCTAATTCCCCTATTTGAACTGATAACGCAGATTGATAAATATCGAAAACAAACTTTGAACAAAACTGCCTAGAAGACTCATAATTAAATCCAGTGTGATAAAACTTATTTAAACGAGCAGGAACTTCGGAAACTAATGCAGATTTTTGTTCATTGGTTAATGTATGAGTAAATCGACGTACACTGTAACGTTTATCCGATGAACGGGCAATAAAGCGAGATAGGGTCGTGGTTGTTGAAAGCGGAACGCGACTTTCTGCAATCAAATAGTCTTCGCCATTATGGCCGACAATCATACCAACATGGTTACTCCAACATAAAGACGCCGAGGCTATTTGCCGAAATAACTCGGTTCCAATACTGGTAAAGACAACATCGCCAACTTCGTACTCATGGGGATAATTTATTTTTGTCATAAAAGTACCTCAATATAAACAATGCTATTAAGGTACAGTTATAAAGACTAGAAAAATTCTCGCTATCGGATAAACGCTGAAAATCATTCTTGTTTAACTAGGGTATATATTAGTCAATTGTTCACTAAGTAATTTTATATTGCTAATTATCTCGTCTTCACAATGAGCGGCATAGCCGAAAAGGAGCGCATTTTGGTGAGAACTTTGAATACAGTAGCGCGATAACGGTTGTGCTCCAAAGTCTAACAGACGGCATTGGTTAAGGATCACGTTAGTATCATAACCGTCTTTAACCCAACAGACAGTATGAATGCCTGAATCCGTCATTTGTACATTAAATAGGTGAGGGAGATAGTGATTAATGGCATTGATAAACGTATTTTGCCTATCGTAGCATATCTTCCGTATTTTTCTGACATGGCGTGCATAGTGGCCTTCTTGGATAAACTGGGCTAAAGCGGCCTGTTCTAAATAACCACAATGGCTATCGCTATAATATTTCATCATGGTGAATGCCTCACTCAGAACTTCTGGCACAATTAAGAAGCCTAAACGAAAGCCAGGATACATCATTTTAGAAAATGTCCCTGCATAAATAACACGTTGATGGTTATCTAAGCCTTGTAGCGCTTGAATTGGCTTTGATAAAAAGCGAAATTCACTGTTGTAGTCATCCTCAAAAACACATGCGTTGTTTTGCTGTGCCCAATCCAATAATGCTAAACGCCGCGGTAAGCTGAGGGTTGTGCCTAGCGGAAACTGGTGAGAAGGCGTGGTATAAATTAATTTTGCTGTTTCATGGTGTTTTGCACCGTAGGCAATATCCATCCCTTCTCTGTCAGATGGAATAGCAGCAATATCAGCACCTGCGGCGGTGAAAATAGCTCTGGCGCTATCATAGCCAGGGTCATCTAACCATACTTTGTCCCCTTGCTGTAATAAGATTTTTGCTACTAAATTAATGGCTTGTTGCGTCCCATTAACAATAATAATTTGTTGTGGTTTGCAGTGAACCCCGCGAGTCGAACGGACGTAATCTACCAATAAGTTTTTTAGCGGTGTATAGCCATCAGGATGATTAAAATGTGCAATCGTTTGTTTGGATTTACGCCAAACACGGCCTAATAGTCTTCCCCATAATTCATGTGGAAATTGGTCAACACAGCCAATACCAATATTAAACATTTGGTACTTGTTGGTGTTTGGGCGCGATTTTTCCCATAAGTTCGTTAAAGTAGAAACTTGGGGATTCAGATTTAATGCAGAATATCTAGATTGGTCACTTTGCTTAGTACTATCTATGGTGCCAACTAATTCATCAGGAATGTGGGGAGAAACATAAGTTCCCGAGCCTTTTTTGGAATAAATATATCCTTCATCAATTAATCGTTCAAACCCAGCAATGACCGAGTTTCGTGAGATCGACATCATTTCGTCTAATGCTCTAGAGGAGGGGAGTTTAATGCCGACAGCAATACGACCATCTAAAATAGCGTTACGTATTGTGTGATAAACATTTTCCTTAATATAGCCTTCTTCAAGTAAAAGTAATGGAAACTGTGCATGCTGTTGGCGGCGCATAAAGTGGATCCTAAATAAATAACAAAAGTGTCTCTTATACAGAGCCAGATTGCTATGTACTATAGCGCCATTATGTAATATGTCTATAAATGGAAGGGTTATTATGAATAAAACGGCATTACCAGTGACAGTAGAATTCGTTACTCCTGATCATTACTCAGCATGGTTAGTATATTGGTTGGAATACCAAAAATTTTATAAAGTCGATTTAAGTGAAGAGATTACCTTAAAAGCATGGGCGCGTTTTTTTGATGAGAATGAACCTATGTATTGTGCTGTTGCTCTTGAAAATGGCAAAGTTGTTGGCTTTGTGAATTATTTATTTCACCGGTCAACATGGGCTGAAAATGATTTTTGCTACCTTGAAGATTTATATGTGGCGCCAGAAATGAGAGGGCGGCATGTCGGGAAGCAATTAATTGAATTTGTACATGCACAAGCACAAGAAAAACAATGTGGCCGCTTATATTGGCATACACAAGAAACCAATCTACGTGGGCAAAAATTGTATAACTGGGTGGCAGAAAAACCTGGTGTGATTGAATATAGGATGCCTTTGTAATAAAGCTCAGTAGTATATCCTATATTTTGATAAAATATGGGCAGGCCCGCGGTTTAACAACAACGGGCTTTTCTGTCTTATCAGAAAATAAGCAAAAATTAGCGTGTTAAATTGGCTAGCTGACTTCTAACGTCCATTAATGCGAAACCGAGCAGATTTAACCCTTTCCATGTTAATGGGTTTTCAATATTTTCCGCATCCTCAGCGAGGCCTATTCCCCATATTTTATCGACAGGGCTAGCTTCAACGAGTACACGCTCATTTGTGGAGAGTAAAAATTGTCCCAATTCTTTATTCTGAGAAAATTTTGCCATATTAGCCGCAACGACAATAGCAAAACGGTTTTCATCCCAAACATATTGCTTAAACCCACGAACTTCACGGCCAAATGCTTTAGCCGCTCCAGGATTTGGTGCATAAATAATTTTATCCAGCGTTTCAAAATCGCCAAATAAGCGTGCTTTCTCGGCCATCATAAAATGTTCTGCACTGGCAAAGCGGTGGTTATTGACAATAAATGGGGAAGGGTACCATTGGCTGAAACAGCTTTTTGTTATTTGATTTTGTTTGGTTTGGTGGCCCCAGAAGAAAACATATTTAAATTTTTTCCCTGAGCGATATTGTTTGCAGAGGCTTGTGATATCCATAAATTAAACTTTATTAAGTAATAATATTCTTAGCATATCGATAATAAAAAGATTTGGATATCAGAAAAACCTGCTTAGCATGCTAAGCAGGTAATAAAACTAAAGTACTTTACTTAAAAATTCCGCAGTTCGTGGGTTTTTAGGTGCAGTAAAGAGTTGTTCTGGTGTGCCTTCTTCTTGAATGATACCTTGGTCAATGAACATGACTCGATCAGCAACTTCACGCGCAAATCCCATTTCATGGGTGACGATGACCATCGTCATACCTTCATTCGCAAGAGTTTTCATCACGGAAAGTACTTCACCAACTAATTCGGGGTCAAGTGCAGATGTCGGCTCATCAAATAACAAGATGGATGGCTGCATAGCTAACGCTCGGGCAATCGCAACTCGTTGCTGCTGCCCTCCAGATAAACTGGCTGGCCATGCATCAATTTTATCTAACAGTCCTACTTTGATCAGGAGTTGCTCAGCTTGCTTAAGCGCCACTTCTTTTTTTATCCCTTTCACTAAGGTAGGGGCCATCATCAAGTTTTCTAACACAGTCATGTGAGGGAATAGGTTAAAACGCTGAAACACCATCCCCACATTTTCCCTCATCTTATTTAAATCAGTTTTAGGATCATGAACGTCAAAGCCATTGACTTTAATCTCACCGCCATCTGGACGTTCTAGTGCATTTAAACAGCGTAGAAAGGTGCTTTTTCCTGAACCAGAAGGGCCAATGACACAAATCACTTCTTGAGGTTTAACTTCGCAAGAAATGCCTCTAAGTACATGGGCATCGCCAAATTTCTTTTGTAAATTATTAACGTAAATCACTTCTGCCCAACCTTCTTTCCATATATTGCACCAACTGAGCAAGTATAAATGTCAGCATCCAATAAATCACAGATATCGTTAAGTAGGGTTCCCAATATGTTGCATAAGCCCCGGACACGGTTCTCGCTGCATAAGCGAGATCTGCCAAGCCGATAGCGGAAGCGAGGGAGGAATCTTTGACAATCGCGATGGCATTATTTCCCAGTGGGGGAAGAATGCGACGGAAAGCTTGCGGAAGAATAACCTTCCGCATTGTTTTTGCCCAACTCATGCCAAGAGCACGAGAAGCCTCCATTTGTCCTTTATCAATAGATTGAATACCCGCACGGAAAATTTCAGAGACATAAGCCCCTGAGTTTAAAGTAATTGCAATGACACAAGATAGAAATGCGCCGTAATCGGAACGAAGCATTTTAGCGGTGTCAACGGACATTATCCCAGATGTAACAAATAACCCATCACGAGGGTTAATGAATAATGGCACTAAGGCAAAGTGAACAACCATTATTTGAACGAATAGCGGGGTACCACGAAAGGCACTGACATAGAAACGAACCGGCCACTGCACAAAATAATGCAAAATAGGTTTCCAAATTCCTTGTTCAGCTTTGGCCGTTCTTCCTAAGCCGAGGGTTAACCCCCATAGTGAGCCTAAAATAACGCAGATGATGGTCGCTTTTATCGTCATCATTGCGCCTTCAGCAAATAATGGAGCGTATTCTTCAATTATTTCCCAACGAAACGCAGACATCTTAATGTTCACCCTGATTTATAACGTGAAAAAGCCATCCAAGGATGGCCTTAAGTTAGATTAAATTATTGTTTTGGTAATTGAGGAACGTTTTCATCAAACCATTTTTGGTAAATTTTATTGTACGTACCATCTGCGATGATCTTATTTAAACCATTATTAATTTTTTGCTGTAATTCACTATTTCCTTTTGCGACAGCAATACCAAAATATTGTTTTTCGAAATGGTTATCGTAGATCAGTTTAAATTTTTTCTCAGGGTGAGTTTTTATGTAGTATTTAATGACACCGACATCACCAACAGCTGCATCAATGCCATCTTCAAACAGTTCTTGTAATAAAAGCGGGGTATTGTCGAAACGTTTAATTGCAGTGCTATTTTTGCCGATTACGTCAGAAACAACGATATCACCAGTGCTGGAGTTTACGACACCCACATTCAGGTTTTTTAAACTATTTAAGTCTTTTACATCAGAGGTTTCGCTGATGACGATCGCTTGTTCAGCAGGAAAATAAGGGTTAGAAAAATCAACCATATTTTTGCGTTTATCTGTAATCGTGATCCCTGAAATTAAAATGTCTCTATCACCAGACGACAAGGTTGCAAAGATCCCTTCCCAAGGTGTATTGACAAGTTTAACGTCAAAACCTTCTGCTTCTGCAACCGCTTTAATAATATCAATATCAAAGCCTTCAAGCTGTTTTTGGCTATTTTCATATTCGAATGGACGGTAAGTCCCACCAGCACCAACGGTATAGCTTTCTTTTGCGTAAACATTCCCGGCGAAGGCTGCCAATGACATACAGCCAGCAAAAACGAGTTTTTTAAACATACCAACCTCTTTAATTATGCATTTATAGTGAATAAAAATACATAATATTTCTGTTATAGGCAAATGATTTTTTATATAAGAAAGTGGATAATTTTAGGGTTTAATTTTTTATGGGTGGAAAAGTATTTATTTAAAGATAAATAAGTGAAAGTTGATTAAATCGAAAATAAATTGATAAAAGTAAAATATAGGAATAGCGCTTTTTTTACCTATCAGTTACAAAAATTTAACGATAGACTAATTAGCAAACTCACTCAATACTCGAATAAAAACAGATTACGCTCTCATGGATAAGATTCTATTAGTTTTGTGGCCATTATTTGCTCTCATTGCAATGGGGTTTGTATTACGACGCTCAACAATATTGACGACTGATTTTTGGCCGAGTGCGGAAAAATTAAACTACTTTATTTTGTTTCCCGCACTGTTAATTAACAGTTTAGCCACCGCGCCTTTGGATAATCCTAAGTTACCCTATCTAGCGAGTGCTATCCTTTGTGTTTTAGCGATTAGCTCTGCACTAACTCTAGGTTGTAAATATTTATTCAAAATACCTATCCCGAGGTTTGGTGCGTATATCCAAGGAATTACGCGGTTTAATACTTATTTAGGGTTGGCTACTGTTGCTGATTTATTTGGCAAAGAAGGGATCGCTATTGCTGCGGTAATTATGGCTGTTTTGGTGCCAAGCTGTAATGTCATTGCGGTACTTTCGTTATCTTCGGGGCAAAAGGTTTCAGTTAAGCAAATTTTATTACCGATCATAAAAAATCCATTAATCATTTCCTGTGTCGTTGGTGTGTTATTAAATATATCACCTATCGGATTGCCATTTGGCTCTGACCAATTTTTAAAATTACTCGCAGCCGCCAGCTTGCCACTGGGGTTAATATGTATTGGGGCCGCATTACAAACAGCAACGCTAAGAAATGAATTTAAACCTATTATGGCATCGACATTGTTACGTTTATTTCTTATGCCTATTTTAGCGGTAACAGTGGCGGGGCTATTTTCGTTGCCAAATCTTGAAACCGTCCTATTAGTACTATTTTTTGCTATCCCTACGGCGCCAACAGCCTATATTTTAACGCGTCAGTTAAATGGAGATAGCCAACTAATGGCAGGTATAATTACATTACAAACCGTGGCAGCGGTGTTTACATTACCAATTGTTCTATCCTTTGTAGTGCATTGATCATGATAATAAATGCATTGCTGAAGATATAAGTACATTAATCGCAATATATTTTGCAACTATCACATTGATACTCTATGTTATCGGAGATGATTTTATCTGATGATAAGGAGTTGTGTGTGTCTTTGGAAAAATGCCAGAAATATGAAAACTTATCTATTGACGATGTTTTAGATAAACTTTCGTTGTTATATAGCAATGCAATTGATTCATTAAGAGATGCTATCGCTATTTATGTAGAAGAAGGCCGCATACCAGATATTACTGAAAGGGATAATGGGTTATTTGCTTACCCTGAGCTGTGTGTTACATGGGAAGGGAAAGTCGATCACTGTGAAAAAACACGTGCTTATGCACGCTTTGTTAAACGCGGTAATTACACCATTACAGTGACTCAGCCAGAGCTATTTCGTGCTTATTTAGTTGAGCAACTGTCTATTTTGCAGCAAGATTATGATGTCACTTTTGCTGTTCGCCCTTCAAAAATTGAAATTCCTTATCCTTTTGTCATTGATGGTTCAGACTTAGTGTTGGATAGGAGTATAAGCAGTCATTTAGCTGCACATTTTCCGATAACCGATTTATCTCATATCAGCGATGATATTACAGATGGTTTGTACTCTGCTACGGATGCAATGCCGCTGTCTCATTTTGATGCATTGCGTGTGGATTTTTCATTAGCGCGTTTGAAACACTATACAGGAACCCCTCCTGAACATGTCCAACCGTACATTTTATTCACCAATTATAATCGCTATGTTGATGAATTTGTGAATTGGGCATGTGAACAAGTCCGTGATCCTGAAAGTCGTTATATTGCATTATCTTGTGTAGGACATAATTATTTAACTGATGAGAATGCAGACCCACAAATTGCCACTTCTGATTTAACCTGGAAAAAATTTCAAATGCCTGCATATCATCTAATCGCGAGAGATGGTGCAGGAATTACTTTAGTGAATATTGGTGTTGGGCCTTCAAATGCAAAGAATATTTGTGATCACTTAGCGGTTTTACGACCACATGCTTGGTTGATGATTGGCCATTGTGGCGGGTTAAGAGAAAGCCAAAAAATTGGCGATTATGTTTTGGCCCATGCCTATTTGCGTGATGACCATATTCTTGATGATGTATTACCGCCAGATATTCCTATTCCAAGTATAGCGGAAGTCCAACGCGCCTTATATGACGCAACAAAACAAGTTAGTAATATGCCTGGGGAATTGGTAAAACAACGTCTCAGAACAGGAACCGTTGTTACAACCGACGACCGAAATTGGGAATTACGTTTTTTTGCAACAGCTCGCCGTTTTAACTTAAGCCGCGCGGTCGCAGTGGATATGGAAAGTGCCACAATTGCAGCTCAGGGTTATCGTTTCAGGGTTCCCTATGGCACGCTGTTATGTGTTTCTGATAAACCATTGCATGGCGAGATTAAATTACCCGGTCAAGCCAACAGTTTTTATGAAGGTGCAATCTCAGAACACTTGCAAATAGGTATTCGTGCTATTGATTTATTAAGGCAAGAAGGGGATAAATTACACTCAAGGAAATTGAGAACATTTGATGAACCCCCATTTAGATAGCAAGGAGATGCAATCAATGGCTGTAATACCTGTGCTTGAAACAGAAAGATTGATATTAAATAAACACCAAGTGAGTGATTTTCCTGCACTTGCGAAATTATGGGCAACTGAGTCGATGGTTCGCTACATTGGTGGTATGCCATCTAGCGACCGCGAATCATGGATGCGCATGCTAGCTTATGGTGGTTTATGGCCGTTATTAGGATTTGGTTATTGGGCTGTCCGTGAAAAAGCAAGTGGCCAGTATATTGGTGATTTAGGGTTTGCTGATTTCCATCGCATGGTTGAACCCCAAGTTAAAGGTATTCCAGAAGCGGGTTGGGTCATTGCACCTGAATTTCAAGGAAAAGGTTACGCAACAGAAGCAATGAAGGCCGCATTGTCTTGGCTAGTAAAAGAAAATAAGTTCCGGCAATCTATTTGTTTTATTGAGCCGAGGAACTTAGCCTCTTTACGGGTGGCTGAAAAGTTGGGTTACGTAGTTGACCGTGAAATTTTTATGAATGGCGCAATCACGGTATTATTACGGCAACAATTAGCTTAAGTTGTGAATGTTAGAGCGGGTTATAATTTCATGCATGATGAACTGGATATTTCTCAAGTTAGCCAATTATCAGGTCTAGCGGCATCAACCTTACGTTATTATGAAGAAAAAGGGTTGATTAAACCGATTGGGCGCAAGGGGTTAAAACGGGTTTATCAAGGGAAAGATGTTATCACCCGCTTATCTTTAATTGCATTAGGGCAAGAAGCTAAATTTACACTCGACGAAATTGCTATCATGCTCAATCATAAGGATGGCCCTAATATTGAACGTGCGAGCTTACTTGAAAAAGCTGAAGAGATTGAGCAAACCATACAGGGGTTATTAGCCTTAAAAAAGGGTATTTTGCATATTGCGAACTGCCCTGAAGAAAATCACTTTTTATGCCCTAATTTTAAAAAAATTATGGAAAACAGCTTAAAATTAAACTCACTAAAGAAAAGTCAGCGTTAAATATTATCCCACTATTGATAATAATCAATCCTATTTTTAAGCATAGAATGGGATTGATTCTCTGATTAAACTCCTAAGATTACCGTCACCATTTTAGGAAAGTTATGACTAACCATTTTCTTGCATTTGAGAAACCCATCGTTGAACTCAATGACAAAATTGAGGCACTTATTGCTTTCAAACAAAAAGGGCATCCTTCAGAAATAAAGTTAGAAGAAGAGATCTTGCTCTTGAAAAAAAAGAGTCATTCGCTGACGAAAACGATATTTGCATCTCTTGGGGCATGGGAAATTGTCCAGTTAGCGAGACATCCACTAAGGCCTTATCCTCTTGATTATATTTCATTAATATTTACTGAATTTCAAGAATTAGCCGGTGACCGTGCTTTTGCTGATGATAAGGCGCTGGTGGGAGGGCTTGCTCGTTTGGATGGTAGGTCTGTTATGGTGCTGGGGCAACAAAAAGGGCGTACAACAAAAGAGAAAGTTATGCGTAATTTTGGTATGCCGTCGCCAGAAGGCTACCGTAAAGCACTCCGTTTAATGAAAATGGCAGAACGTTTCCATTTACCTGTTTTGGTATTTATTGATTCTGCTGGGGCTTACCCCGGTGTTGGCGCTGAAGAGCGCGGACAAGCAGAAGCCATTGCACGCAATATTATCGAAATGTCGCGCTTAAAAACGCCCATTATTTGTGTTATTACAGGTGAAGGTTGTTCTGGTGGTGCGTTAGGCATTGGTGTTGGCGATCGTATTAATATGTTGGAATACAGTACTTATGCAGCGATATCCCCGGAAGGTTGCGCTTCTATTTTGTGGAAAGATCCCCAAAAGGCACAAATTGCAGCGGAAGCAATGGGCATGACTGCGCCACGGTTAAAAGAACTTGGTATTATCGATACTATTATTTCTGAGCCCTTGGGGGGAGCGCACCGCGACTATCAATTAGCTGCACAACAATTAAAACAACAGTTACTGACTGATTTGAATGAACTAACTCAATTAGACATGGAAGTATTGTTGGCGGAACGGTATCAAAAAATAATGGATTTTGGTTACTGCTAATGCTATTAGTTCAGGTTAATAGAAAATTGTAGGGGTTAAATATGGCTGTTGACCTGAATTTATTGAAAGTGTTTATTGCTGTTGCGACACAAGGGAGTTTTGCCAATGCAGCAAAGTTACTTTCAATGCCGACATCGAATGTGAGTCGTTATATTAAACAGCTGGAGCAACAACTTAATAGTCAGTTAATTGAACGAACGACCCGGCAAATGCGGTTGACCGAGACGGGAAACATTTTATTTGAGCAAAGTCAAAAGCTAGTCAGTGAATTAGAACAGGTTGTGGTGCAAATTTGTCATCCACAACAACTTACCGGAACGCTACGGCTAACTATCCCCAGTGAATTTGGTAGCCTACTATTCGCGGATTTATTAGCGAAGTTTGCATTACTACACCCACAATTAAATATTCACTGTGATACACAATTAATGCCTCAAGATGTTATTAGTGATGATATTGATTTATTACTCACATTTCACCGTGGTCACCTTGAGGACAGTAGCTATCACTCACGTTTAATCAAATCATGGCAAAGTGTTGTAGTTGCCGCTCCCCAATTAATTGAACAAGTAGGAAAACCGCATTCATATACGGACTTAGCTAATATGCCATGTATTTCAAGCTTGAGTGCATTGCAGGGACAACCATGGATATTTATTGATTCAGAGGGATTACAGCAAAAAGTGATAGTTAACAGTAACTATCGCGTAAATAGTGGCATTCTAGCTCACGCTGCTGCAATGCACGGTGTTGGTTATGCCATCCTGGCATTAGAAGGGTGTGCCGAACAGATTACACAAAATAAATTAGTGCGAATAGAATTCGATGAGGTATCACCAGCCCCAATAGAACTGCGCGCGGTTTATGCGAGCCGTAGTGCATTATCACCGAAGATAGATGCTTTTTTACAATATTTGTTAGCAAACATTTAGTTATGCTAAGCGTGGGTCAACGTTAAAATCCAGTGGTTTAACCGTCTGTATGGCTTTTTGAAATTGCGGATGCAATGGGTTGAGTATTGCGTTGTATTCATAGGGAATAATACAAGAGGGAATTAACAATACCAAGCTATCTTGGTTATTAAGCCATGTAGTGCCAATATCCATAGTAGAGGTTGGCGCTGGGTCTTGCTGCCAATCCGTTGGAAGGTGGTCTAACGACAACTTCATAACGTACTTATCATTGATATCTATGGATAGTAAACTGAACTGGTTTAATAGTATGTCTTGATTGATGTGAACGAGTATTTCAAGGGTTGCTAATGAAATACTCGTCGATGTATAAACAGCAGGAGTCCCTTTATGATTCCACCGGCCACCGTACAACATAGCTCCTTGCCCCGACCATGCATCGTGAACAAAACTGGATTTCACCAATCGATATAAAATCATGAAAATACACCATGTTCAATGCGGCCAATTAAATCAATTACTTCAATAGCACCGCTTTCTGTCGCGATAAGCTCAATAGGGCGTAAGTGACCCAAGCCTTTCACTGGATGATTGAGCCAATCACTTGCTGCGTGTTTATCACCATTAAATAAACGCACTGCGGCATCAAATACCCGTACTAGACGTGCAATTCGTTCACTTTCATCTACATTTAGGGGCTGGCCAGCATTTTTACGACGAGCAATATTGCGTTCATTGATGCCAGATATCCGCAATAGTTCTGTTTTGCTCACCCCTGACCACTCTTGGATATTGTCTAAGACAGAGACAGATAGGCCTTGACGTAAATAGTGGGTCAATTCAATACCCCTTTCAGCGGGTAACCCGACATGGCGCCATAGTGGCTTAAAAGCAGAAGCTGCGGGTTGAATTGGCGTTGTGGGGATATAGTTTCTCATTTGAACCTCCTGACATTTGTCATTTTTATTATAGACAAATGTCAGGGGGATGTAAAATAAACGAATAAAAAACGAGCAGGATACGGTTACTTATTACCACGTAGGCGAATTGTCAGGCCTTTTAGGAAGTAACGCAGCAATTGGTCTCCACATTCGCGGTAGTTTTTATGACCTGGTTTGCGAAATACAGCGTTAAGTTCAGGCTTAGATACACGAAAGTCAACAAGCTGATAAATTTCAATCATATCTGTATCTTTTAATTCAAAAGCCACGCGTAATTTTTTGAGCATAATATTGTTATTAAGGCGGCTATCAACTTCAGGTGCGGGATGGTTTTCATCTTTTCCACGACGGTGATAAATTAAACCGTTTAGAAAATGCCCCATGACATTATCGTTACATTCAACATATTCAGGCTCATTATCTTTTTTTAACCAAGCCACCATTTCTTCTTTTGTAACATCCAAATCTGCAAGTTTTACGATTTTAACCATTTGGGCGTCGCTTAAGTCCAACATATAGCGAACGCTGCGTAAAACATAATTATTAAGCATGGTATTGTATTATCCATTATCTATAAAAGTTAATTGGCTATTTATTGAGTAAGGCCAATAAAGTATTCACTATGACAATCAATGACAGGGTGAAATTGAAAAGGAATGTATTTTGAGAGGGGCATATTATGAGGGATTAACCAAGATAAAGCAAAGTGCTAAACGATGCTTTATCCTGAATAATAAGTTAACCGATGAAATAAATAAGGGAATAGAAAAATACTAAGGTAAGACCGACAGTTAACAGCATATTTTTCAATACTAAGGCAACAACGACACAGAATAACGCCCCCCATAAATAAGGATTATCTGGGAAGGAACGTAGCTCATGGTTTTCCAATAAGATAACAGGGGCACAAATTGCGGTTAATAAGCAAGGTGCTGAGTACCCTAACGCTTGACGAACTACAAGTGGGAGGCGTATTGGCAACTGTGGTATTAGAAAAATATAACGTAGAGTAAAAACAACCGCTGTTAAGGTAATAATTAAAAGCCAAATCATTTTTCTTCCTTCAATATACGTGAAACAGTCACTGATACAAACATCCCACCCACACCTGCGATAACAATAGCACTGCTAAAGGAGTACATTGAAAGTACGATAGCGACAACGAGCGAAAAGATAACGCCACAAAGCGTACTAATTTTTCTGGTTAATGGAACGACGATCGCGAGCAAAGTTGCAACCACAGAAAAGTCGAGATGTAAGCGGCTCAAATCGCCCACAATATTGGCCATGGCAATACCACAAAGGCTAGTAATTAACCAAACAAGATAAAAACTAAACCCAGCACCAAAGAGATAGGGAAAACTTAAACCCTGGCGTTTAGCAGCGCTAATCGCAAATAGTTCGTCAGTCAGCAAAAAGCCGATGCTAAGGCGCTGAGGCGTTGTAAAGTCTTTAACTTGGGGGCGCAAAGTCAGCCCATAGAGTAAGTGCTGGGAAGTAATAAAAAAAACAGAAATAACAATTGTGATATAGCCAGCACCCGAGTTAAGCAACCCAAGAGTGACTAACTGTGCTGCGCCTGCAAATACCATTGCAGACATCGCTACGCTTTGCCAGAAATCGAGACCAGTTTCAACTGCCATTGAACCCGCTAAAACTCCCCAAGGAATAACAGCGAGATTGAGAGGAGCGGTATGAACCGCGCCTGCCATCATCGCTTTTTGCCATTGATTACTTTGTTGTGACGCCATTTAAGCTAACCTTATTGTAGTTATGAGCACTTATATAATTTGATTGATTTTAAAATTAGTGGTGGGATATTTTAGTTTCATACAGGCTTTATCCGATTTTACTTCTAAATAGCACCGACTTTTATGTTATAACGCGAAACCTTAATCAAATCACTACTGCTATTTTTATTTGCTCCGTGGCATTAAATGCCACCTAAACTTTGAATTTTGGTGTTTATTGCTATTTAACTAGCTGTTTATAGCTAGCTTCTGATTAAGATGGTTATATTGGATTATTGTTTCGATTTAACCCTCCAGTTCAATGGTGTTCATCTAGTATTTTGCATTTAATTGGTTTTATATCTTGTAATGTAATTATCAGGTAGTGATATCTTTTACAAGTCATATAAAGCCTGTATCATAATAACCATAAAGAAACAATGTGAATTTTTTGTTATAACTTTTATTGAGTTAGCGGGTTTCCTATGCTTGAAAATCTCGGTATTACAAATTTATGGACTTATCTTATCGGTGTTATTTTTATTACACTGGTACCAGGCCCTAATTCTTTATTTGTTTTAACTAGCAGTGCAAAATATGGTGTGAAAAATGGTTATAAAGCCGCATTAGGTGTCTTTACAGGAGATGCTATCCTCATTTTTCTCTCATTTTTAGGCGTTGCATCTTTAGTAAAAACATCACCTATCTTTTTTAGTGTTATAAAATACGCAGGGGCAGCTTATTTATTTTATTTAGGGATGAAAACCCTGTATAGCGTATTATATAAGAAAGAAAATACAGGTGATGTTGATTCAATTATCTTAGAAACCAAGGGTATCTATAAAAAAGCTGTTTTTTTAAGTTTACTAAATCCTAAGATGATCATTTTTTATGTTTCATTTTTTATCCAATTTATTGACCCAGCTTACCCAAGTGCAGGCGTGCCATTTTTTATCCTTGGCGTCATTTTAGAAGTCTGTAGCATGATTTATTTATCACTATTGATTTTTGGCGCGATTGCCGTAACGAATATGGTCAAACATAATAAAAAACTGTCTAAGTTCTCTAATAGCTGTATTGGTGCCGTATTCTTGATGTTTGGAGCAAAACTTGCACTAACCGCATAATGGTTTTATTAGAAATAGCTGGCCCATGGTTGGCTATTTTTTTACCTCTAACGTTTTATGACGGTTACTCCCTTAACATTCACCTATCTCTGCTCTGTGTCCTCCCAGTCCATTTGACGGTATAGTGCTTATATGCTTGGCGAGTATAAATAGCTAATGTAGCGATAACATTTAAAGTAACAAGATAATACGCTAACCCTTTAATCTTTAATGGTTATATAGAAAGTGACTATGTAGCTTCTGTATTAGAAGTAAAATGAAAAAAGGAATGTGATGGAATGAGTGGGGAAATTAAACATTTTACAGCAACAGCAATGATCCGTAATGAGCATGGTGAGTTTTTATTACACGAACATCAACAACTTGGTTTTTGGTTACCCCCAGGTGGCCACATTGAAGAGAATGAAGAACCACAACATGCGGTTTTTCGAGAAGTTCTTGAGGAAACAGGGCTAGAGTGCCAAGTGATTAGTTGCGGTTTTCCATTTGCCTCACAAGTGCATGATTCATCTCATACACAAGTACTACCGTTACCCATTGCTATTTTGAAAGAATTTATTGCAGATAAAAAGAGAGGAAATCATTGGCATATTGATATGATTTACTTATGTGAGCTATTACCCTCATCACAACTGCCTTTTGCTCCATTTGAATGGGTACCATTTGAGAAACTCGCCAAACTCAATATTCCTGAAGATGTCATTGAGCTGGCGAAAGTGGTTAATGAATACTATCGGTCGCAGGGTAAATAGCGATAATTTATGTGAATATAAGATTAATTTACATTAAAAAATAATAAAGATAATCCCAATAGAATGAGTAGCGCGCCAATTGTTCTATCCATAATAAATTGGTAGTTAAGAATTTTGTTACGTACTACTGGTGTTGCAAAGAAAATAGCAATTAGACTAAACCAAAGCCAATGAGCGAACGAAATAAATAGGCCATAACTCAAATTTAACCAAATTGAGTTCTGTGTACTGATCACTTGGCTATACACAGAAACGACAAAGAACATGGTTTTTGGATTTAATGCATTCGTTAAAAAACCATTTTTAAACGCATTTAAGGCAGATAATGGTTGTGAGGCGGTTTTGTCTGAGGATATTTTGACTTTATTGGTCAATGATTTAAACCCGATGTACACCAAATAAAATACACCAATAAGTTTAACGATTAAGAATAATGTTGGTGAACTCAAAATGACTAAAGTGATGCCGAAAACGGTATAAAACACATGAACTTGCACACCTATGGCGATACCTAGCGCACACAGTAAGCCTATTTTAATTCCATAGGTATAACTATTACGAGTTACCATAGCAAAGTCCGGTCCCGGACTAATGACAGCTAAAATGGTTATAGTCGCTACTGCAATAATTTCATTCATATTAATTTCCTAAAAGGTAATAAAAACAGACCAAAAATGTGTTTTTTTTGAAAATGTTTGTTTATTTATTGTTTTTATTATCAATAGATTGAATAAAACTAAAAAGCGATTTATCCTGACAAAAATCTGTCAGTTTTCGTTACCTATATATATATGAAACTACCACCATTAACGTCATTACGTTTTTTTGATACTGCGGCAAAAGCAGGCAGTTTTGTGCAAGCGGCACATGAGCTGAATGTGACTCACAGCGCAATTAGCCGACAAATTCGTTTATTAGAAGAATACCTTGGTGTTGAGTTATTCGAACGAAGGAACCGTGCTGTTTTTTTAACAGCGAACGGCCAGATATTGTTACAAACCACTAGTGCGATATTTGAGCAACTCAAAGAAGGGGTTGAAAAGATAAAAAACAGCGCATTTCCGGATGTTGTTAGCTTATCTTGTGAGCCAACCATTGCAATGAAATGGTTAATACCTCGACTTACGCATTTTTATCAGCAATATCCTCATATTACGGTACATTTAGTCGCGGCTGGTGGTGTCATTGATTTCACAAAAACGAATGTTGATTTAGCATTGAGGCGTAATGATTTTAAATGGAATGACAATCTTTTCGCGGTAAAAGTGTGTGCAGAACGAATGGGCGTTGTGGTTCGGCCTGAACTTGATTTTAAGAAAAACGTTAATCATATAGCACTGCTATCAACCACCTCTAGGCCTAATGCATGGGAAACTTGGCAAAGTATAAAAGAAATAGATCTTAAAAATAGTAAAACGATTACATATGAGCATTTTTACTTGTGTATTCAAGCGGCCTTAGCTGGGCAAGGGGCGGCTCTCGCGTCATTTTTGATGGTTGCCGACGAAATACAATCGAAACAATTAGCCGCGCCATATGGTTTTATTGAAGATAATTCAGCGTACTATTTATTGTCATCGAAACCTGTTGAGCAAGGTAGTGCAGCGGCTATTTTTACGCAGTGGCTAATTGAACAGGTGAATATCAGTATTGAAACTCTGATAGATAAAAGATAATTAGCTATCAAAAAAAGAAGGTTTGGTTATAAAGCCAGCGAGTCTTAATGAAAAATAAATAATTTATGCCATAACCTTTTCTTTGCATGCTATATTTCTCGGCTAGGTTTGGTGTTTTATGTCGGAGCAAATAATGAGCAAAATACGAGTCGGTGTTATTTTTGGTGGTCGATCAACAGAACATGAAGTTTCACTACAGTCCGCTAAAAATATTATCAATGGGTTAGATCGCAATAAATTTGATGTATGCCTTTTGGGGATTAATAAAGAAGGGCAATGGCATGAATATAACGAATCTGATTATTTATTGCATGGTGATGATCCCTCTCGTATTGCGTTAAATACGCCTAAGCGAGCCATCGCACTTGTTCCAGGTAAAACGAGCGAGCAATTTATTTCGTTAGAAGATGCCAAGCCATTGCCACAAATCGATGTTATTTTTCCTATTGTTCACGGTAACTTAGGCGAAGACGGCTCGCTGCAAGGGTTATTGCGCATGGCGAATTTGCCATTTGTAGGCCCAGGTGTTTTAGGCTCCTCTGCCTGCATGGATAAAGACGTTACCAAAAGACTACTTAGAGACGCAGGCTTAAATATTGCTCCATTTATAACAGTGCTCAAAAATGAACGTGCAACAACTGAATATGAAGCAACCGTGGCGCAATTAGGCTTACCGCTATTTATTAAACCGGCGAACCAAGGCTCGTCCGTTGGGATCAGTAAAGTCAGCACTGAATCGGAATTTAACGCGGCATTGGATTTTGCCTTCTTATTTGATATGAAAGTCCTTATTGAAAGCGCAGTAAAAGGGCGTGAAATTGAGTGCGCCGTATTGGGTAATGAAGAACCGCTTGCCAGCCCTTGTGGTGAAATCGTATTACACGACAGTTTCTATGCGTACCACACTAAATATATTGATGAAAATGGCGCTTCTGTCGTGGCTCCTGCGCAATTAGATGATGCAGTAAGTGATAAAATACGTGAGATTGCCTTATCTGCGTACCGTGCACTAAATTGCAGTGGCATGTCCCGTGTAGATGTTTTCTTAACGGAAAACAATGATGTAGTCATCAATGAAATCAACACATTGCCTGGCTTTACAAATATCAGTATGTATCCAAAATTGTGGCAGCAAGGTGGTATGACATACCCGCAATTAATCAGCCGATTGATTGAGTTAGGAATTGAAAAATTCCAACAAACTGCGATGTTAAAAACAGCATGTGATGAGCTTTAATCGCTGAGTAAAATACTGTCTCGGTGGTCTTTATGACTACCGAGATGTTTCTTTACCCTGAAACTTGAGCTTTCATCTGTTGCAAAAATAAATTTGTTTCTTTTGGAGAAGTGAGCCGAACAAACTGAATATGGCGTAAGTTGATATTAGCCATATGACCTAAGTTTCTTTTCTTATTTGGATAGTAAGTTTTTAGCAGCCACAAAATTATCGAATCACGGCTGAAAAAAGCATTTTTCCAACATTCTTTATTGCCTGTATGTTCCCATAACTCCTGTCCAGAATGAATGCGTGATAATGTGCGCGTAATTGACTGATAAAGGGTTCGAGGCAAGGAGTAATCCAACCAGACCACCATATCAACCTCTTTCCATTTAATAGGTTGAGTCCGTGTATAGTTGCCATCAAGGACCCAGCCAGATCCCGCTTTATTTAATGCAGAGGTGAGTTTCTGGTTAAGCTCATCATCCGAAGAACCTTGCCAATTTGCTAGCCAATATAAGCTATCTAACTCAATAGAAGGGACATTTAATAACAAAGAAAGTTGCTGGCAAAGGGTACTTTTACCGCTGCCACTCGTGCCAATAATATTAATTTTCATATGTAAACATCAGACGGATTTTGTTATTAGGGTTGATTTGGAATGACTGAAAGTGGAACCATTGCCTGAGCAATAGTTCCAGATTAGATGCATCTACAAGTAACGGAATCGCTGTAAATTACTTGCACCAAACATAATTGATGTAGCGAAACAGTGGCTCAAAGCCAAATTTTTTATATAGGTCAAAACCTGCTTCAGATGCATCTAGGAAGCAGTGCTCTACGCCTTGCTGGCGGCAAAATGCAAGTGCGTAATCAATGAGTTGTGAAGCGTAACCATTACCTTGGTGGCTTGGCTCAGTCCCAATATCATCAAAACGGGCTAACGTTCCTTCAATCGTCACAGTCATTGAGGTCGCAGGCTCGCCATTGACGAGTAACACAAGGTGAAACTGAGGAGCGCCTTGCTGTAGTGCATCTTCATGATAACGCACATATTCCTGAATAACCTGGTCGTGTTCTTCAGACAGATAAAATGCAGAAACCAGCGGTTTTGCCCATAATGACAAATCGTGATTCGCTAAGACGATATCGACTTGGTTATCAGGCAGTTCAACTTCATTTTGCTTCGCTAAGGTTAATGCCATCGCGGTGGTGACGCTGTCACGTTTATACCCTAAAGATTCGGCTTCATTAACCACCTGCGGGAGCATCTCTTCGGGGATCACTAAGGTATGATTTTTCTTTTGTGAAACAAACAGGTTGTGAGCCTGCATAAAGGCGTGACTGGTCGAGTCAGGCTGCAAATAAATGAAGTTAAACGCCGGCGAATTAAGGGGCGTTAAATAGCAAATTGTGTGTTGTGCAATCTGGATACTATGTTCACAAATAGATGTCCAAAACGTTTTTTCAATGGATTGGTAATGTCTTAAATAGTACAACGGAATATTCATTTGTCAGTTACCTGATGCAAAACGAGTTAATCGATATGGGCCAAGGGCAGCTTGTTCTATTCCATGCAAGATTTCATCTTGAGCCAATTGGCATATCAAAGGCGCTAGCGTGATCGCAGCGTGCATACTGATAATATATAAACCTTCGAAATCAGCAACTTTTCCGACAATTGGCATTTCATCTTTAGGCATAGGTCGCATTCCTATGAAAGCGTTTTCAAAATTTAACGTATGACTACCTATAAATGAATTTTTAATCGTTGTAAGGGCATTTTGTGCGATAGCCATCGCACAATGCTCGGGCTTTTCACTAATATAATCTTCAGCACAGAGTATTTTACCTGAACCTACCGTTCGTAGCTCCATTTGTGGTGTCGAAATGATATGTTGAACCAATGTTTGTTCGATAGAATCATTTATATGCACAATGATGGAGGGGGAGGGAATAACAGGTAATTATTTATTATAAAAAACGTAATATAATGTCGTCGAAAGGCTCTTGTAAAACATAATGAGTGTATGATGAAATTTAAAATTGCTGCTCTGTTATTTTCAACTTATTCGTTAAGTGTATTTGCTCAGGATTTACCTGTGAATATGCAAACTCTTCACCTAGCGGGCAAAGAAATAAACTATTACTTAATCCAAAAGCAAGCAGAAAAATCAAAGGATTTATTAGTTTTATTACAGGGTTCTGATTGTAAAAGTGTTATTAATAATCCCAATATGTTGAAAAATTTCGGTGCTGTATTCCCTGATAATGATATTTTATTAGTTGAAAAAACAGGGCTAAACAATTATGTGGGGACTAAAGATGAAGAAGCTTCGGAAGAAGAATGTCCTGTTGACTATATGTCGAAAGACTCGCCATTAGAACGCGCCAATAATTATATCGTGGTATTAAAACAATTGAAAAATGATTACCAACACATCGTGCTATTAGGCGGAAGTGAAGGTGCGTTGGTGACTAATTTAATTGTTGCTCAAGAAAACTTTATTACCGCATCCGTTGCATTGAATGTTGGTGGTCAATATTTTATCAATGACGTATTGTACAGTATTGAAAATAATACACCTAAAGAAGAGGTTGCAAACTCAAAAGAAGGTTTTAAACAATTTGCAGAGGCAGTAAAACAAAAACAATTAAATAACGACCAATTTGTCAGCGGCCATGGCTCAAGATGGTGGTATGAGATGCTCACCATTGACAATTTAGAACTTATCCAGTCAGTTAAAACACCACATTTGGTGATACAAACGATGACGGATACCAACGTGGATGCTCATGGTACAGATAATATGATGAAACAAATCCGTAATCCCCATGTCAGCTACCGAGCATATCAAGATTTAGACCATTTTTTTAAAGATAAAGATGGGCAGTTACATACTGAACACATTGTGGCGGATATTCAAGATTGGTACCAAATGGTGACAAAATAAAGTGGATATATTAGTGGGTGACTCCCAACTATGATATCACCCTGTACAATTATGTATCTTGGTTATTAAGATGCGTTCAATAAAATCACTCTGCAATATAGCTGTAGTAATTAAATATAGGTTCAAAACCCAGCTTTTTATAAATAGACAAACCATCACTGGATGACTCTAATACACACTGTTTAATCCCTTGCTGATGGCAAAGGGATAGCGCATGTTTAATAAGTAAAGTCGCGAGCCCTTTACCTTGGTATTGAATATCAGTGCCAATATCATCAAGTCGAGCTGTTTGATTATTAAATGTCATAGTTAAGGTTGAAACTGGTTGCTGATCTGCAAATAAGACTAAGTGCACCATATTAGTTTGCTTATCAAGGGCTCTTTGATGGTACCGAATATACTCGTCGGTAACCGTTGAATCATCTGTATCAGAATCGACAGGGAATGCCGTAATTAAAGGCTGAGCCCAATCTTTAAGTTGATTATTGCTCAACACTACCTGAAAACCAGAACTAAGCTGTGGTGGTGAATTGTATTGTGATAAAACCTCTTGCGGCAAAATCATCGCGGTTGATTCACCATCTGCGACTAATCCGCGTGTTGCTATTTCCGTCTCAAATACTGAAAGCACCTGGTCATGAACAACCAATACATAAGGTTTAGCTTGCTGTTTGAATAACGCTTCGGCCTTTTCGTAATCTGAAATGAGGGCGCCTTGGTGGAGATAAATATAATTAAATATAGGTAATGGTAGCTCAGAAAAATAAGCGCTAGTTTGGTTGCTGATTTTCACCGCATTCGCACATATTGCAGACCAAAAATAGTGCTCTTGTTGATAGAATAAATTTTCATTGTTATTCATTATGTGTACTCAATTTATTGTAGTAGATAATATTTTATAGTTTGATTGTATATAAGACTGATTGATCACTATAGTGTTCGTAAAATTAGAAGCACAAAAAGAACCATTTTATTGCAATTTATTAGGTTTATAAGAAAATAGGGGCTCCTAACAAAGGTATTGCATAAGAAATAAGAGAAATATTATGAATAACGCCCCTGACACGATAACCTTTTTTGAGCGTCTACTTCCACTGGTGGTTTCCGGTAAAAAAATTATCACTATCCGTGATAAAAGCGAAAGCCACTATATTCCTGGGACTATTGTGAAGGTATACGCGCTGGAAACAGGTGAATATTATACTGATATTAAAATATTGTCGGTAGAGCCAATTTCTTATGATGACATTTCTGAATACCATGCTAAGCAAGAAGCCATGAGTCTAGAGACGTTGAAAACGCTTATCAAAGAGATTTACCCAAACGAGCAATATTTATACGTAATCACTTACCAATTGCTGAATAGCACTGATTAATCACGATGTTTCGAAGATGAGCAAATCAGCACGGTGATCTTCATTGGCGGAATATTAATCATTTTGGGAATGCTGACTGTGAGTAAAAATTAATATAAAAATAGGCCAAGTAGAGGCCTATTTTACGTTTATTTAAATTGTTCTTGGTGCTTCAAAATAAATTCTTTAAGTGATGTCGGTGCTTTGCCTGTTATTTTTGAAAATTATCGAAAACCATTCCTGAGCGGTCTAATGTTCCATTAGTAAAATCTACATAATGGTCATAGATACTTTTCATATAGGCGAGCTCTAAATTATTTTTAAGGGCATGTTGCCAGAATTCATCGGGATTTTCTGCCTGATAGCTGAAAGGGATCCCCAACTCTTCTGTTAATAACTCAGCTATTTGTGTGTAATTTCTATTTTCATAACCAAGGCGATAAATTTGGCCTGCGTGCTGTTGCGGGTTAAGTAAGCAATAAGCCGCAAGTTCAGCAACATCAGCACAGTCTACCCAACTGAGTACCGCATTGCCAAAATAAGAGCGCAAGACACCTTTTTGCAAGTTCTCATCCCCTTGGTAACCCAATAAGTTTTGCATATAAGATTCGGGGCGAAGGTGAGTAAATTGTATTCCTGACCATTCAATATAGCGTTCAATAAGTTGGTGCCATGCCCAATGTGCCACTTGCGCGTCATCGTCCCCACATGCACCTAAATGCACGATATATTTCACGGCTGATTTTTTTGCGATATCAACAAAAACCTTGCTTTGTACAAGCATATCAATGGTATATCCTGTCATCATGAAAACAGAGTCGATACCTTGTAAAGCGGTTTCAATAGTATCTGGCTTATCATAATCCATTAACACAGTGCGATAAGATGTATTTTTTAATTTAGCGGCGTCTCTAACGGCTAAAACAACATCATGATAGCCTTTTTCCTGTAATGATTGAACGAGGTAGTGACCAACCTGACCTGTCGCACCAGTGATAAGAATTGTATTTTTCATGAATATCCTATAGTGACAATATATTCAGTTAAAGTGTTTTGCTCATAATATATTCAAGATATTATTGAGCAATAAAGCGTTATATTTTGTCGCTTTTCTTAATGTAAGAGGAACTTGGTTTATAAACATATTCTCCTGAGCTTTATCAGTGTATAGCAATCAATTGATAAATGTTATAGAAGAGGAAAAGTAGAGCATTCTTGGTACTAGGGGGAAGATAAAAGGGCAATCTAACCCTTTTATCTGAAAATGATTATTTAATTGTTTGGCTAATATCTGAGTAAGCAAATAACGCTTGGGCTCCACCTGTATGAATAAATAGAATGGGTGTTTTTTCTTCAGCGTTTTCTAAGTAATCAATTAGCCCAGCCATGGCTTTACCCGTATAAACGGGGTCTAATAAAATACCTTCTTGCTGCGCTAATAAGTTGATTGCGGCGAGGCCTTTTTGGTTTGGCATTCCATACATTGGAGCAAAAAAGTTATCCCATAGCTGTACCTTTGGGGTTTTATCTAGAGACAACCATTGAGCCAGTTCGGATTGCAATTTTTCAACTTTAGGGGCCTGGTCTTGTTGCTTTCTTGAAACGGTTACGCCAATTACTTGACTTTGCGGTAATAGTTCTTGTAAACCAATGGCAAGGCCTGCATGCGTTCCAGCACTCCCAGAGGCAACAATCACTTTGTCAAATTCAATATGTGCTGGTTTCTGTTGAGCTATTTCAATAGCGCACTGAATATAGCCTAAAGCACCTAATGTATTTGACCCACCCACAGGGACAATGTAGGCATCTTTTAGAGACAGTGTTTCAATTAGTGCTTCCATTTGAGATTGCGGGTCGGTTAATTCATCACACATGACACAGCGAGTGCCAAATAAGTCAGTTAATAGTTTATTACCATTATGTAGAAAGTTAGGGTTATCACTTTGAATTGGGTTTTCTAACAAAGCGACACACTCAAGCCCATACATGGCAGCAACAGCCGCAGTTTGGCGGACATGGTTTGATTGAATTGCTCCCGCAGTAACAATAATCTTTGCATTTTTGGCTAATGCATCGGCCATTAAAAATTCGAGTTTACGTAATTTATTTCCCCCCATAGCAAGAGGGGTCATATCATCACGCTTGATATAGATCTCACGGCCAAACTTATGCGATAAATTATTTAATCGATTAAGAGGAGTCGATGCGTTAAGTAAATCTATTTTTTTAAACTGTGCTAATTGTTGTTGAAGAGACATCTAAACTCCCAATAATTAATAAGAGAAACCAAGATAAAGGTAAATAGCAAGTACAACACTGGCCGTTACAAGAGCATAAGGCATTTGTGTTCGGATATGTTCAATATGTTCGCAGTCTGTCGCCATTGAAGCAACAATAGCATCCGCAGAGATTGGAGAGGTCATATCACCAAATATTGAGCCAGAAATTGCTGCACCTATCATATATTCTACAGGCATTCCTACTGACAGGCCTAATTGGACGCCGATAGGGATCATTATAGCGAAAGTTCCCCAAGAGGTACCTGTAGCTAAAGACATAATAGCGCTAATAATAAAGATAAAGCCAATAGAAAACCCTGGAGGCATAACCCCTTGAGTAACTTCAGCAATATAAGCACCAGTATTTAATTCTGCAGAAACATTACCCATTAAGAATGCTAAAATCATAATTGAGCTAATTTTTAGCATGTTGGCATAACCGATAAACAACTCTTTGAAAAATGCATCAATATTTAATAGACGTCGGCCGATAAACCAACAGAAAGAAACTACGGTACCAAACATGACACCCCAATATACGGATGTCGATCCACTTCCTTTGCTAAAGTCACCGTCGCCTGTAATATACAGAGCAATAGGTACCATTAACACCGTCGATAAAATAGGAATAAAAAAGTTTAATGAGGAATGAGCATTAGGATGGTCAATAATCTCTTCTTCGCTATCTTGGCTTTGTAATTGAGATATATTTCCAGCAATAAAATTCTGTTGATACTTTTCTTCCGCTTTTTTCATGGGACCCCATGAAACGTTAGTAAATACATAGAATAGGATAGTTAGAATGGATAGCCATGCCATTAAGTTGTATCCAATCGAAGTAATTAAAATATCAAAAGGCTCGCCTTGAATCAGTCCTTGGGATATTTGCACCCCAATTAACCCCATGATTACCGCTCCCCAACCATTGATGATGGCCGAGGAACAAACAGAAACACACGCTGTTTGGATAATATAGGACATTTTTTCAGGGGCAATACCATATTGCCGTGCTAGATTTTTAGTTGAGGCGCCGGCGACTAATTGGTTAATTGAGCTTTCAATAAAAATAAGAGAAGTAATGATGATGGCAAGCAACTGGGTAGATTTACGGTTTTTAATTAATTTTGTCTTATTGGTAAGTAACTGAACTAACGCACGAACACCACCGGTAACCACAACAAGCCTCATGATCCCACCGATCATAACCATAAAGACAATTGTTCGCGTATTCCCTGCAGATGAAAATGTATCAATAATACCATCAACGGTACCTTGAACACCTAATAATACGTTGTGGTCATGAATGACAGTAAAACCAACGAGTATTCCTAACATTAATGAAAGCATGACTTGGCGAGTTAATATCGCCAATATTATAGTCACAATGGGAGTGATAACGGTCCAAATACCATAGTCCTGCATGTGTTTACCTGTGATCTGAGAGAAAATATGAATTTTATAATTATTGAAAAATCATAGCATCAATAGGAACACGGTAGAATAATTTTATGTAGTTTGAAATGAGTTGTGACAATAAATTAATAAGAAAAAGGCCAAACAGATAAATGCTGGCCATATGTACAGATAGAATCAAATATTACTGTCGAGCTTGCCACTCTTTAGCCGTTATTTTACTAATATCTTCTGTTTTAGTTTCACCAATTAATTCAATAAATTTTGGTCCAAGAGTTGCATAGTATTTGAAACCACATTTCTCTTGAGCAATTTTAGATTGTTCGTTGCCTTGAAAGTAACCGCACCACAAATTATCTAATTTCAAATCAGTGAAAGCATGGTGCATGATGGCGTTAATTGATTCTGGAATAATACCTTTACCCCAGAACGGTACACCTATCCAATAGCTAACTTCTGCATCATTTTCACCAATAGAATAATTACTTTCATGGCTGAATGATAAACCAATCAAGCCAATAGCTTTGTTCTCATTTTTTAACGTTACAGCGTAAATTTCATCACGCATAAAAATATTCTTGATGATAGAAAGACTCTCTTCTTCGTTTTTGTGAGCAGGCCAACCTGCGATTGGGCCAATTCTTTCATCTTTTGCATAGAAATATAAATCAGCGGCATCTGTTTCTTGCCAAGGACGCAATACTAACCTATTTGTTGTAAGAACCATTTTATCAGCTCCTCATTATGGCATCTCCTAACTTGAAAGCTATTTTAGGTATTTATGGAAATAAAATAAGGGCATAATTTGTTCATTTTAGGTAATTATGGCAACTTATCTGTTATGGTAGTGCGATATGGCGCAAATTAAAGTACAACGATCATGCTACATTTTAAAAATTATCAAATTGATTTGCCTGAAGTCATTCGGATTGGTGAAAGCAATATGGATGAAATGCAATTTAAACCGATTAAAACATCTTATGTGGCGGTTTGTGTGTGCAAGCAAGGATATGCAGTATTCAATATTAATTTCAAACGGTATTCCGTACGAAAAAACGACATAATCGTTTTGTACGATGATTCCTTTGCTATGCTACAAGCCAAATCACGCAAATTTCGTTTGGAATATTGGTTGATTGATAAAAAGCTAGCAACAGAAATTGCTTATGCATTACCACGTCAACTGTTTGCTTTTTTGAATGACTTTCCTGTTATTTCAACACCATTAGGAAAAGTGGAACTGCTTGAAAACTGGAGATATATTCTGCTAGCGATAGTGCATAACTGGGGCGAACATGGGTTATTACAGTTAAAAAATCATTTGCAAAATTTATTTTTAGAAATTAATTATCATATTCAACACACATTTAGTAAACCAGAAAATAAAAGCCGCCAAGAGCAACTATGCTGGCGTTTTTGGGACTTAATTACAATTTACTGTAAACAATATAAAGAAGTAAAATTCTATGCTGAAAAATTGTCTATTACGCCATTTTACTTGTCTAAGATTAGTCAAAGTTTCTTTAATGACCCGCCAAAAGTATTAATTGATAGGCAAGTTATTCTAGAAATAAAAGCATTATTAGAAGTTGGTAATCTGTCCATTAAGCAAATTGCTGATGAATTAAATTTTGAAGATACATCCTATTTATGTCGCTATTTTAAACGGCATACAGGGATGACGTTAACGGGATTTAAAAAACGTATTGCACAAAGAGAGCTGGGAAATCAATACCAGTAGTATGGTTCATTTTTGTTGAATTCTTTTTATGAATTTAATTAATCAATATAATTCAATTGGTTATAACTAATCGCTTAACGGATAGAAAGTGAATTAAAAAGCAATGTTCGGAGTTTTTTGCAATTGTAGTTTGTCATAATTAATGCAATTAACTAAAGAAAGACGACATGATGACAACTAAAAATTTGTGGAATACGCCAGAACAGAGATGGCAAGCGGTGGTTGAAAGGAATAAAGCTGCAGATGGTCACTTTGTTTACGGTGTAAGAACCTCTGCTATTTATTGCCATCCGTCTGCTGCTGGGCGTTTACCAAATAGAAATAACGTTGAGTTTTTTGATAGTGAGCAGCAAGCGATTGAACAAGGCTATCGTGCTGGAAAACGCTTTCGTGCAGAGACCTCACGATTAAGCCAATTTTATCAAGAACAAATTGAAAAAGCTTGCCGTTATATTGAACAGCAGGAGCAAGCAGTGAGTTTGGCAAGTTTAGCTGATTATATCGGTATGAGTCGTTACCATTTACATCGTTTATTTAAAGCACAAACCGGGTTAACACCAAAAGCCTATGCAGATGCATTTCGCCATAAAACCTTGCAACAACGACTTCAAGAAAAAAAACGAATTACTGATGCTATTTATGATGCGGGTTATCAATCAAATAGTCGCTTTTATGAAGTTTCATCTAAACGATTAGGTATGACACCAAGTGAATGGAAATCAGGTGGCGGTGGTAATAAAATTTATTTTGCTCTTGCGGCTTGCTCATTGGGGACACTACTCGTTGCACAAAGTCCGATAGGTGTTTGTGCAATTTTATTAGGAGACGACCCTGAACAATTACTGAATAATTTACAAGACAAATTCCCAAAAGCAGAGCTGATAGGGGGAGATGGTGACTTTGAACTATTGGTAGCCCAAGTGGTTGGCTTTATCGAGGCACCTGAAATTGGTTTAAACTTGCCACTTGATATCCAAGGTACCGCATTTCAACAGCGTGTCTGGCAAACTTTACAAAAGATCCCTATTGGAGAAACAGTCAGTTACGCTGATATTGCAGAGAAGATAGGTCAGCCTAATGCCGTTAGAGCGGTAGCGAACGCCTGCGGTGCAAATATGTTAGCTGTCGCTA
This sequence comes from Providencia sp. PROV200, assembly GCF_049901995.1. Lineage (NCBI taxonomy): Bacteria > Pseudomonadati > Pseudomonadota > Gammaproteobacteria > Enterobacterales > Morganellaceae > Providencia > Providencia sp. PROV200. The sequence goes on from NZ_CP096307.1 coordinate 2,074,702, forward strand.
TTCCCTGTCACAGAGTGGTTAAGAGTAATGGTGACCTTTCAGGCTATCGTTGGGGTATTGACCGGAAACAAGCGCTATTGCTAAAAGAAGCTAAGTATAAGGTAGATAATAATTAACTAAATAGTACTAGAAAATGAAGAGTAACCCGAATGTGACTATTTCAAACTCGCCTATTTGAGATAATAGGAATCCCCTTACTCGGTCAATATGCTACATGAATAAGGGGAGTAATAGCCATTAACTATTTGTATTCGAATGACTATTTTTAGAATAGAATAAGTAAATAACATAGAGAAGCGTAAAACTGGCAGTGTAACCTGTAAAAATCATCCAAAAGGTTTTCCAATCTACTATACCATTGACGGTATTAAGCTCGATAACCCAACCACATAATACAGCTCCTAAAAAAGTCCCAAAACCGTTAACTAATGTGGTGAATACACCTTGCGCTGTTGAACGGAATTCAGCAGCAATTTCCTTTTCCAAAAATAACGCGCCAGCGATATTAAAGAAATCAAATGCGCAGCCGTATACAACCATAGATAAGAATAAAGCGATGGTACCAATTGCTGTGAAATCACCATAAGCAAATAAACCAAGTCGTAAAATCCACGCAATCATACTCATGAATAAAATGGTTTCAATTTTGAATTTTTTGAGTAACAGAGGTAAAAGCAAAATGAAGATGATTTCAGAAAATTGCGATATTGATAAAAAGATAGTGGGATATTCAGAAAAAATAGAGCCTCTCGCTTCAGGCATTAATGCCATATCTTGTAAAAAGGGAACACCAAAGGTATTGGTAATTTGTAAGACGGATCCTAATAGCATGGCAAAAAATAAGAATACCGCCACTCTCCCTTTTTTAAACAGAAGAATAATATTTTGGCAACTAAAGCTGGATTTTTCTCTCTTTTTCTCAACTTTACAGCTCTGCGTGGAAATAAAGAACACAGAAAAAATACTGAGTATAACTGATGCAATTGCACCGACATATAATTGATAAAAACTCATTTCCAATTTTAATAAGCTAATTGTCCACATAGCGACAATAAAGCCTACGGTACCGTAAACGCGTATTTTTGGAAAATAGATATCAGAATCGAGTTTTTTTGCACTCAACATTTCAAAAACAATACTATTACAAACAGAAATCGTGGGCATATAAAACATTAGATGAACTAATGTCATAATAAATAGCAGGGTTATTGAATCACTATGAGCCATTGCAATCAAAAATACAGCAGAAATAATATGTGATGCAACGTAAACAAGCTTTCGGTTGTTAATTTTATCTGCAATAAATCCAATGATAATTGGTGAACATAAAGCTGAAATGCCTAATGTACTAAAAATTAGGCCAATTTCACCGCCTTTGAAATGCAATGTATTGAAGAGATAAGACGCGAACGTAACTAGCCATGATCCCCAGATAAAAAATTGCAGAAATGAAACAAATTTCAATCGAGTCGTGATATTCATGTTTATATACCTTCCGTTAGCTTAAACATGCTTTAATCTAATCATTAAATAAACTGTTCTTTTCAATTAATTTAATAACCAAGTCTGGAAGCATCTATCTTGTTATTGTTTGTGCATTATAAAATAGCTAATGAGAGTTTTTTTTGATATGGAGGCGGGTAATCATCGATTAATAGTAGGAATTAGCCTGTTTATATAGAGGGTATTACGTATTTATATACATAGGAATAATAAAATTGGTTAATATTTGGCTTTTCTGAGTTTAAAGTGCCTAAAGAGTAGATGCTGTAGATTCAACTTTTTTATAGGTTAGTTGAATTTAATTAAAATTTAAGGTTTAATGGCTGTCTCTTCACGCTTATCTTCTAATTTACTGCCTCAATCCATTATCTCAATATTTCCAGTGGTTAAATGCCACTTGCATCCTGCAACTCATTGCCAAAACATTCCCTCAATTTCTTTAAAAAAACAAATGACAATAACTCCAATCATAATAATGATTGGGAGATTTAATGTATGTGAAAAAACGAGAAAATTATGATTTCCACTCATTACTTGCTGCTTTTATCCGCAGTAGCGGTATACCTTGTTGGTACCGCAGAATTTATGTTGTCGGCTATTATATCGCCGTTAGCGACTGTGTTTAATGTTCGACCTGAACAAATTACTTGGTTGATATCAGCTTATGCTTTGTCCTATACCTTGGCTGCTCCTATTATTGGTTTTTTATCGGATAGAATCGATAGGCGTAAAATTGTGCTCATAGCTCTTTTGTTATTATCACTCGACAGTTTAGCTATCATTTTCTCACCTAATTTATTGATTGCTCTAGTTTTAAGGGGATTCGGTGGATTGGCATCAGCAGCGCTTGTCCCAGTTATTTTTGCCCTTATTGCTGATGCAGTTAGTGAAAGAAAGCAAGCTGCAGCAATGGGAAGCATTATGATGGGAATGACGGTAGGTATTATTACGGGGCCTATTGTTGCTGGAATATTAGTTCAATATTTTGCTTGGTATGCCTCATTTGTATATACCGCTGTAGGATGCTTATTGGTATTTATCATAGCGTTATTTACACTACCGCACTCTCAAAAAACGATCGGAAGAAAATTATCGTTTAAAGCGATTAAGCACGTAGGTATTGTCAGGTTCATATTAGCTAAAGGCATATGGAATGGCGTGTCAGTTTGCATGTTTTTGCTTGCTGGTGAAATATTAAGGCAACGATCTCACTTAGAAAGTGTAGAGGTTGGTAGCTTAATGGGACTATTTGGGATTGGACTATTATGTGGTAATGGTTTAGTTACAAAAATTGAAAAACTTAAAATATCAAATAATGCAAAACTCGTGGTTATTATTTTAATAATTATGGTAACGATTATCTTATTTCTCAGTGGGTGGCTTCCGTTAATTGGTCATGGATTATGTTTAGCTGTTTTAGGGGGGATGTTGGGTCTGGCATCACCGATAAGTACAGCAATGTTAGCAAGAAAAAGTGCAGAGAATAAAGGTTTTATTCTGTCTATATCCGAGAGTGTTAACAACTTGGTTCTACTATCTGCATTACCGATATTTTCTTTGTTTTTTTCAAAAGGTCTAATGGTTACTTCTGTAATCATAATTATTGTATTGTTAAGTACAGCTATTTATTTAGTTTTACCAACAAGAGAGAAAAAAGAGGCTGTAGATTGATTGCTTTTCTCCACTAAGATTATTTTTTAGTGGAGAAAAAGTGCTATTGAGCAATTAGTATTTGTTTTTTTCTTAAACGCATTCCATTTAACATGGATAGCCAGGCTAAAAACGTAACAAACATAAGAATAATGAAAATTAAATAGGGTGGAAGTTCCGTGAGTACAACACCTGTTAACATCGGATTAAATGCACCACCAAGTAGCCCTAGAGATTGAGCTGAAAAATAACTGGCCTTCATTCCGTCTGGGGCAATACTATCAATTAACATATATTCTCCAGGGGCATAGATTAACTCACCTAGAGTGAATATAAAGGCGCCAAGAGCCCAAAGGTATAAATTTTCATGGGAATACATAAAGGTTGCCAATCCTAAAATGAAAAATAGGCTACCTAATGTCATTAATTTTCTTAAATTATCTGGCGTGATCCGTTTGCCAACCGTATATTGCAAAGTTACTACGACAATCGCATTCACTGGTAAAATAACGCCAATAACCACTTGTGCAAAATCGCTGTTAGCAACGGTAATGGCATACTGCGATATCCAAGTCGTAAAAGTACCGAAAACTAATGAGCCTAAGAAAGTGGATAAAATAAACCATGCTAGGACTTGATCTCTTAGCATAGCGACAGGGTTCCATTTACGGTTCTGTCCTTCTTCTAAAGGTATTGGTTTTATGCTCTGCACAAACCTCTGTATAAAGAATATTGGGAAAGCGGCAGAAATTGCAGCTAAATAGAATGGTAGGTTAATGCTATACATTAATAACCAAGTACCAATAGGGGGCCCAACGGTCCAGCCAATATTAATGAATGTATAATTTAAGGAAAATATTTTTGCTTTTAATGCAACCGTAAGGGTATCGGCAAAGTACGCTTTTAGTACCGTTGAGAACACGGAATAAGAGCAATTTATTAGCGAAAAGAAAATAATGACGAGAATTGCATTATTAACGATAGGTATTGCAATAAACCCACAAATAAAAGCGATAACTGCAGATAACATGCAGCGTTTTTTGTCAACACGATCAGCTAGCATGCCAAAGCCCATGCTAAATAAAACACCGACCACCATAGCCATTGACATTGCAACACCGACAATATCAATAGCCATTTTATATTCACGGGTTAAGTAAATAGCCATAAAGGGTAATGTTGCACCACGGCCAATCGTTAAGAGCAGTGACGATGCAAGTAATGCACTGTTTGATATATTAAATTTAGATAACATGGCCCACTACCTAGCTTATTAATTGTTGTTATATATTTGTTTCGGATTATTTGTAAGCTATAAAATATCTAAAATTACAGTGGTGAGATATGGTGAATAATGCTCAAAACTGAAAACGATATTTTGCTAATGCTAATGTACCATTTTCAATTAAATATCTGGGGATATGAAATACAATCAGGCCAATAAAACGTTATATGCTATTGTAATTATCGATGAATTTAGGAGGTCAGATGAAAAACAGGAAAAAGGTGCAATTTTGCACCTTTTCGAAGAAGATAAAAATTATAAAGCAGCCGTATATACGCGACGGCTAACCTCCAAATTAATATCTTGGTGCTCGCCTAATTTTGTCATACTGTGAGCTTCTAAGCTTTTTACTAATGGTTCAACAACATCGTGAGTGAGCTGGTAGTCACTAAAGCGTGTGCCTACTTGCATTTTTTCAAAGAATGCTCGGGTTAACTCGATGGATTTTAATGCTTTCTCTTGTTCTGAACCTGTCGTAATCCCCCAAACTTGTTCGGCATATTGCACTAACTTGGCCTGTTTTTGTGGTAATTTTTCTGTCAGCATGGATGGAAGAACAATGGCAAGAGTTTGTGCATGATCCAAGCCATATAAGACCGTGATTTCGTGGCCTAACATATGTGTAGACCAGTCTTGTGGCACACCGACACCAATTAAACCATTTAAAGCTAATGTGGCAGTCCACATTAAATTGGCCCGAAGATCATAATCTTTTGGAGCCTCAAGCGCTTTAGGCCCAATTTCGATTAATGTTTTTAATAAGCCTTCCGCAAATGCATCTTGTACGTAAGCATTTACTGGATACGTTAAATATTGTTCAATAACATGAACGAAAGCGTCAACGACACCATTACTGATTTGGCGAGCGGGTAATGTATAGGTTTTTACTGGGTCAAGAATAGAAAATTGAGGGAACACGTGGTCACTCATAAACGCAAGTTTAGAATGTAATTCTTCACGAGTGATCACAGAACCTTTGTTCATTTCAGAACCGGTTGCAGGTAATGTTAATACAGTCCCAAAAGGCAGCGCATTTTTTATGGTCGCGCCTTTGTTTGTGACTACTTCCCATTTATCGCCCGGATAATTTACTGCAGCAGCGACAAATTTAACGCCATCAATGACGGAACCGCCACCAACAGCCAGCAAAAAATCAAAGCCTTCTTTTTCAACTTTATCGACGGCTTTGATCAAGGTTTCATAACGAGGATTAGCCTCAATCCCACCAAAATGGTCGAATGTCCGAGAGCCTAAAGCTTGTTCAACTTCGCTTAAGGTTCCTGTTTTTCTTGCACTTTCACCGCCGAATAAAATAAGAACCTTAGCATTTTTAGGGATAACTCGATCAAGTTCGCAGATTTTACCTTCACCAAAAATGATACGAGTAGGGTTATAAAATTCGAAATTGTTCATATGTAACCTTCGTCGAAAGTAGAAACGAACCTCATGATTACATGCATACAATTATAAGTAAACATAATATAACTTTAAATAATTAAGAGTTATATATATTTGATTGCTTATATTCCAATGGGAGAATTATATTAACAATATTTAATTGTAGTTAATCTTAATTATTATTTTTATATTTTATTGATACAGCAATCTTGTTAATTTGATGATGGATTTTAATTTAACATGGAAAGGAAAATTAGATGATAAATATAAATAATCAAAAAACGAATGATAACGTAATTGATAAAGATGAAGATTTAATGTTTTTGATGGAACACTTAGATGAAAACCCCTTAGTGGGGGAACAATCCTCTGAGCTTAAAAATATATCCAATTGGTTTAACCCTATAGATGAATACACAAGACTTAAAACTTCCAAGTATTTAATGAGTAAGCCAATAAATGACTCTATATATGATTATCACGTTTTAATCCAAATAGGCGGTGACGATACAACAGCTAAATCAACGGGGCGGTTATTAGCAAAATTCCCTGATAACTCACTTGTCATACAGTTTGATGTTGCAAACGAACAGTGGAAGATACTACATGGTGATTTAAAAACCAAAGTTAATGGGAAAATACGTTGGGCGGTTATTGGTCATGGACAGTACAAAGGGCGCAACCAACAAAGTTACTTTGAAGGGTACCAAGCAAATCAACTTATTGCAGGGCTGAAGTACCTTAAAAATCATGTATTAAAAGCATACCCACCAAATAAGATTGTCTTAGCTGGCTGCCAATTAGGCCGCGGGGGCGTAAATGAAAATTTTGTCTTCAGAGCAAGTGTCGAGTTAGCTAAACAGGGAATATACCTTCCTGTGGTGGGGTATAATCGGCTTATCGGTGTCACGAGTGACAGTAAAAAAATAACGTGGCCATATGATCTCGCAGGGGAAAAACAATCGACTAAAAATTGGCGGTTAGAAGTTAATATTAACCAAACTGACCAACAAGCCTATATTAATGGTAAGCATGCTAGTTTATATTTTATCGATGAATTAAGACGTGATGAGCTAGACGTATGGCAGTTAATAAAAGATGACCACTCTACTTCAATGGATATTTTTAGGGAACCCAATAATGAGTATAAAATCGACATTGATTTGATTAAGAAAGTGGCTTTTAATCATGATGCATACGCTATTTTTAAAAATAAATTAAACATGAAGAGCATTCTATTTAATAGTGATTTTAGACGTGAGTTACTTCATGAATATGAGAGTGTTGGAATATTAGAATCACCATTGTGGTTAATGATTAATAAAAACAATGTGTATATTAACTCGCAGAAAAATAACGATAATATCAAAATTATTATTCGCACAGGAAGGGGCGTTGTAGGGAAAAAATATGCGGAAGATCTCCTGAATAGCTCCCCTAATAGCACACTGTTGCTTCAATTAAACCCGAATACAATGGAGTTTTTCTTAGAACATGGGGACATAGAGCGGTTACTCAAAGTACCCAAACAACAGTGGATATTAATAGATAATCTTCATCCTGAACCTGGTTATATACAAAACTATGCTAACTCGCTACATGAATTAAAGTTAAGATATGATTTTAAAATCCCAGAAAGTATTTCACTGTATTTAACCGATACAAAATCATTATTAACTAAAGATGAGAAGGTGAGTTTTTTTGATGAGTTAACAAGTAAGCTAAAAATAAATGGAGTATATACAAAATTTTTTTTGGAGAGTAATTTTGAAATAAGGCATAGAATAAGGGCGTTACTTGAGGATATTAGCATAGGTAATTTATTAATAGAAAATATTGACATAAATGAAAATTCTTGTTTAAAAGGTTTTTTTACATTACAAGATGGAAGTATTGATAAAGATAAATTAAAAGTTGCAGTATATGATCCCATTATCAGTAAAAAAATTAATAAAATATGTGAGGCTGAGAATGAAAGTGATTTTGCTCAGATGTGGGATTCAATTTTTTCTGACGATAACTCCACGAGGGTTAAGCAGCAGGCTATTGAAGTAAAAGAAATTTTGGAATTTTTAAGTCATCAGCCTGAAAAAATACACTACCTAAGTAAGCCGTCTATAAGCCGTTTGTCTGAGTTATTCCCGAGCGGGCAAGGTTTTAATCATTCAGATGTTTTAAAATTGGTCCAAGATCCAATAAAGTTAAGGGAATATAACCAATATATTGATGATTTTTTAACTATCTATATAGATATTGAAATATCATTTGCAGATAAAAAATCATTAAGTGAAGAGTTTAAATTGATATTTGATTTAAACGAAAAAATAAAATCTAATCATGCAGCACTTTCTCAGTTATCATATAAAGACGGGCTTGATATTACACTCAACAAATTACCCGTTGAAATAAGTTCCTTTGAAGGGCTCTACTTTTTACATCTTTTTCAGCACAGTAATTTAACTGATGAACAACGTTTGCAACTTAAGGACAAGCTGGGGGTCTTAAAAAAGCTAACACGAAAAAATGGATTGGGTAATATTACAAGCAAAGAGCAGGAAGCACTCAATCGGTTTGATGAAATATATCAATGTAATTCTGATTTATTAGGCACCATTTCTAGTGAAATAAGCGAACAATCTCACATAGTATTATTTGAGAATATGGAGAATAACCAAATCATCACGTTTCAAAGTGATGAAGAGATATATACAATCACAAGCTACTCGCGCAATGATAAGTATATTTTGACCTTATCCGATTCGATAGGGATCGAGCTGATTATTAGTCATTCAGAATTTAACCAAGCAAAACAACAGTTATTTAATGTTTTTAATGAATATATTAACCAAGAAATAATCAAAGATGATGGTACTGTATCAACAAGAGGAAATATTGCAGGATTTAAGCATGGAGTAGGTGAAGCCCTGTTTGGTGAAGTGAAATCTATAAATACAAAGAGTGAAGCATATCAAAGTATGCAGAAAAACATGATGAGTGAACTGGATACCGTTTTCAGGGGATCTGCAATATCAGTGACTGATGGCCCTGAAGTTATTTTTGGCGAACAGGTCACATCACTGAAAACACTTAGAGATATCGGGGCTACGATAGATAACGAACCATTAGATTTTAAACATACTCAACTCCCTAATTGGGGGGATAATGTTAAATTTAATCCTGACAAATTAGTATTTCAGTTAACCTTTTTAACTGGGAATGAAAAGGATATTAATTTAATTAAAATGCTCAATAAGAGCTTGCAAGGGGATAAAATAGCAAGACGAATTGGTGCTAATTCAATGATCCAGCCAAGAGCGATACTACAAGAACAACTCCAGATTATTCAAAAATTACAATTTGGTCATCAGGATGGAGTAGAGAAAGTCGTGGAAGATTTACGGCGTGTCGGTGTTAAATTACCCGTCTATGCCAGAATGGCTAATTATTTCGGGCAAGGAATTGGTTCTACAGGAATATTTTTGACGGTCAATTCGGTTTATCAGTTGATAGATGAATTAGATAATCCTAATTTATCGGAGAAAGAGAGACGAGAAATACAGAAAAATCTTGATCTGGCCTGTGCAAATGCATTTTTTAATTATGGAGATATGGTTTTACAGCCTATTTTACTCAAGCTTGCTTATAAACAAGCTGGGTCATTTAATGTATCATCAAAAATTACAGCTCGTATTACAATCATATTTAATTTAATTGGAATGGGGTTAGATGTATATCAAGCGTGTGAAGCATTTGAACAGCTAGATAAAGTTACAAATGATAAAGATCGGCAAGATTTAATGGTGAATGGTTCCTTGTCAATTGCCAATATTGTTGTGGGTGGAGTAACCATGGTTGGCATAATCATTGGCTCATCCGCAATCCCCGTTGTTGGCTTAATTGTTGCGGGGTCCTTATTAATTGGAGGGATGGTATATACAGGTATTCGTGCAGTAGAAAAAATTGAAGAGGAACTCGGTGAGTCTCTAGACTGGGATGAAAAAGCCAGAGAAGGTATTCGTGCCGCACTGGGTTTTTCCCCTTCAGACAACATATTAAATCGGTTTAGTTATAAACAGCATTTAACTTACTTTCAAAATATAAATTGGCAACAAGATTTAGATACTTTCAAGTCATCATTTTTATATCAGGGGTTTGATGAACACTTACAATTAGTTGGAAAACCGATCCTTGTGGAACACGCAAAATATTATATTTATTATAGGGATAATTCAAAAGTAATTAATAGCACAGCATTTTCTGATTCGGATAACAGTGTATTCCTTCATCATATTGATAGTGATGAAATCGGGCCTTACTATACTATCGAGCAAATCAATTTTATTCGAGAAAATTATCATTTTGACTCTCAATATAATCTCTGGGTAAAAAACACACAACCTCAAAGCATTAATGAACTGAATTTTAATTATCGTTTTAGACTTGTGAATAAAACGGCACCTATCGCTTATAAAGACATTGGTGAGGAGGTTGCCAATGATATTATTGTCCTTAATCCTGAATATGATAGTTCATTATTAAAAGACTTTTTACATGAAAATAACTTGGATACGTCTTATCGCCTAAAAAAAAGGCAGTCAGTTGCGACACAATTAAGCTCTTTATCAGCATCAGAGTTACGGTTATTCCAAGCCAGGAACAATTACACCAATATTACTCACCCAGATATTAATAGCAATATCGCAGTTAATAGATTAGGTAATGAGTTTTTAAACCAGCCTATTGATATCGCTAGGGAATTATTAAGTAAGAACCCTAGGGTTATTTATGAAGGCATGCAAAATATTGGTTTTCGATATGAAAAAGAATCAAAGCAAAAAAACATCAGTTTTAACCCGGGAAATGGGACAGATATTATCGTTGGTAAAAAAGATTCACGGAATTTGTTTAATATCAATACAGGGTGTAAATTTTTAGTCGGAGGAGAAAAGGATGACATTACAAACTTATCCTTATTATTTAAATATGATGTTCAAGAAGATAACGACGTTTATTTTGATGGTAACGGCGGCAGTAATGGCATAATCATTAAAGATATTCCATCTAAATCTAAAGTTGAGATCAATTTGAACAATAAGGTATCAGAGGTTGCGTTAATAAATCAGAGTGTTAGGCGAGTCCATCTACGTAATGTACATGATGTGATGCTAATTGGAGATAGAACGACAAAAGCGGAACTATTAGGGAATAAAGGTTCTAATACATTGGATGCTGGAGCAGCGGTTGCCTTTATTCAAGGTATGGAGGGAGATGACCAGCTAATATTTGAATCTGGCATAGTTAATGGTGGTGAAGGGGATGATAGTTATTTTCTACGTCGTGTTGATTGGTACAATGAGCAAGAACAATTAAATAATAACCTATTAGAGTTATCTGCTGTCATTATTGAAAACACCCAAAGTCAAAGCCGAGTAAATTTAGGGTATACATTGAATGAAATCAAAGGGGCGAATATTTCTGGTAATGATCTCATCTTAACGGTTGAAATGAACTTAGCAGAGTCAGAAACTAAAAAATTAATATTGAATGTTACTTTAAAAAATATGTATAGACGCCATCGTCATGGTAGGGAAATTGTTCATCGATATCAATTGCATACACGGGATGGGTTTGTATTAAATACCAAATTAAATGACTTAGATTCAAGCGCTTTACACATTATCAGTGAAAATATTTTCAATATTACTTATCAAAAGGGCGTTGGTTCTACAATGAGCATTGATGAGAATGAAAAAACAATTACAGTTGATAATAGAATATACCATCAACCACGATGGGGGGATTTCAAATTTCATGGGCTAGCAAGCCATCTAGAATATAAGGGTAGCAGTAGTGATGACCACCTTTTAATGGTAAGTAGAAATAGTCACATTATGGTTACTAAAGGGAGAGATATTTATCAGGTTAGCCCAGAACAGATTTTTCAAGGTAAAATAACGTTTGATTTTATAAATATGAAATCCGAAATGAAAGATAATTTTGATATGCTAATTCTGTTACCTTTTGAGAACGGTTTTAATATTAAAACGTTGGGAACATCAATATTTTTGTGTGATAAGTTTAGTAATGAAAAACTTGAAATTAACCTTATTAATTTATCATTTCCAATGAGTGAAAAAATTTACATTAAAGATGGTCATGGAAATCTATTTAAAATAATAGTGGGGCAAGAGTTTCATGATGTAGAGGTCGTTGAATGTTTGGAGTTACCCACGGAAAGGGATGATTATATAAAAATCCCTAAGGGATATAATTCCCGCTATCCTATTTTAGATACAAACAATGGTGATGACCTCATTGAAGATAATAGCATGACAGGAAATATCATCAATTCAGGAGAGGGTAATGATATTGTGATTGCCAATGGAGGGGCGAATGTTTTGTATGGGGGGAACGGTGATGATTATATTTACGGTGGTGAGAAGAGTGATTTAATTTTATCTGATTTAGGTAATGACAAACTTGATGGACAAGGTGGTGGAGATCATTATTTGATCGATGGAAGCAAAGGCGTCGGTAATACCGAGATAGTAGACCAAATTGGACTTAATCGTATTCATTTAGTTAACTTTAAAACCGAGTATCAGGTCATAGAACAACGAGAAGAGACTTACCATCTTTATACCTCGGAATCTAATTTGCGGACAGTCAAAGTAAAAATTCCTCCAAATAATAAAAACAACAATAATCACGTTTATCACCACGAACGATTACCTTCCCATATGCCAATCCATATTCATAATGATGGTATGGCACATTTAATTCGCTATCTTGCTGAACAACAGCAATATAAAAAAGAATTATCGCCTGAGCAGGTTTGGCACCCTATGGATGAGTTTAAACATTTTTCTAACGATTTAAGTTTTTCATCCATTATTGATACAGAGGCAGAAAATATACATATTAGTGAAAACATGCCATTTAGGCGCTTGTTTATTCGGACAAGTGGCGCCGAGCAAAAAATTTGGGATAGAAGTGGCGTTGGGCGGGTATTTAAAGGGCAAGCGGCCACAGGCGCTATTTCAATACCCGATGGTATCGAAGGGAATAATGTTCTTTATGCGTCAACAAGTGATACCAATTTATATGGTGGTGAAGGGAATGATGTCTTCATCTCCAATGGTTCAAATGGGTTGTTAACAGATGCCAGTGGGAAAAATAGCTTTATTATCAATGGTGAAATTTCCGGTTGGAATTCGCTGTACAGCCTTGGCGGTGAAAACACGATTTACCTCATTAATTTCAATGAGGACGTTACTCGAGAAGACCCAGATCACCGAAGTAATGCAACTCGATATATTTATACTTCAGAGCAGGGACGTAGCGTGAAAATATTTCAGTATCCGAACACGATAGCGCCTACGGTTGTTCATGTGCAGTCTTTAGAGGGGCAAAATACGCATTCCACTCAACAAAAATTGGACAATTTAGTCGAGTCCCTAGCTACGCTGCGTTTACAAGATGAAGAAAGCGGCATTGGTATGCAGGATATTGAACATTTACAGGTGGATTGGGCCCCTGTTAACCTTGTGGATAATTACATGAAAAAAGCTAGTTAGCGAGACGAGGAAAACCACAAAACGTAAAAATACAGGAAGTTTTGTGGTTTTTAAATCATTATTTAGCCCAAATCATCTTTATCTACAACGTGTTGTACTAAAATAGTTTTAAAATTAATGCTAGAATTTAACGATTAAATGTAGCAAGTTATTTAAAATATTTTATTTTTTGTTGTAACGGGAGGGGATATAGCAATGAGACGTTTTATTAGTTTAGAGTTGCCTCCTGAACCTATAATTAATGGCCAGTGCGTAAGAAAACGCCTGAAAAATAGTATTTGTGATAATTGTGCCACCAGCTGTCCCGTCGGTGCGGTATCGTTTAGCCATATGAATGCAGAAATTAATAATGAATTATGTTTTCAATGTGGTAATTGTTTGTTTGCGTGCCCTGTAGATGCTATTGAAAATATCAGCCCCCATGAACGTAGTTATCAAGGGGAGTATCTGATAGTAAACCATGATGAGCCTATTGCGAATGAGGATGAATTGATTGTTTGGCATCGGCAATATGGGATCCGTGGCATGCAAATTGCTGAACCCTGGGTTGATAAATGGTTGCCAGCGATTGCAGCATTAAATTTAAAGCTCAAAGCGTTACAAGAACCTATTTGGCAATTACGTATTGTTCAGCCGGAACAAGTCGATAGTGGTCGCCGTATGATGCTATTTCGTCAAAAATTGGATTCGAAACCTTTGGACAAAGGGCAGGTGAAAACTGGGCTAAATGCGAGAAAGCAATTTTATCCAGAAGATAGTTGGTTTAAAGTCGAGTTAGACACGGAAAAGTGCATTCTCTGTGGTGCTTGTGCAAAAATGTGTGATGAGCATGCGATAGAAATTGAAAATAACCAATTTTTGATAGATGAAAAACGTTGTACGGGTTGTATGAGCTGCCAAGTCGTTTGTTTTCCTAAATCTATTCATGTACAAACCTATACAGCTAAAAACAACGTGCCGAAAATCTTCCATTATTATGATGGGAAGTGTAATACTTGCCATTTACCATTCTCTTCTTGGGAAGAAAATACCCATATTTGTCCAATTTGTGCTCAGCATAAGAAACAAGGGTGGTTATGATAGTAACTAAGGCTCATTTTAAGAGCCTTAGGGCGTCTAATTTATTGGTTTAAATGTTCAAGGATCAGCTTGGCTATTAATGGGTTAATCATTGGTGGCGTTTCGTGGCCCATACCTTCAACAACTTCCAATTTTGCGTTAGGAATATTGTCAGCAATATCTTGCCCTGCGGCTAAAGGGAAGAGCGGGTCGATTGAACCATGAATAACCAACGTTGGTACGTTAATTTGCTGAATATAAGGGCGCAAATCTCCGGTAACGGCAACCGCAACAATTTGGCGTTTAGTGCCTTCCGGTGAATGATTGCGCGCGAGTGATTGCAGTATATATTCACGATAATAATTTTCGTCAAATGGGCCGAATGTTGAGCTGATCCGACGATAAAATGCAAGTTGTCCTGATAAATACCCTTCTAAATCCTCTTTTGGGTTAGCACCTGGGCTCATCAGCATTTTGCATTACATCGGGAGCACTTTGTGGCAGCGCTGGGTTCCCTGTTGATGACATGATTGTGCAAAGAGAGAGTGTACGTTCAGGGAATTTCGCTGCGACTATTTGCGCTATCATTCCGCCCATAGAACGTCCAATAACGTGGGCTTTATCAATAGATAATGTATCCAATAGATGGATAATATCTTCAGCCATATCGAATAAAGTATAAGGAATAGTGAAAGGCTCACCTTTTTGCATTTTTTCAACCAATTCCCCTAAATTAATAGATGGAAACTCATTGATATGATGAGATAAACCCGCATCACGGTTATCTATACGTAAGAGATAAAAACCGGCATCTGCAATCTCCTGACAAAAATCGGAGGTCCAGCTAATGTTATGGCCACCTAAACCAGGAATAAGGACAATTGCAGGGTTATCTGGTGTTCCAAATGAGTCATAAAAAAGTGGAGATGAATTAGTTTTGATCATTTTTCTTCCGGGATCGTTTATTAATGAATAGTGCTATTTATATGCCGTAGTTTCGTTGTAATTGCGAGCCATAAAAATTGGCAATGATTACCTTTGATATAATTGAAATATACCATGCCAACGCAATATAAGTCTGTTTTTCAGTCAATTCCGTAAAGCAATTAAAAATCATTGAGATATGATAAGTAGTAAGCAAATCGTTTGCTTGAGTAGAATAATTATTAATATATTTTTAGGTTTTATATGATTTACTTTATTTCAGATACCCATTTTTGTCATTCGAACATTATTAACCTATGTGATCGCCCATTTAAAAGCACCAGTCACATGAATGATACATTAATTCATAACTGGAATGCGTATGTTACTGATCATGATGAGATTTACATACTCGGTGATTTTTTATACAAGGGTAATGGTGCGGATGCCAATAAAATATTACGCCGCTTAGCAGGGAAAAAATATTTGATCCGCGGCAACCATGATAAATTTTTAGATGACCCCGAATTTGACCAATCGTTATTTGAATGGGTTAAAAGCTATCATGAGTTGGAATATCAAAAACAAAAATTAGTGTTATTCCATTACCCAATACTAGAATGGCAAGGTTTCTTCCGTGACGCGATTCACTTATATGGACATGTTCATAATTCAGGTAAAGACCCCGAGCAGTTTAAGCGTTTAGCGGTATTAGGGCCCCGGGCTATTAATGTTGGTGTGGATGTGAATAATTTTTTCCCTATTAGTATTAAACAGATATTAAAAAAGGCAAATAGTTAACTTTCTTTTTTTGCATACAAATAAACTGAAGCTCTTGATACTCCTAAGTGTTGTGCCACTGTTTCCATAGATTTTTTGATATCTAACAGGCCTTCATTGCGCAGCACTTCAATTAAGTTTTTTCTTTCGTCTGCTTTCAATGTCCGAGGTGTCGCTGCTAAGGTTGCTGCATATTGGTCGATACGCATGCGAATGGCTTCCGCGCCATTAGGCTCAATATGCTCTTTTATTGGGCTATTTCCCACATCTATAAACTGCGACAGCATACTTTGCATGCCTCTAAACAACGTCATATCCAGATTTAAACACAATGCTGCGATATATTGCCCTGACTCATCTTTAATGCCAATCGACGTACTTTTTACAGGGCGCCCATCAGAAAATTGGTTGGTATAATTGGCGATGATGTTCGGAAAATCTGCAGATTCAATTCTTGCATGACCGAGTTCAGTAGTCGGTTCACCAACTTGGCGACCAGATAAGTTATTATGAATCGAAAGGATTGAGTGTTCTGGGTTTTTAAGGTCGTGTACAACGACTTCACAAAAAGGCGCAAATGTTTCACTAAGACCTTTAGCAATAATTTCGACTTGAGCCAGTAATGAATTATCTTTTTGATCTGACATGTTATTTCCCTTCATCTATCAAGCGGTAATAGTTAATTTTAACCTATTTTCAGTGTTGCTAATAGATGAAGGGCGGTGAACATTGTGAAACACATTTTTTATGAAACTAATTATTCATGAAATGCATTCTTTATGAAACCAATTGTGCAAAGTGCTGAATGTCGACATTACCACCACTGACAATGATCCCCACACGCTTACCTTGAAACAGCTCTTTGTGGGCAAGGGCGGCAGCATAGGACAAGCAACCAGTTGGTTCAACGATAATTTTCATTCG
This sequence comes from Providencia sp. PROV200, assembly GCF_049901995.1. Taxonomy (NCBI): domain Bacteria; kingdom Pseudomonadati; phylum Pseudomonadota; class Gammaproteobacteria; order Enterobacterales; family Morganellaceae; genus Providencia; species Providencia sp. PROV200. The sequence continues at coordinate 2,091,802 of NZ_CP096307.1, forward strand.
TTCAGCATAAAACTTCATACGGTCAATAAGTTGTTCATCGGTTACAGTGAAAATATCATCAACCTTATTTTTAATAACGGCAAAGGTGTAGTTACCGAGATGTTGGGTTTGCGCACCGTCGGCGATGGTCTTTGGTGTATCGATATGCACAATTTCCCCTCGACGAAATGATTGTTGTGCATCATTGCCCGCTAAAGGTTCTACCCCATAAATTTGGCAATTAGGGGATAACTCTCTGGTTGCAATGGCACACCCAGAAAGTAAGCCTCCGCCACCTAAGCATACAAACAGGGCATCTAATTCACCCACTTCTTCAATCAGCTCTTTTGCTGCTGTGCCTTGGCCAGCGATGATATCAGGGTGGTCATAAGGAGGAATAATCGTTAACCCTTGTTCCGTTGCGAGTTGTTGGCAAAGTACTTCTCTGTCTTCTTTGTAGCGATCAAAACGGATAACGGTGGCACCGTAACCTTGCGTAGCGGCAACTTTCACGGCAGGTGCATCATTAGGCATTAGAATGGTGGCTGGAATGTGTAGAAGTTGTGCTGCTAAAGCGATGCCTTGCGCATGGTTACCAGAAGAAAATGCAATAACACCGGCTTTTTTCTGTTCAGGGCTTAATAAGCTTAACGCATTAAAGGCACCACGAAATTTAAAAGCCCCCATACGTTGGAAGTTTTCGCATTTAAAAAACAGCTCACCACCAAATTCTTTATTTGCGGTTGTTGAAGTAAGAACAGGGGTTTTATGCGCAAAACCCGCAATACGTTGTGCTGCTGCTTTCACATCTTGATAAGTCGGTAGTATTAATTCTGACATGATATAACCCCAATAAATAATAAGTCGTTAAACAGACACTGCAATTGCTTCAATTTCTAAGGCTGCGCCAAAATGAAGTTCAGAAACGCCTGCAACAGCACGGGCTGGGCGGTGCTCTCCTATCCACTTAGCATATATCTGGTTGAATAGCGGCCAGTTTTCCATATTTGCTATATAAACTCGGACTTGAACCAAATGCGTTTTATCACAATTAACGGAATTTAAGCATGCTTGTAAATTAGCAAGGACAAGGGCGGTTTGTTCTTGGAATGACGCGTTCGTAATGGCATTACCGAGTTTATCAACGGGCAATTGCCCTGAGATAAAAGCCAGTCCATTTGCAGTAATGCAGTGTGAATAGTGCCCTTTTGGTGCAATGAGTGTTGGTGCATTGACACATTCAATATTCACACTCTCAATAAGTTGACTCATATCGACCTCTCGATAAAAAACCATTGACTAGATTTTTAGTCTAATCTTAGATTATATGTTTAGTCAATACTTTCTTAGAGAATAAATTTGGTGTAAATAGCAACAAATTGTTATTGGAGTGTCCATCAACATGGCAAAAAGAAAAATATAAATATAAGTGAGTTAATCACGTGATTTATTGGGGAAAAGGTAATTATTAAGCGTAAATTCATCACTATATTCCTATAGGCAGAATTTAAAGTGGCTAGGTAGGCTAGGTGATATATCCTAATTGAAAATGATTAAGAATAATCAAATTGTGACGATATCATTAAAATGGTAAGAAGTTGTTATATAAATACTTTTAGGGATATCAGATGGCAAAGTTTACATTTAATCTTCTTTCAATCTTTGGAAAAAAAGAATTACCCGTTGCAGAAAAATATTTACAAGAAGCGTTTTTGCCTTTGTCAGTACTAGATGAAGCATTGCCTAAAACTGTTTTAGAGTATGTGTTAGATGGAAAATCGCCAGAAGTATTGGTTCAATTAAGCCAATTGGATAACGAAAAAGCCGTTATTTTACTCGATAAACCCGGTACCGTAGATTGGTGGTGGGGGAGAAATGGCTTTAACTCGAGTCAATATAATAAATTAATTCGCCAAGGGGCAAACGCAAGGCATAAGTTATATTCAAAAGTGGGGGATGGGGTTACTTCGTCTCAAATCGCCCGTTTTGCAAAAGTTTTAGCTGCGGCATGTCAAGATATTAATATTAAAGTATTAACGCCTGAATTACCGTCATGGGTGAGCTATTTAATGGGCGATGCCTTTGCAACAACCTATGATAATTCGCGGGATACCAAATTAGAGCATCGAAAACATTGGCATTTTGACCTACTAACGGAAATTATCGAACAAGAGACCGATAAACCAGCTAATACCATTTTATATATCATTTTCGATCGCCATCATTTATCTGATTATCATTATGATAACTTAAATCGTTTTTTTGCGATCCCGGGTTTCAAGGCGTATTTAATCGCAGAGCAAGCGTTTATTAAGCAGACGCTAGTCAATCACTTATCCGCGGCAGGGCAAATTCAATTAATCAATACGTTGAAGAAAGACGTTGACCTTTATACGCTTTTTGCTGACGTATTAGTTTCTTTCGCCACCAGCTCGTTAAAAACAGTGCGTGCAGCTGCGGAACCGACAATGGCAATTTTACCTGCACAATCGGTCACGCAACATTTAACCCAAATTTTAACAGAAGGGACGCCTAAACAGCGCACTCAAGCTGCAGATTTATTTGCTCGTATAGGCGAACATCGAGAGATATTAGAAGCTGCATTAACAACAGAAACGAATAAAACCGTCCTGAAAAGTATTGAAAGTGCGATTTCGAGATTTTCAGTGATGGATACCGCTAGCCAGGTTGAAGAAGCTGAGTTACCTGAATTCGTTGAATTAGAAGATACGCCACTGCCTGAAAGTGCAAAAACTATTTTAGTTGATAATTTCAATGAAATGCTGCAAAAAGCAAAAGAAAATGCAGAAAATGAAATGGAAGAAAATAGAAAGCAGACGCACAGCTACAACTGGGCGCAGCGTCATTACAAAGAATTCAAAAAGCTCAACGCACAAGCGTGTTGCAAGGTGATTGATAAACTGAATTCAGGTAAAGAAATTATTACTGACCATGAATATAGTGTGGTGAAATTTAAAGAACGTATTACTAACTTACCTGAATTTACGTTATTCCATGCATTACGTCTGATTAGCCATAACCGAACAAATGAAGAGCATCTATCCCATTACCATCTTACTCGAGAAGTTCCACCAAGAATTCTTGGACAAATTGAATTACGTCAATTAGAAAAAACGTTAACACAGTGCCATTTTAAAAATGCAACACGGTTGATCGCAGACCTTTGCCTACGTTCATATGCCAATGGGTTAGCCATTTTTAACCAGCCAGCACAAGTTTGGCCGTTTTTTATTCAACACCAAGATTTTATTGCAGAAGCATTGGGTTTAATTCCTCAACAAGAAAAGCAACGCCATTACCAAGAATATGATGCGGCGAGTGCAATTGATGTACTTGCCATGCTACCGACCATTCCCGCGCGATTTATTCCGCGTATTATGGAGTTGGCCCTTGGGGAAAATAAAACCCATCGTCTGAGTGCGCAGAAACTACTAGAGACATTACCGAATATTCACATCAATGCGGCAGAAGGATTAGACTCAGGCAAACAAGAAATTCGTGTCACAGCAATTGAATGGCTGGCACGATTGAAAAGCCCTGATTCATTGAAACCACTTTATGCTTTGTTAAAGAAAGAAAAACGGGAAGTTGTGCGAGCTGCCTTATTAACCGCTCTGGAACAATTTGGGGAAGATATTTCCGGTTACCTTGCGCCTAAAGTGTTATTAACAGAAGCGCAAAAAGGGCTAAAAGCGAAAGCCCCTGCCAGTATGGCGTGGTTTAACTTAGATACGTTGCCCGCATTGACGTGGCAAAATAATAAACCCGTCGAAGCTGATATTATTCGCTGGTGGGTGATCTTGGCGGTTAAATTAAAAATGCCAGCAGGTAATGGGTTATTGCAACGTTATATTGGTTTACTTTCAGTCGATAGCCAAAAGAAACTCGGCAGTTTTATTTTAAATAGTTTTATCGGTCAGGACATTGCTGGGCCATCATTAGAAGCGGCAATGGCGGAAGCCGAACGCGACGCGCCAAAGCGCTTAGCGAATTATCAAGATTGGGTGAAACGTTGGCCTGAATATTATAGCCAATATGAAAACTATACATTAGAGCAGACGTTTAATGAGATAAAAAATGAAGTTCTGCGCCGTTATTTAGGTTCCGCTATTAGTGATAAAGGAATGTTAGCACTGATTTGTGGTATTGAAGGGCACCTTGCCGTGACTACACTGCGTAATTATATGCGTGACCACTACCAACGGCGTGCACAAATTGAAGCCATGATTGATGCGGTGGCGACAAGCAATGACCCGCTCATCATTCAATTATTATTGTCGCTTTCTCGCCGTTATCGTACCGCGTCAGTTCAAGAAAAAGCGCGTAACCTGGTTGCTCAGATTGCCGAGCGTAATGGTTGGAGCGCCGATGAGCTTGCGGATAGAACTATCCCGACAGCGGGAATGGATGAAACCGGTATTTTGTCACTTGAATACGGTGACCGCACGTTCACGGCGAAACTGGATGCACAGCAAAAATTAGTTTTGTTTAATCCAGAAGGTAAAGAAATCAAAGCATTACCTGCTGCACGCAAAACAGACAATGAAGAGCTGGCTAAAGAATCTAAAAAGTTATTCACTGCGAGTAAAAAAGAGCTCAAACAAGTGATTGAACTACAAACCGCACGTTTGTATGAAGCGATGTGTGCAGAGCGCCTTTGGACAACCGCAGATTGGCAGGAATATATTCAAGCACACCCGGTGATGCGTGGTCTTATTGAAAAATTAGTCTGGATAGAAACCAAAGACAACAATACCCTGAATGTATTTCGTCCATCGGACGATGGCAGTTTATTAAATTTGGATGATGATGAAGTGACGTTATCCTCTGATTCTTATATCAAATTAGCCCATGCGGCATTGGTCAGTGAAGATGAACGTAAAGCGTGGATAGCACACTTTAAAGATTACAAAGTGAAATTTTTATTTTCACAAATGGAGCATAAAATCCCTGATTTAGATCTGAAATTAACCGAAATTGAAGACCGCAAAGGGTGGTTAACCGACACCTACACCTTGCGTGGCGTCTTGACGAAAATGGGTTACCAACGCGGGCAGGCGGAAGACGGTGGGAGTTTCACCCATTACGCAAAACATTTCACCAGCTTAGGGTTTTATGTCTATATCGAATTTAGTGGCAGTTATGTGCCTGAAGAAAATATCCCAGCTGTCTTATATTCATTAAGCTTTGAAAAATCACAACAAAGCTCATGGAACCGCAGCTATATCGAGTTAAAAGATATCCCACCTATTTTGTTAGCTGAAAGCTATGCGGATTATTTAAAAGTTGCGGATGCGTGTGCAGGTTTTGATCCTGAGTGGGAAAAGAAAACACCTTGGTAAGCGGGATTAACGTAGGATTTTAGAATGACTGACAATAAAAAAACAGAAGGGAATGTTCTGCGTGAAAGCGCAGAAATTCGTTTTGCTGACGAATTGGCCCGTTTAACCGAAGCGGATAAACAGAACCCAAAACCGCAAGGGTGGTTGCGATCGCCTCGTGCGGTTAGGCAATTTATCTTAGGTGATGGAACACTCAATATTTCTGCGAAATTTTTCGGTGATGATGCTTTAGTTGACCGCGCAATTGTGACGTTATTAGGCAAACAAGGGTTAATGTTAGTGGGGGAACCCGGAACAGCAAAATCCATGTTATCGGAGTTATTAGCTGCTGCAATTAGTGGTGACTCAGGCCTAACCATCCAAGGAACAGCGGGTACAACTGAAGATCATATTAAATATTCATGGAACTATGCTTTGTTACTGGCAGAAGGCCCGACAGAAAAGGCACTGGTGAGTTCACCGTTATACCAAGGCATGCAAGAAGGTAAAATTGTTCGTTTTGAAGAGATAACCCGCTGCCCACCTGAAATTCAAGATGTGCTGGTCAGTTTAATGTCAGAAAAACAAATGATGATCCCAGAAATGAAAGACAATGCACGGATCAGCGCGAAGCAAGGTTTTAATTTGATTGGTACAGCAAACTTACGTGATCGTGGTGTTCATGAAATGTCATCAGCGTTAAAACGTCGCTTTAATTTTGAAACAGTACGGCCAATCCAAGATCCCGCCTTTGAAATTGAGCTGATTAATAAGCAATTAACCACTGAGTTAGCCGACCTCAACGGCCAAGTGACAATTCCTAACAACGTTATTGAACTGTTAGTGACCACCTTTCAAGAACTGCGTTCAGGAAGTACCAAAGATGGGGGCAATATTAAAACCCCAGATGCGGTGATGTCGACAGCTGAAGCCGTGAATATTGCTTACGCATGTGCGCTTGAAGCCCATTACTTAGGCGATGGCACTTTAAACGCAGGCGCAGTTGCACGCCAGCTTATTGGTGTGGTGTTAAAAGATAATGCAGATGATATCAAACGGATGCGCTATTACATTGATAATGTCGCGAGAGAAAGGGCAAAACACAGCCAAGAGTGGAAAGCCTTTTTTGATGCATCAAGGGCGTTTTGGCAATAAATTTTTTATTGCAATAGCAGAGCCGCGAAGGCTCTGCGAATTCATCTTGATGAAAATTAAATCAGCAAAGGCCATTTAAGGCGAATAACCCCTAGGGAAACAGCGGTGAGCTTGCTATCGATACCTTTACCAGAACGCATTGAAAAAGCATTACAAGATAGGCGACAACTTGAGTCAGTGGGTATTTATTTTGCGCCAATTCGCCATCATAGTCCTGCGTGTGCATACAGCACACTGTCTTTGATTGAGCACATAAAACCCGATTACGTTTTAATTGAAGGGCCTGATAGTTTTAATGGGCTACTGACAAGTTTGCTACATCATGATGCTCAGCCACCTGTCGCTATTATGGCGCAAACAGAGTTAAAACGCGCACAAGAGGACGATAAAAGTGACGCTGTCACTCGCTCTGCCTATTTTCCTTTTTGTGACTATTCCCCTGAATGGCAAGCTTTACAAATAGGCCAGCAATGCCAAGCTCAATTACGTTTTATTGATTTACCTTGGACAGCACAAGTCAATGAAGACGAAGCCAATGACCTGCAATCTCAAAGCTTGCAGAAAGAGCGCTACTTAGCACATAGCTTATTTATTAGTCAGCTTGCGAAAAAAAGTGGTTGCCGTGACCATGATGAATTATGGGAACAGATTTTTGAATTACGAGCGATTGAACAGCTTGCGGATTGGCCCGCTTTTTTTATGGATAGCTTCATTTGGTGTGCATTGGCACGACTTGATTATGAACCCCAAGTTCTTGAGTCAGAAGGTTCCATCCAACGTGAGCAATATATGCAATCGCATATCCAAACCATCAAATCACAACATCAGGACGCTAAAATTGTGGTGGTAACGGGGGGCTTTCATACCCTTGCGTTACTTGAAGGGTTGGAAGAGGCGTGCAAACAGCAGTTTAAGCTTTCTGCGGCACAACAAAAAGCGTTTATCCAACAGCAAAAACTGGGGGAACAAGACAAGGCTTGGTTTATTCGCTATAGCTATGACAAACTCGATGCATTGAATGGCTATGCATCAGGGATGCCTTCCCCCGCATTTTACCAGCAATCGTGGTTATCATTATTAGAGCAACGCCAAGCCCAGATGGCAGGCGACAATCAACCTACACAAGCTTATCGAAATCGTTTAGGTGTTGCCTATCTGTCTAAAGTTGCGCATGTCTTACGTGAAAAACAATTTGAAGCCGCTCCTGGCTTTCTATCGGTTAAACTGGCCGCAGAGCAAAGCATTCGCCTTGCTGCCTTTCGTGGGCATGCAGGTCCTGGGCGCTATGATCTGTTAGATGGGTTACAAAGTGTTTTTATCAAAGGTAGCTTAGATGAGAGCCAAATCGAGCTTTGGCAGGAAATAAAAACCTGTTTTTCGGGTTTTTTGCTCGGGAAAATCCCCAAAGGGACAGCAACGCCTCCGCTGGTCACTGAAACTTATGAAATCGCAAAAAGTTTTCGTTTCAAACTTGATGATACCTTAAGTAAGGTGAGTCGCTTAGATGTCTATCGTAATCAACAACATCGTGCGCGTAGCCGATTCCTGCATTTATTAGCATTTCTCGATATCCATTTTGCGAAACATCTGTCTGGGCCAAATTTTTTGTCGGGCAACCAAATGGATTTATTGTTTGAAGAGTGGCAATACGCGTGGACGCCCAATGTTGAAGGGGAATTGATTGCCTTATCAGAAAAAGGGACGCAACTCAAAGCGATAGCGCTAAATCGTTTGTTTGAAATGGAAAAAAATTTAGAGCAACAAGGTGTTAGCCGTTCAAGCCAAAGTGCGGTCGGGTTACTCATGCAAGCTGCATTGATTGGCTTGCATCAACGGATGCCGGCATTATTTTCCTTGTTAGATGGTTATATTCAACAGGATACAAAGTTTGCGTCATTGATCGCGTGTGGTCATAAACTTGTTCATCTGTGGCGGGGTCGCCAATTCTTTGATATTGGCGATGGTTTTGCTATCGAAGCACGTTTAGATGCTCTGTTGCAACAAGCATTTTATTGCTTTGCACAAATTACGCAGGGGGATGAACAGCAGCAAGAACCCCATTTTTCAGCTTTGCTCTCTTGCCGTGAATTAATCACTTTCATGCCTGAAATCAATAAAAATCATGATTATACCAATGATTTTTATCAGGAATTAGACCGTTGTGAAGGTCAATTAAATCATACGCCGCTTTTAAAAGGCGCGGTGGATGCATTGCGCTATCTCGGGGCAAAAATAGATGAATCCGTCCTGACAGAAGAAATTAAACGTGCGTTCAGTACGGGTAGTGATCCTGAAATGGCTATTGGCTATTTTATTGGTGTTATGCGAACGGCGCCAGAGTTGGTTCTACGGATACCATTACTTATTGATATGTTAAATCAGCTGCTTAATGGATGGGATGAGGGGCGTTTTATTCAAGTGTTGCCCGATTTACGGTTTGCATTTAGCCAATTAACACCTAAACAAAATGCACAAATGGCAGAATATGTGGCACAAGACTTAGCGATTGAGGCCAAAGAACTCACATTGCACCAAACCGAATTTAATGAGCAACAAATGATGCAAGCTATTCAACTCGAACAACAATTACAAAGCCAGCTCATTGAATTAGGGTTGCAAAATTGGTTTTCTAGCGCTCAGGAAGGTAAATAATGAGTCAAAAAAATGTCACATTAACCCCTGAACAACTTCTACTGGCTAAGCGCTGGCGTTTAATACTCGGGCAATATGCCGATAACGCACTGGGCCAAGCCACCTTCAGTGCTGAAGAGTTGAAAATAGAACGTTCTTTGGATTTTTTATATCGACGAGAATACCAACGCCGAGGCTTAAAGCAAGAAGCAGGACGCCATGGTTCTTTAGATGCATCTCAATTAACTGCAGTTAATTGGTTAAACCAAGCCCGTAAATTGTTTCCTAATAGTACCTTTGAGCGGATGCAATCTCAGGCTTTAGAACGCTATGAGATCAGTAGTTTGTTAAAGGATCCACAGGCGCTCAATGCCATGGAACCAACAAAGTCCCTCGCAAAAGCGTTGTTAAGCCTGCGCGGGAAGATGAATGAAGAAACCCGTGATGCCGTTAAAAATATCATCCGCAAAGTTGTGGATGATATTCTAAGTCAAATGCGTAACCAATTTCGCCAAGCACTAACAGGGCGACGTAACCGCTTTCAACGTTCACTGATCCCAAATAGCCGTAATTTTGATTGGCGAGGAACGATTGCCGCTAATTTGAAAAATTACGATAAGCAAAATCAACGGTTAGTGATAAAGACACCTCATTTCAACTCTCGTCAGCAACAACATTTACCCTGGGATGTGATCCTGTGTGTAGACCAAAGTGGCTCGATGGCGAGTTCTATTATGTATGCGGCCGTGTGCGCGAGTATCTTAGCGGCATTACCGACTGTACGCGTATCTTTGGTCGTTTTTGATACTCAAATTGTTGATTTAAGCCACCTTGCACACGACCCTGTTGAAGTGTTAATGACCGTGCAATTGGGTGGCGGAACGGATATCGCTAAAGCGATGCAATATTGTGAAAGTTTGATACGTAATCCAAAACGCACGGTGATTAGCTTAATCAGTGATTTTGAAGAGGGTGGCGCGCTGAATCATTTACTCAATTGCACACAACGTTTGCATAGCCAACAAGTTAAATTATTAGGTTTAGCAGCGCTAGATGATGAAGCACTTCCCGTTTATGATCCTGAAATTGCCCAAAAACTCGCAGATAGAGGGATGCATGTTGCTGCATTAACCCCGGAACATTTTGCCCAATGGTTAGCAGAGGTCATGCAATGAGTTGGAAAAACAGTTATTTACAGTATGACGACGATGCTTTAACTGTATTTGCGAATGTGGGGTTACTTAGACGTGCCCGCAAAGATGTTGAAAACCAAAAGGTTATTCCAACAGACTTAGGAGCTGGCACATTCACGAGTGATGGGCAGAGCGTTTCTTTAGATGCGCAAGGGATCCAAAAGGCCACTTGTAATTGCCCCGCAACAGGGTGTTGTAAACACATTTTGGCAGCAGTTTTGTGGGTGCAGTCGAATACAATCGAAGAAAGTGATCCCGAAGAGTCGATTGCCAGTGAAAGTGACACAGTACTAAGCGAATTATTGGCACTGCAACCAGAGAGCCTAATCACACAAGCCACTAAGCTTGAACTTCGTTTAGCGTTGAAATTTGTCGCACAATGGCAAGACAACGAACTGGTTTATGACGCGCAACCCAACCAGTTAAAAATAAGTCTGCCAGAATATGATGAGCCCATTATTTATATGCGTAATAGTGGCTTGCAGGGCATGATTTCATCTCTCCCCGAAAAACAAAAAAAGGCGATTCACCTCGCGATTATTGCAAAACTGAAGCTTCAGCATGGCCAAGATTGGCATTGGCCAGAAGAACTCACCGCAGGTCAAGTTCAGCAACAGGGACTTAGCCAAGACGATAAAGTGGTGATGGATTCAATCGAACAATTTATTCAGGATATGTTACGGCAAGGGCTGTCGCATATTAGCCAAAGTAGTGCTAGCCAGTTGCAATTACTGAATATGTCAGCGCGTGCTGAAGGGTTGCCTCGCTTAGCTAAGGATATGAAACGCCTTAGCCAGCAAGTTAAACGCTTAGCTGATAAACATTTTACGATGGATGAAGGGCAAGTTTTGCGGTTAATTGCAGAAATATCAGCTTATTTGTACCAATTATCAGCGGCAAATGAACAGCAGCTGATTGAGCTCAAAGGGTTACAAAGACGGCAGTATAGCGAGCAACCGACAGAATTTGATTTATTGCCTATTGATGCAAACTGGTGGAAAACCGAGAGTGGTGCGATTGGGGCTACATTGAGTTTCTGGGATCGACAAAATAAAAAAATCATTCAATGCACGCAAGGTCGTAGTAATAGCCTTGACCCAACATTTAATCGACAAAATGTTTGGCAAACATTGTCGTTATGGAAACATACTGCAGAACATTTGATGAAAACCCCCTTTAGATTGCATTCACCAAGGTTATCTGAAGAGGGTGAGTTATCAGCTAGTGGCGAAAGCTACGCCGTTAGCGGCAAAGAAAAAGGGTTAACAGCCGATGATTACCTTAATATTAAAGCTGAATTCGGTTATACCGATTGGCAGTTAGTGGCTAACGAGTTACCTACACTCACACAGGACAATCGGTTTTCTCCCGTTTTATTGCATATTACTAATTATGAGCCGCTCTATTGGGATGAAACAGAACAATGTGTCTTGTGGACGGTGACTGATGCACAACAAAATCGGGCATTTTTACGGTTAAACTGGCAAGGGAGTGATGACCATAAAATTGAAGAGTTGCGGTTTATGACGAAACAGCAATGGCCAATTTGTGCTGTGACGGTGCAGGTAAGTTATTCGCAAGAGGCGATCCAGTTGGTGCCCAAGACGCTATGGTTAAAAAAGGAACAGGGTATTGAGCTGTTCTACTTAGACTTTGAAAGTACACCACGTAAGAAACAACGTTCAGGCTTTTTTAATAAAATTATCGAATATATGGCGAAAAAGCAGCAAAAAAGCCAAGTTTTTGTGCCTGAATTAACGTTGGCGAGCCAACTTGTTCGGCCAATACTTTCAGTATTAGAAACGCAAGCGTGTACAGGAAGAGAGTGCTTATCCCAAAATCAACAAAATGAAATTGCATATGTCATTAAAACGCTTGAGGATTTGGGGGCTCTTTGGTTGGCTAAACAATTCAAACCATTGATTGCCTCCAGTGACTTACAACCCGAAGTACTATTACAGTTAGTCTATTTATGTGACCGTTTTGAAAGGTTACAAATGCCATTGCCTTTTCAATTTAATCAATAACATAAGAGGGAGTAAGATCACTCCCTCATTATGTATCAACAGTGTGTTACTTCTCATTAGACTCAAATGACGCTAAGAATGTCCGCAGTAACTGATCTAATGCTTGTTGTTCTTTTTGCGATAATTTAGCAACGAGGCGGGCTTGGTTTTGTGTATGTGCTTCAATAAGTTGGTTGATTAGCGTTAAGCCTTCGGTTGTTAGTGAAACCAAAAAACCGCGGCCGTCATCAGGGTTGGCATGGCGGCTGACTAACCCCGCTTTTTCTAATTGGTCTATTCGGTTGGTCATTGTCCCCGATGTGACCATCAACGTCGATAGCATTTCCCCCGGGCTCAGCGTATAAGGGGATCCTGCTCGGCGCAATGTCGCAAGCACATCAAAGCTTGAGCGGTTAAGGCCAAATTGTGTGAAGACCTTTTCCATTTCACGAGTTAAGTGAAACGCGACGTTACCCAACCGACCAATTAACCCCATTGGGCTAATATCGAGGTCAGGGCGTTCTCTTTCCCACTGTTGAGTGATTTTATCTATTCTATCCATAGGCAAATAATGGCGCTTATTTATCTTGACGTCAAGGTAAAACCCACATATCTTGATGTCAAGATAAATTGAGAGAGTAAAAATATGAATCGTATAACGGTTTTAGGGCTGACCGCATTAGCACCGATCGTGTGGGGGAGCACATACTTAGTGACAACAGAAATGTTACCCGCAGGGATACCATTAACATTGGCAGTGTTGCGCGCATTACCAGCAGGCTTGCTACTGATATTCATTTTACGAAAGCTTCCTGAAGGTATTTGGTGGTTACGTGTGATGATATTGGGAGTTTTAAATTTTTCGTTATTTTGGTGGTTATTGTTTATTGCTGCATATCGCTTACCCGGTGGTGTGGCTGCAACGGTTGGTGCTGTACAGCCATTAATTGTTTTATTTTTAAGTCGTTGGTTGTTAAATAGCCGTTTATCACCGGTATCCATTATGGCATCAATTGCTGGGGTCTTCGGGGTGGCGATATTACTCTTAACACCAAATGCCGCTTTAGATCCGCTAGGCATTATTGCGGGGTTAGCTGGTGCATTATCAATGGCTGCAGGAACCGTATTGAGTCGCAGGTGGCAGCCACCTGTCAGTGCATTAACCTTTACATCATGGCAATTAACTGCGGGTGGGTTAGTATTATTACCGTTTGCCATTATCTTTGAGCCAGCGTTACCAACATTGAGTTCATTGAATTTAATTGGGTTAGGGTATCTAACACTTATTGGTGGGGCATTAACTTATGCCTTATGGTTCCGTGGACTTGCCATATTAGGCCCAAGTTCCGTTGCTTCGCTTGGTTTTTTAAGCCCCGTCAGTGCGGTGGTTCTAGGGTGGTTTTATCTCAACCAACAACTGAGTATCTTGCAATTCGTTGGCATGGTCGTCATTTTGCTCAGTGTGTGGGCGAGTCAGCGAGCGGAAACAAGAAAAGTGACTTTAGCTTATCAACGTTAAAGTCAACTCTATAGGCTGCTCATTACTGGTAAGTTGTTCATTGAATGTAATGAACAACTTTTTCCTGTGTTAATATCCATTAGAACATTCGCGCGGCCTATAAATGAGTGTCTAATATGTTATTTCCTGATGAAGATAATATCGTACAAATTGCACCAGACGCTTTTTTACTCAAAGGTTTTTTACTGGGGCAAAGTGATGCATTATTGCAGCTATTAAGCAACGTTATTGCTGCTAACCCATTAAGGCATATGGCAACACCTAATGGTTATCAAATGTCGGCAGCAATGACTAACTGCGGTGAGTGGGGTTGGGTAAGCGATGAGAAGGGATATCGCTATAGTCAGCGTGACCCTGTCACTAATGAACTATGGCAACCTATGCCTATTCCCTTTATTCAATTGGCTATTTCCGCAGCGAGCGCCGCTGGCTTTGACCATTTTATCCCAGATGCCTGTTTGATTAACCGCTATGCAATTGGCGCTGCAATGTCATTGCACCAAGACAAAAACGAATCAGACTTCACTCAGCCAATTGTCTCTTTTTCTTTAGGATTACCAGCCATGTTTGATTTTGGTGGGGTAACGCGAGAAGCGCCAAAAGTTGCAGTTTATTTAGAACATGGGGATGTCTTGGTATGGGGCGGTCAGTCGCGGTTAAATTATCATGGAGTACGTCGTATTAAATCAGGTGTACACCCATTGTTAGGGCCTTACCGCTACAACTTGACGTTTAGGCGTTCTCAACCCTAAATTCGTTTTTTACAGTATGCCAATTTATCCATTAAATTAACCATGAATGACTTAATATTTCATTTCAGTAGATTAAATAATATTAATCGTTAAATTTGGTATTTGTATAGAAAAATATCATTGAATAATAAATTGGATACACCTATAAATGATGATTATAAATTAATATAACTAGGTATTGGTAGGTAAGTGAATGTATAGCTTTTTAAATGATTATAATGAGATAGCTCACCCTGCAGTTATGCAGACTTTAAATGATTTATCAGGGAAACGTTTTAAAGGTTATGGCACTGATGAGGTTTGTAGCAGGGTCGCGGCTCAAATTAGATTAAGAATTGGCCAACCTAGTGCGGATGTTCATTTCTTTAATGGCGGTACAATTACTAACCTGACAACGATTTCCCATGTATTGCGACCTCACCAAGCGGTGATCACCGTGGAGAGTGGCCATATCGCAGTCCACGAAACGGGGGCAATTGAAGCGACAGGCCATAAAGTCATTACCATTGATTCCCCATCAGGTAAATTAACCCCCGCACATATTACTAAAGTGTTATCTGAGCATGGTGATGAACATACTGTCCAGCCTAAGCTTGTTTATATCAGTAATTCAACCGAAATTGGCACTGTTTACCGTAAACAAGAGCTAGTTGCGCTACGTGAGATTTGTGATACCCATAACTTGTTATTATTTATGGATGGTGCTCGCTTGTCTTCTGGTTTAATGTCGAAATATAGTGATTTAACCATTGAAGATGTCGCGAAATTGACCGACATTTTTTATATCGGCGGAACGAAAATAGGCG
Organism: Providencia sp. PROV200; assembly: GCF_049901995.1. Taxonomy (NCBI): domain Bacteria; kingdom Pseudomonadati; phylum Pseudomonadota; class Gammaproteobacteria; order Enterobacterales; family Morganellaceae; genus Providencia; species Providencia sp. PROV200. Next base: position 2,107,185 of record NZ_CP096307.1, read on the forward strand.
CATTAACCGGGGAGATCTTAGTGATTGTAAACCCTGCATTGCAATCAGATTTTCGTTTTAGTATTAAGCAAAAAGGTGGGTTACAAGCAAAAGGTTGGCTACTCGCTGCCCAGTTCGAGCCACTGTTTAATGATGATTTGTATTTTAAATTGGGAAGTCATCTTAATAAGATGGCATCACAATTAGCTTCATTTTTTGCCGAAAAGGGATTTCAGTTTCTTGCGCCCGTAGAATCAAACCAAGTTTTTGTTATTTTCCCCAATGCATTGGCGAATAAATTATTAACGCACTACCAGTTAAGCTTAATTTGTCAGCCGACACCGGAAACCACCTGTATTCGCTTTTGTACCTCATGGTCAACAACTCAGCAAGATGTAGACAAATTAAAGCAGACTTTCCAAGCTTTACTTTAGGTAATTATCATCCCAATAAATATTTCCGATATTTCGCCTATATTTATTGGGTTTTATTTATCATGATGGCGGGATATTGATGACGTTAATGAGCAATTTGCCATGCCTTGGACTTTTTCCCATCCTGCGGTTGTTTTTCCGATTAAACAAAGTCGATTTGGGCGCTTTTTAAGCTTGCCTGCTTTAATTTTAGGCAGCTTAAGCCCAGATCTATTTTATTCAATGATGTGGTACTCGGCAGCGACTACGGCTCATGACTTGATAGGCTGGTTATATACTGGCTTACCATTATGTTTACTCATCACTATTTTTGTACAAAAAAGTGCTTTTTTTCTCCACTATGCTGTGCCATTTCCCCTAAAAAGCAGAAGTGTAAGCTCACTTCGACAATTCTGTATTGTCGTGCTTTCTTTTTATATTGGTGCCGCAAGCCATATTATCTGGGATGCTTTTACTCATCAGTCGGGGGCTTTTGTTCGGCACGCCGAATTCTTGCAGATTGTCGTATTTAACATGACAGATAGCCAAGAAATTGCTATTTATAAATTACTGCAACACCTTGGCTCTTTATTGGGGGCGTTGTACTTGTTGATAAAATACAAGCAGTTCTACCGCCGGCAATCTGCAGTTCAGCAGCTACGGTATGCGAAAAAGTTAATGGTATTGCTCAAGATTGCCATTATTTCAGCGTGTGTTTCCTTACCATTTGCTTATAATTTAGCCATGAAAGGGGATGCGCTTAGTTTTAATCGCTTTGTATATTTAGAACTGACACTGCTAGTGCCTGTTTTTTTTACAGCAAGTATATTGTTTGCACTGATAAAATATCAGCGCCAGCGAAAGGCAATGCAGAGTTAGCCTTTCGTGAGTAATAGCCCTGATAACATGATATCGATGGCAGCGATACTTTTCTTTAATCGCTGTTGGCTATCACCTTGTGAAATCCAATAGGCCGCTTCAGCGAGACCTCCATTAATCAAAAAAGCCAATGCGTGGGTATCAATATCTTTAATAATGTCTTTTTTGGCGAGCTCATAGAGTAAACGTTCAATCTGTTCGGTACATTGCAAGTTTGATTTAGCTAAGAAATCGCCTAATACGGCTTTCGCGTCACGCAAAATAATTTGTTGATATTCGGGCTCTAATGCCATTTCTAAGTAAGCATGACAGCGCTGACAAAAACTGTTCCATAGGTCTTCAGTATGGTGAGTAATTGCTTGTAAACGTGCATTCATTTGTGAGTCGATTTGTTCAACAACGGCAGTAAATAAGCCTTGTTTGTCGCCAAAGTGGTGGTAAAGGGCACCACGTGTGAGATTGACACTTGCTGCAACTTCATCCATTGAAGTTTCTGCATAACCAAGCCGGCTAAAGTGCTCTCGCGCTGTAGTTAGCAAATTCGCACGTGTTTCTGCCATTTGCGCTTGTGTTCTTCTTGCCATAAAAACTCTCTTACATACAGGGCGTATAATTATTTACATTCAATGTGTATGATTATATCATGATTATACATACGCAAAGTATGTATAATTAAATTTCATATTGGAGCTCATATGATAGGTCGCTATCAGCAGTTATTTCAGGCAAAAGAAAACCAACGCTTTGTGATAGCAGGGTTACTGGCGCGTTTATCGTTACCGATGATGGGGATCGGGATCATCACCTTGTTAGCCCAACTAAAAGGGAGTTACACCTTGGCAGGGCTTGTTTCTGCAACTTTTGTATTAACGTATGCGTTGTTATCGCCACAAATTTCCCGTTTAGTGGATAAATATGGCCAATTTCGCGTCTTGCCCGTGGTGACGGTCATCAGTGTGCTCGGTGTGTTTATTATTATCATAACAACGTGGTTATCGTTACCTGATATCGGTTTATTTATCGGGGCATTATTAACGGGCGCGATGCCCAGTATGTCAGCGATGGTCAGGGCAAGGTGGACGGCGCTGTATAAAAATCAACCCATATTACAAACGGCATATTCATTAGAAACTGTCTTTGATGATGCCACTTTTATCGTTGGCCCTCCGTTGTCTGTCGGGATCACCGTCGCTTTATTTCCCCAAGCAGGCTTGCTGGTGGCCGCAGTTTTATTAGCCGTGGGAATGGCTTTGTTTATTTCACAGCGCAGCACTGAACCTAAAGTCGTAGCATCTGATCATCTTGTAATGCCGAATAAATCAATTATCACAATGGTTGGACTGCAGTTATTGGTTGTATTGATGATTGCTTTAGGTGTGATTGTCGGGAGTGTGGATATTTTGAGTGTTACTTTGGCTCAATTACAACAGCAACCGGCGATGGCCAGTTTAGTGCTGTCGGCCTATGCAGTCGGTTCATGTGCAATGGGGATTGTTTTTGGGGGGTTAACCTTTAACACGCCTTTGCCTCGCTTACTATTCCTCAGCGGCTTAATGACGTTTCTTTCTATTGTGCCGATGTGGTGGGTCGTCGGGGTTTATTCTCTATCTGTGGTGGTGTTCATTTCCGGGTTGTTCTTTGCCCCGACGATGATCATTGCAATGACATTAGTTGAGAAAATTGTTCCGCAAAATAAATTGACAGAAGGAATGACCTGGTTACTCGCAGGGCTAAATATCGGTGTTGCTATTGGCGCGATGTTAACGGGTAAAATGGTGGATACTTATGGCCCTTATGCAGGTTACGCCGTTGCTATCTCTGGGGGGATTTTCGTTTTAATTTCAACATGGCTGAGTTACTTACGCGATAAAACCCAACAAAAAATAGCCGTTGAATGCGAAAATGGCCATTAAAAACAACGAAAAAATAAGCCATGTAGTGATAAAATCATCAAAAATAATTTAATGAGGTAATCCAATGCATTCTCCTGTCTTTCGTGCCGCCACACTTGATGATATCGACCGTTGTTATGCGATTGAAGTCGGATCCTATGAAGGGGATGAAGCCGCAACAAAAGAAAAGATAGCAACGCGGATCCAACAATATCCAGATGGTTTTTTATGCATGGAATTAGCCGGGGAAGTGATTGGCTTTATTAATGCGGGTTGTGCATGGGACGTTATGATGTCCGATGAAGAATTTAAAGAGCTTATTGGGCATGACCCACAGGCACCCAATGTCGTTATTATGTCAGTGGTGGTACATCCCAAATATCAAGGTAAAGGGTACTCATCTTTACTGATGAAAAAGTTTATTAATTCTATGAAAGAAATGCATAAAGAAACAATTCATCTGATGTGCAAAGAACGTCATATTGACCTATATAAGCATTTTGGCTACCAATATGTGAAACCATCAGAATCCGACCATGGTGGAATGACGTGGCATGAAATGGTGATGAAACTGTAAAGTCTTTTTTCTCAAGCTGACTATTTTAGGGCTGTATGGGGTCGTTTGGGGTATTTCAATACGAGGTATCTAACGTGCGGTTTTGTTGTCTGTTATGATACCTCATCATATGTAATCACTATTTGGAACGTAATGATGATAATTTGGGTTGATGCGGATGCATGTCCAAAAGTAATTAAAGAAGTTTTATACCGTGCGGCAGATAGAGAAAAAGTGCAAATAACATTTGTTGCAAACCAGCGTTTAACGGTACCACCATCACCTTTTTTAAAAACTTTGCAGGTGCCTGCGGGTTTTGATGTTGCGGATAATGAAATTGTATTGCGAGCTCAAAAAGATGACTTAGTGATCACCGCTGATATCCCTTTAGCTGCAGAGGTGATGGAAAAGGGCGCGAATGCATTAAATCCTCGCGGGGAACGCTATAGCGAAGCGACTATTCGTGAGCGTCTTAATATTCGTGACTTTATGGATACGATGAGAGCCAGTGGCATCCAAACAGGTGGGCCTGCAAGTTTAAACCAGAAAGACCGACAGCAATTTGCCAATGAATTAGATAAGTGGCTGTTACAACGTAAAAAAGCATTAGCGTCATCATAAGTCGGCACATTTTCTGATTTAAGCTCAGAAAATGTGCATAGCAAAACAGAATTACACCCTATACCGTGTCTATAATGGGTAACCTTAAATTTTTTGAAGAAAAATGATGGACCCATTACACAGCATTATCATCACACTTTTCTTATTTATACTGACCTTTTTTAATCCTGGGGCAAATTTGTTTATTGTGGTACAAACCACATTAAGCTCAGGTAAAAAAGCCGGGTTAACGTGTGGTTATGGCGTGGTGTTAGGCAATGCTATTTATTCAGGGCTCGGCTTATTTGGTCTGGTCACATTAATGGCGGAATTCGGCTCATTATTTTCAATCATTAAGATCCTTGGTGGCCTATATTTACTTTATTACGCAGTCAGTGTGTTTACTAATAAAACGCAACTTAATCTGTCCACCGAAAATACCATGGAACGTTTTCCTTCAGGTGTTTATTTTAGGCGGGGCTTGATTTCTGATTTATCAAATCCCCAAACCGTTTTGTTTTTTATGAGTATTTTTTCAACGACTATTTCGCCATCAACGCCATTATGGACTAAGTTAGTCATTTGGCTGGGAATTGTTATTGCGTCATTAATTTGGCGAATTATTTTATGCCAAACATTTTCTTTAACTTCTGTCCGTCGAACCTATTCACGAGTTCATAAAGTTGTCGGTAAAGGCGTTGGGTTAATTTTAGGGGCCTTGGCAACAAGGCTGATTTACCAAGGTGTCAGCGAACTGGTTATAAAAAAATCACCGTTCTAAATTAACTAACGATGAATCTATTGATAAATGAAAATAGCTTCAAACTCTATAAAATGAAGCTATTCACAGTCGTCACATGACGGATTATTGATGGGTTAGCCAATATTCAACTTCTTGATAATTACCACGGAAGATAATGCGATTTTGTTTTTTGCTTAACTGATAGCGATACATGGGGTCGTAATACTCATTCAACAATGGGACTAACCACGAAAAATGTGTTCGGGTATCGCCGGTTGTTTTTTGGTCGGCTAAAGCAAGGTCAAGTAAATGAGTCAATTCGATTGTACGTTGTGACCCTAAACGTTTACGAATGGCAGACAAACCATGGTGTAGGTAGCCGCTATATTCTTGCCAACCAAGTTCAAAACCAAAAGCGGCTAAAAAATCTTGAGTCATACGGTCAAAATATTCATATTTTAAACGCTCAAGACGCAGTTCAAAAGGGTCGTCAATAATAGCGATGGGCGCTTTTGCCATTTGTGTTCGTAGTTCAAGGGGCAGACTATTTGCCCCAATGGCACGTCCTTCGTCCTCCAGTACCCAGCGTTGGCAATGTTGAGCTTTTTTCAATAAGCTGACCGCTAAATAATTTTCAAACGTGGCCTGGGAATACTGCTGTTGTAATGTACGGCCAAACGAAGATCCCCGATGATGTGCAAGACCTTCTAAATCAATCCCATTCGCTAAGTGATGAACTAGAGTAGTTTTACCATTACCAGTACAGCCTCCCACTAAAATGATAGGGCGTTGCACCAATTCATTGACGGCATCAATTGCTGTTTGTCGTAATGTCTTATAACCACCGTTGATGAGTGGATATTCAATACCCACCTCTTTTAACCACGATTGCACGATATGTGAGCGCATTCCACCACGGGCACAGCAAATATAGCCGTGTGTATTTTGTTGGCAGGCCTCTTTCCACGCAGTGATCCGAGCCATTTTACTGCCACCACTGACAAGCTGGTGGCCTAATTCAATGGCTTTATCTGACCCTTGTTGTTTATAGCATGTACCGACTGCAGCCCGCTCATCATCATTCATCAAAGGCAGGTTAATGGCATTAGGCATTGACCCTTGTTGAAACTCGATAGGCGCTCTGACATCGATGAGAGGTGTGTCAGTGATTAAAATTTGGCGAATATTTTGTGAAGAAGAGGTTAATTCCATAATAACAGCGAGATTCTTTAAAGTTGCAATAGGATTACTATACTCTTAATCCTATTGCTTAGCATTAATGTTAGGTTTAAAACGATGGTTAGTATTTTACTGCTTAATGATGATATATTGCTGGTAGGTATTTTAATGTGAGTAAGGGGTAATACTATGAAGATGCTAACGATTCAAGAAATGACCGAAACTCAAAAAATCCAAGTGCGCACTAGGCTCGCACAAGAAAGGAAAAAGCTAGGCCGTGAATTAACGAATTCCGAGCAGAGCAAAGTAAGGAAACAAATCATTACCGAAATATCCCAAGAAGTTGAAAAACAAGCTAAAAAATTACGCTCAGAAAAGAAAAAAGACAAATTAGTTCCCAGCGATGCAAGTTACAGTTGGTCTGCTCAAAATCACAAAAGAGGGTATCGCTAATTTTTAATCAGAGTGTTCCGCTAGTGATTTGTATTAAGGAATTGTAATTTTATGCCATTCAAATCATTTAAAGACCTCAAAAATGAAAAAGATTGCGTTATTATTATTGTTATTCAGTAGCTTAACTGTCGCAAAATCCAATTATCATGGGAAACCCTCCCGTCATGATTCTGTTGTTGTGCATGTTTGCGCTTTATCTCCGTTTTCTAACTTCTATGCAGAAGCTGCAATGTCTGAACAAACTGCGCGACACAAAACCTCTCGGCGTTGTGAATTAGGACAAGGGCAAGGCAGTATTTTCTGTAAAGCTCAAGATGCAAAATGCAGTACCAGCAAATTATCGTTTGGTGATCAATATATTGAAGAAAGTCTGATTGTCTACGCTAAATCGTGGCAAAAGGGCGATTATATTGAAGTATTTGATGATATTCCGTATCTTTCCCGTCACCATTTCGCAGATAAAATCGCTTCTTATACTATCCCTGATGGCTGGATGGTACGCTTTTACGAAGGCGATAATTATACTGGCAAATACCATACCGAAATGGGTGGTTCGCACAATACATTGGGCTATAGCCAAAAAACCCGCTCAATTAAAATTATTAAACGGCAATAACGTCAAAGGCCAGAGTGTCTGGCCTTATTGCTCTCTTTTTTTATCAACGGCCTGATTGAAATTAACTTTTTTATTTTGATTGCGGATATGCTCTTTAATTTCTTTTTCTAAAAGTGGCAAATCACCCGTACAAATTTTATCCAGTAACACATGGTGTTCTTGGGTGATTTCTTCCATTGGTTTAGTGAATGTTGATATGCCAATAATAATAGTGAGCTGTTTTGCTACATTCTCCCATAACGACGTTAATGTTTTATTGCCGCTGAGTTCACACAATGTACGGTGAAAATGGACATCACTGAGGGAGAAAAGATAGTTATCTTCGAGTGTCGCTGCTTTGGTCATTTGGTTAATACATTCGGTTAGTTCATCAATGCATTGCTTATCTAAATGCTTTTTCTGAGAAATAAACCTTCTAATAGCATGTAATTCTAATAAGACCCGTACTTCGATAAGCTCATCAAGGCGTTCTTCCGAAACTGGCGCCATACGAATACCTTTAAAAGGCTCATTGATAACAATGCCTTGGCTTTCGAGAACGCGAAGAGCTTCCCTCACAGGAACACGACTTACGTTCATTTTTTCCGCAATTTCTTTTTCGACAATACGATCACCAGGCAAAATATAGCCACGTGTGGCGGCTTCAACTAACCTATCAACCACATCGTCAGTCAGTGTTCTTGCTTTAATAGGCTGCCAGTAATCATTTTTTGCCGTCCCACCTAAAAAAAGGTTTTTTTTACTATCAGTCATCGTAAATGCCTATAAAATTTTTATTAATCAAATAGTAATGATTTTAGTTATTCAAATTTTGTTCTAATAAAATTATCACATCATCAAATCATAGACCACAAAAAAACATAGAAATAACAGTCATACGTGATTTAGACCAAACTCGATGTAGATCACAATTAGAACAATTGAATATTGTATACAATCTTACAATCTTACAATCTAGTTTAATGCACCCAATTGATAAGCCGTTATTGAAAGAAAAGTGAAGGAAAAAATGATGGATAAACGATTGGAAGACATAAAAATTACTGAGATTGTTGCAGTTCCACTATTTGGAGAAAGCCCTAAGGGAGGCTGGTCAAATGAAATAAAACCAGAAGATCCTATTCATGCCATCATTGCAGTTCATACTGACGCAGGTATTACAGGCTATGGCAGTGTATTTACTGATGGCCGCTTAGTTGAGGCAGCTATCCCAGTGCTAGCTTCTTTATGCATTGGCGAAAGCGCGTTACAACCGGAGCGAGTATCTGAAAAGTTAAGGCAGAATACTTTTTGGATGGGGCGTGGAGGGACACTTACACACACAATTAGCGGGATCGACATTGCGCTGTGGGATATTTTAGGTAAAGCAACAGGGCTGCCCGTGAGTACGCTATTAGGTGGTAACTATAGGTCAAAAGTCCAACCTTATTGTTCGTTGCTGATGGAAAAACCAGATGTTATGCACAAGGTGATCCTAGAATATAAGTCATTAGGATTTAAAGCATTTAAAATTGGTTGGGGTCCTTTTGGACGCTGTAATGACCAACAATTAGACCGTGCAATTGTCGAGGCTGCAAGGGATGCTGCAGGGCAAGATTCCCAACTGTTTGTTGATGCAGGCGCGAGCGATGCGTACTGGCCGAATGGCTTAAAATGGGCAATCCAAACCTCACATATGTTAGCAGAATATCAGGTGGGTTGGTTTGAAGAAGCTTTACGACCTGATGATATTGATGATTTCAAAATACTACGTAAAGAGAGTCCTGTTGCTATTGCCGGTGGCGAAGTCTTAACTCGCCGTCAAGCTTTCTTACCTTGGTTGTCGCAAGGAGCATTTGATATTGTTCAGCCGGATGTGACTAAGGTAGGCGGAATTTCTGAACAACGCAGAATCGCGTGGCTAGCGGATGAGTTTGGTGTGAAATATGTCGGCCATGGCTGGAATACCGCGATGGGGCTTGCTGCTGATTTACAAATGGCGGCTGCTTTCCCTCAAGTGGATTATGTCGAGTTTATTGGTGGTAGCCAATACATTGATGGCATTGTTAAAACACCTTTCAAAGTTGACGAACAAGGGTACCTCACAATACCTAATACACCAGGTCTAGGTATTGAGTTGGATATCGAGAAGCTCGCTAAATTCACGATAAACCCTGAACGTTTATTTAAGTAACTAAAGTGATTAGCCGGAGAGAAACCGCTCTCTGGCCTCCATTTATATAAAAGGTCTGGTTACTATGAAATATAAAAATAAAGGTACAAAAGTCAGATTTTCGATAGCAATTTTAATGACACTCGCAATTGTTATTAATTATCTAGATAGAACGGTGATGTCAGCAGCAGCACCAACGATTTCTGCAGAATTACAGATATCACCAGAAATGATGGGGTGGATTATGTCTGCCTTTTTTCTTAGCTACGCACTTTGCCAGATACCAGCAGGATTTATTGCAGATAAATATGGACAAAGAAGAACATTGGCAGGGTCTGTATTATGGTGGTCATTAGCGACTGCAGCAACGGCATTAGCGAAAACACCATTGAGCTTTATCTCCACGCGTATCTTAATGGGAATGGGAGAGGCCGGTGCTTATCCGTGTAATAGCGGTATTGCAGCAAAATGGTTTCCAGATAGAGAACGCGGTAGGATCACTGCATTATTTGATAGTGGCTCTAAGTTTGGTACTGCTTTTGCTATGCCATTAGTGGTGTGGATTATTGCAAAATGGGGCTGGGAAGCAGCATTTATTATTTGTGGAGCACTAGGTGTTATTTGGGTTTTTGCATGGCTTAAAGTTTATCATGACCCTGAACAACATCCCAAAATTAGTGCCGAAGAACTTGCTTATATTCGAGAAGGGCAAATTAAAAAAGAGGGTATCGATAACATTCAACCGATGAAATGGTACCAATTAATTCGCTATCGCAATGTTCAAGCAATGTGTATTGGTTTTTTCATGTTGGATTATGCAATCTATTTCTTTATTACTTGGTTTCCTGCTTATTTAATGATGGAGCGCGGAATGAGTCTTGAAGAAATGGGATTTGCTGCAATGCTTCCGCCATTATGTGGTATTGCTGGCCAATGGCTGGGCGGCTGGGTCACCGACTATTTATTTATCAAATATAATAATGTTAGTCTCGCTCGTAAAATTCCTATTGTGGGAGGAATGTTAATTGCCACGAGTATCGCATTCTCAGGCTTAGTTGAATCAGTGACATTAATGATGACATTATTATGTTTATCTTACGCAGCACTTGCATTTGCCGCATCTGCCATTTGGTCTTTACCAGGCGATGTTGCACCACGCAATATGACTTCAGTGTTAGGTGGTATGCAAAGTGCTGTATCTAACTGCGGTGGAATATTAGGTCCGATAGTGACCGGGTATATTATTGCAGCAACCGGATCATTTATATGGGCATTAATTGTTTCAGGAATTGCATGTGCTATTGGCGCATTGGTTTATTTAATTATGTTAAGAGACATTAAGCCAATTGTTCCCAACGAACAAAATGAAGAACAAGTACATTAAAATAAATAACCGCAGAACAAAACGTTGGATTTTAAATAATGTTTATTTTCGATAAGACTATAAATGCGAAAAATATTTCGCCTGGAACATTACGAAAAATATTTTTTGGTAGTGAAAACATGATGATAGCAAAGGTATCATTAACTACAGGAACAATAGGTGAACTTCACGAACATCCACACGAACAGATGAGTTATATCGTATCTGGCTCATTTAATTACCGTGTTGGTTTAATAGAAAATAGAGTCAATAGTGGTGATGTTATTTATATTCCATCTAATGAAAAGCATCAGTGTGAGTGTTTAGAAAGTGGTGAGATATTAGATATATTTGTCCCAATGAGAAAGGATTTTCTCATCGATAACTAATCTATTTTTACATTATCAAGCGGCAACATTTGTTAGCCGCTTTTCTTTATTTATTGCCTAGGGTACTTCAACAAATAGAAGGAATTAATGATAGATGCCAAAGCACTGTTGGTAAAGGAAAGTGGCCAAGTGACGCATGTTTTCTTAACGTGAAGACGATTTAGTAAAGTGAGTCTTTGGCTAGCAAGGAAGATGAAGGGGGGATCATATGTACTTGGAATTAATTCATATGGTAGTGATATTGGCGTCTATACTCTATTTAACATAATATGCATTATGCGAATCTAAGTGTGAAATGAAGAAATCCAGCGATCTGATTGGTTAATCCGTGTTGGTTCTTTTGAGCCTCGTCATAGTCATTCATGAGTCTTGTTACTTCATGTAATTGTATGTGTGGGTTTTTGATTCCTTGTCCATGAAAACGTGTTTCAGGTAATCCAACGCCAAGAAGTTTATTATTGCTTAAACGCGCATTGTTATAATCAATCCAGATAATCTTAGCCATTTTCAAAAATGATTTCTCACTAATCTAAACAGCCTTCATTAATTTATTCCCTATACATTATCGCGGAAAGATCCTTTCGTCTTCGACTATTAAACTATTGAGTTGCTATTAGATCGAACAATTAAAATCTTGTCAATCAGTGGCGCAAGCGCGGTTTCGTGGAACTTAATAAGCCCCCATTGTATCGGCGAATTGGCATTTGATTTTCTTTGAAAAATTTTTAAAAGTGACTTTAAGCTTTATCTGTTATCAACAGATATAAAAATGCAATACCATGCACTTAACTCAATTTTATACCAATAACTGGTTCTTGGAGCTCAACGATGACGATACCGGTTCGATTAGCAAGTGGCCTGCTGGTTGCTTCACTATTTCATTCTCATTATGTTTTTGCTGAAACCCTATTAAATCAACCTGTCGAAATTAGCCATGCAACTGTATTCTTACGTGGCGCCGAATTAGATAATACCGTGACGCTGTCACTTAATAAAGGGGCGAACTCGGTCATCCTCACCAATATTGCAAGTAATATTGACCCACGTACGCTATCGATTAATCTTGAACAGGATGATGTGGTTATTCGTTCTATTAATATCCAAAATATAGCAACAGAAGCTAATTATCCAATGGCGATTGTTGAACTTTTGGAACAGAAAAAACAACTAAGTCAGCAGATAGAAACATTGAATATTGCAATTAATGTGGGTGAAGAACAATTAAGTTTATTGAAAGATCACCGCTTTTTTGGGGAAAATACAGCGCAAACACTCGAAGAATCAGCCCAGAAATTAAATTTTATTCGTCAGCAGATGTCTAATATTTTACAAGAGCAACAAAAACATCAGCTGGAACTAGTTGAGTTAGAAGAAAAGTCTGTGTTGTTGCAGGCGAAAATTGATGAAAATATGCCCTCTTCAATTGGCAAGCAAACTCAAATTGTCTTGTCTATTGATGCACAAAAACCGCTGACAACAGAGTTGCAAATTTCTTATTTAACACCCGATGCGGCTTGGTCTCCAAGTTACGATATCCGTAGTCTGAATTCGCAATCCCCTCTTGTTTTAACGTACAAAGCGGACATAGTACAAAATACAGGCATTGATTGGGATAAAGTTAACTTAACACTTTCAACGATTAATCCGTCTAAAAATATCACGCCTTCTGTTTTACAGCCTTGGCGCTTGTCCGTTTATGATAATAACGCTCAAATAGCGCGTCAGGTTCGAATGAAAATGCCTGCAGCGCCAATGGCAATGTATGAAGAAAGTAGCGTCAGTGAGAAGAAACAAACAATCAATTCAGGTATTTCAGACTTTGTCACAACATCTAGCAACGGTATCAATTTAAATTATCAAATCGCCCTGCCTTATTCATTAAAAAGTGCTATCAAGCCGAATACGCTCACCATCAAACAACAAGCACTTGATGTGAAATACAAATATACCGCCACGCCAAAATTGACTGAGGAAGTATTCTTACAAGCGGATATTGACAATTGGCAATCACTTAATCTATTGAATGGAAACGCTAATATTTATTATGGGAACACTTATATAGGCAATTTTATGATCAATGCGAATCAATTGGTTGACACATTGAGGGTCCCTTTTGGCGTTGATAAGAGTATTCAAATTTCTCGTGAACCAAATGAAAAAATAAAGAAAAAACCGAGTTTTATAGGGTCGACTATTCAACAAACAGAAAGTTACTTGGTCAAAGTAAAAAACACACATATGAAACCCATTGAATTAACTGTTTATGACCAGATCCCAGTGAGTGAGGATAGCGATATAAAAGTGTCTGCCATAGAGGATAAAAATGCGGTCACCAATAAAAGCACGGGTGAAATAACATGGGATATTGCCTTAGAGCCGAACGAAGAAAAGCAAATTTCATTTAGTTATACGTTGAGCTATCCAAAAGATAAACAGATATTAGGGTTGTAACAATTTTTGTAGTTCTTTTTCGATGGCGTTAGAATAACCCCACACTGATACGACAATTATAACTATGAGGTTTCCATGATTATTTTAGTAACAGGTGCTTCTTCCGGTTTTGGTGAATCAATTGCCCGTAGATTTATCAAACATAATTACACCGTTATTGGAACAGGACGTAGAACCGAGCGTTTAGAGGCTCTCCATCAAGAGTTAGGTGATAAATTTTACCCGTTAACATTGGATATCCAAGATAGAACAGCCATCCAAGATGCTATTGCAAATTTACCTGCGCACCTCAAAAATATTGATGTTTTAGTGAATAATGCCGGTTTGGCCTTAGGCTTAGAACCGGCATTTGATGCCAATCCTGACGATTGGGATGTGATGATTAATACAAATACCAAAGGTTTAGTTAATATGACCTACGAGGTATTGCAAGGTATGGTGGCGAATAATCACGGTCATATTATTAATATTGGTTCGACTGCGGCGAGCTGGCCTTACAAAGGCGGTAATGTTTATGGTGCAACCAAGGCCTTTGTAAAACAGTTTTCACTTGGCTTACGTGCTGATTTACAAGGAAAAAAAATTCGAGTTACCGATGTCGAGCCGGGCCTCGTTGGTGGAACAGAGTTTTCAAATATTCGCTTTAAAGGGGATGACGACAAAGCAGCTAGCACTTATCAGGGCGCAGATGCTCTGACCCCTGAAGATATTGCAGAAACAGTCTATTGGGTTGCCACTCTACCGGCTCACATGAATGTAAATACATTAGAATTGATGCCTGTTTGCCAAACTTTTGCGGGTTTAACCGTATATAAACAACTTTAATTTTTAGTACTATTCTATAAGACGTACTAACGTACTTTTAGCTATACTGAGATTATCGGTCCTATTCAGTAAGGAATTTACATGAGTTCACATAAAATGTTGAAAACTGGCTTAACGGCAATATGTTTCTGTCTCCCTTTACTTTGGGCTACATCATCTTCCGCTGCACAATCAACGACATCATGTACTGCAGGCAGTACGTGTGTTTCAGTAGGTCAAGGTGATGACTCTCTTAATAAAGAGCAAGCTCGTCAAGAAAAGGAACAATGGGATGATACCCGTATGTTGCGCAAGAAGGTTAATACTCGTACCGAAAAAGAGTTTGATAAAATAGATCAGGCTTTTGATGCAAAAGATAAATGCGAGAAAAGTCTCAATCTGAATGCTTACTGGGAACCGAGCACTAAACGTTGCCTTGATGTAAGTAATGGCCGTCCAATTAGTAATCCATAACCTTATAGTAGGTTGTTTTATGGAGCTGTTGATCAAGGAGAGAATATGAAAAAGAAATTATTATTACCCTTATTCGCACTAGCGCTAGCGCCAGCTTTGGCGCAGGCTTCATGTGAAAGCGTGATTGAGGAAATCAAACAAAAGATTATCAATAATGGTGTTCCTGCAGATAACTTTAGTTTGGTTGCAGTGCCTAATGATGAAGTCGATGCGTCTAAAGGCCAAGTTGTTGGTCACTGCCAAAATGATTCTTATAAAATCATTTATACCCGTCATTAATTATAAATTATAAGTAAAAAAACAGGGCGCTACTCATGATGGCGCCCTATTTCTTGATTTAAAACTCAATTAGTTAGGAATAGCAATAAGTTCTTGCAGCTTATCTGTATTAAGGTAATGACCTAACTCTTTTTCTTCTGGCCTTAATAAATACGGGATCTCCCCAATTAATGGAGCTTTAATATGGTGTTGTAACCGTTCAATGATTTGTGCGTAGTGCGCCAATCCTGGATTGATGCGGTTTGCCACCCAACCGATTAATGGTAGACCATCAGCTCGAATTGCATCCGCTGTTAGTAATGCGTGATTAACACAACCATGTTGAATGCCGACGACTAAGATCACACCGACAGGCTGACCTTTTAACCAGTCCGCATAAAAAGTATTATCATCAAGTAGATAGCGCCATCCCCCATTACCTTCGATAACAACCATGTCACATTGATGATGTAAATGGTCCAGGCCATGCTTTATTTTATTAAAATCAATACTATTTTCATGGCTGTAATTGTCTGTAATACGCACAGGGTTAACTTCATCATAAGAAACAAGGTCTTGAGACACACTGTGGATGAGTAATGCATCTTTATTTCTGATTCCTTCAGGGGTATCAATGCATTGATCTGCAATAGGCTTGTAGCCCACGGCTTTAATTCCTTGGTTATTTAGTGCTTGCAAGATGGCAAGCGTCGATACTGTCTTCCCGACATCTGTATCTGTCCCGGTAACAAATAGATTGATCATGGTCTTTTTCTATCCTGAAGTGACAGACTTATACAGCAATAAGCTGCAAAAATGATATGGATTCAGTTTATTGGAATGGGTAAGTGAGAAGTTTGCGTTAGCTCAATTTTGTGTACGATAGTATAAATATTATCGAATTGTTTTAACCTTGTAATAGTTGTAGTAGCAGTGAACCATCATATAATGCTCTCTGTATTAATGATGTTTCACTCTCTTTTACTGTAAATAGAGATTTTTCTATCGATAAATTTGATAAATACAGAGGAACTGCGTATTTATTTATATGGTCATGTAAACATTTTAAAAACAGCTCAGAACCTTGATTCAAAGGTGAATTGACTAAAATTAACTCACTACCAAATAAATTCACCATCAGTGCTAATGGTTTAGCTAATTGCTGGGCAACTTGATTAATAAGGTAAACACAAAATCTGTCGTTTAAGGTTGCTCCAGTGCAAATTTTTTCAATTGAAATACCGTGCTGATGCAAAAAAGAATCAGGGTAGTTTATTAGGAAATTATTAGCTTGCCGCAATATTGCAGGAATGGATGTTTGGGTTTCTAAACAGTCGTTGTTACCGCAATAGCAAAAGCTATGTTGGTCTGTCTCACATTGGGTATGGCCAAACAAAATAGGTCGACGGGTATTCGTATCTAAGGCTATTCCATGGTTTAACACCATAATATTAACAACATCTTGTAGCTGTATGTAAATGATGTTTTTTGCTTTTCTTTTCTCCTGATGAGAAAAGTGGTCCATTAACGCCAACGCATCCACTGGCGGATGTAAATAGGTGGGTAAACCCGTTTGCTTGGTAAGGTGCTCTGCAATGGCCAATTGATGGATTTTAAAAGAAGGATGCTGATAAATAACACCGGTATGGGGATCTAAAATACCATCAATAAGAATGCTAATGGCGGTGACTCTTTCTAATATGTTTTGATGATTAGCAAAAAATTGACTAATTAATTCAGAAAGTGAATCCATAAATTCGCTATTCCCTAGCGGTGTAAATGGATATTCTGTTTGCGCTAAGGTAACCGCATTAATTTCTTTCAGGGAAATAGTAAGTTTCTGCTCTTCAATACGGATCGCTAGAAATTGCCACCCTTCACTTTCAATCACTAACCCTATCGCTGGACGTCCACGTAAACCGAGTACGGGAAACTCTAATTCTTTGATTAAGTGGGCATCCATAAGCTCGCGTGTAATTTTAGTGATACTTGCAGGCGCAAGTTGTGCTTGTTTTGACAAGGCAATACGCGAAATTGGACCATGTTGATCAATGATACGATATACAATCCCCGTATTTAATTGTTTTATTTGGTCAATATGGCCTGTTTGATTCACCATGGTAATAATTCAATTCCTTTATAAAGCAATGAGTTATTATGCCTTAATCTGTGTATGAATGATTTCGTTTGCATTGAAAGTGTGAGCTTACTCACTTTTGTTGACCAACAATATTGGCCATCAAAAGATTTGTTAATTTTTTGGCGACAGCAGGTAATGCTCTACGCGTATTGTAGACTAACCAGACTTCAGATGAAGCATTAATATTTGTGAGTTTTAAGTATTTCACACCATCAATTTTCATACGTGTGAATGATTCTGTAATCACTGAGATCCCCATACCTGCGGCAACTAATCCCAAGATAGTCATTGCTTCCCCTGCTTCTTGAGAAATGGTCGGTACTACTCCCGCAGATGTTAACAATTGGTTTATTTCATCATATAACGCAGTACCGACATCACGTTCAAAGAAAATAAAGGGGTAATCAGCAAGCTGTTGAATATCGACACCAACATCAATAAATTCTAATAATGGGTGTCCTTCATAGACAGCGACCATAAATGGTTCTTTAAATAATAGCTGGTAATCCAATTGTTCTGGTAACACCGTATTTCTCATAATGCCGAAATCAATTCGTCCCGTAATTAAGGGCGCTATCTGTTGTTTCGTATTCATTTGGTGCATATGAATAGACACTTCAGGGTATGTTTCCCGATATTGCCGTAAACTCATTGTGACCTTGTGCATAAACGGCGTAGTTGACGTAAATCCAATGGACAACTCCCCAAGTTCGCCTTTTTCCATGCGAGCCGCTTTTGTCGCAGCCGCATCGACTTGCGCTAAAATTTGATATGCCTCTTTTAAAAACATCGTACCTGCAGGTGTTAAGGCAACATTTCGGTTATTCCTTTCTAACAATTTTGCATTAATTTTCTCTTCAAGTATTTGTATTTGCTGGCTTAATGGGGGCTGTGAAATATGTAAACGTTCAGCAGCCCTGCCAAAATGGAGTTCTTCAGCGACAGCAATAAAGTATCGCAAGTGCCTAAGTTCTATACTCATCGTTTTCTCAATATCATTGATATGTTTAAAATATCATTATTAATAATTAATATATTAGACAAAAAACTATAAAGTTTCTATTCTTTGATCGAAATCAAACGTGTTGGTATGACAAGGAAAATACATGGAACACTCACAGAATAGCCTTACATCTGAGCAACCTAATGAAGGAATAAGGACACCCCAACAGGGAAATACCACACCAAAAAAACATTACATACAAAGAGATGATGCGCTGTATTTACGTGTGACTTTATCTTTTTTTACGGTGGGTTTTGCCACATTCGCATTACTGTATTTTGTGCAGCCAATTTTGCCTATGTTGTCAGAGGATTTTAATATTTCTCCTGCAACGGCAAGCTTATCATTATCACTAAGTACTGGATTAATGGCATTAGGTTTATTGATTACCGGGCCAATTTCAGATGCAATAGGTCGAAAAAATGTGATGGTGATTGCATTGACCTGTGCTGCATTATTTACGTTACTTAGTTCCGTGATGCAGAGCTGGCAAGGGATCTTAATTGCGAGAGCATTAGTTGGTTTATCGTTAAGTGGTGTTGCTGCGGTTGCAATGACCTATTTAAGCGAAGAGATCCATCCAAGCTATGTTGCTCTATCCATGGGCTTGTATATTAGTGGTAACTCACTGGGCGGAATGAGCGGCCGTTTGGTAACGGGCGTGATTGCTGATTTTTATTCATGGCGTGTTGCTGTTATCATTCTAGGTTCATTAGCCTTGGTTGCCGCTATTGGTTTTTGGCGATTACTGCCCCCTTCTCAACATTTTCGTGCGAGTTCTTTAAAACCTAAAAATCTATGGGTTAATTTGCATCTACACTTTAGAGATAAAGGCTTGCCTTTTCTGTTTATTGAAGGCTTTGTTTTGATGGGTGGCTTTGTCACCATGTATAACTACATCGGGTATCGTTTACTTGAAGCCCCTTATTCGTTTTCTCAATCTACAGTTGGGTTATTATCTGTCATTTATTTAACAGGAACTTACAGTGCAACTAAAACAGGAAGCCTAATTCACAAATATGGACTTGGACAAGTACTCATAGCGTCTATTACCATGATGTTAGTTGGTATTTTAGTCACATTACATTCAAATGTTTATTTAATTCTGCTTGGAATGACCATGCTGACAACGGGCTTTTTTGCAGCGCACTCTGTAGCAAGTAGCTGGGTGGGACGTAGAGCTAAACGAGCGCGTGGACAAGCATCTTCCTTGTATTTATTTAGTTATTACGCAGGGTCCAGTATTGCAGGTACAGTGGGTGGCTTATTTTGGCAACACTTCGGCTGGAATGGAGTCGCTCTATTCATCGCTGGAATATTATTTATCGGTATTATCATTGCTTATCGTTTGAAATCTATTTGTTATAACCAATAGATTAGGAACTAATAAAGCTTAAACTACCACACCTTCTCGTTATTAGTGGATGATAAAAATGTCTATTAATAACGAGGAAACCCAATGAAATCATTTTTATTAGCACCGTTATTTTTTTGTTGTAGTTTTTTGGTTTGGTCCCATGGCTATGTCGAATCTCCTGAAAGTCGTTCATATTATTGTAAACAAGGTCTAAATACTCACTGCGGGCCTGTGCAATACGAGCCTCAATCGATTGAAGGCCAAAAAGGCTTCCCCCAATACGGTCCCGCTGATGGCAAAATTGCCAGTGCCGGTATTGCTGCATTTTCCCCTTTAGATACTCAAACCGACAACCGCTGGAAGCGAGTTATTTTAAATTCACCTAATGTTAAATTTAAGTGGCGTATTACCGCGAGACATAAAACGACAAAATGGGAATACTTCATAACTAAGCCAGACTGGCAGCCAAATGCCCTATTATCTCGCGATCAATTTACGCTAACGCCATTTTGTCAATTTGAACGAATAGAATTCCCAAAAGAGATAGTGGAGCACCATTGCGTATTGCCGAAAAGCCAAAAAGGTTATCATGTCATTTTAGCCATTTGGACGATAGATGATACGGTAAATGCGTTTTATCAAGTCATTGATACACAAATAAATTAGTGTAAAAAGACATCGTATATCAGAGAAGGATAAGTGCTAAACTACCCCATTTGTCCTTGTTAGCTTTAATTTATTATTGCTAAGCGCAAGAGTTAATGATAGATATAGTTTATCACACCATTGAATGTTGTAACTAAATGACACCAAAACAAGACTTAATTGATACGTTTAATGAATTGGAGTCACAAATAAACCAATTCAGCCTCTTACTATTGGAGCAATCAAAACAGGTTCCATTTACCGCCCATGTTTTTCAGTTACCTTCTGTTATTAAAGGCGAGGAAAACAATGAAATAGAACAAATTTCAGTACAAACACTCGTGAGTCATGATGCAATAAACGAAACAGTAAAGTTAATTAACTTGCTATTTTTACAGAATAAACCTGAAGAAATTAGCAATAAAGCCGCTATCCGCTTACCTGGCGCTATATGTATACAAACTGATTTGCAGACCTACCGTGACTTTAATTCGTTAATATTGAAGATCAATGAGTTAAAGATGCATATAAAGGCAATCGTTACACAAGTGAATGAACCTCATCGATTCGAATTTATCCGTGACAGTTTGCATGGACTGCTGACATTAAATACCTATCGCACCCTCACCTCATTAGTTGATGTCGATACGATTAATTTTGGCTGGGCAAATAAAAAAGTTATCAATAAAGTCACAAAAGAAGCAATGCTAGACCGCTTACAAGCAAGCTTAGAAAGTGGCCGCTGCCCTCTTCATTTACCAAAAGAGCACTGGCGCTTACAATTGGAAAATGAAATTCGCTTAATTGACTCCCTACCTTACAATGCGGTTTTAAAAACTCAACGGCCTGTCAAAGTTCAGCCAATCGCTCGTGTGTGGGATAAAGAACAACAGAAACAAACCCAGTTTGCTTGTGCGACGCCTTTATTTGTTTTTGCGCTCGAAAAAACAGTATCAGAAATTAAAGTCGGAGAACTGCCCGATTACCATGCAGGACAGATTGCTCTTCGTAATCGACCAAAAGCAAAACAGGTTGAATTATTAATTCCGCGATTAAATTTGTATATTGAACGCTAAAAAAACACCCATCTGTAAAACAGTATGGGTGTTATATGTCGCTAATTTAGCTAGCTTAAGATTTCATGCTGCCAACCATATCTTCTGGGCGAACCCAATCATTGAACTGTTCTTCCGTTAAATAGTTTAGTTTCAATGCAGATTCTTTCAATGTCAGCCCTTCTTTATGCGCTTTTTTAGCAATTTCTGCCGCTTTATCGTACCCAATATGGGTATTTAAAGCCGTTACTAACATTAATGATTCATGAAGTAATTTTTCAATGCGCTCACGATTTGGTTCAATTCCAATCGCACAGTGCTCATTAAAGCTACGCATACCATCCGCTAACAAGCGAACAGATTGCAGGAAGTTATCAATTAACATTGGGCGGAATACATTCAGCTCAAAATTACCTGATGCCCCACCAATGTTCACAGCAACATCGTTACCCATCACTTGAGCACATAACATTGTCAGTGCTTCACACTGTGTTGGGTTAACTTTACCTGGCATAATTGAACTGCCTGGCTCATTTTCTGGGATAGAGATTTCACCAATACCACAACGAGGACCAGATGCTAACCACCTAACATCATTCGCAATTTTCATTAGAGAAGCAGCTAAACCTTTTAAAGCACCGTGTGCGTGTACAAGGCTATCGCAGGTTGCTAATGCTTCAAATTTGTTCGGCGCTGTAATGAATGGCTGGCCGGTTAATTCTGCGATTTTTTTCGCAACACGTACAGCATACTCTGGATGCGTATTTAAACCGGTCCCCACTGCAGTACCACCTAACGCTAATTCACACACATGAGGGACTGAATTTTCAATGTGTTTTTCACTATTCGCTAACATTGCAGCCCAACCTGAAATTTCTTGGCCAAGCGTCAGCGGAGTTGCATCTTGTAAATGGGTACGACCGATTTTAACAATATCTTTAAATTCTTTCGCTTTTGCGTCTAATGTTTGATGCAATGTTTTCAGTTCAGGAAGAAGATGCTCGCGGATTGCGACGACCGCAGCAACGTGCATTGCCGTTGGGAAAACATCATTTGAACTTTGACTTTTATTCACATCATCATTAGGGTGAATAAGGCGATCATTACCACGTTGGCCACCGAGAATTTCGCTACCACGGTTAGCTAAAACCTCGTTCATGTTCATGTTACTTTGCGTACCAGAACCTGTTTGCCAAATAGCGAGAGGAAATTCCGTTGGATGTTTGCCCGCTAAGACTTCGTCAGCGGCAGCAATGATTGCATCACCGCGCTCTTTGGCTAATAATCCAAGATCCATATTGACACTAGCAGCGGCTTTTTTTGTGATAGCGAGTGCGTGAATTAACGCAACAGGCATTTTTTCTACAGATATACGGAAATGTTCTAAAGAACGCTGCGTTTGCGCGCCCCACAAGTGGTCAGCAGGTACTTCAATAGGTCCCATTGAGTCTTTTTCAATGCGAGTGGCTGCCATTACTATCTCCTTAGGTACATACACAGAATAATTGATTTTAGAATCATCTGCTTGCAGGTAAGCAAATAACCGAGCAGTATAATGCCACAAATTGGATTTCATTTATGAGACTTGGTCGTGCTTATTGTATTGTAGTGGAAATGAAATCAGTTGATTTTTATGAAAAAGAGAATTTTGCTATGCTGAAAATGATAAATAAAGTCCAAAACTATGACTGGGGCAGTAAAACGGCCCTGACTAAGTTATATGGGATTTCAAACCCCGATAACTTACCAATGGCTGAACTTTGGATGGGGGCTCATCCAAAAGCAAGCTCGGAAGTTCTCGATACGGAAAAAAATCAAAGTATTCCACTTAATGTCTTAATTGATAGCGATCCTGAAGCTTATTTAGGTCAACATGTTGCACAGACGTATCATCGTTTACCTTATTTATTCAAAGTGCTATGTGCAGCTCAACCGTTGTCTGTTCAGGTGCATCCAAACAAAACTTATGCTGAAGTTGGTTTCGCCAAAGAAAATTCAGCAGGGATCCCTTTAGATTCCCCAATACGTAATTATAAGGATGATAACCACAAACCTGAATTGATCTTCGCATTAACACCTTTTAAAGCGATGAATGCCTTTCGCCCACTCAATGAAATCGCTCAGCTTCTGGATTTTGTTTCTGCTGCCCATCCTGATATTCAGTTATTTGTTCAGGACCCCACTGAAGAAAAACTATCACGTTTATTTGCACAAATTCTTAACCTAACGGGTGAACAAAAAGATTTAGCGCTTGGTGTATTGAAAGCTGCATTGAACAGCCGACAAGGTGAACCATGGAACTCAATAAAGCAAATGGTTAGCTTGTATCCTGAAGATAACGGGTTATTTACCCCTCTTCTTCTTAATATCGTTGAACTAGAACCTGGTGAAGCGATGTTTTTATATGCTAGAACGCCACATGCTTATCTAGAAGGTGTCGGGTTAGAGGTTATGGCAAATTCAGATAATGTACTGCGTGCAGGGTTAACAAATAAGCATATAGATATTCCAGAGTTGATTGCGAATATTGACTTTAAGCCTACGTTTGCAAAGGATTTATTGAACACCCCCGAAAAATCTGGAAATATCTGGAAATATAATATTCCAGTAGAAGATTTCGCATTTAATATATATTCTATAGACCACTCGGAAGTTGCACTATCTAACAATAGCGCCTCGATTTTGTTCTGTATTGACGGCCAGTTAGTTTTGCATTCAGGTAATGATGAAATATGTATTAATTCAGGTGAATCTGTTTTTTTACCGGCTTATGAGAAAAGCATAACCATTAATGGCAGTGGTAAACTAGCCCGAGTATTTAACAAATAGTGTCATATTCTGTATTTAACCGTCTTCAATGTATGAAGATGGTTATTTAAAACTTTTATAAATTTATAAGTACGGCAATAACGTACTGAAAGGATGGATGTTTATAATGAAAAAGTCATTAGTCGCGGTTGGTGTTATTGTTGCTCTTGGTGCCGTGTGGACCGGAGCTTCATGGTATACAGGTTCTAAAGTAAAAGATGAACTTGATCGAGTAATCCTCAAAACCAACGATTTTTTTGCTGTAAATGTGCCTGAGTCAGGTTTGAACTTTAAAGTAGAAAATTATGAAAAAGGCGTATTTTCATCTACAGCAGATATTGTAATCACCTCTGCGGACTCAGTATCACCAGACGACTCTATTGTATTCAAAACGAATATTGATCATGGTCCATTCCCATTATCACAAGTTGCTAAGTTTAATTTATTACCTAAATTAGCAGCGACACAAATTGAATTAGCTAACAACGCAACAACAAAAGAGTTGTTTGAAGCGACTAAAGGCAAACCTTTTGTTCATGGTTCCGCTGTTATTGGCTATAGCAAAAGTATTGATACCAGTTTAGAGCTGATCCCTGTTGAATATCAGAAAGATGATGTTTCATTATCATTCAGTGGTTCTAAGTTTGATGTTTCAACAACTGCGGACCTTGCTGCTGTTGATGCTACTTTAGTGACGGATAATTTAGTTATTGGTAAAAAAGATAATTCTGAATCTATGACATTAAAAGGCTTGAAATTAGTCTCTAATGTTGAAAAATCACAATATGGCTTCTATACAGGTACCCAGTCATTTGTTATTGCAGACACAGATTTCAATATTCCTGAAACGAAATTCTCTTTTAAAGATTTCAAGATTTCCAGTGACACGTCTATTACCGGCGAAGATGCAAAAGGGAATATTTCATATAGTATCAATGACCTAAAAGCATTAGAACAGAATTTGGGTTCGGGTGAACTGACTGTTGCTATTGAGAAATTAGATGCTAAAGCGTTAGGTAAATTCGTTGAGCAATATAACGAAGCTCTAGCGCAAGGTTTAGCTAGCGGAGATCCTACTGAAGCAACAGAGCGTTTAGCGATGGAGATGATGTCTACAACATTGCCTGAGCTAATGAAAAGCAAGCCTGTATTTACGGTTAGCCCTTTCTACTGGAAAAATGAAGCGGGCCAAAGCTCAGTTGACTTAAATATTACATTCAATAAATGGAACCAAGATGAAATGACTGCGTTAGCAATGTCTAACAAAGTTGATGAAGCTATTAAACAACTCATTACGTCTTTTGATTTCAATTTAAAACTGAATAAACCAATGATGATCGAATCAATGACTCAAGCCATGATTTTAGATCAAGGTGTACCCGTTGATGCAGAAGCTAAAAAAGAAATGAAAGGCATGATCACCTCTGAGTTTGAAGGTGTTCAGCAAATGCTGACTTCAGATATGTTCTCTTCGCCATTTGAAGAAATGTTTATGACTGATGAAGAACGTGCTGAAAAAGCTAAGCAGAAAAAATCACCATGGATGATTGATAGTGAAAATGATTTAACTATGACTATCAAATTTGCAGGTAATGACCTGACATTCAATAATGACAAATATACCTTAGCTGAGTTCCTCACTAAGATGAAAATGATGTCTAGCCCAGAAGATGCATTAGAATATGAAGCTGTACCTGCTCCAGACGCAGAGCCAGCACCAGAAATGGAAGTTGAGCCTGAGTTAGCTCCACAAGAAGCACCAGCTAACTAATTTACTCAATACCATCTAGTGACGAAAGCCAGTTAATATTAGCTGGCTTTTTTATTACATCATGAAATTAACGTGATTCAAATCACAATATAAATGTAATAATTGATTTCGTTTCACATTTTTCGTGATTCAAGATTGCCTTTAATGAAATAAAAGTCAAAATAAGGATAGAAAATAGATAAAGGATCATTCCGTGATTAATACACATTTACCTTTAACCGATTTACACCGCCACCTCGATGGCAATATCCGTCCAGAAACAATTCTCTCCTTAGCGGAGCAACACCATATTCAATTACCTGCGACAGAGATTGAAGCATTGCGCCCTCATGTTCAAATTATAGGGCAAGAAGCTGACTTAGTGGGTTTCTTAGCAAAACTCGATTGGGGGGTTGCTGTTTTAGCAGATTTAGATGCCTGTCGCCGTGTGGCGTATGAAAATGTTGAAGATGCCTTTAATGCAGGTATCGATTACGCAGAGCTACGTTTCTCTCCATACTATATGGCCATGAAACACCAGCTACCTGTAGAAGGTGTCGTTGAAGCTATTATTGATGGCGTGCGTGCTGGATGCCAACAATTCGATATTAAAATTAATTTAATTGGTATTTTGAGCCGTACTTTTGGCCAACAAGCCTGTACCACTGAACTACAAGGTTTATTAGCACATCGGAACCATTTATGTGCCTTAGATTTAGCTGGAGATGAGCTCGGCTTCCCTGGGGAACTATTTGAGGCACATTTTATTAAGGCTAGGGATACTGGATTAAATATTACGGTGCACGCAGGTGAAGCAGCTGGAGCGAACAGTATTTGGCATGCTATCAATGTATTAGGTGCACAACGCATTGGTCATGGCGTTAAGGCAATAGAAGACCCTGCTTT
The DNA here is from genome assembly GCF_049901995.1 of Providencia sp. PROV200. NCBI lineage: Bacteria > Pseudomonadati > Pseudomonadota > Gammaproteobacteria > Enterobacterales > Morganellaceae > Providencia > Providencia sp. PROV200. The sequence continues at coordinate 2,134,049 of NZ_CP096307.1, forward strand.
AATTGAGTATTTAGTAAAGCACCAAATAGGTATGGAAAGCTGTTTAACCTCGAATATTCAAACGAGTACGGTACCTTCCCTTGCACAACACCCATTAAAAACCTTTTTACAACAAGGTGTAGTGGCCTCAATTAATACAGATGACCCGGCAGTTCAAGGAATTGAGTTGCGCCATGAATATGAAGTGGCTGCCCCACAAGCCGGTTTAACTGCTGCAGAGATAGAACAAGCGCAACGTAATGGTCTGAGTATGGCATTTTTATCCGATAGCGAGAAAAAAGCACTTTCACAGAAAGCCGCAACGCGTTAATTCAAATCTATTAAGGGCACTTGTATGAAGCGCCCTTTTAAATTTTCAAATGACTTTCTATATCCTACATTTTATATTTCTACACACACAGCTCTCTTGCGACTATTGAGCTTACTGAATCTCATGTATAGACACAGTAGTTAATTTAAGGATTATCAACCTCTTTAGTATGTTGTAACTAAAAGAGCGTGGCCAATAAATAACTCTCAGAATACGAGGGGAAAATCCCCCTCGACCTTAGATACTTATTTCGTCGATAACCGCTTGGCATAGCGCTGAGCAAGTACAGCACTGACCATCAGTTGTATTTGGTGGAAAATCATCAATGGCAATAAAATAACCCCCACTGTCGCAGCAGGAAACAACACGTTCGCCATTGGAACTCCATTAGCTAAACTCTTTTTCGAACCACAAAACACAATGGTAATTTCATCTTCTTTGCTAAAACCTAACAACCGTGCAGCCAACGTATTAAATACAATAATAATAAATAAGATAACGCAAGTGACAACCACAATCATAAATAGTGAAAATGCGTCTATTTTCTGCCAAATCCCCTCTACCACCGCTTCACTGAATGCCACATAAACCACTAACAATATTGAAGACCGGTCAGTCATATTAACTAATTTGCGATTACGGTTTATCCAATTGGCGATCAGCGGCCGAGATAAATGCCCCACAATAAATGGCAGCATCAATTGCATCAGAATGGAGCCTATCGCATTAAGCGTATCCATGGCTTGGCTGCCATCAGCATCCATCAATAAGCCCACTAAGATTGGTGAAAGAAAAACACCAAGAATACTCGATGCTGATGCACTACAAATAGCTGCAGCAATATTTCCCCCCGCTACCGATGTGAATGCAATGGCTGACTGTACAGTTGCAGGTAAAGCACATAGGTATAAAAAGCCCATATATACAGTGGGTGACATCCATTTCGGAACAATCACGGCAAGCCCTAGGCCTACGATAGGAAATACAATGAATGTACTCGCAAAAACCAAGAGATGTAGGCGCCAGTGCCCTATCCCCGCCATGATTGATTCACGAGATAATTTAGCCCCATGCATAAAGAACAATAATGCAATTGCAGCCGTCGTTAAATATTGAAACGCCGTTTTTATATCGCCTTCACAAGGAAAAAGACTGGCTAGAATGACAACGCCAATCATGATAAGTAAAAATGGGTCTATTCTCAATTTAGCTAGCAAATTCATTCGATTATCCATAATAAAAGCCAGTTATATTAACTGGCCTTATAGTGAGTATTTAGACATTAAAAGATTGCTTCAATTGTCCGTTTTTCTTTTGCCGAACGTATACCTGCTTCAATCAGCTTCATAATATCTATTGCTTCGCTCGGAGTGACTGGGTTTGGTTTACCATGGCGAATCGCATCATATATCCCTTGATAATAACCGCCATAATTACCCCGTTGGTTTGGCCACGGTTGTGTTATAAGCTCATCACCTTGTGACAGCGTCACATTACCCATGTTGGTATCAATTCCCCAATCAGCCCCTTCTGGCCGTTGGCCGCTCTTTAAGCAATCTTCTTGGGTATCTAACCCATATTTAACATAGCTACCATTCATTCCGTGAATAACATATATCGGCGTTGGTGCAGCGGCTAATGTTGTTGCATGCAATACCACTTTTTTATCGGCATACTGCAAAACAGCATGAAAGTAATCCACTGCCTGTGCATTAGGGCGGATCATGGCAAGATCAACGTTGATCCCTTCTGGCCGACCAAAATATTGCAAGACTTGGTCTAACAAATGTGGTCCTAAGTCGTACCAAATACCGGCTCCGGGTATATCGGCTTCACGCCAACGCTGTCTAACTATCGGCCGGTAACGGTCAAAATGGGATTCATAGTATTTAATATCCCCTAGCTTACCTTCTTCTAAGATTTTTTTAACAGTTAAAAAACCTGAATCCCATCGACGGTTATGATAAACCGACAGTAATTTTCCAGCTTGCTCCGCTTGTTGTTTTAATTGTTCAGCTTGTGAGACATCTAACGTAAAGGGTTTATCAACAACCACATGTTTTCCAGCTGCCAATGCCGCTTGTGCAAGGGGGAAGTGAGTATCATTAGGTGTAGGAATGACAACTAATTCGATATCTTTATCCGCAAAAACAGCTTCTGGAGATGCAGCAACATGAATATTTGGCCAATCAGCCTTAACCTTATTGGGGTCACTGCTAGAAATCGTTGTTAAATCATACCCTTCTAATATACCAAGGAAAGGTGCATGAAATGTTTTGCTTGCATAGCCATATCCGATGATCGCGACTTTAATTGGTTTAGACATTTAGACCTCATACAACGATAAACACAAGTGGAGATAAAAAGTACCATCAGAAGGAATGAAATGGCAAATAAATCTATGATAGGATTGTAAATTGTCCAGCGATTTTGCCAAAATGGGTTTTATTAATTATGACTTCAGTTTATGACGCTAACCGCATCACTGGCTGGCTATTAGTTCCAGCAATCTATTTGTTGTTAACCTTTTTAGCTGTTTGCAGTATGACGGTTATGTATTGCATTAAATTTTATGAAATTGTCACGACTGTTGACCATTGGACACGTTTTATTCCAGTCGCTTGGTATTTGTCATTCGCTATTGCTATTGGGATGACAATTTTCAGTATCCATGTGCTGCAATTAATGTTTTCTCGTTCAAAACATTTCCCTCGCCGTTTTATTATTTGGCTGCTTATTTTATTATTATTGGGTATAAAAACCTTTGCATTTTCACCTATTGACGATGAAACCGCTTTGCAAGTCCTGGCATGGCCTCTAATTGGCGCGGGTTTCTTTGTCCCTTATTTCAAACGTTCCCAACGTGTAAAAATGACTTTCACACAAGATCGATAAGCATCATATAAATTGCTTGATATCATAATGATAGTTTAACTGGCTACGGTCAGTTTTTGTTCTTTTTTCATTTCAGGCAATAGCATGACTGATTATTTATTACTCTTTGTTGGAACAGTGTTGGTTAACAACTTCGTCCTCGTTAAATTCCTTGGCTTATGCCCTTTTATGGGCGTCTCAAAAAAACTCGAACCGGCCATTGGGATGGGCTTAGCAACGACGTTTGTTATGACATTAGCGTCAATCAGTTCTTGGTTGATTGACACACTTATCCTCATTCCTCTTGACCTCATCTATTTGCGGACGCTAAGTTTTATTTTAGCGATTGCTGTCGTTGTACAGTTCACTGAAATGGTGGTCAGGAAAACGAGCCCAACGCTCTACCGTTTACTCGGTATTTTTCTGCCTTTAATTACCACCAACTGTGCAGTTCTTGGTGTTGCCTTATTAAATATTAATATGTCTCATACTTTTATGCAGTCTGCCGTATACGGTTTTGGCGCTGCTGTGGGTTTCTCATTAGTGATGGTGTTATTTGCCGCTATTCGCGAACGTTTAGCTGTTGCCAATGTTCCCGCCCCATTTAAGGGCTCGTCAATTGGCTTAATTACCGCTGGCTTGATGTCTCTCGCGTTTATGGGCTTTAGTGGTTTGGTGAAATTCTAATGATGTCTGTATGGATTGCTATCGGTATATTAGCCGTTTTTGGCCTTATTTTCGGGCTGATGTTAGGATATGCCTCATTACGCTTCAAAGTTGAAGCTGACCCGATTGTCGAACAAGTTGAAGCGATATTGCCTCAAAGCCAGTGCGGTCAATGCAGTTACCCTGGTTGCCGTCCTTACGCTGAAGCGGTTGCCAATAATGGGGAAATGATCAACAAATGCGCCCCAGGTGGCGAACAGGTCATGCTGAAAATCGCTGAATTGCTTAATGTCGACCCTCAACCCATTGATGGCGATGAAGCAGCGCAAAACCCCGTCCGTAAAGTGGCTATTATCGATGAAGAAAACTGCATTGGTTGTACTAAATGTATCCAAGCCTGCCCTGTTGATGCCATTGTGGGTGCAACCCGCGCCATGCACACTGTGATTGAAGACTTGTGCACCGGCTGTGACTTATGCGTCGCCCCTTGCCCTACCGATTGTATTGAGCTTGTTCCTGTGAAAACCACCACAGCCAATTGGAAATGGGATTTAAACACCATCCCTGTAAAAAATATTAGTGTTGAACCCAATGAACAGTTTGTGACTAAAGCAAGAGGTGAAACTCATGCTTAAGCTCTTTAATTGGTTGAAAAAAGATAATATCGGGGATTTCAAAGGTGGGATCCATCCGCCTGAAATGAAGCTACAATCTAGCCAGACACCGATGCGTATTGCATCAGTGCCCGATGAGTTGTTTATTCCATTACAACAACATTTGGGCCCTGAGGGAGAACTCATTGTTCAGGTTGGTGACTCAGTATTAAAAGGCCAGCCATTGACTAAAGGGCTTGGGCGTACTGTACCTGTTCATGCATCAACTTCAGGGGTGATCACTGCAATTGAACCTATGGTAACGGCACACCCTTCTGGCTTAAAAGAATTGTGTGTGCGTATTGCAGCCGATGGCCAAGATACATGGTGTACTTTGTCCCCAGAGCCTAATTACGTTCAACTAACCCGTGCTGAATTACTGCAAAAAATTGAACAAGCTGGGATAGCTGGCCTCGGTGGTGCAGGTTTCCCAACCGCATCAAAATTGGCCGGGGGTCAAGATGCGATTAAAACATTAATCATTAATGCAGCTGAATGTGAGCCTTATATCACAGCTGATGATAGGTTAATGCAAGAACATGCACAGGAAGTCATTGAAGGCTGTCGTGTTTTACAGCATTTATTGAACCCCGACCAAATATTAATTGGTATTGAAGATAATAAACCTGAGGCTATTCAGGCACTCAAAGATGCGATCACGCCACAAGATAAACAGGTATTCATCAGGGTTATACCAACTAAATATCCATCTGGTGGTGCTAAACAGCTGACAAAAATTTTAACCGGAAAAGAAGTGCCGTCTGGTGCGCGTTCTTCACAAATTGGTGTGTTGATGCAAAACGTCGGTACTGTGGTCGCCATTAAACGCGCGGTTGTTGATGGCCAGCCATTGATTGAGCGAGTGGTAACTGTCACCGGAGAAGCAATCAGCAAACCGGGTAATTTTTGGACTCGTTTAGGGACCCCAGTTAAACATCTATTACAGCAATCCGGTTTTAATCCAGAGCCAGAACAAATGGTGATTATGGGGGGGCCTTTAATGGGCTTTACCCTACCCGACCTGAATGTCCCTGTCGTAAAAATTTGTAACTGTTTACTGGTTCCCACAATGGAAGAAATGGGACCTAAAGCACTAGAAGAAGCGTGTATTCGTTGTGGGTTATGTGTCGATGCCTGCCCAGCCGCGTTACTTCCTCAGCAACTTTATTGGTTCAGTAAAGGGGATGAACACGAAAAAGCGCAAAAACATAATTTATTTGACTGCATAGAGTGCGGTGCATGTGCTTATGTATGCCCAAGTAATATTCCGTTAGTGCAATATTATCGCCAAGAAAAAGCGGAAATTCGTGAAATTGCTCAAGAAGAGCGCCGAGCTGCTGAAGCTAAATTACGTTTTGAAGCAAAACAGTTGCGTATGGAACGTGATAAACAAGCACGAGAAGAACGCCATAAAAAAGCCGCGGTACAAGTTGATAGCGCGGATAAAGATGCAGTTAATGCAGCCTTGGCTCGAGTTAAAACCAAACAAGCAGCCACCGCGGAGCCCATTAAGATTATTTCTGGTGAACTGCCAGACAATAGTGCGGTGATTGCTGCTCGCGAAGCCCGTAAAGCTCAAGCTCGTGCAAAACAAGCTGAAAAACTGGCTAATGCACAAACAAAACCCGTTGACACAGCGGCCTCGGGTGATCCTCGTAAAGATGCTGTCGCAGCCGCCATTGCACGTGCGAAAGCCAAAAAAGCCGCACAAGCGCAACCGGCAACTGAGTCAGTCGCCGAAGCAGTCACTGATGCAGAGGCTGATCCACGCAAAGCGGCTGTCGCAGCCGCCATTGCGCGTGCGAAAACTAAAAAAGCCGCACAAGCGCAATCAGCAAATGAGCCAGTCGCCGAAGTAGTCGCTGATGCAGAGGCTGATCCGCGCAAAGCCGCTGTTGCAGCCGCCATTGCACGTGCGAAAGCCAAAAAAGCGGCGCAAGCGCAACCAGCAACTGAGCCAGTCGCCGAAGCAGTCACTGATGCAGAGGCTGATCCACGCAAAGCCGCTGTCGCAGCCGCCATTGCACGTGCGAAAGCCAAAAAAGCCGCACAAGCGCAACCGGCAACTGAGCCAGTCGCCGAAGCAGTCACTGATGCAGACGTTGACCCGCGCAAAGCCGCTGTTGCAGCCGCCATTGCACGTGCGAAAGCCAAAAAAGCGGCGCAAACACAACCTGCAAATGAGCCAGTCGCCGAAGCAGTCACTGATGCAGAGGCTGACCCACGCAAAGCCGCTGTCGCAGCTGCCATTGCGCGTGCAAAAGCCAAAAAAGCGGCGCAAGCGCAACCAGCAACTGAGCCAGTCGCCGAAGCAGTCACTGATGCAGAGGCTGACCCACGCAAAGCCGCTGTCGCAGCCGCCATTGCACGTGCGAAAGCCAAAAAAGCCGCACAAGCGCAACAACTTGCACAAGAGGAGCTCACCCCAGCAGCTGAACAACCCATTGAAGAGGAAACCGATCCTCGAAAAATTGCCGTTGCCGCAGCGATCGCGCGAGTAAAAGCTAAGCAAGCACAAAAACAACATGAACAGACGACTACAGAGTAAGTGATAACGAGATGAAATTTAGGCCAATTGATGCGAAAAATCGCCGTTTAAAAATTGCTAGCGCGCCATTTACTCATAACAAACAAAGCACCAGTTTAGTCATGTTTTGGGTACTTTTAGCGGCAATACCGGGTATTGTTGCTCAAGTTTATTTTTTTGGCGTTGGCACCTTATACCAAATTATTTTAGCGGTGCTAACTGCCCTTATCACAGAAGCAGTTTCTATTCGTTTACGCCAACAACCTGTAGTTCCTGTACTAAAAGATAATTCCGCCATTGTGACCGCGCTATTATTAGCCATCAGCCTACCTCCGCTCTCACCTTGGTGGATGATCGTATTAGGGACATTTTTTGCCATAACAATTGCTAAGCAATGCTATGGCGGTTTGGGACAAAACCCGTTTAACCCTGCAATGGTGGGTTATGTTGTCTTGCTAATATCATTCCCTGTTCATATGACAAACTGGCTCCCCCCATATGAATTACAGAATATGTCGATTTCAGCACTTGATAGCCTATCCATTATTTTCAGTGGTCATACGCCAACAGGTATTACCCTCGAGCAATTACGTACAGGCATTGATGGTATGAGCCAAGCAACCCCGCTTGATAGTTTTAAAACGGGGTTACTGACTCACTCTATTTCTGAAGTTTTACAGCAACCTATTTTACAAGGTTCCTTAGCGGGTATTGGTTGGCAATGGGTAAATATTGGCTATTTAATCGGTGGTTTGTTCTTATTACAGCGCCGAATTATTAGCTGGCATATTCCGGTGTCATTCTTAGGCACATTGGCGGTCTTAACTGTTGTTAGTTACTTGATTGATGATAGCCAGCATGCCTCACCATGGGTTCATCTGTTGTCTGGCGCGACTATGCTAGGGGCATTTTTTATTGCTACAGACCCTGTCACTGCATCGACTACGCCTAAGGGCCGGATTATTTTTGGTGTGATTATCGGTTTCCTTGTTTGGGTGATCCGTGTATACGGTGGTTACCCTGACGCTGTTGCATTTGCCGTGTTGCTCGCCAATATTACCGTCCCATTAATTGATTACTATACGCAGCCTCGTGCGTACGGTCATGGACATAAGTAAGGATAACCGTATGTTGAACACGATGAGACGCCATGGGGTAACGTTAGCCATCTTTGCAGCAGGTACGACTGCGCTTAGTGCTACGGTGTACACGTTAACGAAAGGAACTATTGCTGAGCAAGCGGCTATTGTTCAAAAAAAACTACTCGACCAAGTGATACCAAATGATTTATATGACAACGACCTCGCAAAAGAGTGTTATTTAGTCTCTAATGAGGCCATACTTGGCAGCAAACAACCTAGGCGTTTATATCTCGCCCGTAAAAATGGTGAACCCGTTGCAGCTGCATTAGAAACAACCGCACTAGATGGCTACTCTGGGGCTATACATTTATTAGTTGGAGCTGATTTTCACGGCACCGTACTGGGTACTCGCGTAACAGAACATCATGAAACCCCTGGGCTTGGGGACAAAATTGAGACACGAATATCTGATTGGATCACCTATTTTAGTGGTAAAAAAATAACTTCTGAAAATGACCCTAAATGGGCCGTTAAAAAAGATGGAGGTGAATTTGATCAGTTTACTGGCGCAACAATTACACCTAGAGCGGTCGTCAATGCGACTAAACGTACAGCGGTATTTATGCAACAAATTCCACAACAATTATCGAATTATCCACTCTGTGGGGACGAATAATGAGCGATTCATCTAAAGACTTATTAATGCAAGGTTTGTGGAAAAATAACTCTGCATTAGTTCAATTATTGGGGCTTTGCCCTCTTCTTGCTGTTTCATCGACAGCAACAAACGCCTTAGGACTAGGTTTAGCGACAACATTAGTCTTAGTTTGTACTAATGTTACCGTTTCTGCTTTACGCAGATGGGTTCCTTCGGAAATTCGAATCCCTATTTATGTAATGATTATTGCGTCCGTTGTCAGCGCTGTACAAATGTTGATCAACGCATATGCATTTGGTTTATATGAATCTCTTGGGATCTTTATCCCACTCATCGTCACCAACTGTATTGTTATTGGGCGCGCAGAAGCCTATGCTTCTCGTAATCCTGTTGGGTTGTCCGCCCTTGATGGATTTGCTATGGGTTTAGGCGCTACGGCAACCTTGCTTGTCTTAGGTTCAATTCGTGAAATTTTAGGGAATGGGACCTTATTTGATGGTGCTGATTTGTTACTCGGTTCTTGGGCCACCTCCCTTCGTATTGAAGTGTTACACCTTGATTCGCCATTTTTACTCGCTATGCTACCACCAGGTGCCTTTATTGGCCTCGCGCTACTTTTAGCTGCGAAGTATTTAATTGATGAAAAAATGAAAAAAAGAGCCGCACGACAATCTGGTGTCCAACCAGAACGTGAATATGAAAAACAGCAAGGTTGCGGCAGCCATATTTCTTAACAGTGATATTTTGTGAGCAATGAATAAATCAAAACGCATTGAAATTCTAACTCGTCTACGGGATAACAACCCACACCCTACAACGGAGTTAGAATTTAACTCCCCCTTTGAGCTGTTAATCGCCGTTTTATTATCAGCTCAAGCGACTGATGTGAGCGTCAATAAGGCGACAGCAAAGCTCTACCCAGTTGCTAATACGCCTGAAACTATTATGGCGCTCGGTGTTGATGGGATAAAAGAATACATTAAAACCATTGGCTTATTTAATACCAAGGCTGAAAGTGTCTATAAAACCTGCCAAATTTTAATTGAAAAACACAACAGCCAAGTTCCTGAAAACCGAGAGGCCTTAGAGGCTTTGCCGGGTGTCGGTCGCAAGACGGCAAATGTGGTTCTTAATACCGCATTTGGTTGGCCGACTATCGCTGTTGACACGCACATTTTTCGTGTCTGTAACCGCACTAATTTTGCCCCAGGCAAGAATGTCGTTGAAGTTGAAGAAAAACTCCTTAAAGTTGTACCGCCAGAGTTTAAAGTCGATTGCCACCATTGGTTTATTTTGCATGGCCGTTATACTTGTATTGCCCGCAAACCCCGCTGTGGCTCTTGTATTATCGAAGATTTATGCGAATTTAAAGAAAAAATTTATCCAGAAGATTAACCACGATACTAATTTTATAGGTTACAGATAATCGATATTTTTAATGAAGAATCTAGTCAGTAACGCATTTTTTCCTTGCTCTAAGACTTTGTCTTACGTAACAATAGAGCCAAACTCAATATCAATAAAACGGTAAGTATGTTCCAAGACAACCCACTGCTCGCGCAACTTAAACAAACATTACATGCCCAGACTCCACGCGTCGAAGGGCTGGTGAAAAGCACAGAAAAAGGTTTTGGCTTTCTCGAAGTTGATGGCCAAAAAAGTTATTTTATTCCACCGCCTCAAATGAAAAAAGTCATGCACGGTGACCGTGTTATCGCCGCTGTTCATACAGATAAAGACCGTGAATTCGCAGAACCAGAAGAACTGGTGGAACCTTTCTTAGAAAGGTTTGTTGGGAAAATACAGAAAAAAGAAAATGATAACCGCTTATTTGTGATCCCTGACCATCCCTTACTTAAAGACATGATTTCTTGCCGTCCAGTCAATGGCATTACTCACGAATTTAAGCAAGATGATTGGGTGGTTGCACAAATGCGTCGCCACCCATTAAAAGGTGATAAAACCTTCTACGCTGAAATTACTGAATTTATCACCGATGGTGATGACCATTTTGCACCATGGTGGGTAACGTTACGCCGTCACCAATTAGACCGTGATGAACCTCAAATGGTTGATAGCGAGCGAGATGACCAAGGCATTGAACGCATTGATTTAACTCACTTACACTTTACGACGATTGACAGTGCTAGCACTGAAGATATGGATGACGCACTCTATGTCGAAAGAATCGATAACGGTGACTTAAAGCTATATATCGCTATTGCTGACCCAACAAGCTATATCCCTGAAGGAAGCGAGCTGGATAAACTGGCTTTAGCCCGTGGATATACCAACTATCTGCCCGGTTTTAATATTCCAATGTTACCGCGTAAGTTGTCAGATGACCTATGCTCTTTGCGCCCAAATGAGCGTCGCCCTGCTTTAGTCTGTATTGCGCTAATCAAAGAAGATGGACGTATTGATGATCACATTGAATTTTTCAGTGCTTGGGTTGAATCAAAATCTAAATTAGTTTATGACGAAGTCTCCGATTGGCTTGAAAATACAGGTAGTTGGCAGCCTGAGAATGATATTGATAAACAGCAAATTTTACTGCTTAAAGAAATGGCTGACAGGCGTTTGCAATGGCGTGAAAACAATGCACTCGTGTTCAAAGATCGCCCTGATTACCGCTTTATATTAGATGATAGCGGAAATGTGATAGATATCGTGACCGAGCGTCGCCGCAGTTCTAATCGCATCGTTGAAGAAGCGATGATTACTTCTAACCTTTGTGCCGCAGCAGTACTAAAAGAAAAGTTAGGATTTGGCGTATTTAATGTACATATGGGGTTTGAACCACTGCAAATTGACCAAGTTGTTCAAACACTAAAAGACAATGGCATTGAAACCACGGCAGAATCGCTATTAACACTAGAAGGTTTCCGTCAACTACGTCGTCAATTAGATGCTCAGCCGACACAATTCCTTGATAGCCGTATTCGTCGTTATCAAACTTTCGCAGAAGTCAAAGCGGATCCCGGACCACATTTTGGTTTAGGGTTTGCAGCTTATGCGACTTGGACTTCACCAATTCGTAAATACACCGATATCGTCAATCACCGCTTAATCAAATCTATTATTGCGGGTAAACCTTCAACAGATAAACCCTCTGAAGAATTATCAATCAAACTAGCGGAACGTCGCCGTGCAAACCGTATGGCTGAACGCGATGTTGGTGATTGGCTCTACTCTCGTTACTTAAAACCTTTTGAAGGTACAGATACAAAATTCCCGGCTGAAATTATTGATATTACCCGTGGTGGAGTACGAATCCGTTTAGTCGACAATGGTGCTGTCGCATTTGTTCCGGCTCCCTTTATTCATAGCGTTCGTGATGAAATTCAATGTAGCCAAGAAACAGGTAATGTTCTTGTGAAAGGTGAAGTTGCTTACCAGCTTAATGATATTATCAATGTCACCATTAGCGAAGTACGTATGGAAACACGCAATATCGTCGCTAGACCCGCCGAGTAACAACGTTTATGCTACACTTAAAAGACCATAGCTTTTGATTCCTATGGTCTTTTATTCCTCTATTTATTGTTTTTCAACCTCAAATTCGGTTAAACGTTAAACTGTATGCGTTTTCCGATATTTTTTCCTGATTATTCTTATTCGTAAATTTACCTATCGTGATATTTTATTAACTGTTAAATCTGCACTAAGGGTCAATAAAATGAACATAGTAAACAAACGTATTTTATCATTTGCGGTAATAGCCACTGTCGCTATCAGTGTCAGTGCCTGCTCAAATATGTCTAAACGCGATAAAAACACCGCGATCGGCGCTGGTGTAGGGGCTGTTGGTGGTGCTGTATTGACAGGTGGAAGCTCTATAGGAACTGTTGGTGGTGCGGCTATCGGTGGAATTATTGGCCACCAAGTTGGTAAATAAAGACCACTATCTCCTTTACGACCTCTCCTTAGTCTAAAATAGCGTTCATCATGAACGCTATTTTAATATCCGATAATTGATTAAACTATTGACGACAAAAAGTGTACAAAGTACACTTACAAATAACACAAAGGGAGGGAACCCTGTGAGCCACGCAATTGAATTTATTGAAACGAGCTTTTTTACTAAACAAATCCAATCTATAGCGACACAAGAAGAACTTAGGATATTACAAAATGAACTTATCGCATGGCCAGATAAAGGCGATATCATCCAAGGCACAGGTGGGCTACGTAAAATTAGGATGGCAACGGGTAATAAAGGGAAAAGTGCAAGTGTACGCGTTATTTATTTCCTAGCTACAGCAGAAATTATTTATTTTATAATGGCTTACCCAAAAAATGTCAAAGACACGCTAAGTGACTTAGAAAAAGCAGAATTAAAGAAACTAACGAAATTACTAAAAAATGAGGTGTAAAATGAGTATATTCAACGAATTAAAAGCCTCTTTAGAAGAAGCTGTTGAAATTAAAAAAGGCCAGCAAAAAGCTGCCAATATCACACGTTACGAAATAACTGACGTCAAAGCAATTCGAGAACAACTGAATGTATCACAAAGCGAATTAGCTCACGCACTAGGTACGAGTATCGATACCATTAAAAGTTGGGAGCTTAAACGACGAAACCCAACAGGGTTAGCGGCTAAAATACTCATCGCGATTAAGCGTAATCCAGCCCTGTTTACTGAATTAGCCGAAATCTAATCATTTCAATATTTATAAAATGAGTGGCTTTCTAATAGCCACTCACGATAAAAAACCTTACGTTAATCAGCCACCAGCTAACTTAACGTGAAACCCTTTCGCCTCAAGGTACTGTTTAATAACATCGCGTTTATCACCTTGAATTTCAACGTTACCATCTTTGACTGCACCGCCACAGCCACATTTCTTTTTAAGGTCAGCGGCCAATTTAGCCAATTCATTATCGTCAAGGTCAAGACCTGTAATAACGCAAACCCCTTTCCCTTTACGGCCTGAAGTCTCACGGCGAATTCGCGCAATACCATCGCCTTTAGGTCTTTCAACTTTGGGTTTATCTTCAGCAATACGCCCTGTTTCTGTACTGTAAACAAGACGACTATTAGAATCACTCATAGCAAACCTTCAATAGATTGATTGATTTGTTGCAATGTCCCTGTTGGGTTTTCACTACGTGTAATCGGGCGCCCAATCACCATATAATCGACACCCGCTTTCACTGCATCTTGTGGTGTCATGATACGACGTTGATCCCCAACCTCACTTCCCGTAGGCCGGATACCTGGGGTAACTAATTTGAAATCAGCACCACATAGCTGTTTTAAGCGTTGTGCTTCATGGGCTGAGCAAACAACACCGTCTAACCCACATTGCTTCGTTAATAAGGCCAAACGCTCTGCATGATCTGCTGGTGAAGCGTTAATCCCAACACCGATAAGATCAGACTCATCCATACTCGTTAATACGGTTACTGCGGTAAGTAATGGTGCATCTTTACCATAATGTTCAAGTGATTGACGCGCGGCTTCCATCATACGAGCGCCTCCACCAGCGTGAACATTAACCATCCAAACCCCCATTTCAGCCGCAGCCGCAACAGCACGAGCCACCGTATTTGGAATATCATGGAATTTCAAATCTAAGAAAATATCGAAACCACGTTCATGGAGTGACTTAACAAATTGAGGACCATTAAAAGTAAACATTTCTTTGCCTACTTTTAAGCGACAATCACGTGGGTCAATGCGATCCACAAAAGCCAAAGCCTCATTAGCATCTTCATAATCAAGTGCCACAATAATTGGCGAATGTGTGTGGTTCTCAGTTGAGGAAATCATTTCTTAGCCTTTAAAGAGTCGTTATTATTTAATAAGGTGACGCTGTCACTGCCCGTCTAGCCCGCGAATAGGCTTAATTGTGTCCCAAGAGCGACAAGATGGGCAATGCCAATATAATGCATGCGATGTAAACCCGCATTTATGACAACGATAATCGGGTTTTGTACGAATTTGTTCTCCTACCATTTTACGAAGCAAAATCAAACTTTCTTTTGCCCTTCCATCTTCCGCTTCTTCAAGATGGTAGTCCATTAAACGATAGAATAAACGCATGGTCGGGTGACGTTGAATTTGGTCGTTAATATAATTTGCAGCCGCTTCATGATTTTGTTTTTCAACAATAATATCAGCTAAATAAAGTTCTGCGATAGCCCCTGAATTACCTGCAACACACTGACGTAAATAATCTTCCCATTCATCCGCTTGGCTTATATGTTGATAACAATCAAACAGTAATGGTAAGGTTTCAGTAACTAGTTCTCTATCTTGTTCATAAACTTGTTTTAGAACATGAATCGCTTTATCGTAATTACCTTGTTCGATAAACAATCGCCCTTTCATAATTGAAACCCGAGCACAGTGGTTGTCGGCTTGCTCAGCTTTATTTAACAATGTCAGCGCATCTTCGAGATCATCACTCGCAAGTTGTTGGGTCGCTAATTCGCAATAAAAATGGGCAATTTGCTCTCGTAGCTCTGAGGCCCCTAATTTAACCAGCTTTCCAGCCGTTTCAATGGCTTTAGTCCAGTCACTGGTTAGTTGGTAAATATTTAATAGGGATTGCAAAGCACTTTGTTTGAAATCAACTTCATCCGTTAATTGCTGAAACATATTTTCTGCACGGTCATAAACCCCTGCAGCCATATAATCTCGGCCAAGTTGTTGGGTTGCTAATAAGCGTTGTTCAAATGATAAAGCGGCGCTTTCTACCAGCGATTGGTGAATACGAATGGCACGTTCAACTTCACCTCGAGAGCGAAATAAATTTCCCAAAGTGAGATGAGCCTCAAAAGCGGAACTGTCTTCATTTTTTAGCATGTCGAGGAACAAATCGACAGCTTTATCTTGTTGATTAGACAATAGGAAGTTAACGCCTGTCACATAATCACGTGACAAGCGATTCGCATGTTGTTGCTTATCTTGTTGAGCACTTCTGCGCCCCATGTACCAACCGTAAGCAGCAGCAACTGGTAGCAGCAGAAACAGCAACTCGAACATACAGGATTATTCCTTGTTCTGAGCCGTCACTAATGAGGTTGAATCGGAAATATTATTTTCTCCAGCACCTAATTGTGATTCTAAACGTCTAATTTTACGACGTGCGTTTTTTAGGCTAACAATGACTCGTAAATAAAACACAGCACAAATTAGCCACCCTAGCACAAAACCGACACCAAAAAGTGATGCAAGAAGGGTTGATAATGAGAAATCCCCTTTTGCAATCAGGTAGTTAAATGTAATAACCTGATCATTGCTTGAACCTAGCGTAATCGAAATAATAAAAAAAGCGACCGCTAGTAATAAAATCAGAAAATATTTCACATTTATTCCCGTTATCAGTTCTATTCATCCAATAATATCTACCTCTTAAGGTAGCATTTCCAACGCATTCAGACAAAGTAATTTATTTTATACAATAGGAAATTAAAGTTAAAAACCCCCTAATTAGGGGGAACTTGATGAAAGATTAATCGGCTTTACTCAATAGCCCCCATAAACGCAAAATATAATAACCAAATACCGTAAAACAAGCACTGATGACCACGGAAGTAATGATATCAATAGGCCAATGCATGCCCAACAACATACGGCTAAAGGCAATACCCTCAGCCCAAATAGCAAGCCCTATCGATAACGCATATAAACGTTGTTGCCAAAAAAGCGCAATTAAAAACAATGCCCAGCCCGCTGCAAATAGCATATGACCCGAGGGGAAAGAATAGCCTGTTTCTGCTTGCCAATGCTTACGCTGCCATTTAGGCACATTCTCATCTTGTTTAACGGTATCTTTAATTAGTTTCGCTCGTATACTGCGTTTTAACTCATAAAAATCTGATGTCGGAATTTGATATTCGCTTGCTAGCCATTCTACATAAGGACGCGGTTCTTTAAATGTGTTCTTTAATGCGCTTTTTAAGCCTTGTTGCAGTAATACAACACTAATAAGAATAAGCAAAATCTTCAGGCATTGTTTCTTTTTTGAACGGAAAACCAATACGACAGCGCCAAGGAATAGTAAAGACGTTAAAATACTATAAGGCGCTCCTGCCGTGTTCGTTAGCCAAAGCAGCCATTTTATTGAGTGAAACTGGTTTTCTGGTGACCAGTGCCAGCCTGTAATCATCATCAACGTGGGCGGTATTATTAATAACAATGCAAAAGCACAAACGACCAAAACAGTTTTTTTCATTCAATGTATTCCAAATAAAGTTCTATTAAATATACAAATATTCCATTCACGCATTATTAACTCTGTTATAGTAATACAGTGTTGGCAGTGTGCAAAGAATACCAACCTCTATATGCTAAACGTCATATAGCATCGATGTAATATAGTTAAGCTACTTTGTATCGATAAACGTTATTAATTAAGCAAGAGTTACTTTAACTAATGAAAGAAAATATGCAGCTAAAACGCGTTGCTGAAGCAAAGCTCCCGACACCTTTCGGTGAATTTTTAATGGTGGGTTTTGAAGAAATCGCAACAGGTCGTGATCATGTAGCGTTAATTTTTGGCGATATATCAGGAAATACACCAGTTCTCAGCCGGATCCACTCCGAATGTTTAACCGGAGATGCATTATTTAGTCTACGCTGCGATTGTGGTTTTCAATTAGAAGCCGCACTTTCCCAGATTAGTAAAGAAGGCCGAGGAGTATTACTTTATCATCGTCAAGAAGGCCGAAACATTGGCTTACTGAACAAAATTCGCGCTTATGCATTACAAGATCAAGGCCTCGATACAGTTGAAGCCAACATCAAACTCGGATTTAAAGCCGATGAACGTGATTTTACCTTATGCTCTGATATGTATAAATTATTGGGGATTAACGAAGTCCGTTTATTGACGAATAACCCGAAAAAAATCGACATCATGCGTGAAGCAGGAATCAACGTTGTAGAGCGTGTACCACTGATTGTCGGCCGTAATCCAAGTAACGAGCATTATCTTGACGTTAAAGCAGAAAAAATGGGACACATGCTATTTAAGCACCAGTGATCTCACCAAAGGAAGAGTGCTCTGCTCTTCCCTTTATTTTCCCCTATTGCATTATAACCTCTCGATGTGTGTCATTTATTGGCTACTATATTCACTTTCTTTCCATAAGGTTTATACTGTTAGCCATCTGATTACCCTGATGAATAAACTGGGTTCTTAAGGTTTATTCCGCATACTACCAGGAGATACTGTGAACAACCTGCATTCCATTCAACGCATGAGAAGATTGCGTAAAACTGAAAAACTCCGCTCTTTATTCCAAGAAACACATCTTTCCGTTAATGACCTTTGCTTGCCAATTTTTGTTGAAGAAGAACTCGACGACTATATGCCAATCAATAGCATGCCGGGTGTTATGCGTATTCCAGAGAAACGTCTTGCTTATGAAATTGAGCGAATTGCAAATGCAGGAATAAAATCAGTGATGACCTTTGGGGTTTCCCATCATCTTGATGATAATGGTAGTGATGCATGGCAAGAAAATGGTTTAGTGGCACGTATGTCACGTATCTGTAAAGAAACCGTCCCTGAAATGATAGTGATGTCTGACACCTGCTTCTGCGAATATACCTCTCACGGTCACTGTGGTGTCATGCATGGCCATGTCGTTGATAACGATGCAACTATCCATAACCTAGGTCTACAAGCTGTTGCTGCTGCACGCGCAGGTGCTGATTTTATCGCCCCTTCTGCCGCAATGGATGGCCAAGTTGCTGCAATTCGCCATGCACTTGATGAAGCTGGTTTTACAGACACCGCCATTATGTCTTACTCCACAAAATTTGCCTCAGCACTGTATGGCCCATTCCGAGATGCAGCGGGTTCATGCCTTAAAGGGGATAGAAAAACCTATCAGATGAACCCAATGAACCGCCGTGAAGCACTACATGAATCACTAATTGATGAACGTGAAGGTGCTGACGCGCTAATGATTAAACCTGCTGGGGCTTATTTGGATATTATTCGTGATTTACGTGAGCATACCCAATTACCTATCGGGGCTTATCAAGTCAGTGGCGAATATGCGCAAATTAAGTTTGCTGCTCAAGCAGGTGCAATTGATGAAACGCGTGTAGCTCTTGAAACACTCGGGTCTATCAAACGCGCAGGGGCTGATCTTATTTTCACTTATTTTGCTTTACAATTAGCCGAAGCCAACGCGTTATAATCGCTTTCCGTTAAAAAAAACCGCATCACTGTACACAATCACAGTAGTGCGGTTTTTTGCCATTTTTGGTGAATAATATCACTTAAACAGACTTATTTATAACCAAATAGCTATTTTGCTCTTTGCAATTCAAGTTGTTGAGTTAAAGTTTGGGCATAATGCTTTGCTTGTTCTGCTGTTGCTAGGCCAGCAATTAACAAATCTTGTTTACCCGCAGATGTCGTTGCAACTACTCCCCAGTAATCAACTTCAACCGTAATACTTTCAGGGTTTTGATCTGGCATTGGCAAAATATCAAAGTAGCCTTGTAATGGTGTAATCGTAATAGTGGTGTAATCTGCATTTAAGCCCAGTGGAAATTCTTTGTCTGCATATAGACGCAAATCATGAACTTCCGTTTCAGGTGTTCTCATCACAATAGAATATAAGTTAGGTATGTGCTCCAAAATGTCACGAACCTCTTCGTTCGCACCATCAAAATGGGATGTGGTTAATAAGATATCTGCTGCCCACAACGCCCCTTTATAGAAATCGGTTTCATTGATATCTGCCATACTCATTTCCTTTATAGTGTTTTCGATAAGCTCTGTCACATGGTGACCTGTACTAAAGCCATTACATTCAATCATTTTGCACAAAGAAACTTATTTATGGCGAAATTCACCCTATTTTCATCTAGCCGAGTAGCGACTATTTTCTCCTGTAATTTACCGTCTATTGCACACCATAACGTAGATTGCCATCAAAAATATTGAGAAAAAACAAGATTGATAAATAAGATTAAATATTAAAAAACAAAAACGCCCGTAGGATACAATCTTACAGGCGTTTAAGTGTGATGGTTTAATGACTAATGTAGCATCTGCCTTATCACATAATGCAAAATCCCCCCATGACGGTAATAATCCATCTCCGTTGCCGTATCAATACGACAGCGAGTGATAACTTCTTTTATATCACCATTGCCATAAGTAATTCTCACTGTGATATCCTGACCTGGGGTAATTGACTGTAACCCAATGACATCAATGCGTTCATCACCTTTTAAACCGAGTGTTTTGCGAGAGACCCCATCTTTAAACTCCAAAGGTATAACCCCCATACCAATCAAATTAGAACGGTGAATACGTTCATATGATTCAGTAATGACGACGCGTACACCCAATAAATTCGTCCCTTTCGCAGCCCAATCTCGGCTAGAACCAGAACCATATTCTTTACCTGCGATAATGGCTAATGGTCTATTTTCTTGTTGATACAACATTGCCGCATCATAAATCGCCATCTGTTTGCCTGTAGGGATATGCAAGGTATATCCCCCTTCAACACCTGGCACCATTTCATTACGAATACGAATGTTTGCAAATGTCCCTCGCATCATTACTTCATGGTTACCCCGACGCGAACCATAAGAGTTGAAATCTGCGACAGCAACACCGTGCTCTTGCAGATATCGTCCAGCTGGGCTCTCTTTTTTTTGATATTCCCCGCAGGCGAAATGTGGTCAGTAGTAACCGAGTCGCCGAGGATAGCTAAAATATTTGCGCCATGAATATCTTTGACCGGTGCTGGCTGCACTTGCATACCTTCAAAGAAAGGTGGATGGCGAATATAAGTCGAGTCTTCTTGCCAATGATAAGTTGAAGAGCTTTCAACTTGTAATGCTCTCCAAGCATCGTCACCTTCAAAGACTGCACTATATTCCTTACGGAACATGTCTGTTTTAACTTGCTGCACAGCTTGCGCAATTTCAGCACTGGATGGCCAAATATCTTTCAAGTAAACATCGTTACCGGATTTATCGACCCCAATAGGATCGGTTTTCAAGTTGATATTCATGTTCCCTGCCAGCGCATAGGCAACCACCAAAGGCGGTGATGCTAACCAGTTGGTTTTCACCAGTGGGTGAATTCGCCCTTCAAAGTTACGGTTACCCGACAGCACGGCACCAACGGTAAGATCTGCTTGTTTAATCGCCTCTTCTATTGGTTCTGGTAATGGGCCTGAGTTACCGATACAAGTTGTACATCCATACCCAACAAGGTTAAATCCAAGTTTATCTAAATACGGTGTTAAACCCGCAACCGCAAGATAATCAGTAACCACTTTAGAGCCCGGTGCCAATGATGATTTAACCCACGGCTGACGGACTAAGCCTTTTTCAACGGCTTTTTTTGCTAATAGCCCTGCTGCCATTAATACACTTGGGTTTGACGTATTTGTACAAGATGTAATTGCCGCAATAACGACAGCGCCATCAGTGAGCTCAAAGGTTTTATTTTGATATTTAACAGAAGGATAGCTTGATTGAATTTTCTTGTTAACTTCTAACTCTACCGCACCGCGAAATGCTTTTGGCACTTGACTAAGTTCCACTCTGTCTTGTGGGCGTTTAGGCCCTGCTAAGCTGGACTCCACCGTTGACATATCTAACTCAAGTGTACTGGTGAAAATAGGTTCGTCACCTGCATAACGCCATAACCCCTGCTCCTTACTATAAGCTTCCACCAGCGCAATTTCATCGTCACTGCGGCCTGTTAAACGCAAATAAGACAGTGTCACTTCATCAACCGGGAAAAACCCACAAGTTGCGCCATATTCAGGTGACATATTTGCAATCGTTGCACGGTCTGCTAATGGTAAATCAGCTAAGCCATCACCATAAAATTCTACAAATTTCCCCACCACGCCATGTTGACGTAACATTTGTGTTACGGTTAATACAAGGTCGGTTGCCGTTATCCCTTCAGATAATTTCCCGGTTAATTTAAAACCCACAACATCAGGGATCAGCATTGAAATCGGTTGGCCTAACATCGCGGCTTCAGCTTCAATACCACCAACTCCCCATCCTAGTACACCGAGCCCATTGATCATGGTTGTATGGGAGTCTGTCCCGACTAAGGTATCTGGATAAGCATATAATTTACCGTCAATTTCTTCATACCATACCGCCTTACCAAGGTATTCTAAATTAACTTGATGACAGATACCGGTACCCGGCGGCACCACTTGAAAACGGTTAAATGCTTTTTGCCCCCAACGAAGAAATAAATAACGTTCATGGTTACGCGCCATTTCAATTTCAACGTTATCATCAAAAGCAGATTGGGTAGCAAACTCATCCACCATCACCGAGTGGTCAATCACTAAATCAACAGGAGACAACGGGTTCACTTGCTCAACATTACCGCCGAGTGATTTAACCGCCTCACGCATCGCGGCAAGGTCAACAACAGCAGGAACACCCGTAAAATCTTGCATAAGAACACGGGCTGGGCGATACGCAATTTCCCTATCTGCATGCGCGTTTTTTTGCCAGTCAATGATAGCTTGTAAATCTTGTTCGACAACTGAGCTTCCATCAATATGGCGTAATAGGTTTTCGAGTAAGACTTTTAATGACTTAGGTAGCTTAGTTCCCGCACCGAGCTTTTTTTCAGCTAGTGCTAAACTGAAGTAATTATACTGCTTGTTTCCAACATTGAGTGTCGAGGCACTCGTTGTTTTTAGACTCAACGACATAACTCCTCCTTGGTTTTTATGGCTATGGCAATATGTGTATTTACCACCATTATTTTTTGTTAACCAATTGTAATCATAGTTGCTCTAGAGATTTGATTTATAGATTTTGTGCCAAATATTGAAATTTTCTCTATTAATAATAGGAAATTTGAGATAAGAAGGGAAATAAACCAGAAAATAAGTTTATTCAAATTACGCGATACCCGACTGGTGTGTTGACAATAAAAACCCCAGAAATACAGTCACTAGGGTTTTTATTGATACGTTCGGGCAAAACAGAAGTATAAAAAAATTATATGATAGGTAATTTCATATCTTTGAAGAATTCTTCAATTTCTTCATTGTTACGAATGGCAACGGCTTTATCAACGACATCTCGCGTTAAATGAGGTGCGAAGCGCCACATAAAATCATACATATAACTGCGTAAGAAACTGGTGCGTTTAAAACCAATCTTGGTTGTGCTGTAGCTGAATTTATCACGCATATCAATCACAACTAAATCGCTATCACTCACCGGGTCAACGGCCATACTCGCAATAATACCAATCCCTAGCCCTAATCTAACATAGGTTTTGATCACGTCGGCATCGGTTGCAGTAAAAATAATTTTGGGCTCAAGGCCAATCTTCTGAAATGCTACATCTAATTCTGAACGACCAGTAAACCCATGGGTATAGGTTACAATTTGATATTCAGCGATATCTTCAATAGTGACATTTTTTTTCTCCGCAAGTGGATGGCCTTTTTGCACAACCACACAGCGATTCCAATGGTAGCATGGCAACATAATCAAATCGTTATAAAGGTGTAATGCTTCGGTTGCTATCGCAAAATCACTGTTACCTTTGCAAACTTCTTCAGCGATTTGCGTTGGTGACCCCTGCTGCATGTGTAATGAAACCTGTGGGTAACGTTCAATAAAGCCTTTGATTGTCGGAGGTAAAGCATAGCGTGCTTGTGTATGTGTCGTGGCAATACTCAAGCTGCCTCTATCTGGATAAGTATGTTCCCCTGCAACCGAGCGGATCGCTTCTATTTTTGATAACACTTCGCGAGAGATCCGCACGACTTCTTCCCCTGCAGGGGTAACGTGCGTTAAGTGTTTACCACTGCGTGCAAAAATTTGGATCCCCAACTCATCTTCAAGCATCCGCACTTGTTTACTGATACCGGGCTGCGATGTAAAAAGCCCCTCAGCAGTTGAGGAGACATTCAAGTCATGGTTAACCACTTCAACAATATAACGTAATTGCTGCAATTTCATATTTCAGTCTACCTCATACATGAATAATGTGCTTTTGCTATCTATAGCTAAAGAATATTAAATATAACTAAAAGTTATGATGGGTTTGTTTGATATAACAAATATAACATCATTATCATAAGAATAAACAGTATGATGATAAAATTTCATCTAAATGCTATTCACAACGGTGAAAGGCGGTAAGATTCTGCAAAGACGGATTAACTTTATTTCATTATGTGGTTCAATAAGTGAAATGAATTTTGCAAGACCCTCACTGCAAGGTTTAACGTATTAGAAGTGGATATCGTAATTCTCAACGAAGAGAGGTGGTTACATGCGTTTGAATGTTTTGGCTTTGCTAATAGGTATGTCAACGATTTCTTTTGCCCCTACGCTATTGGCGAAAGAAGTCACTTATGGACAACAAAAAATTGTTTTATCTGATGTAATTGAACCCGGAAATGATTTTTATCGTTATGTTAATGACGATTGGATAAATAAAGCGCAAATTCCTACCGGTATGCCACGCATTAACTCTTTTGTGGAGTTATATTTAAACACAGAAAAACAAATTCAATCAATTGTTGACCAACTACAGCAGATCCCTGAAAACAAACTCACTCATAATCAACGAAATATTCGAAATTTATACCTCAGTTACCTGAATGAAAAAGCTATCGAGCAAGCGGGTATTGCCCCAATAAAATCTGATTTAGATGCCATTACTAACGCTAAAGACCATAATGATATTAGCAAGTTAATGACCCAACCAGACTATAAATCACTGATTTCTTATTGGGTTGACTTAGATGCCAAAGCACCTGATACCTATGTACTTTATATCGGCCAAGGTGGTCTAGGCCTGCCTAATCGTACTTATTACCTCGATAACACACCACAAATGGAAGATATTCGAAAAAGTTATATTGCTTATATCGCTACCATGTTAAAGCTGGCGGGTGAAAAAGATGTGACACAAAAAGCACAGAAAATTTTTGATTTAGAAAAAGCGATTGCAACTGTACACTGGAGCCCTGAGGCGCGCCGTGACACCATCAAAAATTACCATGCAATGACCTTAGCTGAAATGAAAAACCATACCCAAGGATTTGATTGGGATAATTTTATTACTAGCCGCAAGTTAACAGATAAACAACTTGCAAAAGTGGTCGTTGAAACCGACAGCGCAGTGGAACAAACTGCAAAAATTTTTGCAGAAACTCCCGTCTCAACACTAAAAGATTACTTAACCTTTCAATACATTAGTGAACACGCGCGTTATTTAAACCAAACTATAGCTGATGCGCAGTTTGATTTTTATTCGAAGAAACTTAATGGTATTGAAAAACAACGCACCCGCCAAGAACGCGCTTTGCAAACCGTTAACTCTCTCCAAGGTGAACCGTTAGGTCAAATTTACGTCGAACAATATTTCGACCCACAAGCGAAAGAAAAAATTAAAGATTTGGTGAGCTATGTGAGAGGAACATTTAATTCACGCTTAAAAGTTAATGACTGGATGGATGAGCCGACTCGCCAAGAAGCCCTTAAAAAATTGGAACAATTCACCGTTAAAGTGGGTTATCCAGATCAATGGAATGATTTCAGTGCAATTAACCTTAAGCCAGATTCATTATTAGATAATTATAAGCAAGTTTTAGCTTGGTCATATGATGATATGATTGGTAAAATTGGTCAGCCGGTTCGTCAATGGGAATGGGGTATGACACCACAGACAGTTAATGCCTATTTCAACCCTGTTCAAAACGAAATTGTGTTCCCCGCTGCGATTTTACAAGCCCCTTTCTTTGACCCTAATGTTGACCCAGCCTATAACTACGGCGCAATCGGTGCTGTAATCGGCCACGAAATGGGCCATGGTTTTGACGACCAAGGCAGTTTATATGACGGAACCGGGCAGTTACGTAATTGGTGGAGTGAAAGCGCTAAAACCCACTTTAAAGAGAAGACCGCTAAGCTTGTTGAGCAATATAACGGATTTACTGTTGATGGCTTAAAGGTGAACGGTGAACTTACATTAGGGGAGAATATTGGTGACCTTGGCGGGTTAAATATTGCCTTAAGCGCTTATAAACAATTCGCCAAAGAAAACTATCCAAATGGTGAGGCTCCAATTATTGACGGAACAACTGGGTTACAACGTTTCTTCATTGCTTGGGCTCGTACATGGCAAGAACTGTCAAATAAAGAATCTGAACGCAATAAGATTATGACGGACCCTCATAGCCCTAACCAATTCCGCGCAAATGGCGTAGTACGCAATATTGATGACTGGTACGAAACATTCGATGTTGATAAAAATAGCGATCTGTATTTGGCGCCAGAGCAACGTATTCGTATTTGGTAATTTATCAATGACATAAAGAAGGCTCGAAATTTAGCGTGAGCCTTCTTTTTATGACTAGGCATTAAGCGGCGCTGAGCCCTAGGAGCATACATCAGTATGTAATTAACATTAGTAAGTCCAGATAACAATTCTGCTGTTTAAATCATATTCTAATCAATGCAATACTGTCTTTTAAACTACTTTATAATCAATACAATACGCTAAATAGTTCAAGTTGTGGCTAGGCAGCAAGCGGCGCTAAGCCCTAGGAGCATACATAAGTATGTGACTAGGGTTAGCAAGCGCAGCTAACAACGCCACAGCTTGAAATATGACGCGTATTATTTGATGACGCCGCAGGCCATTCTTGCCCCACCGCCGCCTAACGCCTCTGGGGTATCAGAATAGTTATCTCCACCCACATGCACCATCAATGCGCGCTCTTGAACATCTTTGAGTGATTTTAAACGTGGCGCTAGTACCGCATAATTGGAATTACCTTGGCTATCAGCAACTAAGCCGGGTAAATCGCCTAAATGCCCTGTGTTATCATAAGGGCCTTTGTGGACACCTGTTTTAGCTGGGTCTAAATGGCCACCTGCTTTTAGTGCAGGTACCGATTTACCATCTTTCTCTGCGGGTTCGCAACTTGGGTTCTCATGAATATGAAACCCATGAATGCCTGCTTGTAGGCCCGTTAATTTTGGCGTAAATAGTAATCCATATTCTGTTTCTGAGATAACAACCTCACCTATTGCTTTACCATCACCTGTTGGGGTTGCTTCTTTTAATACAACAGTAGATTGAGCAGCGTATGCTGTCCCCGCTGTCAATAATGCAGCCAGTAAACACATTTTTAACTTCATTTTGCCTCCGGTGGATAACTTTTATCTATCATTCCATCGACTTACCTAAATATTTTATCAAGGTAAAGATTATTACTGCCAATTGATAACCACAATAACTCTATCTTAAGTTAACACAAATTAGTTATCACTTTGGTGCTACATTTGAGTTTAGTTAAAAATTGGCGGCTATATCACAGTGAGCGATAAGAAATAAAGGAAATGACAATATAACAGTAGGTTATTCACCGATAGGTATTGATATGAAATTGACAAGTCCGTTGGGTTGACACAGTTGCCTTGAATCAAACTCTCTCGACCAATAACATAGCCAATTTTCAAGATCTTCAAGTGAATAATCTTTTATCGCTAAACCCGAAGCCATGTTTACAATATCATCTTCTGGTGCGGTTAATTCATACCCATTTAATAATAAAAAAATATAACCTGCCATCATTGCTGTCCGTTTATTCGCATTTGCAAAAGAATGGTTTTGGATAAGACTTTCAATTAACACAGAAGATAAAACAAACATATCATCAGTCTGTTGATAGTACCTAACTTGGCTGGGTCTAGACTGGGAGGAATTGAGATTATTAAAATTGAGGATTTCTATAGGCTCATTAGGAGTTTGTCGTTCTATCAATACCCTATTAATATTTACCAAATCATCAACAGATAAATAATTAATACCTTCAACAAACTCCCCTTGGATGCGTATCACTCTCACTATACCTTAGCAAGTTTTTCCATTGCTTTTTCATAGCGAATGAAACCAAAATCAAAAGCATTTTTGACTTGGACTTCATGTGAACATTGCTCGCTAATTGCTGGTTTAGGCGCAGCAATTTTACTTTTGTCACGAGCAGGTATCAATAAGCGATTAGGCTTTTGTAATGCGTGACCCATTTTTATAACCTCTATTAAATCAATTCACTATAAAAACAAAGATAATACTATCAGAACATAATGTAAGGTAACTCATACTAAGTCAACTTATTTCATTACAGCGTATTTTACTAGTTAATAAAAAAGCCAATCAAATTAAGTGATTGGCTTTTTTTCTTGAAAACAAAAGAGAACTATTACTTCTCTTTTACTTCCCACTTACCGTCAACGTAGAATGCACTCCACCCCGTTGCTTTGCCGTTTTTCTCTGAAGAAACATATTGTTGCTTCGTTTTACGACTAAAACGGACGATAGTTGGGTTACCTTCGCCATCTTCAGCTGGTGCTTCAGCTAAATAAGCGAACTTTTTAGGTAAACGGTCTTTAAAGCGCTGTAATTCTGCCACTAATGGCGCACGTGTTTCTCGTGATTTAGGGAATGTATTCGCCGCAAGGAAAACGCCAGCAGCCCCATCACGTAACACAAAATACGCATCAGATTTTTCACATGGAAGTTCTGGCAATGGCACTGGATCTTCTTTCGGTGGTGCAACTTCACCACTTCGTAAGATTTTACGCGTATTTTTACACTCTTCGTTGGTGCAACCCATGTACTTACCAAAACGCCCCATTTTCAGGTGCATTTCTGAACCACACTTGTCACACTCAATGACCGGGCCGTCATACCCTTTAATACGGAACTCGCCTTCTTCGATTTCATAACCTTCACACGCAGGGTTATTACCACAAACATGTAATTTACGGCCATTATCAATCAAATAGCTGTCCATCGCTGTCCCGCATTTTGGACAGCGACGTTTGGCTCTTAATGCGTTAGTTTCCGCATCATCCCCTTCAAGAACATTAAGGACTTCGTCTTCAGGGATAAGGTTAATCGTTTTTTTACAACGCTCTTTGGGTGGTAATGCGTAACCAGAGCAACCTAAAAATACCCCGGTTGATGCGGTACGAATACCCATATGGCGCTCACAATCAGGGCAAGTGATTGAGGTAATTACCATTGGGTTGGTGCGCATTCCCCCTTCCTCTGGCTCTTTTTCAGCAATATCTAGCTGCTTACTAAAATCAGAGAAGAATTCATCTAATACAGCTTTCCACTCAGCATCATGATTAGCCACGTGGTCAAGCTGGTCTTCCATGCGCGCAGTAAAATCGTAGTTCATCAGGTCGTTAAAGTTTTCCTCTAAACGATCGGTGACGATTTCACCCATTTTTTCTGCATAGAAACGACGGTTTTCAACTTTGACATAACCTCTGTCTTGGATCGTCGAAATAATCGCTGCATATGTTGAAGGACGGCCAATACCACGCTTTTCTAACTCTTTAACTAAGGACGCTTCACTAAAACGTGCCGGCGGCTTAGTAAAGTGTTGGCTAGGCAATAGCTCAACCAGAGACAACTCCGCACCAACTTGTATTGGTGGCAGCGTTTTGTCTTCATCATTTTTACGCAGTGCAGGCATGACTTTCGTCCAACCATCGAAGCGCAGAGTACGCCCTTTGGCTTTTAGTTCAAAATCCCCTGCTTTGACTGTTAAGGTTGTTGAATCATATTTCGCAGGTGTCATTTGACAAGCCACAAACTGATTCCAAATTAATTGATACAACCTTTTCGCGTCGTTCTCCATGTCTTTTAGTGACTCAGGTAAAACATCGACACTAGATGGACGAATGGCTTCGTGCGCTTCTTGCGAATTGTCTTTACTACTATAAACATTGGCATCTTTTGGCAGGTATTTAGCGCCAAAATTATCATTAATATAACCACGAACCATGTCGAGTGCATCTTGACTCAAATTTGTTGAGTCAGTACGCATATAGGTGATGTAACCCGCCTCATAAAGACGCTGAGCCATCATCATGGTTTTTTTCACGCCGAAGCCTAAACGGGTACTGGCAGCTTGTTGTAGCGTTGACGTGATATACGGAGCGCTCGGTTTGCTGGATGTCGGTCTATCTTCACGGTCAACAACCGCAAAACGGGCATTTTCCAGTAATTTAACCGCCGCCTCTGTTTGCGCTTTATTGACTGGCTTAAATGCCTTACCACCTTGTGACGTGACTTCCATACGTAAGTTAGCGATATCTTTATCGGCTAAGTCGGCATGCAGTTCCCAATATTCTTCAGGAACGAAAGCTTTAATTTCCCGTTCACGTTCAACTATCAGTTTTACTGCAACTGATTGAACGCGACCAGCAGATAAGCCACGAGCCACTTTCTTCCACAACAGTGGAGAAACCATGTAACCCACAACTCGGTCCATAAAACGACGCGCTTGTTGTGCGTTAACTCTATCTATATTTAATTCCCCAGGGCTATCAAATGCCTGAGTGATCGCATTTTTAGTGATCTCATTAAATACAACACGACTAAAACGAGAATCGTCTCCACCTATCACTTCGCGTAAATGCCACGCAATGGCTTCCCCTTCGCGGTCCAAGTCCGTTGCGAGGTAGATGTGTTCTGCATCCTCCGCCAGTGATTTAAGTTCAGAAACTACTTTCTCTTTACCAGGTAGAATTTGATAATTCGCTTTCCAACCCTGATAAGGGTCAATCCCCATGCGCTTAACTAATGCATCACGCGGATCTTTTTTTACTTTCTTTGTTTTGTCGGTAGATGAGCCTGTACTCTTTTGTGAGCCGGTTTGTGAACCAGAGCCGCTTTTCGGCAGATCACGAATGTGGCCAACGCTGCTTTTTACAACGTAGCCACTGCCAAGATACTTATTAATCGTTTTGGCCTTTGCCGGGGACTCCACTATAACAAGAGCTTTACCCATATTTACCTTTACCTAAATATCAATAATGGCGCATTTCTACATTAAAATGCGCAAAATGAGGATCTCTTTTTTATATTGCGACACAATCACAATATATCAATATATTTTTAAACAATTATTTGTGTTGAAACAAAACTTATAAACTCAATCACGTTATTCTAAAAGGCACAAAGAGTCTTCTAGTTGACTGATTTTAACCATATAAAGATGTTTAACCACAATTGAAAACCACACACTCTACCTGATAAAATGCTAGAAGCAACCAATTATTTTTTCAAGGAAACCAACGTATGCAAGACAGTTTACCATTCATCACAAAGAAAGAGTTACTTGAAAAAGCTAATGATATCATAAAGAAACATGATGATTACATCCATGGTATGTTTGTTGATACCGTTGAGCAACATCGAGGTACACTGGTATTTAAAGGCGAGTTCTTCTTGGATGAGAACAATATTCCCACTTTAAAAAGTACAGCTGCTTTTAATATGTACAAACACCTTGCTCATGTACTATCAGAACAATACCAATTGAGTGATAATAACTAGTTAACACGTTTGCTCTTTATATAAAAATTACCGGCTAACAAGCCGGTAATTTAATAGTAGATTTAAAAACGCTTATTCGCTAGGCGAAACTCAAAGTTACAAGAGTGGTTTTTGTCCGCGTTGCCACCAGCGCAATAATAAGTTATCCACGCTCTTTGCCGCGCTTCCCATAAACTTATCCATCATTTTTTTACTTAATACATAACGAATGCTCACTATTTCCTTAGTATCAATCGCATTAATAATAAAATCATCACTCACACCAATATTATCCACAAGTCCTTTATCAAGCGCCTGTGAACCATACCAATACTCCCCTGTTGCCACTGCGGAAATGTCTAAGGATGGGCGGTTTTGATGAACAAATTGTTTAAATAATTCATGTGTTGAATTTAAATCTTCGACAAACTTCTTACGACCTTGCTCCGTATTCTCACCTAACATGGTCAATGTTCGTTTGTATTCACCCGCAGTATGAAGTTCAACATCAACATCATGTTTTTTTAATAACCGATGAATGTTCGGAATTTGAGCGACAACGCCGATCGAACCAATAATGGCAAATGGCGCTGCAATAATTTTATCTGCAATGCAAGCCATCATGTATCCGCCACTCGCCGCAACTTTATCGACAGCAATAGTCAGCGGGATATTTTTTTCTTTGATCCTTAATAATTGTGAAGCCGCTAAACCATACCCATGAACCATTCCTCCAGGGCTTTCAAGTCTTAGCAATACCTCATCTTGTTGGTCAGCAACTGCAAGAATGGCACTGATTTCCTCACGTAAAGACGTGACTTCACGGGCATCCATGCTACCTTTGAAGTCTAATACATATAAACAAGGCTTTTTAACCCCTGTCTGGCCTAATTTAGCCCCTGTTTTCTCACTTTTTGATTTTGCTTTCTGCTGTTTTTTAAATGCCTTCAACCACGCTTTATGTTCTGGTTCATTCATTTTAATTTGTTGCATTTGGCGTTGGCGCTCACGATAACTTTCACCTAAGTCTGTGATTTTCAAAGCACCTTTTGTCCCTTGTCGACGCATGCCTGCACCAAACACAAAAACAGCTAGCAAAACTATCGCCACCAAAATTGTGACGACTTTTGCTAAAAATAGCCCATATAATGAGAAATACTCCACAATCTGATCCTTTTGATGTTTATCTTAAATATAAAAATAATCTCACGATTACGCGCAAACAACCAGAAAAAAACAGAGTTAGCGCGACAAACTTCGTTAATAACTATGTTAGATTAGCCAATTATCACAATCAGTGCGATGATAACCTTACATACTAATCACAATAGTAGGAAAGAATATGCTCCAATATCAGCCTAGACAAGACCTATTGAAAGGTAAAACGATCCTCGTAACGGGTGCCGGTGATGGCATTGGCCGTGAAGCAGCCCTCACTTATGCGCGCTATGGTGCATCACTTATCCTTGTTGGTCGAACACAGCATAAATTACAATCCGTGAGTGATGAAATAACCGCTTTTGGTGGAAAAACTGCACCGTACTTTACGCTAGATTTATTAACTGCAACGATTGATGACTGCCACGCACTCGCCTCGCAAGTTACCTCTATTGCACCTTATCTGGATGGCGTTTTGCACAATGCTGGAATACTTGGTGTGGTTGCCCCTATCACTGAGCAGCCTAGTGACCTATGGCATGATGTTATGCAAATAAATGTTAATGCTACGTTTATGCTAACTCAAGCTTTACTCCCTCTATTGCTCAAAGCACCTAATGCCTCTTTAATCTTTACCAGTTCAAGCGTAGGTAAACAAGGTCGCGCGGGTTGGGGAGCCTATGCCGTCTCCAAATTTGCAACTGAAGGTTTAATGCAAGTATTATCCGAAGAATACAAGCAGAGCAATCTTCGAGTAAACTGTATTAATCCAGGCGGCACACGAACCTCAATGCGAGCAAGTGCATTCCCTGACGAAGATCCTCTTAAGTTAAAAACCCCTACTGATATCATGCCTATTTATATCTATTTAATGGGTGATGATAGCCTGCGTAAAACAGGGGGAAGCTATGATGCTCAACCAGGGCGAAAACCGGGTGCTGCGGAGTAAAAAACAATGTCTCAAAGCCGACACGAAGAACGCCAGCAACGTTTAAAAGAAAAAGTGGATGCCCGAATTGAAGCTGCACAAATTGAACGGGGTATCGTGATTGTCTTTACTGGAAATGGGAAAGGCAAAACAACCGCTGCTTTTGGCACAGTCTGCCGCGCGGTAGGTCATGGTAAAAAAACGGCCGTTGTTCAGTTTATTAAAGGTGGCTGGGATAATGGTGAACGTGAATTACTCGAACCTCAAGGGGTTCCCTTCTATGTTATGTCAACCGGGTTCACATGGGAAACTCAAAACAAAGAAACAGACACCCTTGCCTGTATGGAAACATGGCAGCACGCCAAGCAATTGTTAAGCGATCCTCAGTACGATTTAGTCATTTTAGATGAGCTAACCTACATGGTGAGTTATCATTACCTCGTTTTAGCAGAAGTGCTCCAAGCATTGCAAAGCCGCCCTGCCAATCAATCTGTCGTGATCACCGGCAGAGGTTGCCACCGAGACTTAATTGAGTTAGCCGATACAGTAACAGAAATGCGCCCTGTGAAACATGCGTTTGATATTGGAATTAAAGCTCAAAAAGGGATTGATTGGTAATAATCCGATAATAGAGTGCAATAGTAATATTTTTATTATTGCACTTATGAACTATTCGCTAATTATAAGTTAACTATACTATTAGTTAACTTATAAAATTATTATTTAGCATTTATCATTAACAACACTAATTTAGCGTCCCCCCCAGATTGAAAATATTTTTTGGATGAGTGAGCTTTTTGCTAACTTTTATATATTAATTATCGAAATTATTTTATAAGGATTAAGAATAAATATAAAAATAATTAATGCTATTTGTTCCCTCTCCCTCGCAAATTAAAATGATTACGTATTGCTACGTGAGTAAAATCCACCTAACAGACTAAATCTGAGTAAAGTTAATACATTGATTAAAAAACAAATTAACCTATAACAGTAGATATTATTCCGCTTTTATTCAGTTTTAGTTAATTAACAATCAATAACGATATATTTACCCATGTTAACATTATTAATTTTATTTAGTTTTCTATTTAAGCATAATTAAACTGCAATAATGGATTGTTAGTTATCTTAGATTTTTCTATTTTATTTTAAGGGATATATATGAAAAACGTTCCAAATTCTCATTTAAGTTTCACCAGGTTGAAATTTAACCCCCTCTTTTTATGTGTTTCAATAATTGTTGGAACCACGACTATTGCTCAAGCAGAAATTACACCAACTAATGGTGCTGGTATATTAAATCAAGGTAATGGACCCACTGTCGTTTATATTAATAAACCAAGCCAAGCAGGTGTTTCCCATAATACCTATAGCCAATTTGATGTTGACCAAAAAGGCGTTATTTTAAATAACAGTGCAAAAAATTCTAATACCCTCATTGGCGGCAAAATTGGTGGCAATACCAATGTTGCCGGCGGGCGAGCTAAAGTTATCTTAAACGAAGTAAATTCAAATGCGGCAACCACATTAAATGGCATGATTGAGGTTGCCGGTGGCAAAGCACAAGTAATCGTTGCTAATGCATCCGGTGTTACATGTAACAACTGTGGCTTTATCAACACCAATCGTACAACATTGACAACCGGTAAAGTAGAGCTAGCAAATGATGGTTCCATTGCTAACTATAATGTGCAGCAAGGTAAAGTTGCTATCAATGGCTCATTAGATACCAATTCTCCGACTGATTTAATTGCGCGTTCAGTGGCTATTAATGGCATTATTGATACGCAGCGCCTTAATGTGATAGCAGGAAACAATCACGTCAATTCAACTGGGAAAGTGACGGGCACTGCTACTGCGATTGGAACAAAACCCATTGTTGGGATTGATGTTTCATCGATTGGTGGTATGTATGCCAATAAAATTTCTTTAATAGCGACTGAAACCGGTGTCGGTGTCAGTAATTTAGGGGATATCGGTACCTATAATGGCGCGATTTCTATTGATACCGCAGGAACGGTGAATAATACCAATGGTAATATGAATGCAGGAGGTGATATAGATATTAAAGCAGCAAGCCTTACCAATAACGGCCGTATTGCAGGTAATAAAAACGTCAATATCACTGTTGCAGGAATGGGAACGATTAATAACGATAATGGCGATATCACATCCTATAACAATGATATTAATCTAAGTACATTAGGGGCGCTAAGTAATAATCGTGGTTCAATAATTGCTCAACAGAATGTCAATACGCTTTCCGATTCATTTGTAAATGATAATGGCATAGTTCAGTCTACTAAAGGTGACATGAACATTCACTCCATGAATATAATTTACAACAGGGATAATCTCGCCAATCCAAATGATCCAGTAAAAGGGTTCAATGCCGGACGTGATATCACGATCAATGCCGTTCGTATTGTAAATGAAAACTCCAATATTACTGCAGGACGAGATAGCAAGATCAGCGCACAATCCGCGATTGATAACACATCAAATAGCAAAATCATTGCACAACGCCATGCAGACATCAGTACGATGAACTTAACGCAAACTAATTCTGAAATAAATGCCATTAATGGCCAGATGAATTTAGATGCATCGGTATCACTCACTAATGGGGGAACATCGACCATTCATAGTGGGCGATTGATGAATATCAATGCAAATCAACTCACTAACTCAGGAGAAATTATCTCGAATAATGGTAAATCCGTCATTATTACTAATTCAATGAACAATCGTTCTGGATACATTAAAGGAAATAATCTTACAATCAAGGCGCATAATATTGATAACCAAGCAGGTTTAATTAATGCTGAAAATAATCTCGACATTGAAACTAGTTATTTGAATAACAATAACAGTAATGACTTTAAACTTGTTAATGCTAAATTTGGCCTAACAGACCAAAATGGTGGCCTACAAACCAATAATGGCACGATAAAAGTTAAAGGTGATACGTTATACAATACCAATGGCTCTATTGCTGCAAATGTAAATAACAATGCAGCTGCGCGTAACGATGTTGATATTAATCTCAAAGCAGCACTCAATAATAATTATGGCCAAATTACAGCCGCTAATAACCAAAAGCTTGATGTAGGTTCATTAGAAAACTACTCTGGTAAAGTGATAGCCGGTAAAAACCTAACTATTGACTCAAAAAACCGTATTAATAACCAATATGGGGTCTTAAGTTCTACTAATACCACGAAAATTACCAGTCCTATCGTCACTAATGGGACAACTGGAAGCATTTCAGGTAATCGAGTGATTATTGATTCTGCGATCACTAACTAAAATTGGTAACGATTAAAAAGGAGGTCGTTTGACCTCCTCTTCATTCGACTCATGACAGAATTAATATTCTGAATTAATCACAACTTCTTCACCAAAGCGCCCTGCTTTTGGTAATGGTTGGTAAGAAGAGTTTGCAGCGCGTAAAATACGGACACCGCGAATACCTAACTCATGTGCTGCTGCGATATCGGCATCAGCATCACCATAATAGATGGTAAGTTTGTGATCGCGCATCCAGCTTACTTTATTATTTTGGCCTGGCTCATCACCCGCAAAAATGACAGGTTGCATTTTATCTGCCGGTATTGCTAAACCTTCCTGAACGTATTTAGTGACTGTTTCAGTTTTGGTTTTCGTACGGCCAGTGATGAAATAGACAGTATCACCGCGGTCTAAGTGCATTTTGACTAAATCAATACCCACTTGTTTTGGCATACTGAATTTATCCCACTCATTATTCATTTTTTCCCAAAATTGTTGATTTTTGAGATAGCTAAAATCGTTAGGTGAGAACTCTAATTTACCACGGTAAAAGCCTGGACTCGAAAATAACACCGTATCATCGATATCAAATCCAACAGCCATCGGGGCTTTCCCTTCTAGGCTTTGTTTAATTTGTTCGATAGAAACCCAGTTAACAGGCTGCTGTTGAGCAAGTTCAACAACGGTAACGCCAGGGCTTACGGTTTCTGGCATCGGAATTTTAGCATGAGACGTCGCGGTAAAACTTAATGCCAATGCAATCGCACTCAAAGTCAGTGTTATTTTTTTCATGTTTTGTCCTTATTCAAGTTTATCCACTTAAACCATTCTTTATTTATCTGGATAAACTGGGTAAGTAATAGGTCTATCTGTAAATTTGTCTTTATTATCAGTTAGCAACCCAGTATTTTGTGAGTCACATCCCACAAGAAGGGTCATACTAAGACTTTTAATTACATTAAAATGAGATGAGCATCTCATATATATTATCTTTTATTGATAGGTTTCATCATAATGTGAACTAGACCATTAAATTTCTTATTATTAATAAGGCTATGTTCAACTCAATCATTACCCTAAGGTCATTTCTCTCATATAAAAGCGAATATATTTTAATAGACAATACATTAGATAAAAAAACGCTGAGGGAGATGGTCTCAGCGTGTTTAATATTAGAGAATTACAATCAGTCTAGATGCGAGTGCGACGTTTCGCTGTTGGTCTTGATGACTGACGTTTTGATGCAGGACGTGATGCGACTTGTGTATGGCGTTTTACCGCACGGCGAATTTGGTTCGCTTTAATACGACGTTGGTCACGCTCAACTGCAACCTTACTTTCCGTTTCTACCGGCAATTCCACCAGCTCACGAAGATAGTTAGTTTGCGCTAAACCAAGCTCCGTCCATCCTCCACGAGGTAAACCTTTTGGTAAATCAATATCGCCATAACGCACACGGATTAAACGGCTGACTTGGACACCAACGGATTCCCAAAGGCGACGAACTTCGCGGTTACGCCCTTCAGTTAAAGTGACGTTAAACCATTGGTTCATTCCTTCTCCACCACGGTAAGACACCGTTTTAAACGAAGCAGGGCCATCTTCCAGTTGTACGCCATTGATTAGCTGTCGAATTTTTGCATCATTAATTTCGCCAAACACGCGCACTGCATATTCACGTTCAACTTCACGACTAGGGTGCATTAAACGATTCGCTAGTTCACCATCTGTCGTGAATAATAATAAGCCACTTGTGTTAACATCTAAACGGCCAACAGCAATCCAGCGTGCTCCCGTTAACCGTGGTAAACGATTAAAAACAGTTGGGCGCCCCTCAGGATCATGACGTGTACATAATTCACCTTCAGGCTTGTAATAAGCCATGACACGGCAGATTTCCTTTTCAGCTTCTTTGATCGCTAATAAACGGCCATCCAAACGAATTTTTGTTGCGGGTGTAACTTCAACACGGTCTCCTAGTGTAGCAATTTTGCCATCAACACTAATGCGACCCGCTTGCAGGAATGTTTCGATTTCTCGACGAGAACCATGCCCAGAACGAGCAAGGATTTTTTGTAATTTTTCAGTTTTTTGCGGTTTTACGCTCATGTAACCCTCTGCTGTCGCCTTCACAGGCGTCAAATACCTTTTTGGTGCGTGATTTTTACCGCACCAAAAAGCAATGAATTTGAAAACCCGCGCATTATACACAGGTTTGTCCTGAACCCCTATTACTTATCTGTATATCGCACTTTCAATACAATATTATTTAATTCAGTACTGAACCTTAGACTTTCCAATAGTGATATTTACTCAAAAGGTGTTGGATCCCCAGTTCCGACTCGCGCCACAACCGGTGTATCATCAGTAAAGTCAATCACCGTTGTCGGCTTTTGCCCAATATAACCACCGTGGATCACTAAATCGACTTGTTTATCAAGTAAATCACGAATTTCTTCAGGGTCTGATTGCGTGAAGTCATCACCCGGCATAATCAAGCTGGTTGACATCAACGGTTCGCCAACCGCTTCGAGTAAATCCCGAGCAATCGGGTTCGACGGCACACGCAAACCTATGGTTTTCCGTTTTTCATTCATTAAGCGCCGGGGAACCTCTTTTGTTGCCCGTAAAATAAAGGTGTAATTACCTGGCGTATTATTTTTAATTAAACGAAAAACGGTGTTATCAACATGTGCGTAGTTCGATAATTCAGAGAGATCTCTACACATTAATGTGAAATTATGGTTAGCATCTAGCTGACGGATACGACAGATACGCTGCAGAGCATCTTTGTCTTCTAAACGGCATCCAATGGCATACCCTGAATCTGTAGGGTAAACAATCACACCGCCTTTATTCAGAATTTCAACACTCTGGCTAATAAGTCTTGCTTGAGGGTTATCCGGATGGACATAAAAAAACTGGCTCATACATACCTCTAATTTTTGGGTATCGACAGCATCATCCGGCAAAAATACCTATAAATGCTACTATCTCTTAATTCTATGAGATGACCTACTCAGAATAAATCATCACTTATAATAATTATTTTACACCGCATTATTAATACATCAATTGATTAGCTACTTTTTACCGCATTCCAAAGCGTCCAAACTGCATTATCATCGTTAGGCAGCCATAAGTTTCGGCCAAGTTCTATCCAAGAGCATGGTCGATGAAAATCTGAACCAACGGATGTATGTAAGCTAGCATTATTGGCTAATTCAGCTAAGTATTGTTTTTCATTTGGGGGTTGCTGGCAATGAGAAACTTCCATGGCATCACCTTCACACTGTTTAAAATACGCAACTAACCGTTTTAGCCATTTATTGGATAGTTGATACTTAGCAGGATGCGCCAATACCGCAACACCGCCTGCTGCATGGATTGCGTCAATGGAGGCTTGAATTGTGCACCACTTCGCAGGGACATATCCTGTTTTCCCTTTTGATAAATAGCGCTTAAACACGTTATTAATGGTTTTTTCTTTTCCTATTTGCACGATATATTGTGCAAAATGTGCCCGTGTTACCTGCCCGCCACCAGAAATGCACTGTGCGTTCTCCCACGCATCATCAATGCCTGCTTTTTGTAATCGCCTGCCCATCTCAATACCACGTTCGAAACGACGCTCAGATTGCTCTTTTAACAATCCAACCATAGCTGGATGCGAAGGAGAAAAATTTAATCCCACAATATGTATTTCAATATTTTCCCAAAGCGTCGAAATTTCAACACCATTGATGAGCTCAATTGGCCTTTCATTTTCAGTAAGATAGCGGCGGGCCTCAAGTACCCCCTCACAAGTATCGTGATCGGTAATTGCTAAAATATTAACCCCTTTTTCAATCGCGCGTTCGATTAACGCGGCAGGAGTGAGTTCACCATCCGAGGCAGTCGTATGGCTATGCAAATCATAACGAGTCACTAATGGCGTCGAGGTTGTCGACATATTGATATCTTCTCCAATTTCCATGAAAAACTATTTTCCTAATAAATTAACAAAGTCCTTGACATAAATATCATGATCCAGTTAACTAGTACGCAAGATAACTAAAACCGAAAATAATCAATTTATCCAGTGAGGCATACAATGACTTTATTTAACTTATCAAATCGTTGGTGGCGTGACTTCCCAAATTGGGCGGAAGCCGCACGCGCATAGTTATTGTATGTTTCAGTGCTAAACCCGCCCTTCCTCGGCGGGTTTTTTAATGTCAAAAATTAATGTAAGGCAACAAAATGAACGAACAAAGCACCACATTAGCACATTTTACGTATCTGGATAGCCCAATTAATTATCAGCCTGATCCAACATTATTATTTAATCATCTGTGTCATCAAGTTCCATCAACAATGCTGTTGGAATCTGCTGAAATTAATAATAAAGCTAACTTACAAAGCTTGCTTGTTGTCAACAGTGCGCTGCGTATTCGTGCTTTTGGTCAAAAAGTTGAAATCGAAGCGTTAACGCCAAATGGCCAGGCTTTACTGCCAAAACTGTTAGCGCAATTAATAGATTTAATCGCACATCATAACCTGCAAGAAAATAGCTTAACGGTAACCTTTAGCCCGCCAGCAACAGATTTAGACGAAGACAGTCGTCTAAAGGCGGCATCTTGTTTGGATGTTTTGCGTGCGCTACCCGCGCTCGCGCAAACTTATTCAACAAAACCTGAAAATATGTTTGTTAGTGGGCTATTTGCTTACGATTTAGTCGCCAGTTTTGAAGATTTACCCAGCGTTAATACCGTTAATCAGTGCCCTGACTATTGTTTTTTTGTTGCTGAACATTATTTAGTGATCGACCATCAAAATCAGGCTGCTCGGCTAAAAAGTGTCTTATTTACGCAAAATGAGCAAAATGTCGAAACTGTGAAGCAACGTCACTCACAAATTATTACTTCGTGCCGGCCTTTCTTACCGGCGCTTCCTTTAGCAACGGCGCCCGATTTTTCTGTATCGATAAACAAAAATGACCAAGAATATGGGGAGGTTGTTACCTCATTAAAAGAAGCCATATACCGCGGTGATATATTTCAGGTTGTCCCCTCTCGTAAATTTACGATGCCGTGCTCGCATCCTTTGATTGCGTACCAAAAACTCAAAGCACAAAACCCAAGTCCTTATATGTTCTACATGCAAGATGACGCATTCACACTTTTTGGCGCTTCGCCTGAAAGTGCTCTCAAATATGCGACAGAAAACCGCAAGGTGGAAATTTACCCAATCGCTGGAACTCGCCCTCGAGGCCGTAATGCACAAGGTGAATTAGACCTTGATTTAGATAGCCGAATTGAGCTTTCCATGCGCTCAGATGAAAAAGAGCTTGCTGAACACATTATGTTAGTTGACCTAGCACGCAACGATTTAGCCCGTATTTGTGAAGCGGGTAGCCGTTACGTTGCCAATCTAACTAAGGTTGATCGCTACTCTTTCGTGATGCATTTAGTTTCTCATGTCGTAGGAACATTACGCCAAGATTTAGATGTTTTTCATGCATATCAAGCCTGTATGAATATGGGGACTTTAACGGGGGCACCAAAGGTCAAAGCAATGCAGCTGATTGCGCAATATGAACAAGAGCGCCGCGGATCATACGGCGGAGCCGTAGGATATTTTCAAGGAAATGGTGATTTTGATACCTGCATCGTCATTCGTTCTGCTTACGTAGAAAATGGCATTGCCACTGTACAAGCGGGAGGTGGCGTCGTTCTAGACTCAGTCCCTCAAGCCGAAGCCGATGAGACCCGTAATAAAGCACGTGCAGTGATCCGCGCAATTGCCCAAGCACACCAAGTTAAGGAGTTATTCTAATGGCCAACATTTTACTGCTCGATAACGTTGACTCCTTTACTTATAACCTTGTAGACCAACTGCGTGCAGGTGGCCATAACGTGGTTATTTACCGCAACACCGTCAATGTAGAACACATTTTATCTGTATTAGAACAAATGGTTTCACCAATTTTAGTCTTATCGCCCGGTCCAGGAAAACCGAGCGAAGCAGGTTCAATGCCAGAAGTTTTAATGCGAGTAAAAGGCAAAATTCCTGTTATCGGTATTTGTTTAGGCCACCAAGCTATCGTAGAAGCCTATGGTGGAACCGTCTCTGCCGCTGGTGAAATTTTGCATGGTAAGTCATCAATCGCCACACATGATGGTTTAGCCATGTTTAACCATCTTGAAAACCCAATATCCGTGGCTCGTTACCACTCCCTAGTTGGTAGCCAAATTCCAGAAAGCTTGACCATTTGTGCCCAGTCAAATGGCATGGTCATGGCTGTTCGTAGTGATAGCGATAGAGTATGTGGATTCCAGTTTCATCCTGAATCCATTTTAACAACGCAAGGTAAACAGTTGTTAGAAAACACCGTGGCATGGGCTCTTTCTACTCCCAATGCAATCGAATCCTCTCATTCGCACTAACGGAAGACTAAAGAGCCAATTATGCAAAATATTTATGATAAATTATTTAAAGCGCAACCGCTGACTCAGCAAGAAAGCCAGTTCTTATTTAATGCCATCATTCAAGGTGAATTGACAGAGCCTCAGTTAGCAGCAGTATTAATCAGCATGAAAATGCGTGGTGAACAACCGCAAGAAATTGCGGGTGCTGCTCTAGCTTGTTTAGAAAATGCGCAACCCTTTCCTCGTCCTGACTACTCATTCAGTGATATTGTTGGCACGGGAGGTGATGGCGCAAATAGTATCAATATTTCAACAGCGAGCGCATTCGTTGCTGCGGAATGCGGTATTAAAGTCGCTAAACACGGTAATCGCAGTGTTTCGAGCCGTTCAGGATCTTCAGATTTACTTGCAGCTTTTGGTATCGCTCTAGATCTTAGCGCACAAAGTGCTCGTGACGCATTAGATGAACTTGGAGTTTGTTTCTTATTTGCACCGCAATATCACAGTGGGTTCCGCCATGCGGCCCCTGTACGTACTCAACTAAAAACTCGAACGTTATTTAATGTATTGGGGCCTTTAATTAATCCGGCTCGCCCTCCGATTGCCCTTATCGGTGTTTATCAAGCGTCATTGGTAAAACCCGTGTCTGAAACATTACAGATGCTTGGTTTTACCCGTGCTGCTGTGGTACACAGTGGGGGGATGGATGAAGTTTCATTACATGCAGTCACGCAAGTTGCTGAATTAAAAGATGGCAAAGTACAACATTACCAATTAACAGCAGATGATTTTGGGTTAGCACCATATCAATTACGTGACTTAGAAGGCGGTACACCAGATGAAAACCGCCTATTACTTAGCCATTTACTTCAAGGCCATGGGCAAGCCGCTCACGAAGCCGCGGTTGCGGCCAATGTTGCCATGTTGATGCGTATTAATGGCCATGAAGATTTAAAACAAAACAGCGAGCATGCACTCGCAATCATTCGTAGCGGTAAAGCATTTGACCGCGTTACAGCACTCGCGGCAAGGAACCAATAAAATGAAAG
Organism: Providencia sp. PROV200; assembly: GCF_049901995.1. NCBI lineage: Bacteria > Pseudomonadati > Pseudomonadota > Gammaproteobacteria > Enterobacterales > Morganellaceae > Providencia > Providencia sp. PROV200. The sequence continues at coordinate 2,178,008 of NZ_CP096307.1, forward strand.
CGACTGTCTTACAAAAAATTGTTGATGATAAAGTTGACTATTTAATTGAACGCAAAACCAAGCAACCGTTAGAGAGCTTTATTGATGATATTCAGCCTAGTCAGCGTAGCTTCTATCACGCTCTAAGCGCAAAACGCCCTGTTTTCATTTTAGAGTGCAAAAAAGCATCTCCGTCAAAGGGCTTGCTGCGTGCAGACTTCGACCCTGCTATGATAGCCAAGGCATATGCACCTTATGCCAGCGCCATCTCAGTTCTCACAGATGAAAAATATTTTCAAGGCAAAATGGATTACCTGACGATTGTCAGTAATACCGTAACACAACCCGTGTTGTGCAAAGATTTTATTATTGACCCATACCAAATCTATCTCGCACGTTACTATCAAGCGGATGCTATCTTACTGATGTTATCTGTCTTAGATGATGATGAATATATAGCATTAGCTGAAGTTGCTCATCAACTGAGTATGGGAATTTTAACAGAAGTCAGTAATGAAGAAGAATTAGAGAGAGCGATTCAGTTAAAAGCCAAGGTTGTTGGCATCAATAACCGTGATTTACGTGACCTTTCTATTGATTTAAATCGAACTCGTGAACTCGCGCCTCGCTTAGCTGAAGATACCATCGTAATTAGTGAGTCGGGGATCAATTTACATCAGCATATCCAATCACTTAGAAAATTTGCAAATGGATTTTTAATTGGCAGTGCCCTAATGGAGCAAGCCAACCTAGATAAAGCTATTCATCGCCTATTAGTTGGAGAGCATAAAGTCTGTGGTTTGACCCGCGAACAAGATGCAAAAGCCGCATTTGAAGCAGGCGCATACTACGGCGGGTTAATTTTTGCTGAAACCTCCCCCCGAAAAGTGACGCTGTCACGGGCGAAAAATATCATTCATGCCGCGCCTTTAAAATATGTCGGTGTTTTCCGTAATCAGTCCGCTGACTTTGTTGCCCATATCGCTAAGCAGCTTGCGTTATCTGCTGTGCAATTACATGGCGATGAAGATATTTCTTATATCAATACGTTAAGAACATTTCTACCAAGCTACTGTGAAGTTTGGAAAGCACTCGATATGTCACGAACGACTTTAAATGACTACGACACACAAGGTATTGATGTGTTACTACTGGATAATGGCTCCGGTGGAACTGGCAAAACCTTCGATTGGTCAACTGCCCCCTCGTCCACAACACAGAAATTAATGATAGCTGGCGGGCTTACCCTTGATAACTGCCTAGACGCGGCAAAGTTACTGTGCAACGGATTAGACTTTAATTCAGGGGTTGAAATTGAACCGGGTATAAAAAGCGAACAAAAAATAAATTTGGTGTTATCAGCGTTGTTAGCCGAATCAACGGCTCACTAATACACAACGAAAGATAAAACTCCAACACCAATTAATGTAACTTAAAAAATGGACAATAAATAATGAGCAAATTAGATCCGTATTTTGGCGAGTTTGGTGGGCAATATGTCCCAGAAATTCTTATTCCTGCATTAAACCAATTAGAAGACGCGTTTATCGACGCACAGAATGATGATGAATTTATTCGTGAGTTTCACGACTTACTAAAAAACTATGCAGGTCGCCCGACTGCGCTAACGTTATGTAAAAATCTAACCGCAGGTACAAAAACAAAACTCTATTTAAAGCGGGAAGATTTACTGCACGGCGGTGCCCATAAGACTAACCAAGTATTAGGCCAAGCACTACTGGCTAAGCGAATGGGAAAAACTGAAATTATTGCAGAAACAGGCGCTGGGCAACATGGGGTTGCGACAGCACTGGCTTGTGCATTACTGAACATGAAATGCCGTATCTATATGGGTGCCAAAGATGTAGAACGCCAGTCTCCCAATGTATTTCGCATGAAATTGATGGGCGCTGAAGTTATTCCTGTTCATAGTGGCTCGGCAACATTAAAAGATGCCTGTAATGAAGCATTAAGGGACTGGTCTGGCAGCTATGATAAAGCCCACTATTTATTAGGAACAGCGGCAGGTCCTCACCCATATCCAACAATTGTACGTGAATTCCAACGCATGATTGGTGACGAAGCAAAACAACAGATCCTCGAAAAAGAAGGCCGTTTGCCTGATGCTGTAGTAGCCTGTATTGGCGGTGGTTCAAATGCCATAGGTTTGTTTGCCTCTTTTATTCCAGAAGAAAATGTGAAATTAATTGGGGTTGAACCTGCTGGGTTAGGCATTGATTCAGGGCAACACGGTGCACCGTTAAAACATGGCCGTGTCGGGATTTATTTCGGTATGAAATCACCGATGATGCAAACCAGTGAAGGTCAAATTGAAGAGTCGTATTCCATCTCTGCAGGATTGGACTTTCCCTCTGTAGGGCCACAACACGCGCATTTAAACAGTATTGGTCGCGCTGAATATGTTTCTATTACCGATGATGAAGCCTTGAATGCGTTTAAATTATTATCACGTAAAGAAGGGATTATTCCTGCACTAGAATCGTCTCATGCACTGGCACATGCATTGAAAATGGCAGAGCAAGAACCCAACAAAGAACAATTATTAATCGTTAATTTGTCTGGTCGCGGTGATAAAGATATTTTTACAGTGCATGATATTTTAGCCAGCAAAGGAGAAATCTAATGGAACGCTACACACAACTTTTTGAACGTTTAGCTCATAATAACCAAGGCGCATTTGTTCCATTTGTCACTTTAGGTGACCCAGATGCTGAATTATCATTAAAAATTGTCGATGCTTTGATTGCTGGTGGTGCTGATGCATTAGAGATCGGTATTCCATTTTCTGACCCTCTGGCAGATGGTCCAACCATCCAAAATGCTAATTTACGTGCATTTAAAAGTGAAATCACCCCGACAATTTGTTTCGAATTACTCCGTCGAATTAGAGAAAAGCACCCTACTGTTCCTATTGGTTTATTAGTGTATGCAAATTTAGTCTTCACCAATGGTATCGAAAATTTTTATATTCGCTGCGAAAATGCAGGCGTTGACTCTGTACTCGTTGCAGATGTTCCTATGTCTGAATCAAAACTTTTTCGTGAAGCTGCATTAAAACACAGTATCGCCCCTATTTTTATTTGCCCACCAAATGCTGATGAAAAGTTACTCCAGCAAATTGGCGAACACAGCCAAGGTTATACTTATTTGTTATCTCGTGCTGGTGTGACGGGTACAGAAAAACGCGCTGAAATGCCTTTGACTCATTTAATAAGTCAATTAAACCAATATAAAGCAGCTCCTGCCTTGCAAGGTTTTGGAATATCAGAACCGGAACAAGTCAGAGAAGCCATTAAAAATGGTGCCGCTGGTGCGATTTCAGGTTCCGCTGTAGTTAAAATTATCGAAAATAACCTCAATCGACCTGATGTTATGCTTAAATCATTAACGGAGTTTGTTGAAAATATGAAAGCCGCAACACAAAGGTAGATGGACGAATAAAGAGTAATCAAGTCATATTCAAATTTAATGACTTGATTACTAAAATAAGATAATTATTTTTAAAATAGTCTACTTTGACTATTTTAGTATTATTTTCATTTCGACAATAAAAATACGCTAAAATATACTCGACCTTATTCGAATAAAAAAATCTTACATCATCAAAAACCATAAATCATAATATTTATTAATGCAATACGCTAATGTCAAAATCAATAGCTACGTGTTATTACACTGGTGTTTTTTCGTATTAAATCCGTAGCGGAGTAATCATTACCAATTGATTTAAATAATTATTTTCAGGTTAAATATATAATATACCATTTATGTTATAATATAGATATTTTACTCTTCTTACATTCCCCAGTACCGACTTAAGTACAATTAAATTTTAATGAAAATTAATATCATGCATAATTCTTATGCTTTAATGGAATTTTTATTAGCTATTTTTAATTTTATCTATAGTCTATTTTAGGGATATTTATGAAACATACTTCTAACCATTCAATTACTCATCCTATGATGAAAATTAAACCACTCTTTTTAAATGTATCTATTATTTTAGGTTCAATATCTATTGCTCACGGCGCGGTTATTAATACCAATGGTGCTGGTGTTATAAATCAAAGCAATGGCCCTACTATTGTGCAGATTAAAGGAGCAAGTGACAAAGGTGTCTCACATAACATCTATAGCCAATTTGATGTTGACCAAAAAGGTGTTATTTTAAACAACAGTACGACCAACACAAATACCACTTTAGGCGGCCAAATTAATGGAAACCTAAATTTAGGCAATGGCAATGGCCCTGCGAAAGTTATTTTAAATGAAGTTAATTCAAATAAAGCAAGCACCTTAGGTGGTATGATTGAAGTCGCTGGTGATAAAGCACAAGTTATCGTTGCTAACGCATCTGGCATCACATGTAATAACTGTGGTTTTATCAATACCGATCGTGTGACACTCACAACGGGTAAACCAATTGTCGCTGGAGGTGAAGTTCTTGGCTACAACGTTTCAAATGGTCAAATCACGATTAACAACCGTCTACAGTCAGACTCACCAACAGATATCATCGCTCGTTCGGCAGTTATTCGTGGAAATATTACAGCTAAAGAGATTAATGTTATTACTGGTAATAACTTTGTTGATGCAGATGCAACTAACATCACTAAACTACCAGGCTCAAATTCAACACCTCGTGTTGGTATTGATGTTGCCGCTATGGGTGGTATGTACGCAGATAAAATTACTTTAGTTTCTACTGAGAGTGGAACTGGTGTCTCTAACCTAGGTATGTTATCAGCAGGTTCAGGCGGTATTAAAATAGATTCGACTGGACTAGTTTATAACCAAAATGCACTAATGAATTCGAATGGAGACATCGATATTAAATCTAACGGTTTATATAACAACTCATCCATCGTTGCTCAAGGTGATATAAGTATCAACAATCACAATACAGTTATTAGCAACAATGCGGGATTAATTAAATCTAACGGTGGTAATATCAAAATCGCCGCTGGTACTATCAATAACAACCAGAGGGGGGTTATTCATGCACAGCAAGATATAGAAATTAATACAAATCATTTAACTAACAACAACGGCTCAATTAAAACTAAACAAGGCAATATTGATATTACTTCTACAAACTCTATAGATAATTCATATTCTATCTATCATGGCGCTATCAATGAGCCTGAGCGTGGTATCAGAGCCGGTGGAAAATTAACCATCGATACTACCAAACTCCATAACAATAATTCAGTTCTTTCAGGACAGGACGTTGCATTAACAGGGCGTTATATTATTACTAATGATAGTAATGGCCAAATTATCGCAAAAAGAAGAATCGATATTGATGCTGAAACACTACAAAACCAGAATGCTTTGATAAAATCAACTAACGGCCAAACTAATATTACGCTATCAAGTAATTTATTAAATAACCGTTATGGTGTTATTGATAGTGGTAAGGCATTAAATATTAATGCAAATATCCTTTACAATGACGGTTCACTCATTTCAAATGCAGGTAAATCTAAATACAATGTAACTACTTTAAATAATCAAAATGGGTATATCAAAGGGAACAACCTTAATATCAAAGCAACTTATGTTGGAAATGATAAAGGCTTAATTACTGCAGACTCTAATGTTGTCATAAATTCGAGTCAGATAGATAACACTAATTCAGCACAATTCAATAATAGCGGAAATATCTTCGGTGCTGCCGGCTATACTGGTGGTATCTATGCCAAAAATGGTTCTGTAACTATCAAAGGAACTAATTTAAATAATAAATATGGAATTATCTCAGCTAATACGTTCCAAAATGCAGGAACTGATGGCGATGTTAAAATTAACTTAAAAAACAACCTTGAAAATAGCTACGGAAAAATCCTAGCGTCTAAAACCATTAACTTGGATATGAATAGGTTAAATAATACCTATTCTGGCTTTATCCGTGCTGGTAAAGATCTCTCCATTAACGCATTTAGCCGCGTAGAAAATAACAATGGGGTATTAAGTTCATATGGAAAAACTGAGATTACAAGCCCTGTAATTTACAATGGTCCTTATGGCCGCATCTTAGGCTCTACTGTCGTTTTAAACACATCTAATTATTACTAATTAGATGATTCAGGAGGCCTTTGGTCTCCTGAATCATAATATCTACCTTATATTCACTTAGCTAAAAAACCCGATAGTTATTATTTCTTATTTAAATATTTAATGGTTAAAACATACTAATGTTTATCTTATTTCCCCTTTCATTTTCGTGTTTATACATCTAAGTATAAAACCCTATTCACCCTATAACGGAGTAAATATTACCTTTTGATTTCATTAAAAAAATAATCGCATCTAAAAATATAAAACCATAACTAAATCAATATTAGCATTAACCTCCCATTTTGTTTTTCATTAGTTAGTTAATATAATTAATTTTTAATAAATTTAAATTTAAAGCATAATCTTAGTAATTTCAAATCAGCTAAAAATAAATATTTTCATAACGACAATTTTATTATAAGGGGATATATGAAAACCGTCTTAAAATGCTAACAATGCTATACATAGATAAGATAATTCTCATATAAGATAGAAATTATTTTCTACAAGCCTCTTCTAATTATATTTTAATCATAAGAATATATGTGGTAACCATGAATTTTCGATTTATTTTTTTATCTGCAACTTTATTATCTTTTCCATTATACGTATCAGGTAATACTGCACAAATTATTGACCAACAAATCAATAACCAAACCAGCCAAGATCGCTCTCGCCAACAACAGACTCAACTAGAAACTAAAGATGTCTTAGGTAAAACAAGAGAGCGGTCAAATAATATTTTAGTTTTCGATGATGAAAAAGATTGCTTTCAAATGAAGCAAGTCATTTTGCTCTCTGAACCTAAACTCCCTTCTATGCGTCCTCTTGAAACATATGCAAACCAAGTTGTTGGTGTATGTATTGGTATTAATGGTGTTGAAACCTTAGCAAAAGGCTTACAAGATAAAATAATTAAATCCGGTTACGTTACCACTAGAGTTAATATTCCAGAACAAAATATCAGTGAAGGGACTTTAACACTGCAAATTATTCCAGGCAAAGTGGCTAATGTTAAACTTGCTGAAGGTAGTGATACTTATATTACCTTGGGGGCAATTATGCCCGCTAAAGAAGGAGATATTCTGAATATCCGTGACATTGAACAAGGTTTAGAAAACCTTGAGCGGATCCCTGGTGCTAAAGTGAATATTGAATTAGCGCCAGGTAAAGAGTTTTCCACATCTGATATTTCCATACAAAGAGAAAAATCTTCTCACTTCAATGTAGGTGGATATTACAATAACTCTGGAAGCCGCCAAACAGGTAAAGATCAAGCTGGCGTAACCCTATATGCTAACAACTTAACCAGTTTAAACGATACTATATATGTCTCTGCAGGGAAAAATTTAAAAAACCAAGCACGCAATAGCACTAGTAATGCGTCTATTTATTATGCAGTTCCCTATAATTATTGGCTTTTCTCATTGTATGCAAGTAAAAGTGACTATAAGCAAACTATTAATGACTCTGTACTTAGTTATAAATATTATGGTGATAGTAAATATTATAACGCCACTGCCAGTAATGTCTTTTTACGGGGGCAAACATTTAAAGATACAGCATCAATTCAGTTAATTAAAAGAAAGTCAAAATATAAGTTGGAGGATGTAGCACTACTTTCTCAACAACGTGACCTTACCAGTCTTAAACTCGGCGTTAGCCACCGTCAAAATATCAATAATTCAACCGTCGATGCTTCAATATATTACCAACGCAATGTACCTTGGTTTGGCGCTGAAGAAAGCTGGGATATGAAGTATGGTGATGTTAGCACTATGGGCCGTGTTTATACTGCCGATATTTCCGGTATGTTTCCTTTTGTCTTTGACAATTTTATTATGAGTTATAACCCACAACTATTTGTACAATATTCACGAGATCGCTTAACCATTCAAGATCAATTCTCGTTAGGTAACCGTTGGACTGTACGTGGTTTCGATGAGGAGTTTTCATTAATCGGAGATAAGGGATTTTACTTACGAAATGAACTAAACTTTTATATTCCTAACTTTTCCTTTTACCCATACTACGCACTTGACTATGGTCGAATATTCGGAGGTGTATATCCACTTGGTCTCTATTCTGATGACCAATTATTAGGAACGGCTATAGGCATGAGGGGTAATATTAATATCTTCAGTTATGATTTGTTTTTAGGTGTACCACTTCATAAACCGGATGAATATGAAACTAGTAGCGTTAATGCAGGGTTAAACGTACAATGGTTTTGGTAATTTAATATTGCAAATTTGAATAATATCTTAAAGCTGAATATTCTCCTGTATTCAGCTTTTTTATTTCAAGGTAATTAGTCTCAATCTTTTATTATTTGTTATTATTTGCCCTAAATAGTGACAGCCAATAAGTACCTTTACTTTATTATCACTCTATAAAACCAATTATTATATTATAAACATCATTATCAATAATAATTGTTACTTTTATGATCGCTGACTATTAAATATATGTTTGACACTAATAAAAATTGAAAAATCCGAGAATACGAATATTCTCGGATTTCCTACTTCTCTCTAATCCTTCAGAATTCAGGTACTACCTGTATTGCGTCCTATCAAATTCTTAGAAACGGTAACCCGCACCGAACATAAATACAAATGGGTCTAAACGAGTATTCACTTTATACTGTTCACCACCTGCTTTAAATTTCACATCACTCTCAATATTCATCCACCAAAGAGAGGCGTTTAGCATCCAGTTATCAGTCAGCATGTAATCCATACCTGCTTGTGCTGCAAAGCCCCACGAGCTTGATAAATCTAGATCAGATAAGCCAGCTTCTTTCCCTGTTGAGTTAAATTTCTCATCAAAGAAGAAGGTATAGTTAACACCAGCACCTAAATAAGGGCGTAATTTATCTTCTTTACTACCAAAATAATACTGCGCCATTAATGTTGGTGGTAAATGTTTTACCGTTGCAATATTACCTGTAGGGCCTGTACCAACTTTATGTTCAAACGGAGTTGCTGCTAATAATTCAACACCAATATTATCAGTGATCATATACCCAAATGTTAAACCTAATTGAGTATTATTATTTGCATCAAAGGTACCTAAATTACCTAAGCCATTAATTTTAACATCATCTCCTCCAACATTAGGTCTGACTGTTGCAGTACCCGCGCGGAAAAGAAAGTCGCCAGCTTCATGAGCAATAGAAATTGCTGGAGCTAAAGTTGCAGCAGCTAATACAAGCGCAGTGAGTTTTTTCATTATCAATCCCATTCCTGTTTTTTATTTTAGTAAAATATACCGTATTATTTAAATTGATGTTCAAATCAAGATCACATCTTTTGATAATTTATAGGTAAACCAATAAATGTCGCTTTATTATTTCATCTCTTATTTTTTTATTTTTGATTTAAATCAATTTTTAGAAAATAACTAACAAAATAAAAACTTGATTTCAAAATATATATATTTCCCCAGAAACTTAAATATATATTTAAAATGCAACTTAGATACTTCCACTTATTTTGGTTAATTAAATTGAACTTTTATATCCAATATATTTCCTTAACCTCCCGGTTTTTATTATCTTTCTCTACCTCTAGGCGTGATACTCGGTTACAATTGGGCTAAAATTTTGATCCCGTTTGTAGATAGGAGCAGTGTCATGTCCATTTCGGCCAACTCACTCATTAGTGATAGTATCAATTTCTTTAAAAATCAATTGAGTGGCCTTTTCACTATTGTGCTCTTAGCCACCGTAGTGAGCCTTGTGATCTATGCAGTGATGATCCCTAGTGAGCAGATGATAGCTGTTCTAGCACAAGCACAAAGTAAGATGATTGAATCCGGTAATACGGGCTTACAAGACTGGATTTTAAGTCTATCCGAAGAAGATAAAAGTAGTATATTACGCGTTTCTTTCGGGTTGATCCTTTCCGTCACTCTTGGAAGTTTATTCCTTATTTGTGGTACGTTATCCTATATCTCTGGTATGTCTCGCGGTGAAGAGATGACCGGGCTTCAGGCAATAACATCGTCACTGAACAAAGCACCATCTATGTTTCTTCTATTGGTTGTTTGCTCACTGCTTATCCAATTAGGCATCACAATTATGGTTCTACCTGGTATTGTACTCGCCATTGGTTTCTCCTTAGCACCAGCAATTTTAATCTCAGAAAGTACCAATTCATTCAGTGCGATGGGAAAAAGCTGGAAATTGGCCTATGCAAACTGGCGTGTTGTCTTACCGATGATTTTAATTTGGATGGCAGCTCAAATGCTTATCAGTGTGCTATTGGGCAACCTTAATATGAATCATATCCTTATTAATGGCATCTCTTTTCTACTCAATAATGTTGTAGCTGCATTCGCTTTAATTTACTTTTATCGTTTATATATGTTAGTCACTAAAAATTAATCTAACCCATAAAACAGAAAGGTATCAAAAGGTACCTTTCTATTTATGTTATTTCTAAGAGTTATCTGAAAGAATTTCCGTTGGTGTAATTTGATTTTCACCGTCATGCTCTAATATATCTGAATCCCTTTGGTACTCTTGTGCTTTTCTTTCCTCAACACATTTCATTTGGATTTGTTGCTTACTTTGAATTAAACGAATAGCAAAATAAATATCCGGTACTACTAATAGGTCATCATCTGAACGATTGATTTTATTTTGTTCTAACCAGCGATTTAGCGAAGTTCTACGCCCTGCTAATACCAAAGTTACCCCTTTGGCTTTCAAAGACGTTACAATGTCATTCAATGTAGAAAAGACGCTCACATCATTATGCGTAAAACTGACGGCAGCATCCACAATCACCCAAGCAGGTCTTTTTCGTTGATTATCTATATGTTTATTCAATCGCTCTTTAAAGTAATTCACATTAAAATAAGTGAGGGGGGAATTGAATCGATAAATCAGGACGCCATCGACTTCCTGAATATTATTTTCGGATGTCATAGAATGAAGCATACCATGTTCATCAACACCTAATAATTGGTCTGTTGGCCTAAATATGACTCGGATAAACTGCAACAAACCCAGTAGAACAGCTAAGCCGACACCACTGATCAAACCAACCACCAGCACTGCACATAATGTAAAAATACATAAGAAAAAAGCTTCTCTATTGCGTTTGCGCATTGATAAAATGCTACGAAAACTCAGCAATGAATAAGTCGAAATAATTAAAACCATCCCTAAAGCAGCCATAGGGATATATTCCAATAAATTCACAGAAAAAAGTAAAACCGCTAAAATTGTTACCGCCGCAACGAGAGAAACCAATTGTGTTTTCCCTCCCATCATATCATTAACCGCTGTGCGGCTACTCGCAGCACTAACTGCGAATCCCTGGCCAAAAGCAGAAGCAATATTTGCCATCCCTAACGCTCTTAATTCTTGGTCTGCATCGACGGTATAACCATTTTTGCTTGCAAAACTGCGAGCCGTCATCATAAAACTGACAAAGCTAATCACGGCTAAGTTTAATGATGGAATAACGAGGTCTCGGAGTAAGCTCGGTGGAAAATCAGGCATTGGTATATGGGGTAGCCCTTCACCTAAATCCCCTACTGTGCTAATACCATATTGCTCAAGATTAAATAAAATACTTGCCGCTGTTGCCAAAACCATTGCAATTAATAAAGATGGCCACTTACTACGTACTCGCTTAATCACTAAGGTAATCACCAATGTCACAATAGCAAGGAATAATGTTGGAATATGTGTTTCTACTATCGCTAATGGAAAAGCTATTAATCGCTCAATAAACCCTGAAGGTAAGGTCGTAATACCAAATATTTTACTAATTTGACTAACGATGATCGTGAGAGCAACCCCATTTAATAAACCTTGCAATATTGGTCTAGATAAAAAATCGGCAAAAGTCCCTAAACGAAATCTTGCAGCAATCAAACACCAAATCCCAGTCATAAAACTCATGACAATAATCAGCTGCCAACGAACAGTTTCGTCTCCCATTGCGAGTGGAGCAACTGCAGCTGCAATCACCGCACATGTTGCGGCATCAGGCCCAATAATTAATTGCTTCGACGTGCCAAACAGCGCATAGAAAAACATAGGTAAAATACATGAATATAATCCAACAATTGCATTCACCCCCATTAATTCGGCATAGGCAATAGCAACAGGTAAAGCAACCGCAGCGACAGACAACCCTGCTTTAACATCAGAGACTAGGTCTGTACGTTGATAGTTAAACAGTGTTTTTAAACCTGGCATCCAGACAAATAGCCTTGCCTTTATCATGGGAGAAAAGCACCTATAAATTAGTAAGTTAAATTATTTTCCATACTATATATATCCGAACTAATAAAGTTTATCTAGAAGTAAGTCAAATAATCGTAAAATAGTGCAAATATGATTGGTAACAAAGCATGTTTATTGGTAAAAAGGTGCAAACTTTTAACAATTAAAGCCAAAATCGGTTAAACTAGTCTATTACCTTTACGTTGAGGCGCTGCATTCACTGTTATGAAACAACTTATTGATTTTATTCCTTTGATAATCTTTTTTATTGTCTATAAAAGATACGATATTTTCTATGCGAGTGGTGCTTTAATGGTTACCACTCCTTTGGCGTTATTAGCAACTTATCTTATCTATAAGAAAGTTGAAAAAGTTGCAAAAATTACCTGTGCAATCGTGATGGGCTTTGCTGCCTTAACGCTTATTTTCCATAGTGATGCATTTATTAAGTGGAAAGTCACTATTATCTATGGTGCATTCGCTGGTGCATTACTCTTTAGCCAATGGTTTACTGAAAAGCCTTTAATTCAGCGAATGTTAGGCAGTAACCAAGAAATAAAATTAGCCGATAGTTATTGGATAAAACTCAATAGTGCATGGGCTATTTTCTTTATTTTCTGCGCATTGCTGAATATTTACGTTGCTTTCTGGATGGCTCAAGATATCTGGGTCAATTTCAAAGTCTTTGGTCTGACAGCAGGAACATTAATATTTACAGTACTGAGTGTGGTCTATATTTTTAAAAATATGGTTAAAGAGCCCGCAGAAAAACACGAAGAATAATTAAGAATAACGTTAGAAACCTGCTAATACACATTGATTAGCAGGTTTTTTTATATCTTAATAACGTTTGTCACCAAATGCTTTTTCAATTTTTTTATCTGTATTGTACTGTGATAGCGCATATACCGACCAAATGGCAGCGGGTAACCAACCAATAAGGGTGATCTGTAAAATTAAGCAAATGATCCCAGCAAAAGGACGCCCTATCGTAAAAAATTGCAACCAAGGTAATAATATTGCCAATAACAATCTCATTTCATACCTCTAAGTAAATAAATAAATAAATTTCATACTATTGAGTATAGCCAATTCAATCAATTGACTAAATATAAAAAACACTTCTTGCTTTTTCTTTGCAAAAATTGATCTTATTGCCAAGTTTAAAACCCGTTTATCAGCAATGGCTACTCTATTTATCTTATTTTTGCAGCAATTCAATTAAATAGCTATTATCAATCAATAACTGAGTAGTTCCGGTTTACTATTGCATATGTAATTTGTTATAAATGCAAAATCAAAAGTAATAACCCTTTTAATAAGAGTCAGATATGCAATTGCCGAACGGTGAGTTAGTTTTACGTACATTAGCCATGCCTGCAGATACTAATGCAAATGGTGATATTTTTGGCGGCTGGTTGATGTCACAAATGGATATAGGTGGCGCTATCTTAGCAAAAGAGATTGCGCTAGGACGCGTGGTCACTGTGGCGGTAAACGGTATTAAATTTCAAAAGCCCGTTGCCGTAGGCGATGTTGTTTGTTGCTATGCACGCTGTTTAAAAACAGGGAAAAGCTCAATTACCATTAATATTGAGGTTTGGGTAAAAAAAGTCGCAACGGAGCCTGTTGGCCAACGTTACCGTGCTACTGATGCGATATTTACTTATGTCGCAGTTAATGATGATAGTACTTCACGTTCATTACCCAAAGAAAAACAACATTTTCAGTTAGCAAGTTCAGATCAAAAAACTAACGAAGCCTAAGTTTTTGCTCCATTCATTATGTAAAAAACAAAAAGCACCATCATCGCTGTGGTGCTTTTTTTGTACAGACTGATTATAACCATTAGACTTGGCTAACAGTGCCATCCAATTTGAAATAAATTTCAGTCACGTAGCCTTTTGCCGGTTGCTTTTCAAAAGTCCAACGGTTCATTGCGCGTTTCACGTCTCGCTCAAATAGCCCTTTAGGTGTAGCTTCAACAAATTCAATATTTGTCACTCGTCCACCATCATCAATATCATAACGAACTTTCACATATCCTTCTTTACCTAAGCGACGCGCGCGTTCAGGATAGGAAGGAGCTTGTTTATGCAGAGCCTTCGGGCCGCCTTTCTTAGTCGATTGACTATTACTTGCCCCTGTATTATTTGCAGTCTTGATAGGGCTATTATTCGTTTTAGGTGCAATGACGTCTGATTTCAGATTGTTCATGGCCAGCTGCTTCTCAACTGGCTTAACATCTTCTTTAATTTTTTTCTTTTCTTCCTGTTTTGGTTTTGGCTTAGGCTTTTTCTTCACCTCAGGCTTTTTCTTAGGCAGTGCAATGACCGGTTCAACTACCGGTTCGGGTTCTGGCTCAATAACAGGTTCAGGTTCTGGCTCTACCGGTGTTTCAACCTGCTCAACGGGCTCAGAAGCGGCTTCAGGGGCGGCAAAAGAAACCATAGCAATCGTCAATGGCTCCGGGTCTCTAACCAAGTTTGGTTGATTAAAAATCCATGCCATCGCAAGGCCCGCATGAATAGATAATGAAATGACGATTATTAAAGTCCAACGCATCCAACGCATATGCAATTTCTACCCTACACCTGTCTACCAAAAAGAATATGACTGATAGTTTAAATGCAAATAGCAATCATATTCAATAAGGTTTGTCATACAAAGTGAAAAATGTGAGTGTACGCTGTAATAACCTTACTCAATCCATTGAGTAAAAAGCAGGGAATGCCGACGATGGTAAATATCAATTTTACGCATTGCATAGATGCGCATGTTTCGCCTAGAATGCCCTTCTAACCAGCGTCTACGGCGACGTAGGGATTGTCTTAACATACGCCAACGCCCTACTTCATGCCTACTACGTCTCATTTAATCGTGTCCTTTTATTGTCTAAAAATTAGTGGAAAAAAATATTATATTCCTTTGAAAAAAAGAACCAAGAGGAAGTTTTTCTGTCGGCTTAGCACGCTTCCTTTGATTTCATCAAGGTAATATCAATTTAAGAAACTATTATTTCCTAACGAATTCCTCTATTTCACAAAGCTTTTACTGCAAAATTTTGCTAAATTCTATTAAGTTGATATTTTGCTAACAGTTTTTTTAGCTAAATTATCTTTTTCCGAACCTTTTTTCTTATTAGTGAGGCATCTGACCCGTTATGGCAACCGTCTATACACTTATGAGTTGGCTTTTGTTCTTCCTATATTGGCTAATTATTGCAGCAATTACCGTCCGCATTTTAGTCAAAAGAAGGCCTGTCACCTCAGCCATGACATGGCTCCTGATCATTTATATTCTGCCATTAGTCGGAATTATTGCATATATTGCCTTCGGTGAGCTTCACCTTGGTAAACGCCGGGTTGATAAAGCGCGTGACATGTGGCCTTCTGTCGCTACTTGGTTAGAAAATTTACGGAATTCAAAACATATCTTTGCCACTGATAACAGCCCTGTTGCTGAGCCATTATTTCAGTTAATTGAAAAGCGCCAAGGCATTGCTGGGGTTAAAGGTAATAGAATTCAACTTCTAACCACTTGTGAAGATTCATTAAAAGCGATTGTCAATGATATCAACAATGCTCAGCACTCGATTGAAATGGTGTTCTATATTTGGCAGCCTGGTGGTTTAGTCGATGGGGTTACCGAAGCATTACTCAACGCCGCTAAACGGGGGGTTAAGTGCCGAATTATGGTGGACTCCGCGGGAAGTTGGCATTTTTTCCGTAGCGATTACCCTGAAAAAATGCGCGCGGCAGGTATTGAATTTATAGAATCGCTAAAAGTTAATTTGATGCGTTTCTTCTTGCGTCGAATGGATTTACGTCAACACCGTAAAATAGTCGTTATCGATAACTATATTTCATATACAGGCAGTATGAATATGGTTGACCCGCGTTATTTTAAACAAGATGCAGGGGTTGGCGAATGGGTTGATATTTTAGTGCGTATGGAAGGCCCTGTGAGTACCACATTAGGCATTGTGTATGCTTTTGACTGGGAAATGGAAACTGGCCAACGCGTACTTCCACCACCGCCTGACAGTAATATTATGCCTTTTGAACAAGCGAATGGGCATACAACTCAAATTATCGCCTCAGGCCCAGGTTTCCCTGATGAGTTGATTCAACAGTCGCTGATGACTGCAATGTTCTCTGCACGCAAACAACTGATCATGACTACCCCTTATTTTGTGCCTAGCGATGACCTTTTGCATGCAATTTGTACAGCAGCAATGCGGGGTGTAGATGTCAACATTATTATGCCAAGACAGAATGACTCATTCCTTGTTCGCTGGGCAAGCCGCTCATTTTATAGTGAATTATTAGCTGCTGGCGTTAAAATTTACCAATTTGAAGATGGCTTATTGCACACCAAGAGCGTATTGGTTGATGGTGAGCTTAGCCTTGTCGGCTCAGTGAATCTTGATATGCGTAGCTTATGGCTCAATTTTGAAATCACCGTAGTCATTGATGATAAAAGTTTTGGTAGCGATCTCACGCTAGTTCAGTATGATTATATTGCACGTTCAACGCGTTTAGAAATCGAAGAGTGGGAACAACGCCCATTCTGGAATCGCGTTGTTGAGCGCATTTGCTACTTCTTTAGCCCATTGTTATAAATTAAGTTAATTAGGAAAGGTCATGACTGAAATACAAAACACACCTTTAATCGATGAAGATGACATCATTGAAATGGCTTATGACCTTTTTCTTGACGGAGCAATGGATAATTTAGAGCCCGCTGACCAATTAATTTTTGCTTTGCAGTTTGAAGAGTTAGGTGCCGCAGAAATTGTTCCTGTTACCCTTAATTGGCAAGAGATGATTACTGAAGAGCTTGATTTAAACCAATTAAGTGAGGTGGTTATTGGGTTAGCTCAAAGCCCTGACGCCGAATTAGACGATATTTTTGCTCGCGTATTAATTAGCCGCCACCCTTCAAAACCATTTCACCATATTTTTTGGAAGAAGTAGTTGATTAAAAGGGACGTTTCGTCCCTTTTAGATTAATTAAAGCAAAAGCTCCCTTTTGACCATCATGAGAAAACCATTACAGTGGGTCAATTTTCAAACAAGACACCGCATGTTTAAAGCTTCCTTCTAATAACGGCCTTGTTTTTGCACACTCTTCATCTGCTAATGGGCAACGAGTTCTAAATACACAACCTGAAGGTGGATTAATTGGCGATGGCAATTCACCTTCTAAAAGCTCTATTACCTTATTTTTTTCTTTATCAGGATCAGGAACAGGCACAGCTGACATCAATGCGCGTGTATAAGGGTGTAAGGGATTATTATATACCTCATCATAGGTACCAAGTTCCACGGCATGTCCCAAATACATCACTAATACACGGTCAGAAATATGCTTAACAACCGCCAAGTCGTGCGCAATAAAGATCAGCGACAATTTCATTTCACGTTGTAACTCTTGCAATAAATTAACAACTTGTGCTTGAATTGACACATCTAATGCAGAAACTGGCTCATCGCAAATCACGAGTTTAGGTTCTAAAATCAATGCTCTTGCGATACCGATACGCTGGCATTGCCCCCCCGAAAACTCATGGGGATAGCGGTTAATCAAATTAGGTAATAAGCCAACCCGCATCATCATTTTTTTCACTTTTTCTGTGATTTGTGATGGTGGCATTTTAGGATGATAGGTTTTTAATGGCTCTGCGATAATATCACCGATGGTCATTCGCGGATTAAGCGAAGCCAGTGGATCTTGGAAAATCATTTGGATATCGCTGCGAACGCTACGCCACTCTTTATCAGTTTTACCTAATAAATTCTGCCCAAGCCAACTTACCGTACCATCCGTTGCTTTCACTAATCCAATGAGTGCCCGAGCAAAAGTGGATTTACCACATCCTGATTCCCCGACGACACCTAATGTTTCACCTTCATATAAACGCAGTGTTACACCGTCTACTGCTTTAAGGCTTTTATTTGGTTGCCAAAACCACTGTTTTTTATCTCGGATCTCAAAGTGGACTTTAAGGTCATTCACTTCTAACAATACCGGTCGATTTTCATGAGTACTCATACCAACTCCTCCAGCGGCTTAAAGCAGGCACGTAACCGAGTTTGACCAAATGTGGTTAATGCAGGTTCTTGGTCAATACATTGCTGAACTGCATATTGGCAACGAGGTGAAAATGGACAGCCTTTGGGTAAACGTAGTAAATTAGGCGGGTTACCGGGAATGGTAGCTAAACTCTCATCATCACCATCAAGGCGCGGAACAGCAGCTAACAAACCAAGTGAATATGGATGAGATGGGTGATAAAAGATGTCTTTAGCGGTACCGTACTCCATCGTGCGTCCCGCATACATCACGAGGACTTTATCACATACCCCTGCGACGACCCCAAGGTCATGGGTGATCAAAATAATCGCCGTATCAAACTCATGTTTTAACTCATTGAGCAACGTCATGATTTGCGCTTGTACTGTCACATCAAGTGCAGTCGTGGGTTCATCAGCAATTAACAATTTTGGTTGGCATAACAATGCCATTGCTATCATGACTCGCTGCCTCATTCCTCCTGAAAATTCATGTGGATACATATTCATCCGCTTACGTGCTTCTGGCATTTTAACGGCATCTAACATCCGAACTGACTCTTCGAAAGCCGCTCTTTTACTCATGCCCTTATGTAACATGAGCACTTCCGACAGTTGAGTACCAATTTTCAAATACGGATTCAATGATGTCATTGGGTCTTGGAAAATCATTGAAATCTCTTCCGCGCGCATACGGTTTAATTCTTTTTCTCTTAAGTTCAAAATCTCACGGCCATTAAACATGGCTGAGCCATTAATCTTACCATTTTTGGCGAGTAAGCCCATGAGAGCAAACGCGGTTTGTGATTTTCCTGAACCTGATTCGCCAACAATGCCAAGCGTTTCCCCAGCACTTAGCTCAAAATTCAATTTATTCACTGCCGTCACATCACCATCTTGGGTCGCGAATGTCACACTGAGATCATTCACGGATAACAGAGGGCTTTTCATTGAGTTATTTAACATATTATTCCCTCTAGCGATCTTTCGGGTCGAGCGCATCACACAGCCCATCACCGATAAAGTTAAAACAAAATAGCGTGATGACTAAAAAACCAGCAGGGATCAATAACAACCACGGAGTGACTTCCATTGAGTTCGCCCCATCACTTAATAAAGCTCCCCAACTACTTAACGGTTCTTGTGTCCCTAAGCCTAAAAAGCTTAAGAATGATTCAAACAAAATCATACTTGGAACTAATAGTGAAGCGTATACCACGACCACCCCTAAAACGTTAGGGACAATATGTCGCAGAATAATCTGCCGCGTACTCACACCACAAACAAGCGCTGCTTCAATAAATTCTTTACGCTTTAATCCAAGTGTTTGCCCGCGAACAATACGCGCCATATCCAACCATGACACCATTCCTATCGCCACAAATATCAGTAAAATATTGGTACCAAACAATGTGACTAATAGGATCACAAAAAACATAAATGGGAAGGAGTTTAAAATTTCTAATATACGCATCATGATGGAATCCACTTTTCCACCTACATAGCCAGCTAATGAACCGTACAAAGTCCCTACTACCACAGCGACTAGTGCCGCAGCCACCCCAACCATTAAGGAAATTCGCCCACCGATGGCAACACGCACTAATAGATCTCGGCCTGATGCATCGGTACCAAAATAATGTCCACTGACCATATCAGGAGGCATTGACATCATTTCCCAATCGGTATCGTCGTACAAAAAAGGCGACAACATGGGCGCAAAAATGACAAACAACGTAATTAAAAACAAGACACATAAGCTGAAAATGGCCGCACGGTTGTGCATAAAACGGCGCCGGGCATCTTGCCATAAACTGCGCCCTTCAATATCGAGCTGCTCTGAAAAGTTCGCCAGAGCTTCACTATTTTTCTGGTTCGATAGCATCGTGTTTCTCCGACTTAGTAACGAATTTTAGGGTCAATAACGGCATACAAAACATCGACAATCGCATTAAATGCAATTGTCAGTACCCCAACTAAAATTGTTAAGCTCAATACCAGCGAATAATCACGATTAAGTGCTCCGTTAACAAAGAGTTGGCCGATCCCCGGTAACCCAAAAATGGTTTCAATGACCATTGACCCTGTAATTATCCCTACAAAGGCGGGGCCCATATAGGAAAGCACAGGAAGCAACGCAGGTTTAAGGGCATGGCGTAAAATGATAGTTCTTAGTGGTAACCCTTTTGCACGGGCAGTACGAATAAAATTAGAATGCATAATTTCGATCATCGAACCGCGTGTAATACGGGAAATACTCGCAATATACGCTAATGAAAGCGCAACCATGGGCAGAACCATATGTTTTAGGTTCCCGCCATCCCATCCACCACCAGGGAACCATTTCAAGTGAATGGCAAAAATCAGCACCAATAACGGTGCCACAACAAAGCTTGGGATAACAACCCCCGTCATGGCAAACCCCATGACTGTAAAGTCCCATTTGGTATTTTGGTTGAGTGCGGCTATCACCCCGGCAGATACCCCAAATAAAACAGCAACAATAAACGCGGTTGCCCCTAATTTTGCAGAAACAGGAAATGCTTTAGCCACTAAATCATTCACACTGTAGTCTTTGTACTTAAATGAGGGTCCGAAGTCACCTTTTGAAAGCTGAATTAAATAATTAAAGTACTGCTTATACATTGGGTCATTTAGATGATATTTAGCTTCAATATTTGCCATCACTTCCGGTGGCAATTTCCGCTCGCCAGTGAATGGGCTCCCCGGTGCTAATCGCATCATGAAAAACGAAATGGTAATCAGAACCAAAAGAGTCGGAATGGCTTCTAACAACCGACGAAAAATAAATTTCAACATCGCTCTTTCCTACTTCTATTGCCCAAATAGGCGAATATCTGGCTCCAATCAATGGAGCCAGAGCAACTTTTATTAGTGTTTAATAATATATAAATCTTTAGTATGCAGGTTATCTAATGGGTCTTTGCCACTATATCCCCCTACATAAGGTTTCACTAAACGCGTATTAACATAGTAGTAAAGAGGAACAACACCGGAGTCGTTATCAAGTAATTTTTCGGCTTGTTGATAGAGTTCTGCGCGTTCATCATCCGTTTTGACTTGCAATGTTTTTTTCATCACGGCATCAAAATCGGTATTTTTATAATGAACGGTATTATTACTGCTGTAGGAAAGTAACATATTGAGGAAGGATGAAGGCTCGTTATAGTCCGCACACCACCCCGCGCGTGCAACATCATAGTTGCCTTGATGCCGGCTATCTAGGAATGTTTTCCACTCTTGGTTTTCTAGTTTCACTTCCGCGCCAATATTTTTCTTCCACATAGAAGACGCTGCAATCGCGATACGCTTATGTAAGTCTGAGGTGTTATATAATAAATTGAATTTTAGCGGATTCCCTTTGTTATATCCCGCTTCTTCTAGCAACTGTTTCGCTTTTTCATTACGCTGCTCTTGTGTCATATTCGCGTACCAATCTGGTTTTTCTGATTTCATTCCGCTGGTAAATGGTGGAGTGAAACCATACGCAGGAATATCCCCTTGAGCTTTAACTTTGTACGTAATCGTATCTCTATCCATAGAAAGCTTTAACGCTTCACGTACACGTGGGTCGTTAAATGGTGGTTTTTCATTATTAATTTCATAATAGTAAGTACACAAGTATGGACTTACCCGTAACTCATTCGGCATGTTTTTTTGTAAGCTTTTAAACTGCTCGATAGGTAAGTTGCTGTATGTCATATCAATTTCACCACTACGATAGCGGTTAACATCTGTAACTTCTGAAGAAATAGGTAAAAAAGTCACTTGGTCAATAACCGTATTCGCATTGTCCCAATAGGTTGGGCTACGCTCTAAGACAATACGTTCATTGACCGTCCAATCCTTCAATTTATATGCTCCATTACCCACAAAGTTCTGGGGTTGCGTCCACTTCGCCCCATGTTGTTCAATGGTTTTTTTATTGACTGGGGACATAGATGAGTGTGCTAATAGTTTCGGAATATAAGGAACAGCTTCACTAAGAGTAATAACTAAGGTTTTGTCATCGAGAGCTTTAATACCAAGTTCTTCAGGTTTTTTCTTTCCAGAGATAACATCGTCAATATTATTGATATGGGCATATTGTAAATAACTGGCATAAGGTGATGCAGTATCAGGATCCGCTAATCGTCGCCAACTGTACACAAAATCTTCTGCGGTGACAGGGTCACCATTAGACCATTTGGCACCCTCGCGAATTTTAAATGTCCATTCCGTAAAATCTTTATTTTCCCAGCTTGTTGCTGAACCCGGTAAAATTTCACCATCAGGCCCTACAATCGTGATCCCTTCAAAAAGGTCCCTCGCTAAAGCAGATTCCGGCACCCCTTCGATTTTATGTGGATCCAATGATTGAGGCTCGGAACCATTATTACGAACCATTACCTGTTTTTCAGCCAGCTCAACACCTGCGGGAACCGTTGCTGCAAAACTTGTTGCTATAGAGCCTATTGCCAGCCCAGCCGTTACGCTAAGTGCAATAATCGATTTATTGATTAATTTACTCATCTTATCGGTTACTCCCATACATAATTATTATGATTGTGTGTTGATACATGTTCACCCAGTAGGTGAACACTTTTTATAATTATTTAGATATTATTAATTAGGTTCACTTATATATAACCGTTTAATATCCGTATAATCAAGGGGGTCATTGCCTTTAAATCCACGCACGCTCGGTTTTATCATTCGAGCACTCACGCGATAATAAACAGGAACAATAGCCGAATCCTTGTCTAGCAAGGCTTCGGCTTGTTGGTAAATTGCATGGCGAGATGAAGGATCTGGAGCTGTCAACGCTTGCTCAAGTAAGGCATCAAAGTCCGAATTATTATAAAAAGCGGTATTATTACTATTTTGAGACAACATCATATTCAAAAATGCAGTAGGCTCGTTGTAATCTGCACACCACGTTGCCCTAGCAACATCGTAATGTCCTTCATGACGACTTTGTAATGATGTTTTCCATTCTTGATTTTGCAACGTCACTTGCGCACCAATGTTTTTCTGCCACATCGATGCCGCAACAATCGCTTGCTGCTTGTTTTGATCTGAAGTGTTATACAATAAATCAAATTTCAATGGGTTTTCTTTGTTATAACCCGCTTGTGAAAGTAAATCTTTAGCACGCTGATAACGTTGCTCTGCTGATAAATTAGCCCATTCCGGCAATGTAAAGTCACCATTATTAATAAAGCTTGGCGTAAAACCATAAGCGACTTTTTGCCCTTGCGCGATAATTTTATGGGTAATTATTTCTCGATCTAATCCTAATTTTATTGCTTCGCGTACTCGTGGGTCATTAAACGGTGCTTTTTGATTATTTATTTCATAATAGAATGTGCACAAATAGGGTCGAACATATAATTCATTGGGCCTTTCTTGCTGCATTTTTTTATATAAAACAGGTGGGATTGCAGAATTTGAAATATCAATTTCACCACTACGGTAACGATTAATATCGCTCACTTCGGAGCTAATTGCTAAAAAGGTCGCTTGTTCAATACGGCTATTTTGATTATCCCAATAAAATGGATTTCGTTTGACCACAATACGTTCATTCACCACCCATTTATCCAATACGTATGCCCCATTCCCAATAAAATTTTGAGGCTGTGTCCACTTGTCCCCATACTGTTCAATTGCAGATTTTTTCACGGGTTTCATAGAAGTATGTGAAAGCATATCAACAAAATAAGGTACTGGGTGGCTTAAAGTAACCTGTAAATGTTGTGAGTCAAGCGCCTTCACACCCAGCGCTGTTGTAGGCATTTTCCCTGCTAAAATCGCATCTGCATTTAAAATATACGCATTTTGTAGATAACTTGAATAAGGAGAGCCTGTATTGGGGTCAGATAAACGCTGCCAACTATAGACAAAATCTTCAGCGGTTACCGGTGAGTCATCACTCCACTTTGCATCTTCCCGCAAAGTAAAAATCCAAGAAGTGTAGTTTTGATTGGTCCAACTTTTGGCAACGCCTGGCACTGCCTTTCCGTCTATATCGGTATACACTAGGCCTTCTAATAAGTTTAATATCACATTACTTTCTGGCACCCCTTCCACTTTATGGGGATCAAGAGATGTCACCTCTGAGCCATTATTAATTGTGATTACCTGTTTTACTTTTTCCGTGCCATTTGCTTGTAACGCAACAAATAATAACGAGAGCACACCATAACCAAGTGTTGATTTGAACATCCTATCCCTCACGATTCATTGATGGCGCTATAACCTCATTAGCAACCTTATTTACGCTGATATTTAAGCCCTAAGACTGTTACTTCCTTATAGGCAACCCACTTTACGCCTTAACACTAAAAACAATTTATTAACATTTCCCAGCTAAAATTTTGGAAATTTTAAAAAACACCAGTTGAAAAAATCAAATTACTATTAAATTACAACGCATTACAAAAAAACGATCATGTGACACAAAATAGACTTTAAACTCACACCCAAAACATATCATTAACAAACGCCAATTAGAATAGTGAATAAATTTACGTAGCTCACAATTCCTTACTTTTTATCCCTGTTTTAGTAAAAAATGCCACATATAATTACAGGGATCATTTTTTTAATGTGTGATTATTGATAACTAAAATTTTAATAAGCGAATTAAAACTATCTGAAAAGCAGAATTGATGTGTGTAATACGATAGGAACGAACAATAGATATGGCTGCAAATAGCTTTGGTTTGCAGCCACAAAAAGAGAAGAAATTAGATTACAATAAGCCTGGGAATATCGCTTTAACCCCGGTCACAATAAACTCTATCCCCAGCGACATCAGTAAGAGACCCATGATACGCGTCACCACGTTGATCCCTGTTTGACCTAAGTACCGAACCAATAAAGACGCTGAACGAAATAATAACCAACAACAAAAAGCAAAGGCGATACTCGTTAAGGCTAAACCTAAAAAGTTTTGCCAACCATGCCAACGAGATGACCAAACGATACAAGAACTTATTGCCCCGGGCCCTGCCATCAAAGGTAAGGCCAAAGGAACAACACCAATGCTATCCCTAACCGCAGTTTCTGTTTTTTCTTGCTTATTCTGTTTGTCTTCACCAATTTTACCGCTAATCATCGACATCGCAATGGTGACTATCAAAATTCCGCCAGCAATACGGAAAGAATCAATTGAAATACCAAACAATTGCAGGATTGAGTCACCAATTAATAATGATGTACATAAAATGATAGCAACTGATGTATTTGCAATCGTGTTAGTTTTATTTCTCCCGGCATTACTTTGGTAGTTTGTCATACTAATAAACACAGGCAAAATGCCAACTGGGTTCACAAGTGCAAACAAGCCAATAAAGAATTTTATATAACCCGATAAATCAAGTAATGCGCTACTCACCCATTTATTTCCTTAAGCAGTTCTCTTTAGAGATTCATTGATATCTTTTATAATTTTACCACTGATGTTATTAATTTCCTTGAGCAAAACAATATTTTCTTTAACTTGCTAAATTTGCTCAGCATTTAGTTAGGCATACATAAATTATCTTCGCATATTGTTTTGATAATATTAAATTAAGTAATAGATGAACAACATTTATTCAACTTGTGCAGATATACACATGCTGAAAGGAGTCAGCTTGATGTTTTCGTGATTTAGATCACTTTATTAAATTCCCGTTTTGTTAATCTACTCTTAACTGATAGGCAGAGATAATGAGGATATTAACTCAGCACTGAATAAGGTTTTTAAGCCAATAAGCGATCATGAGCAGCGTTATTATAGATAACATCTATACTTTCATCTCCAAGCATTCCCTAGCTCTATAGATGCATTTTGCTCATTGGCTTAAAAAGTTTAACATTTATCAGGAGTAATCTATATGTCCGTAACTAACGTTACCGAACTCAATGAACTCGTTGCTCGTGTCAAAAAAGCTCAACGCGAATTCGCAACTTTCTCCCAAGAGCAAGTTGATGAAATCTTTAGAGCCGCTGCCCTCGCTGCCGCTGACGCACGTATCCCCCTAGCAAAACTCGCTGTCGAAGAATCTGGAATGGGTATTATTGAAGATAAAGTGATCAAAAACCACTTTGCTTCTGAGTATATCTATAACGCATATAAAGATGAAAAAACCTGCGGCACGCTATCTGAAGACCCAACATTCGGAACAATTACTATCGCTGAGCCGATTGGTATTATCTGTGGTATTGTGCCAACAACAAACCCAACTTCAACCGCAATTTTTAAGTCACTGATTAGTTTAAAAACACGCAACGCGATTATCTTTTCTCCGCACCCTCGCGCTAAAAATGCAACTAACCGCGCGGCACAAATCGTGCTTGATGCCGCTATTGCAGCGGGTGCACCAAAAGACATTATTGGCTGGATTGATTCCCCTTCTGTTGAGCTATCTAACGCTTTAATGCACCATCCTGATATTAACCTGATCCTAGCGACAGGTGGACCAGGCATGGTCAAAGCAGCTTATAGCTCAGGTAAACCTGCAATCGGTGTTGGTGCTGGTAATACTCCTGTCGTTATTGATGAAACAGCGGATATTAAACGTGCCGTTGCGTCCATCTTGATGTCAAAAACATTCGACAACGGCGTTATTTGTGCATCTGAACAATCCGTTGTGGTCGTAGATGAAATCTATAATCAAGTTCGCGAACGTTTTTCAAGCCATGGAGGCTACCTGTTACAAGGAAAAGAGCTTAAGGCCGTTCAAGATATCATATTAAAAAATGGTAACCTAAACGCTGCGATTGTTGGTCAACCTGCCTATAAAATTGCAGAAATGGCTGGTATTACGGTTCCAAAGACAACTAAAATCTTAATCGGTGAAGTCAAAACCATCGATGAGTCAGAACCATTCGCACATGAAAAACTTTCACCATTATTAGCGATGTATCGTGGTAAGAATTTTGAAGATGCGGTTACAAAAGCAGAACAATTAGTTGAAATGGGGGGGATTGGACATACCTCTTGCTTATATACTGACCAAGATAACCAACATGATCGTGTTAACTATTTTGGCCAAAAAATGAAAACAGCGCGTATTTTAATCAATACACCCGCGTCACAAGGTGGTATCGGTGACCTGTACAACTTTAAATTAGCCCCTTCTCTGACCCTAGGTTGTGGTTCTTGGGGTGGTAACTCCATCTCTGAAAACGTAGGTCCAAAACACCTAATCAATACCAAAACTGTGGCGAAGAGAGCTGAAAATATGTTGTGGCATAAACTTCCGAACTCAATCTACTTCCGCCGTGGTTGCCTCCCTATCGCCCTTGAAGAGATCGCAACTGACGGTGCTAAACGCGCTTTTATCGTAACTGATGGTTATCTATTCAATAATGGTTATGTTGATGAAGTGGTTAGCGTTCTCAAAAAACATCACATTGAAACAGACGTTTTCTTTGAAGTTGAGGCAGACCCAACATTAACGGTTGTTCGTAAAGGTGCAGCCCAAATGCAAGCATTCCAGCCTGATGTGATCATTGCGTTAGGTGGTGGTTCACCGATGGATGCGGCTAAAATCATGTGGGTTATGTATGAACACCCAGAAACGCATTTTGAAGAATTAGCATTACGTTTTATGGACATACGTAAACGTATCCACCGCTTCCCTAAAATGGGCGTTAAGGCTAAATTAGTTGCTATCACAACGACTTCGGGGACTGGTTCTGAAGTCACGCCATTTGCGGTAGTGACTGATGATAAAACAGGCCAAAAATATCCATTAGCAGACTATGCCTTAACGCCAAATATGGCAATTGTTGATGCGAACTTAGTCATGAATATGCCTAAATCTTTAACCGCTTTTGGTGGTTTAGATGCGGTCACTCATGCGTTAGAAGCTTATGTTTCTGTTTTGGCTAACGAATTTACTGATGGCCAAGCACTTAAAGCACTAAGTCTATTAAAAGATTACTTACCAGCCAGTTACCATGAAGGGGCTAAAAACCCTGTAGCAAGAGAACGTGTCCATAACGGAGCAACACTTGCAGGTATTGCATTTGCAAACGCATTCCTTGGTGTATGTCACTCTATGGCGCATAAACTTGGTTCAGAGTTCCACATCCCTCATGGGCTTGCTAATGCATTGTTGATTTGTAACGTCATCCGTTTTAATGCGAATGATAACCCAACAAAACAAACTGCATTTAGCCAATACGACCGCCCTCATGCACGCCGCCAATACGCAGAAATTGCGGATCACTTAGGGCTCACTAAAGTCGGTGATCGTACAGGTGAGAAAATTGAAAAATTACTCGCATGGTTGGAGGAAATAAAAGCCGATTTAGGTATTCCTAAATCTATCCGTGAGACGGGGGTGACAGAGGCTGACTTCTTAGCTCGCGTGGATAAACTGTCTGAAGATGCATTTGATGACCAATGTACAGGTGCTAACCCGCGTTATCCTTTAATCTCTGAAATTAAACAATTATTACTGGATTCTTATTATGGTCGCGAGTTTGTTGAACATCAAGACGCACCCGTGATTGAAAAAGAGGAAAAAAAAGCGCCTCAGAAAAAAACAGCTGTAAAAAAAGAAGTTGAAAAGAAAAATACTAAGAAATAATGTTTCACACATTATTTAAAATAAAGGCACTGCAATAATTGCAGTGCCTTTTGTTTAGCTATTAAAAAATGAATTACTGCAAGGACACATAAAATTAATATTATATACAACGGTTCTACTCGCTGAGTCTAGCCCGTAGATGACCATAATAAGTTGATAACAGAGAGCTATTTAATTCCCTATACCGAGCTACTTCGATTTATCGAAAGTGAAGTGCCTGTTTAGGTATAACCCCCTCATTCATCAATTGGGCTTGTTTTATTGCTTCTGAATAGTGCTTACGACAAACAGAAATATACTTTTCATTGCCGCCTATATCCACTTGTAAGCCTTTATATACAGGTATCCCATCACTTCCTATACGTAATACCTTACTCGCCTTACGGCCACAATAACAGACCGTTTTTAGCTCGACTAACTTATCAGCCCAAGCAAGCAAGTATTGGCTACCTTCAAATAATTGCCCCGCAAAATCAGTACGCAATCCATAACATAAAACGGGAATATCCTCGTTATCGACTATGTCACATAATTCTTCAACTTGTTTTTTTGTTAGAAACTGACACTCATCAATAAGAACACAATGCACTTTTTGTACGTTATTTTCTTTTTTTATCAGCTCAGCCATATTTGTTGTCGCTGAGTAGAGTAACGCTTCTGCTGATAAACCGATACGTGATGAGACTTTGCCTTGTTCAAAGCGGTTATCTATCTCTGCAGTAAAAATAACCGTACGCATCCCTCTTTCATTATAGTTATACGATGATTGCAATAATGACGTTGATTTTCCCGCATTCATAGCTGAATAATAAAAATAAAGCTGAGCCATTTGGCTGTTCCCTCAAAATTAATATACAGAATAATTTTACCATAAAACAGACTTCAGGATTAACAATAATGGTGTGCATGTCCTTTACTTATTGAAAATTTAACTTTTTTTCCGACCATGCTCTTACCTTATTGCAAATATTGCTTAGCTTATATGCAATAAAAACCAATTTGATATTAACTATAAACAGTTTCAATTAAAGCACATTCTCCTAAAAAACATCATCAAAAAAAGAAATTTTAAGGAATCTATCCCTTCAGTTCATTCCGAGTAAAAGTAAAATGAGACCCCCCTCTTCTTTTTCGAATAATTTAATCGCTAAAATTTTTAGCTTATTGCTATTTTTCGTTTAGTTCAGTTATTGATAATAGCTATATATATATCTACGAAAAGTTTATTTTTCTTTTGTAAAAAAATTGCAATCGTTAAAGATTACTTTTAAACTAAGGAAGTAATTTAGCTATTGCAGAATTTAAAATAGCATTCTATTATTACTGTACACATGCCAACTAATAATTTGAGACCAGGAAAATGAGCGAATCATTAAAAGCGTTAAATAACATCCGTACTCTTCGTGCTCAAGCTCGCGAAGTAACTTTAGAATCTTTAGAAGAAATGCTGGAAAAGTTAACCGTCGTTGTTGAAGAACGTCGTGACGAAGAAAACCAAGCTCGCGCGGAATTAGAAGAACGTAACCGTAAATTGGAAAAAGTTCGTGAAATGATCCTTGAGCAAGGCGTAGATTTAAATGACCTTCTGCAAACAATGGACTCAGGTAAAAGCACTGGCACCCGTGCTAAACGTGCTGCACGTCCAGCTAAATATAAATATGTTGATGAAAATGGCGAAACCAAAACTTGGACAGGCCAAGGCCGTACTCCAGCTGTAATCAAAATTGCCATTGAAGAACAAGGCAAATCTTTAGATGATTTCTTAATCTAATCGCCTTAACATGTATTCTAAACACCCTTTTATAAGGGTGTTTTTATTTAAACCTATATATATTATTTTATATTAACCTGTAATAAGAAAAAGCGCTTAGCTATTATATCCCCCTTCACCACGAAAACCTCATAGCTACCACCTATGCTCAATAAACAGCGCTGTTTAAGCCACTACTGTGTATTACACAATCAACCAAATAATCATGATAAATAAAAATTAGCAGTAAAGATATGTAAGCTTAATTAGATAAACTTAAATATTATCAGTGATTTTATTTATGCAATCCCCTTATATGTTAATTTTTGCACGCCATACACTTATAGTGTGTGTAGATTAAACAGCCTAAAACAGAGTGTTCCCTCCTTAATACTGATGTTTATTGTTAATAATCTATTTTTTACGTATAAAAAAGGCTAACAAATTAAGTTAGCCTTTAATAAAAATTTATTGTGAAATTTTTATTTTTCTGAATTCAGAGAGACTGACAATTTTTTCAACCACTGAGTGAACTCATCTCCCAGTGCATCATGTTGCATTCCATATTCAACAAACGCTTTCATATAACCTAATTTATTTCCACAGTCATGACTTTTACCACATAAGTGGTAAGCTTCTACTGGCTCGTTATTTTCCATCATTAATGCAATGGCGTCAGTTAATTGAATTTCATCCCCTGCACCTGGCGCTGTTTTGGCTAATGCGTCCCAAATCTTTTCAGATAAAACATAACGGCCAACAATAGATAAATTAGATGGAGCTTCTTCACGTTTTGGTTTTTCAACCATACGAATAATTCTTTTACTATCCCCAGGCGCTAACATCTCGCCATTACAATCCACAATACCATAGCTAGATACGTCTTCCTCTGGGACTGGCTCAACTAAAATTTGACTTGCCCCTGTAGACTCATATTGTTCTAGCATTTCTCGCAAGTTAAATTTAGTTAAATCGGTACTGTAACGGTCTAAAATGACATCAGGCAAAATAACTGCAAAAGGCTCTTCACCGACTAACGGTTTAGCACACAAAATAGCATGCCCTAATCCTTTTGCTATTCCTTGTCGTGTTTGCATAATCGTTACGTGGCTTGGACAAATAGATTGAACTTCATCTAATAGCTGGCGTTTAACACGCGCCTCCAAAATAGCTTCTAATTCAAAGCTTGTGTCAAAGTGGTTTTCAATGGAATTTTTTGATGAATGGGTCACTAAAACGATTTCATTGATCCCCGCAGCAATACATTCATTAACAACATATTGAATCAGCGGCTTATCAACTATAGGCAACATTTCTTTTGGAATAGCTTTTGTTGCAGGAAGCATACGAGTTCCTAAACCCGCAACAGGAATTACCGCTTTACGCACCTTGCGCTGTGTCATATTTATCACTCCAGATATCATCTTAGCCTCTCAAAATTTACTAAAGTACCAAGAGGCATTTTAAGTGCGCAGAAGTATATCAGGAAATATTCATGAATAAATAGCGACGAGTCCGAATAGGGTTATTTAGATTACAGGAATACACATTTTAGGCATTAATTATGTTTCGGGATTAAACATAAGTTTTATTTTCTGACTATTATTACGAATTAAGCACTGCCAAGCATTTCCTTTTACCTCTAAATGATTAGATTGATAAAATTTTAGCGTACCTAAAGGCAGGTTTCTAGGTAACTTAACATGTGTATTTTCTGTCGTTATTTCCGCTTCTAAGCCCGCACTCGCCATAATAATCGATTTATTTTGTGTATTAAAATACCCTAATAATAATGGAAACTGCCCATTAAACCCTGAGTCTTCCAGTAGGTAATTTATTTGATTAATGATCCTATCAATATTGGGTAGTTTTTTGTCTGGATAACTTACCGCACTCTTTAAGAGGTCGTTGAACACCACACGAATCAAAAATGCAGCCATAATACCTTCTTGCGAAGAACGCTCAGTATCAATGCAGTAAAACCCTATTTGGCTGTCTGAAATAGCCGCTAAGTCTAATAATAAGCCAAAGCGATTAGCCTCATTAAGCTGACGATAGTTAATTCGATAACTATTTATAATTTGATGTACTGGCGGTTGTAACTGTTTCAATATTGCCAACATATCTTGCGTATGTTCTTGCATTAACACAGAAATTTGATTAGCGTCCTCCCCATTCAGCGCTGTGAAGCTATTTTGCTCAGGATACAGTGCCGAAAGGAGTGTCACTTTAACTTCATCTAAATTTTTGATTGGTTTTAACAAAGCATCTTTTGCACCTAAACGAAACATTCGGTCTAACTGCGTAAAATCTGTTGTTGCTGTGATCACAATGACTGGAATATCAATATTACGCGCAACTAGCTCGCGCATAAACGCTTCACCATCCATAACTGGCATATTTAGGTCGCATAGAATAATATCGGGATTGATGCGCTCTTCAGTTAACATCTCTATTGCTAATTGGCCATTATCTGCGGTATAGATCTCAAGACCCAGTGTTTCTAGGTAGTTTTTTAAAATTGTACAGAAGGTGATTTCGTCTTCTATTATGAGTACTTTTCTATTTTTCATAAGATACCTACTGCAAGAGCCTAGTTTAATTAACAATACAATTATTCATACGATAAAATCATTTATTCATCATCATTTAAGTATAGTGACTTTTCAATCTTATACTTATTTTTATAGGGAGTGTTATGAAATCACAAGCAGAAGATAAGTGTTGCTGTGGTAACGAAGCACAATTTGTACAATGTTGTGCCCCTTTTTTACAAGGAAAATCAATCCCACAGACGCCAGAGCAGCTTATGCGCTCAAGATATAGCGCTTATGTACAGCAAAATGCCGATTATCTAATTAAAACATGGCACCCTGATTGCCAGGCTCAAGAATGGTATCAGGAAATTACAAATAGTTTTTCGATGACACACTGGCTTGGTCTTCGTGTTATTAGTTCTTCTTATGCCAAAAAATCCAATGAAGCCTATGTCGAATTTTCGGCTTGCTTTATTGATGAAAAAGCTGATCATAAGCAGCTTATTCATGAA
The DNA here is from genome assembly GCF_049901995.1 of Providencia sp. PROV200. Classification (NCBI taxonomy): domain Bacteria; kingdom Pseudomonadati; phylum Pseudomonadota; class Gammaproteobacteria; order Enterobacterales; family Morganellaceae; genus Providencia; species Providencia sp. PROV200. The sequence goes on from NZ_CP096307.1 coordinate 2,211,786, forward strand.
CGTTCACGTTTTATTAAGATGGATTCGTGTTGGTATTATATAGACGGCATTACGCCCAAAGTTGGTCGCAATGATTTGTGCCCTTGTGGCTCTGGTCAAAAATATAAAAAGTGTGGACATCCAGACTAGTCACCCTTTATTTGATGTCTGTCTAAAAAGGCACACGTAATACTCAACCCGTCATTTTCTTTTTTATATCGCTTTGTTAGTTAAGGATTAGGCTGTTTCATGCAACACAAAATTGTACAGAAGAAAATTCTCAGGACAATTTGCCCTGACGCGAAAGGATTAATCGCGAAAATCACCAATATTTGTTATAAGCATCAACTCAATATCGTACAAAATAATGAGTTCGTTGATCACCACACTGGCCGCTTCTTCATGAGAACTGAGCTAGAAGGTATTTTCAACGATGAGACATTATTAGCTGACCTTGATGATGCATTACCAGTTGGGTCTCAACGCGAATTAAACACAGCGGGTCGACGCCGTATTGTCGTCATGGTAACAAAAGAAGCTCATTGTCTGGGCGACCTACTCATGAAAAGTGCTTATGATGGGTTGGATGTTGAAATTGCGGCGGTTATTGGGAACCACGATACACTAAAGAACTTAGTCGAACAATTTGATATCCCATTCCACCATATTAGTCATGAAGGCCTAACTCGCGAACAACATGACGAAAAAATGACAGCGCAGATTGACCAATATCAGCCTGACTATGTTGTATTGGCTAAATATATGCGCGTATTAACACCTGCATTTGTGCAACATTATCCAAACCAAATCATCAATATTCATCACTCATTTTTACCCGCATTTATTGGTGCCCGCCCCTACCACCAAGCTTATGAGCGTGGCGTAAAAATTATTGGAGCCACTGCGCACTTTGTTAATGACAACCTCGATGAAGGTCCAATCATTACACAGAATGTAATTAATATAGACCATACATTCACAGCGGATGATATGATGCGTGCAGGGCGTGATGTCGAAAAAAATGTCCTCAGCCATGCACTCTATTGGGTCTTAGCTCAACGTGTATTTGTATATGGTAATCGCACTATTATTTTATAAGCCAAAATAGTGGCTTATTTAACAACGATTTGTTGATTTAACAGGCATTAAGAATAAAAAAACAGCAACCAACCATTTTATTGAAAATTAATGCTTTACAGCGGCGCGTCATTTGATATGATGCCGCCCGCTGTCAACGATTACAGCAATTTAAAACCTGGTGGGATACCCAAGCGGCCAAAGGGAGCAGACTGTAAATCTGCCGTCACAGACTTCGAAGGTTCGAATCCTTCTCCCACCACCATCAATTAGTTTCACCTCCTAGTTTATCCACAACTCCCATAAAGCGATTTAACACACTTGAGTGTGATTTTGATTTATAGATATAACACACACTTTTTCCTAATATTTTGTTCAATGATATATAAATCAATGATTTACCAACCAACTCTTCCTCTGGATAATGATCTATAATACCAATGAAATCCCCCTCTTGAATGAAACTTTGGCAACAACCTATATTATCCATTTGTCTCACACTCGTTTTATTATCAACTGTTTCAATTTTTGCCAATAAGTCACTCATCAATGAACTTTTATAAAATGCAGGATCACATAACCATGTACTTTTTTGTAATAGTGTCACCAGGTCATAATTAAATTTTTCATACAGCTCTTTTCTGCAATAAATACCTAATGGTGAGTTTTCTATTATTTTTTGTAATGAAAATCGCTCACTAACCACCTGTTCTGAACTAAGTATAAGTGTATTCCCATCATAATCGACAATTTCATCTACTTCATCATAATTAAACCTTAATATATTTACTTGTACATTATTTTGATGTGCTGATTGATATAAATTAATTAAATGATTTTCCTTCCCCCAGTCATAATAAATATTAGCTTCATTGATTATATAACCCGAAAAATGTTTTTTCGTTATTTCCTTCTCCTGTAAATAAAGATCTCTTAGATCATTATAAAGTTCTTGGCCATCCTTAGTTAATGTCATTCCAAATTTTTCTCGTTTAAAAAGCCGTTTACCTAGGCTTGTCTCAAAGTCTTTGATTGACTTTGCGATGGGAGGTGTCGTACGGTTCATCACTCTTGCAGCCTTACTTAACGAGCCATTCTCAACAACCGCCATAAACGCCTCTAATTTTCTTGAAAAGAACATATCTATGACCCCATTCCGTTTATTAAAATGTTAATCAACATACTTAACTTTCTCATTAATAATTATATTGATTAGCCCATAAATTAATCTATAAAATAAAAAGTCAATCTTGATTTTTTATTGAATGATTAACAATATTTCATAAAAGTATTTTTATAATTTCCATCATTACAAAGCAATATATTATACTGTTTAGATTGATTATTTTTTATGACCCCACTATTAAATCACATTAAAATATAAATAACCAATTGACTTTAAATGAAAATAAAACTAGTTAATATTGAAATTATTAATTTAATTTCAATAGGAAATCAAACTCTAGTACATAGAATAAATTTGACTAACTATGATATTTTTTGATTATTTATATATATTATTATCTTTATATTATGTACTGAGTTTTGACTCTATATTAACAATAGGTCATCTCATGTCTATTGTTATCATAACCACTTATAAATAACCTAATCGTTGAAATATGCTTCGTGGGGTTACAGTATTGCTACCATCTGGTAGAATAAGCATAATAATCATAAAACTAGGTGATAAAAAACCATGAAATTCATATCGTTCAATATCAATGGCCTTCGAGCTCGCCCTCACCAACTCGCTGCAATCATAGAAAAACATCAACCTGAGGTTATTGGCTTACAAGAAACAAAAGTCCATGATGATATGTTTCCTTATGAAGAAGTTAGTCAGCTCGGCTATCATGTTTTTTATCACGGTCAAAAAGCGCATTATGGTGTTGCGCTTTTGACTAAAAATGAGCCTCTTGCTGTCCGTAAAGGCTTCCCTACTGACGATGATGACGCACAGCGTCGTATTATCATGGCTGACATTCAAACTGAACGAGGCCCATTGACTGTGGTAAATGGTTATTTCCCGCAAGGGGAAAGCCGTGACCACCCCACTAAATTTCCGGCAAAAGAAAAATTTTATCAAGATTTACAAAGTTATATTACATCAACGCAAACTGCAGAGTCACAGTTACTCATTATGGGTGATATGAATATCAGCCCAACGGATCTTGATATCGGTATTGGCGAGGTAAACCGCAAACGTTGGTTAAAAACCGGGAAATGTTCTTTTTTACCCGAGGAACGTGAGTGGTTAGCCAAATTATTAGGCTGGGGTTTAGTTGATACATACCGTGCAAAAAACCCTGATGTTTCTGATTGTTACTCATGGTTTGACTACCGTTCTAAAGGCTTTGATGATAACAGAGGCTTACGTATCGACTTACTGCTTGCATCAAATAAGCTAGCAGAACGCTGTATCGCTACGGGGATTGATTATGACATTAGAGGAATGGAAAAACCGTCAGACCACGCACCTGTATGGTCTGAATTTGACCTAACAAAATAATTTTCCTCACGAGGTATAATGCAAAAAGGCGCTTTACGTGCCTTTTATTGTTTTACCAGACTCAACTAATCTTCTTTCTTTTTCGTTTTTTTACCCGTTTTTGCTGGTTTTTTCCCTGTTTTTACTGATGGGGCCGGTAGCTCTCGAAATGCCCTCAAATTTGTAAACTGGCGCGCATGGTGAATTAATTGCATCAAGGTTTCGTTAAGCGGCTGCATAAAGTCATCGTAGCGGGATTGTTTTTCACTAATTTGGGTTAACACTGACTCCCAATGGGCCGTCATATCCGGCAACGTCGCCATATCAGGTAAGACATGGATCAGGGCTCTACCCGCTGGAGAGGAATGGATATAGCGCCCTTTTTTATATAAAAATTGACGTTTGAAAAGTAAATCGATGATCCCTGCACGCGTTGCTTCGGTGCCTAATCCATCCGTTTCTCGCAATACTTTTTTTAATGCTTTATCTTGCACAAAACGCGCAATTCCTGTCATCGCGGATAATAAGGTCGCATCCGTAAAAGGGCGTGGGGGCTGTGTTTGCCGCTCAACCACTTCCCCTTTTTCACACAAAAGCTCATCATTTTTACTCACAACGGGTAGCGGCATACCATCGTTTTCAGCATCACGCTCTTTATTGCCTAGAACAACTCGCCAGCCAGCTTCAGCAAGAAACCGCGCTTTTGCAATAAATTTACCCTTTTCAATTTCGAGATCAATCGTGCACTTACGGTAAACCGCATCAGGCATAAACTGGATAATATATTGACGTGCAATCAGTTGGTAAATTTTACTTTCATTTTCAGTTAGCTTTGTTGCTGCCGTTTTCGCTGTTGGAATGATTGCATGGTGGGCATCCACTTTTTTGTCGTCCCAACAACGGTTTTTTTTATCCAACTCTGTCAATTCAAATTCAGTGAGATCTGGTTGATGTACCGCAATTGCATTCAGTACACTGTGCCGCCCTGCAAAATGTTCATCAGGCAGATAGCGGCTATCTGAACGCGGGTACGTAATTAACTTGTGCGTTTCATACAAGCGTTGGCAAATATCCAACACTTCTTGCGCACTCAATGCATACTTTTTAGCGGCTTCAATCTGTAAAGATGATAAAGAAAAAGGCAACGGTGCAATATCAGATTCTCGCTTATCCTGATATTGCGTCACGATGGCAGGTTTGCCCTCGATACGTGATACTACATGCTCTGCGAGCGGCCGATGGAATAAACGCCCCTCTTCGTCTTGGTAATCAATACAGGAGTCGCTCGGCTGCCATATTGCGACAAAGCGCTCATCCTTTGGCGTAACAATGTGAGCTTTTACCTCGAAATAATCTTTAGGGACAAAGTTTTCGATATCTTCATCTCGCCTGACGACTAGCCCCAAAACTGGCGTTTGCACTCGCCCAACAGAAAGAACACCTTGATACCCCCCCCGTTGGCCTAATAGCGTATAAGCCCGAGTCATATTGATGCCATACAGCCAATCTGCTCGTGCTCTTGCTAAGGCAGAGACGCAAAGAGGAATAAACTCGCGATTTTCTCTTAAACGGTCAATTGCCCGCTCAACCGCTTGAGGATTAAGGTCATTAATTAAACAACGTTTTACTTCTTTGCGTTTTTCAGGATCGAGCTTTAAAAAATCAAGCACTTCGTCCACCAGCAATTGACCTTCTCTATCAGGGTCCCCTGCATGAACGACGGTTGAGGCTTGCTTCAGCAATGTTTCAATGGTTTTTAATTGTTTAGTTACTGCGGAACGGGGCTTCAACTGCCATTTATCAGGGATAATTGGCAGATCCTGAAGATTCCAACGTGCGTACCGAGGCTCATAGGCATCCGGCTCAGCCTGTTCTAAAAGGTGCCCAATACACCATGTTACGGTTTGGCCATCACCACATTGAATAAAACCATCACCTCGTTTATGAGGTTTGGGTAATACATCTGCAATGGCCCTTGCTAGGCTCGGTTTTTCCGCAATAAACAAACGCATAAATTAATCTATCACTTCAACTAAAGGAACATTATCCTGATGGGGTAATAATTTACCGATAGACTGTAACAAAACACCTTGCTGCTGTGCAATCTCTTTAATTTTAGACACTTCGGAAGGTTTTACTGCAATGAGTAGCCCCCCAGAGGTCTGCGGGTCACACAGTAGCTGGCGCTGCATATCATTCATAGGGCCAATAAGATGACCATAGCTGTCGAAGTTACGGGTTGTTCCGCCGGGAACACAGCCGGCTTCAATATATTTTTCGACATCCGCTAATTTAGGAACTTTATTGAAGGAAATTTCAGCACGAACGTTAGAGCCTTCACAAATCTCACTTAAATGACCTAATAACCCAAAACCGGTCACATCTGTCATCGCAGTAACCCCCTCTAAAGGTGCAATGACAGCGCCTATTTTATTCATTTGGCACATGGTTTCAGACGCAAGGTGCTGGTGTTCAGGTGCTAACACGCCTTTTTTCTCTGCGGTTGTTAACACACCGATCCCTAAAGGCTTAGTTAAAAACAGTTCACAACCTGCTGTCGCCGCACTATTTTTCTTCACATATTCAGTATTCACCACACCTGTTACCGCTAACCCAAAAATAGGTTCAGGCGCATCAATGGAATGCCCCCCAGCCAATGAAATACCGGCATCTGCACAGGCAGCTCGGCCACCTTCAATCACTTCTCGAGCCACTTCTGGCGGTAATTTAGCAATAGGCCAGCCTAAAATGGCGATTGCCATGATGGGTTTTCCGCCCATCGCAAAAATATCGCTTATCGCATTCGTTGCGGCGATACGGCCGAATTCAAACGGAGAGTCAACGATCGGCATGAAAAAGTCAGTTGTGCTGATGATGCCAATCCCATTACCTAAATCATAAACAGCGGCATCATCTTTCGTTTCATTACCGACTAACAAATGGGGGTCATGAAATTTTGCTTGTTCTGTGTGTAAGATTTGTTCTAATACTTTCGGTGCAATTTTACAGCCACAGCCTGCGCCATGACTATATTGCGTTAATCTAATTTTTTCAGCCATTATTATTCTCTTTAGAAGTGAGATACAAAACCGGTCATGTCGGGCGTTTGTACTTTTGTTGGTGCTTTAAGCTCTGGTGTTCCTAAATAAAGAAACCCAACAATACGGTCGTTATCTCCACAACCTAGTCCTGCACGAACCACGGCATCTTCTGTCCATGCCCCTGACCGCCATATACCGCCAAAACCCTGAGCTACCGCAGCCATTTGCATCGCCTGCACAGTACAACTCGCAGCAACTAATTGTTCCCATTGTGGTACTTTGGGGTGTTCTTTTAATTTTGCGATCACCGTAATAATTAATGGGGCACGAAAAGGTGCATTACGTGCTTTTTCTTCTACCTCAGCGCCTAACTGCCCTTCAATTGCTGCTTTTTCTAATAGCTGACTGAAGCGTTTAATCCCCTCATTTTGCATAACAACAAAATGCCACGGTTTTAACGCACCGTGATCGGGTGCTCTCATCCCTGCAGCAAGTATGTTATTAAGTTCTTCGCCTTGCGGTGCAGGTGTTGTGAGTCTAGAAGCTGAACGGCGGTTCAACAAAAGGGTTAGAGCATCCATTTTTGTCTCCGTTTAAGAGTAAACTGATATGATAATCATTAAATTAGATAATTATACCCATGCTATCTATTGTTTAAGCTTAAAGGAAAATCGCTTACACTAATACAACAATAACAATGATCCGCCAGGTAAAATTACGTTATAAATTCATTGAATTGTATCATTTGTTATACGTGAAAAATATCATTGAAACATTGTACCGTGCGTATCTTAATTTTGTTATGCATAAAGATAGCCCACAATTGCAACTAATTGTATTGATATAACTTAGATATCAAGCGTTCGATGTGATGATCGGGTAACGGATTTGCTTTTGAGTATATTGTTGTTAATTCGTGCTGCAGGTGGAAATAGTCCAACTGTAGAAAGATATATTTATGTAATATCCAAAAATAGTTTGTGCCATTAATCAACGGTAAACCAATGAAGCCAACACCCTTTGGTGCAAAATATGCAGGATAGGAGAAAACATGCGTCAACTATGGGACATCATCGCTACCATCTTTAGAATCAGCTGGCGAGCACTAAACTTTATTAGGGAATTCGTTTTCAACGCTATTTTCTTAGTATTATTTTTTGTCGTTATTGGGTCGATTACCCTTTACCAAACAGATACTCAACCCGAAAAAAATTATTTTGGTGCTTTATATGTAGATTTGCAGGGCGTTATTGTAGACCAAGTTTCTGCTCCCGACCCATTTGGTCGCATGAGTCGTGAACTGCTGGGGACTTCAAATAGCCGCATGCAAGAAAATTCACTATTCGACATCGTTGACACCATCCGCACCGCTGCAAATGATGACCGGATCACAGGGATGGTATTACGCCTAGATAATTTAGTTGGCGCTGATCAGCCCTCATTAGCTTATATCGGTAAGGCGATCAACGAATTTAAACATTCTGGAAAACAGGTTTACGCCATCGGTAACAGTTATAATCAGTCACAATACTACCTTGCTAGTTACGCTGATGATATCTACCTCACCCCACAAGGGGCTGTTGGCGTGTATGGTTTTGCAACTAATGGCCTATATTACAAGACACTATTAGAAAAACTTAAAGTCAGTAGCCATATATTCCGAGTAGGTACTTATAAATCTGCAGTTGAGCCGTTAATGCGTGATGATATGTCCCCTGAGGCACGTTTAGCCAATAAACAGTGGTTAGATGCCCTTTGGAATAATTACCTCGCAGAAATCGCCAAAAACCGTAATACAACCAGCGCACAAATTTTCCCTGGGGCTGATGCTATATTAGAACAATTACGATCAGTCAAAGGCGATAGCGCGCAGTATGCTTTAAAACAAAAGTTGGTTGATAAACTTTATACCAACGAACAAGTTGAAGACTTACTCAGTAAACACTTTGGTTGGAATAAAGAAGATAAACAATTCAATAATATTAGTATCTATGATTATTCCGCTAAAATAGCAGATACCAATACAAGTCAAGGTGGCAATATCGCTGTAATTGTTGTTCAAGGAGCCATCATGGATGGCCCGCAAACAGCAGGAATTGCCGGAGGCGATACCATCGCAGCACAAATCCGCGATGCTCGCCTTGATGATAATATTAAAGCGATTGTCTTACGTGTTAACAGCCCGGGTGGAAGCGTCAGTGCTTCTGATTTGATCCGCAGTGAACTGGCTTCTGCCCATGCAGCGGGCAAACCTGTTGTGGTTTCTATGGGGGGTATGGCGGCATCAGGTGGTTACTGGGTATCAACGCCTGCGGACTATATTATTGCCAGTCCAAACACATTGACTGGTTCAATTGGTATATTTGGCGTGATCAATACCTTTGAAAAATCCTTAGATTCTATTGGTGTATATACTGATGGTGTATCAACGTCACCATTAGCTGATGTTTCGTTGACGAAAGGGATCAGCCCACAATTTGCAGACATGATGCAAATCACCATTGAAAATGGCTATGAAACATTTATTGGCTTAGTCGCTAAAGCTCGCCATAAAACACCTGCGGAGATAGATAAAATTGCGCAAGGCCGTGTGTGGATCGGGCAAGATGCATTGAAAAATGGCCTTGTCGACCAGCTAGGTGATTTTGATAATGCGGTAGATAAAGCCGCTGAGCTCGCTAAACTCAGTGACGTTAAGTTAGATTGGATGAAGCCCGAACTGACCTTTATGGATCAATTGCTACTTGAATTAACCACAAACGTTCAAGCCGTAATGCCAGATGTGCTACACGTGTTTTTACCTCCTGCAGTCGCGACGGACATCCGCCAGCAAGCTCAATTTTTCTTAAAAATGAATGACCCGCAAAACCGTTATGCTTTTTGCTTAAATTGCGCAGAAATTAATTGATCGCAAAATCCCCTTCAGAACCAATGAAGGGGATTTCTCTCACAACCCCATCAATAACCTTATATCAATCTAATTATTCGTAAGTTAACGATAGTAATACGCTAACAAATACGTCAAAATCCTGATAATCACTCTCCTTCGATAAGTTGGATAAATTAGGTAATAAGATGCAGAAAAAATCCATTTATGTTGTCTATACTGGCGGAACAATTGGCATGCGCCATTCACCACAGGGATATGTGCCGGTTTCCGGTCATTTACAAGCTCAGTTAGCTCAAATGCCCGAGTTTCACCGCCCTGAAATGCCTGAGTTTACGATCCGTGAGCATCAGCCGTTGATTGATTCATCTGATATTACCCCTGAAGATTGGCAGCTTATCGCTGATGACATTTGTGAAAACTACCCACTTTATGATGGGTTTGTCATTTTACATGGCACTGATACCATGGCTTTTACTGCTTCCGCGTTATCTTTCATGTTTGAAAACTTGAAAAAACCGGTGATAGTGACAGGGTCACAAATTCCCTTGGAAGCATTGCGTTCTGATGGGCAGACGAATCTATTAAATGCATTATATTTAGCGGCAAACTACCCCGTTAATGAAGTCGGACTATTTTTTAATAATAAATTATATCGCGGTAACCGTACCGTTAAAGCCCATGCTGACGGCTTTGATGCGTTTAGTTCGCCTAACTGCTCACCACTAATGGAAGCGGGCATCAATATTCGCACATTTAATACATGCCCTGCTCCTATTGGTATCGGTGAATTTAAAAGCCACCAAATTACACCTCAACCTATCGGCGTGGTGACACTTTACCCTGGACTCTCCATTGAGATTGTTCGCAATATTCTTCAGCAACCCGTTAAGGCACTAATATTGCGCTCTTACGGTGTCGGTAATGCCCCTCAGCAACCCGAATTACTCCGTATACTTCGCGAGGCAACGAATCGGGGAATTATTGTGGTGAACCTGACACAATGCATTTCTGGTCGTGTTAATATGGAAGGCTATGCCACAGGTCACGCGCTTGCAGAAGCTGGAGTGATCAGTGGATACGACATGACATTTGAAGCCGCCTTAAGTAAGTTGCACTACTTACTTAGCCAAAATTATACCCCTGCGTTAATCCGTGAGCTAATGCAGAATAATTTACGCGGTGAGTTGAGCTATGCTGATGAATAATAGATAACATACTGAGGACACAATGAAAACAGCTTTACTGTTAGTCGATTTACAAAACGACTTTTGCACTGGCGGGACATTGGCAGTAAATGAAAGCGAACATGTCATTGATGTTGCGAATAAAGCAATCGCTATTTGCCAACAAAAACAGATAGACATCATTGCAAGTCAAGATTGGCATCCCGCGACACACCTTAGTTTCGCAGCTAATTCAAACACACAAATTGGCGAAGTCGGTGAATTAAACGGCATTACACAAGTTTGGTGGCCGATTCATTGCGTTCAAGGTGAACACGGTGCTGAGTTACACTCAAATTTAAATCAATCGCTTATTCGTGAAATTTTCACCAAAGGGAAAAACCCACAGGTTGATAGCTATAGTGCTTTTTTCGATAATGATAAAATTAGCCAAACTCGTCTTCATGCATGGCTACAAGAACACCACATTTCGCATTTAATTATTATGGGAATTGCGACGGATTATTGTGTCAAATTTACTGTACTAGATGCATTAAAACTAGGCTATACCGTGGATGTTCTCGTTGATGGGTGTAGGGGGGTTAATCTAGCGGCTAATGACAGCCAAGACGCCTTAGCCGAAATGCAAGAACAAGGTGCAAGGCTAATTACCTTAACCGACCTACATTAACGCATTTTTATGGACAAGTTTTCTCAATGATCTATTTCCAATGGATATATTCTCAATAACAATATGAGAAAACTTGTTCAGTGACACTGTCACTATGCCGCGCCACATTGAATAAACAAACTATTTTGTAGAATAACCGTTATTCATCATTATGTTGCGGTTTTAAGGTCGCCAGCATTTCACCTTGGAACAACATTTTTAGCTCTTGTTTGCTCTTCATCGTAATTTCACCATTAGTCCCTACCGTCATATGCTCTGGGTCATGGTTATGTCGTGACTGCCACAATAATACCATTTGTAAACTATGTTCTTTCTGTTCCGGTGTTAACATCACCCCATCCGGCCATTTACCGAGTTCAACGGCGGTTACTAGGCGTTCATAAATTTCCGGGGTCATCATTGCCAACAATTGTTCAAGTTGTTCTGGATTAACTTCAACGCTCACGGTAAGGCTCCTTCAAATACACAATTAGCACGTTATTTTGTTTTTCTCGATTTCAGCTAATAGCTGAATCGTTTTTGTTATTCTTATACAATAGCTTCAGCAACCTTCAGCTCTTTATCCACGCGTCTTTTCACCACTATCATCATCAATAAAGCTTAATGATGCTGAATTAATGCAGTAACGCTGACCAGTAGGCTGAGGGCCGTCTGGAAATACATGCCCTAAATGCGCATTACAGTGTTGACAGCGAACCTCAATACGATGCATTCCATGAGAGAAATCCTCAATGTATTTGATAGCCTCTTCATTAACCGGTTGATAAAAGCTTGGCCAACCACATCCTGCATCAAATTTGGTCTCAGACATAAATAAAGGTGTACCACAACATAAACATTCGTACACACCGTCTTTACGGTTATGCAATAATTGACCACTAAAGGGGGGCTCGGTACCGGCTTGCTGTGTAACGTAACGCTGCATCTCATTTAACTCTGAAATATCAATAGGTTGGTTATCTTTATTTGACATATCATACCTACATATTTAAATAACTAGACGGTTTAATGGTTATCATACATCAATTTCAATCAACAAAAAATTAACAACATTTTCTGTAAAACTATTCTAAACTAAGAAGCATCTTACTTTCCGTTTTGATTTGTGAACCGTATCACATATATCACTGATAGATGGTTTCATTATGCCGTACAATCCCGATAATACGTGCGGCTGTATTTGCCGCTGAAGTGGCTGACAAATAAGCAATTGGTGGTATCAGAATTGATTTTTTTCAATAATTGACACGATTCCGCTTGACGGCTGGCAAGGTTTTGGTAACTTTAACTACAACTTAATTCACGAATAAATAGCTGGTGGAAATACTATGACTATCAAAGTAGGTATTAATGGTTTTGGTCGTATTGGCCGTATCGTTTTCCGTGCTGCACAAGAGCGTTCTGACATCGAAATCGTTGCTATCAACGACCTCCTCGATGCAGAATATATGGCGTACATGCTGAAATACGACTCAACTCATGGTCGTTTCAACGGTACTGTTGAAGTTAAAGATGGTCACCTAGTTGTAAACGGCAAAAAAATCCGTGTAACAGCAGAAAAAGATCCTGCAAACCTGAAATGGAACGAAGTCGGTGTTGACGTCGTTGCTGAAGCAACAGGTATCTTCTTAACTGATGAAACTGCACGTAAACATATCCAAGCAGGCGCTAAGAAAGTTGTTCTCACTGGCCCTTCTAAAGATGATACTCCTATGTTCGTTATGGGTGTTAACCACAAAGCTTACGCAGGTCAAGAAATCGTTTCTAACGCATCTTGTACAACTAACTGCTTAGCTCCACTGGCTAAAGTTATCAACGACAAATTCGGTATCGTTGAAGGTCTGATGACGACTGTTCACGCAACAACTGCAACTCAAAAAACAGTTGATGGCCCTTCGCATAAAGACTGGCGTGGTGGTCGTGGTGCTGCTCAAAACATCATCCCATCATCAACAGGTGCAGCTAAAGCTGTAGGTAAAGTTATCCCTGAACTGAATGGCAAACTGACTGGTATGTCTTTCCGTGTACCTACGCCTAACGTTTCTGTTGTTGACTTAACTGTTCGTTTAGAAAAACCAGCAACTTATACTCAAATCTGTGATGCTATCAAAGAAGCAGCAGCAGGCGAGCTGAAAGGCGTTCTGGGTTACACTGAAGATGACGTTGTATCAACTGACTTCAACGGTGAAAAACTGACTTCAGTATTTGATGCTAAAGCTGGTATCGCACTGAACGACAACTTTGTTAAATTAGTTTCTTGGTATGACAACGAAACGGGTTACTCTAACAAAGTATTAGACCTGATCGCTCACATCTCTAAATAAGAGCTGTCGCGTAATCTGTCTAACTGAGCCGCCAATTGGCGGCTCTTTTGTACCGTATCCAATAACAATTAACACTTCATATTTTCTGCTATATCGCTTATGGTTGATCTCTCATTGGATACGCTATAAACACAACTTATTTTAGAATGAATACTATTCACTGCGGCTTTAAGTATGCTGGGCAGATACTCTAAATAATTCAAGTGAACGAACACCGTCAACAATGCTGCAGTTTAATGTATGACGAGTATTCACTCTGTTCCATTAACACAGGCCTAATACCATGCACGATAAACTTTTTGCATTACCGGTCATCAAACAAATCTCCGCTTATATCACTCAACGCCAACTTGATGAGCTTCCACTCATTGTTATCTCGCATCCCAAGGTGCGTGGGGCCGTCAGTTTACAAGGCGCCCAACTTATTGATTGGCAACCTGCAGGGCAAAAACCTTGCTTATGGCTAAGTTCTGAGAGCGCTTTTAAAGAAGGTGTTGCTATTCGTGGCGGTATTCCTATTTGTTGGCCTTGGTTCGGTCCTGTTGCCAGCCCTAGTCATGGTTTTGCTCGAATTCTACCTTGGCAATTTACTGCACATAATGAACATGAAGATGGTGTTATTTTAACCTTCACATTAACAGATACAGAATATACCCGTAAATTATGGCCCCATGAGTTCACTCTGATCCTGCGTATGAAACTAGGTGAAACGTGCGAGCTTGAACTAGAAAGTTATGGGGACTTCGAAACGACTGCCGCATTACACAGTTATTTTAATATCAGTGATATTCAAAAAGCCACTGTCTATGGGTTAGGTGGCCACTATTTCGATAAAGTTGCAGATAAAGAAGTTTATGAAAATGAGCCACTAAAGTTTAATAAACATACCGACCGTATTTATTCAGAGCCAGAAGAATATAGCCTCTTACGTGATGATGGATGGGCCCGTACAATAGAAATTCACCATTACCATAATAGTGATGTTGTTTGTTGGAACCCTTGGGCGGAATTATCATGCAGTATGGGCGATATGCCAAATAATGGCTACAAACAGATGGTTTGTGTAGAAACAGCAAGGATCAACGTCCCAATGAAAAGTGATGCGCAGCACCCTGCCCGCCTTTCATTAGTGATGGTCAGCCGCGATAATAAGCCGCAAGATTAATTATTCATTCTAAACATATAAAATCTAAGCTCATCAAATTTCTAGATAGATAAAATTAGCCCCTGACAATCATCATGATATCAGGGGCTATTTAATTTACTGTTCTATAACGAACTTAGAATGTGTAAGTGACGCCCGTCCACATAATGGCAGAAACATCTTTATTTACCATTGGGCTATCTTTCACTTCACTTGGCAGGCGGTCAACACGGCCCATTGCGAATACCGTCCAATTTTCATCAAAGCGGTAATTTCCTGTCACTTCAACGTATGGTGTCCAACTTGAACCTGGGTTATAGCGTTTTAAACCGCTATTACGTGATTCTTTTGAAGACACGCCATATTCATAACGATTTTGGTTCTTACTATCCCATTTAATACCAAGGCCCGGAGTGATTGACCATTTGTCACCTTCAAAGCCATATAGGTAGGCAAACTCACCACGAATACCATTACTGATACCTAAAATATCACCAGAAATATTCGTTCTCAGCGTACCCCAATCAGCTTTATGACGATAAGTCAGCCCCGTCATCACCGTATCACGGCGGCGGTCTAACTCGCGCATCGCTTTATCATCATTATCTTTAGGTTTAAAAAATTGTGGATAATAATAAGCATCTAATGAGAGTTGGTCTTGCTTATCGTTCCATAGGTAGTAACCCGCAGCTAATGTATGAAAATAGAAATTCTCGCTGTCATAATTAACAATAGGTACTGGCGTGACATAATCACGGCTCTTAATTCCTTTATAAGGTGTTGATTGCGCTAATACCGAGCCACCAACAGACCAAGTTCCAGCAAAAGCGGTCCCAGATAACACACTCAAAGCCACCGCAAATGTCGTTAATTTAATTGCTTTTGACATATTATATTTAACCTAAAAATAATGAGAAATAGATCACATACTATATGTATATTAATATAGTTACAATCCAAACATTCTTAACCAAAATCACACTTAAAGCCAAATTTTCACTATTTTTAGCGTGACTGATTAATATTTATTCTACTTTATTTTCATAAGAAACAGGAACTCTTTTCGCGAGTGCGCAAAGTAGCTCATAACCAATGGTGCCAGCTGCTTGTGCCACCTCATCAACAGGTAAATTTTGCCCCCATAATTCCACTCGCTCACCCAGTTTAACATCGTCACAATCACTGATATCAATGGTCAGCATATCCATCGAAACCGCCCCCAGTAGTGCACAACGCTTTCCTTTGCACCATACTGGTGTTCCATTTGCAGCATGCCGAGGGTAACCATCGGCATAACCACACGCCACTGTCGCAATACGCATCGGTTTAGTTGATGTAAACCGGCTGCCATAACCAATTGATTGACCTGCTGGAATTTCATGGATAGCAATCACTTCTGATTGTAATGTCATCGCTGCCTTCAAGCCCAACCCAGATATATCAGTAGATTTTCCACTTGGAGACGCACCATACAGTAAAATCCCCGTACGGATCCAATCATATTGCGTATGTTTATGCCACAGTGTTGCCCCTGAATTTGCGATACAGGTTTCTAAAGATAAGTGTTCAAATTGCTGGATTTGTTGAAAAGGCTCAGCAACGCCGGTTTTGGTATCTGAATTAGCAAAGTGACTCATTAACGTTAAACTACGTACATTCGGCATTTTAGATAACCGTCGTACGACATTTTCGTAATCGTTCGGTGGAAAACCTAACCGATTCATTCCACTGTTTAGCTTAATATAGACTGAAATCGGTGATGATAATTGAGCATTCTCAATGGCAAATAATTGCCACTCACTATGCACGCTTGTCGTTAAATTATATTGATCAATCAATTGCAAGTCTTGAGGCTGGAAAAAACCCTCTAACAATAGAATTGGCCCTTTCCACCCTTCTTTTCTCAATAAAATGGCCTCATCAAAATCTAATACCCCAAAGCCATCCGTTTCTTTTAGCGCAGGCCAAATCTGCTTGATGCCGTGACCATAACCGTCTGCTTTCATAACTGACCAAATTTTTGATTTTCCAACATGTTGCCGTACGACAGACAAATTATGTTGTAAATTTTGTAGATGAATAACAGCACTTATTGGACGCGGCATTTAAATTCCTTAATACATTTAATTAATTCTAAAATTACAATGATACAAAAACATCAAATACTTAGCGCGCTGGTGTTAAATCACCCTGCGTAACCAACTTGGTATTAAAACCATCAAGATATCTAAATACCGATAGATCATCAGACGCTATTTCTGGTGTATTCCCTGAAATGATATCTGCCAGCAACTTCCCTGCACCACAAGCCATTGTCCAACCCAGTGTCCCATGCCCAGTATTTAAATATAAATTACCGTATGCTGTCGGCCCCACTATTGGAGTACCATCTGGTGTCATTGGACGCAGGCCCGTCCAAAATTGTGCTTGTTCGATATCACCGCCGCCTTGATACAAATCTTGTACCACCATTTTCAATGTTTCGCAGCGTTTTTTCAGTATATTCAAATTAAAACCAACGACTTCAGCCATTCCACCGACGCGAATACGCTCATCAAATCGCGTTACTGCAATTTTGTATGTCTCATCCAAAATGGTGGAGGTTGGCGAACGCTGATCATCAATAATCGGCATGGTTAATGAATAGCCTTTAAGCGGGTAGACTGGGATTTTAACCAGACTTTGTAACATTGAGGTAGAATAAGAGCCCATTGCAACGACATAGCGGTCTGCTTGCAAAATTTCACCATCAATTTTGACGCCAGTCACCTTATTACCTTCAGTTAAAATCTGCTCAACATGGCCACCAAATTTGAATTTAACGCCTGAGTTTTGTGCCATTTTGGCTAGTTTTTTAGTAAATTGCTGACAATCCCCCGTTTCATCATTCGGTAACCGCAATCCACCGGTAAGCTTATGCTTAACAAATTCTAACGCAGGCTCGGCTTTAACGAGTTCATTTGATGTCAGTAATTCGTATGGAACCCCTTCTTGCTGTAAGACCGCAATGTCATTAGCCGCATTATCAAACTGCTCAGCAGTACGAAAAAGCTGTAAAGTCCCCCCTTGGCGGGCTTCATATTCGATACCCGTATCCGTTCTTAATTGACGAATACAATCACGGCTGTATTCTGCAATACGAACCATACGGCTTTTATTCATTGCATAATGTTGGATATCGCAATTTTTTAACATCTGCCACATCCAACGCAGCTGAAATAGCGTGCCATCTGGACGTATCGCTAAAGGGGCATGTTTTTCAAACATCCATTTCACTGCTTTAAGGGGGATCCCAGGTGCACCCCATGGGGTTGCATATCCAGGAGATATTTGCCCTGCATTAGCGGCGCTTGTTTCTTCTGCCACATCATGTTGTCTATCCACCACTAGCACTTCGTGCCCTTCTTGTGCTAAATACCACGCGGTTGTCACACCGATCACGCCTGCGCCTAACACTAGAATTTTCATCGCTTCCCCACAAAGTAAAAGTCTGCACCATTTCTTTTAGGATAATATTCTAGAAATTATTTGCCAATGTGGTGAATTAACACTTTTAACAATACAGTTAAAAAATTTAAATTTCGTCACATTTGATTTACATGCCGATATTAAATCCCAGTTCAAAATTCAAACAGAAAATTAATTGATTTAAATTCAATAAGATAAAAAAAATGCAGTTTTAATTATTTTTTAATTTAGAATTTTCTATCGATTCACGTGAGGTGCCCAATAAAACCGATTTATTTTATTAAACTAAGAAGAGGGAATTTGACGGTATTAAATACCAATAAATAAACAAAGATTGGTTTTTCACTTCATTCAAGTGAACAATGGCTATTTGGCCAAAATCTGTCAATGATTAATGATAAAAAACCAGCATACTGATATAACACAATATGCTGGCCTAACGGGATTAAACGTCCGTTAACTAGCGGCTTTGAGCTAAATCAGAAGGCATATTGCTTTGCATACTATGCCAAATTATTCCGCTTTCTTTACCATAGTTACGCACACAATCCATAATACGATCATAGGCTTGCTCACGACAAAGATGGCTTAATTGTTGATAAAAATTCAACGCTAAGCGCCTCGCTTCAGGGTTTGAAAAATAATAGCGGCCAACACGGGTATACAACCCTCTTAAACCGTTAATAATCAAACCATAAATTGGGTTACCGGATGCAAATGCAAGCCCACGGAAAATGTTATAATCCAAATCACTGAATGCATCTGAATTATCTTCCACTTTTTCCCGCCCAGCTAACACCTCTATTGATTTCTCTGGGTTATTTCGAAAGGCAGTGCGAATAAAAATTGCCGCAATATTGGTACGTACTGCCAATAAATTATCAATGAGTTGCGGTACTCTATCGTGATCAAGCCTAGCCAGTGTCTCTAAAATATTTAGGCCAGACGTTTCCCAATAGTTATTCACTTTCGTTGGTTTACCATGCTGAATGGTTAACCAACCGTCACGAGCCAAACGCTGTAACACTTCACGTAAGGTTGTTCTTGTTACACCAATTAACTCCGAAAGCTCACGCTCAGCGGGTAAAATTGAACCTGGTGGAAAGCGGTTGTTCCATATGCTCTCAATAATATACTCTTCCGCGAAACCGGCCGGACTTTGAGCTTTAATAACCATATTTTTATTATTCCAAACATTTAGACGGATATTGAGCAAATCATACCAGATTGTCATCACCTGATATAGTTAGACTAAAAATAAAGGGTGAAGCAAATCATATAATTTCCATATAATTCATACGCTCTCAATTAGCAAATAAGCTTAAAATCTGTCAGAGATAAGAGTAGTATGTATAACACAGTACACGACATCCGCATAAAAGAGGATAACGAACCATAATGGATTTTAGTTTAAAAACAGCTTTTTTGAAAAATTTTCTGGGAAATTCGCCTGATTGGTACAAATTAGCAATTATTATATTCCTAATAATTAACCCTATTGTCTTTTTCTTTATCAGCCCCTTCGTTGCAGGCTGGCTATTAGTTGCTGAATTTATATTCACACTCGCAATGGCACTTAAATGTTACCCATTGCAGCCTGGCGGTCTTTTGGCCATAGAGGCCGTTCTCATTGGTATGACTACACCAGCTCAAATTTCACATGAAATTAGCAATAACCTTGAAGTTATCTTGTTACTGATTTTTATGGTAGCGGGTATCTATTTCATGAAGCAATTGCTTTTGTTTGTTTTTACCAAACTGTTGATAAACGTGCGTTCTAAGCGCATTCTTTCCCTTGCCTTTTGTATCGCGAGTGCATTTTTATCTGCATTTTTAGATGCATTAACCGTTATTGCTGTGGTCATTAGCGTTTCAATTGGTTTTTATTCTATCTATCATCAGTATGCTTCTAACCAACCCAGCAGCACTGACCTACAAAATGATGGTTTCATTAACAGTGCAGAGCAGAAACAGACCCTTGAGCAGTTTAGGGCTTTTTTACGAAGCTTGATGATGCATGCAGGTATTGGTACCGCGCTTGGTGGTGTCATGACCATGGTGGGTGAACCACAGAACCTTATCATTGCAAAACATGTCAATTGGGACTTCATTACCTTCTATATCCGTATGGCTCCTGTAACCATACCGGTTTTTGTTTGTGGTTTAGTCGTCTGCTTTGTTGTTGAAAAATTTAAACTATTTGGCTACGGTGCTGAGCTTCCAGACTCTGTTCGCCAAATTTTGACTGAGCACGATAAAAAACAGACCGCTAAACGTACCAAAAGAGATCTTGCACAGTTAGTCGTTCAAGGATTAATTGGTATTTGGTTAATAGTCGCCCTTGCTTTCCATTTAGCTGAAGTTGGTCTGATTGGCTTATCCGTTATCGTACTTGCTACCGCATTTTGTGGGATCACAGAAGAGCATGCATTAGGTAAAGCCTTCGAAGAAGCGTTACCTTTTACCGCGTTATTAACGGTCTTCTTTAGCATTGTTGCTGTTATTATTGACCAGCAATTATTCACCCCATTTATTCAGTTTGTGTTGCAATCCTCTGAATCATCGCAACTCTCCTTATTTTATCTGTTTAATGGCTTACTCTCTGCTGTATCAGATAACGTTTTCGTAGGGACAGTTTATATTACTGAAGCTTTAAAAGCGGCAAATGACGGGTTGGTGTCAACGGAACAATACCAGTTTTTAGCCGTGGCAATTAATACAGGGACTAACTTGCCTTCTGTTGCGACACCTAATGGCCAAGCTGCCTTCTTGTTTTTATTAACATCCGCGTTATCACCGCTGATCCGTTTGTCTTATGGTCGCATGGTTTGGATGGCGCTGCCATATACCATCGTAATGACAATTGTTGGGCTATTAGGAGTCGAATTCTGGCTAGTACCAATCACACATTGGATGGAAAGTATTGGCTTGATAACATTCGCTCAGTAACTATACTTTAAAGCAATTAGCCGTCCCCCAATACGGCTAATTGTAATATTAGGTAAAGCCCTATCTAAAAATTGCATAATTTCACTTTAATTACTTTTTTTATCGGTGCGATAGAGGCAAAATGGGCGCATTACTCAATTAGGATACTAAGTATGTTCAGATTTTTTAACTACTGCTCACAAGGAAGAGGCGCTTGGCTACTCATGGCCTTTATTGCCTTTATGCTCGAGTGTGCGGCTTTATACTTTCAGCATGTTATGAAGCTACAACCATGCGTTATGTGTATCTATGAACGCGTTGCATTACTTGGCATTATGGTTGCTGGCATAGTTGGCGCAGTAGCACCGCGAAACATGGTGATACGCTGGGTTGCCATGCTTATTTGGGTTTACTCTGCTTGGCGCGGTTTAGATCTTGCATGGGAACATACCATGCTACAGCTTTATCCTTCCCCATTTGCCTCTTGCGATTTTTTTGTTAATTTCCCTGATTGGTTACCATTACAAGAATGGGTGCCTGCAGTGTTTGAAGCGACAGGTGACTGTGCCGTTAGGCAGTGGGCATTCTTAGGGCTAGATATGCCACAGTGGTTAATTGGTATCTTCGCGGCTTATCTCTTAGTAGCCATCATTGTTATCATCAGCCAATTTTTCCCAGCCAAAAAATAGTCATTAAGGCCCCAAATGTTACGTTCAACATTTGGGGTTCCTAAACAATAAATTCGACTTATTGAATAACGCGTTCTAATTTCACGGGAATGTTTTTATACGCAGGAATACCACATTGCGGATCGAAATTATCTAACGAAATTAAATTATTAGCTTCAGGAAAATAAGTAGCAACACTACGGTCTGCCATATCATAAATCACGACAGTGAGGTTATCTAAACGACGTTTTGTCGGTTTTTGCTCACGATCTAATGCAATGAGATTTACTTTATCCCCCGCCTCTAATTTCTGTTTTTGGGCTTCGGCACCACTAATGAAAACAACATCTCGCTGCCCAAACACACCACGGTATCGGTCATTTAAACCATAAATTGTGGTATTGTATTGATCATGGCTACGCAATGTTGCCAAAATTAATTCGCTGTTTACGGCTGAATTCGGGTCTTCAATAACGCCTTCTGTTGGTACAAAATTAGCTTTACCTGATTGCGTTAACCAACGACGTTCAGAAGCAGCGTTAGTCAGATGGAACCCTCCTGGTATTTTAATACGCGCATTATAATCATCGAAACCAGGTAATACTGCTTCCATCGCATCACGGATCAAGTCGTAATTACCGATAAAATCATCCCATTCAACTTTACTATTCGGTATTGCCGCTTTCGCTATTCCTGCGACAATCGCACACTCGGATTTAAGATAAGGGCTACAAGGTTTAAGTAGACCTTTTGATGCATGGACCATCGACATGGAATCTTCTACCGTAACACATTGCACGCCACTGCTTTGTCTGTCTATCTCGCTACGCCCTAATACCGGTAACAAGAATGTCTGCTTAGCGGTTAATAAATGAGAACGATTCAGTTTAGTGGCTGTATGGACAGCTAAATCAAGCTTTTTCATACCTGAAAAACAAGCGTCTTTGTCTGGCATTGCAACTGCTAAGTTTCCACCCATACAGATTAACGCATTGGCTTTGCCTTCAGAAATCGCTTGCATGCTCGCCACTGCAGCATGGCCAAATTCACTTGGTGGTTTAAAACCAAATCGTTGTTCAATTTTGTCTAAAAAGCTTTTTGATGGTTTTTCCGTAATACCGACGGTTCTGTCACCCTGAACATTCGAATGACCGCGTAATGGGCAAATACCTGCACCTTCCCGACCAATATTTCCTTTTAGTAGCAGTAAGTTAACAAGTTGCTGAACATTCTGTGTACCATGTTCGTGCTGAGTGATCCCCATGCCATAACAGATAATGGTACTTTTTGCCTCAATATAAAGGTCAGCAATCTCTTCAATAGACTCACGTGGTAAACCAGAAACCCTTAAGATATCTTTCCAGCTTGTTGTCTGTAAGTCATTTTTTAAAGCTTCATAACCCTGGGTATGAGTTGATATGAACTCAGTATCAAGAATAGGCTCGTTTCCTGCCTCTACAGCAGCTTGGTGCTTTTCAATCAACAACTTCATGACGCCTTTAAGTAGCGCGGTGTCTCCACCGACACGAACCTTATAATAGTGCCCTGCTAAAGGTGTAGACTCTAGTGTTAACATTTCTACTACGTCTTGCGGGTAGGTAAAGCGCTCAAGACCACGCTCTCTTAAGGGATTGATTGCAATGATTTTTGCACCGCGTTTAGAAACTTCACGCAATGAACTCAACATCCTCGGATGGTTAGTTCCTGGGTTATGGCCTATGCAAATCACTAAATCCGCTTTATCAAAATCATCTAACAATACTGTCGCCTTACCGACACCAATGGAATCAGCAAGACCAACACTCGTTGGTTCATGGCACATATTTGAACAATCAGGGAAATTATTTGTGCCATATTCACGAGCCAATAATTGATATAAGAATGCGGCTTCATTTGAAGTCCGCCCGGAGGTATAAAACTCAACGGTATTTGGATTGGAATAACTCTGTAAACGTGTCCCTATTTGCTGAAATGCATCTTCCCATTCGATTGGTTCATATTTATCTGTTTGTGAATTATATTTCATAGGATGCGTTAAACGTCCCTCATCCTCTAAATGAAAATCATCCCACTCAAGTAATTCTGTAACGGTGTATTTAGAAAAAAATTCTGGGGTTGTTTTTTTAGATGTTGCTTCCCAAGCAATGGCTTTTGCCCCATTCTCACAAATATCAAATGACGCTGTGTGTACCGGATCAGGCCACGCGCAACCAGGGCAGTCAAAGCCATCCACCTTATTCATTTCAAACATCGCAATGATATCGTGCCCGATTTTCATTTGGCCACGTAACGCTTCTGCAACGGCTTTAACAGCACCCCAACCAGCAGCTGGGCCATCATACTCTTCAATTTTCTTTTTCATTTGGCATTACTCTTTAATAAATGTAAACATCTTTATATGTGGTTTTATAATTATCGAAAATATTCTTTATTATTTAATATTAGTAATATCATCATTAAATATCAATAATTAAAATAAACACCTAAATAGATGCTCATATTTAGATAGCCCGTATATGAATAGTGAGAAATATAATTAAACAAAAATAATTCGGGGTATTAAAATAGATTACAACCAAAGGAATATAGAGAGTTAATTAATCTTATATTAATAATTAATAAAAGATTAATTAACTTTATAATAAAATTATATACAAGAACCCGATTGTATAATGTCAACAGCGCAACGCTTACCATTCGCAAATTGACATACTGCAGTTTGTGAGCCATTTAATTCTAATGTCAGTGCAGGCAAGCCTCCCGCTGACATGCAAGCTTCTTGCGCACCTGGCCCTAAATTGACTACTTGCTTGGCGTACTGACTCGCAGAATGTTCCACAGATTTATCTACGTTTGAGCTACCACACGCAGATAACATGACAGATATAAACCCAGTGAGTGATATTGCTATTACGGGTTTTAAAAATTGACTCATCCGATGCCTCATTCCTTGTTTCTCCAATCATGCTGCCTGAATATTCTGCACCAACGATTTAGTGCCCACCACTTTTTGAAAATAAATTGATGACTAACACACCAACAATAATTAATAGCATACCAATAATTGCAGGTAAATCGAGTTTTTGGTTGTAAATATAAATTGCAGCGATGGAAACCAGCACAATTCCCAAACCTGACCAAATTGCATAAGCAATCCCTAATGGCATGGTTTTTACTACCTGTGAAAGCCCCCAAAAAGAAACTGCATAACCAATAATAACAATCAAAGACGGCCAAAAACGACTAAAACCATCAGATGCTTTTAATGTGGTCGTTGCAATGACTTCAGCAATAATAGACATCAATAAAAAACCTAGACCCTTCATTGTCTTTCCTTATTATTAGAATGCGTTACTTAGATAACAACAAAAAAGCTCTGTTTATCATTAAAATAACACAGAGCTTTTTATCTTTACATCATAATGAAAATGCAAGTTACTGATTTACAGCGGTACCTGTTTTATCGCTGAGGGTAACACTATAACGCTTGAACAAATAGACACATAACGCGAAGGCGATAAGACCAATCACACCACCAATATAACCAATCTGGGTCATCCCCATATGGACAATAACTTGATTACCTAACAGTGCTCCAGCGCCAATACCAATGTTGAAAATTCCAGAAAAAATTGACATTGCCAAGTCGGTGGCATCTGGAGATAAATCAATCACCTTAACTTGCATTCCTAAACCAATGCACATCATTGCCATTCCCCAGAATACGGATAACATCACCAAAGACCAAACATCTCTACCTAATGGCATCAGCAATAATAAGCAAATCGTCATAAATGCGATTGCTGCGGGTAAAAAAGATAATGAAAATTTGCTGCTATAGCGGCTAAATATGACGCTACCAACAATACCGGCTCCACCAAAAATTAGCAGGAGTAAAGTGGCAAAGTTTTGGCTCTGTAATGCAACCTCTCGAACAAAAGGCTCAATATAACTGTAAGCCGTAAAGTGCGCCGTCACTGCTAACACTGTTAATGCAAACATGCCAACGAGTGCCGGTCGTTGAAATAACATAGGCAAACTTTTTAGCGAGCCAGAATGTTCACTTGGTAAACGAGGTAAAAAACGGATCAACACAACCATAGTGAACAATGCAATAACACCGATACCTAAAAATGTCGCTCGCCAACCCAAGAATTGCCCCACCACTCTGCCAAGGGGAAGACCCAATACTGTCGCTAATGCAGTCCCCGTCGCTAATAATCCAAGCGCTTGAGCTTTTTTACCTGCGGGAGCAACCCGAATAGCCAACGATGCCGTAATTGACCAAAATACCGCATGAGATAAAGCCACACCAATACGTCCTGCAATTAAAATATCAAAACTCCATGCAAAACCAGAAATAATATGGCTAATAATAAAGATAACAAATAAGAAGCCTAATAATTTACGACGCTCTATTTTACTGGTTAATAACATTAGAGGTAGCGACATCAAAGCCACAACCCACGCGTAGATTGTTATCATCAAACCAGTATGTGCGACCGTCATATCAAAGCTTTTTGCAATATCACTGAGTAATGCAACAGGCACAAACTCTGTTGTGTTAAAAACAAATGCAGCAACCGCTAATGCTATTACACGGATCCAAGCTGTTTTTCTAGAAACTTGCGTCATATTTCTTTTAGCCTTCACTTTCCCACAAATAATAGATACCAATCACCTAATTGGGTATAAAAATTGCTGCGAAAAGACATTGGTATTTAGTACAGGATTGAGACGTTACTGAGCAACTTTGGTTGCCAATAAATCTTTTTGTGAATTGTATCACAATTTTTCATTACTCATAAAGGCTCCTTTCCACTTACCGGTAAGAAAAACAGCGAGCCTAGAGGCGCTCTCCCTCCTACATGCTATTTAATTGTTCGTTCAAATTTAACTCATTAATCTGAATATTTATAACATTCAGTTATCTGAAAACACATAGTATTACTTTCTATGCTACAATCTTGCTATTATTTTTTTATGATTAAAGGACCTTTTTAATGAAAACCCATTTTCCTACTGAACCTAACGTTAATACTTTAGCGGATGAAGTTACTTGTCTAAAAAATTTGCTGACGCATATGCTAAAAGCTATTGGTCAGGCTGATGCAGGTAAAATTTTAATCAAGATGCAACGTGAAATTGCACAGATGGAAGACGAAAAACAGGCAGAAACCTATAAAAACACGTTAGAACAAATAAAAACAGGCTATCGCCAATAGATTATTTAGCGATAAATGCTATTTTAAGGATATATATACTATTGCGTGGTTTAAACTGCACAAATAACTAAGTTTTAATCATGAAAATCATCTATCTTTATTCATGAATTAAACCATTCTTTATTCATTTAGCTCCCCCTTCAGAATCCTATGAAGGGGGCTTTTTTTTCTACAACTTATGCATTATTCCGCTTATAAATATCTTGGCAATGCTGAATATATTCATCAACAGTCGTATCCGCGGTTTGTTTGTCCCAGCTTTTCTGCTCTTCGAAAGCCCACATTTGAAATGTTTGCCCTAAGTTAGCCCCTGATATGCCAACTTGCTTATATACCCGATGGTAAAAACCTTGCTCAGAATGATAAATCTCAAATTTAAATGGAACTAACCTAGCGGGGTTTGTCGTTGTCAAAAAATCATTACCAAACAATAACGTTTTCTCCAGAATATCCATTCTATCCCCTTGTTTAATTTATAAAATACGCATGGTTTACAACTTCTCTTCTAAGCATAGCGCATTTAACGCCATTCCGTAATTTTACTGATAAAAATAGATGATTTATATATTACCCATCGATAAGCTTTATGAATAAGAGGGGGATATTGAAGAAACAATAAGCTTCATCATTAAAATGAAGCTTATTGCCAATCAATTATGATTTATTGTCGTACAACTGTTTTGCCATATCAATGCTATCTGCGTTCACATCTTTTATATGGTCACGTGTTAACCGGTAAACAACAGGGCTTAAAAGTAACAGAGCAATCAAATTAGGGATCGCCATCATTGCATTTAGTGTATCCGCCAATAACCAAACAAAATCAAGCGATTGCGTTGCCCCAACTGGTAAAGCTATCAACCATAAAACTCGGTACGGCTTTATTGCTCGCAATCCAAATAAATATTGCACACATTTTTCACCATAGAAACTCCACCCTAAAATGGTAGTAAATGCAAATACGGCTAATGCAATAGCAACAATGTAATTTCCACCAGGAATGGCTGTTTGGAATGATGATGCAGTTAATGTCGCGCCAGTTTCACTGGTCAGCCAACCACCAGTAATAATGATGGTTAATCCCGTGACAGAACATACAATGATAGTGTCAATGAATGTCCCTAACATCGCAATAAGCCCTTGGCGAATAGGATTTTGTGTTTTTGCAGCAGCGTGGGCGATAGGTGCACTTCCCAAACCCGCTTCATTGGAAAACACGCCTCGCGCAACCCCAAAACGTATTGCAGCCCATACAGCCGCACCCGCAAACCCACCTTGAGCAGCAACAGGGTTAAAAGCCGAGGTAACAACCAAAGAAAGTGCCGCAGGGATCTCAGTAAAATAAATACCAAGCACAATGATGCCTGCGCCAAAATAGGCAACAGTCATAAATGGGACAAGTTTTCCTGCAACATCAGAAATACGTCGCAGCCCACCAATCAATACCGCACCAACTAATAAAACTAAAGCCCCTGCGGTCAACCATTTATGCACACCAAAGTTACTTTCTAGTACATCAGCCACTGAGTTCGCTTGTACCGTATTGCCGATACCAAAACTGGCACATGCACCGAAGAAGGCAAACAGTGTTCCCAGCCAAATCCATTTAGGGCCTAATCCATTTTTAAT
Source organism: Providencia sp. PROV200 (assembly GCF_049901995.1). Taxonomy (NCBI): domain Bacteria; kingdom Pseudomonadati; phylum Pseudomonadota; class Gammaproteobacteria; order Enterobacterales; family Morganellaceae; genus Providencia; species Providencia sp. PROV200. Next base: position 2,240,504 of record NZ_CP096307.1, read on the forward strand.
ATAGTACATTGGGCCACCAATATACTGGCCATATTTATCGACTTCACGAAAACGGACAGCTAACACCGCCTCAGAGTATTTTGTTGCCATCCCCACCAATGCCGTCATCCACATCCAAAACAACGCGCCAGGTCCTCCCATGACAACCGCAGTTGCAACCCCGGCAATATTCCCCGTACCAATCGTTGCCGATAACGCAGTCATTAATGCATTAAAAGGTGATATTTGTCCCTCACCTCGTGATTCATTCTTTTGAAACAATAACTTAAAACCTGTTCCAATTTTCCTTATCGGTAGGAATGCAAGTCGAATTTGCATATAAATACCAACGCCTAAGATCCCAACAAGCATTGGTACTCCCCACACCACACCATTTAGTTCACTTAACCACGTCGTTATCAAATCCATCCTACCCCCAATCAACTCACATTAATTAACATACAAATAAAATTTATAACAATTCCTTATCAATCTAATAAAGATTAAAAGTAAAATAAAAGCGAACAAAATTTCAATAATTCATCATTTAAAATAAAAGATTGTGAGTAAGCTCACTTGTGATTTATCGATTGCAGTTATAAATACAATTAATTGCGAGCCGTCATTAAAATTGAGTTAGTTGAATATGAATGGGTATTTGGGAAGGGATATGTGTGCATCCTGCATCAATAAAAATGCCCAGTAATTAAACAATTACTGGGCAGATACTAAAACCATTGTCTACATAAGACGCACTTTAGATAATTATTTAGGCTACTTTAAATATTGACCTGAACGTAATGCTTCAATGCGCTTGTCTAATGGTGGGTGTGATAAAAATAATTCACTGAATGCTTTACCACGACCATTGATGCAAAACGCCATTAAACGGCCTTCTTCTTGTGGCTCATAGCTGGTTTTTAACCGTTGCAATGCCGCTATCATCTTTTCACGACCGACTAATTTTGCAGAACCTGCGTCCGCATGGAACTCACGGTAACGAGAGAACCACATCGTAATGATGCTTGCCAAAATACCGAAGACGATTTCAAGTACCATGGAAACCGCAAAATAGACCATTGGGTTACCATTGCTACTTTCACTTTCGTTATCACTGTTGGACATAAAACCTGCCGCAACCTGTGCAATAATACGAGAAATAAAAATAACGAACGTATTCACCACACCTTGCAATAAGGTCATCGTGACCATGTCACCATTTGCGATATGGCTAATTTCATGAGCGATGACCGCTTCCGCTTCATCGCGGCTCATATTTTCTAATAACCCAGTACTCACCGCAACAAGTGAAGCATCACGGCGTGCGCCCGTAGCAAACGCATTGATATCTGGGGCATGATAAATAGCCACTTGTGGCATCTGAATACCCACTTGTTGTGCTTGGCGCGCAACGGTTGATACTAACCACTGTTCGGTTTGGTTCCGTGGAGTTTCGATAACTTCACCGCCCACTGATTTCAGGGCCATCCATTTGGACATTAAGAGTGATATGAAAGCACCACCAAACCCAAACAGACCCGCCATAATCATAAGGCCTTGAACACTACTCCCTCTGATCCCAGTTAAACTTAGGATTATCCCAAACACAAACATAACAGCCAGGTTTGTGAGTAAGAATAAAGCAATTCTCATCATTTTTTATGTATTCCTTGGTAAAAACAAATATACGTAGAATTTACTTTATAAATAAGGTTTTTTCACACTATTTCAAGTGTATTAACGCGAAAACCCTAAAAAATAACATAACTTTACATAGCCACATGCAAAACTCATTCATATACGCTAAATAAATAATTACTTTTTATAGGAAAAATTTTAACCACTTGTTTTTACAGGCTCATTTTATAACCATTTAAATTTAAAGTTATTTTTTATTGAAACGATAAAGCTAACTCGTCAATTACCAAAAACAATTTGGTGTATTTATCTATCTTATCACTTACTTTGTTCACCAAACGAATGAATATTCAATTTTACTTTCATTTTATTAAAAAATAATGCCACATTAAGTGGCACTATTTTGCTGTTTTATTTTCGGACTAATTAGTTTTCTCTTTAGTTGATCTTGTTGTTTGTTCTTTTACTGTTTTAGCTGACCCTTTATCCGCAGCTTTAGATGCTTTCTCTTTCACCGCTTTTGCTGACTCTTTATCCGCAGCTTTAGACGCTTTCTCTTTCACCGCTTTTGCTGACTCTTTATCCGCAGCTTTAGACGCTTTCTCTTTCGCGGCTTTTGCTGACTCTTTATCTGCAGCTTTAGATGCTTTCTCTTTCACCGCTTTTGCGGAGCCTTTATCTGCCTCTTTGCTAACTTTATCTTTTACGTCTTTAACTTCTTTATCCGCAGCTTTGCTCGCCTTCTCTTTTACTGTCTTAGCTCTGCCAGATGCTTTGTCACTGGCCTTGTCTACTTTATCAGAAACGGTTTTACTGGCTTTGTCACTCGTATTTTTTATTGAATCAGAAACCGATGACTTACTCGATTGCTTGACTGCACCTGTGCCAATCACTGCCCCAGCCGCTTTTGCTTTACTGTTAATATCATTTTTTAATTCTCTCGTACACACTTGCTCTGAGCGGCTAGTTGCCCCGTCATTACAGATAAACTTCTCCCCGTCACAACGGTCAATTCCACCTTTACTTCCAGAACATGGGTAATTTCTTGCATTCGCTGTATTAATAGATGCAACCATCATTACACTAACAGCCATTAATCCTATAAATAATTTACGCATGATATTGCCTCGTTGATAAGGAAACTATACCAAAGTTTAGGATAAATTAAGTAAAGGTAAAGAAGCCTATAAATAATTATTAACTTGAGTTAGTTATTTTAAAAAATAAAATAACTAAAGTATAAAACCGCATAAATTTAGACATTACTTATTAAAAACACCAAATTCACAATAAGTTGATATTGCGTTTTTCGTTTAAGATATGTATTAAATCGGTACTGTAATGACTCAAAAAATTAAGCCAGCTTAGGCGCTGGCTTAATTCGAAAAATAATAAGAGAAAATTATTTATTATTTGATAATAACTTAGTGTGTTGGTTAGCCAAATCGACTGCCATTTTCACCGTTTCATCGAGGTATGGATCCGGCCCTTCGTAATCTTTAGGTAAATCATCAATTGATTTCAGTAATGGTTTACCTTCTCGAGTATTACGTTCATTTATACGTTTCAATTTTGTCGCTTCAATTTCTGAATCTTCTTTTTGTCGCTCAGCATAGTTGAGTGAAATAAGATTCTTACTCTCTTTGTTAACTTTATAGCGCGCAATATCTTCATCAATATAGTTGAATTCAGGATCTTTGCTAATACGCGCCAAATGTTGCGTTTTTATTGGTGATAAATCAGAAGCAACATCACCAACAGGCGTATATTTTGCCGGTGGGATGCTATCCCATGGCAATGCATTATCCTCAAAGCTTTCACCTGTTTCAGCTGGATCTTGGCCTGTAGGCATCACCACATCAGGGGTTACCCCTTCACGTTGTGTACTACCGCCATTAACCCGGTAAAACTTCTGAATGGTATACTGGACAGAACCTAATGAAGGCCATTCTGGTTTTAGCATTTGATCGTAAACACGGCTCAGACTACGGTGCTGCTGAACGGTACCTTTACCAAAAGTCGGCTCGCCCACAATCATCGCCCTACCGTAATCTTGCATTGCCGCTGCAAAAATTTCAGATGCAGATGCACTAAAACGATCGACTAAAACAACGAGAGGACCTTTATAGTAAATAACATCGTCATCATCGATATCTTGGCGAACTTGACCGTTATTATCACGAACTTGAACAATTGGTCCTTTCGGAATAAACAGGCCGGATAACGCAACGGCTTCAGTTAATGCACCACCACCATTACCACGTAAGTCAATAACCAATGCCGAAACATTATCTTTTGCCAAGTTTTGCAATTGTGTTTTAACATCATTCGTTAAACCGACATAAAAACCAGGAATATCTAAAACAGCGACTTTATCTTTACCTTGCTGCTTAATCGTCAACTTAACCGCTCGGTCTTCTAACCGGATCTGCTCCCGAACTATCGTGACAATATGTGGCTTCGCCCCTTTAGTATCAGAAACGACTTCTAACCGAACTTTGCTTCCTTTCGGCCCTTTGATTAAAGCAACCACATCATCAAGGCGCCAACCAACCACATCAACAATCGGCTTACCTGTTTGACCTACACCGATAATTTTATCACCGACTTTTAGCTCTTTACTTTTAGCTGCTGGGCCTCCAGCAACTAACGAGTTAATAACCGTATTTTCGTCATCTTGCTGTAATACCGCACCAATTCCTTCTAATGATAAACTCATTTCTGAATTGAATTGTTCAGTATTACGAGGTGATAAATAACTTGTGTGCGGATCGATTTCACGGGCGAAAGAGTTAACGATCAATTGAAACACATCTTCACTTTGCGCTTGCGTTAAACGCCTTAACGCAAAGTTATAACGTTTTGTCAGTTTCTCTTTGATTTCTTTATCATCTTTCCCTGAAAGTTTTAAATTCAACCAGTCATAACGCACTTTTTGGTCCCAAAGACGATCAAGTTCTTGCTTGTCTTTGGGCCACGGTGATTTAGAACGGTCAACTTCAATTGAATCAGTCGCATTTAAATCGATAGGTTGCTCTAAACGAGCCAATGCATATTTAAAACGCTCGAAACGCCTTTCCTGTGACAGGTTATACAGGTCATAAAACGTATCTAATTTGCCATCCTCAAGCCACTGACCGACTTTGCCTTTATCTTTGGCGTATTGCTCAATATCAGATTGGAGTAAAACATTATGACCAAAATCTAGCATATTAAGATAACGGTCAAATATCTTCCCAGAAAACGCATTGTCTAAATCAAATTGACGATAATGTGAGCGAGTGAACCGAGATGTGACTCTTTCACTCACAGTGCCGTGTTGTACACTCTGTTTTAAGACAGGTAACTGAGCCGCAGTGACCGGAGCCACTGCTTGAGTATTAGCGACCGCACTGCCGAAAGTTGCTAGACTTACCACCAGTGCAATTTTAAGAAGTTTGTTCATGACCTGATTGACCTCCGTATCAGAACTTTAAATGTTCCGCGCGTACAATCATTGCCAGCCCTGTTGGCAATTGAACCCTGACACCATCTTTTGCAATTTCCAGCACAGAAGCGTCCATCACACTAGTGCCCACTTTCACTTTCAAAGTTTGGCCAATCTGTAGTGCGTTGATGTCAGTCACTGATTTCAGGTTTTGCTCTGGAGCTGGTGTATTACGGCGAGGGTTTTTAGCTGATGTATTTTGCGGACGTTCTTTATTCTCTGTTGGACGGCGGCGAGGCGCTCTTTCTTTAGTTGCATTTTGAGTACGCGGTGTTTTTTCACCCGTTTTTTGTGCAACTGGGCGTTTTTGTGCTTTTTGTTCAGCACGTTGTGCTTGAACACGAGCTTTAGCCTCAGATAACTGTTGGCGCGCATGAGCAATATGTTCTGCGTCTAATTCACCACAATCTTCACCGTTTAGGTCAACGCGTTTGGCGCCCTCTTTAACACCGTAAAGATAACGCCAGCTAGAAGTATACATGCGTAATGCAGAACGCAATTGCGTTTTACTAATACCATCTTCTTCTTTTAAGCACCCTACGATATCTTGAAAAATTCCGACTTTTAACGGACGTGCTTCGCCTTCAGCGATAAAACAGCGAGGAAAACGCTCTGCTAGAAATGCGATAACTTCTTTACTACTATTCAACTTAGGTTGATTTTCCATGAAATTTCCTGATAACAACGATTTTGCCAACCTCACGGGCATGAACAAGCCGACATTATAATCGTGTTGCTGACAATTGCCACGTTACTATTAATTTAACTGACCATTATTTAATGATATTTAGGCATAGAACACATTGCCAAGTGTTGACACAACTGGCTTACAAGGTGCAGTAACCCTTTTTCATCCTCTTGGTCGAATTGGCTAATATTTGGGCTATCGATATCTAAAACCCCGATAGTTTGCCCATTAACGACCAAAGGAAAGACAATTTCTGCGTTACTAGCTGCATCACAGGCAATATGACCTGGGAATGCATGAACATCTTCTATACGCTGAACTTGGTTATTGGTAAAGGCTGTTCCACAAACGCCTTTACCAAAAGGGATCCGCACACACGCAACCTTACCTTGGAAAGGCCCCAGTACTAATTCTTGCCCATTACTGAGATAAAAACCAGCCCAGTTAACGCCTTCTAAACATTCATATAAAAACGCACTGGTATTTGCTAAGGTTGCAATTAAATCATACTCACCTGCAAGTAGAGCAGAGAGATTGTCTGAAAGTTCAAGATAATACTTCTTTTTATCCATAATTATTTCTTGTAATAATCAAGCAATTAATCAAATATTTGTAAGCGTAGTCCTAAGATTACCAATTTGTCACTTTGAGGTAAATTCTTTTACACTAGATTACATCTAGGTAACCACCTAAAATGAGTCAATATGAGCCACATTAATCACACTGATTTGCTTTTTCAACGCTGTAATCATTGCAATCAGAAACTACTAACTCCTCAATTCAGCAGACGGCAAGTCGTTATTTGCCCTCGCTGTCAGAGCCAACTTAATGATGGGCGGTCTTGGTCACTTAACCGTTTATCGATATTGGCTGTCACATTATTAATGCTTGCTCCTATTGCATTTTGGCAACCACTCATTTCTATTCATTTATTAGGAAGCCAAATCAACGCAAATGTCATTGAAGGTATTCACTTAATTAACCAACAGGGGGACCCATTTACAGCCAGTATAGTGGCTTTTTGTGCTATTGCCGCCCCCTTGTTATTACCAATTTTAATTTTATTGTTATCCATTGGTCAGCGCATCAATTTGAACCTCCGGCCTATCCTTTTAGTGCTAGGGCATATCAAAGAGTGGGTTATGTTAGATGTTTACCTGATAGCATTAGGTATTGCCGCCATTAAAATGCAAGATTACGCAAGTGTATTCATTGGACATGGTTTAGTCGCTTTTATTACCATGTCGATTCTCAGCTTATTAATTCTCATCCATATGAACCTAGATGAGCTATGGCATAAGTTTTATCCCACGAATAATAAAAAAGCTCAAGATAGCACATTAGCTTGTACTGCCTGTCATTACACTGGGCCTGCGAATTGGAATGGGAAATGCAGGCGATGCCATCGTCCTCTTCATTTTCGGGAACCTCATAGCTTACAAAAAACCTGGGCCGCACTAATTGCTGCCATGGTGTTATTATTTCCTGCTAATTTAATGCCAATCTCTATTTTTTATCTCAATGGACAGCGTTTAGAGGACACCATCTATTCTGGCGTCGTTTCTTTAATTGATACAGGTAACTGGCCAATCGCAATTATTGTATTCATCGCCAGTATATTAGTTCCATTTATTAAGATTATTATCATGATATTGCTACTATTTTCTATCCATTTGAAAAGCAATACTGATCCTATTCTACGTATGAAATTACTCAAGTTTGTTTCATGGATTGGTCGTTGGTCCATGTTGGATTTATTTGTCATTGCCTTAATGATGACACTTGTTAATCGAGATCAGCTGATGTCTTTTACTATGGGGCCTGCCGCTCTGTATTTTGGTTCAGCCGTTATTTTAACAATTTTGGCTGTTGAGTGGTTAGATAGCCGTTTAATTTGGGATTCTTATGGAAAATCAAAACCCGCAAAATGAACCCTCTGAGGAAATATCAGAAGCCATATTGCGTAAACGCAAACAAATTTCGCCTTTCTGGCTATTGCCTTTGGTCGCTATTTTTATCGCAGGCTGGCTTTTGTTTCAACATTGGACTGAACGAGGTACAGATATCACGATTGAATTTACATCTGCGCCTGGTGTTGTCGCCAACCGAACACCTATCCGATACCAAGGCGTAGAAGTTGGCTTAGTACAATCCGTTGCTATCAGCAAAAATATGAAAACCATTATTGTGACCGCTAGTGTGAATAAAGATATGCGGCCGGCCCTAAATTCAGGCACTAAATTTTGGTTAGTCACCCCCAAAGCATCATTGGCTGGCGTTTCTGGCCTTGATGCTCTGGTTGGTGGAAATTACATTGGCATGTTACCCAGCACGGGAACAGAGCAGTTCTCTTTTGTTGCACAAGATACGCCCCCACAACTCAATATTGATAAAGGTGAGTTACTTATTCACCTTACAGCCCCAGATCTAGGCTCATTGAATGAGAACTCCCCTATTTATTACCGGAAAGTGCCTGTTGGTTATATTTCGGACTACACTATTTTACCTGATAACAACGGCGTTTCCATTTCTGCGGTAGTAAAAAAACCTTATGTTCATTTGGTTCGTAAAGAGAGCCAGTTTTGGAATGTATCAGGGCTTCAAGGCAATTTTGACCTTAAGTCTGGCGCGAGCCTAAAAATGGAAAGCCTTTCTGCCGTTATAAATGGCGCCATTGCTTTTGACTCACCACAAAACAGCCCACAAGCGGAAGAAGGGCAAAAATTTGTTCTACAAAGTAGTAAAAAAATCGTTAAAACCGAAGAACAAGATGGCAAATCTCCCCTTATGCTAACACTTTGGGCACACGATACTTACGGTGTCGATAAAGAGCAACCTATTGTTTATAAAGGTATCCAGATTGGTGAAGTGTTACAGCGTCACCTAGAAGCTGAGAAAGTCAATTTTAGTATCTTAATATATGATGAATTCAAGCACCTTGTTCGTGAAGATAGTAAATTTATCGCAAATAGCCGAATGGATATCCAATTAGGCCTTAATGGACTGCAATTCCAAGGCGCCACCCCTCAAGAATGGCTAGATGGCGGCATTCATTTAATTGCAGGACAAAGCAAAGAAAAACTCCCTGAAACGTTTCCTTTATATCGTAGTGATGATAATGCAAAAGCGGGTATTTTGGGGGCTTTACCGCCCACCACTATCACCCTCAACACTACAACACTACCCGATATCCAAGCGGGCTCTGTTGTTCTTTATCGCCAATTTGCCGTCGGTAAAATCATTGCCATTAAACCAACTAAATCCGGGTTTGCGATCAATGTAAATATTTCAAATGAATATCTTCACTTACTCACTGAAAACAGTGTATTTTGGGCTGAAGGTGGCGCAAAAGTTCAGCTTAATAGTAACGGTTTAACCGTTCAAGCTGCACCACTGAGCCGAGCCATTAGCGGTGCGATTAGCTTTGATAACCTTGATGGTAGCGTCGCCAATACCGCTCGCCAACACACACTTTATCCAAATGAAACCTCAGCTAAAGCGATAGGAAGCATCATTACCTTAACAACATTTGATGCATCAAAACTCTCAGAAGGCATGCCTATCCGTTATTTGGGCATCAATATTGGCCAAGTTGAATCATTAAAATTGTCATCTGATAAACGTGAAGTGCAAGCAAAAGCGATCCTATACCCTGAATATGTCAGCACTTTTACCAAACTAGGAAGTCGTTTCGCTGTTGTAACCCCTGAATTATCGCCCGCGGGTTTAAATAATTTAGATAGTATATTACAACCCTATATTAGCGCAGAACCGGGACGTAATAATAAAAGCCGTTATCAATTTGAGTTACAAGCTGCAAATATTACAGACTCACGTTATCTAGACGGTTTAACTATTTACCTTGATGCGAGTGATGTCGGCTCCGTTCAAGTTGGCACGCCTATTTTATTTAGAGGCCTAGAGGTCGGTGTTGTTACCGGTCTATATTTGGGAGAGCTTTCCGATCGTGTATATGTTGCCACACGCATTGGCAAGGAGTACCAATATCTGATTCGCAGCAATACCGAGTTTTGGCAATCCTCCGGTTTTAATTTTTCATTTGGTTTAACGGGTGGCGTTGCTAAAAGCGGAACTTTCAAACAGTTTGTGCGTGGTGGTATCTCCTTCGCAACCCCGCCGTCAGTACCTTTAGCCCCACAAGCTAAGCCTGAACAGCATTTCATCCTAAAATTGGAACCCCCTAAAGATTACATGGCATGGGGAACGTCTATCCCTAAAAAATAACCACTATTAGGGTGCATATTAACCACATATTGCACCCTTTCCTAATACACACCATAAAAATTATTTTGGAAATTAATTCCATTTGTACTATGCTTAACTTCGTTGGGCTGATTATATATGGTTAAAATGGATAAAGTGAGGTGCAGTTATGTGTATTGTGAAATTGAAAATATCTTCCTATGAAATTAATGATGCGATTATGGCTTCCCACAAAAGCGATACCGTTAGTATTCCGTGTGATTCTGATACTGACTTCTGCATGCAACTTGATGGATGGGACGAACATACAAGTATCCCGGCAACTTTAGATGAGAAGCCAGTCTTACTCTACCGTGATCGTTATGACAAAGAAAATCATCATTGGGTGATGAAACTAGCTTAATCATTTTGTTTGTAAGCTTAGGCGAGTGGCTAAGTATATAAATAGACAAGAACTGATAAGCTGATATGAAATGAAAACGAATAAAATTATAGGCAAAAAAAGAGGCCTGGTAGATTCCGATTACCGGGCCTTGGGAAATGGCTCTGGCAGAGCCGTGCGCTAAAATTGCCATTGAGACGTAACAAAGTACACTCTAATACTAGCCTTCAATGCACGTTCTTACCATGTTTATTATCAATAATTTTACATATTATTAACACAATTTATTTCTTAATTTTCTAAAGTTGAACTATTTGTTTATTAGGTTGAACCTATACATGCAATAACTCAAACCTTTCAATCAATCAACGCATTGAATAATATTGATAATTTTCTAATTCTCCACATCCCTTATAGGCTGATAATTTAATTAGCAATACACTTAATTGCCTATACACAATTTTTTTGCCGCTTCTTTTATCGGCAATATTCTTTCCTCTACTGACTTGGCGCTATCAATAGGCTTAAGGAGTACATCAATTGGTTGCGCTTTGATCTCTTTCTTATTCATCAGCTCAGTCGCTATTTCATTGAGTGGATATTGCATTAATGTGGCAGGGTTAATGACGACCAAAGCCCCATTATGGCGGCACTCTAACATGACCTCCTCACGAGTAAATGGCCAATCAGCACCAAATTGTTTTTTACTCACAGATGTTAACGGTGCAGAAAAAGCCGTACTCACAGTTCCACCCAATAATAGAGAGCAAATAATGAGTTTAAGTTTCATGATAATGACCTTATTGAACATTAAATATATCGTTGCATATTATCAATTAAATATAAAAGTTTCGCTAGATTGGTTGGTAGCTTGCAAAAATCGCCACAGAAAGGATCGCCATAGTGCCTAGCAATAACTCAACCCAACTGTTAATGATTAGGTAATTCACCCGCCCTTTTTGCCTAATGTTCGGTACGATGTAATAGCGATTGATAATAGCTAACAAAAGCATTCCACCCACTAAAATGATCTTAAGCCAAAGTAGTGATTGGTATTCTGACCCCGAGTAGTTTAATGGCCAGCCAGGCAAAAGAATTACCGCACTGATGACACCCGTTATAATAACCAGTGCAACAGCGATATGGCCCAAACGTGAAAAACGCATCATGGTATTCACAATGTGTTTATCCATCCCTTCCGCCATCTCTTTTTTATTGCGTAAAAATTGAATGCAAATTAAAAATGGCCACAGACCACCAAACCAATAGGCCGAACTAATAAGATGAACAAACTGATTAATGCGATGAAGCACCCCGATTGCGCCATCATGCATCGCTGCGTGCCCAATAAAAGCATGCAGACCAAGTAAGATGACCGAAAAGATTAATATTAACGTTAATCGTAATTTGGTAGGCTTTACAAATAAAACCAAGAGTAATAATACCGATGACAAAAGCTCCCAACGCCATATTTGACCGAATGACGTCCCGAGTACCCCTTGCCATATCGCCCAGTCGATACTATCTTCCCAACCATCCCCCATCAAACCTGCTTGCGCAAGCATCCAGCTAAAGGTCGTTAATACAGTAACGATAGCGCAGAAGAAAATGCCTTTATTCAAATAGCGGCTTAGTAAATAATTAAATGACCCGCGGCTAAGTAACACTGCAAATATTGACATTCCGCACATCAATATTGCAGCGATAAAATGAACAAAGCGAATAAGTGTGTAAAAAGCTTCTAGTGACATATTATTTCACTGCAAAGCTATACGTTCCTTTTGTTTTATGTCCGTCGACAGAAACGACGCTCCAATTAACGTCATATTTTCCCGCAATGAGTTTGTCTTCCACAGGAACAATCACTTTAGTATCGTTAGTTGGATCTAACGTTGCTTTACCAGTTTTTACTATTTTATTTTCAGGCCCAATAATGCTGACTTTAGTAAAGTTAACTTCAATACCTTCAGAAAAGCTTAATGTGATGGACTCAGGTGCTTGTTCTACTGCTGTACCTTCAGCTGGAAGCTGGTCTTTTAAATGCGCATGTGCAAATGCTTGCTGGAAAGACATTCCTAAAAAAAGAACGGCAACTGCGCTGATTTTGCGCCATGAAGATTTAATAGGGTTAATTGGCATAGTAACCTCTTAATTTGCAGGTGAATTTAGAATAATTGCCAATCATTATACGGAAAACAAACCATTTTACCGCTTAAAAATGGGTTTTATCGCCCTATCCTGTGAGTTTTCACACAAAATGAAAAGAAAAAGACTTATGAACATTGAATTACCGTATTCGTGTCCATAAGTCTAGGGAGCTTATATATCAAGTTGAAATAAAAACGATGTTTCTATTTATCTGCGGTGTTTAGATTAAACATGCGTTGCCGCTGACAGGTTTTTCAAGTCTTTATCTAACAAGAAGAGTGCCTTACCAGACTCACCCACCATATCCAGTTTATCCAGTACTGATTTAAATAATTTTTCTTCTTCATGTTGCTCTGCAACATACCATTGTAAGAAGTTAAATGTAGAATAATCTTGTGTCGTCATTGCTAAATGAGCCAATTTATTAATTTCACGGGTGATTAATTGCTCATGTTCGTAAGTTTGGTTGAAGACATCGCTAATTGATTTGAAATCAACGGGTGGCGCAGCAATTTGCCCTAACAGTGGCAGTGCACCTGTGTCACTAAGATAATCAAATAAACGCTGCATATGTTCCATTTCTTCTTGCGAGTGTGCTTTTAAGAACGCCGCAGCGCCTTCATAGCCTTTGTCACTACACCAAGCACTCATTTGCAAATAAAGGTTTGCTGAGTAAAATTCAAGGTTTAATTGTTCGTTTAATTTTTTGACCATGTCTGTAGTTAACATATTTATGCCTTATCGGTTAATCATTGATGTGTATATTATGCACAGTATTACAATAATTAAAACCCTAAAACAATCTTAAAACAAAAAAACACAATTTACTGATAATTAATAACTTTTGTTAAAAACAATAATAATCAATCTCATTATCTTTTCTTGTTTTTCTTAATAACTAAATATATAAAAAGATAAATTTAATCCTTATATTTCATTATTCCAATTAATGTATTGAGATTTTTTCTCATTATCCAGTTACAATAATAAGGGATGAATTTAACCGTAGAGATCAAATATGAGTCATAATCTTGCTTTATTGCCTAAAGATGAAATGGATAAGGTCAATGTCGACCTTTTGGCTTCCGGTGTTGCATTTAAAGAACGCTATAACATTGCCATCATTGCTGAAGCTGTTGAGCGAGAACAACCTGAACACTTAAGGGAATACTTCAGGGAGCGACTAGTATACTACCGCCAACTATCACAGAATTTTGCACGTATGCCCTATGAGCCGCGAAATCGCTAGCCCCACAAACACACAAAAATGATGCAAAAAAGGGATAACCTGAATGGTTACCCCTTGATTATCAAGATCAAAAAATTTATTTCGACGTATTATATGTCACAGTATTATTTTGGCAGTCTACCGCAACTGAATAATGTAAGTCAGATTTTGCACCACGAACAACTAGCGGGACCCTATAACCTGTTTCGGTTTTAGTGACTTCGCTATCATTGACCCATGCAACCGCTTTCTTGCCTAAAGCCGCTTTTTCATCTGTCCAGCGAGGTAAACGATTATTCATAAAATCGCTTTTCACTTGTGCTGCAATTTGAGGCTCAGTTAACGTGCCACAACTGACGAAAGGTGCAGCTTTACCTTCTTCACTATTTGCGCTTAACGCAAAAGAGCTAAAAACCAGCGTACAAGCACCTAAAACCACAGCAATTTTTTGTTTCGCTTCCATACCATCCTCCGATACCTATTAATAGGTAAAGACTTTTGATTAGTTTAGCGGCTTATTTCAGCCTATCAGATACCCGTTATCTTCTGGTTATTATCTAGTCTTCATTGATAAATAGAATGACTTAACTAATATTAATCTATCAGATTTATGCATGGATGTTAATAGTATGTTTACAAATTATTAATTTTCATCATCAAAACGAACATGGATCTGCTCTTTATCTTGGTGCTTTTCTCTAATTTCTTGAGCGACTAATGCAATAGCCTCACCACTACTCATCCCTTCCGCCATCAATTGATGAATTTTTTCAACTGCTTCTTGCTGTTCTTGGTGATTAAGTGCTGGCATACCAGAAAACATGGTTTAAACCTCATGTATAAAAGACTAAAATCAATGATTAAGATTTTAACATCTCTTCGTCTATTAAGATAAGAATATATGTTAATCTGTATTGATTCACTTGCGGAAATTTAGACTCATCATTATGGTTATCAAAAAAATCCAATTACCTTATAGCCCAAGCACAGCCATTGATTATTTTACCCCACTGGCACACCTGCCATGGGCGATGTTACTGCATTCAGGTAATGCAAAACACCCCCATAATCGGTATGACATTATTGTTGCTGACCCCATTGCAACGCTGACGACTTATCAGTTTGAAACAACCATCTCAGAGCCAAATCAGGCTCCTATCGTTTCTGAATCAGATCCTTTTGAACTTCTTCAAGGATTGCTTGATAAATACCAACCGAAACATCAGGAAGAGACTGAATGTCCCTTCAACGGCGGTGCCCTCGGTCTTTGGAGTTACGATTTAGGTCGACGCATTGAAAAATTACCTGAAATTGCAACAACAGAATTGCAATTTCCAGATATGGCTATTGGGATCTACTTGTGGGCACTCATTGTTGATCACCATAATAAAACAACTACATTAATTAGTTATGATGATGTTGATGCCCGACTGGCTTGGCTGCAAACCCAAAAAAAACCGCGTAAAAACAAGTTTCAATTAACTACCTCATGGCAGTCAAATATGTCAGAAGAGGCATATCATCATAATATTGCCCGTATCCATGAGTATTTACATAATGGTGATTGTTATCAAATCAACTTAGCGCAAAGATTCAAAGCTAAATATAAGGGAGATGAATGGAATGCATTTTTAGCGCTACTTGAACGTAACGGCGCCCCTTTCTCTTCATTTATACGTCTCCCCGAAAACGCAGTTATCAGTATTTCGCCTGAGCGTTTTATCAGTTTACAAGATGGGAATATTCAAACCCGCCCAATAAAAGGGACGCTACCTCGCCTAGATAATGAACAAGATGACCTTGCACAAGCAGAAAAACTGGCGAACTCCGTCAAAGACCGCGCAGAAAACTTGATGATTGTCGACCTACTACGTAATGATATTGGCCGCGTTGCAAAACCTGGCACTGTCAGTGTTCCTGAATTATTCGCTGTTGAAGCGTTTCCTGCAGTGCATCACTTAGTCAGTACTATCACGGCAAAACTCGATAGCCCATACCGTGCAACTGACTTGTTACGTGCGTGCTTTCCTGGCGGTTCAATAACCGGAGCACCTAAAATTCGCGCAATGGAAATTATCGAAGAGTTAGAACCCCATCGCCGGCATGGCTATTGTGGCGCAATCGGCTATATTAGTTTCAGTGGTAATATGGATAGCAATATCACTATTCGTACTTTACTGACGTATAAAAAGCAGGTTTATTGTTGGGCTGGCGGCGGTATCGTTGCAGATAGCCAAGCAGACAAAGAGTACCAAGAAACTTTTGATAAATTAAGCCTGATCTTACCGTTATTAGGAGCGCTCAATACCGATGACTGAACTGAATAACTTTATCAGTCGTTTTCAGTTTACTTTACCGGCCACCCGCCAGCCTGAACGCAAGGCGGGTAAATCGGCGGCTGTTCTTTTGCCTATTATTAATAAACCAAATCCGACGCTACTTCTCACGCAACGCTCTCCATTTTTACGCTCCCATGCAGGCCAAGTCGCCTTTCCAGGTGGCGCAAGTGACCCAGAAGATGGTACGCTCGTCAATACCGCATTGCGTGAAGCTTATGAAGAAGTGGCCATCCCCCCGGAAAAAGTCACGGTATTGGGCCAATTAAGCCCCTTACAAAGTTACGGTGGCTATGAAGTTACGCCAATCGTTGGCTTGGTGCCAAATAACATTCAATACCAAGCCAACCCGAGTGAAGTCGCTGCTATCTTTGAAGTTCCCTTATTTGATGCGCTTTCATTACAGCGTCATAAGTATGTCGATATTAAGCGTTCAGGGCGACATAATCGCATCTTTTTTTATTGGTATAATGGCCATTTAGTGTGGGGACTAACCGCCTCTATTATTCACCAACTTGCTTTGCAATTGGATTAACGCTTAACACAACTTTTCACCATACGATGCCAGTATCGCAGTAAAATCTATTTAAGATAACAAGATATGACGTCATATATGACAAAATATACCTCTACTACCTGTTGCTTTTTTAGCCATATCACAGACATTTTGTGCTATTTACAATCAATTACCCTTCAGCAACTACCTTATTTCAAAAAATACTTTAAACTTACTGGTTAACACTACTAAATAACAGTAAAGTAGCGCCTTTTAAAATAATGCACTACATTTTCATATTTTTTTTAAGGAGTCCTGCGTGATAAGCGTTTTCGACATGTTTAAAGTGGGCATAGGCCCTTCAAGCTCTCATACCGTTGGTCCAATGAAAGCTGGGAAAGAATTTGTCGATGATTTAGTAAGCAAAAATTTATTACCTAACGTCACTCGTATTTCTGTGGATGTTTATGGGTCATTATCGCTTACTGGAAAAGGGCACCATACTGATATCGCCATTATTATGGGGCTAGCAGGTAATTTACCTGCCACTGTCGACATTGAATCCATCCCAACTTTTATCAAAAATGTAGAAGAAACAGAAAAGTTATCATTAGCAAATGGTCTTCAGGTCGTTGACTTCCCCAATGAAGGTGGCATGAATTTTCGTCAAGACAACCTGCCATTGCATGAAAATGGCATGACAATTCATGCTTTTGCAGGTAATGATGAAATTTACACCAAAACTTATTATTCCATTGGTGGTGGTTTTATTGTAGATGCCGAGCATTTTGGCGAATCTACTCTTGATAGCAAACCAGTTTCTTATCCGTTTAATTCCGCGGAAGAGCTATTACTCAATTGTAAAAAATCAGGCCTCTCTATTTCTAGCTTAATGATGAAAAATGAGTTAGATCTTCACACTAAAGAAGAGATTGAAGCCTATTTCGCTGATGTATGGCAGACGATGCAGGCCTGTATTGAACGTGGTTTAAACACCGAAGGTGTTTTACCAGGCCCATTGCGTGTTCCCCGTCGTGCGCCGGCACTTAATCGAATGGTCACTTCATCAAGCAAGTTATCTAATGACCCGATGAATGTGGTTGATCTGATCAATATGTATGCCTTAGCCGTGAATGAGGAAAATGCAGCTGGTGGCCGTGTCGTAACAGCCCCAACTAATGGTGCCTGCGGCATCGTACCTGCGGTATTAGCTTATTATAATCATTGCATTGAACCTGTAACGCCAGAGTTATATATGCGTTATTTCTTAGCTTCAGGCGCTATTGGTATATTATACAAAATGAATGCGTCAATTTCAGGTGCTGAAGTAGGCTGTCAAGGTGAAGTCGGTGTGGCATGTTCTATGGCCGCTGCGGGTCTGGCCGAATTATTTGGTGGCAGCCCTGAGCAAGTGTGTATTGCTGCAGAAATCGGTATGGAACACAATTTAGGTTTAACTTGTGATCCTGTCGCAGGCCAAGTTCAAGTTCCGTGTATTGAGCGTAATGCCATCGCATCCGTTAAAGCGGTTAATGCCACACGTATGGCACTGCGCAGAACAAGCGAACCTCGTGTTTCTCTCGATAAAGTCATTGAAACTATGTATGAAACTGGGAAAGACATGAATGCGAAATATCGTGAGACATCCCGAGGCGGGTTAGCCATCAAAGTACAATGTGACTAATTTTATTCTCAATTAATTTAAGTCTTAAGCACCCTTTTCTATTCTGTTATCGTTTTAAACAGTATTTTAAGGGTGCTTTTTTAATATGTATTAAAAAGTTTTTTGTTATTTTTAGTCACCTTTCTCTTCCTAAATGCTCCAATTCACCTAATCAATTACCCCTAATTTTTCCATTGAATTAACTCAGTTTTCTTATATTCAACAAGTTACATCAAAACGAAATTAATACTATTTTGTGCTAAAGATTGTTTTGAGCTGAATAAGAGATTTCTAATCGCCACTGAAAACTGATTATTTTTTACTCTAAAAATCAATATCGTACTATTTTATTTGCTTTTTTTGTTACCGATAACACAGCAATAAACCAACAAAAACAAAATACTCAGATTTTTAATTTTATTGAATCAAAATAAACAGCAATAAAATGCAATTCAATATCAATTTTTAGGTATATTCTTATTTTTCTGACGCGAAACAAGTTTTTAGGATAATACAAGATGATATGCTAATAATGTAATTGATACTAACAACACCATGAGCTACTTCATGAATATTATGAGATGTTTGTAATTATTCAGCTAAAATTATTATACAGGGGAAACTGATAAAAAGGCGCCTGACTTGAGTGTCCATTTTATCGACAGATAATGTTTTGTTTTATCTATCTATGAGGGAAAAATAGTGAGTATAGCTATTATGATTGGTACACACGGAGTCGCTGCAGAGCAGCTTCTTCGAACAACCGAAATGTTAATAGGCGAGCAAGATAATGTGTCGTTTATTGACTTTATCCCTGGGGAAAACGCAGACACCCTATTTGATAAGTACACCCAAAAGCTAACTGATTTAGATACATCAAAGGGTGTCTTATTCCTTGTTGATACATGGGGAGGCAGTCCATTTAACGCGGCTAGTCGTATTGTTAATGAGCATGATAATTATGACATTATCACTGGTGTAAATGTTCCAATGTTAGTTGAAACCTTCATGTGCCGTGATGATGACCCATCAATGAATGAACTTATCTCTGTTGCACTCGAAACGGGTCGCGGTGGTGTTCGTTCATTTAAATTCAAAGAAGCTGTAGCAGAAGTAGAACCGGCTACTGTCACATCAAACACCCCCACCCCTGCACCAGTGAAAGCCGGCCCCGGTGAACATATGGTGATCGCACTTGCTCGTATTGATGACAGATTAATTCACGGACAAGTTGCAACACGCTGGACGAAAGAAACCCAAGTTAAACGCATTATTGTGGTCAGTGATGACGTAGCAAAAGACCAAGTTCGCTCTACGTTGTTAAAACAAGTCGCACCACCGGGTGTCACTGCGCATGTTGTTGATGTGGCTAAATGTATTCGCGTTTACAATAACCCGAAATACGCTGGTGAGCGCGTTATGTTGCTTTTCACCAATCCAACTGATGTTAAACGTATCGTCGAAGAAGGTGTTGACGTCAAGTCCGTTAATATTGGTGGAATGGCATACCATGATGGCAAAACCATGGTCACAAATGCTGTTTCTATCAACCAAGAAGACATTGATGCATTTAATTATTTGAACGACAAAAAAATTGAACTTGAAGTTAGGAAGGTCTCATCAGATAGCAAAGTTTATATGATGGACTTGATCAATAAACTCAAAAAATAATTTTTATATTAATTTTAATCCATTACTCAAAACAGATTTTAAAACTTTTGGTTACAGGAGATTAAACAATGGAACTTACCGTTGTTCAAATAGTAATGGTCTTCATCGTCGCGTGTATCGCGGGGATGGGATCAATCCTTGATGAATTCCAATTTCACCGTCCTCTCATTGCTTGTACGCTTATAGGTATCGTTCTGGGAGATATGAAAACAGGTATCATCATTGGCGGTACATTAGAAATGATCGCACTGGGGTGGATGAATATCGGTGCTGCCGTTGCACCAGATGCCGCTTTAGCCTCTATTATTTCAACTATCCTCGTCATTGCCGGCGGTCAAAGTATTGGTGCAGGTATTGCCATTGCTATCCCACTCGCAGCTGCAGGACAGGTATTAACCATTATTGTTCGTACTGTGACAGTTGCATTCCAACATGCTGCTGATAAAGCCGCCCTAAATGGCAACCTAACTGCTATTGGCTTTATCCATATTTCAGCTTTATTACTGCAAGCGATGCGTATCGCAATACCTGCCTTAATTGTCGCCATTTCTGTTGGTACATCAGAAGTACAACAAATGTTGGATTCTATCCCACAAGTTGTTACTGACGGCCTGAATATTGCTGGTGGTATGATTGTTGTTGTCGGTTATGCGATGGTTATCAATATGATGCGTGCAGGATACTTAATGCCATTTTTCTACTTAGGCTTTGTTACCGCGGCATTTACTGACTTCAACCTGGTTGCTCTTGGGGTTATCGGTACTGTTATGGCTATTTTATATATCCAACTCAGTCCAAAATACAATAAATCGCAAACTGTTGTTACCCAAGGAAATAGTAGCAATAACAACCTTGATAATGAGCTAGACTAGGAGGAACGTATAATGGTAGATATCACTAAGCCAACGGCTAAAAAGCTTACACAAAGCGATATTCGCGGCGTATTCTTACGGTCTAACCTATTGCAAGGTTCTTGGAACTTTGAACGTATGCAAGCCCTAGGCTTCTGCTATTCAATGGTTCCCGTTATTCGTCGTCTTTATCCTGAAAATAATGATGATAGAAAACAAGCCATTAAGCGCCATCTTGAATTCTTCAATACTCACCCGTATGTTGCAGCGCCTGTTCTGGGTGTCACAATGGCAATGGAAGAGCAGCGTGCCAATGGTGCTGACATTGATGACGGTGCAATAAATGGTATCAAAGTCGGTCTAATGGGGCCATTAGCTGGTGTGGGTGACCCAATTTTCTGGGGAACGGTTCGCCCTGTATTTGCGGCTCTCGGTGCAGGTATCGCAATGACAGGTAGCTTACTTGGCCCTCTCCTGTTCTTTGTTTTATTTAACCTTGTACGTTTATTAACCCTTTACTATGGTGTGTCATATGGCTACAAAAAAGGGATTGATATTGTTCAAGACATTGGTGGTGGTTTCCTACAAAAGCTAACCGAAGGAGCATCAATCCTTGGTTTATTTGTTATGGGGGCCTTGGTAAACAAATGGACACATGTCAATATTCCACTGGAAGTGTCACGGATCAAAAACCCTACAACGGGTACTGAAGATATTACCACCGTTCAAATGATCCTTGATCAACTCATGCCAGGCTTAGTGCCTCTATTGCTGACTTTCGCCTGTATGTGGTTGTTACGTCGTAAAGTTAACGCGTTGTGGATTATTATCGGCTTCTTTGGCTTGGGTATCCTAGGTGCTTGGCTGAACTTCTTAGCGCCATAATTTTTCATCATTATTTGAATTGGGAGGTTGCAGCCTCCCTTTTTTAATTTTAAGCTCTGCATTATGTCTACTTATCCAAGGGCTCACAAATGACCTTCAATGATGCCATTCTTGTTATAATCATTTTGATCATGCTTGTTTATGCAATTTATGATGAATTCATTCAGCATTTGCTAAAGGGTAAAACCTTATTAAAAATTAATCTAAAACGAAAACATCGAGCTGATGCTATTATTTTTATTGTTCTAATTTGTATCGTTATTTATACAAATATTGTACGCCATGGTAATTCATTAACCACCTACTTATTATTGATTACTATTTTTATGTCAATCTATTTGGCGTTTATAAGAACACCTAAGCTATTCTTCAAACAAACTGGTTTTTATTTTGCTAATGCATTTATTTTGTATGACAGAATAAAAACAATGAATTTATCCGAAGACGGTGTATTAATAATAGGTTTAGAAAAAAAGAAAATTAACATTCAAGTATCACATCTTGATGATTTGCAACAAATTTATGAATTCCTCATTAATCATAAGTAAATAGTTTTTATATTGGCATTAAAAACAAGGTTAATTATAAATTTAATTAACCTTGTTTTTTTTAATAACCTTATTGATAATAATTCTCAATAAGATCTAATATCCACAATTAATTAAGTGTTGCCTTTAATATAAATTATGGTATCTTTCTTTCCACGTCATTGGGGAGTAGCCTGTTCTGGTTTGATATATTACCAGAAAGTCCGTATCAACATACTCGTTTGGTTTCAAACGTGGTGCGGACACCAAAGTTCGGTTGGCAAGACCATAGACACATAAATAAGCCTTTTGGTTGGGGGTAATTTATGTGTATATGGAATCACCCAACCGAGGTTCTATTATGAGTTTCTATGCTACCCTTATCTTAGCCCTTGCCCTGTCAATGGATGCCTTCGCTGTTGCTATTTGCAAAGGTGCCGTACTTCATAAACCCCGCTTTAGAGAAATCCTCCGTACAGGTTTTATTTTTGGTTTTATTGAAGCCATTACCCCCATTATTGGTTGGGGGATCGGGATCTTAGCTAGCCAATATGTTATCCGCTGGGATCACTGGATTGCATTTGCTTTATTATTTGTTTTAGGTGCTAGAATGATCTGGCAGAGCATTAAAACAAAAGATGAAGAATGTTGTTCTAAACCCTCTAGTCATAGTTCAACAAACCTTATTTTTTCCGCGATAGCCACCAGCCTTGATGCAATGGCTATTGGTCTCGGTTTAGCTTTCTTACAAGTGGATATTGTTCATACTGCAATGACTATCGGCTTAATGACGATGATTATGGCAACTATCGGTATGATGATTGGCCGCTATGTTGGCCCATTACTCGGAAAAAAAGCAGAAATTATTGGTGGGTTGGTACTAATAGGTATTGGTTTTAATATTTTATTTGAGCATCTTGAGTTATTTATGTACGCCCATTAGTTTTTGTGCCCCCTTATATGGGGGCAATAACCTTACTCTGCATCAGATTGATAAACACGAATTAAAAAATCAGCCGTATACTCTTTCACTTCAGCTTGTTGCAAATTCTCTTTGACCTGCTCTGATGCGCGCCAAGCAAATGGTGTCATCATCAACAATTCATAAGCTTCATACCCTGTCAGTGCCATTTTATAATTTAATCGGCAGCTATCTATTAGCGAAAGATTGGGTAAATCTTCCTCTTTAGTTGGATGTAACTTTACCTCATCGTAAATTAACGCTTTTAATTCTTGCAGATGTTCCGCTGCTGGCGTAACGGTAATTAACACGCCTTTAGAAACTAATATACGGCTTAATTCTTGTGCTTTGCAGGGTGCGTAAATTCGGACAACTCCACCCAAGCTGTTATTTGAGAATGGCAAGCGATGACTTGTACCGACGCAAAAACGAACGGATTTATAGCGTTTCGCTGCATAACGAATTGCTACTTTCGAAACATCTAGGCCTAAAACCGAATATTTTTCAAAATGTTTCGCAAGTTCTCGAGAGAAATAGTCTGTGTAATACCCTTCCCCACAACCAATATCTAACAAACTAGGATGAGATGATGGAATAAACTGAATGAGTTTTTCGGCTACCTTTTCACGCATTGGATGGTAATGGCCCGCATCAAGAAATTGCCTACGCGCTTGCATCATTTCAGCATTATCACCGGGGTCTTTAGACCGTTTATGTTGCACGGGCAACAAATTAACGTAGCCCTCTTTTGCACAATCGAATTGGTGGTTTTCTACACAGCGATAGCTGTTATTGATAAAATTTAGCGGTGTAAAACAAAGTGGGCATTGATAATTCATAGGGGTCACTGACTAAATAAATAATAATCAGTATACCATACCAACATTGATGCAGCGCCATGAAATTATTTTTCCATGGCACTGTGACGTTAAATAAAATTCCTTGAGTTATTTCGTAGATTTGCTTACCTGTGCAGATTTTCCTTTATTCGCCTTTTTCTCACTGTTTATTTTAACTTGATGAGATTTGGTTATTTGATGTGACTGTGCGACCGGAGATACAGGTTCAGATTTTACCGTTGTGTTTGCTAATGCAGCACCAGAAACAGCTAAAGACAATACGGTTGCAATTGCTAATAACTTTTTCATTTAATGTACCTTATTATATTTACAAGCAAGGATGTTCTTGCCATGCTAATAAATCATACTTTATTTATTATCCACAATAGGACAAATTTAAAGATTTATATATTTTTCATAGGTTATCTTAGTGGAGATATATTTTCAGTTCGTTGATATTACATTTACTTTTCAATATTAGATTTTTTATTTTAATAAAATTATAATTCAATAAAAACAGTCATATGGCAACATTCAGTTTTATTATCACTATTTATCAAGTTAAATCAAATTATTTGATAACTAATTTTCCAATAAGAATTTTATACTTGGCCTTGCCTTTTAATTTAATTTTTAGTTTTATAGAAGATAAAAGTAAATTAGGATGGAATAATGAAATTGAGATTAGCCACACCCAATGAAGCTGAATACCTTTGGTTTATACGCAACCAAGCCATTCGCCATGGCTGCACAACCAGTTTTGATGCAAAAACGATCAGCGCTTGGACACCTGATGAAATGCCAGTAAGTTATATATATATTGTGAAGAATACCCCATTCTTTGTTGTGACAAATGAAGATGATAAACCCGTTGCAACTGGCTATCTTAATCTAGAGGCTAACAGTGTTGATGCCATATTTACTTTACCACAGTACACTGGCTGCGGAGCTGCGGGCTTAATATTAGATGCTATTAAAGCTGAAGCCAAAAAGCGAAATATTAAAAAATTGGTATTAGATTCATCCCCGAATGCGGAACGTTTTTATCAGAAACATGGATTTACTTCGATTAAACATGGTAGTTACTACTCTTCTCTTGCGCAAGTCGAGTTAAATTGTGTTCAAATGGAAATTGAATTATAACTTTCAGTATAGCTGGAGTTAAAAGCCACTAACCTATTTAGTGGCTTTATTCTATTCAAGACGGACTATATTTGTGATCAACAGTACCTGTGACTACCGTTTTATATAACAGTTAAAAATCAGCAAATTCAGGGATAGGCTTACGTCCATGGGACTCTAAAAAATCCAATACACGACGTGGAGTAACATTTAAAATTTGTGATTGCGGAAAATCAATTGATTCCAACATTTCAACCACGCGATCAAAACGGCCGAGATACCCCGCAAAATGGGAGTCTGAACCTAATGCTACCCACCCGCCGGTCTCTTTAACAGCCTTAGCAATTTCTAAACAATTCTTTTGGCTACCCGCTCTTGAATGCAAGAATGAAGAGTTATTCATTTCCAAAGCCACATTACAATCTTTCGCAGCTTGTGCTACCGCTTTAATATCAATGGGATATTTGGGATTCCCCGGGTGGGTAATTATTTGCACTTTGCCGCTGCGGATCGTGGCAATCATGGCCTCTGTATTATCAGCTAAACTTTGAGGCTCAAGAACGGGTTCATGGAACCCCGCTAAAATAATATCTAAATGGCGAGCAATCTTTTCATTGCAGTCTGTCTCACCCAACTTGTTTTTTATATTCGCTTCAATACCGTACAATAAGCCAACGCCATCAACAATTCTCGGTAAGATAGGCATATTACCAAAGTGCCATTCATGTGGAGCATCTTGCATTTCAGGGCCGTGGTCGGTAATCGCAAAGAGTTTCACACCTCGACTTGCGGCTTCAGCAAAATATTCATTAACAGTGCTATATGCATGGGTGCTGGCAATGGTATGCGCATGTAAATCAACTTGATACATAAATGATATCCTTCTAATTCTTTTATTTTCCTTCCGAGTCAATCCGCTCAAAAAAGACTCTACCAAGCTAACATATCAGCTTATAAGTTTCGATAGCCATTCACCTAAACAGCATTTTATCAACATATTGCGATATCTTGGATAAAATCCGAAGAGGCTTTTAGGATAAAAAAACCCGCATTCATTACGGGTTAAAATACACTGAACTAAAAATCAGTTTAGTCAACTAAGATACGTTTATTGGTCGCTCCCCACAAGATCGACATCTCGGTAAATAACGCCCCGCTGATATCTTCAACTTCTTCGGCAGTAATTTCAGCATTACCTTGTTTACCAAAAAATACAACTTCATCTCCTGGGCTAACATTTTTTAAATCAGTAACATCAACCATAACCGTATTCATTGATGTTTTTCCTAGAACAGGAACTGTCTGACCATTAATCAATGCATGTCCCGCATTGCTAAATACGCGGCGATAACCATCTGCATAACCGACAGGGATATTGGCTAATACTGAGTCACGCTTTAAGGTATAGGTTCTGTCATAACCGACCGTATTGCCTTTTGGATAATGATTTACCGAGGCAATATTCGATTTCAGCGTCATCACACGCTTATAATCATTAGTCGCAACGGTATCACCATAGAAAATACCGCCTACACGTACCATATCCAGCCATGATTCTGGTACTGTAATGGTTGCATAAGTATTCGCCACATGTAATGTAATGTCTTCACGTTTTAACCCTGTCACATCCAATACTTGTTGAGACTCTTTTTGGAATTTCGCAAGGTCTTTACGGATTTGCGCTTCGTCCTCTTCTGGGTAATGGGACATAATGCCAACAATTTTTAACTGCGGTAATTGTGAAATCAGCTTGGCTTCATTAAGACCCGCAAGTGTACTCACCTCTAAACCGTTACGCGACATACCTGCTGAATTTAACGCAAGATGGATAGGGATCACTTTATTTTGCTTTTTCGCAATCGCATTCAAGCGCTGCGCCATAGCTAAATTACCGATTAACTCTTCCGTCTCATATTGTGTTGCTTGCGCCATTTCTTGCTCTGTCGCACTTCTCACTCGCATTAAGCGACCTTTGAAGCCTAAGTCTTTCACCGTTTTCAGCTCTTGGTTATTTGTCACACCAATACATTGCACGTTATTTTCAATCATTATTGGTGTAACTAAAGAAAGGTCATGCCCATATGCATCCCCTTTCAGAACAGCACATAAAGACGATTTATTTCCTAATAAGTTTTGTACTTTTTTGATATTAAAATCCAATGCCCCGCGAGATATTTCAATCCATGCGTTATTAACCACTGCAGGTTGGCTTTGTGTCGCATAGTTCTCTACTGGTGCTGTGATATGGTTTGGTTGCTGACATGCTGTCGCAGCAACAAATAAGGGAAGTAATGCCAAATATTTCAAACGAAAAGCCACGTGTTCTTCCTTATATCTAATGATTATCACCAAAATATTTTGATGTTTCTGAGTTATATAGACAAAATATGTATCGGTTTCAAATAATACCAACCTTAGCATTTCAAACAAGTAATGATTCATATTTTCTGCATAAAAAATCACTTAGATATAAACATAGCTCTTGCATCACATTGATTTTAATTTTCTAAAAATAAAACATTTGGTTGAAATCACCACAAATGAAATTATTTTTATTATTTAATAAGTTATCCATATTGTTTCACTAATATTTAATTTTGTTACATTTTTTATTTGGTTAATTGAAATGCTTAAATGATAATAACTATCAATTAGGACCGATTGCTAAATATCACTCAATCCATAAGGCTATATTATGAAGTACAAATTACTCGCACTCATTATTCCAACACTACTTACTACTAATGTTGCTAACTCCGCTGAAATGTACAATAAAGATGGTAATAAGCTTGATGTGTATGGGCAAATCGATGTTCGCCATCATATTGCTAAAAGCCGTAGTGGCGAAGATGGTGATGACTCACGTGTCAGATTGGGGCTAAAAGGTGACACACAAATCACCGACCAACTCATTGGCTTTGGGCGTTTTGAATGGGAAACTAAAACTAACCAATCAGAATCAACTGAAGAAAATAGCAATCGTTTAGCTTATGCAGGCTTAAAATTTGCAGATTACGGCTCTCTTGATTATGGCCGCAATTATGGTGTTATCTATGATACCAATGCTTGGACAGACGTATTACCTCTCTGGGGAGCGGATACGATGGATCAAGAAGATAACTACATGCTAAGCCGTAACCGCAATTTACTCACTTATCGCAATAATAATACCTTTGGTTACATTGATGGTTTAAGCTTTGCACTACAATATCAAGGTAAAAATGGCGAACAAAACCTATCATCCGGTGATGAATTAACCGATAACGGAGATGGTTTTGGTTTATCTACAGCTTATGAATTAGGTTATGGTATTTCCCTTGGCGGTGGTTACTCCTCATCTTCCCGTACACCAAAACAAAAAGATGCCACAACTAGCAGTGCGACTGGTAAACGCGCTGAAGCTTGGAACGTCGGGGGAAAATTTGAATACGAAGACCTGTATCTCGCAGTCATGTATGGCCAAACGCTTAATATGAGCCGTTTTGGTAATGATAATATGGAGTCAGTAGCAAATAAAACTCAGAACCTTGAAGTGGTTGCCTTATATTCTTTTGACTTCGGTTTAACCCCATCAATTGGCTATAACTATTCCAAAGGTAAAAACTTGGGCAGTTTTGGTGATAAAGAACTAGTAAATTATATCGCTGTCGGATCTGCATATGATTTCAATAAAAATCTAAGTGCTGTCATCGACTATAAAATCAATTTATTAAATGATAATGATTTTACCGACCACTACAAAGTCAATACCGATAATGTCCTTGGCTTAGGGTTAGTGTATCAGTTCTAATTTTAGAATTGAGTGAAAAGCAAAAGCGTCTGTAAATTACAGGCGCTTTTTTACGGGTAAGCTTTGACAATAAAAATATCTCTCATCATCTTCATGGCCTATTCCCTAAGAACGGGAAGTTCTGTTGCTTTCCCCTCGATAAAACAGTTGCAAGATACAAAAATATCTAACCCCATACATAGAGGCCCCTTTTCCTAAATAAATTCCTATAATGGTATATCTATTTTTTCTAACGTCTTTGGTACTAATAAAAAAAGGCACCAGTAAAAAACTGAAGGGCTTGCAAGCTCACTACCAGTACGATGTCAGCACAATTTAGCGCGATCCAAGCGGGTATTAGCATGGCTGTTTTGCCGCATTTCACTGCCCAAAAGATGGGACTGAGTTGGTTGCAAAGGAACATGAGAGGCTGTTGATGCCATAAGCTCCCTCCACATTGACACGGGCTGATACCATTATTTAGCCAGCGAATGTTTATAGCGGGATTAAAGCAAAGGGCTAATATCTAATATTTCAATCAATGGGAGAACAGCCAGTATGTTGTTTTTACCTTTAGAATTTGCCAATATAACTGGCTCAAGATTTCAGGCCTACTACACAATCAGCGGCTATATTGGTTTATGTCGATTAGCTCTATTCTAAGGATCCTACTATGGCCCCCTTTCATCAATTAGCAGCGACAAGTCTCGGCGGGCAACTTATCTCTATGAAAGACTACGCTGATAAGGTGGTTCTCGTCGTTAATACCGCCAGTCATTGTGGTTTTACACCACAATACAACGGCTTAGAATCACTCTACAAGAAATATGCTCCTCAGGGCTTTGTGGTACTGGGTTTCCCCTGTAATCAGTTTGGCAAACAAGAACCCGGTGGCGCTGAGGAAATCGCGCAGACCTGCTTTATTAATTACGGCGTGAGCTTTCCAATGTTCGAAAAAGTCGACGTTAATGGAAGCTCAGCTCACCCAATATTCCGTTACCTGAAAAACGAGCTACCAGGTCTAATGGGTGGGCGGATCAAGTGGAACTTTACTAAATTCTTGATCGGGCGTGATGGTAAACCGCTCAAACGCTTCGCGCCATTCACTACTCCTGAAAAAATGGAAGCAACAATCCTTTCGGCACTTAAAATTTAGGTGTTCGCTAATTTACTCAATTAAATCGAATACGACTAAAACAAAAAAGCCCATTTTTACATGGACTTAGATAGTTATTTTGCTAGTCAGTGCCAGCGAGTTCTTATTGGGGGATTATTCCCACTCTAATATCAATGATAAGGAAATAAATTTATATAACAGCTAGTTAGAATAGTAGTCGTTATCGATACCATCATTTATACCATGCTCAGATTTTTTTTGCTACTCGCCGTAGCTTTAGTTCGGCTTTAGCCCAGGCGGAGGATTCTTGCATATCACGATGAAGATCTTGTATCTCTTCAACACTAAGCCGTCGCGGACCCCGAGGTAATTCTATCCATCTTGTGCCTCAAACTTGTCGCTGTACATTTTAGATAGAGTATCAAAATATGAGTTACCAGCAAGAAATCTTGGGGATGTTTCTAGATTATTTTTTATACACATATTGAAAGCTATACGCAGTGCTCAAAGATTATACAGCGAGGAATAACCTCATTAAGAAAGGATTAAATCATGGGTTTGAAACCAGGACCAAAGCCAATAGCCAAGTCGACCGGCAAGCCAGATAAACGTCGATGGGACAATGAAAACACCCCAGGAAACACTCCGAGTCTAAAGCCAAGTAAATCCTCTATTAAGTAACGCTACCCAATTTAGAGTCAGATTAAGTCGCACTGACTCTTGTTCTAAAATCTACAACATATTCTGTTCTGCTTAAACTTAGCAAAAGTTGTCAATTTTCCGGATAAAAAATTTAAACAGGCTCATTACGTTGAGCCTGTTTAAACATATTATTGCGAGGCAAGAACTGCCGAACAAGGTGTGATCCCTCCTTGATCGTTAATTAGCGCACGCGTTTGTTTAGCTGTGAGCACAACCTTAGTTTTTGAATCTTCATATACTTTGCCTAGCGCGATGACATCTGATGATGTGTAAACCTTTTTATTTGGACTATTTTCCGTCATTTGAAGCGCTATTACGGATGGGCTGACACCTTCTTCTAACATACGTCCTGCACGTTCTGTAGTGTGACCAGCTCGTGCGCTAGGACTAGAAACTTTTTCTATTCCATCGTTTATCGAGTCAATAACGGTGTTGATCATATCAGTCATGGTTCATTCCTCATCTTTACCCCTAATCATGAAGCGTTCATTTACACGCCGGACTATAGAGTTTTGTTTACTATGAATTAGCAAGTTAAGCACAAGAGCACCCCTATAGTTCCCATTAGTGAAAAGAACAGCGTCAGTCAAAAATGTTATACTACGTGTGCAAAATAGTCCTAACTATCATTAAAATCACTCTATTGAGCTTGATAGTTATCCTACATTATAAAAGTAGACGAGCTATATACGCTCTAAGGGTATAGCTAAATATCCCTATATTTCCCTTATTAGGTGTCTAGAATGACGAAGAAAAAATTGCATGGTTCAGTGATAAACAATTGGTTTAGAGAGTTAGATGCCGTTATCCGGCACGAGATTTTAAGTTATATCGTGGATCGCAAGGCTATTGAAGAAGGAAACTTGATGTGGGATGGCATTGATTTCATCAATAACTTGATTGCTGGTATGGACTGCACCAAAGATTACATTGATGCATTGCTTGATGTCGAAAACGATGAAGAAATTCTAGAGTTCGAGAGCTTAGCGGGATCATTTTCAGGAGTGGATCAAGCTGAACGATTTCTCGAAGAAAAAGACTTTCTGATTCAAGTCATGGACAGCAATAACCTTGAGGAGCTTAGTTTTGATGCACAGTACCGACTGGCCGTCACTTATCCATTGGCAAAGGAGACTGTAAAGCATTACCTCAAAACGATGAATAGCCATGAAGTACCAAATTGCCTTCGCGCATCAAAACTGAATGAAGAGTTTCGTATTAATGACTTATGGTATACCAACGACCTCGCCGAAATAGTAAAATATCATATTTATGTGCTCGACAGAGTAACCCAAAAAAAAGACATCAAGCGGGACAAACCCTCATTAGTGACGTCCGTTAAAAGGAATCGCTACATAGATATTTACCCTATTAAAGGTCGCAATTCTTTCGAATTGAATACAAGCTATAAATGGGGTGTGATTAAAGAGCTTGGTGAGCCCCATCGTACAGAGGTATTAGCGTATTGCAGTGAGTTGGTTAACGTATATATGCACCACTTATCTTGTGATGGACTTACAAACGATAGTCTTAGTCCTGATCATAAATCCCTACCAATACCACCGCCAGAAAAACTATTAGTGACTCGTTACGATCGCTATTTGCCAATATTGATTGGCCTTTACTGTATCAAGAATGAGCATCGATACAAGGAAATTGAGGGGCGCGAGTGGGAGGTAGAATTCGAGAGTTTTCGAGATTTCGTCGAACACGATCTTTTGGTCAATTTTGAATGTCTATATGAGCGCTACGTTATATATGCAAATGATCCGATAAAGACAGAAGAAATCGACATAGCGTATTATGTAAACGCTGTTTTATCGAGAAGCGTAAAGGCAAGTATTGCGGCAGCAAGAAAAGAAGTCGACCAAATAGAGATGGAATATTTTAAGTCCATAAACTCGTAAAAATCATACAGTCAGAAATACATTCAAGAAAAAGTGTCCACACCCCATTAATTGAGACATGTTAAATTAGAGTTTTCTAACTACTTGCGTCGCCCAAACACCGGTGCAATATGTGTTATAAGGGTTAGGTTTTAAGCATCGATGTTGAAATGGGTGTTTCTACAACTTAAGGAACTGACATTGAACTCTTGTTTCAAGACTTCAATAACAGCTTCAATGTTTACACCCAGCAAACATTTTTTATCCGCATGATGTTCGATAGCTATTCCTGCTAAATACTTAGTAGTCTCCTCTCCAATAGCTGTTAACTTTTTATGCAACCATACCCCCCCTCCACTCAAACCATTAGGTTTAGGAAATGTAACTAGTTCCCCAGATTCGTTTTTACATTTCTTAGCATCGAATTTAACCAATATATGAGTATCAGGGGTTAATGACATATCTTCATACGCTGCTCCTTCACATGTCGTATTAAAATACTTGTACATTTTCGATTTGATGGTATTAGTCTTGCTACGATCAATCTTCGACTTGGTTGCAGGATAGCCAATAAAAGAATATATTTTTTGCTCTGCAAAAGTGCCACTCGGTGCTATCATTTCCAACGTAATACAGTCGGAACTATTAATTTTTTCAAAAGAATCTTCATTTAATTCCAATATAGCAATATCTATTTTATCTGTATTTGTTCCTGCGGTTTTTATAATAACACCACTAAACTCAACAAGCTTAGAATTATACCCTACAAGTACTGAGGAATTAGCACACTCACTTGCCACATGTCCAGCTGTAACAAAAAACTTTCGGCCATCGATAGTTAAAAATATGCACGAACCAATTAATTCTGGTTCAGAGCTATTATTTTCAATTAAAACAGGAAAGTTATATACCTTAACATTTTCTATCGCCTGTTGTATTTCTTTAAAAATATCTTGTTTCTTAGCCTCAACTAATGTTTTAACTTGATTATTCATTTCATATGTTCCACTAAAATCTAATGCTCTAGTCACTTACACGTAACGCTTAAACTAAAGCATATAAAAAGTACTAACCAGTACTCTCCTTGTTTAATACATCAATTGTACTGGCTTGTTATAGATTCATTATCCTAGAACCCAATTGACTATTTTTTTCTGATACTGCCCCTGTTTATAAGGTACTTGGTAATTATTTATGACTGATAATATTGTTGATATTACAAAATCACCATCAGCAATTCTATATATCAGATCAGATAGATAAGATTTAAATTTTTCTTTATCGACTTTACCGTCTAAACAACCTGTCAAACCTTTTCCAACACTATGAGCAATCTCATTTCTAGCTTTACGTGCTTCATGTAAGATCAATTTATGCGAATCATCGATATCTAACCCATTGATATTACCATTAAGTGAAGAGAAATTAGAGAATAGTTTATCAACGTATTCTTGGAACTCTTTTTTAGGTAAAAGTACAGATAACGATGACTTAAATTCCAAAAATTTTAATGTATGGTCACATAAGCTATCAAATCTAGTAGCAATAACCAGACTACGACCAAGAATAGAATGTAAATTATCTGTATTCTCTGTTATTTCAAAATCATCTAAAAATATATCAGGTTGCATATACCCTCTCTAAACGCATAACGACTAAATAGTTACACCAAATAGTAGGTCACTTACAGGTAACCCAGTCTGGGTTGTCCACTTCCCCTTATCTGAAACAGTCCTGATTAGAATTTTCCAGTTGCTTCCGGTAGAGCTCAGGCGGAAGGTTATTAGTGAATAACCACCAAATTTAGACACTACCCTAAGTGAGGTTTTGGTTTTCAAACTGTTCCGAGCTGTTCCCGCCATAAGTGGTCATGATCATTTGCTATTCCCGTGCCCTCAAGTATTTTTCTGATGAGAAAATACCCACCTAACACTGACGGCTTGTTCTAAAATCTATCACATATTCTGCACCAAAACCGTTTCTAACTCTACAACCTTGATGAGGCTCAGCTGTCAGCAGTTGACCTACTTTACGTAATGATTAAATATGTACTTGGTTTCGTATGATGCTCTAGGCAAAAATCGACTGTGTTTAGTTATCTTCCTGATCAAAAACCGACCTCTATGAAACTAAACTTATCCAAACTTAGTCGGAATAAACGAAGAATAGAAGGGATTATGCAAAGTTTTTTAAATGGGCAACTTCAGATAGGCATAGTCTGTCTAATAACTGTTATATGGAGTACAGAGTGAAAAAAGAAGAAATTTTAAAAAAATTAATAGCAGTTATATTCCCTGAGTTTACAAATAAAGTAACTTGGGCAGTAGTTCTTGCTGGAATTACACTCTTATCCTCAAGCTTTTTAGAGCAGATTTTAAAAAAGCTAATAGATGAAAGCTTCAACTGGAATTTAACTGATGGTAATGATGCAATTATTGGGGCTGCTGTTATCGCCTTTGGTTTATTGCATAATTATGGATTTATAAGAGAAAAAAGAAAAATACCATATGATCCTGTGGCGTACGATAAAATAAAAAGGGATTTAGAACATGACAAAATTACATTCAATAATTTTGATAAATGGATTCCTGAGTCATGTTTAAAGAACTACATTAATCATATTTTAACAAATCATAGCTATGTTTCCCGTGAAATTAATTCATTAGACTATTTTTACTATGAAGGGGCTAAAAGTAGTAACGATTACATCAATGTAGATTTAACAATGTTAAAAAATGAACTGCATGAAGCCTTTATGACGTTTGAAGACTTTACTGCTACACATTTTTTTTCTCACGGCCCAATTCGCAGTGATGATAGCATATATATGTGCATGCATCCTGAGTGGAATGTAGATAGAGGAGGTTATCCAACTCCAGAACAAGACAAAGAATACGATAAACTAGCTTGTCAGTTAAACGAGTTGGGTGAATCAGTAATTCAAAAATATGATACATATCGTCAAGCGATTAAACACATACTTTCCATATAATAAAACAGTTAAGTGTGATTCCAAACACTTGCCATTTGAGTTCAAGGCTAGATTTCGTGCTTACAGCTGTATGGTTAGGTTTTGTGGTAGTGTTAATTGCTCCTTAAAGTGACGTTATTTGGCTTGAACATAGAATAAAGGCAAAGTAAATCTTTACCCTAGAGTAGCTATCAATTATCGCAATCATATGAATTTTCAGTGAGCTCATAGTTTGTCTGGAAGAGATAAAATTTGGGTTGTTAAACCAATACATCCAAAGGCGGCTAATTGCCGCCTTTGGTTCAATATATCAGTAAGTTAACAACACTTCCTGAAGCTTATCCTTTGCTTCCTGAAAATCCTGTTTTGTTGCATCTCCGGTTTCTGCTTGGTAATAAAGCACCGTAAACATATTGGCAACCGCTTCGGCAACTTGTGAGATCTCGCGTGCAGCATCTTGATTTATAAACTCTAACGCTGCCAGTTCGCTCGCTACGTGATGAATTGTTTTTTGAACTTCTGTATTATATGGAGTTGTCATATATCACCTCATATCCAGGTGGTCTGTGAAAATGCAGGTCAGTGCACCACCACTGGCCTGCGTGCTTTAAAAACACTAGCTAGTAAGCCCCGCAGCTATTGAAAATAGACTATCTTCCGATTTTCCCTCAAACACATTACTGGCTAGTTCACTACAAAATCCCTCATTTTTAACTTCAATTTCACGCTTTTTCATGAAATTAGCTATTTCCTTTGTTGCATCTACTTTTTCTTCAGCGGGAACAACATCAACCGGCTCATAGACTGCTTTTGCATTTAAATCTACAGTCTGGTCGAGCAAATCGAATGCGACCAAGAAGCTATTGTGTTTCATGTTCAATGCCTCTTATTTATCTGATTTGTTTCGATTAACAAAGTCGTTAACCTCATCATTATCAGTAGTTGATTGATTCATGCTGTGCTTATCACTTCCTAACAAAGTATTATCGGAAAACTCAGTCCTATCAGCACTTACCTCTTCCATATCATCACGAATTGACGAATCTGCATCGTTAGTGTGGTTTTGAGTGCTTACAGGAGATCTATCCGTGCTATCAAAACCAGCGGCCTTGCTGAAAGGTGAATCGCCTGAATCAGTATTAGACTCCGTGCTTCTATTTTGTGTTGTCTCACTTCCTCCACTTGGCATTGCCCCATCAGCCATACTGCTTTGTGCTTGCTCAAAAGCCGCCTTTATCGCACTGATACCACTAGTTGCATTAGCAGCTCCGCTTGCTATCGCACTACCTGCAATTTTCATTCCTGTAGCTCCCATACTGGCAGCCGTCATCACTGTCCCCATCGCGGCTCCAGCACCGAATGAACCAATCCCCATCGTTCCGATATTACCGCCAGAAACTAAGCCTGAAATCATCGGTGGAACCTTGTTCACTAAAAACAGTAAGCAAAGAGAAATAACTAACATCACGGCTAATTCCTGGCTTGCCATGTTCTCACTGATTTTATTGTGATAATCCAGCAAGAATTGTTTACCAATAGCGACGATAAGTACCATAGACAATAGCTGTGCAGCTATACCAAGGATGGATTTGTAATAGTTAATTGCCATGTCAGAAGTCCATCTGGAGCCGCCAAAACCAAGGAAAAACACGCCTGCGTATAACAAAATCCAACTGGCAGCTAACAGTAATAATAAATTCACTGAGATAATGGCTAATACAACCAGTACTGCCAATGCCATTAGTTCCATCATTAAAGCTGTGGCAAACTCCTTCCAGCTTAATTCTGACGTTGCCTCAACAGTTCTGTCATATAATTCAAAGCCCATGTCAAGAATGCTGGAAGGGCCTAATTTACTACTGCCAAGCCCTCCCGCCTCAGCTCCCAACTGTTGCAATGAATCCACTATTGAACCTGCTATATTCATTCCGTGTGTTGCATTCGAGAGTAGCCACCAATAGAAACCAGTGAAAATAGTAAAACGAACCAGTTCAGCAAAGAACTCACCAATATCCGCTTTACGTAGCGCCATCATGCCAAACGTCCACACCATAGAAATGGTTACTAATGTCCAAAATAACCGACTGGCAGCGCCTTCTATTGTTGGAGCCCAGGTTGAAGCTGCACTATGAAAACGATTGAGAACATCATTCATCACACCGCTACTACTTAGTTCTTGTGCCAACGCGATATCAGGAAATAACCCTAATATAATTAAGAAACAACATGAGATAATGACTTTCATAATTTATTCCCTTAAAAGTTATCTTCTGGACTTGATTTAAATTTCCACTCTCTCATTTCCTTCGATTTTCTTATGGCGCTACATTCATCAATAAATATTTCCTGCAAATGCTTATTTTTAATTTCCGATAATGATTTTTCATAATTATCATCATGGCATGTTATTTTATTAGCCTCTATTATTGTCCTTTCACACCCAGTTAAAAAAACGCAAAATAAAGTCAACACGATAAAAAATAAATTATTCATATTTATTACCTTAATAATTATCGGTTGGGCTTGGTTGATAATTCCATGTCCGTAATTGTTTTTCTCTTGCCGCGCCGCGAGCCTCATCATCCAGTTCAGAAGATAGCCTAGCCGCAGCGGCATTCTGCTGAGTAATTAATAAACTACGAATTTGTAGTAGCTGGTTTGCCTGATTACTCGCCAATTGGTTTGCATAACCAATTGCCGCTAATTGTCCATTCGCTCCCTGGGCTGCTTGCTGTAAACGTTGTAATTGCCTTGCATCTGCTTGTATATTTTTTTGCTGCTGATCTAATCCACGAAATAGCGCATCATTCGCAGACTTCTGCGATTCAAAAGCCAATATGCGATTTTCTTCCATTGCTTTTTTTTCTGATGGCGTACATCCACCTGTCCCATTGAAACAAGGAGATCCCCGGTAATATGAAACATCCTGAAATTTGCTCAGGTATGTATCCAAGCTTCCTAATTGATTCTGATAGTGCTGAAGTGTATCCGTTGCCTGTAATAAATTATCAATCGTAGTTTGAGCCTGATCCCAGATATATGCCGCAGGTGCTAATGTGTTTTGTAATTGATTTTCATATTGTTGTAGTTGTGTTTGGTACTGTTCAATTTGCTTCGCTGTTTGGGCTACAGCCTCCATAGCTGACATAATGTTCTGGCTTAAATTCGTACCATCAAGTACGGGTATGCCTGCTGAAATAGCAATTGGAGAATGTATGTAAGTCACAGTTGTAATTGAAGCGACCAACATAATTTTAGCCGCTAAAATTTTTATTTTTTGCATAGGTATACCTCTTTATAAAAGATAATTAACATTAAGATGCTGTTTTTAATTGCTTGATATTTATTTTTTAGAACAGTAGTAAATTTTAGCCGCTAAAATTTACTACTATTTTCGCATTACAATATCTTTCATTATTCTTCCTATTTCATTTTGATTAGATTCTATTTTATTTAATACTGCTCTTATTGTTGTACTGCTAATATCTTTTGTTCTTATATCATTCGTTATCCATAATTTTAATAACCCTCCTAACCGACCTAAATCACTATTTATTTTTGCTAGCTCTCTAACACATTCATAATCAACTATTCCTGTTATTCGATAGCCTTGACCTACTTCCCGTAAATATTTAGCAACACTCATACCTGCTTTTCTAGCTTGAGATTCAATATTCTCTTTTTCACTTCGCAAACAATAAACTTTTATAGGCGTGCTATTCTTCCGTGTTTCGTTTAATTCTTTATTCATCATCACCTCATTAATAGCGGTAGCTTATAACCTCGTAGAGCAGGATTTATTGTTGAGCACCGAAGTGCGAATAAAATCGAGTGAAGAGCGACTAACAACTTGTTGGTAGTCCTACTTCACCTATCCTGCCCTAACTTCAGAGTTCATTACTTCATTTCATACTCATACAATAAATCGCTATTTTTTCGCTATACCTAAATTAACTGCTTTATATCGCCACATTCTTACTATCATTTAATAATTTAGTGATAAAACAGCGATTAAATAGTGTCGTTATAGTGCTCAAATAGCGTTTCAATAGCGTTTGAGTTGTGTTCTGGTAGTGTTAAAACATCATTTTATTGATTCGCCCTTTGGGCGAACCAAACGCCAGGAAAGAAGCTTTATTTCACAGACAAAACTTTGTTCCTTTCTTGGCGTTCAAACCATCGGCGTATGCCGATTGAATTTAGGTGTTATGTCCGCATAAAGCGGGCAATACACCTTTTGTATATCCTGAATAATTTTAAAGATCCTGCCAAAATCCCAAAATATCGGGCCTTTGTGAGTTCAACTCGGGCCTTTATAAGTTATACTCAGGCCCCAGTGAGTTTCAACTGGGCCCCTGTGAGGCGTTTAACTCGATTTACCGAGCTAATATCAACACCTATCTCACGTAATCTCTCAATATCATCTTTAATTCTGCTTCGATAATTACTCATTGTTTTCGCATTCACATCATTACCACTAACTGCAACTAGCAGCGTGTCAAGATACCAACCTCCAGGGGGATTATTTTTATGTGTCAGCACATGACGAGCCACCGCTTGGCTAATGCCATGTTTCAGTCGTGCAATTAATTCAGGTCGATAATATAAAGACAAATCACGCTCCAGTAACATAACCAGTGCGATGCCTAATCTAACTTTCCATAATCTACGAGCTCCTCTTGTAAGCGGGTTGTATCTAGTCATTGGTGATGAAATAACATGGTCAATTAAACCACCAATAATACTTTCTCCTATTTGCTCCAACTCAGGCGTCACAATTTCGATTGTTGCAGCCTTAAGCTCAAGAAGTAATTTATTTAATCTTCCCCCGCTATATTGATGGTCTGATAGCATTTTTCTAAGTTTTGCTGGATCGACCAATAACTCTATACCGCCATCGTTTATGTCTCGCCTACGTTCTGCCACAAAAAGCATACTTTCAACAATGTCAGCGTGACGTTGACCGAGTCTTCCTGTCACTCTGCACTTGCCAAACGAAGTCTCAATCCACTGTCCTTTACGCTCTAAAGGCTTTTTACTCGGCTGATAAATAACCACTCTCGCCTGTAAAACCGTGCTTGTTGGAACAACCACATTACCAGTTATCGTCATCATTCATCACCACGGCTTTGTTTCTGGTTACGTTCTGGCGTTTCTTTTTTGTCAGAGTAACTGGCAATAGCACACCGCCCTCATGACGTTGAAACCAGCGTTCAGTAAAAGGTTCACCATAATTTGCTTTACTGATACCAAAGCGAACAAAATAGTTTCTTTGGCTAAGCTCTATGCCCCACTCAGTCGCCTCTTCAGGCGTCATAGCTGATAGATATGATTGCCAACGGATATTATCGACTAATACAGAGGAACCTCGGCTGGCTTGTTGCTGGTCTCCTGTACGCATCATGGCAGCTCCTTTGCTTGAATGATGCAGGAAGATGATTGAGCAATTTGTCTCGGTTGATATCGCTTCCATTTTTGCAATTACTTGCGTCATTGGACCACTGGCATTTTCTTCCTCAATATGAAAGCGCCTTAAAGTATCCAAAATTAATAAACGCCTATTTTTTGCAATATTACGTAAATCATCAAACCATTCAGAAGACATAACATTTGGGGATTTGCCAATTAAAGATTCAATCATGAGTGCATT
Organism: Providencia sp. PROV200; assembly: GCF_049901995.1. Lineage (NCBI taxonomy): Bacteria > Pseudomonadati > Pseudomonadota > Gammaproteobacteria > Enterobacterales > Morganellaceae > Providencia > Providencia sp. PROV200. The sequence goes on from NZ_CP096307.1 coordinate 2,281,724, forward strand.
TGCCACGGATTGCTGTTGCTTATAAGTAAGACTTGCACCTAAAGCATATAGTCTGTGATATATCGCTATCGTTGGATCTTCAGCAGGTAAATACGCAACATGACCTGTCATTAGCTCCCCCATTCCTAATAAATCAGGCCCGCCTGCTATCTGAACAGCTAATTGCAAAGCCAGCATAGACTTACCTACACCCCCAGGAGCAACTATTGCCCCTACAGTCCCAGCGACCATATTGGGTAAAACATAGTCAAATAAAGGTGGTTCGTTTGTAAATGCAGACATTATTTCAATCGCCATGATAACTCCCTGCATAAATCTCCTGGTCTAGCCGCTTTTAACAATGATCTGCGTCTTTCTTCTATCCAGTTTTCAACTTCAGCCAAATCCCAGGCAACGCTCCGACTTGTCAGCACAATACGACGAGGAAACTCCCCTCGTTGCTCCAAGTTGTAGATGGTTCGGTCTGATAATGGGATCATTTTCAACAATGTCTTACGGTTGATCAGCGTTTTATTTTTCACTGATATGCTCATTACTTGCTCCTCCTAAACATTATTTGCTAGATAATGTCAGGCTTTGCTAGTACATTAATCATATCCATTGGACAAAAAAGTTGAATTTATTAAATGGAACTAGAATTTGATATCCAAAAACGATTAGGTAAGTTCTACATTCCAATATGGGCTGGCTGTGATAAATCCGTAGCGACTGCCATTACGATGTTTAGGGAACAATGGCATTCATATTCTCAAGTTTCCAAAAGCCATAATATAGTCAGATTAATCAAAGAATTAGTTGACCCAGCTGTATCTGAATACTTGAATAGTCTTCCTGACAACTATCTGCGATATAGTCCAATAGCGCCAGCTAAGCTAACTTACAGCGATTTAATCAAAATGAGAGGTTTTCGTTACTGCTCTGATTGTATTGGCGATTATCTTAAGCCTTTTATTGAACATTCTACGTATACAGAGTCAGATAAATTATTTATAGCTACTCAAGAAACATTAAAAAGCTTATTTTCCCACTGCAAAGGAAAACGTCCCAAAAGATCAAGACTTGCACCTGATATCTACTTTAATACGGAAAGAGGCAAAGGATTATGTCGTCTTTGTGGCAACCAAACTGAATTTTCTTCATTTATTACAAATTGGGATAATGATGGTTTTATTGAAGATGCCGAAGAAAAATATGGGCTAAAGAAAGGACCTGATTTTAGCCATAAATATTGTTCTCACCATAAACCACAATTACAAAATGGCTCTTGGAACCCTGCCTATAAACAAGCAAAGCGCTCCTCTAAACAGTTTGAATTGGAAGTTTTAAGATTATGTCGCCAAGTGGCCAAACCTGAGCGTTTAAATACTATGTCAGGTGATAATCTCATAGATGAGTATTTTTATTATTATCTTAGTGATAAAACAATAGATTACACTCAATCACTTACATGTTTTGAACATATCCAAAATACATTTTCTGAATCAATTACCGTTGATGAAAAAACATGTGAGGAAATAATTAATATTGTTGATAACATGACAAATGCAGGAGTTTCTTTAGGGCCTGATGACATAGATAAGATACGCAATATTGCCAGGGAAATGGTCAATTCACGTTTATCAGATAATAAAAAGCGCATGTTAGTTTTACGCAAGAAAGGTTTTAATCAACGAGAGATAGCAGAAATAATCAGCTCACTGAGCGGTAAAAAATTATCACACCAAGCGGTATCTAAGGCCATGCAGTCTGTGTGTAAGGATTTTTTGTTAGAAGGCTCTCTAGATATAGAGTCTGAATAAATTTTATACTCAATTTATTGGAGTAATTAATGAAAAATTGTCTTGTAGAATACAACGTCAATGTCCCAGTAAAAAATGTAGCGCAATTATCCTTTTCTATAGATAACTGCTCTGTTACAACTGAAAATGATGCTGAGTCTACTACATTTAAAATCTCTATACTATGTCAACTAAAAAACTATCAATCTATTACTGACTCAACTATTCTTGTACGAGCTAAATATTTAAGTATCCTAGGAATAATATCATTCTTAATTGATGAACCCCTAGATGTATTTGGTCACTCTTCTCATAAAAAAATAATTGATAGTCCTCCAAACCTGAATTTAGATGCTATTTATATTAAAGAAAACACAGATTACACTCAAACTTTAAGTGAGTTAATAAATAAAATCATAGACTCAACGACACATGAAAAAGAATTTATTTTTTCTTTGTTAGATCGTTGGCGTAAAGCTAGATATTTAGAAAAAGAAACAGAGGAAAATCTTATTTTTAATGATGAAGCTACATTATCATACTTTCATGTCCTTGAATTACTTGGAAACACATCATCTAGTGAAATAAAAAATGATTCTAAAATTTTAACTGAAGAGTTTCTTAGAAAATATAATGATATTATTCTTTCATTACCTTCCTCAACAATAGAGAATGAAGTCACCCTAAAAACAAAGTTGATCTCATCTATATTAGATAAGGATATTTCAGTATACTCTAAAATAACCTATTTTTTAAAAAAATACGAACTTTTTGATGACCGTACATCTTGCTGGGTTAAAAATTTAATTGAATCTAGAAATTCTGTAGCCCATGGAAGAAGAGTTTATTATAATAAAGCTATTTACCCAGTACAGCCATTTTTTCCATTAATATCTAATGACATTTACCCATTATATTTTTTACGTATTTTCATAGCCAAAGTAATTGCAAATTATCTAGGAATAAAATCATTTGAAAGTGATTGGATTCAAGTACATGCATTTCTAAATCCTGGTGAACATGCTACTAAAACTTTTCTTTCATCAAAACAATTCGAACAACCACATTCATTATCAGGCTTAAATTCATCTATTATATTTGGAGGGCTTAATGAGTTAGTGTTATCTAAAAAGATAAAAATATCTAACTGTATTGAATTTTACAAATTCTACCTAAAATCCAAGATTGACATGGAAAAATTTGTTTACTTAAATTCTCATGCATTAAGCTTATTATTAGATTTACCAATTGATGATAATGTGGCTCAATTTATCTTTACTACATTTAAATTGATTAACTCTAGTGGCCATAAATATCATATCAATTTCCGTGATTTATTTTATGACCTTGATTTTCATAACTTTAAAGCAAACAAGCTTGAAGATCTCATTAGCTCAAGAGATTTATGCTAATAAGTATACCGCTGATTATATACATATAAAACATGTATATAATCAAGATATGATAATTATAGGTCTAATTACACTATTAAACGTACTTTAGACCGTCCACTCATCTATCATATCAGCCCAATCCTGCAACATAGCGGTGCGCTGCTCACGGTACTCTGCCTTATTGTACACTGCCCTAACTCCTTTCTGTTCATGTGCCAGGCATTTCTCTATCCAATCCGAGTTATAGCCAGCTTCATGCAACAATGTACTCGCTGTTCTGCGTAAATCGTGAGGTCCAAATTTAGCAAGGTCGTGCCCGTCTTTTTGTGCTGCTTTATAGGTGAGATCCAGCACACGATTCATTGTTGCACTACTCATTGGCGCATCTGAATCATAGCGCGATGGTAGAATAAAATCAGAACCGCCTGCAAAAGTTTTTAAGGCAACTAAAATATCCATTACCTGACGCGATAAAAAAACCAAATGCGGATTGCGACGTTTCATTCGCTCTTTTGGGATTGTCCAAATTGCTTCACTGAAATTAATTTCACTCCAGGTGGCATTCGTTAACTCACTTTTACGTACCATTGTTAACAATAGCAGTTTTACAGCTACCCTAATTGAGGGCGTTGTCCCAACCTTCTCAAGATAGCGATACATCAAACCAATTTCACCTGGCGTTAACGAGCGATCTCTGGGTTCAAATTTAGCAATACTTGCAGGCCTCACTAAATCTGCTGGATTTTCTACCTTCTGACCCCGTTCAATCGCCCAGCGATAAACCTGAAGTACGATTTCTCGTGCATGAACCGCAGTCGCTGGTGCACCACGTTCAACAATAGTGTCAGTGATCGCCCGTAAGTCTTCGTGTGTGATTTCATTTAACTTTTGGTTGCCAAATTTGTCCTTGAGTTCCCTGGTATAAACTGATCGCCGCATATCCCGTGTAGAATCTGCCATTTGATAGCCACGAAGCCACTTTTCAGCCCATGCACCAAATGTTTCAGCACCTTTAATTCTCGCTTTATCTCTGGCTTTTTCTTTAGCCGGGGACTTACCATCTGCCACCATTCTTTTGGCTTCCCCTAGCCGCTCTCTGGCTTCAGCTAAAGTGATCCCGCCAATACCATAACGACCAAAAGTCACCGTTTCCTGTCTGCCATTAATGGCATAGTTATAGCGAAAAGAGACAGAGCCTGCAGTCGTTACAGCGACATATAGCCCATCTCTGTCATTCACTTTATAGAGCTTTTCTTTCGGTTTTAAATTTCTCAGTTTGGTATCAGTCAGCATTCATTTTTATCCTTTTTTAACGTTTTGATACCATGCAAAAACAACCGTAGGAAACTATGATTTAATTCCTTTAAAAACAGTGGATTACTTGTTTTTAATACCATAAGGAGATCAAAAACTATCGCATGGTATCAGTCGGTGTTCATGGCATCTGCTTGCGATAATACCAACTTTAATACCCCATTCAACTTGTGCTTGACGCTGCTAATCAGTGCCAGACACGGCAAACTATAAAAACAAAAAAGCCCATTTTTACATGGGCTTAAGTCGTTATTTTGCCAGTCAGTGCTAGCTAATTCTTATTGCAGGATTATTCCCACTCAATAGTCGCAGGCGGTTTGCCGCTGATATCATATACAACCCTAGAAATGCCTTCGACCTCATTAATGATGCGGTTTGAAACGCGGCCAAGGAAGTCATAAGGTAAATGAGCCCAATGCGCGGTCATAAAGTCGATGGTTTCTACTGCACGCAGTGAAACAACCCAGTCATATTTACGGCCATCGCCCATGACGCCAACAGAGCGAACAGGTAAGAATACGGTAAATGCTTGGCTAACTTTATGATATAAATCCGCTTTGTGCAGTTCTTCGATAAAGATAGCGTCTGCGCGACGTAATAAGTCACAGTACTCTTTCTTCACCTCGCCTAATACGCGAACCCCTAAGCCTGGGCCTGGGAATGGGTGACGATATAACATGTCATACGGCAGACCTAGTTCTAGACCAATCTTACGGACTTCATCTTTAAACAGCTCTTTTAATGGCTCAACTAAACCAAGCTTCATGTCATCCGGCAGACCACCTACGTTATGGTGAGACTTGATAACGTGTGCTTTACCGGTTGCTGATGCTGCTGATTCGATAACGTCTGGGTAAATTGTTCCTTGAGCCAACCATTTGATGTTAGGCAGCTTAGATGACTCTTCATCAAATACTTCGATAAAGACATGACCAATTTTTTTGCGTTTAGCTTCTGGATCGCTGATCCCTGCTAATGCATTTAAGAAGCGATCTTCCGCTTTTGCATGGATGATGTTCAGGTCAAATTTACCCGCGAACATTTCCATCACTTGGTCTGCTTCATTTAAACGTAATAAACCGTTATCAACGAATACACAGGTTAAACGTTTACCAATTGCGCGGTTTAATAACAGTGCGGTAACTGATGAATCAACACCGCCCGATAATGCGAGCAGTACATGGTCATCACCAATTTGTTCTTTTAAACGGGCGACTGTGTCTTCGATGATTGCAGCTGGTGTCCATAGGGCTTCACAGCGACAAATATCTTTAACGAAACGCGTTAAAATATTTAAGCCTTGGTGAGTGTGAGTGACTTCTGGGTGGAATTGCACACCGTAGAATTTTTTCTCTTCATTTGCCATGATGGCATATGGGCAGCTTGGTGTACTGGCAATGGTTTTAAAGTCTGCTGGAATTGCAGTCACTTTATCGCCATGGCTCATCCAGACATCTAGTACTGGTTTACCCGCTTCGTTCAGAGAGTCATGAATATCACGGAATAATTCACATTGCTCGGTGATTTCAACATTAGCATAACCGAACTCACGTTCACCAGAAACTTCAACTGCACCACCCAGTTGCATTGACATGGTTTGCATGCCATAACAAATACCTAATACAGGAACGCCCGCATTAAATACGTAATCAGGAGCACGTGGACTATCTGATTCAGTCGTACTTTCTGGCCCACCAGAAAGAATGATACCGTTTGGATTAAATTCTCGAATTTGTTCTTCTGTAACGTCCCACGCCCAGAGTTCACAGTAAACGCCAATTTCACGGATACGACGGGCGATCAGCTGTGTATATTGCGAGCCGAAATCAAGAATAAGAATGCGATGTTTATGGATATTTGTTGTCATTTGAGGAGAATTCCAAAAATTCAAGTCAAAAATAAGAATCGGTGACGCAATCGAACGAATGCGCCACCCTGAGAAATTTTATCGATTATTGCCCCAAACGATAGTTTGGAGATTCTTTCGTGATAGTAACATCATGGACGTGGCTTTCTTGGATACCGGCTCCACTGATACGAACAAACTCTGCTTTTGTCCTTAATGCATCAATAGTACCACAACCTGTCAGCCCCATACAGGAACGTAAACCACCCATTTGTTGATGAATGATTTCTTTTAAACGGCCTTTATACGCGACACGGCCTTCAATCCCTTCTGGCACTAATTTATCTGCCGCATTATCCGATTGGAAGTAGCGGTCTGACGAACCTTTAGACATCGCACCAAGTGAGCCCATACCACGATATGCTTTGTAAGTACGGCCTTGGAATAAAATAGTTTCTCCAGGAGACTCTTCTGTTCCTGCGAACATTGAGCCGACCATCACACAGGCTGCGCCTGCTGCGATAGCTTTAGAGATGTCGCCTGAGAAACGAATACCACCATCCGCAATAACAGGAATACCCGTACCTTCAAGTGCTTCTGCCGCTTCTGCAATCGCTGTGATTTGCGGTACACCTACACCTGTTACGATACGAGTGGTACAAATAGAACCCGGACCAATACCCACTTTAACTGCGCTAACACCTGCATCTGCTAAGGCTTTAGCCCCTTCAGCTGTTGCAACGTTACCGCCTATGATTTGTAATTCAGGGTATTTTTGGCGGGTTTCACGAATACGTTGTAATACGCCTTCTGAATGGCCATGTGATGAGTCAATTAATAAAACATCAACGCCAGCGGCCACCAGTGCATCAACACGCTCTTCATTTCCTGCACCAGCACCAACCGCAGCACCAACACGTAAACGGCCTTGCTCGTCTTTACACGCGTTTGGTTTACGTTCTGCTTTTTGGAAATCTTTTACGGTGATCATCCCTAACAAATGAAAGTTATCATCGATCACTAAGGCTTTTTCAACACGTTTTTCATGCATTTTTTGTAAAACAATTTCACGTGCTTCACCTTCTTTGACGGTCACTAAACGCTCTTTTGGCGTCATCACAGCAGTAACAGGTTGGTCTAAATCTGTCACAAAACGGACGTCACGGCCTGTAATGATACCGACTAACGAGTTGTCTTTAGCAACAACAGGATAACCCGCGAACCCATTACGCTCAGCCATTTCTTGCACTTCACGAATGGTCGTATCTGGCGTTACGGTGACAGGGTCAGTAACCACACCACTTTCATGCTTTTTCACACGGCGAACTTCTTCCGCTTGGCGCTCGATAGTCATGTTTTTATGGATGAAGCCAATGCCACCTTCTTGTGCCAATGCGATAGCAAGATCAGATTCAGTGACAGTATCCATGGCTGCAGAAAGCATAGGAATGTTCAGGCGGATGTTTGCAGTCAGTTGAGTTGATAAGTCTGCAGTATTTGGTAATACCGTTGAGTGTGCAGGAACGAGTAAAACGTCGTCGAAAGTTAGTGCTTCTTTTTTAATGCGTAACATAGGCAATATCCCACCAGGCAGCGTTATGGAAAGGTATAAAATATTGCCGCGGCATTATACACACCGAAAACGGTTGCTTCCAGCGTTTTTTTGAAAAAAAACTTGATAACTCTTATGGCTGCGTTAGTATCTATCGATTAAGTCATTGTTTTAAAATTTGATCTGGCTCACATGTCGACATCACAAAATAGCGCAATTTACTCTGTTAGCAAGCTTAACCAGACAGTTCGAGAACTTCTTGATAACCAAATGGGTCGTATTTGGCTAACCGCAGAAATTTCTAATTTTTCGCAGCCAAGTTCCGGTCATTGGTATCTCACCTTAAAAGATGATCGGGCTCAGGTTCGTGCAGCCATGTTCCGTGGGCAAAATGCGCGAGTCACTTTCCGTCCTCAGAATGGCCAACAGGTGTTAGTCAGAGCGACCGTCACCTTATATGAGCCGCGAGGCGACTATCAATTAATTCTTGAAAGCATGCAGCCAGCTGGTGAAGGCTTACTACAACAGCGTTTTGAGCTATTAAAACAAACGCTAAGCGCACAAGGCTTATTTGATATTATTCATAAAAAACCGCTCCCTAGCCCGGCTAAATCTGTCGGTATCATTACCTCAGCAACGGGTGCGGCACTGCATGACATTTTAAATATTTTGCGTCGTCGTGACCCTTCCCTGCCTATCATCATCTACCCAACGGCCGTTCAAGGTGAGATGGCGCCAGCACAAATTGCTCGAATGATTGAGCTAGCAAACCTACGTCAAGAGTGTGATGTGTTGATCGTCGGTCGCGGTGGCGGCTCACTTGAAGATTTATGGGCATTTAATGAAGAAATCGTTGCTAGAGCCATTTTTTCTAGTCAACTGCCTATAATTAGCGCTGTTGGCCATGAGACCGATGTGACCATTGCCGACTATGTCGCGGACGTAAGAGCGCCAACCCCATCGGCGGCCGCTGAGCTTGTTAGCCGTAATCAATTGGAAATGCTCCGCCAGCTAAAATCAGCGCAGCAACACCTTGAAATAGCGGTGGATTACTATATAGCAGGTCAACAACAAAGATTCGCACGCTTGCATCATCGCCTACAACAACAGCACCCGCAATTGCGGTTGGCGAGGCAACATAACCAACTCAATCTATTGCAGCAAAAGCTGACGCAGTCGATGACGCGGCAACTACAAAGTTCAACGGCTAAATTCGAGAAAATTAATCGTCGTTTACTGCAAAATGATTTGCGTCCTCAATTGCAAAAACAGCAGCGTCAGTTGCAGCAGACACAGTATCATTTGCAGAATATGGTCACGAGTTTGGTTAATAGTTACCGCCAACGTTTCGCAGTGGCTTGTTCGAAAATGGAAGCGGTTAGCCCATTAGCGACCCTAGCTCGCGGGTTTAGTATAAGTGAAACCTCTAAAGGCACCGTGTTGAAAAAAACCAGCCAAGTGAAAGTTGGTCAACCACTGAGAACTCGCCTTAATGATGGCTGGGTTGAAAGCCAAGTCACCCACATTGAGAAGGTTAAAGCCAAAAGAGTATCGAAATAATTATTTTATCCACTTATCTCGATAAAAATAACGAGATAAGTGGTGTTAAATTTATATGTTGATTAGAAACGCACCTGTCCACCTATCATATAGGTACGCCCTCTACCCGTTTCGTTATTTCGTCCTCGTTCTTCCATAATTGCACCCGAATTTGCACGATTTAATGCATCGGTATAGTTTTTATTTGTCACATTGTTAATGGTCATCATCAACTTAACGTTTTTATTGATTTCATAATCTGCATATACATCAATAATGGTTGGCTGTTTTTCGTATTTTTCCGTCATCGCATCACCATTTTGGTCGGCATCAAGAATTGGGCTAATCCGCTTAGACGGCCCTGTCCACGTTATCGTTGAACCCAGTGTCAGCTTTTCATCCAGCAAACGCACACCTGAGTCTAATGTTAGGTAATAGTCGGGTAATTGCGTAAAGTCTCCAGCACTAAATGCAGAGGTACTATTAATAGAAACCGGTTGTTTCCCTGACTCTTTGGTATAGGAAATCATTGAGTAAAATACTCCTGCATCATAGTTGGCTTGCAATTCATACCCTCGCAGATTCACATTTCGGTGGTCATTCACATACATTTCTGCTCGCTGAGACATGGTTGGATTCTCTTTATCCCATACATCATCATTGACTAAACACCAATCAAATTCATCCTGTGGATTGGAACGACAAAGAATGAAAGCCTTACTTGTGATGTAATCTTTAACCTGAGTATGAAACCACAATGCTTTTAGATTAAATTGGTCGCCCTCCACCACTAAATCAGGTTTTAAGCTATTAAAGCCAACCTGCCACGTTTTCGATTTTTCACCTTTAAGAAATGGATTCATGCTCTGACCACCATTTGAGGAGAAAAAAGCTTCTTGTGAATTTGGCGCTCGCATTGAATGAGCATAGCTAACAAAGGGTTGGAATTCAGGAATAGGTTGCGCGGATAACAAGATACCCGGGTTAATACCGCTATCTTTAATATTCAGATTACTGGCTTCTTGAGGAAAACATTTCTCTGTTGCATCACACTCAGGTTTATAGCCCTTCACATTATAATTGAGGTAATTAAGGTCAAATACCGCTGTATAAATATCATACTTTGCTTCAAATTGGGTATATAGGCTCGCGATATCTTGTTTTCCACTTGGCGCAAATGGATTGTTGATCTGAGTGTTTGGATCTTCAACTGGCTGAGCAACTTTACTGTATTTGGTTTTCATTAATTTCGAGCCAACTTGCCATTTATAATCCACATCTCCATAAGAAAAATGGCTTGTATTGGATAAATTAATACTATCGGATTTATTTTTAGAGATGGCATCTCTATATGCACCACCAATAGGATCACCTTGGAGTTTTTGCTCATTATTTCCATGGCTTGCCAATATTTCCACATCAATTAATTCATTTAATGGGGTGTATTTATATTTAAGATAATAATCATCACTGTTAATCTTTCTGCTGGTTAGTTTATTTTGCAAGAAACGACCACTGAATTCTAATTCATGGCTGTCATTCGGTTTATATTTTAACTTTGCCAATTGAGATTGTGGCTTTTGTTTGAATGAGGGATCTGTGGCAAATTCATCACTATCAAACCCATCGCCATTCTTATAACTACCAGGAATATTATGACCGCTAATTGCAATTAAACCACCAAAGTAGCCATCATCTTGTAATAATGTCTTCCCCGCAACCGCAACCATCCCGTTATAACCGAGGCCATTATCTCCCCAGCTAGCTTTACTACGCAGGCCATATAAATTGTTGTTGAAGATCACATCATCAATACCGATAGTGCGAAAATTAGCACTCCCCGCCAGTGCATTGACGCTGTTGCTGCCATTGAGCTGACCTTTCTCTACTTCCACAGCCACTATAAAGTTAGGATCTATTAATGAGCCAAAATCATTACTTGGCTGCATTCCGTGAGTGTACTTACTTGGGGAATTACCATAATAACTTTGCGTGACACCATCAACCATCATATTCACGCGACCAAAGCCACTTAACCCGCGAATATTGACATTTACCGTACCTTGACTGGCATCCATTTGAGTATAGGTACCGGGCATGGTACGGATAATTTTATCCATCGACTGCAATTTATTTTCCGTACCAACCGCGCTATAAGCACCCGGTTTTTCCAATGCTTTGACTAATGGCGTTTGTTTCTGCGCACCCGAAACTTTTAATTGGCTAAAATTAACCACACCCTCTTTCTGCTTATTTTGCTGCTGTGTATTTTCAGCCAAAGCAATCCCTTGGTAGCTAGTCGTAATAATACCAGCAACCATAATTATTGTTTTATTATTCATTAAACCATTCCTGTAAACGTACTGTGTGTCATACGCTCACACTGCTAACACAGAGCAAATAAAGCCTGTGAAAAGGCTCAACAACAATGTCATTAATATTGTTGTTGGCCTGAAATAACCTAGTTTTTATAGGTTAATTATTATTTTAAATAAGGGAAATATTTATCTTTATTTTCAAGCATAAGAATAAAGCTATATTCTTGGGCAATATCATCTAATGCATTAAAGCGGCCCGATTTACCACCATGCCCTGCATTCATATTCGTTTCTAATAATAATGAGTTGCCTTGCTTAATATCTCGCAATTTAGCCACCCATTTTGCAGGTTCCCAATATTGAACTTGTGAGTCATGTAGCCCTGTCGTCACTAAAATATGTGGGTAATGTTGTGCTTTGATATTATCATAAGGGCTATACGCTTTAATTCGCCAGTAATCTTCTTCATTTTCAGGGTTACCCCACTCATCGTATTCCCCGGTGGTCAGCGGAATTGATGGGTCTAACATTGTGGTCACTACATCCACAAATGGAACCGCGGAAACAACCCCTCGTATAAATTAGGTGCCATGTTCACTACTGCGCCCATTAATAAGCCACCCGCACTACCCCCCATGGCATACACATGTCCTGCTTTACCATAACCTTCTGATAATAACCCTTTGGTTGCATCAATAAAGTCAGTAAATGTATTCATCTTGTGGATTGTTTTGCCTTGTATGTACCAATTTTTACCTAAATCACCACCACCACGAATATGTGCAATCGCGTAAACAAAACCACGATCCAGTAAAGACAAACGAGATGAGCTAAATGAAGGATCAATGCCATACCCATAAGCGCCATAACCATAGACTAACAATGGATTTTGGCCATGTTTGAAGAGATCTTTACGATAAACCAAGGAAACCGGAACTTTTACTCCATCTTGTGCGGTAACCCAAATACGCTCACTTTGGTAGTTTTGCTTATTAAAATCTTTAACTTCTTCTTGTTTTAAAAGCTGTTCTTCTTGAGTCAGCATATTAATTTCATATACTGAAGACGGTGTGGTCATTGATGAGTAGCCGTAGCGTAGTGTGTCTGTATCAGGCTCAGGGTTATTACTAATCCATGCCATATACGTTGGGTCATCAAAGCTCACTTGGTTTTCTTTATGCGTTAACCAGCTGATTTGGCGAATATTTACTAAGCCATTTTGGCGCTCTTCTACAACTAACCAATTATTAAATAAAGCAAAACCTTCAAGATCAACCCCATCACGTGGGGCTATAAAGCTTGCCCACGGCGCTGAAATATTATCTACAATATATAAACCAAATAATGGGTGTTGGTGATTAGAACGAATGTAAAATTTACCATTGAAATGATCAGGATAGTACTCAACCCCAACTTGACGTGGTTTTAAGATTTTAGCGTCATTTTGTGGCTGATTTGCATCAATTAACCGATATTCAGAAGTTTCAGTACTCGTGATACCTATTAAAATAAAATCTTTTGACGTCGATTTCGCTAAACTAACGTAAAAAGTATCATCCTTTTCTTCATACACCAGTTTGTCTTGAGTTTGCTGTGTACCATATTGGTGCCTAACGACTTGATAAGGAAGCAATGTTTGCTTGTCCTTATTCACATAGAATAGCGTTTGGTTGTCATTGGCCCAAACAATATTACCTGATGTATTGGTTAACACATTTTCTTGCCACTCGCTCTCATCAATTTTGCGAAATGACACGACAAATTCATTACGCCCTTGGCGATCTTCAGCAATGGCAAGAGTGGTATTATCTGGCGAAATAGCTAATGCGCCCATACGATAATATTCAGTGCCTTCTGCACGTTCATTACCATCAACTAATACAACCCATTCACCCTGGCTATTTACCGGACGCCTTTCATAGATAGAGTAGTTTTTACCTGCAACCACTCGAGAGCGGTAAGTATAACCATTATAATTATAAGGAACTGATTCATCGTCCTGCTTCATACGTGAAAAAAGTTCATCGTAAATTTCTTTTTTTAACGGCTCACCTTTTTCAAGTTGTTGCTGCGTATAATTATTTTCTTGCGTTAAATATTCGATAACGTCTGGAGACTCACGCTGGTCATCTCTTAACCAATAGTAGTTATCAACACGGGCATCTCCGTGAGTGGTAATGGTATGAGGCTGTTTTTTGGCTATTGGCGCTGACATTCTTTCCTCCGCAGCACTCGTTGCTGCATATAAACCAAGTGATGTAATAAGACAAAACTCAGTGAGTTTATTACGCATAATTAATCCAATCTATTTTTCATTAAGAGTAAAATCAATAGGGATCCTGACTGTTACCCGCCCATTCATTAAAATTTCGGCCGGTGGTTCAGGCAACGGTGCTGCCCTTGATAGCACCTGCAACGCTTCTCTATCCAACGACCGCGTTCCAGATGAATTCACCAAGTCGCTAGCAAGCAAAAAGCCTTGTGGATCAACCGTAAATGTCACGGTTGATTGACCAACTCGCCCTCGCCTTACGGCCTCTTCAGGGAACCGCTTGTATTTATTTAATTTCCCCAATACTTGAGCTTCCCACAGCCGCTTCGCGTTATCTATCGATTGTGACTGGCTGTTAAACTCTGCGGCAACTTTCTGAGTCTGTCGTGGTGCTGCCGCATCACTGGTGACAGGAGCATCATTGGCCTTTGAATCAGTCGCTTGTTTTTGTTCAACCGTCTGTTTTTCACGCTTTTGTTTTTTAACTTCAACTGTTCGCTGTTTACTCACCGCCTTAGCCACTTGCACTTCTGCCTGCTCATTGACAGCCAATGGCGGTATAATCTTTTCCTCTGATGGCATTTCATGGGCCTGACTTGCCACCGATAACTCTTGTAACTGACCAATGTTAACTTCCGTTAGCTGCTCCGCTTGCGATTCAATCGAAATCTCCATAACCACGGATGGCGGTGGCAATAACTCTTCCCATTGTTGATTGTGAGTTACCCAGATATACACCCCAACAACCACAACATGAAGAGCGATTGCCAATGCGAACCACCCACTCATCTTTGTCGTTCGCTTTAAATATTCATTTTCAAATGTTGTTATGCTCATTTTTATCTTACATACTTACGTACTCTCACATAAACGCAAATGATAATTAATAACAAATGAAAATGGAAATCATTTCTTAATGAAAATAAAGATTACTTCACAAAATTAACTTTTTTGAAATCATTAGGTTGCTATTATTTAGTCATCATTTAGGTGTATACCACACAAAATCCGCATGTAAGTGGTCTATTTCTTCCCCTCTTTCCGAAATAATTAACACTTTCATTGGTTCATCAGGGGCGAGATCTTGCACATGCAAGGGGACACCAATAGCCCTTGTTGCATGGTAGCCACCGGCGAACAGAAGCGCTGGTGTAGGCGCATTTAATAACGACTCTGCCATACGGCGGTCACGCAGCTGCTGTATAAATGTCATTTTTTCGACTTGTTCAGGCGTCAGTTCTCCACCATGCGAACTTTCAATTGTTTTGCTGATAAGTTCTTGAACAATAGGTTGAGTAGAATACTGCCCCGTTATCGATGACGGGTTAGCATAGGCGAAAAGCACCTCTTCTTTATCTAAATTTGCAGACAGTAGTGGATAAGGTGAGCTCAGCAAATGGCGGATTAAAGCCCCATATTGTTCCCAAGGCCAGCCAGTATTCCAATTTAAGGCAGACTGTAACTTTTCGTCACGAATATAGGGATTACTTTGCATCTGTGCCTGCACACGGCTCACGCCTTTTTGCTGTGAAGGTGTCAACATCTCAAGTAGGATCGCACCTTGAGGCCGTATTTTAGGCATTTCTTGTGCAAGCCACTGCTCAATTTGGTGGTGATAATGGTTATCATGTTTTTCGCCCACAATCACGCGTGGAGATTGAGCAAGCTGCTCAATTAATTGCTGAGGTGTTAAAGACTTACCTGTTGCTAAGTCAATAATTTGGTTACTAACTGTTAGTTGGTTATCTAATTGTACGGTTGTCGGTTCAACTTTTTGTGTACAACCAATAAGAAAGAATAACCCAACCATCAAAGTGGCTATTCGAGAGGTCAATCTAATTGAAATCATTATGCTTTCCGTCTTGTGTAGTCAAACCCACAAGATACAGATAATGAGAATCATTTTCAATAAAAAAGGCCACTATGAAACCATAGAAGCCTTTAAAAGAGACTAACTAAATTACCCGTTAGAGAGGATTTGTTTGAGCCTCAACAACCGCTAAAGCAACCATATTCACGATACGGCGTACCGACGCAATTGGTGTCAAAATATGCACAGGTTTCGCAACACCCATCAACACTGGCCCGACAGTCACACCATCAGAGCTAGTCACACGAAGTAAGTTATAACTAATACGTGCGGCTTCCATATTTGGCATTATTAATAAATTTGCTGAACCTTTTAATGGGCTATCAGGCATCACATCTTTACGGATAGACTCAATTAATGCGGCATCCGCATGCATTTCACCATCAATTTCAAGATGTGGGTCACGGGCTTTGATCATCGACAGCGTATCACGCATTTTTTGTGCTGAAGCACAGTCTGAAGAACCAAAGCTAGAACGCGATAACAGAGCTACTTTTGGCTCAATACCAAAGCGACGTACTGTATCAGCAGCCATTAATGTGATTTCAGTTAGCTCTTCCGGTGAAGGGTCTTCATTGACATAAGTATCTGCAATGAATGTATTCCCCGTTGGCAGTAATAATGCGTTCATTGCACCAGCGGTGTGCACACCTTCGCGGAAACCAAACAGTTCTTTAACCACTTCGTAGTGTTCGCCATAACTGCCGACAGTACCACAAATCATCCCGTCAGCTTCACCACGTAACACCATGATCCCACCAATTAGGGTTGGGTTATTAATCACTGCACGGCGCGCCATTTCTTGGGAAACACCACGACGTTTCATGATTTGGTAATATTCTTGCCAATACTCTTTATAACGCGGGTCATTTTCATTATTGACCACTTCAAAATCTTTACCTAACTCAATATGTAGGCCAAGTTTTTGAATACGCATTTCAATCACACTTGGGCGCCCAACTAAGACTGGGAAAGCTAAACCTAAAGAAACCAGCTCTTGAGTGGCATGTAATACACGTTCCTCTTCCCCTTCGGCTAAAACAATGCGTTTTTTCGCAGTCTTCGCTTGGGAGAAAATTGGCTTCATAAATAAGTTTGTTTTATAAACAAATTGGTTTAATTTTTCGATATAAGCATCGAAATCTTCAATTGGACGTGTTGCTACCCCTGAGTCCATTGCCGCTTTAGCCACAGCAGGTGCGATTTTAACAATCAAACGTGGATCAAATGGTTTCGGAATAATATATTCAGGGCCAAAGAATAGATCTTGGTTGCCATACGCAGAGGCGACTTCTTCGCTTTGCTCTGCCAATGCCAGGTCTGCAATGGCATACACACAAGCCAGTTTCATCTCTTCATTAATCGTTGTTGCGCCAACGTCTAGCGCACCGCGGAAAATGAATGGGAAACATAACACGTTATTAACCTGATTTGGGTAATCAGAGCGACCGGTACAAATGATGGCATCAGGACGAACTTCTTTTGCTAACGGTGGCAAAATTTCGGGCTCAGGGTTAGCCAATGCTAAGATCAGTGGATCTTTTGCCATGGTTTTCACCATTTCTGGCGTTAAAAGACGAGGCCCCGAACAACCTAAGAAAATATCTGCATTAGGGATCGCATCAGCTAAAGTGCGCTGACCGTTATCGTCAATTGCATACGCGGCTTTAGTCACATCCATGCGCTCGTCACGGCCTTTATAAATCACCCCTTTTGAATCACAGACAGTGATATGTTCGCGTTTCAACCCTAATGCGACTAATAGATTCATACAAGCGATTGATGCTGCCCCTGCGCCAGAAACCACTAGGCGAACATCACCAATCTCTTTTTTGACAATCCGTAACCCATTAATGACAGCGGCAGTACAGATGATCGCCGTTCCGTGCTGGTCATCATGGAATACAGGGATTTTCATCCGCTCACGGAGTTTTTGTTCAATATAAAAGCATTCTGGTGCTTTGATATCTTCTAAGTTAATACCGCCAAACGTCGGCTCAAGAGATGCTATGATATCCACGAGCTTGTCTGGATCGGTTTCATCAACTTCAATATCAAAGACATCAACGCCAGAAAACTTTTTAAATAGTACACCTTTCCCTTCCATGACGGGCTTACCAGCCAATGCACCGATATTCCCTAACCCAAGGACAGCAGTACCATTAGACACCACCCCGACAAGGTTACCTTTAGCGGTGTAACGATAAGCTTTAAGTGGGTCATCTGCAATTTCAAGACATGGCACTGCAACACCTGGTGAATATGCTAATGCGAGGTCTCTCTGGGTTGTTAGGGGTTTAGTTGGGGTAACCGTAATTTTCCCAGGATGTGGAAACTCATGAAAATCAAGAGCACTTTGTTTTAATTTATCATCCATCGTCAAGTCCTTTCAATATAAGTAAGGTAAGAGCGATAACAGTATAAACACATCTCACTAGCAAATCATGATCATACCTGCAATTTCCAGAAAAATCTTTCAGTTACAGCCTTTCAGCGACAATAGAGTTAGCCCACTATTAGAGTAAAACGTAATCACTTTAATTATTTTTCATGCTATCGCTATATCTTTTTAATTTATCGTTAATTTCATGATGGTAATATATATAAATAATTAATTACCTAACAACACTGTGTAATTCCGTTTTAAAATCACCCCCCTTAATATTAATTTAAATATTAGATATGAATTTCCTTATTTTAATGTATTATCGACAAACGCCTTACTTTACCAATATGGCTATAGGAATTAATTAAATAAGTAATATTAATAATATAGCACACTAGTTTTATAATTATTAATATACCAATTAAACATAATGAATATATTGAAATCAAATTATCTATTTTATAGGAATACCTAAATAGGCTTTGGCGTTTGAGACATAAAAAAGGAACCCTCTATGTCTAAATATACAGTAATGATTATTGATGAGCACCCGATTATACGCTTGGGATTGCGTCAGCTCATAAATACTGATACACACTTTAGTATTACAGCTGAGTGCGCTTGTTGTTACGAAGCCCTCAGTATAGCAAGGCACCTACAACCTAATCTCATTATCATCGATACCAATATTCAAGGTATTAAAACATTTGAAACCATGCGATTACTTCGCAAACACTGCAATGATAGTTACTTACTAGTATTATCGGCTTCAACAATTAAAACAGATATATATGGTGCTATTGATGCTGGTGCACAAGGTTATTTATTGAAAAGCAGTGAACTTGACATGTTATTTTATAGCATGAAAAAGGCTTCTAGAGGGCAATTGGTTTTTAGTGAAAAAATATATCAACATCTTATTTCACGTCATAATTATAATGACCCGCTATCAGCACTGACGAAACGAGAATCTGAAATTTTACATGAAATGGCTGTGGGCTTAAAAAACCGTGAAATATCTAATTTACTTTTTATTTCAGAGGAAACCGTTAAAGTTCATATTCGAAATATTCTTAAAAAGTTACGCGTTCGCTCTCGTCTCGAAGCTAGCTTAATTTATATGCGGTCAAGATAATTTTGTCTAATATACTAATTGTCGAGGTTAAATCATATAGATTTTAATTATAAGGTTATTATATATTTCTCAAGTTTGGGCTAGATCCCAAGTGATTTTTGCCTCATTATGTAAGAGTTATCGCTAGTTTTTTGAGGAAAATCATATGCCCAACACACCTAATGCGCCTTATATTATGTACGGAATTAAAAACTGTGACACCATTAAAAAAGCACGCCGTTACTTAGAAGACAATGGCATTAACTATCAATTTCATGATTATCGCGTTGATGGTATTAGCGATGAATTACTTTCTACTTTTATGAAACATATTGATTGGGAAGTGTTAGTCAATAAGCGAGGAACAACGTGGCGTAAACTGACTGATGATGAAAAAAATGCAGTTGTTGACGCAGACAGTGCAAAAAAAGTACTACTTGCAGAGCCTGCCATGATCAAAAGGCCCGTACTTGTTTCGCCAGATAACCAATACTTAGTTGGGTTTAACGCTAATGACTACCAAAACTTCATTCGATGAACAGGTAAATATGATGGATTGCCCCGTTATTCAGCTTGCCAAAGAATTAATTACTCGCCCTTCTATCAGCCCTGATGACCAAGGCTGCCAAGCAATACTGACCGAGCGCTTAAACCAACTTGGTTTTACTGTTGAACCCATGCATTTTGGTGACACATTGAATTTTTGGGCACACCGAGGTACTCAGGGGCCAACCCTTGCATTCGCAGGTCATACCGATGTTGTGCCAGCAGGCAATAGCGAAAATTGGCAGACGCCACCGTTTACCCCAACAATTATTAATCAACATTTGTATGGCCGTGGTACTGCTGATATGAAAGGCTCAGTCGCAGCAATGGTTGTCGCAGCAGAGCGCTTTGTTAAGAAACACCCTCATCATCAGGGAAGATTGGCATTTTTAATCACATCTGATGAAGAAGCAGCTGCGTTGGATGGCACAGTTAAAGTTGTTGAAACATTAATGGCACGTAATGAGCGCGTTGATTACTGTTTAGTCGGTGAACCGTCAAGCCAATCGCAATTAGGCGACATCATAAAAAATGGACGAAGAGGCTCAATTACCGCAAATTTAACTATTTTGGGTACACAGGGACACGTTGCCTATCCACATTTAGCGGACAACCCGGTGCACCGCTCAACCGCTTTTTTGCAAGAGCTCACCTCAACTGTCTGGGATAACGGCAATGAGTTCTTCCCTGCCACCACCATGCAAATTGCCAATATCCATGCAGGTACTGGGGCAAGTAATGTGATCCCTGGTGAGTTATTTGTTCAATTTAATTTTCGTTTCAGCACAGAATTGACTGACACACAGATACGTGACAGGGTCACTAATATGTTAGACCGCCATGGCCTTACATACAAAGTTGAATGGTCATTATCTGGGCAGCCATTTTTGACTGAAAAACAAGAGCTTGTCACTGCAACTCTGCAAGCAATTCATGAACTGACAGGTCTTAATGCAGAGCTATCAACAAGTGGGGGAACTTCGGATGGCCGTTTTATCGCCCAAATGGGAACTCAAGTGATTGAGCTTGGCCCATTGAATGCCACCATTCATAAAGTTGATGAATGCGTTAGTGTCAAAGACTTGCAACAACTGGCTTTAATTTATGAACGGGTCATGGAGTTATTGTTATTATGATCACCATCGCAATGTTAACGGGCCGTTCAACTGACCACTTAGTGACGCTTGGCGGCTCTCACCGCCTACAGTTTAATGCCACCAAAGCATTTTTAGCCATGCAACAAGCGGCGGCAAAAGCGGGTTTCAAGTTACAATCAGCAAGTGCATTTCGTGATTTTTCACGTCAACAGTTAATTTGGAATGAAAAATTCACCGGCCTCCGCCCTGTTCTTGATGCACAGAGCCAACCTCTAGATATTACAGCCCTTTCTGAAGGTGAGCTTTGTGAGGCGATTTTGCATTGGTCTGCCTTACCCGGTGCAAGCCGTCATCATTGGGGAACCGAAATAGACGTGTATGATCCTTTACGTATCCCTGCAGGGCAAACATTGCAGTTAGAACCTTGGGAGTATGAAACTGGCGGCTACCTTGCTGAACTAAATCACTGGCTCACGGATAATATGGCAACATTTGATTTTTATCGCCCTTTTACTGCCAAAAATGCAGGGGTCGCCTATGAACCTTGGCATATTAGCTACTGGCCGTTATCCCATGAAGCGGAACAACTATTGACGCCAGAAGTGATTAAGCAAGTTCTAGAACAAGAGGATATTTGCGGGAAAAACTGGTTAAACAGTAATTTAGATTATGTATTCGAACGCTATATTAGAGTTCCTGAATAACCCCAAAGTTAGCAAAGCAACTTCTATCACGCCTCATAGACTACATGACATAATTTATGAGGCTTTTTTATTTTTAGTCGAAATTTGTTCATCAACAACGGGAAGTCGATACATAAAAATAAGCAGCCAACACAACAGTGCCAATAAGCCAATTTTTAACCATACATAACTAACAACCCAGATTGATAATGAAAAAGTGAGTATTATCAATATAATTGCTTTGGGTTTTGCCCCTTTAGGTAGCCCTCTGTGCTTTTGCCAATGACGGATATACCCCCCAAACCAAGAGCGGTATAATAACCAATGATGAAAGCGTGGAGATGAACGAGAAAAGCACCATGCCGCCAGCAATAAGAAAGGCGTAGTCGGCAAAACCGGCAGAACGACGCCGGCAAATGCCAGCGCAACAGCTAACCACCCAATAACAATGAGGAACAATTTTTTCAAAATTACTCCTCCTCTCTAATAGATAAATTAAATGGTAAAAACCGCATAAAATTTGTGGTAACTCATAATAATATCAATGGTATACTCTAATGGTAAACACGCTTAATGAAAAGTCGCTTTTGCCTGTTGGAATGATTATTACTAGCAATGACTAGGGTAACTAAGCGATATCAACGCACAGACAGCTCAAAGAATGGCTCTATCAACCCATTCTAAATTATTTGAGTTGTATGAAGGCGATGAGTGAGGGCATCCCTAGGAGCATACAAAAGTATGTGACTAGGGTAACTGAACGATATCAACGCACAAACAGCTCAAAGAATGGCTCTATCAACCCATTCTAAATTATTTGAGTTGTATGAAGGCGATGAGTGAGGGCATCCCTAGGAGCATACAAAAGTATGTGACTAGGGTAACTGAACGATATCAACGCACAGACAGCTCAAAGAATGACGAATGGAAGGTAATGTATGCAATGGTTAGCAGACTACTGGTGGATAATCATACTATTGTTAGTGGGGCTTATCTGGAATTCAGTCAAAGAAATGATGAAATTGGATCCCAAAAAGTTTTTAGATGACAAACCAGAGATCCCCCCACATCAAGATAATAACCACCTTTGGGATGATGAAGACGATTGGCCTAAAGACAAGAAGAAATAACTTTTTGCTTTATCTCCGCTAACAGCGTGGGTTGGTATTGTTTTACCTGTATACCAACCTCTTCTCTTACTCGTTGTAGCCATTGCTTTTGCCCTGTTATACCAACATCTGCGCAAATCTGTGCGATGGGTTCACATGACACAAAGTGCCGTCTGAGAAGCGAAAGCCCGTTTTTTTCTTCCTTCAATAAACGCAGGATCGCACTTTCACTCGCAGAAATGGGCCGTTTAAACTCACTAAACCCGATGAGTTCAACCCAATCATCTGCCGTTAATTGCTGTTGTGAGTCTGTTGTGAAAGCAAACTCTTGTAAATCACTGCGCCAATATAGGTCACGTTCTAGCCGTAACTCCCCCTGTTCACAAAGTTGGTATGCACGGTTTGAAATAGGTAAAATAGCCATCGCGGTAAAACAGCCACTACTGGCTTCTTTATGCGAACCTATTCGTATTAACCGAAAGCCCGCTTTTTGCCAAAATGCGACTAAGTCTGGTGTTAATCCAAAACTAACCGATAAAAAATCTAACCCTTGCTCTGTAGCAATTGCTTTCTGTTTTTCTAAAAGCGTTAAACCAATTTGGCGCCTACGGTAGTTCGCATCAACGGCAATACGCATCACTCGGCGAGATAGCCATTGTGCCGCAATGGGGAAATAACTATGAGCTGCTAAAGATTGGACAACTAAATTTCCTCTTGGTCGACGAAGCCCAGCCCATATTTGCCAGCTCAATGATTCGGTTAGTTGCCCTTCATCCACCATCCATAATGCACCTAAATAAGCACAATCATGAAGCTCCGTTTTTGCTACCATAAAATGTTGCTGCTGAGCATCCAATAGCCGTCGTAAATCTAATGGTGACGTTCGATAGTGTGCGCTCATCAATAGACCATAAAATGCGCTTAGTTTTTCATTATTTTCTACTAATGACGCCTGAGTTAACGCTTTATATTCAACAGTTTCAGTAATAACCGTTTGAGAGGTGGGCTCTTGCAGTAATAGAGCGCTATTAACCCATGATTCTAAGGCGTCATTAGCCGCATAACGCATAGGGCTATCAAGTTGCAATAACCTGAAATGCGTTAGGCTTGCGCAGAATTTCAACATAAAACCACGCCCTGTTCCCTCATAGCCATCGACTGTTGTGGTTAGTAAAACACGGGGAAAATACTCAACCAGCTCTCGTAATATATAATTAGGAATAGCGGAAGCTTCATCGATGATCAGCCAATCTGCTGTTATTTTTTCATTGCTGCGGCAATAGGCTAATAAGCTATCAGGGGACCAAAAGTTAATCGATTGGCCTGCATGTCGGCTTAAGACTTCCGTCGCCACTTTGGCGGGGGCACAGCACCAACACTCCCCCCCAAATTGTTGTATTAACATGCCTGCTATTGCCGATTTTCCCCGCCCTCTTGGCGCTATTAAGCCCCAAACTCCATGTTCTGCGCTTAATAATTGGCTAATTATTTGTTGTTGTTGTTTTGTTGGCTGGCCTGTAGGTGCTTGCCATAACGGTTTGTTTTTTAGTAATGAGAAGTTAGGATTATCCCCTTGTTTATAAAATAAAATGTCGGGGGATGCTTTGAAAGTTCGTTGTAGGTGATGAACAAAATTCGGGGTCGGGATCACTCCCGATTGTTCATTCCAGCGAAGGCTGTCGACATCATTATTTGTCGCCCACTCAGATTGAGGTGCGGTGCATAATATTAACAAACTCCCTGCTTTTAACGTGCCCGCCAGCATGGCGAGTGCTTCACTATGAAAACCTTTACGTACATCAAAGATGCCATGCAAAAATTCACGGCCCAATAATAAATGGGCATTTTCAGGAGAAACACCGTGAGGCAAGTCTGATGAAATCGTTAGCCAGTCGCCCTCAATACTAGCTTGCAGTTGGTTGAGTTGCTGTTCCACCCACGCATCGTCGCCAGAAAGAACCATAAGACGACGCATGCCAACCAAATGCAATTGTTCGATAATAGCAGGAAGTAATTTCAACATCATAACGCTATGATTTACCAATTAATAATGACAATATCCCCGCTGCGATTAAAGGCCCTACAGGCACACCACGGAATAAGGCAACGCCAATCACGGTTCCAACAAGTAAGCCTGCAACGGTAGACGGTTGATGGGTCATTAATGTGACGCCTCGGCTACCCAACCAGGAAACCGCGATGCCAATAACAATTGCCAAAATCGATTTCCAATTCAAAAATGAGCTCAATACCTCACCAGCGGTTATTTTGCCGCTCGCAATTGGTGTCATAACGCCGATAGTTAAGATAAGTATGCCAATGGTTAAACCATATTTTTCAATCCATGGAAAATAATTATTCAATGGTGTTATTCTGACTACCAATAAAAATAGCATCGCAAGGGTGACTGTCATATTATGACTGATAATACCTAACCCAGCTAATACCAAGAGAATGATTAGTGTTGGATCAACATGACTCATAGATTTGTCCCTGTAAAACGCACAATTATAATTTATTTGCAGTCAATCGACTGACTTAAAAACATGTTATTGGCTCATTATCAAAGAAGCAAATATTAACGCCAACTCTTTTTATTTTTATAACGATATTTTTAATTAATAATAAGCCACTATCTCTGCACAGTTAATTAACCAAAATGTGACATTTGAGCTATTTTTTATTCGCTATTTAATGCTTCTAGAAAAATAGTCTCTCAGAATATCTGACGGTGACACCCTTAATTGAATAAAAATTAACATGGTAATACGGATAATCCTGACCATCGACAAAACTTAAGCTAAATATTCGGAATATTCATCACTGTTTATTTTTTTACTTCTCCCTTTTTTTTATATTTATCATTATAAAAACCAACTTATGGTGCCTTTTGCTGAAGATAGGCCGAAATACCTTTACCGCCAGACAATCCATCTCAATTGCGTATAATAATTACGAACAATTAATACTGAAAAATCATAACTTCGCATTATTTATAATTTTAGTGATTTCAATGGTTGTGGGACGCTTAGCGCAAGCACAATTATTAGGATTAATAATATGAATCAACTTTTATCACCCTATTCAAACGCTCGTTTTATTGCCATCCGCTTAGTCCCTGGCGAAGATGTGATCTTAACATTAAGACAAAAAATTGAGCAGTATGGCCTACAAGCTGCATTTATTGTCAGTAGTGTCGGCAGCTTAACTGACGTTGCTCTGCGTTTTGCAGGCCAAGAGAATACCTTTCAAATAACTGGTAAATTTGAAATTGTTTCATTCATTGGCACGTTAGATGCCCAAGGTGAACACCTGCATTTGTCTGTCTCCGATGAACAAGGAAAAGTCCTCGGTGGCCATATGATGCCGGGTTGTACGGTTAGAACCACATTAGAGCTGGTTATTGGGGAACTTGAGAAAGTTAATTTCACTCGAGAGCCTTGCCCGTTGTCTGGTTATGAAGAGCTTATTATCACCTCTCGTTAATTTTATTATTTTATTACTGTAAGGAATGACTTTGTCATGGGTAAAACGTCGATTATATCTAGTCGCACTTTGACTTTAATTGTGTTTTCTATTGCCATTAATATGGTCATTGGCCAATTAAGTTCGATGCTAAAACTGCCAATATTTTTAGATTCGCTCGGAACATTAATTTGTGCATTATTGGCTGGCCCTTGGGTTGCGTTATTAAGTGGCTTACTCACGAATTTATTATGGGGCTTACTCAGTGGTCCAATTGCAGCTGCATTCGCGCCTGTTGCGATGATGATTGGCCTGAGTGCTGGCTTATTAGCTCGTGCAGGCGGTTTTCGTACCTTACCAAGAGTGATCTTATCCGGTGTTGTGATTACTTTTGCGTTAATGATCGTTGCCGTTCCTATTCGCACTTACTTATTTGCGGGGACAACCGGTAGCGGCGCTGATTTTTTTGTCGCATATTTCCATGCAGTTGGCGATAACTTATTAGAATCTGTGGCCATTACGGTATTAGGCGCCAATATTGCGGATAAAGTAGCCTCTGCCATTATTGCTTGGTTACTGGTTCGACAATTACCCGAACGTGTTCAACGTAATTATCCAAATATGGCGAAGGTCCGTTAAATGCACCCCTTCACCTCGCTGACAATTTGGTTTTGGCTCAGTGCAAGTTCGCTTTTCTTACCGCTGAGCTGGCCATTAATTGTACTAGGTTGCAGCACTTTCACTGCTTTATTGTTTTGGCGGCCTGCGCGCTACCGTTGGAAAATAGTTGCGTGGATTATGCTTCCCATGGCGGCAGGGCTTTGGTTAATTCATGGAGGCTGGCTAGCTCAGCTCTTAACCGGGGACACTTTAAAAAATAGCCGCCCTGAGTTTGCGCTGGCGCTATGGTTTAAGTTATTGATAATTATTAGTGCTTCTCAACTTTGGCTGCAATATGTACCGACTGAGCGCTTTATTCGTGCTTTGTTTGCTAGCCGTTTACCTGCGAGCTTCGCTTATCTACTCGCTGGCCCATTATTACTTGCCGAACAACTTCGTCAACAATTGAGCACCATCCGTGAAGCACAAATAGCCAGAGGCGTTCCTCTTGATGGTCGCTTTTGGCAGCGTATTACATCGTTACCAGCCCTATTGTTTCCACTTGCCAGTAATACCTTGAGTGAACTGAGTATTCGTGGCGCTGCATTAGATATGCGTGGCTTTCGCTATTGCACTAAACGCACGACATTGAACCCACCGGTGGATAGCCCCCACCAAGCCTTGCTTAGGTATGGGTTAGTTTTGTTAATTATTATTGAAGGTGGTCTCTCTCTGTGGTGGTGAATTTACAACAAATGCGCTTCATTCCGCAAGGTGCGGAGCAATCCTTATTAGGGCCGATTGACCTTCCGCTTAAAGCAGGCCAATGGCTATGTGTATTAGGTGGTAACGGCAGTGGAAAAAGCACGTTAGCACAAATACTTGCCGGTTGGCACAATGAGCTCATCCAGGGAAAAATTGAAGGAACCGCAGAGGTATTGCAAGCACCTTTAGCTGATAACGTGGTGGTTCAGGTGTCTATTTCACGCCAACTTGTTCAGCAATCCCCCCAATTACAACTCTCAGGCTGCGCGTTTACCGTTGAACAGGAAATTGCATTCGGCCCCGAGAACCTCGGTTTAACACCCGAAGAAATTAGTGAGCGAGTTGAACTAGCCATTGAACTCACATTTTGTGAGGCACTGCGAACGCGTCATCCTGCCACCTTATCCGGCGGTGAAGCACAGCGCGTTGTGTTAGCCAGTGCATTAGCGATGCAGCCTAAACTCCTTTTACTCGATGAAGCGTTTAGTCGGCTAACCCCAAGTGCAACACAACGCATTTTAGCCCAATTACAATGCTATACAGAACAAACGGGCTGCAGCATTATTTTTTTTGAACGTAACTTACTACCGGCCATCCGTTTCTGTGGCTCATTCCTTTTGCTAAGTACAGGCCAAGCCTTTCAAGAAGCTGGGAAAATGGTCGCAACAGGCAGTTTAAATGATATTTTTCTTGATGCTATTGAAACAATCAATATGCCAGA
Source organism: Providencia sp. PROV200 (assembly GCF_049901995.1). Classification (NCBI taxonomy): domain Bacteria; kingdom Pseudomonadati; phylum Pseudomonadota; class Gammaproteobacteria; order Enterobacterales; family Morganellaceae; genus Providencia; species Providencia sp. PROV200. Next base: position 2,310,093 of record NZ_CP096307.1, read on the forward strand.
TGCATGGCGGGTGGTAGGTGAGCTGGTCAAATTTGGGCATTGGCAAGGAAATATTCCCCACGATGAAGCGCAATTGCTACAGATGTTTAAGGAGCAATATGTTACTGCTTAACAATCTGAGTTATCGTTGGCCAAATTCAACTATTGATAATATACAATCTTTATCTCTGTCTATTCACCCTGGTGAATGGGTTGCATTGGTTGGGGATAATGGTGCAGGAAAATCAACATTGTTGCGCCTTTTAGCGGGGTTATTACACCCCACACAAGGCGACATTCGGCTTGATAGCCAGCCGCTTAACCTTCTCTCTTCACCACAAAGAGCCAACCATATCGGCATTTTATTCCAAGAAGCTGAGAAACAAATTTTTCATAGTCGTGTGCGTGATGAAATTGCGTTTGGCTTAAAACGCCAGAAATATCATAAACGTGATATTCAAGACCGAGTACATCAGGCACTTGAAATTTGTCATCTATCCGACGTAGCGGATAAACACCCTTTAGATTTGCATGCAGGCCAGCGAAGGATGGTTGCTGTTGCCTGTTTAGAGGCTGTTTCCCCTAAGCTATTGCTGCTTGATGAACCAAGCCGTGACTTTGATGCCTTTTGGATGCGAAAGTTTGAAGATTGGCTGACATTACAAAGAAAAAAAGGGGTAACTGTCGTTTCCATCAGCCACGACCTTGATTTTGTTGCCCGCCATTTTCAGCGTGTATTGCATCTATCAAAGGGTAATCTAATTGCTGATGGTCAACCACGGGAAGTATTAGGTCATCCTGAGTTACAAGTTGAAAGCCCACTTCCTGCACCGACATTGATGTCACTTAGTCAGCAACTACAAATAAGTGCCACGGATACCGCTCTCGCTTCATGGATCACTCATTTGATCCGCCAATAGCCGCCTTGAGTTTATAACTAAAAAATAGCCTGCAATGCAGGCTAAAATTTCATTCAAATTATAGGAAATCGATTAATCTAACTGTACGCCAATACGACGAGCGACTTCTTCGTAAGCCTCAATTAAGCCGCCAAGGCTCTGACGAAAACGGTCTTTATCCATTTTATTTAGCGTTTCTTTGTCCCATAAACGGCTACCGTCTGGGGAAAATTCATCGCCTAATACCACTTGGCCTTTATACAAGCCAAACTCCAGTTTAAAATCGACTAAGATTAACCCTGCATCAGCAAAAATTTTACTGAGCACTTCATTGGCTTTGTAGCTTAGCTCACGCATTTTTGCCAAGTTTTCTTTACTCACCCAGCCAAATGTCTCACAGTACGATTCATTCACCATCGGGTCATGTTTGGCATCGTCCTTTAAAAATAAGTCGAATAGTGGCGGATTTAATTCCATGCCCTCTTCAACACCTAAGCGTTTTACCAGTGAACCTGCTGCACGGTTACGGATCACACACTCAACCGGCACCATATCTAACTTTTTCACCAGAGCTTCTGTGTCAGACAACAATGCTTCCATTTGCGTTGGAATACCGGCGGCTTCTAATTTACTCATAATGAAATGATTAAATTTGTTATTTACCATACCTTTACGGTCAAACTGCTCGATACGTTCACCATCGAGTGCTGATGTATCATTACGGAACTCCAGAACCAGTAGATCAGGATCCTCTGTGGTATAGACTGTTTTTGCCTTACCACGATACAACTCAGCTTTCTTTTGCATCTTACACACTCCAGAGATGTGATTAAACTAAACAAAATCAACCTGCACAGCAGATTCAGATAAGTAACAGAAGAACAAAAACCAGCTAAATGGCCTATTCATTGTTAATTTTCTGCTCTGTTTCAGTCAGTTACTGAAAATCACCATGCGAAACGCTAACTCGCTGATATTCAATATTTTATAATTCACTGCTAATCATGATAATAAAATTCCCGAGCAGACGCAAACGATTACTTAACCATAAACACTGATTTTTTGTCCATTTGTTTTAGGTGGAAATATGAAAAATAAAATTAGCCTACCAGAGAAGGAAAATTCAAATTGATGAAATGCTATTTAATAACTAACTACGTATATAGATTACGAGTAGCATGAAATAAACAAAATACAGAGCTGATAACCACCAGCCTATGCGTATGAAACTTAATATCTTTACCCTAATACAACCCCATCCAATTTAAATAAAAAAACCGCAGCTTGTATTTAAGCTACGGTTTAATTAACAATCTCAAAATGTTGAATTATGACTTTTTAGCGGGTGCTTTACTAAATGCTGCTTTCAGCGCTGCAACCATTTCATCATTTTGTTTCTGTGTTAAAGGCACACCTTTAGTGGTGATAAATTGCAGTGTGCTACGGTTATTTAAATCACCGACCTGCACTTTATAGTCTGCTTCTGGCACAGTTGGGTCATCAATGCCCAAGGCCTGCCATTCTGAGCTGCTTAAACCTTTGTAAGTCACCATTACAGAACCACTTGAACGTGTACGATCACCCACTTTCATACCAACACTTTCTAAGGTGTGAGGTAAACGCTCCCATACTGCGTCAAATGGTGCACGAACGACAATTAAAGGTAAGCCAGTATCATCACTACCCGTTTGAACATCTATAATGCCATACGCGTTTTGAATGCTACCTTTGTTTGAAGTATCACGTAATGTATATAAGTTATCGGTTAATTCATTCAATAACAGTTTGTTATATCGTTGAGTTTCGACAACATCGGTAATTGTCTCTCCGCCTTGACGTAAACCTAAGCTTGTTACCGTCAATGCCATCATACCGTTTTCGGGTTGTACCGTGACTTTATGGCGGCTTTCAATTGGAACGTTTTCATCTGCACGATCCCATTTAACCCAATCGGTTTCAATTGAGCGAGAACCATCGTCTTTAGATGAAACTGGGATCCCTCTTTGCTCTAAGATCATCGTAACTTGTGACCAAAGTGCACTATTTTCAGGTGTATTTTCTAGCAACAAACGACTTGCTTCCGCGCTATCCTCTGTACGTGAGCCCGCTAATTGCGAAATTGTCAGTACTGGTGGACGAATATCTAACGCTTTTCCTATTGCCCCTGTTGATGTGGCTTTAGGGATGTCATACTCACCATTTTGTTCTGGTAATGTCAGCCCTTGTGGCACATTCAACACTTTCAATGGCGCAGCATTGAGATATTCCTCATCACCACTGACCTGACGTTTATAGCGCTGATCGCTGGAGCAGGCTGCCAGTAACACGACAAGTGACAGGCCAGCAACCTTCATAACCTTCGATTTTTGCAATAATGTTGCCATTAAAATTCCCTAAATTTTACAGTAACCCAGCGAGTCTCAAAGCTTCCTCAACTTTTTGCTGGCCTGAGGTGGTTAACGGTGTCATTGGCAACCGTAATGTACCATCTGAAATCAGACCTAAGCGATGACAGCCCCACTTCGCTGGAATTGGATTTGGTTCAACAAATAACTGAAGATGAAGCCCCATCAGTTTTTTATTTAATTCACGCGCCTCAGTATATTTGCCTGCAAGCGCTAAGTCACACATTTTTACCATCTGCGCTGCAGCAACGTTGGATGTGACCGAAATAACGCCTTTACCACCTAGTTGCATGAAATCAAGTGCTGTTGCGTCATCACCTGTTAGCAGTACAAAATCATCATCAACCAGTTCTTTGATTTGATGAACCCTAGCTAAGTTCCCTGTTGCCTCTTTAATTGCAACAATATTCGCCAGTTTTGCTAAACGCCCCACGGTTTCTGGCAACATATCACAGCCCGTCCGTGATGGTACATTATAAAGAATTTGTGGCAAGCTGGTGTTTTCTGATATTGCTTTAAAGTGCTGATATAACCCTTCCTGAGAAGGTCTATTATAATAAGGTGTTACTGTCAGGCAAGCAACTACGCCACTGTTTTCAAAATCATTTGTTAGAGAAATAGCTTCTGCTGTTGCGTTTGCGCCCGCTCCTGCAATAATAGGAATACGGCCATCCGCTAATTCGAGCGTCGCTTTCACGACATCGACATGTTCTTTATGTGTTAAGGTTGCTGACTCGCCAGTTGTACCAACAGAAACAATAGCCGTTGTTCCGCTTTCAACATGGTAATCCACCAATTTTTTTAGACTGGCTTTATCTAAACGCCCTGCCGAATCCATTGGTGTAATGACTGCAACAATGCTTCCTGTTAAAAAATCTTTATAATTTGCGTTTCCATTAGCCATAGCGATACCCCTCAATAATTGAACCCCCATGTTACTTTTTCATTTCAAAGAAGAAAACCACTCAATAGCAAGAATTTAATGAATTTTGTTAATGCCAAAGACATTAACTTAAATAGAAGTAATAATTCACTGACATTTCTCGCAAGAGTCTATTTCCCCTCTTGGCAGATTGCCTTTTTTATGGTTTCCTTACCTTTATAGTTAGCCAGTTTTTAGTGCTCGAATTATATAGCTATATTCTAATCAAATATTTAACTAACATAATTAAAATACTAAGGAATAGACTTTGCCTAAGACTGAACAGCAATTTCTTGTCATTACTGCGCTGGGAACAGATCGTCCGGGCATTGTGAATACCATTACACGCCTCGTCAGCGAGTGTGACTGTAATATTGAAGATAGTCGCTTAGCGATGTTTGGCAAGGAATTCACCTTTATTATGATGTTATCAGGCAGCTGGAATGCAATCACCCTTTTAGAGGCGACATTGCCACCTAAAGGTGCTGAGCTTGACTTGCTCATCGTAATGAAAAGAACCCAGAGTGTCCAAACAACCTATTATCCATCAACCGTAACAGTGAATATTGTTGTTGACGATGCACCCCGTATTGTCGAGCAATTCACAAATTTATTCACAACCTCTCAATGTAATATCGCGGAGCTTGTTTCTAAAACACAACCAGCCAATAATGATATGCCCGCTCAACTGGAAATTCAGATTACTGCACACGATCCGTTGGACGATAATGGCATAATCATAAAAAATAAATTTCAACAACTGTGTACAATGCTAAATGCCAAAGGCAACATAAGTATTGTTAACAACCCCAATATGCAAAGTTAACGGAGATATATGTAATGAACCCATTGAAAGCCGGTGATAAGGCGCCTCAATTTAGCCTTCCTGACCAAGATGGTGAGCTCATCAATCTTTCTGATTATCAGGGTCAACGCGTATTAGTTTACTTTTATCCTAAAGCGATGACACCTGGCTGTACTGTTCAAGCGTGTGGTCTACGTGATGAAATGGATACACTTAAAGCGAAAGGTGTCGAAGTATTAGGTATTAGCACAGACAAGCCAGAAAAACTGTCTCGTTTCGCTGAAAAAGAGATGTTGAACTTCACTTTATTATCAGATGAAGACCACCAAGTATGTGAGCAATTTGGAGTTTGGGGTGAAAAACAATTCATGGGGAAAACCTATGATGGAATTCATCGTATTAGCTTCCTCGTTGACCCTACTGGGAAAATAGAACACGTCTTTGACAATTTTAAAACCAGTAACCACCACGAAATCGTGCTTGATTACATTAATACACACGCTTAATCATCACGGCATAGTGCTGTATGCCCCCATACAGCACTATTCCTAACCTATTTGGTTGATTCTGTTGTTTCTTCCGGCCATACATGGATAACCGCTTTAATCAGCGTTGCTAATGGTATTGCAAAAAATACCCCCCAAAAGCCCCATAACCCACCAAAGATCACAACCGATAAAATAATCACAAGTGGATGTAAATTCACCGCTTCAGAAAACAATAAAGGCACAACAACGTTGCTATCCAAACCTTGGATCACTAAATATGCCAACATTAAGTACCAAAATTCGCTGCCAACACCAAACTGAAAGAGTGCAACAATCACCACAGGGATCGTAGCCGCTACCGCACCAATATAAGGGATTAATACCGCTACGCCGACTAGAACCGATAACAATACGGAATAACGCAAGTCAAAATAAGCTAAACATAAATAGGTCGCCACCCCAACAATCACCATTTCTGTAACTTTTCCTCGTAAGTAGTTGGTGATTTGTTCATTCATTTCAACCCAAACTTTTCCTACTAACAAACGGTTTTTGGGTAACAATTTAAGAAAACTTTTGCTAATACGTTCTTTATCTTTTAAAAGGAAGAATGTCATCAATGGCACGAGAACTAAGTAAACGGCTAAAGTAAAAATACCAATTAACGAAGCCACTGACGCTTTCACCACTGAATCTGCAATACCTGACATACGGCTACGGAGGTTATCGGCCATCATATCGATGATGCCAACATCCACTAATGCAGGGTATTGTTCTGGAAGTTTCTGTGCAAATTCATTGAACCTGTTAACCATATTTGGTAGATCGGCCATCAAATTAATTCCTTGCTGCCATGCTGTCGGCGCAATAATTAAAATAACCATGGCACTTATTCCTGCAAACAAGGTCAAAATGATACCGACAGAAACTGAGCGGGATAGCCCTATGCGCTGTAATAAGTTTGTTGGCCATTCAAGCAAATAAGCTAAAGCAATTGCCGCCAGCAATGGCGCCAGTATACTGCTGAAAAAGAAGATGATCACAAACCCCGATACGAGTAATGTAAAGAGGGCTATGGCTTGTGGGTCCGCAAAACGCCGACGATACCACTGTAAAAACAATTCCAGCATTTATTGCTCCTGGGGAATAACACAAAGGACAGTTCCTAAAGTAACGAAAATTATACCGAAGAACAGATTTTACGATAGCTTTTGCTATCATGTGTTTTAAACTTTTCGCATTTTTAAGTGCCTTACTTAAAGTACACCCGAAATAAAGTCGGTACTTACCCTAAATTAAAATGTTGTATGGGATACTCACGTTTCATGAAGAAAAATTTAAAATGTCCATTATTGGCTTTCATGATCGCTGCGCTAATGAACGGTGCAGTTTTACCTGCTTATAGTGCAATTGAAGATACCTTACCCGATATAGGAACGACGGCGGGAGGCACTCTTAGTATCAACCAAGAAATTATTATGGGAGATGCTATCACACGCCAAATACGTGCCAGCACCCCTCTTATTTATGACCCGCTGTTAACCCAATATGTTAACAAACTTGGCATGCGGTTAGTGAAAAATGCCGACTCAGTTAAAACACCGTTTAAGTTCTACTTAGTTAACAACCCCAATATTAACGCATACGCCTATTTTGGGGGAAATGTCGTGCTGCACTCCGCATTGTTCCGGTACAGCCAAAATGAAAGTCAGCTAGCCTCCGTCATGGCGCACGAAATATCTCACGTTACACAAAGGCACCTTGCGCGAATGATGGAAGACCAAAAGAGCACCACGCCTCTCGCGATTGCTGGGACTATTGGTTCTTTACTGTTAGTCATGGCAAACCCTCAAGCTGGTTTTGCAGCATTAACCAGCACGATGGCTGGGGTGCAGCAAGGCATGATAAGCTTTACCCAAGCCAATGAGCAAGAAGCTGACCGTATTGGCTTGCAAACATTACGACGCTCTGGCTTTGACCCACACGCCATGGCTGATTTTATGCAAACCATGTCAGACCAAACCCGCTATATGTCTAAGCCCCCTGAAATCCTGCTAACGCACCCCTTACCGGATAGCCGTTTAGCGGATGCCAGAAACCGCTCGAACCAATACCCTAAAGTGAGTGTGCCTTCATCACTGGATTTTATGTTAGCCAGAGTCCGTATTTTGGCCATGTATAGCACCGAGCAAAAACATGCTTTAGACCAAATCATTGAAAATTACGGGAAAGGTTCTGCACAAGAACAAATTGCGGCTCAATATGGGAAAGCTTTACTCCTTTCCCAAGACAAAAAATACGCAGAAGCAGGTAAAATCCTGACAGAGCTATTAGCGAAACAACCCGATAACCCTTGGTTTATCGACAGTATGACAGATGTCGATATTGAACAGCATCAAGTTGCTAGAGCGGTATCCCGCTTACAAAATGCATTGAAAAAAGCACCAAAAAACACCGTATTTATGGTCAACCTAGCTAATGCGCTAATTAACAATCATCAGTATAAAGAAGCGACAACTTTACTGAATAAATACACATTTGATTACCCTGATGACCCAATTGGTTGGGATTTACTGGCAGAGGCATCCGCAAAACAAGGTAAACGTACTGAAGAACTTGCTGCTTACGCAGAAGGGATGGCATTACGAGGTAATTACGACATTGCGATTAATTATCTCAGTGATGCGAGCCGCCAAAGCCGTTTAGGCAGTTACGAGCAACAGCGTTATGACGCTCGCATTGATGCACTTCGAAAACTACAATTACGCGATCAAAATGCAAAACCGTAAGGAATTAAATAATGACGGATTCAATTAAGATTTATCACAACCCACGTTGCTCTAAAAGCCGAGAAACGTTAGCGCTTTTAACAGATAAAGGCATTACGCCAACCGTGATCGAGTATTTAAATACGCCTCCAAGCGTGGCTGAAATCAAAAAACTGCTTGAAATGTTAGGGTTCAAAGATGCACGTCAATTAATGCGTACCAAAGACGAGTTATATAAAGAATTAAAATTAGCCGATGACTCTTTAACTCAAGCACAACTCATCAAAGCGATGCATGAGAACCCTAAATTGATTGAACGACCTATCGTTGTGAATGGGGATAAAGCGCGTTTAGGGCGTCCACCTGAGCAAGTGAGTGAAATTTTATAACCGCTATTTTGGCAGCTGTACAGCTGCCAACTCGCTTAGCCCGCTAAAGTTTTAGAATATCTTTTACGAAAGGGATCGTTAATTTGCGCTGAGCAACGATGGATGCGTGGTCAAGTTTGTTTAAGATATCAAACAAGGTTCCCATTTTTCTATCTAAGCGTTTTAATACGAAACGGCACACATCTTCCGGTAATTCGAAACCACGAATACGAGCGCGTAATTGAAGAGCCCAAATCTTATCTTCATCACTGAGTGGATGCAGTTTATAAATTTGCCCCCAATCAAGGCGAGAGGCTAAATCAGGTAATTTCAGTTCGATTTGCCGAGGTGGCCTATCCCCAGTGATTAATAAACAAGTTCGGCCAATTTCCAAAATACGATTATATAGATTGAAAATCGCCATTTCCCACTCTTCATCACCCGCAATACACTGAATGTTATCAATACAAACGAGTGATAAATGCTCCATCCCGTCTAGTACTTCAGGGACAAAATATGCACGTTTATCTAAAGGGACATAGCCTACTGCGATGCCTTGTTCAGACAGTTCAGCACAAGCCGCATGCAATAAATGGCTTTTTCCACCACCTTCTCGCGACCAATAATAGATATAACTACCGTGTGGTTGATTAATAGCAGACTGAATAGCAGACAGCAACGCCCCATTTTCCCCTGCATAAAAGCTTGCAAAGGTTTCATCATCTGGCAGATATAGTGGTAATGAAAGCTGTGATGGTGTGTTCAGAAGCGCCTCTGGCTGTACAAATCAATTTTCATCTCGCAGTTTACCATAAAAAATACGGATAGATGAATAAGAACGGTGACCAAATGCCGCTCGAACAACCGAACGGCAATAAGGAAAGTCACATGGCTTATTTTTTATTGCTATCAAGCTCTTGCACTTCAGATGTCACAAACTGCTTTTCAGGCCTAACAAACGTAATAAAGCGGAACAATAATGCCATAAAGATCCCGACTATCGTTGCCAACGCCATACCCTTGAGTTCAGCTTGACCTATATGGATAACCGCACCACTGACACCAATAATTAAAATCACTGAGGTTAAAATCAAATTCTGTGGCTTGTTATAATCGACTTTTGAATCAATCAATACGCGAATACCTGATGCACCAATCACCCCGTATAATAAGAGTGAAACCCCGCCCATTACAGGAACCGGCACTAATTGAATAGCCGCGGCTAACTTACCGACACAAGATAATAAAATGGCGATAATTGCAGCGCCACCAATCACCCAAGTACTGTATACCTTGGTAATTGCCATTACCCCAATGTTTTCACCATAAGTCGTATTCGGTGTTGAGCCAAAGAAACCTGAAATCACTGTAGAGAACCCATTGGCAAACATTGAGCGATGTAAACCTGGCGATTTCATTAAGTCACGTTCAACAATATTCGCAGTGACCACTAAGTGCCCTACGTGCTCAGCAATTACCACTAGAGCCGCAGGTAAAATAGTTAAAATGGCAAACCATTCGAAACGTGGTGTATAAAATGTCGGGATAGCAAACCATGGGGCTTCAATGACAGGGGTGAAATCCACAATACCCATAAAATAGGACAATGCATAACCCGCTAAAAAGCCAATCAAAATCGGGATTATAGATAAAAACCCACGGAAAACGACAGCGCAAAGAATAGTGACCGATAACGTCGTCAAGGAGATAATTAACGTATTTGAATCAACCACTGCACCATCTTTAGGTAAAAGCCCAGCCATACCTGCAGCGGTTTGAGCAAGCTCTAAACCGATCACAGCCACAATTGCTCCCATTGCCGCTGGGGGAAACATCACGTTGATCCACCCTCTTCCCGCAACTTTAACAATCAATGCAACGATACAGAACAACACACCACAAATAATAAAGCCGCCGAGCGCCAGCTCATAACCTAATGGTAATAAAATCAACACAGGGGAAATGAATGCAAAGCTTGAACCTAAATAAGCTGGGATCTGCCCTTTACAAATAAATAGATACAGCAGCGTCCCTATTCCATTAAACAGCAAAATTGTCGCGGGGTTTACACCAAACAGAATGGGTACGATAACGGTTGCGCCAAACATAGCAAACAGATGTTGAAGGCTCAGTGGGATAGTTTGTAATAATGGCGGTCTTTCTTCAACACTGATGGTGCGACGAGTCATGTGACTTTATCCTCTTTTAGCGAAGTGGCTAATCACTGAGTAAGCAGTGAGTCTCTACAATTAATCAAAAAAAAGCCGACTTCTCAGTCGGCTTATCATTATTTAGTACCAAATATCTTGTCGCCCGCGTCACCGAGACCCGGAACGATATACCCCTCTTCATTTAAATACTCATCAATTGAAGCGGTGTATAATTCAACATCTGGATGCGCAGCTTCTAACGCTTTTAAACCTTCTGGCGCTGCAACAAGGACTAAGATTTTAATCGAGGTACAACCCGCATTTTTTAACAAATCAATGGTAGCAATCATTGAGCCACCCGTTGCTAACATTGGGTCAACGACTAATGCCATACGTTCTTCAATGTTAGAGGCGAGTTTTTGGAAATAAGGAACAGGCTGAAGTGTTTCTTCATCACGATAAACACCTACCACACTAATACGTGCACTTGGAATACTATCTAATACACCATTCATCATACCAATCCCAGCACGGAGAATGGGTACTACAGTGATTTTCTTACCTTTAATTTGTTCTATTTCTACAGGACCACACCAACCATCGATAGTCACTTTTTCAGTTTCAAGGTCAGCAGTTGCTTCATAAGTCAGTAGGCTACCAACCTCTGAGGCCAGTTCACGAAAGCGTTTAGTGCTTATATCATGATCTCGCATCAGGCCGAGTTTATGTTTAACGAGAGGGTGTTTTACCTCAACGATCTTCATGGGTTTCTCCTACTATTTAAGACGGCGGCGGACAAAAAAATCGCCGGATTATACCTCTTTTAGCTTTGGTTGCCACTAGATAACACTTGATTTTGGTCAAAACAACAGCGATTAACACAATTTTTTCTAGGATCATACCTTATCTCAGTTAAGTTGAAATTGGCTAAACCGCAAATTTGATTTAAATAAAATCATTTATTATTTTGCTGTACGACGACTTAGCAATCCTCTTTTTTGATCGCGAGTACTAAAAAAATTTCCAACACAAAGCTATCGCAAACGTTTGCCTAGCCTGTTAGAATAATGTCAATGATGTTATTTTTCTCAAAAATGTAATTGCCTTGGGGGCCGTAGTGACTGATAAAACCTCTCTCAGCTATAAAGATGCCGGTGTTGATATTGATGCGGGTAACGCCTTGGTTGAACGTATTAAAGGTGTCGTAAAAGAAACCCGCCGCCCTGAAGTGATGGGCGGGCTTGGGGGATTCGGTGCATTATGTTCCCTGCCACAAAAATACCGTGAGCCTGTTTTAGTTTCAGGCACTGACGGTGTCGGTACAAAATTACGCTTAGCAATGGATTTAAAACGTCATGACTCCATTGGGATTGACCTTGTCGCTATGTGTGTCAATGATTTGATCGTTCAAGGTGCAGAGCCTCTGTTCTTTCTTGATTATTACGCAACAGGTAAACTGGATGTTGATACCGCTGCGAGTGTGATTACGGGTATCGCTGAAGGTTGTAAACAATCGGGTTGCGCGTTAGTTGGTGGTGAAACCGCTGAAATGCCGGGGATGTACCATGGAGAAGACTACGATGTTGCTGGTTTCTGTGTTGGCGTTGTCGAGCGCTCAGAAATCATCGATGGCAGCAAAGTGAGTGCTGGAGATGCTTTAATTGCTTTAGCGTCTAGCGGCCCGCATTCAAATGGTTATTCGCTGGTTCGCAAGATCCTCGAAGTCAGTCAAACCAACCCAGAAAAAACGCAATTAGATGGGAAACCTTTAGCTGACCATTTATTAGAACCAACACGTATTTACGTTAAAAATGTATTAGAGCTGATCGCAAACAGCGATATCCATGCCATTGCACACATTACGGGTGGCGGGTTCTGGGAGAATATTCCTCGCGTACTGCCTGACAACACACAAGCAATTATTGACGGTAGCAGCTGGCAATGGCCTGCTGTCTTTAACTGGTTACAGCAAGCTGGCGATGTGAGCACTCACGAAATGTACCGTACCTTCAACTGTGGAGTCGGTATTGTTATTGCGCTACCACAACAGGAAGTGGCAAATGCGCTTGCTCTGCTGAACAAACTTGGTGAAAACGCATGGCAAATCGGTACCATTGGCACATTACCCGCGGGTGAAGAGCAGGTTGTGATCCGCTAATGAAAAAAATTGTTGTCCTCATTTCTGGCAGTGGCAGTAATTTGCAATCATTGATTGATAACTGCCACTCAGGGGCAATCGGCGCTCAAATTGTTGCGGTCATTAGCAATCAAGAAAATGCTTATGGCCTTATTCGAGCACAACAGGCTGGGATCCCAGCCTGTTATTTAGATGCGAAACAGTATGCAGACCGCCAAGCCTATGATGCCGCCTTACTCGCATATGTTGACCAGTTTCAGCCCGATTTAGTCGTATTAGCCGGTTTTATGCGCATTTTATCAGCCCAATTCGTCAACCACTTTGCGGGGAAATTACTCAACATCCATCCTTCTTTGTTACCTAAATATCCTGGTTTACACACACACCGTAAAGCATTGGAAAATGGAGATAAAGAACATGGTACATCCGTTCATTTCGTTACTGAAGAACTCGATGGCGGGCCTGTGATTTTACAAGCTAGAGTGCCTATCTTTGAACAAGATAACGAAGACGATATTATCGAGCGGATAAAAACCCAAGAACATGCGATTTATCCATTAGTCGTTGAGTGGTTCATCAGTGGCCGATTAGTGATGGATAACGGTAAGGCTTTGTTAGATAATAATATTTTACCGCAACAAGGTTACGCTAACGAATAATATTCGTGATACGCGAAATCGCATTTTAAGGGTGGATCTCCACCCTTTTTTCGTCGTATTTCACATGGAATAACATAGAGCAGTATTGAGTTAAACCGCTTCCCCCTAAGTAAAATGAATTATTTTTCAACAAGGTGATAATCTCTCTGTGCTATGTCATTATTTTATCGTAAATAAATGTTATCCTTAGCTTCGAAGAACAAAACATTTTTCCTAACTAAATAGAGGTATTTTTATGACTACCGGGCAAGTTCATCCGTTTAGGTTGCGCCCACTTGAACGTGAAGATTTAGCTTTCATTCACCAGCTTGATAATAATGCCAGTGTTATGCGTTATTGGTTTGAAGAACCTTACGAAGCTTTTGTTGAGTTAAGCGATCTTTACGATAAACATATTCATGACCAGTCTGAGCGCCGCTTTATTGTCGAGAACGACAGCGAAAAAGTTGGCCTAGTCGAATTGGTCGAGATTGACTATATTCACCGACGCTCTGAATTTCAGATTATCATTGCACCAAGACATCAAGGTCATGGCTATGCGAGTCGCGCTGCAAAATTAGCAATGGACTACGCGTTTTCTGTATTAAACTTATATAAACTTTATCTTATTGTTGATAAAGAAAATGTCAAAGCTATCCATATTTATAATAAACTAGGCTTCCATACTGAAGGCGAACTGATCGACGAGTTTTTTGTCAATGGCCGTTATCACACCGCTATCCGTATGTGTATTTTTCAACAACAATATTTTACGATGAAGCAGCAATCTGCCAATCCAGAAAGTGTTATTAGCCAAGATAAAGCAATTAAACAACACATTTAGCTAACTGACTGGTATCATAGCCATAAAGTAATAAGAGTCTAATACGGAGTTAGAATGTCCCAAGAACGTCTCTATCATGAAAAAGAGTTAAGCTGGCTGTCTTTTAACGAGCGTGTTTTACAAGAAGCAGCCGACAAGCGTAACCCTCTTATTGAACGAATGCGTTTTTTGGGGATTTATTCCAATAATCTAGACGAATTTTATAAAGTCCGCTTCGCCGACGTCAAACGCCGTATTTTAATTAATGAAGAACGCGGTTCGGCAAGCGGTGCTCGCCATTTATTAAAAAAAATTCAATCAAGAGTTGCCAAACAAGAACAAGAATTCGATATTCTCTACAATGACTTACTATTGGAAATGGCGCGTAATCAAATATTCTTGATTAACGAACGGCAAATTTCTCCACGCCAACAGATTTGGTTACGTCAATATTTTCGGCAGAATCTGCGTCAGCATATTACGCCAATATTAATTAATCCTGATACCAATCTCGTTGAATTCCTAAAAGATGACTACACGTATCTTGCTGTTGAAATCATCAATGGTAACCAAATTCAATATGCACTGTTGGAAATTCCTTCCGATAAAGTGCCTCGGTTTGTTAACCTACCGCCTGAAATGCCAAAGCGTCGCAAGTCAATGATTTTAATTGACAATATCCTTCGCTATACACTGGATGAAATTTTCAAAGGCTTCTTTGATTACGATAAGCTCAATGCCTATTCGATGAAAATGACGCGTGATGCGGAGTACGACATCGCAACAGAGATGGAATCGAGCTTACTTGAGATAATGTCATCCACATTAAAACAGCGTTTAACCGCAGAGCCTGTACGTTTTGTCTATCAACGTGATATGCCTGACGAAATGGTTGCTCTTTTACGTGAAAAACTGGGGTTATCCAGTGATGACTCCGTGATTGCTGGCGGTCGCTACCACAATTTTAAAGATTTTATTAACTTCCCGAATGAGGGAAATAAAAATTTATTAAACAAGCCATTACCAAGGCTGCGTCATCGTTGGTTTGATAATTTCCGTAACGGTTTCGATGCCATTCGTGAACGTGATGTGCTGCTGTATTATCCCTACTATACCTTTGAGCATACTTTAGAGTTATTACGACAAGCGTCTTTTGACCCGAATGTCTTGTCGATTAAAATTAATATTTACCGTGTCGCGAAAGACTCTCGCATTATCGACTCTGTCATTCATGCCGCCCATAATGGAAAAAAAGTCACGGTGGTCGTTGAGTTACAAGCACGGTTTGATGAAGCCGCCAATATTCATTGGGCTAAACGGTTAACCGAAGCCGGCGTGCATGTTATTTTCTCCGCGCCAGGGCTTAAAATCCATGCAAAATTATTTATTATTTCACGTATGGAAGAAGGCCAAATCGTTCGCTATGCCCATATTGGTACGGGTAATTTTAACGAAAAAACCGCTCGGCTTTATACCGATTACTCCCTACTCACTGCAAATGAGCTGATCACCAACGAAGTTCGTCGGGTATTTAGCTTTATTGAAAACCCATACCGCCCAGTGACTTTTGATAATTTAATGGTGTCCCCACAAAATACACGGATCCGTTTGATGGCCTTAATTGACCAAGAAATCGAAAATGCGCTCGCTGAGCGGCCCAGTGGCATCACATTAAAAATCAATAATTTAGTCGATAAAGAGTTAATTGACAAACTGTATGATGCCTCCAATGCGGGTGTCAAAATTCGTTTGTTAGTCAGGGGGATGTGCTCTTTAGTGGCAGGTCAAGCTGGCTACAGTGAAAATATTCAAGTAACCAGTATTGTTGACCGCTTCCTTGAGCATGACCGTGTCTATGTTTTCACCAATGCAGGTGACGAAAAAGTCTTTATTTCCTCCGCTGACTGGATGACGCGCAATATTGACTACCGCATTGAAGTTGCCGTTAGCTTAGTCGACCCACATTTAAAACAACGGGTGTTGGATATTTTAGAGCTGCAATTTAGCGATACCGTAAAAGCACGTTATGTTGACAAAGATTTAAGTAATCATTATGTTCCCCGCGGAAATAAACGTAAAATTCAGGCCCAACTTGCTGTGTATGATTATTTAAAATCAATCGAAACACCTGATACAAGAGCTTAAAAATATGCCAATAACCAACGCATCAACACCGAGACCACAAGAAATTGCGGCTATAGATTTAGGCTCAAATAGTTTTCATATGGTCATTGCCCGTATTGTCAACGGTGCATTGCAAGTTCTCACTCGTTTAAAAAAGCGTGTTCACCTCGCTGATGGCCTGAGTGACACGAATGAACTAAGCGAAGAAGCCATGGAGCGTGGGCTTGCCTGCCTCGCGTTGTTTGCCGAACGGTTACAAGGTTTTTCCCCTGAGAACGTGTGTATTGTTGGGACTCACTCATTACGGGTGGCGACTAATGTAAAACAGTTTCTGCAACGCGCTAAAGAAATCATCCCTTACCCGATTGAAATCATTTCAGGCCAAGAAGAAGCTCGCTTGATTTTTATGGGGGTTGAACACACTCAACCCGAAAAAGGCCGTAAATTGGTTCTCGATATCGGTGGTGGTTCAACAGAATTAGTCATTGGTGAAAAATTTGAGCCTCTTTTGATTGAAAGTCGTCGAATGGGCTGTGTGAGTTTTGCCCGTACTTATTTTCCAAATGAAGAAATTACCCCTGAATTTTTTAGTCGCGCTTATCTAGGGGCTTGCTTAAAATTAGAAAGCACCGCAATTTTATTTAAAAAACAAACATGGGACGTCGCAATGGGCGCTTCTGGTACTATCAAAGCCGCCCATGGTGTGATACAAGAATTAGGCTATAAAGACGGCATTATCACTCGGGAACGCCTTATCGAAATCAAGCAAATGGCATTAAAATATAAGTCATTTAGCTCGTTGAATATATTAGGTCTATCTAACGAACGTAAACGCGTATTTGTTCCTGGTTTAGCCATTTTACTTGCTGTATTTGATTCCTTAGAAATTAAAGAGTTACGTTTATCTGACGGCGCATTACGTGAAGGCGTTTTATATGAAATGGAAGGCCGCTTTCGCCACCAAGATATCCGCCAGCGTACTGCATTAAGCCTTGCTGAACATTATAATATCGACAGAGAGCAAGCTAAACGCGTATTAAAAACGATGGAAGAGCTTTATTTCCAGTGGGGGCAACAAAACCCCAAGCAGCTCAATCCCCAGCTGGAATCCATTTTAATATGGGCAGTTATGCTCCATGAAGTTGGCTTAAGCATTAATCATAGCGGTATGCACCGCCATTCTGCTTATATATTGCAAAATACCAATTTACCGGGTTTCAACCAAGAACAGCAATTATTACTTGCAACATTGGTGCGTAACCATCGAAGGGCTATCAAGTATGACGATATCCCTAAATTTAACTTATTTAAAAGAAAACAATTTATGCCGCTTATTCAAATTTTGCGGCTAGCCATTTTGTTAAATAATCAACGCCAATCTACAACGATCCCCTCTTCATTACGAATAGAAACGGATGATGGGCACTGGACTCTCTATTTACCATCTGAATATCTCGCGCAAAATGCATTGATGTTATTAGATTTAGAAAAAGAGAGTGGCTATTGGGAAGATGTTCCCGGTTGGTCGTTGACTATTTGCGCAGAAAATGAGTGAGTTGCGGCCATTATTGTAGTGATTTATTCTTATTATTCATCATTGATGACTTTAAGATCACCGCTTATTTGACTCAACTATTTGATATATTATTTAAATAGGCGACAATAATGATAATAAATTTCGTCCGCTCGCAGACGAATTCATAAAAAGCGCTTTTGCGCTGCTATTGCTTTAAGGATTAAAATGTCACAATCTGCTTTCTCAACCGATGCGTTGCCAACAGTCAACCCGCATTCTCAAAAACTGGCGCATATTCGTCAGCAAATCCTGACGCTATTTTTAGATGACGAAGAGTTCGTCCATGCGCTTGTTGAAAATGACCAACACGTCAGTATTGATGACAAAGCAATTAGTGAAAAAATTAGTCTTGTAAAAGAATTGCTACTTGATTTACATACTGCAGATATCGCCGATATCTTAGAAATGCTTCCTTATGATGAGCGTTTAGCATTATGGCGCCTAGTTGATAATAACGAGCGTGGTGAAGTGTTAGTTGAAGCTTCTGTTTCTGTTTGGGATAGCCTAATTAAGGATATGTCTGACAGAGAGCTTCTTCGCGCAGTTGCTAACTTACATGTTGATGAACAAGCCTATATTGCTGAGCATTTACCTCGCGACACCATGCGGCGGCTCCTCACTTATTTAGAGCCTAGCCTACGTAGCCGCATTCGCGAAGTTTTACAATATGCGAAAGATAGCGTCGGCCAAATGATGGATTTTGAATTCGTCACGGTACGTCCAAATGTAACGCTCAAGACCGTTCAACGTTATTTACGTCAACGCGGCAAGATCCCAGAAGCAACCGATAAAATTTTCGTTGTCGATAACAATAATTATCTGCAAGGTGAATTACCACTAACCACTATTTTAACGCAATCCCCTGAAAAGATAGTCGCTGATGTGATGAAAACTGACACTGTCACCTTCTTACCGGATGAAAAAGGGGAAGATGCAGCGAGTGCGTTCGAACGTTATGACTTAATTTCTGCGGCTGTTGTTGATAACAGCGGCCTACTAATGGGCCGCTTAACGGTTGAAGATATCGTTGATAATATTAGTGAAGAAAATGATAACAGCATTCGTCGTATGGGGGGGTTAAGCCCTGAAGAAGACGTTTTCGCCCCTGTCGGCCAAGCCGTTAAAACCCGTTGGACATGGCTGGCCATTAACTTATGTACCGCTTTTGTCGCTTCTCGTGTGATTGGCGTTTTTGAAGATACCATTTCCCAATTAGTCGCTTTAGCCACATTAATGCCTATTGTTGCCGGAATTGGCGGTAATACGGGGAACCAAACCATTACCATGATTGTTCGTGCCATTGCCCTGCACCAAATACAAAACAACAGTTTCTCTTTCTTAATGTTAAGGGAGCTTGGCGTCGCCTTTATTAATGGGGTTGTTTGGGGAGGAATAATGGGGGTGGTCACCTATTTCCTATATGGTGATATTGCGATGGGCGCAGTCATGACATTAGCGATGATTTTAAACTTGTTAATGGCCGCGATTATGGGGGTGCTAATCCCTCTCATTATGCTGAAAATGGGCAAAGATCCTGCTATCGGTTCAAGTGTGATGATCACCGCTATCACAGACACAGGCGGTTTCTTTATTTTCCTTGGCTTAGCAACTCTCTTCCTCGTTTAAATTTGCTTTGCACGCGCCTTTTTTTTCAGTTGGGCGCGTGCGAATTATAAAACACTCCCGCCAATAACAAAACCCAGCTAAAAAACCAAAATTCCGCAAACAGCCATTTTATTTATCTATTAACTTAATAAATTCATAGTTATTTAGTTTATCTAGATTAATAAAACTAATAATAATAAAAAATAATTAGGTTATATTTGTTTACGGTAATTCAGTAAGAATTTATTAAATTAAATATAATTAACACTATAACTAGCTAATTTAAATATACGATATTCTGCAAAATTAATATTATTGACATCATATAAGGTTATTTATCATCGCGACAAACTAATAGACCAATAAAAACAAACTAATTGGAATGTTGAGCTTGTTTTTGGGGTTGAGGTTTACAGAATATAGAATTTCCTGCTATAAATATACACATGCAAAAAAGATACTGTGTATTAAACTAAGTTATACCCATCCAACGTTTTATACCTCTTATCTGTGCCAATATAAACATTAGCTCATTAATATGAGCCAATACTTGTTATTTTTAATTTATGTAAATTTAGTATTTCAGGTAGTTAGAAGGAAACTATAATGACACCGCAAACCGCCAGCCAGCCCTCTGCGAGGCCTTTGGGCAAAGAAGACTATAAAACATTAGGTTTATCCTCTTTAGGGGGAACTCTTGAGTTTTATGACTTCGTTATCTTTGTTTTTTACGCAAAAATTATTTCCCAACTATTTTTCCCAGGGGATAACGAATTTCTCGCGCTAATGGCAACACTGGGTCTATTTGCAGCAGGTTACCTTGCTCGCCCTCTTGGTGGCATTATCATGGCTCACTTCGGGGATAAAATTGGCCGCAAGAAAATGTTTACCCTCAGTATTTTCTTAATGGCATTCCCAACATTTGTCATTGGTTTTTTACCAACGTTTGAAACCATTGGTGCTGCAGCGCCATTATTACTGCTGTTAATGCGCATTATGCAAGGTGCCGCGATTGGTGGCGAAATGCCAGGTGCCTGGGTATTTATTGCAGAACATACACCAAAACAACGTTATGGCTTAGGTGTCGGTACACTCACTTCTGGGATCACCGGTGGTATTTTATTAGGCTCTATCGTTGCCATTATTATTGAGCGCTCTTATACCACAACTGAGATCCATGATTTTGCATGGCGTATTCCATTTATTCTTGGTGGTGTTTTTGGGTTTATCTCTGTGTATTTACGTCGTTTTTTACAAGAAACTCCGATATTCAAAGAGCTGGCAGCCAAAAAGGCCTTGTCACAAGAGTTGCCAGTCAAAACCGTCATTAAATCCCATAAACAAGCTTGTATGATCACCGCTGCGCTGACCTGGTCATTATCAACAGCCATCGTTGTCACTATTTTAATGACACCTGACGTCGTGTTAAAAGGGATCTATCACATTGACCGTAATATTGCATTGCAAGCCAACTGCGCAGCAACTTTAACCTTAACATTAGGCTGTATCTTCTGGGGTTGGTTAGGCGATAAAACCGGCACACGTACATCAATGACGTTATCGTGGGGCGGATTAGCCGTAACCGCAATTTATTTCTATTCGTCATTATCCTCTGATATCGCTGCAAGTATATTGATTTTTAACTATGCATTAATGGGCTTCTTTGTTGGTGCGATTGCAACCACACCGATTATCAGTACACGCGCATTCCCACCTGAAATTCGCTATTCTGGCCTGTCATTCGCTTACAATGTGGCTTATGCAATTTTTGGTGGTTTAACACCAATATTGACTGGTGCTTGGTTGCAGCAGTCTCACATGGCACCGGCTTATTATGTCGCTGGCGTCTCATTATTAGCCGTTGCCGTAGCCTTTATCCCATTATCTTGGAAGGGTTGGACAGTCAATTCTGAGTCTTCAAGCGAAAAATCTGCAGTCCTAAACGCTTCTAGTCTGTAAAATCTATTGCACCCTATTAATTAGGGTGCAAACCTTATTTCAGGAAAGCAGTTAATTTCCCCTCCCCCCGCTTTTACAAGCATAGAAGTCGATAAGTACAAAAATTGACACTTATTCATATTTCCTCCATTTTTCTTTGTACCTATCACGTTAAACTACTAATATGTCTAACTGACTCTTTTTTGTTAGTTTTTTATTATACTGTCTAATGGATCTCATCCACTTTTTTGAGTTAAGCGAATTACCCAAAATGAATAAACAAAAACAACGCAAACCTTTTATTCGCTCTGCCATTTTTATTGCCATTATTGCGGCAGCTGGCGCCTCTTGGTATTTTTATCATCAAGAAAAACAATCAGATACACAATCTACTAATGCTGTAGCAAAACCAAATTCACAACGAAGCGCGATGGGCCGCCCACCGCGTGTTTTAGCCCCTGTGCAGTTTGCCGTGGCTGAGCAAAAAGTGGTTCCACGCTTTTTATCGGGTTTAGGCACAGTACAAGCTGCAAATGTTGTCACCGTAACCAGCCGTGTTGAAGGCCAGTTAATGCAGTTGTATTTTACCGAAGGGCAACACGTTAATAAGGGCGATTTATTGGCACAGATTGACCCCCGCCCATTTGAAGTTCAGCTATCACAAGCGGAAGGCCAACTAGCTAAAGACAAAGCAACATTAGCGAATGCGCAATTAGATTTAGTTCGTTATCAAAAACTTGCTGGCACGAAAGTGATTTCGCAACAAGAGCTAGATAACCAAAAAGCGGCGGTCTTACAGGCACAAGGCAGTATTAAAGTCGACCAAGCAGCCGTCGACAACGCCAAACTGCAGCTAACCTACAGTAAAATTACCGCCCCCATTTCAGGGCGTGTTGGTTTAAAACAAGTGGATGTCGGAAACTTTATCTCTGCGGGGACCTCAACCCCTCTTGTTGTTATCACGCAAACTCAACCTGCAAATGTCCTTTTTGCGTTACCTGAAGGCGATATTCCCGCGATCCAGCAGGCCCAATCCTCTGGTGAGAAAGTGTTGATTGAAGCTTGGGACAGAAACAATATCGCACTTATCGCAAGTGGTGAGCTACTCAGTACGGATAATCAAATTGATGCGGCAACAGGCACGCTTAAAATAAAAGCGCGCTTTACTAACGAAGAAGAAAAACTTTTTCCAAATCAATTTGTTAACGTGAAGATGCAAGTTGAAACGCTGCAAAATGCCGTCGTGATCCCAACCGCTGCCCTGCAAATGGGCAATGAAGGCCATTATGTCTGGATATTGAGTGATGATAATAAAGTCAGCAAACACAATGTCACTGTGGGTATGCAAGACAGCCAACAAGTGGTTATTGAAAGCGGACTTGCTGCAAATACCAAAGTCATCACCGATGGTGTTGATAAACTCACGGATGGCACAACGGTTGAAGTCGTTACCCCTGAAAGCATTGCCAAAAAAGAGTCCCGCAAAGGTAAACCGAATAGCGCGGAGAAAGCGTAATGCAGCCTGAAATGTTAAAAGGCGGTGGGCCTTCTCGTTTATTTATTTTGCGCCCTGTTGCTACCACATTATTCATGGTGGCTATATTACTTGCAGGGATCATCGGCTATCGTTTCTTACCTGTTTCAGCCCTGCCCGAAGTCGATTACCCGACGATCCAAGTTGTTACCCTTTACCCGGGAGCCAGCCCCGATGTGATGACCTCTGCGGTGACTGCCCCATTGGAAACCCAGTTTGGGCAAATGTCAGGTCTTAAACAGATGTCATCGCAAAGCTCAGGAGGAGCATCAGTTATCACGTTAATGTTCCAATTAACGTTACCTTTAGAGGTCGCGGAACAGGAAGTCCAAGCTGCGATTAATTCCGCCAGTAGCTTACTGCCTTCTGACTTACCCTATCCTCCTATTTATAATAAGGTTAACCCTGCTGACCCGCCTGTACTCACCTTAGCGGTTACCTCTGATGCGATGCCGTTAACGCAAGTGCAGGATATTATTGAAACGCGAATTGCCCAAAAAATATCCCAAGTCAATGGGGTGGGCTTAGTCACCTTAGCGGGCGGCCAGCGCCCTGCTGTTCGCGTGAATATCAACCCGCAAGCCATGGCAGCCAAAGGATTAGATAGCGAAACGATCCGCCTTGCCATTAACAATGCGAACGTCAACTCCGCAAAAGGGAGTTTCGATGGCCCAACGCGGGCGGTAACGCTGTCTGCTAACGACCAAATGAAGTCACTTGACGACTATCGTCAACTTATTGTGGCCTTCCAAAATGGGGCACCAGTGCGTTTGGGCGATATTGCAACGATTGCACAAGGGGCTGAAAATGCCTATTTAGGGGCATGGGCTAATAATGAACAAGCGATCGTGATCAATGTTCAACGACAGCCCGGTGCTAACGTCATTGAAACCACTGATACCATTCGTTCCCTGCTGCCTGAACTGATTGAAAGTTTACCTAAATCGGTTAATGTCGATATTTTAACCGATAGAACCAGTACCATTCGTGCTTCCGTTAATGATGTACAATTTGAGTTAATGTTAGCTATCGCCCTCGTAGTGATGGTAATTTATTTGTTTTTACGCAATGGAATTGCCACTTTGATACCGGGCATTGCCGTACCACTGTCACTCGTTGGTACCTTTGCTGTGATGTATTTTTGCGGTTTTTCTGTCAATAACCTCACCCTAATGGCTTTAACCATCGCCACCGGTTTTGTGGTCGATGACGCGATAGTGGTGATTGAAAATATTTCCCGCTACTTAGAACAAGGCGATAAACCTCTGGTCGCTGCACTCAAAGGGGCGGGTGAAATCGGGTTTACCATTATCTCCCTTACCTTTTCCTTGGTTGCGGTGTTAATCCCGCTGTTATTTATGGGGGATATTGTCGGTCGGTTATTCCGTGAATTTGCCATTACCTTGGCTGTGGCGATTTTGATTTCCGCGGTCGTCTCTTTGACGTTAACGCCAATGATGTGCGCGCGTTTATTAAAACCGGAATCACAACATAAGCATAATCGTTTCGAGTTAGCGTGCGAGCGTTTCTTTGACCGTATGGTTGCTGGATACGCAATTTGGTTAAAACGTATTCTCAACCACCAATGGTTAACGCTTTCAGTGGCGCTAGGCACCATGGTACTGACTGTCTTGCTGTATATGTGGATCCCAAAAGGGTTTTTCCCATTACAAGATAGTGGAATTATTCAAGGCTCAATTGAAAGCCGTCAATCCATTTCTTTTGATGCAATGGCGCAAAAGCAGCAAGAAGTCGCATCAAAACTATTAGCCGATCCCGCGGTCGACAATGTCACCACCTATGTGGGAGTTGATGGCAGCAACCCAACATTAAACAATGTGCGCTTACAAATTACCTTAAAACCCCTTGATGAGCGTGAAGACAGGGTTGTGGCGATTATTGACCGTCTACAACAATCCGTGGATAACATTGCAGGGGTGAATTTATATCTGCAACCCATGCAAGATCTCACCATCGATACGCAAGTGGCACGAACGCAGTATCAATTCACTTTACAAGCCGGTTCATTAGAGGAATTAACCACTTGGGTTCCACGCTTGTTAGACGCCCTAGACCAACAACCTGAACTCACTGATGTCAGTAGTGATTGGCAAAATAAAGGGTTAGTTGCTTATGTGAATGTGAACCGCGATACAGCAAGCCGTTTTGGTATCACGATGTCAGCCATTGATAACGCTTTATATAATGCATTTGGGCAGCGAATGATTTCGACTATCTATACGCAGTCAAATCAATATCGAGTGATATTAGAACATGACACACAAACCCGTGATGGTATGGATGCGCTGAATGATATCCGCCTAAAAGGAACTGATGGTGCCATTGTCCCATTGAGCACCTTAGTGAACATTCGAGAAGGTAATGGGCCATTAGCCATTAATCACCTCGACCAATTTCCCGCAGTGACCTTTTCGTTTAATGTGGCGGATGGCGCTTCGCTTGAGTCTGCCGTCAATGCCGTGAAATTGGCCGAATCACAAATTGCTATGCCAAAATCCATTACCACGCAATTCCAAGGGGCGACTTTAGCCTTTGAAGCTGCGTTAAGCAGTACTATCTGGCTAATTGCAGCTGCAATTGTGGCAATGTATATCGTATTGGGCATTTTATATGAGAGTTTCATTCACCCGATTACTATTTTGTCTACCCTACCGACAGCCGGGGTTGGTGCACTACTCGCTTTAATGATGGCCGGGAAAGACCTTGATGTTATTGCGGTCATCGGCATCATCTTATTAATTGGTATCGTGAAAAAGAATGCCATTATGATGATTGACTTTGCCCTTGCTGCAGAGCGTGAACAGGGAATGTCCCCTTATGATGCCATCTACCAAGCATGCTTGCTGCGTTTTCGCCCAATTTTAATGACCACCATGGCGGCATTGCTGGGTGCCTTACCATTAATGTTAAGTACCGGTGTCGGTGCAGAATTACGTCAACCGTTAGGTATTTGTATGGTTGGCGGCTTAATTATGAGCCAAATCCTTACCCTATTTACCACACCAGTGATTTATTTATTGTTCGACCGCCTTTCTCATTACTTTAAAGACCGTCGCCAAGCGAAGAAGGCACAGGTGTCATAATGAAGCGCTTCTTTGCTCTATTTATTAGCCGCCCGGTAGCGACCACGCTTATCAGCGTTGCGATTACCTTGTGTGGTGCCTTGAGTTTTTTGTTTTTACCGGTTTCTCCGTTGCCTCAAGTAGATTATCCTGTGATCAACGTGACAGCGTCACTTCCTGGCGCATCACCCGAAACCATGGCGTCCTCGGTTGCGACGCCACTTGAACGCTCTTTAGGCAGTATTGCGGGGATCAGCGAAATGACCTCAAGCAGTGCGCTTGGGCGAACCACTATTACCCTTGAGTTTAATCTCGACAAAGACATTAATAACGCGGCACGTGAAGTGCAAGCCGCGATTAATGCTGCACAAAACTTATTGCCCAGCGGTATGCCAAGCCGTCCACGTTATTACAAGTCAAACCCGTCTGATGCGCCAATTATGATCTTAACCATGACCTCAGATACTATGGGTACTGGCGAAATTTATGATATAGCGTCGACGCGTTTAGCCCAGCGAATTGCGCAGATTGAGGGGGTTAGTGAAGTTTCAGTGGGGGGAGGTTCGCTCCCTGCAGTTCGGGTTGAACTCAACCCAACCGCCCTATTTAATCAAGGGGTTTCCCTTGATGCCGTGCGCTCAGCCATTAGTAGTGCAAACGTTCGCCAACCACAAGGCTACATCAATGATGATGAAAAACGTTATCAGGTACAGACCAATGATGAATTAAAAAAAGCCGCCGATTATCGGCCGATTATTGTTCATTATAGCCAAGGTAATGCTGTAAAGCTCAGCGATGTCGCCAATGTAAAAGATTCCATTGAAAACGTACGCGCTGCCGGTATGGCAGACGGTAAACCGGCTATTTTGATTGTTATTCGCCGCGAGGCGGGTGCCAATATCATTGAGACAGTGAATCGAATTCGTGATGAATTACCTGAATTCAATGACATGATCCCAGCCGCTATTGATTTAAAAGTGGCACAAGACAGAACACCGACCATCCGTGCGTCTTTAGCTGAAGTGGAACGCGCCTTGCTGATTGCCGTTGCTTTGGTGATCCTCGTTGTGCTGCTGTTCTTACGTTCAGGTCGCGCTACTTTGATCCCTGCAATTGCCGTCCCCGTTTCATTGATTGGAACTTTTACGGCCATGTATTTATGTGGCTTTAGTTTAAATAACTTGTCATTGATGGCATTAACGGTTGCGACGGGCTTTGTGGTCGATGATGCGATTGTCGTATTGGAAAATATCTCGCGTCATATCGAAAATGGTAAAAAACCGTTTATTGCGGCGGTTAAAGGCGTGCATGAAGTCGGCTTTACCGTCGTTTCCATGAGTATTTCCTTAGTGGCTGTTTTTATTCCGCTACTGCTTATGGATGGGCTCGTCGGTCGCTTATTTCGTGAGTTTGCCATTACCCTTGCAACCGCTATCGGTATTTCGTTGGTGATTTCGCTAACGCTCACCCCCATGATGTGTGCTTATTTACTGAAGAAACGCCCTCACAACGTCAAAGCCAAGCATCGCGGGTTTGGCCGTGTGTTATTGCGCTTGCAAGAAAGTTATGGCGTCGCTTTAAAATGGGTACTCGAACATCGCCGTAGTGTTCTCGCGGTGCTATTTGCCACAATCGGCTTAAACGTTTATCTGTATATTACCGTTCCAAAAACTTTCTTTCCTGAACAAGATACCGGCCGTGTGCTGGGCTTTGTTCGCGCAGACCAAAGTATTTCATTTCAGTCAATGAAAGAAAAAATGACCCGTTTTATGCAGCAAGTTAAAGCCGACCCAGCGACGGATAATGTCACCGGTTTTACTGGCGGTAGCCGAGTAAACAGCGGTTTTATGTATATCTCATTAAAACCACTGGGTGAACGTACTGAAAGTTCAGCTGAAGTCATTAATCGGTTACGCATGAAATTAGCCAATGAGCCTGGGGCTAACCTGTTTATGATGCCAGTACAAGATATTCGTGTGGGAGGTCGACAGGCCAATGCCAGTTACCAGTTTACCCTGCTTGCAGATGAACTTTCAGCATTGCGTGACTGGGAACCCGCCATTCGTAAAGCACTCGGTGAATTGCCACAGCTGACCGACGTGAACTCGGATAAGGAAGACAAAGGCGCAGAAATGGCTATCACCTACGATAGGGACTTAATGGCCCAGCTAGGTATCGATGTCCGTGAAGCCAACAGCTTGCTCAACAATGCATTTGGTCAGCGCCAAGTTTCCACTATTTATGAGGCAATGAACCAATATAAAGTAGTGATGGAAGTTGCCCCTGAATATACGCAAGATGTCAGTGCTCTCGATAAGATGTTTGTCATCAACAAAGATGGAGACGCTATCCCACTGTCGTATTTTGCGCGTTGGCAGCCGGCGAATGCCCCATTAAGCGTAAATCACCAAGGGTTATCTGCTTCATCCACTATCGCGTTTAATGTTGCGGACGGCTATACCTTAAATGATGCCATTGTCGAAATTGAAAAAACCATGACTGCACTTGGCGTACCATCGACGGTAAGAGGCACTTTTGCAGGAACGGCACAAATATTCCAAGAAACCTTACAGTCACAATTGTTTTTAATTTTAGCCGCCATTGTGACCGTTTATTTGGTTCTGGGTATATTATATGAAAGTTATATTCACCCACTGACAATTTTATCAACCCTTCCCTCTGCAGGTGTCGGTGCATTATTAGCCCTTGAGTTATTTGACACTCCATTTAGTTTAATCGCCTTAATTGGCATCATGCTATTAATTGGGATCGTCAAGAAGAACGCCATTATTATGGTGGACTTTGCTATTCAAGCACAAAGAACAGCGGGTTTAACCGCTCAAGAAGCCATTTTCCGCGCCAGTTTATTACGTTTTCGCCCTATTTTAATGACGACACTCGCCGCTATTTTTGGTGCGTTACCGTTAATGTTAGGTAGTGGTGATGGAGCAGAACTACGTCAACCTCTCGGGATCACCATTGTCGGTGGCTTAATAATGAGCCAATTGCTGACTTTATTTACCACGCCTGTTGTGTATTTAAGTTTTGATAGCTTAAGGCAACGTTGGCAGCGCAAAAAGTCACTAACGCAAAAAATCGCGGAGAATAACCATGAAGCTTAGGTTGAATAGTGTGAGTACTCGCCTCTTTCTGGCTATTTTTGCGACATGCTTATTGCTAGTGCTGATTATGCACCAAGGCGTACGCATGAGCTTTCAACACGGCTTTATTGATTATATAAAAGAAAATGACCAGCAGCGTGTAGAACTGGTTTCTTCCGCCCTTGCGGAACAATATGAAGAGATGGGCAATTGGGGTTTTCTGATTGGTAATGAACGCATTTTTTTTCGTATTTTGCGCTCGGTAGAGCATCAACAACACCGCGGTCCTATGCGCCAGCGTTGGCGAACAACTTTTTGGGTTTATGATACACAGAACAGGCTCATTTTCGGGCAAGACACACCTTTACCTAGTAAAGTCTTGCGTGAACCCATTATTACCAGCGGTGGTGATACCGTAGGCTGGCTTGTTGCCAGCTATGAAACGGGCATTAGCAGTGCCCTTGACCGCCGTTTTGATACCAAACAAATGTACACCAGCTGGATCATCGCTGGGCTGTCTTTATTTGTGGCCCTTATTGCCACATTATTTCTTGCTCGTAGCTTTTTAAGACCCATCAAGCGTTTGCTCGAAGGAACAAATCAGCTCGCTAATGGTGATTTCACTACACGGGTTCCTGAGTCTGGCCGCGATGAACTTGGGCAACTGGCTAAAGATTTTAACCATCTGGCCTCGACCCTCGAAAAAAACGAACAAATGCGGCGTGATTATATGGCGGATATATCCCATGAGCTCCGCACCCCATTGTCAGTTTTACGCGGTGAGTTAGAAGCGGTGCAAGATGGTGTTCGCCAAGCCACGCCCGAAACAATTAATTCCCTACTCAATGAAACCCAAACTTTAATTAAGCTGGTTAATGACCTCCACCAGCTCTCGTTATCGGATAGAGGCTCATTGGTCTATCGTATGCAACTTACCGATATCATTCCTTTAATTGAAATGGCAATAGGCCAAGCTCGCTGGCGGTTAGAAGACCAACAACTTTCGGTTGAACGAAAATTTATTGCACAAGGCAACGTGTTTGCAGACCCTGACCGCATCACCCAGTTGTTCTATAATTTGATGGAAAACAGCTTACGCTATACGGATCCACACGGTAAAATTGACGTTCAAGTCACACAAGACCAAAACCAGCTCAATATCATTTGGCAAGATAGCGCCCCAGGGCTTACTGCTGAACAATGCCAACATTTATTTGAACGTTTTTACCGCGCTGAAGGCTCTCGTAATCGCGCCAGTGGTGGTTCCGGTTTAGGCCTGGCCATTTGCTATAATATTGTTGAGGCTCACCATGGTACAATTTCTGCGGCACCGTCATCATTAGGTGGTGTCAAAATTACCATTAATTTACCGATTCAATTAAAAGATAAAGGGTTATGATCATGGCTGAACAGAGTAATACCCCTATTTTGGTTGTGGAAGATGAACCCAAATTAGGCCAACTGCTGTTTGACTATTTACACGCTGCAAACTATCAACCCGCATTAATTGCGCGTGGTGATGAAGTCATCGATTATGTTAAGCAGCATCAACCTGCACTTATTTTATTAGATTTAATGTTGCCCGGTATGGACGGCATATCCGTATGCCGTGAATTGCGAAAATTTAGTGATGTTCCCATTATTATGGTGACCGCAAAAACAGAAGAAATTGATCGTTTGCTAGGGTTAGAAATTGGGGCTGATGACTATATTTGTAAACCCTTTAGCCCGCGAGAAGTTGTGGCTCGTGTCAAAACCATTTTACGTCGTTGCCAGCCAAATATGGCGGCGTACAACAGCCAAACGAATAATGATAATCAAACCAAACTAATTATTGATGAAAATGCCTTTCAAGTACGCTATGGCTCACAGTTACTTGAACTGACACCCGCTGAATTTCGGTTACTCAAATTTATGTCTGATAATGCGGGTATGGTGTTTTCTCGTGATCAGCTACTGGATATCTTATATGACGACCACCGGGTAGTCACTGATCGTACCATTGATAGCCACGTCAAAAATTTACGCCGTAAATTGGAATCTCTCGATAACGAAAAAACCTTTATTCGCTCAATTTATGGCCTTGGCTACCGTTGGGATGAATATTAATCAACCAATAGACATACTGTTCTTGTGGGATATTTGGTTTTTTTATCAAATAGGAGTAAAATCCTCATCCTTTAAAAATACTCTCTCCTAAGAGTGAGTGCTGACTTGATATCAGATAGAGAATAACCATGTTTACACCAGAGCTTTTGTCCCCTGCCGGTTCTTTAAAGAATATGCGCTACGCCTTTGCGTATGGCGCAGATGCCGTTTATGCAGGCCAACCTCGTTACAGCCTACGCGTACGCAATAACGAATTTAATCACGAAAACTTAGCTAAAGGCATTCAAGAAGCCCATGAGCTGGGTAAAAAGTTTTATGTGGTCGTGAATATTGCGCCCCATAATGCGAAATTAAAAACCTTCATTCGTGATTTAACCCCTGTCATTGAAATGGGCCCAGATGCATTGATTATGTCAGATCCTGGCCTTATTATGATGGTTCGTGAAGCGTTTCCTGAGATGGATATTCATTTATCTGTGCAGGCGAATGCTGTTAACTGGGCGTCGGTGAAGTTCTGGAAACAGATGGGCTTAACACGGGTGATTTTATCCCGCGAATTATCCCTTGAAGAAATTGCTGAAATTCGCCAACACGTGCCTGAAATTGAGCTTGAAGTATTTGTTCACGGAGCGCTGTGCATGGCCTATTCTGGCCGCTGCTTGCTGTCAGGGTACATCAATAAACGTGACCCAAACCAAGGGACGTGCACCAATGCTTGCCGCTGGGAATACAACGTACAAGAAGGTAAAGAAGACGATGTAGGTAATATTGTCCATGTGCATGAACCTATCCCAGTCCAAAATGTAGCGCCAACCTTAGGTGCTGGTGCGCCAACAGATAAAGTCTTTATGATAGAAGAAGCCAAACGTCCAGGCGAATATATGACGGCCTTTGAAGATGAACACGGCACGTATATTATGAATTCGAAGGATTTGCGCGCAATTGAGCACGTTGAAAACCTAACAAAAATGGGCGTTCACTCATTAAAAATTGAAGGCCGTACAAAATCATTTTATTACTGTGCTCGTACAGCACAAGTCTATCGGCGTGCAATTGATGATGCAGTTGCAGGAAAACCCTTTGACCCAACGTTGCTATCCACCTTAGAAGGGTTAGCACACCGCGGTTATACTGAAGGCTTCTTACGTCGTCACACCCATGATGCCTACCAAACTTATGAATATGGTTATTCTGTTTCTGACACACAACAATTTGTGGGTGAATTTACAGGTAAACGTATTGATGGTATGGCTGAAGTTGATGTAAAAAATAAATTTAGTGTCGGTGATAGCCTAGAAATGATGACCCCTGCAGGGAATATCGTCTTTATCTTAGACGCTTTAGCAAACCGCAAAGGTGAAGCAATTGATGTTGCACCAGGTAACGGCCATGTGGTTTACCTCCCTATCCCTGAAGATGTCGATGTTAATTTTGGCTTGTTGATCCGTAACCTAGCAGGCACAACGACCCGAGCACCTCACCAAACTCAGGCAGAAAAGCAAATTGTAGGCTAACCGCCACTCCGTATTTTTTAAATAGTTTGTTCGCTAAAAGCCAAAATCTCATCGTTTAACGTTTTGATATTTTGGCTTTTTTTTATCTATAATATGATATTATTTTACTTTATATGCTTTTTCTTATATGAGAATCATTCGCGTTATTGACATTTACATTAAAAAGTGCGCTGAATATCCAATTTTATGCAACAGATCACATCAATTGGCTATTCAATATCGTATAGTCACTATCGAAAACGAAGAACTAGAAAGTCATAAAATAAGACTAGGAACCACCTCCTTGGCTGGCTCAATCTCCCTTGAGCTAGCCATTTCTTTTATCTGCGATTTTTATTTCATTTCTCTTGTTAACGCTATTACTGTAAAAAATCTAAAATAAGCTCATCAATATCTTATAAATCCATTTATACTCATTTTAACGAATATTTGACATATGTTAAACCGAATGGATGGGTATATATGAATCAATATCAGTCAGCCATGATTATCCTTAATGGTAAGCAAGCCAATCACGCTGAGCTGCGAAAGGCCATTACTCACTTACGTAATGAAGGCCATCAAATTCAAGTCCGTATTCCGTGGGAACTGAATGACACGTATTATTTTATTTCTCAGGCTATAAAACACGGTGTTGATACTATCATTGCCGCGGGCGGTGACGGCACAGTGAATGCGGTTGCCAGTACTCTGATGAAGTTCCCGAGTGACTCTCGCCCTATTTTAGGAATTCTTCCTATGGGTACAGCAAATGATTTTGCCACCAGCGCGAATATTCCTATGGATATTGAAGCCGCCTTAGCACTTTCATTAAAAGGTAAAGCCATCCCCATTGATATTGCGCAAGTCAATAAGCAATATTATTTTCTCAATATGGCAACGGGTGGCTTTGGGACGCGTATTACCACCGAAACGCCTGAAGCATTGAAATCAGCATTAGGCGGAGCTGCTTACGTGATAAATGGCTTACTGCGCCCTGATACGCTGAAAACGGATATTTGCCGCATTGAGGGTGAAAACTTTAGTTGGGAAGGTGAAACGTTGGTCATCGCAGTCGGAAACGGCCGTCAGGCGGGCGGAGGGCAGCAACTAACACCGCAAGCACTGATTAATGACGGCGCATTGAATTTACTGATCATTCCGTCAAGAGATGTCATACCCGCGTTTTTATCGAATTTGTTTTCAACCGATAAAAACGAACACTTAGTTGAAAAAAACTTGTCATGGGTAAAAATCTCATCCCCTCACGATATGATCTTAAACCTTGATGGTGAGCCATTATCGGGAGATACCTTTACGTTCGCAGTGCAGCCGAATGCTATTCAGTGTCGGTTACCACCTCAATGTAACTTATTAGCTTAAAATATAGCGAGAAAGCCCTAGTATTCGGGCTTTCAATCATTACAGACTACCACCATGCATGGAAGTGATGGACCGGGCCAATCCCCTTCCCGACTTCTAAACTGTCCGCTTGCTCTAACGCAGCTTGTAAATAGGCTTTAGCCTGCGTAACCGCTTCTTGCCAATCAGTGCAACGAGGACGCAATGCAGCCAGAGCCGCCGATAAAGTACATCCAGTACCATGGGTATTTTTAGTATTTACACGAATAGAGGTAAAGCGCCATTCACCTTCAGGTGTGATTAACCAATCAGGGCTTTCAGCATCACTTAGGTGCCCGCCTTTCATCAACACCGCTTGGCAACCTTTTTCCAGTAATTTATACCCCTGAGTCAACATTTGGCTTTCTGTTTGTGCAACTTTTTCGTCTAGCAATACCGCAGCTTCAGGGAGGTTCGGTGTAATAATCGAAACAAGAGGTAATAATTGTTGGCGTAGTGCATCAACGGCATCCGGTAATAATAACGGGTCGCCACTTTTAGCCACCATTACAGTATCCAATACCACATACGGAATTGGATATTGCTTCAGCGCATTCGCCACCACTACGATATTACTTTGATTAAATAACATGCCGATTTTTGCACTATCAATTCGCACATCACTGAGAACAGAATCTAATTGTGCCGCCACAAATTCAGGGGGTAAGTCTTGGACAGATTGTACGCCTTGAGTATTTTGAGCCACCAATGCCGTCATCACGCTCGTACCATAAGCCTCTAATGCAGAGAAAGTTTTTAAATCCGCCTGAATACCCGCCCCACCCGATGGGTCTGTTCCGGCGATGGTTAACGCATTGATCCTCATGAGTGACTCCCCTTTTCGGCTAAAACAATAGAATAGATTGATAAGCGAGGTTTACTGAAATCATTTTAAATCAAACAATAAAACCGCCTTGATTGTCTCATAACATTTAACAAATGCCAGCGGTTAGTGAATGAATTTTAATGACTTAGATAAAAAGAGGGAATATCTCACAAAGGAAAAATCAGCATGGCTTATAAGTACACATTAGGCAAATGAATGTTACCCACGCCTCGCGATTGTAACTGTTGAGCAAATGCCTCTACTTCCGTTTGGGTTGCCGCAGGCCAGTTAACCGCTTCATTTTTTACGCCATGTTGCTGAAATGCATTAACTTTTATTCGTGTATTTGCAGGTAGTTGATTTAAGAAATTAGCAAGTTTATCAATATGTTCTAGGTAGTCCGTTTGATGAGGAATATATAATAAACGCAATTCATACAATTTCCCCGCTTGAGCCAGAAATTGAATTGATTGAAATACACGTTGGTTATCTTTCCCAGTTAATCTTAAGGCACACTCATCACCCCATGATTTCAAGTCAATCATTACGCCATCAGTATACTCAATCACTTTATTCCACCCTGCAGAAGCAAGGTGCCCATTACTGTCAATAAAGCAGGCTAAATGCTTGAGTTCCGGTGCCGCTTTAATCGCTTTAAACAGTTCAATAATAAAGGGTAATTGTGTTGTTGCCTCTCCGCCACTGACGGTCACACCATTCAGAAAAGCAACATTTTTCTTCAAATCATTGACGGCATCATTAACACTTAATGATACGGTCATCGGGCTTGAATTCTTAGTGCACGTTTGTAAACAGGTATCGCAGAGCTGGCAAGCATCGCTATCCCATATCACCTTGCCGTCAACAAACGATAACCCATTGTGAGGACAGGTTAAAACACAGTCCCCACAATGGTCACAGAGCGCCATGGTATATGGATTATGGCAATTCAGACAACGTAAATTGCAACCTTGCAAAAAGATAACATGTCGATTACCCGGCCCATCTACGCAGGAAAAAGGAATAACCTTATTCAGTGTAGCGCATCGATTGCTCATTGCTGATGACTCGCTGCTGACGGGCTGTAATTTTACAGTTCTTAGTCGCCTCTTCACCTAACCAGGTAGTATTGCTTCTAGAACCTTGCTCTTTATATTTCTCTATATCTGATAAACGTACCATATAGCCAGTAACACGGACTAAATCATTACTTGCCACATTTGCGGTAAATTCACGCATTCCACAATTAAATGCGCCTTTACACAGTTGCATTAGGGCCTGCGGGTTCTGCTTAATCGTTTCGTCGATAGTTAAAATGTCACTGATCCCAGACAAATAGTGTTTATGATGCGGCGCTACTGCTTGAATGTGCGATACCGGATCGGGCTCTTCACCGTATGGAATACGAGCCCCCGGTGTCGTCCCGATATCCGAGCTGATCCCTGATTGAGCATGGAGCATCGCACGGCCTTTATAACCATATTTAACGGGGGTCGTTTCAACAAAATTAGCGAGTTGCTCGCTGATTTGATAAGACAATGGCAAGGCAGGCGAATTTGCCTGATACTGGCCTTTCACCCCGTCTTTTTCCATCAGGAGATTCACAGCTTCTGCTAAACCGTATATACCAAACATAGGCGCAAAACGTTCAGGCTCAATTAACCCTTCTTGTACTAAAAAACTGGTTTGGAAGAAATTAGACTCCTCAAATAAAAATGCGCTACGTGTTTCAATGAGTTCCATTTGTAACTCACAATATTTTTTCAATTGCACATTTAGAAAATCAGCTGAATTTTGACTGCGTAGCGCAACTTCACGTAAATTAATACGAACTAAAGTACTTCCCCCACCCGCAACAG
This sequence comes from Providencia sp. PROV200, assembly GCF_049901995.1. Classification (NCBI taxonomy): domain Bacteria; kingdom Pseudomonadati; phylum Pseudomonadota; class Gammaproteobacteria; order Enterobacterales; family Morganellaceae; genus Providencia; species Providencia sp. PROV200. Next base: position 2,347,124 of record NZ_CP096307.1, read on the forward strand.
GCAACGCATTATAACAACTGACAATACCGTAACCTTGTTCATCAAATGCCGCACTATGAATGATATCATTTGCAATATGCGGTTTACTGCATTCACAAATACTTTCAATCGCTTGTAAGAAAAGTGACTCCGGTGTGCGCTGTGGATGATAAACAAATGTCAGATTAGGTGCGACTTGTTTCAGTTCCGCATCAATGCGTAAAATCAAGCGGCAAATAACGTTGTCATCCGGCCCAATATTGGCATGCATAAAAGCATCCGGCAGTGTTCGGTCTAGCTGTATCCAAAACCTTTTTAGCTTTGGATACAGTTGTTCTTCTGTCAACTCCCCCACATATGGCATAAGGAGTCTATCTAAATACCCTAAAAATACGGGGAAATTGGTTACCGACGGCACATGATGATACAAAATCATCAGATGATTAAGGGCGTCATCAAAATCCTCTGCGGGGGCTAATTCTAAGTATGCCGAACCTTGTTTGAGGTATTTTACGTAGTCAGGCAATACATAACGCGGCTTATACGGCGCATTTCCTTCATACATATCACAAATAACACGTTCATTTAACGCATCCGCTAGGGATTGGCTCATCGCAAGATATGGAATATGACTATCTGCCTCCGCCGCTAGAAAATTGGCTTTTTGTTTTGGTGATAATATTTTGTCAGTGGCGATAGCCAAGCATTTAGCTTGGTATTCAGTCAGTGGTTCTTGGCGTTTCATCATAGGGACGTTCCTTTTTTAGTTAGAAGCCAAGGTTACACACAGCAATGTATATGCCATAAACCTTCGAAAACTCGCTCCTACCTGTATTGACATGCCGCAGCTCATACCTGCCGCCTATAGCATTTATTTCATCCCATTGAGGCGTGCCATTATTTGATGTGCATCATACTTTTTGGATTTGCTTGCACGTTATTTTTCATAAATGTCTGCTCTATCAACATGCCTAGTCACAATCACCTAGATAATGAAAAATATCTTTTTATTACATAATGTTAACTACAAAAATAATGAATGGCACTTTATTTTTCTTATCTTTTTAAAAATCCCTCTCGTTTTCTCTCATCAAAAAACTGTCTTATCCAACCTGAAAATGAAACACCTCGTCTGTTATCAGCTACTTTAGGAGTATTAGCCTATTCAACAACTAATTTGATACGTTATTATTTAATCAGATAATCGGTTATCCCACATAAAAACAGGCAAAATTAAACGGTTCTAATATGACCAGCCAGTTATTATCCTCAATTATGTAATAAATACTGTTATATTATATGTATCTTAATTAAAATAATTCCGCTCAAAATTATAATAATAATGCTAATCTGATAATTATTAGCGAGCTAATCATCATTTATATATCTGCGATACAAAACTGGATTTACAATGAGAGTTTATAAAAACATACAGTTGGCCGTAGGTGCATCGTTACTCATGAGCACCTCAATCTGCATATCATCGCCTGCCATTGCTCAAGAGCAATCGGAAAATTTATGGGATAAATTTAAAGGCAATGTCAGTACCACATGGGACTCAGACAAATATGAGCTATATATCCCCGCGGTGACTTGGCACAACCGTGCAATGTACGACAAGAAAAAAACAGATGAATATAACGAGCGCCCTTGGGGGCTGGGCTTTGGTAAATATCGTTATGATGAAGACAATGACTGGCATGCTATCTATGCAATGGCATTTAAAGATTCACATAATGATTGGGAGCCAATTGCGGGTTATGCATTCCAAAAAATGTGGATCCCAGGAGATATTGATGGTTTCCGTATGGGAGCAGGCTTCACTCTAGGCGTCACTGCCCGTAAGGATATGTATTATATTCCGATCCCAGCACCACTCCCTCTGGTATCAGTGGAATATGATAGACTTTCACTGCAAGCCACTTACATTCCGGGGACTTATAATAACGGCAACGTATTATTCGCGTGGTTACGTTGGCAATGGTGACCTAGCCATCTCATGGCTATATAAAATTTCATGGCTGTATAAAAAGGCCGGAGGGAATACCCTACCGGCCTTTTTATTATAAGAAAAAATTAAATTTAACTGAGTTGTTAGCTTTTAGATAAATCCTGCTTTTTAGCCCCTGAGAACTGGTACCCAATCCACAGAACCGCTACCCATAATGGCATAATTAATACGGAAATGCGCAAGCCGTCCATCGTCAGGATAATCCCCAAAATTAACAGTAAGAATGCTAAGCACAAATAGTTTCCAAATGGATACCAAATACTCTTAAATTTCGTTTCGACACCTTGCTTGTTCATTGCTGCTCTGAATTTCAAATTTGAAACACAAATCATAATCCAGTTCAAAACTAACGTTGTCACAACCAATGACATTAACAATTCGAAAGCTTTACCTTCCATCACAAAGTTAATTAAAATACCGCCAGACGTCGCAATACCTGAAACAAGTAATGCCATAACTGGAACGCCACCTTTATTCACTTTTGCAAGAAATTTAGGCGCATTATTTTGTTGTGCCAAGCCATACAACATACGACTTGTCGCATAAGCCCCGCTGTTATACACAGATAATGCAGCAATTAAAATGACAACGTTCAACGAATTAGCAACCAGTAAGTCCCCTAATTCATGGAAAATTAATACAAATGGGCTTGTTTCGCCATCAAGATCAACCCAAGGATATAAAGCTAACAGTACCGCTAATGAGCCAATATAAAAAATTAGGATACGATATACAACTTGGTTAATCGCTTTTGGAATGCTTTTATCTGGGTCTTCTGCCTCTGCCGCGGTAATACCGACCAGCTCTAACCCCCCAAATGAAAACATAATAATAGCTAACGCCATTATTAGCCCATTGAAGCCATTAGCAAAGAAACCGCCGTGCTCCCATAAGTTACTCACTTTCGCTTGTGGGCCGCCATGACCGCTGAGTAATAAGTAGCAGCCAAAAATAATCATCGCAACGACGGCAATAACTTTAATTAATGCAAACCAGAACTCAGTTTCTCCATAAGAGCGTACATTAATCAAGTTAACTGCATTTACCGCAACAAAAAACACCGCGGCAGACACCCATATAGGCAGCTCAGGCCACCAATGTTGCATATATTTACCTGCAGCGGTCAGCTCTGTCATCCCAACGAGAATAAACATAAACCAATAATTCCAGCCTGAAAGAAACCCGGCAAAACCACCCCAATACTTAAATGCAAAATGGCTAAACGAACCTGCGACAGGTTCCTGAACAATCATTTCGCCCAACTGACGCATAATCAGGAAAGCAATAAACCCACACAGCGCATAACCCAGTAAAACTGATGGCCCTGCCATTTGTATGGTTGTTGCTATTCCGAGGAATAACCCTGTACCAACAGCGCCTCCCAATGCAATCAATTGGATATGCCTGTTTTTTAATCCCCGCTTTAGCGTCTGTTGCTGTTGCGCCATAACTTTACCCTTTCGTCCCCTTACTTGTTTTTATCTTCCCAAACAATGATAATGACACAAGTTTATTTGAATTTTCTTATTAACACTACATTCTTCTGGTGCCGTTTTCAGTATATTTTACGCCCCAAAAGCAGATGCTATTCATTATTTTTTTATCACATAGCAAAATGATACCGCAGGATGGCTACCCTGACTCAATATCATGGATTGAGCATTAAAAAGCAAATTCAAAATGGTAACAAGGCAGTTACACGACAAATACCAAAAATAAAGTTTTCGCCTCCCTGATCACACAGGTTATCCATCGCTAAAAGATAGAAAAAGATACAAGCCAAAACTGTACTTATAGCAATAATTAATTTACGACCAAACACTGACAATTCCTTCATATTTCTATGATGATTTTATTTTTCAAATGATTACAATATTGAAGTGCTGCCATTTTATGTTTGGTACCATTTATGGCATTGCAGATAATGCGTTAATAAAATAGATAGTACTCTAATTTAGAGCATCAAATTTGAGGAAAATATGCGATTCACCTCTTTTTACAAAAATTTGCTCATTTTTGGTGCTATTGATTACTAACTTATTCTGATTGTGCTTTTTTTGCCCTAAAAATGAGAAATACCGCACAAGCAGCCTTTGTCATGATGAAATGAAGTTGTGTATACTTCTGCTACCGTAAAACTAGAAAACATTTGAGATGCCACAAGATAACCACTTAGCACTTGTTTATGCTTTGAGTAAATGGATAGAAGAACACTTAGGCCGCGTGATCCACTTAGAAGAGCTCGCGGCTTATTCAGGCTATTCACTTTGGCATATGCAGAAAATTTTTAAAGAAGTCACCGGGATTTCACTGGGTAAATACATCCGCCAACGCCGCCTTGCTGGCGCGGTCAATTTACTCCGTAATAGTAACCAGTCCATTTTCGATATTGCACTGGATTTTGGTTTTGGATCACAATCCCACTTTACCTATATGTTCCGCAAAGAATATGGCATCACACCATTTGATTTTAGGCAGAATGACCAAATCCAATTAGATGTTAAGCAACCGCTTCACCTAATTCATGATTATGAGTGAGAATATTTTAGCTGCATTAACCTTTTGATTTATATATTAATGCCATAAAACATTGTCATTTCGACCTTTAACTATTGAACAGAGTTCCTGCTTTATATTCTGTTCAATTTCACATCAAACACACATTATTCTATTGCAACTAAAATTATAACCATTTGTATAATTTACATTCTGAATAATTAGAGTAAGGTATTGACAGAAAGCACGAATTTTAGGAGGCATTGGATGTCAATAAAACTGGTCGCCATTGATTTAGATGGCACATTACTTAACTCTCAACACCAAATATCTCCCGTCGTAAAAGAGGCTATCACGCAAGCTAAGCAAAAAGGTATTCATATTATCTTAGCCTCAGGCCGGCCATTTTCTGGTATATCCCCCTACCTGCGTGAATTAGATTTAAATACAACTGATAATTATTGTATTAGTAATAATGGCAGTGTCATTCACCAAGCCAGTGATGGCAGCCATCTCGCAGAAAATTTGTTAGATTTCGCTGACTTCCAATATTTTGAAGAACTCGCAAGAAATGTTGGGGTTCATATGCATGCTCTTGCGGATAATTGCATGTTCACAGCTAACCGCCATATTAGCCACTATACGGTCGCAGATGCCTATTTAACGCACACTCCGCTTATTTATTGCCCCGTTAATGAAATGGACTCGTCTCTAGAATTTACTAAATTTATGATAATTGACCATCCAGAAAAATTAGATATTGGTATCAGCTATATTCCAGAGAATGTTTTCGACAATTACGCTTTAACCCGAACAAGCCCCTATTTCCTTGAGGTCTCAAATAAAACTGCGAATAAAGGGACTGCGTTGCAATATATCTGTGAAAAGTTGGGTATTACACCGGATAAAGTCATGAGTATTGGTGACCAAAATAATGATATCCAAATGCTGCAATATGCCAGTGTTTCTGTCGCAATGGGCAATGCGTTAGAACCCATTCGCCAAATGGTTAAATTTGTCACTACGACCAATGATGAAGATGGTGTTGCTGTGGCCATCAATAAATTTATTAATGTATAACCACAAAAGATTTACTATCAACATGATCCCATGGCAGCGCCTGCACTCATCTACGCTGCCACTTTTAGCCGCTTATTGTTTTTTGCCTAGTCGCTAAAAAGCAAATGACCGACCCCATGGTCACCATTAACACACCTTGCCAAAAACTTAATGTTAGTGTCGTGCTTAACAATATTGACGCGAATGCTGTCGAAATAACTGGGGTAAAATAAGAAAGCGTTCCTAAAAACGCCACATTGCCCTTAATAACCGCAAATGTCCACAATGCATTCGCGCCACCAGTCGCAATTGAAGCAACGAGTAATAATAACAGGCTTTGGCTAGTGATAATAAATGGTGTCGGTGTACTGAAAAAATACAGTATCCATAACCCGATAGAGGTCATGATAAAAAATAATACCATGCCATTATGACCACCAGAAATACGTTTGGTTACATTGCTGTAGAACGACCAAACAATGGCCCCGATAAAAGCTAAAAAATAGCTCAGTGGGTTACTTTGAATATTCACTAAAATAGTTTGTACCGATAATGGCTGATTTCCTGAAATTACCCAAATCAGCCCCATAAAAGCTAAAACCAGCCCTAAACCCAATAATAAAGTGAAACGTTGACGGTTAAAAAATACAGCCAGTGCGATAGTAAAACTTGGCCACAAATAATTCACCATACCCAGCTCAATCGCTTGTTGCCGGCTATTGGCTAAACCTAATGCAAGCACAAAACAAATTTCATAGCTAACAAACAGTATTGTTCCCCAAAGCAAATAGCGTTTAGGATATTTCGTTATTTTTGGCATTCCCATGGTAAGTACTAATACCAATGAACCGACCGTATAAACTAATGCTGCACCACCAACAGGCCCAAAATTTTCACTTACACTGCGGATCAGTCCTACCATTGTGCTCCACAATAAGATTGAAATAACTCCATACAGCGTTGCGGCGTACTGATTCAATTTCATAACTCTCTCGGCTATTTAAATTAGAAAATGATATATATGGTGATAATACATTTATTTCACCATCTTAAAAAACCTTATAGCTCAAAGAATTATAAAACAAGTGTTTATTCTTATTAAACCTTGATAATATTTCATAAAAAAATTCTCAGGCTTTCACCTAAGAATTTTATGATTTAAAATTTTGTATTAGCGAGATGTTTCTTTCTCAATCCATTTATCAACTTCTTCTTTTTCCCATATCCCCTCCTCAAACTGTTTCTTTAATTCAGGGTGCTGATTAATATCAAAAGTCGGTATTTTACCTGCAACTAATTGCTGGTTATAATCTTTAGCAAGTTTGAAAGCGATACCCGATAATAGAAGGATCGCAATTAGATTAGTTATCGCCATTAGACCCATCGATAAGTCTGCAAGTTTCCAAATGAATGGCATTTCAGCAAGAGCACCAAACATCACCATACCCAATGCAGCTAAACGGAAAATAAATAAACCAGCCGTATGATTGTTCTCTAAAAAAATCATATTGCTTTCAGCATATGCATAATTCGCAATAATTGATGTGAATGCAAAAAAGAAGATAGCTATCGCAATAAACGTACTTCCCCAACTACCGACAGCAGAAGAAAGTGCAAGTTGTGTTAATTCAATGCCATTAATATTTTCCATTCCACTTTCTAAAACACCAGAGGATAAAATAATAATTGCTGTCGCACTGCAAATAACGATGGTGTCCATAAAAACACCAAGCATCTGTACATACCCTTGTGATGCAGGATGTGGAGGATAAGGTGCTGCCGATGCCGCTGCATTTGGTGCGGACCCCATCCCTGCCTCATTAGAGAACAATCCTCGCTGAATTCCTTGTGTCATCGCCTGAGCAACACCATAACCAACAGCCCCGCCAGCCGCCTCTTGTAGACCAAACGCATTTCGGATTATCAGCATGAAAACTTCAGGTAATCGTTCAATATGGTGCCCAACAACCCAAAATGCCAATAGCAAATAGGCCAACGCCATAACAGGAACAACTAATTCAGCAACCTTCGCAATGGATTTCAATCCACCAAAAATAATGACCCCGCTTAATAAAACTAAGCCAATGCCAACATAAATTGGATTGAAATCAAAGGCGACCGCGGTTGCTTGAGCAATCGAATTCGCTTGTACTGCATTAAATACTAAACCAAAGGCAATAATTAGGAAAATTGAAAACAACACGCCCATCCAGCGCTGGTTTAAGCCTTTCTGCATATAATATGACGGCCCACCTCGATAATTTCCTTTATCATCTTTGGTTTTGTATAACTGTGCTAGAGTGCATTCAATAAAAGAGGTTGCCATTCCCAATAACGCAACCACCCACATCCAAAAAATAGCTCCAGGTCCGCCTGCTGTTAGGGCTATTGCTACACCGGTTAAATTTCCTGTACCAACCCTAGCCGCTAAACTTGTACATAATGCCTGAAAAGATGAAATACCTGCGCTATCAGATTGTTTACTGTTTTTTAAAACACGAAACATGTGGCCAAAATGCCTAATTTGAATAAAACCAGATCGAAGCGTAAAATATAGACCAGCTCCCAGTAATAAATAAATAAGTAAAGAACCCCAAATGAAATTAGTTATTGAGTTTATAAATTCTATCAAATTACACTCCTTTTTTATTAAAACGATTAATAAAAACCAATCGAAAATTAAATACTCACATTTACATCACAACTCCAGAAAAGGAGTTTAGCTAGCAAGAGCCAACTCATCTTAATATGATTATCAGAAATTATATTTTTTTATCTTTAATGTAAATTAATTTTCGATTCATTAATCATTAACTACATTCAATTTTAATAGAAATATGTTACATAATTACAAAAGAACACGTATAACCCTTTGAAAAAACTAACCATGGCAAATCTTCTCAACATTCCATGGGAAGTAAATCAAATGATTGATTTGTCGCGTTTATTTTAACCAATCAGTTAATTGAACAAATAAAAACTCATTATTCATTTCATATACCTACTTTTAATTAGCCTATCCTTTAACTAAAAACTTTATAATACTTCTTTTATTTAATTCATTATTTGGAAGTATTGCATCAATGCGTACATTAATGCACAACAACAAATTAATCCAATTACAATCGTCTTAATTAGATGATTGCTTATGCTTTCACTTAACAATAAACTGAACCTAATAAATTTATAGGCAAGAGGTTAACACATGGAAATTAATATCAAGTTATCTGATGAGGCACTTTCTCAGTTCTCTGAAAAATCATATGATGCTTTCACTGCTGAGCTGAAAGCACGTGTTTTGGAAGTCTATCCTGGCAGCTATCTATTGATCACTCATGATAATGGCCCAACGACTTTTCAAACTAAAGGCTTTCATGATGATAACGAAGTACATATTGTTTTACATGAACTTGTCGAAGATGTCTTAAAACATGGCCATTGGTTAAAACAGTAATTTCCTTATCAAATTACACTCATAAAACCAGCCGTGAGCCTGCATAGCTCTAGCTGGTTATTTGTAATATTCCTCTCGTATTTCAATAACGTTTCCACCTCAATATTTACTCAAAGTCTGATCAAGATCATACTTAAACTTAACTATCCTCAAAACAAGCCAAATTTGCTTTACCTTTAACCGTTATATGGTAATGTATATAACGTAATTTTCATTTACATTGCTTTTGCTAATTATAGCGGCCAGTATTTATACTGGCTCTTTTTTATGAAATCATGCTAAAAACCCATTCGATATCCCCGTTTTAGGCCTAATCTGCTATAGTATTTCTCTAATACTAGATAGAGTTATTATTCATTGAGTGCAAAATAGAGGTATGACTATGAAGCGTTTATTACTGGCTTTTTGCCTGACCCCAGCCCTTGTTATGGCTGATAATGCCCCATTAAATATTAGTGAGATAGCCAACGATTATTGCGAAATCACAGGTCAAGCACTAAGTGAAGCATACAGCACTGACAAAACTAGCAGTGAGTTAACCCAAGCAACCATTGCTAAACTGAAAAGTGAAAATGTCGACCTCAAGCAATTAGCGACTGTTGAGTCAGACTTACGCGAAAATCTAACTTCAGCGATTGATGCAGTACGCAGCAATAAATCTAAGTTTGCTAATGAAGCTGATTTCAATAAATCATTAAATGACTCTGTTTCAGCTTGTAAAATCCAAACTGAACTTCTTTTGAATAAATCTTAAGATTTAATTTTCGAGTAAAAAGCGCTCAAACTAAAATTTGAGCGCTTTTTTATCAATTAGTTTGTTTTTTAACACACAACTGTTCAATCGAAAATTGTAATTCAGGTGTTTCACTGATAATCAGTTGCCCATGTTCAGAAAGACGTCCATCTTTAATACTTACATTCGCAACAAATGGCAGCGAATTTTCTTGGGAAGGTAGACGATATAAACCACAAACCCGATAACTTTCCCCTTCCTTAAATTCACTTTTTTGTACTATTTCCACATCACTAAACTCAACCACAGATGCGTTGCTGAGTTTCTTTTCCACCATGCTTTGAGCTTCATTTTTGACATCTGAATCACCAATACTCGTATAAGAATGGTACGCAAATACGCCTAAAGCCAATAGCAATACTATCAATAATTTTGTTTTTATACGCTTCAACGCATCACCCTTCCTATATTATGATTAATTCACTTAGTATAAATGTATTATATCAATTTGAGTAAACAATTTGAGCTTTTGCCTCAACTGTTTAGTTTTCACCCTAACCAATTGATAATAGATTATAACGGTTATTTTTCAATCCTAATAATTGACTAAAAACACCTATCAATATTGATTTTATTTATATTTATTAACTTAGCATTAATAAAAAAAACATTTTTTATTTTCTTAGCTAGTTTTATAATAGCCTCTATACTATGAAACTGATTTAATATATTTTTATGAAAGAAAAAATCGTTAAAAATCTTGTTAACTTGACTCATGGAAACAACAATGATGTTAAAATAGCGGCGATAAATGCATTGGGCGATTATATTTGTTCAATTGAACAAGACGCCGCCATCGATAGGCTACTTGTTTTATGTGATGACTATAATAAAGACATTGCTGTTGCATCAATTATATCAATCAGCAAACTCGCTAAATTCTTCAATGAAAAATAATAACTTAACGTTAACCTCATTTTATTAACAAATTATTTTCATTGTGAGGAAATAATGAAATAAAAGTGGCTGAATTATGATTTGTTCATTTAGATAAGTAAATACAATTGAATTAATTAATTACAATGGCAGAATGATAATTAACAAATATCTAAAGGAGATATCTCATGAATATATTAAAGCCATTAATTCTTAGTGCGAGTTTAATCGCTATTAGCTTTTCGACGCTCGCTTACCCAGGGGATGGTAATGGTTCATGGCACCGTGGCGGATACCAAAACCAACACCAATATAATGATAGGCCTTGCGATAATTATCGCCACTCTAATTATGCAAATCGTCACCGTGGAATGATGCAATACTCGACATCAATTCAAACAGCTCAACCAGATGAAACACTGAAAAAAATTGCTGCAGATGTGCCTAAAGGAGAAAATGGTAAACAATATATGGTTAAAGTTGCAGTTGTAGAAATTACACCTAATGTCCCTGCACAAGGCCAGTAATCTTTACCAAGGGTAGAAAAACACTACCCTTTTTTTTATTTATATGTCCTCAATAATGCTATACCCCAATGAGTTGCCCTCCACCACCTTAGCATGACACGTTCTACCTTCATGTTTTCAATAAATAGATTTTCAACACATAAAGCCCACACCACCAATGCGAATAATTAGTCATAATAAGTAAATAATTATTTACTTTAGGTTGATTTTAAGTAATCTATTACTTTCAATAATAATAACTTTAGGGAATAACTATGGATCGCCGTTCGTTTCTTAAATCCACATCATTAGTTGCAGGTGGGCTTGCACTTAACTCATTGTTTAATCATGCAGTTGCACAAAATAATAACATTGTCTTGCCGAGTGAAAAACACCCATTACTATTGAATTTCAATGAAAATTCATTAGGGATGTCCGAAAATGCTAAAGAAGCTATCATCAAGGCATTACCTAATGCATTTCGCTACCCTGATGATGCTCGTGCTGAATTACAGCAGAATATTGGTGAGCTCTACAATTTGTCTGATAAGCACATCAGCATAGGTAATGGTTCATCTGAAACCATTCAAGCTGCTGTTGCCATGTTAGCTGCTAAAGCAAATAAACTCGGTAAAAAAATTCAATTAGTCACCCCTGATCCAACATTCAATTATGCAGAACTTTATTCTCTGCCATTGAATATAACGATAACGAAAGTGCCTTTAAAAACCGATCTATCATTTGATTTAGAAAAAATGGAACAAGCTGCTGATGATTTTAACGGTCTATCAATGGTTTATATTTGTAATCCAAATAATCCGACGGCAATGATCACACCTCACAGCCAGCTTGATAAGTGGATGAGTAAAAAATCTGACAACACATTTTTTATCGTTGATGAAGCTTATGCTGAATTTGTTGAAGACCCAGACTTTATCAGTGCCATTGAGTTAGTCAAAAAAGGCCAGAATAACTTGATCGTCACACGCACCTTCTCAAAAATTTTCGCCTTAGCAGGATTAAGAGTTGGCTATGGTGTTGCAACTCCCGACGTTATTGCTGCTGTAGACGAGTTTTTATCTATTGATAACACCAATACAGCAGGAGCTGTTGCTGCAATAGCATCGCTAAAGGACAAACCCTTTATTGAATACAGCCTGAAATCTAACAATACATCGAGAAAAATTGTGGAAAAGGCATTAAATGAAATTGGGCTAGAATACGCTCCATCACAGGCTAATTTTATTTTTCATAAAGTCAAAGGTGATGTAAAAACCTATCAGCAGCGTATGGCAGAGGCACATGTAATGGTTGGCCGTGAATTTCCACCAGCGATTGGCTGGAATAGATTAACGCTAGGCACCCCTGAGGAAATGCAGCAATTTGTTGTGATACTAAAACAATTCCATGAAAAAGGGTGGGTATAAATTAAGTCCCCCAGAAAGGGCAGCTCAAGCTGCTCTTTCTGTTTAAAATGGCCCTTTAAATATAAAAAAGGCGCCTGCAAAAATAAGAATAAAACCGATTAAATGGTTAATGGTAAAACTTTCACCTAAATACAATACCGAAAAAAGAACAAATACACAGAGCGTTATCACCTCCTGCATTGTTTTCAATTCAGCCGCACTGTAGTACTGGTGTCCTAACCGATTAGCCGGTACCGCAAAACAGTATTCAACCAAGGCGATTAACCAACTAAAGAAAATAACAACATACAACGGTTTTGTTGTGAATTTTAAATGCCCATACCAAGCAAACATCATAAATACATTTGAAATAATAAGTAAGAATACTGGGTAAAGTTTAATTAACATGCTGATTCAATAGACAAAGAATAGATAATCGATATTATGGGGTTAGAACTAATATATTGCCATAGACTCCCATAAATACCCCTGGTTCTTCATATCACAAATTTAAGCGTATTTAGCAATCATTACGAGGTAATAATGAATATTAAATATGAATTAATGACACAGGTTGATTGTCCCGCTGTCGCTCAATTATTGCAATCTAATTCTGAATCCCAACAAGGTGGGTTACTTGGTGAATATCCCCAAGCCAAAGTTAACGCAATGTTTGTAGGAAGTCTAACCACCATTATAGCTCGGGATGCAAATAAAATTATTGCGGTTGTGTTTAGCTTTGACTCTCACTCTTCATCCTTACCCCCTATAGCACATTTAATTATTAAACAGCATGCAGACATCATACGAGGCAACTGGTTTTATGGCCCTGTTTGTATTGATAATGATTATAGGGGGAAGAATATTCTCAAAAACCTTTTTGATGAAATTAGTTCGTACAATCAAGGAAAACCCGTTGCTTTTATCAATACAGATAATCTCAGGTCTCTTTTCGCACATAAAAAAATAGGTATGAGTAATATCACTGATTTTGAATTTGATGGCACAACATATCATTTAATGATCGGAAAATAAATGTACTGTTTAGTACACTTTTTGGTTTCAACTTACTTATTTTTTGCTACACTGTGACAAATTATTGTATACAGAGGTATATTTATGACCGATTACACGAGTGCAAATCAAAAAGCATGGGATAAACAAGCAGAATCACAACTTGCTTGGTCAAAACCTGTTGATTCCAAAACTATCCATGATGCCAAACAAGGTAAATGGCAGGTTCATTTAACGCCGACACCTGTTGATGCAGCTTGGTTAGGTGATATAAAAGATAAAAAAATTCTCTGCTTAGCCTCAGCGGGAGGACAACAAGCTCCAGTACTCGCCGCAGCGGGAGCAAATGTGACTGTATTTGACTTTTCTCAGAAACAACTTGAGCAAGACAAAATGGTGGCGGAAAGGGATAATTTAACATTAGAGATTGTTCAGGGTGACATGCGCTCATTACACATGTTTGCGGATGAAACCTTTGATATCATATTCCACCCTATTTCTAATTTATATATTCCAGATGTTAACCCTGTCTGGCAAGAATGCCACCGTGTATTAAAAACCAATGGGCGCCTATTATCTAGCTTTTATAACCCGATTCTTTTTATTGGCGAACGAGATAAACACTATGATGAGCAAGGCATAATAAAGCCAAGCTATACTATGCCGTACTCCGAGCTATCTACTTTATCAACAGAGCAAATAGCACAAAAACAGGCAAGACAAGAAGCGTTTGTATTCGGTCACTCACTGACAGATCTAATTGGTGGGCAAATAAAAGCGGGCTTTTCTATCACAGGTTTTAAAGAAGACTGGCAACCTAATCCACGGTTCGTTATCGATAATTATCTACCAACATTCCTAACGACAATGGCAATTAAGGCCAATTAATATTATTGACGCTCGTTGTGTTAGGCACTCAACGAGCAGTTATTAACTTAGCTTCTTTTACAGTACCTATCCCAGACCGCTTCAAATTGCTCTGCGGGGATAATATCATCAGTTTTTTCCACAAAAGGAATGGATATCATTACTTTACCAGCTCTATTTTTATGAAGTCTAACGATAAACCTTTTATAGCCATGAGGTAATTCATTTTCAAAGCCAAAGACTTCACCACAATAATAGCCCGTTTCATCCCCTTCCTCACTTTTCGTCAATACATAATATTGAACATTTTTATAACTCGCGGCTGATGGGTAGGCAAGAAAATCTTCGACAGAACTTTTAACTCGGCTCTCTGTATCTAATTCAGGATCAAGTGTAACTTCAGTCATAATTCCTGCAATATATGCACACCCAGCTACTAACAATAATACCAAGGCTCTTAATAACATTTTAATAATACAGCTCAATAGAAAACACTGGCTATCATTATAGTTAATAATTAAATTTTTGCGACTCTACCCAAGTGTGCTTAAGCCGTCAGCTTATCGTACTTCTTTAGTTTTTATTATCGCTTTCAGTTAATTATATCTCCCAATGTTATCTATTGAGTGAGTTGCCACATATAAACTAATATTGCCGCTGTTATTATCCAAATAACCGTTGCAATAGTTAAACTTCCCCAAGCTGTGATTTTTGTTGCTAATAAATATACCGTTAATAAATACATTGCATAAGGAATGAGAGACCACAAGCCAAACAGTGCAGTTTTTCTGAGAGCTTCCGCACCTTGTTCTTGAACAACGATAACATGTGCTATTAATGCAAATGTAGGGAAAAGAGGAACTAATCCGGCAATGTAGTAAATTTTACTACGCGAAAATAGCGCAATAACCAATACAGCTAAAGCACCTAAAAAGCATTTAAAGAGTAAAGAAAACATACCACACTCAATACTTAAATTTTAAACATTGACTATTATTATCACAAATAATTTGTAAGTTAACTGTATTGTCGCTATCAATGTACAACTATTGTGTCCTTTCACTTCCCTAATTGAGTAAAAACACTTAATTAACTTCAATTTTATGAGCTAAGTCAAATTGTTGGATATAAAGTATCCAGAACGAGTGCCGATACATTTATTTAGTCCCTGCGCTTGAGGCTTTCGCGTGACTACATATAACTTTTTAGCTATCGGACAGCTTCGATTTGCTCATGGTTAATCACGTTATGTTTAGACGTCGTATTTAGTATGTGTGAAACACACTACTCGATGGTATGAAAGGAAATAATCAATGATGTCTGGTAATTTAAAAAAAATTAATTTTAGTTCAACTAAGTTCTCTTTTTCTGGTTTTAAGACAACAACTCTAGTCTGGTTTATTTCAGGCCTGCTGATCGCCCTTCTTCTTTCAACTTGTTGGTTTTTCTTTAGTTCTTTAAAACAATATCAAGAGACATTAACCCAACTCGATACTATCTATAACGAACAAACTCAACTAAACAATACATGGCAATCTTTATTACAAGCACGAAATACATTAAATCGGGCTAGCTCTCGCCATTTATTAGTTATTAATAAGATGAAAACATCAAATACTGACATAGATAGCCTCATCGCGTTTTATCATAAAAAAATAGCTGAAACGGCTAATTATTGGGATACATTTACAACCGTTTCCATCTACAAAAATGGTGACCAATTTGCTGAATTAGAAAAATCCTATAACGCGTTATACGCTGCATTAAATGAGCTTTCCGTTTTTTTAGTTCAAGGAAAAACATATGACTTTTTAAACCAGCCGACTCAGGGATTTCAGGACACATTTGAGAAAAACTACGTAAAATATCATCAACAATTAAATAGTAGCTATCATGATATTGCTCTCACAAGTGAGCAGCTATATAAACAAAGTTTGATTGGCTTAATCGTTACTATCTCAATCGTTATCCTCGTAACTCTGTTTATTCGCTTTATTCTACAGCTTTTCTTTATTCGCCCACTAAACCAAGTTATTGATGGTATTGAAAAAGTTAGCCATGGCGTTTTATACCATCGCTTTGATAACAAAGGTTTATATGAAATCAAATTACTTAAACAGCATGTCTCTAATATGCAAAGCAAACTGATTGATATCGTCAAAAATATTTATGACAACACTCACCATATAAAAGTTGAACTTGGTGATATCACCCAGATGAATCATGACCTTTCTATTCGAGCAGATCAACAAGCCGCCGCCATTGTTGAAACAGCAGCCAGCGTCGAAGAACTCGATTCCTCTTTTAAATTAAACACCGCTCACACTAATCAATCGTGCAAATTAATGTCAGAGACGAGTGTAACAATTGATAAGAGTAATGAGCTTATCTCTGATGTTGTTGAAAATATGGATGATATTGTCGATTTTTCGAAAGAAATTAGTAAAATCACCTCAACCATTGATAACATTGCGTTTCAAACTAATTTATTAGCATTGAATGCCGCTGTAGAGGCAGCAAGAGTAGGCGAACATGGCAAAGGGTTTGCCGTCGTCGCAAATGAAGTCCGCGAATTATCCATTAGTTGCACTCAAGCATCCAAAGAAATCAAGCTATTAATTAATAATTCAAATGATAAAATTAATCACTGTTTCCAATTAGCTGCAGATGCAAATGACAATATTGTTTCAATTGCACAAGATACATCTAATATCAATGAGATGATCCAAAGTGTTGCGCTTGCCTCAAATGAACAAACCCATGGTGTTAGCCAAATACACCTAGCAATCAATGAATTAGATAATACCACACAAGCGAATGCAGCCATGACTCGTGAATTGCAGTCGTCCTTAAGAGCCTTAGAGTCCCAATCAGATTTATTAGAGGATATTATTTCTATTTTTCACATTGAACCCAAAAGTGAACATGAAATAGATAGTGATACTCTTGAAGAGGTTAAAAAAGTAAAACAGTTTGTCTAATAAGATATAGCATTTTATTTAGGGGGTTGACTTTCGATCGTCGCCTCCAACATTTTTATCGTTTTCTGCGTTACTTCCATCGTTTCCTCAATTTTTGTTACTGTATTTATAGCCATTTAATACTTTTTAGTGTTTATCTGATATAACGATTACAATTACTGCTATTAAACATGAGTTCATGATGACAATAAAAATTACTGTTCTTGTCGACAATAATACCCTAATTGATAGTTACTTTTGCGGTGAACCTGGTGTCTGCTACTATATCGAAGCCGGTAATAAAAAAATATTATTCGATACCGGCTATTCAGACAAGGTAAAATCTGGTTTTTTATTAGACTTTACCTAAATTAACAATATTAAACACCTGATAAATAATGAAGGTTTAAGTTCTTGAGCCTAAATCTTCATCCTTATTACTGCCTTTAACCATTCTTGTCATTTCTTCGCAACGGATAATTTTCCCATCTTCTATTTGAAAACAAGCAAATACCTCAAATTCACTTATTGAGCCATCTTTTTTAGTCGCTTTTGCCAGATGTTGAGTATGCACACACCCATCCCCCTCCGCGATAGATTTAATGGTAATAACGATCGACTCAGTGGCTTGCTTCAATACCTGCAAGTGTGTAATAAACTCATTAAAATCAATTTGTTTACCATCAACAACTTGAATGTATTTATCTGAAAAATATTGTTTCGCCACAGACAATGAACCAATGTCCTCACCCAATACTGCGTTCAGTGCCTGTATAACCCATTGTGCGTTAGTCATATGTGCATTAGTCATATTTTATCCCTTATTATAAAAATATTATTTATAATTGTTATGGGTGTATTATTTTTCATTTCAAGTCAAAATAGAATTTATTATCTTTAAATTCTCACCTTTACACTATCTTCTAATAATTTATCCGTGATTTAACCTGAACGATGGCACTTAATTTTATGCTTTTTGTCCCTTTTCTATATCACGATAATTTTTTGCGTAAACAATCAAAAATTTATTTCTTATTCATCAATTTTAGTTTGGTTTTATTGGTGTTTTCAATTAATTACTCATTAACCCACTTTATGCGTAATTGAATCCCCTATAAAGAACTTCACTTTTATGCTTACGCCGATTTGGATTAAGGCTTAAGAACTGGTATTATTTAGTGGTCTATCTAAGCAATAGACGCCTTATAACAATAACTATAAATATACATTTCCATTAGATACCCCTGCTTGCAGGGGCTTTTTTTGCTAAACAATGATATATAATGAAAAAAGTCATTGCCAACCTCATAGCCCAGTCCCATCTTTTTGAGCACACTGAGAATTCCTTAACTAAACGTCTAGTCAGCTTAAGCAGATTATCAATACTTTATTAGTTGGTTCATTAAACTATCAATAAAGGATAGCATCATATTTACGCTATTACACAATGGGTTATACTAATATAGCGTTTGCACTTCTCATTAAATTTGAACCGATGAGTAAAGTACACTCTGAAAATTTAAGATATCTATTTATAACTCGGGAAAATAAATGCCAACTAAAAATACCGGCTCAATTGAGCAAGATATTCTGGTGTATCTTGTCAATTCTTTCACACAAAATAACACTGGGGGTAACCCTGCGGGTGTCGTTCTAAATCCGCCAGCACTCAGCACTTCACAAAAAATTGCTATTGCACAACAAGTCGGTTTTTCAGAAACAGCGTTTGTCTATAATAGTGAAGACACTGATTTTGAAGTGGATTTTTATACCGCTGAAGGTGAAGTCGATTTTTGTGGTCATGCAACATTAGCGGTGTTTTTCACTTTAGCTTCACTTAAGCTAATTTCTTCTGGGTGTTACACCCAAAAAACCAAAGCCGGTGTTTTAAGTGTGTCTGTTAGCCCAAACAATATCGTTATGGATCAAGCGCTACCAACCTTACGAACTGGGCCTAATATCAATGAAGTTGCAGCAGCCCTTGGCATAACTCGTGAAATGATTACTGAAACAGGCCTACCTATCATGATAGTTTCAACTGGGTTACCTGACATCATTATTCCAGTTAATACCGGTTATTTAGATTTACTGCAGCCTAATTATGAAGCAATAACGAGAATCAGCAAAGAATCAAATGCTATCGGTTTTCATGTATTTGAGTTAAGTGAAGATCCTTCAATCACAGCACATTGTCGAAATTTTGCACCGCTCTATGGGATCAATGAAGAATCAGCAACTGGCAGCGCTAGTGGAGCACTTGGCTGCTATTTGGTCAATTATATCTTACCGAACAAAACGCAATTTCTATTTGAGCAAGGTCGTGCAATGGGATGCTCCTCCTTGATTCATGTCACTATTCATTCACAAGCAAAAAATATTACTCAAGTGAAAGTTGGCGGCCAAGCAGCCATGATCGATACGCAAATAATACATATTTAACAAAAAATAAGGCTCAAAAATGCAAGGCAGTGGCCATCTTTTAATGCCATTTATTCGGTTATTTATCATCACTAGAAAGCTTAGCTAGCTAATATAGAAACTTTTCCCATGGATGGGAAAATCTAGCATATAATAAATAATTATGCCGTTAACCTATAACTATCTTCAATTAACTCCTTAATTTCATCCTCTGTAAGGCTCCCTGGTAGCTTTATCGTAATCCAATGCTCTTTATTCATATGATAAGCCGGATAAATATCATCGTTTAATCTCAATGAACCAATGAGTTCCGGTGGAGCTTTAAGGTTAACAATATTAACTATCTCTTCATTCTTATTTGCATCTAATTTACGAGATGAAATACGCATAATAACTGCAAACCATTTTGCATTATTTTTTCGCCTAAAAACAAGATAATCAGGGTGCTTTGCCCACGGGCTCTCAGGATCAACACCATAATTATTCTGAATATAATCAATCATTTCACTGCGGTTCATTTGATCATCCCATTTCAATAATAAACTTCAGTAATATCACCTAACCTCATTATTATATGCCGTCTGATTGACTCTGTAACTCTTCTTTTACTAAAACTTTATTAGGAGCCAAGCGATGACCGATAAATATCATGATGACAGAGGGAAGAATTGGCAGGTTATAGTTATAAAATAACGATTGCGTTGTAGAAGAGTTTTGCAGAAGAATTTTTCTAGGCAATAAAAAACGGGAACTATTAAGTCCCCGCTGTTAATTACACCACGTAATAAATTACATGTGTTTAATGATTGCGTCACCGAATTCGCTACATTTCAGTAATTTAGCGCCTTCTAATTGACGTTCGAAGTCATAGGTTACAGTCTTAGCTTCGATTGCGCCTTCCATACCTTTAACGATTAGGTCAGCCGCTTCAGTCCAGCCCATATGGCGTAACATCATCTCAGCAGAAAGAATGATAGAGCCTGGGTTTACCTTGTCTTGGCCTGCATATTTTGGTGCAGTACCGTGCGTTGCTTCGAATAATGCACACTCAGAACCAATATTCGCACCTGGAGCAATACCGATACCACCAACTTGTGCTGCTAATGCATCAGAAATGTAGTCACCATTTAGGTTCATACACGCGATAACATCGTATTCAGCTGGGCGCAGCAGGATTTGTTGTAAGAAAGCATCTGCAATAACATCTTTAACAATGATATCTTTGCCCGTTTTAGGGTTTTTAATTTTAACCCATGGGCCGCCATCTAATAATTCACCGCCGAATTCCTCTTGTGCTAATTGGTATCCCCAATCTTTAAATGCACCTTCAGTGAATTTCATAATGTTACCTTTATGAACTAAAGTCACTGAATCACGGCCGTTATCAATAGCATATTCAATTGCTGCGCGAACTAAACGCTTTGTCCCTTCTTCTGAGCAAGGCTTAATACCAATACCACAATCTTGTGGGAAACGGATTTTAGTCACACCCATTTCATCTTTCAGGAATTTAATCACTTTATCAGCTTCTGCACTGCCGGCTTTCCACTCAATACCCGCATAGATATCTTCAGAGTTTTCACGGAAAATAACCATATCAGTCAGTTCAGGTTGTTTAACTGGGCTTGGAGTGCCTTTGTAGTAGCGAACAGGACGTAAACAGATATACAAGTCAAGTTGTTGACGCAGTGCAACGTTCAAAGAACGGATACCACCACCAACAGGCGTTGTTAAAGGGCCTTTAATTGAAACGCGGTAATCACGGATTAAATCGAGAGTTTCTTCTGGTAACCAAACATCTTTACCATAAATTTGTGTAGATTTTTCACCGGTGTAAACTTCCATCCATGAAATTTTGCGCTCACCGTTGTAGGCTTTTTTAACTGCCGCATCAACCACTTTTAACATTGCTGGTGTAACATCGATACCAATGCCGTCACCTTCGATATAAGGGATAATTGGGTTGTTCGGAACGTTTAGTTTGCCTTTTGCATCAATGGTAATTTTAGCGCCTTCTGCCGGAACTACTACTTTGCTTTCCATTAACCTCTCCTTTCACTTGCGTATTTTGCTTGTTAATTTTTTGTAAGAGACGTGTCAATACTACTTCAATCTGCGTCGAACGCCAATGATTACTCATCTAAGCTTCAATGCCGATCGCATTTAACGTACTGTTTTATCTTGTAAGTTAATCGACTAACTCTTTATAAACACTTTTAAATCAATAAATTAATTTAAGTATTCTATTATTGAAAATAAATCAAACCGCGATGAAAAGTTGTCAAAGGCTCATTTGAGCGAGTGACTTGATTTTGATTAAAGTACTTCCCTACAAAAAATAATACTAGCAAGTTAACTCAAATTAAAAATACGTTTTGCTCACACTATCGCCATCCAAACAAACTCATATGTACTTATTTTTAAATGGAAAATTATTTTTATTAATTTAAATGTTTTTAAAGTTGTTAATTAAATATTACATCGCCATAAAAAATACGTCCTAGGATCCAACCGTTAAATCTCCTACACTATATGCGGTAAATAACCACAAATTATAAATTCTTATTGAATGGCCATGAACAGACCGAACTCGAAATCCGTTTTGAAGAAAAACCGTTACTCACCGAACCCTACCGTTTTAAAACATAAAGCTAAACGGGTTTCGGTTAGTTCGCAAACATCAACTAAAATCATTTTATTTAACAAACCCTTTGATGTTTTACCTCAATTTACTGATGAACAAGGCCGCGATACATTAAAAAAATATATTCCAATCACCGATGTATACGCAGCGGGCCGTCTTGATAGGGACAGTGAAGGGCTGTTAATTTTAACCAATGATGGGAAGCTGCAGGCGCGTTTAACACAACCACAGAAAAAAACAGGGAAAATATACTATGCTCAAGTAGAAGGGATCCCTGATGAAAACGCGCTGCTTAAATTTCGGCAAGGGTTGGTGTTAAATGATGGTCCAACGCTCCCCGCAGGCATTGAGTTAGTTGGCGAACCAGAATGGTTATGGCCAAGAAACCCACCTATACGGGAACGCAAAAATATCCCGACCAGTTGGTTAAAAATCACCTTATATGAAGGACGTAATCGGCAAGTTCGTCGTATGACGGCAAATATAGGTTTTCCCACACTTAGGCTAATTCGCTATCAAATTGGTGAATTTAATTTGGGAAATCTTTCAGTTGGCGAATGGAAGGAGGTAACTGTTGTTTAAACCCAATGTGACTGTAGCAACTGTCGTACACGCTCAAGGCAAGTTTTTAGTGGTAGAAGAGTGGATAAATAACAAACCCACGTGGAATCAACCTGCTGGGCATTTAGAAGCGAATGAGACTATTTTACAGGCCGCTGAACGTGAGTTACTAGAAGAAACGGGAATAAAAGCCACACCAACGCAATTAATTAAAATTCACCAATGGATTGCCCCAGATAAAACCCAGTTTATCCGCTTTTTGTTCGCCGTAGAACTTGGCTCCCTTTGTGAAACACAGCCACAAGACAGTGATATTAGCAAATGTCACTGGCTAACAGCCGAAGAAATTTTACATAGCAACTGCTTGCGGTCGCCATTAGTAGCTGAAAGTTTGCGCTGTTTTCTCACAGGAAAGCATTATCCTTTAGATATCTTAACGGCTTACGGTGACCATTACCTTTAACCCCTTAACGTCTGCTTGGTGAAATCTTCACCAAGCAATAATATTCCCCTCTAACTCTGGTGTAATGCGGGAACAACATGCTAAAGTATGGGGCTTGATTTTTCCGCAGTGAGATATTTCCATGTCAAATAATAGTACCATGTCAGATAACAGCCAAAAAAAAGTCATCGTCGGGATGTCCGGTGGTGTTGACTCCTCTGTATCCGCTTACTTGCTACAGCAACAAGGGTATCAGGTTGCTGGTCTGTTTATGAAGAACTGGGAAGAAGATGACGACACAGAATATTGCTCGGCTGCGGCTGATCTTGCCGATGCGCAAGCCGTGTGTGACAAACTGGGTATTGAACTTCATACCATTAATTTCGCTGCTGAGTACTGGGACAATGTTTTCGAACATTTTTTAACTGAATATAAAGCAGGTCGCACACCAAACCCAGATATTCTCTGCAACAAAGAAATCAAGTTTAAAGCGTTCTTAGAATTTGCTGCTGAAGACTTAGGCGCAGATTACATCGCCACAGGTCACTATGTTCGCCGTTGCGATGTTGACGGGAAAAGCCAGTTATTGCGCGGTTTAGATGGCAATAAAGACCAAAGCTATTTTTTATATACATTAAGCCATGAACAGGTTGCTAAAAGTCTGTTCCCTGTTGGCGAACTGGAAAAACCTGAAGTTCGTCGCATCGCAGAGGAAATTGGCCTGATCACAGCGAAGAAAAAAGACTCAACTGGTATCTGTTTTATTGGCGAGCGTAAATTTCGCGACTTTTTAGGCCGCTACTTACCCGCTCAACCCGGCCCTATTGTGACTGTCGATGGCGAAACCATTGGCCAACACGAAGGCTTGATGTACCACACCTTAGGTCAACGTAAAGGTTTAGGTATCGGCGGTACAAAAGAGGGGTCAGAAGAACCTTGGTATGTTGTCGATAAAGACGTTGAAAACAACATTCTTATCGTTGCGCAAGGCCATGAACACCCTCGATTAATGTCTATTGGGTTAATTGCCCAGCAATTACATTGGGTTGACCGAAAAACAATGACTGAGCCGCTACGTTGCGTCGTAAAAACACGTTATCGCCAAGCGGATATTCCTTGTACGATTACCCCACTGAGTGATGAGCGCATTGAAGTCGCTTTTGATTATCCAGTTGCGGCTGTCACTCCAGGTCAATCTGCTGTATTTTATATCGATGAAGTTTGTCTCGGTGGCGGTATTATTGAAGCCCGTATTCAGGAGTAAATGTGGCAAAAAACTATTATGACATTACGCTTGCCTTAGCGGGTATCTGCCAAGCAAGCGCAATGGTTCAAAAACTTGCACATGAAGGTGTTTGTCTTGAGAAAGACACGGAAACCATGGTCAATTGCCTCACCAATATGAATCCAAAATCCACTTTGGATGTCTTTGGTAATGATACCGCAAATTTAAAAACGGGACTCAGTGCCCTGTTAGGCATGTTAACAGGCGGCAACAGTGGTTTATCCGCTGAAATGACACGCTATATGTTAAGTATTATGGCACTCGAGCGTCGTCTCAATAAAAACCAAGAAGCGATGAACCAACTCGGCCAACGTATTGAGCAATTCGAACGCCAAGCTGATTATTTTGAGCCTCTTTCTGAAGGTGTATTTAACGCGCTTGCGGGTATTTACGTAGACGTAGTTAGCCCTGCGGGACCTCGAATTCAAGTCACGGGCTCCCCTGATATTCTAAAGAATACGTTAGTTCAAGCAAAAGTTAGAGCCACTTTACTCGCAGGTATTCGCTGTGCGGTGCTTTGGCAACAAGTTGGCGGAAGTCGTATTCAACTCATGTTCTCTCGCAATCGTCTGGCTAATCAGGCGAAAGATATTTTGTCTCACCTTTAAATCTGGAGTTGCTACCAATGGAATTATCCTCACTGACCGCTGTATCCCCGATTGACGGCCGTTACGGTGATAAAGTCAGCGCTTTACGCACTATTTTTAGTGAGTTTGGTTTACTGAAATTTCGCGTGCAAGTTGAAGTCCGCTGGCTACAAAAACTGGCTGCAACCGCTCAAATCAAAGAAGTTCCTTCATTTGATGCTGACGCAATCGCTTACTTAGATGAAATTGTCGCGAACTTCGGTGAAAAAGATGCAATGCGCATCAAAGAAATTGAACGCACAACCAACCATGATGTGAAGGCCGTAGAATACTTCCTAAAAGAAAAAGTGGCAAACATCCCTGCTCTTCATGCCGTTTCTGAATTTATTCACTTCGCTTGTACTTCAGAAGATATCAATAACCTTTCTCATGCATTGATGCTGAAAACCGCTCGCGAAGAAGTTTTGCTACCACAATGGCGTCAAATTATTGATAAAATAAAAACAATGGCTCATGAGTACCGCAATTTGCCGTTACTATCACGTACTCATGGTCAACCTGCCACGCCTTCCACCATTGGTAAAGAGTTTGCCAACGTTGCTTATCGTTTGGAACGCCAATTCCGCCAGCTACAACAGATTGAAATTTTAGGTAAAATCAATGGTGCTGTTGGTAACTATAATGCACATATGGTCGCTTACCCTGAAGTGAATTGGCACGAATTTAGCGAAACCTTCGTTACGTCTTTAGGCATTCAATGGAACCCATTCACCACACAAATTGAACCTCATGACTATATTGCTGAGTTATTTGATTGTGTCGCTCGTTTTAACACTATCGTGTTAGATTTCGACCGTGATATTTGGGGCTATATCGCATTAAATCACTTCAAACAAAAAACAATCGCTGGTGAAATTGGCTCTTCCACTATGCCACACAAAGTGAACCCGATTGATTTTGAAAACTCTGAAGGTAACTTAGGGTTAGCAAATGCCGTCTTAGGCCATTTAGCAAGTAAACTTCCTGTTTCTCGCTGGCAGCGTGACTTAACAGACTCGACAGTATTACGTAATCTCGGTGTCGGCTTAGGTTATGCATTGATTGCTTATCAATCAACCATGAAAGGCTTAAATAAATTAGAAGTTAATGAACAGCATTTACTGGATGAATTAGACCAAAACTGGGAAGTTTTGGCTGAGCCAATTCAAACTGTAATGCGCCGTTATGGCATTGAAAAACCATACGAAAAACTCAAAGAATTGACCCGCGGCAAACGCGTTACCGCTGAAGGGATGAAACAATTCATTGATAGTTTAGATTTGCCTGAGCATGAAAAAGCCCGTTTGAAAGAGATGACGCCTGCCAACTACATCGGTTACGCTGTCACTTTTATTGATGAGCTAAAATAACCTCAAGCTTTTAACTTAATACATTCAAAGTGGGCGGGCTCTATGTCCCCCACTTTTTATTTACCCTATAGCCCCTGCTTGTTCCCCCCTAAACTGCCTGAAGATAAACAAAGATAAATTATATTTCCGCTTTGTTTGATTTATATTTACTTAATCCCTTGTCGTTATTCAGAACTCTTTTTACCATAGCGTATCTAGTGCTACTATTTGCAATAAGTGTAGCTATCTTTTTTCAATATGAGGGTTTCCGATGCGTATTCTTATTGTCGAAGACAATGCGTTACTTCGTCACCATTTAACCGTACAGCTTAAAGAGCTTGGTCATCAGGTTGACTCCGCTGAAGATGCAAAAGAAGCTGACTACTTTTTACACGAAAGTTGCCCAGATATCGCGGTAGTTGATTTGGGCTTACCTGATGAAGACGGGCTTTCCATGATAAAACGCTGGCGTGGTGAGCACGTCAATATTCCACTTTTAGTATTGACGGCTCGCGAAAGTTGGCAAGAAAAAGTACAAGCACTAAACAGTGGTGCAGATGACTACGTGACGAAACCTTTCCAGCTAGAAGAGCTGGTCGCCCGCATGCAAGCTTTAATGCGCAGAAATAGCGGTCTCGCTTCACAAGTACTCGAATTAGGCAATTTCGTTATTGACCTCTCACGTAAAGAATTTACAGTTAACAGTGAAACCGTCAAATTAACTGCTTTTGAGTACACCATTATTGAAACACTGCTTCGCAACAATGGGAAAGTGGTTAGCAAAGACTCGTTAATGCGCCAGCTTTATCCAGATGCCGAACTTAGAGAAAGTCATACTATCGATGTTTTAATGGGCCGATTACGCAAAAAAATTCAACAATTCCATAGTGATGATGTGATTGTCACTGTACGTGGCCAAGGCTATCGTTTTGATGTGAATGGCTAATATGACGCTACGTAAATTTAAGTTCAAGCCCCTTTCGCTACGAGCACGTTTTCTCTGTGCCACATCAGCCGTGATCTTGGCGCTTTCTTTGTCCTACGGTATCGTTGCAATTTTGGGGTATCTAATTAGTTTCGATAAAACAACTTACACTCTATTACGTAGCCAAAGTAACTTAATTTACAGCCTAGCCCAATGGCAAAATAATAAAATTGATATTCGTGTTCCACCAAATTTCACATTAAATAACCCTACTTTGGTTATTATTTATGATGAACAAGGTCTCGTATTATGGCGCCAACGGGATGTACCTAGCGTTGAACGACTGATCCGTAATGATTGGCTAAAAAAAGAGGGCTTATATGAAATTGATACGGACATTCGTGAAACTCGCCAACTCCTAGACGACAACCCCGAGTTCAACACAAAATTAGACGACATGGGTAATGATGACGAACCGTTGACTCACTCCGTGTCCGTGAACCAATATGCCGCAAGCGAAAACCTGCCTCCTCTCACCATCGTCGTTGTTGATACCCTACCACAAGACTTACAAAATACCGGTTTAGTTTGGGAATGGTTTGGTTACGTTTTACTAGCTAACTTAATTTTAGTCATCCCCTTATTATGGTTGGCCGCTTATTGGAGCCTACGGCCAATTAAATCATTAGTATCACAACTCAGTAGCCTAGAAAAAGGTGAACGGGATGCACTGGACGAGAACCCACCGTATGAGCTTCGCGGCCTAGTACGCAATCTTAATATTTTGTTAACGAATGAACGAAAGCGCTACAGTAAATATCGCACCACACTTTCGGATTTAACACACAGTTTAAAAACGCCTTTAGCCGTTTTACAGTCGACATTACGCCTGCTTCGCTCAGGCAAACAAATGAATATAGAACAAGCTGAGCCTATCATGCTTGAACAAATTGGCCGTATTTCTCAGCAGGTTGGCTATTATTTGCACCGTGCATCAACGCAAGGTGATGAAAACATGATGCTACGTGAAATTTCATCTGTTCCATCAATATTAGACAGCCTTGCAAGTGCCCTGCATAAAGTTTACCAACACAAAGGGGTTTCTATTACGGTTAACGTTTCTCCTGAAATAACTTGGCTAGGTCAACCTAATGACTTCATGGAAGTTATGGGCAATATCATGGAAAATGCGTGTAAATATTGTCTTGAATTCGTTGAGGTTAGTGCTGTTACGGGGGCTGATAGCTTAACATTAATTGTCGATGATGATGGTCCTGGCGTACCTGAAAGCAAACGCAGCTTAATTTTTGTTCGAGGGCAACGTGCAGATACCCTGCGTCCAGGCCAAGGCTTAGGCTTATCCATTGCCTTGGATATTATCGACCAGTATGACGGGGAAATCATAATTAGTGATAGCCCGCTTGGCGGTGCACGTTTATCCGTCACATTTAGGCAGCAATCTATGATTGAAGATAGTTAATCTGTGATATGAGTCCGTTTGTCCCCTATTTTACGAACCATTTCCGGTATACTATTTATGAAGTGTTTTATGAAAAGTAGTTTAAGGTGGCTGACTTGTTTACTCTCAAGATAAACCGCCCCCTATGTTTCTCATAAAGTTTATTTAGCATAATACTATTGTATATCGGCCATTTTTCGGTATTAAGACCGGGTATATTGCAATAAACTGATTAGCTATATTTAGCAGCTCCAAGGGACAATAAGATGGATTACAAACTAAATCTCGACTGGCAAAGTTTCCTCGACAGTCACTGGCAGAAGCGCCCACTGCTTATCAAAAAAGGGTTTGCAAATTTTATTGACCCTATCTCGCCTGACGAACTTGCAGGTCTGGCGATGGAAGATGAGGTTGATAGCCGTTTGGTTAGCCATAAAGAAGGAATTTGGCAAGTTGGCCATGGCCCATTTGAAAGCTATGAACACCTTGGCGAAGAGAATTGGTCTATTTTAGTTCAGGCTGTTGACCATTGGCATCACCCAAGCTCTGCGTTGATGAAACCATTCCGTGTACTTTCAGACTGGCGAATGGATGATTTAATGATCTCCTACTCGGTCCCCGGCGGTGGTGTAGGCCCTCACCTAGACCAATACGATGTGTTTATTATTCAAGGCGAAGGCCGTCGTCATTGGCGAGTGGGCGAAAAAATTCCAATGAAACAACACTGCCCACATCCTGACTTACTGCAAGTACAACCCTTTGATGCCATCATTGATGAAGAAATGGAACCCGGCGATATTTTGTACATTCCACCTGGGTTCCCACATGAAGGCTACGCCATTGAGCCTTCATTAAATTACTCGGTTGGCTTTCGTGCACCAAATACTCGTGAATTGGTCAGTAGCTTTGCCGATCACTTAATTTCTAACGATTTAGGCAGTTACCGTTATAGTGACCCTGATTTATCATTCCGTGATAACCCTGCGGAGATCTTGCAAGGTGAACAAATTAAGCTGCGTGAGATGATGATATCACTAATTAATGACCCCGAGCTCTTTCGCAAATGGTTAGGTGAGTTTATCTCTCAATCACGCCACGAATTAGACATTGCACCACCTGAACCACCTTATGAGCAAGAAGAAATCTATGATTTACTGAAAACTCAGCAAGAAACCTTGTACAAATTAAATGGTCTCAGGGCATTACGCGTTGGCGACCAATTTTTTGTAAATGGAGAATGCTTAGAAACTGAGTGTTATGAAGCTGCAGATAGTTTGTGTCGCTATGATGCCGTTAATAGCCAACTTTTAGCTGATGCTATTGATGACGTTAATTTTATCGCACTACTTACTGCACTCGTCAATAACGGCTACTGGTATTTTGACGATTAATCGATACCAATAATATTAAATGTGTATTTTATGAAAAGGCCCATTAATTATGGGCTTTTTCTTTAAACGAATTTTATTAGTATGATATAGCAACTCTCTCCTACCCCATTAATAAAAACCGCTGACTGTAATTAAAATACCTTCATTAATAACTAAGTTATTTATTTTAGTCTGTATTTTATTTTACGGTCACATACTCCCTTTATGAGCCTGATTTACTCATCAGCACGCAAAGATAACGTATTTTATTTGATTCAATTCTAAACTGTTTTTACTTCAACATCGCCAATCCTACACAGCGTTAATTACCCCTTTTAAAGATGATAACAACATGAACATAGAAACACTTTTGGCTTTATCATTGTTTTCCTTTGTGACATCCATAACGCCAGGACCCAATAATATTATGTTACTTGCTTCAGGCATTAATTTTGGATTTAGAAAAACATTGCCGCATTCATTGGGAGTATCAATCGGTTTTCTTATTATGCTCGTTGCAGTAGGGCTTGGAATCGGAGCCTTGATCCAATCATCCCCTATGATTTATTCGATATTAAAATATTTTGGAATTGTTTATTTGTTCTGGCTTGCATGGAAAACCACGATTAGCCATTCCATTGCACAGACAAATAACCAAGAGATTAAACCGCTAACTTTCTTAGAAGCGGCACTATTTCAATGGATAAACCCTAAAGCATGGATGATGGCTATTTCAGGAATGGCCATGTATACCAATACAAACGCCCCCTATTTATCGATGTTTCAGGTCGCCGTCATCTTCTCAGCCATCAACTGGCCGTGTGTTGCTATCTGGGCGATGTTTGGCAGTAAATTAAGAGAAAGACTAAAACAACCTAAAATATTAAAACGATTTAATTTAGTCATGGGCATTTTACTGGCGCTTAGTGGTATTTCTGTATTATTTCAATAGAAAAATTAGAGTGCTTATCGCAGTAAGCACTCTATTTATGGCAAGATATCAGGATTGCCGTGCGTGGATAGCCGTTAGCTCCGCAATACGCATAATCACACTAACAGCCTGTTCCATACCTTCTTGGGTTATAAACTCATGTTTACTGTGGAAATTATATCCACCTGTAAAAATATTTGGGCACGGTAAGCCGCGATGTGAAAGCTGAGCTCCGTCAGTACCGCCCCGGATAGGTTGAATAATGGGCTCAATGCCACAATCAAGCATCGCTTGCTTGGCTAGTTCAATCACGTGTGGGTACTTCATGACCTCTTTGTGCATGTTATAATAGGTATCATCAAGCGTTAGTTCGATATAACAACTTGGATGTAGCCCTTCGCCAACTTTTTCAGCAATTCGAATGATATTTTTCTTCCTAGCTTCAAATCCTGCTAAGTCAAAATCACGAATAATATAATTCAACTCGGCCTTCTCTACTGTACCTTTTAACGAGGTTAAATGATAAAACCCTTCATAACCATCTGTACTTTCAGGTGTTTCATCGGGAGGTAACATTGCATGAATACGATTTGCTAACCCTAATGCATTCACCATCACCCCTTTGGCTGTACCTGGATGGGTGTTATTGCCGACAATTTTAATCGAAACATTGGCCGCATTAAAATTTTCATACTCTAATTCACCAACACCACCACCATCGACGGTATAGGCCCACAATGCATCAAATTGTTTAAAGTCGATATGGCGAGCCCCACGTCCTATCTCTTCATCAGGGGTAAATGCAAGACAGACTTTCCCATGAGGAATATTTTTTTCCTTTAAACGGACGAATGCTGTAATAATTTCTGCAATTCCCGCTTTATCATCGGCACCAAGTAAGGTTTTACCATCAGTCATGATCAGGGTTTTGCCAATCATTTCATGGAGTACCGGAAACATTACTGGGGATAACACTTCATCACCAATACCTAACGCAATATCCCCACCTCGATAATTTTCAAGGACTTGTGGACTCACGTTTTTACCTGAAAAATCAGGCGCTGTGTCTAAGTGTGAAATAAAACCAATAGTGGGAACATCCCAATCAACGTTTGACGGCAAATAGGCCATCACACAACCTTGATCGCTTAGTGTTATTTTTTCAAAACCTAATTCGTTCAGTTCATTAACTAATGCGCGAGCAAACTTTAACTGCCCCGCACTGCTCGGTACGGTTTTTGCGTTTAGTTTTGACTGTGTATCGAAAGCGGTATATTCAAAAAACCGCTCTAAGAGTTTGTCCATACCCTTCCCCCTAAAATATCAATGTTTATATTATGGGAAAGATCACAGATTCAATTATTGTCTCAAATCAGCTTTCCTGTTAATGCGCACTATTTTTATAGTAAATCTTTAATAAAATTTATTTTTTAGCGTATTTTTTGGGTGATTAACTGTCATAGTCACAATCAGCACCTATAATTAATAGGGGTAATAATTAAATTACATTAATTAGTAAATTATTAGTTACCTAAAAACACGCCTCTTGGTTAACTTTCACTCTCCCACTACACAGATCATCAATTATTGAATTGAAATAGTATGTTATATATGACCTATTATTTTTTTATTTATTATCTAATTAATAAACAAAACGAAGTTTAACTCGTTAATAGGAATATCTATGTCAAAAACATGTTTAATTTATGGTGTGAGCAAAGGCTTAGGCAAGGCATTAGTCGAAGGATTCCCTGAAAAAGTAGACCATATTTATGGTGTTTCTCGCTCAAAACCTCCTTTTGAACAAACTAATTTTACGTGGATCCCTGCTGATTTAAATGACATTAATAGTGCAAATACCATTAAGCATGTTATTCAAAATCAACCTATTCATACTTTAATTTATAACGTTGGCATATGGGAAAAATTGGCATTTAATGAAGAGTACCAATTTGAATCGACTGATGACATAGAGTTACTCAATATGGTTCAAACCAATATAAGTGCCTGTTTATTAAATCTAAAAGCGCTCTTACCTAATTTGCGCCTAGCAAAAAACAGTAAGGTTATATTGATTGGCTCCACATGGGGTTTAGATAATCATAATGGCAAGGAAGTCACCTTTTCTGCCACCAAATATGCCCTCAGAGGAATAGCTCAGTCATTAAGAGAAACTCTACGGGAAGATAAAATAGCAATATCAGTCATAAACTTAGGTTATCTAGCAACTGAGTTCCCATTAACTGTTTCTGTCGATGAAGTCATTGAAAAAAGTGATGGGCAATTAATCCCATTACAAGATGTTGTCAACGCCGTGCGTTTTATCGCCAATACCAGCAATGCAACCTGTGTCAAAGAGATTACGATGCCAGCCATGATGGATACAAACGTCTAACATATAAGAGGAAACAATACGCTTCCCCTATAATGTTATGTATTAAAAGCTTATTGCGCGATATTTTTAACCTGTAACTCAGTAATAAGCTTATTAATATATTCAACAACGACTTTGCTGGCTAAACCATAGTGTTTTTCATCGAACTCACTTTCCACTTGGCTAGGCTCTAAATTCAGTTCGACGGTATGTGCCCCATGTAATTTCGCCTCATGCACAAAACCTGCCGCAGGATACACATGGCCAGACGTTCCAATAGAAATAAAAATAGTCGCTGATTCAATGGATTGATAAATATAATCCATTCCAATTGGCATTTCACCAAACCAAACAATATGGGGCCTCAGCGGTTGAGGAAATTGGCAACAATGACAGCGGTCATCGACCGATAAATCCCCTTTCCACTCCAATACTTGATTTGACCAATTACAGCGAACTTTTAATAGCTCTCCATGCATATGGATAACCCGCTGACTCCCCGCTCTTTCATGCAAATTATCTATATTTTGCGTAATTAACAAAAAGCGGTCACCAAAAAGTTCTTCAAGCTGTGCAAGTGCATAGTGAGCAGCATTAGGCTTAATATTTTCTTGCTGTAACTGCCGACGCCGCTCATTATAAAAACGTTGTACTAATTCAGGATCACGCTCGAAACCTTCGGGAGTAGCGACATCTTCAACGCGATGCTCCTCCCATAATCCATCCGCAGAACGGAATGTTTGGATCCCAGATTCAGCTGAAATTCCAGCCCCCGTCAAAACGACGATATTGACATTTTTCATGTTATCCAATCTATTATCTATATAAAAAGACCGGTTACGAAGTCGCTGGCGGCGTATACATTTATTCTTACGAGCTTTTTTCAACCTATAACGAAATCGCAACATCAAAACTTCCTTTCATCCATATCACCAATAAAATTTATACCGTATTAAATATTAATTGTTTTCTATCATGTCATTACGACATGAATTTATAAACCTTGATTGTTTGAAATTATTTAAAACAATCAAGCTCAAGTGTGTATTTTATTGGCATATTAACCATTTCCTTACCACAACTGATGACATTATCTAAATGTTAACATACTAAAACGCATCATCATGCTGAATGCAAATAAAAATATCGAAGGTATCGATTTTGTCACTTTTTATTCATGAAAATGACATCATATATTCATAAATACGCCATAAAATTGCCACAATGGGAAAACAATAAAAAAACCTTTCTCGTTCACTCTCAGTGCAGTTAAAATACGCCTCGCAGATTTTACTGTGTTATTAACTCACCACTACAAGGGATTTCATGGAAAAGTTTTTTGAAAGAGCGATGTATGCTTCACGTTGGATTTTAGCGCCTATCTATTTTGGGCTTTCACTGACACTATTGGCTTTAACCATTAAGTTCTTTCAAGAGCTATACCATATTTTGCCAAATATCTTTTCAATTCCGGAAGCAGACTTAATTTTAACGCTATTATCATTGATTGATATGGCATTAGTCGGTGGGTTATTGGTGATGGTGATGTTTTCAGGTTATGAGAACTTTGTTTCCCAAATGGATATTCCTGACAACAGCGAAAAACTTGGCTGGCTTGGAAAAATGGACGCTTCATCATTAAAAAATAAAGTCGCGGCTTCCATTGTTGCAATTTCCTCAATTCACTTGTTAAAAATCTTTATGGACTTAAAAAGTGTCTCAAATGACAAGCTAATGTGGTATGTCGTTATCCATTTAACCTTTGTATTATCTGCATTCGTTATGGGTTATCTCGACAAAATGACCAAAAAATAAACAGTTAAATTTATTTTTAAAGTGCCTAGCCTCGATGCATAGGCACTTATCCATTAGCTAATTTTATCTTTATCTCCCTCTTCATTTTCCGCGTTGTGTTACCATCACTGTTCTGAAGACCCGCCCCCAGGAGACTCGACATGAGCCAACATTTTGTCGGCAAATATGAAGCTGAGATTAAATTTCAATTACCAGACCCTGACACTTTTTTGTATAAAATAAGAGCCGACTTAGCTGAACCCTTTACGGAAAATAATACAGAAACAGATTATTTCTATGAAAACCCACATTTACCATTGGCCGACAATAACGTCAGCATGTGTGTCCGTGAAATGGTGCCATCAGGCATAAAATTATGGATAGTTAAAGGCCCCGGGGCTTCTGAATGCAAAGCCATTAATATTGATGACTGTCAGCATGTGCAAAACATGTTGACGACACTGGGTTACCATTGCTACTTAACCATGACAAAAGTAAGAAGCATTTATTTCCTGAATGACATACACATTACAATTGACCATCTTAGTGGGATCGGTTGGTTTGCTGAGTTTGCCATCATGACTGATGAGCAGGCTTTACTGGATAGTTTATATAAAAGGTTGATGGCGACGGCCAAACAGTATGGATTTACAGAAGAAATGGTCGAAACTCGTAGCTATAAACAGATGTTTTTAACTGCACAGCCATCATATAAAGAGCCAATAAATTTTTAGCGCCATTCCCTAAAAATAATTGGCTCTTTGCCCCTAATGACTATTGGCCACTGAGGATCCGAGCTGGGTCTAACTTACTCGCTCGGCGAGCCGGATACCAGCTGGCTAGCAGGCTCAGTATAATGGTTGTAATTAAAACATAAACCACATCCATCACATGCAATTCAGAAGGTAAAAAATCAATAAAATAGACATCACCAGATAAAATGGGATGGCCAACAATAGCCTCTATCACCTTGATCATTGACGTTAAATTTAAGGATATAGCGACCCCAAGTACCACGCCAATCAAAGAACCAACAAGGCCCCCCAACAAACCATACCATAAGAAAATAGCGCGGATTTGCCTATCTTTTGCTCCCAAGGTTCGCAATACAGCGATGTCACTACTTTTATCTTTAACGGCCATAACAAGCGTAGAAACAATATTAAAACAGGCAACACCAATGACTAATATCATAGCCAAGTACATGATACTTCTAACCATTTGGATATCATTGTACATATAGCCATAATCACCAATCCAGCTTTTTACGACAACGTGATGCATAGTTTTCAAACCTGCATCATAAACAACTTGATCGGCAATAAATGGGTCTGTGGCTTTGATTTCAAACCCTGTCACGCCATCACCATAGTCGAGATATTCTTGTGCATCTGCGAGAGGAACGAGTGCTAGTTGGTGATCTAGCAGGCCGCTCAGTTTAAAAACCCCTGTCACCTGCACGCGAATACGCTTAGGTTGTTGAATTTTTAAGCTAGCATCCGTATTTGGGATCATGATTGTCACCCAATCCCCAACCTTCACATTCAATGCATCAGCCACACCTTGGCCTAAAATAATTGATTGTTTACCCGCTTCAAAATGCTGCCAAGCGTCATTGAGAATAAACTGTGGTAATGCGCTGACTTGTGGCTGAGTTTCTCGTGAAACCCCCATCACTTGGATTGCTTTTAAATTTGCACCACGCTCAAGTAACCCCGTAAAGTTGATGTAAGGACTAACGCCTTCTACACCCGGCGTTTTTCGGATAACTTGTTCAGCAAATTCCAAATCTTTATAGGGCGGTTTAACTGCATATATTTGCCCATGGGGAACGACAGATAATACGCGGTTATTTAATTCTCGCTCAAAGCCGTTCATCGCGCTCAAACCGATAATGAGCACTGCAACCCCGAGAACAATACCCAACGTTGAAACTATCGAGACTAACGAGACCATCCCGGTTCGACGTCGACCGCGGCTGAAACGCAGCGCTGTGAGTAGTGAAAGAGGCAATTTAGACATTACCGAGCCCCCAAGGTAATTTCCTGCTGTAAATGCCCATCACGCATTTCCAATTGACGAGATAACCGGCGAGCTAGTGTCATATCATGAGTGACCACTAAAAATGCGGTCCGCTGTGTTCGGTTTAATTCCCCCAGCAATTCAAAAATGGCGTCTGCATTGCGTAAGTCCAGATTACCTGTCGGCTCATCGGCTAAAACCAATGCTGGCTCATTCACTAACGCCCTTGCAATAGCAACACGCTGACGCTCTCCCCCTGACAACTCAGAAGGACGATGCCCTGCCCGATGTGCTAGCCCGACCGCTTCTAGCATTTCGGTCGCTTTCGAAAATGCAGTTTCTTTCGCAACCTTGCCAATCAATAAAGGCATCGCCACATTCTCTAGGGCAGTAAAATCCGGTAAAAGATGGTGAAATTGGTAAATAAAACCTAAATCTTTATTACGAATAGCCGCACGTTCATCTGAAGATAATTGATTAATATGCTGCCCACGAAAAATGACATTCCCTTCTGATGGGGTATCTAGGCCCCCCAGTAAATGTAATAAGGTACTTTTACCCGAACCCGAGCTTCCCACAATAGCCATCATTTCCCCAAGCCCCATGGAAAAACTGACATTTTTCAACACTTGCGTCGACAATGTCCCTTCTTGATATGTTTTACTCAAATTTTCACAGACCAGAAGTGGTTGTTTATTCATAACGTAAAGCCTCAGCAGGTTGAACCGCTGCTGCACGCCAAGAAGGATAAAGCGTTGCCAGCAGAGAAATCAGCATTGCACTCAGTGCAATAATTAAAATACCAGAGTAATCAAGCACAATAGGCAGAGAGACACCTTTGGGTAATAAACCAATCAGCGGCATAATGACATTCAGTTGACTAGAAAGTATTGTGCCTAATATTGTGCCAATGAGTGAACCAATCACCCCCGCCCCTGCACCTTGGATCATAAATATCATTAAAATACGCCAACGTTTGAGACCAAGGGTTTTTAAAATAGCCACTTCACCTTGCTTTTCCATCACTAACAACGATAGCGAGGTAATAATGTTAAATGCCGCCACTGCGATAATTAAGCTGAGCAATAAGCCCATCATATTTTTTTCCATGCGAACCGCTTGGAAAAACTCCCCTTTACGCTCTCGCCAATCTTTCCACACCAAGCCTTCTGGTAACGTTTGCTGACTCAAAACGTCAACTTGTAAAGGTTCATCCAAATATAAACGCCACCCAGTAATGTGCCCTGTTGGATAACGTAGCATACGTGCGGCATCTTGCTGTGCGACGACCAACTCGCTCGTATCCGCTTCCCCATTCGTTTGGAAAATGCCTGCAACGGTAAATAAGCGCTGACTTGGAATGCGCCCCATCGGTGTTAACTGACTCACCCCAGGAATAATTAAGCGAACTTCATCACCACGTTTTACGCCAAGCGTTTCTGCCAGTTTGTTCCCCAGAAAAACATTGTAACTGCCTTCTTTAAGATCGCTGCGTTGCCCAACAACCAGTTTATCCAATAACAGCGAAGGTTCTTCAGGTTCAATCCCCCCCATGACACCAACGCCAACATTGGTTCGGCTTTGTAATACCACGTCAGATTGCACAATAGGTGCAATATGGCTAACACCGTTTAAATGTTGTAGGTCGGTTATTGGATATTTTGCTGGGTCTATGTTTCCAGAGGCAGAGGTTAAAATTGCCTGCGGCATATAAGCAAGTATGCTATCTTGTAAAGATCGCTCGAACCCATTCATCACTGAAGTGACGGTTATCAATGCCGTCACCCCCAGTGTGATACCAATGGCAGATAAACTGGAAACGAAACGCCCAAATTTATCTGCGGCGCGCCCACGTAAATAGCGTAGGCCTATAAATAATGAGACAGATTGGTGCATGAAATCTATGATGCCCCTGTTGCCAAAGCGAAGTGTTCAGCGATAATAAAGGGTACGATTGATGAATGGAACCACTCGATGGTTTTTTTTCTGCTTTGAGTGCCTTTTTGTCTGACTTTCAGACGAATTACGAGTTAAAACTGATTGTTTTGTTCCGAATTTTGTAGTTTAACTATCCATTGATTAACTTAACTATTTTTCGTGCAAAATTTGGCTATGTTTGTGCTAACTCTTGTTTAACTGCTTACTAATCGCTGTGAGATACCGAAGATTTCTATGTTGTCAAAATTTCGTTATGAACTCCCTAGTCGTAGTGGCGATGTTCGCCATTTAGGTTGCCTTATCGGGGCGGCTGGTGCACTTGAATGTGGAGAAATAATACAACGTCATCAAGGGCCTGTTATCATCGTGACACGTGACATGCAAAATGCATTACGTTTAAAAGATGAAATTCAACAGTTTACACAACACCCTATAGAGACACTTTCTGATTGGGAAACATTGCCATATGACAATTTCTCCCCCCATCAGGAAATTATTTCTCATCGTTTATCGACCCTGTACCGTTTGTCCAGTTTACAAAAAGGCGCATTAATTCTTCCCGTCAATACGCTGATGCAAAAAGTCTGCCCTGCTGACTTTTTAACCAGCCATGCTTTGTTGATGGCAAAAGGTGATAAACTTTCCCGTGATAACTTACGGAATGAGCTCGATAACGCGGGTTACCGCCATGTTGAACAAGTTTTAGAACATGGCGAATATGCAACACGCGGAGCGCTGCTCGATTTATTTCCAATGGGAAGTTCATTACCATTTCGTATTGATTTCTTTGATGATGAAATTGATAGCTTGCGAACTTTCGACGTAGACTCACAAAGAACACTCGAAGAAGTTGAGCAAATTAATTTACTCCCAGCGCATGAGTTCCCGACCGATAAAGACGCGATTGAACGTTTCCGCAGCCAATGGCGGGAGCGTTTTGAGGTTCGCCGTGACCCAGAGCATATTTACCAACAAGTCAGTAAAAATACCTTACCATCAGGTATTGAGTATTGGCAGCCTTTATTCTTTGCACAGCCACTGCCCTCTTTATTTGAGTATTTACCACCATCAAGCTTAATTGTTTCGCAGAACTTACAAGAAGCCGCTGAACGGTTTCAGGTTGATACTCGACAACGGTATGAAAGCCGCGGTGTCGACCCTATGCGCCCATTGCTCCCGCCATCTGAACTCTGGCTAACCGTTGAACAACTTAATCAATCATTAAAAAACTGGCCACGTATTCAATTATCACCTGAGTCTCTGCCCAAAAAAGCGGCAAATACCAATTTAGATTATCTGCCATTACCGGATATCAGCACACAAGGGCAAAGCAAAACGCCACTTGAAAAATTGCGGCAGTTTACTGAACAGTTCGATGGAACTATCGTTTTTTCTGTTGAAAGCGAAGGCCGACGTGAAACCGTTACCGAGCTATTAGCTCGTTTAAAAATTCGCCCTGAAATTATTCAAAGCTATACTAGCCCTGCTAATAACCGGTTTGCCATCACCATTGGTGCCGCTGAACATGGTTTTTTTCAATCTGATACCCATAAAGCATTAATTTGTGAAAGCGATTT
Source organism: Providencia sp. PROV200 (assembly GCF_049901995.1). NCBI lineage: Bacteria > Pseudomonadati > Pseudomonadota > Gammaproteobacteria > Enterobacterales > Morganellaceae > Providencia > Providencia sp. PROV200. The sequence goes on from NZ_CP096307.1 coordinate 2,388,260, forward strand.
GCTTGGGGAGCGTGTTGTTCGCCGCCGGTCAGATAACCGCCGTTCCATTAATACCGATACCCTCATTCGTAATTTAGCGGAATTACGCACGGGGCAACCAGTTGTCCATATTGAGCATGGTGTGGGCCGTTACCAAGGGCTAACTACCTTAGAAGCGGGTGGGATTAAAGCGGAATATTTAATTTTAACCTATGCTGGCAATGATAAACTGTATGTTCCTGTTTCTTCGCTTCATTTAATTAGTCGTTATGCAGGTGGCGCGGATGAAAATGCCCCATTGCATAAATTAGGCAGTGATAGCTGGGGGCGTGCACGCCAAAAAGCGGCTGAAAAAGTTCGCGATGTTGCGGCAGAACTTCTTGATATCTATGCACAACGAGCCGCTAAAGCTGGCTTTGCATTTAAGCATGATAAACAACAATACCAAGAGTTTTGTCAAGGTTTTCCATTCGAAACAACGCCTGACCAAGAAGCCGCCATCAATGCCGTTCTCAGTGATATGTGCCAGCCATTAGCGATGGATCGTCTGGTTTGTGGCGATGTGGGCTTTGGTAAAACCGAAGTGGCAATGCGAGCCGCATTCCTTGCGATTAATAATAACAAGCAAGTTGCCGTGTTAGTCCCCACGACACTACTTGCGCAACAGCACTACGATAACTTTAAAGATAGGTTTGCTAACTGGCCTGTCCGTATCGAAATGTTGTCACGCTTTAAAACAGCGAAAGAGCAACAACAAATTATTACCCAAGCTGCTGAAGGCAAAGTGGATATTCTAATTGGTACCCACAAATTACTACAAAGTGACTTAGTATGGAAAGATTTAGGCTTACTTGTCGTCGATGAAGAACACCGCTTTGGTGTCCGTCATAAAGAACGCATCAAAGCCATGCGTGCAGACGTTGATATCTTAACGCTGACTGCCACACCTATCCCTCGGACGCTCAATATGGCCATGAGTGGTATGCGTGATTTATCTATTATCGCCACACCACCAGCACGCCGTTTGGCTGTAAAAACCTTTGTGCGCCAATATGATGACTTAGTTGTCCGTGAAGCAATTTTACGCGAAACCTTACGTGGCGGCCAAGTTTATTACCTTTACAATGATGTTGAAAACATTGAAAAAGCCAAAGCACGCCTTGAAGAGTTAGTCCCTGAAGCCCGTTTTGTTGTTGGTCATGGCCAAATGCGTGAGCGCGAATTAGAACGCGTAATGACAGATTTCCATCATCAACGTTTTAATGTATTGATATGCACAACAATTATTGAAACTGGTATTGATATACCGACGGCAAATACCATTATCATTGAACGCGCTGACCATTTCGGGTTAGCACAACTCCATCAACTACGTGGCCGTGTGGGTCGTTCTCACCATCAAGCTTATGCATACTTGCTCACTCCGCATCCAAAAGCCATGACCTCCGATGCACATAAACGTCTTGAAGCCATTTCTTCACTGGAAGATTTAGGAGCTGGGTTTGCTTTAGCAACTCATGATTTGGAAATTCGTGGTGCGGGTGAATTACTCGGTGAAGATCAAAGTGGGCAAATGACCACGATTGGTTTTACCCTCTACATGGAACTGTTAGAAAGTGCGGTTGATGCGCTAAAAGAGGGCCGTGAGCCTTCATTAGAAGATTTAACTAACCAACAAACAGAAATTGAGTTGCGCATGCCTGTTCTATTGCCTGACGACTATATTCATGATGTGAATATCCGTTTATCTTTCTATAAGCGGATAGCCAGTGCAAAAGGAAGCCAAGAGCTCAACGATCTACGTACAGAGTTAATCGATCGTTTTGGTAGCCTACCGGATGCAGGTAAATTCTTACTAACGAATGCGGCTATTCGATTACAAGCTCAAGCCCTTGGTATTAAACGAATTGAAGCTCATGAAAAAGGCGGGTTCATTGAGTTTGGTGATAAAAATAAAGTCGACCCAAGCTACTTGATAAGCTTATTACAAAACCAGCCACAAACTTATCGATTAGATGGCCCAGTTCGACTAAAATTTTTCCATGATTTAACCGAAAGAGTCTATCGACTAGAGTTTATTAAGCAATTACTCACCGGGTTTGAAGAACATCAAATTCTCTAGATCCAATGCTGTAAAATGATAAAGGCGACAATGATGTCGCCTTTATCATTATAATATTTATATAAAAAGGTTATTCCATAAAACCAAATGTATTTTTGTTCGGCTGCAATTCTAAGACTACTGATGCGTTTTTTGTTATCGGTAATTCATTTTGCTGTAGACAATAAAAGGGTAATAACTCTTTTATATCACTGCGAATGGTTTCACATACTGAATTAGATGATGTTAATACTAGGCGCCCTTCATCATCTAATGGAATAAACATTGATGGTGCATAGGATGTTCTAACTTTTCCAATATTTTTACCTATTTGGTACACAACATCATACCCAATAACAACTAATTCCATTTTTTGTGTCTTCACACAGGTTTGATCTTGCATATCAAACAGCGATGGAAAGCCTTTCCCTTGCAGCGCTTCAATCATGAAAACCATTTTGCATTCACTTTGCGCAGGATGAAAGCGAGAAAGAGACTGTTGATTAAAAGAACCTAGAACCCCAGTCACTGTACAATTTTCATACTCCACAAGGCGATTGGATTGGATTGGTTCAACAGATAAAACCGTAGCCAACTTAATTTCAGGGGCTCGGTTGAATAAAGCCACGAGCAAGACAATAAGGAATACCACTACTGTTGCTAATAACAACTTAAATTTTAGCTTCATCGCGTTAACCCTTATTAAAATATGCCGTATCTATTGTAACCACTACTCAGAATAATTCGATAATTACGTACTAATCGTATTGTTTTTTAGAATTATCTTAAGTCATCATCAAAAAACGGTTTATTATAACTGTTTTGGAAAATAGAAACTTTACTATTAGTGTAATTTCACAACTCTATTAGAGGGGGATTGATATAACCATTAAAATCAATAAGATACACCAAGATCTCATTCATTTTTCAACTTTTCGTTATATAACCAAATTTACACCTTAATTATTTATACCCTAGGTATTTAATATACTAATCACTTATTTTATATTAACGCCTCGATTTAAATTTGATTTAGATAAAATATATGAATAAGCAATAATGGCAATATACTCGATATTTAATCTATTACTCTTGATCTAAATAGTTTTTCTATGCAATATTTAATACAGATAAATCTTGACAGATTTAGTTAATATATTTTATTAATGGCATATTTATCATTATAAATATAAGAAATAATGCACCTGTTATACGAATACACAGGTGCATACCGCTACTAAAACCTGATTAAACAACTAATTAGTAATAAATTAGTGCAATTTTAACTTCGGTCGAATAATTCGGTTAATACTACCAACAAGCATCATTAGTCCAGTTTTAATATAACCATGTAATGCAATTTGGTGCATACGATATAAAGAAATGTACACAAAGCGTGCAATGCGTCCCTCTACCATCATATCCCCACGCATTAAATTGCCCATCAAGCTACCAACGGTACTAAAGCGAGATAGTGATACTAATGAGCCATGGTCTTTATAAACATACTCTTTTAAAGGCTTATCTTTCATTAATGCGACGATATTATCATAACAAAGGCTAGCCATTTGATGGGCTGACTGCGCCCTTGGTGGTACAAAGCCCCCTTCTGGCTTAGCACATGATGCGCAATCGCCAATGGCAAAAATCATATCATCACGAGATGTTTGTAACGTTGGTTTTACCACCAATTGGTTAATGCGGTTGGTTTCTAACCCAGCGATATCTTTCATGAAGTCAGGTGCTTTGATCCCTGCAGCCCAAACCATGAGGTCCGCATAGATTTTACCATCTTCTTTCGTATTCAAACCATCTTCATCAGCACTGGTCACCATGGTTTTTGTCAAGACATTCACACCTAGCTTATTAAGTTCTTGGTGAGCTGCACTTGAAATTCGAGGAGGCAAGGCCGGTAAGATACGTTCGCCAGCTTCGACTAATGTCACATTCAATGCATCCGTATCTAACCCTTTGAAGCCATAACTGGTCAGTTGCTCAACTGCGTTATAAAGTTCTGCTGATAACTCAACGCCCGTTGCACCGCCACCAACAATAGCAATATTAACGCTCTCTTCTGCGTTATCACGCACTGAATAACGTAAAAAGAGATTTAACATTTCGTCATGAAAACGATGTGCTTGATGTGGATTATCTAAGAAAATACAGTGTTCTTTGACGCCAGGTGTACCGAAATCATTCGACGTACTACCTAGTGCCATCACTAAAATATCGTACTCTAATTCACGCAGAGGGACTAATAATTCGCCGTGCTTATCATAAAGCTCACCGAGAACCACTTTTTTATTTTCACGGTCAATATTGGTAAGCGAACCTAACTGGAAATTAAACGCATTATGGCGTGCATGAGCCAGATAGCTTATCGCATCGACACCATCATCTAACGAACCTGTTGCCACTTCATGTAATAGTGGTTTCCATAAATGACTTGGGTTGCGGTCAACCAAAGTAATTTGTGCGCGTTTTTTACGGCCTAACTTGCGGCCTAAACGTGTTGCCAGTTCTAATCCGCCAGCACCACCGCCGACAACGATGATTTTGGGTTGAGATAAGGTCATAAATCCCTCGAAACAAAATATATTAATGTTATTTAAGGTTTCTCACCTAGAAAAGTCTTATATAACAATAATTAGCCAAGCTATCTTCCATTCCCATTAGAATATCATGCGTGGTCTATTGGTAATACCAAATATTGATTCATATCAATTTAGTTGATTATTATGACTACTATCACATTCGTCAAATCATTTTTTCTTCCGAACGAATCGAGTCAGCTTTTTGGTATTTATATCAATCAATTGTTTAAATCCACATAAACCATAATGATAATGAGAACTATTATTCTATCATTTTTAAATTGGTGTGTACTATCAATTCCCTGCTGTTGAGCTAAACCTACACAAAGCACAAAAAAAAACTCCAAGGATGAAAAACACCCTCAGAGTTTTTAATTAAATATTAAATTTTATTATTTAATTTTCTTGATACGCACATCCGTAGGAACTGAAACGGGTGAGTTATCTTTAAAATATTGCATTAACGCTTCGTTATCTGGCAGGCTATAAACACGGTCTTTACCTTGGTTGAAGGCAGAGAAACGGCTGCCACCCGTTGCTAAGAATTCATTCGCAGCAACACGATAGCTTTTGTTCATGTCTAACGGCTTACCGTTTAATTTCATTGATTTTTGAATAACTTTGTCACCCACTGGGCGGCTGTCGTCCCACTCGTAATAAAAACCTTTAGAAACAGGCATGACTTGTGGACGAGCACGATCCCATTGCTGTTCAAGCGCTTGTTTAATTTGTGCACCTGTTAGCGACTGTGTGACAACCACGTTAGAGAATGGTTGGACTGTGAAAATATCACCATACGTCAATTCACCTGCTTTCATGTCAGCACGAATACCGCCACTATTCATAAATGCAATTTGAGCACCGCCCGCTTCTTTGCTGGAAGCTGCATATAATTGACCATCAGCAATAATCTTACCTAAGGTAGAATCCCCTGCTGGTAATAATTTTTTATCCACATTAGCCGTCAAAGACCCCATCACTTGTTGAGAAATAGGTAACGCAATTTTTTCGTATTTTTGTACGAACGTGGTTAACTCAGGGTTTTTCTCATAGCGACTCGTCTCAACAGGGATATTTTTTGCATTTATGCTAACAATATCTTTCGTGCTTCTATCAATCTCAATATTTAATTGAGACAATAAAGTCCCGTTAGATTGGGCAGAAATCACAGTCATCCCATTGATTTCACAATTGTAAGCTTGGTGTGTATGACCACTAACGACAAAGTCTACCGCGCTATCTAATTGTTTGACGATATCAACAATTGGGCCTTTGATATTATCGCAACGGTTAATATCTTTAACTTTTGTATCAACTTGTTGTGTAGCGCCTTCATGGATCAGAACACCGATACTGTTAATACCTTGTGATTTTAATAATTTCACTTGGTTATTAATAGTTTCAACTTCATTTTTGAATTCTAAACCTGCGGTTCCACTTGGTGTTACGATAGCCGGCGTACCTTCTAACGTTAAACCAATAAATGCCATTGGAACACCATCAAACTCTTTAATAAAGTAAGATGGGAACAGTGTTTCACCAGTTTCTTTAACAATAACGTTGGCTGCTAAGTAGTTAAAGTCAGCCCCTGAAAAGGAATCTTTACCCACACAACCGGCCGTTGGGTGACAACCACCATTTTGCTTTCTCAGCAGCTCTTCTTTACCTTTGTCAAACTCATGGTTACCCACTGCACTGGTTTCCATACCAATCGCACTTAGTGCTTCAATAGTGGGTTCGTCATAGAACATTGATGACAATAGTGGGCTTGCGCCGACTAAATCACCCGCGCCTACAACGATAGTTTTATCATTTTGCGCTCTTAATTGATTAACCAGTGTCGCAATTGACTCAATTCCACCTAACTTACCATCGCCCGGTGCTTGTAGAGCACCATGGAAGTCATTTATACCAATGACTTGTACTTTTACCGTATCCGTATTTTTGGAAGCACAACCCGCCAAAAGTGCACCGGAAATGAGCAGTGTGAGTAATCCAATTTTGTGTTTCATTTATCTTACCTTTTAATCCTTTTCAACTATCGGCTACATTTTGAAACGATAAGTCGTTGTCATTGAACCAGATAACGAGTGTGCGCGACGTGATTGACCATCATATAATTTTGGGGTCGTGTAGTCGTTTTCCTGACGATGGTGCCAGCCCAGACCACCACTTAACGAAACAGAAAGATTTTCAGTTGGTTTCCAATAACTAAACAGACCAAACTGACCTTGTTTTAATCTTTCACCTTCATATTTAAATTCTGAATAGTTAGTACGTGCGCCAACAGAAAGCTCTTTACTAATACGATACTCTGCGGCCATAGCGACCATGGTTTCACCATCACGTACGTAGTCGATATCTGCATAAGCTGGGGAGTTAAAACGGCCACGCGTGTTACCAATTGGGTTACGTGCAAATTGTCCGACGCCGTTCGCTTTTTTCGCTTGGGTGTAAGTTAAGCCTGTGCTTAGCGTCCAAGGCGATTCAGGGATACGCCATTCTGCCGTCCCTGCGTAGTGCCACGCACGTTTGTCAAAATTACGCTTCCCTTTTTGTTTATCGGTTTCAGTACGTTTACCGTCACTACCGTATTCATGGTTATAGATTTGTGTACCTAAAGTTACATCTGAAGTCAGTTTATATTTTGCTTCTAAACCTTGTTGACGGAATAAATCATCGGCTTGACCATAGAAATAATAAACTTTCAATGGCTTAGTATTGTAGTTAATCCCTCCCGTGATGACATGATTAACATTGTGTCGAACGCCGTTAGCATCAGTAAAATACATGGCATCAATATTTGGGCTATCACGACGCATAACTTTTTTATCGAGATATAATAAATCCAAACTCCAATCACTGATCGCCGTATTCGTGTAGTAACCGCTATAGCTGTTCAATGATAAGCGCTGTGAATTCGTGAAAATACCCGTATTTTTCAGTGTAAACCAACCAGCCTTGGCATTAAATTTTACAGGTTCAAGGTCAAGTTTTATTTTTGCATAACGTTGACCAATTTTGTTATACCCTTTCGCATGGCCATCATCGTTATATAAAATTGCACGGGAGGCGAAGTCTTTACTTGCACCCAACTTGATACCACCGTAATAAGATGCATCAAAACCAATGACATCTGCGAAATAACCTGATTTGAAATCTGCTTGGAAGTTTTGCCCCCAAGCATTTGCGACTTGTTTTCTATACCGGTTTTCGTTTTTATCAAAACGGTTTTCTGTTTTTAAGTATTTCCACATGTTGCGGGTTGACAGCTCGAGTTCCGAATCCGCAATGAATGAGTTTTCCTTGATAGAATTTTCCCAGTTGCTGGCATTTGCCATTGCTACCGCTAAATAGCAAGGAGAAAGCATTAATAACGCAATATTTTTAACTTTCATTGGAATAAACCTAGTTAATGATTATTTGAATTAATTTTATGCTGTGCCATGTTTCCATGAACAACAAAACACCATTTTTTATTTTTAGCTTAATAAAACAATTTCACTTAAAGACAAACAGACACATCCATTTCAAACACATAAGTCATTTTAAATATAAAATTCAATACAGTATTTCCCTGTATTTGTGTTTACTTATTACTATGAATAGAAATATTCCTTATAGGAATTCCAAAGTACATTATTGAATCAATAGTGATAAATACTCATATTTGGTGTTTGTTTGGCTTAAGCCTCACATTACGGTACTGTATTTACCGACACCGTATTAATTCATTAAGAAAAAATTTTCACTCTATTTTTTATGACAAAGTATTCCCCTGAGAAATAATCATCTCAAATAAATTTGAATATTTAACTTAAAGTGCAACCATTAAATTGCTGTTTTTTTAAACTGATTACTTATCGCTCTAAATTGTCATAAATCTTTCATAATATGAATGCTATCGTAATTTTATGTCAATTAAAACGATCGCTGTCACAACACGTTACATCAGTTGCATTAAACTACCTACCAACAGTGATCACAATCACACTTCATTTTAGGGGAATTTAAGGTATAAACCTTTATTTTGGATAGTGTTTCAGAATCAATTCATGTATAACCAGTTAAAACATAAATTTAAATGGATATCTGTAAACTGCTTTCTTTATAAATATAAAGAGTAATGAATAAAATATAACCTAATAAAAATTTTCACATGAATACATACTGTTTGTAGATATATATTCAATCCACAATTATTCTATATAGCACATCACAAGAGAAAGTACATTTCCCTACAGGCCAATTGCAATCAAGTAAATTTCGGATAAATGATAAGTATTATTTAGCTATCAAACGTTGTTTTACTTATCTTGCTTTTCATTTATTTAAATTTTCTTTAACTTTTGAAAGTAACCTATTTCATTATTAAATGGCTCAAAGTCATATTGAACGCTTTTAATCGCATGAAAAGCAAGTTGCAATGCAAATTATTAGTTAATTATTTCATATAAACTAAAAATACAAATACCAATAAGTCAAACTATCAACAATTTCACTTTTTTATTTCAAACAATGAACCTTAAAATGATTAAATCAATAAAATACTCTCTAATTATTTTAGAGAGCAAAATAAATATTGATTGATTTTTATCTAATACGATTAGATATATTATTGTGATTAACTGTGCAATTATTGATAACGTTACGGGTAACTTTTAATATGAGCAATGATATCACCATCTTCTTTATGCAAAATAGTACCCCTTTGTTATGCGTATTTATGCAAAAAAAGCCAGTAAATAAAATACTGGCTTTTAGATATACTAAATGTAATCAAAATTATTAGCGGTGTTCTTGCCAACGCTCATGCAAATCAACCAGTTGCCGATGACTTTCTTTCCAACGCTCAACGGCTTGTAATTCTGTCAAACTGTATTGTCGGCCACTATGATATAGCTTAGAAGCTTGGCTATCATATTGCTTCGGTAAGTTATCTAAAACACTGACGGCACCTTCACGATTATTACAGACTAAAATCATGTCGCATCCTGCATTCAACGATGCCTGTGCTCTCTCAGGGTAACTCCCCATCACTGCCGCGCCTTCCATAGATAAATCATCAGAAAAGATGACTCCTTGGAAACCAAGTTGTTCACGCAATACCGATTTTAACCAAAATGGTGAGCCGCTCGCAGGGCGGTCATCAGCTTGGGTATAGATAACATGGGCTGGCATAACTGCATCGAGTAGCTCTCGTTGAATAAAGTCTTTAAAAATCAGCATATCTTTACCGCGGATCTTCTCCAAAGCGCGATCATCCCGAGGTGTTTCTTTATGCGAATCGGCTTTCACTGCACCATGGCCAGGGAAGTGTTTACCTGTCGTTTTCATCCCTGCACTGCGCATACCTCTAATAAAACGCTCCGCCATAACCATCGCAATCTCTGGGTCTTCGTGGAATGAACGTTCACCTATCGCAATGCTTTGATGGCCAAGATCCAAAACAGGTGCAAAGCTAATATCAATATCCATGGCTATCATCTCTGATGCCATTAACCAGCCAGCTTCTTCCGCAAGCTTAGCGCCATCCATCTCACTATTGAGTGCAGCAAATGCCTGAGCTGAAGGCAATGCGGTGAAACCATCACGGAAACGTTGTACTCGACCGCCTTCTTGGTCAACGGCTATCAGCAACCGGTGTCTTGATGCATCACGAATTTGGCGAACAAGCTCTCGTAATTGTGCTGCGTCATGAAAGTTACGGGTAAACAGTATTAAGCCCCCCACGGATGGGTGAGCCAATATTTCGCGCTCTTCGTTGTCCAATTCATAACCCTGAACATCTAGCATTATAGGACCCATAACATGCCTCACTTATTAAACTAATTAACTTAATCCGATACTGTTTTCTGATAGCCTTCGGCCATCAACCTAATAAACCAAAATATTGTCGTAATGGTTGAGAGTGTAACAAAAAGTCCGATGACTGGCTTTCATGCCACTGCACTTCATACCACATTAATGTCATATATTTTACCCAAGGTGCCCATAATTGACAGCTTTCGGCCAATTGCTGTTTGTCTCGATAAGCACCGTGAATGTCACAATATTGCGTCAAGAAAAAATCTCGCTGAATACCACTCAGACCATTAAATTGAAAATAGGTTTCTAAAGAGAATGCGATATCTGTATTGGCCGCATATTCCCAATCCAATAGCATTAAACGCCCTGCTGATGTGCAAACAATATTTTTAGCATGGATATCCATATGGGCAGGGGCAAGTTTTAGCGTCTTAGGGAAGTCTGCAGAGGTAAAATGACGATGTAATTTTTTCCAACGAGGTGAAAAACGTTTTTTATCGATTAAATAGCCATAATGCGATATTTCATCGCAAAGTTGTAAGCGATACCCCAACAGTGGCGCCCGATGTAATTGTGCGACTATATTCGCAAGCTCACACTGAAAACCAGGCAGAAAAAAAGTATTATTATCAGGATGTTGCCCTTCACACCATCCGAGTAATAACCATTGTGAATTTCGGCCAATCACTTTCGGCGTAAAGGAAAAAGCGCGTAATTGCTGTAATATTCGCGCTTCTTTCTTTCGATTAACATACAACGCGGTTTGTGCAGTTCCATCCGCACGCGCGATAAGCTTGACTTCGCTGCCAGGCAAAAAACATTGCAGCAAATAACTTCCACCTGACAGCCCTGTGAGTGAGGATATTTTCCAATCTCGCACAGAGATTGTAGGAAAGCACGTCACTAACAGTCGATAAAGTGACTGCGAGTTACTCAATATTGTGTTTTCCAGTCCAAATAATTTCGCCTGTTTGCACTTCCATTAATTGCATTTCAAGGCTTCGTTCTTTGTTTGAACCTGACATCACACTGTAAATGACATAATCCGCTTGGACATAGCGGCCTAACCCAATGGCTTTGCTACGGGTTACCAAGCTGTCTTCTTGAGATAAACCGAGCGTCTTACGCGCAGACCCCACCACACTGGCAGGAACAACTTTAAAGCGATTTGTATTCTCAACCGCAGTTGTCATGGCTGATGTCACCGCTTGCACAGGTAGTGAACCGTTCGTATTATTTTTCACTGAATCAACTAACAGGACTTTGCCATTTTCAACACCATCCGCACTCACCATTTGATTAACTAAAGGCGTAATAGATGCAGACCAATCTATTGTTTGCTGTTTTGGTGGAGTTGGAACAACATCAATGGGTGGTGGCGTTACTTCAGGTTGTTTTTCCGGCTCTATTGGTACAATCGGTGGCTGAGTACCAGGTTGTTGAGGTGGATATGAAGGGCACCCAGCCAAAATTAATGTAGCGGCAGCAACCATTAAGATGCGTTTCATTATTACTCTCCGGCCTTTGGCGATAAAAATACATGAACACGTACATTTGTTGCACGTGGAGAGGAAGTCGCAGCATGAACTTTCGCAACGGAATTCGCTGCAATCTGCTGATACAAGGTATTTGAAGTCTCCACTTTTAACCCTTGCTTATCATACCAATATAAACGATAAGCAATATTCACCACTTCAGATTGAGTATTACTCATATTAATCGTGGCAATGGTTTGATGGTTTTCACTACCTATCACTGGGTTTTCGACAATGATACCTTGCGCGAGTACTGCTGGCTCCATAATGATGCGTTGTTGCTCATTAAAAACCAGCCCTTGTGTCTTTTTAAAGATGCAACCACTTAGCAACATTGTTACCAAAGCAAGTAATGCAATACGGTTCATTGTCGATCCCTTATCCCTTATTACTCATTACTTAGCCAATAATGGCCCTAATGGACGACCACCCACTAGATGCATGTGGATATGAAAGACTTCTTGCCCCGAATGTTCATTACAGTTCATGATTAAACGGTAACCATTCTCTGCAATACCTTCTTCTTTAGCAATTTTAGCTGCAACAGTAAACAAACGACCTAACGCAAGTTCGTCATCCGCAGTGACATCATTGACAGTTGGAATTAATTTATTAGGAATGATAAGAATGTGTGATGGTGCTTGTGGTGAAATGTCACGAAATGCGGTGACAAGCTCATCTTGGTAAACCACGTCTGCTGGGATCTCGCGACGGATAATTTTACTGAAAATCGTTTCTTCTGCCATTTCAATTTCCTTAGTCATTTAATCGTTCTTGTGAACTCATTTATACGTTACCTGTACCGACATTTAAATGAAACAAACGATTGAAGTTTTGCGTCGTAATTTCAGCGAGCTGTTCAACACTCACTCCCTTCAATACTGCCATATATTCAATGACATCCCGAACATACGCAGGTTGGTTTTCCCTACCACGATGAGGAACAGGAGCTAAATAAGGTGAGTCGGTTTCAACTAAAATGCGGTCTAAAGGAACAACTCGAGCGGCTTCTCTAATTTGTTCTGCGTTACGAAATGTGACGATCCCTGAAAATGAGATATACATGCCTAAATCGAGTAACTCCACCGCAGTATCTCTATCTTCGGTAAAGCAGTGCAATACTCCGCCACAATCCATCACCTTCTCTTCACGTAGAATGGATAACGTATCTTCTCGTGCTGCACGAGTATGCACAATCACCGGTTTATTAACTTCGCGACCAATGCGAATGTGCTGGCGAAAAGATTCTTGCTGCAGCAGCGCATTTTCTTGCTGGTAATAGTAATCCAGCCCGGTTTCCCCTAACGCAACAACCTCATTTCCTGCCGCTAATTGTGCTAATCGCGCGAAATCATATCCTTCGTCTAAATTAAGAGGATGGATACCACATGAAAAAGCGATATTGTCTCGCATACCAATCATTTTCTTCATGCTTTCAAAACCATGCAACGTCGTTGCAACGGCTAACATAAAGTGAACATCACGAGCCGAGGCCTTTGCGATAACATCGTCGACATTTGTGTGCAATTTTTCATAATCTAAACAGTCGAGATGACAGTGTGAATCAACAACAAACATATTTAACTCTTTTTAAAATGTAGGGACAGCCAGTGAAGCTTCCCATTGTAATAATTGATTTGTCAGGATCAGTTCCTGATTCAGTGCAGGAACTGTCATTAATTGATGACGGCAGTATAACCACTTATCATACATATTTATTAACTGGGTGCGATTCATAGCACCAGCTAATTGCATAACTTGAGCTTGCTGATCTTGGTTGATGCAAAAAGCCCCAGCGCCTTGTTGAATTTTAATTGCATCCGCAAATAGACTAAGTAGCCAATTTAAGGCATCTGTGACCTCGTCGATATTCAAACTAGGCAGCAAACTCAGCATATCACCCGTTTGCAATGCGTGACTTAAACTATGGCACAGTGCATTACGTTTTTGCCAACGCTGTTCGTCCAATAAGGCCAGTGCAGAAATTGGCGCACCTTGGCATATTTTTAATGCCGTTATAGCATTTTCAGTCGCAATACCCGGTTTTTGCTTTTGAAGCCAGTAAAGTGCTATTTGTAGATCGGGCGCGGATAAGAAATGACTTAGGCAACGGCTGCGAATGGTCGCTAGCAAATTCTCTTGTTTATCACTTCCAAGTAAAAAGTAAGTGTCCTTTGCAGGCTCTTCCAATGTTTTCAATAAGGCATTCGCTGCTGCATCTGTCAATGCTTCAACCTGTGGGATATATACCACTTTATTGCCACCTTGCTGAGCATGGCGACTTAAGGTTTCAATTAACTTCCTAACCGCATCAACGCTAACAGTAGACTTTCCTTTTTCTACTTCAATAATGTGATAATCAGGATGGTTACCTGCGAGCATCAAACGGCAACTATGGCATTGCCCACAGCTTTTTAACCCGTCTCTTTCTTGGCAAATAAGCCAACGACTCAAACCATAGCACAGCGCTTGCGCGCCATTTCCCGGTACCGAATGAAGCAGTAACGCGTGGTGGCCTCGACCGCTTTGGTACGCAGTTATGATTTGTCGGTAAGGTTCATTTAACCAAGGATACCAATTCATGAGATTAATACCTTATTTGGTTTATCTGGCACGCGCGAGCCATTCTGTCAGTGTTTGCCGAATATCTTGCTGTACTTGCTCAATATTTTGGCTTGCATCAATCGTGAGTATGGTTTTGTCGCCAGCAGCAAGTTCAAGATAACGGCTGCGTGTTCTTTCAAAAAAAGCTAACGATTCTTTTTCAATTCTATCTAATTCACCTCGTGACCTTGCACGCTGCAAACCTAATTCAGGTGGTAAGTCAAGGTATAAGGTTAATGAAGGTTTGAATTCACCTAGCACCAAATCACGTAATGATTTCATTAAATCGCGGTCAATCTCACGCCCGCCCCCCTGATACGCTTGGGAAGATAAATCATGACGATCGCCCACCACCCATTTGCCGGCCGCTAATGCAGGTTGGATCACTGTATCAACCAGTTGGACACGGGCAGCATATAGCATTAGCAACTCCGCCTTGTCAGTCACTTTATCACCGGCAATACCTTGCTTTATCAGCTCGCGTAATTTCTCGGCTAATGGCGTGCCTCCGGGTTCACGGGTGAAAACAATATCTGTGACCCCTGCTTGGTTTAACGTTTCTACAACCGTATTGATTGCAGTTGTTTTACCAGCGCCTTCAAGTCCTTCAATAACAATAAATTGGTTTTTCATTTTTATCAGTTTTGCTGTTCAAATTGGCGATAAACTTTAACGGCACGATTGTGGTCGTTTAAATTACGACTAAAAGTATGCCCACCTTTACCATCTGCGACAAAGAATATGTAATCCGTTTTAGCCGGATGCGCTGCTGCCTTAAGTGATGCAAGGCTTGGCATTGCAATCGGTGTTGGTGGTAAGCCATCAATCTTATAGGTATTGTACGGTGTGTAAGTATCTAAATCACTACGATAAATTTTACCACGATACTTTTCACCTAAGCCATAGATGACTGTTGGGTCGGTTTGCAAACGCATATTTTTCTTTAGGCGATTAACAAACACGGAGGCAACTTGAGACCTTTCACTATCAATACCGGTTTCTTTTTCAATAATCGAAGCCATAATAAGCATTTCATAGGCATTCTTATAGGGTAAATCCCTATCACGCCCTTTCCACTCTTCATCAAGGCTGTTTTGCATACGTTTATAGGCACGTTTCAAAATTTCAGCGTCAGTTGTTCCTGCTGTGTATAAATAAGTGTCAGGGTATAGCCACCCTTCTAACGTGCCTTCCCCGTTAAAACCAATCAGGGCATGCAGTTCTGTTGGGGTTAAATTGGTGGTTTTATGCTCTAAGTACGGTGCGTCGCGTAAAATATTACCCCAATCGCTTAAACGATTACCTTCAATAAAACGGATCGAAAACTGGGCTTCTTTTCCACTCACAATTAATTGTAATAGCTGTTCAACATTCATCCCCGGCTGCAAGCGGTAAGTGCCCGCTTTTAGCTGAGCCAGTTCAGGCCGTAATTTGAGTAACCATTGAAATTCATTCCCTTTGTCAAGAATGTTATCTTCAATAAGTAACCCTTCAAATGCAACACGCCCAGTCCCCGCAGGTACCGTAAAAATTTTTTCTTGTGTGATGTTGATTGGCGTTTTGGCATAGTCCAATACTTGACGATATTGCCAATAGACAGCGACTGCAACAATAGCAGCCAAGGTAACGGCGATTAGAATGATTTTTTTGGCTAATTTCATTTATTGACCATTTCAATGCGTGTGTTGGTAATAATTAATTCATTTATAAAAACTAAATTTTGCAACGCAAAAATAGATACTCAAACAGCTCACGAGACGCAAATTGTAATGGTGGAAGTTGTTTATCCATTTGAATACTTTGTACAGGTAAAACCGGCATCAGCGCATTACAAATAACCACTTCATCACAATGATTTAAAACGTTAGCAAAGCGTTCGACCTGTTGAAGATGGTACTGGCTATCCTCTAACAGTGATATGATCTTTTGTCTCATTAATCCATTGACACCACTATGAGATAAAATTGGGGTATACACTGTTTGCCCAATTCGCCAGAAAACATTCGCGCTACAGCATTCAACAATAATACCGTCGGTATCTAGCACAATCGCTTCATCTACACCTAGTTCATCAACCTCTTGCCTAATAAGAACTTGTTCTAGGCGGTTGAGATGCTTCATGCCAGCTAACAATGGGTTACGAGCTAATGGAATTTGGCTAAGAACTAAGCGCGCCCCTTTGCACTGCAGTTGAACATAGTTATTTGTAAAGGGAGAAACGCTCACTATTACCGTCGGTGTGGTAAAACCTTTAGTACTATATCCTCGGCCTCCAACACCACGGCTCAGGATCACTTTAATCACAAACTCGTCTTGAGTTTGTTCTGCACAAATCTGCTTTAAGTGCACTGCCAAGCTTTCCCAATCTGGCTGTGCAATTTTCAACCTTTGGCTATCATGTTTTAACCGAGCAATATGCGCATCTAACATTTTAGCTTGCTGATTAACGCCGTATATGGTCGTAAAGCAGCCGTCTCCAAAAGAGACCGCACGATCGGTAACACTTATTTGTTGGCAAAGCTGCCCATTAACCCAATATGACATTGATATTACTTATAATAAAAGCTGATAAATCAGACAGTAATCAAGTGAGATTATCATAAACTAAAGCGAGGAGCTGTGCAAAGTACTGCAAAAAATAAAGCCCCAGCCACAATTAAGCGACTAGGGCTAATTAATCACGGTAATTGATTAATTACTCGCCATTATAACGACGGAAAATTAATGAACCGTTGGTGCCACCAAAACCAAATGAATTACACAGAGCAAACTCCATGTTGTCCACTTTACGAGCCTCACTTGGAACAAAATCCAGTTTGCACGCTTCATCTGGGTTATCCAAATTAATGGTTGGTGGAACAATTTGGTCGCACAATGACAAAATGGTGAAAATTGATTCAATAGCGCCCGCTGCACCAAGGAGGTGCCCAGTCATTGATTTGGTTGAGCTGACTAATACGTCAGTACCTTCACCAAATACATTAACGACCGCTTGCGCTTCAGCCAAATCACCTGCAGGGGTTGAAGTACCGTGAGCATTGATATACCCCACGTCACTCGCTTTAATGCCTGCGTCATTCAGTGCGTTTTCCATTGCAAGTGCGGCACCCGCACCATTTTCAGGTGGTGATGTCATATGATAAGCATCACTGCTCATCCCAAAACCTGCAATTTCGGCATAAATTTTTGCACCACGCGCTTTCGCATGTTCATATTCTTCGAGAATGATGATACCTGCTCCGTCCCCCAGAACAAAACCATCACGGTCTTTATCCCATGGACGACTTGCCGCTTGTGGGTCATCGTTGCGAGTCGACAATGCACGTGCTGCACCGAAACCAGCTACACCAAGAGGTGTTGTCGCTTTTTCAGCACCGCCTGCAACCATCACATCCGCGTCACCGTAAGCAATCATACGTGCAGCATGACCAATATTATGCACACCAGATGTACAGGCGGTTGCAATTGAAATACTTGGACCACGGAAACCGTACATAATGCTTAAATGACCAGCCACCATATTAATGATGGTTGATGGTACGAAGAACGGGCTTACCTTACGGGGCCCACCGTGAAGTAATGACTCACAGTTGTCCTGAATTAAGCCTAACCCACCAATACCAGAACCAATCGCTGCACCAATTCGGGTAGCATTGGCTTCTGTTACTTCCAATCCAGCATCTTTGAAGGCTTGAAAGCCAGCCGCGATACCATATTGGATAAATGGATCCATTTTCTTTGCATCTTTACGGGAGATGCCAAATTCTTCGTAATTGAAATCTTTTACTAAGCCAGCAAATTTAGTTGCGTGGTTAGTAGTATCAAAATGATCGATTAGGCTGATACCACTCTGTCCGTCACAAACAGCTTTCCATGATGACTCAACTGTGTTGCCGACAGGAGATAACATGCCCAGTCCGGTTACGACTACACGACGCTTAGACACGTATTTCCTCCAAGGAGGGAAAAGTTACAAAAGAAACATAGGCGATCGAGTGATCGCCTAGATAAGTTTTTCGTACAATTATTTAGATGCGTTCTCGACGTAGTCAATCGCAGCCTGTACTGTTGTGATCTTTTCAGCTTCTTCGTCAGGGATTTCGCAATCGAACTCTTCTTCCAGAGCCATAACCAGCTCAACTGTGTCAAGAGAATCAGCGCCCAAGTCATCAACAAATGAAGCTGTATTTACAACTTCTTCCTCTTTAACACCCAGTTGTTCAACGATGATTTTCTTAACGCGTTCTTCGATAGTGCTCATACTATTAAAATTCCTATCAAAACTCGCTTTCGCGATGGTTTTCGTAGTTTATGAAATACAGGAAAAGATACAACCCAATCCCGGCTGTTGGAACTATTATTTTGCATTATTTAGCGTTGGATAACATTAAAAATGCAAATAGTTCCATCATTTCTTTAGATCATGTACATGCCACCATTGACATGCAATGTTTCACCTGTGATGTAAGCAGCCTCATCAGAAGCTAAAAACGCTACAGCACTGGCAATTTCTTGTGCATCACCCAGTCTATCCGCAGGAACCTGAGATAAAATGCCTGCACGCTGTTCATCTGTCAATGCTTTAGTCATATCTGTTTCGATAAAACCAGGTGCAACGACGTTGACAGTAATACCACGAGAAGCGACTTCACGAGCTAATGATTTGCTAAAACCAATTAACCCTGCTTTCGCTGCTGCATAGTTAGTTTGCCCCGCATTTCCCATTACACCAACAACGGATGCAATTGAAATAATACGTCCACAACGTTTTTTCATCATGGCACGCAAAACGGATTTAGACAAACGGTAAACGGATGAAAGATTGGTGTCAATAATATCTTGCCATTCATCTTCTTTCATACGCATCAATAGGTTATCACGAGTGATACCTGCATTATTAATCAAAATATCAATTTCACCAAATTCTTCGCGGATTTTGGTCAAAGTTTCTTCGATTGATGCTGTATCAGTCACGTTTAAGGCTAAACCTTTGCCTTTACCATCAAGATAAGCGGTAATGGCTTCTGCGCCTTTTTCGCTGGTTGCTGTTCCGATAACGGTAGCGCCACGAGCAATTAGTGTTAAAGCAATCGCTTTACCAATTCCACGACTCGCCCCTGTTACCAGTGCAATTTTTCCTTCAAAGCTCATGTCGTCCTCAGCTATTTTCTAAAGCAGTGCTTAATGATACAGGATCATTGACTGCAACGGCAGTTAATTTAGAGACAATTCGCTTGGTAAGACCAGTCAATACTTTTCCTGGGCCTACTTCAATTAGGTGTTCAACACCTTGATCTGCCATCAATTCTACAGTTTCTGTCCAGCGTACTGGATTATACAGTTGACGGACTAAAGCATCACGAATATTTTGTGCCGATTTCTCAATTTTAACATCAACATTGTTAATAACTGGATAGACTGGCTCACAAAAATCGATTTTTGCTAACGCTTCGGCTAATTTATCAGCAGCTGGCTTCATTAATGCACAATGTGAAGGTACGCTAACAGATAAAGGCAATGCTCGTTTTGCCCCCGCTTCTTTACAGGCGATACCTGCGCGTTCAACGGCCGCTTTTTCACCCGCGATCACAACTTGGCCCGGTGAGTTGAAGTTAACTGGTGAAACCACTTGGCCTTGAGAGGCTTCTTGGCAGGCTTTTTCAATTGATTCATTATCTAAGCCAATAATGGCATACATTGCACCCGTGCCTTCAGGAACCGCTTCCTGCATGAGTTTCCCCCGCAATTCGACCAGTTTAATCGCTTGTTTAAAGTCGATAACACCGGCACAAACTAAAGCTGAATACTCCCCAAGGCTGTGGCCTGCCATGATTGTAGGCATTACGCCATTTTTTTCTTGCCAAACACGGAAAATCGCCACAGACGCTGCTAATAAAGCAGGCTGTGTTTGCCATGTTTTATTTAATTCTTCTTCTGGCCCATTTTGTACTAACGCCCAGAGATCGTAACCCAATGCTTCCGATGCTTCAGCGAATGTTTGCTCAACAAGCTGATTTTCTTCAGCCAGTGCCGCTAACATACCTAAAGACTGAGAACCCTGTCCGGGAAATACCATAGCAAATTGTGTCATGTCTATTTTCTCAGTTAATTAAAAACGAACTAATGCAGAGCCCCAAGTGAAACCACCACCGAAAGCTTCTAAAAGCACAAGTTGACCACGCTGAATACGGCCATCGCGCACCGCTTCATCCAACGCTGTAGGAACTGATGCTGCAGACGTATTGCCGTGACGGTCTAATGTGACAACGACTTTATCCATTGTCATATCTAATTTTTTTGCCGTCGCAGAGATAATTCTTAAATTTGCTTGATGTGGGACGAGCCAATCAAGTTCTTCTTTCGCAATGCCGCTTTGTGCTAATGTCTCATCAACAATATGCGCTAATTCACGCACTGCAACTTTAAAGACTTCGTTACCTGTCATGGTTAAATATGCAGGGTCTTCAGAACAACGGCTACGGTTAGGTAATGTCAGTAAATCCCCATAACGGCCATCTGCATGTAAGTGAGTCGAAATAATACCCGGCTCTTCAGATTCACCAATAACAACAGCCCCTGCCGCATCACCAAATAAAATAATCGTGCCACGATCTGTTGGGTCTAATGTTTTAGATAATGCATCTGCGCCAATCACTAACGCTTTTTTGGTCATACCCGTTTTGACGAATTGATCAGCGATACTAATTGCATAGGTAAAGCCTGCACATGCGGCTGCAACATCAAATGCGGCGCAATCATGAATACCTAGCATCTGTTGAATTTGACAGGCTGCGCTAGGAAATGCGTGAGTTGCGGATGTGGTCGCGACGATAATTAAACCAATGTCTGTTGCATCGACTTGTGCCATGTCCAACGCATTTTTGGCTGCATGAAACCCCATCACTGACACACTTTCTTCTTCGTTAGCAATTCTTCTTTCATGTATGCCAGTGCGTGTCACAATCCATTCATCAGAAGTATCAACCATTTTTTCCAGATCAGCATTGGTACGTACTTGTGCTGGTAAGTAGCTGCCTGTTCCTAAGATTTTACTGTACATAGCCATAGGTTATTGATCACTCCTGGGTAAAACAATATTTAGTCGCGCTGTTATTCTTTCTGGGACTTGTTTTTCAACAGCTTGTACTGCGCGGTCAATAGCCGCTTTGAAAGCGCCTTCATTCGCTGCACCATGACTCTTGATGACAATACCTTTTAATCCTAACAGAGTCGCACCGTTATACTGGTCGGGGTTCATGTCCCCAAAACGTTTCATTAAACGTTTTTTTAACCATTTTTTCGCCAGTTGCATAAACCAACCGCTTTTTTTGTGTTGATCACCGGACGATTTTATCAATGAAAGGATGACACGTATTACGCCTTCCATCGTCTTCAACGAGACATTACCTGCGAAGCCGTCACACACTAACACATCGGTTTTACCTGTCAGTAACTCGTTACCTTCTACATAACCAATGTAGTTAATTGATGTCGTTTCTTTTAATACTGAGGCGGCTTCGCGGATATTATCCAACCCTTTACTCTCTTCTTCGCCAATATTCAGTAACGCAACTCTCGGTTTAGAAATGTTAACCACTTCTTCCGCCATCACGGAACCCATTACGGCAAATTGGACTAGCATATCACTACTGCAGTTAACATTAGCGCCTAAATCTAGCACTACTGTTTGACTTTTTTGCTGATTAGGTAAGATTGTCATTAGCGCTGGGCGCTCAATCCCCTCTATAGACTTTAGCATTAATTTGGCTAAGCCCATCAGCGCACCCGTATTTCCGGCACTCACGCACGCTTGTGCCTGCCCTGTCTTCACTAACTCCAAGGCCACTCGCATCGATGTTCCTTTGCTTTGCCTTATCGCGTTTGATGGTTTTGCATCGTTTGCGATAATGCCATCTGCAGGAATAATTTCGACGCGCGAAATTTGCTCAGCACTTTGATGTGCAAGCAAAGGTTGAATGGCTTCGGGTTGACCGACAAGCAGTAATTTGAGTGCTGGATTAGATGCCAGTGCCTGCAATGCAGCAGGCACCGTGACGCGGGGACCAACATCCCCGCCCATAGCATCTAACGCGATGGTTAGATTAGCCAAGGTAACAACAAATTACTTGTTGATAACCTTACGGCCACGGTAGTAACCATCTGCAGTCACATGGTGACGCAGGTGAGTTTCACCGGAAGTTTTATCTACAGAAACTAGGGTAGCAGTCAGTGCATCATGTGAACGACGCATACCGCGTTTTGAACGAGTTGGTTTATTCTGTTGTACGGCCATTGACCTTACTCCTTAAGTACTTTTCTTTAAACTGGCTAATACGGCAAATGGGTTTGGTTTTTCTGCCTCGGGAGGCAGTTCACCATACACCATGTCCGCTTCGGACACTTCACAGTGTTCAGAATCATGAACCGGAACCACTGGTAAGGATAGAATTATTTCATCTTCTATCATTCCCAGCAAATTTATTTCACCAAATTCATCTACATAAACTGGTTCATACTGTTCCGGTAATGCTTCGGCCTTTTCGTCATTGACGACAGGACTAAAACAATACGATACGTAGACATGATGCTTGAAATCATTTCTGCAACGTTGGCATTGTAGGGTGACATCAACTTCAGAATGTCCCTCTATGACCGTCAAACGCTGATTATCAATTTTAAATGATAATTCGTTTTCTACATCACTATCTACACTGACTACTGATTCGGCAATTCGTGTAACTTGCTCAGATGTATAACTCCCAACATAGTCGAGGTTTTTCTGAGCTGCACGCTGCGCATCGATAGTCAGGGGTAATTTTACCTTTTGCATAAGGCGCGCATATTAACTTTGTAATGAGCTATAGTCAAAGAAAAAGGCGGGGTAAACTCGCCTTTTCACCAAAAAACCGTCGGTTTTACGTTTTATAGTTTAAAATGAGTTAACCCTTTTGGCTACGAGTTTCGAGAAAAATCATGAAATCGATTATTTTGGCGTCAACTTCAACATATCGACAAGCCCTACTAAAAAAACTGGGTTTGCCTTTTTTAGCCGTGGCTCCCAATATTGATGAATCGCCCATATTGAATGAGTCCGCTCAGGCTTTGGTCATGCGTTTGTCTCATGAAAAGGCCAACGCACTCTCTGTTCAATACCCTCAGCATCTGGTTATTGGTTCTGACCAAGTCTGTGTAATTGGAAATAAAATTATGGGCAAACCGCATAATTTTGATAATGCCTTTCAACAGCTTAAATCCGCTTCCGGCAATAAGGTCACTTTTTATACTGGCTTATGTTTGCTAGATAGTGAAACAGGTAAGTTTAATGTCGAGTGCGAACTGTTTCATGTACATTTCAGGCAATTATCTGATGAGGAAATCACTAATTATTTACTTAAAGATGAACCTTATCAGTGTGCTGGGAGTTTTAAATCGGAGGGATTAGGGATCAGTTTATTTGAACGTTTAGAGGGGCGAGACCCTAATACATTAATAGGGCTTCCACTTATTTTATTACTCGAGATGTTACGTCAACACCAAGTCAACCCATTACTTAGTCGATAATTTAGTCGCTAAATATTTATACTGGCAGGAAAAACCTGCCAGTTAATTAAATGACTTACTTTTCTGCTTTACGGCTACGCAGTATTTTTAGGCAGTGGTTCAACTGGTTATCTAATGGCGCGTTCAATCGCATCTCTTCACCCGTTTTAGGGTGCGTAAATTTCAGTGCGCTCGCATGCAAAAATAAACGATTTAAACCTGTGCCTTTTAGCTGGCTATCAAATTGCTTGTCACCGTAACGGTCATCGAACGCAATTGGATGCCCTGCATAGAGGGTATGTACGCGAATTTGATGGGTACGTCCTGTGACGGGGCTCGCTTTTACTAAAGTTGCATTGTCAAAACGTTCTTCCACTTTAAAACGCGTCTCTGATGGTTTCCCTTCACTACTCACTTTAACGACACGTTCACCACTTTGTAGAATATTTTTGAGTAGAGGCGCTTGGACAACTTTCATGTGTGACTGCCAGTTGCCTCTTACTAATGCTAAATAATCTTTTTGCATTTGTTTCAAACGCAATTGTTCATGTAGCGCTCGAAGTGCTGATCGTTTTTTAGCCACCAATAAAATGCCAGAGGTGTCTCTATCAAGACGATGAACTAATTCGAGAAAACGTGCTTCTGGACGCAATGCTCTCAAGCCTTCAATCACACCAAAACTTAAACCACTTCCGCCATGAACGGCTGTACCAGAAGGTTTATTCAACACTAAGAGAACGTCATCTTCAAATAAGATGCAATTCGCTAACGCTGCGACCTTATCCAGTTTGGCTGAAACTGGGGCTGTTTCACGTTCAGCAACCCGAACAGGTGGAACGCGGACTTGGTCCCCTTCTGCCAATTTATATTCAGGCTTTGTCCGCCCTTTGTTAACACGCACTTCCCCTTTGCGGATAATGCGATAAATCATACTTTTTGGGACACCTTTAAGTTTAGCGAGCAAAAAGTTATCGATACGTTGCCCAGCTTCGTCATCACTGATGTCTATAAATTGAACTTGATTTTGTGTATTCATTCGGGAATGCGTTAACTCTAATTGATTAAAATATGCTCTTATTCGCTTTCTCTATCATACCGACTCCACAAAATTTTTTATCTTTTTTTTTAATTTGGTTATTTTCTGCATGATTAATCCTATTTCTAAATAAAATTTCCATATAACTTCCTTATCAACTTGCTATAATGCTTATGGCAATGGAATAATATGAAGTTGCTGAGATGTTTAAAAACGAAAGTTTACGTTTTATAGGATTTCTTATTTGATGGCGTAACAATGCAGCAATGGCGTAAGACATTTAGCAACATCAAATAAATTAGCGAGCAACGAATTTTGGCTTATTGGGTTAGGAACTTCCGTTTTCTTTAATAACTTACGGCATCCTGATTAAGAACGCTGAATTTTTAATCTAAAAATCAGGTTCACCGAATACTGCGCGTCTCTATACGAACGACTGCCGCGAGGCAGACGGTTTTGTAAAAATCACGAGGCCATCGGTTTACAGTAGCTCTTTCTTTCGCTGCTCTTTATTTAAAAGAAAATAATGAGTAAGTAATAACATGAAAAGAATGCTAATAAACGCAACTCAACAGGAAGAGTTGCGTGTTGCCCTTGTTGACGGGCAACGCCTCTATGATTTGGATATTGAAAGTCCCGGTCATGAGCAAAAAAAGGCCAATATTTACAAAGGTAAAATCACCCGTATTGAACCTAGTCTTGAAGCCGCTTTTGTTGATTATGGCGCTGAAAGACACGGTTTCCTTCCTATCAAAGAAATCGCTCGTGAATACTTTCCAAGCAACTATCACTCCCAAGGCCGTCCTAACATTAAAGATGTGTTAAAAGAAGGCCAAGAAGTTATCGTTCAAGTGGATAAAGAAGAGCGTGGTAATAAAGGGGCGGCGCTAACAACCTTTATTAGCTTAGCCGGAAGTTACCTCGTTTTAATGCCAAATAACCCACGTGCGGGTGGTATTTCACGCCGTATCGAAGGTGAAGACCGAACGGAGTTAAAAGAAGCGCTGTCTTCTTTAGAGATCCCCGACGGGATGGGGTTAATCGTTCGTACCGCGGGTGTGGGCAAATCTGCAGAATCTCTGCAACAAGATTTGCTCTACCGTTTACGTCACTGGGAAGCAATTCAAAAAGCCGCTGAAAACCGCCCTGCACCTTTCTTGATCCACCAAGAAAGTAACGTTATCGTTCGTGCATTCCGCGATTATCTACGCCCAGATATCGGCGAGATCCTAATCGATAACCCGAAAGTTGTTGAAATGGCACGTAACCATATCGAAGCTATCGGCCGTGGTGATTTTGCCAGTAAAATTAAGCATTACAGTGGCGATGTTCCACTCTTTAGCCATTACCAAATCGAGTCACAAATCGAATCTGCGTTCCAACGCGAAGTCCGTTTGCCATCAGGTGGTGCATTAGTTATTGATACCACTGAAGCGTTGACCGCTATCGATATCAACTCCTCACGTTCAACACGTGGTGGCGATATCGAAGAAACTGCGTTCAATACTAACTTAGAAGCAGCTGATGAAATTGCACGCCAATTACGTCTACGTGACCTAGGTGGTTTGATTGTTATCGATTTTATCGATATGACGCCAGTTAGGCATCAACGTGAAGTGGAAAACCGCTTACGTGAAGCTGTGCGCCAAGACCGTGCTCGCATTCAAATTGCACGTATCTCTCGTTTTGGTTTATTGGAAATGTCACGCCAGCGCTTGAGCCCTTCTTTGGGTGAATCCAGCCATCACGTATGCCCTCGCTGTTCAGGAACAGGAACCATTCGTGATAACGAATCACTTTCTCTGTCTGTTCTTCGCCTTATTGAAGAAGAAGCGCTGAAAGAAAATACCCATGAGGTACATGCGATTGTCCCCGTACAGATCGCCTCTTATCTACTTAACGAAAAACGCAAAGCAGTCAGTGATATTGAACAACGTCAAAGCCATGTTCGCGTTGTTATTGTCCCGAATGACCAAATGCAAACCCCTCACTTTCACGTGATCCGTATCCGTAAAGGTGAAGAGGTCAATACTTTAAGCTATAACTTAGCCCAATATCACGAAACAGAAACTTTAACGCAAAGTGATGAAACTGCTGCTGAGCGTAAAGTCCCTGAGCAACCTGCAATTTCTGCTTTTGCACTGCAAGAACCTGTTGAAGCCTCTACAACCGTTAAATCAAAAGAAGCCTCCACAAAAACACCTGTTAAACCAGCAACAGCACAACCTGCACAACCGGGTTTATTTAGCAAAATTGCTGCTTTCTTCAAGAAACTATTCGGTGAAGAAGAAAAAGTGGTGGAGAAACCTGCACCAAAAAATCGCCAGAATAATGATCGTCGTCGGAATAATGAACGTCGCAATAATAATCGCCGCAATAATAATCGTCGTGACCGCGATGATAATGAAACTCGCGATAATCGTGACAATCGTGATAACCGCGACAATCGCAATAACCGCAATACGTCATCGGATGATGCGAATAATCGTAACAAAGGCCGTAATAATAAAAATACGAGCCAACACGATGAACAAACAACTGAGACTAGCAATCGTGACAACCAGCAGCAACGTCGCGAACAACGTGCCGAGCGCCGCCGTCGCCAAGATGAAAAACGTCAACAGCAAGCGGCTAAAGCGCAGCAAGATTCTCAACAAAATAATGTCGAAGATGCGGTGGAAAAGGAAGAGGAACAGCGCCCTGTCACTCCTCGTCGTCAACGTCGTCAATTGACACAAAAAATCCGTGTTACTGATAGCGAGCAAGTTGTTGCTCCTGCTGAAACAACACCTGAAATAACGCCTACGCCAATTGCTGCATTGCCTGCCCCAATTGCACCTGTGAGCCAAACTGAAGGTGAAGTACAAACTGAAGAGCGTCAAGAATCCGTGGCTCAAGTTGATGGTGAAGAAAAACAAGATACCATCATCCCACGTCGTTCTCGTCGTTCACCTCGTCACTTGCGTGTCAGTGGTCAACGTCGTCGTCGCTACCGTGATGAGCGTCATTTAACTAAATCACCAATGCCATTAATCGCTGCCGTTGCCTCACCAGAGCTTGCGTCTGGCAAAGTATTTATTCATTACCCGATTGCTCAGCCTCAACAAGAAAGCATGGCAATCATCACCAATGAAGAAATGCTTGAACAACAAAGTGTTAATGACGCTTCTGTAGCTGAAACCTCAAATGTTACCGCGTCACAAAGTAGTCTTCTGCCTATCGTTACAGCGGCAGCGGTTGAAGTTGCTCAGCCAGAACCAGTTGTAGCACAAGCTGTGGAGCCTGAAGTCAAAGCTACTGTCATTGAGCAACCTGTCGAGGTAGCCCCTGTTGAAGTTGATGCTGTTGAAGCAACTCAACCTGAACCCCTGACTGAAGAAACGGTTGAAGAAGTCACTGCAGATGTCGTTGCTCCAGCTGAAACCGTTAAATTAGATACAGCAGAGCCTGTCGTAATTGAAGAAGCACCTGTTCATACTGAAATCGTCGAAGAAGCATCCGCTCCTGAGGTTATCGTTGAAACAGTAACAGAAGCTCCTGAAGTTAAAGCGATTGAACCTGTTAAAGTGAGCGAGCCAGCAGCAGTAACCAGCTTACATAAACGTCATGCTTATTCTCCAATGACAAAAGCGCCCGCACCTGCAAGTGCTGCTGCGCCATTTGAGATAACAGAGTATCAGCGTGAAGCCTCAACCTTTGAAGGTAAAGGCGGCGCAGGTGGTCATGTTGCTTCAACCGTCGCAACTTCTGAAATGGCGAAACCAGCCAACTTCTAATACGCGACAACGTTAAATATTTAAGCCTTGCTGGGAAACTAGCAAGGCTTTTTTATTACAATATAATTTAAAAATTTCATCACCTCGTCGTTTTTTTACATTGTATTCTCACCCAATTCATGTATATATTACTGTGTTTTTGTACAGTTTGTTTATAAAGAAAAGGGAAATCCATGTTAAAAGTCATTGCGGAAGATTTTATTAAAACTGAGGCGATTGAAATAGTTATGCCTCTATATCGTGAATTAGTCGCAGCAACCAAGCAAGAACCTTTATGCATCAGCTACGACCTTTACGTTGACCAAAAAGACCCGGGGCACTTTATTTTTATCGAGGAGTGGCCGAATCAAGAAGCATTAGATATCCACTGTGCTAGTGAACATTTCCAGCGCCTAGTTCCGCTCATAAATAGCTATAAGCGGTCGGAGCCTATTATCAAACTGATGAATGGTGCGTTTGAATAAGCATTCCGCTAAATGAGGCCCTAGGAGCATACATAAGTATATGACTAGGGCGAGTGTGCGACGCCAACAACGCTATAGTTCTAAATAAATACAATCATATCAATCCTCTAAATAGTTCGGTCTGTCGCTAGGCGGCAAGCTAAACGAGGCCCTAGGAGCATACGTAAGTATGTGACTAGGGCGAGTGTGTGAAGCCAACAACGCGACAGGCAAAAATAGGATGAGGACGTTTGTGCGATGCCGACAACACTTATAACCCTAAATAAATACAATAATATTAATCCCCTAATAATTCTAAATAAAATACAATTATATCAATCCTCTAAATAGTTCGGTCTGTCGCTAGGCGGCAAGCTAAACGAGGCCCTAGGAGCATACATAAGTATGTGACTAGGGCGAGTGTGTGAAGCCAACAACGCGACAGGCCGAAATATGACGAGGATTTTTAGAACCAAGGAGCTTGGATCATCACCGAGCCATAAAACAATGCTCGGCCGGCTAACTCTCCGCTAAACATCGCCAACATTATCAATACAAGTAAGAGTGCGGACGGTCGCTCCTTATATGCTTTCATCACCACAATGCATGGCAATAGCATACTCATCACTACCTGCCACCACAGCAAGTAGCTCCCGCCTTGGCTTGCAGGTAATTGTAAACGAATAATCTGTGCAATTAATACCAATGCAACGCCTATCAGCACGCCAACTTTAATAGTCGAGGGTAATGCCTTTTCTTGCCCAATAACAAATAAGGCTACTAGACTAAAACCAAGGACAATTGCACTGCCTATAAACGCGATTTGGGTTGCAGGTGTATGCCATAATGGGTGAGCGACCATTTGATAATAGACCTGTGCCGTGACCAATATAGCGGATAATCCACCAATTCCACTTACCCAGCCTAATATCGTGTTGCGCATGTTTACTGTGGGTTGCAACCAGCAAGATAGCGCCCATAACGTAACAACGCCGTTTAATAATACAAATGTCACGGCCTCACGGCTTAACCATGAATGGCTTAACCCCAGAACGGAACGATAAGCTTCGAGAGGCACGCCTAAATGGCCCATTGACATCGTTGACCCGACAACTTCAATCAGCCATATCAATAACACTGCGCGACGTAATGCAGAACCTGATAATAAGCGCTCCTGACTGGCCTTCATTTGGTAAATGGTTAATGCGAGAACAGCGCCGACTCCCCATTGGCTCATCACCGTGAAAAATACCAGAGGGAGTTCCATATGTTTAATATCCATGATCAGTCCTCCATCCCAATAATCACAATATTTGGATGACTAATTGTGTGATCGGGCATGTTATAACGTTGCTCCAGTACCGCCCAGTTTGTCGTGTGCTTTTTACGTAGCTCGGTAATATCACCAAACTCAATAGCGCCCGTCGGGCAAGACTCCACACATCGTGGCAATAAGCCTTCATCTAACCGTTCTGCGCACATATTACACTTACTGGTTTTTCCTTCTGCTGGGTCAAAGACAGGGGCATGATATGGGCAAGCCATGATGCACATCTGGCAGCCGATACATTTTTCATGATCTTGAACGACAATACCGTCCGCCCGTTTGGTATAAGTATCTGCTGGGCAAACTTTTAAACATTGTGGGTCATCACAATGATTACAAGACATCGTAATAAATGCTTGGGTATTCGGTGAATCATCATTAAATTCACGAACTCGGCGCCACAACACACCCGGTGGCGTGACATTTTCAGATTTACAGGCCATTGAACAAGTGCGGCAACCATAACAATCTTTTGTGTTGATCAAAAAACCATATTGCTTGACCATGATTAAGCCTCCCTTCTGACATCAACTAGCGTGCTATTACAGCAGTGTCCTGTTCCCAGGTGTTCAACTTGGTCATTCGTGACATGGCTGCTACTTCCCCCCTGCTGTTCCCACCAGCCGTTATCTAGCGAAATTACGCCTTTTTTAATATGCGTAGTTACCACCGCAATGGCTCTGTGTTCGCCTCGGTCATTAAACGTAACCGCCCATTCCCCATTCTTAATGCCTCTAGATTTAGCATCTTCTGGATGGATTAAAACATTTGGCTGGTTTCGTTGTACTTCAAGGATCCATTCATTCATTCCATGACTTGAATGCACACTACGCGCTAACTTGCGCTGAACCGCCATCAACGGGTACTTTTTGGCTAATTCAGGTGAACCTTTAACAGACTCCGTCACTTGGTAGTAAGCGACAACAGGTGAAAAGTTTTTCTTTTGCCAATCTTCAATAAACAGGTGCGCTTTTTGGGTTGATGTCCTAAAAATACCGTCTTTGAATGGTATCCAATCCCCCTCGACTGGGCGCACAGGGCCTTTTTCTAACATTTGGCGCGTGATACCAGAACCGACTAAACAGGCGTCAATATAGTGCTCTATGGGTTTATTGAATACGTCTCCAAAACCAAAACGTTCCGCTAATTGGGCAAAAATCCAATAATCGGGTTTTGCCTCACCCGCGGGCTCAACCGCTTTTTCCATTAATTGAACATATTGGCTACGTACACCTGCCATCAAACTGGTATCTTCAAAAATCGTGGTAACAGGTAGAACTAAATCTGCATATAACGCCGTCGAACTCATTAAGTTATCCGCCACAACCACAAACGGGACTTTCTTTAATGCTTCGCGTACCTTATTTGTGTTTGGTAATTGGGTCATTACCCCCATGGTCATGATCCACCAGAAATTAATCGGATGCGGTTTTTCATTGACAATAAAATCACCAACTTTCGCAACAGGAATAGGCGGGATATTTTTCACATTCGGTGCGGGGGGAACGATTGGACTAAATTTAGCCATTTGTCGAGCACCGCCAGCATCGCAAACACCCGCCCCTCGTTTTCCAATATTTCCAGTGAGTAAAGCGAGATAGAACTGACTAGCGGCAACATAAGCCCCATGTTCTGTGCGCTGAGCGCCGGACATATTTTGTACAATCATGGACGGTGTAATAGATGAGTAATCACGAGCAAGGCGGACTATCGTTTCCACAGGTACGTCTGTTTCTTCACTGACGCGAGCCACATCCCAACCTTTCGCTTGCTGATAAATTTGTTCAAAAACCGTGGTGTAACCCAAGTTATCAGGGAGTTCATGTTGGAAAAGTGCCGGTTTAATACCCGATAAATCATGGCGAACTAATTGTTTGCTTAATATATCGAAAACTAAATAGCTGTCTTTATCATCTTCATTTTGCCTAACTTGTTTTTGGTCTGCATCAACCAAATAGACAGCACCGGTATGAGCTCTGAGGAAATTTTCATCTATCCGATTTTCTTCAATGATAATTTTGATCATGCCTAAAGCAAGCGCAGTATCTGTCCCTGGAATAATTGGGATCCACTCATCGGCTTTTGCTGCGGTTTCATTAAAGCGCGGGTCAATAACCACTAATCGAGCGCCATTCTTTCTTGCTTGGTTATAATTTTTAAAATAGGCTTGCATCGTAACCGCTGGGTTATTCCCCCAACACAGGATATAACGGCTATCTGCTATCGTATCGCGGGTATCGGCATACCTCAGGCCGAGCATTGGGATCATGGCGGCTGTTACAGCAGAACAACACAGTGAGCCTGCTTGTTTCGTTGCCCCACCTAAATAATCGAAAAACGCCTTCCCCATATCATT
This sequence comes from Providencia sp. PROV200, assembly GCF_049901995.1. Classification (NCBI taxonomy): domain Bacteria; kingdom Pseudomonadati; phylum Pseudomonadota; class Gammaproteobacteria; order Enterobacterales; family Morganellaceae; genus Providencia; species Providencia sp. PROV200. The sequence goes on from NZ_CP096307.1 coordinate 2,421,359, forward strand.
TTTAATCGAGTCCATGTTTCCGGCATGAGTCGAAATAAACAACCCTTCATTGCCATATTTATCGATGGTCTCTCTGATATTTTTTTCAATAAGATCCAATGCCTCATTCCAACTTATTGGCTTGAATTCTGCTTTACCTTTTTCGCCTACTCGCAGTAAAGGTGTTGTGATGCGTTGATCATGATAGACCCATTTAGTTCGGCTCATACCTCGCAAGCAGCATTTAACATTAAACCCATCCGTTGCTTGAATTTTCATCAGCTTACCTTGATAGGTATATGCGGTTAGGTTGCAATGTAAACACTCCATTGCACAAGTTGAGCGGAATGTTTTGTAGTCCGACAGTTTTAGCCGCACTTTGGGTAAGGGTTGATTACTGTTACCCTGTGCATATGAACAGGGTGCAATACTTGCCAACCCGACAACACCAAGCCCTTTGAGCAGAGTTCGGCGCTTCAAACGTAGTGTATTTATAGTTTTCATTATAGTGAACCTCGACATTGCCTTTATAAGTACACTATATATATACCCCACTCACCAAAGATGAACTTGAGTAGTATCAATAATTCTATCTATTTATAGGTAATAACGCGTTACCGCTTTAGGGTTATCTTTTTGCTTTATCGGGTCGTTAGCAGCGCAAGACAACTCATGGTAAAATACGAGGACTTGTTAAACTGAGGTTTATGTATGTCTACTCTGCAAGGTGTTAATTCTGTTGATATCGCTGTAAGCATTTTAAATTATATTGCTCAAAATGGGGGCATTGCGCGCGCAGCAGATATTTCAAAAGGTTGTGAGATATCGAAAAGCCGTCTACATAAATACCTAGTTTCACTATGCCGTACACAAATGCTGTATCAGGATATTCAAACTAGTCGTTATGGATTAGGTCGTAATTTAGCCTTCTTAGCCAATTTTGTTGAGCCTGAAGACTCTTATATCGACACCATTAATAATAGTTTGATTCAATTTCGCGATGAACAAAACGTCTCAACGGGTATTGCCACCCGCCTAGGGAAAGCACTTTCTTTAGTTAAATATAATCGCAGCTTCAAAAATATTGAAATTGACTTTTTACCTAACACCCCATTACCTGTCGTAAAAAGTGCTGCAGGGCTGGTTTATTCCGCATTTGATAGCCAATTTGGCTCGAATTCATATTCACAAGACGAAATAAACAAAGTTATCCAACAAGGCTATGCAATCCGTTACCGGCCGACAGAAGGTATTCCCGGTGCACAATCTATTGCTTGTCCTGTATTTAATCGCGAAGGCCAACTTGTTGCGGCAGCAGTAACGATGGGATTTATTGCAGAAAATGAAATGGAAAAGTTGGCAACTTCATTAATCAAACAAGTTAGCCGGTTAAATTTATAATAACTACACGTGGCCGATACTATCGACTCCAGCTATAAACTATAGCTTGAGTCAACGGTTCCAAATAAACCAAGCAAAAAATAAAGCCGAGCTTTGAAGTATCCCACTTTATGGAAGCACTTCAGTTACCTCGGCTTTATAAATTCATTACTTCACATCGATACGAGGCAATTCGCCCATTTCTTTGAGTTTTTTAGATATTTCACGACGCTCTTTAGAGAGCTCTGCGTTCTTAATAATATAATCATCAACGCGATCATCGTAATCGCTACGCATATTCGCAATAATTGCCTGAATATCTTCAATCGACATGCCTGGTTTTATATATTCACTCAAGTTATCCAGCAGTAAAACACGCTTCTGGTTATCACGAATTTTTTTCTCATTGTCGGTAATTTCACGACGAATTTTATTTTTGCGACGAAACATACGCACAAATTCCAGAACATTTTGGAAAGACGGCTTGTTAGCGTTGTCCATGTTTAAAACCCTCTAGTCAATATTTAAAACGCATTATCTATTAACACAATACATTCTAATCCTATCGTGTTACAAGTCCGTTTGGCATATTTATCAAAATATTCCACTGTAAATTGATTTCGCCTTACACTTTTACGACCAAATTTTCGGCGTGATCTTCATGAAATTTATTTATTTGTTCTTTCCCTTTGATTTATGGGACACCAGCCCATCACCTCTGAGGCAAAATGCAGATAATATCGTCGTAATAATCACAAATACTCCCATAACAAGATAAGTATGAGCAAAACCAATTTTGTCATACCCCCAGCCTGCTAATGGAGACAAAAGACTTGCAACAACAGAACTCATGCAACTAAAACCAACCAAATAAAGTGTCGATGATAAACGCTTATCAAAATGAAGACTGTTATATTTAAAAATTGCGACTAAAAGAATTGGGAGTTCAACGGCATGCAGTAATTTCATTATCGATATCATAATTGCACCATCAGCTAAGCCTGACCCCATAATGCGTAACGCCATGACTGAACTAGCAAATAATAATCCATTTTTAGCACCGATACAGTTGACGATAAATGGCGCTATGAACATGCCTCCCGCCTCCAAGAAAACCTGCAATGAATTTAGATAACCGTACATCTCATTACCTAATTGTTCACTTTGGAACTGATGAACAAAATACACCATAAATTGCTGGTCATAGACGCTGTATATGCAGGTTCCTAATACAAATAATATTAAAGCCCAAAATTGAGGCTGCACAAATAATTGTAAAGCATCTTTCACCGTTATGGCGGAAGGCTTACCGTGTTCAAGACGATTATAAGCCTCCGTATTTACTGTTTTTAATCTCAATAAAATAACTAAAAATAATAAGCCTGAAACGGTTGCCATAATAAAATTGTAGTCGGCGTTTACGTTAATATTGCGTCCAGCAAAAAACGTTGCAGTGGCCCATCCCTGTGAGCCCCACATCCTCGCTTTTCCATATTCAAAATTATGTAATCGGCTGACCCGTTCAGTATAAGATTCAAGTACACCAATCCCTGCGTGAAAGGTGATGCCAATAAACAAACCACCGATAATACTGCCTAAAAGTACATTCCATTTTAACAGCGTACCGAAAACCATAAAAAATGGCCCTGATGAAATTAGCAGTACGGCAATAAATAGCAGTAAATTTTTTCGTAAGCCTAATTTGTCCTGTATAAATCCATAAAGTGGCTGAGCGCAAAGCGCCACAATTGAAATGCAAGAGAAAATAAACCCCGTATCTGCGCCATCTAAGCCAACATATTTACGCAGCCAAATTGCGACGACAGAAAATATTGATGACCACGTGAAAAAGAAAAAAAACAATAATGCACTCAACGAGGCATAACACTGTTTTGACTCACGCTCCATATTTCACCACCTGTCCCAAATTATCCTGATTAAGCCGCTATTAATTCCACTCTCTCAATATCAGATAGCGTTGGTTTAGCTTTCACAGTAGATAAGGTATCATTAATCAACAATGTATAGTGATACCAATCAATTAACCACTATCAACCTATTATATAACCATCAAAATGGTGAAAACGTTGCAAGATAATAAAAAACAACCTACTTTTTTTATTCATGACTATGAAACCTTTGGTAAACGCCCTGCTCTCGATAGGCCTGCGCAATTTGCAGGCGTTCGTACCGACCTTGATTTTAATATCATTGAAGAACCTGAGGTTTTTTATTGCGCTCCGGCTGATGATTATTTACCACAGCCAGAAGCCGTCATGATCACAGGGATCACCCCACAGGTAGCATTATCTCAAGGCGTTAATGAAGCCGAGTTTGCTAAACGAATTCATGCAGCTTTTAGTGTCCCTAATACCTGTATTATGGGTTACAACAATATCCGTTTCGATGATGAAGTTACCCGTAATATTTTTTACCGAAATTTTTACGACCCATATGCTTATAGCTGGCAACAAGGAAATTCGCGTTGGGATTTGCTCGATGCTTTGCGGGCCTGTTTTGCGCTTCGTCCTGAAGGCATTCAATGGCCAGAAAATGAAGATGGCCTACCGAGTATGCGTTTAGAACATTTGACCAAAGCAAATGGGGTTGCTCATGAAAATGCTCACGATGCAATGTCTGACGTTTTAGCCACTATTAATATGGCAAAACTGTTGAAAGCTGCTCAACCGCGAATGTTCGACTATTTTTATCAGTTAAGAAATAAAAACAAAATAAGCCAACTTATTGATATTGTAGAAATAACACCATTAGTTCATGTGTCTGGTATGTTTGGCGCATTGCGTTCTTATGTTAGTTTAGTTGCACCTCTTGCTTGGCATCCTGACAACAAAAATGCCGTCATTATGTGTGATTTATCTGCCGATATCTCCCCCTTAATTGAGTTAGATGTTCAACAGTTACGTACTCGCTTATATACACCTAAAGCCGAACTGGCTGGCGAGTCTCCTGTTCCTGTAAAATTAGTGCATATTAATAAATGCCCTATTTTAGCGCCAGAAAAGACACTGCGCCCAGAAGATGCACAGCGAACTGGTGTTGACCGTGACTTATGTATGCGCAATCTGGAAATCTTACGTAAAACTCCTGACATTCGTAACAAACTAATTGAGTTATTTAGCGAACCTCAAATATTCGCAGAGTCCGATGATGTCGATACACAAATTTATAATGGTTTCTTCGGTACTTCTGACCGTTCGACCATGGATATTATTCGTGAAACATCCCCACAGAACTTGCCTGCATTGGAATTAAGTTTTGAAGATAAGCGTTTGAAAGAACTATTTTTTCGCTATAAAGCACGCAATTACCCTGCAACACTATCTTATGATGAGCAGCAACGCTGGTTACAGCACCGTAGGGACTACTTTAATGAAGAACGTTTAACAGACTATATGCAACAAATACAGCAACTACTTGTAGAACATCAACATGATGAAAAGCGTTGTCAGCAATTAAAAGCATTGATTAATTATGCGAGAGATCTCGCCAGTTAATTTATCAATAAAAAAGGCAGATATTGTACTATTCCCAATACCTGCCTTACTTCATTTATATAGCGAGTTTATTACTGGTCATGAGTATGACCACAGCCACAATCTCCTTCCCAATTTTTCCGTTTAGTTGTTTTACCTAAACCTGGGTTCATTGTGTTTGTTGGGTCAGATTGCTTATAGAATGATTTCAGTTGCTCAGGCGCTTTATATAAATGACCGACGTTATGTTCAGCCGGATATTGAGCGCCTCGTTCATCTAATAACGCTAACATTTTTTCTTTTAGTTCTTTCGGGTCAACGCCTTTTTTCAAGACATAGTCTTGGTGCATAACATGGCACATAAAATGACCGCAGTATAATTTATGAACTAATAATTTTTCAATTTCTGGTGGTAATGTTTCAAACCAATTTCTATCATTACGACGCAATGCAATATCGAGAGGCAATACATCTTCCACATCTTTATTATGAACAGCATGATAACGAACCGCAGAACCCGCAGCAGCAAAGCGGTGCAAAAAGGCTTTTGCGCCCTCTTCTGGCGTACATTCAAAATAGCCGCCATCTGCGTTTGAAAAATAAGATTTTAGCCAAACTTTAGCTTCATCAATGCCGTCTCCAGCCATTTTCAACATTAAATGGTGTTCGTAACGATCACGGAACTCTTTCATGCGAGGCGGTAAGTGGGAAGGCCATAATTTACTGAGAACCTGCATGGTACGGTCAATCAGATTTGATGGCAAGAATGGGACTTTATTTAATACTGCATCAATACGCCCTTTAATAGTGAAAAACATTGGCATTTTGTCGGTGCCGAATTTATCAATCATTAAAAAGGTGTCTTTACCATAAACCTCTGCAATATCGAAACAACCACGATGCATATATTCCCCTGCAACTGGCAGGTTTTTAAATTCACTCAGAATATAACGACGTATATCTTCCAAAACATCTGGATTGTTAGAACCAATATAAAATACTTGTGTTCTTTTATCTGCTGGGAAGGTATCTAAACGAACAGCAAATACCGCTAGTTTACCCGCGCAGCCAGAAGCTTCAAATAGACGTCGTTCATCCGCATTGAAACGTGACGGTGTATCGGCATCGACATCACGAACGCGTTCCGCATATTCATGGTCAGACGCTAGTTTATCGCTCACTTGCACGTCTTCGCTGCTATAACCACGATTTTGTAAATTCGTCAGGATCTCTTCTGGCGTATTCCCCAAATCAATACCGAGGTGATTGACAAGCTCTACTTTGCCATCATCATTCACTCGCCCATACAGAGCCAATTCAGTATAGGCAGGGCCTCTGCGCACCAATGAACCACCAGAACTGTTGCAAATACCACCGACAACCGAGGCACCAATACATGAAGAACCAATCAAAGAGTGCGGCTCGCGCCCTAATGGTTTCAGAATTTTTTCCAGATCGTACAAAGTACTTCCTGGCATCGCAACAACTTGGTTAAACTCAGGTAAAACTTGAATTTGGTTTAGTTTCAAGGTGCTAATGATGACGATATCGCGATCATAATCATAACCACTCGGAGTTGACCCTTCGGTTAACCCTGTATTAGCCGCTTGCATCAGCACAATTTTATCTGCTTCAACACACGCCTTGAATACATACCACTGTTCAAGCAATGTTGTTGGAAATACAACTGCGATTGCATCGCCCATACCAGAGCGGAAGCCTTTACGGTAACGTTCTGTTTTATGTGGCTCTGTTAAAATATTTTTTTTGCCAACAATATTCCTAAGCGTCAGTAATAACCGTTGATTCTCAGGTTTCTTTGCATCATTCATTTGTGTGCCTTATTAATCGAATTCGTAATTATCATAGTTATGCATTATGTGTTGTAACAACAATATCACATAATATTATGATGTTAATAGGCTACACGCTTTATCTTAAATAATTCTTAACGGGTAAAAAAATAGCGCCTCAAGGACGCTATTTGATCAATTCTAATTCTGAGTATATTCAAAATAGTTCGCGTTGTAGCAAGGCGCCGAGCAAAACGATCATGGGGAGCATACATAAGTATGTGACCCATGTCGTTTTGAGAACGCAACGCAGTTACGGCACGAAATATGAAGAATATAGCTAGATGTCGCTCATCTGTGGCATAGGCCGCTTAAACATACGTGTCAGCACCGCCATATAGATCAAACCAACTGCTGTCCAGATCAACCCATAAACCATTGAGTCTTCTTCTATATTCAGCCATAACACACACACTGTCAGTGTACCAATAACAGGCAGGATCAAGTAGTTTAGGATATTTTTGAAGCCTGTCATGCGGCGTTCACGAATAAAGAATTGGCTAATGACCGAAATATTTACAAAGGTAAACGCGATTAGTGCACCAAAGTTAATTAATGCTGTCGCAAAATCCATTTCAAACCAAATAGCGCCTAATGCCAAGAAACCAACCAGTAATACGTTGTATGCCGGGGTGCGCCATGTTGGGCTTACGTAGCCAAAGACTTTTTCTGGGAATACCCCATCACGTCCCATAACATACATTAAACGCGCACTACCTGCATGAGCGGCCATGCCTGATGCTAATACGGTAACACATGAGAACACCAGAATGATTGACTGGAAGAATGTACCAGCAACAAAACGCATAATATCTGGCTGTGTTTCATTAATATTCTTAAAGCGTGATACATCAGGGAAGTATTGCTGTAAGAAGAACGAAACCGTAATAAAGATAACCCCACCGATTAACGCGGTTAAGAAAATAGCGCGAGGAATAACTTTACCAGCATTCGGTGTTTCTTCTGAGAGTGAACTTAACCCGTCAAAACCTAAGAATGAGAAACAGAGGATTGTTGCCCCAGCAATGAGTGGGATCATTTCCGTTTTTTCATTAGCAAATGGGTTAAAAGTCCAAATTTCTCCCGTTCCTTCACCGTTAGAAACACCGTGGATCACAAGCCCCGTAAACACCACCATGACACCCACTTGAATGATGGCAATGACGGTACTTAAGTTTGCAATTACGTTAATCCCACGTAAGTTGGCTGCAGTCATTAAAATAACCAGCCCAACAACGAAGATTGCCGGTTCCACATTAGGGAAAATATCTTGTAAATAAATTTTAGCCAATAATATGTTGATCATTGGCATAAAAATATAGGACAGCAAGGATGTCCAGCCCACCAAGAAGCCAATATGTGGGCTCATTGATTTTTGGGCATAAGTGTACGCTGAACCGGCTGATGGGAAACGTTTCACCAATTTACCGTAGCTCAGAGCAGTAAACAGTATCGCAGCAAGTGCAATAATGTATGAAGTTGGAACATGTCCACCGGTTTTATCTGACACCATTCCGAAGGTATCAAATATCGTCATTGGCTGGATATACGCAATACCGATCATGACCACTTGCACCAATGTTAAGGTTTTTGCAAGTTGTACGCGGTTATTCGCACCCGTTTGATTGTGACCGATGTCTAATGGAATTGGCGTATTATTTTGCACGTCTAAGCCCTCCCATAACTTTCGATTGCATACTACTTCGGCTTAATCGACAGTTACTGGGAAGACTTTGCATCTGCCTATAGGCAGAGAAAAACGAAGAAAGGGAGAAAGGCGTGTGAGCGAAGCCACCGAGAGCCCCGTAGTCATCGATACGGCAGCCGCCAGCGCCTGGCCCTGCTGCGAATGCGAAAAAGTAAGCCATAAAAGCATTCCTCAAATCGGTAGCGAAAAATGTTTGCTACACGTAAATATTAAAATTATCTCTCCGGCTCTATGTCCGGCCCCGCTAGAATGAACGTTCCTAAAAACAAAAAAACCGATGCTTCATTTGATTAAGCATCAGTTATTTTTTAGTTCGCGCATTTTGCACGCCATAACTCGAAATAGCAAGTTAAATTGTTAACAAATCACCCTATTTTCTATGAGAAATTTTGATTATTTCTGGCTTTTTGCCATATCTGCTTATAAGTTCTTTTTCTTATGATTTTTATCAGGTTTTAATCAACAAAAAACCCTCTGGTGAGAGCCAAAGGGTTTGGGTTAATCGAGATAGTTTTTTCGATTAGAAGTTGTAGTTGATACCGATATTGTAACGACGGCCTTCTAATTCAGCGCCGTAAGTCGCATTATCGATTCGGCGATCTAAGACGTTATAGACACCACCAACAATGTTTGCGTTCTTGTTAAGCTGATAACTCGCACCTAAATCAAATAAAGCATAAGATGCTGTACCACTTGCCATTTTTTGTCCACGGCCTTGGTACTCAGAGGTTTTACCGCGGAAATTCATACGCGTCCACGTTTCTAAATCTTCAGTGGTTTGCCATGTCAGTGTAGAATTAGCCATATGTTTAGGCTGTTTATTTAATGGCTTACCTTTATTTACACCACTTTTTTGTTCAGTATCTGTATAAGTGTAGTTAGCTGCGAAGCTTAAGTCATCCACAATACGCCAGTTGAAAGTTAGTTCAACACCGCGCATTCTTGCTTTATCAACGTTTGCTTTGTCACTAATAAAACGATATGGTTTTCCAGGTTTATCACCTTCACCATCTTGAGGTACTGTACATGCTCTTACTGTGCTACTATTTTCTTCACAACGCCTAACTTCAGTAATTTTATCTTTAAAGTCAGTGTTATAGATAGTTATCCCTGCAGTAATATTATCTTGGTTATTCCAAATAACACCAATTTCTTCAGTAATACTTTTCTCTGGTTTCAAATCAGGATTACCATAAATAACGGCATTTCCTGCGCTACCGCCTGTTGCTTGTCCCCAGTTTGCAGACGATTCACGTAAGCTTGGTGCTTTATAACCTGTAGTTACCCCGCCTTTAATGGTCCACTGTTCATCAGCATGCCATACACCATACAGACGCGGAGTCCAGTGTGAACCGTAGTTTTCGTCTTTATCCATACGGATACCGCCCGTTAATGCAAAATCATTCGTCATTAACCATTCATCTTCTGCAAATAACGCCCAGCTGTATCGTTCAAGCTGATTATACTGTTTGAATTTATTACCTTCGTCTTTCAACTTCTCTTTACGATATTGACCGCCAATACTTAAACTATGATCCCCCAGTAAAAAAACGCTTTGATTACGGAAAACAAGGTCTTCTGCCGTCATTTTACGGCCTGGGTTTTTTGTCTCATCGTATTGAACATAGGTATCTGTTGAGGCAATATCATAAATACCCGTATGGGTTAATGCCATATGAGTCAATTCATATTTGCTAAAACCGCTACCGTCACCTCTTTTGCTGGTATAACCTTCACGGTCATCACGGTGTTGGTTATCACGTTTGAACTCTGCATCGAAGGTATTTTTGTCATCTGGAGTTAACGATACCGTCGCTCCGCCACTTGCCATAATTTGGCGGTTAAAGCCATTAATGATTTTATCTTCACCACGATGCGAATATTGACCTTGTAATTTTACACCTAATAAGCCATCAATTAATGGACCTGATGTATAGAAGCTGCCTTGCCCTGTATTACCGGAATTTTTGCGTTCTGTAATTGTGGCATCTGCCCGTAAACTGGTCGTCCACTCTTGTTGCACACGACGAGTGATAATATTAATAACCCCACCCATCGCATCTGAACCGTACAGCGATGACATTGGGCCGCGTACCACTTCAATACGCTCGATCGCTGGTAATGGTGGTAACCAACCTTGCTCAATACCTGAACCGTCACTATTTGGGCGTGTGCTGCGTGTATCAACACGTTTACCATCGATTAAAATCATGGTGTATTTTGCATCCATACCACGGATGCTAATATCAGAGCTACTGCCGCCACCGGTGACTAAAACACCCGGTACATCTTTTAATGCGTCAGTTACATCACGATAAGCTTTAGTTTCGAGTTGTTCGCGAGTGACTACAGAAATAGACGCAGGTGCATCTTCAATTTTCTGTTGATAACCTGATGCGGTTGTCACATAGATTTTATCATTACTGTCATCAGCAAATGCAGGTGCCGCAGCGATAGCCGCAATTATGCTAATTGCCACTTTTCTTTTATTAAAAACAACCATTCCCAACTCTCCAAGAGATATTTTGTTTTATATATGAATTGATTTGCTCACATTGATTTCATTGAATCAAAAATATCTTTTTTATTATTTAGGCATTGAAATACCCATAGGAAATTCATGGTAAAAAACCATTATATAATTCAATTAAATTTCCTGTGGGTAATTACTATTAATGAATATTTAAATTGTTTATTTTCAATATTGCTTTCTCTCCTTTTATTTAATGTACTTGCCAAGTGCGGCAAGTACATTATTTTATTACGATATTAACTCGCCAGTTTATCAACCAGCCCATCAATCAGGACTTGTGGAACACCTTGCGAACAACGTTCGATGCGACCACGTACACCATAAACTTCAGCAAGGCTTTCCGGTGTAATAACCTCAGCAGGTTCGCCTTGTGCAATTAAATTACCCTGCTTCAACATTAATATATGCTCTGCATGTTTAAGCGCAATATTAATATCATGAACTACCACAACCGTGATTATATTTCGGCGTTTGGTTTCTTTCGCCACTAAATCCATCACATGATATTGGTAATTTAAATCCAGCGCACTTAAGGGCTCATCTAATAACAATAAGTTGGGTTGACGAATTAAAGATTGAGCCAAGCCGACTAATTGTTTTTGACCACCAGAAAGTTGGTCTAAATAACTTAACGCCAAATGTTCAATACCCAATTGGCGTAATAGCCCCATCACTTCGTCTTTACTATTTTCATTGCTCAAACCGCCTGACGCACGTTGAGCAACAATAACAGACTCAAGAACATACAGGTGCACACCAGCAGGTAACGTTTGCGGTAAATACACCACATTTTGTGCCCGCTGGGCAAAGCTCTGTTGGGTTAAGTCCTGACCATCCAGTAGCAGCTGCCCTGTGGCTTTGTTTAACCCCGCCAATGAACGCAACAACGTGGATTTACCACTGCCATTAGGCCCAAGTAATACCGTGATCTTGCCTCGAGGCAAAATATCCGTCGATAAATTCTCAATTACGGGGCGTTTTGGGTAGCCTGCATTAAATTGATTAATAATCAGGCCGCTCATGATACGTTCCCTCTATGACGTAAAATAATGCTTAAAAAGAACGGTACCCCCACTAACGATGTCACAATCCCAACAGGAATAATCACACCCGGAATAATATTCTTCGACGCAATTGACGCCATGGATAAAATTAACGCCCCAATTAATGCACTTGCCGGCAGATAAAAGCGGTGATCTTCACCAAAAATCAACCTTGCAATATGCGGTGCGACTAAACCAATAAAAGCGATAGGGCCAACAAATGCCACCGCTAACGCCGATAAAATACTGATGCGTAATAATGTTGTTAGCCTTAAACGACGCACATCAATACCAAAACTGATTGCCCTGTCCTCGCCCAGCCTTAAAGCCGTCAGTTTCCATGAGCTCATCATGGCAATCGGGAAAATAAGTGCGAACACTAGCGCCATCACACCCAGTTTAACCCAAGTTGCTTTTGATAAACTCCCCATCGTCCAAAAGACTAAACCTTGCAAGGTATCTTCCGTCGCGATGAATTGCATCATAGAAACCAATGCATTAAAGGTGAACACGAGAGCAATACCAAACAATACAACACCTGAAGTTGCTACGCGCGTCCAACGGGTAACCGCGTCTAACATCAAAGCGGCTAACAATGCAAAAATAAAGGCATTCGCTGATATCACCCATTGGTCAGGCACACCTGGAATTGCAATGCCAGAAACAATCGCTAATGCGGCACCAAAAGCCGCGGCATTAGAGACCCCTAACGTAAATGGGCTCGCTAACGGGTTATTGAGGATAGTCTGCATCTCAGCGCCAGCAAGCCCTAATGACATGCCAATCACCACTGCCATCAACGCGTATGGCAACCGAATATCCCATACGATGACGCGTGTTCCTGCATCAACGACCTCTGGGGTCATCAACGTTTGCCATAAACGCTCAAGAGATAAACCTGATGGCCCTAATGTAAAATCAATAACCAGTGATAATAAAATTGCCGCAACGATGACCCCTAGCCAAGTCAACCGACGACGTAACATATTTTGATAATGTATTTTTACATTATCGTCAGCCTGAATCGCTGATTTTTCAGCCACAACTATTGGCTCGCTCGTCATACTCATCAATTCTTACCCGTTTTCATTACTTTTCGCTGACCCAATATACACCTGTTGGTTCGATGGCGAGAAACTCTCTATGCAATTGCTCCAGCGTTTTTTGCGGCTCAAGGTCGGTAAATTGTTCTGGATAGAACCACTTAGCGAAAACTTGCGTCGCAATCACATTGTACGGAGAGTTATAGTAATTGTGCCAGATAGCATAATCTTGCTTATCTTTAATGGCTGATAACGCGCTAATTCCTTTACGTTCAGTTATTTTTTTCAGGCTTGCTTTCGCATCCGCTAATGAGCTTTGCGCACCTAATTGAACGCCTGCATCTTTACTACCCGGTGCTTTTGCCCCTGATGCAATATAAATATTTGGGTCTGCTGCGATGATTTTCTCTAAATTCATTGTACCAAGTGCACCCGGTAAAACGCCTTTTGCGATATTTTTACCACCTGCTAGGTCAATAAAATTCCCCATATTTCCATCGCCAGCCGTGCCACAGCAATCTTCAAAGGCACCTGCACGTAATTCAATAAAAACACTTGGTTTTTTATCGTCTGGTATTTTAGAGGTGATGTCAGTGACTAATTTTTGGTTTTTTTCATAAAAATCGACATACTTATTTGCTGCCTGTTCACGGTTTAACGCTTTGCCGAGTAAACGCATACTTGGCAATGTGTTTTCCAGTGGCTTATCACGGAAATCCACGAATACAACAGGTACTCCCGCTTTTTCAAGCTGGTTAACTAATTCACTATTTTTACCCGGCCCATGGCCTGATAACCCAAAAATCGCGATATCTGGATTTAGGGTTAATACTTTTTCTGAACTGACGCTATCTGCACTGGTATTACCAATCAGTGGGATATTATCAATTTCAGGAAATTTAGCTTTATAGGCAGCGTAGGTTTGTGGATCTAGTTTTCGAAGATCACCTTGCCAACCTACAATTCGGTCAATAGGTTTATCACCTTCCAGCAGAGCTATTGCACTAAATAGGCGTCCCTCACCTAATAAAATGCGATTAACATTATCAGGAACTTCAACTGTACGGCCTGCAATATCAGTGACTGTTGCAGCCCAAGCACTCATACTGGCACTTGCTAATAACGCTAAACTTATCCCTTTTACTACCGACCTAGCTACAGACTTCTTGGCTACCGACGACATAGTATTAAGCTCCACTATTAACCTCATTGACTTACCTTTTTTTTATGCGGTAACAATAAAGCAAATAAGAATACTTATCAATACGATTATTAGTTTAATCATGACTTTCATCAATGGAATTTTGTGACCACCATCGTAAAGCCAAGCATTCAGCATATTTTATCGCCAAAATACCACTTTATTGCCAGCGCTATATATAAAAAAACAGCACCCTATAAAGAGTGCTGTTTTCATGATAAGTATTTAAAAAAATTATTTATCTAAATTTTCGCGGTAACTTGGAAAGCTCATGTCTTTATAGCGAATAAACGTTGTTTTCTTCGCTATCTTATAGCCAAACCAAATCGCTAAAAATAATGGGATACCAATATAAGTTGCAGTAACCCCCACCCAATCAATTTTATCTTCTAAAAAGGCTTGGTAGTTTTGGCCTAATGTAATTGTTAAACACAAAATAAAGGCAAAAATAGGGCCAATTGGGAAGAAACCTGAACGATAAGGTAAGTCATTAAGATCTTTCCCTTGTGCAATATAGCCTCTACGGAAACGATAATGGCTAATTGCAATACCTAACCAAGCAATAAACCCTGTCATCCCAGATGTATTTAATAGCCACAGGTACACCGTCTGGTTTCCAAACATAGAACTTAAGAAACATAAGCCCGCAACAACTGTCGTTGCTAACAATGCATAACGCGGTACGCCACCTTTAGATAATCGGGCGAAAATGCGCGGCGCTTTGCCTTCACGCGCTAAGGTATACAACATACGCGTTGATGCGTACATACCCGAGTTACCCGCCGATAATACTGCCGTTAAGATAACCGCATTCATCACTGCTGCTGCGGATAATAGGCCTGCATTTTCAAATACTAAGGTAAATGGACTAACACTAATATCTTTAACATCGTTACGTAGTAAGCTTGGGTCAGTATAAGGAATGATCAAACTAATAATTAAGATTGCGAAGATATAGAATAACAGGATACGCCAAAACACTTTGCGCACGGCTTTCGGAATATTTTTGGCAGGATCTTTCGACTCACCCGCAGCAATACCAATTAATTCAGTACCTTGGAATGAGAAACCAACGATCATTGCCACACCAATCATCGCAGAGAAACCACCAGCAAAAGGTGCATCACCGATTTCCCAATTATGCCACCCTGCATTTTCTGCACCACTCATGATGCCAAAAATCATCAATACGCCAACAACAATAAAAATAACGACCGTGGTGACTTTTATTAATGAGAACCAGTATTCTGCTTCACCGAACCCTTTAACAGAGATGAAATTCAGTAAGAAAATAATGGCGAGGAAGATTGCGCTCCAAATCCAACCGGGCGTATCTGGGAACCAGTAGGTCATCACCAATTGAGCGGCAACTAAGTCAACCGCAATGGTCACGGCCCAGTTGTACCAGTAGTTCCACCCAAGTGCGAAACCAAAGCCTTCATCGACATATTTTGCACCATAAGTTGCAAATGAGCCCGAAACAGGCATATAAGCAGCTAACTCGCCCAAACTGGTCATCAAAAAATAGACCATTAAGCCAATGATAGCATAAGAAAGGAGTGCTCCACCGGGGCCTGCTTGTGCAACCGTTGCACCCGATGCAACGAATAAACCAGTACCGATAGATCCACCGATAGCAATCATCGCAAGATGGCGCGCCTTTAACTCACGGCGTAGTCTTTGTGCGCCGCCCTGCGAGATAGTATTGGTATGTTGTTCTGACATTTGTTCCCTGCAATTTATTATTCAGCTAATATCGCATGGATTCTAGCAAAATAGGCTGTGAGAACTAAGCAACTCTTCACTGTTATAAGATACCTTCATAATTCACACAAAATTATAAGTAAAACGCGTTATTGCCAAATCCCCCATTTCTATTGAAAGAATATCAAAAATAGAATGAGGTATTTAACTAAGACGAAAAAGCGCAGCCAACAAGGCTGCGGCTCGATATATGGCGAGTATTACTAGTTGCAATAAGACAACAGGTTAGTAATCGCGTTCGAAAGATGCTTTTGACGGTGATAAATCAAATATAGCGTTCTTTCTAAATGAAGTTCGTCTATTTTTAATTCGACTAGAGAGCCATTTTCTAATTGCTCTTCGATCACTCGGCGTGATAAACAGCTTATGCCTATCCCGTAACGCACTGCATGTTTAATCGCTTCTGAATTACCTAGCTCCATTAAAATATGAAAGCCGGGAAGATGTGCAAATAATAGTTGGTCAAGGACATCCCGCGTACCTGACCCCCTTTCACGCAAAATCCAAGGCGCATCACGCAAATCCTTTAAAGAGATATTTTTATTCGCTAATGGATTTTGAGGTGAAACAAAAATAACGAGTTCATCTTTTAACCATGCTTTAGAAATTAACTCAGGGCTATGGCAAACACCTTCAATTAACCCAACGTCCGCTCGAAACTCCATAACGGATTTAATGATTTCTTCTGTGTTACTGATAAAAAGCTCTAAAGGTATATCCGGGTGATCATGACGATAACCCGCTAAGACTTCTGGCAAAATATAATTACCAATCGTCGTACTGGCAGCAAGACGCACAGCTCCCATCTCTTTTTTAAATAATTGCTCGACCTCTAACCCTTGCTCTAATAATGCTAACGCTTTGGGATAAAGCAGCCTTCCGTGCTCATTTGTAACAAGTCGTTTACCCACACGGTCAAATAATTGAACGCCTAATTGGCCTTCTAAATCCGTTAGGGATGCGCTGACAGCTGATTGTGAAAGCGCTAATAACTGAGATGCCTGCGTCGTGGAGCCACTTTTTAATACTTCCGTAAAAACCTCAAGTTGCCTAAGTGTAATTCGCATAAAGGTAAGCCCCAACGTGATTTTTAGTATTTGTAATAATAATGTTAATAGTAACGATTTATTCGTAATATTCCAGAAGAAACTTATAATCTGTTTTAGTGGTAGATAATATAAAGACAATCAATTTAAATTATTATTGATTTTGATATATCCTTATTACTAAATCTTATAAGCGGTAATAAAGAGCATCATCATGAATAAAAGTGACACCAACACCCTTGAGCAGAACAGTCAGAACCCTATATTAAAACTCATACCAGGTATTATTCTAGCGGGTATTCTAACTGCTATTGCAATTTACCTCGGTGACCAACCCTGGTTTATGGATATCGGTTTAGGTGCATTAACCCTCGCAATATTATTAGGAATTATTGTAGGGAATACTTTTTATCCCGTAGCCAGTCAATCTTGTGATGCAGGCATTAAATTTGCCAAACACTATTTCCTACGCGCTGGTATTATCTTGTATGGTTTTCGCCTTACTTTCCAGCAGATCACAGACGTCGGAGCCACTGGCGTCATTATCGATGCTTTAACATTAACATCGACATTCTTACTAGCGTATTGGCTAGGTAAAAAAGTGTTCGGTCTTGATGAAGAAACAACACTATTAATTGGTGCAGGCAGTAGTATTTGTGGTGCAGCTGCAGTCATGGCAACCGAACCTGTGATTAAGGCCTCAGCGAGTAAAGTCGCGGTTGCCGTTTCAACGGTGGTTATCTTTGGTACGATTTGTATCTTTGTTTACCCTTGGATTTACCAATTAAATGCGCACTTCGGCTGGTTTCCAGCAACAGAAGAAACTTTTGGGATTTATATCGGTTCAACCGTGCATGAAGTTGCACAGGTTGTTGCAGCAGGCCACACCATTGGGACTGACGCAGAGAATGCCTCTGTCATTGCCAAAATGATCCGTGTCATGATGCTTGCGCCTTTTCTCATTATCTTATCGGCTTTCTTAAGCCGTAAAACAGCGGCTAACCAAACAACCAATAGCCCAAAAAGCAAAATTACTATTCCTTGGTTCGCTGTATTCTTTATTGTTGTTGCAGGTTTTAACTCACTCAACCTACTGCCTCAAGTATTAGTGCAACAAATCATTGCGTTAGATACAATTTTACTCGCAATGGCAATGGTGGCTTTAGGGCTAACGACCCATGTGAGTGCTATTCGCCAAGCGGGTATTAAACCCTTGTTAATGGCGCTGATACTGTTTGTTTGGTTGATAGTCGGTGGACTTTTGATTAACTTACTGATTCAAAGTATTTTTTAAACTATATTCCCCTCATTTTTAGCCACCTCACTTGGTGGCTTTTTTGTTGATTTCATTTATTTGCTCATTAATGGCATACTCCAAGAAAAAGGAGTCAAAAATGAAATATATTGGAGCACATGTCAGCGCCTCAGGTGGCGTTGACCAAGCCGTTATTCGCGCACATGAAATCAATGCAACCGCTTTTGCATTATTCACAAAAAATCAGCGCCAATGGAAAGCCGCACCGTTAAGCGAAGACGTTATTAAAAAATTTAAAGATAACTGCAAAAAATATGGGTACGGCAAGCATCAAATCCTTCCTCATGACAGCTATTTGATCAATCTAGGTCACCCCGAATTTGAAGCTTTAGAAAAATCTCGTGTCGCTTTTATCGATGAGATGCAACGCTGCGAACAATTAGGTATTGATTTACTTAACTTTCACCCAGGTAGTCATTTAAAGAAAATTGAAGTTGACGATTGTTTAGCGCGGATTGCTGAATCTATTAATATTGCCCTTGCTGAAACTGAAGGAGTGACTGCCGTGATTGAAAATACGGCTGGCCAAGGGACTAACTTGGGCTTTGACTTTACACATCTCGCCAAAATTATTGATGGCGTGAAAGATAAAAGCCGTGTCGGTGTTTGTATCGATACTTGCCATGCTTTTGCCGCAGGTTATGACCTACGCACGGCCGAAGATTGTGACAAAACATTCGGCCAATTTGCAGAGATTGTCGGGTTTGAATTTCTAAAAGGAATGCACCTAAATGATGCTAAAAGTGAATTTGCCAGCCGCGTTGACCGCCACCATAGTTTAGGTGAAGGAAACATAGGCTTTGCGCCATTTACTTACATTATGCAAGATAACCGCTTTGATGGTATCCCATTGATTTTAGAAACCGTTAACCCCGATATTTGGCCGCAAGAAATTGCATGGCTCAAAGCACAACAAAATAGCTAATTATTTACTTTCTAATAACCAAAACCCCCTGCATTTATCATGTGGGGGTTTTGGTTGAAACTAACGCACTATAACGATTTCATTTCAATTTTAGCCATCATATCCGCTAATTTGTTTCTATTTTTTAAACCGACATCTGGCTGAGAAACTGATAGCGCGGAAATCGCTGTCGCCATACGTAACGTGTGCTCACTGGATTCACCATTCAGTAACCCATACGCTAACCCTGCCACCATGGAATCACCAGCACCAACCGTGCTTATCACTTCACAATGGGGTGGTTTTGCAAGCCAAGAGCCCGACGCATTAACCCAAAGAGCCCCTTCTTCCCCTAACGATATGACCACATGGGAAATCCCTTTATCTCTTAATTCATGCGCTGCGGTCACGACATCTTGTAAATCGGGAAGTTTTCGGCCAACCCAACTTTCTAACTCATGACGATTAGGTTTTACTAACCATGGAGATGCTTTTAAACCGGCCTTCAACGCTTCCCGGCTACTATCAAAAATAATACATGGGCATAATTGGCGAAGGCGAGTCATCCAGCGAGTAAATTCTTCTGGGTCAATCCCCCTCGGTAAACTTCCGCTCACCACAACCATATCGAAATGGCCTAACCAGTTGAGCGACTCTGTCGAGAAACGGTTCCAATCTTCTTTACTAACTTCAAAACCTGAAAAATTGAAATCAGTCGATTCCCCGTTATTTTCAGTGAGTTTCACGTTAATTCGTGTACGCCCTGGCACCATACTAAAGCGATTAGCCATACCATTTTCACTGAAAAAATGTTGGAATTCTTCTTGGTTATCCTTTCCCATAAAACCACTAACGGTGATATCAATACCTAAGTCACGGAGCACTTTTGCGACATTGACACCTTTACCACCCGCATTGAGGCTAGCGGTTTTGACTAAATTGACTTCACCAACTTCGATAGTAGAGCATAAGCCCACAAGGTCGTAAGCAGGATTTAATGTAATTGTAGCAACCCGGCGAGTCATAACCACTAATCTCCCTTATCATGATTATCGTGTCTTTAAATTTAATTATAGTTATAACATTAAAGCATATTGTTTTCAGTGATATTTGTACTTTTTCCTGCTTGTTTTTCTACACGATTATGTCAGGATCAGCGCGCTAAAAAATAAAACAATAAGGAGAAGATATGTCTGAGCCTACCAACGTCGTCGTGGGTGTCGGTGTTCTAATCACGAACAAACATGGGCAAATTTTAATGGGTAAACGCAGCAGTAAACATGCGCCCTATTGGTCTATTTTCGGAGGCCACGTTGACCCAGGTGAGTCTTTTGAAAATTGTGCCATTCGCGAAATAAAAGAAGAAATTGGTATTGATATCCAAGCCCCCACCGTTTTTGGCATCAGCAATAATTTACAAACTTATCAACAAGAAGGTAAACATACGGTTTCTATTTGTATGCATGTTGAATATAGCGGTGATGTTGAGCCTCGAATTATGGAAGCAGATAAATGTGAAAACTTAATGTGGGTTTCCCCTGATAATCTCCCAGAACCCCATTTTGAAGCGAGCCGCAATGCGGTTGACCTCTGGTTAACACACCGTTTCTACCACCACAGCGCCTAATTAACCGAAACGTACAAACCTCTTCGTTTTGTGCGTTTATTGTCCATCTCTTTCTAATTACTCATTTTTCCCTAATTTATTCAATTTGCCATATTTACAATACCTCACACTTACCGTATCATTTAGCTAGTACAGTGAAACATAATATTTAGGAGCCACCATGGCTATTGATGGAACAACCCAACAAAAAAATCCTTCTATATTGGGAGGTGCTATGATCATCGCCGGTACTGCAGTCGGTGCTGGTATGTTTTCTATTCCTATGGTGACTTCTGGCGTATGGTTCACAGGTTCCGTCATTCTGTTAATTTATACCTTTATTTGTATGTTACTTTCTGGGTTAATGATTTTAGAAGCTAATATGAATTACCCTGCGGGTGCTAGTTTCCATACAATGGTAAAGGATTTATTAGGTTCAACTTGGAATTCAATTAACGGCTTATCCGTTACTTTTGTGCTTTATATACTCACTTATGCCTATATTTCTGCGGGCAGCTCTATCATCGCAGCAAACCTGTCAGAAAAAATACAGATACCACAAGCGGGTGCAGGCTTTGTTTTTGCTTTCATTGTTGCTTTTTTTGTATGGCTTTCTACGCGTGCTGTCGACAGGTTAAGCACCATTTTAATTGGCGGGATGGTAATCACCTTTATCATGTCAATCGGTGGGATGGTTTCCACTGCAT
This sequence comes from Providencia sp. PROV200, assembly GCF_049901995.1. Classification (NCBI taxonomy): domain Bacteria; kingdom Pseudomonadati; phylum Pseudomonadota; class Gammaproteobacteria; order Enterobacterales; family Morganellaceae; genus Providencia; species Providencia sp. PROV200. Next base: position 2,442,935 of record NZ_CP096307.1, read on the forward strand.
CGCCCGCGATTTTATTTAACCAAACTGAGCAAAGCGAAAGCCAATACCTCCCCTATGCCTTAGCCGCATTACCTTATTTATTAACCTCTTTTGGTTATCATGGTAATGTGCCTGGATTAGTAAAATATTATAATAAAGATAGCCGTAGTGTTGTTAAGAGCCTCGTCTATGGTGCCACAATCACTGTTGTTATCTATATTTTATGGCAGTACGCTATTCAAGGAAATATTCCAAGAACGTCATTTATTGAGATCAGAGAAAACGGCAATAATATTGATGCATTACTGGCTCAAATGAATATTTCCACCCAAAGTAGTTTTATCTCTCAATTTTTGAACCTGTTTTCGTACATGGCTCTAGCCAGCTCTTTCTTAGGCGTGTCTTTAGGGTTATTTGATTTTATTGCTGACTTTTTCAAATTTGAAGATAATAAGTTTGGCCGTCTTAAATCTGTCGCAGTCACATTTTTACCACCAACAATTCTCGCGTTAATTTTCCCTAATGGGTTTATTTATGCGATTGGTTTTGCCGGGTTGGCTGCCACTATTTGGGCTGTTATTGTCCCTGCATTGATGGCAAGAGCCAGTCGTAAACGTTATCCAAATAACAGCTATAGAGCACCAGGAGGAAGCTTTATCATTGGCTTCGTGATCCTTTTTGGTTTAGTTAATGCGGTGGCTCATTTATTGTCATTGTCTGGCTTACTTCCTATCTACTAATCATTTCAGTATGAATATAGCCCACGGGTTATATTCATACTTATTGCCTTATCCAAGAACTGTATTATCTAAAATTGTATTTTCCAAAAATTTTTCACCGAAAATTGACTTTAGCATCTTGCCTAATTCCTTATCTGCGAGTAATTTTGTCGCACTCTTTTTGACAACCCCAAAGAAGGTTATTTATGGCCAAGGCCAATGAAATCAAACGTGGTTTTGCAATAAACTACAATGGCAAATTATTACTTGTAAAAGACATTGATATTCAAGCACCTAGTGCTCGTGGTGCGAGTACATTATATAAAATGCGTTTTACTGATATCAAAACTGGCCAGAAAGTTGAAGAGCGTTTCAAAGGCGATGATATTTTAGACACAATTTCACTTACGCGTCGTGGCGTCAGTTTTTCTTATATTGATGGTGATGAATATGTCTTTATGGATAATGAAGACTACACGCCTTATATTTTCAAAAAAGCTGATATTGAAGAAGAATTACTTTTTATTCCTGAAGAAGGGTTACCAGGAATGCAAGTGTTAACGATGGATGGGCAAGTTCTGGCTTTAGAGTTACCACAAACGGTTGATATGGCCATTATAGAGACAACACCTGCGATTAAAGGAGCGTCTGCCAGCGCACGAACTAAACCGGCAACAATGTCGACAGGGCTAACCATTCAAGTTCCTGAGTATCTAACTAGCGGCGAAAAAATTCGTATTCATATCGCTGAGCGCCGTTATATGGGCCGTTGCGATTAATTTTTACTTTTAATTTTGCAAAAATAATGCTTTATATGCCTATGAGTTTATTGTTCATAGGCATATGCCATTGCAATTAAACATTGCTCCCTCATCCCATCTTCGTTTGCTACATTCAATTATTGGTTATCTCAAAATTAATCGTATTTAATCGTATAAATCCCTAACGTTTTATCTTTATTAATCCAGTTAAATTGCTGAGTACCTTTTTGATTTGGAAGCAACATTTCTTGATTTTTTAGTTTTCGAATATCTGCAGATGCGGTTTCCAATTTGCCGTTATCACTCCAACATTTAGTTTCAACCTTATTCGCATTCGCTTCGACAACACAAGGTGATGCAACAATAGCTCCAGTAAATCGAATAACGGCGGTATTACTCCGTCTCGCCTCACTGTTTTCAGAGGCGAAAATTGAAAAACTTGTACTTAATGTCGCTACCGCTAAAAAAGTCATTACTATTTTTTTTACTGAGCTATTCATGATGAAATCCCCTTCTAAAATTATGTTATCGTCACTTTCTGTCATTTATTTACAGTTAAAGTATTTAATTTGGCTGAATTGCCGGAGAACGACATACTAATTCCAAAAGGAAATTAAAAATTTAATTTATAGTCGTAGTTTTTTATTTTTCCTTTTAATTATTTATCCAAATAAAATAAACGACTTGCATCACACTTAATTAACCACACAAAATGCAACACTTTATAAATAGTATCTATTAGCATTGGTTGTATAATTTATAAAAAACGTCGCAATATCATTTTAGGCTTATCCTATAATTCATTAAAAATAGTATGTATCGCCATGAATAAAAAACTAGATAAAAAAATTTCATTACCCGTTAGCAACTTGATCGCATCAGGCCGCCAGCGCGCTTGTTATCAGCATCCTGACTATCATGACCTATGTATAAAAGTTCATTTAAATGGGAGAGATGACAAAGAAACCTTAAGAGAGATCCGCTATTACAAGCGCTTATATAGAAAAAACTTCACGACAAAAACAATTTCTCATTACTATGGCACCCAACAAACTGATCAGGGGCTGGGGTATGTATTCCAATTAATCAAAGATAAAACAGGAAATGTTTCACATACTTTAGATTATTACCTAAAAAATAAACAACTTTTTTTAAAACATAAAAAAAATATGAAAGTTGCTTACGAGCAATTTAAAAAGAATATATATAAAGAAGCTATCACCACGATGGCGCTAAAAACGTATAATATCGTTTACCAACTAGGTTATAAACCTTATGGCCAGTTTTTTATTATTGATAACCTGGGGTCCGCTAACTTAATCCCCATTGATTATTTTTCAACTAAAATAGCCCGTTCCACACTAAATCGTCGGTTTACCGATTTCGAACAACGGCTATATCGTGACTATAATATTAAGGTATAGCGCACATACTCTGACTTATACTTTACCTTCACCATTAGTATCTGGTTATATTGATTTATTGTTAGCATAGATTATCTCACATTATCTGATACCAGTATCACACAAAAAATAGGATTAACGAAAACACTGATATACATACAGTATTTTTGTTTTTTTGAGTATTTTTTCTCCTAATAGTGTTTTTTTAAGACAAATTAAACTATTCATTTTTTTCATAAATAAACCTTCGTTAAATATAAATTTAGACTTCTTTACATTTCGGGTTTGAAAAGGACTTAATTATGTAATTACACTGAAATATTACACAATAAAACGTGATTTAGATCATAGTTTATTAGTGATAAACACCCGTTCTGTAAGTGAATATACCTCATTGTAGACGACCATCACATAACCCAATGGCAAATAGGCTCTTTTATCTAATGTTTTGTAAATTTCCCCCCTATTAACTCGCCATTTTGCTTTTGTTTATGTATGCTCTTAAAGGTTTGATTTGGTACTAATGCGATACCGAATCTTCTAGGTAAAGAATGTTTTAGTAAATTTAGTAAATATTGATATATATCCTATACTCAATAAGTCATTAAATATGATTAATACATTCGAAGTTTGGTAGTGCTGCAATAAACACTTTCTGCGAAAAACACACTTTTCTGATTTGTAATGCGTTTTTCACAGGGATAGGTTTAGTTTTTTTGTGTCTTTTTACACAATAAGTACTAGAAAAATGGTAAGGGATATATATAAGAATGTTAACGTCTGAAAAACTTAAGCGCTATGCTTGGCGCATTGTTCCGGCAATTGCCATTGCCGTGACGCTCACAGCATGTACCACCCCAAAGTCAGCTAAGAATACACAATATACCGCTAAATCAGATACCCGTATGCTAAACGGTTCTGCTGGCGATTCGTTGACGATGGCATCTCAAGATGAATTCGAAGAGTTAGTACAAAGTGTTGATACTAAGTCTAAAATAATGGACCAATACGCAAGCTGGAAAGGTGTAGCTTATCGCCTTGGTGGCACAACAAAGAAAGGTGTCGATTGCTCAAGTTTCGTTCAGCGCACATTCTTTGAACAATTTGGTGTAGAGCTTCCACGCACAACATCTGAGCAAGAATCCTCCGGGAAAAGCGTAAAACGCAATAACCTAAAAGTCGGTGATATTGTTTTATTTAAAACAGGCCGCACGATGAAGCATGTTGGTATCTATATTGGTGATGAAAAATTTGTTCATGCATCAACCAGTAGTGGTGTTATCGTTTCTGAAATGACTAACTCTTACTGGAGCAAAAGATATTACGCAAGTAGACGCATTATCAACGGTTCATAAATTTTTGTAGTACCCTATATCCCCTTTCCAATAAAAAAGCTTCCATTTGATGGAAGCTTTTTTATTGGAAATCTTTACTGACTAAATTTAGTGGTAGTCATCCGATTTTAAATCAAAAATAACTCAGTCACCAAATTCCACCTCATGATGATACTCATCCAAAAAAACAGTTTTAAATATAGAGCCAAATAAAATCAGTAAGCAAAAACAGTAATAAACAGTCGAGCCATCATTACTAAACAAAGATTAAAACATACTCAAAGCTAAGCACTATAAAAACCAGAAGAAAGTTCTGCTATAGCAACACCTGAAGCTTTTAAACGGCACATAGCGGCTAACTCATCATTAGCATGAATGAATAGGCAAATTTCTTTCTGCCACTCTAAGATCGCATTAGCAATCTGCATGTCTGATAATGATTCAGACAATTGCTGCATTGCAATACAGTCTGTCGCACAGTCATGGCTAAGCAGTTTCAGCCCCACAAGCTTATCGCTATCGACATCATTCATAGGCACAACTTCAACATCGGTACCTTTTTTGCCTGATAACCAGCGGTAGCTTTGCGGTAGCCTGTGCACCACCGAAAGACCTAATTTTTCCACAAACATATCCTATTGAAACATTTTAGTATTTTGCCAAGTATTGATATTTACTTTCTTACTTGACCTAACACGGGCTTAAGCCAATCATTCATCGTTCAAACCGAACTTTTAGTTATCTAAAAAGTGACATTAATGTTAAATAATGAACCATAAATATAACATTAAAAAAACAAAATGTCGTTAAATTTTTGTGACACAAATCATTGCATATTCATTTTAATAGTAAATACATTAAAATTTAAACTATTTTTGATCTTTGCGCTCAACATCCTGCTCAAAACACTTAACTTTTGTTTACATTTCTGAAATGAAAATAGTAAAAAATAGTTTATTTTTGAAATTAAACAAAATTTTTATTAATCAATAATGTTGCAATGTACATTAAATCATAAAACATAAATTTAACAAATCTAACCATAATGATAGTTGATTTAGATCATTTTTCAGCAAATATTTTAACTACCCTGTGTTACTATTCGGTTTTGTCGAGTGATAATCCTTTATCCCTTATAGATAAAATGAATGATATGGAAAAGTAACTAGAAAAAGCTTTATTTGATTAGAGATATAAAGAGGAGAATTATGTGTTTTCAGCTTCATCCTTGAAACTTGAAAACATACGACTTACTTTGTTTTTTTTGCCAATAATACAAATAACATTGAAAAAGCGACACAAGCGACCATAGAACCCACCATTGGCCATGCGCTCTGGGCGGGTATTAGCGATAATAATGTTCCAACAAGTGCCCCTATCGAAAACCTTATTGTTCCTGCCAATGAAGAAACCGTTCCTGCAATATGTGGATAATTATCTAAGATCACGGCCATTGCATTCGACGTGATCATCGCTATACCACTAACATAAATGGCAACGCCGATTACCAGTGTCCAAAAATCTAGCGCAAAGGCTGTTGTCACTAGCAACCACACCCCCATTACAAATTGAATAATAATACCAAAATAAAGCATTTTTTCGGCACCAAAATGCCTAACATAGCGGCTATTTATTGTCGTCATAATAAATAGGAATATGATATTGATACCAAAATAGTAGCCAAAATTCTGTGGAGACACCCCGTTCAAATCAATATATACAAAAGCGCCTGCATTTAAGAATGAAAACATCCCTGCAAAGGAAAATGAACTCGCTAATATGTAGAACAGTACCTGTCTTGCCCTAAATAAAGTAGCAAACTGCCTTAATGTTGTACCAATATGAAACTTCTGCCTTTTAGCTACGGGTAATGTTTCTCGCACAAAACAGCTCACTAAAACGACAGCGATAACCGCGGCAATGGCGATGCTCCAAAAAATTGCATGCCATGAGAACCAGCGCATTAGCTCCCCCCCTAAAATAGGGGCTAACAACGGCGCTACTGTCATCACTAATACAACGAAGGACATACTTCTTGAAAATTCATCACGAGTAAACATATCCCGCATAAGTGCGTTAATCACAACACTTGCAGCGGCAGCAGCAAAACCATGTAAGAAACGTAACCAAATCAGTGAATCAATCGATTCCGTGATAGCACAGGCCGCTGATGCGATGGCAAAAACGACGACCCCACCTAAAATAACAGGTTTACGCCCGATGCTATCTGCCATCGGACCATAGAATAATTGCCCTATAGCAAAACCAAAAATGTAGCTATTGAGCGTCATCTGAATGCGCCCTTCATCTACATTAAAATAATGCATCATCGTCGGAAAGCTTGGTAGGTACATATCGATAGCCAATGGCATTAGCATCGATAATAAACCTAGAATTAATATCAGCCCCAAATAGGATGAACGCTGCTGTTGCACTCTTTAAACTCCTGCTGTTTTTTTACGTGGTACATTAATACTATTGATCTCTTCTTCCGTCAGTGGGCGGTATTCTCCTGGTTCAAGTGTCTCATCTAGCCAAATTTCGCCAACGCGTTCACGATGCAGCCCACAAACATGGTTCCCTACCGCAGCAAACATGCGTTTTACTTGATGATAGCGTCCTTCACTAATCGTCAATCGGACATCTCTAGGGCTAATAATTTCCAGTTTCGCTGGTTTAGTTGGGTGTTTTTCCCCGTTAAGCATGACCCCCAGAGCAAACTGTTCGGCAACATCATTGGCAATATCGTCACTTAATTGAACTCGGTATGTTTTTTCACAATGATGCTTCGGTGAAGTAATGCGATGTGACCATTGGCCATCATCAGTCAATAACACCAAACCTGTTGTATCGATATCTAAACGCCCTGCTGAATGCAGTTTTTGTGCGAGAGGCTCATCGATAAAAAACAGGATCGTGGGATGTGTTGGGTCATCTGTGGAGCAAATATAGCCTTGTGGTTTATGTAACATAAAATAACGCGGCCCTGTAACTTGCACGAGGACATTACCATCATAAGCGACTTCATGGTCAATCGTAACTTGAAAAGCACCTGATTTAACGATTTCATCGTCAACGGTTACAAGCCCTGCACGCAGTTCTCGCGCTACCAAACTTCGGCTTATCCCTAATTGCTGGGACAAAAATTTATCCAGTCGCATAGATTCTCTTAACTTGATGGAATGTCAGTGAAGCGTACAATAACGCTCAACTGTCAGAATAATATAGAGTGAAAGGGTGTTGTGATTGTTATCACATTATTCATTATAACAATAACCCCTGTGAAGTGATAGCTTCACCTAAGCAGCTGACATCTTTAGACAGACTCATCGTTTTAAATTAAATTTAACGTCATTCACCTGATTTAATTACATAATACTGAATAATATGCCTTTTATTTTACGCCCTTATCAACAAGAAGCTGTCGATGCGACAGTGAGTTATTTCCGTAAGCAGACTCACCCGGCTGTGATTGTCTTGCCTACTGGCGCAGGTAAAAGCTTAGTGATTGCCGAATTGGCCCGACTCGCTCGAGGACGAGTGCTGGTATTAGCTCATGTGAAAGAGTTAGTTGAACAGAACCATGCTAAGTACCTCGCATATGGCCTGCAAGCTGATATTTTTGCTGCGGGACTGAATCGCAAAGAGTCTCAAAGCAAAGTGGTTTTCGGCAGTGTGCAATCCGTTGCTCGCAATCTAAAAGCATTTGATGCACATTTTTCCCTAGTGATTATTGATGAGTGCCATCGCATAAGTTTGAATGATAAAAGCCAATATCAACAAATTATTCAAGCTTTACAGGTAAATAACCCTTCATTGCGTATTTTAGGCTTAACAGCCACCCCCTATCGCCTCAACAGTGGCTGGATTTACCAATATCATTACCATGGCATGGTACGCGGTGATGAAAATTGTTTTTTCCGTGAGTGCATCTATGAGTTACCGCTACATTATATGATTAAAAACAAGTTTTTAGTCCCGCCTGAACGGCTTGACATGCCTGTTTTACAATATGATTTCAGCCAGGTTTCACTCACATCATCAGGTATTTTTAACGAACAAGAACTTAATTTATCGTTAAAAAAGCAACAACGCATTACGCCTAAAATTATTGAGCAAGTTATTGAATACGCTGCTCCGTTGCAAGGCTGCATGATCTTTGCTGCAACGGTCGAACATGCAAAAGAAATTTTGGGCTATTTACCTCAGGGGCGCGCCGCATTAGTGACAGCTGAAACCCCAGCGGCTGATAGGCAATCAATTATTACGCAGTTTAAAAACAAAGCACTACATTATTTAGTTAACGTTTCAGTGTTAACAACTGGGTTTGATGCACCCCATGTTGATGTGATTGCTATTTTGCGACCAACAGAGTCAGTGAGTTTATACCAGCAAATTGTTGGCCGAGGATTACGCCTTTCTGAGGGCAAAACACGCTGTTTAATCTTAGATTATGCAGGAAATCCACACGACCTATTTCGGCCTGAAGTGGGCTCAAGTAAACCGAATTCAACCAGTGTGCCGGTACAAGTTTTTTGCCCATTGTGCCAATTTGCGAATGTTTTTTGGGGGAAATGTACCTCTGATGGCCAAATTATTGAACACTTTGGTCGGCGCTGCCAAGGCTGGGAAGAAGACGAAAATGGGCAAAAACAGCAATGTGAATTCCGCTTTCGCTTCAAGCAATGTCCACACTGTGGCGCTGAAAACGATATAGCCGCTCGCCGCTGCCAAAAATGCCAAGAAGTGCTAACCGACCCTGACGATATGTTAAAAGCCGCATTAAAACTTAAAGATGCATTAATCATTCGTTGCGGGGGAATGCAATTTATCACAGGGAATGATGCCAAAGGCGAATGGATTAAAATCAATTATTATGATGAAGATGGAACCTCTGTTTCAGAACGTTTTCGCCTAGCGACGCCCGCACAAAAACGCGTTTTCGAATACCGTTTTTTACGAGAACATCAACGTGCCCCAGGGGTCCCATTTAAGTGGAATAATGCAAATGATATATTATTGCAGCAGTCTTTGTTACGTTATCCCCAATTTATTGTCGCTCGCAAAAAAGAACGTTTTTGGGAAATTCGCGAGAAAATCTTCGATTATCAAGGGCGTTTTCGCGTTGCAGATCCCCTATCGTAGAGCGAAGATGATCATAATGATTGCTGGATGACGGATTTTTCGTTAAAATGCCGCCCGCCTTCCGATATCTTGTTCTCTGAATGAAGTATCCCTAGGCCAAATCTCGAACCTGCTGCTGGGTCGCCTGTAGCAGGAATTTATATTTTCTTTTTATAGAGAAATAGTAATGTTAACTATCAATGCAATTGAACGTAAAGAGCAGGGTAAGGGTGCGAGCCGCCGCCTGCGCAGAGATAACCAGCTTCCAGCTATCGTTTACGGTGGCAACCAAGAAGCTATCTCTGTAACTCTTAACCACGATGAAATCATCAACCAAGAAAGCAAAGCAGAATTTTACGAAGTTCTGAATCTGGTTATCGATGGTAAAGAAACAAAAGTAAAAGTTCAGGCTGTTCAACGTCACCCATTTAAGCCAAAAGTGACGCACATTGACTTCCTGCGCGCTTAATTAAAGCCCACAGCCGAGCTTTAGAATTTTCGGGACGCCGAGTAAATAACGCCGCAATTGCGGCGTTATTTATTTCTAGCTATTCAACACCATAATCTATTTCGTGCCACGGCGTTGTAATTGGTCTCGCAGATTAGGTGGTGTGCCACGAATGGTTAACGTATCAGTGACAGGATCCCAAAAGATACGCTCCCCCATAAGCATCGCATCAAAGCTAATCGTGATCCCTCCGCCACTTCCTGAAAACTTCGTTAATTGCTTTAATGTTCCTCTATCAGCAGGGAAACTTTCCTCAAGTTGGTAATCATTTTGACGAGCGAAATCGTCAAAACTTTGCTCTTCCACCATTGGTAACTCTTTCGCCAATGCTTCCAACTCAATTTCTTCACCTGACTGTAATTGCTCCGTGCAATAACTGTGAACTTGCTGGCGATAAGCTTGACGCGTGTTTTTATCCATCTGAGCATTGTCACAAAAATCATCCAGTGCTTGAACTAAGCCTTTATTTTGAACTTTTGCATTTAGCCCTTCGGACGCAGCTAAAAAATCCATAAAGAAGTCAGAGACTTTTCGTCCTACTCTACCTTTTAAGAACGTTAAATACCGTTTTGACTCAGGATTGGTTTCCCATTCGGTTAAATCAATACGAGCGACAATATCCGCATGAGGAATATCTAAATAGTGTGTCGTGCCTAAATCTAATGATTCCGTGACAAACATGCTGTCACAACTATTGAGCACTGCAATTAATAGGTATTCGACTGCGAGGTAGCGGTATTGACAAAAAAGAACGACGCCCCCTTCAGCAAAAGGGTATTTGGCTAGTTCATCTTTCAAGCGAACGGTCATCGCACGGCTGAAACCTAAGAATTCTTCTTCGCCCTTACGCAATAACTTTAACGCATCAGCAAGTTCACTTTCTTCGTTAAACTCACCAAATGCTTTACTTTTAGCACTATAGACGCGATGTAGCTCTGCCATCATGTCTTGTACGACACCATCTGCTGTCAATAAAGAATCCCGCAACATCACCTCGAGGGTTTGTTCATCTCTTTTAATTAACTGGTGTAACGCTATCTGGTTAATTTCCAGACTCATTGTTGGCTCCTTCGAAATAGCAGAAATAATGTTGCGCGTATTCAAACATTGATATTATTCCTCTGCAATAGAAACTATCATTTGCACAAATTTTAACCCACACTGCTGAACTTATGCACACTTTACGAATCTTAATTAGCATTATTATCACTTAAACAAAAATTTGTTGCGAAGAAAGAAGAAAAACCAACTGTGATACGCTATGATATGTAGCTTTCATTAATTTAGGATCTCTTAATTTATGCCACAATCATCTCGCTATAGTGATGAAAAAGTTGAAGGTTTACTTTCTGACCTTGTTAGTGTGTTAGAAAAAAACCACACCCCTGTTGACCTTTCCCTTATGGTGTTAGGTAATATGGTCACGAATCTGCTGAATACGTCAGTTGCACCTGCACAACGTAAAATGATTGCAGAATCATTCGCAAATGCATTACTTTCTTCTGTTAAAGAAGATAAATCACACTAATTGATTAATGAAATAAACAGTATGGTCACCCACCTGCGCTACCGTGACAAAGTCTCTAACATGATTGGTTGGGGGCACTGGTTTGCACTATTCAATATACTGCTTAGCCTTGTGTTAAGTAGTAGCTATCTGTTTATTTTTGATTGGCCAGACACCCTAACTGGCCGAGTTTATGCTTTCGTCAGTTGGTTAGGTCATTTTAGCTTCGTGGTCTTTGCAGCCTACTTACTCATTATTTTTCCACTGACCTTTATTGTCATGTCTCAGCGGTTGCTGAGGCTACTTTCTGTTGCCCTCGCGACTGCAGGGATAACTCTTTTAATTTTTGATATCCGTGTTTTTAGCCAGTTTGGCTTGCATCTAACCCCACAGGTATGGGATTTAGTCATTAACCCTACAAAAGGCGAGATGGCTCGTGAATGGCAGCTGATGTTTATCAGTATCCCCATTATCTTTCTTGTTGAAATGTTATTTGCAACTTGGAGTTGGCAAAAACTGCGCAGCTTAAGCCGGCAAACCTTTGGTAAACCGCTTGCGGGTATTTTTATTGTGACTTTTATCATGTCACACCTGATGTATGCGTGGGCCGATGCGAACTTTTACCGCCCTATCACGATGCAGCGTTATAATTACCCATTATCACAACCAATGACTGCGCGGAAACTTCTTGATAGATACGGCTTATTGGATTTAACAGAACATCAAAATCGTGTCTTCCAGCAAGGTAGTCCGACTGCCCTTAAATTAAATTACCCATTAAAACCATTAAGCTATTATGATCAGGGTTCAGGTTATAATTTATTATTATTAGTGATTGATGACCTCGGTAATAAGTCTCAACAAGACTCGATGGATGCTCTGAATGAGTTTAAATCAATCAGCACACAGTTTACCAACCATTATACAACTGGTTTACGTAACGATACCGCCTTGTTTGGCCTATTCTATGGTATCTCATCGACTTACTTTGATAATATTCTTAATGGCCGCCATCCATCAAGTCTGATTGAAGCTCTTCAGCATCAAGGGTATCAGTTCGGTTTATTCTCAACAGATGGCTTTAACTCTCCATTATTCAGGCAAGCTATTTTAGCCGATTACTCTTTGCCTGCCACAACTGCCGATAACGATAGTTTGACTGTTTCTCAATGGAATAATTGGTTAGGTAATCTGAAAAATGGGTCGCCTTGGTTCTCATTCCTTAACATTACAGGTACGCCAGGCAGTGCAAAAACCAACGAGCAGATCAAGCGTGTGATGGCGACATTACAACGTGAGAACCGGTTAGAAAATACCATTGTTATTGTCACTGCCAATTACAATAATCAAGGTAAATCAGAGAACGAATGGTTAGACGGCAAACACTTTAATCGAGATAAGATGCAAGTGCCTCTATTTATTTACTGGCCGAATACTCCTGCACAACAAATAGATAAACTGACTAGTCATCAAGATGTAATGACCACGCTAATGCAACGGCTGTTACACGTCAGTAACCCACCTGATGATTACAGCCAAGGTGAAGATTTATTTAGTGTTAAACGTACTTACCCATGGGTGATCACCGGCGATAACGACGATGTTGTGATTACCACTGACAATGCCACCCTTTATATGGATCAAAATGGTCAGTTTAATATCTATGATAAACAAGGGGCTATCGAGAAAAATGAAAAACCTGATTTGGCTGAGTTATTGAAGATCTTTACTGAATTAAAGCGTTTTAATGAAAATTAAATGCTTAAATATCAACCAGTCGCATCATGCGTCTATTGCTTTTAGAAACAAATTGGGTAGTATAAATCAAAGTTCGGCATGTAGCGCAGCTTGGTAGCGCACCGTCATGGGGTGTCGGGGGTCGTAGGTTCAAATCCTATCATGCCGACCAACTTTTTATAGAGAAACCAACCTGTTACGGTTGGTTTTTTTATACCACCAAAAATATGGTGAAAATCAAAACCAAAGCTGTGAGTTAGGTTCTTTCTACATGAAAATTCAAGGTGACCTATGGAAGTATAAAATTCCTCTCTTTTATGGCCAGTGCAACTTTTTTGTATGTAAGGACTTAACAGATAAAGGAATGAATAACGAAGCAAACATTCTTTGCATGTCAAAGAAAATGACTCAAGCATATGTAAACAATCTATCAGAAAATGATTTATCCTTGATTGCTATATCCTTTCTTAATGCTGTTAACGTATTTCAAACAATAGATTTATGGTCATCTCAAAATTTGAAAATGCTTAATGCTGCAATTGCTGATTTACGTAATATATATACAACTGGTTTGATTGTTCTGACTAGTAAAATGTTAAGTAAAACTATTGGAAATATAAATTCAACAATACTTCCACGGTTAGGCTATTCCATGAAAATAGGTAAGATAACGCTACAAAAAATAATTTGTACCACTTATCAAACTCACGAGAAAAGGCATCATGTGTTAACACAGATACGAGCATGATCCACACCAATCCTTAGTTGAATTATCAAAATCTCATTTTAGTATTTTATGTATTATCACTATTAATAATAGACTAGCTGGAAACGAAAACAATGTTACAAATGAAATTAACACACTGGTATCCAGCAGTTCATTAATAACTGCTCTTAATTGTATTGTAGTCATATTATCTGACCATGACTGCTCCATTTGGTATTTTTGGTTAATAGCCATTCCTGCATTCAATAAAAACAATATAACGTAATTTGCTACAATAATACCAAGCGTTAATCCCCACTTTATGAATAATTTAGTTCCCATTTATTTGTTCCCCGTAAAGTAATTGCCCAATTATCCCCATTGTTTCCTCCCCAGAAAAATCTGTATTATATCCAATAATAGATGCTGCACCTGATGCGGCTTCAAACAATGTTCTCGATTTACTTTTTTCCATAGGTGTAACACCTGTGACATTTGGATACTGCTCTTTGAATAACCCTGTTACTTCTATAACAACAAGAGAAGATAAATCTTGTTTCTTACCAACCATGTAATCCTCTAAAGATGCGGGAACCACAAAAGATTCCTGACCAGTTACAATATATCTGGCTAACGAATAACCCGAACGAACAGATGATAATTCCTTTTCAAAAACCTTTGAGCCTCCTGCTTTTATTGCATTTACTGTTTGTGTTGTACAATTACTCGTTGATAAATCGTAAATGTTTATTGTGTGCCCGTACTTTTTAGTTGCCTCGCCCACATTAGGGGATAACCCAACAGGGGAAGAGCCTCCACTCCACAATGCCATAAAGTGAGCTTCTACTTGCTGTATATTGGCATCATTTACAGCAAAAACTCGAGCATTCATTTTGTATAGCTCATGTCGGTAATAATTTCTTGCATCCTCACCTATAAGGCGAATTAAGATACCGTCCCCCACGATGCCAAGAGTACCAGTCCGACCGAATCTACCATAAGTATAAACTGTTATTTGGTTATTTTTATGTAATGAAACATACGAGTGCCCAGAGCCTACTCTTTCTGTCCACACATAAACCCCATCAGGAATAAGATTATCTAAAGCCGTGCATTCACCTATGATATTAGAAGGAATAAAAGCGGCGTGACACGGACACGTTGAATAACTTTTGCGGGTATCAGCAGCTGGTTGCCCCCCAATTAAATGAGTAAAATCTCCCCCTACTATTTCATACCTTCCTGCATGAACACCACATGTAACTTTATTACCTTGAACGGCTTGTCGCTTAAAATTAATACCACCCCGATGTGCTAATGCACTCCCCTCTAATACTCTTCCACCGCATGTAGTCCTATCCCCCTCTAGCACTTTGAATGACATCACCATAAATCACCTCAATAAAATTAATTAACTAGGTTTTGTGTAATACTATAACTTGAGGTATTTGCAGCTTTATGTTCACAGGTGATACTTTCATACTTCATCGATACTGTTTCATAAGCTTGTGCATCATTATTGTCTAGGGCATTTGGATGGTGATTACTAATGCTTACGATTGATGCATTAGTCAATTTGATTGTTTTATAGACTATCAACTTACCGCTTCTATCGGTTCTATAAAAGCTAAATTCACAATCAAGTAACTCGTTATTATTAATGCTATTCATCAAGAGAGGGGTCGATTTATCATCTAATTTTGTAAATGAAAAGGGTGAGTGTGATACGTTTTGGTGACGACTCATACTATAATTAGTTGAATAAACAAAGATTTCATTTTCATGACCTTCTTGGTATTTATTTCCTATCGAGTCGTAACTTGAGCATCCAGCAGAGATAAGCCCTTGCTTCTTTCCTTTTATAACTAAATATATTTGATTTGCCACCGAGACGCTCCTTAATATAAAAAGAATAATTAAGCATTATATTCACCTTTTTTCTATAGGAATATTCGACATAGTTAATATAAATAGCTCAATACTCCAATAAAGATTATTAAACCCAATTCAAAATCAGTCTCTAGGTTAAATTCAGCTCCCATAAAAGGAGTTGAACTTAAAGTAAACATCAATACCCTATGTTTGCAGTCATAAACCGACTGTGCCACACTGTTGTGCCATTAACTTCATCGACATAGATTGAAGAATCAAACAGTTATATTGGGGAGGAGCTTCAAGCCAGCTCCACCAAATTTGGTGGGTCAGCGATAGAAGAACAGCTTCAAAAACAGTGAATTACCAAATCCAGTTGGACTGCGCACTGACACAAATAGGACTACAAATGATACGCAAATCGTACGCGGATTATTAAGTTCACTAAAAGCCCACTTCGGTGGGCTTTTTTATTGCACCTCGAAAATTAGAGAGTGTGCCTCTCTGTAGTGGCATAGTTAATTTGGTCACCAACTCAGAGGTGATATCATCACTTCATAAACAGATAGGTGACAATTATGGCAAAACGTATAAGACGGCTTTTCAGTGCTGCATTTATGTTTAAAGGCCGTGGGTATGATCCACAAGCACGAATGGCTCATAGTGATGCTGAATCAACCAAGATTTATACCGAAAACCATGTAGAATGGGTTGAAGTGCCACATTGTGAGATTACTTGAGTAAAGAGAGATAACATATATGCAAGATGATGGTGATTTGATAGAAAGTTATAACCATGTTTGTGCTGAGTGCTTCGGTAATCAGGGAATCATAAATTTAATAAATGATGAAGAAGAACTTAAAGCTGAGCAAAAATGCGATTATTGTAAAAAAAATAATAGAAAAGTAGTATTGTTAGACTTAGTTCTAGCACATATTTTAGGCTCTATTTATTTTTGCTATGCAAACCCTGAAGAGGTTGCATATAGGGATAAAGGTGAGTTTATAACAGAAAAGAACTTGAGTACCGCAGAAGTGCTCTACGAACTAGGCCTTAAATGTAACAATAATAAATTATTTGAAGACATCTGTTCTCACATTAGAAATGACTATTGGTGTGAATCACAACCATACCTATCTGAAAAACATGAAGTTTTACTATATAGTTGGGATAGTTTTTCAAACCACATCAAAAATAAATCTAGATTTATTTTTTGAACAAGATACCGAACCTTTCGACGATCAATACTTTCCTCCCGCATTAATTTTAAATTATATTGGCAGTGCCATAAAAGAATTATCTTTATTTAAAACATTACAAAAAGATGAACCTATATATCGATGTCGACATTTATGTATCGATAATAAAAAATATTGGAACGCAAAAGATCTAGGCACTCCACTACCTAAATATACCCTAGGGAATCCAAATCGGATGAACCCTCAAGGAATACCCATGTTTTATGGTTCCCCCCAAAAGCTTACAGCTATTAAAGAAATTATTGATTCTTGCAACACGTCCGATGAATCCAAAGAGTTCGTCACAGGGATCTTTTATTCAACTAAAGAGCTGCGTTTAGTCGATTTAACTCAATCACTTGATGAAATAGATTATTTTGATCATTCTAATCAACACCTAATAACCTCTAAATTATTCTTACGAAAATTCATTGAAATAATTAATAAACCTATAACTAGGAGTGAACCTAATCTAGCATACATTGAATATATTCCAACACAAGTAGTTACCGAATATTTCAAAATTATACTCACAGATAACAATGGGCATCACATGAATGGTTTTCAGTATAAAAGTAGCAAGGATGGGGAACCCTGCATTGTGCTATTTGTTACTCAAGATGAATGTGATGATGACTCAAATATCACCAATAAAACGGTACTGGCACTAAAAAAAATAGAGCGTGATAGTAATAATGACATAAAGAAAAGGTTGGATGATGGGTGGTAAAACTAACCCTAACTTATTGATTCATATAGTGCGTATTTCGTAAATTATGCACTGTTTGAAAACACAGTAAAACATAAATATGTTATATTTAAAATCATAGCATTATATAACTTAGAATCGAATTCATGGGGTGTCGGGGGTCGTAGGTTCAAATCCTATCATGCCGACCAACTTTTTATAGAGAAACCAACCTGTTACGGTTGGTTTTTTTGTATCTAAATTTTAGGTGGGTAAAATGGGGTACCCCAAAAACTTTCACTTCTACAAATCAGTCGAATACAGCCACTCAACACTTCTTAATTAAAGCTGGCTTTATTCCTAGTGGCTACATTGAAAATTTAGATAATAATGACCCGGTACTTATCTATTGCTATAAACTTGATTAAAACCATCTACATAAGGAACTATAATAGCGCTTTATTCATCACAAGCGTTTGTAAGGCGTGATTAAATTGCTGATAGACTTCTTCTGCTATCGCTTCTGGATAACTTAATACCCTAAGCTTATGTGGCTTATTTCCAGGGTAATAACTTGGATGTGCGTGTGCGTATTCGTTTTGCTGAAAACCGCAATGTCGATAAAAAGACCAACGCTTTTGGCTCACATCATCAATAATAGGGTCAATTTCTAGGATCACTTTACCTACATCATGACAAAACTGTTTTAATACCTTTTGCCCATAACCTTGCCCTCTTAATACAGGAGAAATAGCAAGATGTTCGATGTAATAATAATCTTCGATTTTCCAACACCCAATAAAACCAATAAAAATGTCATTTTCTTTGAAGCTGAACAAATAATAATCACTATGATTTAATATTGCTTCTCTTCCTTGGTAGCTTCTTTGTTCATATAATGGAAAAGCTGTGTCATACAACTGGTTAATCATTGCTACCGTTTGGCTATCTTCACTTGAAACTCTTAAACCATATAACATTTAATCGTTACTCACTTTCATAAAATATATTTTTTAGAATACCTATTTTAAACTTTCTGACAATTACTTATCGAGCACTCATAATATTAACCTACTGTTTTATTTAAATATTATTTTCCCACTTAATTCACTGATAAAAATATTTGTGCCTCTATATTGACTTTTTTACCTAATAGTTCTAAAAATACTGTATATAAACACAGCTCTTATTAGAGGCTATCATGTTACGTATCGAAGTTTTATTTGATAAGAATGCTCCACAAAAACCGAGTTCAGTTGTTTTACAAGCACTTGAAACTGAGATTTTACGCAAACTTCAAAACCAATACCCGGACATGGTAACGCGGGTTGGCTTTAGTTCACAACAACGCGTGAATATCTCAGGTACAAAAATAGCGGAGGATAAAACGCGTATTGAAGAAATACTGGAAGAGATATGGATGGATGATGGTTGGGTCCCAGAAGAAACAACGGTGGATTAACCAAAGACTTAAAGGAATGTTTCCTTATTATGTAACATTCCTTTTTCTGTCTCCAAAATTTGCAAGTAAAAAACTACTCGCTTTAAATTTCTCATATCTAAATTTTACGCCCAATTAATTAGCCAATTTTATGCCTAAGAAAGGCTTTAATTTCTTTCACTAGATTCAACTTTTTATTTTTTTTATCCGTTGTTCTAACCTGAGAAATACAGTTATTAGCATCTACACAGGTAGGAATTTCATTTAACATTATTGCTGATAAACTCACAGCCGGCCTATTATTGATATCTTTTCCAATAAAAGTTAAGGCCAGCGCGATTGCTGCTATAAATAATGGCACCTCATAGAATGCTTGTTTCATTATCAATGCTCTTATTGTTTGAGTGATGGATAATAATAAACAGTCTATTTCTTTGTACCTTAAAAAATAGTTAAACCAACCTTAAGGTATGCTTAAATCCACCTCAAACTTGAATTGTTCGTATTGTCTGACGCTCATTGCCTGCTTATACTTGCTAGTAGAGGTGATAACATGAATATCCTATTAGTCGAAGATGATCTTCAATTGGGAAAAGCGCTATGTCGTGGGCTGGAACTTGCAGGTTTTAGTCCTTGTTGGGTCAGGCTACTTGCTGATGCAAAATTACAACTCGCATCTCGCAATTTTGATTTAATGCTCCTAGATTTGGGATTGCCTGATGGCGATGGTCTTGATGAACTCATTACTTGGCGTAATATGGGAGAAACGATCCCAATCATCATTCTTACAGCAAGAAATCAAATGGATAACTTAGTTTCTAGTTTAGATTCAGGCGCTGATGACTTTTTAACAAAACCATTTGCTATGCCTGAGCTTATTTCTCGAGTAAAAGCGGTTAGTCGCCGTATGGCTGGTTTTTCATCTGAAATATGGCAATTAGGTAACCTACAATTAAATCCTCTTAATCACCAAGTCACCCTTAATGAGCAATTGTTGCTGCTCTCCGGGAAAGAATATCTATTACTCTACGAACTCATAAAAAATGCAGATAATGTTGTCAGAAAAACGGATTTAGAGCAGCGCCTATTCGGGTTAGATGATGTGGAAAGTAACTCTTTAGAGGTTCACATTCATAATCTACGCCGGAAAATAGGTAAAGACCGTATAATTACTATCCGCGGTATTGGTTATTTATTAAAAAAAGAAGTGCCACTAAGTGAAAGTTAAATCATTTTTTATTTATACATTTGGGCTGCAAATCAGCTCAGTTATTTTCCTTTGGCTGCTATTAGTTGGCTGGCTACAATTTTTTTATTGGCCCTCAATTCATGATGAGTTAAATGCGCAACAGAATATCGTCACTCAAGGGTTTGCTAAGACACTTGATATAGTTGCTGATAAACCGGAATATTTCAATAAAATAGCAAATAACCTACAAGAACTTTATTCTGCAGCGATGGAAAGTGGCGATGATATTAACTATCGGCCTTTTATGGTTGTTAGAGATAAACAAGGGAATGTCTATTACCGAAACAGTGACAAATTACATGTGCCATCGCTTAAATCTGTCTCTGAACTCGCCGCATTACATAAAGATTGGCATTTTACTTCTGCATGGAATGAGCAAGAAACTTTCGAAGTTGTTATTGCCGAGTCTTATAGTGACCGTAAATCTTTATTAGGTAACCCAGCTGAAGGTACAGCCATTCCACTCGCTTTTATTTTGGGTATTATGTTGTTAGCAATATTAATTACCGCTTATTTTAGTCTGCGGCCTTTAAGGCAATCTGCAAAACTAATTTCTAGCCGTCAGCCAGGTAATTTAACTCCGATAGAAACAAAAGAACAATATAAAGAAATTCGCCCTATTATTGATGCTATAAATAACCTTATGTCACGTGTTGATGCTGCAAATCAACGTGAAAAGCGCTTTATGGCAGATGCTGCACATGAATTAAGAACTCCCATAGCGGCTGTTATTGCTCAATTACACTTGTTGATGCAAATTGATAACCCAAAAGAAAGGGCAGAAATCATTAATGATATGCAAGAAACTTTAAATCGCGCAGCCTCTTTATCACATCAATTAATAGACCTAGCCCGCTTAGAAACTGAAGACTTTTTATTAAATAAAGAGCAAATTGACCTACCCGTATTAATTAGCCATTTAATATCCTCACACATACCTTACGCCATTAATAAAAATATTGATGTTGAACTACAAAGCCCAAATTCTTTTTATATCCTCACCGATAAACTCGCATTGAGTAATATTTTTACTAATTTGTTTGAAAATGCGATTAAATACTGCCCAGAGAAAGGGAAAATAAAAGTCGTTTTAAAAGACCTTACCCCGTTTGGTGGGACTATTTCTGTTCAAGATAATGGCCGAGGAATCCCAGAAGAAAGCCGTCAACTTATATTTTCTCGTTTTTATCGCGTACCAGGAACAATGGAAACCGGAAGCGGTTTAGGTTTATCTATCGCTCAAAATTTAGCCTGCAAAATCGGTGCTGTAATAAGAGTTACTGATGGATTAGACAATCGAGGTATCGGTTTTATTATTGACTTACCCTAAATCGAATTATGTTATTGAGTTAACAGCATTCGCTATTTTTTCTAGCTAGAATATGCCTTTCATACGTTAATATACCTACACCTAGAAGAGGCAATAATGTCCAAGGCATTAGTAATTATTGATCTCATTGAAGAGATAATTGGTAAAAATGGCTTATCTAATTCAAGTTATCAACAGACTTGCTCACGTAAAATCGTTGAGAAAGCCAATCAAGCAGCGCAATATGCAAGAAAGCATCATATCCCTGTTATTTGGGTAAAGGTTGGGTTTTCAGACAATTACCACGATGTTCCTGCCGGTTCTCCGATGTTCCAGCAAGCCAAAAGCCTTGGTGCCTTGAAATTGAGCGGTAATGGCTGCAATTGGGCTCATGACCTTGAGGTAGCTTTTCGTGATCCTGTAATGATTAAAAAAGGGGTTTCTGCGTTTGCAGGAAATCATTTCAATAAATGGCTTACTGATAATGGGATCACCGAGTTATTTATTGGTGGAGTCAGTACCGTAAAGGCCATTCAAAGTACTGCACGACAAGCCCACGATTTAGGATATTATGTCACCGTACTTGAAGATTTATGTGCAGCCCCAACGCCAGAACTCCACGAGCAAAGTCTTCTGGCACTGGAAGGTATGGTAACGGTTTCTTCAGTTAAAGAATTTATGCAATTAAAATAACATTTGATATTTCAAAGCATTATTTTAGTTTTTGCAAGTATATCTCCCGTAGCCGGATAGCTAGTTTCCCCGGCTTACCTTCTCCAATTAATTGTCTATTAACCATAATAACTGGCCACACTAATGTTGTTGCTGAAGTAATAAAGACTTCTTTAGCTTCTAACATTTCATCAATACTAAATGGTTTTTCAATAATGCCTATTCCTTGCTCCCGGGCAAGTTGTAAAATAGCTTGGCGAGTAATGCCTGGCAATATCTCATTATTTAACCCTCGCGTTTGTATTTGGTTTTGATGGTTAATAATAAAACAATTACTGGAACTTCCTTCAGTGACATAACCATTTTTAACAAATATGGCGTCATCAGCACCTTGTTGCTTAGCGTATTCTTTTGCCATGGAAGCAGCTAATAAGGCGACAGTTTTAATATCACAACGCTGCCAACGAATATCATCCACGGTGACGGCTTTTATTCCATGTTTTGATTTTTCATTTTCAACAATCTTCGTCTTTTGTGCAAATAAGACTAATGTTGGCTTCGTCTGTTTATTAGGATATAAAAAACTGCGTTGTTTTGCATTGCCGCGTGTCAACTGAAGATATACAAGCCCTTCTTCTATGTTATTCTGCTGAACCAGTTGAAAATGAATGTGTTTTAATTCGGCTAAATCGTAGGGGAATGATAACTGTAATTCAGCGCAAGAGCGCTGCAAACGAGCCATATGATGTTCAAAATCAACTAGCTTACCGTTGATTATTGCTGTCACTTCATACACTGCATCCGCAAATAAAAAACCACGGTCAAAAATAGATACTGACGCTTCTTCTTCAGGTAAAAACTGGCCGTTTACATAAGCAATCATGAGCTATATTCCTTTATCAATCAAATCATTACCTAATCTCTTATTAACCATACACTATATTACAAAAATTACCTTTCAATTCTTCACATTTATTATCTCTATTTGCAGATTCGGGCCCTCTTGTATGCACCGCGACTAACAAAAAAACAAGCGGTAGTACAGCAACTAAAATATAGTTTAAAATTTAAAATTATTTTTAATATTAACTTGACATTAACATGTGAATAGCTAGAATGCTCTCACGTGATCTGGATCACATTTTAATTTGGAGTTCTCGATGAAAAGCATCAAAGAATTTATCAGCAGTGTACAAGAAGTCGTCGAATTACTATCTAAACGTTTTATGTAAGCAAGTTAATTAATCTTTAGTTAATCAAACCTTTTAGTTACCTCATCATTAGCGTTAAATTGCATTTATTTTGCACAACGACCTTAAAATTAAGGTCGTTTTTTTTATTCAAAAACATTCTCAATAATTTCAGCAACAACCGCTGTTCCTATCGCTACCAAGATAAGGTCTCGGCCACTTATTTTCCATTCATAGCCTACATAAACGGGTAATTCGGCTAAAAATGCTGAGGGTAGCATTTTTTTTGCAATACCTGGAGGAAGTGGTTTTCCCCTGCTAACTTGTTTTGCAATACCGGGTGGCAAGCCACGATACCCCGTCAGTCCATATTCAATGGCCAAAGGCCTTACGTTGCCAAAACTCACATTAAAACTAATATTTGCTCCCCGATGCTTATCGTAATATTTACTTGATTTAACATGTTTTATCTCTTGATTATCATTGCCTTTATTTGAGTTATCTTTGTTCTGCTTACCTTTATTTCCATGAACTTGTTGATGCCCTTTGCCATTTCCTTGGCCTTGATTACCATTAGGGGATGAATTAGCGAATAATGAGGTAAAAGCAATAATAGGCAATAAGATATACTGCAAAAGAACTGAACAAATCGGCTTTTTAAATTGATTCATAATAGATTCCTACAAAGTTAATATAACATTAGGACATTTTGTAGAACATTATGCTTAGTTATAACGACTCACAATCAGAAAATACTTATCACACGTAATGTTATGTAAATGTTACTTAATCACTCAAATTAGTAAGTGCCCTCCTTTATAATAGCTCTTATTGTCATTAATATTATTTTCATATATTAGACAATACTTAGAACTAGTAATAAGAATTAAGACGGAGTTTAATATTGCTCCCCATGAATTTTCGTTGTAAATATGATAAAGTCATTTGACCTATGCTATTTTATAAACACTATTTTATAAACAATTGTTCCTAACATTCTAAAGAAGGAGAAACCATGCAGCAGCAACTGCTAGACTGGGTACGTCAATTCAACCAAGATTACGCTGACATTGCCTCTTTACTTATGGTGCTCGGTTTAATCCTTATTGTCGCCTGCGTATTACACTTAATTCTACATAAAATATTACTTCCTCAACTCGAAAAGCGCGGGCAAAAAAGTGCAGGAACTTGGGTACATTTAATCACTCAACATAATCTTTTCAATCGATTCGCATTTGTGATCCAAGGTGTTGTGGTCAATATCCAAGCAACACTATGGTTACATTCAGGTTCGACTGCTCAAGCCGTTTTAAACGTTGGCTCACAGGCATGGTGCCTATTATTTGGCTTACTCACCCTTTATTCCGTCCTTGATATCATACTTGGCGTACTCCAACGTGCAGCCAAAACAGCACACCTACCTCTTCGAGGTATATTCCAAAGCCTGAAGCTACTCGCCACAATTTTAATTGGCATCATGATCATCGCGCTATTAATTGGCAAATCACCACTGATTATCCTAAGTGGCCTTGGTGCGATGACAGCCGTCATGATGTTAGTGTTTAAAGACCCCATTATGGGCTTAGTTGCAGGAATACAACTTTCAGCCAATAACATGGTCAATATTGGTGATTGGTTAGAAATGCCTAAATACGGTGCTGATGGCGCTGTTGTTGACATTGGTTTAACCACAGTTAAAGTGCGTAACTGGGACAACACAGTTACGACTATTCCAACTTATGCGCTGATTTCTGACTCCTTCAAAAACTGGAAAGGAATGACAGAATCAGGTGGACGAAGAATTAAGCGTAGTGTCCGCTTAGACGCCAGTAGTGTTCATTTTTTAACCGACGAAGAAATCGCGCAATACATTAAAGCCAATTTACTTGAACCCTATATTGAACAAAAAATATCGGAGATCCAAGTCTTTAATTCTAGTCTACCTGATGACAAAGCCGTTCCTTTAAATCAACGTCGTTTGACGAATATAGGGACCTTCCGAGCTTATATTGAAGCTTATTTAAAATCACACCCTAATATTCATAAAAATATGACAATTATGGTCAGACAGCTAGAATCTGATTCAAATGGTATTCCAATCGAAATATATGCCTTTACGAATACAACCGTATGGGTGGAGTATGAAAGAATACAATCTGACATTTTTGATCATATCTTTTCCATCCTGCCGCAATTTAATCTGATGGTACATCAATCACCTACCGGAAATGATGTTAGAATGATAGGCCATTTCCCAGAAAAATAACTAATACTAAGTGATTAGTTAAATTTTCTTATTCATCTACATCTAAAGTAGTATCTAAAAGAGGGAGATATCCCTCTTTAACTCTTAATTCCCTGTCATCGCTATATAAACAATAACATTTCGATAGTTAATCAAAATAAAACTAACCTATGCACTAACAAACAAAAAACCCTTATAAATTAAATAAATACATTTACTTTATCAGGGATAACATTGATGTAAGTCATGTAACTCAACAGAAACTTTTTTTAACATATAACACAAGATAGTAATGTTGTTATTTACATATAGGCAATGTCAATGCATAAAAATAAAATAAATACTCAATTTGGAAAACTGAGCAGGAGGGAGTTTATACAAACCTCCGCAACTGTTGCGGGTGCCGCTGCTGTTGCAGGCTCAATCACTCTCCCTTTTGCTGCACAAGCAAAAACACCAGCAATCATGCCAGACGAAGTCAGCGAAAAAATTAGCTATAGCGCATGCTTAGTCAACTGTGGTAGCCGCTGCCCATTAAAAGTCCATGTGAAAGATGGTGTGATCAGCCGTATTTCCAATGAAACGATGTATGACGACTCAACGTTAGGTGAACACCAAATCCGTCCATGTCTACGTGGTCGTTCAGTGCGTTGGAAAACCTACAATCCAGACCGTTTAAAATACCCAATGGTTCGTGTTGGTAAACGTGGTGAAGGTAAGTTTAAAAAGATTTCATGGGATGAAGCAACAACCATTATCGCTGAAAAATTAAAGTATACGATTGATAAATATGGAAGTGATGCCATTTATTATCAGTATGGCTCTGGGTCAACGGGTGCTAACTTACACGGCCGTGCAGCGTGTAAACGTTTATTAAGCTTAACCGGTGGTTTCTTGGGTGACTATGGTACATATTCATATGCTCAATTAATGGAAATCACACCTTATGTCTATGGTAGCGTAGAAGAATCCTATTTATCTGAAATCCAAAACTCTGACCTAGTTGTCATGTTTGGCCACAACCTTGCGGAAACACGCATGTCAGGCGGCGGTCAATTCTACGAGACCCTCAATGCGTTAGATAAAAGCAAAGCAAAAGTGATTATCATTGATCCACGCCGTACCGACAGTGTCACAACGCTTGGCGCTGAATGGATCCCGATTTATCCCGGTACTGACGCTGCATTAGTTGCTGCTCTCGGTTATGTCATGATCGAAGAACAACTGACTGACGAAGAATTCCTGAACAACTATTGTGTTGGTTGGGATGAGTCGACCTTACCTGCTTCTGCACCACGCAATGCATCATATAAAGATTATATTTTAGGTAATGGGCCTGATGGCATCGCAAAAACCCCAGAGTGGGCAAGCAAATTAACGGGGATCTCCGTCGCACGCATTAAGCAACTTGCACGTGAAATCGGCAATGCTAATAGAGCATGGATTTCACAAGGCTGGGGCTTACAACGTACTGAAAATGGCGAACAAGCTTGTCGTTCTATTATGATGTTACCGCTGATGTCTGGGAACATTGGTCGTGCAGGAACGAACACAGGTCTGTGGGGGAATAGCTATGCTTATCCTGTTGCGGGGTTTGCTTTACCTAACCCAGTCAAAGCCTTGATCCCAACTTATATGTGGTCAGAAGCTATTGTTCGTGGGAAAGAATTAACCGCAGAGAACGGTGGTATTAAAGGTGTCGATAAACTCAATAACGACATCAAGTTTATGTGGTGTTACTCCAGTAATGTCATTGGTAACCAACATGGCGACTTAAACAAAACCCATGAAATACTGGCTGATGAGTCAAAATGTGAATTCATTTTAGTGTGGGATAACCATGATACGCCATCCGCAAAATATGCAGATTTATTGTTACCGGATGTCACGACCGTTGAAACCAATGATTTAATCAATAACTCCTATGCAAGTGGTGCATACCACTATTTAGTTCGCCTACAGAATGCCATTGAGCCACTGTGGGAAAACCGCCCTAACTATGATGTATTAGCAGAAGTTGCTGAGAAAATGGGGGTAAAAGAACAATTCACCGAAGGCCGTACCTACGCCGAATGGATTGAGTTCTGTTATAACAAAACACGTGAAAAAATGCCGCATTTACCTGAATTCAGCGAAACCGACGGTGCGGGTATTATCGACCGTAAATTCCTGAACAGCTCAGAAAATATTGCATTGAAGAAATTCCGTGATGACCCAATCAATAACCCATTGAAAACGCCGTCAGGTAAAGTGGAAATCTATTCGGAACAACTGGCTGAGCGTGTTAAAAATTGGGAGTTACCAGAAGGCCAACGTATCCCTGCCCTTCCTGAATATTGCGTCAATAAAGAAGGCGTTGAAGCCCAAGCAAGCCAACAGAAGCATCCGCTATTAATGACAGGCTTTCATGATAAAGGCCATGTGCATTCATCTTATTACAATGTTGCCATGCTCCGTGAAGCCATTCCGCATCAATTTTGGCTCAACCCAATTGATGCCCAGCAACGCGGTTTGAACAATGGTGACATGGCTGAAATATTTAATGATCGTGGCCGTATTCAAATTAAAGTGAAAGTGACAGAGCGTGTATTACCTGGTGTTATCGCTGTTCCACAAGGTGCATGGCGTACTCTCAATGAAGATGGGCTGGATATTGGTGGTTGTATCAACACACTGACCTCTCATGTTCCTTCGCCATTGGCTAAAGGTACCCCACAACATACTAACCTTGTTGAAGTTAAACGCGCTTAAGGAGTTGAATAATGAAACAATATGGCTTTTACTTTGACTCCACTAAATGCACTGGCTGTAAAACATGTCAAGTCAGTTGTAAGGATGAAAAAGATTTAGATTTAGGTCCAAAATTCCGTCGTGTCTACGAGTTTGGTGGCGGTAGTTGGCAGAAACAAGATGGTATTTGGCAGCAAAACGTTTTTAATTACTATCTTTCAATTTCATGTAACCATTGCTCAAACCCGACTTGTGTCGCAGGTTGCCCAACCGGTGCAATGCACAAACGTGAAGAAGATGGTTTAGTCGTAGTTGACCAATCTATTTGTGTGGGTTGCCGTTACTGTGAATTACGCTGTCCATATGGCGCACCACAGTTTGATGAGAAGAAAAAACTCATGACTAAATGCGACGGCTGTTATGAACGTGTCGCAAAAGGAATGAAACCGGTTTGTGTTGAGTCTTGCCCGCAGCGTGCTTTAGATTTTGATGATATTAATGTTCTTCGTGAGTTACACGGGACCGAGTGTGGTATCGCTCCAATGCCAGACCCAAGCCTGACAAACCCAAATATTGTCATCAAACCCCATAAAGATGCGAAGCCATTTGGCGATAAAAGTGGCGAATTAAAAAACCCTGCGGAGGTGTAAGATGCATGAATTACCACTCGTTTTTTTCACTGTCTTAGGACAGTCAGCTGCTGGGCTTTTTTTACTCGCTTATATCAGCCGTAAAATGGGATCTATTGATGATAAACAGCTAAAAACTGCCAATATCGTTGCCTTTATTATTATGATAATTGGTTTAGGTATCGGTGGGTTACACGTTGGCCAGCCACTACGCTTCTTCAATATGCTACTGGGTGTGGGCCGTTCGCCTATGAGTAATGAAGCCTTCTTAAGTGGCGTATTTGTTGGATGCGCTGCGGCAACGTTATTTTTCACCCTGTTTTTCAAGCATACGTTATTGCGTGAACTGGCAAATATTGCCGCAGTCGTGTCAGGGCTTGCATTTGTTTGGTCGATCCCTCAAGTGTACAATATCGCCACTATTGCTAACTGGGACACCGGTTATACCACACTGCAAATGTGGATGACGATGTTAGTCGGGGGCGGCGCGCTCGCTATTGCTATCGGCGCACGTGGCTTAGGTATTGCTTCATTCTTAATTGGTACTTTCGCTATCTTTGCAAGCCGTGCTGGTTACCAAGCGTTTTTAGCCGAAACCGGCCCCGCTCTTAGCGGTGAGCAAACAGGCTTCTGGGGCTTCCAAGTGGTTGTCTTAGCGATTGCTTTAGCTGCATTTGTTGGTATGGCGTTGAAACAACGTGCGCCAAGAGCAACATTAGCAACGTGTGCCGCAGCAGTATTATTAGCTGAACTAGCTGGCCGTATCGCATTCTATAACTTGTGGCAGATAACCATGTAAGGCATTGTTCTTACTATGTTATAATTTATTACTCAAGAACCCCATTTGGGGTTCTTTGTTTAGTAATCCCACATTATCCTGCATCGATACAGTGACAGGAAATCAGATAATGATGGCATACTTTAGCGCAAAATAAGACGGATAAATAATATGATTGACACGACAATGATCCGCATCCTTGGTGCGTTTTTCTACTACCCTCCGCAATCGGACACGCTACGAAACGTCTACCCTGTTTTGAGTGAAATTCCACAATTACACACATGGGAAAATCCAGAACAAATTCAGGCGCTTTGTACTGCCTTGTCACAAACACAACCTGATGATATCTCGTATGATTATTCTATCTTATTTGAAGGACAAGGTAGTATGCCAGCGCCTCCATGGGGATCTGTGTATCAAGAACATGATAATTCTGTTATGGGAGAGTCAACGGCTGCTTATCGCCACTTTTTGCAAACCAAGGGGTTAGTGACTGATACCGGACTTCGTGAGCCTGAAGACCAATTTGGCTTAATGATGATGGCTGTTTCTGCTTTAGCGGAACAAGAAGACGACAGTGCCATTATAACGCTATTTGAACAACATTTATTACCTTGGGCTTATCGTTATTTGAAACTGGTGCAGGAAAGTAAAACTGAGACAGCCTTTTACCCTAACCTTGCGCAGATCACTGAAATTTACCTCAAATCACTACAGTCAGAATTAGCGTTATCGCCAATCGATACTGAGTTATTTCGTTAAATGAAAAACGAAACCAAATGAGCTTATTAAGCAGTAATATGGGCTCATTTGGTTTTCACCTAAAATGAAGAATTTGGCTCTTGTAAAAATGCAATTTCTTCTTGTGTCGATGGCCGACCTAAAATTTCATTACGGTGTGGATAGCGACCAAATTTGTCAATAATCGCTTTATGTCGCATTTCATAATCTAATGTGCTGTCATCACCCAGCATGCGAAAAAGTTCAACAGCCTGTAAATGAATAAAACTGGATTCAGAATGCATAAATGGCATTAAAACAAACTTGCGCTGTGATAACGTCAATAGGTTATAATCATGCTGTTTGATCGCTTCTTGCGCGAGAGCTAAAGCCATTCCATCTTGAGCAAAAGACTTTGGCGTATCGCGCCATAGGTTACGAGAAAACTGGTCTAGAACAATAATTTCTGCTAAACGTCCACGAATAGATGCACGCCAATACGCTAATTCGCCCTTAGCTGCACGTTCACAAACATGAGCAAATCGCTGTGCTATCGTTAAATCAAATTTAGCGCTTTTTTCAAACCATTGTTTTGGCGTCGATTCCTCAAACCAAAATGAAAGCACTTCTTCCATGGCAGTCATGATGTATTCCTATCAATTTTCTTATTAGAGGTTGTCATAATCCTAGATAAAATTCGCCTTAATTGACAGGCTTGAGCTCTAATATCGGTTATTTGTAGATAATTATTTTATTTTTTTGCGATCTGACGCCAAAAAACACTCGATATCGTTAGGGGAATTTTAACTATATACCGCGTTATTTGTTACCAAATCATGTGGTTCCTATTTATAATAATTCGCAACTGTTTAATTCATAACGATTTGCTTTTTAGTGTGAATAAAAGAATTCCCCATGACTAAATACATACATTTGGTTAACTCAATGTTAGAATTTAACTTATAATGCGTATGTAAATTACGATAGCTACTTACAGTCATCACTTTTCAGCGGTTCATATTGATTCTTATTAAGGAAGGCAATGTAAATGGCAGGACATATGGTACTCATTGGTTGGGCGTTATGGGTGAGTCCTTGTGGCTCAGATTCATGCGATGCGTTACCTGTGACTGAAACTATTTTCACACAAGAACAATGTATTAGCCGAAAAGACTACCTAGAATCAAAACGTCCAAATCTCTATTTTCTATGTGGTGAAGTCTACCGCGATAGCAATGAAATAACTGCTGAAGAAAAACATGCTATTCCTGCACCTCATCTTCCTCTAAGAACATTGCCTGAACGGCTTTCCCGTTAGTTTGAGCTAATTCCTTTAGCTCAAACTTAAGCCGACTAAACTAAATAATTTCAGCTATTGGGCTCTCCGCTTCAACGAAATCCCCTTTAGTCGCACAATGTTTCAACGTTCCTGCACGGTGTGCAACAATTTGAACTTCCATTTTCATCGCCTCCATGACACCAATTATATCCCCTTCTGAAACATTATTTCCATGAGGGATCAGCCAGTTAAATAATAGCCCAGAGATGGGGGCATTAACGGCATCTGGGTTATGGATGATTTGAGGGGCTGAATGGGTTGCAGCTGAATTATTGACTGAAAAGCCAGAAAACAGTTGTGTGGGTAAACCCAATTCGCAACGCTTTCCATCGATTTCAATAAAAGTGCGTGTTATTTCAGCAGCCGATAATGGAATTTGCCGTTTTGCGGGTGGAATTTCCACATTAAATTCAGTCTCTATCCAACGCGTATGTACGCTAAAATCCTCACAAAAATCAGCTTGTTCCATTACCGCACGATGGAATGGTAATACGGAGGCAACACCTTCAATGTTAAATTCAGCCAAAGCACGACGTGCACGCGAAATGGCTTGCTCTCGTGTACTCCCCACAACAATTAATTTCGCCATTAACGAGTCAAAAGTGCCTGGTATTGTTGTCCCCGCTGTTACTCCACTATCGACACGAACCCCCGGCCCTGTTGGCGCATCAAAAACCGTAATAGTGCCGGGTGTCGGTAAAAAACCATTTCCAGCATCTTCAGCATTAATACGAAACTCAAATGCATGCCCTCGAGGAGTCGGCATCTCATTAATACTTAAAGGTAAGCCTTCTGCAATTCGCAATTGCTCAATCACTAAGTCGATACCTGCGGTTTCCTCTGTGACTGGGTGTTCGACTTGTAAGCGTGTGTTGACTTCTAGAAATGACAACGTGCCATCTTGGCTTAGCAAAAACTCCACAGTTCCTGCTCCTACATAGCCCGCTTTGCGGCAAATATCCGTTGAAGCTTGAATGATTTGCTGCTGTTGCTTCTCAGATAAAAAAGGGGCTGGTGACTCTTCAACCAATTTTTGATTGCGCCGCTGTAATGAACAGTCACGTGTCCCCACCACCAGCACATTGCCATGTGTATCTGCAATAACTTGTGCTTCAATGTGCCGAGGGTTATGCAAAAATTGTTCAATAAAGCATTCGCCACGACCAAAAGCGGCAGTTGCTTCACGCACAGCTGAATGATAAAGCTCTTCAACTTCATGGAGTTGCCATGCAACTTTTAGCCCTCTGCCACCACCACCAAATGCCGCTTTAATTGCAATAGGTAGGCCATGTTGATGTGCAAATTCGAGTACTTCCTGTGCATTCTTCACTGGGTCTTTTGTTCCGACCACTAACGGTGCGCCAACTTGCATTGCAATATGACGGGCTTGAACCTTATCGCCTAATACATCAATGCTGTTTGCACTCGGTCCAATCCAAATTAACCCTGCAGCCTCTACCGCACGCGCAAACTCAGCCCGTTCAGATAAAAAACCATACCCTGGGTGCACCATGGTTGAACCTGACTGTTGAGCGATACTAATCAGCTTTTCAATATTCAAATAACTTTCTGCTGGCGAATTTCCGCCAAGCCCATAGGCTTCGTCCGCCATGTTGACGTGAAGAGCGTCAATATCGCTGTCCGCATAAACTGCAACAGACTGGAAACCATAATCACGACATGCACGGATAATACGAACGGCAATTTCGCCTCGATTAGCAATCAATACTTTATGTTTTTTGTTGTTATTCATTTTCATAAGCACAATGGCTCCCTTCTAATACTTTAAATTCACCGAGTGGATTAAAACGTATTTTGGCATTCACAGGAATTTGCCCCGCTAAACCCAAATGATATTCACATACCGCACCAATAACCGGATATCCCCCCGTTAGAGGGTGATCGTTGAGAAACAAAACAGGCTGGCCATTTGCGGGGACTTGAATTGCCCCAATGCAAGTTCCTTCGCTCGGTAACTCCTGTAATTGTTCGCGCTCTAACGGTTTTTCACTAAATAGTCGTAAA
Source organism: Providencia sp. PROV200 (assembly GCF_049901995.1). NCBI lineage: Bacteria > Pseudomonadati > Pseudomonadota > Gammaproteobacteria > Enterobacterales > Morganellaceae > Providencia > Providencia sp. PROV200. The sequence goes on from NZ_CP096307.1 coordinate 2,476,842, forward strand.
CCTATTCGGTTTGATGATGCGGTGACTTGCCATAATTGATTCGTTAGTTGCTCAACGGCTTGTTTTGTAAACCAATCTGTTCGAGGCCCTAATACCACATCCAAAACCACTACATCACTTTCTGCTGGGTACTCAAAAGCCGGCGCCTCATTTAATGAAACGGCTAATGGAGATGAATAGCCGTTAACCGTGAGTGTTTGGCCCGCCGTGATTGGAGTTGGGCCAACTTGCGCTAATGTATCAAACGAGCAGCTCGATAAAATAGGTTCTATGTTAAAACCACCCCGCACAGCAAGATAGCTACGAACTCCTTTGCTCGGACGGCTCAATTTTATGGTGTCGCCCTTCGCTAAATGAATCGGTTGATAAGTGTCAACTTGATATTGCTGGTTTTCTGCTGTGATAACCTCAATGGCACAAGGCGCTCCAGTTACTGCAACAATGAGGTCTTTGTGAACTTGCGCCTTAAACCCACCTTGCGTTATCTCTAAAACGGCGGAATCTGATTTATTCCCCACAATACGGTTTGCACTACGTAATGCCGATTTATCCATACCGCCTGACTCAGAGATCCCCAAGGCCGATTGGCCTATACGCCCTAAATCTTGAAATAAAACCTGTAATCCTGTCGTTAAAACCGTCAAATCCGCGACTGAATGCTCAGGTTTTGTTTCGATTTCCGCTTTCTCTGGCAAGCTATAGCTAATTTGGCTTTTTGCGGCATCAACAAAGTTGACCCGCATGCCTGCTTGGACGAGTGCAGGTTCAGGTCGATTGATATCCCACATTAATAGTTCAGTCACACCAATTAACTGCCATCCCCCGGGGCTAGCTTGTGGGTAAACACTGCTAAACTCCCCAGCTAATGCAACAGAACCCGCAGGAATACGCACCCTTGGCGATTGGCGTCTTGGGACATTCAGATTAGCGCCTTTCGAAACCATGTAACCAAAACCCGGGGCAAAACCGCTAAATGCAACCTGAAATTCATTTTCTGTATGACGACGTATCACTTCCGCAGTGGATATCCCTAAATGTGCTGCAACATCGGGTAAATCCTCGCCAATATAATGAACAGGGATCGTGACCAATTTACTGGCCTTGCCGACGAGCTTCGACACATCCCTAATAGATATCTTTTCAACTAAATCATTCACATCTGCCTTGATCGGGTTATAGCGAATTAAAATCGTCCTCGCTGCTGGCGTTATTTCGTCAATCCCATAAATTGGCATTTCTGTTAAGGAATCAGTCAATGCCATTGTTTGTTCAAGACTTTCCAACTCAACCATAAAAGCACTTAAATTGACGGGTAAAAATCTCAATTGGCACCTCTATATGTGATATGCGGCATCAGGTACATCCGTAATAAACATGTAACCCGGTGCGTGACTTAATGCAAAAGGAACTCCAGATTTCATTACTGCAGCTTGAGGTGTGACGCCACAAGCCCAAAAAACGGGAATTTCGCCCTCTTCAATGCGAACCGCATCACCGAAATCAGGCTGCATAATATCCGTAATACCTAGTTGTTCTGGCGCGCCAATATGAACAGGTGTGCCATGCACGGCAGGGAACCTACCCGTAATACTCACTGCGTCAGCCACACGATTTGCTGGTATGGGGCGCATTGAAACCACTAGTTCGCCTTGTAAACGCCCTGCTGGGCGACAAAGGCGATTGGTCTTATACATCGGAACATTCGATTTATCCGTGATATGCCGTACATCAATACCTGCTTCTATCATTGGTGTTTCGAATGTAAAGCTACAACCAATTAAAAAAGTGACTAAATCAGGATGTTGTTGATAGATTACTGTCGCATCCGTAATTTCATCAATTAATTGTCCTTTTTCCCAAACACGGTAACGTGGAATGTCCGTGCGTAAATCGGCACCTTCCGCTAAGACCGTTTGCCAGCTCCCCGCTTCACATACGTCTAGAACAGGGCAGCTCTTTGGATTGCGCTGAGCATACAATAAAAAATCAAATGCCCAGTCACGTGGTAATGCAATCATATTGGCTTGAGTCATGCCCGGGGCAAGGCCTGCTGTTGGTTTACTGTATCCTTCGCGGATTGCTTGTCGTGCAAGGCGAGCAGCTTCGATGGCCTGCAATGACGCTTTCATTAGCTGTGTCATTCATGGTCTCCTTTGTGGGCAAAACCATAAATTTCAATACCTTGTTGCTCTAAGATGACTCGCACCTGTTTTGCCATTTCAAGGGCCCCCGGGCTATCCCCATGAACACAAATCGACCCAGCATCAACAGGTGTAAATTTTCCATCAATTGACATCACACCGCCTTCCATAACCAGCTGTAACATACGGCCTGCGACTACCTGCGGGTCATGTAATACTGAACCGGCTAATTTTCGGGATACCAATGTGCCATCGCTGTTATATGCGCGATCAGCGAAGGCTTCGGCAACGACACTTAGCCCACTGTCTCGTGCCCACTCAATTATCGGGGCTCCAGCTAATGCAACTAATATCAGTCGTTTATCAATGGATAATATTGCATCAATCACGGCCATTGCTTGGCGCTTATCATGAGCAATCGTGTTATACAGTGCACCATGAGGTTTAACATATAAAACTTGTGTCCCTGCTGCGGTTGCTAAGCCTTGTAATGCACCAATTTGATAAATCACGTCTGCGGTTAATTCATTCGATGCAATATCCATATTACGTCGACCAAAGCCGACTAAATCGGGATAGCCCACATGTGCACCAACAGCAACCCCATTTTCTTTTGCGGCTTTCAGGGTTTTTAATATCCCTTCTGGTGAACCCGCATGGAAGCCACAAGCGATATTCGCACTGCTAACAACAGGAAGAATGTCGCTATCATTGCCCATTTCCCATTGTCCAAAACTTTCCCCAAGGTCACTGTTTAAATCAATTTGCTTTTTCATTGTCACTCCTTGAGTTATTTCAGATAATTAAAGATGGCACCGACAGACATCACCCCCATATACCAAGTGAGTGCACACGTCACAACACCAGACCATAGTAACCAACGCGGATAATGATAACCCGACATTAAATCTGAACGTTTCCAGCCAATATAAACAAATAAAGTTAAGCCAATCGGTAAAATTAACCCATTGAAGCCACCGGCAAAAACCAATAATGCCGCAGGAACCGTTCCCATGAATAAATAGACAACCAGAGAAACTGCAATGAATAAGATGGTTGCGACATTACGTTGTCTTTCTGTAATAGAAGACTTAAATGCCGTTAAGAAACTCATTGAGGTATACGCCGCACCAATTACACTGGTGAGTGCCGCAGCCCATAGGATTAAACCAAAGATACGTAAACCAAAATTACCTGCGGCAGCCTGAAATGCTTGAGATGCAGGGTTGGCCGCATGACCCGAAATATCAATAGTTACACCACTTGCGACGACGCCTAAGATAGCCAAGAATAAAATATACCGCATCAGCCCAACAACGAGGATGCCTTTTGTGGCAGCGCTAGAGACAATTTTAATATTTTCAATACCAACAGCGCCTTTATCTAATAAACGATGAGCGCCTGCATAACAGATATATCCCCCGACAGTACCCCCAACAATGGTGGTTATCATGGCAAAATCAACTGTGTCAGGTAATACGCTTTGGCGTAATGCTTCCCCAACAGGAGGATTTGATGCGATAGCGACAAATAAAGTTAAGCCGATCATCACGACACCTAAGCCAATAATTAACCGGTCAATAAACGTACTGGCCTTGCGAGAGGAAAATATATAAATTGCTAATAATGCGCTAATCAAACCTCCCCATTTAGGATCTAAGCCGACTAAGGCATTAAGCCCTAACCCTGCACCTGCAATATTACCAATATTAAAAATTAACCCGCCAAAAATAACTAATATCGCTAATAAATAACCACTCCCAGGAATTGTGGCATTCGCAATTTCTGATGAGTGCATTTTAGTCAGGGTAACAACCCGCCATATGTTCTGCTGAACAATGAAGTCAATCACAATAGACGCTAAAATTCCGAAGGCAAAAGCAGCCCCTAATGTCACGGTAAAAGTCGCAGTTTGAGTGATAAACCCAGGCCCAATGGCTGAGGTTGCCATTAAAAAGATTGCGCTTATCAATGATGAACGACGGCTTTTCACATATTCAGCAGTAGTTGGTGCACTTTCTTGAGCTGCCATGTGCATACTCCTCTAATAGTTATTGTTTTAATTATTGATGTGGTTGTTGATGTCATAATCACTAAGGCAATTATCGTACCATTGTTCTACTTGTTAACTATATTGTTAATTCATTTTTAATGAATTGTTGAACAATTAGTATTGAATGATGAATAAACAATCAATAGAAATCGTAATTGGTCGTTTAAAAATCAAGACGAGATCACTTTTTTAACAATTTTGGCTCACCGGCCATATCACTTACCTAGCAAATTGCACCAAATTGATGCAATAAATTTTAATTTCACTATTCTTGTGCAAATACAAGGAGGGAATGTGGTAAGGAGAAATGAAACTTGCTGCTATAATTTGAATATGTGAATATAACGGCTTATTGCCCCTGAGACTAAAATTCGCCTTTATTATGAAAAAACAACCTGTTGTCCAAACTTTATCTGTTTCTATTGCGGAAGTTATACGTCATAAGATAACCATTGGGGAAATAACACCAGGTCAACGCTTATCTGAAGCGGCATTAAGTGAAGAACTCGATATTTCTCGAAATACATTACGGGAAGTATTTCGCGTACTCACGCAGGAAGGTTTATTAACTTATGCCCCAAATAAGGGCGTATTTGTCTCAGTACCAGACATGGCTGCCATTATCGATATTTATCAAGTTCGCCGACTTATTGAATGTGATGCACTAATGCATGCATATGCCTTACATCCATCAGTTCAAAAAATGAAAGATGCAGTTCAAGAAGCTCGAGAGCATGAAAAGACAGAGAACTGGGTGGGGGTAGGGACTGCAAATATGAAATTTCACACGGCCATTGTCGAATTATCTGACAGCGAACGCCTAATTAAATTATACCGTAATGTGTCTGCTGAATTACGGTTGGCCTTTGGCCACCTCAATGACCCTAAAATTTTATATGCACCCTATATTGATAAAAACTACTCTATTCTTAATTTATTAGATTCTGGCCAGAATATAGATGCGGCCAATATGTTACGTAGTTACTTAGATCTCTCTGAACGTACACTACTCGCAGCATTTAAACGAAAACAATCTGCTCTTTAAGTTGTTTGACGTTTTATTTTTTTTGTTTAACTCGCCTACTCCTCACTAATTTCATTATATAAATTAGAATGAGAATCATTTATTGAAATCCTTTAGTATCTCAATACTATCTATTAATCTAGCCAGATTTAATTTTAATTAAATCTAATACTTTAAATATAAAATCACATTCAATCGCTTATTCGATAAAAATAAAGTGTTGTTGTCTGTTTCTCATTTAATCCGCCTTTGTTTACAAAAACAAACAATATAAAAACCATATCATTAATATTTTTGGAATATTTATCAGACTTACCTTTGGTAACATTTAGAAATTAAAAATCACTCAATCATTCACATTTAATCCAAAAGTTTTACATACATCGCCATTTATCGCTTTATTTTTAACATTATAAACATATTTACATCGATCACTCGTTGAAATTACTCAAATTTATCGAGTTAATAGTTGTAGTTTTACCGAATATTCGATATAAAATTTATGATAACAAAAAACAAATACATTAAAATTATTAATATAAATGAGATTTAATTATGACATTAAACCAAGTGACTAAAAAGAAGCCGTTTAAATTTGGCCTAGGATGGCAAATATTACTTGCTCTTATTTTAGGTGTTATTGCTGGGGCGCTTTTACATGATAATTCAGAGTATAAAGACTGGTTAATTTTAAATATTCTTTCCCCAGCCGGTAAAATATTTATTCAATTAATCAAAATGATTGTTGTTCCTATCGTTATATCAACGTTAATTGTTGGGATCGCAGGGGTTGGTAATACCAAGCAACTCGGTTCTCTCGGTTTTAAAACTATCCTTTATTTTGAAATTATTACTACAATTGCCATTATCGTTGGCATTTCTTTTGCCAATATATTCCAACCGGGTGTTGGTATCGATATGTCGCAATTAACACAAGTCGATATCTCACAATATGAAAAAACCACTCAAGAAGTTGAAAGCCACCCTTCAGGGATCATTAATACGATCTTAACTTTAGTACCAAGTAATATTTTCGCTGCTATGGCAAGTGGTGACATGCTGCCTGTCATCTTTTTTGCTGTATTATTTGGTTTGGGGCTTTCTTCTTTACCTTCTGAGAAAAAACAACCATTACTCAGTGTACTACAGACTTTCTCTGAAACCATGTTCCGTGTGACAAACATGATTATGATGTATGCTCCAATCGGGGTTTTTGCACTAATATCCGTTACCGTCGCTAACTTTGGTTTCTCATCTTTAGTGCCTTTGTTGAAACTTGTTATACTTGTCCATTGTGCAATTATATTTTTTGCTGTGGTTGTATTAGGATTAGTCGCCCGTTATTGTCGAATAAATATTTTCACTTTAATGATGATATTGAAAGATGAGTTATTACTCGCCTATTCAACAGCCAGCTCTGAAACTGTGCTTCCTCGTATTATGGATAAAATGGAAAAATATGGAGCGCCTAAATCCGTAACAAGCTTTGTTATTCCAATCGGTTATTCATTTAATTTAGATGGCTCAACATTGTACCAAAGTATTGCCGCTATTTTTATTGCCCAACTCTATGGTATCGAACTCTCTATTGGACAAGAACTTATCCTAGTATTTACTCTTATGATCACGTCTAAAGGTATTGCGGGTGTCCCTGGCGTTTCATTTGTTGTTCTTCTTGCCACACTCGGAAGTGTAGGGATCCCACTAGAAGGGCTTGCATTCATCGCAGGTGTAGACCGAATTTTAGATATGGCACGCACGGCACTTAATGTTGTAGGTAACGCCCTAGCCGCTCTTGTTATTGCCAAATGGGAACATAATTATGATGATAAAAAAGCTCGTGAATATGAAAAAAGTTTTTAGTTTATTCTAAAACAACTCTATACTAGAATCACTTTCGATTAATAACATTATTGAAAGTGATTCTATTTTACGCAACAAATAACCTGTTATTTTTTATTTTTAAATACTCATTATCTTAGTTATTTTTACTTATTATATGTAATGTATTTCACATTTTTTTAATATTTCATTAAGAAATTGGTATTTTATAGCCAGTGTTACTACACTATATAAGACTTTTAATTAGCCATTTTTTATTAGCTAAGCAGGAAACAATGAATCAAATAAGAAGATTTCTTTTGTTTTTAAAGGTGCTCCAACACCTAATGATAATTTTTATATTTTCATTATCATACTTTATGCTACACAGCTGGTTATAACGAGAAGCCTTACACTAAAAATAACATAATTCATTGATCAAACGAGGTAAACATCTGTTTATCTCGTTTTGTATTATACGCTAGAAAAAGCGATAAGATAAAAATGGTTATCAATAGAAAGCCTACAAGTTCTTTTTACCCCTCTATGGTACCTGACATTATAAATAAATTATAAGGCTAGTTATAGAGTGACGTTTCCCCTTCAGGCCTAGTTTTAAAACGTCTATGGGCCCAAAGGTACTGTTCAGGTGCTTTCAATATTTCGGTCTCTAAAACAGCGTTAATTATTGTTGCATCCTGTAACGCATTACAACTTGGGTATCCTATTATTTGTTTACCCAATACTAAATCATAATTCACCCCACTCTTGTTTCTCAATAATGTTACTGTGAGTGTCGGTGATTTAGATAATTGAGCAAGTATAGATGTCCCCTTTGATGTGGAGGTATTTTTAACAGAAAAGAATGGCGCAAATATCGTGCCTTTTCGTCCAAAGTCTTGGTCAGGTGCAAACCAGATGGACTTGCCGCTTTTCAATTCTTGAACCATAAATTTTAAATTTTTACGGTCAATCATTCCTTTGCCAGAACGGCACCGCCCCTTTGTTTGAATATATTCCATAGCTTTATTATTATGAGGCCGATACATTGCATTAACTGGGAAACAAAGGCCCATAATCCGTCCACCTAACTCAAGTGACATAAAATGGACCCCAACGATAATTACACCTTTATTTTTCCCAATCGCATCTAAATAATTAGACATTCCTTTTACTTGAAATAATTTTTTAACTTTTTTATCGCTCCAGAACCAGGCTATCCCTGTCTCAAATAATGCGATACCTAAAGATTTTAGGTTGTCATTTACCAGAGTATCTATTTCATTTTTATTTTTATTTGGAAAACATAACTCTAAATTTTGTTTAATTATTGATACTCTTCTCTTAATAAAATACCGTGAATTACTACCTAGAAAAGCACCAAGCCACATTTGCCATTTATAAGGTAATTGAACTAATAAAAATAAGATAAAAACCCCCACCCATGTTACTAAGTACTTTGGATGGACCAATTTCCGTGAAAATGGGTTTTTGGCGTACATTATATCTCCCAATACTTCGCCTTTGCAGAATGCACGCTATTTTAGACAGTATTTAGTCTTTGAAATTCAACATGATTACTACAACAAGATGGGCTTTCGCCCACAACTATCTGAATATCCTTACAATGTATCTTCCATTTGAGGAGATAACAGTCGGATAACCTTTTCCAAGCAGTTAAGCAATATTTTAATTTTTAGTATGGCCAATAAATAGCACTGTGAAGTCCATTTTCCCTTCTTCAGAACTGTGTATCGGTTAAGCTAAAACGTAATCACTTCAACAGTAAAGAACAGACAAAATTATCACATATATCGCTTAATTAATCTCACTATTAATATGTACTTTTGTCATTTTGCGACTTTTTTTGCTGATTTTTGTCAATTTAATCGTTATTTCTTTATTGGCACTTTCAAGAGTGCCACCATAATCACCGATGGAAAGAAAAATTGATGTTCTTCTTCTGCATAATGATATCTAAAATATGTCCCACCAGCGACCCAAAATAGTTAAATGATAAGAATTACAGGTAATAGCCTGACCACCCCAAGAGCAGTCTAAATTAGGTTAATCAATCTGGTTTTCTACCATTTGCGTCAATCAACTTCCAGAACCCGTTATTGTATTGAAATGTCATTGTGAATTGATTATTAACCATCTCAGACCAGTAATCCAATATGATGGTGTCTTCTTCAATATAAATAACGCTTAAATGATGAGGGAAGTCAGGCTCATTAGTGCGACTATAAAAGTATCGTTGAACTTGGTTATCAAAGTCTGGAATCGCTCTACTAATTTCTACTATAAAGCCTTTTAAGTTATCAAAGTTAGCTATTTGCTCAGGCTCTAGTCCAATAATAATGTCGTGCTTTGGAGATACATTAACCTCATCACCACTGAGAATGACATCACCTAGCGTTGTAATAAAATCCTCGACCTGATACCTGTTGATTCTTTTCATCTCTTCACTCCCTCAATGAGTTTCAATAATGTTAGCTTAGCGGGGGGCAAATTCTATTTGTCATCTAGTTTATAAGAGGTGTAACCAGAAGATCAATTTACTACACAAAAACAAAAAGAAAAAACCCGCTACATCAATGAGATGTAGCGGGTTCTTATTTGGTGCCGGCTACCGGAGTCGAACTGGTGACCTACTGATTACAAGTCAGTTGCTCTACCAACTGAGCTAAGCCGGCGAATATGGCGGAGAGATAGAGATTCGAACTCTAGGATGGTTGCCCATCGGCGGTTTTCAAGACCGCTGCCTTCGACCGCTCGGCCATCTCTCCATGGGGCGCGATTATGGAGGAATCCCACCAACTTGTCTACCCCTGAAAGTAAAAAAATTGATTTTTTTACTTCGTTTGGCTAATCTTCACTCAATTGTTCTCTATTTTCCAATAAAAATGGTAATATCTGTGCAAAATCGGTGTCTATCCTTTCTCTAGGCGTATGATTTTTAACCTAATACTACTTTGCCGATGGGACGACTTGCCACAGTATGTACAAACAATCATTATTAAAACCGAGCACGCTTTTTCGTATCTTTGCCGCATTTATTCTGTTGCTAATTGTGATGCTCTGTTTATCACTCTTTAATTACTACCAAGCATTGGTTCAAAGCCGTCAAACCAGCTTAAACAGCATGGCCAGTCGGTTAGCATATCAAATCGAAGATTATCGTTATCAAGCGAGCCATATCTACAAAATTGCCAATGACAAATCTTCAGTCCCCCCTACCGATAACCTTGCTGTGACAGGTATCCGTCATGATATTTTTTGGCTAAGTAGTGCGAATCAATCCATTGATGCCATTGTATTCGGTAATAATAAGCAAAGTAATAATGTTTTAGCCTCTAAACTTGCAAATTATATGGAGATTGTGTGGGGAGCCCGTAACGAATATAACTCGATGTATTATCTCAATGGATTGGACAACACCTTAGTTTTAGTGACCACCCATTCAATTCTTAAACCTGAGCTCCGTTTTAAAGAAAGTTATCTCACATTAACAGCTGAAGAAAAGCGTGCTGATATGTTGACCCAATCAACATTGTTAGATCGACGGGAAATAATTTCTAATATTCAAAAATACTCTCCCGATAACCTTTTCTACTATACTTATCGGCTAATGTTCAATTCACCGGGGCAGTTAACTAGCGTTATATCCTTTGATATTTCTATCAATTCACTGATCCCTCCAAGTTTAAATGGGAATTTTTTTACGATTAATGCGCGCCCTTCAAGTACGGGAAGCAATGAATCACATTCAACTTGGTCTGGGACCAACCTCATTTTCTCCCACCCTATTGATGGCACTGGATATCAGCTTTACTACCATGTTTCATTAAAAAGTATTATTTTTAATGTTATTAGTTATAACTTATGGCTAATGACAGGCATGCTTATCATGATCTTATTCGCTTTACTGATCATGATTTTTATTCGTAAGCGCCTTATTTCACCCAATACCAATATGTTGCAAGAGCTGAGTTTTAATGCCTCACTGACTAGCGACATTATCAGTCATATTTCATATGGCATTTTAGTTTATGACTTTAACACTAACAAAAAGATCCTGAGCAATGACATTGCTAACCAACTATTACCTTCGATGGATCTTGTTCACATTAAAGAAATGGCGATGGAACACCATGATGTGATTCAAGTTTCTATCGAGAATATTGTATATGAAGTTATACTTGTCGATAACATGTCAAAATCAAACACTGCGCTCTTTATTATTATGGACAAAGATAAAGAGGCGTTGACACAAAAACGCCAAGAACTTGCTAATCGCGAATACAAAAAAAACATTCACATGCGCAAGGTAGTATTTGAGAATATGTGCAGTGAAATATTACCCTCATTAATTAAAGTGGACAATCAATTAGCTAGATTAGCTGAAATAACCGATATAAATAACCGTGGATTTATTTTAAAAATTGAAAATCAGCTTTTCCTTATCAATCGTTGGTTTCAAAATATTAGCTTATTAAATCAGCTAGAGTCCCAAGCTGAACCTATAAAAACTGAGAATGTTTCTATCAGTAACTTAGTTAGCCAATTTTTGAAGCAAAATCTATCCCAGTGTAATAACAAAGGGTTATCGCTTTATTTTCATAATAACGTTAATCCAGATTCACTTATCGTGGCAAATCCAGATTATTTAACGCAGTTAATACAACTTATTTGGGATTATTCTATTGCTACAACCTCTTTTGGAAAAATTTCATTCACGCTATCTTATGACCCCAGTAAAAATGTAATCCTGTTGAGCATAAAAGACAGTGGAACGGGAGTCAGTAACCAAGAACTGAGTAATTTACAAAGCCCCTTTACTGGGCAAATATTGAACGCTTCTAACTTTACACGCTCTGGTATAACGTTTTATCTATGTAAGTTACTGGTCAAAAAAATGAATGGTGTTTTTTCTATTCGCTCAAGTGATGCAATCGGGACTCATTATGAAATTACGCTTCCAGCAGCCAAGGAGATGCTCATTAATGACTACCCCGCTTTATTGGAAGATATTTGTATTCGCTTAAATATACATAATGCGGATATCTCTCGGATTGTGAGGAACATACTCACAAATTATGGCGCGGAATATTTGGATTTAAGTGAGAGTTCTCCCCATACTAACTGGGATCTTTTGATAACTGATAATAATGAGGAATGTTTTGAAAATATTGTTAAAGTGAATGGCTCTCTATCTGGAATCAATCAATTACAACCTCATTACATTGAAGCTAACTATAATTTTGCTGATGAATTAATTGATGCTATCTCATTGCTGATCGAAAATGCAGGTGATGAACATGACCATTATGGTAATTTGATTTCACACCATGTTGATACTCAAGTGCTTTCACAGAGCTCGAATGAATCAATAGAAAATGCAATTGTAAGTTATCAATTATCACTAGCAAATAGTGGATATCGAGATTTGTTTATCACAACAGTACCGATAGATATTAATAAACTGTATAATAGTGAAAGTGTTGAGGATTTGACCGAATTGAAAAACACTGCACATCGTTTAAAAGGAGTTTTTGCTATGCTCGAATTTACTTATCTTCATACGCTTTGTGAAGATTTAGAGCGTTACATAGCAGATGAAAACGGATTGGAAATAAAAAATTGCATTAGCATGCTGGATAATTCAGTCAAAAAACTAATGCCAGAAGGTAACCAATAATATGAATAACCTAAATGTCATTGTTGCCGATGATCACCCTATCGTTCTTTTCGGCATCAGAAAATCACTTGAACAAATTGAATGGGTGAATATCGTAGGGGAATTTGAGGACTCAACTTCTTTGATTAATAACTTAGCACGTTTAAATGCAGATGTGCTAGTTACTGATTTATCAATGCCAGGTGATAAATATGGTGATGGTATAACTTTAATCAAATACATCAAACGGCATTATCCTGACCTATCAATTATTGTTCTTACAATGAATAATAATCCAGCCATTCTTAGCGCGATCTTAGAGTTGGATATTGAAGGGATTGTGCTCAAACAAGGTGCACCGGCTGATTTACCTAAAGCGTTAGCGGCTTTACAAAAAGGTAAAAAATTCACACCAGAAAGCGTGAGCAAACTGCTGGAAAAAGTCAATGCAAGCGGCTATGGTGACAAACGTTTATCACCAAAAGAAAGTGAAGTGCTACGTTTGTTTGCTGAAGGTTTCCTAGTCACTGAAATTGCCAAAAAACTTAACCGCAGTATAAAAACAATTAGTAGCCAGAAAAAATCAGCCATGCTGAAATTAGGCGTTGAAAATGATATAGCGCTACTGAATTACCTTTCTTCCGTCAGTATTGATAACTCGCCTTCAGAGTGATCTTATTTCAACTACAAGACTACACCAATAAAAACCCAGCTATGGGTTTTTATTTTTGCCTTTATTTTTCAGCCACTTTCAACAATAACGAGTCAAGGTCTCACGTAAAATTGCAATTGTTGTCGGTTTTGATAAACAATCATTCATTCCTGCATTAATACAACGTTGTTTTTCTTCTGCCATTGCATTAGCAGTTAATGCGATAATTGGTAAGTTAAACGTTAAACGCCGTAGCTCTTTTGCCAACTGGTAACCATCCATATTAGGCATATTTACATCTGTTAAAATAATATCAACATGATGATTATCTAAATATTTTAATGCATCTAACCCATCTACTGCTGTGCCAGTAGTAAAACCGATAGTCGTTAATTGTTCACTCAATAATGCTCGGTTAATTGGGTGGTCATCAACAATCAATACATGACATTCACCTAACGTATGATCAGCGACCAACAGTTGATTTGTCATACTATTTTTTTGCGATTGTTCCATGGTTCTCATGATGGCTTTATCAATTAACATAGGTAATTTATCTAATTGATATGTATTATAAATCCATTGATTCTGTTTTATTTCCTGAAGCTCACCTGCATAACCACTTGATAACTGGATATGATGTTCGTAGATTATCCCCTCAACATGCTCATAATCGGTTATTAGTAAATTATATTTTTGTGTTTTATCAATTGTGCTATGGCTAACAACTGTAAATTGCTCATGACTTAACAAACGCAAGAGAAAGCTCATTAAAAATTCATTTCGACACAAAATAGCAATGCGATAACGTGCGCGATATTCTGGAATATTTTTCTTCGTATACTCTTGCCCATATAAAGGAATACGAATAGTAAATGAGCTACCAAGCCCAATTTGTGAGCTGACTTCAATATCACCATCCATGAGGTTAACCAGTTTTTCACAAATAGCTAAACCTAAACCGGTTCCTTTATGACCCAAATTATTTTGCTCATAAACTTGAAAAAATGGGTCAAATAATTGCATAACCACTGAATGGGTCATTCCAATCCCTGAATCACGGATTTCTATCTTTAAATAATTTTCATCTTTCCAAACATAAAGCAATACAAAACCGGATTCCGTAAACTTAATACTATTATTAACAATATTGGAAATCACTTGTTGTAGACGAACTGGATCATTCAAAATGAGATCAGGAATATCTGGTTCAATATAGGAATATAATGATATTTTTTTCTTAGTCACTAATGGCAAATAGTTCGCTAATACAAACGCAAAAACCTCTCGACAATTAAATAATTTACTTTCTATTTTCAATTGCTTAGATTCAATTTTTGAAAAGTCTAAAATATCACTAATAATCTGTAATAAAAGTGATGATGAATTATCCATAGTTGAAACTAAACGTGTTGCTTTCTCTGATAATTCATAACGTTGTAGTAACTCTATATTACCAATAATTCCATACAATGGCGTTCTTAATTCATGGCTAACAGTCGCCAAAAACATTGACTTAGCATGGTTAGCTTGTTCAGCTGCATCGGCCACATCTTGCAGCGATTTTTCCATTTGCACGCGAATGCTGATATCGACTAAAACACAAATAGCGACGTCTTCATTTTGATATCGTGAGTTTACAAAGCTAATTTGCAAGTGTGTACCATTGGTTGTCACTACATCAATATAGTTGCTCGTTTTCTGGCGAATAATTGTCAATATACGCTGTTTATCATCATCATTTAATAACCGAAAATAGTCATGAGCTAGTTCATTACTAAGAATATTACCGCCATCGGTTAATCTTAAGATGATGATACCCACAGGGGCTGATGCCACAATTTTATGGTTGAATTGTTCATGTTCCTCAAGCCGTATCGCAGTGTTCTCTGCGGGTTCGAGCATTTTCCTTTCAAGTAACCAAATTAAAAAGAAAATCAGTCCACCCGTAAAAATATTTAGGAGGATACCGTAAAAAATGGTGTTTTCTAAACTCGCTAATATTTCCGACGTCGCAATTGAGAAAATGACCGTAATTTGAGAAGGTGCTAACCTTTTTTTGAAGATTAATTTTGAGTAATCTGAGTTAAAACCGAAAAATGAAGGCTCAGAAATATTGAGCAGTGCTGAGTCCTTAGGGTTGATATCTATCGGCGAATATAAAACAGGCTGGTTATAATCATTAATAATCAATATTTCAATAGCTTTATTGCGGCGAATATTAAATTGATTCAAATTAATTGTACGTTCTAGCCCAATAAATGCGGGGAGCAGATTATCATGCTTAATTGCTTGAATTAAGTAAACCTGCCCATAATCCGGCTGAGCACCATGCATAATTGTAAATAATTTACGCTCTTTGCCTTGTAGCCTTAAACCTTGATAAGTTCGCACACTTTCGTAACTGACTTTTTTTAGTATTTCTATATCCGATATGGTAGAACGAATAGGATAATCCACCAGACAATAACTTTTCGAACCCACTAAAAAGACATGGTTTAAAGCTTGAGGCGCTGCAATACTCTCTTTCCAAAAATAATTTAATTGTTCAAAAGCCTGCAAATAGTTTTCAGCTTTATCCCTAAAATGATCACAATCCGTATTCGGAGTTAATTTATAGAACGAGTAATTAGAGGCATTTGGCAACTCCATAAATTTACTCGTAAAAGTATTTTCCTCTGTCGATTCTTGCAGCTTTATTTGGTACAGATCAGTCATCGACTGAATAGAATTCAGAGTCGCTGCCGTTTGCTGAATATAGACTTGTAGGTTTTCATACCCAGAATAGAACTGCTGACGAAGATCAGATTTGTATTCATTAAATTGCGAATAAAGGAAAAATAAAGTGATAAAAACACCCATGCCCCACAACATCAAGCCGAGGATACGAAATAAATCCCGAGAAAGTCTAAGTGATGTTTTAAACGAGGGTAAATATCTCAAGCGCTTTCCTGTATATTCGATACTATGACCGCTAATTATACTCGATTACATGATAAAAAAGCGACAAACATGAAAAGTAATAAAATAAAGACATTTAAATTAGAAACTAAAACGGGCAGCTAGTTATGCTGCCCGTTCATTAAATTAAACGTTGTGATTACTCTTGATCGTCGATATTTGCATCATCAACACCATTTTCTTCCGTGTTTTCATTTGCATTCTCGTTATCAATGTTTTCATCATCAATGTTTTCATCATCATCCGTTTCAGCAACGCGCTGTAAACCAACAACTTTTTCATCTTCAGCCGTTCTAATCAAGGTAACACCTTGTGTATTACGGCCAACGACGCTCACTTCAGACACACGTGTACGCACTAATGTTCCTGCGTCTGTGATCATCATGATTTGGTCAGTTTCATCAACCTGAATGGCACCAACAACATTACCGTTACGCTCACTCACTTTAATGGAGATAACCCCTTGAGTTGCACGAGACTTAGTCGGGTACTCAGCTTCTTCAGTACGTTTACCGTATCCGTTCTCTGTCACTGTTAAGATGTGCCCTTCGCCACGTGGGATAATCAAAGAAACGACTTTGTCGTTATCCATTAATTTAATACCACGCACCCCTGTAGCGGTACGTCCCATTGGGCGAACAGCATCTTCAGCGAAGCGGACGACTTTACCTTGAGCGGAGAACAGCATAACTTCATTTGAGCCATCCGTTAAATCGACACCAATCAGCTCATCACCGTCATTCAAGTTAACCGCAATGATACCTGCGCTTCTTGGGCGGCTGAATTCTTGTAAAGGTGTTTTCTTAACGGTACCACTTGCGGTTGCCATAAAGACATTATAGCCCTCTTCGTACTCACGCACTGGCAAGATAGCGGTAATTCGCTCATCTTGTTCAAGTGGCAATAAGTTAACGATTGGACGACCACGAGCACCACGGCTAGCTTCTGGTAGTTGGTAAACTTTCATCCAATACAAGCGACCACGGCTTGAGAAGCACAAAATAGTGTCATGCGTATTGGCCACCAAAAGGCGATCAATAAAGTCTTCGTCTTTCGTTCGTGCTGCAGATTTACCTTTACCACCCCGGCGCTGTGCTTCGTAATCAGACAGAGGCTGATATTTCACATAACCTTGATGTGATAATGTTACCACCACATCTTCTTGGTTGATCAGGTCTTCAATATTGATATCTGCAGTATTTTCAGTAATTTCTGTACGACGAGGGTCATTATAAGTATCGCGAATAATTTCTAATTCTTCGCGGATGACTTCCATCAAACGTTCAGGACTACGCAAAATAAACAGTAATGCTTCAATTTGTACGAGAAGCTCACGGTACTCTTCCAGTAATTTTTCGTGCTCAAGACCCGTTAATTTTTGGAGACGTAAATCCAAAATAGCTTGGGCTTGTTGCTCAGTTAGGAAATATTGCCCTTCATGGACACCAAACTGAGGCTCTAACCACTCAGGACGAGCGGCATCATCTCCCGCACGCTCTAACATCGCAGCGACATTACCTAAATCCCAAGAACGTGCAATCAAACCAGCTTTCGCTTCTGCTGGTGTTGGTGCTTTACGGATCAGTTCAATAATTGGGTCAATATTAGCAAGGGCGATTGCCAGTGCTTCAAGGATATGAGCACGGTCACGCGCTTTGCGTAATTCGAAAATCGTACGACGAGTGACGACTTCACGGCGGTGACGCACAAAAGCAGCAATGATATCTTTTAAATTCAGTATTTTTGGCTGCCCTTGATGTAGAGCCACCATATTGATACCAAAAGAAACTTGCAATTGAGTCAAGGAATATAAGTTGTTCAGTACAACTTCACCTACCGCATCGCGCTTGACTTCAATAACAATACGCATCCCGTCTTTATCCGACTCGTCACGCAGTGCACTGATACCTTCAACACGCTTGTCTTTAACTAACTCAGCAATTTTTTCAATCAAGCGAGCTTTATTCACTTGATAAGGGATTTCGCTGACAATAATGGTTTCGCGACCATTTTTCTCATCGACTTCCACTTCAGCGCTTGCACGGATATAGACCTTGCCACGCCCTGTGCGATAGGCATCAATAATCCCACGACGGCCATTAATAATAGCTGCGGTTGGGAAATCAGGCCCTGGGATGTGTTCCATTAAACCTTCAATACTGATGTCTTCATCTTCTATATAAGCAAGACA
Source organism: Providencia sp. PROV200 (assembly GCF_049901995.1). Lineage (NCBI taxonomy): Bacteria > Pseudomonadati > Pseudomonadota > Gammaproteobacteria > Enterobacterales > Morganellaceae > Providencia > Providencia sp. PROV200. The sequence continues at coordinate 2,495,365 of NZ_CP096307.1, forward strand.
ACCATTAATCACTTCCCCTAAATTGTGAGGAGGAATATTGGTTGCCATCCCAACCGCAATACCTGACGACCCATTCACCAACAGGTTTGGGATTTTCGTTGGCATAACTTCAGGAATATGCTCTGTTCCATCATAGTTTGGAACGAAATCAACGGTTTCTTTTTCAAGATCAGCAAGTAGTTCATGGGCAATTTTCGCCATACGGATTTCCGTATAACGCATTGCTGCTGCGGAGTCTCCGTCAACAGAACCGAAGTTTCCCTGACCATCAACCAGCATGTAACGCATTGAGAAAGGCTGAGCAAGACGAACGATTGTCTCGTAAACAGCGATATCACCATGTGGATGGTATTTACCGATGACGTCCCCAACAATACGGGCAGATTTTTTATAGGGTTTATTCCAATCATTTCCCAATACATTCATCGCATACAGTACTCTGCGGTGTACTGGCTTCAGTCCATCTCGAACATCTGGAAGTGCACGGCCGACAATAACGGACATTGCATAATCCAAATACGAACTTTTAAGCTCTTCTTCGATATTAACTGGTGTGATTTCTCTGGCAATCTCGCTCATGGAACCACTGTCCCTCATAACTTCGGATTCAAAGAGTAGAACTATACCACAATTCGCCAATTTAATAAAAATAAGAGACGGGTATTTGTCTTCCAAGCTATGTATAATAGCGGAAAATTAAGTTTATGTGTCCGAAACTTGATGGTTTATCAATTAATAACTGCAATAATTACATTGTTGTTTATATTTTAGTCATCAATGCTTATCGGGCTACTATTCCCCCTATTAAACGTAGTTTAAATACAGTTTAAATATAACTATCGTTAATAGGCTTTCGGGTAATAGGTTAAAAATAGGAGCTTCTTTGTATGAATGACACCCAAACCCCAACCTACCTTAACGTCGATAAGCAAGAAATCGAAAAATTCGAGTCCATTGCCTCACGCTGGTGGGACTTAGAAGGGGAGTTCGCCCCACTACACCGCATCAACCCATTGCGTTTAGGTTATATTATGCAGCGCGTAGACGGGGTTTTCGGTAAAAAAATTCTTGATGTTGGCTGTGGTGGTGGCATTTTGTCCGAAAGTATGGCGCGTGAAGGCGCGGAAGTGACTGGCCTTGATATGGGCGCAGAACCCTTAATGGTTGCTCGCTTGCATTCTCTTGAGTCTGGTGTTCCAGTTGAATACGTACAAGAAACCGTTGAGCAACACGCAGACAAGCACCCACAATCCTATGATGTTGTGACCTGCATGGAAATGCTTGAACATGTTCCTGACCCTCAATCTGTCGTTAGAGCTTGCGCTAAATTAGTGAAACCTGGCGGACATGTTATTTTTTCTACCATTAATCGCAATAAAAAGGCGTGGTTAATGGCGGTGGTTGCTGCTGAATATGTGATGAAAATGGTGCCAAAAGGTACCCATGATGCGAATAAATTTATTCGCCCTTCTGAATTGATTAGCTGGATTGATGGAACTCAATTAAAAGATCAGCACATCATAGGGTTACACTATAATCCGTTGACTGACAAGTTCTGGCTTGGCCCGAATGTGGATGTGAATTATATGCTCCATACCATTAGTGAATAACGATTTAGTCACTAAAAGAATAAATCACAAGCAGTACGTTTAAGAAAGCAGCAAACGATCGCATTTTACAAAATTTATTTTAGTCCTCATGTCGGAAGCATTTTTTTTATTAATGCCTTTTACCATGCAGCTTACCGACATGATCATTTTTCTTATCCAACCAGTTATCCACAAGATCCCGCTAATTTGTTCACTTGATAAAATCACACATTAACATTATCTTGTTATGGTATTCTAAACAAACTACTACATATAGTGGTACAACAAAACATAACACAACTAGTCTCATGGCATTACACCATGAGCTTTTTTATGTTTATTTTAAACTATTTGTAGTTCAACCAAGGTGTACTTGCTCATGAACCAGAGTCTGTTAGTCACAAAGCGTGATGGACATAAAGAACGCATTGATCTCGATAAAATCCACAAGGTAATCACCTGGGCTGCTGAAGGCCTAAGTAACGTATCCGTTTCTCAAGTGGAGTTACGTTCACAGATTCAGTTTTATGATGGGATCAGAACTTCTGACATTCACGAAACGATGATCAAAGCAGCAGCCGATTTAATTACGGGTGATACACCTGATTACCAATATCTCGCTGCTCGTCTTGCTATTTTTAACCTGCGCAAGAAAGCCTATGGTCAGTTTGAACCGCCTGCATTATACAAGCATGTTAAACACCTCGTTGAAATGGGGAAATATGACAAGCATTTGCTGGAAGACTACTCTGAAGCAGAGTTCGAGCAAATGGATAGCTTTATAGACCATTGGCGTGATATGAATTTTTCCTATGCTGCGGTAAAACAGCTTGAAGGGAAATATTTGGTTCAAAACCGCGTTACCGGTGAAATCTATGAAAGCGCACAGTTTTTATACATTTTAGTCGCTGCTTGCCTGTTTTCACACTACCCAAAAGAGACGCGTCTTGATTATATTCGCCGTTTCTATGACGCAGTTTCAACATTCAAAATTTCATTACCTACGCCGATTATGGCGGGGGTACGTACTCCAACACGTCAATTCAGTTCTTGTGTACTGATTGAGTGTGGCGATAGCTTAGATTCTATCAATGCAACCTCAAGCGCAATTGTGAAATATGTCTCACAACGTGCAGGAATTGGGGTAAATGCGGGTCGCATTCGTGCATTAGGCAGCCCAATTCGTGGCGGTGAAGCGTTCCATACGGGTTGTATTCCGTTCTATAAGCATTTCCAAACTGCGGTTAAGTCCTGCTCGCAAGGTGGTGTTCGTGGTGGTGCAGCAACTTTGTTCTACCCGATTTGGCACCTTGAAGTCGAAAGCTTATTGGTACTGAAAAATAACCGTGGGGTTGAAGGTAACCGTGTTCGCCATATGGATTACGGTGTGCAACTAAATAAGTTAATGTACGAACGTTTGATTAAAAACCAAGACATTACATTATTCAGCCCTTCCGACGTTCCAGGTCTTTATGACGCCTTTTTCGCAGATCAAGACGAATTTGAACGTTTATATGTGAAATATGAAAAAGATGAAAATATTCGCAAATCGAGTGTTAAAGCAATTGAGCTATTTTCATTAATGATGCAAGAGCGTGCGTCTACTGGCCGTATTTATATCCAAAACGTTGACCACTGTAATACACATAGCCCATTTGACCCACAGGTTGCCCCTGTTCGTCAGTCGAATTTATGTTTAGAAATTGCACTGCCAACTAAGCCATTAAATAATATTAATGACGAAAACGGTGAAATTGCACTGTGTACGTTATCAGCGTTTAACTTAGGTGCGATTGATAGTCTTGATGAATTAGAAGAACTGGCAATATTAGCTGTTCGTGCACTTGATGCCCTGCTTGATTACCAAGATTACCCAATTATTGCGGCTAAACAAGGCTCAATGGGACGTCGTACACTCGGTATTGGTGTGATTAACTACGCTTATTATCTCGCTAAGCACGGCGTTCGCTATTCCGATGGTAGCGCGAATAACTTAACGCACAAAACATTTGAAGCTATTCAATATTATCTATTGAAAGCCTCGAATGAGTTAGCGAAAGAGCAAGGTGCGTGCCCATGGTTCAACGAAACAACCTATGCACAAGGCGTTTTACCTATCGATACTTATAAAAAAGAGCTCGATAAGTTAACGAATGAACCGTTACATTATGATTGGGAAGCGTTACGTCAAGAAATCAAACAACATGGTCTGCGTAACTCGACGCTGTCTGCATTGATGCCTTCAGAAACATCATCACAGATTTCTAACGCAACCAATGGTATTGAACCACCGCGTGGTTATATCAGTATTAAAGCCTCTAAAGATGGTATCTTGCGCCAAGTGGTGCCTGATTACGAAAATCTGAAAGGCGCTTATGAGCTGCTATGGCAAATGCCTTCAAATAGTGGCTATTTACAACTCGTTGGTATCATGCAGAAGTTTATCGACCAGTCGATTTCTGCTAACACAAACTATGACCCGACTCGTTTTGAGAGCGGCAAAGTGCCAATGAACCAATTGCTAAAAGATTTATTGCTCGCCTATAAGTTTGGTGTGAAAACACTTTACTACCATAACACCCGCGATGGCGCGGAAGATGTTCAAGGCGATCTGGAAGAAGTTGTTGAGTCAGCGGATTCCGATTGCGAAGGCGGCGCGTGTAAAATTTAATAGGAATTGTTATGTCACATACATACACAACGTTTTCACAGAAAAAGAATGACCAAATGCTGGAGCCGATGTTTTTCGGCCAACCCGTTAACGTGGCGCGTTATGATCAGCAAAAGTACCCTATTTTTGAAAAGTTGATTGAAAAACAACTGTCGTTTTTCTGGCGCCCTGAAGAAGTTGACGTGTCGCGCGACCGTATTGACTACAATGCGCTGCCAGATCACGAAAAACATATTTTTATCAGTAATCTGAAATACCAAACGCTGCTGGACTCTATTCAGGGCCGCAGCCCTAACGTGGCATTATTGCCACTGATTTCGATTCCTGAACTGGAAACTTGGGTTGAAACGTGGGCATTTTCTGAAACTATCCACTCACGTTCGTATACACATATTATTCGTAATATCGTGAATGACCCTGCTATTATTTTTGACGATATTGTTGAAAATGAAGAAATTTTAAAACGTGCTAAAGATATTTCAGGTTTTTACGATGATCTGATCGAAATGACCAACTACTATCATATGTTTGGTGAAGGCACGCATACTTGCAATGGCAAACAAGTTACTGTTTCTCTGCGTCAATTGAAGAAGCAACTGTACCTGTGCCTAATGAGCGTTAATGCGCTTGAAGCTATTCGCTTCTATGTTAGTTTTGCCTGTTCGTTTGCGTTTGCTGAACGCGAACTGATGGAAGGAAACGCGAAAATCATCAAGCTGATTGCGCGTGATGAAGCGTTGCACCTAACGGGTACTCAACACATGTTAAACCTGTTACGCTCAGGGCAAGATGACCCAGAAATGGCCGAAATCGCAGCAGAGTGCGAGCAAGAATGTTATGACTTGTTCGTTCAAGCCGCAGAGCAAGAAAAAGAGTGGGCTGACTACCTATTCAGTGAAGGCTCTATGATTGGTTTAAATAAAGATATTTTATGCCAATATGTTGAATATATTACGAATATTCGCATGCAAGCCGTCGGTCTAAAATTGCCATTTGAAACGCGTTCAAACCCAATTCCATGGATCAACGCATGGTTGGTGTCTGATAACGTACAAGTTGCGCCTCAAGAGGTTGAAGTCAGTTCTTATTTAGTCGGCCAAATTGACTCTCAAGTCGATACCGACGATTTGAGCGACTTCGAACTATAAGCATGGCTAGTCATAAAATCACCCTGCGGTTAACGCAGGGTGTTCAAATCCCCTTCCATACTGAAGTTCATTCGTGTTTGCTGGAAGCCTTAGAAGACAGCTGTATTCCTGTAGAATACCAATGCCGTGAAGGCTACTGCGGTTCATGCCGAGTGACATTATTGCAGGGGAAAGTAGGCTATAGACAAAAACCTATCGCATTTGTGCAGGACGGAGAAATCCTGCCTTGCTGCTGCCATCCGCTATCGGATATTGAAATCGGTTAATTTAAAATAGGTGATTGCACAGCGGCCTATCCGTTACTGTGCAATCACTTTTTATTTACTTAATTTATTGGTTATAAATAACCATATAAACCAGCGAATACCCAGCCAAACACACAAGATACACCCACCCCAATTAACCCCGGTAAAATGAAGCTGTGGTTGATAACAAATTTACCAATACGCGTTGTTCCAGAACGGTCAAACTGAATTGCCGCAAGGTCACTAGGGTAAGTTGGTAAAATGTAATATCCATAACACGCAGGTGCGGAAGCGATAATATAAGCCGGGTCAACACCAATGCCTAGTGCAATTGGTACTACAGCAGCCAAAGCAGCTGCTTGTGAGTTAACAAACTTAGAGACTAATAATAAGATAACGGCATAAGCCCAAGGGAAATCTTTCACTAAAGCACCCAATGTGCCTTTGATTTCATCCATGTGGGCACCGAACATGGTTTCCGCCATCCAAGCAATACCATATACGGCGACAATCGCTATCATCCCGGAACGGAATACTTCATTCTTTGAAATTTGCCCCGGATTAGTCTTACAAATAATGATTATCAGCGCACCCGCTAATAACATAAACATCTGAATGACTAAAACCATCGATAACGGCTTACCATTAACTAGAGGTCTTAGCTCTGAGAATGCACCAAGTAGTGCCACAACAGCGATAGAGGCTAAAAAAATCCACATCGCGACCCAGTTAATTTTTGGCAATTTTGTATTTAGCAGTGTCACACTGTCACCATAAACATAATCATGGTTTTCAGGCACTGAGATAAACTCTTGGAATACAGGGTCTTTATCGAGATCTTTACCTCTAAACCAACTGAAAATACCAATGGCAAGAATACCAATTAATGTTGACGGGATAGTAATTGCTAACAAATCAAGGAATTCAAGTGATTGGCCATTGATTGTAACACCGTTTAGCATTGCCACTAATGAAACAACGGCCACTGAAACTGGACTGGCGATAATCCCCATTTGTGCGCCAATACTACTCGCCGCCATCGGCCTTTCAGGACGAATATTATTTTTAATCGCCGCATCATAGATGATAGGTAAAATGGTATACACCACATGCCCTGTACCACACAAAATGGTTAAGATACAGGTCACAAAAGGTGCCACAATAGAAATGTACTTAGGGTTTTTCCGCAGTAGTCGTTCTGCAATTTGCAGCATGACATCCAAACCGCCTGATGCTTGTAGCGTCGCTGATGCGGCAACAACAGCAATGATAACAAGCATAACATCAACAGGCGGTTTTCCAGGCGGTAAACCAAATCCAAAAACTAAAATAACGAGACCAACACCACCTAGTAGCCCGAGTGCCATTCCCCCTTTTTTTGCCCCATAGAATAAGCAAACAAGGATAATGGCGAGTTGAATCATAAAGTCCATAGTTCCATCCTTTATATATATGTTTACATATATTATCGGGATGATTTTCAAGCATTAATTTGATTTATGATAACTTCAAAATCAATTTAGTTTTATTTTTTATGCTTTTATTTTGACCTCATCACATAATTTATATTAAGTAACTGACATACTATTCAGTTACCCACCACCTTCATAAAAATCAATCAATTATCACACCATTTTTAACAATTCACTCCATTTAAATTTACCTTTAGTTACTTTAAACCATCATTTTTTCTTTACTTTATTAACGTACTTATTGCCTTTCATTTCCTACCTACGTGATCAATTGTGTAAATAAAAGATTACACCCCCTGTAATTTACATTTGACAGCGAACTTGCGATCGCATAATCTGCATCACTTGTTAATTATTCAAATTCAATTAGAGGAACTTGTGAAGAATCGTACGCTTGGCAGTGTGTTAATCGTTGCAGGGACAACAATAGGTGCAGGGATGTTGGCAATGCCACTTGCCGCTGCGGGAGTCGGTTTCACAAGCATCGTTTTCTTGCTTGTTGGATTATGGATGTTAATGAGTTATACCTCATTACTATTAGTCGAGGTATATCAACATAACCCCGCAAATATGGGTTTAGGCTCTGTTGCTAAAAAACATCTTGGTCCTGTTGGACAGATAGTGACCGGACTGAGTATGCTGCTATTAATGTACGCGTTAACAACCGCTTATATCGGTGGCGCGGGCGTATTAATTTCAGATAGCCTATCCTCATGGTGGGGAATTAAAATTTCAACCGATACTGCTATTATTGCATTTACTATTATTGGCGGTTCAATTGTCTGTATTGGTACGCATTCAGTCGATTTTATTAATCGAATTTTGTTCACGGCAAAAACAATTTTTTTAGTGATTATGTTAGTTGTGATGATGCCGCATGCTGAAGCCGTGAACCTAAGCACGATGCCAATTGAAAAAGGCCTTATCCTAGCTGCCGTTCCCGTTATTTTTACTTCTTTTGGCTTTCATGGCAGCGTGCCTAGTTTAGTTAACTATATGAATGGGGATGTGCGCAAATTACGCATGATTTTCATTACCGGAAGTGCGATCCCTCTTGTTGCTTATATTCTATGGCAAGTTGCAACGTTGGGCTCTATTCCATCACATACATTTATGGGGATCCTCGCTCAGGAATCCGGCCTTAATGGGTTACTCACAGCCATTCGGGATGTTGTCGCTACGCCCCGAGTCAATATTGCCGTTAGCTTGTTTATGGATTTAGCGTTAGCCACATCCTTCTTAGGTGTTGCATTGGGTTTATTTGATTACCTCGCTGATTTATTCAAACGGAGCAATCATTTTATCGGTCGTGTTCAAACCGGTTTATTAACCTTTGTTCCACCATTATTAGCCGCCCTATTTTTCAGTAGTTTCGTACAAGCACTAACGTATGCCGCCGTTGCACTCTCGGTCTTAGCACTGATTATTCCTGCACTACTAACATTACGTGTGCGTAAATTAGAAACTCAAGGTGCGTATCAAGTTAAAGGCGGTACACCTATTTTAGCCCTAGTGTTGGTATGTGGTATCGCTGTAATTGCTATCCAATTTTCGATTGTTGCCGGTTTTTTACCAAACGTTGGCTAAATATCTTCCATATTAAGTATACGACCAGTCCCCAAGCATTGATTTATCAAGATTGGGGGCTTCCCCCCCTTGAAAATTAAATTAATTATCTAAACTTAACCTGTTATTCATCACACTTAAAAAACTTCGTTCCGTTATTTCGATATTTATCAGAAAATAATTCTGAACAGACAACCTAATCATTTTACCGTATCTTCGCCATATTGCGGTCTTCATGAGGCGAATTAGGTGAAGAAAAAACAAGTATCCAACATTCATGATGCGGCTTTTAAAGGCATCATGACGAATATCGAAAATGCACGAGATTTTTTTGATATCTATTTGCCTGCACAAATAAAATCATTGTGTGACTTCAATACGTTATCACTTACAAATGCCTCATTTATTGATGAGCAACTCCGCTCGCGATTATCAGATGTGTTATATTCAGTAGAAACAACACAAGGAAAAGGATACCTTTATCTTTTAGTTGAACACCAATCAACGCCTGATAAACTGATGGCATGGCGTCTGATGCATTATGCTTTTTTAGCCATGAATCAGCATATGCAACAAGGAAATAAGAAATTGCCCCTTGTCGTCCCTATCCTTTTCTACCATGGCGGTCGTTCGCCTTATCCTTATAGCCAACTTTGGACTGACTGTTTCCCTTTCCCTGATATCGCTAATAATCTTTACACTCAACCATTTCCATTAGTCGATATAACTATCATAGATGATAATGAATTAGTTAATCATCGAAAGATTGCAATAATGGAATTAGCAATGAAACATAAGCACTTACGGGATGAATTTCAGCAGGTACTCCCGCTCTTGGCGCAAGCACTCAATAAACACTATAATAACGATAATGACATCATTACTATTATCAATTATCTGTTCATTGCTTTGGATTCTGCTAATTTCGAACATATCATTCAAGCATTGAGCGAAAAAACAGAAAAACATAAGGGAGCTATTATGAATATCGCACTGCGTTTACAGAACAAAGGCAGAATGGAAGGTCGCCAAGAAGGCAGAGTGGAAGGCCGCCAAGAAGCCCAAATAACAATGGCACGCCACCTTCTTAAGAATGGTATTAGTCTGGATATTATCGTTGAATGCACTGGACTAAGCCGCGAAACACTCATGTCTTTAAGTAAAACTAAACAAGGTTAGTTTCTGGTGGATACCTCTTTGAGTTATTTCTTATTGAGCTAAAGGTATCACAGCCAGCTCCTAGCCATGTCACGACTAGGAACTGTAAATATATTACAACGAATTAGAAAGATAGCCCTGCACCAACATACCAACCATCGGCAAGCTTGTCGCTACTCTTACCATGCGTCCCTTTCATTTCGATCAAGCGATATCCTGCATCAATAGATAATGGCTTAAATACAGTATAACGAGCTCCTGCTTTGGCTTCGACATACGATTTGCTGCCTGAAGTCAGTTGCTCTGGAGCACCGTAAGCTTCACCGTAAATGTTCAGTGAAGGCAGTGCCTGCCAATTTAATCCGCCACCTACAGCTAATGCAGAACCGCTACTATTATGATCAGGTGATAAATATAACCCCTTACCACCAACGAATGCAGAGAAAGGCCCAACAGGTAAGCCAAATGTGGCACCAATACTTCCCGTTTGCCCATCATGATCACTGCGAGCCCAAGAACCATTAAATGCTAACCCTGCATTTTGGTTACCTAACCCTGCTGACAGCTCAGTATAATGTTCCCCCGCTTGTGCGCTGACTGAAACTGCATGTGCGGTTCCAACGAATAATGGTGACATCGCAGCTGCCAATAATAATAATTTACGCATTGTTTCATCCTCTTGATATTATTACCTATAGATATTACGCGAATCCTACCCTATTTTCAGCCAATCTTACTTAGATTTACGCTATAGCCTCTATAAAAGCTTGCTTTATTCATTACAAAATTTCACGCATAAAAACATTCAGTGCAAAAAAACACGATAAATACATGTTTTTCGCCTGTAATCACAGTAATTGGTTATATTTATTAGATAATTAATTCCATAATAACTATACTGAATTATAAGTTCATTATATTGAGTTTTTTATTTTCTTACAAAAAATTAACTTATTAGTTAGGTTTGTGTAGTCATTTAATCCAACCAAAGGAGCATTGTGATGAAAAAGAAAGGCCTTACTACCGCCTCGGGCGCACCGGTCGCCAATAATAATAATGTGATGACAGCTGGTAAACGTGGCCCAATGTTATTACAGGATGTTTGGTTTTTAGAAAAGCTTGCCCATTTTGACCGTGAAGTGATCCCTGAAAGACGCATGCATGCAAAAGGTTCTGGTGCTTTCGGTACGTTTACCGTAACCCATGATATTAGCCGCTATACGCGTGCAAAAATTTTCTCTGAAGTCGGCAAAAAAACAGAAATGTTTGCTCGTTTTTCTACCGTTGCAGGTGAACGTGGTGCTGCTGACGCAGAGCGTGATATTCGTGGTTTCGCATTAAAATTTTATACTGAAGAAGGTAACTGGGATATGGTGGGTAACAACACCCCAGTATTCTATTTCCGCGACCCATTAAAATTCCCTGATTTAAACCATGTAGTGAAACGTGACCCGCGCTCTAACCTGCGTACAATGGAACACAAATGGGCCTTTTTCTCTCAGTTGCCTGAATCTTTACACCAATTAACCATTGATGCGAGTGACCGTGGTATTCCACAAAGTTATCGTCATATGCATGGATTTGGTAGCCATACATACAGTTTCATTAACAGTAATAATGAACGTTTCTGGGTCAAATTCCATTTCCGTTGCCAACAAGGCATTGCGAATCTATCTGATGAACAAGCTGAGCTATTAGTTGGTAAAGATAGAGAAAGTTCACAGCGCGATCTGTTTGAATCAATTGAAAAAGGGGATTTCCCGCGCTGGAATTTGCAAGTACAAATTATGCCAGAGAAAGAAGCCTCTCAAGTTCCTTATAACCCATTTGACTTAACTAAAGTTTGGCCACATAAAGATTACCCATTAATTGATGTCGGATATTTTGAACTTAATCGTAATCCGGATAACTATTTTGCTGATGTAGAACAAGCCGCTTTTAGCCCTGCAAATGTGGTTCCAGGTATTGGTTTCTCACCGGATAGAATGCTACAAGGCCGTTTATTCTCCTATGGAGATGCTCATCGTTATCGCCTTGGTGTCAACCATCATCAAATCCCAGTGAATGCTCCTCGTTGCCCATTCCATAATTACCACCGTGATGGCGCAATGCGCGTTGACGGTAATAGCGGCAACCATGTGACCTATGAGCCAAATGAAGCCGGTTTATTCCAAGAACAACCGGACTTTAGCGAACCGCCATTATCTATTGAAGGTGCAGCTGACCATTGGGATCACCGTGAAGACCAAGACTATTTCAGCCAACCACGTGCATTATATGAGTTATTAGATGATGCAGAACACCAACGTATGTTTAAACGTATTGCCGGTGAACTTATTGACGCGACTGAAGCCACACAAGTGCGCCAAATCGAGTTATTTAAACAAGTTCATCCTGAATACGGTGCGGGTGTTGAAAAAGCGTTAAAAGCACTAAAATAGTGTAATTCATTACGTGGTGGGGATAACCCCGCCACTATTTCGCCCTATTCTTTTATTTTCGCTAATAACCATTTTTTTACTTGTTGCCTAGACACTTTTATTCCCCCTGCTTTCAATTCAGGGTCTAAATAATAAAATGCCATAGGATATTGGTATGGAGCGAGTTTATCTTTTAACCAATCCGCCAGCCGATTTAAATCCACTGACTCATCTGCCTCAATAACCGCGACAGGACGTTGCCCAAATTGCACATCATCAATAGGTATAATAAAACTTTGACTGACCGCTGGATGGCTATTAATCACCGCTTCGATATCTTCTGGTTGCACACATTCGCCGCCGCTGATAAATAAGTTATCTAAGCGCCCAAGAACTTGATACTCCCCATCAATATAAGCACCTTTATCATTGGTTTTGAACCAACCCTCTAATGTATTTAGTGGCTTTATTTCACCATTAAACCAATAACCAAGGGCTTGGCTATGCGACTTAATTTGGATCTCATCATCGACCAATCTAACCTGCTTGCCACTTAGCGGCAGGCCCACACCTTTTTTACCATTGGCGCGTTTAGCACAAACTGTAGAAGCCATTTCTGTCATGCCATAGCCGCTCCAACAAGCAATACCATGTTGTTGAGCAAGATCCGTTAACGTTGAAGGAATACTGGCTCCGCCCAATAAAACAGCTTTTAGCGTAAGCTCCACCACCCGTTTATCATTTAATAACCGCCATAACTGGGTTGGTACCAAAGAGGCATGAGTAACTTCATGTAATGCTTGAGCCAAAGGAAGATCTTTTACCGCAAGTGAGCCCCCTTTCAGAAGCCAACGCCAAACAATACCCTGACCAGAGACATGGAATAACGGCAACGACAGTAACCAGCAATCTTCTTGCTGGTAATTCATTAGATTAACAACACCTTCAGCACTATTTAAGTGCGCAGCAACACTGTGAACGGCAGCTTTAGGTAGGCCTGTTGACCCCGATGTTAAAATCAATGTGGCAGGCTGCTGAATAGCCTCTTGAAAAACAGTTAGAGCAACCTCTTCATCACCAATAAAATGATAATAGAGCTGATAATCTAAATTACGATAATTTGCTAATAGATTTGATTCATCAGTAAAATCAATTACCGCACTAATATTCAGATGAGGTAATAATTCTGCTAATAACCGTTCTGGGAGGCGAGGATTTAGTGGTAAAACACGAGCACCACACGCAATAAGAGCCAGTTGACTCAGCAATAACTCAACTGAATTTTTTCCACGCAGAACAATACACTGCCCCTGCTCTACACCTTGCATTGAAAAGTAAGTACTGAGGTCAGTAATTTGTTGGCTGACACTTTCCCAAGTCATACTTTGGGACTCTGTGACTAGAGCGATTGAGTTCGGACGAAGATTGGCCCAATGTTGCCAAGGCCAATCTTTAAATTGTGCTAACTCTGCCATACAAGCGTTAAATCATCTAACTGCTGAAGCGGAATATCACATTGTGGCCAAGGCCGTACCAATTGAGATTGAATAAGTGATACTGTGTCTAAGCCTGGAATGGTATTTGGGGTTAACCAGTGTGCTATACGAGCAAGTTGTGTTAAGCCAAAGCTACTTTCAATAGATGAGCTGATCACCGCTTGTAACCCTAAGCGATGGGCTTCTTCCGCCAAATAACGGCAATAAGACAAGCTGCCTGTCAGGGTCGGTTTAATCACAATCGCAGACACCCCTTCTTGTGCCTCTACCATAAAGCCTTCTTCACGTACACTTTCATCCCAAGCAATGCTAATGCCAGTTTCTGCTGCAAATTGCAGTGACTCTTCACGAGTTTTACACGGTTCTTCCAAAAAAGCGATTCGGTCACGGTAGTCAGGGTTAACATATTTAGCAAAACCGTCGGCTTTTGTTCGAGTCCAACTGCGATTTGCATCCAGACGCAATTTCAGTTCTGGAACAGCCTCTAGTAACAGATTAACCACCATACCATCACGAACTGCTTCATATAAACCGACTTTAACCTTAGCGACTTTCTCACCTTCCATTGCATCAAGGCTTAAGATTAAATCGTCAGGATCACCACTACATAAAGGTGCTTTGCGGTAATCCGCTTGTTCGGGAAGTTCCCCTGTTAGCTCCGCGATAGCACAACTACAGCCAAAAGCCACTGAGGGTAATAAACTATTAGAAATTTTGCCTTCTTTCACCCATTCATTCAGTCGTACAATAGTTTCGGCAGTGGCCTCTTCTAATGTTTCACGGCTAAATTCAGGTAGAGGCGAAATTTCTCCCCAACCTTCGTTATCCCCATCTTGTAAACAGACCAAAAGCCCATCACGCGTTTTTAACCGCTGATAACGAAGGATAACGCCTGCCTCCATCGGCAGGCTGAACGAATAAATCTTGGCTTTACGCATTATGGATTACGCTTATATTTAGAGAAATCAGGCGCACGTTTTTCATTAAAGGCGTTACGGCCTTCTTGCCCTTCGTCTGTCATATAGAACAACATAGTGGCATTACCAGCCAACTCTTGCAGACCTGCTTGTCCATCACAGTCCGCATTTAATGCTGCTTTTAAGCAACGCAGTGCCATCGGGCTATTTTCTAGCATTTCACGGCACCAGCGCACCGTTTCTTTTTCAAGATCTGCATATGGAACAACCGTGTTAACCAAGCCCATATCTAATGCTTCTTGTGCATTGTATTGGCGGCATAGGAACCAGATTTCACGCGCTTTCTTTTGCCCTACGATACGTGCCATATAAGATGCACCCCAGCCGCCATCAAATGAACCAACTTTTGGCCCAGTTTGGCCGAAGATTGCGTTATCAGCGGCAATAGTTAAGTCACACATCATATGTAATACATGGCCACCACCGATAGAAAAACCAGCGACCATCGCGACAACAGGTTTTGGACAAGTACGAATTTGGCGTTGGAAATCTAATACGTTTAAGTGGTGTGTACCACTTTCATCACGATATCCGCCGTAATCACCACGAATTTTTTGGTCACCACCGGCACAAAATGCTTTTTCACCTTCGCCCGTTAAAATAATAGTTCCAACTTGGTCATCATAGCGTGCATCAGATAGAGCTTGGATCATTTCTTTCACGGTTTGTGGACGAAAAGCATTGCGCACTTCAGGACGATTAATGGTGATTTTTGCAATCCCTTCGGGGGATTTGTGATAGCGAATGTCTTCAAACCCTGTCGAGCAATCTTGCCATTCGATAGGTGCGTATAATTGTTCTTCACTTGGATAAATCATTATCAGATCCCTTTAACCACTTTATGATAAAAAACGATGAAGTGCAGCCGCATAGCCCATAGGGTTTTCCCGATGTGCATTATGCCCTGCATTTTCAATCAGCGTTAACGGCAAAGTATATTGTTGCGAAACGCTTCGAAATTTTTGGTCTTTTTCGCCACAAAAATAGCGATAAGGACAGGTCAATTGACGCAATTTGTCCGCTAGAAAAGGTTGCTTTGCTAATGATGTATTTTCTAGCATAGCAGCAATACTCTGCGGATTATTTTGTCGACGTAATTGAATTAAACGTTGGCGCTGGAGCACCGACAAATCAGCAAATACCGTTTGTTGATACCAATCATCTAACACTTCGTCAATCGGCTCTGAACGAAAACGCTGGGCCCAAGCCGCATCATTAGCAACGCGAGCAGTTCGTTCTTGTTCATTGGCTAACCCTACATTCCCACCTTCAATCACTAACCCTAATAGTCCGTTAGGTTGATAGTGACAGGCAAAATGCATCGCCAGCCGAGCGCCTAGTGAATAGCCAACCAAGTAATATTCATTAATTTGATGATACTGTAAAAGTGCGCTGAGTTGTTGATCAAAATCTGAAAAACCTAGGCATGGTTCTGAATGAGAACCCCCATGTCCGGGTAAATCGACAGCTAACGATGGAAAAGCACCTGTTTGCTCAATCACCGGTAGCCAATCATCTGCACTGCCTAACAAACCATGCAACCAGATTATCCAAGGAGCGGATGAGGCAGAATGATGTCTCTGTGCGGATAACATTACAGATCCACAACTTCATTTAATAGTTGTTTTAAAGTGCGCGCACCTGCATCACTTGCCACCTGTAATTCCACCAGCAAGGTGCCCTGTTGACGATGCCAAAATTGTTGTACGGTTTCTTTTAGTGTCCCCCAGTCTGTCGGAGCACAATATTGTAAGCCAAACATTTTCGCCGCTGGCTCGAAACTGACATTTTGCGGCATACAGTAATAATTTTGTCTTGCTTCATCTGGTGTAGGCAACATTGAGAAAATCTGCCCCCCATTATTATTCACAACAATAAGAACTGTCGGTGCGGAAGGTTCTCGCAATAGCGCCAAACTATTCAAATCATAGAGTGCAGAAATATCTCCAACGATAGCCAGTGTTGGCTGTGCGGTTGCTCGCTGAACGCCCGCCATGGTAGAAATCAAACCATCAATACCACTCGCACCTCGGTTACTATAAACAGGATAACCCAATGGAAGTTGGGCCAGTGCATCCACCAAACGGACAATTAAGCTATTACCGACAAATAATTGGCCTCGAAGAGGCAGCAGTTCAGGTAATTGGTGCGCCACCGCGGCTTCTGAAAACTGCTCATGCAAGTGTTGGCGCACGTGATGGTGCGTTTTTTGCGCTAAAGTCAGCAGCGATTCACACCACAAATTTCTCGGCTGTGCAGGATGGTTATCTAGCCAACCTTTAATTGAGCAAGTTAGCTTTCTTCCCATATGATTGGCTGGGTCTAACCGCTGAGGTATCGAATCGATAATCCAATACTCTTGCGGTTCACAATTGGCTTGCCATTGCAGTAACCGTTTTCCCGTTAAGCTTGAACCAAACTGAACGACTAATTCTGCCTGCTTTAAAATATGTTGAGTATCAGGGCGTTGAAGCCATAAATCGGCACAAGGGTATGGTTGTCCCGTTTGAGAGAGCACATCACCGATGACGGGCCATCCGAGTTCTTGAGCCCATTTGGCAACTAACTCACCTTCGCTCGCGGTCATTCGTCCCGCAATCACAATGCCTTTTTTCTGCCGCCAAAAATACCAATCTGCAACTAATGCAACAGAATGCGTTAATGGCTCGGTTAACCACGGATGATTTGAATTCCACCACTCTCCGAGTGTTTCCTGCCATGCATCTTCCCCGTCCATATCACCGTACAAGGGTTCGGCAAAGGGGCAGTTAATATGAAATGCACCATGGTGTAGTTGATTCATGCCATTATCAATCGCTGTTACCAACCACTTAGCTGAAATATCTTGTGTCGGCCTTGGTAACATTAATGCTTGAGTAGGATGGGAAGCAAAAATATGGGTTTGTCGAATAGCTTGATTAGCACCACAATCAATCAATTCAGGGGGTCTGTCAGCAGTAAGAAAAATAACTTTCTCACCAGTTAAACCCGCTTCAATCAAAGAAGGATAAAGGTTTGCGACTGCCGTACCAGAGGTCACAATCACCCCTACAGGCTCACGACTGGCTTTTGCTAAGCCTAGCGCTAAATGCCCTAAACCACGCTCATCAAAATGGGTATGGCAATGCAATTTCCCATGGCTAATGGCAGCAAGGGTCAATGGTGTCGAGCGCGAGCCCGGCGCAATACAGATATGTTTCATTCCGTGGCGAGATAGTGCTTCAATTATTACTTCAGCCCAACGGAGATTAAAAGCAGAATTCGACATAATATGCTCAGCAAATTATTAGTTATCAATTAGTTTAGACTGGCTGAAAGAAATTTCTTGATCTCAGAACAATTTTTGGTGAACTAATTGAAATAAAAAGAAAATAACCATTTTTATTTTATGGTTTTTAGTTATTTCCAAATAAAGACATTAGCCCAGCAGCTTTATTCTCAATTTCTATCCACTCTTGCTCTGGGTCTGAACCACTGACAATGCCAGCGCCTGAATATAATGAGACATGGGCTCCCTCTATCTGTGCACAACGTAGAGAGACTGCGAATTCACTTTTATTTAAGCTAATAAACCCGCCTGTTCCTGCATACCAACCACGAGAAAACGGTTCATTTTCTGCTAAAAATTGCCGTGCAACCTTTCGTGGCAAACCGCAGACCGCCGCTGTGGGTTGGAGACGCTGTAAACAATCGCTATCAGAAGGGCTAACTAATGTCGCAACAATTGAGCGGTAAAGGTGTTGAATTTTTCTCAAGCGGATCACTTTTGCCGACGATACATCAACCCCTGTCACTGCTCCTTGTAATTGTTGGCAAATATCATCAACAACCACTAAATTTTCATGTTGGTTCTTTTTATCTTCCATCAACCATTTAGCGTATTCCGCTGCGACCATGTCATCAGGGTCATTAGCGACGGTTCCTGCTAAAGCCTCAGAGTTCAGTTGTTCGTCTTGACGTAAGTATAAACGTTCGGGTGTTGACGAAATAAAACCTGAATGTGCGTTGAAGGCCATCATAAAATGGTAACAATGATGATTCACCTGCTGGCTTTGTGCTAAAAACTCAGCAACCGCAATTGGCTTAGACAGGGTGAGTTTTGTTTCCCTGGCCATAACCACTTTTTCCATTTTTCCTGACTTCATGTCATCAATAGCGCAATTTAATAAACGGCACCATTCATCATGCGTAGGAATATGTTCCTGTGCAGTAATATCGGCGTCCAGTGTCAATGTCTCTTGAGAAGCCGATTTTACTTGCTGTAAAAGATGGATAGCATTTAAGCGATCTTCTTCCCCTTCTATATTGACACTAACGCTAATCGTCGAACGCAACCGATGAATTTCAATTCGAGGCAAAAAACAAAAAGTTGCTTGGCGTTTTATCTCTTCAGGGATTCCATCTCCAACAGCATTCCAACCATTAAGCCCCCATAGGCGCATCTCTGGCACATTCGGATATTGTGATAAAAAAGCTTGTGCTGTATCTATCGAATCAAAGGACTTAACCATTCCAAGAGCGCTGCATTCTTCGGCTCCCGTCCGTTGATACCAGTAAAATTGAGGGTAGATTTCTTGTGCCGCTAGCCATGAAAGACCAGGGAAAGTAGTTTGCGCATCTAACTGCCAGACAAAACGAGTATACGCTTTGGTGTTTAGTGTCAATGTAGACAAATGGTCCAAAATTTCAGTTATCAATCGATCAAATTTTTTATAGTTCACTTTAGATTCCCACTGCTACATCTCACAAATTCACTACGCGTTATTATATAGCGCAATACAAATTTTTAATACATTGATGACTAACAGTAAATGCTATGTCACTCATTCCGCGCTAAAAGCCGAACCCCGGCAATCAAAAAATTGTTTATAATATTTCACTATTTTAGTACTTAGAACCCAATTGACGATAGCCAAGAACAACTACGTCAAAACAAACCTGTTTACACACATAGTGACCTTCAGGCTATTGATAGTATAGCTTATTATATATATTGCACAGTATTCTATTCATTTAATTAATGTGAAATGTGATTTCATCCCTTTTATTCATTTTTATTTCCTAAACTGCTTGTTTTTCACCCAAAAAAAATTCCATTTTGAAACGCAGTTATTGTTGTTCGTCAAGTCAATACGCCATGAAAAGCCTATTCATCCCAAAAGAAATCCATCTTGTATTTTAATTAACATGATATTTCTATTGAGCATTTTATTTAGCATAAAAATAAATGATTTATTAATAAATATAAACAACAATAATATTTTAAACATATACCAACCTCTTCAAGTGCTATTTTTTAGCTCTGTTTTCCATTTTTTAGTATAAAACTTTCAGTCATTTTCTAGTAGGTTAACAAATATGAAATTTATATTTTCATTTACAATAAATAGACACTTCAAGCATACAAGATTGCTAATGAAAATTAGCACACTGTCTTTAACTTAATTAACATGGAATTTAAAATGAACACAAAAGAAAATTACGACAGAATTATTGAAAAAGAACATATAGGCCATACAACTATAGCCTTATTAACGAATCAAGATGCACTTTCAACCCGTGAAGTCGGTATTTTCACATTAGAAGATTTAATGAGTATACGTCGGCACATTTACTTTTCCCTCTCTTTACCTTGGAAAAAAAAGGACATTCTAAAATGGTTTGGCATTACCTCATCAACCACTTTACCCATAGATACAGACGAATTAATTAATACTATCATCAACATTCGAGATCATGCCAACACCTGGGACAATGTCGAGCAACATGTTAAAGAACAATCTATTAACCTATCACTCGTTAGCCGAAACATAACTCAAACAGGTGGGCAAATTATTGAATATATAAACCACATGCCTATTTTGAGAAGAATATCAGATAGTCTGAATGACATTAATGAAAATGAGTTAGATCAAATATTTTATCAAAATGATGACCAACAAATAGCTACCGAACTAATTAATATTTTGCAATTAATTAAAGATGATATTAAAGATCAATCCATTAAGACAAGTAATATTAAAAATATCATTTCAGATTTTAGGGTACATATTACAGGAGGATACCTCTATAATTATCAACATGTTGAATCTTTATTATTTAATATTAAAGGGTTATATAAACAACTTGAACCTGCTAATAGTGAAAATACAGATACCTATTTACAAGAATCACTGAAAATGAAAAAACAGGAGCTACAGCAACTAGAACTAGAGTATTCACACTTTGTGAAGCTAAGTTTCACAGGCTTAGCGGGTGGTATCATCGGCCTCATTATTACGGGCAGTATTTTCGGCTCTAAGGCTGAAAAAATTCGAGCCAGAAAAAATGAAATATTAGCAGAAATAAAATCCATTAACGATCAAATCAATAAAGAAGAATTTGTCAAAAAAGTCATTTTTGACATTCAAATCAATCTTCACAAAATTGATGGTCTCTTTAAAGATGCCCGACTCGCTGTAGACCATTTAGACTACATGTGGCTCGTTCTTCTCACGGAAATAACCCAATCAATCGAGGTTTTCAAAAAAATTAATAATGCAGACAAACTTATTCAATTCATCACCCATTTTAAACGGGTGATTGCATCATGGCATACCATTCAAGAGTACTCAACACATTTAATAAAATTATTTGATGAAACACAACTAAGTAATACCCCTCCTCAATAAAAGGTACTAATATGCAAGATAAGCTAGACTTACCCATATTGCCCCCGATTGATATTTATCAATTAAGGAATATGTCAAATGAAATTTCCGCATTTAATAAAAATATAATACATTATGATTTTATCATCCACGGTAAAATACAAAAAATAGCAAGTAAAACCTTTAATATTAATGAGACTATCAGAAACTCGATACCAAAGCTAAAAATAAAATTGAATTACATTTTAAAAAGTGAATTAAATAATGAAAATACAAATATTCCAGAGGGATCTTTAGTCACAAGTTTTATTGAGGATTTAACTGATTTCAAATTAGAACTGGAAAGAATAATCACTAAATTCAGTTATACCACTGATTCTTTATCACTCATTCACCTAGAAGAAAGCAATCAACATAAATTACATCAATATGCTGAGCAAAAAGAACTTCTCGTCACATCTAAAAACAATAAAATCTTAAAGATAAATGAAATCAACCAACAACACTCCGTTATTACCGCAGCAGAAGATATCATCTTAAAATCTAAAATCACGGATTTTTTAAAAAAACATTTATTAAACGATGAATTAATTGATTCAATTGATATGCCAATGAATAAAAAACAAATATTAAAATCAGCTGTTGCCTTTATTAAGAATTTATTATCAGTCATTGATGATGGTTTAGAGTTTGCACAGCTTGTCGAGGTCAGATTAGATTTAGGAAACCAAATTTTAGAGTTAAAAGAAGAGGTTAATCACATTGATAAAACGATATTTAAACTAGCCCAACTCATGTTATTAGCTGACCAAATAACAATCATAGACTCACAAAAACTGTCAATTATCACTCAGATAGGTTTAATTAAAGATTATTGGTCGGAATGGTGTCATTTCATTAATGAAAAATCGTCTGAAAAAACATTGAATATTCAAGAGATCAATATGGCAAGTCAAGTACTTATGTCATTCCTAGATGACATGGAATATCAATATCAACGCCAGTTACCTGATTAAAAAAAACCGGCTACTCTAAAGTAACCGGTTTATTAACAATAGTATTTTTTGAAGCTATTAATTAAGTACAGCAAGCGCTGTTGATGTCATATCAATAAGGGGTTGTGGCCACACACCAAAGACGATAACCGCAATGGCGCATATAACAGCAACCACTGTCCCTAGCGTGGCTTTTTCAGGGCCTGTATAACGTTCTGCATGTTCTGCATCACGGCTATATAGGCTAGCCATAAAGCGTAGGTAGTAATATAAACCAATTGCACTACCAACAACGACAGCACCTGTTAACCACCATAACTCTGCATTCACCGCGGATGCAATCACATAGAATTTACCAATAAAGCCTAATGTAATTGGAATACCCGCTAGTGATAGCATCATCACCGTCATTACCGTTGCGAGAACAGGTTTATGCCAGAACAGCCCACGGAATGCACTGAAATCATCTTGGTCATCACCACGGTAAGGGCTTGAGATGATACTCACAACACCGAATGCCCCTAAACTCGCAAATAGATAACCCACTAAGTAGATTGCGATAGTGACTTGCGAAGCGACCGGATCGATACGAAGCGCAACCAGAGCAACCAATAAATATCCCATATGTGAGATAGATGAGTAACCCAGTAAACGTTTTGCACTTTTTTGCGTGATAGCCAGTAAGTTACCAAACAAAATAGAGGCTATCGCAATTACTGAAATGACAATCGACAATGTATTGCTATTGGTGATTGGTGCTTCCAGAAAGATACGTACTAATACGGCAAAGATAGCGATTTTACTGCCCGTTGCTAAAAAGGCTGACACTGGTGCAGGAGCACCTTGGTAAACGTCTGGTGTCCACAGTTGGAATGGAAACAGAGACAGTTTAAAACCAAAGCCTACAATGAGCATACCGAAACCAATCATCACCAAAGGTGCGTGAATTTGGTTATCAGAAAGACTTTGACCAACCGCAGCAAAACTTAAACTACCCGATTCTGCATACAATAACGCAATTCCAAATAACAGGAATGAAGACGCTGCTGCAGATAGCAGCATGTACTTGATCCCAGCTTCTAATGTGCGACTGCGCTCAAAGGTATAGGCAACTAAGCCAAACAGTGGCAATGAAATCAGTTCAATACCGATAAACATCGACGCCATATGGTTTGACATAGATAACAGCACACCACCCGCCACTGCAATAGCAACGAGCAAGTGGAACTCATCTCTATTATCACCAAAACCTTCTAACCAGTGGTAAGCAAAGATAGTCGTTCCGATACCCGCTATCAGGACTAATGCACTATAGAACAGCGCAAAGCCATCAACACGGATAAGCGAAGTCACATCCATTAGGTAGCCGTCGGCCACCCAAATGAGTGAAAGCAACGCAATAATAAAACCAGATACTGTCAGCGCGGCACTGGTCAGGTGATCGCGTCGCCACGCAATGGACAGCATCACAACCACTGCCGTCAACCCGACGATCATCAGTGGCAGTATTGCGATCAGTTCTTGAGGAGTTATTGTCATGGCGAATTACAGCCCTAATGTTGTAAGTGAAGCAGAATACAGGTTATGCAATGTTTCCATTGAACCCATTGATGTATCTAAAATGGGTTGTGGATAGAAGCCAATGATAACCAGTAAAGCAGCCAGAGCCAGCAGCACACCAAACTCACGCGCCGTTAACCCTTTCATTTCTTTTTCTGATTTTGGTGTGCCGTAGTAAGTCTGTTGCATCATCCACAGTGAGTAGATAGACGCAAACACCACACCAAAGACCATAATGCAGGTCACTAACGTGAATTGGCTGAAGCTACCGAACAGGATCATGAATTCACCAATAAAGTTACCTGTACCTGGCATTCCTAACGTTGCCGCAGCAAAGAACAGGGACATTCCTGGTAACCATTTAATGCGTTTCCATAATCCACCCATCATACGCATATCACGGGTTTGTGTGCGTTCGTACAACTGACCACTAATAATAATCAGGGCTGCACCGGACAAACCGTTGGTGATCATCTGGACCACCGCACCTTGGTAAGCCAAGGTTGAACCCGCGTAAATAGCGACTGTCACAAACCCCATGTGGGATAAGCTACTGTACGCCGCCAGACGTTTAATATCCGTTTGTTTGAACGCCAACCATGCACCGTAGAAGATACTGATCACACCCAACGTCATCGCCACTGGCGTGAACTGGATAGAGGCTTCAGGGAACAGAGGCAAAGTAAAGCGTAACAGACCGTATGCTGCGGTTTTTAACATGATACCGGAGATATCTACAGAACCCGCTGTTGGCGATTGTTCCTGAGTATCTGCCATCCAACCATGGAATGGAACCAGTGGCATTTTAACGGCAAAGGCGATAAAGAAGCCTAACATCAACATAAACGCAACGTTGCTAGAGAGCTCTGCTCCCAGCAGTTGGTTATAGTCGAATGTTAATACACCTGAAGTATTGTAGTTTGCTAGTGCCAATCCAATGATGGAGACCAACATGATCAAACCACTCGCTTGCGTATAGATGAAGAACTTAGTCGCAGCTTTGATATGTTGTCTGTTTTCTGACCCTTTGTGTCCCCAATTGGCAATCAGGAAGTACATTGGGATCAGCATCATCTCCCAGAAGAAGAAGAACAAGAACAGGTCAACCGCGGTAAAAATCCCCATCACCCCTGTGATAATCCACAGCAGGTTAAAGTGATACGCACCTTGGTTCTTCTGGTTTTCACTCCAAGAGCTCAGAATCGAGAAAGCCCCCATGATAGCCGTTAATACGACCATCAACAGTGATAAACCGTCAATTGCTAAATGAAAGTCAATTCCCAATGACGGGATCCACGGCATCAAGAAAACAGATTGCCATTGTGGAATACCTTGTGGATTAACAAGCGAGTAATTCCCTTGTAACCACAATTGCACGGAAAGTATCAATGTTATTCCCATCGTCGCCAGTGCAATCCAACGCGGTGCGCGATGACTGAACCGGTCAGCCTGCCAGCTTAGCAGGCCTCCGATGAAGGGAATGAGTATTAGCCAGGGTAATAGCATGGCGCAATGTGTCCCTTAATTAAACCAAAAGCAGCAGAGCAAGAATCAGCACTGCACCCAGCCCCAACGAGGCAACATACCAACGGATTTGGCCGTTTTCACTCACTGCAAGCCCTTTATTTGCCCAACGTGAAAGATGTGCAGGGATATTCATCAGAGAGTTAATCGGATCGCTTTCCAGTAGCCATGCAATACCTTTAAACGGTTTTACAAAGACTACGTCATACAGCCAGTCGAAGCCCCACGCTTGATACCACCATGCGCTGAAGAAACGACCCACTGCAGTTTTTGCGATAGCATCGACTATTGAACGTCTAAACAGGTAGAGGAATACCGCAATCAACAGACCTGCGATAGCAAACCCGCCAGAAATCGCTTCGAGTAAGACTTTACCGTCTTCACTGCCAGCCGCTTCTGCAGGGAATACCCCTTCGAGTGGTTGGTGAATTAATGCACCAACAAACGTTGCAAGGATAGCCAAAATACCCAGTGGTAATGTGTGAGTGATGCCTTTAACCTTATGCGCTTTGATTTTTGCTTCACCGTGGAACACGATGAAAATCATACGGAAGGTATAAATTGCGGTCATTAATGCACCGAGGATACCGGCCCACAACAATACAGTTTGTCCATCAAGCTGCGCACCCCACAAAATGGCATCTTTACTGTAGAAACCAGCAGTAAACAGTGGCAATGCTGCCAGTGCGCTTCCGCCAATCAACATCACAGCGTAGATAAATGGAATTTGCTTACGCAACCCACCCATTTTGAAGATATTTTGCTCGTGGTGGCATGCCAAAATAACCGAACCCGCTGACAGGAACAGCAACGCTTTAAAGAAAGCATGTGTCATCAGGTGGAAAATTGCAGCATCCCACGCCTGTACACCGAGTGCCAAGAACATATAACCGATTTGGCTCATGGTGGAATATGCAAGTACACGTTTGATATCCGTTTGAACCAGTGCAGCAAACCCAGCCAGTACCAATGTCACCGCGCCCACAACGCCAACTAAATGTAAAACTTCTGGCGCTAATAAGAACAGAACGTGGGTACGAGCCACTAAGTACACACCGGCCGTTACCATGGTTGCGGCGTGGATCAATGCTGAAACTGGCGTAGGACCCGCCATCGCATCTGCCAACCACGTTTGCAATGGTAACTGTGCTGATTTACCGACTGCGCCACCTAATAACATCAAGGTCGCCCAGTTGATCGCACTCGAACCTTCAGCAAATTTCTGAGGTGCTAACACCGCCATTTCGCTGAAATTCAATGTGCCAAGCTCATTCCACAGAATAAACATACCAATGGCGAGGAATACGTCACCGATACGCGTTACAAAGAACGCTTTCATTGCGGCTTTACCGTTTTCTGGATTGGTATAATAGAAACCAATCAAC
Source organism: Providencia sp. PROV200 (assembly GCF_049901995.1). Lineage (NCBI taxonomy): Bacteria > Pseudomonadati > Pseudomonadota > Gammaproteobacteria > Enterobacterales > Morganellaceae > Providencia > Providencia sp. PROV200. The sequence goes on from NZ_CP096307.1 coordinate 2,522,221, forward strand.
AGGTAACTGCACAGCCCTACCCCTTCCCAACCGAGATACATCAGCATCATGTTATCAGCGAGGACTAAGACCACCATACTCGCGATAAACAGGTTAGTGTAAGCGAAGAAACGTGAGTAACCCTCCTCGCCACGCATATACCAAGAAGCGTATACGTGGATAAGGAAGCCCACCCCCGTTACCACACCTAACATGGTCAGTGACAGACCATCTAACATTAGGGTGAATGGGATATTAAAGGTACCGACAGACATCCAAGTCCAAAGTGGTTGGATGAAAACGCTACCTGCGTCTTGAGCTAAAAATTCATTGCCAGCATAGAATGCGACGATGGCCGCTAAGCCGACCGACCCCGCACCAATAATGGCCGAAACGTTTTCTGACCAGCGTCCACGGGAGAAGGCTAACAACACCGACCCCAGTAAAGGCAACAGAATAGTTAAATAGAGTAGGTTCATCCGCGCATCTCACTGACTTTATCAATATTCAGGTTCTGACGATGACGATGGAGTTGCAGTAACAACGCCAGTCCAATACTCGCCTCCGCTGCAGCCAGTGCAATTGCCAAAATATACATAATTTGGCCGTCTGGTTGCCCCCAGAAACTCCCTGCAACAACAAATGCCAGTGCAGTTGAGTTAATCATGATTTCCAGTCCGATCAGCATGAAAAGCAAGTTACGGCGAATAACAAGGCAGCTAAGTCCCATTACAAATAAAATTGCCGCTAAAATCAGACCATGTTGAAGAGGTATCATTTTTGCTCCTCCGCATTACGGTCACTGACAAGATCAGCACCGTTTTCTTTACGGTCACGTCCAACGTGGAATGCGACGACTAGACCCGCTAGCAGTAGCAGTGATGCCAATTCGACAGCCAGAACATACGGCCCAAATAGGCTAATTCCCACTTCTTTCGCACCAATGATGGTTCCCTCAATGCCTTCTTGATAAGACAACGAGGTAATGCCGTAAACTAAGATAGCCAGTAAAACTGCGGATAACACCGCAGGGCCAATCCAGTTTTTTGGCGTCAACCAAGCGCGCTCTTGTTCTTGAACAGAACGCCCTAAATTGAGCATCATTACGACGAACACGAACAGAACCATAATGGCACCTGCATACACGATGATTTCCAACGCCCCAGCAAAATATGCACCTAGGGAGAAAAACACCATTGACAGAGCCAGCAGAGAAACAACCAGATACAACAGTGCATGCACCGGATTTGTATTCGTTATCACCCTTAAAGTTGCTAAAATGGCAACTAGACCGGCGATATAAAATGTAAATTCCATGAATATCGCTCCTTATGGCAACAGGTCTTTGACGTTAATCGGTTTCGCTTCGTTATCCGCTTCACCTTTGTCTTTACCTGCAATCGCCATACCCGATTTACGGTAAAAGTTATAATCAGGATATTTACCCGGACCTGAAATCAACAGGTCATTTTTCTCGTAAACCAGATCCTGACGTCTCCAATCGGCCATTTCAAAATCAGGTGTTAATTGGATTGCCGTCGTTGGGCAAGCCTCTTCACACAGACCACAGAAAATACAGCGCGAAAAGTTAACGCGGAAAAATTCAGGGTACCAACGGCCATCTTCATGCTCGGCTTTTTGCAGTGAAATACAACCCACTGGACAAGCAACCGCACACAAATTACACGCAACACAACGCTCTTCACCGTCAGGGTCGCGCGTTAACACGATACGCCCACGGTAACGGGGTGGCAGATAAACCGGCTCTTCTGGATACATTTGCGTTTCGCGTTTATCGAACGCATGGAGGCCGACCATCCAAATACTACGTACTTGGGTGGCGAAACCGACCAATAACTCTTTTAATGTCATGGTTCAATCACCCCTTACTGAGCGTTGTATAAAATCACTGCTGCAGTACCCAGCAGATTAAGCAGTGTCAACGGCAGGCAAATTTTCCAACCGAAAGACATCACTTGGTCATAACGTGGACGCGGTAAAGAGGCACGGATCAAGATAAACATCATCATGAAGAAGCCAGTTTTGATAGCAAACCACAAGAATGACGGCAGGAATGGACCATGCCAGCCACCAAAGAACAGCGTCACAATCAGGGCTGAAACCGTTACGATACCGATATACTCACCGACGAAGAACAGACCGAACTTCATCCCTGAGTATTCAACGTGGTAACCATCCGCAATCTCTTGCTCTGCTTCGGGTTGGTCAAACGGATGACGGTGACATACCGCAACGCCCGCTATCGCAAAGGTCACAAAACCAAAGAACTGAGGAATAATGTTCCACATGCCTTCTTGGGAGTTCACAATATCAATCAGGTTGAATGAACCTGCTTGTGCAACCACACCCATTAAAGAAAGCCCTAAGAACACTTCGTAACTCACGGTTTGTGCTGACGCACGCATCGCACCTAATAATGAGTATTTGTTGTTACTTGACCAACCGGCGAATAACACCGCATACACCGCCAGACCTGCCATCATCAGGAAGAATAAAATCCCGATATTCAGGTCTGCCACGTGCCAAGTCGGGCTGACAGGCACAATAGCGAACGCGAGGAATAATGAACAAAATGCAATAACGGGTGCTAGTGTAAAGATTTTCTTATCCGCAAATTGTGGGATCCAGTCTTCTTTAAACAGCATTTTGAACATATCCGCGATTAACTGGCCCATCCCAAATGGGCCAACGCGGTTTGGACCATAACGGTTCTGGAATAGACCGAGAATACGGCGTTCTCCCAGACTCATGTAGGCCCCACAAGTCACAACAACCAATAAAATGACGACAGATTTAAGGATGGAAATTAACACTTCCATCACTTCAGGCGAAATCCAATCCATCATGCTCCCCTCCGCAGATTATTGACTGACACGCCAGCCATTGAAGGTGCGATACCCGGCATCCCTAACGGTAAGCCAATTTGACCTGTAGACAAGTGATTGCTGAGGCGTACAGTCAAGTTAAATGCTTGACCTGCATAGCTAAACTCAGCGTTAGTCCCCGCTGACAGGCCGAGTGACGCAGCATCTTGCGTGTTCAGCATGATATATGGCTCTGGCATACGCTCTTGGATCACCTCTGAACGCTGTGACATTTCATCACTGCCGAACAGGTGGTAATAAGGTGCGACAACCCACTGCGCTTCGCTGGCTTGATAAGCCGCTGGAATTTCAGTGAAGTAAGCCAATTTACCTTCTGTTGAATTGAACAAACGGATACCTGGGTCACCAAATAATAGATGTCCCCCCACTTCGGCTTGGAATTTGTTCCAGGCTTGCGGTGAGTTCCAACCTGGTGCCCATGCAAATGGAATTTGCTGGCGTGGCGCGGTTGGGCTGTTGTTCCCTTCCATTGAGAAAGCAAATGGAGAATCAATATCTTGCGGTTGACGAGGCTCATGGACAGATTGATTTGCTAGCATCGCTGTACGACCACTGTAACGATGTGGTTCACGCGCCAGCTTTTGACCTCGAATACGGAAAGATGCTTTCGGAGCAGCATCCACCATACCTGAGAATTGTGGCATTGCGGCAACACAATCAGCGATAACGTGATCCAGTTGAGACCAATCTGCATCACGCTCTTGCGCTTCCGTTTGCAGTGAATGCATCCAGCGCCAGCTTTCGTTCATCACGATAGCTTTGTCGTAATACGTTGGGTCGAAAACTTGGAAGAAACGTTGCGCGCGACCTTCTTGGTTAATCAACGTACCGTCTGCTTCAGCAAAACTTGCTGCTGGCAGAACTAATGTTGCTTTATCCATGATGTCAGTTTGCTGATGATCCGCAACAATCAAGTGACTCAATTTCGCTAATGCACTATTGACGGCATCCACGCTGCTATGACGGTACAGGTCGTTTTCGATAACAACAGCCACATCAGCTTCATTCGCTTCAATACGAGCTAATGCGCTGTCTAGTGGTTGTGCGTTCATCATTGCCAGACCGAAGCTATTAGCATGAGACGCTAAGTAAGATAACCCAACATTCGCACCTTTCGCTTTCAGTGCAAATGCCACGTTAGCGGCCGCTTGGATCATTGCCTCGCTTGCACTGTGGCTACCACTAATAATTAATGGTTTTTTCGCGCCCGCTAATGCCTGAGCGACGGTTTCCACTTTGGCTTTTAAGTCTGCCGGTAAATCATTCACCGCAGGGGCTTCGCCGTTAATCATATTGGCGATAGCAAAGCCAAAACGCGCTTGGTCAGCAACTGGTGCACGGTAATTAAAGGCAGCCACATCGTCTAAACGAGTATCATCAACGTTGGTGATAAACAGTGGGTATTTTGCATGTTGACCAATATTCATGATTGCCGCGATTTGCCAGTCAGCCACTTTCTGTGCTGCCGCCATTTCACGAGCTTTGCCTTTCACTGCTTGACGGACAGATAACGCCATACGTGCGCCTGTCTGAGTTAAATCTTCACCCAGTACCAGTACCGCATCATAGCCTTCCACTTCACGCAGTGTTGGGGTATAGATCCCCCCATTTTGCAAAATGTTTTGCATCAGTGCTAAACGGCTTTGCTCACCCGCAGAAATACCTGAGTAGAAGTTTTCTGCGCCGACTAACGCACGCAATGCATAGTTGCTTTCAACGCTAGCACGCGGCGAACCGATACCAATCATTTTTTTCGCTTGATTGATAATTTGCGCACCACTTTGCATCGCTTCGATAGCCGAAATCACGTTCTTAACGCCATTTTTATTGAGTACGGCTTGGCGAGGGCGGTCTTTACGGTTGACGTAACCATAACCAAAGCGACCACGGTCACACAGGAAATAGTGGTTTACCGAGCCGTTATAACGGTTTTCAATGCGACGGATTTCACCATAACGTTCACCTGGGCTGGTGTTACAACCGATACTGCACTGTTGACAGATACCCGGTGCAAATTGCATATCCCATTTACGGTTATAGCGCTCTGAATGGGTTTTATCGGTGAATACCCCAGTAGGACAAACTTCAACTAAGTTACCGGAGAATTCGCTTTCCAGCGTACCGTCTTCAGTACGACCGAAATACACATAATTATGTGCCCCATAAACCCCTAAATCCGTGCCATCTGCGTAATCTTTGTAGTAACGAACACAACGATAACACGCGATACAACGGTTCATTTCATGACTAATAAATGGACCGAGATCTTGGTTAATGTGAGTCCGTTTCGTAAAACGATATTTACGCATATTATGACCGGTCATCACCGTCATATCTTGTAGATGGCAGTTACCGCCTTCCTCACAGACTGGGCAGTCATGAGGGTGGTTGGTCATCAGCCATTCCACGACACTTTCACGGAATTGTTTGGCTTCTTCATCATCAATTGAGATGTAAGTCCCTTCCGTTGCGGGTGTCATACAAGACATTACTAGGCGACCGCGAGTGTCATCTGCGTTCTGATACTGCTTAACCGCACACTGGCGGCAAGCGCCAACGCTTCCCAGCGCCGGATGCCAGCAAAAATAAGGAATATCTAGCCCGAGAGAAAGACAGGCTTGTAACAGGTTTTCAGACCCGTTTACGTCATATTCTTTGCCGTCTACATATATTGTAGCCATAGTCAGCATGCTTCCCAAAGGCCCGCATAAAGCAGGCGTTAATCAAAAATACGTTCTTCGTGAAAAATCTCTTTAGCGGTTGCTCAATCGCTAAATAATTACCAGCGCTGCTTAAGCAAGTTGGGTTGGATACCTGCAATCTGCACGATGTTACGCAGATCTTTTTGCGAGATACCCGCTTCGAATTCATCACGGAAATATTTGATGGCACTTTGTAGCGGTTCGACCGCACCCGGTGCGTGAGCGCAGAAAGTTTTACCCGGTCCTAAGAAACGGCACAGCTGCTCTAGGGTTTCAATATCCCCCGGCTGCCCTTCTCCTTTTTCCAGCGCTTGTAAAATTTTCACACTCCATGGCAAACCATCACGGCACGGCGTACACCAACCACAGGATTCACGGGCAAAGAAGGTTTCTAAGTTACGCACTAAAGAAACCATGTTGATCTCATGATCAACCGCCATCGCCAATGCAGTCCCAAGACGGCTTCCTGCTTTGGCAATATTTTCGAAATCCATCGGTAAGTCGAGGTGGTCGTTGGTCAGGAAGTCTGTCCCTGCGCCACCCGGCTGCCATGCTTTTAATTTCAGGCCATCACGCATACCACCTGCGTAATCTTCCAGCACTTCACGTGCCGTGGTGCCAAATGGCAATTCCCACAGACCTGGGTTTTTCACTCGGCCAGAGAAGCCCATCAGTTTAGTACCCGCATCTTTACTCTTACCTGCGCTTAAATCGATATACCATTGGTCTCCGTGCTCTAAAATGGCTGGCACGTTACAGATGGTTTCAACGTTATTTACGCAAGTTGGTTTTCCCCAAGCACCTGATGTGGCAGGGAATGGTGGCTTAGAACGCGGGTTAGCACGGCGACCTTCTAAGGAGTTAATCAATGCAGTTTCTTCACCACAGATATAACGCCCAGCGCCGGTGTGAACAAACAGTTCAAAATCGAAACCCGAACCGAGGATATTTTTGCCTAATAGACCTGCCGCTTTGGCTTCTTCGATAGCGCGACGTAAATGCTGCGCCGCCTCAACGTATTCACCCCGTAAGAAGATATAACCACGGTAGGCTTTAAGTGCATAAGCACCTGTAACCATCCCTTCAACTAACAAGTGAGGGAGTTGTTCCATCAATAGGCGGTCTTTATAAGTACCCGGTTCCATTTCATCCGCATTACATAAAAAGTAACGCAGTTTCATGTTCTCGTCTTTTGGCATCAGGCTCCATTTCAGACCCGTTGAGAAGCCTGCACCGCCACGCCCTTTCAGGCCAGCGTCCTTCACAAGGTTCACAACTTCATCCGGTGCCATACTTTTGAGCGCACGCTCAAGACCTTTGTATCCGTTTTTACTGCGGTACTCATCTAACCAAACAGGCTGATTGTCATCACGCAAACGCCATGTTAGAGGATGAGTTTCGGCAGTACGGATCACTGGATTAACAGAATTTGTCATGGATACTGCTCCAGTAATTTTTGAATATTCTCAGGCTGCACGTAGCTGTGAGTGTCATCATCGATCATCATCGTTGGACCCTTGTCACAGTTACCCAAGCAACAGGTTGGCAGCAACGTAAAGCGGCCATCATCTGTTGTTTGACCCGGGCGAATATTAAGCTGTTTAATGATTTCAGCTTCTAAGCCCTGATAACCTGTAATATGGCAAACAACACTGTCGCAATAGCGAATAATGTGGCGACCCACTGGTTGGCGGAAGATTTGGCTATAGAATGTCGCCACCCCTTCAACATCACTGGCTGGGATACCTAAGACGTCAGCGATAGCATGGATCGCACCATCTTCAACCCAACCGCGGTTTTTTTGCACAATTTTCAGTGCTTCAATTGAGGCAGCACGTGCATCTTCGTAATGGTGTTTCTCACCTTCAATCTCTTCGCGCTCTTTCTCGGTTAAGACAAAGCCATGATTGACTTGCGGTTCAAACACATTCACGACATTGAGCTCGTTGTGCTTCTCATTTTCGTTATGTTCATTATGCATGGTTAGCGATCCACATCCGACATTACAAAATCGATACTACCCAGATAGACGATTAAGTCTGAAACTAAACTACCTCTGATAACCGCAGGAATTTGCTGCAAGTGAGCATAGCTCGGCGTACGAATACGCGTACGGTAGCTCATTGTGCTGCCATCACTGGTTAAGTAGTAGCTGTTGATACCTTTCGTCGCTTCAACCATCTGGAATGACTCATTTGCTGGCATCACAGGCCCCCAAGACACTTGCAAGAAGTGGTTGATCAGGGTTTCGATATGCTGCAACGTACGCTCTTTTGGTGGCGGAGTTGTCAGTGGATGGTCAGCTTTGAATGGGCCTTCTGGCATATTCTTGTAACATTGTTCAAGAATACGAATACTCTGGCGCATCTCTTCAACTTTGATCATCACACGGTCATAACAGTCACCGTTATGAGCGATAGGGATATCAAATTCAAAGTTTTCATAGCCTGAATATGGACGCCATTTACGCACGTCAAAATCAACGCCTGTCGCACGTAATCCAGCCCCTGTTACACCCCATGCCAACGCCTCTTCTTTTGAGTACATTGCTGTCCCAATAGAACGACCTTTTAAGATGGAGTTTTTCAGTGCGGAAGTGACATAAGACTCTAAACGTTTTGGCAGCCAGTCTAATAATTCACGCAGCAGTTTTTCCCAACCACGCGGTAAGTCGTGAGCGACACCACCGATACGGAACCATGCAGGGTGCATACGGAAACCAGTAATCGCTTCAATCACGTTGTAGACTTTTTGACGGTCAGTAAACGCAAAGAAGACGGGGGTCATCGCACCAACGTCTTGGATATACGTACTGATGTACAGTAAGTGGCTGTTGATACGGAATAACTCAGACAGCATGACACGGATCGTTTTGACGCGATCTGGCACTTCAATGCCTGCCAATTTTTCAACGGCTAACACATATGGCATTTCATTCACACAACCACCGAGGTACTCGATACGGTCAGTGTAAGGAATGTAGCTGTGCCACGACTGGCGTTCACCCATTTTTTCAGCACCACGGTGGTGGTAGCCGATATCCGGTACGCAGTCGATAATTTCTTCGCCATCCAATTGCAGTACGATACGGAACGCACCGTGAGAGGATGGGTGGTTTGGCCCCAAGTTCAGGAACATGAAATCTTCGTTTTCATTTCCGCGTGCCATGCCCCACTCTTCTGGTTTGAAAGTCAAGGCTTCCATTTCCAGATCTTGTTTCTGCTTAGTCAGCACAAAAGGGTCGAACTCAGTCGCACGCGCAGGGTAATCCTTACGCAGTGGATGACCTTCCCAGTTTGGTGACATTAAAAGGCGGCGTAGATTCGGGTGACCTTGGAACGTTATACCGAACATGTCCCACACTTCACGCTCATGCCAATTCGCATTCGGGAACAGTAAAACAATAGAAGGCACGTTTAAGTCTTTCTCATTAAGAGCGACTTTTAACATGATATCGCGGTTACGATCGATGGAGATGATGTGATAGAAAACACTAAAATCTGCTTCTGGCAGACCTTGACGGTGAATTCGTTGACGTTCATCTACCCCATGCAAGTCAAATAACATGACATACGGTTTCGGTAATTTCTTTAGAAAATCAATCACTTCCAGCAACTGCTCACGGCGAACCCAAACCACTGGCATACCAGTGCGAGTTGCTTGAACAGAAAAGGCATCCGGCCCAAATTGATTGCGCAGTTCCAGAAGCACAGGGTCGTTTAAGTGATCCTGTGTCTGCCATCCTGGCTGGTTACTACTCGCTTGCGCTATCTGATCTGTCATCATTCTTCACCATAACGCTTGATCAGGTTTATTATTTCGCAACAACATTGCTCTGTTACGCTGTATGGCTTTAAGCCTTAAATTTCGTCTGGTGTACGCAGGTTTGTCACTGCAATACGCTCACCATGCTTTCTTTCTCTTTCTGATTGCATATTGGCACGGTAAACCCCTTGGTCTCCAACGACCCAAGACAGCGGACGACGCTCTTTACCGATAGATTCTTGCAATAGAAGCAGAGCCTGCATATAGGCTTCTGGGCGTGGTGGGCAACCTGGGATATATACATCCACAGGAATAAATTTATCGACGCCTTGTACAACAGAATAAATGTCATACATGCCACCAGAGTTGGCACATGAACCCATGGAAATAACCCATTTTGGTTCAAGCATTTGGTCATACAGACGTTGAATAACAGGTGCCATTTTTGTGAAACAAGTACCTGCTACTACCATGAAATCGGCTTGACGAGGTGAAGCACGCAGTACTTCTGCACCAAAGCGGGCGACGTCATGAACAGCCGTGAACGAAGTCACCATTTCTACATAGCAACATGAAAGACCAAAGTTATATGGCCAGAGAGAGTTTTTGCGCCCCCAGTTAACCACATCGTGAAGTGCATGAGAAAGTTTCCCCATGTAAACACTGTTTTCAACTTGCTGCTCCAGTGGATCTGTTACGATTTCCTGGGTTTGCAGTGGGTAACGGTCGTTCTCACCGTTCGGATCTATGCGGGTGAGCGTATAATCCATTGTATAATGCCTCGCTTTTTACTGCGGATGACGATTGCTGATTTTAATAACTTCACTAGGATGCTTTACTTTTCCGCGGGAACGGACTGGAGTCCAATCCAATGCCCCAACGCGGACGAGATAAAACAGTCCCGCCAACAATACCAAAATAAAGATCGCGGCTTCGATGAAACCTACCCAACCGGCTTCGCGGATGGCAACTGACCATGCAAATAAGAACATGGCTTCAACATCGAAGATAACGAAAAACATGGCGACTAAGTAAAACTTAGCGGACATGCGGAGACGTGCACTACCGACCGAGTCGATACCTGACTCATAAGGAACGTGTTTTGTTCTGGCTTTGGCGCGGCTACCTAAAAAGTGACCCGCGACCAACATGAAAGCACAAAGACCGATAGTGCCGATAAGGAATATCGCAAACGCCCAGTTATGGGCTAACGCTAGGATTGATGTAGACATACTCGTTGCTTACTCATTACTTATGGTGTGTTAACTGCTCTTTTTTACATCACGGCAGTATTGCACCACAATTGCCCAGTTAATCGAGAAGAAAGACCAAAATTGATCACAAACTAAAATATCACCAAACTTAAATCAGTCTGTTGACTGCGTTTGGTTTGTCCTCTCTCATTACAATTTACCTTACTTAAATTAAGTAAAATAACCCGTATTTATTACAAAAACTTCACACTACAAAAACAACGGAACAACAAAAAGTACCCATAATCTGCTAAAACGTGTCAGTGTAATGATACTCAAGTAAACACGCAAACTAGTTTAACTGATTATTCGTTTTTACTACACCATTATCTCAGGAAAAACCTGTCTTAACAGATGAAAAATTGCGCTTTTTATTTGATCTAACGCACACTTTTATTGAAAAAGTACTCAAATTGTTTACATAGCATTCAATTTAACTTTAAGTCTTCTTAACTCTTTTTAACGCATGACTTCAAGTAACTACCTGACATTCCAGTGCTATTTTATCTATTCAATAAAAAAACATTGTTAACAACATAACAAATCATTAACTAAACAATGAAATTCAGGTTATGCCAGCTACATCACAATTATTTCATGGTCTTTCTTATTTAACCATACTTATTAAGTGGTTAATTGTTTTTTTTATGACCAAATATCGATAAAAAATTGATAAATTTGAATTTGATAACCTATTAAAAATATCACTGAGGATTATTTAAACACCCGCAAGCACAAATTTCTCGATGCGATTTCCCAATATTGAAAATTTTGTTTCACTGTATGAGATAATCGTTTCAGTCATCGGCAGCGAGCCACGTTCATCTGCATCAAACCGCTTAACCTACTCGTGAGGGAGTCATTCATCCAATGAAAGCCATCTCAATCTCAGTAGCAGCTTATTTAGACTGTGATTAACACATTGATTTTATTTGAACACGGGCAATAACACATTGATCACAAACAAGTGATTCAGAAATAAACGGACAAAAAGAATATAAAAAAACGGCAATCCCAAAATAATTGGAATTGCCGTCAGTACACTAAATCGATTAAATATTATGCTTAATGTAATAAGTTGAATCGATTAAGTTAATTACCTTCTTCGTTGATATCCACCAATTCACTTACTGGGGTTGCAACATAAGGGATTTTTTTGTTTTCAATCGCATCGAATACCGTAAGAACAAAATCTTTTTGCTCATCTGCATTCTTATACAACCAATACTGAATATCAGGTAAACGTGGCAACCCATCAGTTTCATTCAAGATGCGTAAATCCGCATTTTGCATTTCCATAGGCCTTGCTGTTACCCCAACTTCTGCATTTACCGCTGCGCGAACAGCAGGTAAAGAAGCGGCTTCATACGCCACATGCCATGACAAACCTGCGTCATCAAGTGCACTTGTACAAAGTTTACGATATGGGTTAGTTTCGTCCATAACCACTAATGGGACAGGCTCATTAGGACGTAATTGAAAATCTGGTGCACTATGCCACAAAACAGGCACTGTTCTTAAAGCCGTTTTGGGATGATGGCTAATTCTTGCCGTTGTTAAAGCAAGGTCTATCTCATGGTTATCGAGCATTGACTCAATAAACTGAGCCCGTTTAATACGCACCTCAACCGCAATTCTTGGGTAAACAGACGCGATACGATTAAGCAGGAAAGGTAATAAGATATCGACGGTGTCATCAGATGCACCAATACGCAATTCACCATCTGCGTCATTATAAGTTAATGATGCTGTTGCATCATCATTGGCACGCAGTATTTGCCTTGCGTAACCCAGTAATTGTAATCCATGTGCAGTGAGCAACTTATTTCGCCCATGACGAGCAAAAAGCTCACGGCCAACTAATTGCTCTAAGCGTTGCATTTGCTGGCTCACAGCAGATTGTGTTCGACAAACAGCTGCAGCCGCAGCTGCGAATGTGTTAAGATCAGCGACAGCAACGAAAGTACGTAGCAAATCAAGATCTAGGTTCATGATGGGACGATTGGAATTTATCATCGTTCATTCTCTTATATAATTTTATGTTACCTGGTGTTTCTGCTCTCCTCCATGAGAATCAGCGAGTTTATAGCGACTACTAAGCAAGTGCATTTCTAATCCATAGATCTGCAATAACTTCTCATTATTTTACTTTTTTGCACCCTGCTCGTTATTCATTGATAATAAGCCATGTGTACAAATAGCATACTTCCAAAAATCAAATAATCTTAATAAAAAGGCGAGGTTTTACTAAAAACAAGCTAAACGTGCTTTATAAGATTCGCCTAAATAGTAACATATTTAATGTAATCGCAATTATTTTAATGTAAGCACATTATAAAATTCGTTTCACTATTTTATAATAGATATAAATATCAAATAGTTAAAATTTTAAGCAGCACTTTTCGTTAAAAAAAACACCTCGAAACAATCAATATTACTAACAAAAACACACTAATTATTATAAAAAAAGGCCATTACAGCAAAAAAACCATGTCTGATTTAACCATTCAATGCTTAATATTACATTTTGATACAATTTTTCCTTCTTCAGCATTTTTATGCTTTTTTTTCTTTTTATACTCCAAAACATCAAAGAATATTAAAATTATAGTTCAACTAAACGCATATTTTAAGAACTAATAGCCTACTTAAGCGATATAATAAGATACCAAACATTACATTTACGCGTAAACCAACCTTTTACACCAAAAATAACCTTGCATCTTCAAAAGCTTCTGAGGGAAGAGTACAGTAAAGGAATAAAGTCGGTTCGACCAATATAACCCTTAGGGGAATGAGATAACTATGAATAATCTAACTAAATCCAGTAAGCTCGATAATGTTTGCTATGACATTCGTGGGCCCGTATTAAAAGAAGCTAAGCGCCTAGAAGAAGAAGGCAACAAAGTCCTCAAACTCAATATTGGTAACCCGGCCCCGTTTGGTTTTGAAGCCCCGGATGAAATCCTAGTCGATGTCTTACGTAATCTGCCAAGCTCTCAAGGCTATTGTGATTCCAAAGGGCTCTATTCTGCACGTAAAGCTATCGTCCAGCACTACCAAGCTCGTGGTATTCACGAAATGACGGTAGAAGATGTTTACATTGGTAATGGTGTATCTGAACTTATCGTCCAAGCAATGCAAGCACTGCTTAATAATGGCGATGAAATGTTAGTGCCTGCCCCTGATTATCCACTATGGACTGCTGCAGTTTCCCTTTCTGGTGGGAAAGCCGTTCATTATATGTGTGATGAGCAGCAAGGTTGGATGCCTGATATTGAAGATATTCGTAAAAAGATCACCCCAAGAACGCGTGGTATTGTAGTTATCAACCCAAATAACCCTACTGGTGCGGTCTACAGTAAAGATCTATTAATGGAAATTGTCGAATTGGCTCGTCAGCACAACCTTATCATCTATGCTGATGAAATTTATGATAAAATTCTTTATGATGATGCCGTACATCACTCGATTGCTGCCCTCGCCCCTGATTTATTAACCATCACATTCAATGGGTTATCTAAAACGTATCGCGTCGCTGGCTTCCGCCAAGGTTGGATGGTATTAAACGGCCCGAAAAAACATGCTAAAAGCTATATTGAAGGTTTAGAAATGCTGGCCTCGATGCGCCTGTGTGCTAACGTTCCAATGCAGCATGCTATTCAAACTGCACTTGGCGGCTATCAAAGCATTAGCGAATTCATTCAGCCGGGTGGGCGTTTATACGAGCAACGTAATCGTGCATGGGAATTGATCAACCAAATACCGGGCGTTTCATGCGTCAAACCGCAAGGTGCTCTCTATATGTTCCCGAAAATAGATATTAAACGATTTAATATCTATGACGACCAGAAAATGATTTTAGACCTGTTATTGCAAGAAAAAGTGCTATTAGTTCAGGGGACCGCATTTAATTGGCCTGAACCCGACCATTTTAGAATTGTCACATTACCTTATGCGGACGACCTTGAAATGGCGATTAGCAAATTTGGCCGTTTCCTTGAAGGTTATCGCCAATAAAATTAGCGTCAATATATAAAATAAAAGCCTCCTATTCTGGAGGCTTTTAATATTCTAAATCTAGCCATCATTAATAGACTGTATTATTCTGATGATTAAAGAATGGAAATAAAATAAATTGCCACCAGGAAAAAACCCAATAATATAAATGGAAAATATTTCATACTGCCTCTTTATTTCTGGATTGAACATTCATTATATTTTTTTGATTATATAATTCAACACAATTAAAATATCAGTTAACTTACAATCTAAATTAGATGTTATTATTAAGATGGTCTTGGTTTGATTGATAAATATTAAAATATAATCTTTGAATAGTAACTTATTAAAAAACAATAAATTTATATCACAGTCACATTATTTCCGTTATAATTTTTGTTGTTTGCAGACACCATAAAAGAGGACTTATGAGCTACTTTTTCGCCCACCTAGCTAGAATGAAGTTAATCCACCGCTGGCCGTTAATGCGCAATGTCCGAATCGAGAATGTCTCTGAACATAGCCTTCAAGTAGCCATGGTGGCCCATGCGCTCGCAATCATTAAAAACCGTAAATTCTCAGGGAATGTCAATGCCGAAAAAATCGCATTGTATGCGATGTACCATGATGCTAGCGAAGTGATTACCGGTGACCTACCAACACCGATTAAATATCATAATCAGCAAATTGCCCATGAATACAAAAAAATAGAGAAATTCGCTCAGCAAAAGCTATTAGATATGCTCCCAGAGGAGTTACAAGAGGATTTTAAAGCGCTGCTGATAGAAGACATACAATCAGAAGAAGAGCATTTTATTGTTAAGCAAGCGGATACGCTGTGTGCCTACTTAAAATGTTTGGAAGAGCTATCCGCAGGCAACAGTGAATTTAAGTTAGCCAAAAGGCGCCTAGAAAAAATGTTAGCGGAAAGAAATAGCCCAGAAATGGAATACTTTATGAAAGTCTTTGTGCCTAGCTTTACACTTTCATTAGATGAAATTAGCAATTAGTAACTATTATAACATGTAGGAATACACTTCTATTCCTACATACATTCATTAGACCAATACTAATGGTGTACTACAGCCTGATGATGATGGGAATGCCACGTAAAGTGTTTTTGCTTCGCCATTAACACCTAATATAACTTTGTTATTATCACTTTCAGATAATGAACAATAGAACCGATTTTGGCTTTTATAGGTTTTGCCACTTTCTGTCGTTATTTTCACCCGCCAATAATCATAATTTTCTGCTATTCCATTAAGATGTGGAAATGATAACGCATGATAAACTTTTGTTTTATCAGCAATGTCCACGATAGTCTTTGAAACACTATATTGTTCTTTTCTATTCAATATACCTGATAAGAAATGAATAATTTCAACTGATACTAATCGCTCTCCCCAATAATTTTCAAAATCACAAATACCCAATTTAAATCTATATAAATCCGTATGTTTATCTTGTTGCATTTTAAATAACCTCTTTTTTATATTTCACAGAGTCAGTTTTAGTCAACTGTAAAAAATATTAGCCATTTATTCCTATTGAATAAAAAAATTCATTAAGAATAACTTGATGCTATCAAAAGAAGTTTTTTTTCCAATCTTAATTGGAGTAATAAATTAATATTTTATAACGCACTCTATAACTGATTAAATAACTCAGTTATAGAGCCGATGTTTATATCGTATTTTAAATTTAGAAAGGAAATAAAATGGGAATGACTGCAATACTAATGAACATCACAATAATGGTAAAAGGCACTCCAATTTTCAGAAAATCAGAAAACTTATAACCACCAGGACCAAGAACTAAGGTATTCACGGGGGAAGACACTGGCGTCATAAAAGCAGCTGATGCCGCAATACCAACAACCATGGCAAATGGCAGCGGTGAAACCTCCATTTGACGTGCTGCGGCAATTGCAATTGGCGCCATCAATACCGCTGTTGCAGTGTTGGAAATAAACAAACCAATCGTGGCGCAAAGAATAAATAAACACAGCAACATAACATGCGGCCCTAACCCCCCAGCTATCTTCATTAATGCATCAACCGCAAGTGCTATCCCGCCCGTTTCTTGCAATGCGAGCGCAAAAGGCATCATCCCAACAATCAATATAATACTCGGCCAGTGAATGGATTTATACGCGCTTTCCATGTCGATACAGCGAAATTTTCCCATAAGCAAACAGGCAATCAGCGCAGCAATAAAATTAGGAATTTCATTGGTCACCATCATCGCGACCATGAGCGCCAAACAAAATAAAGCATGAGGAGCTTGAGAGGCGGCAGGTGCAACAGCCTCGACTTCAGCAGCGAGATTCAGGACAATAAAGTTACGCGGCTTTGTTGATAAAATCCGAATTAATTTCCAGTCACCAATGACTAATAAAATATCCCCCAGCCTAAGCGGTTCATCAACTAACTTTCCATCCAATGCTTTACCATCACGGCGAATACCAACAACGTTCAAACCATAGCGAGTACGAAATTTAATATCCTTTAACGATTTACCCAATAGTTCGGAATCTGGGTTCATCGAGACTTCAGCCATACCTACGTCTCGTGATTGCTCTGAAAAATAATCACCTCGCAAAATCATGGGTTCAAGGAGTTGTTCGCTACAAAACTGACGTAAGTCGTCATCACTCACAGAAATATCAATTAATAAGACATCTCGCTCGCGTAACTCCGTTCCCCCTGTAGCGCTGACCATCACACGACGGAATTTACGCCAACGCTCTATCCCTACCACGTTAGCTTCGTAACGAGAACGAAGATGCAGCTCATCAAGAGTATGGCCAATAAGTGGGGAACCTTTGCGGATAGCAAGACGGCGAGCTCTGCCCGTCAGCTTGTAATCTCGAATTAAATCACGGAAAGTACGCTGATATTTAACTGGTTGTTTATCAGTTTCATTACTGCCTAGCCAGCGCCTTGTCAGCCACATGTAGGCGATACCCGCAAATAAAACTAAAATACCAATCGGGGTAATAGAGAAAAATTGAAAGCCTTTGATCCCTTCTCGTACCAATTCACTGTTCACCACCATATTAGGTGGCGTTGCTACCAATGTCATCATCCCACTGATTAACCCGGCAAAGCCTAATGGCATCATTAACCGGCTAGGGGATGTTTTCATGCGTGATGCGACACTTAAAACGACGGGGATAAAAATAGCCACCACCCCCGTAGAGCTCATAAAAGCCCCTAGCCCAGCGACGGTAAGCATTAAGAAAACTAACATTTTGCTTTCGCTGCTTCCTGCAACGCGAACAAGCCAGTCTCCCATTTGATAGGCTATCCCTGTGCGAACAAGGCCATCACCGATGACAAATAATGCGGCAATTAGCAAGACGTTAGGGTCAGCAAAACCGGCGGTAGCTTGTTCTAGCGTTAAAGTATCGCTCAATACAAACGCGACAATGACAAGTAACGCTACCACATCCATACGGATCTTATTTGTGGTAAATAAAACTATCGCAATTAATAGGAGGGTCAAGACCCACAGCAATTCTCCGTTCAAAATATCCCCTTTCGACGAAAAAAAACATTGCTAAGTATTTTATTCAGTTAAGCATGTTTTACGGAGAATTTCTTTGATTAAATCACCATTAAGTCAAATTAGACACGAAAAGTTCATAATCACCATTATTGTCAGGCCCCGTAACGGAAATTTGTGCTAATGAACTCACAATTACTTGGATTTCATCACGACGTGGCATGCCTTCTGGCGCATGAACTGCGACCACTTGGCAACCTGCCGTTAATGCAGAATGGATGCCTGCCTGCGCATCTTCAAAGGCAATGCAGGATTTTGCAGGAAGAGAAAGTGCTTGAGCCCCAAGTAAAAACGGCTCGGGATCAGGCTTCCCATTTGTGACTTTCTCAAATGTCACCCAGTGCTTAGGTTCTGGTAGGCCTGCCGCTTGCTGACGACCATGTGCAATTGGCACTGTACCAGAGGTAACAATGGCCCACGGAGCCCCGATTTCATTTAAACGTGATAGCAAGGCAATCGCGCCAGGCAGGGCAACCACGCCCTCCACATCTTCGCTTTCCATTTTTTCTAACCAGCGAAAATAACCCATAATTTCTTCATCACTCGCCTCGGGTAAAAAATGGCGCAAACTGGTCATTGCTGGTTTACCATGAATATAGCTAATAACTTCGTCCGCACTTTTACCAATACGCTCACCAAATTTACACCAGCAACGCTCAACTACTGCCAGCGAATCCGCCAATGTGCCATCCAAATCAAATAGAAACCCTTTTGCCTTTAATTTCACGTCTACCCCTTTATTTGCTATTCACATAATAATTGAATCGATTCTGACCCATTAGTTAACGCTAAATAGGCACATATACGCAACCTCAATATAATAAATAATTAAGAATTGAGCCGAAGACTTAGATTTGAATGCGCTAGAAGCTGTTGATCCTTGCTTTTTTGAACAACATGGCGATTTCTGTTGTATTTGCTTTCTTACGAAATCATTGTGAAGCGTCTATACCATTCCTAAAAAATGCAAATTTACAGTTTGCTAAAGTACTTTTCGATATTAATCACTAGTAATTACGCAGTACCTAGTTAAATACACTATCAAATTAGACCGATAATTTCATTGATCGTGAAATCAGTTGACGATTTTCATTTTAATCGTTTTAAATCAATACATTACATCAATATCTATCGGCTGTAATATTTAGTAACATAGTTTATTTCTATGTACATTAGAACTTACTGGGCTTATCGTGGTTTAGTCTGTTTTTTGTCCGATGATTATTCTGTTTTTGCTTATTTAGGGTGTTTTTGTTAGCATTATATAGCGATATTTCAACCAGTTTACGCTAAGTCACTTATCCTAGAGAGATACGTAAGTAGTACGTGTATTTACACGCTATTCATCTGCTTTTATCATCCTTAACTCAAATCTTACCGTGCGCACGGGCTGAGATGACGAAAATTAATCGATAATTATGTCGACTTAACCCAATTTGTCATTCTGGATAAAGGATATCGCTATGCCAACTCCATGTTATATTTCCATTGAGGGAAAAACCCAAGGCAACATCACTGCCGGTGCATTTACTGCGGATTCTGTCGGTAACATCTATGTACAAGGTCATGAAGACCAAATGTTAGTGCAAGAGTTTTCTCACGTTGTGACTGTGCCGACTGACCCACAATCCGGTCAACCTTCAGGCCAACGTGCGCACAAGCCGTTCCGTTTCACCGTGGCGTTAAACAAAGCCGTTCCGCTGCTGTATAACGCATTAGCGTCTGGCGAAATGTTGCCGAAAGTGGAACTGAAATGGTACCGCACATCCGTTGAAGGCAAGCAAGAGCATTTCTTCACCACCACACTGACCGATGCGACTATCGTTAATATCGATTGCCAAATGCCACACTGCCAAGACCCGGCGAAAGCGGATTTCACGCAGTTAATCGAAGTCTCTCTGTCTTACCGTAAAATCGATTGGGAACATACGGTTGCAGGCACATCCGGTGCCGATGACTGGCGTGCGCCGCTCGAAGCGTAATTGACAATAGCCTGTTCTAATGCGTGAGTGATGACTCTTGTGTGGCTCGCGCATTTTACGTGGGAGGGTTTGCATGGCAAGAACTACTGTGCAAGGAAAAAAAGTCGGGTTACATCAAGACAAAACGACCACAGGAGCAACCTGCCTAGCCAGTATCTCAACGGTTACCAATGATGGCACTCGTGTATTACGGGTTGGTGATAAAGCCACACGTTGCCCACACTGTAAAAAAGAGGGGACGTTGGTAACGGGAGAGGAAAGCATGATATTACACGGACGTCGTGTTGTTGTTGAAGGTTCGATTGTGCAATGTGGCTGTCCCTACGGGGCTAATCGCTTGGTGTGTTGAGTTTTTTCTGTTGAATTTATAAAGGTATTTCGGTATGGATGGATTGGTTTTTACCTGTCAATTTAAAGGTGTGCCACCCGATACGTTTGCGGTGACTGAGTTTCAACTGACAGAGCACTTGTCGGAGTTGTTCACCTTATCGCTAACCGCTGTCAGCGCGCTTCCTTCCATTCCGTTTGATGACATGTTGGGGTTTGCTTGTTCATTAACTGTGACGCGCAATGGTAAACCAGTACGCACTGTACGCGGGTTACTCGCCAGCGCAGAGCAACAAAATACGGACGGTAATCGAACGTGGTATCATTTTATTATTCGTCCTGAAATTTGGGTCATGTCATTAGGGCAAAATAGTCGCATTTTTCGTCGGATGACCGTGCCGGATTTGCTTCAACAGTTGTTGTCAGAATCGCACATTAAAGCAAGTTGCAAGTTTTACGCAAAAACGCCTTACCCGCAACGCGATTACATCACGCAGAAACGCGAATCCAACTACCAATTTTTTTGTCGTTTAGCCGCCGAGGAAGGGATTAGTTTTTGGTTTGAGGATACAGGACGAGAGCCACGGCTGTTTTACAGCGATTCTCATTTAGGGATGACGTCGGGAATTGATTTGGTGTATAACCCCCAGTACGATACCGATACCCAAGACCATACTGCCTATCACTGGCGCTATCGCGAGTCGTTGCTATCTGGCAAAACCCTCTATAAGGATTACAATCCTGAGCGCCCCTCTTACCCATTAGAACATGAATTAAAAGGGGATATCCATGGTCAGCACCCCTTTTACGAAAGTTATGGACGTTTTCAAACCCAAGAGGATGCAGACCGCTTTACGGCGCTTCGTCATGAAGGGAGTCAGCAATTCCGTTGTGTTGGCAGTGCGACCACTAACTGCTTTGCTTTGATGCCGGGCAAAATTTTCTCGTTGTCATCCCACCCTAGCCTTGATATGAACCGCCCTTGGCAAGTGGTGTCGGTTTCTCATCACGGAGTCCAACCTTTAGCAGATAACAGTGGTGGCGAAGGTACGACTTTATCCAATCAACTGACATTTATTCCGAGTGAGCTAGATTGGCGCCCACCGTTTATTCATAAACCCACCGCTGATGGGGATGAATTGGCGACGGTGGTTGGGCCGGATGGGGAAGAAATTTACACGAACAAAGACGGGGCTGTGAAAATCTATTTTCACTGGGACCGATATCGTGAACCTGATTTAAGCAGCTCTTGCTGGGTACGTGTCGCACAAGGTTGGAATGGGGATGGATATGGGTTTATGGTGATACCCAGAATCGGTCAGGAGGTGCTTGTTAGCTATCTAAATGGGGATATTGATAGGCCGATTATCACGGGATGTACTTATAATGGGCGCAATGTGCCACCGTTAAATCTCCCCAATGAGATGACCCGTACCACGTTTAAAACGAAAACCCACAAAGGGGATGGTTTTAACGAATTACGTTTTGAAGACAGAGCCGGCCAAGAGGAAATTTATTTCCATGCCCAGCGCGATATGAATGTGCACATTGAACACGATACGCATTGGCATGTTCAGCATGACGCTAAACATCGTATTGATAATGACCGTTTTACAGAAATTGCGGGCAATGAGCACTTAGTCCTTAAAGGCAGCCAAAAAGAAAATATTACAGGCAATGCCTCTTTGCATATCGAAGGTGACCAGCAGACACAAGTTGACGGGAAAACGGTGCATGAAAGCAGCCAGCAAACTCATTTAGTCAGCGGCGGGAAAATCGTTCTGGAAGCGAATACGGAAATCACATTGAAAGTGGGTGGCAGTTTTATTCGTATTACCCCCGGCACGATATTTACTTCTAGCGATATGGTGGTCGGTGGTGGCAGTGCAGGCAGTGGCGCCCCAGTTGCTTTGGAATTGCCAGACGGCGTCGCGCCGTTTGAGCAGCCACCGTACCCCGTCAAAAAATACTGTGCGATGGCGGCGCAGCAAGCGGGGGGATTAACCGTGAAGCCGAGTGAGGATGAGTAATGCCACAGACTCTGATACAACAGCAGATGCTCACACAAACATCAATTTCGACCCCATGCTCAACCTGGTTATCCTGGTTAACGGCTACCCCACAAAATGATGTGTATTTTTTGATTAATACCCTATCTGACCCCAATCCGATTAAACGGTTCTATGCCCATGATTGGATTGAGGAAGCCTTCCCGATTTACCACGGAACGGCATTGGCACATTTGGCTGAGGTGAGTCCTTGGCTCGTGAAAGTAAAACGGTCAAAATTATTTCACCTCGGTAAAATGTTAGACAGTGAGCCATTCAGCGACCCCAGTTGGGGCTGGGCGTATCAAAGTCAATTGGATTGGCGTACCCAAATCACCCACTGGCAAAAATACCAGTTCGCTTGGATGGGGGAGGAGAAAATCATTTTTCGCTTCTTTGATGCTCGCATTGCGCGCACCTTATTACCTAAATTAGGCCGAGGCGACTGGGCATTACTGATGATGCCCGTTGAGAACTGCTTTATTGAAGAGAGTGAAACGAAGGTGATTTATTCACGCCCTCCATATGCAGAGCCGTTCATTAGCCCTGCTGATTATATTCTCAGTGAAGCGTTGATTAAGGTCTGGCGAAATTCAGAACAAGCCTATCTGAATGTGATTGATAATTTTTATATCCAATTTTGGGAGAACCATCCGACCTTAGCTGACCCGTTAGATGAGCCCGAAGGACGGCTAATAGGGCTTATCCGTGAATGGATGGACGAGTGTCAACAAAAGCGCTTAGACACCGCGTATCTCTTTGATGATTTATTTTTGCGTTACCTTGATGAAAATGGCTATTTACCCGACATGACAAGGAGTGCCAATGCCGTATCAGTATAATGATCCCTATTGTGCAGATTGTTCTAAGCGCAAGGCATGGATTGAATGCGTGCTGGTTGATGAATTTAACCAACCGTTAGCAGAAATGGCGTATACTTTAAAAGTCCGCAACGGTGTCATTAGAAAAGGTGTTACTGATGCGCAAGGGTATTTGAGGCAAGAAGACTTACCCCGTACGGTGGCAACATTGACCATTGAGTCTCAAAAACTCACCGATGAAATGGAAAAGCGCCCACTGAGAACACTTCGAGGGGAGGATCACTCGACCGTCAAACCGGATGCACTATTACAAGGCTATTCCTATCGGTATGCGGTTATCGGGGAATTATGCGATAAAGCCCCGGATATCGATAAATGGGAATCTGCTCGTTTTGGGCTGCCGTATTATCATTTTCCCAAAGAAGACGAATTTAATGGGTTGAAATTCATGGGAGAAGATTTTAATCAGCGTCATATGATAGAAGTCTGTCCATTTAGAGCATGGTCGCTAATTCTCAATCACACCCCAGACTATGACATGGTGAATGCCTATAACTTAGGATTGATGTCATTGCTTGTGTATAAAAATGAGACTATGGTTGACCCAACACAAGTACAAAACATGCGAGAATACATTCGCACTCCGGATACCATCACGTCTTTTTTCTATCAGCAATGCTTTGATTTATCCCAATCCCCCGTGATTAAAGACAGTCACGATTACCCCGCTATTGTGACGGATGTGCCCTTTAACCAACGTTATCGTCCAGCGATATTTTTAGATGT
Organism: Providencia sp. PROV200; assembly: GCF_049901995.1. Taxonomy (NCBI): domain Bacteria; kingdom Pseudomonadati; phylum Pseudomonadota; class Gammaproteobacteria; order Enterobacterales; family Morganellaceae; genus Providencia; species Providencia sp. PROV200. The sequence goes on from NZ_CP096307.1 coordinate 2,546,362, forward strand.
TACTCAGGCTAAAAATCACGAAAAAGGCGACCATGATACAAAACTCTTTTTTGTGGAAAATGAGACTCAAATCATAGTGGCGTGGCGCGGTACAGCCAGTTTGCGTAGCGTGCTCACCGATGCGACGTATCAACCCATCCCTTGCCCAACCACATTAATCTCTGATGGAAAATCAAACGTTCATCGCGGTTTTTTAGAAGCCTATCAATGTGTTGAAAGGTATTTCAGTGAAAACACAAAACAAATAGGCAGCATTTCTAAGGAAAAAAACTTATACATCTGTGGTCACAGCTTAGGCGGCGCCCTTGCTTTATTGCACGCCACAGAATTAAGAAAAAATAACCCACTGCTTTATACCTACGGGATGCCACGAGTGTTCACCATCAGCGGGGCTAAATCGCTAAGTTCACTTAATCATTACCGTCACGTTAATGATGCAGATACCGTCACCAGCGTACCGTTTGATACCAATATGGACAGTTGGCTCTTCGAAATAGGCGGTGGATTAGGGACTACATTAGGCGTACTCTGGACGGTCGCCACCCTTCCCACTGTTCCATTACAAAAAAGTCTACCGGATTTTGGTGAAGTGTATTCTCACCAAGGTAATCCAGTCAGTCTCTTTAAAGCCCGACAAATTGGTGAAGAAATACAATACACGCACACTGGCGTGACTGTCGGGAAAAAACGCTGGCGCATGAATGGCGAATATAAATTTTATCTCGTGCCAAATATAGCGAACGTATTAAATAATAAATTACAGAAAGAACAAACTGGACTGGTACAATCGTTAGGCATTGATAAACAACGATTAGATGATACATTTCCTCAGCGTAATAACCCCAATCTAGACACGATTATCACCATGCCGCTAGATCATTTTATGGGGAGTCAATATCAAGCGATTATCAATAATCAGTTACTCTTTACTGTTTCTCCTGAGAAAACCCCCAAACACGTCGCATCAAAACAACGATTTGAAGCGCTCACGCATCATCAAGACGCTTACAAATTAAATGCCGAACGCAATACCACATTTATTTCCCTTGAAAGTAAACTTACCAAGGGTGTTACCCAGCAAATAAACCAAAATTCCCGTTTAAAAGATGCGCTAGAACGTTATAAGGAAGAAACTCATGAACTACCTGTGTCATAGAACTGGATTAGCGGCATTGCTCAGTATCATTACTCTACAAGGGTGTGCGCAAAATCAGTCATTTTTACCTCCAACCGATGGGGAACGAATTCACTTTACAGCAACTATCCCCCAAGAATTAGTATCATCGCCAATTTATGCGGTATATCGTTCTGAAGTCTGCCGCAAAGAAAACCGAACCTCCAATATGGAGGTTTACACGGTCCCGGGATATCATCGCGAGCAATATCCGTTAACGATGAATGCCTTGAATCAAGTGGAAGCGAATATCCCTCAGTCTGGAGGTGGAAAATGTGACTGGAAACTCAGCAATTTTGTTTTTGAAGTCACACTCAAAGATCCGACTAAAATAAATCCCTTGATATCGGATAATTTAGGTAAAGAAATAACCTTTGTATTAGACAATAACGCGCCAGCAACATTTGATGGTGGCTATGAAAAAAAATCAGGGGATTTTAATGATACATTAACGTTATTCCCGTTGATCACAGAAGATTTTATTGGTGGTCACGAGATGTCATTTTGGTTAATAGCCAAATATGAAACCATGACATATAAAGTAAAAAATGCCAAGAATATCAATGTTAATGTTGATTATAAATCAGACTTTAAAACTCATCGGATCGGAATTAAAAAGAAAGATAATAATGAAATCGCAACTTTTATTTACTCAAATGGCGAAAAAGAAAAAACCAGATGGCTTTTTCCTGAATACAAAAAATTGATCGCGATATCAGAATCTATGACACAAAAATAAAAAACTAACCGCTATTTTCTATCGATCCAAATTTAAAATATCACTTTTAATTAGGGGAATAGGATATGCCATGATAGAGCCACTATGTAAGGATAAGCCAGAAATTCATCATAAAGATGCTTATCCGTTAAACGCGTAGCGTAATACGACGTTTATCGCGCTTGAAAACGCCCTTAAGAATGAGGTTAAACAAAGTACAGAAAAAGATGATGTATTGAAACAGGCACTTGAACGCTATAAGGATAAAACGCATGAAATTTAAAGCGAATAAAACGGTATTGGTTATACTGCTCGGCCTGTTTTTTTTACACGGCTGTGCAGCCAATAACAGTACGTTTTCACCCTCATTAGATGGCGAAAATATTCATTTTACCGCCACTGTGCCTAGCGAACTAGAAGCCTTACCCATTTCCGCGAGCTATCGCTCTGAAATCTGCCGCAAAGAAAACCGAACCTCCAATATGGAGGTCTACACGGTTCCGGGATACTATCGTAAGCAATACCCCCTAACGATGAATGCTTCGAATCAACTGGAAGCGAATATCCCTCAGTCTGGTGGAGGAAAATGTGACTGGAAACTCAGCAATTTTGTTTTTGAAGTCACACTTAAAGATCCGTCAAAAATTGATCCTTTAATATCAGATAATTTAGGTAAAAAAGTTAGCTTTGTATTAGACAATAACGCGCCAGCCACATTTGATGGTGGCTATGAAAAAAAATCAGGAGATTTTAACGAAACGTTACTTTTTTTCCCTCTTTTAACAAAAAATTATTTAGATGGATATGAAGGGACATTTTATCTCATAGGGAAAAATGATCCTTTAACATATAAAATAACCAATGCCAAGCGAGTTAATATAAATGTTAATTATAAAAAACAATACCTTTCAGTTTGGACAGGCAGGCTTAATAATAATAGACCATTTATGACTTACCCGAATGGAGATATCGTTTATGGTGAAGTTAGACCTCAATACAAAAAACTGCTCAAGATATCAGAGTCTATGCCGTCTAAATAAAAATAGGACGTACATTTTCAAGTTCCCATAAGAAGACGTTATGGGGTGTTTTGACTTAAAGAACATAAGCACGCCGTTGGCGTGAGCATCGCGGTAAAGCCGCTCTATTTCTATAATGCCCCCTATTGTGCAGATTGTTCTAAGCGCAAGGCATGGATTGAATGCGTGCTGGTTGATGAATTTAACCAACCGTTAGCAGAAATGGCGTATACTTTAAAAGTCCGCAACGGTGTCATTAGAAAAGGTGTTACTGATGCGCAAGGGTATTTGAGGCAAGAAGACTTACCCCGTACGGTGGCAACATTGACCATTGAGTCTCAAAAACTCACCGATGAAATGGAAAAGCGCCCACTGAGAACACTTCGAGGGGAGGATCACTCGACCGTCAAACCGGATGCACTATTACAAGGCTATTCCTATCGGTATGCGGTTATCAGGGAATTATGCGATAAAGCCCCGGATATCGATAAATGGGAATCTGCTCGTTTTGGGCTGCCGTATTATCATTTTCCCAAAGAAGACGAATTTAATGGGTTGAAATTCATGGGAGAAGATTTTAATCAGCGTCATATGATAGAAGTCTGTCCATTTAGAGCATGGTCGCTAATTCTCAATCACTCCCCAAACTATAATATGGTCAATGCTTATAATTTAGGGTTAATGTCATTGCTCGTGTATAAAGATGAGACCATGGTTGACCCAGATGAAGAAGAAAACATGCGGGAATTTATCAACACACCGGATACCACCACGTCTTTTTTCTATCAACAGTGTTTTGATTTATCGACCGCCCCTATCATGGCGGACTTTCACGATTATCCTGCTATTGTGACAGATGTTCCTTTTAAAGAGCGCTATCGCCCTGCAATTTACTTAGACCTTCAACAAGTGAAAGACGCACCCAAGTTTGAACATGACACCCAAATGTTTTTTGTGGAAAACGACACGCAAATTATTGCCGCATGGCGAGGTACCGCTGGTGTAAGAGACGCGCTCACCGATGCAACGTATCGGCCCATTCCCTGCCCGAAAAGCATTCTTTCCGCCGAAAACGCCAAAGTACATAAAGGTTTTTTAGATGCCTACCAATGTGTTGAAAAATATTTCAGTACGCAAATTGAAAAAATTCAAAATATATCAATTCACAAAAAATTATTTATTACCGGTCATAGTTTAGGGGGCGCACTCGCGTTATTGCACGCCAGCGAATTAAGAAACAATAATCCGCTCTTATACACCTATGGTAGCCCGCGTGTTTTTACGGGCAGTGGCGTTAACGCTTTAACATCCGTCACTCATTTTAGGCATGTCAATGATGCGGATACCGTTACCAGTGTACCATTCGATACCAATATGGATAACTGGCTATTTAATCTCTATGGTCCATTGGGCACTGTTTTTGGGTTTGGCTGGACGCTGGCAACATCACCAACTATTCCACTGCAAAAAGCACTCCCTGATATGGGGGAGGTTTATTTCCACCACGGCAACACCGTCAGCTTCTTTGAAGCCAGACAAATCGGTGAAGATCCAAAACATCCCGTCGGGGATGGAGCTGGTACCGTTCGCGCCCGTTGGCGTATGAATGGCAACTACAAATTTTACTTAGTCCCTGATATTGCCAATAAATTAAATGGTCAGTTAGAACAAGACCAAAAAAATTACATTCATGCCATCAAAGCAGACCGGACTCTTATCGATGAAATATTCCCTAAAGGTAACAACCCATCGTTAGACACGATTATGACCATGGCAACCGACCACTTTATGGCCAGTAAATACCAAATGATTATGAATAATCAGTTATTGAGTGTGTTAGAGCCCACAAAAACGCCTAAGTTAAGCGCTTCAAAACAGCGATTTGAAGAACTTATTCATCATAAAGATGCTTATCCGTTAAACGCGCAGCGTAATACGACATTTATCGCGCTTGAAAACGCCCTTAAGAATGAGGTTAAACGAAGTACAGAAAAAGATGATGTATTGAAACAGGCACTTGAACGCTATAAGGATAAAACGCATGAAATTTAAAGTGAATAAAACGGTATTGACTACATTGCTCGGCCTATTTTTTTTACACGGCTGTGCAGCCAATAACAGTGCGTTTTCTCCCCCATTAGGCGGCGAAAATATTCATTTTACCGCCACTGTGCCTAACGAATTAGAAGCCTTACCCATTTCAGCCACTTATCGTTCTGAGACGTGTCGTAAAGAACGGCGAAACTCAAGCATGAAAACCTATACCATTCCCGGATTTCATCATGCCAACTACCCACTGACTATTGGGCAATCAAACCAAGTCGAAACGCTCGTTCCTAAGTCAGGGGGCAGCCAATGCAATTGGAAACTCAGTAATATTAAATTTGAAGTCAAACTCAAAGACCCATCAAAAATTGATCCGTTAATATCAAAAAACTTTGGTATGGAAGCAACGTTTGTACTTGATAACAATGCACCAGCGACTTTTGATGGCGGCTATGAAAAAAAATCGGGGAATTTCAATGAAATATTAACGTTATTCCCTATGATTAGTCAAAGATATCCCAATGAAAACATAAAACAATTTTGGTTAATTGCAAAATATGAAACCATGACGTATAAAGTAAAAGAAGCTAAAGAAATCAACATTAATATCGATTATAAATCTGATTTAAAAAGTTATTGGTATGGGATTAAAAATAAAGGTGACTCTATGGCTACCCTTATTTACCCTAATGGTAAACAAGAAAAAACCAGAGAAATTTTACCCGAATATGAAAAACTGCTTGAAATATCAGAATCCATGATTAAAGAATAAACAAACTAACCGCTTTTTTCTATCGACCCAAATTTAAAATATCACTTTTAATTAGGGGAATAGGATATGCCATGATAGAGCCACTATGTAAGGATAAGCCAGAAATTCATCATAAAGATGCTTATCCGTTAAACGTGCAGCGTAATACGACGTTTATCGCAACGGTATTGGTTATGCTGCTCGGCCTGTTTTTTTTACATGGCTGTGCAGCCAATAACAGTACGTTTTCACCCCCATTAGACGGTGAAAGCATTCATTTCACCGCCACCGTACCTAGTGAATTAGAGGCATTACCCATTTTAGCTACCTATCGTTCTGAAATCTGCCGCAAAGAAAACCGAACCTCCAATATGGAGGTCTACACGGTTCCGGGATACTATCGTAAGCAATATCCCCTAACGATGAATGCTTCGAATCAACTGGAAGCGAATATCCCTCAGTCTGGTGGAGGAAAATGTGACTGGAAACTCAGCAATTTTGTTTTTGAAGTCACACTTAAAGATCCGTCAAAAATTGATCCTTTAATATCAGATAATTTAGGTAAAAAAGTTAGCTTTGTATTAGACAATAACGCGCCAGCCACATTTGATGGTGGCTATGAAAAAAAATCAGGGGATTTGAATGAGACATTAACGTTATTTCCGTTGATTACAGAAGATTTTATTGGTGGTCACGAAATGTCATTTTGGCTAATAGCAAAATACGAAACCATGACTTATCAAGTGAAAAACGCTAAAAATATCAATGTAAATATTGATTATAAATCAGATATGAAAACCTACAATATTGGGCCTAAAAATAAAAATGAAGATTCAATAGCCACATTTACTTACCCCAACGGTGTTCAAGAAAAAACCCACTGGCTTTTTCCTGAATACAAAAAATTGGTCGAAATATCAGAATCTATGACACAAAAATAAAAAACTAACCGCTATTTTCTATCGATCCAAATTTAAAATATCACTTTTAATTAGGGGAATAGGATATGCCATGATAGAGCCACTATGTAAGGATAAGCCAGAAATTCATCATAAAGATGCTTACCCGTCTCATATTACGATGGGGGTTGGGGTGTCGAGTGGTAACGCAGATAACCTTTACAATAATATTGTTATCGGTTATCCCATCACGGTGTGCAACCCCTTGAATATTTGGCTTCACAGCAAACAAAATTTAATGCAGCGTTTGAGGCAGCTTTGCAAGATGCGTTAGCCTGTACGGTACTGCGTGATGGAGAGCTTGTGCTGAGCTTTGAAGTCGAAGCGGGTATTTTTGCAGGTGATCCTCTGGGGCAATCTATTCCATCCATTTATTGGTACTACTTGGTGGATCGTCTGAAAGGTGAGATTGCGCCATTGCGTTACCGAAACGGTGATCCTGATGATAAACTTTATGGCTGTATTGATGAGGAAGGCACCGAATGACGAGTTTATATACGGCAACAAAGCACCCAGAGCAATTAGAAACCACGCCATTGATTGAAGAAAGTCATCACTACGATGATCCGTTGGAGCCTCAAAAGCTGGTATTTTTAGATACGGTCAATAAACAGCGTTGTGTGATTAACTCCCCACAGCGGAATAGCCAGCTCACTAATACAATACCTTTTTTTATCGTGTTACTCTTTATGGCTTTTTACACTGCATCTACTTTTTTTAAGGTGCATGTTGAAAATAAAACATCAATTGAAATGATGGCTAAACATGTAGAAAAAAAGTATGGTAATGAAAAAAAACAAAGTAAGTTATCAGCAAAGTTAATTGAGTTATATAAACCTTATTTTGGAAAAGAAAAAATAAGTTTATGGGAGTATATAAAAGCTTACAATTCAGGTAACTTTGTTATAAATGGCCAATATGGTAAATATTTAGTTATCGGCTGGCTAATTTTTTTCCCCGGCTTTTTGTGGCTATTGGGTTACCTCTCTTTCTTCACACCTCCGGTTTACCTTATTGCGGATAGGCAACGAGGAATACTGTATAGCTATGGGATGGGGAAAGTACGTTTAACACGCTATGAAGATGCTCAAATTGGCTATGCGGGCAAAATGTTGGCGATTAAACTGTATGGCATTGATGAAAAAACAGGGCAATTGAAAACCATACTTTACAAGCCAAATGTCTCACATTACTCGAGTTTCCTGACCAGCACCGACAGTGAAAACCACCGTTTTATCACGTTTCTCAATGCTTATATGCAAGAGGGGCGAGATGCCGTTTCGTCAGTCGATTACCAAGCTCGTAAACCCTTTTTGTTTTTTGGTAAAAACCCGCTTCCTGCTGATTTTGAGCAACAGGTCGAACAGATTTTAGCAAAGCTTGATCAGGAGAAAAAACGCAATGCGTAGTCTTGTGAACGGCAGAAAAATTATCTTAAAAAATGATACGACGAATACTGGTGGTACGGTACTGACAGCTTCTTCTCTCGCCAAGCAAACCCAAGGTGTCGCCTGTGTGGGCGACTCTGTTTATTGTCCTTCATGTAAAAAAACAGGGACTATCGTTGAAGGCGATAGCTTAATGAAAATTAATGGTATCCCTGTTGCGCTAGAAGGTCACAAAGTCGCTTGTGGATGTTCTGGGGGCTGTGTGCTTGTTGCTGTAGGCTAAATGTTAATGTGTTTTAACTTGCTCATATAGCTCGCATATCAGTATCACGTGTTGCTACTTTACTAATGACAAGCAAACATGCTCTAAATATTCACGCTGTAGCTAGGCGACTAGAGAAGATATCTCGGGGAACATACAAATGTATGTGTCCCGCGTCGCCGAATGTAGTCAACAACACTACAGCGCGAAGAATGACGAGTACTAAGCGTTGAAGATTTGGGATATCTCTACTGCTGATAAATGATACTGCCTTGGACATGCATGCCAAATCGCTAACATACGATTATATTTTTCCCACATTGGTGTTTGTGAGTTAAACCCATGCGTTCCGCTGTCAAAGTGGGTATAACGCCCTTCTGTGTTGACCATAAAACGGACATAGCTCAGATAACGCGCTTCTGTTGCGGCATCAAAGCCCAAAAATTGCACACGGCGGCCATCAATGTCTTCTTTATTTGCCATGTTGCTATAAGAGACTTGCAGCGCATGGTACATTTCCATGATATCAATAACAGTACGGCAGGTGTCTTCACTTAAATGACCAAAGTCTCTGTCTAACTCACGCATTTGTAAACCGAAACCACGTTCAATAATGGTTTGTAAGCGGCGATAACGTTCTGCATTATCGGGGTCAAGCATGGTCATCATTTTATATTGATTAGATAAGATCAAGCGTTGTGCGTTAGTCATTTCCATCAGGGTTCTCCCACTAAAAAGTATGGCTTATCTTCGCATTCAACATCAATCATAGACAGTGAAAACATCGCTTTTATTGATCTAAACACGTTTTTTGCATTACTTATTGTTAAATCTACCTTTTAATGGAAATCATTCCTTAGATATCTTCCAAAAAGGAACGGTCCAACTGCTTAAACGCACGTTTTAGCAAATCAGCTAACGCCATATAATCAGGTTGCTGTTCAACCGGTGCCATGACAATACCCGCTTCGGTAAATTTATCACGGATCTCGTGAAACCAGCTCAACAAGCTCGATGGCAGAGGCGTCGCCGCACGTTTTCCTAACCACCATAAACCTTGCATTGGCAAGCTACAGGCAAACAGTGCCGTAGCAATGGCGGGACCAAGTTGCCCACCTAACGCGATTTGCCATGCTAATGTGAAAATTGCAATGGGCGGCATAAAACGAATACCAAAGCGAACCGCCTTGTTAATGCGAATTTCGGGGAAGATTGGCGACAGTTTTTTCTCCATAGGAAAAGTCTTCAGATAGTGGTTACCTAATCTAAAGCGTTTAAAAAAACCGGGCGGTGTACTTTGCAATGTACTCATGAAACGTTTCCTATCGACTTCTTAAAAACTGGGGCAATAATTTATAAATTGCACGATAGTAAAATGATAGCACATTTAAGATAACGAAATTATTTCATTACATTTACCTTAAGTTAAGTCACTTTACTCAATATCAGCTATTCTAATAGCAATGTAACCCTGTGCTATAATACCACTTTATACGTCACTTATGATTTTAATCAATCAAAGCGCCTATTTTTAAAAAAAACGTATAAAATATAAAATAATTTTAGTAGAATCTACCGCATTTAGAATTGCTGTTGCATTTGTTACTTTTTAGCTTTATCCATCTTCAAAACAGAAGATAGACAACAGTTATATATATTGGGGTTATTGGTCGTTATTTCAACACTAGGTGCAAAGGTTTACTTTTATAGGCTTTTGCTGAAAAAAATAGCGTCTGTTTTATCAACTCCATAGGGATCTCACGATCTTTAACTTTTTCGCCTTTAACATGATATCAATCATGATGTTTCAGGTCATAAATACGCTAGGCTTTAGCTGTATATTTTTAATCTGAGTCTTTTCATGTTGTTTAAAAGGCTTCACAACAACAATTAACGATAGGTATTTCCATGTCAAGTAAGCTGGTACTGGTTCTAAACTGCGGTAGCTCCTCACTGAAATTCGCCATCATCGACCCAACTAATGGCGATGAATTTTTATCTGGATTAGCTGAGTGCTTTAACCTCCCGGAAGCCCGTATTAAGTGGAAAATGGATGGTGCTAAGAAAGAAGCGCCTTTAGGTGCTGGTGCAGCGCATAGCGAAGCATTGGATTTCATTGTTAACACTATTCTTGCTGAAAAACCTGAGCTATCAGAGCAAATCACCTCCATCGGTCACCGTATTGTTCATGGTGGTGAGAAATTTACCTCTTCTGTATTAATCACAGATGATGTGATTGAAGGCATCGAAGCGGCTATTCCATTCGCGCCATTGCATAACCCTGCTCATCTCATCGGTATTGAAGAAGCAAGAAAATCCTTCCCGCATCTGATCAACAAAAATGTCGCTGTCTTTGATACCGCATTCCATCAGACCATGCCGCAGGAAGCTTATCTGTATGCATTGCCATACGAATTATATTCAGAGCATAGTATCCGCCGTTATGGTGCGCACGGTACAAGCCATTACTATGTTTCCCGTGAAGCTGCGAAAAAGCTCAACAAATCGGTTGATGACCTCAACGTTATCACTTGTCACTTAGGCAACGGTGGTTCTGTTACTGCTATTGTTAATGGTAAATGTGTAGATACGTCAATGGGCTTAACGCCATTAGAAGGTCTGGTAATGGGAACTCGTAGTGGTGATATCGACCCTGCAATTATTTTCCATTTACATGATTCTTTAGGCATGAGCGTTGATCAAATCAACAAAATGCTAACCAAAGAGTCTGGTTTATTAGGTTTAACTGGCGTAACTAGCGACTGCCGCTACGTTGAAGACAACTACGGCACTAAAGAAGATGCCACTCGCGCAATGGATGTTTTCTGCCACCGTTTAGCAAAATACGTTGGTGCATACAGCGCACTGATGGAAGGCCGTCTTGACGCTATCATCTTCACAGGTGGTATTGGTGAAAACTCAGCGCAAGTTCGTGAAATTACTTTGAAGAAACTGGCTATCCTTGGTTTCGAATATGACCATGAACGTAACTTGGCAGCACGCTTCGGTAAAGAAGGTTTAATCACCACCGATAACAGCCGCCCTGCTCTGGTTATCGCAACCAATGAAGAGTTGGTTATCGCCCAAGATACTGCGCGTTTAACCGCATAAGCAACTTCTACCGCCAGCAACCTGCTGGCGGTATCGTTTTGTCATTAGAGTAACCGAAATAAAGAGGTTCCCGTGTCCCGTACAATTATGTTAATACCTACTGGCACCAGCGTTGGCTTAACTAGCGTTAGCCTAGGTGTCGTTCGCTCAATGGAACAAAAAGGTGTTCAATTAAGCGTTTTCAAACCTATCGCACAGCCACGCGTCTCTGGCAATAAAGACCAAACCACTGAAGTCCTGCGCTCTCATTCAAGTATTACCACCATTGTTGAGCCCCTAACAATGGAATACGTTGAATCGCTACTGACCTCTTCCAAAAAAGATGTGTTAATGGAAGAAATTGTCGCTCGCTATCATGACCACACAAAAAATGCGGAAGTAATTTTAATTGAAGGTTTAGTGCCAACGCGTAAACATTCATTTGCTCAATCATTAAACTATGAAATTGCTAAAACATTAGGCGCAGAAATTGTTTTCGTCACTGCACCAGGCAACAGCTCAATCACGCAAATGCAAGAGCGTTTAGAGTTAGTACGCAACGAGTTTGGTGGCCAACGTAATAAAAATATTATTGGTGTTATTATCAACAAGGTGAATGCACCTGTTGATGAGCAAGGTCGTACTCGCCCTGACCTGTCTGAAATCTTTGATGATTCAACGAAAGCGACGGTGGCTAACCTCGATACTAAGCAACTTTCTGCACTAAATCTGCCTGTTCTTGCATCCATTCCGTGGAACTTTGATTTAATTGCCACTCGTGCAATTGACATGGCAAAACACTTAGGTGCGGAAGTTGTTAACGAAGGTGAAATTAAAACTCGCCGTGTTAAATCTGTTACCTTCTGCGCACGTAGTATCCCGCACATGCTTGAGCACTTCCGCCCTGGCTCATTATTAGTGACCTCCGCAGATCGCCCTGATGTGTTAGTTTCTGCATCATTAGCAGCAATGAATGGTGTTGAAATCGGTGCGGTTCTACTAACAGGTGGCTACAACATTGATCCGCCTATTCGCCAACTGTGTGAACAAGCATTCGAAACAGGCCTACCTGTGTTTATGGTGAAAAGCAATACATGGCAAACATCACTGAATCTGCAAAGCTTTAGCTTAGAAGTTCCTGCTGATGACCATGAACGTATTGAAAAAATCCAAAACTACGTGGCCCGTCATATTAGTAGCGATTGGATCGAATCACTGGTTGCAGACTCTGAGCGCCCTAACCGCCTATCACCACCTGCTTTCCGTTATCAGTTAACTGAATTAGCACGTAAAGCTGGCAAACGTATCGTTCTTCCTGAAGGCGACGAGCCACGCACCGTTAAAGCTGCATCTATCTGTGCAGAACGCGGCATCGCAACTTGTGTACTGTTAGGTAACCCAGAAGATATTCGTCGCGTTGCGGCAGCACAAGGTATTGAGCTCGGTACGGGCATTGAAATTGTCGACCCAGTTAAAGTACGCGAAGAGTACGTTGCTCGCCTCGTTGAATTACGCAAGAACAAAGGAATGACCGAGGTTGTTGCTCGAGAGCAACTAGAAGATAACGTCGTATTAGGTACATTAATGCTAGAAAAAGGCGAAGTTGATGGCTTAGTTTCTGGTGCTGTTCATACGACTGCAAATACTATTCGTCCACCGCTGCAATTAATTAAAACAGCACCGGGCAGCTCATTAGTTTCTTCCGTCTTCTTTATGCTATTGCCTGAACAAGTGTTTGTTTATGGTGACTGCGCTATCAACCCAGACCCAACTGCAGAGCAACTATCAGAAATCGCTATCCAATCTGCTGATTCTGCAAAAGCGTTCGGTATTGACCCACGCGTTGCGATGATCTCTTATTCTACTGGTGATTCAGGTGCAGGTAGTGACGTTGAAAAAGTGCGTGAAGCAACACGTTTAGCGAAAGAAAAACGCCCAGACTTAATCATCGATGGCCCATTACAATATGATGCGGCAGTGATGGCTGACGTTGCTAAATCTAAAGCGCCTAACTCGCCAGTTGCAGGTAAAGCGACCGTATTTATCTTCCCTGACTTGAATACCGGTAATACCACTTATAAAGCAGTACAACGTTCTGCTGACTTGGTATCTATTGGTCCAATGCTGCAAGGTATGCGTAAGCCTGTCAATGACTTATCTCGTGGTGCATTAGTTGATGATATCGTTTATACGGTTGCATTAACCGCAATCCAAGCAGTACAAAACGAAAACGCATAATTTATCTCTTTATGCTAAAAAGCGCTCAATAGAGCGCTTTTTTTTATATTTGAAATCAATGGCACAAATAAACAAATTAATTACCATTAAAACTATCATCAAGTTTATTAGTCGCATTTTTTATTAACTATATCAAATTTACCGATGATAGCATTCGCACAAATTTTTTGTGTCACATGATAGCGATGGTAATAATATGAATCACCTAACTAAAAATCTTATAATCATAATCGGGACTTTATTCCTAGCGTCTTGCTCCAGTCGCCTTCCGTCTTCATCAGAACAATCAAATTTTTTGAGTAACTATGAGCGTTTATCTGAAGTCAAAACGCCGTCTGGCAATATAATCAAAGCATGGCGTTCAGACCAACTAAATATAACCCAAAAGAATAAACTTATTTTTACCCCAATAAAATTTAAGCCTCTTAATGAACACAATAAAATAAATGAAAAATTCGCAACGGTTCTACTTAATTACACGAATCAACAGGTCAAAAAAGAGTTAGAAAAGCACTTTGAATTAACTCAAACACCAGGGCCTAATACATTACAATTTTCAGGTGTCATTACCTCTGTTAGCGCAACTGCCGAAGAACTCAAACCCTATGAAGTTTTACCTGTCATGTTAGTGATAGCTGGAACCCAACTTGCGGTAGGAAGCCGAGATGCTGACACGAATATTTATTTCGAATGGAAAGTCACTGACTCACAAACTGAATTACCTTTGTATGAAGCCATTAGGAAAAACAGTGGGAACCAATTAAGCAATACAGAGCAGGTGATTACCTTAGAAGATTTAAAGGACGCTGTTGATATTATCGCGGATGAAGTTGTTCCAAACGCATAATATGCCATTACGGATGGTAAATTAAATTACCATCCGTAATTTAATAGACTATCTTTTACGCGTAAATAATGAAACTACCACTGCAACAATAATATTCAGAATAAATGCCGCAATACCGATATTCATGAAACTTAAACTTTCCCCCAACCAAGGGAACAGTTGTGCTAACGAAATTTTCTCGATATAAGTTACCGCAAGGAATAAAACCCCCGCAGAAATCCCACAAATCGCCCCTGCTGGTGTCATTGGATTTTGTTGTTTAAAGCTCATCAATAACGCAGGGAAAAACTGTGCGACAATATTTACCCCGAGTAACATAATCGCTACGAGAGTATCGTTACTGTGGAAAATAAAATACAAGCTGACTAACGCAACAACTGGCACCATAAAACGCGCATAAACACCCGACTGGCGTTTTTCTTCACTTACACCCATCGCTTTTTGCACAACGCCGGCTAACATATTGGAGGTGGTTAGCAACAACATCGACCCTGGGACTAATGCGGTTAACATCCCTGCTGCACCGATAAAACCGACCACAATCGGTGAGAAGGTGCTTTTAGATATCTCAAACAGCGATAAATCCACCGCGGCCCCTTCAAGATGCGGAATTTGCAATATAGACGCATAACCGACAAAAAAAGCAAATAGCATAATCAAGCTATAAGCTGGGATCAGAATACTATTACGTTTCAGTGATTTTTCATCCTTTGCAGTAAACACTGCGGCCATATAATGTGGCCAACAGAAATAGGCAACCACAGATAAGAATATTGTGGAAATATACCAAGGAATATTTAACCCTGTTTCGGAGAAGGTTAAAAAGCTTGGCATCGCCGTATCTATCGCTTTAAACATCTCCCCAAAACTACCGTAATAATGTAGTGGGATATAAATACCGATAAACACCACCACAATTAAAATCATTAAATCTTTCAGGGCAGATGTCCAAGCAGAACCATGAATACCTGAAATCATCACAAACAGCGTCACAGCAATAATTCCAATCCAGATGGCAATATCTGCAGGAATTGCGCCATAAGATGCTTGAGAAACAATAATACCTAACCCTTTGAGCTGCAAAACGAATAAAGGCACCATCGCAGCAATAGAAATTAAGCTAATTAAGAACCCTAAACCTGGGCTTTGATATTTCTTGGTAAACAATTCAGAAATCGTTCTGACATCATTATCTTTAGCAAAGCGCCATACTCTTGGATGTACCCAATATAAAAAGATCCCCATAAACGCATTGACTGCTAAGGTATATAGGATTGCAGGGCCTTTTCCGTAAGCCCAACCGCTCCCTCCGAGGAAGGTAAAGGTGGTATATATTTCCCCTGCACTGAGTAAAAAAACCAGCAGAGCCCCGTAGCTACGACCACCGACAGACCACCCTTCGTGATCCATCGTTTTTCCTTTTTTAGCGCGAATAGCTAAATAAATACTAAAAAAGAAAAATGCAGTGATGATAATTAATGCGGAACTCATGATGTTTCCTTAGTATTTTTATTATCTAATACATTGATTAGTAACATCACCAACGCTGTAACAATCACCCATGCGACAATCCAAAACATTAAAAATGGCAAGCCCATCACAAAAGGCTCGACTTGGTTAACGAAATAAATGCCCACGGTTAATGCTAGAATTGGGAAAATAACTAAATAATGATACCACTTCATAGAAAATTCCTTATTCCATTACCCTAAAGAAACCAATTCACGGGGTAGATGACTTAGCATTTCAACGCCATCTTCAGTGATGAGTAGCATATCTTCAATCATAATACCGCCCACACCAATCCCGTAATATGGCGTTTCTAAACTCATAACCATCCCGGCTCGAAATACTTCTGTCGTTGCAGCACTCACAAATGGGGCTTCTTCTAACCCGACAAACACCCCATCACCATGGCCTAGGTGCCCACGGTTATAATAAGGCAATCCCGAGGAACGAATAAGTGCCATGGTTTCATTAAAAACATCACTTAATGCGACACCGGGTGCAACTCGGCTTAACATATATTGATGGCCTTTTAAAATGGTTTGATAAATAGCAGCGACTTTTTCATCCGGTTTACCAACCACAAATGTGCGTGCAATATCCGCGCCATAGCCAGCCACATCAACGCCACAGTCAAATTTAATTAAATCACCTTCTTTTGCTGGTTGGTCATCTGGGATCAATTTTGGGGAAAAATCACTGCCAACTGAAATTAAATGGAAACGGCTATAGTTCGTTTCTGGGAATTCCATCACTTTCGCTTTAAAAGCTGCAGTTAATTCTGCTGAAGTACAGCCAACTCGAATTAATTTACTCGCAGCAGCGATACCGGCTTCTGTAATTTGTGCAGACTTTCTGAGGTGAGCAATTTCCCACTCACTTTTAATCATGCGTAATTCATTAAATAGAGGTGAAGAGTCAACCAAATTTAGCCCAGGGATAACCTTATCCAGCCATACTTTCCCAGTATGGGTAATTTGGTTTAATTCAATCGCAACTGGTTTCCCATAAACGCCCGCATCTGACAGCGCCTCTTTCAGTATATTAAAAATCGTTTCTATTGGGCTATTAATTGGCCTTGCCTTCATTACTTTGCCATTTTCAGGATTGTAAGGGTCATCTACATCCACCCAAATTGGAAATGTTTTAATCTTTGCATTAGGCATTTGAAGTGATAAATTCGCCGCTTCAAATTCATTCATAATAACCAATGATTCAATAGAAGGATCACGGAAAATAACTGCGATAGCAGAGCCGGTTTGCCTGAAAGTATACATAAAGAAGCTTGCAAAACCGGTTAAGTGATAAAAATTATCACCCACTGTTGCGATTAATACTTCAATCCCTTCACGCTCCATAATCTCACGAGCTTTATGAGTTACGTTCTCAAGGTGTTGTTGTTTCAAAAAAGTATTCTGTTTATCAATTGTCATTTTTATTCTCTCGAAGCGTCTATCTACATCACGCAATGCATCATATCGCAAACGATAAATGTTAAGATCTGTCACATTATATCTAGTGTAGAAATGAATACATCGTTTAACATGCAAGTTATTTATAACTAATAGTTATATATTAGCCTGAAATTAACTTTGCTAGAGATTTGATTTTAGGGAAAATAAAGAAAAGGACTAAATAAATTAGCCCTTTAATCATTTAAATCTGAGTAGTTATGAGTTTTCAGCACAAGTGATGGTTTTTTCTAACTCATTATTACGTGTTAACCATAAAGAAAGCGCTTTAAGTGAATCTGGCGTAAATTCGTCACAACGTGCGCTGATCTCTTTCGGAGTCAACCAACTGACCTCAGCCACTTCAGTTTCTTGTAAAGCGAATGGGCCATGGCTTACACAACTAAACAACCCGCCCCATACACGACAATGCGCATCTTCAAAATAAAAATGGCCATGTTCAGCAAAAGGAACACCTGCAATACCCAGCTCTTCTTCCGCTTCGCGCTTTGCAGAATCAAGGATATTTTCACCTTTTGTCACGACGCCTCCTGCTGTTGCATCAAGGAAACCGGGGTGAAAATCTTTAATATCTGTGCGTCGTTGAACCAGTATTTTTCCCATTCCATCATGGACAACGATGTAAGTTGCACGATGGCGTAGGTTTTCTGCTCGCATTTGGCTACGTGTTGCCTGAGCAATCACCGTATTGTCTTCATCAACAATATCGACCCACTCAACGACTTCGGTTGGTTGTTCCATCCTGTAAACCTTTTATTTTTAAGCTAAAACTGCTTATATCATTAGACTGATTATTATTGTGCGCCAAACAATAATAATCTGCATTGATCCACAACTATAGAAACGATCCTAGCTGAATTTGTGATGGGTTGCCATCATAAAAAAGCACTTCTTTATTACAATGCTAATGAGAGCCAGTTTCTTTAAGGTACTCCAAGCAAATCATACAAATTGTGTTCACAAATGCTATAGTTAAATCATAACTAAGCAACAACGCTGCGGTTTGGGTATATTGACAAGGGGTATCCCCTAAATAGTTCAAATTGCAGCTAGGCGCTAAGAGATGGCATCCTTAGGAGCATACACAAGTATGTGACTAAGGTGACAGAACGTAAGCAACAACGCTGCGGTTTGAAATATGACGGGGATGGCGATGAAGATACTCATAACAGGCGGCACCGGGCTAATCGGAACACCACTTATCCAAAAACTGATCTCTCTAGAGCATCAGGTTACTGTATTAAGCCGCTCTCCACAAAAAGTTTATAGCCATTTTTGCAAGGCTGTTGAGTGCTGGACGACTCTCAATGACCAAACTCACTTAAATGAATTTGATGCTGTCATTAACCTTGCTGGCGAACCCATCGCGGAAAAACGCTGGACAGAGGAACAGAAAAAATTGCTGTGTGACAGCCGCTGGAAATTAACTCAACAGCTTAGTGAATTAATTACGGCCAGTGAAACACCACCTAGCGTATTTTTATCAGGTTCAGCCGTTGGGTATTATGGCAACCAAGGCCAATCAGTCGTCACAGAAGACGAACAGCCCCACGATGAATTTACTCACCAACTCACACAGCATTGGGAAGCTTTAGCCGCTAATGCGCAATCAGAAAAAACACGCGTTTGTTTATTACGCACCGGCTTAGTGTTATCAGCGAATGGCGGTTTACTTGCCAAAATTCTCCCCATTTTTAAAATGGGTGCGGGTGGCCCAATTGGTGACGGGAAACAATACATGCCATGGATACATATCAACGATATGGTGCGTGCGATTTGTTTTCTATTAGACACCCCAACGCTCTCAGGTCCCTTTAATATGACCTCACCTTATCCGGTTCATAATGACTTATTTTCTGCCACATTAGGTGATGTTCTTAATCGCCCTTCATTTGTGCGAACACCCGCTTTTGTGATTAAAGCCATTATGGGGGAATCTGCAGCACTGGTCTTGGGTGGCCAACAGGCGATCCCCAAACGATTAGAAGAGGCAGGCTTTCAATTTGAACATATCGAATTAAAAGAAGCGCTTACTGACTTGCTTCTTCCACAGACTGATCAGTAAATATTATTTCGCCCCCTGCCAGCGGTGAAATAGGTCTTGTTCCAGTTCGATATCAAACTGATCAAGAATGCGATTCACCGTTTGGTCAATAATATTTTGGATTGTTTCAGGTTGGTGATAAAACGCAGGCATTGGGGGCATGATCACGGCTCCCATTTCTGCAGCTTGAACCATTAGTTTCAAATGCCCAACGTGCAATGGCGTTTCACGGACACCTAAGAGTAATTTTTTACCTTCTTTCAGCACTACGTCCGCAGCTCTAGTGACCAACGTATCTGTATAACTATGAACAATGCCTGATAACGTCTTCATGGTACAAGGCATGATCACCATACCTGCGGTACGGAACGAGCCCGAAGAGATTGCAGCTGCGATATCACGGCTATCATAGTTATGGTCAGCGAGCTGTTGAATCTGTTTGACACTGTAATCTGTTTCTAATGCTAATGTTTGGCGGGCAGCCGCACTCATCACCAAATGGGTTTCTACCTCTTTGACAGGTTTCAACACTTCAAGCAAGCGGACACCATAAATCGCCCCACTTGCCCCGGTTAACCCAATGATCAGTTTTTTCATTTCGCTGCCCTATTCACGATAACTCACCGTATTATATACAAATCACACTAGAATGGCAGACACCAACGACGCTGTAGCTCTAGCTATGACGAATTTTTTGGCTATCAGCCGCAATCCCAATTATACACGACCCGACTAAAATCACGTTTTTTCAAATCATCAGGGTGAATAAAGAAATTACCCACACCGATATCCCCCCAGAGGATGTCAACTTCATGGTCGCTATCTATTTGTAGGAGTAATTCATATTGTTGAATTTCTTCCTCATACGTCCTCGGATCAGTTTGGGTAAAAAATGGATAACCGCCAATACAGTGAGCACCTGACGCGAATGCATCACTATAAGGTTCAACCCATTCGTCGTAAAAATCTTCACCTTCAAATTGGTCTTCATAATCGTAGAGGTTGTCGACCCCTAAAATTTTCTGACCAAATTGGAAATCATCGATACTGATGTACTGTTCCGCAAGCGCATATTCAATACGGCATTGACAGTCTACCGGTGTATAATAATCATCGTTGTGTGCCGCAATAACCTCAGAGAAATCTTGGGTTAATTGGTTTGGGTCTTCAATAATATCCTCCCAATAAACGACTCTGAAGTCCTCTTGGTTTTGTCTATCATCGAAATCTGCACCATATAAATCATCACCACCAATAAAAAACTGCAAAATACCTTTTTCTGGGTAATTTTCAAGTTTGGGCATTTGTGCAAAATTAATTTGCGCCAACAACTTTAAAGGCGTTCCTTCACTATTGGTTGGGTATTTTTCATTCAAAGGCAAGTATGGCATACCACCGACTCGGCTCTCCCATAACACATAATTATCAACGGGGGTTAAGGCCATTTTTACAAACTGTTTTTTAGTGGCTTTAATTTTATCTGCGAAAGGTTTAATCACATCAGGAAGGGAATTGAAGTCGACCATATAGCATTCCAAATAGACAGTTAATGTCCCTCTAGACTACTCGATTTTTACGTATTTTAAATCAGATATAACTGTAACTTATTCTTTCGTTTCAAGTCATAGTTAAAAACTATAACTCATTTTCTAAATAGTTTCGGTTACAGCTAGGCGGCGAATGAAGCTATCCCAAGGAGCATACAAAAGTATGTGACTTGGGTAGCTGAATAAAGCCAACAACGCTGTAGCCTACACTATGACGAAAATTTAGCCTTCGTTGTAAATCTCCAGATCCTCGACTTCACTCTGATCTTTGAGCTTTAACTCATCGTCTTTACGTAAATTCTCTAGGTAGTCTAAATAACTTTGGTCGATATCTTTTGTCACATAAATACCATCAAATACTGAGCATTCAAACTCCGTGATTTCCGGGTTTTCTTCTTTGACAGCATCCACCAAATCACTTAAATCTTGGAATATTAGGCCATCTGCACCGATAAGCTTGCGGATTTCATCCACTTCACGACCGTGTGCAATCAATTCATTAGCATTTGGCATATCAATACCATATACGTTCGGGAAACGCACTTCGGGTGCCGCTGAGGCAAAGTAAACATTTTTTGCTCCAGCTTCGCGTGCTAGCTCAACAATTTGCTCAGATGTTGTTCCGCGCACAATTGAGTCATCGATGAGTAAGACGTTTTTATCACGAAACTCTGCACGATTCGCATTAAGTTTACGACGCACGGATTTACGACGCTCTTGCTGACCCGGCATGATAAATGTACGGCCTACATAACGGTTTTTCACAAAACCTTGGCGGTAGGGTTTATCAAGAATATGTGCGATTTCTAGCGCAATATCACACGATGTTTCTGGGATAGGGATCACCACATCGATATTTAAATCTTCCCATTCACGGGCAATTTTGGCGCCCAGTTTTTGCCCCATACGTAATCTTGCGTTATATACCGACACTTTATCAATAAAAGAGTCTTGGCGAGCAAAATAGACATATTCAAAGATACATGGGGTTAATTGTGGGTTGTCAGAACATTGGCGTGTAAATAATTGCCCTTTTTCTGTCACATATACCGCCTCACCCGGAGCCACATCGCGTAAAAATTCGAAGCCTAAAGTGTCGAGTGCAACACTTTCTGAAGCGACCATGTATTCGTGCTCACCACTTTCAGTAATGCGGCGCCCTAGTACTAATGGGCGAATTCCATGAGGGTCACGGAAGGCTAACATGCCATGGCCAATAATTAATGCCACGCATGCATATGCACCGCGTATTTTTTTATGCATGGCAGACACTGCGCTGAAAACATTGTCTGGCTCAAGAGGGAAATGATCAAACCTATCCAACTCATGCGCTAATACGTTCAGTAGTATCTCAGAATCAGAGGTAGTGTTAACATGGCGGCGAGCGGTTTCAAATAAGCTTCGCGTTAATTCGTGCGCATTTGTCAGATTACCATTATGTGCAAGGGTAATACCAAAAGGTGAGTTTACATAGAAAGGCTGTGCTTCTGATGCACTCGAACTGCCTGCTGTAGGATAACGAACATGGCCCAACCCCATACAACCTTGTAGTCTGAGCATATGTCGGGTTTCAAAGACGTCTTTTACAAGGCCATTCGCTTTACGTAAACGAATATTATTTTTGCCATCAATTGTGGCAATACCTGCTGCATCTTGCCCACGATGCTGAAGCACCGTGAGAGCATCATAAATTGATTGGTTTACCGGTGTAACACCGGCGATACCGACAATACCGCACATTTAGTCTTTCCTCATCAGCCAGACGGAGAAATGTTCTCCGGTAGGAAACTTGACGCATTTTGCAGGTAGTCAAAAAACCACCTGATTATATGACTGAACTGCGGAATAAGTTCCGAACGTTGCCAATCCTCACTTTGAGGTAATGGTGTAAATGTATCGAGAAAAAACAGCAATGCCGAAACAATCAGTACACCACGCAACGCGCCGAAGCAGATCCCCAGAACCCGATCTGTGCCTGATAACCCGGTTTTTTGTACTAACGAGCTAATCACATAGTTCACCACCGCGCCAACAATTAATGTGGCAATAAACAGTGCGGCGATAGCAATGCCATTCCTAACCAGTACATCCTCAAAGCGAGTAAAATAGCCCGCTAAATAAGGGTAGAATGTACTCGCAACAAAAAAAGCACAGCCCCATGTAACCAATGAGAGCGCCTCTCGTACAAACCCACGGATCAAGCTAACTAGTGCCGAGAAGCCAATAATGGCGATAATTGTGTAATCTATCCAGACCATATTTTATTCCAAAATTCGCACTCACGACATCAGCGAAGTGCATTCTAACAGAAAACGAAAACGTTTGCGTAACCATTTTTCTATCAAATTTAAAAAAATAGCGGCGAAAAGAAAAAATCATAATCGCCGCAGTAAGTTACTAAATCCCCTTACCTTTTAGGGATTATTGAAATTCTATTTTAAGGTTTATAGCTTTGAATTATTCCTTTTGTTCCCGTAATCTTGTTCAATTCAGGTAAAGCTGCTTCTAAGCGCTGCCTTGAGGCTTCTGGCCCTACGTAAATACGTGTGAGTTTATTATTCACCGGTTTTGCGGGAACCGTATACACTTGGTAACCAGACAACCTTAGTTTAGCGACTATCTCCTCAACTTTACTTGCATTGTTCAATGCAATCACTTGCACCACAAATGCTTTGCCCTGCGGCTGAGGTTTTGGCTCGGGCTTAGGTTCAGGCTTCGGTTGTGGTTTCGGTTCAACTTTAGGTTCTGGCTTAGGTTCTGGCTTGACTGGCTCAACGACACTCGGTGCAGGGACTGTTGCCGATGGCCGCGTTTCAACCCGTTCATTTTGCTGCTGCGTAATGGCTTCTGACAACATGGCTTCAGAAGCCCCTTCTGAAGAAGCGGTGGTTGTCGTACTCACAATAGGCGCTATTGCCTCAATATCTTCTTCATCACCCGGTTTAGGGATAATAGGAATGGCCGCAAATTCATTTTCATTGTATTTCTTATCGCCATCAAGCAGAGCAGGAAGCACAATGACCCCCACTGCAACAAGCACAATGGCGCCAGCAAGTCGATTCTGAAATTTACTAGCCACCGGCACTATCCTTCTTGATTTTCCAATAACATCATGACGTGAGCGACGGTATGAAATGACCCGCACACCACAATCACATCTTGCTCGTTCGCATCGATGCAAGCTTGTTGCCACGCTTTTTCTACGCTGTCAAACTGGTTAGCCGCCGGTAAATATTGACTAAGTTCGGCCACATCGGCTCCCCTAAACTCAGTGAGTGGCGCGAGGTACCAGTCGGTGACTTGTTGAGACAAGCACTCAAGCGTCCCTTTGATATCTTTATCGCCTAGCATCCCAACCACCGCGCGAATGCGACGGTTTTTAGTTTCTGGTAAGGTAGCTAATTTACTGACTAAGTACCCAGCTGCATGTGGGTTATGAGCGACATCCAATATCATTAACGGTTTTTCACCGATAATTTGGAACCGTCCCGGTAATTGAGCCGATTTCAAGCCTTGATGAATAGCGGGTTCAGTCACTATCTGGGCAATATCAGTGTCAATTTCCAGTAAGCAACTCACCACACCCAGCGCTGTTGCTGCGTTCGCTAAAGGTACATTAGGTAACGGTAAATTATGCCATTCACGCTGTGAACCTTTCCATGACCAACTATTCGCTTGTTCACTGTATTGCCAATCTGTACCTCGGCGAAATAGCTGTGTACCAAGCAGCTCAGCCACTTCGCCAATTGAGGCTGGCATGTCCGGCTCACCGACCACTGCATAGTGACCTTTGCGGAAAATACCGGCTTTTTCATAACCAATATGTTCACGGTCTGCACCTAGCCAATCTGTATGGTCTAAGGCAATACTGGTGATCGCCGCAATATCCGCATCAACGACATTGGTCGCATCTAACCGACCGCCTAAACCGACTTCTAAAATCACAATATCGAGTTTAGCTTGCTTAAATAATTGTAAAGCCGCCAAGGTACCGTATTCAAAATAGGTCAGCGAAATATCTGCACGTTGTGCTTCAATTATGGCAAACGCCTCACAAAAATCAGACTCAGGGAGCTCCTGGCCTTGAATACGAACGCGTTCGGTATAACGAATAAGGTGCGGTGAACTGTAAACCCCAACCTTTAACCCAGAAGCCATAAAAATGGACTCTAGTGTATGGCACGTTGTTCCTTTGCCGTTGGTTCCAGTGACTGTGATAACTTTGGGAGCAGGTTGCGTTAGGTTCATTTTCCTAGCAACTTGACCGACTCGATCCAACCCCATATCAATATTTTGGCTATGTAAGTCGGTGAGATAAGAAAGCCAAGCCTCCAAAGGAGACTTGGCGTTAGGAATGATTAGATTACTCATCATCTTTTTTATGCTTTTCAGAATCCTTTTTTGGCTCTTGGGCATCTAGTTCATCAACGGCATCAATATCGATTTCAACCGTTTCCGCTACAATGATAGGTGTCTCATTAAAGCTCGGTTTATTGGTTAACATCGCCAATATTTCAGCTAAACGGTCACGCATCTCAGGGCGGCGAACTATCATATCAATCGCGCCTTTCTCAAGTAAGAATTCACTGCGTTGGAAGCCTTGTGGTAATTTTTCACGAACCGTTTGTTCGATAACACGCGGCCCAGCAAAACCGATTAATGCTTTCGGCTCTGCCACGTTAATATCACCTAACATCGCTAAACTAGCAGACACTCCCCCCATGGTTGGGTCGGTCAATACTGAAATGTAAGGTAAACCACGTTCTTGCATTTTTGCTAATGCGGCACTGGTTTTTGCCATCTGCATCAATGATAACAAGGCTTCTTGCATACGAGCTCCGCCACTCGAAGAGAAACACACCAATGGGCAGTTATCTTCCAGTGCTTGCTCAACCGCACGTACAAAACGCGCACCGACAACAGAGGCCATTGAACCGCCCATAAAGGCGAATTCAAATGCTGCTGCTACAACAGGCATGCCTTTCAATGTGCCTTTTAGCACGATGATCGCATCTTTTTCACTCGTTTCTTTTTGCGCTGCAGCAATACGGTCTTTGTATTTTTTTGAATCTTTGAACTTAAGAATATCTTTTGGCTCAAGCTCACTGCCTAATTCCGTTGTTGAGTTTTCATCAAGGAAGGTTTCTAAGCGCTGACGTGCGTGAATTCGCATATGGTGGTCACATTTAGGACACACAGATAAATTACGTTCTAATTCAGCACCATATAATACTTGCCCACAGCTATCGCATTTAGTCCAAACCCCTTCTGGGATATTGGCTTTGTGTGATTGGGTCAAGTTACCTTTCTTTAAAATTTTTTCAATCCAGCTCATTAATGGACCTTTTTGTCTGATTCACTCTGGTTATCACCAGTATGTAATTTTTTGCCATTAAACCACAATGATATCTCACTGTAGATAAAAACTTGTTAAACCGCTTAGCGGTTATCGATTTTTTGCGCTGCCGCACGCTTTTCTTTCGCCGCTATTCGACGATGACGAATAATTTCAACCACACCCGGCAGAATTGAAACAAAGATAATCGCGACTATCAGTAATTTCAAATTGTTTTGCACGAACGGTAATTCACCAAAGAAATAACCCGCATAAGTGAATAATAATACCCAAATAAACGCGCCCGTCACATTATAAAAAGCAAAGTGACGATAAGACATTTTCCCCATTCCTGCAACGAATGGTGCAAAAGTTCTGACTATCGGCACAAAGCGTGCCAGTATAATCGCTTTACCGCCATGTTTTTCATAAAAAGCATGAGTTTTATCTAAATAAACACGACGAAAAATCTTCGAATCTGGATTTTTGAATAATTTTTCACCAAAAATACGCCCGATAGTGTAGTTCACCGCATCACCAATTATTGCCGCAGTGATCATTAAAGCGACCATTAAATGGACATTCAGGTCATTGCTGTCTAATGACGCAATCGCGCCAGCAACAAATAATAACGAATCTCCAGGTAAAAATGGTGTGACCACTAACCCTGTTTCACAAAATAGGATCAGAAATAGGATACCATAGACCCATGTACCATAATCTCTGACCAGTTCAGCAAGATGGACATCGATGTGTAAAATAAAGTCGATAATAAACGTGATAAATTCCATAAAATCCTCATTGATAATAGCATCCATGCTATTTACAAAAATTATGAGATAAATAAAAATTCGCTTTACATCAGTTCATCTGCCAGAAAAAGCGGCCCCATCACATTCTGAGGCAACTCAAATTTCTCTGGGTAATCGACACTCACTAAATACAACCCTTCCGCTTTTGCGGTTGCAGCTGCCTTGGTACGGTCTTTTAACTCAAGAAGATGCGCCATCCAATCAATGTTTTGATTGCCACAACCAATCTCCAACAGACTTCCGACAATATTTCTCACCATATGGTGAACAAACGCATTGGCTTTGATGTCTACCACCACATAATTACCGTGGCGGCTGACATTCACATGCATCACATTACGCCATGGCGACTTCGACTGACACTGGACTGCTCTGAATGAGGTAAAATCACGCTCACCCAATAGCGCCTGTGCCGCTTCATGCATTCTTTTTTCATCGAGTGGGTAATGAAAATGCGTTACGCCATTCGATAAAATTGCAGGCCGATAACGATGATTAAAAATCACATAGCGATATCGACGCGCTGTTGCACTAAAACGTGCATGAAACTCTTCAGCTACAGGTTTACACCAGCGGACAGCGATATCTGCTGGTAAATGGGTATTAGCCCCCATCGTCCAAGCCGCCTCTTTACGGATGGCCGAGGTTTCAAAATGCACCACTTGGCCTGTGGCATGCACACCAGCATCGGTACGCCCTGCGCAAAACACGCTAATTGGCTCCGCAGCAATCTTTGATAAAGCTTCTTCTAAGCAGCCTTGAACACTTTTGACTTCTTGCTGACGTTGCCAACCAAAGTAACGACTGCCGTTGTATTCAATACCTAATGCGATTCGATACAACTGTGTAGACTCAGACATTAGTAAAACAGCTCCTGAGCCAGTTTTTCTGCTGTTTCTACCGCCATCAATGCCCCACCGAAACGCACGTTATCAGCCACTGACCAAAATTGTAAAATTTCAGGTATGCCGTAATCATTGCGTACACAACCAATACTGAGTTGATCATGACCTGACGCTTCAGTTACCTGTGTAGGATAATCTCCCTCTTCTGAGACCTGAATATCGTCAAAACGTTCAAGTTCATCGTTAACTTCTTCTGCACTCATTGGGCGCAATGTTTCTAAATGAACAACTTGTGCATTACCATAAAAAACAGGAGATTGGATAAAACTCACCGCCACTGGCAAACCATCGTCTTGCAGTACCTTACGCACTTGCTCAACCAAACGACGTTCGTGAACCACACTGCCTTCCATGTCAGCCAGTAATGGCAACATATTGAACGCGAGTTGCTTACTAAAACGACCTTCTTCTGCAGGAATACCATTCAATAAACGCGCACTTTGCCCGGCCAGTTCGTCGACAGCAGCTTTACCATAACTGGAAACCGACAGCATATTTGTTAAGGTAATACGCCCTAACCCTGCGGCATCCACCAGCGGTTTAATTGCTGTTAATAGTTGGCTTACCGAGCTATCTGCCAATGAAATAATATTACGGTTGCGATAATCAGCTAGCACGTGCGGATTCACATTTGGCACGACCAACGGCACATCCGGTTCTTGGGCAAAGACACCGCTAGTATCGATAACAATACACCCTTCTTGCGCTGCCAAATCGGCATATTCTAGGCTCACACCTTCATTGGCAGCAAAAAAGGCTATTTGTGCCTGTGACCAATCAAAATCGGCCACATTTTCAACTTGAATACTTTTACCATTAAAGCGTACGCTCTCCCCTGCACTACGCTCGCTGGCAAGTAAATACAATTCGCCGACTGGGAATTCTCTTTCTTGTAACAGTGAAATAATCGCTTCACCTACAGCACCGGTTGCGCCCAATACTGCAATATTCCAACCTTCAGTCATGGCTATTCCTCTAAAAAATAAAAAAATCAAACAACCCCCAATTATTAGGGGCTATTTAATTAGATGTTCATTTTAACTACATTTATTATGCGTGGGTTAAACGAGTCTTAAAACCCAGCGCATTCAGCTGCGATGCCGTTTGTTCATTATCACAAATAATTTCAAGGGATGACCATTCACGGCGTTCTTGGTAATTTTTGCGCAGTTTATCAAATTCGCCTTTGCCCCCTGCAACCGCTCTTAACGCAGCGTCATCTCGGCGCACATCATACACGAGATGCACTAACCTTTTGAGCTGGTTTTGCGTTAATTTACCATTGAAAGTCAATTGATTAATATCTGGCTTAGGCAGTAAGGATGAAAGGCAAACTTGTGACGATTTGCCGAGAAACTGACAGTAAGCTTCATAAACTTGCGTGGTTCCTCGCGCTTTGCCTTCTAGCGTATAACCTGCAATATGCGGCGTGCCGATATCCACTAATGCTAAAAGTGCTGTGTCTAAATCAGGCTCTGGCTCCCACACATCTAAGATAACACTGAGCTTTTTTCCGCGGTTAAGTACAGATAATAGTGCTTTATTATCCACTACCTCACCCCGACTTGCGTTAATCAAAATGGTGCCAGCCCGTAATTTTGCTAAACGCGCTTCATCCATTAAATGGAAAGTTTGATATTCCCCTGACATATTCAGCGGAGTATGGAAGGTGATGACATCAGAGCGCTCAAGGAGATCTTCAAAAGAAACAAATGGCTCTTCGTCCCCTTTGGCTGCTCGCGGTGGGTCGCAGAGTAATGTTTTGACGCCCCAAGCCGATAACCTAGCGGCTAAGCGCCCTCCGACATTGCCAACGCCAATAATGCCAACGGTTTTATCACGCAAATCAAAGTTATCGCGTTCCGCTAGCAATAATAGTGAGGAAATCACATATTCAACAACGGCTATCGCATTACAACCCGGCGCTGATGAAAAACCAATATTTGCCGTTGATAACCACTCGGTATCAATATGATCAAAACCGGCTGTCGCGGTTCCAACGAATTTAACTGGCGTATTACCGAGCAGTGATTCATTGACCTTAGTGATAGAACGCACCATTAATGCATCCGCATCAATTAATTCTTGTTCTGGTATAGGACGTCCCGGTACTGCTTTCACTTCACCAAGCTCGCTAAATAAAGTTTGAGCATAGGGCATATTCTCATCGACTAAAATTTTCACGCTGTTGTCCCAATCAATCACTTTTTTGTATTGTGTCGTTATATAGATAGGTGGAACAATATTTTGCCACGGTTTAAGCCAGATGCCTATTAGAGGTTGCCTTCTACGGCAAATTCTTTCACTCGAAAACGGTCTGGTGTCACCCCTGATATTTGCTGGAACATTGCAATAAAAGCGGATGCCGAACTGTATCCAACATCAAGTGCGACTTCATGTACACTCTTCCCTTTTTCTAGCCCTGCAACCGCATGTAGGTATCGCAAGCGTTGGCGCCATTCACTAAATGACATCCCTAGCTCTTGTTGGCAGCGTCTTGATAACGTGCGTTCCGATGTGTAATAGCGTTTCGCCCATTGTGCTAATGTCGTGTTATCGGCTGGGTCGCTTTGTAACTCTAATAAAATGGGGGCAAGAAATTTGTCTTTTGAAACTGGTAAATAGGTGTCTTGGCAGGAAGACAATGGAAATTGGTCAATCAACACATGCGCCAAACGCAGGTCTTGCTCGGTTTCAGGTTGAACAATACCGCGTTGGTACATATCCGTCATAATTGATTGAAATATAGGGCTAAGCTTAATCACACAAGGCCGTTGAGCAAGCACTTGGTTGTATTCATGTGAAAAATCTATGATCCGAAATTTGACACTTTCTTTATTAAAGCTAGCATGGGAGATGTTGGCAGGGATCCAAATGCAAAATTCTGGTGGCGCTAAATAATGTTGGCCTGCCACCTCCATTTCCATGATGCCACAAACCACATACAGCATTTGTCCAAAAGGATGTGAATGGGATTTATACTCAGTGAGAGCCGCTGTTTGCTCGTGACGAAAAGCCACCAATTCGGGCTCTACGATATTGCATTCACTAATTTGCCAGATGTCTGATTTTAAGTTTTCCATAGTCCTGTCTGAAAAGCGTTATTGATTGTCTGATTATCAGTATATATAAAAAATCGGACAGATGTATACTAGCGCCCATTCAATATGGGAGAGTGTTTTAATGAAAAATCTTCTTTTTCCGCTCATTGCGGTTTTATTATGGTCAGTTAACGCCATTGTTAACAAAGCGGCGTCAACTGCCATTGACCCTGCGGCAATCTCATTTTACCGGTGGGCACTGGCATTTCTTGTCATGACCCCTTTTGTATTACGTTCTGTGCTGCGTAACTATAAAATGGTCATGAAACATTGGTGGCAACTCGCCATTTTAGGCGCTTTAGGGATGATGCTATACCAAAGTTTGGCTTATTATGCCGCACACAGTGTGAGCGCCACCTTCATGGGAATTATGAACTCGATGATCCCATTATTGACAGTCATTATTAGTATCTTTGTGCTACGCGTTATTCCTACCGTAGGGATTGTGCTCGGTTCAATTCTCTCATTATGTGGATTAGTGTGGCTAGTGAGCCAAGGAAGTCCAAGTGCGTTATTCTCTCAAGGCTTAGGCCAAGGGGAAGCCATGATGTTGGTTGCCTCTGCAGCATACGCCCTATACGGTGTTCTGACTAAGCGTTGGTCAATTCAGTTATCGAGTTGGGATGCACTTTACGTTCAAATTTTCTTTGGCGTGATCATGCTACTCCCTAATTTCTTATTCGCTGAAGATGTCTCTCTGAACAGCCAAAATATTGGTTTAGTGGTGTTTGCAGGTATTGCCGCTTCCATTATTGCGCCTGCATTATGGATACAAGGTGTCATGCGTCTTGGTGCGAATACAACCTCTATTTTTATGAATCTTGCCCCTGTTTTCACTGCCATTATCGCTATTTTCGCCTTAGGTGAAGAATTAAAAAGCTACCATTTAATCGGTGGTGGAGTGGTATTGCTTGGGGTCATGTTAGCGCAACAATTACGCACTCCACTGACAGAATTATTCCGCCGTGAAAAAAAGGTGGTTCAAGAGGATTCTTGCCAGTAGAATAGAATTATAAAAGCAATAAATGCAATGTCGTCACTCATATGCCCCACACTGTGGGGCTATGTTTGAAATCCCCTCTATTTTTTCTTCATTTTCCCGTTAGTTTTCTTCACCATTCATACTTTGTGACATTTAAAATATCTTCAATTCACCTTTAACTCGCTCATCATTGATATGATTTATCGGATTACCATGTTCCAGATAAGGGAAAATCCGATTGAATCTTCTAGGATTACAATTAGACTTAAACAAAATCAAATACCTCTTTAGGAGTAGCAACTCCACTCAATAAGCCATGATAACGCGATAAACCTAAATGGAGCGTGGCAAGTAACCACTATAATAAGGAATAACAATGACTAAGGCGTTTAAAGTTGGGTTGTTCATATTGATAATAATTGCTGTAGCCACTGGCATTTATTTTATCAATAACACCAACTCATCCTCTCCCTCCCAATTAGGCTATGATTTATATCAACAAGGTGAATCTCAAGCTGCATTTGAACAGTTCCAAAAAACAGCAGAGCAAGACGCACAGTCCGCTTTTGCATTAGCCATGATGTATAAAGACGGTATTGGTACAAATGTCGATGATGTGGCAGCTCAACACTGGTTAATTAAGGCAGCAGAAGCTAACAATAAAAATGCATTATATAACCTTGGTTTTTTCCGCTATAAGCACATGATAGAAGACACTTCTACAGATGAAAACGGGTTAACTTCTTTAACGAAAGCCGCTGACCTCGGTGTAAAAGAAGCACAAGAAATGGTTGGTGGTATTTATTTAGCTGATAAATACGAAGAAGTTCCGCAAAATATTGAACTTTCTCGCCAATATTTCACTTTAGCTTCTGACCAAGGCTCAAAACTGGCCAAATTTGCTTTAGGTTATATCGCCCATGACTTTGACAATGACAGTAAGAAAGCCGTTGATATATTAACACCACTTGTCAGCAACGATTTTCCCTTACCCGCTATGCTGCTTGCCTCGATTTATAAGGATGGCGGTAACGGTATACCACCGAACCCATTACTCGCTAAAAAGTACGAACGCCTCTCTTTCTCCTCTGCATTAGAATACATTTCTGACGCAGATGAATTAGAACCAGGGCCTTTATCATTGTATGGTTCACAAACAGAAGAAGAGAAGCAAGCGGTCATTACTAATTTAGAGGAACGGGCGAGCCGTGGTGATGAGAACGCCATCTATGTGTTGTACCAAAAATACATGACTGGCGATGGTGTTAGGAGAAATAAAAACCGTGCAATGGCTTATATCCGCCCTCTTGTAGACGAAAAAAAACCTAAAGCCTTATTTTTAAATTACCAAGCCGACAAAGATCGTATTCAGGATTTAACTGACGCCGCTGATGGTCAATATCCTCCCGCGATGTATCAAGCCTATAACGTGTATTCTGGCCGTACATTTAGCGATGTTAAGCGAAATGATGCTTTAGCTGAAAAATATCTCACCGCTGCCGCAGACCTTGGCGATTTAAACGCACTTGTTACCATCAACCAGAGAGCAATTTCCAGTTACGATTTTCCAAACAAAAAACTGAGTGATATTGTCGCCAAATATACCCCTATTTTAATGGAAAAGTACCCGAACTCCGCGGAAGCGTTAGAGGCGGCAAGTGATGTTTATAGTGTTAAAGGTAGCCCATTATTTTCGCCAGAAAAAGCCTTCGCCGCGTTAGAAAAAGCAAATCGCATTGACCCCAATTATGATGCTCAGATGCAATTAGCGCGTTATTATATTAATGCTTTTGGTACTAAGCAGGATGTGCAGAAAGCCGCTAAATTACTCATCGACAACCTTAATGAAAACGGTTATCCATCAACCGCTGAGCGCTTATTGGTTCAAATATATTATCGCTATGATATTAAAGCACTTATCGATGAAAAAACGATTATTGATATCCTCAAAGAAGATATAATTAAACGCGAAAATTATTCCTTAGCTTATTTATATGCTGACTATTTACTAAAGGAAGATGCTGAGAAAAATAGTGATCAGGCTTTTGATTTATATGAAAAATCAATCAAACAAAATTATAATAGCCAGGTTTATTATGCTGCTGCATTATTAAAATATCGACCAACAGAGATCGATAAAATCGCTAACCTGATTAGCAATGTACTCTATTCATCTCAAGCACAAGCTGAATTACGTCCACATGAGCTACAAACCGCCCAAGATGTTTTATTAAAAGTAGGTTTAAATCGCGCTGATACAAAAGCAATATTGGTAAAAATGGCGTTATACGATAACCATGCCGAAGCACAAAAATTAATTGAACCGCTTATTAGTAATGATGCTGATATCACTTATTTATATGGGATAAACAAACTTAATCAATTAACGAATGTTGACACTTTAAGTGATGCTGAAATAAAACCATTGTACGATTATATTTTAAAAGCCGGAGAATTAGGTAGTTCATCAGCTTATTTATATATCGCACAGAACCTTGATGGCGTCACTTACCACAATGATAAGGCATATTATAAATCTCGCTTCCAACAAATTACTGGGCTTACCGTAAAAGATTTAATTCCTCAATATAAAAAATGTGCGGCACTGAAGAACAACCGTTGTTTATATGAATTAGGGGAAATTTATCAAGAAGGTAACTACGGGGAAGATGCCAATTATGATACTGCCCTTTTCTATTACAATCAGATTTCTGATCCTGATTTTAGCTTCTTAAAATCACGTAAAAGAGAAATTGAAAAATCCAAAGCTTCATTTGCCAATATTCTAGAAAAAGTGAAACAGAATGACCCAGATGCGTTACGTACACTCGCCAATGCTTATAAATATGGTAACTATGGGCAGAAAATCGACCAGAAAAAATGGCTTGAATATCTAGAGAAAAGTGCAAAACTCAATCAAGAAAGTGCGCTTGAAGAGCTTATTGATTATTACCAACAAGATCAATTTATCAATGCAAATAAAGCCAAAATCTTAGGGTATTACGACCAATTAGCCGCCATTGGCAGTAAAGACTATACTCGTAAACTGGCACACCAATATTTAAAAGGCAGCCAGCTTGTTGATATTAATCGACAAAAAGCACGTGAGTATTACCTTAAAGCAGGAAGTTGGGGCAATGAATTCATCAAGTATATGGATGATTATGACATTGGTATGAAAACGCTCAATGACAGCCCTTCTGCGAAATACAAAGTGGGTCGAGCTTATTTCTATGGGCGAGGTGTCAAAGAAGACTTTTGGGAAGCGGCTAAGTACCTAAAACAAGCGAGTGATGAAGGTAATGACTACGCCATCGCACTCTATAGTGAAATGCGATATATGGGCGTACTGAATGAAGAAAAAAACGCTTGGGTAATGGAACCTGATTGGGATGAAGCCATTGTTTATCTAAGAAAACATTCTAATCCAAAACGGGTTGGTGATTATATTGAAGCCTATGAAACCCTCGTGGTCCCTGCCCAAAAAGGCGATATAAGCGCTTATATTAAACTTGGCGATTGGTATAGTACGCGCGGCCGAGATCTCGCAGCGCAAGATTGGTATAAGAAAAGTATCGACGCTGGCAATTTAGCTGCTTATCAATCTCTTGATTCCGTGACTGAAGATAACCAAACAAAACGCCAAAATTATATTGATGGCACAGCGAAAGGTGACCTTTTCTCTAAAGTTCAATTAGCCGAAACGTATTTATATGATAACAAAATTCTCACGAACTCTCCTGAATATGATTTAGCGATTCAATATCTACAAGAAGGAATGAAATCAAGCGATAATAAGCTTTCGAATGAAGCCTTTAATGCATTGGGGGATTTATACAAAAATGGAATTGAAGATAAAAAAAGGGAGCTCAATCGTCCCAAAGATCAACAAAAATACTTAGCGCTGCTGTTAAGTGAAGAAAATACTCGTACCCAAGCTTTAATTGACCTTTATTACTATTATGTAAATAGTGATAACGCTAAAGCCTTAACCTATTTACAACGGGCTTACGATAAGGGTGATTTAGCGGCAACGAAAAAACTCTATCAAATCTATTATCCCGGCCAATATTGTAGTAACAGCGATAATGTGGATATGGATAAAGCGAGCCGATATTTGAAGGAATGGATTGAAAAAAGCAATTTCCAGAAAAATACCGACAAACATTATATTCATTATCCTGAGAGCCTTTCCGAAGAGATGGGAACCACCTATTTAAAAGGCGATTGTAATGTTGAACAAAATATCGACAAAGCCATCGAATGGTACCAAATTTCGCTAAATTACCATCCTACTCATGCACTTGGTTCGATTTATAAGGCTTATGTCGAAAAAGGCGATGCCAAGCAGGCTTATTACTATGCATTACTACTTGATAAAAAACCAAGCTACATCGAGCTACTGGATACACTTTCAGCGCAAGATAAACAAGCGGTTGAGAAACAAGTTGCCGATGAAAAAGCCTATGAGAAGTATGGCCGCTTTGCCGAGCAAATTGAAAAACAGCGTGTCGAAGCTGAGGCAGGCGATAAAATGTCAGCCTTCTCATTAGGTATCGCCTATGCGCGTGGTGAGCACGTGCCTGAAGATACGCAAAAGATGATCTATTATTATGAATTAGCAGGGAAAAATGGCTACCCTCGTGCTTATAATATTTTAGGCAATCTGTATCGTAAAGATAACGAGCGCGGCATTGAAAAAGACTTCCCGAAAGCGCTTTATTACTTTGATTTAGGTGCACAACAAAATGACAGTAATACGGCTCACCTCGCCGGTGATATGCTCTACTTTGGCCAAGGCATACCAAAAGACTATGTTAAAGCGGCTAAATACTACGATATAACAGACCTAGAACAAGGCACCCACCATGCAATGGCAAAATACAAACTTGCTTATATGTATTATAACGGCTGGGTCGGTAGCAAAAGTAAAGAAGATATCCAAAAAGCCCATGACTACCTTGAACTGGGTGCTAAATACCTCGACAAAGACTCAATCAAAGCATTAAAAGAATGGGACTTTAGTATGTTAAATCAATAAGCCATAACGCTAAGGCGCTAATTAACTTAGCGCCTTCATCCATCTACAATCATCATTTTTACACCCACCAAAATCGTCTTTTATAGCAGCTACTTATAATATAAGTAAAAAATTATTAGCTAATGATTTTGAGTTATATTAATTAAATTTTCATATTAAATAAAAATT
Organism: Providencia sp. PROV200; assembly: GCF_049901995.1. NCBI lineage: Bacteria > Pseudomonadati > Pseudomonadota > Gammaproteobacteria > Enterobacterales > Morganellaceae > Providencia > Providencia sp. PROV200. Next base: position 2,583,767 of record NZ_CP096307.1, read on the forward strand.
AGTCTTCCTCCCATCGTTAGATTATATTTTATTTGCGTCTGCATATCGGCAGATTTAAATAATCTATTAACAAGGAGTGTTTACTATGATTTCAACATTTAATAAAGCGCATAAATCATTGGGAAGTATAAAAATCCAAGATATATATAAGGAGATAGACTATTCAACAATCTTATCTATTAGTAAAAAACCACCCATAAATACCATTTACCTAGAAAAAACATATCAAAGTGTTCTAGAAAATGCAGAGCAAAATAGTATAAATATTCGTCACTTACTTAATAAAATTGATTATTTAAAACGTAAATTTAAAGCGGCGGGTTCTGATGAATTGAATGAATTAAAAAATATAGAACATACACTTTCCGTACAAGCCGAAAACCAAGAAAAAAACTTCGACAGATTACAGTTATTACACAGTAAGCATACGAACAAGCAAGGGCATTATACAATTTCAGAAATTTCAGAGTTTATGAGTCTCAATAAGTCCCATTTAATTGACCGATATGAAGCCGATTTATTGAGTTTACAGAATGAGATGGAAGACCATTTTATTTTACCTGATGAAATTTCACATCAAAGAAATCATATTATTCTAAATGCCATCAGCTCAGAACTTAACCAAATTAATGCTAACCTAAATAACAGTTACCATTTATCGCGAAAATATCTACATAGAACCACTGAAAACATGCAATCTAGGCTTACCTTGATGCAAAAAGCATTCTACGCAGAAGGAGATATACATAATTTATACAATGACTCTAAAGAAAGTAAAAATAACGTAGAAAAATTGCTAAAAAAACTTAATAATGATGGAGTAATGCACTCTGCTAGCAATAATACTATCAATAAATTGATAAAACATACGACAAAATTAAATACTCAATATGCAAAAATTCAATATTTACACCATAGTTTTGATACAATAAAAAGCTTTGAATATTTAGATGATGTTCAAAAGCACATTGAACAAGACAACGGATTTAACAGCAACCGCATTAAAAGCGATTTCCAAGAAAATAAAGAGTTAAAATTACTCACTGAGTTATCCAAATCCGTTGATAATTTAAAAACATTAAAATTTAATGCCGGAAAAAAATTGGATAATCATATCTTATCCATTGATGGGCTATTTCCATATGGCTCTGACAGACAAACAAAATACCAACAAGACATTCAAAATAAATTAGAAAAGTTGTTCGACAAAATTGAACTACGTATCAACATAGAAATGAAAAAAGACGCCGGTTTATATTACGACCAGTCCACATATTTGATCCATCGGTCTCAGCTAGAAAGAAACATACTGAATATAAAAGAAGATTTAGAAAATTACATCATTGAAAATAGGCTGTTAGCTCAGGAGAAAAATACCCGTGATAATATTGAAGAGTTAGCGACCCAGTTTTCTGATGAATTCCTTAGAACAAAAACACTACAAAAATTTATTAATTTAGAGTTTAATAATCATCTACAACAATTTTCTCCACCAATTGAGGTAGGCTCTTATATTAATAATTTTGGTGAAGGTAAAGATAATATCTACATGTTAGCTGTGGAAAAAAAACTATTGAAAAATGAAATAACTAATTTAATTTCTAACATTCGTATAAAGGTCCCCTTAAAATCATCGTCATCTACGATTGATGAAAATACATATTATCAAACGGTTCAAGATAAAATGTATTCCTTATTAAACTTAACTGAGCAATTAGTCGCGTTATCAAAACTGTACGACTCAAAAGGACATTCAGAAATACGCGAATTCATTAATGATATACATGCTTTAGAAAAACAAATTGCTCAGACCGAGAAAGAGATATCTCTATACATTTATACCCACTCAGAAAATAAAGACAAAAAATCAATTTCTTCAGAAATTACACCTTTGCTTATTGAATTAATTAACAAAAAAACAAAAATCATGTCAATTGAAACCACGATTAACAAGAACTCAGATAAAATCAACCTGAACGTCGTTGATAACGATGGAAATGATAAAGACCTAGGAGCGTTATTATCATCGATCATCGCTGAGTTTCCACAAGACACGATTGCGAGTGATGTTAACCACCAACCCTTGCATAATAAATCAATGCCTATATTTGCCCCATCACAATATTAACGCGTATTCTCATTAGATTTACTATTTCACTGCGATTGAAACCACCTACCGTATTGGGTGGTTTTTTTTAAAAAGGCGCTTGGCTAACTTTGAATGCGATTCGAACTAACAATCCATTGAGTAATTTACTTTTTAATAATTGAGGTTCAGAACCATGATAGCGCGCAATATCTTTTACGAGCGCCAATCCAAGCCCCGCTCCTTCCTTCCCTAATGCATTATTTAAACGTGTAAACGCTTCCATTGAACGGTTAATTTTAGCATCAGGGATCCCAGGCCCCGAGTCCTCCACTTCCAAGACCCAATGAAAATGGTCGTCACTACTGACCACTCGGACGGTGACCTCCCCATTTTCAGGTGTATATTTGATGGCATTATCAATTAAATTTGCACACATCTCTGCGAGTAGAATTGGCTCGCCTTTGATCCATGCCGTTTCTGCGCCTTCATAGCCTAAGTCAATATTTTGGCTTTCTGCTTGGGATAGCCGAGTAAAACAGACTTGATGAACAATTTCGACCAAATTTATGGCTCGGTACTGTGCAATGGCCTCTTTTTCATGAGCTTTTAATCGCGATAGCTGCAAAAGCCTATCAGTCAGAACAATCGTATTATCGAGTGTTTTTTCAATGGCTTGTAAACTCTGTTGCCGTTGGGTTTCATCTGTACTATTAATCGCCACAGAAACTTGCGTTTTAAGCACCGTAAGTGGAGTTTTAAGCTGATGAGAAGCATCTGCACTGAATCGCTCTTGTCGTCTAACCATCCGCTTTAGGCGGGAAATATACCGGTTTAATGCATCAATAAGCGGTGATAAATCAGACCACGGCAGTAAATCTGGCAATGGCGTTAAATCATTAGCAGAACGCCCTAACATTAAATGAGACAATTTTTTCAACGGTGCTAGTAGCTTACTCAGTAGGATATAGGCAAGAACCAAGGTTAACAACACCACTGTCCCTTGGCTCATCAAAGCAGAGATTAACAATTGGTTAGCGAGATCTTGTCGTGAATAGACCGTTTCCGCTACACGGATTTCAACCATCCCCGTTATTCCATCTTCATTAATAGGTTGATAAAACGCAGCAATACGGATAGGCAAGCCCTTATACTGCGCATCATAAAAATAAACTAGCGCAGTATAATGCTGTGAACGCATCCAATAAGCGGGAATTGGCGGCAAATCGTCATAACCGGAGATAGTTTCACCGTCAGGGGAGATTACTTGATAAAAAATTCGGTCATTATTATTTAGTTCAAAACTATCAAGCACGACATAAGGCACACTCACAGAGAGGTGCCCATCGATTACTTGCAAACGTTCTGCAACTGTCCGTGCTGAAGCTAATAAGGTTCGGTCATAGGCTAAATTTGCGGCATTTTTTGCACTGTAATAGTGGGTATAAACCGAAAAACTGCCCAATAAAATGAGGGGGATACCGAAAAAGAGCAGCAACTGATGAAAGAGAGAGCGTGGATGAGAGACTAATTTCATACACTACACTGCTCTAATCGGTATCCCAATCCGCGTAAAGTATTGATATTAACATCTGAACTGGCAAGCTTTTTTCTTACACGATGAACATATAATTCAATACTTTGTAAATTGGCTTCATCAGATAACGAAAAGACCTGTTCAAATAATTGCATTTTAGAAACAGGACGTCCTCGCCGATGAAATAATGTGTTTAACACCGCATATTCTCTTGGTGTTAAGCCGAGAGGCTCTTCGCCTAATAAAAAATAGCCATCCTCATGGTAACTCAGTAATCCAAACTGTTGTGACTCATTGACTTTCCCTTGGCTGCGTCGCAATAAAGCACGAAGTCGCGCTTCTAATTCCGCAATGTCAAAAGGTTTCGTCAGGTAATCATCAGCCCCCGCATTTAGCCCCTGTACACGGTCGGCCACGTCTGAATTCGCCGTTAATAACAAGACAGGGGTTTCTTGATGGCGTTTACGCATTTGCGCTAATACCTCAAGCCCACTCATTCTCGGAAGTGATACATCTAACACGACTAATTCATAGTGCTCAGTCTGCAATAGTTGGTCCGCTATTGCGCCATCACTGGCAACATCAACCGCAAACCCAGATGATGATAACGCTTTTTGTAACCATAATGACAATTCGTCATGGTCTTCAACCAATAAAATTCTCATGCCGCATACTCATTATAATTATTTATCAGTATACGTTGGCATTCCATTGGATGAATGGAAAGCAAATGTGACCATTTTTACTGTGTCCATCACAACTATTGCTAACAAACACTATTAACGTGATTAATTTAACATTAAATTAACATAACAAAAAAGTAAAAATACAAAACAATCTGATATATATCACATAAAAATAATAATATTTGTTAATGAAAGGTAAATGAAAGCTTCATCGGGCAATGATGTCATACGAATACAACAAGAAGTAAGCAATTTTTACCTCTAATTATTGTCTTAGTAAGGAAAAAAGAATGAAAAAATTCACACTGAAGGCCTTAGCAACAGCAATATTTTTAGTTGGCATTAACTCTGCAAACGCCCTACCCGAACGTACAGAATGTATTGCCCCCGCCAAACCTGGCGGTGGTTTTGATTTAACCTGTAAGTTAGTACAAGTGTCTCTTCTTGAAACCAAAGAAATTGAAAAACCGATGCGCGTGACCTATATGCCAGGCGGTATTGGCGCGGTCGCTTATAACGCGATTGTTGCTCAGCGCCCTGCGGAACCCGGCACCATCGTTGCATTCTCCGGGGGGTCATTGCTCAACCTTGCACAAGGTAAATTTGGCCGCTATAACGAAAATGACGTGCGTTGGCTTGCCAGCGTTGGCAGTGACTACGGCATGATTGCCGTTCGAGCTGACTCCCCTTATAAAGATCTCAAAGATTTAATGGATACCTTCAAAAAAGACCCTAATAGCATCGTATTTGGGGCGGGAGGATCTATTGGTAGCCAAGACTGGATGAAAACGGCTTTACTCGCAAAAGCGATAGACATTGACCCTCGCAAAATGCGTTATGTCGCTTTTGAAGGAGGCGGTGAAACCTTAACCGCGCTGCTGGGTAACCATATTCAGGTACTTTCAGGGGATATCAGCGAAATGACGCCATATATCAATGAAGGTAAAATTCGTATCCTTGCCGTCTACGCAGACAAACGCCTTGGTGATGGGTTATCCGATATCCCTACAGCAAAAGAACAAGGGTATGACATTGTCTGGCCAATCATTCGCGGTTTCTATATGGGTCCAAAAGTGTCTGATGCAGATTATAACCAATGGGTTGAAGCCTTCCAAAAATTGCAACAAACCGACGAATTCAAAAAACAACGCGAACTGCGTGGTTTATTTGAATACAACTTAACCGGGCAAGAACTCGATAGCTATGTCAAAAAAGAGATCGAGCAGTATCGTGAACAAGCCCGTGCTTTCGGTTTAGCCAAATAACGGAGTGAACGATGAGCCAACGCATATTTGCCATAGTTTGGCTAATACTGTGTGCTATCGGAATTTATATTGGCTGGGGGATCCAAAGTGAGTTTACCTACGAACCACTGGGCCCCCGCCCTTTTCCGGTTGTCATACTCTCCTTAATGGCGCTTTGTGCTCTTGCCTTATTATTTGGCAAGCAAGAAGCCGTTGAGTGGCCAAAACCCTATGTATTACGCCGTTTAGTTTTATTAGTCGTTGCACTCGTGATCTATGCATGGGCTTTTGAATGGTTAGGATTCCCAATTGCAACCACTTTACTCACCATCAGTATTGCCCTGCTATTTGGTGCGACGCCCATCGCCGCGATTATTTCAGGCCCTATCTTAGGTATCTTTTTGTTCTATGCCTTTGATAAATGGCTAGATGTAACCTTGCCTATTGGCAGCTTGCTAAGTTAAGGAGCGAAATCATGGAAACTTGGATGTATCTATCTCAAGGTTTTGAGGTCGCACTGGTTCCTCAAAATATCTTGATCGCCTTAATCGGCTGCTTTATTGGGACTATCGTGGGGATGCTTCCCGGCCTCGGCCCTATCAATGGCGTCGCAATTTTGCTGCCGTTGGCTTTTGCACTGAAATTACCTGCTGAATCTGCATTAATCTTACTCGCCACAGTTTATTTAGGTTGTGAATATGGCGGACGTATATCATCAATCTTACTCAATGTTCCTGGCGATGCCGCTGCCATCATGACCACGCTAGATGGTTATCCTATGGCAAAACAAGGAAAAGGTGGTGTCGCGCTCTCTATTTCTGCGGTCAGTTCGTTCATTGGTTCAACAATTGCGATTGTAGGGATAATTCTATTCGCTCCCTTGCTTGCGCAATGGTCACTCGCCTTTGGCCCTGCCGAATATTTCGCCTTAATGGTTTTTGCCATTGCCTGCTTAGGTAGCATGATGAGCCAAAACCCAATCAAATCACTATTGGCGGCCTTAATGGGGTTATCACTCGCCACGGTGGGAGTGGATGCCAACTCTGGGGAATATCGTTTTACGTTCGATAGCGTACATTTATCGGATGGTGTGCAGTTTATCGTCGTAGTTATTGGTTTGTTCTCTGTCAGCGAAATTTTATTGATGCTCGAAGGCACAGCGACAGGCCAAGGTCTGATCCGCAAAACAGGCCGAATGCTGTTCAATCGCAAAGAAGCTAAAGCGTGTGCTGGCCCGGCTTTACGTTCTTCTTTTATCGGTTTCTTTGTTGGCGTTCTTCCGGGAGCGGGAGCCACCATTGCCAGCGCTATCACTTATATGACGGAAAAGAAAATCAGTGGTGAGAAAGGGGATTTTGGTAATGGCGATGTTCGCGGTGTCGCAGCACCAGAAGCGGCCAATAATGCCTCTGCCTGTGGCTCATTTATCCCAATGTTAACCCTTGGTGTGCCGGGTTCAGGAACCACAGCGGTCATGATGGGGGCGCTAACGCTCTACAATATCACCCCAGGCCCAGGGATGTTTACTGAACAACCTGATATTGTTTGGGGGTTAATTGCGGCTCTGTTGATTGCTAACGTAGTCCTACTCATCATGAATATTCCATTAATTGGCTTATTCACGCGTATGTTAACGGTGCCATTATGGTTTTTAGTCCCTGCTATTGCTTGCATTTCTGCTGTAGGGGTGTATGCCGTTCACAGTACAACGTTTGATTTGTTACTGATGATGGGGCTAGGTGTATTTGGGTTTATTCTACGAAAAATGAACTTCCCACTTTCACCATTAATTTTAGGGTTTGTACTCGGTGAAATGTTAGAACAAAACTTACGCCGTTCACTGTCCATCAGTAATGGTAATTTCGATATTCTTTGGAGCAGTACGATTTCTCAAAGCTTATTAACACTTGCGGTATTAGTACTAATTCTACCACCGATTATAAAGCGTATTCGTAAACGTAAACAATCCACTGTCTCATCGTAATTAAGTGTTCATACAATCTCTGTAAAACTTTGCCCCAGTGTATTTGGGGCATTTTTTATTAATAAGTAGAGAGTCTTATATAGCTAAGTAAAACCATATTTTCATCACGAGTTCCTTCGCCATAATAGACATACTTTGATGGTGAACTAGTGATAGTACTTGGCCGCTATGGAGCATTTCTATGTAGTGGAAATGGATTCTCAATATTATGTATTTTACTAATCATTTTACTAAATTTACTGCGAATATAACGAGATAATGCCTTGCCTAAAATTTTAAAATCCTGCATCCAAATAGCCGCATGAAACCTTGTTACACTCATATAATTTCCTCTATTCATCTAAAAATTGAGCTAATATCATGTCACTGTTTTGGATAAAAAAATTTAATAAAATGATGTATATTCACTCAGTCATTAATAAGTCATTGATTAAGATAATGACGATATATTGAATAGCGTCAATCAATTATTTTAGTCATCTCATTTATTAAAACATAAAACACAATGTTCGATAGATTACTTTTCGTCCTTTTTAACATCCAGCCGAAACCGCTAGCGTATACGCGTACCATTGATGTCTATGGCGACCGTTACACTATTCATAGCCAAAAACCCGTAACTATCACGGAAAAAGACAGCGGTTATATCGAAATAAAAGCGCTGGGTAAAATACATATTTTTTGTGGTAAAATTCTGCATATCAGCGTAAAGAAAAATACCACTTTGGTGACTATTGGTTGGTCGAAAGGCAAAAGTCAAATATTTGAAGTGCGTAAAAATGTGAAAGAAACTGCATATCGAGTGAATTCAAATAATTCGAGTTCAAGCTACACGCCCCCTTATTATGACTGCGCATCCAGTGATGATAACCACCGCTCAAGTAGCCATTATTGTTCTAATGATAACTCAAGTTCTGATTGTTCATCATCCGATTCAGGGGGAGCTGATGGCGGAGGTAGTGATTAAACAAAAAAACGAGAACCGAAGTTCTCGCTTATTTAATACCTTAGGCTAATACAAATTACGCTTTGTATTTGCTCATCACTAATGTGGCGTTAGTTCCACCGAAACCGAAGCTGTTAGACATGACGGTTTCCAGTGCTTGTTCCGTTGGTTTAGTCACGATGTTCAAGCCAGCAGCTTTCTCGTCTAAGTTTTCGACGTTAATGCTTGGTGCAATAAAGCCGTGCTCTAACATCAGTAAGCTGTAAATCGCTTCGTGCACACCCGCAGCGCCTAATGAGTGACCACTCATCGCTTTCGTTGCAGAAATTGCAGGCGAATGGCTACCAAACACTTCTTGGATAGCTTCTAACTCTTTGGTGTCACCCACTGGCGTTGACGTACCGTGTGTGTTGATATAATCAATTTTATCAACACCCTGCATTGCCATTTGCATACAACGCACTGCACCTTCACCTGAAGGGGCAACCATGTCTGCACCGTCAGAGGTCGCACCATAGCCGACAATTTCAGCGTAGATATGTGCACCACGCGCTAACGCATGTTCTAATTCCTCGACAACAACGATACCGCCACCACCTGCGATAACGAAACCATCACGGTCTTTATCGTAAGTTCTTGATGCTTTGTCTGGCGTTTCATTGTATTTAGTCGACAATGCGCCCATCGCATCAAACTCACAGGTCATTTCCCAGCTCAGCTCTTCACCGCCACCTGCGAAAACCACATCTTGTTTGCCTAATTGAATTAATTCAACCGCATGACCGATACAGTGCGCTGATGTTGAACAAGCAGAACTGATTGAGTAGTTTACACCTTTGATTTTGAAAGGCGTTGCTAAACAGGCAGAAATACCCGATGCCATTGCACGGGTCACCATATATGGGCCCACACCACGTAAACCTTTCGCACGCATACCGTCAGAACCCGCTACTTGGTTACGTGGAGAACCACCACCCGAGCCTACAACGATACCTGTGCGTAAATTTGAAACTTGTTCTTCAGCTAAACCTGAATCCGCAATCGCTTGTTCCATCGATAAATAAGCATAGGCGGAGCAATCACTCATAAAACGGAAAATCTTACGGTCGATTAAGTCTTTTGGGTCTAAATTTTTGACATTACCCCAGACATGGCTACGTAGCCCTGCCTCTTTGAATTCTTCTGAGAAAGTGATCCCGGAACGACCTTCCTTCAGAGAAGCCAGTACTTCTTCCTGGTTATTACCAAGGCTGGAAACAATACCTAGACCAGTGATGACTGCACGCTTCATTCGTTACCTCATGTCTATAATTATATGATTGCGGGATTACAGGGTGTCACTTTAGCTTACACTTGTACGCTGAACAAGTCCGATCAGGGTAAATATTTGTATTTTTTTCTTTGTGACGCGAATGAGACTTTTTTATGACGGTAGCCTTACACCGATATCAGCGGTAAAATTTAGGAATTATATAAATAATGTAGGCTTATCGTGAAAAAGAACGCTGTACAAACCGCACGCCTAAGTTGGAATGACGAAGGCACCCCCATGTCTGAACAGTTTGCAGATATCTATTTTTCTAACCAAAATGGCTTAGAAGAAGCTCGCCATGTTTTTTTGCAAGGAAATCATTTTCCTGGCCGTTTTGCTACGCACCCTTCTGCAACCTGTGTAATTGCCGAAACAGGGTTTGGTACCGGTTTGAATTTTTTAGCATTGTGGCAATCTTTTAATCAATTTAAAGCCGCAAACCCCAATGCAACATTACAGCAATTGCATTTCATCAGCTTCGAAAAATACCCATTAACAAAAACAGATTTAATCGCAGCACATCACTGTTGGCCTGAACTTGCTGCCTTATCGCAATCCCTTTGTGATAGCTGGCCACAAGCTTTACCGGGTAACCAGCGGATCATATTAGAAAATGGCCATGTCATATTAGATTTATGGTTTGGCGATGTTAATGAGCACATTTCTTTACTGAAAAATAATTTAAACAATAAGATAGATGCATGGTTTTTAGATGGTTTTGCCCCCTCAAAAAATCCCGAAATGTGGAGTGAACAGCTGTTCACTAACATGGCAAACTTAGCCCGCCTTAATGGGACTTTTGCCACATTTACCGTAGCAGGCGCGGTCAAGCGAGGCCTACAACAAGCTGGCTTCACCCTTAAAAAGGTCAAAGGCTTTGGCAACAAGCGAGAGATGTTAACGGGTGTATTAGCCGAAAAAGAAATTGATATCCCAACGCCTTGGTTTGCAAGACGAAAAGCAGATAACCCAGCTGATGTCGCTATCATTGGTGGTGGGCTCGCCAGTTTAGCAGCGGCCTACGCCCTTCATCATCGCGGTGCAAAAGTTACCCTATATTGCCAAGACGTCCAAGTTGCGCAGAATGCTTCAGGTAATCGCCAAGGGGCTATTTACCCCTTACTCACTGGCACTAATGACCCCCTTGAACGCTTTTTTGTCAGCGCTTTCCCTTTTGCCTCTCGTTTTTATCATCAGCTGGCCAAACAAGGGCTCGCGTTTGAAGGGCAATGGTGTGGAGTGAGCCAATTAGCCTATAACGACAAAGTGGCTCGCAAAATAGCAGGAATGTTAGGAACCGAGTGGCCGGCTGATTTTGCGATTGGTAAAAGTCGTCAGCAACTGAGTGATATTTGCGGCGTTGATGTCAACCATGATGGCATTCATTATGCTTCTGGAGGATGGCTGTGCCCTGCTCAACTGTGTGAGAGTTTGCAACAATATTTGCAACAACAGGGAGTCAACTTCTGTTTTGAACATAGTGTCGTTGAATTAAAACAAACGGAACAAGATTGGCAGTTATTAATTGAAACGGCACAATACAAACAGCTAACACGTGTTCACTCAACAGTCATCATTGCTAATGGGCACAAGTTGCGCCAATTTACACAAACCGTTAATTTACCCATTTCACCTGTGCGTGGGCAAGTCAGCCATATTCCAACCAATCATACGCTACAACAGCTGAAAAATGTTTTGTGTTTTGAAGGGTATTTAACGCCAGCCGATGCCTCTGGCGCGCAACATTGCTTAGGCGCTAGTTATCAGCGTGAACGACTTGATTTAGATTATAGTGAGGAAGAACAACAAGGAAACCGCCAAAAACTGGTTGATAACCTACCCGATGTGACTTGGCCTAGGGATATCGATATTTCCCAGCAACATTCACGCCAAGGTATTCGTTGTGTTATTCGTGACCACTTCCCTTTGGTAGGAAATGTGCCTGATTTCGAGCAACATTTGGCGCACTATCATGATTTACCGACTAAAATCGCCAAGCAACAGCCCATCGCCCTAGCGCCTGTTCACCCAAATTTATTTATTTTTGGTGCATTAGGGTCAAGAGGGTTATCAACCGCCCCACTTTGTGCAGAATTACTTGCCGCCCAAATTTTTGGGCAAGTGCTCCCATTTGACGATGAAACCCTTGCAGAACTCAACCCAAACCGTTTTTGGGTAAGGAAATTATTATTAGGTCGCCCTATTAAACTCCCTTATTAATACATTAAGTTAATGAAATAGCCATTGCACAGCGGTCTTCAGCTGCAAACCCTGCATCGACCTCAGATTGTAAAATAGCCTGTAACTCAGTGGTTAGCTCATTAATTTCAAGAATTTTAAAACCTAAGCGTTGGTAATAAGGTGCATTCCAAGGCACATCACGGCAAGTGGTCAATGTCACTACCGTGATCTTGCGTGCCAAAGCGGCATCAAGAACCTGCTTAATCAACTTTTTACCCAGCCCCTGACCTTGCCATTGCTGGCAAACAGAAACCTCACAAATATGCAGGCTATGATGATGATTTTCAGCATTGATAAAGCCAATTGGTTCATCACAATCATTCACCACAACCCATTCTAATTGCGCTGAAATAAAGCCGAGGTGGTCTTGCTCTGTTTGTCCCTCTCCCTCAGCAAGCCATTGATATTTTTCGACACTCGAGAACGCCTGCCCTGCAGAAGCTTCTACAGCAGGAAGGTGCTTGGCATCAAAGGGGGTTGCTAAACGAATATTCGCCATAATGTTTACCTACAACAAAATTTAGCTAACAAAAAAGCGGGTTTCCCCGCTTTTCATGCAGAAATCTATAAAATTAAATTGCGTTATTTAATAAGTTTTTCCACATATCTAATACCAATACTTGGTCTGGTGGCGTCAATTCGCCTGCTTTGATGGCATTTTGAATACTGACTTCAACACGTTGGTATAATGCTTCAGAACTGGTTTCGTTTTCTTCTTCCAGTTCAGCTACAGCAAGGGTTAAGTGACCACGCAAATAGCCGCCAGCGAAGAGCTCATCATCACTCGCGTGTTCAACCATATCATCAATTTTCGTTAGTATGCGTGTTTCTAAATCCGCAAGCATGCTTAATCCTTACTATATTGTGTGTTCATTAGGCAAAAATATCTTCCGGGTAAGGAAAAGCTTCTGCACAAAGAGGTGGCGTATTGTAAAACAATTGTAACGCATTAATAAAGCGTAATGGGCGCTCAGGGATGCCATTTTCTAAATAAAGCATCACTTGGGCATGAACTTTGCGCATAAACGCAATGCGGTCAGGCTCAAAATCCCCTTCTAAGTTGTCACAACTGACATTAAATGGAATGCCAACAGCAACACAAAACAACCAATCAAGTGCTTGAGGTTTGATTTCCACCACTTCAAACTCACACTGTGTTTTTTCATCTCGCCCATCAGGGCAATACCAATAGCCGTAATCAACTTGCTGGCGCCTTGCTTCCCCTGCGATACACCAATGTGAGATTTCATGTAATCCACTGGTGAAAAAGCCGTGTGCGAATACAATTCGGTGATAAGGCACAGCCTCATCTGCGGGTAAATAAATGGGTTCATCATCCCCTTTTACCAGTCTGGTGTTATATGTCACACCAAAGCATTCATCAAAGATGTTGATTAGATCCTGATAATTATGTGTACTCATGAATAATTTAAATCATCTTAAAATAATGAGAGAAACCAAGCTTTAATCACGTCACCATGGCTATCATGGAGTAATTTAATACTCATCAGCAACGAAATCACCACGATCATCGGCCTGATCAGTTTCTGTCCTTTGGTTAATACCAAACGCGCACCTAAGCGAGCGCCAACCATTTGGCCAATTAGCATAACAAAACCTAATGCCCAAAGAACATGACCCCCGATAATAAAAAACACTAAAGAGCCGAAATTAGAGGCAAAATTAAGTAACTTCGCATGTGCAGTGGCTTTGGCAAGGTTATAGCCAAGCAACAAAACATAACCTAACGCTAAAAATGAACCGGTTCCGGGACCAAATGCCCCATCATAAAAACCCAGAGTCATCCCAATTGCCACCCCGAAAAATGGCATACTAATACGTTGTTGACGGTCTTGCACACCAATTGACGGCGTTAATAAAAAGTATAAACCGACACAAATCACCAAAATAGGCAACAGTTGTTTTAAAAATGCGGTATCAATCATTTGAATGACAATCGCACCTAACATGGCGCCAATCATCGTCATAATGAACGGAAACAGTTGTTCTCGTAAATCTATTGCTTTACGCCTGACGAAATAGAGTGTTGAAGAGAACGAACCGCCAACCGCTTGCAATTTATTGGTCGCTAAAGCTTCAACAGGCGTTATTCCTACAGATAACAGGGCAGGGATCGTTAATAGCCCCCCGCCACCAGCGATAGAGTCAATAAACCCTGCAAACAGCGCAACAAAGAAGAGTAAAGCATAAACTTCAGGTGCAACGGCAGTTAGCCAATCCATTTTACTATCCAAAAAGAAGAAATATCATGATGTTGATGTGAATATATCGCCAATCAGATTTGGTGATATCACAACCTAGATGAGGTATTTTTAGGAGGCTTCATCCGAACCTTCATCATCAACAAAGCGACCTTATAGGCCGCTCAGTTGTCACTACATAAACACAGTAAAAACAGTTACTCAAACGGTTCCATTACTGGTGTCACATCCGCACATTGGCCTCGATGACGTAAATAGTGGTCCATCAGGACAATCGCCATCATCGCTTCTGCAATTGGTACCGCGCGAATGCCTACACAAGGGTCATGACGCCCTTTGGTGATCATTTCAACTTCTTCACCATCACGGTTTAATGTTTTACCTGAAACGGTAATACTGGATGTCGGTTTTAACGCAATATGCGCAATAATCGGCTGGCTGCTGCTAATACCACCTAAAATGCCGCCTGCATGGTTTGAGGTGAAACCATTACGGGTAATTTCATCACGATTTTCACTACCTTTAAGCGCAATAACCCCGAAACCATCACCAATTTCCACCCCTTTCACAGCATTAATACTCATTAACGCATGAGCGAGATCGGCATCTAAACGGTCAAATACCGGCTCACCTAAGCCCGCAGGGACATGCTCTGCAACGACGGTAATTTTAGCACCAATCGAATCACCTTCTTTCTTTAAACCACGCAATAATTCGTCAAGTGCGTCTAACTTGCTTGGATCGGGACAGAAAAATGGGTTTTCTTCGACAATTGACCAGTCTTTAATTTCACAAGCGACTGACCCCATTTGCGTTAAACAACCATGAATTTGCACACCGAGCTTTTCTTGTAAATATTTTTTCGCAATCGCACCTGCTGCAACACGCATGGCTGTTTCACGTGCTGATGAACGACCACCACCACGGTAATCACGCTGGCCATATTTTTGTTCGTAAGTGTAATCCGCATGGCCGGGCCTAAATACATCTTTAATCGCGCCATAATCCTGCGAGCGTTGATCGGTGTTTTCGATTAATAACCCAATACTGGTGCCCGTAGTAACTCCATTAAACACACCAGATAAGATTTTGACTTGGTCAGGCTCCCGACGCGCTGTCGTATAACGCGATGTTCCTGGACGACGACGGTCTAAATCTTTTTGTAAATCTGCTTCTGTCAGTGCTAAGCCTGGGGGAACCCCATCGACGATGCAACCTAATGCAACCCCGTGTGACTCACCAAATGTGGTTACGCGGAAAAGTTGCCCAATTGAATTTCCTGCCATCGGAGTTTCCTATTCTAAGCCATTCTTGTTTTACTAAGAATTTTGGTTGTTAATTATTATATCGTTGTGTCGTTATTATTGATTACATGATCTTGAAACATCACGCAACTGTTGATTAATCGATATAAAGCTCAAAATGTGCGTGGTGCTCGACAAGTTGTTCACGCGTTAACATAAACACCCCGTCACCACCGTATTCAAAGTCTAACCAAATAAATGGAATTTCAGGATATTGTTCAATCAGATGAACCATACTGTTACCCACTTCGCACACTAACACGCCTTCTTCTGTCAGAAAACGCGGTGCATTGGCTAAGATACGACGCACCAGTTTCAAACCATCACTTCCAGCGGCTAGTGCTAGCTCAGGCTCAACACGGAATTCTTCTGGTAAATCGTCCATATCTTCCGCATCCACATACGGAGGATTAGTGACAATTAAATCGTATTTAACCTCTGGCATTTCCCTGAATAAATCCGAACGGATAGGGATCACTCGATGCTCCAAACCATGATTGGCGATATTCTGCTCAGCAACGCTTAGCACATCACTTGAAATATCAACCGCATCGACTTCTGCATCAGGGAATTCATACGCACAAGCAATCGCAATACAACCACTTCCTGTACATAAATCAAGAATGGTTTGTGGTTCATCCGCCACTAAGCCAACAAAATGGTTATTGATTAATTCACCAATTGGCGAACGTGGGATAAGCACGCGCTCATCAACATAAAACTCATGGCCACAGAACCATGAGCGATTAGTCAGGTATGCGACTGGAATACGCTCATTAATACGGCGCAAAACACGCTCAATAATGCGGTGGCGTTCCGTTGGCGTTAGGCGTGAGGTTAACAGCTCATCGGGCAGGTCTAGAGGCAGGTAAAGTGTTGGTAACACCAATTGTAGCGCCTCATCCCATGGGTTATCTGTACCGTGGCCATAGTACACATTGGCTGCATTAAAGCGGCTCATCGTCCAACGTAAAATATCTTGAATGGTATGAAGTTCTGCAACGGCTTCATCAACGAAAATCTTTTCCAAGAAGGGGTTCTCCAGCCTGTATTTTGAAAGGGAATATATGAATAACTAAAGTTTGCCACGAAGTGAAAGACAAATCAGCAGATTAATGTAATAAAATTTGCCAAGGGGATCGGCTCATCGCGCTTATTAATGCATGTTTTGACGTAAAAACGCCCTTTATTTAGCTAAAGGGCGTGAGGAAAATAACAAGTTCAGCAAAGAAGCAACAATATTAGCTTTCGTTTTGCAGTACGATTTCCGCCTCTTTCACAGGTTTTTTTACCCAAAGTGCGTAGGCGATAGTCAGTAATACTAACCAAACAATGCCTACATAGAGTGCAATTCGTGTTGATTCAAAATACCCCAAGACACCAAAAACAAACACCATAAATGCAATGGCTAAAATAGGAGCGACAGGCCACATCGGTACAGGGAATTTTAATTGGCTAATTTCTTCTGGCGACATTTTTTTGCGCATTGCAAACTGTGACAGTAAAATCATCAACCATACCCAAATCGTCGCGAACGTCGCAATTGACGCAATCACCACAAACACATCGTCAGGAATGACATAGTTCAATACTACGCCCACCAGTAATACCGCGACCATCACTAATACCGTCATCCAAGGCACGCCGTTTTTTGTCAGCTTGGTAAAGGCTTTTGGTGCTTGTCCTTCATGTGCCATGCCATACATCATACGCCCTGCACCAAAGATATCGCTGTTAATTGCCGAAATTGCTGCTGTGATCACCACAATATTTAAGATATTCGCTGCAGATTGAATACCTAAGCTATCGAAGATCTGCACAAATGGACTACCTTGCTGCCCAATTTGGTTCCATGGATAAATACACATCAAGACAAATAACGTCAGGACATAGAACAATAAGATACGAATTGGCACCGCATTAATCGCTCTTGGGATCGTGGTTTCAGGGTTTTTCGCTTCACTCGCGGTAATACCAATAACTTCAATTCCCCCGAACGCAAACATCACCACCGCAAAGGATGCAATCACCCCACCAATACCATTTGGCATAAACCCATCGTGAATAAATAAGTTTGATACCCCAACCGCATGGTCTGCAGCTTGGCCAAAACCAAACATCATAATGGCGGCACCACCGACAATCATCGCAATAATCGCAATAACTTTAATGATTGACAGCCAAAACTCCATTTCACCGAAGGTTTTCACGTGACATAGGTTTATCGCACCAATAAAGAAAATAATGCTTAACACCCAGATCCACTGTGCAACCTCTGGAAACCACAGTTTCATATAAACACCAAATGCCGTCACGTCCGCCAAGCAAACAATAAGCATTTCAAAAACATAGGTCCAACCCGCAAAAAAACCGGCTCTCGGCCCTAAATAATGGCTGGCATACTGTGAGAACGACCCCGCAAGTGGTCGATGAACCGCCATTTCACCCAGTGCTCTCATAACCATAAACACTGCGGCACCGCCGATAATATAGGCGAGCAATACCGCGGGACCCGCGGTTTCTATTGCTTTCGCTGAACCATAAAACAAACCTGTACCAATCGCAGAACCTAAAGCCATAAATCGAATGTGGCGCGCAGAAAGCCCTCGCGCAAGTTGTGATGTGCTTTGCATGATTTATCCTTCGTATTATTTTATTGTCGTGCAGATAAATACTTCAGGCGGCCAGTACATTGCCGGCCACCTTTTATTTGCTTGATATATTAGTTAGGGAAGACTGCGCCAGCCTTGAAGAGCGCAGACAGTTTATATTGGTTAATTAAATTAATTGCCGCTTCAATATCAGGGGCAAAATAACGGTCTTTATCATAGTAAGTCACTTGATCACGTAATGTTTTACGTGCTTTTTCCAAGGTTTCACTCGACTTCAAACCTTCACGGAAATCCATACCCTGACACGCAGAAAGCCATTCAATGGCTAAAATACCCGTGACATTCTTTGCCATCTCCCATAATCGACGCCCCGCTGCAGGTGCCATCGAAACATGGTCTTCTTGGTTAGCCGACGTTGGTAGGCTATCGACACTTGAAGGATGGGCTAATGCTTTGTTTTCACTGGCTAATGCAGCGGCCGTCACTTGGGCTATCATAAAACCTGAGTTCACGCCCCCATTATTCACTAAGAACGGTGGCAACTGCGACATGTGGGTATCCATCAATAATGCAATGCGACGTTCGGATAACGCACCAATTTCCGCTAACGCAAGCGCAATATTATCTGCCGCCATCGCAACAGGCTCTGCATGGAAATTACCGCCCGAAATAATATCGCCATTATCAGTAAAGACTAATGGGTTATCTGACACCGCATTGGATTCAATTAATATCACTTCGGCTGCTTGACGAATTTGAGTTAAACAAGCCCCCATGACTTGTGGTTGGCAACGTAATGAATACGGATCTTGCACTTTCACACAGTTCTCATGGGACTTCGCCAATTCACTCGTCGGTGATAAAATATCACGGAACATCGCCGCAACATCAATTTGCCCTTTTTGCCCTCGAACTTCTTGCACGCGTGCATCGAACGGTTTACGAGAGCCCAGTGTGGCTTCAACACTCAGCGCTCCACAGACAATGCCAGATAGCAGCAATTTTTCTGCTTCAAATAACCCTTTTAGTGCAAAAGCGGTGGAAGTTTGCGTCCCATTTAATAATGCCAAGCCTTCTTTCGCTTCTAATTTCAGGGGCTTTAACCCGGCCTTTTCAAGGGCTTTTTTCGCTGAAATCCATTTACCTTCAACGCGTGCTTTACCCTCACCTAATAAAATCAAGCTCATATGCGCTAATGGCGCTAAGTCGCCAGAAGCCCCCACAGAGCCCTTAGCCGGTATAAATGGATAAACTTGCGCATTCACTAATGCAATTAAAGCATTAATGACTTCAAGGCGAATACCAGAGAAACCGCGAGCCAAACTATTAATTTTGAGTACCATGATTAAACGCACGAGGTCATCATCTAACGGCTCGCCAACACCCGCTGCGTGAGACATCACAATAGAGCGTTGTAATGATTGCAAATCTTTAGTCGCAATACGCGTATTAGCAAGTAAGCCAAACCCCGTATTGATACCGTAAGCGGTTCTATCTTCCTCAATAATTTTATTTACTGTCGCGACACTTTTTTCAATCGCCGTATGCGCTTTTTTGTCTAAAGAGACAGTTACTGCTTGCTGGAAAACAACGCGTAAGTCTTCGAGTGTCATTTTTCCTGGGTGAATAGTTAACTTAGTCATTAATGGCACTCCTTAACGTGTTTTAATCATTGGTAAATTAAGATTTTTTTCTTGCGCACAGGCAATCGCGATGTCATAGCCCGCATCAGCATGGCGCATGACGCCAGTTGCCGGGTCATTGTGCAATACTCGAGCAATACGCTCTGCAGCTTCATCCGTTCCATCACACACAATCACTACCCCTGAGTGCTGAGAGAAGCCCATGCCTACGCCACCACCGTGATGTAAAGACACCCACGTCGCACCACTGGCTGTATTTAATAACGCATTGAGTAACGGCCAGTCTGAAACAGCATCAGAGCCATCTTTCATAGATTCTGTTTCTCGATTTGGGCTTGCTACTGAACCTGAGTCTAGGTGGTCACGGCCGATAACAATTGGAGCCGAAACCTCGCCGCTTCTGACCATCTCATTGAATGCTAAACCTAATTTAGCGCGATCCCCAAGCCCGACCCAACAGATACGCGCTGGCAAACCTTGAAAGCTGATACGTTCACGCGCCATATCCAACCAGCGGTGCAAGTGCTTATCATCCGGTAAAAGTTCTTTCACTTTCGCATCGGTTTTATAGATATCTTCAGGATCCCCTGATAACGCGACCCAACGGAATGGGCCAACACCACGGCAAAATAGCGGACGGATATAAGCCGGTACGAAACCGGGGAAATCAAACGCATTTTCGACGCCCATTTCCAATGCCATTTGGCGAATATTGTTCCCATAATCAAAGGTGGGGATCCCTTGTTGTTTGAATGCCAGCATCGCTTTAACGTGTTCCGCCATGGATTTTTTTGCCGCTAACGCGGTGGCTTGCGGGTCTTGTACACTGCGTTCACGGTACTCTTCCCAGCTCATCCCAATTGGCAAATAACCATTCAATGGGTCATGAGCACTTGTCTGATCGGTCACCATATCCGGTTTTACACCACGTTTGACAAGCTCAGGAAGAACTTCAGCGGCATTCGCACACAGTGCGATAGAAATGGCTTTTCCTTCCGATGTGTATTTTTTAAGACGCGCTAACGCATCATCAAGATCGGTCGCTTGTTCATCCACATAATGGGTTCTTAAGCGGAAGTCGATGCGGCTTTGTTGACATTCAATATTCAAAGAACACGCACCCGCCAATGTCGCAGCAAGAGGTTGCGCCCCTCCCATACCACCTAAACCTGCGGTAAGTACCCAGCGCCCGGTTAAATCACCGTTAAAGTGCTGACGCGCGGCTTCAACAAAGGTTTCATAGGTTCCTTGCACAATGCCTTGACTGCCGATGTAAATCCAGCTACCTGCGGTCATTTGCCCATACATGGCGAGGCCTTTCGCATCCAACTCATTAAAATGTTCCCAGTTTGCCCAATGTGGCACTATATTTGAGTTGGCGATTAAAACACGCGGAGCATTTTCATGGGTTTTAAAAACACCGACAGGCTTACCTGACTGTACCAACAGTGTTTCATCGCTCTCGAGCTGTTTCAGGGACTCAACAATTTGGTCATAACATTGCCAATTCCGTGCCGCACGCCCAATGCCACCATAGACCACTAATTCATGAGGGTTTTCTGCAACATCCGGGTCAAGGTTATTCATTAACATACGTAATGGGGCTTCAGTGAGCCAACTTTTGGCACTTAATGTGCTCCCCCGCGGCGCCCTAATTTCGATATTTCGATATTTATTATTCAGTCCTGTCACTTGTATACCCTCTTTTATCTGTCCATTAACGACCTTTTACTGTTCTTATAGATATAGTTGTATATACATGTAGGATCAATCAATCTTTTAACATAAAGATTAAAAAAATGTGACATAAAGATATTTTTGTTTAGATAAAACAATTAGATAAAAAACAAGATTGATATTTTGGTGTGTTTTCTTTATTCTAAATATGCCTACCAAGTCACATTTAATTTACAATAAATTCACACCAAATGGGTATGGAAGAGAATAGCTCGATACGATAAGCGGAAAATAGGTTGTATATCATTCCGCCCATATATTTACGTGGTGAAATAACTTATGACGTGAAACTACCTTTAAGCTTATAGCGGTGGCCAGGAAACAATAGCTTGGTACTTGTCACCGTGAAAGACTGGGACCAAGTACGCCTTGTAATTAGCAAACAAGATGCGCCGGTGGTTATTTGCAATAACCTTGCTGAACGCTCATCAGCTTCTACAGCCTCAACAATATGCTCTCCTTGTGTTAAAGGAGCTACTTGAGACAAATAATCATGAGGTGTGATCGATAAAAAATTTTGCTGTAAATAATCAGGCGCTGCTAACGCATTGACATATCTGTCTTCAATTTGAACAGGAATATCATTCTCTAAATGAACAATAATAGAGTGGAACACTGCCGTATCCGGCCTGATATTTAACTCATTTGCGAGTGCGGGTGATGCTTGTATTTCTTCGAGTTTAATTATCCGGCAACTATATTTGTGGTTTCTTGCCAGTATTTCCGCTTCAATACTGTGAATTTCAAATAGTGCAGATTGACCTTTTGGCTCAGCCACAAACGTCCCTACCCCCTGCAAACGAACCAACAACCCTTCTGCAGTTAATTCACGTAGTGCTCGGTTTGCCGTCATTCGACTACATTGAAACTGCGTGACTAACTCAGCCTCAGATGGAATCCGGTCATTTGCCTGCCATTCTGCTGTATGGATCTTTTCAATTATCGATTGTTTTACTTGCAAATACAGTGGGAGCGGTGCCCCTTGTTTATCCTTTTTATCGGCTGTCACAGTCATTTCCAATTTAATGATTAAAATCTTAAGTATTAATATGCTATTTATTAAATAGCATACAACACGACCTGGGTGCTATCGGACATTTTTTATCCTGACAGTCGCGAATAAAAACATCATGCTTAATTATTGAGCATTTACATAATTAAACGATGCTATTTCAATAAAAACAAACAGAAAACATTTAAGGTATATAGCAGCAAACATCCTCATTCACTGCTATCAATTATTGTTATTTCTGTGGATAAACTGATGGGTCACACATATCACCGTTTCGATGGGTAATGTTGCCTTCATGGACTCTGATGAGCAATGGGTTGCTCCCTTGCTCATAAATCATTTCGACTGGCTCTTGCGCATCCCACACAATAAAATCAGCAACAAAGCCCGTTTTTAACTGCCCATGGCTATTTTCACGGCCTAACGCTTTCGCTGCGTGACGTGTCACGCCAGCCCATACCTCTTCAGGTGTCAGCTTGAATAAGACAGCACCCATATTCATAATAATACGCAATGAAGCAAAGGGACTGGTGCCTGGGTTAAAATCTGTTGAAACCGCCATAGGGACATTGTATTCCCGCAATAATTCAATAGGCGGCAACTTGGTTTCCCTTAAAAAATAAAATGCCCCCGGTAGTAAGACTGCAACGGTTCCGCTCGCTTTAAGTGCTTTAACCCCTTCTAAATCTAGATATTCAATGTGGTCAACCGATAAACCTTTGTATCGAGCAACTAATTCGCTCCCACCTAAATTTGATAACTGCTCCATATGCCCTTTCACAGGAATGCCTAATTTCTGAGCTGCTGAAAATAATTTTTCGCTTTGGGCGAGGGAAAACCCCACGCTTTCACAGAAAACATCGACTGCCTCAAACAAGCCTTTTTCCCATAGTTCAGGCATAATTTTTTGACAAATCAAATCAATGTAGTCATCAGGCTTATCTTTATATTCAACGGGTACTGTGTGAGCGGAGAGTAATGTTGAACTGACTGAAATAGGATATTGTGCAGATAACCGTTTTGCGACTTGCAATTGTTTTTCTTCATTTTCATAGTCGAGACCATAGCCCGATTTCATTTCAATGCTTGTCACCCCTTCTCGAATTAATGCTTCGAGCCTTGGTTTTGCCCGCTCAAATAATTCGTTCTCGCTCATCTTACGTGTTTCTCGCACTGTAGAATTAATTCCACCACCTTGAGCGCTGATGGTTTCATAAGAAACCCCATTCATTCGCTGTTCCCATTCAGAAGCGCGGTCACCACCAAAAACGAGATGTGTATGGCAATCGATTAATCCTGGGGTTATTAATTTACCTTTTACATCAATAACCTGGCAGTCATTTAATTCAATTTCCTGAGTAGGAACAATTGCAACTATTTTATTATCACGAACGACTAAATCATGGTGATTAATAAGTCCATAAGGGGCAGGCAGTTCTGGATCCATAGTGGCAATACGGCCATTACGCCAAACAACATCCTGCGAGTGTGTTTTGAATACCATCGTTTTTCCTATTGTTATTGAACTGAGTTTTACTCATTGATTCATAAATAGTATAGATATGTATATACAATTAGACTAGCAAGTCCCCTTTTGTCAATGCTTACCTGCAAAAAGGTTATAAATATGTTACTTAGCGCGAACAATCTGCGATTATCACCATTCACCAAAAATGAGTTACACTACCAACCAGAAAAATTGATCACAAAAATACACGATTAACATTATGAAAAAAAAATTTGGTCTAGAAGATGAAGAGATCCGTCTTTTCAAAGAAGCCATTAGTGGAGCAAAAAAGATCCACCAGGACCAAGTCCTGCACGCACCTGTTCGCACCAAGGTGACACAACCATCAAATAAAAAAGTCATGCAAGAACAGGTTGACGCCTCTTTTTATTTTTCAGATGAATTTCAACCTCAACTTGAACATGAAGGCCCAACGCGTTATTTGAGGCCCGACGCTAACCCTTATGAATTAAAAAAACTTCGTCGGGGTGACTATGTTCCCGAATTATTTTTAGATTTACATGGCTTAACACAAATGGAAGCAAAACAAGAAATTGGTGCGCTCATTGCGGCATGTAAGCGTGAAAATGTCTATTGCGCCTGCATTATGCACGGCCATGGTAAACATGTTTTAAAGCAACAAACACCATTATGGTTAGCCCAACACCCTGATATTATTGCTTTTCACCAAGCACCTAAAGAATGGGGGGGGAATGCAGCCTTATTACTACTCATTGAAACTGCAGAGAGCGCTCGCCGTTAAGCGCTCATCCGTTCTGTATTATTTTGCAAATAATAGTTGTGATGGACTCAACATCCATTCTAAATGACTTTTCTGATGAGCCACGTCAATATCAACACATGCCACTGTTGATGTGGTGAACATCGGAGGTTCTTTATGTGGACATAGCTCCGACACTAAATACCCTACCAGCGGTAAATGAGATACAACTAATATCGCATTAGCGCCTAGCACAGCAAGGTCTCGAATATGATCAGCCACAAATGCGGCATTCCCACCTGGCGTTAATTGCCTTAAAACTTCCGACTTTGCTGGTAAATCAAGGTGTTGACTCACAACCTGCCTAGTTTGTTCGGCTCTTAGATAGGGGCTCACTAACACCGAATCAATCTTAATACCTTGGTTCTGTAACCATTGAGCCATTAATACTGAGTCGTCTTTTCCCTTTTGAGTCAATGGGCGCTCAGCATCGCTAGGCGCTTGTATCGCTGCATCACCGTGACGCATAATGTAAACTTGCATAATCCACCATCTGAGTAACCTACCTGATTAAGGTGGCTATTCTTTTGTTGTTAAGATAATTGTTGTAAAAGTAACCATCAGTTGGGGTGAAAGGTGATTCTGCATGAAATGTTCAATAAAGAAAATGATTTGAGTGGATTTTTGTCTATGTTTTATCGGCAGACATGACAAAAAACAGATTTATTTTTTTAATATCATAAAGTTAATACAGACAATTTATTATCGTGGATAATCGCTCTGCACGTTCAGAGAAACCTAATACTAAAAACAGGTTCAGTATCAGGCATTAGGCCATTGAATTGACGGTTAAACCGCTACCATTTCAATGACCTACTCTCTCGCTTTTTACTTGCTCTTATTCTTCCATATGATCAGGGAAAAATGTTTGATTACTCTCAGCCATATCACACAATAACTCGCAAGGCTTAAATTTATCGCCGTATTGCATTGCTAAGTTGTGTAGCGTATCTACAGTCTTAGTAATCCCCAAGCTATCCATATACCGAAACGGACCACCAAAGAATGGCGGGAAACCGATACCAAATACCGCCCCTACATCCCCATCACGTGCACTTTTAATAATCTTTTCATCAAGGCAACGGGCCGCTTCGTTAAGCATCATCATAACGCACCGCTGTGCAATATCCGCTTTAGTCAATGTATTGTTGGGAACTACGCCAATCAGTGAATAAATGGTTTTATCGACTTGACGTTTACTGGCTTTTTTCCAAAACCACAACTTATTAGTGTGATGACCATATTCATAAAAACCTTTGCCGTTTTTCTTACCTTTACGGCCATCTTTAACGACTTTATCGAGAATATCAGGGGCTTTGAAACGCTCACCAAAACGCTCAACTAAAATCGGTAAAATTTTAGTTCCTACATCAATACCGACTTCGTCTAATAGATTAAATGGCCCGACAGGGAAACCAAATTCAACTAAAGCGCGATCAATGTGCTCTATTGACTCGCCTTCAACAAGGCATTGGGCAGCTTCACACAAGAAAGGCGCTAAAATGCGATTTACATAAAAACCGGCATCATCCCCTACGACAATGGCTGTTTTACCTTGACGTTTTGCTAAAGCAACAACGGTTGCAATCGTTGTTTCGTTTGTTTGTTGGTGAGGGATGACTTCAACCAACGGCATTTTATCGACTGGACTAAAATAGTGTAGACCAATGACTTTTTCCGGGTGAGTCGCATTCTCTGCAATTTGGTGAATAGGTAAAGATGATGTATTAGAAGCAAAAATGGCTTGTTGTTTCGACATCTGTTCAACTTCAGCAACCATTTTTTGTTTTAGAGCCAAATCTTCAAACACGGCTTCAATAACAATATCTGCGTTTTCAAGCCCTTGATAACTCAATGTGCCTGATACCTTAGCCATAATAGCGGCACGTTCTCGGGCTAATAACCGCCGTTTGATAACTCGCTGAGTCAGTAGATCCCAGCTATAACGCAAAGCTTGGGTGACACCTTTATCTGAAATATCTTTAATACGAACCGGCAATTTACCTTGAAAAGCGGTGACATAAGCAATTCCCCCCCCCATCAACCCGCCGCCAAGCACACCAACTTGATTAATTTTCAAGGGTGCGGCTTGCGCCCCTGTTTCATTTTTTAACGCAGTGACCGCAAAAAATAAATTACGTAATGCGGCAGACTCTGGTGTCATCACGAGTTCACCGAAGGCTTTCGCTTCTTCTGCGTAACCTGCTTGTAAACCTTTATTCATACCTGTTTTCACAACATGAATAATTTTTTCGGGGGCTGGATAATGGCCTTTGGTTTTGCTGAGCGCTTTTTGCTTTGCACTATCGAATACTTTATTACGTAATAATTTACTGCTTAATAAACGCTGTTGCCAATGGATAGCGGGACGCTGAACGCCCCCTTTTTTCACCATCTTCACTGCAACGTCGAGTAAAATAGGCTGAGGAACGACATCATCAACCAACCCTATTTTCAGCGCCTGTTTTGCTTTTAACTGGCGGCCTGTCAGCATTAAATCCAATGCATGTGGAATACCAATCAACCGAGGTAAACGCTGCGTTCCCCCAGAACCTGGCAATAACCCCAACTGTACTTCGGGCAAGCCTAATTTCGTTTTATCATCATGGGAACAAACCCGCGCATGACATGCCAAGGCAAGCTCTAACCCGCCGCCTAAACACGCGCCGTGTATTGCAGCAATAATAGGCAATGGGTAATTATCGATTTTATCAAATAGTACGTGGCCTGCTTTTGACAACTCACTGGCTTGGGCTTTACTTTCACAGCCAGCTATCATGCTAATATCTGCGCCTGCAATAAAATTGTCTTTTTTCCCTGAGGTGATAACTAAACCTTTTAAACCAGAGGTAGACTGCGCTTGTTGTAAAATGGCAAGGAATTGCTCCGCAAATTCCGCTTTTAATGTATTCACTTTTTCATTCGGTACATCAATGAAGATGACCCCGACGTTTTCATCATAAATTTCTAAACGGAAAGCCTGTTGTGTTTTTTCTCTTGCAACTTCTATAGCAGAATTTTGAGCCATTATTCCACCTCTAAGATCATAGCTGCACCTAAACCACCCGCAGCACAAGCTGTTGTTAAACCAAAACCACCACCCCGTCTGCGCAATTCATTTAGGGTTTGTGTCACCATTCGTGCGCCTGTGGCTGCAAATGGGTGCCCGTAAGCGATAGAGCCCCCTAGGACATTAAATTTATCCATATCCACTTCGCCAATTGCGTTATCCATTCCCAATTTTTCTTGAGCGAATTTACGGCTACCAAACATGTGTAAATTAGCGAGCGTTTGCGCTGCAAAAGCTTCATGCATATCAATCAGGGATAAATCTTGCAGCGATAACCCTGCTCGTTTCAACGCAAGCGGGGTAGCATAAGAAGGCCCTAAAAGCATATCTTCCCATACGTCTATCGCTGAAAACGCATAGCTTCGAATATAACCTAACGGCGTATAACCCAGCGATTTTGCTCGAGACTCGGTCATCATCAATACTGCTGCGGCACCATCCGTCAACGGCGTGCTGTTCGCCGCGGTCACACTACCGTGCTTACGGTCAAAGGCCGGTTTTAATTTCGCATAGGATGATAATACTGAGTTTGTACGCACATTGTTATCTTGGGAAAAGGCTTGCTTAAAGGGGGGCATATATGCGGTCATAACTTCATCATTTAACGCACCATTTTCCCACGCTTTGGTCGCTAACATATGCGAGCGATGAGCAAGCTCATCTTGCTGAGCTCGGCTAATTTGATAACTTTTCGCCATTTGCTCCGCAGTATCTCCCATACGCAGCCCCGTAGAGTATTCCGCAACCCCGGGAGCAACAGGCGCTAAATCTTTCAAGCGTAATTTCGCTAACAGTGATAATTTTTGCCCAACAGACTTTGCTTTGCTTAATGCTAATAATGTCTCTGCCAATTTTTTTGATACGCCAATTGGAAGCACAGAGGATGAATCAGCTCCGCCAGCAATACCGATAGAAATATCGCCAACCTTCATACTTTGAGCAACGTTAACAATTGCTTGAAAGCTGGTGGCGCAAGCTCGGGATACACTATAAGCATCCGTTGAGACACTCATCCCTGTTCCAAGAACAATTTCCCGCGCAATATTCGGTGCTTCAGGCATTTGTACCACTTGCCCAAATACCAGTTGCTCAATCAGGTTTCTATCTAAATCATTACGGGCTAATAATTCAGCAACTACGGCTTTACCGAGATCGACGGCTGGGATTCCTGCGTATGCCGTAGATTGCTTTGCAAAAGGCAAGCGTAGACCACTGACAATGGCGATCCTTTCATTTGTTTTATCTGTATTTTCACCATGGTTGAGATGTTGATTCATGGTCGCTCCTGCTAAAAGCAAAAATGAAAATTATAGTTAACTAACTCACTAAGCGGACAAGGAGGTCTGACCTGTAGTGATTGTTAACATAAATTTCACAATTATCAATGAGTATTAATAAAAAATGCGAGCAGGTACGCAACTTAGAGTAAAAACCCAACAAATTATCGCAGAAGAAAACAGAGAGGAATAAAGGAAGCCTTTTATCACTGAGCGTTAATTACGCTATCGTTTTAGTGATAAAAGGCAAATCAGAGCAAATTCAAACGATTGATTAGCGAAGGCCTAATTGAAAAATCAGGCTTTCAGCTTCACAGCTAAAACTAAACTCAGCCGTCAGCTCAACGCCACCCTCTACAGACTTAATAGAATGGGTTATCGCACAAGGGTCTGACTCAACAGATTTTGCTTTCTCTGTGAGTGTTTTCAACATAGTTTCCGCTTCATTTTGTGTAGCGAATACATGCTGATACGAGGCAGTGCAGTCTTTATTATCTAATACTGTTCCCACATCTACGCAGCAGCAGGCTGCGGTTTCATCCGCGCTACAACGGTTAATCGCATCAGTCATTTTACTCTCCAAATAAACAAACTGTTAAGTCGCTATCATAACGCTGAAAAAGTGCTAAAAACTAGTGTGTATCAAAATATATCACTAATAATTAAACATAAGTTTGATCTTACCCCGTGTTCGTATACTTTTTGCTCCCAATTCGTCAGTCAATGTTGCTATTTTGTTAAATATGTCGCATTTTTGAAAACAAAGTCACAATAACTGCAAAACAAGCTTGCAACATATCAGGTGGTCAGACCTATACTCTAGTAACTGGTCTGATTTGTCATAACGGCAAGGGACCCTACAATTCTGCGCTTCTTGCGATAGAAGTCGCTTTATTCAAAATAAAACATAAGAGGGTTTTGGTCATGAGCCAGAAAAACCTGTTTTCTAGATCAGCTTTAGCAATAGCAGTGGCAATTGTATCATCCAACGCAGGCGCGGCTGGTTTTTTGCTTAATGAATATTCTACATCCGCACTGGGACGCGCGTTTTCTGGGGCGGGTGCGATGGGCGACAACGCAAGTGAGGGAAGCCGAAACCCTGCTGCCATGATGTTGTTTGATCGTCCTTCTCTTTCTGTTGGTGCCGTTTATATTGACCCAAGCGTTGATATTAAAGGCCGCGATAATAGTGCTTTTACTTCCAATGATATTGCTCCAAGTGCAGTTGTACCTAATGCCCATTTCATTTTCCCAATTAATGATAAATGGGCTGTTGGTACATCAATGACCACTAACTTTGGTTTAGCCACTGATTTCCCTAAAGATTACGCTGGTGGCCCAGTTGGCGGCAAAACTGATTTAAAAACCGTTAACTTAAATTTAAGCGGTGCATATCGTTTAAATGATAATTTTAGCTTTGGTTTAGGCGTTAACGCTGTCTATGCAGATGCCGAAATCACGCGTCATATGGGAGTTGGAGCCTCACAAATCCCACCATCCTTAGGCGTGACACCAAGCACAACTGCAGCCAAGCTTAAAGGTGATGACTGGGGCTACGGTTGGAATACCGGAATCTTATATGAATTTAATCAAGACAACCGTTTAAGCTTAACCTATCGTTCAAAAGTTAAAGTTAAATTTGAAGATGGTAAGTTTTCAAACGACCTTCCAGCAATGCTTGGGGGGTTAAATGGTGGTAGCGTTAAAGGTAAACTCGACCTTAATCTACCAGATATTTGGGAATTTTCCGGCTACCATAAAGTCGCGCCAAAATGGGCTCTCCACTACAGCGCTTCCTATACAGGTTGGAGTACATTTAAAGATTTAACGGCTTATCAAAAAAGCGATGGCAAAGAGCTATTCCATAAACCAGAGCACTTTAAGGATGCATGGCGTTTAGCATTAGGTACAACCTATTTTTATGATGATAATTGGACCTTCCGCACGGGTATCGCCTATGATGAAAGCCCAGTCCCTGCAAAATACCGCTCAATTTCGATTCCTGACCAAGACCGTTATTGGTTAAGCGCAGGAACCACTTATGCATTCAATGAAAATACAACTGTTGATGTGGGTATTGCTTATATGCATGGCAAGAAAGTTAATATCAACGAAATGCTAAAAGAAGGTGACCCAAACACAACAACTCGCTTCAAATCTGAAGGTTCTGCTTGGTTATACGGTGTAAACTTCAACTATACGTTCTAATTAATCGAATTTTTAAGTATCGGGGAGTCCTCTCCCTGATACTATTATCAATGTCAATTGCTCCATCCCACTCATTTTCAAAACTTAACATAAATTTTCTTGACCCTAACCCGCATCATATGTAAATTAAATGTTAATCACATGAGTTCACCTCATCATTTCTTTATAAAATACACACTATCGCATTTTTAAGATAAATCGTTTTATATTTCATTAGATTATCATTCGTTCTCTGAATGTTCTTATTTGCAAGTACAACTCAATAGCATAATTTATATTGATGATACCCACTAATATATATGGCCTTTCATCAAACTGTATTAATAACGCTATATTCTATTATTGGCTACTGCCGCGAAGGCGTGTAAAAGAGGCAACAATGACGAAAACTTAGGAGGCTGTATGGGAACACTGTTTACTGTCGGTTTTATTGGTGTATTAGGGGTAATAGCCTTGATTGACACCGTCTCTCAACGAGGAAAGCGAGACAATGATTAGTTTTTTATTTATCACTCTCTAGTATCATGCGTATACAAGAGAGTGATAAACCTTCCAAAACAATTCAATTTACTAATCTATCGAATCAAGCTGGTCTTCAATCGCTGCCGCATTTGGGTTTTCTGTTGCTTTTAACGCGCCACCACTTGATAAAAAGTCATTACGTTGGAAATAGGCTTCTCGCATCATTAAGTACGGGTCTGAAGAGTTCTTCAATAATCCATCTGAATCTAATAGCCTTGCTCGGGTTTCAATTCCTTCCAGTGCCCATTTACCCGCTGACATCCAGAAAGTGAGATAGCTTAGCATTGGATATAAGTCATCAACTAAGTCACCCCCTTGCTCCCTTGGTGTTGCACTGCCGTATCCCGGTAACACCACATAAGGACCATAGCCCACATCGTAATAGCCTAAGGTATTACCAAAACGTTTTGGCTCTTCTTTTGCTAATTGAGGGTTTGCCATTGTCGCCACATCAATGAGCCCCCCCATACCGAAGACGGTATTAAGGAAAAAGCGGTTAAAATGTTTGAAACCTTGAGTCACTTCCCCACGCAGAAAGCTATTTAACATACTTGCAGGTTCTTCAAGGTTAACAAAAAAATTGGTTAATCCATTACGGGCAGGCATCGGGACATAATCATTCCAAGCAACAGCAACTGGCCTCAAAACATAAGGGTCAAGGACGTTATAGTTGAAATTAAACATTGCTCGGTTAAACCCTTCTAAGGGGTCTGAACGCTCATGTGTTTCTGGGTCAATGCTACTTGCACAACCTGCAATTAGCACCCCTGCCAGAAAAACGCCCGTCATGCGAAACTTCATAACACTTCTCCATTCCCTGTACCGTCCTACTGCGGTACTTTTCCACTGTAATAACTATTTTGCTTATAGTAAGGCGAAAAAAAGAATTATGTTAATCCTTTTGAGTTATTCGATTATCATAAAGGTTAATTATACGCCATTTAATAATATTCTTATTATAAGAAAATTGGACAATTAGTACAAAATAGAAATGTGCCCACTCAACCATAAAGATGGTAACCACCCTATTTTCGAATGAAAAACAGCCAAATAAATATTTATGGAAGATAAATTCGATTATTTGTCCGTAACAACTTGATTCAATTAGACCTGAACAGTAAAATGCCTTCGCTGTCGTAATTATGACGCCAAAAGTCCCCTTAGTTAAATGGATATAACGAGCCCCTCCTAAGGGCTAGTTGCAGGTTCGATTCCTGCAGGGGACACCATTGCCACTTCTAAAGACCTCTCAAGACTTCCAATTTTTCAAACAAAAACAACAAATTAATTATTTTGACTTCCAAGAAGGTCTAGTAACTTCTAGTGGAATCTAAGTGCTAATGTGTATAGTATTGTGTATAGGTCTAGGTTCGATAAAAAAACTATACACATTATGCTGCTCACTGATATCCAAATTCGTAAAGCTAAGCCTAAAGATAAGGTTTACACCCTAAATGATGGCAATGGCTTATCCCTTCTCATTGACCCCAATGGTTCCAAGGGGTGGCGATTTCGTTATCGCTTTGCGGGTAAGCCTAAAATGATTTCATTTGGCGTGTATGGGCAAATTTCTTTAGCCGATGCCAGAAGAAAAAGAGATGAAGCAAAAAAACAGCTTTCAGATGGCATAGACCCAAGTGATGCGCGCAAATCGGAAAAGATCACACAAAAATACGCTGCTGAAAATACGTTTAAAGCGGTTGCAATGGAATGGCATGCATCAAAATGCTCTACATGGTCAAAAGGCTATGCGAGCGAAATATTGCGTTGTTTTGAAAATGATGTTTTCCCTTTCATTGGTAGTCGGCCTATTGACCAATTAGCGCCATTAGAATTACTTGCCGTATTGCAGAAGATAGAAAAACGTGGAGCATTAGAGCAGGCAAGTAAAATTCGCCGTCGTTGTGGTGAAGTGTTTAGGTATGCAGTTATTACAGGCCGAGCAAAATATAACCCTGCCCCAGATTTGTCTGGTGCAATGAATAAGCCTGAAACCAAACATTTCCCATTCTTGCAAGAAAGTGAAATTCCTGATTTTGTAAAAGCGCTTAATAACTACCAAGGCAGTAAAATCACGAAATATGCCACCCAGCTATTAATGCTAACAGGTGTTAGAACTGTTGAGTTAAGATTCGCGGAATGGTCAGAATTTGATTTTGAAAATGCACTTTGGGAAATACCTAAAGAACGAATGAAAAAGCGTCGCCCTCATTTAGTTCCTCTCTCACCACAGGTATTAGAGATCCTTGATAAGCTAAAAGTTATTTCAGGTAACTATTCACTACTTTTCCCTGGGCGTAATGACTCACGAAAACCCATCAGTGATGCGAGTATAAATAAAGTTATCGCCAAAATTGGCTATAAAGGTAGGCTGACAGGTCACGGTTTTAGGCACATTATGAGCACTATTTTACATGAAAAAGGCTTTGATAGTGCGTGGATTGAGTTGCAACTTGCGCATGTTGATAAAAACTCCATCCGTGGAATTTATAATCATGCTTTATACCTAGAAGGTAGACGTACAATGTTAAATTCATATTCTGCTTTACTTAAATAAACTAGGTGTAATTTCGTGGAATGTTTGATAATTTATTAATGGAGATGTTAGAAAATGCGGAATTTATATTATCTATGAAACCAAATATTTCATTTTCTAATGAAATAAAGGTATTTTTAGGGCCATTATTTAACGTAATCCCAGCTTCACTAAATTTATCTATTAAATTTCTTTGATGCACTTTATAATTATATTTTCCTGCAGTACTAGTAATACAATTGTTCGCTGAGTTAATTATCCCCTCAACGCCAGACATAAATTCAATATAGTCTTGAGATATATTTAACTCACCAGACCTTGATTTCGGAAACATTAAATTATACAAACAAAAAATATTTATTTTATCTGACTTTAGCATATCTCGCTTGTTTATTTCAGTATTAACATAATCCTTGAACATCCCAAAATGAGATATATGGTTTGTTATTACCGTGTTCTTAGCATTCAATTGATATGTATCTAATGCTATGCGATTATTGTTTGCATTTAGTTCATATGTATTTAAAGCAATAACCACACCTACCACAGTAATAAATGTAGTTATAACCCAGAAAGCAACCTCTATTATTGATAGTGACCACTTTATTTCTTTATATAAATTATCAATTCCATGACTAGATAGATTAAAACCACGTTCATATAACTTAGAAGACACTACCGTCCAAGCTATTGAAACAACGCATATAACTACCGAAAAAACCAAGATCCCCGCGATAATATAAATAGCTACCCTTATTAATGGGTTTTCAATTTTCATATTCCTTTATCCCCTTTTACCTTCGGGTTTGATTTTTTGCAATTCATTTCTAAGATAGGTAACCATGTTATGAAATTCTATAGACCTATTCAAAATAGAAGTTCTATAATAAGTTAAATGATATTTTCTACTATACCACGATTTATTATTATTCCCTTTTGAGTATGATGCTCTTAAACTGTTTAGTGCTGCCTTTGTTTTTTGCACATCTCTCCATGAAGGCAATGGCTTTATTTTTGCTATTACTTTAAAAAATTGAAGGTGTTTATTATGGTTCAATCTTCCTAGTCGATTGATTCTACCTAAACATCGATTATATTCTTTTCTATAAGTACCAGACGTCCTCATGTTATTTTTTTTAGCTAAATTACATAGATTATGTAATGATGCTCTAATTTTCTTGACTTCATCTGATGGTACTCTTGGTTGTGCAAAATCAACTCGTAGCCCATGAACAACAAGCGGCTGCATAGACTCTTTTATTACTTTGGTTTTATTTTTATTTACAGGCAAATCTTTATTTGCAAGCATGTTTTCAATATGTAATTTTATTTGCGAGAAATCAAAATTAGGTAGCTTTGACGATACAGTAATATCGTCAACTAATCTTGTATAAACTAAATTTTTCCTCTCAGCTCTTTTAACAATATCAGCCTCTAAATCATGCAAACATAATGAGGCAATATAACTAGATGTTAAAGCACCTTGAACAATGAAATTACCTTTACAGCATAAGTCAGTAATAAGTTGTAATGCATCTCCTTGTATTTTCAATACCTTGCTAAATACACTTGTTACTATATCTTTATGAATGTTGTCAAAAAAGTTGTTAATATCAATTTTAAGTATCGATCTAGCGCCACAATGCAAGCTTGCACATGCAACATAATCTCTTTTAATATTATCTTCATGGTTATCATTATCACTTGGTACTGAACCAAATAAATGATTAGGCCATTTAATTAAGCCCCGAAATATTCTTCTGTTAATTCTATATTGAACCTTACGTAAATCTGAATTCAATGAATAAACTATTCTATCAGTACCATCAATTTTAGGAACTTTAAGCTCTATATACTTTTCATTATCAGGCAATGAGTTAATCCTGATCAGCTCACTCTCACTTATAGAAAGCGCCTCAGATAAAGTTTTTAACGAAGTTATTCTCTGTTTTGCTAGGGAGCGAGGTGTATGAGGACAAAAATTTTCATTATTTAACATAAGATAACATCTAGTATAAATAGCAAAGTTACACATAGCCTTCCCATAATCAAGGGTGCACAGAGTGATGTAATCTTAACCAACTTTTGTTAGCATCAGCCATCACTCTATAGCGGCTATGTGCAATATGCCGTAGGCTACGGTATCTTTTCCGCCGTTGACTGCGACGGTCGTGTCCTTCGGAAATGTCCAAATATATTGGACGCTTTAAATATAAAAATTTAAAGCAGTAATCTAACAAAAAATATGTTGGTTGCAATTAATCAGCGAAACGCTGACGCAAATAAACTATAACAAAAAATATATTTAGTTCAAGCTTAAGTGAAACAAAAACCCACGTAAAATTCACTACACCGCACCCGCCTGCACAATTTGGATCATAAAATTATTTCAGTTTTAAAATTCTACAAAATATATCGCTAAGCCGTACCAATACTAGGGCGTACCCGAAAATCTCAAACTGAAATGTGTGAAAAGATTTTCAATGAATTTCAGTTTTCAAGTGAAGCACACCTAGTGAATTAATTTATAATCACTTGAATATAAATAACTTTTCTATTTTACGTGAGATTTTCACTTAAGAGTTGAAGCCGCATAAAAACTGAAAAACTAGCATCCATGCGGCTTGAGAGGAAATAAAAAACTGAAATATGAACAAATTACTTTTTTATTTTAGTGTGCGTTTTTTGAACTAATGAATCTTTATTTAACCACTTATCAATCAAACGGTGGGCTTCTTTTTCTGTATATCCCCTTAGCTCTATGACTTTTTTAGTGTCACTCACTTCTATTCGAATATTACGTTTTTCATTAAACATATTTAATTACCCTTAGTAATAATCGCTACTTGGTTATATGTCGAAGGGAGTTAAAAAATATTTAACAACAAGAATACAATTTAATTAGATAAATAAGTTAAAATAATCACTTTTAATAGATAAAAAATCCAATACCATCAGCTGTACATTAATGCTTGGTGAGCTAATTAGTAGTCAAATAGAGTTATTCTTCGTATTAAATTAAGCTAGTCCAACTTCTTCAAAATACCCTCTACTTATTGTTCTAAATGCTTTTTATCGTATTAATACAAATGATAACAATGTCAACTTACAGCAGATTAAATGCAGTAAATATGATTATGATAATTCAATTTTAGTGAGATAATGCCTTTCCATGCCTGTCTCAGGGAAATCAGGCAATGACATTTGTTTCACATACCCTAATTTTTCATAAAATGGCAAGGCTTGAAAACTGAAGGTGTCAACTAAGCTATGAATACAACCTATTTTGATTGCTTCCCGTTCAGCAGCCTTCATCAATTTACTGCCTAACCCCATTTTTCTGGCGTCCTCACTCACCCATAAAAAATCAATACAGAGCCAATTCGCCTTCACAGAAGCCAGTAATCCTCCAAGCATAACACCAGAGTCATTTTTAAAATAAACGCCTAGCTCACCAAAACGTTCTGCATTCAAATATTGGATATTAAAACTACGTAACCCTGCAAGGAGTTCTTCTTTATCTTCAGTGGTGATTTCATGTGCAATAATAATATTCATTCGATGCTCTGTTAATACTCGGCTAATAACGTGTTATTTCAAACATATTTACTTTGATAAGTAAACAGTAAAATAGGAGAGGATTGAATATGCTATTTTAAAATACATCAGTTTCTATAATTTGGGTAATTAAAGCCGTTACAGACAATACCAATGAGGATTTGATCATTTGCTGAAAACGGTGTTTTTGTAATTCAATTAATTGGTTATCGACAAGATCCTCTGGTTGATTGAATCTCATCATTTCTGGTAAAGGTTCCATACAATGAAGCATTTTAATACTGCCTAAAATTTCATCATCGGTGAAATTCAGATCCACGTTTTCTACTGATAACGATCCATTCAAAGCAAGGAATAATTCTATATCCTCATAGGTTTCTCGAGAAATAGCCCCTAATGCAAATAGGAGTTTCAAACGAACTGATAACTCACCTAATGGGCCATTTCCAGTCAAAAGAGGCTCAACTGCATATTTTACTGCATAATCATCCTTTCTAAAAACTTTTAACATTAATTTATCAATAGCTTGTGAGATTAAAATAACAACCTCCTGGACAAATAAATGCACCTCCGGTCGTTGATTTAACCGTTCAAGAACTTGATTTTCAATGTTTTGTTTATTTTCCATATTAGCTTCTTTTATCACTTTATAGCTATATTACTTTATCTCACATAGCAAATAGCCATAAAGTGATTGAACCTCAAAAATTAATCCATTACCCGTAATATTACTTATTATTCAGCATCATTAATTGATATTGAGTACAAATTCTATCAATTATCTCTGGATATTGCTCTAACCCACAAAGCTCAACAACCGCTTGATATATACCTTTGCAAGCAACTAGCTTTGCCATTTCATTTGCTTGGGGATCGGCTTCACATCTGAAATGTAATGCGGCAGCAATTCCTATGATCAGATTTTCATTTGGTAATTGGTATTCTAATGTGCCTAACAACGGCTTAATTAAGCGATCATTAGAACTTAATTTTCTCATAGGCTGCCGCCCTACTCGACTGACATCATCTTTTAAATATGGGTTTGAAAAGCGACTTAGTATTTTATCTATGTATTGATTATGTATTTGTGAATCAAAACCATAACGTTGAATTAAAACTTGTCCGCTTTCTTGCATAGCTGATTTAACAACAGTATAGATCCTCAAATCTCCAATTGCCTCGCTGATTGTCTGGTACCCATATCGCTGCCCTAAATACGCTGTCATTGCATGACCTGTATTTAATGTAAATAATTTACGTTCAACAAATGCCATTAGATTGTTCGTCAATTCCATTCCATCGATAATAGGAATATCACCAACAAATTGTGTTCGGTCAACAATCCACTCACTAAAGGATTCGACAGTAACATCAAGTGGGTCATCATTCGCTGCATCCATCGGAGGAACGATCCGGTCAACTGCGGAGTCTACAAAACCAATATGTTGGTCAACCCATTGATGTAATTCTTCCGGCAAATGAACCAACACATGTTGTTTTAATTGGCTAGTTCCCCTTACCATATTTTCACATGCAATTATATTGAGTGGCTGGTTATTTCCCTGCGATTTTCTATAAATTATGCCTTTAGCTATCGTTGACGCTATTTTTTCAAGTACTTGTGGCCCGACAGCAGTTGTAAGCATATCCGCTGTTGCAATAAACTCTATCGTTTTAGGGTCATTACTATTAACAGCGTGAATGTGTTGGACTTTCTCGATACGATTTTCCTGACCAACAACATGAACATTATAAGATTGCTGATGCGCGAGTTGGTCAATTAATGGCTGATTGACATCAGTAAAAGTTACTTGTGAATTTGCGTCTGCTAATAATTTACCAATAAAACCGCGGCCTATATTTCCTGCACCAAAATGAATGACTTTCATTATTATTCTCCTTATGCTGCACTTTGAGACGCTAAAATTTCGAGTACTTCCTGAACATCTTGGGTTTCACATAAACGCTCAATAACCCCATCTTCATCTAACGCGGAAGTAATTCGTGTGATAACTTCAATGTGCTCATTATTTTGTGCTGCAATACCAATAACTAAGCGGGCAATTTCATCAGGTTCTTCACCAAATTGTACGCCTTCAGGGTATTGGCAAATAACAATGCCGGTTTTTAATACACGATCTTTTGCTTCTATGGTGCCATGAGGAACAGCAATAGATTCACCTAGATAGGTTGAAGTCAGTTTTTCGCGAGCTAACATCGCCTCAATATAGTCAGGCTCAACATAGCCACCCTCAACTAATTTTTGCCCTGCAAATTGAATGGCTTGCGTTTTATTCTGTGCAGATAGGTTTAAATGAATATGCTTTGCACTCAATGTAAATATCGCATCATCATGATCTTCCATTTCATAGGATTCATCATTTGCTGCAATAATCGTTTGTTTAACCAGTCGTCCATCATTTGCTGCTTTAGGATTTTTTTTAGCTATTAAATTGGTGACTAAATCATTATACGTTTGGCTATCTAAGAAGTTTGTTAAAGAAATATGCATTGCATTTGGTGCAAATGACTGTGCCCTTTGTGTTAGGTCTCTATGAGTAATGACAATATCAACGTTATCTGGCAGGTCGTTAATTGCCATATTAGTGACGGTAATATCGATTAACCCTGCATCTCGCACTTTTTTGGCTAATACCCCAGCCCCCATTGCACTTGACCCCATGCCTGCATCACAAGCAACAATAATGCTGCGCACTTGAGCTAAATTGATAGAGGTATCTTTATTGATTGAGCTTGTTGCTGATGACTTTGATTGCGTTTTCATATTGCGCATTTTTTTCGTCGCACTTTCGAGCTCATCATCATCGCCAATTCGTGTTCGTTTTAATAAAAGTACTGAAACGATAAAAGAAACAACTGTAGCACTGGTGACTGATAAAATAACGCCAATAAGTGATGATTTAGGGGTCATCAGTAGAACTGCAAATATTGAACCCGGTGATGCTGGGGAGACTAACCCTGCATGAAAAAGGTTCATAACAAACACTCCTGTCATCCCGCCCAGAATAACAGCAAGAATTAACCGAGGGTTCATTAAGACATAGGGGAAATAAATCTCATGAATCCCACCAAAAAAGTGAATAATTGTGGCCCCTGGTGCAGATTGCTTGGCATTACCTTTACCAAAAAACATATAAGCGAGTAAAACGCCTAAACCTGGTCCGGGGTTTGCTTCAATTAAGAAAAAGATGGAGGAACCTGTTTCAGATGCTTGCTGAATACCTAACGGTGAAAAAATACCGTGATTAATAGCAT
Source organism: Providencia sp. PROV200 (assembly GCF_049901995.1). NCBI lineage: Bacteria > Pseudomonadati > Pseudomonadota > Gammaproteobacteria > Enterobacterales > Morganellaceae > Providencia > Providencia sp. PROV200. The sequence goes on from NZ_CP096307.1 coordinate 2,625,068, forward strand.
TATTGAGAAATAAGATTTTTGCAGGTTCAACAAAAATAGACGTGAGTGGAAGTAAGTTATTCTCCACCATCACGTTCACACCAGCCGCTAATATTTTGGATAACCCTGCAACAAGAGGACCGATCGCTAAATAAGCCAAAATAGCTAATAACATGCCGATAATGCCGGATGAAAAATTATTCACCAACATTTCAAAACCTGTTTTAACCTTGCCTTCAATCCACAAATCAAAACGTTTTATTGCATATCCGCCTAATGGGCCAGCAATCATTGCCCCCATAAACATCGGCATGTCAGCACCAACAATGACTCCCATTGTTGTTATTGCACCAACTATTCCACCCCGCTCTCCACCGACCAAACGGCCACCGGTATAACCGATTAATAGAGGGAGTAAATAGGTGATCATAGGACCAACAAGTTGAGCTAATGTCTCATTAGGCCACCAGCCCGTTGGGATAAATAACGCGGTAATTAATCCCCAAGCGATGAAAGCACCGATATTAGGCATAACCATATTACTGAGGAAACGCCCAAAATTCTGTACCTTTAATTTGATATTTGATGTTACCATGATAGAACCCCGTGGTACGAGAATGATAAAGTTGTAACGTTATCGCCAAATAACGTCTGTGATTTTTTCAACTCTTTCACTCTAGCATGAGCTTTATCAGATCCGCACCACGTGGGCCTTTATGTGAACAAGATCACTATTAGCCCCCGACTTACCCCACCTTTATATTGATGAAGATCACATAAAAATCATGTTACTAAATTACATTGCTCTTTTTTCACACAAAAAAACCATTTTTAGTGATGTTAGTCACAGTTTAAAACTCGTTATTTATCTTCAATTAGTGAAGAACATCACAATTTATTTTCTATTTATCTTTTTTATCCTGTGGACTGATATCAATTATCCAACTGTACAAATCACTTTTTATATTTTGTAATAAAATTACTAAACGCACTTTCTTCATTTTTCTTTGCATGCTGCAATAAATCACATTATCGTCTTTCGTAGTCAATGCCTGTTATTGCTATGTGAAAACTTCATTTTCTATTTCATTATTACTACCGTCTTTTTGCGATAATCTTAAACTGAATTAACGACAACGTATTATTATCAATACATTATTTAACCTTGCTTAGTCTGGTCTTCACCGATAAATTACCTCTAATTTTCTTAATTAAAATGTGAATATCATGACGTTAACCATTATTGTTTTTCTTTTGGTTTATATTGCGATGGGCTTTGGTAAGCTACCCGGCTTTAAAGTTGATAGAACTGGCGCTGCGGTTATTGGTGCCCTAGCTATGATGGCTATTGGTAGTATTACCCCTCCTCATGCATGGAATGCTATCGATTACCGAACGATTGGGATGTTATTCGGGCTTATGGTTGTTTCAGCTTCTTTTGTTGTGTCTGGTTTTTATAGCTGGACCGCAAATAAAGTCGCAATGCTAAAAGTTTCGCCCCCTATATTACTCGCTGTTTTAATTCTTGTTGGTGGCTTTCTTTCCGCATTGCTCACGAATGATGTTGTTGTTGTCGCGATGACTCCATTATTAGTATCAATTAGTTTATCTCGCGGTTTAAACCCAATTCCTTTTTTACTTGGCTTTTGTTTCGCAGCGAATAACGGAGCTGCAGGTTCATTAATTGGTAGCCCACAAAATATGATCGCAGCACAAGGGCTTGATATCTCGTTTGTTGGCTTATTACAGGCATCAGCAATACCAGCCCTGCTTTCCTTACCATTAACATGGTTAGTACTCGTTTGGTTATATCGTCATCGTTGGTATTTGACTAAAGAAAATACGCTCTCAACTCCCCCTAAATCAACCCAAGAAACATTAGATGTCTGGGAGACAGCAAAAGCGGGTGTCATTACTTTCGCAGTCATCATTACCTTTATTGTGACTGATATTCCTAAAGAACTTATTGCATTAACGGCTGCTGGATTTTTATTATTAAATCGATCTATTGCCTCGAGTGATATGCTTAAACTCGTTGATGGTAATCTTTTATTACTCATCATGGGGCTATTTGTTGTCAATGCCGCTTTTGCTGCCACGGGACTACCTCAGCAATTATTAACTGATTTGCGAAACTACGGTGTGGACCTCAATAATCCATTAGCCCTATTTCTAGTGACCGGTGTCCTAAGTACTATTGTTGGAAATAATCCTTCCGTCATGCTACTTGTTCCTTTCTTAACACCTGAAGGCAATGCCGATTCGTTAGGCTCTGCTCTCGTATTGGGTTCTGGTTTTTCAAGTAACTTACTGGTCTTCGGTAGCCTTGCTGGCATTATCGTCGTTGAGCAATCAGCGGCATATGGCGTGAAAATTTCTTTCGGTGAGTTCTCTAAATCAGGGGGAATTGTCGCGCTATTGTGTATGCTATTAGCCGCTGCTTGGATTTTACTTGCGTTATAGTCGTTTTAACCAATCTGCTATCACACTGGCAGATTGGTTATCATGATATTTTCTATGACAGGATCGCAAAAGAACGAACAGGAAAACCACTGGCATTATTGGGTTTTGCGACGATATTAAAAATTACCGCACCACGTGTAGGTACTTGGTCTAAATTAGCAAGCAATTCAACTTGGTAGGTATCTTGTTCTAATACATAATACTCACCGAGTAATGCATTATTTTTTCGAAAATCTTTTGCGGCATCAGTATCAAATGTTTCATGGCCAATTGCTTTTATACCGCGTTCTTCAAATAAAAATTTGAGTGCGTCCATACCCCAACCCGGTATTTGGTTATTGCCCTCGTCATCTTTATTATCCATAAGCTCTTGTGATGGCCAACGTTTACTCCAGTCAGTGCGTAATGCGACAAAACTCCCAGATTCAATTCGGCCATTTTTCGCTTCAAAATTAAGGATATCATCAAGAGAAAATGCAAAATTAGGATCTTCTTTTGCTCTCTCAGACTGGTCAATAACAATTAATGGCAGAACAAGTTCCTTTAATTCGAGCTCATGTAAATAACGTTTTCCTTCCACGAAATGGCAAGGTGCATCAATATGGGTGCCATATTGCCCTGGAAATGTAAACTGCTGCGCAAAAAAGCCTTCTGGGTAGCCAAATAATGTTTTAAATTCGGCAGAGTCAAACATAAAAAAATGCGGTGAGTCTTTATCGAAACTATGGGTCAAATCGACCCATTTTTTAGATTTTATTATATTAAATGCATCAATTAATTCATTGCTCATATTTGCCCCTGTCAGTTCTATTGTCTAAATAAACCTATCTACAAACTATTTTTATAATGCCTTTCCTAACCTATTAAATAACGAAAAAACATTCTGTTGTCTACAAATTCAACACGAATCTTTTTCATATTAAATCAGTAAGATATTTATTTTATATAGAAAAAACCACTAATTAATAAAAATTAGTGGTCAACGTAATAATCAAAATAAAAAATAGACTAGGATTTTATTTAGGATATTTATTCCAGCTCTCAGGTTCAATAAAGCCATCATAAATACGCTGCGAACGAATATAATCTGCATACTCTTTAGACTCAAAAGCGTCTTTCAAATCTTTTGCCCACTGAGCATCTAAATCTTTTTGCATAACAGTCACAATAACGCGATGCTCTAGCGGTGAGCTTTCTACAACTAAACCATCAGCAATACGTTGGCCGGCACTTGCCACATAGTTACCATTCACAACAACAAAATCAACATCATCTAATAATCGCAACCCTTGTGCCGCATCGGTTTCTCGAATATCTAAGTTATATTCATTTGGGGAGATATCATTAACACTAAAACTTAATGTACTCACATCTGGCTTAATTTTTATCCAACCTAACTTTTCCAAGATCCTCGCGCCACGCTCTGCATTAACGGGGTCATTAGATAACGCAACAATCATACCGTCTTTCACTTCATCCAGTGTTTTATGTTTATTTGACCGCAGACTTTGAGGTGCACTCGGTGAGTCTGTTAACGCCACCATATTAATATTATTCTTTTTGTTATAAGCCTCCATATAGGCGCGGCTTTGGTTTACAGATGCATCAATAGAGCCTTCCTCAAAAGCAGGGTTAATTTGTCTATTCTGGGAAAATTGGCGCAAATTAACGGTATAACCTTTTTTCTCTAAAATCGGTACGATACCTTTGTCTACTTGGTCAATATAATTGCCAACACCAAAACCTATTGTAATTTGTTTTTTATTCGGATTATCTTTTTCGCTATTATCGCCACACCCAGCCAGCACCGCTAAAGCCACAGTCATTAAAGATAAATTTATTAATTTTTGTTTTAACATAGATAACAACCCTGTAAAGATATTTTGGGCAGTATAATCATAATTAGCGAGTACAACTTAGACTATATCGTTATAACTTAATACTAAAGTAATATAAGAATGGCATTTGATTCCTTTTAGTTATAAGTATATAACAAATAGATCGTTCGATTAGTAATGTGATTGATATGTAATGAAGGAGATAAAAAACATTTAAAAAAGTGAGTTGCTTTATGAGTCTTTCCTATAATGATGTAATTAATTCTTTAACTAATTTAACACCAGATTCCAGCCTAGCTAAAATTCGCCATGAACGCGCAGTGGCGACTGAAAATACTCAAGCCGTATTTGACGCTATTTTTTCTACGCCATCGACACTTCTCACAAATGATGTGAAATACTATTTTGCCTATGAAGTTGCAAAAGTGACAGGGAGTCCCCGCCTCACTGAATTTTATTTTCAATTAATAGACTCAATGCCTGATGAGCCGCTTAGCAAACCACTGGCTACAGCAAAAGAATATCTGCAAGTTTTAACACAATCACCTAAAGATACCCATTACCAATTAATGACTGCGTTAACTGAACAAGGTTGGCAACAAAGTGACATCATTCTACTTGCTCAATTAATAACTTATGTCACCTATCAAGCGCGTCTAATCGAAGGGGTTCTGTTACTGACGAATAATAGTCATCTTGCACATAACTCACCTAAAGTGGTGGCTGGCAAATGGAACCACCAACCATTAACCCGCAAAGGAGAACCTTCCCCAACGGCTTTTACACAAGATAATTTAGGATGGGAAGCTTGGATTTCAGCAAGGGATGCAAAAACGCTATCCGCTGAAGAAGCCCAAATCATGAAAAAATTTGGTCAATTAAACTCTGAGTATTTTTTACTACTCGCCCATCAAAGTAAGATTTTAGAGTTACGAACTTTAATTGACCGTGGCGTATTTTATACCTCAGAAGGGTTACCTCGCTGGGAACGTGAATTCGCTGCAGCCGTAACCAGCAAAGTTAATGGCTGTATATACTGCGCTTCTGTACATGCGAGAAAAGCCAGCCAGTATGCAAAAGAACGACGCGCTGATGTTGATAAACTACTAGCAACTGCGACGGGTTCAGTACTTGCTGAAGGTTTTGATGACAGACTCCTAGCCATTACAGATTTAGTCGCCTCTTTATCTGCAACCCCCATCCAAGCCACACCATCACAAATTGAAGAGTTAAAAAATTTGGGGTTATCTGAACTTGAATTACTTGATTTAGTTCAATCCACGGCCTTCTTTTCATGGGCGAACCGCTTAATGTTATCGCTGGGTGAGCCCTTTGAAATAGTAGAGGACAAGGAGTAATTCAATGGAACTGATTATGGGTTTAGAGGTATTAGAAGCGCAAATAAAACAAGATTTGCAGTATTTAAATTTACCGATAACGTCTTGGTCATTATCAAAAAATGACCCTGAAAACCAAACTATTGATGTCGCTATCATTGGTGCGGGTATGTCCGGGATCACAGCTGCGTTCGCTCTGAAGTTACGTGGTATCAATGCCGTTGTTTTCGACCAAGCCCCTGTAGGCAAAGAAGGCCCATGGCAAAGCCCTGCATTAATGGAAACATTACGTTCCCCAAAACATGTGGTTGGCCCTGCGCTTGCATCCCCCTCTTTAACTTTTCAAGCTTGGTTTAAAGCCCAGTTTGGCATTCAAAAATGGGATGAACTCGATAAGATTCCACGTTTGCAGTGGGGGGAATACCTGCAATGGTATAAAACCATGACAAAACCCTATGTACTTAACCAATACCAATTAGTCGATGTTCAATTAAACGATAACTACCGTGAATTAATTTTTGATACTCCTAACGGTACTGTCAGGTATCAAGCACAACATGTTATTTTATCGACGGGTATGGAGTCTTTTAGTGAAGCTAATATCCCTAATTTTATGAATGATATCCCAACAACCTATTGGGAACATTCATATGCAGGTACTGACTATCGTCGTTTTAAAGGCTTAGACATTGGTGTTGTGGGTTATAGTGCCGGTGCGATGGATAGTTCAGCAACAGCATTAGAAAATGGCGCTAATTCCGTTGAGATTTTGATCCGCGCTAGCGACATGCCCCGCGTAAATCGAGGAAAAGTTGCTGGAAGTGCAGGATTTACCAATGCGTATGCCTATTTTACAGATGCTCAGAAGTGGCATTACACTGATTATGTTGCCAAAGCCAAAACGCCAGCTCCTCATGGCAGCACGTTGAGAGTTTCTCGCCATAAAAATGCTTATTTCAATTTCAATACCCAAGTTAAATTTATTGAATTGAAAAATAAAAAATTGCATGTCACAACAACGACAGACAAATTCGTATTAGATTATTTAATCTTGGCAACTGGCTATCGGATTAATTGGGCCAAACACGGTGCCTTTCATCAATTATCTCCGCTAGTTAAAACGTGGGGAGATGCATACACGCCATCCATTCATGAAGAAAATACAGAGTTAGCTTCACATCCTTATTTAGGTAATCACTTTGAGTTTCAAGCTAAACACAAGCAAGACACATTAAAAATCAATCAGTTATATTGTTTTAACTTAAGTGCATCGCTCAGTATGGGCCCGGTCATAGGGTTAATCCCTGGAACGAATATTGGGGCAGAACGATTGGCTGACCATATTGCAGCTCAATTGTACTTGAGCCATCAAGAACAACACCTTGAGCAAGTCAAAAATAGCCAAGAGGCTGAATTATTAGGTGATGAGTGGCAACCCGCTGCACCACCTTCAGAACGCGTGCAATTAACTGATAATGTAGAGTAAATCATGATTACCTTTCAAAATATTCAAAAAGTCTATGAAAAAGATGGGCAGTCTTTAGTTGCATTGCAAGACATTAATTTGCATATCAATAAAGGTGATATCTTTGGATTTATTGGTTATAGCGGAGCGGGTAAAAGTTCACTTATCCGCTTGGTGAATCAATTAGAAAAACCAACCAGTGGTGCCGTTATTATCAATGGCCAGAATATTGCTGAACATACCCCTGCAGAAACTCGTTCACATAAAAAAAGCATCGGTATGATTTTCCAGCATTTCAATTTGCTAGAAACGAAAACTGTTGCTCAAAATATTGCGATGCCCTTATTACTTTCAGGTGTCGATAAACAAGAAATCACTCGGCGAGTTGATAGTATTCTTGAATATGTCGAGCTTAGCGATAAAAAAAACCAATACCCTGGGCAGTTATCTGGTGGGCAAAAGCAGCGTGTGGGGATTGCGCGTGCGTTGATCAACAACCCACAAATTTTACTATGTGATGAGGCCACTTCAGCACTCGACCCACAAACGACGCGCTCAATTTTGCAATTACTAAAAAAGATCAATCAAGAGCAACACATTACTATCTTGCTAGTTACTCACGAAATGGAAGTTATTGAACAAATTTGTAACCGTGTTGCTGTTATGGGGTCTGGCAAAATTGTCGAAGAAGGAACTGTACTTGATATTTTTGCCAACCCACGCCAAGACACAACCAAGAAATTTGTAGGAACCGTATTAGACGAAGAAATTCCAGAACGCGTTCTACATAACTTAGAACATCAACAAGATGTTTATCGTCTTGAATTTTTAGGGGCTTCCGCGCAACAACCTGTCGTTAATGAGTTAATACTCAAAGAAATTGTCAAAATAAATATCTTATTTGCCAATATGAAAGAGATCAGTGGTGTCGTGCTGGGCAGTATGTTTGTCCAATTTATTGGTGATAAAGAAAAAATTGATGAAGCCGTTGCTTTTCTTCGCCAACGTGGAGTTGCAGTCAATCAGGGGGCGCTATGACACAATTATTTGAAACCGCTTTAACGACGAAACAGTTTTTATTAGCGATGTCAGAAACCTTTACGATGGTCAGCATTGCCCTTGTATTAGGTTCTATATTTGGGATCCTATTAGGTATCGTACTTGTTGTAACGAGGCCAGAAGGTATCTGGGAAAACAAATGTATTTATCGCATTGTGAACCCGATTATTAATATTATTCGTTCATTGCCTTTTATCATCTTATTAGTTGCAATGATCCCCCTTACGCGCTTTATGGTAGGAACCTCAATAGGAACAACTGCAGCCATTGTGCCATTAGTCATTTTTATTGCTCCCTATACTGCACGCTTAGTTGAAAACTCATTACTTAGTGTACATTCAGGTATTATTGAAGCGGCTGATTCTATGGGAGCAACAAATTGGCAGATTGTTTGGCACTTCATTTTACCTGAAGCGAAGTCATCATTAATTCTCAGTTTAACCGCTGCCAGTATTACTTTAGTTGGTGCAACCGCGATGGCAGGAGCCGTTGGTGGTGGCGGTGTCGGTGACTTGGCCCTAAACTACGGCTACCAACGTTTTGATAATATAGCAATGGCTATCACCGTTGTCACATTAGTGATTATCGTACAAGGCATGCAATTTATTGGTGACTATTTAGCGAAAAAAGCACGCTTCCATTAGTTTCGTGGTAAAGGTCGAAAATATATTCGGCCTTTTCTCTTTTACCTAACTTTATAAGTGTCGATTATCATCCTTAATACTTGCGGCAGCCCCAACACCATAATTATCGTTAATAGAAAAAATTAACAATAAAACTCACTCTCGCGCTTACTTATTCATATTTATCATTTTTTTACGTATTTTAGTGCTCTTTTATAGTGAAAAATGCGATAAATAATCAAATTATTTAAATTTATTTATATTATAATCATGTAGATATATATTTTAATGGATGTTATCTGCTTTTTGCTAAAATAATCTGTTCTCAATGTATATTTAATCATTTTGTTGTTTTTTGCTTTCTACGCGCGCTTTACGATGCATCGTCAGCGTTTTATTCACTTACAGATTAAACTGATTATGCCAACTATTGAACAACTTATTTTATTGATTTCTATACTTATTCTTTTGGGGATTTTCTCTAGTAAATTATCTGCTAGACTCGGTTTGCCCATGCTTGTCATGTTTTTATTTGTTGGCATGTTAGCGGGTGAAGATGGGATAGGTAAAATTACGTTTGATAACGTTAATGTTTCGTATGCTGTTGGCTCTCTCGCACTTGCTTTAATTTTATTTGATGGGGGTCTTCAAACATCAGTAAAATCTATTCGTCTAGTTTGGAAACCGTCTTTTACACTAGCAACACTAGGCGTTCTTGTAACCGCAGGGGTGACTGGCCTCGCGGCGGCTTATATCCTCGACGTTCCTCTTCTGGAAGGTCTATTGTTAGGCGCGATCGTCGGTTCTACGGATGCTGCCGCCGTTTTTTCCTTACTGCGCAACGCCGGGATCTATTTAAATGAACGCCTGCAATCGACTTTAGAAATAGAAAGTGCAACCAATGACCCCACTGCTATATTCTTAACGGTTGGCTTATTACAACTCTTAATGAATCCACAAGCTTCAGGTAGTGAGTTAATTCTGCTATTTTTTAGCCAGATGGGGATAGGTACAGTTGTTGGTTTGAGTGTAGGCTGGGTTTCAGTCAAAATTATCAATAAGATTAAACTAATAGCTACTGGGTTATATCCTGTGCTTGTCGCTGCCTGTGGGCTGCTTTCTTTCGGTCTCGCAAGTAATTTAGAAGGTAGTGGCTTCTTATCTATTTTTGTTACTGGTGTAGTAATTGGTAACCATCGGTTTGTTTTTCAACGCAATACATTTTTGTTCCATGATGGATTAGCATGGCTAAGCCAAATTATCATGTTTGTTATGTTAGGGTTACTTGTCAACCCAAGCTCTCTAATTGAAGTCTGGCTTGAAGGTTTGATTATTGCCCTTGTCTTAACGTTTATCGCAAGGCCATTGGCTGTAATACCGGTTCTAAAATTATTTGGTTTCCCTAAACCTGAAATTACATTAATTTCTTGGGTAGGATTACGTGGCTCTGTCCCTATTATTCTTGCTATTTTTCCGTTTATCTATGGTTTACCTAATGCTCATCTAATTTTTGACGTAGTTTTCTTTGTGGTATTAATTTCAGCGACCTTACAAGGTTCAACCTTGCCTTATGTTGCACGCAAATTAAATTTAATGCAGCCACCGCCATTGATCCCTGCGGCAACGTTAGATATTACCGCTGTAGACCAAATAGATGCAGATTTAGTGGAATATACATTAGGTGAGGATTGCTCTGCAGTAGGTCGTCGATTATCGCAACTTGCATTACCTGACCAAACTGTTATTGCAATGATCACGCGAGAAAAAAGTGTTTTACCTCCAAGAGGGTCAACTATCCTTCATGCCGATGACCATTTATTTGTTGTTCTTAAACCTGAGAATCGTATTTTTCTGGAGCATTTATTTTCAGAAAAAAACATCTCTGAAAACACGCCTATTGAACTACCCGAAACAGGATTAAGTTTAAAAGGAACGACCCGATTAAATGAGATCCACTCATCTTATGGTATCCAAATTGATAATGGCGATGAAAGAACGCTTAACCAATTTATTTATGCTTCTATATCAGAACCTTTACAAGATACCGTCTTGAAATTAGAACAACTGCAATTAAAAATTGGGGAAATGATAGGGACACGCATCATAACCGTAATATTAGAACCAATTAAAGAGATGGAAGGTTGACTATGTTCAAATGTGCCAGAGATAATGACTCCCATTTTAAGTAATAGTGAATTCAACGATAAAAAATAAAAGCCCTTTCGGGCTTTTATTTGTTCTTTTATGAAACATGGAATAATAATAGTTATTGTCTGATTTAAACTATAAACAGCAATTGTGTTTAATTTACGTTCCTAATTTAAACAATTAAGAATGAAAATCAATTATGTTTCATTCTGGGACAATATCGATATCTGGCTATATAAGGGTATATGCAGTACTTTCAAACCCTTTATTACCTGTGTCCTCATCTACTTGAGTATCCTCTTGTAGGACTTCACTAAAAAACTCACCCATGTTAACGTCTAAAACTTTTAGTACTCGAACAAGACAATCTATATCGATACGATTAACACCACGCTCGTAACGAAATAGCTGCTGTTCACTTATATCTATCTCTTTAGCTAACTGAAAAACAGTAAAGCCTTGAGCTCTTCTAAGGGCTTTTATTTTTTGTCCAACTGCACAAGCGACAGGATATTTCGTGTTCATAAACATTCTCGCTTCAATTTATTATTAAGGAAATAAAAATTAACAGATAATTATCTGCAGATTTTATTTTTATATTTATGTGTATAACAGTGATAATGCTATAGACGATTCAGCATATATCGGAAAGAATGATATACTACCCTTATAATTAGTTTCAACTAGTCCTAAATTGACATTGCAACTATGTAACAAAGTGTTTCATGCTATACATTTTGCATTTGAAAGCGAAATACCGCTTTAAAATCACTCAGTTACACTAAATGTGCGTAATTTTTTTAAATAGTCGCCCAAAAGATATATCTCTCCTTATGGAATATTAATCTAAAAAAGACCCACATTGCCGATGTATAACCTAAAAATAAAGGAAATAAACAGAATTATTTAACACTGTAACAATATTAATGTTATTGATACAATTTAACATAACCAGAAATGATAACCCCTGTATTCATGGCGCTTTAATGTAAAAAATAGTAAAAACAATCAATTTTATCTTTAAAAATCTCTAATTTGACAAATATTAGTACATTAAAAAAACAGCGAGGCTGTTACAATTAGCAAATTTTTAAATTAGCGAGACAGCGATTTATTATGCTCAAGTACCAATCATAACAAAACCATAACGTTAAGAAAGCTTATTATTCATTTTACTAGATGAATATCACAAAATTATGAAAAATAAATTTCATCGATAATCCATTTTTGATTTAACTTTTTTTGTTTTTTACCGTGTGAAAATCAATACAAAAACTCAAAAGCAAACACAATCTTAGAGTTTTAAACTGAAATATAGCGCTTTCCATTTACTATGTGATAAGATTTGTTTATAAAAAATTATATTTACTTTTTCTATTCTACAAGTAACCACGAAACATTCATTTCCACCGTTTTATTTTGCCAGTTATGTATAATGAAAACATTCTATTCTATAACTAGCCAAATATATTCTGTTATTGCTAGATTGAAATATCGATATAAGTGCTAGGTGGTATTTATAAGGTGTATACTGGGTTATTATGCATATAAAGTGAGCCGCAAAATCATTAATTGTCAAATTCTTTACCATGCAACTCAGAAAATGTAATCAACAAAATAAGTATATATCCGTTAGATTTAATCTGTAATGAAGTTATGTTTGATTCACTTAGAAATGGCTTGAGATGGTGGGTCGTGCAGGATTTAAATCCTTCGGATTTACCCTACGGGCTGAACCTGCAACCAGCTTGTCAAGGCATGGCTTAGCGGCTGAGTGTTTATTTGGTTAGGGGTGTATTCGAATTTACAACTTTGAGATGGTGGGTCGTGCAGGATTTAAATCCTTCGGATTTAGCCTTCGGCCTGAACCTGCAACCAGCTTGTCGAGGTATGGCTTAGCGGCTGAGTGTTTATTTGATTAGGGGTGTATTCGAATTTACGACTTTGAGATGGTGGGTCGTGCAGGATTTAAATCCTTCGGATTTACCCTACGGGCTGAACCTGCAACCAGCTTATCGAGGCATGGCTTAGCGGCTGAATGTTTACTTGATTAGGGGTGTATTCGAATTTACGACTTTGGGATGGTGGGTCGTGCAGGATTTAAATCCTTCGGATTTACCCTACGGGCTGAACCTGCAACCAGCTTATCGAGGCATGGCTTAGCGGCTGAATGTTTACTTGATTAGGGGTGTATTCGAATTTACGACTTTGGGATGGTGGGTCGTGCAGGATTTAAATCCTTCGGATTTACCCTACGGGCTGAACCTGCAACCAGCTTGTCGAGGCATGGCTTAGCGGCTGAGTGTTTATTTGGTTAGGGGTGTATTCGAATTTACGACTTTGAGATGGTGGGTCGTGCAGGATTTAAATCCTTCGGATTTACCCTACGGGCTGAACCTGCAACCAGCTTGTCGAGGCATGGCTTAGCGGCTGAGTGTTTATTTGGTTAGGGGTGTATTCGAATTTACGACTTTGAGATGGTGGGTCGTGCAGGATTTAAATCCTTCGGATTTACCCTACGGGCTGAACCTGCAACCAGCTTGTCGAGGCATGGCTTAGCGGCTGAGTGTTTATTTGGTTAGGGGTGTATTCGAATTTACGACTTTGAGATGGTGGGTCGTGCAGGATTCGAACCTGCGACCAATTGATTAAAAGTCAACTGCTCTACCGACTGAGCTAACGACCCATCTTGGAATTTTTTATTTTTTACTGCTTAGATGGTGGGTCGTGCAGGATTCGAACCTGCGACCAATTGATTAAAAGTCAACTGCTCTACCGACTGAGCTAACGACCCATCTAAATTTGTATTTTAATGCGAGTAATGAATGAAGTGGTGGGCGATAGCGGGCTCGAACCACTGACCCCCTCCTTGTAAGGGAGGTGCTCTACCAACTGAGCTAATCGCCCACTTCATGACTTATACTACCACATTGTAATAAATAATTGGTGGGCGATAGCGGGCTCGAACCACTGACCCCCTCCTTGTAAGGGAGGTGCTCTACCAACTGAGCTAATCGCCCACTTCATGACTTATACTACCACATTGTAATAAATAATTGGTGGGCGATAGCGGGCTCGAACCACTGACCCCCTCCTTGTAAGGGAGGTGCTCTACCAACTGAGCTAATCGCCCAATTATTTATTTTTCATCGTCAACGGTGGTGGGCGATAGCGGGCTCGAACCACTGACCCCCTCCTTGTAAGGGAGGTGCTCTACCAACTGAGCTAATCGCCCCGTCGTCGATGGAGGTGCATTATAGGGATACTGAGTTCTGAGTCAACGCTTTTTCAATAGATTTTTTTCGTTCGTTGCAAAAATAATCAAGATGTTTCAATATTCGCCAGAAAAGCCGCCTTTTTAATCAATTACCTATCATTTTCTCGTTATTCTTTTAAGAAAAAAACAGAAACTATTTTTAAAGCGCATTTATTTATGTCAAATTTGGCGAAACAAACTAATTTCTTGCCTTCTATTCTGATAACTTGATTGAGGAATCATTGTAGGATGATAGAATAGATATACATTTTAGCAATGCTTAGACATTTCACTGCTTAGAACATCAAACTCGCTATCAAGTTAATTGTGCCTGTTTTTAGTTTCCTAACCGTGAACAGATAAGCGCTTCAAAAACATGTTTTGCAATTAAGGCAATCTCGATGAGTAAAATCAAAACCCGTTTTGCGCCAAGTCCAACTGGCTATTTACACGTTGGTGGTGCACGTACCGCTCTGTATTCCTGGTTATTTAGTCGCCACAATCAGGGCGAGTTTGTCCTGCGTATTGAAGATACTGACTTAGAACGCTCAACTCAGGAAGCTATCGACGCCATTATGGACGGTATGAACTGGTTGAATTTAAATTGGGATGAAGGCCCTTACTATCAAACTAAACGTTTTGATCGTTATAATGATGTCATTGACCAAATGTTAGATGCGGGTACCGCTTATCGTTGTTATTGTTCAAAAGAGCGCTTAGAAGCGTTACGTGAAGAGCAAATGGCCAATAACGAAAAGCCTCGTTATGATGGTTGCTGCCGTGACCACGCCCACAATCATACACCTGATGAGCCACACGTTGTTCGTTTCCGTAACCCACAAGATGGTTCTGTTATTTTTGATGATAAAATACGTGGGCCAATTGAATTTAGTAACCAAGAGTTGGATGATTTAATCATTCGTCGTACTGATGGTTCCCCAACATATAACTTCTGCGTAGTCATTGATGACTGGGATATGGAAATCACTCACGTTATCCGTGGTGAAGACCATATCAACAACACACCTCGCCAAATCAATATTCTAAAAGCATTAGGGGCACCAGTGCCTGTGTATGCTCACGTTTCGATGATCCTAGGTGATGACGGTAAAAAACTGTCAAAACGCCACGGTGCTGTTAGCGTTATGCAATATCGTGATGATGGTTATTTGCCGCAAGCCCTTCTTAACTATTTAGTACGTTTAGGTTGGTCTCATGGTGACCAAGAAATTTTCACTGTTGAAGAAATGAAAGAGTATTTCAGCCTTGATGCTATCAGTAAGTCAGCAAGCGCGTTTAACACTGAAAAATTACAATGGTTAAACCATCATTATATCAATACCTTACCAGCCGAAGAAGTTGCAACTTATCTTGCATGGCATATTGAACAACAGAATATTGATACCAGCACAGGGCCTCAATTAGTTGAACTAATCAAGTTACTGGGTGAACGTTGCAAAACATTGAAAGAAATGGCGGAATCTTGCCACTATTTCTACCAAGATTTTGACGAGTTTGATGCAGATGCTGCGAAAAAACATTTGCGCCCAGTCGCTCGCCAACCATTAGAAGTGATAAAAGCTAAGTTAGCTGCGATAACTGATTGGACTGCTGAAAATGTTCACCAAGCCATCGAAGCAACCGCAGCAGAATTAGAAGTGGGTATGGGTAAAGTGGGTATGCCTTTACGTGTTGCTGTGACAGGTGCTGGCCAATCTCCAGGCCTGGATGTCACTGTCCACGCTATCGGCCAAGCACGTTCCATAGCTCGTATTGAAAAAGCCTTAGCGTTTATCGCTGAACGTGAAGCTTCTGCTCAATAAGTAAAATGATTGGCCTCCAATTTATTGGGGGCCAGTTCTCTACCTCAATCCCCCTTCTCCACTCAGCTGACTGCAAAATGTTCTATATTTCAGCAATTAAACCTAAAACCCGATTATTTTATTGACACTCTAACTTAGCTTGAATATGATGCATCCCGTCCAAAAGATTTTGTTTGGGGCTATAGCTCAGCTGGGAGAGCGCTTGCATGGCATGCAAGAGGTCAGCGGTTCGATCCCGCTTAGCTCCACCATCTAATTCCCTGTTAGGTGGCACAATACAAAACATTTCGATTGGGGCTATAGCTCAGCTGGGAGAGCGCTTGCATGGCATGCAAGAGGTCAGCGGTTCGATCCCGCTTAGCTCCACCAATCATTTAAATACTAAACGTCACTACTCGTCTCTTCCATTTTAAATCAATATATACTCAATAAATTCAATATGATGTGATCGTCACGAAGCCAAATTCTCTTGAAGATACGCTTTCCCTACGACAATGTAGATCAGTCGCATACAGAGTGAACTTTAGTCCAGATCAAATATTTGGGGATAATATGATGTGCTAGAACGATTGAGATTAAAAAGGGCTTAACACCAAGCCAGTCAACTAACCCCGTTTTAATGGCTTTACCAGCCCTTCTAGGCCCTCAATTTTAAGCCCTAGCGTCATTTCCATTAACTGTCCTAAACGTCCAGCAGGGAACTCCCCTTTCTTATAAAACCATAATAAATATTCTTCGGGTAAATCAATCAATACACAGCCTTTATATTTACCAAATGGCATATACGTGTTGGCCATATCAATGAGATCTTGTTTTTCCATTCTGAGTTCTCTTTCATATCAAGCACAAAAAACGGCGTTCATCTGAACGCCGTTTCGTAATCTAGCATGTTTTCGTGGATTACAAAACCAACCCAACGACCGCTGCAGATAAGAAGCTAACTAAAGTTGAACCGTACAGTAATTTCAAGCCAAAGCGAGCTACGGTATTACCTTGTTTCTCATCTAAGCCTTTAATTGCACCCGCAATGATACCAATAGATGAGAAGTTAGCGAAAGACACTAAGAATACGGATAAGATCCCAACAGAGCGCTCAGATAACCCACCAGCAATCGCTTGCAAGCCGTCCATCGCAACGAATTCATTCGTGACCATTTTCACTGCCATAATTCCGCCAACTTGTAAGGCTTCATCGGCGGGAATACCAAGCATCCATGCAAACGGATAGAACACGTAACCTAACATGGTTTGGAAGTCGATACCGAATACCGCGGAGAAAATACCGTTAATCATCGCTATGAGGGCAATAAAACCAATCAACATCGCTGAAACGATAATCGCTACTTTAAACCCAGCAAGAATATATTCACCTAACATTTCAAAGAAGCTTTGTCCTTCATGCAGGTTGCTCATTTGAATATCTTCTTCACCTTCAGGTGGATACGGGTTAATCAGTGATAGGACGACGAAAGTACCAAACATATTTAGAACCAATGCAGCGACCACAAAACGCGGCTCTAACATGGTCATGTATGCCCCAACGATAGACATAGATACTGTTGACATGGCAGTTGCCGCCATGGTGTACATTCTGCGGTCTGACATCCGGTTCAGTTGGTCTTTATACGCAATAAAGTTTTCTGACTGACCCAGTAACAATGAACTGACTGCGTTAAAAGACTCTAACTTACCCATACCATTCACTTTCGATAACACGGTACCGATGATACGGATCACGATAGGGAGAATTTTGACGTGCTGTAAGATCCCGATCAACGCAGAAATAAAGATGATTGGGCATAACACTTGTAAGAAGAAGAACGCTAAGTTGCCTTCAATCATGCCACCAAAAATAAATTTAGTCCCTTCTGCTGCATAGCCTAGCAAGTGGGTAAATACCCCTGCCACACCAAGAACAAAAGATTCGCCAATATTCGATTTTAAGAACAAATACGCTAATGCAATTTGAATAACGAGTAGTTGAACAACATAGCGAGGACGGATCCCTCTACGGTTACTACTGGCTAAAATGGCAAGTGCTGCAATTACAACTAAAGATAAAACGAAATGCAGGATCGAGGTCATATGCGACTCCAACAAATTTAAGAATCAGTCTATGTGCATATTCTATGTAATAGACAACATTTAAATGAGACGGGAGTCACATTAATATGAAAGCTTACTAGGTGTATTTTGCAAAAAGAAGAAGGTGATCACGTTTCAACGATAACAATTCCTACCATTCGCTTTTTTTGCACAGAAATTTTACTGAAAATTTAAGTTAAGACTTACAACAACCTGCGTATAAAATTGTTGCCTACAATGATTGTAGGCAACTAAGTCAAATTGAATATAGTTCACTATTGGATATTCAGCAAACGAATCAATTCATTTTCATCAATAACGCGTATGCCGAGTTCATTTGCTTTTGCTAATTTAGAACCTGCGGCCTCTCCTGCGATAACTAAATCTGTTTTTTTAGAGACGCTTCCTGAGACTTTCGCGCCCAAAGCGACCAATTTGTCTTTGGCTTCATCACGGGTTAATACACTCATCGAGCCAGTCAACACCACCGTTTTACCTGCAAATGGACTGTCGATTTCTGCACTATTCACCACTTTGACTTCAGGCCAGTGAATATTTGCTTTAGTCAGTAAATCTTCAATCACCGCTTGGTTATGAGGTTCACGGAAAAAATTGACCACATGTTTCGCAACTACATGACCAATATCTTGAACGGTTTTTAGTGACTCTTCATCCGCCGCCATCACAGCCTCAAGTGTGGTGTAATGCGCTGCTAAGTTTGCCGCCGTTGCTTCGCCAACCTCACGAATTCCAAGGGCATAAATAAAGCGAGCCAATGTTGTTTGCTTAGACTTATTGAGTGCATCAACCAGATTCTGTGCCGACTTCGGCCCCATTCTATCGAGGCCAGTTAAGATACCAGCACTTAACTGATAGAGGTCTGCGGGGGTTTTGACATACTCTTTTTCAACTAACTGGTCGATAATTTTATCGCCCATGCCATCCACATCCATTGCGCGGCGTGAGACAAAATGCTTCAGTGCTTCTTTGCGTTGTGCCCCACAAATCAGCCCACCTGTACAGCGCGCTACCGCTTCACCTTCAACTCGTTCGATATCAGAGCCGCATACAGGGCAATGGGTTGGGAAAACAATTTCGCGGCTATCGGCAGGTCGCTTATCAACGACAACACTGACGATTTGTGGGATAACATCCCCTGCTCGGCGAATAATGACCGTATCACCGATATGCACGCCAAGACGTTCAATTTCATCTGCATTGTGTAGCGTCGCATTGCTGACGACTACACCGGCAACTTGCACGGGTTCTAAACGCGCCACAGGCGTGATGGCACCGGTACGCCCAACTTGAAATTCTACATCTTTTAATAGTGTTACTTGCTCTTGAGCAGGAAATTTAAACGCCGTCGCCCAACGAGGTGCTCGAGAAACAAAGCCTAACTCTTCTTGAATTGCAATCGAGTTAACTTTAATCACCACACCATCGATATCAAAGCCAAGATCAGGACGAACTTGCTCAATTTCACGATAGAAATCTAATACAGCCTGATGACCAACACGTAATTGAACATAATCACTAACCGGCAAACCCCATGCTTTGAATTGCATCAAACGCTCATAATGTGTATCTGGTAACGTGCCACCTTCTACTAACCCAACACCATAACAATAAAAAGTGAGAGGCCTTTTGGCGGTAATACGTGGATCCAATTGACGTAGAGAACCCGCAGCCGCATTACGAGGGTTCGCAAAGACTTTACCATCTGTTTTACGCGCTTGCTCATTCAGCGCTTCAAACCCTTTTTGAGGCATGAAAACTTCACCGCGGATCTCAACACGATCAGGCACATTGTTACCTGTTAAACGTAATGGAATAGCGCGTATGGTTCGAACATTCGCAGTAATATTTTCACCGACAGTCCCATCACCGCGAGTCGCAGCTTGTACTAACTCACCGTTTTCATACAACAAACTTACCGCTAGCCCATCAAGTTTGAGCTCACAACAGAAAGTCAGTTCTTGATGATTTTTCAAACGGTCTCTTACCCGTTTATCAAATGCAAGATAACTTTCCTCATCAAAAACATTATCTAGCGATAACATAGGAATTTCATGGCGTACGGTATCAAACGCAGCTAATGGCGCGGCACCAACACGTTGAGTCGGCGAATCACTCGTGACAAGTTCAGGATGTTGTGCCTCTATCTCTTTGAGACGTTGCATTAACTTGTCATATTCAACGTCTGGAATTTCAGGCGCATCTAATACATGGTATTGATATTCATGATGACGTAACTGTTTTTTTAATTCGTCTATTTCTTGTTTGGTTGTCATGATCCACTCATACAGATAAAAAACCCCCAATTAATGGGGGTTCTGTTCAATGTTTATTTAACTTAATGTATTTCTAATTCGAGCATGGTACACCTCTATTTTTTGAGGTGTCAGCATTTTACGTTCGTCATCAAGGACTACCCCTCCCGCATCTGATGCGATACGTTGAGCGGCTTGTAACATCAGTTTGAAATTTTGCCCTGCATCACCGTAAGACGGTACCATCATGAACATGGAAACCCCTGGCGTAGTAAAGTCAGCCATTGTCTCAGGGTCGAATGAGCCCGGTTTCACCATGTTAGCAAGGCTAAACAACACTGGTCCCGTACCCGATGGATTGACATGGCGGTGGAATATTTTCATTTCCCCGAATTGGAAACCGGCTTGTAAAATACTTTGCAGTAATAACTCACCTTGAAGTTCCTGCCCTTGCAAAGCGGCTACGTGAAGTACCAGGACTGTCTCCTTGCTACTTGTTGTAGCAGGATCTTCCTGCGGCTCAGCTTTCTTCTCAATATGCTGCGTCTCTTGTTCATAGGTACTCGACTGGGGCTCTTCTCTTAATTTAGTTGAATCAATATGTGGTTCAGTAGCGGCATTGGTAACCGGTTGAGTTTGAAGTTCAGGCTCAACGGCTACTTCCTCACTCATGTTAATGGTGAGTTGCTCAGGAACATGAACAGCTTCATTACGTTGATGCGGCGTAGGTTCGCTATGTACGGGTGATTTAGCCTCTGGCTCCCTATTCATAACAATATCAGGTTCAACCGACGCCTGTGCCTGTATATTAGGTTCAACTGGAGACTCATTTTTTACCGGATATACAGGCTCAGTGGCAGCTGGATGAACAGGTGCCTGCTGAGTAGGTTGATTTTCAGTAAATAATGCAGAACTATCATATTCTGATGAGTTCTCTTGCATATCGTTCTTTCTACGTTTTACGGGTCTGTCGCGAAATAACTTCGAGCGCTCTTTACGGCTGGTCCATAAACCATGCAGTAATAAAGCGACAATCGCTATCGCACCTACGACCACTAATATCAGACGCAAATCCTGCATCGCTGCTATCTCTAGTTGATGAATGATAATGCCAACACGGCGGAAACTACCTTAAGATTATTTCTCAATTGCTCTAAGTGCAACCCCCAGAACGATTTTCTTACAAGAAAGAGAATATTCCGCTTTCATTTGCTGCTTTTTTAAGCGAATAATGGCTAGTCAGCCTAATTTCATATCTATATGATACATGGTCAACCGAAAAGGAGAGAACAAGAAGTATGACCCAATCGACATTTTCGACACAAAAAGACCATTCTGGTTTTTATTATTTTACACAAGGCTGGAGACTAATCACTCGGCCCGGTATTAAACGTTTTGTTATTTTGCCCCTATTAGCCAATATTTTATTCTTAGGCGGCGCATTTTGGTGGTTATATACCAAGCTTGGTGGCTGGATAGACCAAGTGATGGCTTACATTCCTGACTGGCTACAATGGCTCGATTATGTTATTTGGCCAATCGCTGTTATCTCTATTTTGCTCGTATTCACTTATTTTTTTAGTACGGTTGCTAATATTATCGCTGCACCTTTTAACGGTTGGTTATCAGAAAAACTCGAAGCGGAGCTAACAGGTAAACCGTCACCAGATACTGGCGTTGCTGAGTTATTAAAAGATGTACCTCGTATGATAAAACGCGAGTTTGTCCGAATCGGTTACTATTTACCTCGCGCTATTGGGTTATTGATCCTATTTTTCATACCTGGTATTGGCCAAACCGTCGCTCCGGTACTGTGGTTTTTATTTGGTGCTTGGATGATGTCAATCCAGTATTGTGATTACCCGTTTGATAACCACCGTGTTGGTTTTAGCGAAATGAAACAAGCGCTTGCCAAAGAACGGATGCGAAATATTCAATTTGGTGGCGTTATCAGCCTGTTAATGATGGTCCCTTTTGTCAACTTAGTGATCATGCCTGTTGCAGTTTGTGGTGCAACATTGATGTGGGTTGACCGGTATCGTGACCGCTACGCACGCTACTAATCTATTAAATCATTGCGCAGGTTTACCGCCTGCGCTCTTCTTTTATTTAATTCTCTTACCTATTTTCTGCAAAATTTCTTAGAACTATTAGGTCTAAAATAGCATTTCGTTATAAGCTTATACTCAAATCGTATTTGCATTAATTTGTTCTTTCCGTATGTTGAATCCATCTCATTATTTTTTAATCAATACTGATTACATTACTGGCTAACCGATTTTTAAGGATATCCCATGAGCAAAATTTATGATGACAACTCGTTGACCATTGGCCACACCCCGCTTGTCCGATTAAAGCATTTTGGTAATGGCAATATTTTAGCAAAAGTGGAGTCTCGCAACCCAAGCTTCAGTGTTAAGTGCCGTATTGGTGCGAACATGATTTGGGACGCAGAGAAAAAAGGTATCCTAAATAAAGACAAAGAATTAGTTGAGCCAACCAGTGGTAATACAGGTATCGCTTTAGCCTATGTCGCTGCGGCGAGAGGTTATAAATTGACCTTAACCATGCCTGAAACGATGAGTATTGAACGCCGTAAACTGCTCAAAGCATTGGGTGCCAACCTCGTTTTAACTGAAGGGGCAAAAGGCATGAAAGGTGCGATAGCTAAAGCTGAAGAAATAGTGAATAGCAATCCTAAAAAATACCTATTACTTCAACAGTTTAACAACCCAGCAAACCCTGAGATTCATGAAAAAACCACAGGCCCTGAAATTTGGGAAGATACTGACGGCAATGTCGACGTTGTGGTTGCAGGTGTCGGTACAGGTGGAACCATTACAGGGATTGCAAGGTACCTGAAGAACACCAAAGGCAAAGATGTGACTATTGTAGCTGTTGAGCCAGAAACCTCCCCCGTTATCACACAAGCCTTAGCAGGTGAAGAAATTAAACCGGGACCACATAAAATCCAAGGGATCGGAGCTGGGTTTATTCCAGGTAACTTAGATTTGAAATTACTCGATAAAGTCATTCAAATCAGCGATGACGAAGCCATCAAAACTGCTCGTGAACTGATGGAAAAAGAAGGCATCCTAGCGGGTATTTCATCAGGCGCTGCTATTGCTGCTGCCACTCAAATTGCCGTAGACCCTGCCTATAAAGGTAAAAATATTGTCGTTATTTTACCTTCTTCGGGTGAGCGTTATTTGTCTACAGCCCTATTTGCTGACATCTCCGCTGAGTAACATAATTTCGTTACAATATCGTTAAAAAAGCACCTAAATGGTGCTTTTTTTGTGGTATGGATCAAACTTTAGCACGGATGGAGATGATTTATAATTCGGGGTTTAGTATTAAACATAGTAATTATTTTGCACCTCGAAATTAATCACTTTTTAGCCAACCTCAAGGGCAACTAAAATAATGTATCAATGAGAAAAGGTGGCGAGATAGCAAGAAAAATAGAAAAAGGGTTGATACCGCACAAAGTAGGAAACCTTTTTTCAAGTTAATAATCTAACTTATACGCAAACCTAGTCTATTTCATCTACAATTGGCTGGGTAATTAAAAAAACGAAAGTTATTGAGGAAATACTATGTTTCAGCAAGAAGTTACTATTACGGCA
Source organism: Providencia sp. PROV200 (assembly GCF_049901995.1). Lineage (NCBI taxonomy): Bacteria > Pseudomonadati > Pseudomonadota > Gammaproteobacteria > Enterobacterales > Morganellaceae > Providencia > Providencia sp. PROV200. The sequence continues at coordinate 2,649,046 of NZ_CP096307.1, forward strand.
CCAAACGGTCTACATACTCGTCCTGCAGCTCAATTTGTAAAAGAAGCAAAAGCATTCTCTTCTGACATTTCTTTAATTTCTGGCGGCAAATCCGCTAGCGCAAAAAGTTTGTTTAAATTACAAACCTTAGGCCTAACGCAAGGCACAGTTGTGACAATTTCTGCTGAAGGCGAAGACGAAAAAGAAGCCGTTGAGCATTTAGTTAAACTGATGGGCGAATTAGAATAATTTCGCACGAAAATAGCATTTACTGATTTCATTCAATGTCCCTGAGTGATGTCATTCGGGGACATTTGTATAATCGGCTATATTCATTGTCGTCTCTGCAACATCAGAACTCCCAGCACTAGCAGCAGTAAGGTAATATTATGATTTCAGGAATTTTAGTATCCCCGGGTTTTGCTTTTGGTCAAGCTTTAATCCTCAAAGAAGATCCTATCGTTGTTAGCACAAAGAAAATTGCTGACGATCAGGTTGATAAAGAAATCGCTCGCTTTATTGAGGGGCGAAACAAGTCAGCCGAACAACTCAATTTGATTAAAGAAAAAGCCGAAAAAAATCTTGGAGCTGAAAAAGCTGAGATTTTTGAAGGTCATATAATGCTGCTGGAAGATGAAGAACTAGAGCAAGAAATTGTCACTTTAATCAAAGGCGACAAAAAAACGGCGGATGCAGCTGCATACTCTGTTATTGAAGATCAAGCCCAAGCGCTTGAATCCCTTGATGATGAATACCTTAAAGAACGTGCCGCTGATGTGCGTGATATCGGTAAGCGTTTATTAAAAAATATCTTAAATATTCCTATCGTTGATTTAAGTGCAATCAGCGAAGAAGTTATTTTAGTCGCAGCTGATTTAACCCCTTCAGAAACCGCACAGCTGAATTTAGATAAAGTATTAGGGTTTATTACTGATTTAGGTGGCCGTACATCACATACCTCAATTATGGCGCGTTCCCTTGAATTGCCAGCCATTGTAGGTACGAGTGATGCCACCAGCAAAATTAAAAATGGCGATTTCATTGTATTAGACGGTGTTAACAACACTATCCACCTAAATCCATCTGAAGCCGAAATCGATAAACTGAAAGCCTTCCGTGATGAATATCTTCAAGAAAAAGAAGAGCTCGCAAAATTAAAAGATTTGCCAGCTATCACCCTTGATGGTCATCAAGTTGAAGTTTGTGCCAACATTGGTACCGTCCGTGATGTCGCTGGTGCAGAGCGCAATGGCGCAGAAGGTGTTGGGCTCTATCGAACTGAGTTTTTATTCATGGATAGAGACTCTCTTCCTACCGAAGAAGAACAGTTCCAAGCTTATAAAGCCGTTGCAGAAGCAATGGGCAGCCAAGCCGTTATTGTCCGCACTATGGATATCGGCGGTGATAAAGACCTGCCATACATGAATTTACCGAAAGAAGAGAACCCATTCCTCGGCTGGCGTGCAATTCGTATTTGTCTTGATCGCAAAGAAATCTTACACTCACAATTAAGGGCTATTTTAAGAGCCTCTAAATTTGGTAAACTGCGTATTATGTTCCCAATGGTTATTTCCGTTGAAGAAGTTCGTGAACTAAAATCAGAGCTAGAAATACTAAAAGCGCAGTTACGTGAAGAAGGTAAGGCATTTGACGAGTCAATTGAAGTCGGTGTGATGGTTGAAACCCCAGCCGCTGCGGTTATTGCTCGCCATTTGGCAAAAGAAGTTGATTTCTTTAGTATTGGGACGAACGATCTCACTCAATACACTTTAGCGGTCGACCGTGGTAATGAACTGATTTCTCATCTTTACAACCCGATGTCACCCGCTGTCCTAAACTTAATTAAGCAAGTGATCGATGCATCACACGCTGAAGGTAAATGGACTGGGATGTGTGGGGAGTTAGCTGGAGATGAGCGTGCAACCTTATTGCTACTTGGCATGGGTCTGGATGAATTTAGTATGAGCGCAATTTCAATTCCACGTATCAAAAAGTTAATTCGCAATGCGAGCTTTACTGATACTCAAGCTTTGGCTGAACAAGCACTTGCTCAACCAACAGCGGATGAATTGATGAAACTTGTAGATACCTTTATCCAAGAAAAAACGTTATGCTAAGAACAGCACATTAGTTCGGTCCCATATAAAACGATTAGGAGAAGGTCCATGGGTCTGTTTGATAAACTGAAATCACTCGTTTCGGAAGACAAAAGTAGCAGTGGCAGTATTGAAATTATCGCACCTTTATCGGGTGAAATTGTCAATATTGAAGATGTTCCAGACGTTGTGTTCGCAGAAAAAATTGTGGGTGACGGTATTGCGATTAAACCCGCAGGTAACAAAATCGTTGCTCCTGTAGACGGCACAATTGGTAAAATTTTTGAAACTAACCATGCATTTTCTATTGAGTCAGATGATGGCATAGAACTATTCGTTCACTTCGGTATTGATACCGTTGAGCTTAAAGGTGAGGGTTTTAAACGTATCGCTGAAGAAGGTCAAACGGTGAAAAAAGGTGATTTAATCATTGAATTTGATTTAGCACTGTTAGAAGAGAAAGCAAAATCAGTTCTAACGCCTGTTGTCATTTCTAATATGGACGAAATCAAAGAACTCAACAAACTGACTGGCTCAGTGACTGTCGGTGAAACTGTTGTCATGCGTATTAAGAAATAACTCAACAGCCAATATTTAGTTTAAACCATCAGGCCTTGCCTGATGGTTTTTCATTTCTGAGCTCTTTATTGAAAACAGCTGAATTCAATGGTCTTACTCATTAAATACACCCGTTGATAAATAACGGTCTCCTCGGTCGCAAATAACAGCCACGATAACCGCTCCAGGGTTAGCCTTCGCCACTTTTAACGCACCGGCAACCGCCCCTCCAGAGCTCACCCCACAAAAGATACCTTCAACTTTAGCTAAAGCTCTCATAGTCTCTTCCGCTTCTTGCTGGTTTATATCCAGTACGCTGTCGACTAATGAGTCATCGAAGATACCGGGCAAATAACCAGGGGACCAACGGCGAATACCGGGGATCTGACTCTTTTCCGCAGGCTGCAAACCTACAATATGTACATCTGAAGATTGGGATTTTAAATAACGGCTTACCCCTGTAATTGTTCCTGTAGTTCCCATACTGGATACAAAATGGGTAATGTTTCCGTTAGTTTGCTGCCATATTTCAGGGCCTGTGGTTTTAAAATGGGCCAACGGGTTATCAGGGTTATTAAATTGGTCTAAAACTTTCCCCTCACCTCTTTGTTCCATTTCCTTAGCCAAATCGCGGGCACCTTCCATACCCACAGCCGTACTCACTAAGATGAGTTCTGCACCATAGGCTTGCATTGAAGCTTGCCGCTCTTTACTCATGTTATCTGGCATGAGTAATTTCAGTTTGTAGCCTTTTACTGCGGCAATCATCGCAAGTGCGATACCTGTATTTCCACTCGTTGCTTCAATTAGCGTATCACCTGGTTTAATTTCACCCCGTAATTGCGCTTCATTAATCATTGAGAATGCCGCGCGATCTTTTACTGAACCCGCGGGGTTATTGCCTTCAAGTTTCACCCAAATTTCAGCGTCAATCCCTTGTGTTAAGCGCTGAAGTTTTACTAATGGGGTATTACCGATAAACTGTTCCAGAGCCGACACTTTACCATCCTTATAATTTTTATATATAAATAAGAAACAATAGAGATAAGATATTACCCCAATATTGATACGTGAAAGTTGAAATCTCTTCACATTAATATTAGAAAAATAGGTTATCTTAATAAGCATTTCTGATATAGCTAATTGATATATTATATTACAATAAGTTTATAGAATTGCCAGCAATATTTCACATAAAAATACAACGATTAATGTCGCAATATCAATCAGTTACAGGAGTTAAGACGCAAAGGGAATTAGGCTAAATATCTACATATATAAAGCCTAACCATTGGTAATATATGGCGGGAATAATAGAAAATATAACACCAATAATATATTTATCAGTATTATAAATTATTGAATTTTATATTCATGCGCTTTTAGCTAATGGTGGAAAAATTAATTCCTGATCCCCTTGATAAATCTTTGCCTGTTGGCTGCCTAAAAAGTAACATTCACCTCGGGTAGGTATGGTTTTAGCAGACTGCCAAATCACTGACAACGGTTCTTTACCCCAACCTAAAGGCTGAACAGTTAATTGCCAAAAATGCCCTCTTGGCCCCGATTCGGTAACCCTAACGGGTAAGCGGTGCTGCTCATCCACTTCCGCTTGTAATGAAATATCCCAAGGCCGTAAAAATACATCGACTTCACCTTGCTGAGCACCTGTATGCTTTAGTGGGAACTCATACCCATCGATATTTAATGTGGAACCTTTGATATGGGCAGAAATCTGGTTAATTTCCCCCATAAATTCAAGGACAAAACGTGTTTCTGGGCGCTGCCAAATATCGCTCGGCGTCCCTACTTGTTCAATATGACCTTGGCTCATCACCACCACTCTGTCTGCCACTTCCATGGCTTCTTCTTGGTCGTGGGTGACAAAAACACTGGTAAATTTTAACTCGTCATGTAATTGGCGTAGCCAACGGCGTAACTCAATACGCACTTGTGCATCGAGCGCACCAAAAGGCTCATCCAATAATAAAATTTGCGGATCAACCGCGAGAGCCCTTGCTAATGCCACTCGCTGTTTTTGTCCCCCTGATAGCTGTGCGGGATAACGTGAAGCCAAATGACCAAGTTGAACCATTTCTAGCAATTTGGTTACTTTATCTTTAATAACCTGAGCTGATGGCCGCTGTTTTCTAGGTAAAACAGTTAAACCAAATGCCACATTATCAAATACTGTCATGTGGCGAAATAGCGCATAATGTTGAAATACAAAACCAACATGCCTATCTTTGGCGTGGATTTTACTGACATCCTGACCATGAAAACGCAATAACCCCTGACTTTGCTGTTCAAGCCCTGCAATAATACGCAATAAGGTTGTTTTTCCTGAACCAGAAGGCCCTAATAGGGCAACCATTTCACCCGATGCAATATCCAGTGAAATATCGTTGAGTACTTGGGTTTTACCAAAGAACTTACCGATTTTTTCAATTTCAATACTCATGATTAATGGACTCCTGATTCAGATTGCTGGCGACTTAAATGCCACTGCAATGCACTTTTAAGAATTAAGGTGATAATGGCCATGACAGCTAGGATCCCCGCAGCCGTAAACGCCCCTACCGTATTATAATCTTGATGCAATAATTCAACCTGCAACGGTAAGGTGTATGTTTCTCCACGAATAGCCCCGGAAACCACTGAGACCGCACCAAATTCACCAATCGCCCGGGCGTTAGTTAAAACGACCCCATACAAAAGCGCCCAGCGGATATTCGGTAAGGTCACACGCCAAAACATCTTCCACCCTGAGGCTCCCAGTAACACTGCCGCTTCATCTTCTTGGCTACCTTGGCTTAGCATCAAAGGCACCAGTTCACGTACAACAAATGGGCAAGTCACAAAAATGGTCACCAATGCCATACCTGGCCATGAAAACATCAGTTGGATGTCAAAACCTTCAAGCCATCCACCAAACCAACTGTTTGAACCATAAAAAAGTAAGTACAGCAAACCCGCGACAACAGGCGAAACCGCAAACGGGATATCAACCAAGGTTAATAATAACTGGCGACCGGGAAACTGAAATCGCGTCACTAACCACGCCATCATGGTGCCAAACACTAAATTTACAGGAACGGTAATTAAAGCAATTAATACTGTTAAACCAATGGCATGTAACATATCAGGGTCTGCCAAATTCAGTAAAACGGCATCTAACCCTTTTTGAAAAGCCGTAATAAATATCCAAACAATTGGAATGACTAACAGTAAAAATGAAAATAATAAACCTATTGCAATAAGTAGCCATTTTCCCCAGTTAATTTGAGTACGGCTAGCGGTGTGAATTGGTGTAATTTGCGCCATTACTTGCCCCCTAACCGTTTACCAAAGCGGCTTTGTACTAAATTGACACTAAATAAGAGTAACAATGAAACCGCTAAAATAACTGAGGCGACAGCACTGGCTGCCGGATAATCAAATTGCTGTAGCTGACTAAAAATCATTAATGAGACCACCTCGGTTTGCCATGCAATATTACCTGCAATAAAGATAATGGCACCGAACTCACCTAAACTACGTGTAAAGGATAAAACCGTCCCGGCTAATAGTGCCGGCGAAACTTCCGGCAATATGACACGGCGGAAAGTCTGCCAACGGTTAGCCCCCAGGGTTTGAGCCGCCTCTTCGTACTCAGGTCCGAGCTCTTCCAGTACTGGCTGAACCGTGCGTACAACAAACGGAATACTGGTAAACGCCATCGCAACCGCAATTCCCAGCCAAGTATTCACGACTTTAATATCAAACTGCTGAAGATATTGCCCATACCAGCCCGAGGTTGCAAACAGGGTTGCCAATGTCAGCCCCGCGACAGCGGTAGGTAAGGCAAAAGGTAAATCCACTAAACCATCTAAGAACAAACGCCCAGGAAAACGATAACGCGTTAGGATCCACGCTAATAGCATGCCAAACACCGCATTAAACAAGCTTGCGACTAGCGCTGACAATAGCGTCACTTTATACGCGGCAACCACTTGCGGGTAACTAATGACCGCCCAATATTGCTGCCATGTCATTTCTGATAATTGAATTACCAATGCGCTCATGGGTAATAGCAATATCAAGCAGGTATAAAACAGGCTGCTACCTAGCGTTAGCCCGAAACCCGGCAAAAAGCGCTTTCCTGAACGATCCATTAACGGCGCCCTTCAGCCATTAATTGGTCAAACTCTCCACCCGTCGCAAAATGAACCTCCATCACTTTTGGCCAGCTCTCAAATTGTGATTCAACGGTAAAGAGCTGAGTTTCAGGAAATTTAGCCTTATTTGCATTCATCACAGCTTTGTCATTCACTCGATAATTGTACTGAGTGATGATTTCTTGAGCCTGTGGGCTATAGAGATAATTTAAGTAAGCTTTAGCAACGTCTTCAGTCCCATTTTTCTGTACATTTTTGTCGACCCAAGCGACAGGAAACTCCGCTAAGATATCTACGGGTGGCACAATAACTTCGTAGTCTGACTCACCGTACTGAGAGCGAATATTATTCACCTCTGATTCAAAACTAATGAGGACGTCACCGAGCCCTCGCTCAATAAATGACGTCGTCGCGCCACGCCCACCGGTATCGAATACTTCTACATTTTTCAAAAACTGTTTCATTTGCTCACGGGTTTTTGCTTTATCATCTTTATTTTCCTGATTAAAAGCGCCCCATGCCGCAAGGTAGGTATAACGGCCATTTCCTGATGTTTTTGGATTTGGGAAGATTAATTTGACATCTTCACGGACTAAATCATCCCACGTTTTAATTCCTTTAGGGTTTCCTTTACGAACTAAAAATGCCATCGTTGAATAGTAAGGCGAGCTGTTATTTGGTAAGCGCGCTTGCCAGTCTGCTGGGATCAGATTCCCTTTCTCATGCAAAATTTGCACGTCAGTGACTTGGTTGTAGGTCACGACATCTGCTTTCAAACCTTGTAAAATAGCCAAGGCCTGCTTAGATGAACCTGCGTGTGATTGCTTAATCGTGAGTTTGTCGTCAGGGTGAGCCTCATTCCATTGCTTTTCAAATGAAGGGTTCAACGCCACAAATAATTCACGGGCAATATCATAAGAGCTATTAAGTAGTTCAGCGGCAACTAATGGCGAGCTCCCAAGTAATGATACCGTTGCTAAACTCGCTAGTGCTGTTTTTTTCAAAAATGATTTTTTCATTCCACACCTGTTCGTAACTAAACCCAAATGGCTAACATTAAAACCACTGTATATGTTTTGGTTATAACTGTGTAGCTATCAATCACCTTTTTATATACCAAATTGGAATAACAAAGAAATGAACGTCATAAGCAGGAAAATTAACTGATTTTTTAATTAGTTAGTGATATGAATATTACTCAATGGAAGGGCATTCTATAAGTTAAATCATTACTAGGAAGTCAGTCGGCATTAATGACAATGGGTTAATAATAGAATAAATACAAATCATTATGTTTAAATTGCTAGTATAAATAGTGACTCTACATAATTTGTGTTACAGCTAGGCGGCAAGGAAGATTAGCCCTAGGAGCATACAATAGTATGTGACTAGGGTAATCTTACGTAGCCAACAACGCTGTAACACAAAGAATGACGAGTAACTCTAAAGAGACGTCAATGTCTCAATCGACGGAGCATAGTAATAACTCCCCGAAACGGCTTTCGTCATACGCAGCAAATCATCGTATTTGCCGTCTTTTTCACCGAACATGCTTAATAATTGCTGTTCAATATTGTGTAACCTTGCACAATAAGCGATAAAGAATAAACCATGTTTGCCGCTTGCTGTGCCATATGGCAAGCTGTGACGCATAACTGAAAGCTCTTCGCCCTCTTCTTCTATCACCACGCGTGAGACATGAGAGGTGACATTACGTACATCTTCATCTAATTCAACGCTATCTTTTTTCGTACGGCCAATCATTTTTTCTTGTTCATGTTCCGAAAAACGATCCCATTTTCTCAAATCGTGTTCATAGCGTTGGACTAAAACATAGCTTCCGCCTTTATCTTCACCATCTTCGATTAATGTGACTTCCGCGATTTCTTCACCTTGTGGATTTTCTGTTCCATCAATAAAACCGCTTAAATCCCTATCATCTACCCAACGAAAACCATGAATTTCTTCAACCACAGAGATGGATTTACCAAATGCTTTTAAAGCTGCCTGTGCTAATGAAAAATTAATATCATGACGCAGTGATTGAATGTGAATAAACATATCCCGCTGAGTGGCGGGAGCAAGCCCTTTCCCCAGAGTTTGAAATGGTTTCAATTCAGGGGCACTATTTGCCTTACCGAGCTGTTTCCAGATGTCAGAGCCAAACGCGATAACGGCACCAAGACGATCGTCTGGATATTGCGCTTGTAATTTGGTTAAAGCCTCGACAAAGCTTTTACATCCAGACTTAACTTCATCCAGAGATCCCTCTTGCACTTGCGCTTCAATAAAAATACCAAAACGGCTATGTTCTTTCAAAATACCACTTTGAGAATGAGACATACGGTAAACCTCGTAAAATGAATATGTTATATAACCTATTTCTTATATAAACGATTTTAATAGCTTATCTTATCGTCATGATGTTCACCTTGTTTTAACGCAAGGGAATATAGGTTTCCGGTCTATTATAAGAAAGAAAATTTAAGAAAGGGGAAATTTCTTTGAAAACAAGGAAAAAGAAATACTAACGGAAAAATATCGCCAGTATGAATAGTCCTGGCGATATCATTAACGAAATGAACCTATTTATGCCAAATAATCTGTGATATTTGCCATGTTTTCAGGTCATCATCTGAAGGCATTAGATCTTCTGGACCTTGCCATTTACCTGTAAACCGGTAAACCACTTTACTTGATTGCGGTGAATTACATTCAATTGTCGGAACGTCATTTACACGCTCACCTAAGCCGCAGATACCAAATGCTTTTTGATAAATTTCGCTAAATTCAGTACCAATCGTAGGCCCCCATTCAGTTATAATATCTGGGTCATTCACGGTAATTCGTGATACATAACCATGTTCAGGGCCAACGATTTCTAATTTTACTTCATTATCATCCATTCCTTGGAAAACTGTGACCACATCCCCACTTTCCATTTGCATACCGCTGCGTAATGTATAGCGGTCATTGAGTTGTTTCTTAATGATATCCGCTTGCATTGGTGTAAAATTTGTCACTTGGCCAAGCCCTGAATCAGAAACCACCAGCGGGCCACTAAACCAAGTCGACGGTGAAAAAACCTTCACACCCGCACACCCTGATAACAGGGCTGCTCCACAGAGTAGAGAAGCCTTAAACAACGGCGATAATCCATTATTACTATTCAACTTTGCATGTTGGGACATATCATCCTCTTTTATGAGTCGCATAATGCATATTGTGACAATCTATTTATTAAAACATTCCCATGAATAGTTAAATAAATAGTCAATTAACTTAAAAATCCGTTTCGTGCGTTAATTTTTTCGAATAAATTAAACGTTCAGGTTGTTCTTCTTCATACAACATTTTTTCAAACATACAGATAGCCGCATCCGACTCTTCACTCACTAATAGCTCTATTCTTCCGCAACCTCTGGCGATCAGTTTCTTTTCTAGTCGGCTCACTAGTGCGTTAGCGATACCCCGTCCACGGTATTCAGGATGAACGGCAAGGTAAACAGCGGTGCCGCGAATGCCATCATACCCCCCCATAATGGTGCCAACGACTTCACCGGCAACTTCAGCCACTAAAAATAAGTCTGCCCCACACTGTAATTTGCGTTCGATATCGAGCTCAGGATCCCCTGAAAATTCATTGAGAGAACAGCGTTCCCAGAGTGTCAGGACATCTTCATAATCACTTTGCCGAAAGACTCGTATTTCCATATTATTTGCCTGCTTAACCTAATCTTTCTGCCATTATCTCTGCTTTTACGACACAATCAATATTCAATATGCCTTTCTTCGTACAAAAGGGTATACTTTAACCATTATTTTTTACCTATGGTTCTATTATAAAACAATGAATTACCCAGATATTGATCGCGTAAAAAGCTATTTGCAAAGCTTGCAAGAGACGATTTGCCAAAAAATCACTGAGCTAGATGGTAAAGAAACTTTTCTAGAACAAACATGGGAACGCTCTGAAGGTGGTGGAGGTCGCAGCCGGGTACTAACTAAAGGGGCACTATTTGAACAAGCTGGGGTGAATTTCTCGCATATTAAAGGAAAAAAATTACCTGCATCGGCTTCTGCACATCGCCCTGAACTTGCAGGTCGCAGCTACCAAGCAATGGGCGTCTCTCTCGTTATTCACCCGCTGAATCCTTATATTCCAACAACCCACGCTAATGTCCGTTTCTTTATTGCGGAAAAAGAAGGTTGTGAGCCCGTTTGGTGGTTTGGTGGCGGCTTTGATCTCACCCCTTTCTATGGTTTTCATGACGATGTCATCCACTGGCACACCGTTGCTCGTGATTTATGTCGTCCTTATGGGCATGATGTTTATCCTAAATATAAAAATTGGTGTGATGAATATTTCTTCCTGAAACATAGAAATGAACCTCGTGGTGTTGGCGGCCTATTTTATGACGACCTTAACCAAGGTGGGTTTGAATCTTGTTTTGACTTCACTCAAGCAGTTGGCAATGGCTTTTTAGATGCCTATGTGCCTATTGTTGAAAAACGCCGAGAGTATTCATGGGGTGAACGAGAACGCCAATTTCAATTATATCGCCGTGGCCGTTACGTAGAATTCAACTTAGTGTGGGACAGAGGTACATTATTTGGCTTACAAAGTGGAGGCCGAACAGAATCCATCTTAATGTCAATGCCACCGCTTGTTCGTTGGGAATATGACTATCACCCAGAACCGAATAGCAAAGAAGCCGCTCTCTATACTGAATTTTTAATCCTAAATAAAGAGTGGGTTTCGCCATAATTAATGACACTGGTTTATAAATTAAGGTAGAAAGATAACTGTTCTACCTTTCTAATATAAAATAACAGCAATTGACTTTAAAGCTTATACATCAACTAGTTACAAAATTATCACAACAGATTATGATTCCATTTCACCCAACTGAATGGAGTTATAATATGAATCAATTTTTAGGCCGTTCGTTACTCTCACCTTGTTTATTGGCCAACTTAGTAACTAAAGCAGGTCATAATGACTTAAAATCAACGCTCACACATATCAATGATATTATGAGCCGAACCTATTCACATGAAGATGCATTACTTCATCGCAATAATCTTTCATCTTGTCCTATAGATACAACAGGAAAGCGTTATAACCGCTTTATTCGTGACGCTCAAGTCCCCGTTCCATATAAGCACCACTGGCATTCCGACCTACCAATCTGTGAACGTTCAGGGCTTTCTCCTGATAGTCATATGCCACATGATGATTATGCTGTCATTATGTGCGAAGACGACACTCAAGCACCCTCAAGACCCGCGGGGCAAGTATTTAATTCAATTGGCGTTATTCGCACCTTTTTTAAGGAAAAATTAAATATTGATCAAATTTTTGGCTGTTCTGCTGATATTAATGCGGTTATTCATTATGGAACAAACTATGCTAACGCATTTTGGAATTCTCAAGCTATTTTCTTTGGTGACGGGGATGGAATCGTTTTTGGTCCATTCTATAACGACATTGATATAATCGCTCACGAACTTGCTCATGGTTTTATTAGTTCAAAAGCTGATTTTAGATACTCTTTCCAGTCTGGAGCACTGAATGAGTCCGTCGCAGACGTACTTGGGATTATGGTGAAGCAATATTTGAACAATGAAACCGCGGATACATCCAGCTGGTTGCTTGGTGAAAATTTATTTATTGACCAAATAAATGCGCCTGCACTGCGTTCTATGATAAATCCAGGCGACGCTTATTATCTTTCTGATGACATTAGAGATCCACAAGTTGGCCATATGGCTCAATATCAAGATTTACCTATTTTTATTGATAATGGTGGCGTACATATTAATTCAGGCATTCCAAATAAAGCCTTTTACCTATTAGCCAAAAGCCTTGGCGGCTATACATGGGATATTGCGGGTAAAATTTGGCTTGAGGCCGTATCTGACAAACGCGTAACCTCGAAGGCGACCTTCATCGAATTTGCAGATGCAACGATCCGTGCAGCTAAGAAATTGTTTGATGATAATATCGCACAAAAAACACAACAGAGTTGGCTAGATGTTGGGTTGAAAGTTAATCTGTAGTAATCAATATCACTAGACAACATTAAACTATTTAAGATCCATTTTCTGAAAAACTAAAGGCCGATATTAAAGAGCATTCGCTAACTCTTTCAATCAGCCTTATTAACCAAACCTGCACGTCAACGTTTTTTCTTTTTTCTACCTGGTTGTGTAAATTTTTTACGTGTCGGGTTTTCTGTTTTTGCTTTTGGTTTACTTGGCGATGCTTGCTTTGTATTCCCTTTAGTCGCAGAAGTGGATTTCTTTGGCTTTTTCAATTTCACGTCTGACTCAGATTTTTCCATCATATCAAATAATTCAATCAGTTCGTCATCCGTTAAATCTCGCCACTCACCGACAGGAATACCAGTCAACCTGACATTCATGATACGAACACGTTCAAGTTTAGTGACGTCAAAACCAAAATGCTCACACATACGACGAATTTGACGGTTTAACCCTTGCACAAGCGTAATTCTAAAAACAAAAGGCGCTTCTTTCTTAACCTTACATTTTTTAGTCATTGTACCGAGGATCGGGACACCAGCCCCCATGCCACGGATAAAATCATCTGTAATGGGTTTATTGACGGTAACTAAATACTCTTTCTCATGAGAGTTTCCAGCCCGTAAAATTTTATTCACCAAATCCCCATGGTTAGTGAGAAAAATTAACCCTTGAGAGTCTTTATCTAAGCGCCCAATTGGGAAAATTCGGGTGCTGTGATTAACATAATCAACAATATTATCTTTTTCGCCACTCTCCGTCGTACTGACAATACCGACAGGCTTATTGAGTGCGATTAACACTAAATCTTCTTCATTACGCGGCTCAATTAATTGCCCATTAACTTTTACTACGTCACCCGAAAAAACTTGGTCGCCAATTCCTGCACGCTTACCATTAATAAATACATTACCTTGCTCAATATAACGGTCAGCTTCACGTCTTGAGCAAATACCACTTTCACTAATATATTTGTTTAAACGTGTAGAAGAACGAGTATCCATAATTTCCCTCAATTACTTATCCCCCTGCAGCCCTATTTTTATCTATTTTGGCAGCACAGGCACAATGTTAATTTTCCAAACCTTCGAAGTCAGTAATATAGTAAAAAGCCGTAACATCATAATTTTGTTACGGCTTTTTATAAGGTTAATAAACCTTAATTAACTAACGTTTTTTCATATGTTGCATTAAACGTTTACGCTTACGTAATTGCGTTGGCGTTAATTTATTTTTCTTATCTGCATAAGGGTTTTCACCCTCTTTAAACAGAATTCGAATTGGCGTTCCCATCACTTGTAATGAACGACGGAAGTAATTCATCAAATAACGCTTATAGCTGTCGGGTAAATCGGAGACTTGGTTACCGTGGATCACCACAATCGGTGGGTTGTGCCCACCTGCATGCGCATATTTCATTTTCACACGACGACCACGGATAAGCGGTGGCTGGTGCTCATCTTCAGCCATCTTCATGATGCGAGTTAACAGTGCCGTACCGACTCGACGAGTTGCTGACTCGTAAGCTTCTTGCACTGATTCAAATAGGTTCCCCACCCCACTACCATGCAGCGCAGAAATAAAGTGAATACGCGCGAAATCAATAAAACCAAGACGCAGTTCAAGCATGTCTTTTACGTGTTCGCGATCTTCTGGTTTCATACCGTCCCATTTATTGACCGCAATCACCAATGAACGTCCCGCATTGAGGATAAAACCAAGTAAAGACAAATCTTGGTCTGAGATACCTTCACGTGCATCAATAACTAATAATACGACGTTCGCATCTTCAATCGCTTGTAATGTTTTAATTACAGAAAATTTTTCGACTGTTTCTGTGACTTTACCGCGTTTACGTACACCTGCTGTGTCAATCAGGATATATTCACGCTCATCGCGTTCCATTGGAATATAAATGCTATCACGGGTTGTCCCAGGCATATCAAACACGATAACTCTATCTTCACCCAATATCCGGTTGGTTAATGTGGATTTACCTACGTTCGGACGACCAACAATGGCTAATTTAATCGGTAAAGTTGTTGGGTCAAAGTCGTCTTCTTCATCTTCATCAAGCTCACCTTGTGCTTCTAATTCAGCCCAATAAGCCGCATTTTCTTCTTCTTCGGTCAGCTCAACGTCTTCTTCGACTTCACCAATAAACGGTTTCAACGATTGTTCTATTAACTGAGTAACACCACGACCGTGTGATGCGGCGATAGGATGAATTTCCCCTAAGCCAAGAGAGTAAAAATCCCCAATTGCCGTTGTGACATCAATACCATCTGTTTTGTTTGCAACTAAATACGTTTTTTTCTTACGACTACGAAGATGTTTGGCAATACCTTCGTCCGCAGGCATTAGCCCAGATCTTGCATCAACCATAAACAGAACAATATCGGCCTCTTCAATGGCTTGCAAGGACTGTGCGGCCATGTGCGTTTCTACGCCTTCCTCAGTCCCATCGATACCACCCGTGTCGATAATAATGAATTCATGCCCTTCAACTTCAGCACGACCATATTTGCGATCACGAGTCAGACCGGGAAAGTCCGCTACTAATGCGTCACGGGTACGGGTTAAACGGTTAAATAACGTGGATTTTCCTACGTTTGGACGCCCTACCAGCGCTACGACGGGTATCATTCTTAGATGCCTCACAACTTTTATTAACTAAAGGAATTCTGAGGCTTTAACTCAGAAAACAAAAAAACGAAACGGCTCCTGTCTTCAGGAACCGTTGATTTTATCGATAAATTGGCGGTTTGTCAGAAAATTAACGTGTTAACAGGTAAACTGTTCCGTTTTTTGTCTGAACCATTAGCTTATCACTCGCAACGACTGGGCGACTGTGAATACCGGAGCTGTTTAGTTTGTTTTGCGCAACAAACCCACCCGTATTCATATCTAACCAATGCAGGTAGCCTTCTTTATCACCGACAACAAGGTAACCATTATACATTTCTGGCGCCGATAACCCACGATTTAACAGGTCTTCCTGTGTCCATAGCGTCACACCGTCGCTTTTACGAACAGATAATACGCGGTCATTTTGATCTACGAGATACAGGTTTTCACCAGACATCACCATGTTATTGATTGAGCCCAAATCACGTTTCCACAGAATTTGACCGGAACGCATATCCAGTGCCGCCAATGTGCCATTATAAGCAATCGCATACACTTTACCGTCATCAATAATTGGTGTCATATCGACATCATTTAAGCGGCCGATTTCTGTCGAGCTTGTCACTTGCGAAATACGTTGTTGCCAAATTAATTGACCTTGAGACAACAGCACTGCACTAACACGACCGTTATCCCCACCGACAATCGCAGCACCAAAAGCCACCGCAGGAGCAGATTCACCACGTAATGACAACGATGGAGTATCCATGTTAACGGTCCATTTGATTTCACCGCTATTGACATCTAAAGCTTGCAGTTGACCATTACTGGTGTGAATAATAACAAGATCGTTACTCACTACCGGTTTAGAGAGGGCTTCACCTGCAACTTCGACATCCCAAACAACTTGGCCATCTTCTTTGTTCAGAGCAATTACGGTTCCGCGCTCTGTACCCACAAAGATTTTGTCGCCATCAACAGTTAAACCGCCTGACAGTAACGCAGACAAGTTAGCAGAAAGAAAACCTGTTCGTTTAGATAAATCGACTGACCAGAGTTCTTTACCGCTATCGAGTTCAAAGGCTTTAACTAAACCTTTGCGGTCTGCTGCATAAACCGCTGAACCGTCCCAAGCAGGTGATAATTCAGAATAAAATTGTTCAACACCATTTCCGACAGATTTATCCCAAACAATTGATGGGCTGAATTGATTTTCAACCTGTGGAAGTGGCGCCATGATAATAGAATCAGTTTCGCTGGAACAACCGGCAAGTAAAGCTGAAGCGACTAGGCCAACTAAAAGTGTTTTGCGCAACTGCATGTTTGTCGTTTCCTTTCTTCTTATGAATTAGATACGTTGTTCAACTTCAGAGTCAAAATACCTCTAATAGATTGAGAGCCTTCACTTTCTAACCCCTGAGCGTAAGCCGCTTTCGCACCTGCTTTATCGCCCTTATGGAGTAAAGCATCACCACGGACATCCTGTGCCGTTGCTTGCCATGATTTACTTTTAATATTTGCAACTGAGGCTATCGCGCCATCAGCGTTACCTTGAGCCAATTGGACTCGCGCTAAACGCAGGTTAATTAAATCTTGCATATCTGCGGTTTTTGCCTTCGCTAGTGCATTGGTCAAAGCAGTTTGTGCGTTAGCTAAATCACCTTTATCTACAGCAATTTGCGCAAGCTCTAAACCCATCATCGCACTGTATACATCGTCAGTTTCAGCCGCGAATTTTTGTGCTGCAACAATACCTTGTTCTGAACCCGAACGTAGCTGAGTATTTACTGCTTCAAACTTTTGAGCGCTTTCTTGCAGTACATTGATTTTATGTGATTGCCAGTAGTTCCAACCAAATACACCACCAACACCAATTACGAGGCCAACAACTAATGCCACGCCATTATTCGCAAAGAAGCGTTTAATCGCATCGACTTGATCATTTTCGTTTGTATAGACTTCCACTTGTCTCTCCTTAACCTAATAACTCGGCGATGCGTGACGCCATAAGTTGCTGCGAAATGGTTTCTTGTACGCCTGTGCGTAAATCTTTCAAAGTGACGTGATTATTTTGAATTTCATCTTCCCCCAAGATCAGGGCAATTTTAGCGCCTTGTTTATCCGCTCTTGCTAATTGTTTCTTGAAGTTACCACCACCGTGGTTAGTCATTAACCGCAGTGTCGGTAGTGCATCACGCACTTTTTCGGCCACTAATATCGCTGCTTGTTGGCTATTTTCGCCAAATGAAGCAAGATAAACATCAGCCACTGAAGCATCCGCTGTAAATTCAGGATTCACCTCTTGAACTAATAACACCATGCGTTCCATACCCATGGCAAAACCTACCGCAGGTGTTGCACGACCGCCTAATTGTTCAACTAAGCCATCATAACGGCCACCCGCGCAAACTGTCCCCTGTGAGCCCAACGCCGTTGTTACCCATTCAAAAACAGTGCGGTTATAGTAGTCAAGACCACGAACTAAGCGCTGATTAACACGGTATTGAACACCAGCGGCTTCTAACAGCTTGCATAAGCCATCAAAGTGCTCACGTGATTCGACATCAAGGTAATCAAACAGTTCAGGTGCATCATTCAATAAAGTCTGAACGCCTTGATTTTTGGAGTCCAAAACACGCAGAGGATTTGTGTACATCCGGCGTTTACAATCTTCATCCAGCTTGTCTTTATGCTGTTCTAAGAAAGCAACTAGAGCCTCACGGTAATTAGCACGCGCTTCTAATGAGCCAATCGAGTTCAGCTCTAATGTCACATGCTCACTAATACCTAACGCTTTCCACCAGCGCGCTGTCATTAAAATCACTTCGGCATCGATATCCGGGCCAGCAAGCCCAAAAACTTCAGCCCCTAACTGGTGAAATTGACGATAACGACCTTTTTGTGGACGCTCATAACGGAACATAGGGCCTAAATACCACAAACGCTGTTCCTGATTGTACAGCAAACCATGCTCAATACCGGCACGGACACAACCTGCGGTATTTTCAGGGCGTAATGTCAGACTTTCATCATTACGGTCATTGAAAGTGTACATTTCTTTTTCAACGACATCCGTCACTTCACCTATCGCTCTGCGAAATAGCGGGGTCTGCTCTACAATCGGGGTACGAATTTCACTAAAACCATAACCCTGTAAAATATTTTTTAATGTTGCTTCGATTTTCTGCCATACACGCGTGTCAGCTGGCAAGTAATCATTCATGCCGCGAATGGCTTGGATATTTTTTCCCACTTTATTTCTCTATTTTCAGAATTACATAAGTTTGATTATAAGAGCGAAATATCATCTGGTTCAATCAACAAACACCAATTACTGATACTAATCGGGATTTATCTGTCAATTTGTACGGTGAGCGACCGATTTTAGAAAAAAATGCGGATAATTGATATAGTGTTTGTTCTAAATACGCCAAACGACTCTGCAAGTCGCTTGGCATTAAACAGACAACATTAATCTTTTAAGTTGACTTCAATCCGTCTACTTTCATCCATCATCGCTGCTTTAGCTCGAATTTTAGCCTCTAACTGGTCGATAATATTGTCATTATCAAAGCGCTCTTTTTGACGTTTACCGTCTTCATAAAAACCGCTCTTGGTTTTTGCTCCTGCAACACCTAAGGTCGACACTTCCGCTTCACCAGGGCCGTTAACCACACAACCAATAATCGACACATCCATTGGTGTAATGATGTCTTCTAAACGCTGCTCTAATTCATTCACGGTACCTATCACGTCAAACTCTTGCCGTGAACACGTTGGACAAGCAATAAAATTAATGCCACGCGAACGAATACGCAGTGATTTTAAGATATCAAAACCGACTTTAACCTCTTCAACCGGGTCTGCTGCTAAAGAAATACGCAAGGTATCACCGATACCTTCAGACAGTAGCATTCCTAAACCAATTGCCGATTTTACTGAGCCTGCACGTGCACCACCGGCCTCGGTGATCCCTAAATGCAGTGGTTGATCGATTTTATTCGCTAATAAACGGTAGGAGCCGACAGCGAGAAACACATCTGATGCTTTTACACTGACTTTAAACTGGTCAAAATTCAGTCTATCTAAGATATCCACATGGCGCATTGCTGACTCAACTAAGGCTTCAGGTGTCGGTTCGCCATACTTCTCTTGAATATCTTTTTCAAGGGAACCACCATTGACCCCAATGCGAATAGGAATATTGTAATGGCGTGCACAATCAACCACTTGGCGAATTCTTTCTTCGCTACCAATATTACCTGGGTTAATACGCAAGCAATCAACACCGTATTCGGCCACTTTTAATGCAATACGATAGTCAAAATGGATATCAGCCACCAGAGGAACACTAACTTGCTGTTTAATCAACTTAAACGCTTCTGCCGCATCCATCGTAGGAACAGAAACGCGAACAATATCCACCCCAACACGCTCAAGTGATTTAATTTGGCGGACAGTGGCTTCGACATCAGTTGTGCGGGTATTAGTCATTGACTGGACAGCGATAGGTGCGCCATCGCCTACTGGTACGCTGCCTACATTAATACGAGTGGATTTACGTCTTTTTATCGGTGATTCATTATGCATTTTTGTTTAATTCTCCGAACGTCCATGTGCTCTTTGTTACCGTGGTACTCTGTGCTACCGAGGTATAGTTTTAACGATTATTTTTATACGCTCAACTATACACAAGAAAACAAACCATAGCCTATCAAAAAAGATGTTTTCGGATATAGTTTGCTTCATTTTGTCTTTCTAATTTAGGCTTCAGGTAATTTCAATTTTGCCGGACGTTTCGCTTTAATGAAGCGGCTTAAGTCAACGTCATTACCTTGGAACTGTACCGTGACATTTGCTGGCGCACCGATGTTCAAACGATAAGGCTGCGGGCCATCAAGTTCCAGCTTATCACCATTATTTTTGGTGCCACTAAATAAGATTTTATTATTCGCATCACGAATTTCTAACCAGCACTGGCCAGTAAAGTTCAAGACCAAAGCTTGGCTGCTAACAGCAACAGAGTCAGTCGTTTCTGTATTTTGTGTTCTGTCTAATGCAACGGAAGATTGCGGTGCATTAGGTAATGGAATGGTTCTGACTGGCTCGGTAATAGTGTCTGTGGTTAAGACAGGCTCTTGGGCTTGTAATTCAAGCGTATTTTCCTGTACGACAGGGGCTGTGTCAGTTGAGACAATCTCTGTTGAAGTCGACAATTCAACCGGGGTTGCGCTGTTATCTTGCTGAGACAAAATCAAATCATTTTGATTTGCCATTGAAACTAGCTCATTTTTCTGTGCGTTATGATCTTGCCACCACCATACACCGACCATTGCAATCAGTACAATCACAATCAACCAAGTCAGTTTCATTAACCAACCTTCACGCTTTTTACGTTTTTTTCCTAAAGAATAGCTTTGCATAGGAGAAACTTTGGCTAATGTGATAGGTTCTTCCGTTTTTAGATACGCCTTTAATTCATTTTCTGGTATGCCGACCATTCGAGCATAAAGGCGAATATAACCACGTAAAAATGTCGGTTCGACACCAGCGGGTGCAATGTCTTGTTCTATCTCTTTTACCGTACTGATTTTAAGGCATAATCGTTCTGCAACAACATCTTGGGTTAGCCCCATGCGCTCACGTGCTTGCATCAATAATTGTCCGACTGTCGTCGTAGTCTGTTCGGTATTATTTTCGATAGTCATTTGCTGGCAACACTATTTCCAAGTTTAAAATATATAAAGCAAGCATTGAGCAGCTTTATTCGTCAATAATTTATCATCATGTTGAAACAACAATTAAATTTTTCTTATTGCTTCTACTATTGTAGGTGAACAAAGGCGTTTTGCCTAACTCTAAAACGCCCTAAATCATAACCTAATTCACTGATTCAAACATATTTATAAATCAGACTGTTTTTACCTGAATAGGTTCCCCTGCTAAACGTTTTTTCAACGTCCGCTTTGTTCTGTCGATCACGTCGCCAGCAAGTTGTCCACAGGCAGCATCGATATCATCACCGCGTGTTTTACGCACTATTGTGGTAAAACCATATCCCATCAACACTTTACAAAAACGGTCAATACGACTATTCGAACTTCTACCGTATGGCGCTCCTGGGAACGGATTCCATGGGATCAAGTTGATTTTGCTCGGTGTGTTTTTTAAACATTCCGCTAATTGATGTGCTTGCTCAACACTGTCGTTAACGTGATCTAACATCACATATTCAACGGTTACTCGTCCTGCATTGGCATTCGATTTTGTTAAATAACGATTCACACTGTTGAGGAAGGTTTCAATATTGTATTTTTTATTAATTGGAACAATATCGTCGCGAATATCGTCTGTTGGCGCATGCAACGAAATCGCTAACGCAACATCAATCATATCGCCTAGCTTATCCAGTGCAGGTACAACACCCGATGTTGAAATCGTTACGCGACGCTTAGATAACCCAAAACCGAAGTCATCTAACATAATTTCCATGGCTGGAACCACATTATTCAAATTTAATAATGGCTCACCCATTCCCATCATTACGACGTTGGTAATTGGACGACGTCCACTGGATTTCAGTGAACCAATAATTTTGGCAGCACGCCAAACCTGACCAATAATTTCTGAAACACGTAAGTTACGGTTGAAACCTTGTTGCGCCGTAGAGCAGAATTTACATTCCAATGCGCAACCAACCTGTGAAGAAACGCACAATGTTGCACGATCTGCTTCTGGGATATACACAGTTTCAACCAGTTGGTCACCCACTTTGATGGCCCACTTGATGGTACCATCTGATGAACGTTGTTCATCAGCGACTTCTGGCGCACGGATTTCTGCAACTTCTTTCAGTTTTGCTCTAAGGACTTTATTAATATCGGTCATTTGGTCAAAATCATCATAGCAATAATGATAAATCCATTTCATGACCTGATCAGCGCGGAACGGTTTTTCACCCATTTGCGCAAAAAATTCGCGCATTTGTTTGCGGTTTAAATCAAGTAAATTCGTTTTTTGGTTCGTTTTTTCTGGTGTGACAGAAATAGCGGAAGAAGTTGCACATTGTGCATCTGTCGTCATATCAGACATGGTGTATTGCCTCGTTGTTACACTTTCGGCAGTGCTAATGATGAATATAGCACGACGTAATTTTTGCGGTCTTAAAAATATAATCGCCCCGCTAATTATAGCAGGGCGTCGCATTGTACAAACTTTATAACAATAATGCTAATGCATTAGTTAAAGAAGTCTTAGCGCGGGCAGATTTCATCAGCAGTGAAGAAATAAGCGATTTCACGGGCAGCAGATTCTTCAGAGTCTGAACCGTGAGTTGCGTTTTCAGTGAAGCTGTCTGCGTAATCTGCGCGTAAAGTACCCGCTAATGCGTTATCTGGGTTCGTTGCGCCCATCAGGTCACGGTGACGTTGGATTGCATTTTCACCTTCTAACACTTGCAGCATAATAGGGCCTGAAGTCATGAATTCAACCAGACCTTCAAAGAAAGGACGGCCTTTGTGTTCAGCGTAGAAGCCTTCAGCTTGCTCACGAGTTAAATGCATCATTTTAGCCGCGATAATAGTGAAACCCGCGCTTTCAAAACGGTTGTAGATTGCACCAATAACGTTTTTCTTCACAGCGTTTGGTTTAATAATAGAAAATGTACGTTGAACAGTCATAAATAACCTCTTAGCGATTCATTAGGCCTTTATTCTTTATTCTTCCCTGTAACTTAGGATTCAAGAACTTAAAATAGGCATGTTGTAGTTTTTTATATTATTTCTAATTCTATTGTTAGGCTTTTAAACTTCAAAAGCAACCCTATCTAGGAAAAAGAAAAATAAGGCGATGATTATAGGGGCTCTGATTACAATTTCCTACAGTCACAACAACATTTTGTTAAACTTTTTATAGCAAAAAACACTATTTTTTCGGGTAAGTCACATTTTTCCTCTATTACTTCACTCTAAAGCTGATCGCCGTTACTTGGCCACTTAAATCTAATACCGAAATTTGGTAGTTTCCACTTTTATCCAGTGTTAGCAAAATAGAACCGTTTTGTTCGGTTGTATTCACTTGTTCTCCATTTAAAAACCACCATTTCTGCCCTTGTCCACCTTGTGTGATTAAACGTAAATCTAAGCTGGTTTTTCCAGGTAGACGCTGTAAAACTTCCCCATCACGGATACCAGAAATCAATAATGGCGGCATTTCTAACTTCATAGGAGGACAAGCTGGATCCACTTTTGGTAACCGATTCTCCCGTTTTTCACTGTTTGGCAACCATGACTCCACCGTAATGGGCCATAAATGCACTTCTTTTTCTTGGGCATTCGGGCAATCAGCGGCAACTTGGCGCCCTTTTTCATTGACCCAAATTTTTTGTCTTAATCCTAATAGTGACTCTTGGTCTCGCGCCATTAAAGTCGGTGGGATTGTATTATCTAAGATCCAGCTAAGACGCCTTTGGCGGCAATTATTGTCATCTTTCAGTAATGATGTGCCTCCCGGCCAGCAAATCACCGCTTGGCTTACACTTGCAGGCTTCACATCTTTTGGTAACGGCTCATGAGATTGGTAAATTTTGCTCAGTAACATGCCATTTATTTGATTCATGATAGGGATCGCTGTAGCAAAACCTAACTGCCCTGCAACAGGTGTGGCATCTGGCCGCCCAACCCAAACACCGATGGTATAACGTGGGTTAACACCAATTGCCCACGCATCACGGTAACCATAACTGGTCCCTGTTTTCCATGCCAAATTTACTTGCCCTGATAAGTTAGTATCCGGTACAGGACGCGCCTCTCCGCCCATAATCCGGCGCACAATCCACGCGGCTCCCGATGACATCAGCGCTCTATCGCGAATTTCATCCGTTGGTTTAAAACGTAGCGGCGACACATAACCTTTTCTCGCAAATGCGCTGTAAGCGGAAACCAAATCTTCCATCCGTGTGGCTGTGCCACCTAAAATTAGCGATAAATTTGGCTCGCTGCCTAACGGAAAGCGCAGTTCAGTCCCAACATTGCGAAGTTGAGCCGTAAATCGTTTACTGCCATACACGTCTAACAACTGCACTACGGGTAAATTCAAGGAGCGAACTAATGCATCACTGGCACTCACAGGGCCATTAAAACCACTGTCAAAGTTACCGGGACGATAATCATTAAAGCGCCGCGGAACATCTTGTAATAACGATTCCGCGTGGATGAGGCCATCATCCATCGCTAATGCGTATAAAAATGGTTTTAACGTTGAGCCGGGGGAGCGCCAAGCGCTTATCATATCGACATGCCCAAAACGGCTATCATCTTGGAAATCAATGGAGCCAATATACGCTTTCACAGCCATATCCGTATGATCGACCACCAAAATCCCCAATGATGTTTGTTTTGGCAGTTGGTTTTTCCAATTCATTGCCATATCTTCCAGCTGCCTTTGTAAACTGGCATCGATAGTGGTTTCAATGATGGACTCTTGCGCACCTTTGGTCACCCGCCTTGCCAGCAAGGGAGCTGAATGTGGATTTTTTCGCGGTGCTAACCAAATTTGTTCTTGTTTAATATCCGTAACTTTTTCAGGGCTCCAGACTTGGTATTCTTCTAATCGGTCTAACACCTTATCTCGAGCAGCTTGTGCCCTTTCTGGATAACGATCTGGCCTTAAACGACTAGGGGCTTGAGGTAGAACAGCAAAAAGCGCAGCTTCGCTTGCTGTTAATTTTGCCGGTGACTTATTCAAATATACCCAGCTAGCGGCCCCAATCCCTTCAATGGTTCCACCATAAGGCGCGCGGTTTAAATACATCTCCAATATTTCATCTTTTGAGTAGTGATACTCAAGCTGTGCTGTACGCCAAAGCTGTTTCAGCTTACCGCCCAATGTTCTTTCATGAGGGTCAATTAGCCTTGCGACTTGCATCGAAAGGGTACTACCACCTGACACAATACGCCCTGAGCTCACAAACTGCCCCGCAGCCCTAACTAACGAAAACGGGTTTACTCCCGGATGACGATAAAAATGGCGATCTTCATAGGTTAATAACGCTTCGATAAAATCAGGGGAAACCTCTTCGAGTGTAACCGGAAAACGCCAAATACCCTCTTTGTCTGCAAAGCGCCACAATGGTGTACCATCTGCTGCAACCACGGTTCGTGCCATTTCAATTTGCTTAAGCGGCAACGGCCAGATTTTATCAGCCGCTAGAAAAGCCAGTGGCAAAATAATGACCAACAGAACCAGTGTGATGCCTGTGCGACGTAACCATTTTTTCATTGCTGGGAGTACCAAAAATAAATTAAAAAGAGCCCTTATACTTTATATATAAGGGCTTTATATAAGGGCTCAATTTAGCGGTGATTAACGGACGATTTCTAATTGGCCATCAGAGTAGCCTGTCGCTCGCCAATCAGGGACATACATTGATTCCACTTGTGGGACAGGAATACTGTAAACACCTGGAGTGACCGCACGTGCCAAGTAAACTAATGTCGTTGGTCGATATTGCTGAACTTCAACGGCAGCCACAAAACGGTCATCACGGTATTCCATATGGCGAATTTGTGATTGCTGCATATCATCAATCAGTTCTTGCAAGTTTGGTGCCGAATCACTTAAGTTTGCACTGCTATTCGCTAAGTTTTGGTTTTCCAACTCTAAACCAGCTGGCAATAAGTCAACCACTAACGCATCTGGCACACTTTGGGATGCCTGAACTTCCAGCTTAACCACCACCATTTCACCGCTTCTTAGTCTATCTAATGAAATGCGATTGCCTTTCATATCATAGTAACTGCGAGTGATACCTAGTACGTTGGAACTTGGTTTCGGTGAATGTTGTGGATAACCCACTACGTTTAAGCGTGTATATAGGGTATTGGTTCCACTGTTTTCGATGCTATAGCCTGTTTCTAATTGACCTTTGCTCAAGAACTCACTCACAGGTTTATCTGAAACCATCGGAGGTTCTTGGCCATTAATCGTTGCTTTCCATGGGGCTTCACTTTCATTTAAGTAGAAACGGCCGGCTAAGTACAACGCGTTGCTCTCTTGTGTCGAGAAATAACGTTGAGAAGTCAAGTTATTAGACAAGGTTTGCAGTTTTTGATCGCGCGATTTTGGCATTAAATTATACTCATTTAACAGCGCAACAATCATCGCATCATCACGGATCACTGAGCCGTAGTCCCCGACATAACTGTAGCGATTACGTTGTTTTTTCAGTCCGTCAATCACCGCGCTCTCACCACGTGATTTATCCCCCATCAAGTTCAACGCAACGCCTAACTGTACAAGCGGCAAGCCACTCGCGGCATGATCTCTTTGGTTATAAAGTTGACGTAATGCTCCTAAAGGCGCTTTTTGCTGTGACGCCAACACTAAGCCTGCATAAGCTTGAGTTGCGAAACGTGCACCTGCCTGATTTTCCGTATAAGGATAATTGATTTGGTTGCCATCTTGTAAATAGCTCAATAAGCGCGTGTTCGCGTTACTGATAGCTTCTTGGGGAACCGTAAACCCACGCTGATTCGCTTTATTCAAGAAATCTGCTGCATATGCGGTTAGCCAATACTCTTCGCGGCCGTTTCTATCCCATAACGAGAAACCGCCATCATTACGTTGCATACTTAACAAATGCGGAATACCAATTTCAATCGCTTTATGGCGATCTGCATCCGTTTGCGTTTTAATCCCTATTTTATTCAGCTCAGCTTGAGTTGAGAATAATGATGGATATAACCCGCTGATAGTTTGCTCTAAACAACCGTATGGATAAGCAAATAACTCTCGAATATAACGTGAGATATCTAATGGCGGACGGCTGGTTAACAGAACTTGCCCTTCAATGGTATCCGGCTGTAGGCCCGCAATTTGGTTAATTGGCAGCGCCCATGAAGTACCTGGCTCAATCGCGGTTGCAAACGAAACGGTTTCTGCCGGTTGTGCCGGACGAACACCCACTTTCCAACTGTTGCTGTAATCTTTATTGGCTTCGCCTTGAATGTTAATGCCATTAATGGTCATCGACACTTCGCCTTCACCAAAGCCGTAGTCTGCTTTGACTGGTAAGTTAATCGTGGTGCGTTTGCCTTTTGGTAACTCCAACTCTCGGCTGCTGACGCCATCAAGTTTCACCATTCCTGATGCCTTGAAATTAACAGTCACATTCTGCGTGTTATCCGTCATATTGGTCAAATCAAGTGCAAAATAAGACTTATCACCGCCAGCCATAAATCGTGGCATCGACATTTGTGTCACTAATGGTGCCGCGACAATCACTTTGCTATCCGCATGGCCGAACTCTTTTTCATTCCATGCTTGCGCCATTACGCGGAGTTCGCCGTTAAAATCAGGGATAGCAAGGCTAATTTCACCTTCGCCGTCTTTATTTAATGTAACAGGCTTAGCCTGCTCAGCAATAATTTGCACTTCAGTGAGTGGCTTCATACCACCACGCTCTAATGCCGCCTCTTCACTGTCACCACCAAAGCGTAGGTTAGCAACCTTACCTTGGCCTTCGATTAAGTGACCATAAACGTCATATTGATCAACACCATAGCGTTTACGACCAAAGAAAGCGTCATAGGGGTCCGGTGTTTTGAAATCCGTGATATTCAATACACCTGTATCAACTGCGGATAACAACACATTCACTTTTTCAAGTAACGGTTTGCCATCTTGTGCGGTCGCTTTAATTTTTACCGTCAAGTCTTGATTAGGACGCATTTTGTCTGGCGTCGTTAGTGCCAACGCTATTTTACGATTTTCATCTGCAATCGGTAAATGCAAGACACCCACAGCACGTTTCACCGTGGCTTCTTTAGAGTCATCTCCTGGGCGAACCACAACTGCTGAGACGTAGAGGTCATGACGAGCCCACTCTTTATTGACAGGGATCTCAACATCTAAGCCTTTTTCTGGCACATCAATTTCTTCCCACCACAATGGGCCATTACTCGATTCGAGCAAGATGTACCCTTTCCCTGCTTTTGGTGATTCAATACGAACTTTGGCTTTTTCACCCGGTAAGTACGCAGGCTTATTCAGACTAAGTTTCACTTGGTCAGGGCGAACTGAGCCACTTCCCCCCGTATTATCTTGCCATGAATACCCCGCCCAGAACTGGACGCTAGAAACGAGCTGATTCTCTGGGTTGACGACTTCTAAACGGAATGCGCCCCAATCCACAGGGAAGGAGACTTTCGCTGTACCGTCTTTGGCGATGGCAATATTTTCATTCGCCATAATGAGGTCTTTTTGGTCATAATTTGAAGACCAGCCACCACTTTCAGACCAACTCCAATAATAATCACGGCGTTCGTACACTAGACGCGCTGTTAAGTTTTCTGCCGCCAGTTTATTACCCGCTGCATCTGCCATGACTAATTCAAACTCAGCTAACGAGTTTTCATCCACATTATGACGTTTGACATAACGGTCTGTGCGGTAATCATAAATTTCTTTTTTGGCAAACAATGGGCGAATACCCACCAGTTTTTCCGCTGGCCAAATCGCTTGCTCTGCACGACGCGTCACCGGACGGCCACCCGCTTCAAGCAAACTTGCTTGTAAAACAGCTGAAATCGGTGAACGTGTTGAACTCCAATTACTGTTTGGAATTGAAATCACCGTTTCACCGTTGCTGTCTAGCGTCAGGTCAAACTCATCCAACTTACGTGGTAAGCCCTCTTCGTTGACAGCACCAAATTCAAAGCCCGGTAATTTTGCTACCGCTTCGCGATTGGCCTTTAACACAATTTGGCCTTGTAACTGGTTATCTGCCGCTGGCGCACCATATAAATAACGCCCTTGAATATCAAAATCCACGGATTGATCCGTTAAACGCGGCACATCGCTGCCAACGATTTCTAACGCCATACGTTCAGGCATGAAATCTTCAACATTAAATTTGTAATAACGCAGTGGCGAGCCATCACCTAAATCAAAGCGCAGTGACCAACCGCCTGTCTCTGCATTTTTAGGGATTTCAAATTGATATTGATATAGTCCATCTTGGTTTTCTTCCGGCTGCCAAACAAAGCTGCGAACCACTTGCCCATCCGTTTTTAATACATCAACTTTAACGGGCTGAGTTTTAACCGGATTACCATCACCATCACGCAATAAACCATTGACCAGTAGCAATTCCCCCGGTCGATATAAATCACGTGGCCCAAAGGTGAAAAATTGTTTTGCGTAGCCTTCGGGGCCTGAAATATCGAATTCAGATAAATCAAGTGCTGGCTGAGTCAAGTCAATCATACTGGTTTGCCCTTCGTGGGTTGCCAGTAATAGTTTTCCGCCCGCTAATTTATCTAACTGAGCATGACCATCGCCATCTGTCATGCCTTTTGTCACTAACTGGCCTTTTTCATCCAAAATACGCAGCTCAACACCTTTAATTGCGGAGCCTTTCGCTAAGGATTGGGTGAAAATGTCGACACGGTCTTGGTAACTGTGCAGCGACACACCAATATCACTCAATGTGAAGACGGTCGCAGGGAATTGGTAACTATAGCTGCCTGCTTTTTGCATGATGGCCAAATATACGCCGTCTTGCTGCAACTCTTTGATATCTTTCAATGGCAGTAAAATCGTTTGGCGGGTATTTTTATCTGGATTTAAGTCAAAGCGGCCAGTATAAGCCAGCTCCACTTTGTCGAGGAATTCTTCTGAATACCAATATTCATAATTACTGCGGTATTGCCATTGCGCTAAAAACTGCGGTAATTGTTTTTCATTCACACGGAAAAAATTGACGTCAACTTTATCAACGTTCAAGGCGATCACAGGTAAGCCTTGGGCAACCTTACTCGGTAATAAGGAGCCTTTGCTAGCAAAACCAACCGTTGGGATGATTTGCGCTGTGGTCAGTTTTTTCTCAAAACTGTCGGCCAGTGTACGCTCATTAACCGCTTTAATACCCGGGTTAATGGTTAGATTTAATTCTTTAGAGGGGGGAAGGTGGCGAAAACGTAGCTCCATTTGGTTATCAGACAGCTCCCAAGCGCCATCTAACTTACCCGCTTTAACATCAATAAGGTTAATAAACTGGCCGAAGTCTTGGTTGGCTTGTAATGGCACGGAAAATGTCACCACCATGGCACTCGCACCATCAAGCTGTAATTCAGATGCATCCAAAATAGTTAAATCTTTCCCTGCATATTTTTTTATCATTTCTTCAGTGGAAAGTTTCGGTGCTACTTTTTTCTGCTCTGCAACTGGCGCTGTTTTGGTTTGATTTTCTGGCGCTGTGGTTGAAACATTTGACTCATTTTTGGTTGTTTCTTCTGCATTATCACAACCAGTTAATGCCACTACCGATGCCAATGCCAGTGCTAAATAACGTTTTTTGGTTTTGAGACCCGCCAATGAAGCCCAACTTGATTGTTGTTTCATTACCGCCCGCCCTTTAATTAGTTAAATGTGTTCTCTTTTTAAGGTTTTAACAGAAGGTTAAAACCGTACTATATACCTTGAAATCGCTTAAAATACACACAGATAAATGCTGCTGATAGTGTTTCAATTATCGATATAATTTAACAGAATGTGATAAAAACACCTATCAGACAAAACGGAAAAATGATGGGAGAGAAAAACAGCAAAATGAAATACTGTTTTTTAAATAGTAAGCAAAATATATATTTAATAAATGAGCAATATGGGTTTTAGGAGTGAGAAAAAACTCTCTCACTCTAATCACAGGGTCATTATGTATTTTTTACTGGGATCGTATCGCGTAAGAAGCTCCCAAGACGACGCTGATAAAAGGGTTGAACGTGTTGAGTAATAAAGTGGCTAACCCCTTGCTCATTTTCATTCACCACACAAAAATCAATAGATTCGTCATCAGCTAAGAACTCACACGCAAGTGTCCCTGCTTCATGAATTATGGTATCAATATTTTCCGCACCTACGGTAAACTCCAACGCTATCATTAAGATAGGCGTTTCTTCAGCAGCATCACTCTCTGTTGCGGAGACCATAAAACCGCGTCTGACCACTTTGTGTTGTTTAAAAAACTCAGTCAGCGCCTCAACAATCGCCTGCGGTTGTTCCTCTAACACACTTAATTTCAGTGATGAGCCTTTTGGCACGGTTAATTCCGTAAATTGGATCTCAGTTTCTTGGTTGGAACTGTTATTATTCGATTGCTGCGACATTGCCAATCCCCTGCTATGAAAAAGAATCGCTTATTATACTCGCAAATACGCCAAGGTAAAAAAATAGGCACGAAAAGTCACCTTCTCGTGCCTGTTATCAATCAAATATTTACTATTTTGATTTACTGATTAATAAGTTAGCCAGTGTTCTTACACCAGTACCTGTTGCGCCTTCAGCCCATAAGCTAACCGCGGATTTGCGGTAAGTCGCTGAGCAGTCAATATGCACCCAGTTTTGACGATAATTTTCAACAAAGTGCGATAAAAAGGCTGCCGCTGTACTTGCACCCGCGGTATGAGATGGTGCTGCAATGTTGTTTAAATCGGCAAAGCCTGACGGCAATTGTTGGCGATGGAACTCTGCTAATGGTAAGCGCCAAAATAACTCGAACTCTGCATCTGACGCGCTCATTAAGTCAGCAACTAATTTGTCATCGAAGCTTAATACTGAATGGTAGTCATTACCCACTGCCATTTTTGCTGCGCCTGTCAAGGTTGCTGCATCAATGATCAGTGTTGGTTTTTCTTTGCTCGCATCAATCAAACCATCAGCCAATACTAAACGACCTTCAGCATCCGTATTCATAATTTCAACGGACTTGCCATTACGGTAACGAATAATATCACCTAGTTTGAATGCATTGCCGCTAACCATATTGTCAGCAATACACAGGAACATTTTCACGCGTTTTTGTAAGCCACGCGAAATCGCTAATGCCAATGAACCCGCTAATGTTGCCGCACCGCCCATATCCGCTTTCATTGAATTCATTGAAGCAGAAGGTTTGATGCTATAACCGCCTGAATCGAAGGTAATACCTTTACCCACTAACGCAGCAAATACGGGGGCGTTCGGGTTGGCACCCGGGTTGTAATCTAACGCTAAAAAGACAGGTGGACGACTTGAACCACGACCTACCGTATGAATACCGGTATAACCTTGTTCTAATAAATCATCACCTTTAATAATACGATAGCTAATGTCTTGTGCGCCTACCGTGCAGAGTAAATCAATGGCGCGTTGTGCGAGTTGTTCTGGCCCTAATTCTTCTGCCGGTGCGTTAATCACATCACGTACCCAATCAATGGTACGAATGCGGTTTTCTAATTCTTTGCGATCCGCTTCTGGTAATACAGGCCATTCAATCGTTCTAGCCCCTTTTGGCGCACGAAAACCTTGCCAAAATGCCCAGCTTTTTTCTAAATCCCAACCTTCGCCAGCCAAAGCAACATTACGGATCCCTTGGCCATCTAATTTACGGCCAGCGCTTTGTACTGCGCATAATTTACCTGCATGTTTCAGGTGGATTGTCATCCCTTTATCACTAGAGCTTAACAATGCGCCCTCACCCCAACAAGGTGCAGCTGGCTCACAAGAAATCATTACTGGCATAATTTGTTTTGTCATCGTTTTTCTCACTTTGTCTATTTTTGCAGACAGCAAAAGCCCATTTATTCTGTCAGCAGATGGCATTACCTTAACTGATAAATGCCAACAGGGATATCATTATAGTGCTGATATAAAATAAAAAACCGAGCACTATTTCTAATAGTCGCTCGGTCTTTAGAATAAATCCCTCGTTACTCGAATTCATCCAGCCAAACTAACAAAATAGCCTCTAGGATTTTCTCATTCGATTTTTGCGGATCATCATCAAATTCTTCTAAATCGCAAATCCACTGGTGCATATCGGTAAAGCGCACCGTTTTCGGATCAACATCTGGAAATGCATCATACAGGGCTTCACCGATTTCACGGCTATTTGACCATTTTAAACTCATGTTTTTCTCTCATTATATGAACAACTATTTTTCAAATTATAGTCCTTTGAATCATATCAACTGATCTTTTTCATCTATTCTTCATTATACTGTTTGTGAGAGGTAAATCGATAAGTGTTTCCAGACAAGCCAATGTAATGCCTTGCTCTTTTAATGCAGCAAACAAGCCACTTGATGATACATAAGGGCAACCCAATTTTTCTTTGATATTTTGAATTCGTCTATTTTCACTGGCTTCTGAACAACCTTGAATATAACTGATTTCTTTTACCTTACAGTGCGAAAGCAGTAGGCGTATGGTTATCATCTCTTTTCGTGTAAAACGAATATGGCCAAAACGCATATATTTTTGAGGATTTAATAGTTCCGGTGCAACATTCTTTGTTTGCCCCAATAATTGTGTTGTTATCGGAATATTCGCCCTCATAGGCAGTGTGACCTCGGGATTTTTTTTCCAAATTTGGTTGGCATACTCCGAAATGATAGGACGATGCTTATAAATAGATAACATCTCAGATAATGTGAGCTGCTTATTTGAATTTACCGTTGTAATTTCAAATGTACTCCCATATCTATTACAAAAATCAACTTTAAATTTACTTTTTTTCGATTTAGCTAGAATCTTCATGAAAACTTCTGGGTAATTATTCCAATATTGGATGCTCGATTTTAATCTTTCTTCCACCAAAAGATCCAACCCACTGTTTAAACTTATTAATTGCCATTCATAATTATTAGATGCTATATGCATTGTTTTATTTTTTAAATCAACACAGAAATAGGTAACATCAACATCATGCCAATCAAAAATATTTATAAATTCATTTTTAAAATTACTACATATATCTTCAAAAACTTGGCTTTCAGCATTCATATCAATTCCTTAATAAAATTTAACTTCCCATTTTTGTCTCTATTTCAAAATCTTTAGGTGTTTTTTTATAAATTAAAAATCGAAGTGCACCACACAGTGTTAAAAATAGCCCCACATAAACTATATTAATATTAGCAAGATAAGTTGTAATCAAAGGTGAGACACCACCAAAAAGCATTGCTGTAAAGTTAAAACCTAACGCAAGTGTAACAACCTTTTCTTTTGCCGCTTTAAACAACATAAAGGGGGTCGTTGCTAAAATCATTGCTGCATATATATTGATAATTATTTGAGAAATAATAGTTAATATTATAGATTGGCTGCTAATTAATAAAAACATAGGAATTGATAAAAACACCATTCCTATCACACCGAGGTTATATACCTTTTCCAAAATATTATATTTGTCGGTAAGCCAGCCACAAATTAACATAAAAGATAGAAGTAAAATTGACAATAACAGTGCCCATACAGTCCTATCTTCTATCATTTGCATTTTTTCAAGAAACATAGCTGTTGAAACATGCTGCACAAAGAAGAGCACATTTCCAGGTATGGTTAATAAAAAAACAAAAAACATATCCATATAACTAATAGGTACTGATTTTATTTTTTCACTTGAATTATTAGGCAATTTCATTCTAAACCAAAAGCTAATAGCAATATTAAGCACTCCTAAGAACAGGGGAACTCGCCATCCAATACTTTGCATCATCTCTGGTTCTAAAAAAAATTCCAAAGCAAATACAACTGTAAGTGAAATAATAATACCGAATGCTGTACTGCCATTGATTATGGCTGATAACCTTGAGCTTTCATTATTCTTAGAATTATTAAAAAGGTAAGTAATTAATGATGGGTATTATCCTGCAAAACTAAATGATAGTGCCATTTGCAAAATTAAAATGGCAATAGGAGTGTAATTCCCTAATAAATTAATAGGTAATAATGCCATGCATAGTGTAGCTGTCCCTGTTATAAAACTTGTTAAAACCAATGCGGACTTTTTACCAACACTGTCGGCATACCGCCCTATAATATAAGCACCAACAGGCCGAATAATAAAACGCAAAGCAAATATACCCCATACCATCTCTGTCGCTTGGTTATAGCCTAGCCGCTCTAATTCTGCGCTGAGATAACTCGATATTGCCGCAAAAACAGCAATATCATAATATTCAAGTGTATTACCAGCCACTGCGCCAAATCGATATTTCCATTTCATGATAAAATTCCTTTTTATCTCCAACTTTATTTAATTAGCATTTATATAATCATTAAATCATTATCTTTTAATCCAAAGATAACCACTCAATATCGATATTATCTATAACATAAAAAACAAAGTGTACAAAGTGAAAGTTTAATTATTAACTTTAAATTAGCTGGTAAATAAAACTGAATAGTTTCATAATATATAAACAATTCATTTATTAAAATGAAATATTATGAGTTGAATTTTAATTTCAAAAAAAACAATAATAATGAAAATATTGAAATACAACAAAAAATCGCCCTTATTACATATATAAATAGATATTAAGGACGATTTTCTGTTATTTTTTATAATAATTCACGTTGTCGCTAGGCGGCAAATGAGCTAATCCCTTGGAGCATACACCAGTATATGACTAAGGTTAGTGAAAGAAGCCCCCCTACAACGCGAAATATAACAAACTATTCAATGCTCTAAATAGTTCGTATTGTAGGTAGGCGGCAATTGAGAGTCTCTTGGGGAGCATATAAAAGTATGTGACCCAAATACTTGAAAGAAGCCAACACCCCTACAACGCGAAATATAACAAACTATTCAATGCTCTAAATAGTTCGTATTGTAGGTAGGCGGCAATTGAGAGTCTCTTGGGGAGCATACAAAAGTATGTGACCCAAATACTTGAAAGAAGCCAACACCCCTACAACGCGAAATATAACAAACTATTCAATGCTCTAAATAGTTCGTATTGTAGGTAGGCGGCAATTGAGAGTCTCTTGGGGAGCATACAAAAGTATGTGACCCAAATACTTGAAAGAAGCCAACACCCCTACAACACGAAATATAACAAACTATTCAATGCTCTAAATAGTTCGTGTTGTAGGTAGGCGGCAATTGAGAGTATCTTGGGGAGCATACAAAAGTATGTGACCCAAATACTTGAAAGAAGCCAACACCCCTACAACGCGAAATATAACGAGCATTAGTGTTCGCGGGCGTGATTAATAGTATATTTGGGTATCTCTACCACTAAATCCTCATCCGTCACTAACGCCTGACAACTTAAACGGCTTTCAGGCTCTAATCCCCACGCTTTGTCTAACATATCGTCTTCTAACTCACTACTCTCTTCCAGTGAATCAAAACCTTCACGAACGATACAATGACAAGTTGTGCAAGCACAGGATTTTTCACAGGCGTGCTCAAGCTCAATACCGCTGCGTAGTGCAACATTTAAAATAGACTCGCCTTCTTGTGCTTCAACAACAGCACCGTCTGGACATAAATCACTATGAGGTAAAAAAACTATTTTCGGCATAATTATATCTCATCCACAGAATGGCCTGACAACGCTTGTCGAATGGAGGTATCCATACGACGCGCTGCAAACTCCTGCGATTGCTTATCCAGTTGTTTAATGGCATTTTCAATTACGATTGGGTCAGTGCCCTCAACCGCTTTAATTAACTCATTGACCGCATTATCAATTTCTGACTCTTCTTCTGGCGTCAGTAAATTGCCATCTTGGGCTAATGCGCTCGTTAAACTTTCAAGCACTCTTGCAGCTTCAACTTTTTGCTCCGCTAAGCGGCGCGCATTTAAGTCATCTTGCGCGTTAGTCATTGAATCTTTAATCATGTTTGAAATTTCGTTATCTGTTAACCCATACGATGGCTTAACTTGAATAGAGGCTTCTATGCCAGTGGACTTTTCCATAGCGCTAACACTTAATAGCCCATCCGCATCCACTTGAAAAGTAACACGAATATGTGCGCCACCTGCAGCCATTGCAGGGATATCACGCAAGGTGAAGCGAGCTAATGAACGACAATCAGCTACCATTTCGCGTTCACCTTGCACCACATGAACGCTCATCGCCGTTTGCCCATCTTTAAAGGTGGTAAATTCTTGAGCGCGAGCAACTGGGATCGTCGTATTACGCGGGATCACTTTTTCAACCAATCCCCCCATGGTTTCTAGGCCAAGGGATAACGGGATCACGTCCAATAACAACATTTCGCTGTCGGGTTTGTTCCCTACTAAGATATCCGCTTGAATGGCGGCACCAATCGCTACCACTTTATCTGGGTCGATAGATGTCAGTGGTGACTTACCGAAAAAATCGCCGACTTTCTGGCGTACTAAGGGGACGCGAGTCGAGCCACCAACCATGACAACGTTCAGCACCTCTTGCGCTTCAACACCTGCATCTTTTAACGCACGGCGACAAGCCATTAGTGTGCGTTTAACATGGGTTTCAATAAGCGCTTCAAACTGCTCGCGACGGATTTCCCCTTGCCAATTAGCAAGTTTGATTGTCGCAGCGTCCGCGTCACTGAGCATGACTTTGGTTTCTGTCGCCACATTAAGTAATTGACGATTTAACTGATGGTCACCTTGTAATGAAACTCCTGCCTGCTCTGCGATCCACTGTGCCAGTACTTGGTCAAAATCATCGCCTCCAAGTGCGGTATCGCCACCTGTCGCTAAGACCTCAAAAACACCGCGACTCAGGCGCAAAATAGAGACATCAAAAGTCCCACCCCCGAGATCATAAACCGCTATCACGCCTTCTTGTCCAGAATCTAATCCGTAGGCAATTGCAGCCGCAGTCGGCTCATTCAATAGGCGTAACACGTGTAAGCCTGCAAGACGAGCCGCATCTTTCGTGCCTTGGCGCTGGGCATCATCAAAATAGGCAGGAACCGTGATCACTACGCCATCCATTTCCCCACCCAATGTTTCTTCAGCGCGTTTTGCTA
Source organism: Providencia sp. PROV200 (assembly GCF_049901995.1). Classification (NCBI taxonomy): domain Bacteria; kingdom Pseudomonadati; phylum Pseudomonadota; class Gammaproteobacteria; order Enterobacterales; family Morganellaceae; genus Providencia; species Providencia sp. PROV200. The sequence goes on from NZ_CP096307.1 coordinate 2,687,309, forward strand.
ACGTTTTCAATATATCCGAAGAAACTTGAATAGGATCTACTTGGCCGGCAGCCGTTTGGATAAACGGCAAGCCATTTTCACTCGCACTCAGCTGATACGGCAAATCAGGATAACGTTTTTGAATATCCGCCAATGAGCGCCCCATCATACGTTTAACTGAAATAATGGTATTCACTGGGTCTTGCTCCGCAAGTTGCTTCGCATCCCATCCCACTAATTTGCTTGCAGGCTGATAATTAACAACCGATGGTAATAAAAAGCGGCCTTGGTTATCTGGCAAAGCCGCAGCTTCACCACTACGCACTGTTGCAATCAAAGAGTGGGTGGTACCTAAATCAATGCCTGCCGCCAATTTGCGTTGATGCGGAGCTGCTGTCATACCGGGTTCGCTGATTTGTAGTAACGCCATAATCGTTTTCTCTTAAAATTCATCTAGTAACCGTTCTTCGAGTTGCTCAGCTTGCTGCTGAAGCTTATCGAGAAAACGTAGTTTACGTACGGTATCAGCGGCTTTTTCCCACTGCATGGCATCTAACTCTGTCACCATCAGTGCGCTTCGTGCTTGCTGCATTTTTTTGACGTTTTGCATAAATTTAGCCAATAAATCAAGTGCATCGTCACTGTTTTCAATATTGTCTAACTCTTCACGTAGCTCAAGCTGCTCCATCAAGAATGCCGTATCATGCATAGTATGTTGTTCGTTATTAATGTCGAAACCATGCAATGAAAGCATATATTCCGCGCGTTTTAGCGGATGACGAAGGGCTTGGTAGGCAGCATTAATGGTTGCTGCTTTTTGCAGTGCTTGCATTTTTTCCTGTTCAGAACAGGTAGCAAAACGGTCAGGATGGTATTGACGCTGTAAATCTTGAAAACGTAGCGTCAGTTGTTCATTATCAATGGCATAAATGGGAGTTAACCCAAAAAGAGTAAAGTAATCCATAAGTGCTCAGTTTCTCGAACCGGTTACCAATACCACTAACATGCAAATCGCTTATATTAGTGAGATTGGCCGAAAATTAGGCTTAATTGAACGCATTATACGTGAAAACTTTCACCGCATCCGCATTCGCTATTGACGTTAGGGTTATTAAATTTAAACCCTTCGTTTAAGCCTTCTTTCACAAAATCCAGCTCAGTGCCATCAAGATAAACAATGCTCTTGCCATCGATAATGACTTTAACACCTTTATCTTCAAAAACTGTGTCTTCTTCATTGATTGTATCAGCAAACTCAAGAACATAAGCCATTCCTGAACAACCTGAAGTTCTTACACCTAAACGCAAACCTTCACCTTTTCCACGATTTTGCAGAAAAGATTGAATACGCAGCGCAGCACTTTCTGTAAGAGAAATAGACATTGCAAACCTCACTTTAGAAACAAACAAGGCAGATGCTACTCATGAGTCGCATCCGCCTTCAAATTATTTTATACCCATTTATTTCCAAACTAAGAAACTCAGCGATGTTTAGCCTAGAGGCCATGGGTATTGTTCCAGTTATAGGACGATAACTTGTTGTTATTTATTAATATGGGTTGCCCTATAGACTGATTAAAAATTTATTTGCTTTGGCGTTTGCTTTTGTAATCAGCAATAGCAGCTTTAATTGCGTCTTCTGCTAGAATTGAACAGTGAATTTTCACTGGTGGTAATTCTAACTCTTCTGCAATTGCTGTATTTTTGATTGACTCAGCTTCATCCAAACTTTTGCCTTTCATCCACTCAGTCACCAGTGAACTTGATGCAATTGCTGAACCACAACCATAAGTTTTAAAGCGTGCATCTTCAATAATGCCGTCATCATTTACTTTAATCTGTAATTTCATGACGTCACCACAGGCAGGTGCACCTACCATACCACTACCGACGCTTGGGTCGCTGTTGTCAAACGAACCAACGTTGCGTGGATTTTCATAATGATCGATAACTTTTTCACTGTAAGCCATTTTTAAACTCCTGAAACCGTCTGATTAATGGTGAGACCATTCGATGCTGTTAAGATCTACGCCGTCTTTAAACATTTCCCATAAAGGAGACAGCTCGCGTAAGTGGCCAATTGCGCCATGAATCATTTTGATTGCATAGTCAATTTCTTCTTCTGTCGTGAAACGACCTAAAGAGAAACGGATTGAGCTATGTGCCAGCTCATCATTCATCCCTAAAGCGCGCAGTACATAAGAAGGTTCTAGGCTTGCAGAAGTACATGCCGAGCCTGAAGATACAGCCAAATCTTTTAATGACATCATCAGTGATTCACCTTCAACATAGTTGAAGCTGACGTTCAGAATGTGCGGCGCACCGTGTTCTAAATCACCATTGAGGTAAACTTCTTCGATATCTTTAATGCCGTTCCATAAACGCAGGCGTAAACCGCGTAAGCGCTCAGATTCCGCTGCCATTTCTTCTTTGGCAATACGATAAGCTTCGCCCATACCCACGATTTGGTGTACTGGTAATGTCCCAGAACGCATACCGCGTTCATGACCACCGCCGTGCTGTTGCGCTTCAAGGCGAATTCGTGGTTTACGGCGAACATACAGTGCACCAATACCCATTGGCCCATAAAGTTTGTGCGCAGAGAACGACATTAAATCGACTTTTAACGTATTTAGGTCGATAGGCAATTTGCCCACGCTTTGAGTTGCGTCGACGTGGAAAATAATCCCTTTGCTACGGCATAATTCACCAATAGCTTCGATATCCTGCACTACACCAATTTCATTATTAACATGCATAATAGAAATTAAAATAGTGTCTTCACGGATAGCGTCTTGTAGGTCTTGCATAGCAATTAAACCGTTGCTTTGCGGTGACAGGTAAGTCACTTCAAAACCTTCACGCTCTAATTGGCGGCAGGTATCTAAAACGGCTTTGTGTTCCGTTTTACAAGTAATAATGTGGTTGCCTTTCTTTTTATAGAAATTAGCAGCGCCTTTAATCGCTAAGTTATCAGACTCAGTTGCGCCTGAAGTAAACACGATTTCACGTGGGTCAGCACCCACTAATTCAGCGATTTGATTACGAGCAATATCTACCGCTTCTTCCGCTTGCCAGCCGAAACGGTGAGAACGGGATGCTGGGTTACCAAAGTTCCCATCCATTGTTAAACATTGCATCATTTTTTCAGCCACACGCGGGTCAACCGGTGTTGTTGCTGAATAATCAAGATAAATTGGTAATTTCATTGCTCACTTACTCCAAAAGACAAGCTAACTTGACTTTAATTTTTAAAGATACAAATGGCGGAAACTAGATCTTCGTCTAACCACTCACCGAGATGTACCGACTGCAATTATTTTAATATTTTTTAAGCACGTACATTGATAATCGATTCAGGTGTGATCCCATTTGGCATGGTTTTACGCTGTTCGTTATCTTGTCTATCAGCAACAACCATGACTTCTTGGTTTTTAACCAGTTCATCAAGGCTAATGCTGCTTAGAAAACTTGTAATTCTGTCACTTAAATCACGCCACAGTGCATGAGTTAAGCAGCGGTCGCCATTTTGACAACCTTCTTTATTACCCTGACAACGTGTGGCGTCAACAGATTCATCTACCGCAGCGATTACTTCAGCAACAAAGATTTGGTCTGCGTCTCTACCAAGCAAATAACCGCCACCTGGGCCGCGAACACTCGAAACCAACTCGTTTTTACGTAAACGAGAAAAAAGTTGCTCAAGATAAGAGAGGGAAATACCCTGACGTTCAGAAATGTCCGCTAAAGGCACGGGACCTGACTGAGAGTGTAATGCGACATCTAACATCGCAGTTACTGCGTAACGCCCTTTGGAAGTGAGTCTCATAACATATTACTCCATGGTAAATTATGGTCAGATTGTGACATTCCTGAGTAATTTAGTCAACTATTTACCTGACTAATTTACTCAAGTATTATTCACCTGTTTTTACCGTGGATTTCGCCTCACTTTTTCGCCCATTTTTCCATCGACGTTAAAATACCCCGCAGGATATGTAACTCTTGGGTTTCGATGTGTGCACGTGTGAATAAACGACGCAATTTATTCATAATTAAGCCAGGGTGCGCTTTACGAATAAAACCAGATTCATTCAATACACTTTCAAGATGAACATAAAAACGCTCAACATCTTCTGATGGCGGGTATTCTACCTCATCATCTGTTGAAATTACCGTGTTTTTTTCATCCATTGAAAGATGCGCCATGCGTATCTCATAACTTACCAATTGAACCGCCATCGCTAAATTCAAAGAGCCGTATTCTGGGTTCGTGGGGATATACAAATGATACTGACATTTTTGTAGTTCTTCGTTGGTCAAACCCACTCGCTCACGGCCAAAAACGATAGCAACGGGGGATTCTTTGGATTGCTCAACAGATTTAACACCACACTCACGCGGCTCAACCATTGGCCAAGACAAGGTGCGAGAACGGGCACTGGTGCCGATCACTAACTTACAGCCTTCTAAGGCTTCATCGAGGGTTTTAACGATTGTCGCATTACCAATAACATCACTCGCCCCGGCAGAAAGTGCAATAGCGTGTGAATCAGGTTCAACAAGAGGATTAACGAGGTACAGATTAGAAAGCCCCATGGTTTTCATTGCACGGGCAGTTGAGCCCATATTACCAGTGTGTGAGGTTTCAACAAGAACAATACGGATATTATCTAGCATGGTTTATACGTTTAATGAAAAAATTATCGCAATAGCTTAACACAAAATTGCTTATTGTGACGAACATCTATATACTTCGGCACTCCAGTTTTTCGTTCTTTAACATTCCAGTGGAAAAAGCCCATGCATCCGATGCTTAACATCGCCATACGTGCAGCACGTAAGGCCGGTAATCACATAGCTAAAAACTATGAAATGCCTAGTAATATCAAAGTGACTCAGAAAGGCACTAACGATTTCGTGACTAACGTTGACCAAGAGTCTGAGCAGCTGATTATTGAAATCATCCGCAAGTCATATCCAGAGCACACTATTATCACTGAAGAAAGTGGTGAGTTAATTGGTAAAGATGATGATATTCAATGGGTTATCGATCCACTGGATGGCACTACCAACTTCACAAAACGTCTCCCTCATTTTTCTGTTTCTATCGCTGTACGCGTTAAAGGCCGTACTGAAGTTGCTGTTGTTTACGACCCAATGCGTAATGAATTATTTAGCGCAGTACGTGGACAAGGCGCTCAACTTAACGGTTATCGTATTCGTATCGACGAAAAACGTGATCTTGATGGCGCTATCGTTGCGACAGGTTTTCCTTTTAAACAAAAACAACACGCTGCGGTATATATGAATATCATGACTGCAATGTTCGATAAGTGTGCTGATTTCCGTCGTACAGGTTCTGCAGCCCTGGATTTATGCTATGTTGCTTCTGGTCGTGTTGATGCATTCTTTGAGATCGGCTTAAAACCATGGGATTTCTTAGGCGGTGAACTAATCATGCGTGAAGCTGGCGGTATCATGACTGACTTTATTGGCGGCCATAATTATATCGCATCTGGTAACTTAGTCGCTGGTAGCCCACGCGTTGTTAGAGACATACTGTCCGTCATGAAAGATGAGTTATCGGAAGCATTAAAACGCTAATTCGACAACGTATTGAATTTTAACACCCACACAATTCGACTATTTTGTGTGGGTGTTTTTTTACTGATTAAACCGTTTGATGCGTATTAAAATAAGATAACGCCTTTAATTAACTCACGGTTATTAATCACGTCTTGCTCATAACTATTACCAATAGAATTAAAATCAAATTGATGAGTTAGCATCATTTCACTCGCGAGCTTTCCTTCCGCCATCAACCTTGCCACTTTATTGAAATCTTCAAGCGTCGCATTGCGACTTCCCATCATTGTTGTTTCTTTCTTATGAAAATCAGGATCTGGAAACGATAAATTACCTTTAAATAGCCCAACAAAAACAATCAAACCACCATGGCGAATTAAATTCACCGCAGTGTTCATTGCGTGTTGATTCCCCGTTGCATCAATGACTTTCTCTGCAAGCATCCCTGAAAAATGGCTTTCAATACTTGATAAGTAATTTTCACTCGCTGGGTCACACGTTGTTAAACCTAATACCTTTTCAACATGTTGACGACGAGCCTCACTGGTGTCAGCAACTAATACGTTAGCACCGTCTGCTTTAGCAATCGCAGCAACACCAAGCCCTATCGGACCAGCCCCTACGACTAGAACAGTATCTTGAGGCTTAACTTGTGCGCGTCTCACTGCATGAGCACTAATCGAAAACGGTTCAATTAACGCCCCATCAATATCAGTAACGGTATCCGCAATGGCTAACACGTTGTTTTGTGGGACGTTTAAGAACTCACAAAAACCACCATCTTCATGAACCCCAATCACCGAAATTTTTTCACAACAATTTGTTTTACCACTTTTGCAAGCCCCGCACTCATAGCAAGCAACATAAGGCATCACGGCAACACGCTGCCCAACTTTCCATTGAGTGACATCAGAAGCAACCTCGCAAATAGTGCCAGAAATTTCATGGCCTAATACGCGTGGATACTGGAAAAATGGCTGATTTCCTCCCCAGGCGTGAATATCTGTTCCACATATTCCAACGGCATGTATTTTTATTTTTACGTGCCCAACTTTAACTGTAGGTTCAGCAACGTCTTGATAGACTAATTTTTTAGGTTCCTGGCAAATCAATTGTTTCATATTTTCCTCCGTCAATTTATCTGTCTTTTTTAATTTAAAAAACATAGACTAGATACTTAGCAACCGAATTTTGTGATTAAATGTTTTTAAATCGGTTTTAAATCGGTCTTTAAAGAATAAAAAACAGCTTAAGGGGCAGTTAAATGGTGAGGAGTAAAAATATACGTTATGGGTCAATTAACGAATTTTTAGATGCAATTCATAAAAATTTATTAACGTCCCCCTTCCCATCACAATCTTCTTTAGCGGAAATGTTTAATATCAGCCGAACTACCGTTAGACATACCCTTGAATATTTATTAGAAAAGAAAATCATTGAAAAACAAGGGAATGACTACCATGTCATTCGCTATCCCAATAAAACTGATTTTTTCCCAGTTGAGTCAAGCCTTCCAGATCAACAAATCGTCTTATTCGAAAAAGCGTTTTACCAAATGATTAAACGCAAAGAATTGATGCCCGGAGATACTTTTACTGAGTTACAATTGGCGAAAAAAAGCCATGTGAGCTCTAGCGTTGTCCGTGAATTTTTAGTGGAGTTTTCTCGTTATGGGTTAATTAAAAACACCCACCGAGGAAATTGGCACATGATGAAGTTTTCGCGCGAGTATGCAGAAAAACTCTTTGAGTTCAGAGAATTACTAGAAACCAATGCCCTTACGCACTTTTTAAATTTACCCGCAGATGACCACCGTTGGATTTTAGCAAAAGAGCTATTACTTAAGCATAGAACACTGCGCGAAACAGTGACTATCAATTACCGCGACTTTTCCCAACTCGATTATGAGCTACATAGCCTTATTTTATCGGGTGCCAACAACCCATTTTTCAGTCAGTCTCTTGAAATCATCACTGTAATATTCCACTTTCAATACCAGTGGGATGAGTCTGACTTAAAAGAAAGAAATGTACTGGCAATTGAAGAACATATGACCATTTTAAGTGCTTTAATTAGTCGTAATGATATTGTTGCGATGAATGAACTTCGTCACCATTTAGATACCGCTAAACGAACGATGATCAACTCTATACAGCAAACTTATGAATAAGTAACACTAACCTCCCAAGGCCAATGGATGGCCAATAACAACCTTTCTTTTGATCGAACATTGTATGTATCAAACACAAACCTGAATTTTTCAGTAAAAAAAACAACTTAATTATAAAGCCATTATTTACCACAAATAAGATACGGAATAAATCACGATATTTTTCAATAACTTAAAGAAACTCATCATAAAATTAATTTTATACATCAACAAACAACCTGTTTTTAACTGATAAAAAACACATTAAAAACATGAAAAAGCCATTCGTTCCACAAAATTGATTCAATTAATAGTCCATAGAAAAAAATACTTCTAGTCTGAGTCAACACCAGATGATTAATACACATAATAACTAGAGGAATGGTCATGGATTACTTAAATCGACAGTCAATGGCTAGCAAGCAATACCCAGAGAGAATTCTGCAATTCGGAGAAGGCAATTTTCTACGTGCTTTTATCGACTGGATGGTTGATCAACTGAATGAAAAAACAGACTTCAATAGTGGTATTACTATTGTTAGACCAATTGACTCATCACATCCCTCAATTAATCAACAAAATGGACTTTATACCGCCATCACCAGGGGAATTAATGAACAAAAACAAAGCGTTTCTAATATAAGAATAATTAATTCAGTTAATCGTGAAATACTTATTTACTCTGAATATGATAAATATTTAAAGTGTGCAGAAAATCCCGACTTACAATGGATATTCTCTAACACAACCGAAGCCGGGATCGTATATAAGCACGATGTACGTCTAGAAGACACACCAGCAAGTAGTTTCCCAGCTAAACTTACGCAATTCTTATTTCACCGCTTTCAATATTTTAATGGTGATACTAGCAAAGGATTGTTCATCATCCCTTGTGAGTTAATTGACTATAATGGCGATAAACTACAAGAGTTTGTAAATAAACATGCGCAAGACTGGAAACTTCCCGCAGATTTCATTACTTGGCTAAATGACAGTAATACATTTTGTTCTACATTAGTCGATAGAATTGTTACAGGTTACCCAAAAAATGAAATTGAAAAACTGGAAAAAGAATTAGGTTATAAAGACGATTTTCTCGTCACGGCTGAATATTTCTATTTGTTTGTCATTCAAGGGCCAAAAGTATTAGAGCAGAAACTAAAACTAAATGAATTACCATTAAATATCAAAGTGGTCGATGATATAAAACCCTATAAAGAGCGCAAAGTGGCAATCTTGAATGGTGCACACACTGCGATGGTTCCTGTTGCTTACTTAGCAGGCATTAGGACTGTCCGTGATGTCACTACCAATCCCGTTTTTTTATCTTTCATTAAAGATTTAATTGATAATGAAGTTATTCCTGTTTTATCTCAAAGCCCTTCAGAGCTCACGGCTTTTGCTTCCGCAGTGATTGACCGTTTTAATAACCCATATATAGAACATGAGTTAATGTCAATTTCGCTTAACTCACTCACTAAATTTAAAACTCGCTTATTGCCCCAATTAATCTCTTACGTTAATCAATACAATAAAATCCCTTATTGCATTTCATTTTCACTTGCTGCGTTGATTGTTTTCTATCGCGGAGAACAGGCTGGACAGCCCATTCCTTTAAATGATGATGATTATTTACTGGAACGCTTTAAAGCTTGGAACGAACTCTATGACTCAAATGTAAAACAACTTACTGAAAATGTGCTAGCGATGTCTGATTTATGGGGATTGAACCTCAACGAAATACCAAAATTACAGGATGATGTGAGCCAGAAAATTACTGAAATTCTGAGTCATGGTACAGAATCAATGCTACGCAAAAAATATGTTTGTTAGAAACAAATAATAAATACTTAAAACAATAAATCCCCCTACAGGAGATACATTTATGAAACTGAGCACATTAAACGGAAAAACACTTCTTAGCTTAACACTCAGCACAATGCTATTAATGGGCAGCATGACAGGAGCAGCATTTGCAGATGCTAAATATAAGCTAAAAGTTGCTTATGAAAATAACCCAGGAGAGCCATTTGACTTAGCTATCCACGAATGGGCAAAAAAATTCAATGAAAAAACCAATGGCGAAGGTGAATTGATCCCTTATCCAAGTTCGCAATTAGGGTCCAAAAAGGATGTCATCGAACAAATGAAGTTAGGTAGCCCACTAATTACTTTAGCGGATGGCGCCTTCTTCTCTGATTATGTACCTGATTACGGCATTATGTTTGGACCCTATTTAGGGCTATCTTATAAAGATATTTTTAAATTGAACGCCTCGCCTTGGTATGGTTCTTTAGAACAACAGTTAGATAAAAAAGGCCTTCATGTCGTTTCTAAAGATTGGCTATATGGTTCACGCCATATCTTAGCCAATAAAATGATCCAAACCCCAGATGACCTAAAAGGTTTAAAAATTCGCGTTCCTAATAATAAAATTCAAATTAAAGGTTTAGAGGCAATGGGTGCCACCCCTACTCCATTACCTTTAGCTGAAGTTTATACTGCACTTAATCTTAAAATTATTGACGGTGCAGAAAACCCAATCCCAGTGCTATATGGGCAAAAACACCATGAAGCAGCTAAGTTCTTGATCCTAACGGGCCATGTAGAGAACGTGACCAACTTAGTCATGGGCAGTAAAACGTATGATAAATTACCCGAAAATATCCAACAGGCTTTAGTTGAATCAGGTAATGAAGCTGGGCAATTCTTAACAGATTTAGTCCTACAGCAAGAAAAAGAAATTATTGAGAAAATGAAAAATGAAGGCGTTACGGTTGTTGAAGTAGATAGAGCGCTCTTCAAAGAAAAATCTAAACCTTTCTATAATGAGTTCCCTGAATGGTCTGCGAACTTATATCAACAAACTCAAGATATTATTAATAATTAACCCTATGACTTGGCGGTGCTTACCGCCAATATTTTAACAACACAAATGGTTAACTATTGTTCTCGCAAGGATTTTTTATGTTTAAATTTCTGGGGAAATTAAGTGATATAGTGGCATCACTTGCCGTTGCCGCTATTGTCATTATTACTATTCTTGCTGTATTCATGCGCTGGCTTCTTAATGACCCTTTAATGTGGAGTGAGGAAGTTTTAATCATTTGCTACATTTGGTTGGTGATGATTGGTGCAGCATCCGCTGCGGGTAAAAGAATGCATGTCAGTATTGATGCGATTACCTCTTTATTTCCTGAAAAAGTACAATTAGCTATTGCGGTTATCACTCATATTATGGCCATTATTGCTTTATCTATTTTTGGGTATCTTGGATATGAACTCTCGATTATCGCAGAAGACAAAATAACACCGATTATTGGTGTGTCTTATTATTATATCGACCTTTCTGTACCCATTGGCGCATCCATCATGGTGTTATTTTCTATCCAACATTTACTGGAAGACATGAGTAAATTACTAAAAGGAGATAAACCATGTCAGTAGTTATCGCCTGTATCGTATTAATATTTTGTTTTTTAATTAATGTTCCTATTTTTTTAAGTGTGCTTATTGCATTGCTCACTTATTTCTTTTCTGTCGGTGATATCTCTCCGCTTATTGCCGTGCAGCGCATTATTGGGGCAGGAGAAAATGTCACATTACTCGCAATCCCTTTTTTCATTTTGCTAGGTAATCTTTTAAATTACACCGGTATCACTAGCCGAATGTTAAAATTTACTGGCACACTGTCTGGTCACTATCCAGGGGGACTTGCCCAGTCTAACGTATTATTAAGTACAATGATGGGTGGACTTTCTGCATCTAACCTTGCTGACTGTGCAATGCTATCTAAAATGCTAGTGCCAGAGATGACCAAATTAGGTTATGGGAAAAGCTTCTCTGCTGCTGTTACTGCTGCAGGGTCATTAATAACACCTATTATTCCACCCGGTATTGCATTAATCATCTATGGATTTGTTGCTGATGTTTCTATTGGCAAGATGTTCATGGCTGCGATTATTCCCGGTTTAATGTGCTGCGTTGCTTTAATGTTTGCCATTTATCTTATTGCCAAAAAACGTGGATACAAACCGGCTAGAGATAAAGCTCCGACATTTGCTGAAGTTTACCAGACAGGTAAAGGAGCGATGTCTGCGTTCCTTTTAGTCCTCGTTATTATTGGTGGAATTCGTTTTGGTATCTTTACACCGACAGAAGCGGGCGCGATTGCAGTGCTTTACGTTATTGTAATTGGCACTTTCTTTTATCGTGAAATGAAGTTAAAAGACATTGCAGCCTCATTTTTAGAAACAGCTCGTTCAACAGCAAGTATTATGTTGATTATCATGACTTGCTCTGCATTAGCTTGGGTATTGACAAACGAGCAAGTGGCGCAAGATGTCGCCAGAATGATGACCAATTTCTCTGACAATCCATATGTTTTCTTAATGATTGTCAATGCTGTGCTCTTAGTTCTAGGTATGTTTATTGAGGGTAATGCCGCAATTATTGTCCTTGTTCCATTATTAATGCCTACAGTAAAACTTTTAGGAATTGACCCTATCCATTTTGGTATTGTCATGATCCTTAATTTAGCTATCGGCTGTTTAACACCACCAATGGGAACAGTCATGTTTGTGGCTACATCGATTACGGGCGTGCGTATTGCTGATTTTATTCGTGAAGTTATGCCATTATTCTTAACATTAATTATCGTATTACTCTTAGTCACTTTTATGCCTGTATTTACGACATTCCTACCAAGCTTATAAGTTATATCTCAATGGCAAGTCATTATCTATGATTTGCCATTTTTATTATCAACTCTATTTATTGTGACAATCGCAAATACAGCAGGAAACAATCGACATGCCGATTGTTCGAAAGAAGGATGGCGTTGCCAGCCTTGCAAAAAATTTGCGTTGATGACACTGGAAAACAAATTCAATACCAAACCAAGCTATAAAATAGCTTTAACACCTTTTATAGCTTGGCTGGTGATTTTAGGATTGAGCCACCACTTTAGGCCGAATAAATAAGGCAGGAACAGCAAGAAGCGCCATTAAATAAAAAACTACGCCATGATGTGCAGGTACTCGCTCATAAATGTACCCTACAATAATTGTCAGTACAGCTAACCCACCACCAGTCGCAAGTGCAGAGTAAATACCTTGTAATGGGATAATTTCATTTTCTTTTCTTGCGCTGATAAAACGCATTGCCGCTAAGTGGCAAACCGTAAAAGTACCACTGTGCAGAATTTGCACCACAATTAATACCGGTAATGCCGTAAATGCGCCCATCAAGCCCCAACGAATAATTCCACAAAAGGCTGATAACAGCAGTAAATTGCGAGCACTCCAACGTCTAAATAAACGGTGACTTAACATAAATACAATGACTTCAGCAACGACACCGAGCGACCATAAATTACCAATGACTAAATCTGAATAGCCGGCTTCTTTCCAAAATAGGGAAGCAAACCCATAATAAGCCGCATGAGCCCCTTGCAGTAACGTAACACAGATAAGAAACCTAACGACATTTTTGTCTGCAATCAATTGTTTAAATCTAACCTTATTACCACCATCCGCTTTCGCTGCCCCCATTGGCATAATTGCCGGCTTCAGCATTGCGCCTAATAATAACGCTAAACAGCTCACTATCAAGGCCATCATGATGGCTTTATTACCCCAAACACCCGCTAAATACCCCATCAGTGATGAGCCGATAATAAAAGCTATCGACCCCCAGACGCGGATCTTGCCATAGTCAAAGGTAAATTGTTTTTGCCATGTCCCTGCCAGTGAATCTCCCAGTGGAACCATTGGCGCAAAAAATAGGTTAAACCCAATCATTACAAATAGTAACCATGCCCAATGAGATCCCAGAGCGAAGCCAATAGAGAAAATGAGCGAAAGCCCTGCCAGTAAGCGTAAAGCCATGATCAACTTCGAGGGTTCTTTAACTAAAGGAGTAATAAACATCGCGCCAAGGAAACGAGCTGCGAGCCCTACCCCTAACAAAACACCTATCATTTCTGCATCAATTCCCTCACCTTGTAGCCAAACTGACCAAAATGGTAAGAAAATACTGTAGGCAAAAAAGTAGGTAAAATAATCAATAGCTAGCCAACGCGTTGATGGAATGACCATCACTCCTCCGTTTTTTCAATGCAAAAAACCCGCTCATACATACATGTAGAAGCGGGTTTAGGTAATTAATATTACGTTATGTTATGCGTAAACTGGGTGTTTTTTGCAAATTGCTAATACTTTTTGCTTCACGCTCTCAATGGTCGCTTCGTCATTGAGATTGTCTAGAATATCACACATCCAGCCAGCTAGCTCACCTGCTTCTGCTTCTTTGAAGCCACGACGCGTAATCGCAGGGGAACCAATACGTACACCAGACGTTACAAATGGGCTCTTAGGATCGTTCGGCACACTGTTTTTGTTAACAGTAATATTCGCACGGCCAAGCGCTGCATCTGCATCTTTACCGGTGATGTCTTTATCAACCAAATCAACTAAGAATAAGTGGTTTTCAGTTCCGCCAGATACCACTTTGTAGCCACGTTTTTGGAAAACATCGACCATTGCCTTCGCATTCTTAGCAACTTGTTGTTGATAAGCTTTAAACTCAGGTTCCATCGCTTCTTTCAGCGCAACCGCTTTACCTGCAATAACATGCATTAAAGGGCCACCTTGAGATCCAGGGAATACCGCTGAGTTGATTTTTTTATACAACTCTTCGTCACCACCTTTAGCTAAAATTAATCCACCACGTGGACCCGCTAAAGTTTTATGTGTTGTTGTCGTCACAACGTGTGCATGAGGAACGGGGTTTGGATAAACACCCGCAGCAATCAAACCTGCAACGTGAGCCATATCAACAAACAGGTAAGCACCAATACCGTCTGCGATTTCACGCATTTTTGCCCAATCAACCACACCTGAGTACGCAGAGAAACCACCGATAATCATTTTTGGTTTGTGTTTTTCCGCTTGCGCTTTGATATCGTCGTAGTCAATTTTACCGCTTTCATCAATACCATAAGGTACGATGTTATACAGTTTACCAGAGAAGTTAACTGGTGAACCGTGGGTTAAGTGGCCACCATGTGCAAGGTTCATCCCCAGAACGGTGTCGCCTGGTTGTAATAACGCCATGTAAACTGCGGCGTTAGCTTGTGAACCTGAGTGTGGTTGTACGTTTGCGTAGTCAGCACCAAATAGCGCTTTTGCACGGTCAATCGCTAATTGCTCGACCACATCAACATGCTCACAACCACCATAGTAGCGTTTACCTGGATAGCCTTCTGCATATTTATTGGTTAGCTGAGAACCTTGAGCCTCCATGACTCGTGGACTGGTATAGTTTTCAGAAGCAATTAATTCAATATGTTCTTCTTGACGTTGTACTTCTTGCTCCATTGCTTCCCATAATTTTGGATCGTAGTCAGCAATATTCATTTCACGCTTTAACATTCGCTTCTCCTGCCTCAGCAATTCAATAGGTTGAAAATCGATTCATCGCAATGACACACAGTGTAAACTCTTTTTCACTCTTGAGATAGCCCTAAAGAAAAAATATACGCAAACGATTGCATTAATTTTTTTCACTTCATTTGCTTCTGAAGGCTTCATTATAAAATAGCCCAAATTTTAATTTTTGACGGACAAACCTCCAGATTTGTAATCCCCTTCTCATTATGTGCCTAAATTCACCCTATTTTCCCGGTTTGAGTCTTTACATAAACCCTTAAATATTATAAGTTGTATTTAAAATACATCTTTATAAATCGCCTTCATGGATCTCAAAAAATAGAGGTTAACTGAGATGAAATAATATTATCTCTCTGATGTACAAAGAGATATTTTTGATATTACAAAAATAGCTCTTTACCTTAACGATAACGAGAACATGAAAATAATTCAGGAGCACCTGTATGCTAGATAGCCAAACCATCGCCATTGTTAAATCCACCATTCCTGCCATTGCTGAAACAGGGCCAAAACTGACCGCGCATTTTTATGATCGGATGTTTAAACAGCATCCTGAGTTAAAAGATATTTTTAACATGACTCACCAAATGAATGGGGACCAACGTGAAGCCCTTTTCAATGCTATCTGCGCATATGCTGTGCATATTGAAACACCTGAAGCGCTTATTTCAGCTGTCGAAAAAATCGCACAAAAACATGTCAGTTTGAATATAAAACCTGAGCACTACCCAATTGTCGGGGAAAACTTGCTTGCAGCCATTGATGAACTCCTTAATCCCGGCCAAGAAGTTCTTGATGCATGGGGAAAAGCTTACGGTGTTTTAGCTGATATTTTTATTGGTAGAGAGGCTGCAATTTACCAAGAAAATGCAAATAAAGATGGGGGTTGGGAAGGCTTACGTGAATTTAAATTAGCGCAAAAACAACCACAAAGTGATGTGATCACAAGTTTTGAATTTGTGCCTGTCGACGGGCAACCTGTCGCGGATTACCGACCAGGCCAATATATCACGATTTATGTCAACAACCCGGGATTTGAAAACCAAGAAATCCGCCAATACTCACTGACTACTGCCCCTAATGGTCGTAGCTACCGTATCGCGGTAAAACGTGAAGACCAAGGCACCGTTTCTAATTTCTTACATCAACAGTTAAATGAAGGTGACAGCGTGCATCTCGCACCTCCATGTGGGGATTTCTTTATCGATGTTGATAATACAACACCTGTTACGCTAATTTCCGCCGGGGTTGGCTTAACCCCAATGTTAAGTATGTTAAATCATCTAACAGAACAAGCTCACAGCGCACAAGTAAATTGGTTCCATGCCGCTGAGAATGGTGCAGTTCATGCCTTCAGACACGAAATTCAACAACTACTAGCAAAACAGAAAATTAGCCAATCTGCGATTTGGTTTAATCAACCAAGAGAGGATGATCGCCTCGGGTTTGATTACCAATATGAAGGTTTAATGAATTTAGAATTGGTACGTGAATGGATTGAGCAACCGAATATGCAGTTTTATTTCTGTGGCCCTGTTGGTTTTATGCAGCACATAGGTAAGCAGTTAATTACGATGGGTGTCGATGCCGATGCGATTCACTATGAATGTTTTGGCCCACACAAAGTATTGCCCCTCAACTAATCGATAAAAAATGCGCTTCTATTTAGAAGCGCATTCTATGAAGCATATTAACTGAAGAAAATTGGTTAACTAGTTAAATGTTCGTAGTTTTCTAATTTAGCGGTAACGGGCTCGCATAATAAATACACAATTCTAATCCCATTCCTGTGTATTTTCCGTTACCGCATTTTCATACAAACTTAATTTATTAAATTGCTTCTTCGTCTTGCTCACCGGTTCGAATACGGATCACTCGAGCGACATCATAAACAAAGATCTTCCCATCACCAATTTTGCCAGTTTGTGCAGTTTGCATAATGGTTTCAACGCAGTTTTCAACGATGTCATCAGGAACAACAATTTCAATTTTTACCTTAGGTAAAAAGTCGACCATATACTCTGCACCGCGGTAAAGTTCAGTATGCCCTTTTTGACGTCCAAAACCTTTTACTTCGGTTACAGTCATTCCTGTAATACCGACTTCAGCCAACGCTTCACGAACATCATCAAGTTTGAATGGCTTTATAATTGCATCAATTTTTTTCATAAGTAATTCCTGTTATGACCAGTTTTTACGGCCAAAACCTGAGGTGATCGGATAGCGGCGATCTTTGCCAAAATTACGCATCGTAATACGTGGCCCAACCGGTGCCTGACGACGTTTGTATTCATTAATATCAACAAGACGCACAACTTTGCGTACTACGTCTTTATCAAAACCAAGCTTGATTAGGTCATTCACTGACAAGTCCTTTTCCACATAACCTTCTAACAAGGCGTCTAGCACATCATAAGGCGGCAGGCTGTCTTGATCTAGCTGACCCGGAGCGAGTTCGGCTGACGGAGGCCTATCAATCACACGTTGTGGAATTGCGGGAGAGAGTGTATTACGGTATTTAGCTAGCTCAAAGACAAGGGTTTTAGGCACATCTTTTAGCACATCAAACCCACCGGCCATATCACCATACAGCGTTGAGTAACCGACCGCTGATTCACTTTTATTACTGGTTGTCAGTACCAAACGACGACGTTTATTCGACATCGCCATTAAAATAACGGCTCGGCACCGTGCTTGTAAGTTTTCTTCGGTTGTATCTACCGCAGTTCCTTCAAACATAGGCGTTAACTGTGCCATAAATGCATCAAACATCGGCTCGATAGATACTATATCAAACTCAACACCAAGCAAGTCAGCTTGTTCTTTGGCGTCGTGAATGCTTATTTCAGAAGTATAACGGAATGGCATCATCACGGCTTGCACATGCTCTTTGCCTATTGCATCAACGGCAATCGCTACTGTCAGCCCTGAGTCAATCCCCCCCGATAAGCCTAAAATAGCCCCATTAAAACCATTTTTATTGATGTAGTCGCGAGTTGACATGACTAAGGCTTGGTATACCTGTGCGACAGGGTCATTTTCAATAAATACACTACCTTCGCTCACCAGTGCAAGTTCATCAAATTGCACTGTAATAACCTGCTCTTTAAATTCTTCCAATTTAAAGGTTTGTTTGCCTTTGTTTGCAATGATTTTTGAGCCACCATCAAACACCAATTCATCTTGCCCACCCACTTGGTTAAGATACACAATTGGCATATGAGTGCGTTTACAATGTTCGACTAATAAATCGGTTCGAATATGTTCTTTATTAATGTCATAAGGGGATGCATTGATTGTCAATAATATTTCAGCACCAGCCCCTTTAGCTGCATCTACCGGCTCGTCATACCAAATGTCTTCACAAATCAATAAGCCAAGCTGATAGCCTTTAAATTCAACGACACAGGTTTTTTCATCTGCGGTAAAATAACGAGGTTCATCAAACACACCATAATTGGGTAGCTCTTGTTTAAAATAACGTGCGTGCAGTTTACCTTGGTAGAAAAATGATAATGCATTATAGATATCATCCCCTTCATACCATGGGTGGCCAACGATAATCGCTGTCTCAGAGCTTGCTTTTTGTAAACGTTCTAGCTGTGCGACGCAACGATCTTCAAAATCGCCACGAAAAATCAAATCTTCTGGTGGGTAGCCTGTCAAAGACAGCTCTGAAAACATGACAATATCTGTGTTTGGTGCTTGTTCACTCACAACTTGCAACATGCGTTCGCAGTTGCCTTCGATGTCACCGACTAACCAATTAAGTTGTGCTAGTGAAATATTAAGCTTACGGCTCATAAGGTGTTTTTTCTCCCGGAGCGTGAATATGAATTGCCTTATTCCACATAATGTAATCGATAACAACCATGTGGTAAATAATTCTTATTTATTCTTTGAAATCATTGGCTTCTAAATCATGGCGACCAAGTAATTTATAAAACTCTGTACGGTTTCGTCCTGCCATTCGAGCCGCTTGGGTGACATTTCCTTTTGTCATTTGTAATAACTTACGTAAATAATTCAGTTCAAATTGATTACGTGCTTCAACGAATGTCGGCAAAGCGGTATTTTCACCTTGCAGGGCTTGGCTAACCAACGCTTCACTGATCACCGGCGATGTTGTGAGTGCCACACATTGCTCAATCACGTTAACTAACTGGCGCACATTACCCGGCCAGCTCGCTGTGATTAAACACTTCATCGCATCGCTGGAAAAACTGCGTACAAAGGGTTTATGGCGTGATGCTGACTCGCGTAATAAATGATTAGCTAATAATGGTATATCTTCTGAACGCTCATTTAACGCAGGAATACGTAAATTAACTACATTTAAGCGATAGTAGAGGTCTTCACGAAACTCATTTTTTTCCATCGCTTTAGGAAGATTACGGTGAGTCGCAGACAAAATACGCACATCAATGTCTAAATCACGGTTACTACCTAATGGACGAACTTTGCGCTCTTGCAATACCCGCAGTAATTTAACCTGCAATGGCATTGGCATATCACCAATTTCATCTAAAAATAACGTACCACCACTAGCTGCAAAAAATAACCCTTCGCGATTACTGACTGCACCGGTAAAAGCCCCTTTCGCATGGCCAAATAATTCAGACTCTAATAGTTGTTCAGGTAATGCACCACAGTTAATAGCAATAAACGGCTTACGAGCCCTAGGACTAGCCTTATGAATCGCTTGAGCCAAAACCTCTTTACCTGTACCACTTTGCCCATTAATAAGCACGCTAACATCAGATTGTGCTACCATATGTGCTTGTTCTAACAGCCTTATCATCAAGGGGCTACGCGTGACAATCCCCGAGCTCCACTCTTCATCGCTAATGGGTGTCGAAGAGAGCGCGAGTGCTTCATCAATGGCTTTATATAATGCATCTTTATCGACAGGTTTAGTTAAAAAACTAAATACGCCTCGCTGCGTTGCTGCTACTGCATCAGGGATAGAGCCATGTGCCGTTAATATAATGACAGGCATATTTGGATGCGCTTTTTGTATCTCATCGAAAAGCGCCATACCATCCATTTCGTCCATCCGTAAATCGCTGATCACTAAATCTAATTTTTCTTTTTGTAAGATTTTTAGTGCTTCGGGACCACTTTCTGCTGTAGTGACTTTAAAACCTTCACTACTCAAGCGCATGCCTAACAGTTTAAGAAGGCTAGGGTCATCGTCAACTAACAATAAATTTGCTGACTTACGATTCGTCATTTTTGTTCATTCTCCGATGAATTTTGCTCTACTGGAGAAGATACGCTGCTATCAGGCTTTGGCGCTTCTGAGGAAATAGGTTTATCTCCTTCCACCCCATTTTCCACCTCTTTTTCGGTTTCGTTCGTGCTTTTTTTGCGAGAAGAAAGCTGACGTTCAATATCCGTTAAATTTTCAAGCTTACGGGAGGTCGTATTCAGCTCGAAAGCCAATTTAGCATTATCTTCCTTTAAACGGTCGAGTTTGCTATCCATTTCTTGCTGTAAGCGTTTATAACGAGCCCCAGCGTCTGACAAGTTGATAATTTGTACTTGTTGCTCACGCCACAGTTGTAATAATGGCCGCACCGCGGTTGGAAAACTCAAGCTATACGTGTTTATGCTATCAAGCATTTTACGACGCTCAGCAATGGATGGATCAGCAGAGTTCAACAAAATATTCTGTTGAAATGCACTTGACCAGTTTGTAACCTCTATTTTACCTGCATCCGCACGCGCTTGGCTGGTTTCAGTACGGTCTGCACAGTCCATCATGCGCAACCAAAATAGTGCATTTTCCCGTGCAGTTGGCTGGTCATTATTCCAAATCGTTTCACATGATGTATAACGGTAGTCTGTCACTTTAACTTCCGGCACAACAGCTTGAGCCAGTGTATCGAGAGGTGACTGACCATTTTTTGTTACACATCCACCTAAAATTAAGGAGAATAAAACGACACTAAAATTAAGCCCTTTACGTCTCATCACATAAGGTACTCTTTTATTATGTTTACTTAACGATGCCTTACGGTAAAGTACCGCCCAAACACCTGTAGACCGATTTACCATTATTCATTCTCTGCGGTTAGAGGCAGTTCAATTCTAAAACAGACATCTGCTGATTTATTGGGAACAAGAGATAGTTCTCCACCCATTTGTTTAATACAATCTTGCGCAATACTCAGCCCTAGGCCACTTCCTTTAACAGCACCTTTTCTTTGTAATGAACCTTGATAGAAGGGTTCAAAAATCATACTTTGCTCAGATTCAGGAATTGGCGTTCCCGTATTCGCAACTTCAATCAGAAGTTTATTGCCAGTTTGGCGACTAGAGATCCAAATATTACCTGATTCGCCACCATAGTGCACCGCATTGGAATAGATATTATCAATAACTCGCCCAAGAAGTGAGGGTTCAGCTAAACAGCTATCTACTTTTAAACGGACGTCTGTTTTGATGTTCTTAGCCCGTGCGGGTAAGTTATGTGCTTTGACGATATCTTCAATGAGCTTTTGTAAATCAACAATCTGTGCTTCTGGTGGGTCATCGACGAGCTTACGATTATAATCAAGTAATTGCTCAATAAGTTGCTGAAGATGCTTACTACTGTGATCAAGAATTTCTACAACTTCTTTTTGAGACAGCGTTAATGGCCCTGCAACCTCATCCGCAAGTAATTCTGTCCCTTCACGCATGCTTGCAAGAGGCGTTTTTAATTCATGTGAAATATGGCGGAGAAATTCGTGACGCTGTGATTCAAGCCAAGACAATCGTTCACTTAACCAAATAATGCGCTGGGCGATTGTCCGTAACTCCCTAGGGCCTTTAAAACGCTCAATATTACTGGCAAGTGTACGCCCAGTACCAAGACGATTAATCATTCGCTCGATAGCCTTGACGGGGCCAATAATCATTCGAGTGAATAATGCCACCAACAAGGCGCTTAATAAAAATAAAATTAAACTTTGCCAGCCAAATAGTTGACCTTTATTCGCAATCGCTTTTTGCAACTGTTCCCCACGGCTAAAAATGACATCCCGTGTTTCTTGCACTAATGAAGCATTCGCAGCAGAAAATTGTTCTAAAGCCTGTGTGATTTTTTCTGTTGGTTCATTGTTTTCACATGTGACGGCCTTAAGCGCATCCAACGTTTTAGTCAACGCGGAAGTGTCCGACGAGGCAGGTAAGATAGTGCTCTGGCGCTCAAACATTTGCTGGTAGTCAGCAAACTGTTTCTGATATTGGGTTTTCAATGTGGGATCTTGCAAAACACAATATTGACGATAGCTCCGCTCCATTTCTAAGGCGAGGCTACTCATCACTTCACTACGCCGTGCGTCAAGCAACGTGGTTTTATTGATATTGGCAGCTTGGTTACTAAGTTGCTCAAGGCTTTGATATGCTTGATAAGCTAATACCAATAAAGGAAGTAGTACAAGCCAAAACGCCATCACAACTAGTTGACGCAAGGAGCGAGGGAAAAAACGCCATTTACTCAATACATTCATCTCATACCCATTAAACGTATTGCAATGGTAGCAGAACTCTTTGTCATGCGAAAAGTACAATCCAAATTCTGTGTCCCATAGCGTTAAAATCAGACTAAGTGTAATAATGAAATAGCAATGAACGTGCCAAGTTAATTGGTGAAAAGTGATATTTTTCAGGTAGCTATATTCTGCAAGCCAAATTGCTTCATATCTGACTAGCCTAGAATATCTTCAGCTATGCCCTAAATCATTCGGATTGCAACTAGGCGCCAAGTGAAGATATCTCTAGGAGCATGACGAGAGCCGCTGAGCGCAGGTAACAATGCAGCAGTTAGAAGTATGGCGGATATTTTGGTGGGTATAAAACAGGAAGGCGGAGTAAAGGACTCACCTTTACCCCGCCAGCGATAACAACTGCTATGATATTGACTGCTTTATATAATTATGTCTTTACATTAAAGATAATTATATAGGTGGTGCCTCACTCCACGTGTCGCCCTGTGTTTGATAAGGCCCGAAGGCGAGTATCTATGCTGTTGGACGGTAGGCACCTTACTTTGGCGTCATTCTTGGTTTATGTGGTATGTACCCAACTAATTTTGGACCTACATAAGAAGTTGAATGAGCAACTGAATATTATTATGCACATGCCGTGCCAACTTTTCAATTTATTTTTTAACGCATTAAAAAATAAGACAATTTATTTTTTACAGCCTATTCAGAGATTCTGGATACACTGAAACGGTTTATCTCTTTCTCAATATTGTCGCTAATTTAAGACACCCTAAACACCAATTTTATAAGTCTATATTTATCAACAAGATAAATGTCTCCTTTTGGAGACACCCCTATGGGGGGTTTGTCGCTATTTTTATACACCTTGTTTTTTGGTTGTTTATTGTTCAACACAAATAAGTTTGCGTGAAAATTTTACCTCAATAAAAAAATTGCTCGTCATTATGGATGAACAGCAGAATTTTACATTCTGCTTCTAGCTTATCTTTTCCTATATTGATATAAGATTTCCCAATACCCTACTCATCAAATTGATAAAAATATGATAAAAATCGCGTTAGTTGATGACCACATCGTTGTGCGTTCTGGTTTTGCACAACTTTTGACACTTGAACCTGATATTTCGGTTATCGGGCAATATGCCAGTGCTCAAGACGCTTGGCCTAATTTGCTTAATTTAGACATTGATGTCGCCATCATGGATATTTCAATGCCAGATGAAAACGGTTTACAGCTTTTATCACGGTTACGCCAAAAAAAACCTGATTTTCGCACCATTATCTTGAGCATTTATGATACCCCAGCCTTTGTACAAAGCGCATTGGATGCAGGTGCAAGCGCTTATTTAACAAAACGTTGTGGCCCTGAAGAATTAGTCCAAGCCGTTCGCTCAGTGCACCAAGGCGGCTGCTACCTATGCGCCGATGCTATGCGAGCGCTACGCCATTCACCACAACAGCAAAAAAGCCTACAGGAATTGACGCCCCGAGAACGGGAAGTGTTTGATTTATTAGTCGCTGGCTTTAGTGTAAAGGTTATCGCAGAGCAACTTGAACTAAGCCATAAAACTGTGCATGTGCATCGCGCAAATATTTTAGGCAAATTACAATGCGAAAATACCATCGACCTTGTTCATTACGCGTTAGAGCATAACCTAATTTCAAGGTAATTCAGGCATGAATAAAAGCTTACGGTTAACGCTACAATCCATCTTTTTATTTTTTACCTACTCCCTGTTATGGATTGGGTTGTGGATCATCGGCTTTTATTTAAGTCAAAACAGTTTTCAAGCCACTTTGTTTCTACCACAAGGCTTGCGTCTAGCTTTGATGATTATCCTTTGGCGGCGCTACTGGCCAACACTGCTACTTAGCGAAGGAATATTAAATTTTTGGTTATCATCAGAGCAACTGCTCTTCCAGCCAGTTTTACTGTTATCCCCATTATTAAGTCTTGGTGTTGCTTTCGTCATTCAAAACATCTGGTGGCGCTATACGTTATATTGGCAACGATTATTATTATTACTCGCTGGTGTTGCCGCAAATAGCGTATTACATGCTTTATTATTCAGTGGGTTATCATCTTATTCCATTAGCCAATTATTCCTAACAACATTCACCGGAGGAATACTCCTCTCTCCTTTTGTTTATCTCATTTATGAGTATCTCCACGAGCAGCACTACCAAATGCTCCTTGATTATGGAACGCCAGATAAACAATTACGAACCTCTTTAATAGTTTGGTGTTTTCTATTCTGTGTCGTCGGGTTGAGTGCCCAAGTCTTTTTTGCCCCCGAAATTGAGCGGTTAATTGTCCTACTCGTCTTTATTCCTAATGTTTTTATGGCTTATCGCTATGGTTGGCAAGGGGGCGTACTTTCTGCATTATTAGGTAGTTTAATTATTACTTTTGCACGACAATTTCACGGTGCCTTTGTTGATTTAGAAGAGCTAGAAATGTTTCTCAGTTCCCAAGCCTTAATTGGCATTGGGCTTGGGATAGCAATTAGCCGACAAAAACAACTGGCGAGTAACCTACAGCGCTATCGACAACGCTTAGAGCAAGAGCTAAAAGCGCGACGCGACTTAATGTTACAACTCGTTCATACCGAGGAAGATATCAAAAAAGCGATTGCTCGCGAGTTGCATGATGAAATTGGGCAAAATATTACTGCCATCCAAATTCAGTCAATGCTAGTGAAAAAAACAGCGTCTGACGACATCAGCCACCAAGCTGCAAGCCAAATAAATGAACTGGCTCAGCAAATTCACCAATCTACGCGGCAATTATTGCGCCAATTGCGCCCTCCCGTATTGGATGAAATGTCCCTTGAAAATGCACTTAAGCACTTAATTACTGAATTTTCTTTTCCACAGAATAATATTCAATGTCACTTTCATTATGGCTTACAAGAAACGCCGATCAATGAAACGGTTTTATTTACACTTTATCGCCTCGTCCAAGAATTACTTAACAATATCAGTAAACATGCAAGAGCCACACAAATTCACATATCTCTCAAGCAAATAGGTGACTCGATCCAGCTAGTTGTTGATGACAATGGCGTTGGCATTCCATTTAGCAAACGCACGAGTGGCTTTGGTTTGCGCGGTATTGAGGAGCGAGTTCGAGCCTTAGGCGGTGACTGGACATTGACCACACAAAACGGAACACAAATAAGTGTTAACTTGCCCACATTTTGAGATAAAACATCGCAAAACTAGGAATAATTCCTAGTCCCCTAATACCTTCTCTCATCCTTTTTGTTAAAAACTTGATTACATTTCGCCTAACAAGAGAAACCGCCCTATGACAGGTAAAGACACCTTGAGTCTGGATAACACGTATCGTTTTTGGCGTCGCCGCTTAATGCTATCAATGATTATTGGTTATGCCACTTTTTACCTTACGCGAAAGAGTTTTAACTTCGTGATGCCTGTCATGCAAAACGAGCTGTTTCTCGATAAAAGCGATATTGGCTGGATAGCGACGGCATTTTATTTAACCTACGGTATTTCTAAGTTTTTATCGGGCATTTTCCACGATATCACCGGATACCGTTGGTTTATGGGTGTCGGCTTAGTGATGACAGGGCTACTCAATATTATTTTTGCCTATTGCTTATCGTTTCCGGCGTTATTGATCGTATGGACACTAAATGGCTTTTTTCAAGGCTGGGGCTGGCCACCTTGCGCACGCATTCTAACGCACTGGTATTCACGCAATGAGCGTGGCTTTTGGTGGGGGCTGTGGAATATTTCCATCAACCTAGGGGGGATGTCACTGCCCTTGCTGACGGCGCTATTGGCAACCCAGTACAGCTGGCAAATGGCATTAATTGTCCCTGGCGTTATTGGAGTCATCATTGGGTTATGGCTGTGCCGCCAATTACGTGGCACACCACAAGAAGAACAGCTTCCAAGCGTGGGGCAATGGCGACAAGATGTGTTGGAGTTGCGCCAAGAGCGTTTGTCCCCTCCCATGCCGATGTTAACGATTTTAAAAGAAGCCATTATTTTTAACCGTATGATTTGGTTACTGGGTTTCTCCTATATTTTGGTTTATCTCATCCGCATGGCGATAAACGATTGGGGGAATTTATGGTTAACAGAAAAGCATGGCACTAACTTACTCAGTGCCAATGCCACATTATCGTTATTTGAATTGGGGGGATTATTAGGTGCTCTCTGCTCGGGCTGGGGCTCTGATATCCTATTTCGTGGCCAACGAGCACCTATGATCCTACTGTTTTCATTGGGCCTTTGTGTTTCAGTCAGTGCCTTATGGTTAACGCCAATTCATCACTACGCTTTATTGGCTGTATGTTTCTTTGCTATCGGATTTTTTGTTTTTGGACCCCAAATGTTAATCGGTCTAGCTGCAACAGAATATTGTCATAAAAAAGCAGCTGGAGCGGTAACGGGCTATCTGGGTTTGTATGCCTATTTAGGCGCTGCAATCGCAGGATGGCCGCTCTCTCAAGTCATTGCACACTATGGTTGGTCAGGAATGTTTTCTTTACTAACGAGTGCCGCGGCTTTGATGGGATTACTGCTAATGCCACTTTTGATTGCCAATGTCAGCAAACGAGAGCATTTAGCAGGCACTGTTTCACCCTCTGATAATAAAACCTGAATAAAGGACTGACAATGAAACTGAAAACTCTCTCTACGCTTATCGCTGCGGGTTTATCCCTAGCGGCTATTTCTACCACTGCAAATGCGGCAGGCCGTTTAGTTGTCTACTGTAGCGCCACTAACGCCATGTGTGAAACGGAAACACAAGCTTTTGCGAAAAAATACGATGTTAAAACCACGTTTGTCCGTAACGGTTCTGGCAGTACTTTAGCCAAAATTGAAGCAGAAAAACGTAACCCACAGGCTGACGTGTGGTATGGCGGTACATTAGACCCACATTCACAAGCTGGGGAAATGGATTTACTTGAGCCATACAAGTCGCCAAATCTGTCTGAGATCATGCCGCAGTTCCAAGACCCTGCAAAACGTAAAGGCAACTACTCTTCCGCTGTTTACATCGGTATTTTAGGTTTCGGTGTCAATAAAGATCGCTTAAAAGAGAAAGGCTTACCCATTCCAACTTGCTGGAAAGATTTAACTAAGCCTGAATATAAAGGCGAAATTCAAATTGCAGACCCACAAAGTTCAGGAACTGCTTATACCGCATTAGCTACTTTCGACCAATTATGGGGAAATGAGCAAGCCTTTGATTATCTAAAGAAATTAAACTCAAACATCTCTCAATATACTAAGTCAGGTATTGCCCCGGCACGTAATGCGGCTCGTGGTGAGTCGGCAATTGGTATTGGCTTCTTACATGATTATTCATTAGAAGTGGAAAACGGTGCGCCATTAGAGCTTATCGCTCCATGCGAAGGTACTGGCTATGAAATCGGCGGGATCAGTATTCTGAAAAATGCACGAAATATGGATAACGCGAAACTGTTCGTTGATTTTGTCTTATCGAAAGAAGCTCAAGAGCTGAGCTGGAAAGAGGGTAAATCTTACCAAATCTTAACCAACACAACGGCGGAGTCCTCGCCTATTTCATTAAAACTCAATGAGTTGAACCTAATTAATTACGATATGGATAAGTACGGAGATGCTGACGTCCGTAAGGATCTTATCAATAAATGGGTTACCGAAGTCAAAATGAGCAAATAGCCATTAAGTGCGGCGTTCAGGCGCCGCACTGGGCACTTACTTAACTAAAATAAAAAATTAATTTAATTAAGCTTCGAGTTATGCGTATTGTTATGGTGTGGCAGAGTGAAACCCACTCCGTAACAATGCAAAATATGACGAGCTTAGGGGGAACTATGTCTCAAACCCTAACCTTATCGACCCCAACCAAAAAGGATAGTATCTTTTTTTGGCTGCTGATTGCTTGGCTAGGTTTCGCACTACTACCTTCTTGGAGCCTAGATTATGGCGTACTTGATTCAACACAAGACGAAATCATAGCGGCCTATGGTTGGAGTAGCCTAAACATTAGCTGGCTTTGGTATTTATTACCTTCCATTTTATTTATTCGCCCGTTAACACCAGCGGATCGTTATCACAAAACACGCCATTACTTTGATATTAGCGTAGCTGTTATCACCGCCGCACTGGTGATCTTAACCTCCTACTTTGAAGGAAAAGGGTTAGGTTACTCCGCTATTGTGCTATTTATCGCCTTGGGAATGGTGATGACATTGGCGTTAACTCGCCTTGAATGGCTCGGTGGAGACCAGTTTGTTATTGGCTCACTGATCACCGTCGTTGCGTTGATAACCCTGTTTATTGTGTTCCCAAGTGTCGCTATTTTCATTCCGATGTTTACGGATGGAAATGGCGACTTTGCGCCATTCGCCTTTGTGGCAATTTTGACACAATCTCATATTGTCCAAGTTATTATTAACTCAGTATTTTTATCGTTAGCAGTAGGGGCTGGCTGTACTTTCTTTGGTTTAATTTTAGCCATTTATACCACGCGTATTGCTAAACGCTCTGCGATTATTGGCCGTGTTTTTTCGATTTTGCCTATCGTCACTCCACCATTTGTCGTTGGTCTCGGAGTCACCTTAATGATGGGGCGCTCAGGGTATATTACTGAATTCCTTGCGGCCTATATGGGCCTTGAAAATACCAACTGGCTGTATGGCTTTACAGGCATTTGGTTAGCGCAAGTTCTCGCTTTCACACCAATGTCATTCATGATTTTAGATGGTGCGATTAAAACCATTCACCCATCTTTAGAAGAAGCGTCTTATACTTTACGAGCCAACCGCTACCAGACATTCTTTAATGTATTTATGCCATTACTGAAACCTGCTTTGGCAAACGCATTTTTAATCGTTATCGTGCAATCATTGGCTGACTTTAGTAATCCGCTGGTTTTAGGCGGTAACTTCGACGTACTCGCAACGCAAATTTACTTCTATATCACCGGTTCACAGCTGGACTATCAAGCCGCTAGTACCTTGGGGGCGTCACTATTAGTGTTCTCATTATTAGTATTCTGCGTTCAGTATATGTGGATAGGCAAACGCTCCTACGTCACCGTGTCAGGGAAATCTTACCGTGGTGATGTCCAGCCGTTACCAACGTCATTAATTGCCACTGTAACAACGTTTTTAGCCATTTGGGTTGCATTTAACGTCTTGTTATACGGCAGTATTTTCTACGGCAGTTTCACTGTTAACTGGGGCGTTGACTACACCTTAACCTTTGATAACTTTATTAAATTATTTGGTCAAGGCATGAGCGATGGGGCATGGCCGTCATTGTTGGATACCCTTCTGTACGCGGGTATTGCCGCACCTATTACTGCGATCCTTGGTTTACTGATTGCCTATATCGTGGTTCGCCAAGACTTCCGTGGTAAAAAGACCATCGAATTCACGACAATGCTGTGCTTTGCGGTTCCGGGTACCGTGGCAGGTGTGTCATACATTTTAGCCTTTAACGACTCACCGTTCTATTTAACGGGAACAGCCGCTATCGTTATTATTTCGATGACTATGCGAAATGTTCCTGTCGGGATCCGTGCGGGTATCGCAGGTTTAGGCCAAATTGATAAATCATTGGATGAAGCGTCACTCAGCTTACGAGCGGGTTCAATGCGTACCATCTTCTTTATCCTATTGCCATTGCTGCGCCCAGCTATTCTCTCGGCCCTGATTTATAGCTTTGTCCGTGCAATCACCACGGTCAGTGCGATTGTGTTCTTGGTTACACCAGATACTCGCGTCGCAACGGCCTATATCTTAAACCGTGTCGAAGACGGTGAATATGGCGTTGCCATTGCCTATGGCTCAATCCTGATTGTCGTAATGTTGGCAATTATTTTCTTATTTGACTATTTGATTGGCGAAGCCCGTGTTTCACGTTCCAAAGCCAAAAATGCAGAGTAATCACGGAGTAACTGACATGACACAACATCATTTTGTTGAACTAAAAAATGTGACTAAACGCTTTGGCAACAATACCGTCATCGATGATTTAAGTCTTTCCATTCCGCAAGGTAGCATGGTGACCCTACTCGGCCCATCAGGTTGCGGTAAAACCACCGTATTACGCTTAGTGGCTGGTTTAGAAAAACCCACGGAAGGCCGTATGTTTATTGACGGTGAAGATGTAACTGACCGTTCCATTCAACAACGCGATATCTGTATGGTTTTCCAATCCTATGCCCTGTTCCCCCATATGTCCTTGGGGGACAACGTGGGTTATGGCTTAAAAATGTTAGGATTACCCAAAGCCGAAATCAAAAAGCGAGTTGACGAGGCATTAGAATTAGTGGATTTAGCCGGTTTTGCTGACCGCTTTGTCGACCAAATTTCTGGGGGACAGCAACAACGTGTCGCTTTGGCTCGTGCATTGATCCTTAAACCCAAAGTCCTGTTATTTGATGAGCCATTGAGTAACTTAGATGCAAATTTACGTCGTAGCATGCGTGAAAAAATCCGTGAATTGCAGCAACAGTTTAATATCACCTCTTTGTATGTTACCCATGACCAAAGCGAGGCCTTTGCGGTTTCGGATATGGTGTTGGTCATGAATAAAGGGAAAATCATGCAGCTAGGCTCACCGCAAGAGCTCTACCGCCAGCCAGCTTCAAAATTTATGGCGAGCTTTATGGGCGATGCGAATATTTTCCCTGCAACGCTCAGTACGGATTCTGTGGATATTTTCAATTATCGCTTACCACGCCCAGAACAGTTTGTGACTGATAAAACCGCAGTGACTGTGGGGGTTCGTCCTGAAGCCATCACGCTGAGTTTACAAGGTGAAGACAGCCAACGCTGTACAGTGACTCATGTTGCTTATATGGGGCCTCAATATGAGGTTACTGTTGATTGGCATGATCAATCAATGTTGCTGCAAATCAATGCCACTCAATTACAACCTTCTGTTGGGGAAAACCTTTATTTGCAGATCCACCCATACGGCATGTTTATTCTTGAGTAAGATCCCACTCTTTGAATAATACTAAATGTCATTAGATAACAAGGAAAACTTAGCATTGTGAATAGCACATTCCCCCATAAGGGTGGAGGGGGAATGTGCTTCATAAGAAAATAATCACTAGAAGTATATTATCGGTGACTTCAATATCAATTTTTATTTTTTTCTGAAAGTACAATTAACATACTTAACAAAATAAATAACATACCGATTATCATCGAAATTGTCATTGACTCATCTAAAAGATAGGATGAAATCATCACACTAATGATTGGTGAAATAAGAATTGAGTATGATGAAAGCTTTGCGTCACCATACCCTATCATATAATACCAAAGAACATAAACAATCACGCCATTAGCTATCCCTATATAGATAATTGGTATATATACACTCATAAAAAATTCAGAATGTATATTACTCAATATGTTTAAATCAACATTTAAAAATGGAATTAATAAAACAAGAAAAATAAATGAGACTATATTTTGATAAAATACTTTTGAAGTTAGATTTGTTTTTATGGTGATTTTTTCAGATAAAATAGTTCCTAGTGCCCACATAAATGCACTTAATAAAATTATCATTTCACCAATACTTATACCAACTGGTGATATAAAGATAAAAATACCACTAATGCATAACAAAGATACAAATACTGACTTAGCTTCAATATATTTATTCATTACACCCAATATAACTGTTGCCATTACTGGCATTGTATAAACAAGTACAGATGCCTTTACCGCTTCTGTATACTTTAACGCCAAACTATTTAATATAGGAACTAAAAAAACATTTAAAAAACCAAGTGGGATACTTTTTACAAAATCCCGAAAATTAAACCGACATCGACTAAAAAAGAAAAAAGCAAAACACAAAAAAATAACTGAAATAATTAGTGAGTAAATTCTAAAAGCCCAGACACCTACTTGGTCAATCGCTAATTTTGATATAGGAAATGCACTCCCCCATATGAATGATATTAAAATAGCACAAAGAAGTATTTTAATTTTCTTCATTATACCTCACAACTAATGCTATTCTCTTATTTGTTTTATTAGATGTCACTGTGGAAACGAAATGTGGGATTTTCCTTTTTTTGTATCAAAAATTAAAACATTAAGTCATGCAATATTATTTCATTCTTCATATTTCTACCTCTAATAAATTTAATTTAATCACATAAGTTATCTAAATTGATAGCGCTATCATTAGAAAATATTAAATTAAGGTAGTCAACACCAGTCGATTAATAAAAAATAACACCACATAGATAATAAACATATTGGTAATGCATATTATTTGAATGTATATTTCTAAATGCAATAAAAAAACAGCGCCTAAGTTTTCTTAAACGCTGCTTTTAATAGCAAGATTAATTATAAAAACGCTTTATAGGGCAATTCAGGTTCATTTTTGAAAATATCACTAAAGCCGCGGAAATGTTGATAATGCATACGGCCTTTATCCGTTGGATAAGTGTATTTTCCACCTACTTGCCAGAAGAACGGCGCAAATTTATATTGCAGACGCTCTTTTTTCATATTCCACAAGACTTCAATTTCACGTGGGTCGTTTTGGAAGTTCGCCCAAATATCATGGTGGAATGGAATAACACGTTCGCAATCCAATGACTCTGCTGCACGTAAAATATCGGATGACGTCATTTTATCGGTCACACCACGTGGGTTCTCACCATAAGAAAGCAATGCCACATCAATATTGTAACGGTTACCATGAGCTGCATAATAGTTTGAATAATGCGAGTCACCAGAGTGATACAGAGAACCACCAGTGGTTTCAATCAGGTAATTCACTGCACGTGAATCCATACCATCTAAAATTTGCTTATCATAAGAAGAAACGCCCTGTGGCAATGTCACTAACGCAGTACGGTCGAATGAATCTAATACACGGATTTTCATATCACCGATATCAATCACATCCCCCACTTTGGCGACCACACAGCGCTCTGCGGGTACGCCCCACTTAGTCCATAAATCCACGCAAGCTTGTGGACCTATAAATTTAACGTGATCACCGCAGTTTTGCATAACCGCAGCAGCAACGTTGACATCAATATGGTCAGCATGGTCATGGGACGCTAAAATCGCATCAACCTCTTTAATGGCAAACGGATCTAAAGGAAAAATCGCAGTACGTAAGTTAGGTTGTAGCGCTTCAACACCACCCATACGCATCATTTGGTGTTGCTTATTCATGAGTGGATTCTTTTGCGTTTTTTTCCCTGTTCCACACCAAAAATCGATACAAACATTGGTGTTTCCCTCACTTTTTAACCAAATTCCTGTGCACCCTAGCCACCACATTGAAAAGGTATTAGGTTCAACAATCGTTTTTTCAATTTCTTCATTTAGCCACGTTCCCCACTCAGGAAACGTACTTAAAATCCAAGATTCACGTGTGATTTCATTTACTTTGCTCATAGTAATAATACCTTTTTCCAGAATTTTAGACGTAGGGAGCCTGATGCCTTAATCGAGAAATTAAGGCATAGCGGCAGAATTTGTGTAAATTTAAAAAGTCAGCTATTCGACGAAATTACACCAGTATCACTCGCGTGCCCTGTGCGGCAATCGCTTTGATAACTTCAGCGTTGGCATTCTTCCCAGTGATAAGAACATCTATCTTATTCGCTGGGCAAAATAGCATTCCGGTTCGATGACCCACTTTGGAACTGTCTACAACAACGACTAATTTATCAATTTGGTCAAGCATTTGCTGTTCTGCTACCGCGGTTAACATGTCAGCTTTGTATAAACCGGCCTCCGTTAATCCTTTACCTGAAGTAAACATCCAGTTACCGGCATAGCCCATTAACGTGTTCAAAGCAGGATTCAAAAAAATGTTTTGTGCTTTGTTATACTGCCCACCGATTAAAATGACGTCATCATGGTCTTGGTCAATCAAATAACTCGCTAATGGAAAATAATTCGTCACAATTTGCACGTTTTTCCCGCACAATTGTTGCCCTAACATAAACGCGGTTGAACCACAGTTAATAACAGCACTTTCCCCCGGAAGACAAAGTTCCGCGGCTTTAATCGCGATTTCTGATTTTTCTTCATAGTGCTCTGTACTGTTAATATTTAATGGTGTCCACTTACGTTTTTTGTTTTCAATACGTTCAGCACCATTACGGACTTTTCGCAATTTACCTTGCTCATCTAACTTTGAAATATCACGACGAGCAGTTGCAGGCGACACACTAAATTTTTCAGTAATATGAGAAACATTGATCACTCGATGTGTTTCCAATAACGACAATATTTCATTGTGTCTTTGCACTTCATTCATAATCATCGCCTTATTTGTTAATAATCACCACCATGATGATAAATGATTCAAAATGATTATCGGTGATTAGTTTTGATTCTATTTATCTCATCTAATGTTGTCAACCTTTACACATGCAAAAACACAACATTTGACACAAATAAAACAAACCCATTGATACATATAGATAATTTAAATTTTACGTGATCAGGTCGCCATTTATTTATTTTTTTACTGGTAAAAAAACAGACAAATGCAAACAATCATAAAAGAGCAATTCGTGATTATGTATGATCACATTTGATTTTTGCGAGACTGTTTAAACGCTTTAAATGATTATATCGCAATAACACCAGATACGATCAATATGAATCATCTCTGACCCAGATAAATTACAAATACAATTTGATTAGAGGTAAAAATATGGATTTTTTATACGACGCTTTCTATATTTTTTACAGCCAAGTAATGACAAAAGCGCCTCTATTATTAGGCTTAGTCACATTTATTGGTTATTGGCTATTAAAGCGCGATGGCACGACCATTCTCAAGGGTACAATCAAAACAATTGTTGGTTTTATGCTAGTCGGCGTGGGGGCTAGTACCTTAGTTTCCAGCTTTAAACCCGTCATTGAAAAAATGTCTGAATACCACGGGCTGACAGGCTCAGTTATTGACCCATATACGTCAATGATGGCGACAATGGAAGCGATGGGTGATAACTACTCTTGGGTGGGCTATACCGTTTTATTAGCCCTCGCCCTTAACATTCTTTTAGTCCTTTTTCGCCGCGTGACGGGTATTCGTACCATAATGTTGACGGGGCATATTATGTTTCAACAAGCAGGCTTGATCGCGGTTTTCTATTTTGTTCTCGGTTCAAGCATGTGGGAAACTATTCTATATTCCTCAGTTTTAATGGCACTGTATTGGGGGATTTCCTCCAATATTATGTTCAAGCCAACACAAGAAGTCACGGGAGGAGCAGGTTTTTCTATCGGCCACCAGCAACAATTTGCCTCTTGGATAGCCACGAAAGTCGCACCTAAACTCGGCGATAAAAAAGATAGCGTTGATAACTTAAAACTGCCGAAATGGTTACATATCTTCCATGACAGCATTTCCGCCACCGCCATTGTAATGACCTTATTCTTTGGTGTGATCTTAATTTCCTTTGGTATCCCCAACCTACAAACCATGGCAGGGACTACCCACTGGACCATTTATATTATTGAAACCGGTCTAAAATTTGCTGTCGCTATCCAAATCATTGTCACTGGCGTGCGAATGTTTGTTGCCGAGCTTTCTGAGGCCTTTAAAGGAATTTCCGAGCGAGTCATTCCTAACGCAGTGCTCGCCATCGATTGTGCAGCAATCTATGCATTCTCCCCTAATGCCATGGTATTTGGCTTTATGTGGGGGGCGATTGGGCAATTTGTTGCCGTTCTGGGTATGTTGGCATTTAACTCGCCAATTATGATTATCCCCGGTTTTATCCCAATGTTTTTCTCCAATGCCACTATCGGTATCTTTGCAAACCACTTTGGCGGTTGGAAAGCGGTCATGAAAGTGTGTTTTGTGATGGGGGTCATCGAAGTATTGGGTTCTGCTTGGGCAATTAGCTTAATTAACAGCCAAGGCACTGACTTCAGTGGTTGGATGGGTATGGCCGACTGGGCACTCGCCTTCCCTGTCATTATGCAAGGGTTGTCGTTCTCTAAAATGTTCTTCTTTGTGGTTGTCGCCTTAGCCGTTGTCTATATGTATTTTGCAGCGAAGAAATTACGGGCCGAAGAAGATGCCCAGAGCACAAGCGAACCGGTCGTTAATACTAGCGAAGAAACCGAAACAGCCCCTATTGAACATCATAGTACTAAACCCGTACGTATTTTAGCTGTCTGCGGTAATGGGCAAGGCTCGTCCATGATGATGAAAATGAAAATTGGCCAGTATCTTGAGAAAAAAGGGATCCCACACATCATGGATTCTTGCGCAGTATCTGACTATAAATCGAAATTAACAGCGACTGATATTATTGTCTCTTCTAAGCATTTAAGCTCAGAAATGGATCCAGGTGAGGGTAAGTTTATTCTTGGCGTACAAAATATGCTCAACCCCAACTCCTTCGGTGATGAACTACTCGATATCATACATACCAATTTTATCGGAA
This sequence comes from Providencia sp. PROV200, assembly GCF_049901995.1. Lineage (NCBI taxonomy): Bacteria > Pseudomonadati > Pseudomonadota > Gammaproteobacteria > Enterobacterales > Morganellaceae > Providencia > Providencia sp. PROV200. The sequence goes on from NZ_CP096307.1 coordinate 2,724,412, forward strand.
ATAAATAGCCTAAGTCATAGGGATCGATATCGCTCACGACGGTATCGACTTCCTTAACATTAAAAATAGGAACGCAATGATGGGATTTAAACAATCACTAATCGACAATCATTCAATACAGCTGCAAGCATCCGCTGATAACTGGCGTGATGCTATCAAAATAGGTACAGACCTGCTCATCGCTTCGGGTGCCATCAAACCCAGCTATCATGCGGCAATCATCAGCAGCGTCGAAAAGCTCGGCCCTTATATTTGCATCGCGCCTAACTTGGCCCTTCCCCACGCTAGGCCTGAAGATGGTGTACTAAAAACCGCCTTTGCTTTAGTCACACTAGAAAAACCGATTATTTTTGAGGGCGAAGATGAACCCGTTGATGTACTGATCACCTTAGCGGGTAGTTCATCAGATGAACATATGGAAGGCTTGATGGAAGTGACTCGCGTCCTCGATGATGAGGACAGTGAAACCGGTGTCGACCTTGATAAATTACGTCGCTGCCGCACCATTGATGATGTTTATCAGGTTATTGATCAAGCATTATGCTAATTTAATGATAATAAAAAGAATCATTAATTAGCGATAGAGGTAATCAACCATGTATAAAGTATTAGCGCTTGACTTAGATGGCACCGTTTTAACCCAAGAACACACTATCCATCCCGCAGTCAAACAAGCGATCCATGAAGCAGCAAAGCAATGCCATATCATGATAGTCACAGGGCGCCACCACACCGCGGCCCGCCCCTATTATGATGAGCTTGGTTTAACCACGCCAATTATTTGTTGCAATGGTACTTATATCTATGATTACCAAAATGAAAAAGTTATCACGCACAATGCCCTTACCAAAGAGAATGCGCTTACTTTTATTGAACTGGCGCAACAGGACAAACTAAAAATGGTGATGTACATCACCGATGCCATGGTGTATTCAAAAATCGATCCTATCGATTACATGAGCGCGATGGAGCAATGGGCTAACAACCCAGCCATGGCACATCCGCCAAAAATTTATCGCATTGATTCATTTGAAGAACAAGTCCAGCACGCTGACTATATTTGGAAGTTTGTCGTCGAAGGTGAACCCGCTACATTAGAGCGCTTCTTAAACTTGCCTTGGATAAAACACACTTTTAATGCAGAAAAATCATGGTCAAACCGTTTCGACTTTGCTGCAAAAGGCAATAACAAAGGAACGCGTTTAGCTGAATATCTCAACACACTGGGTTATGACTCAAACCAAGTTATTGCTGTTGGTGATAATCACAACGATATCTCCATGATTGAGCTAGCAGGCTTAGGCGTTGCAATGAAAAATGCAGATGACACCGTGAAATCCCATGCGGATTTTGTTTGTGCGACAGATAACAATGGTGATGGCCTTGCGCGTCTCATACATGAAAATATTTTAGGACAATCACAATGACAAAGCCTTTGATCCAAATTGCTTTAGACCAAACCAACTTACCCGCAGCCCTCGAAGTGGCTGAAAATGTACACACTTTTGTCGATATCATTGAAGTGGGTACTATCTTAGCCTTTGCAGAAGGCATGAATGCGGTCGCGACTTTACGTCAAAAATACCCCAACCACATTCTGGTTTGTGATATGAAAACCACCGACGGTGGAGCCATTTTGTCGAAAATGGCATTTGAGGCAGGTGCAGATTGGATCACTGTTTCAGCCGCAGCACATATTGCCACGATTGCTGCCTGTAAAAAGGTTGCCGATGAATTTAATCGTGAAATCCAAATTGAAATCTATGGTAATTGGACGTTTGAAGATGCCAAAAATTGGGTCGAACTTGGGATTTCACAAGCGATTTATCACCGTTCTCGCGATGCCGAACTTGCTGGTATTGGCTGGGCAAATGAAGATATCGAAAAAATGCGTAAACTGTCTGATTTAGGGTTAGCGCTCTCAATTACTGGCGGAATAGTCCCTGAAGACCTTCATCTATTTAGCGGTATCAAAGCGAAAGCCTTTATTGCAGGCCGTGCATTAGTCGGTGAGAAAGGCAAAAAAACGGCAGAAGCACTAAGAGAGCAGATTGACCGTTTTTGGAATTAATAAGCTTTAATTAAGTCACTATACTCACCCTAACCTAATAACATCAATAGGTTAGGGTTTCGTCTTGTCTTCGTTCTATCAGGTTAAAACGAGTCGATCATGCACTTAATATTCTTTTATACTTATCTTTTTGATAAAAAATTATTGACAAGTTGAGTCGGTTGCCAATGACTCTTTATTTTTTCAACATCATCAATTCCACCACTCATATATTCATCTTGCAACCGCATTTCTGCTAAAGTATTCACTAAATACTCAAGTTTTTGCGCTGTTGTGTACTTTCGGGCTCCTGGTAATACATTATGATGAATAATGACTGGCTCTTGACTATTTTTGTGTTGGATAAGTGTGAGCTTATAACCGGACTCAGAGCTATAAATATAGTGAACTGTTTCAGTTTGGTTATCAGGTTCTATTATTTCCGGTATTCTATTAAAGCTAATTAAGTGTATCCTATCTTTATCATTGTAGTGACGAATAACACTCGACCCGCTGAACTCCCCATTAACAATAAATATATTTTCCCCTTCTTGGTCACTCAACAGCCCACTATGGCCATTAGCGATAAGTACATCATTTCCAGCACCACCGTATAAATCAATATTGCCTTCCTCTGCATACAAGACATTATGGCCAGCTTTACTGTGCGTCATAGATAAACTTCCTGTGCCCATATTGGCTTTAAATACTCGTCCATGTTGGCTTTCATCTATAATTTTTTGTTGATGACCTGTGAATTGCATAACTAACTGAGAAGGTTTTGAATCCTTTTTAATATGGACCTCCGGTAAAGATAAATCCATTATTGCGTGCTTCGAGTTTTCGAAAAAGCCTTTAAAAGCAAACATCGGCTGCCATGGTAATAATGGCGATTCTCTTTGCCAATATTGCTTATGCTCCGCCAGATACCTGACCATGTGGCTCATACTTTCTTTGACATCATTTGGAATATTATCAGGGAGCCTATGATAATGGTGAATATGATTTTTATTTATTTCATCTGAAGATATTTTTTTTATTTTCACCTCGCGTAGTTTTGAAACTGACGTAAAAACTTGATACCGTACACCACTTTCTTCTATTTCTTTATATGTCTCATTAAAATGCATTAAATGAATATTATTAATCCCATTGTTATCATTAATAACTGTTATCCCACGGCCTTTAGAACCATCCACAATATAGTGGTCATTACCATCATTGCCATTTAAGGTATCATTGCCTAAGTCTGATAATAATAAATCCCCTTGTATACTACCCTCGACAAAATCATTCCCAGCACCACCATATAAAACATTCATTCCTTCATGAGCAGTGATTTTATCGTTACCATTTCCACCATTAGCAATCACACCCAAATAACTATAGTTATAGATTATATCATCGCCATCTAATGCATCAATAATCGCATTTTGATAAGTCTCTCCTCTTCTATGGTAAAGTTCATCAGATTGTTGAGTCAATAAATCGGGTCTTTTTTCAGTAACTATTTCATGCCCTTCTTTCTTTAGATTTATCTTAAATAGATTATCATTCGCATCCTTTACATATATATGTTGGAATTCTGTATTTTCATAGCCTATAAATTTGATATTCAATTTTTTATCATTAAACATATTGGAAAAATATATTGACTGACCACCTGTACGTAACTGTTTTCCATATTCATCAAATAATTTTATAAAAATACTATTATCGCGCCCATCTCTTCCTTTCATATTACTAAGGTCGATGGTCAATTCCGATTGTTCAAGCCCCCCCGGTTTTAATTGATAAATATCATCCCCTTTTGTTGCTATAATATAGCTATTTCTATTTACCATAGTTAAGTTATCATCACGATGACTACCTGTGTACGTTAAGTTTTTAATATTCCCATTAGGATTAAAATAACCCCATATTGGAGATGAATACCCCTGATTATTAATAATCATATTTTTCATTTCTTGATTGATTATGACTTTATCATTCTCAGTTCGCCTTTTAAGGTGATCTTTATCTTGAAAATAGCTAATCTCATAAATCTTATCAAAATTCGTCTTATTTCCATGATTCATTGGCGTAGGTATTAAGCTGAAACCATCATGTGTATATAGTTGATAATGATGTTTTAATACTTTTCCATCTGGTGAGTTCTGATAAACATTTTTTAATGTTAAATTCAACTCTAAAACATCTGTGGTTTTATAAGGCGATTTTGTTTTAATTGTTAATACAAGGTCATTATCCACTACCCTTACATTAACGATCTCCTTTAGCGTATAACCTAAGTGAACGTCACTCTGGCTTTTTGTTGTTTCAACAATTCTTGCATTTAATTTAGTTATTTTTTTGTTTTTAATATTCGTCCATTGATAACGGCGCAGATAATAACTATCATCGCCATCTCCACCTCGCGCAACCCCCGACCGAAAAATAAGATGATCGTTTCCATCATATCCATTCATCGAGGCTTTCATCTCACCTGCATCTAATACATTATTTTCTTTATTCCCTTTTATAAATAAATTTGATTTTATACTCCCTGAAAAAACAACATTTTTAGTCTTCGCCAATTTAATTTCATGCCCTTTCACTTTACTTAAATGAAGATCATTTTTCATTAAATTAATATATATTGATTTTTTATCAATGTAATTTGAAGCATCAATTTCATTTTCGAAAGACATTCCCATCTTTAATTTATTTATAGCATCCATATTAACTCGCTTAAAATTGCCATGAATATAAATCACTAAGCCATTCACTGTCTTAGCACTATTTAACACTCAATAATTTAACATTTAATTTATTTTTTAATTAAAAAGTTAATCTGATATATCAAAAAATTCATTCACAAAATAAATTAAAAATTAATTAATATTTAAATAATAAAAAAGCACCCTATCATTTTGGCTTTATACCTCATGATAGGGTGCTTGTATTCAAATTAGCGTAAAGACTAATTTGCTTAGAGACTAATTGCTTAAATGCGAATTAGCCTAATTGCTTACGTGCATTACGGAAAATGCGCATCCACGGGCTGTCTTCTCCCCAATTTTCAGGGTGCCATGAATTGCTCACAGTACGGAAAACACGCTCAGGGTGCGGCATCATGATCGTTGCTCGGCCATCTGTTGAGGTCACCGACGTAATACCATTAACTGAGCCATTCGGATTCGCTGGGTATTGCTCGGTCACTTGGCCATAGTTATTTACGAAGCGCATTGCCACCAGCCCATTATCTTCTAGTTGCTGTAAATGCGCGGCTGCACGTGCTTCCACTTGACCTTCACCATGAGAAACCGCTATTGGCATACGAGAGCCCGCCATGTCTTGCAGTAACAGCGATGGGCTTTTTGCTATTTCAACTAAGCTAAAACGCGCTTCAAAACGTTCAGAACGGTTACGCACAAAACGCGGCCAGAACTCAGCACCTGGGATAAGCGAATGCAAGTTCGACATCATCTGGCAGCCATTACATACTCCCAATGATAAAGTGTCTGCACGGTTAAAGAACGCAGCAAATTCATCACGGACTTTATTATTGAACAGAATAGATTTTGCCCAACCCTCGCCTGCACCTAATACGTCCCCATAAGAGAAACCGCCACAAGCCACTAATGTTTGGAATTGCTCCAAAGACAAGTTACCCGCAAGTAAATCACTCATATGCACATCAACCGCATCGAAACCAGCACGGTCGAAAGCGGCAGCCATTTCCACATGGGAGTTCACGCCTTGTTCACGTAAAACAGCCACTTTAGGACGCACGCCTGACAAAATAAACGGCGCTGCAATGTCTTCTTCAATGTCATAAGTCAGTTTCACATTCAAGCCAGGGTCTTGATTATCCTGCTTCATCGCATGTTCTTCGTCTGCACACACTTCGTTATCGCGCAAGCGCTGCATTTGCCAAGTGGTTTCAGCCCACCATTGACGTAATAAGCTACGAGACTCACGATACACAACCGTGTCACGGCTATTGATGATCACGACATCATCCTGTATTGCAGCACCTAAATAATGAACACAGCCTGCAAGCCCTGCTTGCTCAAAGCATTCTGCCACATACGCTCTATCCGCTTCATGAATTTGAATGACCGCACCTAACTCTTCGTTAAATAATGCCGCTAAGGTATCTTCATCGAATGAACTGATATCGACATTTATACCGCAGTGACCCGCAAAAGCCATTTCCACTAACGTGACGAATAAGCCACCATCTGAGCGGTCATGGTAGGCTAATAATTTTTGCTCTGATAATAACTTCTGAATGGTATTAAAGAAGCCAAGCAATACTTCTGGATTGCGTACATCCGGGGCTTTATTACCTAATTGACGATATACCTGTGCTAGCGCAGAACCGCCTAATGCGTTATTACCTTGCCCAAGGTCAATCAATAACAAGGCGTTATCATTAATTGTTTTTAATTCAGGTGTCACGGTTAAGCGAACATCTTCAACACGCCCAAATGCGCTGATCACCAAGGAAAGTGGCGATGTCATTTCACGCTCTTCACCATCCTGCTGCCAACGCGTTTTCATTGACATAGAGTCTTTACCAACAGGGATGGTTAACCCTAACGCAGGGCAAAGCTCTTCCCCTACCGCTTTAACCGCTTCATATAAACCGGCATCTTCCCCTGGGTGCCCGGCTGCTGCCATCCAGTTTGCAGAAAGTTTTACACGTTTAAGATCTTGCACATAAGAGCATGCTAAGTTAGTTAAGGCTTCACCTACCGCCATACGCGCCGACGCGGCGAAATCCACTAAAGCCACTGGCGTTCTTTCACCAATTGACATGGACTCCCCGTAGTAGCTATCTAAACTCGCAGCCGTGACCGCACAATCAGCGACAGGGATCTGCCATGGGCCAACCATCTGATCACGGGCAACCATACCTGTAACGGTGCGATCCCCAATGGTAATTAAGAATGTTTTTTCAGCTACAGCGGGTAAATGCAGAACACGTTTTACCGCTTCATTTAAATTAATCGCCGTTCTGTCTAATGAATCTGGCTCTGCCTTTAATGTTTTCACATCACGCAACATTTTGGGTGTTTTGCCTAATAAAACATCCAGTGGCATATCAATCGGCTGGTTTGCAAAATGTTCATCATTCAGCGTTAAATGACGCTCTTCAGTGGCCTCCCCAATGACGGCGAACGGTGCCCGTTCACGTTCACAAATCGCAGTAAATACAGGAAGTTGCTCAGGTGAAACCGCCATGACATAACGTTCTTGTGACTCATTACACCAAACTTCTAGCGGGCTCATACCTGGCTCATCATTCAGGATCTTACGTAATTCAAAACGCCCACCACGGCCACCATCATTCACCAGCTCAGGCATGGCATTCGATAAACCACCCGCACCTACGTCATGGATAAATAAGATAGGGTTATCGTCGCCAAGCTGCCAGCAACGGTCGATCACTTCTTGGCAACGGCGTTCCATTTCAGCGTTATCACGCTGTACTGAAGCAAAATCGAGGTCCGCATCGGATTGGCCTGATGCCATGGATGAAGCGGCTCCACCACCTAACCCAATATTCATTGAAGGGCCACCCAGTACAATGAGCTTAGCACCGACCGTAATTTCACCTTTTTGTACGTGGTCTGCACGGATATTCCCTATGCCGCCTGCCAACATAATGGGTTTATGATAACCACGTAACTCTTCACCATTGTGGCTATTGACCTTTTCTTCATAAGTACGGAAATAGCCTAATAACGCAGGACGGCCAAACTCATTGTTAAATGCCGCCCCCCCTAATGGCCCTTCCATCATAATATCCAAAGCGGTCACAATGCGCTCTGGCTTACCAAAATCTTCTTCCCAAGGCTGTTCAAAACCAGGAATACGTAGGTTAGAAACCGAAAAACCGACTAAGCCCGCTTTTGGCTTCGCGCCGCGACCTGTTGCGCCTTCATCACGGATTTCACCACCAGAGCCTGTTGCTGCTCCTGGCCAAGGCGAAATCGCTGTTGGGTGGTTATGGGTTTCCACTTTCATTAAGATATGAGCATCTTCTTGGTGGTAGCGGTAAGTGCGCCCTTCGGGCTCAGGGAAGAAACGACCAACAGGCGAGCCTTCCATCACGGCTGCGTTATCTTTATATGCCGATAAAACGTGGTCAGGTGTTTTTTCAAACGTATTTTTAATCATTTTAAACAGCGACTTAGGCTGTTCTTCACCATCAATCACCCAATCCGCATTAAAGATTTTGTGGCGACAATGTTCTGAATTTGCTTGAGCAAACATGTATAGTTCAACATCCGTTGGGTTACGCTCTAACCCAATAAAGGCATCTAGCAGGTAATCAATTTCGTCATCAGCTAACGCTAGACCCATTTCCCTGTTTGCTGTATCCAATGCAAGACGGCCCCCCGTAATCACATCAATGGATTTCATTGGTGCCGGCTGCTGCTGCACAAATAATGCACTCGCTTGTTCAAAAGAAGAGAAAATGCTTTCCATCATGCGATCGTGCAAAGCCGCGATCACTTCATGCCACTGTTCTTGGGTCAGTTCACCACCTTGAACATAGTAAGCAACCCCACGCTCGATACGCTTTACTTGGCTAAGGCCACAGTTATGGGCAATATCCGTTGCTTTTGAAGACCATGGAGAGATAGTACCCGGACGAGGGGTGACTAAAATAAGCTTACCGAATGGGTCGTGCTCTGCCAGAGAAGGACCATACTTTAACAAACTGCTTAGTTTGCCTTGCTCGCTATCACTCAACGGCGCTGATAATTCAGCAAAGTGCATATATTCAGCATAGATATCCGTGACAGGAAGCTGTTTTTCTGCAAACAGCGCCAAAAGGCGGGTAATACGAAATGCTGATAGAGCAGGTGAACCACGCAAAATTTCCATCGTCTTAATTTCTCTCTTTTAAACGCCAGCCCTGAACATGAAAGCAGGGAAACCGGAACACATTATAGAGCAATGTTCATCAATACGAAACCGTTTGCGTGATTAAAAAGGAAGCGATTAGTTAAATATTATTCTGTGCTAAATACGATAATATAGGTTGCACCGTTCCTAAATGTTGAGCAAAATAGCCGACTACTGGAATTATAACCATATTTAGCCATACTCTTTATTGATGTATAGCACCAGTCAATGCACGAGAAACTATTATTTGAATAACTTAAAAGTTAACTATTTAATTGTCGTGGTTATCGCGCTACTGGCTACTATGGTCATCGGTTTTAACGTCCGTTGGCCCAATACGCAAAATTCACAAATTAATAAAATTATTTCTCAAGGTGAATTACGTATTAGTGCCGTTAGCTCACCACTTATCTATATTGATGAGCAAAAACAGCTGCGTGGGTTTGACTACGAGCTGGCTCAAGGCTTTGCCTCATACCTAGGTGTTAAGCTTAAAATAACCATCCGCCCAACATTCGAGCAAATATTCGATGACCTTGAAAATGGTGATGCTGATATCGCAGTCGCGGGCTTGTTATATAACAAAGATCGTTTAGCCAAAACGAAAACCGGTCCTAGTTACCTCAATGTCACTCAACAACTTGTTTATCGCAAAGGAACCAATCGCCCTAAAAATTTCAATGAAATTAACGGCAAATTATTGGTTACTGCTGGCACCGCTCATGCAAGCACACTAAAGGCGCTGGCCAAAGAATACCCAAACCTAAAGTGGGAGGAAACCTCAAAATACAATACCAATCAAATCCTTGAAATGGTTGCTGATGGCGAGGTTGACTACACATTAGAAGACTCTATCGCAGTTGCATTACAGCAACGTATTCACCCTCAAATTGCTGTTGCTTTTGATTTATTGGATGAACACGCTATCACTTGGTACATGCGTCGTAGCAAAGAAAACAGTTTAGACGCTGCATTACTTGATTTCTTTAATCTCAGCCATGAGACCGAATTACTCGCACGTCTTAATGAAAAATATTTTAGTCATGTAGAGTCTTTCGATTATTTCGACACAATGGCATTTATAAAAGCAATTGATAACAAACTTCCCGAATATCAACCGCTGTTTGAAAAGTACGCTCAGGTAATTGACTGGAAATTGTTAGCGGCTATCGCATGGCAAGAGTCCCATTGGGACCCTTTAGCAACTTCGCCTACGGGGGTACGTGGGTTGATGATGTTAACCAAGCCAACGGCAACAACAATGGGTATTGCTGACAGGTTAGACCCTGAAGAAAGTATTAAGGGTGGAGCCGCGTATATTGCTTATATTATGGAACGTTTACCTGAAACCATCGAAGAGGATGACCGTATCTGGTTCGCCCTTTCTGCCTATAATATGGGATATGGGCATATGCAGGATGTACGTAAATTAACTGAAATGTTAGGTGGAGACCCTAACCGGTGGCTAGACGTAAAAGCCCGTTTACCTTTATTAACACAGAAAAAATATTACTCACAGCTCACTTATGGTTATGCACGTGGCCACGAGGCTTATCGTTACGTTGAGAATATTCGTCGTTATCATCAAAGCTTAGTTGGTTACCTACAAAGCCAAGAAAGAAAACAGCATGCGCTTGATATTGCACAAAAATCACTTATTTATTTAATCTCCCCAGAGGATCATACAGAAGGTGGAGCTCTAACGATTCAAAACCAGTCCCCTATTCCTGAAAAAGTGAGTACTACACACTTAGGGAAAATGAGTTCTGTAACGCAACCACCTAAAACACTCGAAGAAAAAAGACTACCATTAGGAAAGTATCTGCTTTCACTACATCCAGCGCAAAATACCGATGAAACCGATGATAAAACGCCCATCACACCACTAAAAGCACCTGAGAAGCCGTTATAAATCATGCTAAAATAAAATGGGAGCGCTAAAATTTACCCTATTAGCGCTTTTGTTCTTTTTTTTGGGCTCTACGCAGCTTAAAAAAAGCACTCAGCATTGAAGAACACTCTTTTTCTAGAACACCACCAGTAACATCCACATAATGATTTAACCCTGCTTGTCCCATGATATCTAGGTAAGAACCACAAGCTCCCGTTTTAAAGTCCTTAGCACCATAAACTACACGGCTAATACGGCTGTGGATCATTGCACCTGCACACATAATACAAGGCTCTAAGGTGACATATAAGGTGGTATCTAATAACCGATAATTTGACAGCTCATGCCCTGCTTGTTGTAAAGCCATAATCTCAGCATGTGCTGTCGGGTTATGATCAACAATAGAGCGGTTCCAACCCGAAGCAATCAAATAGTTATCTTTCACTAAGACCGCACCGACAGGAATTTCTCCAAGATCTTGTGCTTTTAGCGCAAGTTCAATGGCTTGTTGCATCCAATACTCATCAATTTCTATTTGTGTCACTCTTACCTCTAACCAATGCGTTTACACGTGATTATCCTTAAATGTTAGAATGACCGCAATTAAAATGCTTTTGCTTTTATAATAACAGCCTAATTTTAATTGCTGAAAATCGCTAACTTAGCTGCAAACCCCATAAAAAACGCACCTACCGTACAATTTCCAAGCTTTGCAAGGAGTTGTTTTTCACGTAAAAAACGGGCTATCAAGTAACCACTAAAAATCAATAAGCTTAAGTATAAAAAACTAACTAATTCTAGAATAGTTGCCAGTACAAGATAAGGCACCCATGCATGAGAGTAATTAAAATCAACAAATTGTATAAAGAAAGAAATATAAAATAAAATTGCTTTTGGGTTTGTTAAGCTAAGTACAAGGGCACGAGTAAAATGTTTTTCTGTTTTGATTGAGATAGTCTCAATGCCGTCTTTACTCGATTTTTTATGCATAAATGTGCTATATAAAATTTTACCACCTAAATATAGCAGGTAAGCTGCACCTAAATAGCGTACTATCATAAATAGCGTTGGAGATGCTTTTATCACTGACGCGACACCGATAAATGATAGGAAAATTAATATCGCATCCCCAGTAAATACCCCTAGAGCAGCTCGATAGCCAAACCGTGTACCGCTCGATGTACTTGTTTTTAATACATATAATGAATTAGGTCCAGGTACAATAATGATTAATACAAGCCCTGCCAAATAAGTCCAGAAGTTAAGAACCCCAAGATTTTCGAACATACTTTTAACCCTTTATCTTTTTTATTATTTTTATCATAACTTTCAATCTTTGTGAATATTTATTCTATTAATTAGATGTATGAAATGAACTAATAATAAAGATTATTTTAAATCTAACTTATTTATTTATGATAACTAGGCAATCACATTATTATTCATTATTAACATTAGAAGGAATAAATATATGGCTATCATTAGACGTTTAGTACAAGATGGTTCATTTGAAGAGTTTTATCCAACAACAATGACCTTCAGCGCTGCAAAGCGTAATTATTTTTTAGGTCACTCAAAAGATAAAACTTACGTTGTATATTCCATGGCTGAAAATGGTAAAATCGACCCAAATGCTCCTGCACAAAAAGGAAAATTAAGATCCTACCTTGGTAATATTCAAGCATTTTATGATACGGTAGAGAATAAACAATACTTATATGGATATAATTTAAGCGAAAAAATCGTTGAGTTATATGAAATCGATGATAAAGCAGGTATAAAACTACTCTATGTTGATGAATTTACTGTTGGAAGTACGATTCAATCAGCAACTCTGTTTATTGCTAATGGCCTCATTCATATATTTAGCCAAGCTGAAAAAGATAAAAGCTGGAGAACTCATAGCTATAGTATCATATAATATCAGCGTTATATTTTATGAACATTTAAATTAGTGCCCAAGGGGCATTTTGCCCCTTATTTAAAATAACTAATTTAAAATTATATTTTTATAATGAGATTAATAACAATCATAACCACAGGAGGAGTCTTAGCATAAAAAACACCATTAATAATTAAATTAACCATCTTTATTTCACATATCTAAATTTAAATTTTCAGTATAAGTGTATTTACATTCTCGTCTAAATTTATATTATTATATTTTAACTTGCTGATTGTTATAAATCAGAAAGTAACTACCCGGATATCACTAAAACAATAAAAAACACCAATATTTTAAAATAAAAAAATTGATAACCAAAAAACAAAAATTTATCGTTTAAATGATATAAAACATCTACATTATGATTTTTGTTACTTTTTTCAAACTTTGAAGGTAAAATACACGGCATAAAAATATAAAAAACAAACGAAAGTAACGAATAGGTGCAAGGTATAAGTTACTAGTTTTTAACTTAATACAATGTAAGTAACTGATATGTCTTTATTAATTACAAAACGCTGTATCAATTGCGATATGTGCGAACCTGAGTGCCCAAATGATGCAATTTTTATGGGCGACGAAATTTATGAAATTGACTCAACCCTATGTACTGAATGTGTAGGCCATTACGACAAACCTACTTGCCAGTCTGTATGCCCAATTACTAATACGATCATCACTGACCCCCAACATATCGAGACTGAAGAACAGCTTTGGGATAAGTTTGTCGCCATTCACCATGCGGATAAAATTTAGGCTTAACTTCACTTATTTTTAATTATCCACCTAGTTCCCCCTAAATGCTGCCAGTGACTTTTACTGGCAGCTCGATATAACATCAATTTAAGAATTACTTTCTATGATAACTGTCGCAGATGCATAATGCCGTTCATCGGTAATAGAAACATGGCAATGCGTGACTCTTAACCGATTCGCTAGCTCTAATGCCTCACCAGTTAAACTTAATAATGGTTTCCCCAATTTGTCATTGGTGACTTCAAATTGGTTAAAGGCTAAACCATTACGGATCCCAGTACCTAATGCTTTAGCTGCCGCTTCTTTCACAGCAAACCGTTTTGCTAAAAAACGAGCTGGCTTTGATTGCTGTTGATATTGGGCTAATTCAGTCTCAGTTAGAATTCTTTTCGCCAGACTATCACCGGTTCGTTCAAGCACCGACTCAATTCGAGCAATCTCAACAATATCCGTTCCTAATCCAACAATGGCCATTATTTACGTGCTTCTAATAAGATTTTTTTCATATCAGCAACGGCTTGGGCCAAACCACTAAACAAAGCTCGCCCAATAATTGCATGGCCAATATTAAGCTCATAAATTTCAGGCAACTGCGCAATACGTTGAACATTATGGTATGTTAAGCCGTGGCCTGCATTGACTTTAATGCCTTTACTTGCTGCGTACACGACGCCATCACGAATACGACGAAATTCTAACTCTTGCTCTTGTTCTGACTTAGCATCAGCATAAGCTCCAGTGTGGATTTCAATAAATGGTGCGCCACACGCTTGAGCGGCATCAATTTGCTGATGATCCGCATCAATAAATAATGAAACGAGAATACCCGCGTCAGTTAGACGTTTTACAGCATCAGCCACTTTCTGCTTTTGACCCGCAACATCTAAACCGCCTTCAGTGGTGACTTCTTCACGCTTTTCTGGCACTAAACAGCAAAAAGTCGGTTTGATACGGCATGCAATTTCAACCATTTCCTCAGTTACTGCCATTTCAAGATTCATACGCGTTTGAATAGTTTCATTCAACAAAGTGATGTCTCTATCTGTAATATGGCGACGATCCTCACGTAAGTGCACTGTAATACCGTCAGCGCCTGCTTGCTCCGCAACAAATGCAGCTTGTACAGGGTCTGGATATTGCGTTCCTCTTGCATTTCTAACCGTTGCAATATGGTCGATATTTACGCCTAACAAAAGCTCTGCCATTTTTTATTCCCCATTAATAAATGCTAATAAACTTATTTACCCACTATCCTACTGTAATTTTCTCTGTTGAGGGAATAAATCTCTCACCATTCGAAGCAAATTCCAATCCACAAGCTCTGTTTCAGTACTTGAACTTTATTTTTGCGAAGCGCTTCGTAAGATTTTATATCGGCAAAAAATTAGCGTTGTCTGATTACGCTAATTCAGCTAAAAAGACACATGAGAAAAGGATTTATGGCAATGATAATGGCGTGACAAATTAGATAAAAATAAAATTAAAAACAGTGTTAACTCTGTTTGTTATGTTCAACGGGTGAATAAGTAAACTGACGAAATAATTCTCGGCTTTTTAAAGGTTTACCACCTAAATAAGGTTTTAATGCCAGCCGGGTAAAACGTTTTGCTGCTTTAAGCGTATCTGCGTCAGGAAATTCTTGACTCGCCAATGCTTTCAATTGTTTACCCGTAAAACTAAGTTGGTCAACAACCAAACTGCCAATGAACCCCTTTTCTTCTCTATACCGGTAAGTCATTGTGTCAGAAACAGGTTCCCCGCTACCAGCACAATGTAAAAAATCAACACCATAACCAAGGTAAGAAAGCAAAGCTAATTCAAATCGACGCAATGCAAACTCGGGAGTGCGCTCACTTGCAGCCAGAATTTGTAAGCAGGAGAGGTAATCAAAAAATAGTGCAGAATATGGTGTACCAAATTCTAATACACGCGCGGTTAATTCATTAAGGTATAAACCGCTATATAGCACGGTACCTGTTAAAGGGAGGGCTAAAGATACGGGATCCGCATTAATTAAGGTTTTGATTTCACCTTTGCCACCCCAACGGATGAGCAAAGGTGTAAAGGGCTGTAAACTCCCCCTTAATGGTGAGCGATTACGGCGAGCGCCTTTTGCAAGTAAACGTATTTTTCCTTCACCTTCAGTAAAAAAATCGAGCAATAAACTCGTTTCACTGTAAGGCCTTGAATGGAGTACAAACGCACGCTGCCAACCACTCACTTTGCCACCTACTATTTTAGGTCGTCAACATAACCTAGGCTGCGTAATGCTCTTTCGTCATCAGCCCAACCAGATTTAACCTTAACCCAAAGCTCAAGGTGAACCTTGTTATCAAACATTCTTTCCATATCAATACGAGCTTCGGTACCAATAGTTTTCAGTTTGCTACCTTTGTTACCAATAACCATTTTCTTTTGGCCTTCACGCTCAACAAGAATTAAGCCATTGATATGGTAAATACCCGTATCAGTTACTTTAAATTGTTCAATTTCAACTGTAATTGAATATGGCAGTTCGTCACCTAAGAAACGCATGAGCTTTTCTCGGATAATTTCTGATGCCATAAAACGCTGCGAACGGTCAGTAATGTAATCTTCTGGAAAATGGTGCACTGCTTCAGGGATATGCTGTTTTACAATCTTAGCGATGGTATCAACACCTACACCTTTTTCTGCACTGATAGGAACAACATCCAAGAAATTCATTTTCTGGCTGATCATACCAATATGAGGAAGTAAAACCGTTTTATCAGTGACGTTGTCAATTTTATTAATCGCTAAGATCACAGGGCAACGTAAGCTAGATAGCTTGGTCAGTACCATCTCATCATCAGCAGTCCAATTCGTCCCTTCAACAACAAAAATAACTAATTCAACATCGCCAATTGAACTGGATGCAGCGCGGTTCATTAAACGGTTGATTGCACGTTTTTCTTCAATATGAAGTCCTGGGGTATCAACATAAATAATTTGATAGTTATCTTCTGTATGGATCCCCATAATACGATGGCGAGTCGTCTGTGGCTTTCTCGAAGTAATCGAAACTTTTTGCCCCAGTAATTGATTCAATAATGTCGATTTACCGACATTTGGCCGTCCAACTATGGCAACAAAACCACAGTGGGATTGTAATTCACTCATTCAAGCTCCAAAATTTTCAATGCTTGCTCTGCTGCTGCTTGCTCTGCTTTACGACGGCTTGAGCCAACACCATTAATCGGTTGGTCAATACCACTAACTTGGCAGTGGATCGTAAACTCTTGATCGTGAGCTTCACCTTTAACCTGAACAACCAAATAATTAGGTAGTGGTAAATGGCGCCCTTGCAGATATTCTTGTAACCTTGTTTTCGGGTCTTTTTGTTTATCACCCGGACTGATCTCAACCAGTCTACTTTGATACCAATCTAAAATAATTCTTTCGATCGTTTGGATATCACTATCTAAAAAAATACCACCGATCAGTGCTTCAACAGTATCAGCAAGGATAGATTCGCGACGAAAACCACCGCTTTTTAATTCCCCCGGCCCTAAACGTAAACATTCACCGAGTTCAAATTCGCGTGCGATTTCTGCTAATGTATTTCCGCGTACAAGCGTTGCTCGCATACGACTCATATCCCCCTCGTCTACCTTTGGAAAACGGTGGTATAAGTCATTTGCGATCACAAAACTCAAAATCGAGTCACCTAAAAATTCTAGACGCTCATTATGTTTGCTGCTTGCACTTCTATGTGTCAATGCTTGGATTAATAATTCGTTCTGTTTGAATTGATAACCAAGCTTACGCTGTAATCTTTCTAATAAATAGGGGTTCATGTGCGCCCAACCATTTTTATTTGATAAAAAAGCACACGCAACAGACCTGTAAAATACCCCATTTTACAAAACTGTTGCGTTTGCACTGACACCTTATTTTCCCACATTTTTTGCAGCTCAGTGGAACTAATTATAAAAAACTATTAGTTACAATAAGTTAAAATGGGAGAGTTAATAATTGAGGAGCCAATAATATTAATTAATTTATATTGTACACTGGGTAAAACAATAATGCTTCGGATAATGCAGGTTTTCAAACGAAAACCTGCATTTTCAACATTTCGCTAAACCAACTAATCAAATTATAGTGGACCAATTCGACTAAAGCGTACACCCGTCGGCCATTCGTTTTCTTGTTTATCTAAACTTAACCAAATAAATACCGCACGACCAACTAAATTTTCCTCCGGTACAAAGCCCCACATACGGCTGTCAGAGCTATTATCTCTGTTATCACCCATCATAAAGTAGTGCTTTTCAGGAACAATCCATTCATTCCTCGGCATGCCTGGTTGCAAATATTTTGCTTCAGTAATTGCTTGGCGAATAATAAGAATTTGATGCTCAACAGTATCTAATTTTTCGCTGCGCTCATACTGACGTAGCGCATTCCTTGGTAATGCTTGATCTAACGGAACTTCATAATTCCCTTTTTGGTTGTCAACAACAGAACCGATATCAAGGAACATTGTCCACTCACTCGGAGCCAGAGGGCCATAAACAATTGGCAGCTTCTCTGTACACTTGTTGTCAGCACAATTTGGGTAAATTGTTAGCTCTTTAGCATCCGGGTTATAAACAATTTTATCTCCCGGTAGACCAATAACACGCTTTACGAAATCTACGTTAGTATCTTTCGGATATTTAAATACCGCGATATCACCACGCTTTGGCTTACCCGTTTCAATGAGTGTCGTTTGGGTAATTGGATCTTTTAACCCATATGCAAATTTCTCTACCAACATAAAGTCACCAACTAACAACGTTGGCATCATTGACCCTGAAGGTATTTGAAATGGCTCATAAATAAATGAGCGCACAACCAATACAATCGCTAACACAGGGAAAATAGATGACCCTGTTTCAAGCCATGATGGACGGCGGACAGCATTTGCTACATCCGCTTCACTCACTGCGCCATTCGCTGCATCTTGTAACTGCTTGAGTTTTGCTTTACGTGCAGGTGCAAATTTAAACTTGTCTAAACACCATATAATCCCTGTGATTAATGTTGCCAGTGTTAGGATCAAGGCAAAGGTGTTCGCCATTGAGGCTCCTTGTAAACTTAGTCTTTACCAACGTGCAATATAGCAAGGAACGCTTCTTGTGGTAGCTCAACGTTACCAACCTGCTTCATACGTTTCTTACCATCCTTTTGCTTCTGCAACAGTTTTTTCTTACGACTAACGTCACCACCATAACACTTGGCGAGTACGTTTTTACGCAATTGTTTAACTGTAGAACGAGCAATAATGTGGTTACCAATCGCTGCTTGTATCGCAATATCAAACTGCTGACGAGGGATTAGCTCTTTCATTTTTTCAACCAGTTCACGACCACGATGTTGAGAGTTCGCACGGTGAGTGATCAAAGCCAACGCATCAACACGCTCATTGTTAATAAGAACATCAACACGCACCATGTCTGATGCTTGGAAGCGTTTAAATGCATAATCTAAAGATGCATATCCTCGAGAGGTTGATTTTAAGCGATCGAAGAAATCCAATACGACTTCTGCCATTGGGATTTCGTAAGTCAGCGATACTTGATTACCATGATAGACCATATTGGTCTGAACGCCACGTTTCTCAATACAAAGTGTAATAACGTTACCTAAATATTCTTTAGGCATCAGCATATGGCATTCTGCGATTGGTTCGCGTAATTCTTCAATATTGTTCAATGCTGGTAGCTTAGATGGGCTATCAACATACACGATATCACCGTTGGTTTGCTGCACTTCGTATACTACCGTGGGTGCAGTGGTAATCAAATCAAGGTCATATTCACGTTCTAAACGCTCTTGAATGATTTCCATGTGCAATAGGCCAAGGAAACCACAACGAAAACCGAAGCCTAGTGCAGTCGAAGTTTCTGGCTCATAGAATAAAGAGGCGTCATTTAGACTTAATTTACCTAACGCATCACGAAATGATTCATAATCATCAGAACTTACAGGGAATAACCCAGCGTAAACCTGTGGTTTAACCTTTTTAAACCCAGGCAATGCTTTATCCGCTGGATGACGAGCTCCCGTTAGCGTGTCACCGACTGGAGCTCCTGTAATATCTTTAATTGCACAAACCAACCAGCCTACTTCACCGCAATTCAAAACATCGCGATCAATTCGCTTGGGTGTAAAAATACCGAGACGGTCCGCGTTATACACTTGGCCAGTGCTCATGACTTTAATTTTATCGCCTTTTTTCAATGTTCCGTTCTTAATGCGGATCAATGAAACAACGCCTAAATAGTTATCAAACCATGAGTCAATGATGAGTGCTTGCAAAGGCGCATCTGCATTCCCAACAGGTGGTGGGATCTCTTTAACGAGGCGTTCAATTACATCTTGAACACCAATACCCGTTTTCGCAGAGCAGCGAACCGCATCATGTGCATCAAGACCAACAATATCTTCTATCTCATCAGCAACACGTTCAGGATCGGCAGCGGGTAAGTCAATTTTATTTAAGACTGGAACCACTTCTAAGTCCATTTCGATAGCGGTATAGCAGTTTGCCAAGGTTTGAGCTTCAACACCTTGCCCTGCATCAACCACCAGCAAAGCACCCTCACAGGCTGCTAATGAACGAGATACTTCATAAGAGAAGTCAACGTGACCCGGTGTGTCAATGAAGTTTAATTGGTAAGTTTCACCATCTGAAGCTTTATAATCAAGCGTCACGCTCTGTGCTTTAATAGTGATCCCACGCTCGCGCTCTAAGTCCATCGAGTCTAAAACTTGCGCTGCCATTTCGCGGTCGGTTAAACCACCACAAATTTGGATAATGCGGTCTGACAAGGTCGACTTACCGTGGTCGATATGAGCAATGATGGAAAAGTTTCTTATATTATTGATTTTCAAGGTAATATCTTCTTTTAAATTGCCTTACAAAATCAGTTTTGTGCAAATGTCGCAACAAAACTAAAATGCTATGATTATCACAAGATTGTTAATTAGCTGCATTTTACATATAAGAACCCGCTAACACAAAGATTCAATGTAAAACAACTGTAAACCTACATAAGGTAGGTAGGTTAGTCGCCCTAATTCAGTATAAATACGACTCACTTCAACCATTTTTATAGCCATAATCAATCTATTGTAATTTCTAACTCAAAACTGACAAAATATGTTAATGACCTGATTTGTCATAATACTATATCTGTCATAATACTATTTGCCTGCTAACTAACTCTCATCCACAAAAAAGGGAAACATATGTTCCCCTTCTATTGATAATATCAAATTAACCTTCTAACTCAACATATTGAAATTTAGCAATTAATTTGCACTGAAAGCTCGTTTGGATGTAACCCAATCTGTAAAACGACGGGTTGAAAAGCTTCATCATCACGCCAATTTGATGCGAGTCTACGCGCGACATAAAAACCAATAATACCACCAATTACACCTGAAATCGCTATCCAGAGCTGCTCAAAATCAAACGCCTGCGCTAAGCCAGCAAAAATAAATAACCCGAAAATAGGCGTTAAATAAACTAATAGCGCTGAGCGAATTAAACTTCCTTCAGGAATACCGACTTCAACTTTTTGCCCCTCAACTAGCGGTTGCTCAATCGCAATTTCTAATTCATGTTCCGTATTTGGCCCTATTTTGCTTAAAGCATAAGAACCACAGGTTTTTCGAGCACTACAACTGCCACACCCGGACGAAGAACCATAGCGCAATAAAGCTCTACCGTTTTGCCAACGGACTACTGTTGCCCACTCTTTTACCATAATTTACTCCCGAAACTGAATACTACCTGCGACCATTTGTGCTGTTGCTAACGGTAATTCACCGATGATAGTGATGACATTTTGCTTTTGCGTCATTGTGTAAATAGTCCGACGCCCATTTTGAAGCGGTTGGTCAAGTAACGGGCCTTTAGTTGATTTTGTCACATTTACAGAAAAGGTAAATAAACCATCACTAAACATCGCGGTTTCTACTACGTCATCTTCCGCCAATTTTCGCGAAGATCGAGATATTTCTTCAAAACCTGGAGGTAACATGCCCACTTGCCATTTAAAAGAAGGATTTCCATTTGTAGGGGAAATCAATAATGGTGGCATATTTACCTTACTTAATGTGAGTAATGAATCCTTCACTGTTTGGCTATCTAGCACCGTCGAGATAACACGAAATTGTTCTAATGTTTGGCTATTATTATCGAGAAGGTCAATACGTAATGGCAATTTCGTTTCTTCGTCGATTAATACTACATAGTTAAACCGAGAGTTGTCTTTCGATATTATGCGAATTACTAATGCGGGCCTATCGCCAATGTGGGTACGCCCTGCATCAATAAAATTATAATAAGGCTTAATCTGTTGATAATTGGCAAAAACTACTGACGGTAAGTTATCAACTATATATTTGCCGTTTAAGCTAAAAGCATCAAAACCAGGTTCAAAATAACTGATTTTATTGCCCTTTTGTACAATTTCACGGCGCGATGAGTCCATTTGGATCATTTGTGAAACAGGCTCACCATTGATGACTGCATGACGATAACGTACTGGTGTTATTGATTGCGGGCTGAATGTCATATAAGACATTTCGTAAGAAAGGTTCTGGGCAGCATTTCCCATTTCTTTAAAAAGAACATCGGCATCTAGTTCAGATGCCGAAGCTTGATTAGAAATAATCAGGCTGCCCGTCAGGCAGATGACGGATAACCATTTATTCATTATTGCAATTTAACTCCTGCTGAAGACGCAGGTTGTGCAGACTCTTGATATTGCTGGTTAAGCATCGAGCGTCTTTCAATTTCATATTGTTGAAGCATCGCATTAATACGTTGATTTTGTTGTTCAACTTGTTGAATTTGCTGCTCATTACCAAATAATTGGTTATCTGAGATATTCAAGCTAACTGGCGCCCCACTACCGACAGGGATCGTGTTGAACATTGGCTCGTCAACAGGAGAGTCAACAGCAGTACTTTGGTTATATTGTTGAACACCAACAATCACGGCCAAAGATACACACGCTGCAACACCAATTTGAGTCAACTGGCTCGCCCAAGGACGAATTTTGCCCCAGAATGGGAAAGCCCCCCAAGTCGCAGGCTCTGGCTGCGATTCGACAACTACCTGAGGATTAATACGCACAGCTTCATTCTCTAATGCTGCCGCAACTTTACTTGCAATATCAAAGTGCATGACTTCACTAGTATCGTTACGTAGAGTATCACGAATAAGATGATAGCTCTCCCAACGTTGTTTTAACGTTGAATCACGTGAAATAGCGTTGACCAGTTCTAAGTCTAGTACTTCGCCATCCATCATTGCGGAAAGTTTCTCTCTTTGCATGCCCAATTACCTTCAGTTAATTGCATCACAATTATATTTAATTGACTGATTTAACATATTAATACTGTTGAATCAGTGGTTGAACTTTATTGTCAATTGCTTCCCTTGCCCTAAAAATCCGAGAACGTACGGTGCCAACTGGGCAATCCATTATTTCTGCGATTTCTTCGTAGCTCAAACCATCTAACTCACGAAGCGTAATTGCCATTCTGAGGTCTTCAGGCAGCGATTCGATGGTTCGGAAAACAACTTTCTTTAATTCATCAGACAACATTAAGTTCTCTGGGTTCGAAATTTCTTTTAAGGCACCTGCGGTTTCAAAGTTTTCTGCATCACTCGCTTCCAAGTCCGACGCAGGTGGGCGTCTATCTTGGGCAACTAAATAATTTTTAGCTGTATTTACCGCAATCCGATAAAGCCAAGTATAAAATGCGCTGTCACCACGAAATGAACCAATGGCACGATAAGCTTTTATAAATGACTCCTGTGCAACATCAGGCACATCCGCTTGCGGTACATAGCGGGATACTAGGCTCGCGACTTTATGCTGATATTTTATCACCAATAAGTTGAAAGCTTGTTGATCGCCTTTCTGTACCTTTTCAACCAAAATCTGGTCGGTCAGTTGCTCGCTCATTCCAGGAAATATCTCCCGAATTCAGGCCGATAATATGTTAACTTGATCATGTTCTCCCTTCCTAAAGCAAGCACTACTTTGAGTAGTAGAACTCGTTGAAGTTCAATTTAATCTAAAAAAATAGTCAAAAATTTACAAAACCGATAAAAAAATTACTTAGATGATCTTAAAGATCCTTATTAAAACAAATGCCTATAATAATCTTACTGACTCATAAGACAGCATACAGATTTTAAATATGAATGCGATAGCTATCACAGTAAAACCATTTGAATACGTAAATAGCGCTAGGTCAATATACTGTGTCTTAACAACCATCCACTAATAGCAATAGGACACTCGATAGGCTAACATAAAAAACTCAATACATGCTATTATATACATGCAAACACTTATGAACGGATCCACACAGCATTACACTGATATTTTAATCATTGGGAGTGGTGTCGCAGGACTTTCAGCTGCCTTACGGCTCGCCCCTTTTCATCAAGTGACCATTCTCAGTAAAAGCAGCCTCAGCGAAGGGGCATCTTATTACGCGCAAGGCGGTATTGCCGCTGTTTTTGATGACACAGACAGCATCGAATCCCATGTTGAAGATACCCTAATTGCTGGTGCAGGTATCTGTCAAAAAGAAGCGGTTGAGTTTATTGCCTCCAATGCGAAACATTGCGTACAGTGGCTTATCGACCAAGGGGTTTTATTCGATACTGAAGTTACCGAGAACGGCGAAACACAGTATCATTTAACTCGTGAAGGTGGTCACAGCCATCGCCGGATCTTACATCATGCCGATGCGACAGGAAAAGAAGTTGAAACCACCTTAGTCGATCTTGCTTTTGCCCATCCCAACATTCATATTAAAGAACGTTATAATGCCGTCGACCTTATCCTTTCCAATGCGTCTGAATCACCACGAATTTTAGGCGCTTACGTTTGGAACCGCCAAAAAGAACAAGTTGAAACTATTCGAGCGAAAACAATTGTACTCGCCACAGGTGGGGCGGCTAAAGTTTATCAATATACCACAAACCCAGATATTTCTTCTGGTGATGGCATAGCAATGGCATGGCGAGCTGGCTGCCGTGTTGCTAACCTTGAATTTAATCAATTCCACCCGACTTGTTTGTTTCACCCACAAGCACGTAATTTTTTATTAACCGAAGCATTACGTGGTGAGGGGGCTTACCTCAAGCGCCCTGATGGAAGCCGGTTTATGCCCGATCACGACGATCGTGGTGAACTTGCTCCTCGCGATGTTGTTGCACGAGCTATTGACCATGAAATGAAGCGTCTTGGGGCTGATTGCATGTATTTAGACATCAGCCATAAGCCTAGCGATTTCGTTAAAAATCATTTTCCAACGATTTATGCGAAATTGATGACGTTAGGGCTCGATCTGACCAAAGAGCCCATCCCTATCGTTCCTGCAGCCCATTATACCTGCGGTGGTGTTATTGTAGATGAAGCTGGTATGACTGATATCACGAATCTCTATGCAATTGGCGAAGTTAGCTACACCGGCTTGCACGGTGCAAACCGTATGGCTTCCAATTCGCTATTAGAATGCTTGGTATACGGCTGGGCGGCAGCAGAAAACATTAATAAAACGATCAAACAGATCGATGAAATTCCCTATTTATCTGAATGGGATGAAAGCAGAGTACATAATTCAGATGAACAGGTTGTTATTCAACATAACTGGCATGAATTGCGTCTATTCATGTGGGATTATATGGGGATCGTAAGAACCACGAAGCGCCTTGAACGCGCACTGCGTCGCATCCATCTATTGCAGCAAGAGATTCATGACTACTATGCTAATTTCCGTATTTCAAATAACTTACTTGAATTACGTAACTTAGTTCAAGTCGCTGAGTTAATGGTTCGCTGTGCATTAGAACGCAAAGAGAGCCGTGGGTTACATTACACCTTAGATTACCCAGAACCACTTCCTAATTCAGGTCCCACTATTTTAAAACCTGAATAACATGAGCTAGAGCCGGCCTTTGAGCCGGCTTTAATATTTCACATAAAATGGCTGAATGAGTTTACGAAATTCATCGGTATACTCACCCTTTTCATCTTTGAGTGCCAGCGATGTCACTTGTGTTTGTGTCTCTTGCAGTTGAATGCCCAATAGCATGCGATGGTAGACCGTTGTAGGTTTATCACTAACATTGACGCGAAAAGCGGTAAACCAACCTGAATTCTCAGCCATCTTCTGCATTTTTTCACCAACTTCATAGGGCAGCACTAAGCAAAATAGTCCATGAGCAGCAAGGCAAGCTTTCGCACTTTCAAGTAAAACATCATGTGTTAGCGTCGATGTATATCTTGCTTGGTCTCTTTTTTCATCTCGACATGCAACCGCAGGTTCAAAGTAAGGCGGGTTACTGACAATTAAATCATATTGCGCTGCAGATGATTGGCTGTAGCTCACAATGTCTTGGTTGATGACCTGTAAACGATCCACCCATGGTGATTCAATAAAATTTTCTTGTGCTTGCGCTGCTGCATCATTATCTAATTCAACAGCATCAACACGTAATATTGCATTTCTCTGTGCTAGCATCAACGCGATTAACCCGCTACCGCTTCCGATATCTAAAGCAGACTGGATCCCCTCTACAGGAGCCCAAGCGCCCAATAGCACACCATCCGTTCCCACTTTCATCGCACATCGGTCATGAGCCACAAAAAACTGTTTAAACGTAAAACCGCCTTTGCGGTAATTCTTTTCTTGCTTACACATTCAGGCACTCTATTGGTTAATATTTATTCGACCATTCTCATTTTAAGCAGATAAAAGTCATAATTTAACCTATTTGCTACAATATAATTCTCATATTATGAGAATTATATTTGAGACGGAAAAAATTTACTGATAAGTTCGAAAAAAAGGAGATGCCATGAACAGTATAAATAGAACCTTAGACATCTTGTCTTACATTACAACTTGCGCCTCTCCGGTGACACCACAGTCTATTTCCTCAGCGCTAGACATCCCATTATCAACCGTTTATCGGCTACTGACAATTCTCATAGATTGGGAATTTGTATCTCACGCAAAACAATACGGTACATATTGCGTCGGTTCGCAGAGTATCAAAAATCAAGAAAAATACTATCACCACAGTTTATTGATGAGCGCCTCTAAACAAGAGCTACAAACTTTAGCGAAAAAAACCCAAGAAACCGTGGCGATTATCACCTCAAATATACGGGAAACCATTTGTGTCGACATGATTGAGAGTGAACAAGCACTACGCTGCTCTTTTATTATTGGCCGCGGTAATACCTTAATCAAAGGTGCAAGTGCGAAAACGCTGTTAGCTTTTCGTCATGAACAATACCAAAACCAAGTATTTGAGGCTCATGCAAAACAATTAACTACTGAGCAACAAAAATTGAAACTACAACAAGATTTACAAAAGATACGCCAACAAGGTTACGGCGTGTCTGTAAGTGAAATCGATGAAGGCGTACTGGGTGTCTCTGCCCCGATTTTCAAAGGGAATGATGTATTAGCCGTCGTTTCAGTTATGGCACCTGAATTTCGTTCTACACATCGCGTGGATGAGTTTATCACGCACACCAGCCAAACCGCGCATAACATCACTAAACTCATTAACTTGGAGTAATTATGACACAACCTTTCCAATGGCAAGGGCGCACAGATGGTGAAACACAAGAACACTTGCGCATCCACCAAGTCATGAACAAACACACACCCGCCAAATTTGCATTAATTGGTTTTGCCTCTGATGAAGGCGTCCGACGCAATAAAGGCCGCCAAGGCGCTAAAGCAGGCCCTGATGCAATTCGTCATCAGCTGGCAGGGTTACCTATTCATCAACCACTTGCAATCAAAGACGTTGGTACAATCCGCTGTGATGATGGCAATTTAGAAGCTGCACAGCGCTGTTTATCCGACCAACTTATTGCTCTCCTCGCTGATAACCAAAAGCCGATTGTCCTTGGCGGTGGTCATGAAGTTGCATTCGCAAGCTTCCAAGGTTTGTTTGACTATGTTGAACAGTATCAAGCGGGTAAAACGATTGGTATTATCAACTTTGATGCACATTTTGACTTACGCGAAGCCCCTGTCGCCACATCTGGCACCCCATTTTTACAATCTGCCATCTTGTGTCAGCAGCACCAGCGCCCTTTCCAATATTTATGTTTAGGCATCGCTGATCATGGCAATACAAAAGTCCTATTCGACACCGCAGATAAATTGGGTTGCCAATATATCCGCGATAAAGAATTAGCTTACTCTAAGCTTCCTCAAGTAATTGAAAAGATTAAAAACTTCATTGACGATGTAGACTATTTATATGTCACCGTTGATTTAGATGTATTCTCTGCTGCTATCGCACCGGGCGTGAGTGCGCCTGCACCAAAAGGCATTTCCACTGAAATTTTTGATGAACTGTTTGCCATTATCAAGCACAGCCAAAAAATTGCTGTTTTTGATATCGCAGAATGCAACCCTGAATTTGATATTGACAACCATACTGCCAAACTCGCGGCTTATTTGATTTACCAATACTTATTTTAATAAAACAACACAACAACTCGACTGATAAATACACTGTTTCTCACGCTGTTAAGATAATTAATTTTCAAACACCACAATAAAAATAGCTTTGAAGTTGATTATCAAACTAGCCGTAGCGCAATAACTTAATGGTTTTTAACTATTGAATTTCGCGTTACAGCTAGGCGGCAAGTGATGTTATCCCTAGGAGCATACAAAAGTATGTGATTAGGGTAACGGAGCGCGGCCAACAACGCTGTAGCGTGAAAGACAACAGTTAAAAAGGGAAAAATATGATTCTACACCTCGACACACTCTCAACCCTCTTCCTAACGGTGATCTGCCTACTCATGGGGATCCACTTAAAAAAACGCATCGAATGGCTACAGCGCTTTTGTATCCCTTCTCCCGTCATTGGTGGTTTTCTCGTTAGTCTGATTATTTGGGGGCTTAAATCATTTAACTTAGCCGAAATCAACTTTGATACAAGTTTACAAACCTTTTTAATGGTCGCTTTCTTTACGACTATTGGTATTGATGGCAGCTTCCGCATCTTAAAAAGTGGCGGCCGGTTACTCTTTATCTACCTGTTTATCTGCTGGTTTGTCGTTATCTTCCAAGACACCTTTGGTGCAGGCCTTGCGCATTTACTCGGTGTTGACCCCGTTATTGGTATCATGGCTGGTGGTGTTTCACTTACTGGGGGCCATGGCGGTGCGGCTGCCTTTGGTGGAATGGCTGAAGGCCTTGGTGTGCAATCTGCAACAGTTGCAGCAATTGCCGCGGCAACTTTTGGACTAATTACAGGAAGCTTACTTGGCGGCCCTATAGCCACGTTCTTAATTAAGAAATTTAACGTTCAGATTAAAGCAGATGAAAACGTTGAGCGAGTTCAAGTTCCTGAAACTATTGCAGGAAAAATTGAATCTATCGATGCTCACGCTTTTTTAAAAATGTTAGCGCTCGTCTTAGGGATTATGGTCATCGGTCAACTCGCTTCAGCGCAATTTACCAAGGCAACCGGGTTTTCACTACCCAGCTATGTTGGGGCAATGATCATTGCAATTGTGATCCGCAATATTAATGACCAAGTAGAATTGTTCCGTATCAACCAAAAATCCGTTGACCTTATCTCTGAAGTTTCACTTGGCCTATTTTTAACGATGGCCATGATGTCATTGAAAATATGGGAACTAAAAGCGGTTGCTTTGCCATTATTCACCATCCTATTGGCACAAGTCATTATTTTAATTCTATTAGTTGTCTTTGTCATTTTCCGCTTATTAGGCAAAAACTACGACGCTGCAGTAATGTGTGCCGGTTTAATGGGACACGGTTTAGGGGCGACACCAAATGCAATGGCAAATATGTCCTCTGTATGTGAACGCTACAAACAAGTTTCAATGAAAGCTTTCATGATTGTGCCACTCAGTGGTGCGGTACTCATTGACTTAGTGGGTATTCCTTATCACACATGGTTAATTAATATACTAAGCTAGCGATGCATGAAGGAGGAGAAACTCGCCCTCCTCCTTCAATTATTTATCTTCTCTATATTTCACTCATATCCACAGATATATCACTCCCTGTCCGTAGTGAAAACAGTTACACTTGAGCAAAGCTGATTTTTTCAGGTGAACAATTTTGCTAACCTGTTTATAATCAGCGCCCCAAATAGAGGTATATCATGACTGCATCCACTTTTACTGAACTAGAACTTGATGAAAGCCTAATTGATGCGCTTTCAGATAAAGGCTATCAACGTCCAACCGCGATTCAAGCGGCAGCAATTCCTGCTGCAATGGATGGCCGCGATGTATTAGGTTCAGCCCCGACAGGAACAGGTAAAACCGCAGCGTTTTTACTGCCTGCGATCCAACATTTGCTTGATTTCCCAAGAAAGAAATCAGGGCCGCCTCGCGTTCTAGTTGTCACGCCGACTCGTGAATTAGCTATGCAGGTTGCTGACCAAGCAAAAGAACTATGCGCCCATAATCACTTAGACATCGCAACAATCACGGGTGGTGTTGCTTATATGAATCACGCTGAAGTTTTCAGCGAAAATCAAGATATTGTCGTCGCAACAACAGGCCGTCTACTCCAATATATTAAAGAAGAAAACTTTGACTGCCGTGCCGTTGAAATTTTGATCCTTGATGAAGCTGACCGCATGCTCGACATGGGGTTTGCCAATGATATAGAAACAATTGCTGGTGAAACACGCTGGCGCAAGCAAACCATGCTATTTTCTGCCACTCTTGAAGGCGAAGCTATTCGTGACTTTGCTGAGCGCTTATTAGAAGACCCAATTGAAATTGACGCTGACCCTTCTCGTCGTGAGCGTAAAAAAATTCAGCAATTTCATTACCGAGCTGACACACTAGAACATAAAACAGCCTTACTGTGCCATTTGTTAAAACAAGATGAAGTCACCAAAGCTATCGTCTTTGTGCGTAAGCGTGAGCGTTTGCGTGAATTAGTCCAATGGTTACGTGAAGCGGGTATCGAACCTTGTTATCTTGAAGGTGAAATGCCACAGGCTAAGCGTAATGAAGCGGTACGTAGCCTAGTTGATGGCCAAGTTAAAGTACTCGTTGCAACCGATGTGGCTTCTCGTGGTTTAGATATCGAAAACGTTAGCCATGTTTTTAACTTTGACTTACCTAGAACTGCAGATGTGTATTTGCACCGTATTGGCCGTACCGGCCGAGCGGGCCGTAAAGGAACTGCAATTTCCTTGGTCGAAGCGCATGATTTCCCTTTATTTGGTAAAATTACTCGTTATATTGAAGAGCCTATCAAGATCCGTGTTGTTGATTCTTTACGTCCAACAACTAAAGCTCCTTCAGACGCGATGTTAAATAAACCAAAACCATCGAAGAAAGTGCTTGCTAAGCGTAAAGAAAAGAAAAAAGAAGAACAAGCCAAGAAAAAAGAAAAAGTACGCCATCGCGACAAGAAAAATATTGGGAAACGTCGTACTCCGGCTAGCCATTCCGTATCAATAGATAACGACAAAAACTAGTCACTAAAAACGGGTTTAGGCCCGTTTTTTATTTAGCTCATCATTTGAAAAGCTTTATCTCGCATTTGTTTGCCTTCAGGCGTTAATAAATCATATTTAATAATATGGTTACCAAGTATATCCTTACAATCTAAGCCTTTATTATTTTTAATACGCCAATCAGCCCCATTCTCCAATAATAATGCGGCAACATCGAGAGCATGACTATTTAAAGCATCATGTAAAGGAGTATTCCCTAAACTGTCTCTCATATTAACTGTTAATCCATTTTTTAATAACAGTTGTGACTGTACAAAACAACCATTTTGCGCCGCTAAATGTAAAATACTTTTTTGTTCTCTTGATTGAAACATTTTAATTGATTGGCCATAACGGGATTCAATTAAAATTTTCATAAATTGCCCATTAGCTGTTCTCACTGAGTGCTGAGCAAGAAAATTAATGTCGCAAGGTTTATGGTCTAATGATAAAAGTGCTGAAAACTCAGTTATATTTCCTTTTTTCATTGCATTTTCACAACACTCTTGCCAACTTACTTCTTGTTTTTTTTCTTTAGTGGGAAAAATTTCCAGTGGTATTTCTTGTATTTTATTATATTCACCTGTAATTGCATTCCAATTATTCCATGGTTTATGTTTGCACATAACCCTAATAATCTTAAGCATTGAATGAGCTATAAAACTTCTTGTTAATAAACGGGTGGGTAACCAATTTTTCCAAGAGCTATGTTCGCTATAAGCCATTTTAATACAATTTCCCAACGCAGAAGGGATTGGTAAAGAGTTTTGCAATCTATCAAGCCAGTCATATTGCACCGTGTAATAGCGTATCAACCCTTCTTGTGCAATTTTTTCAGCAACGTGATAATCAATCCCAATATTATTAATAGTGTTTTTTGCCAATCCAGCAGGAGTGAATGCAATACAGGGCGATTGACTTGCTAACGCTGCAATTGATGCCAATCCTCCACCTAATGAATGCCCTGTACAGATCGTATTTCCATTTACTGCATTGGATAAAATATTCATCAAACCAACGGCTTGAAAATATTGAGAATCATAAAGACCAAGACCTTGACGAATATTACTGTAAAAATCGATAATATCATTAGTACCAGCAAAACAAAGAATATATAAATCATTAAACCGACAGATATTAGCCTGAAACCCTGTTTGGCCGTCATTCAATAATTCAGCGTTAATCCCAAGATCATAAACCTCTTTATTATTTAACCTTTGAACCCCCTGTATATACCGCCAATCTTTATCATAGGCCCCCTGAGATAATAAAGCTAAAATATAATCACTTTGTTGTGCATGCCCCCCTAAAAAATCTTCTCTTACTACATCTTTAGGCCATAGTTCTGTTGTGCAAGGTTTAACCGCTTGGTGCTGATGCCGTAAATAAATATTTAAGTTTTCTCTAACAAAAAAATATTCATCTTTTTTTGATAGTGTTTGTTGTGTAGATAATGACATGAGTTCTCCCTAACAAGTATATTTGTTGGAAGAATATTGAAATACAAATAACCAAGGTGGGAAATAATCAACTTTATTAGTAACAAATAAAAAGCCATTGCTAACAATGGCTTTAGAATTTAATATACGTTATTAGATGTAATTATATTTAATATTTATTACAAGCTTTCAGTGAAAGTACGAGTAATAACATCACGCTGTTGCTCAGGCGTTAATGAATTAAAACGCACTGCATAACCAGAAACACGAATTGTTAATTGTGGATATTTTTCTGGGTTTTTAACTGCATCTTCTAATGTTTCGCGACTTAATACGTTAACATTTAAGTGCTGGCCACCTTCAACGCGCACAGTTGGCTTCATTTCCAAAGGCACTTCGCGATACTCAAAAGTACCTAATTCGTCTTTAGCAACGATTTGCCCTTCGTTATAATCGGCTTTCGCGCAAACGCAACGAGCTTCATTTTTTTCGTCATCCAGTAACCAGAACGAATTCAACAGCGCTGCATTATCAGTTTTTGTAATTTGAATACCTGTAATCATGTCGACCTCCACGTTCGAGCTAGATTGCATTCGATTTACTTAATAAATCGAAGCTACATTAACCATTAATCTTATAAAAACTTGCAATTGGATATTTGGTCTAACCAATGTATATAGATATTTTATACCAGCTAGACCCTCTTGTTTCTTTGATATTTATCAATTATTCCATTTGGCAACTAATTTGGACTGCTCAACTTTATGATTTAAATCAAAATTCACAATTTGTTTTTTTAACTATTTTTACAAGATTTCAATTTTTTTTTGAATTAATCGTCAACATCGGGGCTTTATCTCTCCTTCATGAACCAGTAAGCTTATGGTTATCAACTGGTTCATATAATTGTTCCTTCATAAATTCATTGTTATGGAATATTTCATGTCAAACTCCATTACGTGGCACGATGTTATTGGCTCTGAAAAATCAAAACCTTATTTCAAAGAGACGTTGGCTTATGTCGCAGAGCAACGCAAAAATGGTAAGGTAATCTACCCTGCTCAAGACGACGTTTTTAATGCATTTAAGTATACCGAGCTTTCCGATATTAAAGTCGTTATCCTAGGACAAGACCCTTATCATGGACCAGGGCAAGCCCATGGCCTCTCTTTTTCCGTACTTCCTGGTATTAAGCCCCCCCCATCATTAGTGAATATGTATAAAGAGCTCGAAAAGGATATTGATGGATTTCAAAGGCCGTCTCATGGTTACTTGCTCAGTTGGGCTCAACAAGGTGTTTTACTCCTTAATACCGTCCTCACCGTAGAGCAAGGCAATGCACATTCTCATGCTCATTTAGGTTGGGAAACATTTACAGATAAAGTCATTGAAGCAATTAATGAAAATACTGAGGGTGTGATTTTTTTACTCTGGGGCTCACATGCCCAGAAAAAAGGTAAAATTATTGATACCAAACGCCATCATGTTCTGAAAGCACCTCACCCTTCTCCACTTTCTGCTCACCGTGGTTTTCTCGGATGCGGGCATTTCTCACAAACAAATGAGATTTTAGCTCAGCAGGGCAAAACCCCCATTGATTGGGCGCCAGTGATTAGTGAATAGTTTCAGGTTGTAGACATAAAAAATGGGATACTTAAGTATCCCATTTTATCAATTACTTAGATACAATCACCATTGCAGGTCTGAGTAAACGGTTATTTAACGTGTACCCTTTTTGCATCACATCAATCACATGGTTAGATTGGTGATCAGGTGACTCAATCATCGTCATCGCTTGATGAACCTCAGGATTAAATGGCACATTCACTTCACTTACAGGCTCAATACCGAACTTAGCCACTGCATCTAAGAAGGTTTTTAGCGTTAAATTTAGCCCTTCTAACATCGCTTTAGACTCTTCACTTTCGTGATCAGCAGCTTCTATTGCACGTTCCAAGTTATCAATCACTGGCAATAATTCATTTGAGAATTTTTCCAGTGCAAATTTATGTGCCTTTTCGATATCTTGCTCAGTCCTACGACGAATATTTTCAATTTCGGCGTGTGCACGTAACATCGCTTCACGTTCAGTTTTTTGTGAAGCTTCTAACTGTTGTTCAAGCTCAGCAATACGCGCGGCTAACGCTTGTTCGTCTGCTTGTAACTCATCAGCTTGTTGAACGCTGGCTTCTTGCTCAGCTTGAACTTTTTGTGATTCATTTTGTTCAAAAGCTTGCTCATTATGCATGTTTTGGTCTTTACTACTCATGAATATCTCCGCGTATTTAGCATTAATCCCATATATGAGAGTATTATGGGGATCTAATACAGGGATTCAAGGGAAGTCATACAATCAGAGGCCAAAAAAGTATGCAAAAGGGCAATAATACACCACAACCACATTTTAAAACGATAGGCATTGTCGGGCACCCTAGGCACCCTGAGGCTTTGGCGACTCATGAATTAATATACCATTGGCTAGTTTCAAAAAAATATCATGCCATTATCGATAAACAAGTTGCTAAAGATTTAAAATTAACCAATGCCAACACCGGGACATTAACTGAAATAGGCCAACAGGCTGACTTAGTTGTCGTCGTAGGGGGAGATGGCAACATGCTTGGCGCTGCGCGTATTTTATCTCGGTATAATAATAAAGTTATTGGTGTAAATCGCGGTAATCTCGGTTTTCTTACTGATTTAGACCCTGATAACGCATTACAACAACTTTCGAGTGTTCTTGAAGGTAAATATCGTGAAGAAAGACGTTTTTTGCTAGAAGCTCAAGTTATTAAAGCTAACCAAAAAGCCCGTAAAAGCAGCGCAATTAACGAAATTGTTCTACACCCAGGCAAAGTTGCCCATATGATCGAATTCGAGGTCTATATTGATGAAAAATTTGCCTTTTCTCAACGTTCTGATGGCTTAATTATCGCCACACCAACGGGCTCTACAGCGTATTCTCTTTCTGCTGGTGGCCCTATCTTAACCCCGAATTTGGATGCGATTGTATTGGTTCCTATGTTTCCACATACCTTATCCTCAAGGCCTCTAGTCATTAGCAGTGACAGCAGTATTCGGCTGAAATTCTTACGAACAAATATTGATTATGAAGTCAGCTGTGACAGCCAAATTATGCTCCCTATTCAGGATGGCGAGGAAGTCATTGTTAAACGTAGTAATAAAAACCTTAATTTAGTTCATCCACAAGATTATAATTATTTCAATACGTTAAGTTCAAAACTAGGATGGGCTAAAAAAACTTTTTAATTTTTTCACTCTGCCTCTTTACTGTATAAAAAAACAGTCATACACTGTATTAAAACACAGGTGTGTATTTTTACAGGAGAGCGCAGATGCTTACCCAACTAACAATCAATAATTTTGCCATCGTCCGTGAATTAGAAATTGATTTCCGTAATGGTATGACAACCATAACTGGTGAAACAGGTGCGGGTAAGTCTATTGCTATTGATGCACTTGGCCTGTGTCTAGGGAATCGGGGTGAAGCCAATATGGTACGTCCCGGTGCACAACGTGCTGACCTTTGCGCTCGCTTTTCCTTAGTAGATGCACAAATGGCTGCCAATTGGCTTACAGAACACCAACTTGATAACCAAAGTGAGTGCTTATTACGTCGTACTATCTCTCCAGACGGGCGTTCACGTGGCTTTATTAACGGCGTTTCAGTTCCTTTATCACAACTTAGAGAGCTAGGCACATTACTGATCCAAATTCATGGCCAGCACGCACACCAACTCTTGCTAGATAGCGCTCATCAAAAATCCCTGCTTGATGCTTATTCAAACCAGCAAGAACTGCTTGTTCAAATGAAAAAAGCATGGCAAACATGGCATGATTCCTGCCAACAATTAGCCATATTTCAAAAACAGATGCAAGAGCGTGAATCTCGGCAGCTGCTGCTGGAATACCATCTGAAAGAACTAAATGAATTCCTCCCTGTTCAAGGAGAATTTGAAGAGATAGACCAAGAATATAAACAGCTTGCTAATCATGGGCAATTTTTAGCTATTGGGCAATCAACAACGCAAATACTCTCTGAAAATGATGATGCAAATGTTATTAGCTTATTAAATATAGCAAAAAATGAATTGACTGATTTGGTCGCTCTTAACCCTAAATTTTCAGAGCTACTTGATATGCTTGAAGAAGCATCGATACAAGTCAGCGAAGTCAGTGATGAAATTAAGCACTATTGTGACCAATATGAGCTTGACCCTAATCGTTTGTTTGAACTCGAAAAGCGTATCTCTAAACAAATTAACTTAGCACGTAAACACCATGTCACACCAGAAGCCTTACCTGAATTATTTCAGCAATTACTAAGTGAACAAGAACAGATAGTCAATCAGAATGAAGACGCAGAAGCCTTAAATGCGCAAGTACAAGCAAATCATCATATAGCTCTCGAATGTGCAGAACGTTTACACCATGTACGTCTACACTATGCCCAAGAATTAAGTACATTAATTACCAATAGTATGCATCAACTTTCAATGCCTCATGGCCTATTTACCATTGATGTAAAATTTATACCTGAACAACTACAAATCGATGGTGCCTGTAAAGTAGAATTCAATGTGACGACTAACCCAGGGCAGCCACACCAAGCGCTTGCTAAAGTTGCATCGGGTGGTGAATTATCACGTATAGCATTAGCTATCCAAGTCATTACTGCTAAAAAGATGGATACACCTGCATTAATATTTGATGAAGTCGATGTCGGTATTAGTGGGCCAACAGCGGCAATTGTAGGGAAATTACTACGTGAACTCGGTGAGTCAACGCAAGTGATGTGCGTTACACATTTACCACAAGTCGCTGGGTGTGGTCATCATCACTTTTATGTGAGTAAAGAGACAAATGGCATAGAAACAGAAACTCACATGCAATTACTGGATAAAAAAGCTAGATTACAAGAGCTTGCGCGTCTTCTTGCTGGTTCTGAGGTAACAAAAAATACGCTTGCCAATGCTAAAGAGTTACTTGCAGCATAATTTTTGACAACTTTTTTATGCTTATGTGGTCTTAGAGTCGATAAGGAAGGTTTTAAATTGTATCAATGTCGATTATCATTGATGTTCTGACTCCAAAAGGAATGAGATATCCATGCGTTATAAATTGTTAACTGCTGCAGCACTATCACTCGCATTAATGTCTACGGGCTGTTCAATGATGGAACGTCTTGTCTATCACCCAGACATTAACCAAGGTAATTACCTCACAGCGAAAGATGTTGCTAAGATCCAAAAAGGAATGACACAGCAACAAGTCGCTTATACTTTGGGCACGCCAATGTTATCTGACCCATTTGGTACTCAGACTTGGTATTATGTTTTCCGCCAAGAACTTGGTCATGACCCAGTTCAGCAAGAAACTTTAACTCTGATCTTTGATCGTAATGGCATTCTGACTGACATCAAAAACGAGAAAAATCTTGCCGCGCAAGAATCAATGGAAGCCGCTGAAACAAAAGTATCAGAAACTAAAGCAGCGGAATAACCTAAGACACTAGAGCTACTTAGAATGATAATAACGCCCTGTCTTTTTAAAAGTTACCTAGGCAGGTTGTTATTATAAATGTCTTTATTACAGATTTATTTAATCTCATTTAAATTAAATAAATTTCAATAAAAAACCGAGCTTTTGCTCGGTTTGCTACTCTAGAATAAGGTGACTTATTTTTTATTTTCTTTAGATTTTTCAGCTCGCTTACGACGTAATTCTTTTGGATCTGCAATCAAAGGTCGATAAATCTCAACCCGATCCCCATCTTGCACTAAATCAGTCAATTTTGCGGGGCGACTATAAATACCAATCTTATTTTTTTTAAGGTCAATATCATCCCTAAGAGCTAGGATGCCAGAAGCAAGTATCGCTTCTTCTACTGTACTACCCTCTTTAACTTTAACCGATAGCAAAAATTGCTTTTCAGGAAGCGCATATGTCACTTCAATATTCAGCTCAGACACTGTAAACATCCTTCGCTCTTAAAGTAAAAGCTTGAACCATATTATTTGCTAATTCTTTGAAAATTTTACCAAATGCAAGCTCTATCAATTTATTTGTAAACTCAAAATCAAGGTGAAACTCGATTTTACAAGCGTCAGCACTTAAAGGAATAAATCTCCAGCCACCCGCTAATTTACTAAATGGCCCTTCCACAAGTTGCATATGAATGCACTTATTATCTTCTAGCACATTTTTTGTGACAAAAGTTTTGCTAATGCCTGCTTTTGACACTTCAACAGAAGCGGTCATTTCTTCAGAACTATGACTAATAATTTGGCTACCGACACACCCAGGCAAAAAGCTTGGATATGAAATAACGTCATTAACGAGTTTATACATTTGTTCTGCGCTAAACGGAACTAACGCAGAGCGGCTAATCTGTGGCATATCAATTCCTATCCCCAAAAACTGAGCGTATAATACCATCTTTGATTGGTTAAACAAAAAACAAAACCCACATAGGGCAAGATTTGCACAATCAAAAAAATATCAGCTTAGAAAGATTTCTTTCAACTCAGCTTACAGTATAATGATTGCACTATGACAAAGAAAAAACCATATAAACCCGGTTCAGCAACAATTGCTATGAACAAGCGTGCTCGCCACGAATATTCTATCGAAGAGGAGTTCGAGGCGGGTCTATCCCTACAAGGTTGGGAAGTTAAATCACTCCGAGCAGGCAAAGCCAACATTGGAGATAGCTACGTTCTTTTAAGGGACGGCGAAGCTTATTTATTCGGTGCAAACTTCACTCCACTGACAGTTGCATCATCGCATGTTGTCTGTGATCCAACTCGTAGCCGTAAATTGCTTCTAAATCAACGTGAACTAGATACACTCTACGGTAAAGTCAATCGTGAAGGTTATACCGTTATTGCACTTTCCCTATACTGGAAAAATGCATGGTGTAAAGTTAAAATCGGTGTTGCCAGAGGTAAAAAATCTCACGATAAACGTTCTGATATTAAAGAACGTGAATGGCAGCTCGATAAAGCACGTATAATGAAACATTCTAACCGCTAACCTCTAGCTTTATAGAGTATTTTCCTGTTATACTGCGCACAACAACTTGGGGCTGATTCTGGATTCGACGGGATTTGCGAAACCCAAGGTGCATGCCGAGGGGCGGTTGGCCTCGTAAAAAGCCGCAAAAAAATAGTCGCAAACGACGAAAACTACGCTTTAGCAGCTTAATAACCTGCTTAGAGCCCTCTCTCCCTAGCTTCCGCTCTTAAGACGGGGATCAAGAGAGGTCAAACCCAAAAGAGATCGCGTGAATGCCTTGCCTGGGGTTGCAGCGTTAAATTTAATCAGGATAGTTTGTTGATGGCGTGTCTGTCCGCAGTTGGCAAATGAATTTAAAGACTAGACTAAGCATGTAGTACCGAGGATGTAGAAATTTCGGACGCGGGTTCAACTCCCGCCAGCTCCACCAATTAAATCAAGGGGTTGCGTGAAAACGCAGCCCCTTTGTTTTATCTAATGTCCACTTTGCGTCCACCACTCTAAATGAAGATGGACACTCAATATTTATTAACGAGGGTGATATGGCTTTAGTAAAATGTAAAGAATGCAAAAAGGAAGTATCAGACAAAGCAAAACAATGTCCGCATTGTGGTGTGAAAGAACCCGGAGTAACAGCAAAACAAAAAGCAGGTGGCTGTCTTGTTGCCCTAGTCATTTTTGCAGGTATTGTTTATTACTTCGCTAGTAGTGATTCTGAGAATAAAACAACAAATACAAACCCTGTTGCATGTGCTAAGAATGATGGAGAGTGCATCGCAAACTCTATGATGAAAAATGCGGATTTAATTGTAAGTTGTAAAACCAATATTCAAAAACTTTCAAAGTACGATTACGAGTGGACTGATGGAATAATGACACCTATGTTTTCACGGTACTTGCTTGATGAAAAGAATAATCAAATGACTCTTGTTGGTGATGAACTTAAATTCACAAATGGATTTAATGCAAAGGTTCCTATGACCTATCACTGCATTGTTAATATTGATAGTGAATCAGTTGCTAATGCAAAAGTAACTCAAGGCCGCTTACAATAATTTCGTGACATGTCACAGCGTGATTTATTTTGTCTAAGGTATGTCACGCTAATTTCCCCAAATAATTTTCCAGTTCATTTCAGTTTTTCAATTCCTCTCAAGCCGCATGATTGCTGGCTTTCTGAAATTACATGGTTGATATCGAGATCCAATCAAACTCACGTAAAATAAAAAATACTTATATATTTCATTATTTTGCATTTTTGGCGCGATCCATTTCGTGATCTAAAAACTGAAATCTATTGAAATTCTTTTCACACATTTCAGTTTGAGATTTTCTGCAACTCCCTAGTATTGGCGCGGCTTGGCGATATGGTTTGTAGAATTTTAAAACTGAAATAATTTTTAGATCCAAATTGTGCAGGCGGGTGCGGTGTAGTGCGTTTTACGTGGTGAAATCTTTTCTTTCGTGGGGGCTGTGCTTCTCCTGCGCCATGCAGGGAACGCGATCCAATTTAATGATTAAGTTCTGTTAGATAATAATTGGTGCGCACTGTGTGGCTTGCAGGCTGTTATATTGCAGGTATAAAAAAGCCCACATGATGTGGGCAAATGGTGGACGATAACTTTACTTACCAATGACGGGAGAATACTTTTTATTCAAGCTGTCTGACTTGGTGCCAGTGCCTTTGATAGCTTGTGCGTTTAATGGTGCGCCCGTGTTGCTGTGAGTGTGTGCGGCTGTCAGTTCTGCTAATTCTTTAACAACCTCTAATGTGTCTATCATCAGTTGTGCGACGTTGATTTGTTGGCTACCTATCCAAACAATGGGGGCTATGATTTGTTGCTGTGCGCCTGCAATGCTTTGTTTTATTTGCCCAACCTTTTCAATTAGCCTTTGCCCAACCTCAACAGTCATGTCTTTTTCAATACTGGCGACATAATTTGATGATGTCGCAATTGAGTAGTCACCCTCGGATAATTGCTGTATTGCGCCTGCCAATAATTTTCGGGTACCTAAAACGGTTAATGTGTCATTGGCCTGTATTGTGGCTTCCCTTGCAACCAGTTCACGCTGTTCTTTGTCTGCTTTGATAATGCGTAGCATTGACGATTCACTAATAGCCTGGTCTGTTTCACGGTTCCAGCTACCATCCTGCGTTACACGTTGAAAAACTTCTTTGCGCTGTTGCTGCAATTGCTCCCCTGGTTGGATGTCCGGTAGGGTATTATTTTGACTGAGCGTTTGCCGGATAAACGGTTTATCTGGCCTGCCGCCCTCAAAAGCAATTTCGACTAATGTTCCCTCCGGTGGAAATTGAAACATACCGCTTTCACCGCCTGCCATTGGTAGTGGTAAAGGTACGGCTTTGTAAGTTGGTGCGGCTGATTCGTTACCGTCACTATCTAGCAATTGTACGTCAACGGCATATTTCGGTCTGAATGGGTCAGAAATATCACCGGCACTAACTGACTCGCTTGGTGATTCAATTCGCGCGAATTTTGGTAAATGTAAACCTGCGGATAATTCGGGGTAAGCCTTATCAATTTGTTTTTGAATTGGGCTCTTATTTTCGGCTTTCCCTGTCAGTGGATTTGCGGCTGTCCAGTAGAGCGTAATATCGTCATTTTCAAGCTGAATTTTATTAACCCGCTGATTATTTACCACGGTTCCAGCACGTAAAGCGGGGATTAATGGATAAGTGGCGCTGTTACCTGCAGATTGATTTTTCGAAAACTCTGTAGATATTTCGTGGTTATCGGCTTTAAACATCGAATCAACCCAACTGCCGACAAAAACTTTACCATCGGGCATTTGGTACCATACATAATCAGTGATACTAAAAACTGCCCCTAAATTAGTGAGTAGTTGATATCCGGTACCATTGTGGGTGAAATGAGGAATAGGTGTATTGATATATTGCGCATCGGGTAAAATAAAGGTTAGGCCGCTATTTTCGTGTAGATAGTCGGTGATGGTTTTTAATGTAGGGTGCTGGAATGAACATGGCCACATTTTATCAAACAAGCCAACGAGCTCACGAACAAACAATTTTTGAAAGCCATTATCGGCAGGTTGTGACCGCTCAACATATCCAGTGAAATATCGATACAATGAATCCGTGTACCCCGTATCAAAGCGAACTAATTTACCTGTGTAATCATTTTCTGTCTCAACCGTCAAAAAACCACGACCACAGGCTGATAGTTCAAGCATGATTTTAGCATCCACAATATGGACTTCATCATTAGATAAATAACAGCGGCTAATGGGTTTCATTATTATTTATTCCCTAAATCATCAATCGGTTTCAAAACCGTGCTTTCAAACCAACTTAATTCGTCTTTTTCTTCTTGTGACCCTGCCGTCGGTGCTTTCGGGTTGCCCGTTTGTTTTTTCGCTTTGACTTGGGCTGCGGCTCTGGCGTCTTTTTTCTCCGATACGGATAAATGCTCTCTTAATGTGAACGTGACTTGCCACGCCATTTGCCCGTCGATTTCGCTGGCATCAATATTGTTGGTAAAAGTACCAATGCGAAAATTAATCGCTTTAGCGGTATGATTTGCTACCCGATAACGTTTTAGCTTCCCGTTTTCTGTGGCTCTCGCTAAGGTAAATAGGCGCGTGAGGATTTTTTCATCAATAAAATTAATCACACCCGTGATGCGCAACTCTTGAGGCTTAATACCTTGCTCCGCTACGGATGTGCTAGACGTTTGACCGGACTGGTCTTTATCTTGAAATTGAATAGACGAATTAACTTTGATGTTTTTCAGCGGAATAGCTTCACCATCAAGGGCGAGCGTGATTGTCGGGTTCTGTGCTGTTGATTGATTTTGTTGGATCATGAAGCATTCCTTTTAGTGGTGCCAGTTCGCTTCCTGCAAACAGTGTAGCCAATGTAAAAATGGCATCTGGCTCAGGGATATCTTTTTGTAGCCGTTCCGCTAAATAATCGCCTGTACCTTTGCCCGTAAAACTCCAAATAACCACGGATTTTCCGAGTAAATCAGTGAGTTTATTGCCAATCTCTTTAAGTGCGTTCTCTCTTGCTGATTTAAAGCCGGACATAGCAGATTTCATGGCATCAATACCGCTTGCGCTGCCTGCGCTATTTTTTGCCTGTTCTATCAATTGGGCATTA
This sequence comes from Providencia sp. PROV200, assembly GCF_049901995.1. Classification (NCBI taxonomy): domain Bacteria; kingdom Pseudomonadati; phylum Pseudomonadota; class Gammaproteobacteria; order Enterobacterales; family Morganellaceae; genus Providencia; species Providencia sp. PROV200. The sequence continues at coordinate 2,768,159 of NZ_CP096307.1, forward strand.
ATTGTTGCCCGACTTGTTGATGTTGATAGTGCCTGCGGTTTGGGTAAGCCGCCAAACTGTTTGCCCGGCAATTGCATTTTGGTGACTTGCAGATTAGCCGCTGTTTTTGCCATGCGTTCCACCTGTGAGAAAACAGGCAATGGAAATACAGACGAAAACACTTGCAACAATGACATAAATTCGACCTGTGATTTAGCGCAGACCATCATGACAACAATGTCAGTTTCACCCACACCTGCCAATTTCTTTGCAATATGGTTAATGGCGTTGGTTGGGCTTAAATAGCAGCCTGTATCGGTTTTTTGCCCAAGTCCGTAGACAAACGGATGTGCTGGCACCATCGAACATGTTAACCCCGACATAGTCGGGGACATTTTCATCAATGACTTGCACCACTTTGGGTGGGTTATGGTTTCACTGGCCATTCGATGTCCGGTGCGGTTGAAGTATCGACGCGATTTAAATAAACGCGGTATGTTTTCCATGCGGTTAATTGTGCTTTTTCTTCATCTGTTGACATATCTAAATCTACAGCATCTTGCAGTGGTGCAATTGCATTGTTCGCTTCAGCTAAAAGTGATTGCTTTTGCTGCTCAGCTTCTGCAATTAATTGCTCTTTTGATACGGGAGGGTTCAAACATGCATCAACTTCTTTTGGCGTCATTTTTTTCATTGAACTGATATTGCTTCGAATGTCAAAAACAACGGGCAATACGGAATCATATTCAATTTTGAGTGACTGATATTCCTGCGCTATATTATCGAACTCAGCTAATTGATTATCCAAGTTAATTTTTGCAGCCTCTGTTTTCTCATTTAGCGCGTTAATTTCATCTTCTGACAAATCCTCATTAAATGACTCAACTAAGTCGTCAAGCTCAAATTGAGCTTGCTGTAGATTGCTCTGAGCAACAATAAATAGCGGCTCTTTCTCACTTAATAAAAATTCAAGCTCAGTCAATTTAGCAACTTGAGATAACTGCGCGTCATCATATGCGTAGACTGTATTTGTTGTTTTATCTTTGTAATAATTCATTATGCTAGCTCCACCCATTGTTGAACAACTGAGACATCTTCGCCTTTCACTCTATACTCAGCCCCCGGGGGAATAATTGCAGAAACGTTGCCCCGTACTGGAAATCCTGCTCTCGTTGCCGCTGAACTAATAATATCAACGCCGCTCACAACAAGAGTTAATACCGAATTCACACCTTCCTTAAGAATGGCGCTAACAGCGATAACAATGGGTTTACCCGTCGAGTTCACATATACAACACCCAGACTCCTTGCTGATTTTACATCCTTCCACGACTGACCAACCCCCAATTGTTGTAACCCAGAAACTCTCTGGGCGGGGATTGTGCCGCTCACTAATGTTCCCGTCGGGTCAAACTCCCACATGGGGACATTGCTATTGTTTTTTACCCCTGAGTACCCCCCTGACGAAACAAACAGATATCTTGACATTCCATTTATTCTCGGTTCACTTCCAGTGATTGAAAAAGAAGATCGAGGTGCAAACTCCCGAGAACATGCCCCTTGACTCATTACTGCGCTTTCAGATGTACCCGACACTTGAGATAAACCTGATAATTTGGAAACTGGAATAACACCATGAGTCAGTATACCACTGGGGTCAAATTGCCAAATTACTGCGCCATTACTATCTTTTGCTCCTGCATACCCCCCGTATGAAAATGAAAAATATAGACCTGAAGGTGATTTAATTTTAGCTTCACCATCCGCTGCGACGTCATACGTCGATTTAGGCGTAAAGAATTTAGTTTGCGCCACCTGACTCATAACTTGAGTTGTTGATGAACCTGTACTTTGAGCCACGCTTGTTTTATCGAACTTTAATGCTAGACCGTTATTGAGTTCTTCTTTTGACGCTTTTTTTCCTGCCTCTGTAGTAACCAATTGCTGACTAGCCACTAACTCAGTACTATTGCCTGTTTGATGAGTGATATTGGCCTTATCAATTTTTTTACTTAAATCCAGCTTAAAACGGGTTTCAAGGGCTGATAATTCTTGGTCACTTAATGCGCCCAAAGGCCGCAAATCTTTAACATTTCCAGACGCATCAATGCTGGCAATGGCAAATACTTGGTGAGTAAATCCAGCGGCATCAACATAATTAGCCAGTGTTGCGGCAACGGTGATTTTAATTACGGTGCGCCACTGGCTGACAATGTTTCCTTGATAGCTAAAATCCGCATACACTTTGGTATTGCGTAGGCCGTTTAATATTTGATTTTGTTCTAACAGTCCACGCAACCCGCCCACATAGGCCAGCCCCTTTTTGACGGTGAATTGTTCACCACTGCGCGTAACTTCAAAACTTTCATCAAAAAAAGCGGCTGCGCCGTAGCTATCAACATTAATCAGGCGTTGCATTTCATCAATGCCAGACAAGCGGGCAGTAAAATCAATCTGCCATGTTTCTGCACTGGTTTTGATTTGGGTTTCTTCGGCTGCGCCTTGGAATTCCAAGATAAATGAGCGGGTTAATACGTTCCCTTGCTGCCCATTTTGATTTTTAAGTTTCTTTTGGGTTGGCGCATGAGTAATCATGGCCACCGTGCCGGATGCTTTATTTAATAAGCCTATCCAGTTGAAATCAAAGTTACCGACTTCTGCGCCCAATGTGACGCTATAGGCCACGGCATTTTCGCTGGCTAAACCTGCTTTGTTGACCGCTTGACGGTGAACAATTTGATTTGCAAGGGGTAACTTTTCGTTACGGTCAATCGGTTGTGTCGGGTCTAAATTCGGCACATTGGCGAACACGAATTCATCCAACAACACGGCCTTACCGCTTGCCGCTTCTTGGGCTTTCCAATTTTCGAAAGCAGTGGTAATAACTGATGCCATGAATGTAGTCCTTTACATTAATGATGCGCCAAAGGTTTCATTTGACGCGGTAATTTGTCCGATTCGAATAAACAGTGGTTGATTTGGGAGCGTGGCGTAATAGCAAATATAATCAGCTTCAACAAAGCCCACACGCATCCCTAATTCATGCACTGCCATGACTTCAAAGCGATAGCGGCGGCAGGTTCGCCCGTACTGACGGATAATTTGCAGCAACAAATCAGGGTTATTCGCAATTTGACCGTCACTGACGCGTAAAATAATGACATCCCAATCAATATCAGGTTGTCTCTCATTAATTTCGACATAGCCAACGCCAAGGCGTTTAAAAATGTCAATAAATCCCGCGACGCTGCCTGAGTCCTTGGCATTAATAAACGCATATTTCACGCGCTTACGGTATAAATCCAAGGGTTCATTATTAAAACGCTGGATATCCCGCTGATACGCCAACAAGTTTAATAATGGTTCGGTGCAGGTGTCGGGGTCTAACTGCGCCAAAGGCCATGTGAGCCAGCCGTAAATGATGTCCCAAAACCGCTTTGCGGCTCGCAATAGCGTGGCGGGTTCGCCTTGGTTCATCCATGACGGCAACTGCAACCGTTTTAATCGGTCTTTAAACTCGGGCATTTTTCACCTCTATCGTCAGTGATTTTAGTCGTGGCACGCTTAAATCACTGACAATGTCGGGAATGCTAAACACAATAGAATCCAAGACGGAAAACTGTTTATGTAACTCACGACCTAAATTTGAGAATGAAAAACGCGAATATGGCCATGTTTTTTTAACGTCATAATTGGTGTTCTCACGAAACGCACAACGCACCAAATCGCCCGTATCTTGTTTGAGTTTTTGCAGTTCCTCAGTAGTTAGGTTTTCCACGCTTTGCACAAATAAAGTCACTTTTAATGTATGTTGCGTTTCCGGCATGGGAAAGCACTGCATATCATCACCGTGCCCGTGGTGGCCTTGTGCATTAATATAATCATTCACTTTGTCGATAAATGGCTGACTGGTGACGCCACTGTCCAATAACAAATACGCATTGGCGGTACCTGCGCCACGGGGCGCATCATGTAAAAAGAAAATACGGTCAATACTCAAACCAACAACATTCGCTATAATGCCGCGATAAACCGCATCGGTATGATATTGACCGACTAAGTTGTATTGATTGCGGCAGCGGTCACGCAAATCATTGTCACTTTCTGCATTCGCACCCGGAACCAATAACCAATTTTCTTCACTTTGAACACGCTCAATTCCTGCAATCGCTACGGGTAAAATACGAAAATAACCAGGAGCAAGATTGTAAGCCCCTCCGGCATTTTCAGCGATAACCGGCACTAATGCGCTATCGGTATTTATCGCTTTCGTTTCAACGGTTTTCATACTGTAAATAATTCCGTTGATACGCTCTGTTTGCACTATGGTTCCGGCTGGAATGGTGACTGTTCCCGCACCTGCAGCACGATAAAAACGGATGACGCCTTTTGCTTCGGTGGCAGGCTTGCGCGTTAAATTGACGCCCCATGCAAACATATCTAGCCATTGCCCTGATGCAGTGGCTAAATACATATTTTTCAAGGTGACATTAATTAATGCTTCCGTAAGCCAGCGAACAGGCTTTGTTACGATGGTATTAATCAGGCGCCAAAACGGTGACATGTCCGAGGTGTTAGTAACAAAGCCCTCATCGTGAACAATTTCCGCAAATTTATCGCTAATTTCTTCCTCTGAGACAGGCATCCCGCTATCACGTAAGACCTGTTCATAATCAATTTCAGGGATTTTTTTACTGTTCATAATTTACCCCTAAATTGATACGGCCAAAATCATAAGTATCAGCGGTTACCCAAAGTCGCTTAGTATTTTCTTCATCAATTACAACTGTACCCGGTACCAATCGCTCGTCACTTTCAACTAATATTTCCATTTGCGTGCGAATGTCCGCGCGTAATGTTGGGCTACGCTCTGCCACTAATTGGGTGGCGAGTCCGCTTTCAATAATACGGTGTGCCACATCTTGGGTGATTGATTGACGGTTATTGCATAACTCCGGCTCATTGCCGGAGTTTAATGTCAAATCTCGGTTTGTAATTAATAAATCAATGTAGAGTAAATTATCCATTATCAAGCGCAGTCCATTCCGCCAAATCCGTTGGTGACATTCCGTTTGTCACATTGATATTTACTGTATCGTATCGCTTGCTGTTATCAATCGATTGGGTTCGGTTATTGCTGATTTGCCGACTAATGCCGCCTTTCTCTACACCGCTAAGTTGCCCACCGACTAATAAACCTGCCGCGCCTGCTGGGGCGGGTGAGCCGTCAACGGTTCCCGTTGTTTTGGTTTCAATATTGACGCCCGGCAGGTAATTTAGTGTTTCTACAATGGTGTTGTAGACACTACGGAAAGAATCAGTAATTGATTGCCAAACCTTTGAAAAAATAGCTTTAATACTATTTCCCATTGCTTCAAATGTTTTATCAATCGGTGAGTCACTAAAGAAATTGCAAACCGCATTCCATCCATCCGTAATTGCCTGCCACGTTTGAATAAATGCAGATTTCAAAGTATCAATCACAATCATGAGCGCCTTGAATGCCCATGTATCGGCAAAATAGGCTGTAAACTCTTGCCACTTTTGTGACATCCATTCCCATGCTTGCATAGCAACAAGCCCGACGGCACGCACGGCAATTGCTACCACTTTAAATGCGGTGGTGTTCATCACTGCTGCTTTAACATCATCCCAATGTTGAATAAGTTTATAAATGCCATAAGCTAAAAGCGCGATGGCGCCAATTACCAATAAGATAGGCCAGCTCATAAATGAAAAGCTGACACCCGCAATTTTTGATTGCAGCGATACTGCCATTAATACCCCTCGCAGATATTTCAGTGATGCACTCCACGCCTTTACTGCAACGCTATATAACCAAATAGCAGCGGTGCCAATTTTTAGCACGCCACTAAATACGCCCATGATGATACTTAGCCCTGCCATGATAAATTTGGAAATACCCATCACGATATTGGCGGCAGCACCTGCAGCAGCAAATCCGAGTGTTCCCATCGTGATATAACCGACCCATCGCGCGATATTAGGGAATAAAGTAAACCAACGTACAAGGGTTTGACCGCCCTCCGCGAGTTTATCGATTAATGGGGTAATGACAGGTAATAACGTCATACCAATGGCGATACGGATAGATTGCCAAATAGACATAAGCCGTTCCCACGGATTGGCTAATTTTGCGGCTTGCTCCGTGGTGCGCTTCATTCCATCACTGGCACCTAAGAAACCAATATTTTTACGCAAAATATCAACATTGCCATAAAGCTGTTTGACCACGACGGCAGAATCACCAAAGGCCGCTTCAATTTCTTTCTGGGCTTTTAAATTGCCCTCAATGCTTGCGCCATATTTAGCCTGTAATTTATCCAACATTTCAGGCATGGATAACATCTGGCCTGACGCATTGACGAATGACAGGCCGAGTTTTTTACCGCTATCGGTAGCTGTTTTAAGGAATGCTTCATACGCTCCCGACGACTCACCGCCTAGAGTTCTTTGCAGTTCACCCAATACCGCAAGCTGCTCATCAATCCCGACGCCAAATTGCGTACCTGCATTTTTTGCGCCCTCCATCAAACCTGTTATTTCAGCCATCGATACGCCAAATGCTTTTGACATATACACGGCCTTACCTGCCAAATCTTCGGCAAATTTAACATGACCGACGGCATTGGCTTGGCTTTCAAACTGGTTAAACATTTGCCCCATGTATTCGGTGGCTTCGGTTGATGTAGTTTTTAATGCCGCTGCGGTTGTGTTTGTGATACGGGTTAATTGCGGCAAATCTTGCTGCGTGACATTGTTAATGGCTTTGCTGATTGCCGTAGCGGAATTGACAAAATCAATGGATGATTTTCCGTATTGGGATGCGAATTTCAGGGCGTCTTTAGACACTTTAGACATAATGCCATCATCAATACCCTGTAATGATGCACTCATCATGGCGTCATTCATTTCAATGGCAGGGTCAAGAATGCTTTTAATAGACCAGAACGCCCCGGCAAGACCTGCACCACCTACCGCAATTTTACCAAAGGCGACTTGACTGTCCCTAGCAAAATTAGAGACAGCCGATTGCACTTGTCTAATAGGCTTTGTGATATTATCGATAAGGCTGAGAGTAAAATCTAACTCGCTCATGAGTCACCTTTAAACGCTAATACAATTCCGTTTGCGACTGCAATTTGCGTGTTTTCCCAGTGACGGTTATCTAACCAGATTGCAGTAGCGAGATTTTCTTCCGTGTCCGGCTCATGAGGTAAATAGTGTTTTCTGAGCGCAATGAATTGCTCTAACTCATTACGCTCAATTGCACGAACACGGTTTTTTAGTTTTTTACGCTAATTTCCAGCTTTGGCGCGTATTCTTTGTTTACTGCTTCGGCAAGTTGTGCGGCAGCCCCCGGAAAGCTGAGTAATTCGTCTAAATATTCTTTGCTTTCAGCGGTGACAATACGTTTTAAATAAGTGGTGAGCGGGGCAACTTTATTGTCCATCGACATATCGTTAATCATGCCATTATAAGCCGTGATATTTGGCTCAAAGCTAACGTCTTTTTCATTGATAGTTAACGTAATAATTTTTTTAGTCATGAGATAGTTCCTTTCTCTTTCTGATTTCGTCCGTTAATTGGTTGTGCCGTGCGGCACATTGACCGTATAAAATAGCCATTTTTTCTAATGGCTCTGAGATATCACGGCCTGTTGTTCCCGCGAGTCTCGGAATGTCCGTCGAGCATTTTTTTAACAGGTTTTCCTGATAGTTCACGCTCGATATTGTCGGCGGTTTGGTTGTACATGCTGACAAACTCATCACTAACACAAACGTTAGTAAACACAGGCTTAATAATTTCAGTGCGTATTTCTCTGGGGGCAGCATTGGCAATCCCCTCCAATTTTTCCTCAAGCGCTTGGCCTGACTGGCTTGATATTTCTTCAAGATTAATACGGGTTTTATCTGCCACTTTTTGAGCTGTTAGCTCTAAGCTGTCGTGATAAAGCCCGTTGACTCGCCAACCTGCGCCAAATGCACAGAGTAATAACGCAAGTATTAGCGCGAGTTGCTTTGTCATTACTTAACCCCGTTATGCTCTAACGAATAGTGATTACCGTCGTTAAATCGACCTCCCCACGTTCCCCCGATAGATTCCCAATATTCACCAAGGGGCTGATGGTCAGTGGATTTTGTCAGCCATACACCATTTTTAAACAGATTAAAATCGACGGCTAAACGTTGCGTATGCAAACTGTTTTTAATGCCTTTGCCTGATTTTGCGTTAGCTGCGGCCTGTTCTGGCGTGCGGTAAGCTTCACCAAAGGTGAGACGATAGCCGTGCTCGTCAGCAAAAAAAATCAATTTAGCAATCATCACGGTAAATAATGCTTGTTTTTCACTGAGTGTCATTTTTTTAACTTTCCTTGTAATAATGTGCTTCCACGCTTTTTCAGCCACATTTCAACCGCTTGATATCCGGCAATCCCTAATGCGGATGCAACCCCTGTGAGTGCAATCGGTGAAATGTCGGGGATCCAAATTAAAATTGCTCCGGCTGCGACAGACGTCGCTGAACCTAAAATCACACGACCAATAAATAACTTAATCGTAATGGGCTCAGCCCCTGTTAACATCTTCCCGATACCAATTAACGCGCCCATCACGGCAATCGTTAAGAGTGTTTTTTCGTGTTCTTCCATGAACAAAATTACCTTATCCGATAAGGGTTTGAGTTAATTCCGACTCCAAATACGGAATACCTTTAATACGCACAAAATCAGGACTCGTAACCAGATATTTAATTTTGTGAGTAGTGAGTGCGCCACCTTTGGGGTCAGTATCTAAAATATCAGTCAAAATCAATTTATTACCGAATGATTCGACTTTCATTTCTTCATTGCCCGCCTTGGCATACCATAAGAAATCCATTGGCTTAATCCCACGCCATGAACCTGCCGCCCGCGCTTTTGCGACGATAATCTCAAAATATTTAGTGCTAATTTCGATTTCACCCTCTGCGCTCACATCACCCGCGACAAAACCGTCGGGCATACCTTTGGTTTGCGCGGCTGCGGTATTATCAGTAATGGATAGACTCACTTTTTCGACGTGAATTAAGTCACCATCAATATTAAAGTCAAATGATTGACCAGATAAACGTTGGCTCATTATGCGCTCTCCAAGCTAGCATCCAGTAAGATACTGACCGTAATTCCTTTCGGACATTCATACGTTCTTACTGTGATATAAATTTCAACAGTATTTTTAGTTTTCCACACAATCACGACGTCATTGTCTTGCGGTGGCTTGCACTCACCGGGGAACGTAACCCCGTTAATTTCTGCACTACGTGACATTTCACGCATTGTGCGAGCAAAATAGGATTTGTGGGTTTCGATGCTGTTTGGTGTACTGTTTAAGCTACGGTCTGCAATTTTTGCAATAGCTTGCAAACGAACGCGACGCGCGACTTTATCAACAATACGCAGGTTTTCAATCGCTTGAAAATCGCCGCCCTCAACATCTAAAGTGCGACCATCCGACCAATACATGCCGTCATAGTCGGGGTACCACATTGGCACGCTATAACGGAGTTTTTCCAACGCTTGCAAGGTGGCTAAATCAATTTCTACACCGCTATCGTCTTTAGGTTTATCAACGCTACCTAAATCAAGCAAAGCGCCTGTTTTCACCCGAGCAGGGCTATCGGCAATGGTAACCGCACGGTTACACAAACGACCTGCCAATACGCCCGCTTCATTTCCCCAAAATGTGGGCACTAATTGAATAGATTCAACAGCTTCGCCTTTTTGAAGCTCACCAAGGCGCGTTAATGCTAGTTGCCACGTTTCTTTTGCTTGTAACCCTGCGACAGAAAGAATTGCCCATGTCCAGCGCCCAAACTTCGTCATTAAATTGGCGCGGAGTGTTTGCGCGGCCTTAATGGTTGCTTTGGTGGTATCACCGATATAGACATAGCCCTCAACACTGGCAACGGATTGCGCTTTCATTACCGCATCAACAAAATCGGTTTCGGCTGCGCTCTCCGGCAAGACGTGAACATAACCAAACCAATTCTGCCCAGCATTCGCCATTGCTGCCTTGATATTCGACTTTAAAGGGCTATTTTCTACCCCCAATAATGTATCTAAATCAGTTTGAGTATTAACAGGTAAGGTTTCACCAATATGGCTTTTTCCTTTGCCCACAAACAGCAAAACACGCTCAATTTCTTTAGTTTCGCCTTGTAACTGATTGACTTGATTAACCTGAATGTTAGGCCACATAGTTAAGTCCTTTTATTTAATATCCTGCGCTTTAACATCAGCGCCAAATCCAATCCCTTGTAACTGCCTTGCGAGTGCCTTTTTAAAATCGCTGTCGCTCATGCCGAGGAAAACACGTGAAGGTACTTCAATAGTCCAAAATGTTTTGGCTGTTTTTTTACTTAACGTTCGAATTATTCCACCTGCTTTTATAAAAGACATATTTGTTGTGATATCTTTAACTGATGGTTTTTTAATTCGTTTTCCTTTGGTTTCCTGATAACCAAGCTCCCGTAATTTTTTAGCTTGTTTGATAGTTGCTCTTCTATCTTTATCCGTCGGTTTTGATTTATTTTCTTGCTCTGAGTCTCTTTTTCTTCGGCTCACGCTCATTCCATTTTGCTGTGCATAACCAACTACACCAGCAGGAACAGGTTTTTTACCATTACGATAATGACCACCTTGTAAATAAATTCTAACGGCTTCTTTTTCTGGCATTTCCCTGATATGTAATAACTTAGGCATATTACGAAGCATTTTTTTCTTATACTTACTCTGCCTTTTTTCCCAAGCTTCGCCATCAGGCGATTGTTGATTTTTAACATTTCGTTTTGCTGATGCAATTACGCCATGTTTCGCCATGCGCCATAAAAAACGCTGTTTTTTCTTTTCTGATAATTCAAGGTTTTTTAACGCTTTTTGCATTTCTGCAAATTGCTCTTTGCTCAATTGGCCTTTAATTATCATTTTTCACGTCACTATAAATTTCAGCGTGTTCTGCGTATCCAAATTCGGTATCTGCCAGTGACCAACGCTTACCATCAAAAGGAACAATCCCGTTTATGTCTTCTTTCATCACAACGGGCTCAGCGAGTGAAATTGACACAATGACAACGGCTGTTTCGTCATCAACTTCAACAATCATAGATGGCGGTTCTTGTTCGATATTGCTATTGCCTAACTCGTTATCTTGTTCACATGCCCACGCATCAATTAGCAAAGGGATATAATCAGGATGAATCAGTCGATAAGGAAAACGCCCCCATGAAATGACAGCTTCACTTTGTCGTATCATCATTTGATATTGGTCTAAACCTAAATCCCGATGGGCACGAATAAACTGTATTTCGTCCATTTCGCTTTTAAATTCAACATCGCAGACGCGTGGCGGTAAATTGGCTTTTAAAAAATCAGTTAGGCTTTTTAATTTATTCATATCATCGCCACCGTGACACGCTTTAAGCCTTTCATATTGCGGATCACAAATGCGGCTTCTGCGAGTAAATTATTCTTTGTTTCAGGGTTTTCTTGCTTCGGATTTGCCGCACGGCTGACAATTGATGTTATTTCGCCTATCAAATCCGCTTTAGCCCGTGCATAGAGCGCCTTTTTATATTGTGCACACAATGCGTTTTGCCCATTGGCTTTTGCTCCCGGAGCATCATTTGCAGTGTTATACCCTTTAGACAACAATTGTTTTTTCAGTGATTCGAGCGATAAATTAATTTCAGCAACACTCGCTAATAACGCATCGGTTAATAACTCATGATTTAAATCAGGTGGTACTTGGCGCTGCTTTTGAAAATCCGCTAAATTAATATCAGGCCAAAAACCATCATTAGTTATTTCGACCGATTGATAATTTAAATCGTTGCCATTAAACATAATTTATCGCTCGCTACTTTGAATCACTCCGCCAGAATATACTTCGCAATACAAATAAAATGACTGATAGCCCAATAACCGTTCCCCAATTTACAGGTACTACCGTATTTAATTCGGCTGAAATTGAAAACCAATTCCAGATACTTAATACTCCCCAAGAAACACCCAGAGATAGCAATAAACATGCTGCGATTACGAGCACAATCAATATTGCGCCAACAATTATGTCTGATTTCATTATCAATCCTTGTAATAAAAAATCGGGCTGACTGGCTTCCAAGACTGAAAGCAATAAATTGCGTCATCTCCACCACGCCCGATTGGCTTGCGGTAGTCGTTTTTATTCGGCTGTTAACGCTCGAATGCGCATGGCGATCCGTTTCAAGTGCGTATCAACACCCACCTTAGGATTAAGCTGTCGTGCTTTTTCCATATAGGATGCGGCCTGTTCCAATGTATCGACACAGTCAATGGCACTGGCTTTCGCATCCTGATTGATATTGCTTCTTAGCAAATTCAATGCAGCAAATTTGTAGTATTTCGCCCTGATTTTTTCGTGAACTCGCCATTTTTCAGTGACATTTTTAAAGGTTCTTGAAAAATAAGGCTCAATACTGTTTCCCGCTTCATTTTCCAATGTTGCCCACGCTAAGATAGTGTCAGCGACAAAGGCCGGAAAATTACTGCGGAAATTGTCTGGGGTGAGCTGTCCTTGCTCAATGGCAATATCTGCCCAATCCAATCCCTTGTCGAAATCCCCAACATCAAATAGCCAAACGGTGCAGTAAGCAAAAATCGGGTTTCGGTAGACCTCCCCCTCGGACAAATAGCGTTCAGCGGTGGGAAGATAAGCGGGGAGTAACTCCCGCTTTTTCATTTCCACGCGGTCAGCCGTTGTCGGTTGCTCACGCAATCTTTTGACATCCTGCTCAATCGCTCTCGCCTGTAAGTGCATACTAGCACCATCTGCGATAGTGACGGCCTGTTGCTGTTCTAGCTTTTGGCGTAGTTCAACGCTAGCCCGATGACGTTGAGCAGGTGATAACATGGTTTATTCACCGACCTTTTCAGCAGGTTCAGTAATTTCACCAATTGTGACCGCGCTTTCATCATAAGCGGCATATAACTCTGGATATTCCAGCGCATATCCTTCATTACGCAGATATTTGTTTTCATACTGCTTACGGTCTTCTACAAACTCCGCTTTACGCTGACGCGTATTGCGTTGGGTGTAGATATGCAGGTTTGACAGATATGTCACAACCATGCGTTTGCCCGGCATAAATGGCGGGATAATCGCAGGGCGACCCGCAATTGTGGTTCCCAACATTTGAGCTGCGATTTTTTCTGTTGGTTTGTCAGCCGCTTGATAAAGTCGGTATTGTTCAGCCGCGACTAAATCAGGCCCAACTAATACAACTAAGCGTGGGTCACTGCGGTATTGCACCGGAATACAGGTATTAATCAGGTCGGATGCCATTGCATCTAATGACCGATAATCCCCTTTATCATCTAATTTGACTGGGTCAGTAATTACCTGTTTACCACCGTCCCAATCTTTTGCGATTTGATGCCAACCAATATTGACGTCTTCTCCGTTCGGATAGGCTTCAAAATCTGTTGATTTTGCTACATGCGTACCATTCCAACCGATTCGGATCATATCTAATGCAAACGTTTCATTAGTAAAGGCTTGCATGCGTTGGAAAAACTCATTTTCAGACCCCGAGTTCGCCCATACAGATAAAAGCGCCCAATCAAGTGCTGCACCGGAATCAGTTTCAACCAGTTTATATTCATTACCATCGTTCGCAGTTTGACGAATAAAACGCCCACCTTGCTTACGACCTGTAAAAATACCGGGGTTTCCTACTGATACGACTTGCCCTTGGAGTTGGTCTACATCAGCACATGTAATCATGTTTAAGAATGCAGATTGCTCCATCAACGCATTGCGCAATGATGTTTCTTTTGGATCAGTTATGGCAAAGTATTTTGACGTATCGTCAACCCCATAACTTTTACGCAGACCAGCTTCATATTCTTTTAGAAACTGCCTTGCACGAGTATTTAATTGCATGGATTCCTTTCCTTTTTATCCTTACAGAAAATTAAAACGAGCGTTTTTATCCCCGTTAGGATTTGGATTTGGTTTTTTAGTCACAACCTTATCTAGTTTGCTGAAATTTTTCACTAAATCCGGCAAACTATCACGCAACTGTTTAAATTCATTTGTATCGACGACTTCTTTTACTACTTCGATATCTTCTTGAACTTCAGTCACTTCCTGCGACGTTTCATTTAACTTCGCTTCCAGCTCTACAATTTTATCTTCTGCAGCTGCCAGCGCTTCGGCTAACTCTTGAAGGTCGGGGTTAGGTGTTGGCTCCGGTGTTGGTTCCGGTGTTGGTGCAGGGTCTGCGATATTATATTTTTTGCGCCAGTTTTTTTTGTCTGACATGGTTCCATCCTTAGATTTGTTGCGGCTAAAGTGTAGCCGAGTTGTTCCTACGCTTGCCGGGCTATTAGTAACAGCCAGACCTTCTAAATAGTGTTTTCCCGTACCGCGAAAATTTCCATCTGGCGTTAATTCAATCGAGGTAAATAGCCACTTATCTTCTGTATTTGCTAATAGCAAACTGACAAATGGGCGGATAATCGCTAAAAGTTGCAAGTTTCCGTTATTATCTTCATCAAGCATGACTTCAAGGACTTCACCCACTGGATCAACTTCGTGGTTATGCTCAGGCCAAATCAACGCTGCCCATAGCGTGTAATCATAAAGTTCAGCGGCTTCAATTAAATGTTGGCGTTCGATAATACGACCATCAACAGTGTCACCCTCAGTCGCGATACATAACCATGTTGTTCTCAATTGCGACATTTACATGTTGCTCCCATCCTTGGGTTTATTGCTTCCATTTCGTTAGGTGCTCAGTATTGCCCACATTTTTTTCACTGGCGACAAGTTCGGTTCGGTTATAAATGCTTTGCCGAAAGCCGCTTAATGCCAGCGTTTAAAGGTCGGGGCACAATGCATCTACTATGGCTAAATACACGGATGCAAAAATACAGGTCGCAAAATCGTTATATTTGCGACGCTATACTCCAGCGGAAATCGCGGAGGAATTGAGCCTGCCTAATCGTCGGATTGTTTACTATTGGGCAGAAAAATGGAATTGGGCAGATATGCTCAGTCATGAGAGTGTGATTGAAGCAATTAACCGTCGCATTGTTTTATTGAGCGAGCGAACTAAAAAAACGGAGCTTGAATTAGATGAGTTAGACCGCTTGATTGCTAGCCACGTTAAATTAATGGCGCAAGCGAATAAACACGCTGAAAAAATGGCAGCGTTAAAATCGCAATCAGCGGATATGCAAGGCGGTGCTGATTATGCAATGAATGAAGATGGCGAACCGAAGAAAAAGAAACGCTATCGTAAAAATGACATTTCTAGCCTGACGCCAGAAGATTTCCAACGCTTTGCTGATGAAATGCTGTTTGGTTATCAAAAGCATTTGCGCATTAATATCACGCAGGCAGTGCGCAATATATTAAAAAGCCGTCAAATCGGGGCAACGTGGTACTTCTCCTTTGAAGCCTTTGAGAATGCCTGCTTGACGGGTGACCCACAGATATTTTTATCTGCGTCAAAACCCCAAGCGGAAGTATTCCGGTCATATATTGTGAATATTGCGGAGCAATTCTTTGGTGTATCGCTAAAGGGTAATCCCATCCGTTTAAGCAATGGCGCAGAGCTGCGCTTCTTATCCACCAATAAAAACACGGCTCAATCTTATAGTGGTCATTTATATTGTGACGAATATTTTTGGGTTCCTGATTTTAAACGCTTAAATGATGTTGCATCAGCAATGGCAACACATGACCGCTGGCGTATCACCTATTTTTCCACGCCTAGCTCTAAAACACATCCAGCTTATCCATTTTGGATGGGGGATGAATGGCGCGGCAATGACCCTAAACGTAAGAACGTCGAGTTTCCAAGTGAGAAAGAAATGCGTGACGGGGGGCGTGAGTGCCCCGATGGGCAATGGCGCTATATCATTACCCTTGAAGATGCGATAAAAGGCGGCTTTAACTTAGCGTCTATCGATAAATTACGACAACGATATAACCCTGACACATTCAACATGTTGTATATGTGCGTATTTATTGATAGTGGTAAGTCTGTCTTTAAATATGACACCTTAATGAAATGCGGTGTTGATGTGAATTTATGGGAAGACCATAAACCCGACGACCCGCGCCCATTTGGCAATCGCGAAGTGTGGGGCGGGTATGACCCTGCACGCTCTGGCGACACGTCAACATTTGTTATCGTTGCACCACCCATGATGGCACCCGAAGTATTTCGGGTATTGGCAACATTTTATTGGCAAGGGTTTAGCTGGCGACATCAAGCAAAATTGATTGAAGACTTAACCAAGAAATATCGTTTCACACATATTGGCATTGATACCACAGGGATAGGTCAATCCGTATATGAAATGGTGCAAGATTTTGCGCCACGTATCACACAGCCCATTCTTTATAGTCTGCAAATGAAAACGCAACTTGTGATGAAAATGATAGATATTGTCGACGAAGAACGCATTGAATGGGATATGGATCAGAAAGAAATCCCCGCGTCATTTTTATGCATCCGTCACACAACTACAGGTAAAGGTGGCGCAATGACATTCGTCGCAGATAGAACACAAGAAACAGGCCACGCGGATGTTTTCTGGGCAACGTCTCACGCAGTAATTAAAGAGCCGCTTAACACGGATAAAAAGCGCAAATCTAAATATATATTACCAAAGGCTGCATAATGAAAAAGAAACGGAATTCTCGTAAACAAATGACACAGACTACGACTGCGCCAAAAAAAGCATTTAGCATCGTTCTTGGCAAACCAGAGCCGATTTTAACGACTCATACTGATTATCAAAATATTTGGTATGACAATGATTTTGACCATTGGACCCCCCCAATAGACCGTGAAGCACTTGCGCAGTTAGTGAATTTAAATGGCCAACATGGGGGCGTTCTTTATGCTCGTCATAATATGGTTACCAGTGACTATATAGGCGGTGGCCTAACCCATGAGCAACTAAAAGCGGCCGTTTTTAATTATTTTTTGTTTGGTGATGTGGCCATTTTAAAAGTGCGTAACGGTTGGGGCGAAACCATCGGACTGGAGGTTTTGCCCTCACTTTACTTGCGCAGGCGTAAAGACGGTGATTTTGTCATTTTACAAGAAGGTGAACATCTAGTTTATACCCCTGATGAAATCATTTATATCAAGATGTATGACCCACAACAGCAAGTCTACGGTTTACCGGACTATATTGGCGGTATCCATGCAGCTTTACTAAACAGTGAAGCCACTATATTTCGTCGTCGTTATTACCATAACGGGGCACACACGGGCGGGATGATTTACTGTAATGACCCGAATATGACCGACGAAGTAGAAGAACAAATTATCCAAAAACTCAGCCAAAGCAAAGGGATTGGTAATTTTGAAACTATGTTTGTGAGTGTGCCGAATGGTGACCCTGACGGCATCAAATTTATTCCCGTTGGGGATATCTCTGCAAACGATGAGTTTAGCAATGTGAAAAGTATTAGTGCGCAAGATATCTTGAATGCTCACCGCTTCCCCGCAGGCCTTGCTGGCATCATTCCCGGCTTAGGCTCTGGCGGCTTAGGTGACCCCTTAAAAGCAAGAGAAGCCTATCGGCAAGATGAAGTTATCCCCGTACAAAATTTATTTATGAATGCGGTCAATAGTGAAATCGGTAGAAATGAGTCTTTGAAATTGAATTTTCGTCAAAATATCATTAAGGAAAATGAATAATGTCTAAAAATAAGGTAAAATTAAGACGTTATCAACAACCGGAGGTCTGGAACGTGCGAGTATTAAAAATATTCTGCCCCATTTGCGGCCAACGCGCGACAATTCGCAAATCGAATCGTAAACATCGTGAAATTTCAGACCTTTATTGCGCCTGTAATGATGTTGAATGCGGTCACACCTATGTTTTAAATCTAACGTTTAGTCACACAATCAGCCCTAGTGCCCACTCAGATGATTTGATTCAATCCATGATTGAGAAATTTAACCCTGAACAGCGCCAACTGGCGCTAGGGTTATTAACCTCAAAGGGTGCATGATTGCTGATTTACATCAGGGCTGCTATTTAGCAGCCTAATTTTTTGATTGCTCTTTTTTGCTATTTCTTCCCTTGCACCGTCTGCAAGTTCAGTAATCAGTGTGAGTACAACTTGACGCTCATAATGGTTGCAACCCTCTAAACTCCCTAGCTTTGCAATAACACTAATGCGCTCAAACGCTACCGATTCCTGTAATAAATCGCTCATATTCAAATTCCCATTTGTATACTGGATATTTGTACAGTATACATAAATAAAGTCATTGGGAAACCCTGTAAATCAGAAATAATTAAAATTTCTTTTGAATTACAGGGTTATGTGATTCATTTATAAACTATCCGCTTTGTGACATGTCACGGCAATATTATCCAACTTCAAATCATGCCAGCCGTTTGTATTCCAACAATCAGCCGCACCCGATAAGCAACACTGACTAACAGGCAATTGCTCACCACATCTTTTACAGGTTGATTTTGATAACTCGTGAATTTTGTCACTTAGTCGAGCAGTATCTTGGCGAATTAATAGTTGAATGTACTCATTCATTTCGTAAGGCTCCCGCCCTGGTCGACGAATAGCACAATTATTTTTCAACATTTCCAATTCTTGACTATCGACAATCAGCTCAAATTTCGTTTCGCCACTGTCTTTTTGTCGTTTACGCTGTTCCGCTTTGCGCTCTGCTGCTGTTTTTGCCATTAGTTCTACTCCCTTAGTTATCGTTAAAACAACAAAAAATCATTTCTTGAGCTATTTCATTAGTGAATATCAATTCCCAATCGTTTAACTTTTTAGTATTAATTTTAAACAGACTACCTAATTCATATTCTGAGTTTTGAACCAAATCATAATGATAATCACGGCCTAATAATGAATCACACAATATTGAATTACCGCGATTAGAAGAAACATCACATTTTGACCTATAGGAGTAGAGAGTAACTCGCCATTTATCATGCGCTGAAAATGCCCCAGCTAGCGATACAACATCGCGTAAATTCTCAATCCATGACCACTCTGATACATAAACATCACCAGATACCCCGCCTAAAGGTATATCGTTAAAATACTCATGATTTAACACATAAATATGTGCACCATTACTTAAATTAAAAATATAATTTCTGGCGGCTTTAAATTCTTTTATTCCTGCATGTTTTAATAAATATTCTACTGGAATATTACCCATAAATATTTTATCTCTGCCTGTTAAGCAGGCATCCTGTAAAGCTTCAAATAAAAAGTAATAATCTGCTCCAACCTGACGAGCTTTTTTTAATGACCTATTTTTCAAAAATCTATTTTGATACCAACGCTTTTGCCACGGCAAAAAATTCAATTGTTCTTTTTGTAAACTGAATAGCAATTCATTTGTAATATCAATTTTATAGTTAAATATTTTTAGCATCATATTAATTTCCTATGAGTGATTGAATTCTAGACATGGCTTGTTCACACCGAGCCAGTGTTTTTTTGACTTTATCTGACTTAAATACGATTTTTTGAATATGGCCATTCGCGTGAAACTTCACGCTTTGACCGTTTTCTGTATAAATTGCCCCTCTTGCTATTGAATGGATCATGAAAGGGTCTTTTTCGGGGTCTAAAGTGATGCCAATTTCTTTGGCTTTTCTGACAATATCGGGAATAACCGTTTCTTTGTCTTTAATCGTCCTCCGTGCCTGCGTACAGTTATTGACAGAACTCCAAGGGGCGCTAATCGCGCCATCAAAACCAGCCTCCGCTGTCGCTTCGGCTAACTTCGGCACAATCTGCCAGTTCTTAATACGTGTGATAATTGGGGAGTCGTTACCCACTAAAGTACAGTAAACCCCTTTGATGCAATCGACGGGCTCACCATATGCGTTGGTCTTTTCTTCACGCTCATACCATAGACGGGCGATAAGGTCGGCACGACGTACAAATGCACCACCTTGCAATTTGGTGTATTCGCTCCAGTTGCTGGTATCGGCTGCTTTGTGGATTTCGGCAAATTCAACATCTAAACCTGTTGATGCTTCGGTATCATCACCCATGCGGCGCAGTTCACGCCATACCGACACAGGCGCACCGCCTATTTGTTGAAACTGGCGAATTTTCCAATGTGAAGCCCAAGCGGAAACCGCCCGCGCCATGTCTTTGCACTTCTGGCCTGATTCCTTATCGACTTCATCGTCCATTGCGTAACCGTCGATATTTTTTGAAATGTACTTAGCGATATAGCCTGTCGCACTGCCTTTACGTTCGTCGATAGGCTCCACATGAAAACGGGCTCTTAATGCTTTAGGTGTGGTAAGTTCGTCTCTATCTTCTAAACGTGCATAGTGACTAAAAATAGAACGTAATTGTTTTTTATGTTCAGGCATAACAAACAGCAACATATGCCAGTGCGGTGTACCGTCGTGGTGCGGCTCAGTAACACGAAAACCAAAAACACGGATACCTGCACGGCTATAAGCTGCGCGTATTTTCGCCCACGTTTTACATAAATACTTTTGAGTTGCTCTTGGATCACATCCGTTCCAATTATCAACAAATCCGCCTGCTTGATATGCTGAATGGTATTTTGATGGAGCTGTCATTGTGTAAAATTCACCATCACAGCCCATTTCCTTGGCGAGGTCTTCAAACCCGCGCATACGCGCCATTAGCTCGCAACGACGAACGGCTGGGTTTGCAATACTACCTAAAACCATTTTTGTAAGTTCGGTTCGGTTGCCGTCTTCGTCTTCTAATTCAAAGTCTTTAAGAAATTGCCAATTTGACCGCTTTTGCTCTACCCAGCGATGCAAGGTTGTTTTTGAAACATAAGGGGATGAGGATTTTTGAACTTGACCAATCGCGATAGCAAGGTGCTCACGTTTAATGTCACATAAACGCTTTAAGCGACGATACCACCAAGCAGCATCAAACATGCGAAGTAATGCCGCGCAAAGTTTATCTTCATTTGGTTTAATTCTGCCTTTAATGAATTGCTGCCAATATGGCGGTTGGGTACCTGACTGTAATGTTAACTTAGCAATGAAAGCGTAAGTTTTATCAAGACGCTGACGGGCTTCATACTCATCTTTTGGATCGCTGTTGGCGTATTGCTTTGTTGCAGCTTCATAGTTATCACTCATAAAACAGGCAATTTCATTTGCTAAAGTTTTGATAACCGTTCTATCTAACTGCGCAACATTTTCTAGTTGCTCAATAAAGGGGAATGGCCTATCACCTGAAACACGATGTTTAAACTCATACTGTTTCATGACACGTTCGAATCGTGGCAATACATTTTTAGCGGTTTTGCGCAAAAATTCATTGGCACGACGACGACCCTTTTGATTAAAAAGGCGTGCGTATTTAGTGGCAAAGTAAATTGATAGGAAATCGGGGACATGAGAAATAATTTCATGACGCCACTCTGCATCATCTTTATTGGCATCCCACATAATGCGCTCAGCCAGAGTCGCTGATTTCGGCAACTCTGGCTTATTTTCTTCTTGTTGGCGACGCATTGAAATATATACGTCGCTATTGTGTTCTACTTTAGTTATCAAAATAACTTTCCCTTGTGTTACTGCCGCGATGTATAACTTTAAAACCTTGTTGCTCTAATTCTTTCTTTATCCTTTTTAATGCTTTATTAATTGCAGTAACTTCTATTTGATAGAAATCACGGGTAGGCCTTTGAGCCATAAGGTTAGGGATATAAATCACCTCTTTGTTTTGAAAAACTTTTGTTAAAAAAGAAAAGTTAAATTTCATTGTGATACCACCAGATTTTCAATGTGGTTAATTTCGCTTTCTAGTAATTGGCTGATTGCTGCATAATCTGGTTTTTCTTGCAGCACATACATTTGAAGCTTACGCAGGCGAGAAGCGTAACGGTCATTGCAAACTTTGCGTTCATCGTTACGATTCCAGTTGATGCAACCATCAATTAAAATCGCATCATTTGATGTGGCATCTAATACAGGTGTAAATACTGGTTCTGGTATATTCATTTATTCAATTCCTAAATTTAGAGTGTAAAAATCCCTGACGTGCTAACGTCATTTATTTAATTGGGTATTATTTAATTAAGTGGTAATGTTAAATTTTTTGGTAATAATGGAAATGAGCCTTTAAGATAATTAATGGCTTTAACAATCTTAAATATTTCTTTTGATGTAAAATCTTCAAATTGACAATCACGTCTAGACTTATCAATTTCTGCCATGATAAATATAATAGCTAAAAGCTTTTTATTATTTTTATGGTCTTCATTAAAACGGTCACGCATTTCTTTGATAAATGATTTTAATTCTTTATTCTCTAACCCCAACGTTTTTGATTTAACTTCACATGTTTTATTGATACCGTACACGCGCTGCCCAATAGACATTGGCATGTAACGTTGCTCAAGTATTGCAGGGTTCTGTTGCATAGTAATTACCTATATTCTAAAAATTAAATAAACAGTTGCAAATAAAAGAACTGGAACAATATATTTTAATGAACCATCTTTTTTGTTTACGCTGATTTCTTCTAAACGTTTAAATGAGTCGCCAGTGACTTTATATTTGTACTGCTGTTTATGTGCTTGAGTCATAATCACACCATTGCTTGGCTGAATCCCACAACGGTATCAATCGCTGATACAAACGCAGGGGATGAATGTAAACGGGCTGAAATTGTCACACCAACTAATGCTAAACAACGGATCGCATTATTTACGCTCTGTTTAATTTCAGCGGAACGGGCATTATTAATATGACCACCTAAAACCGCTTGGCTTGCTAACTTTCCGACCTCTGCCGTTGCATTTAGAATATGCGCAGGGAAATTTCCTTCACTTGCATTATTCAAAGGTACAGACGGCTGGCATTGAAGCTGCTCTAATAAACCATCTAACAACGTGGCATCTTCTGTCGCATCCGTAATTTTAACTAAATCACTTGATGTTAATTGGTGCGGCTGTTCTGGGTTTAACTTGTTACGCAACATTTGCGCATTCATGCCGATTGCTTTCGCTATCTGAACAAGGTCACCTTTATGAGCAATCGCAAAAGCGCGACATGCATTGTCAAAGTGTGATTGTTTGGAAGCTTGATAATCAAACATAGCCTTTACTCATTCTATATTTCACAATACAAACACTGAGTTTCACTAATCGTGAAATCTCTACTTACTGTTCCAAGCATGCCAATCGATAAAAACACGATCATTCTTTTTTTCTTTTGGCTTAATTTTTAATTTTCCAGTACTGACATAAAACCTTGCAGTGCGAATTTTGATGTTTGTACGTTCACAAAACGACTTTAAAGGCACCCAACGGTTCTCTGTTTGTGAATTTATTGCCTGAATCTTATTCATAAGGCAAAATCTCCTATAACTGTTAATTACTGTTGACTACTGCTAATCACTGTTAACTTACGATACGTGAGAATTTAACTCACGATTCGTGAGATGTCAATGCGATTTGTGAGTTAATCTCACCAAACGAGAGATTTGGAGCACTTGATGAGTGAATCTTTTGATTTTATTTCATGCCCAGACAATGCAAGCGTTTTAGATAGAATAATGGAAGCTTATGGTTTTTCGTCGAAATTACAGATGGCTGACCATTTCAATATGGGGTCTAGTGGAATATCTGGACGCTATAAACGTGCCGTTTTTCCTGCTGATATGGTTGTACGCTGTGCAATAGAAACTGGGGCGAATTTAGAATGGCTAACATTTGGCAAAGGTAAACCTTTTGAAAATTCAAAAGTTGATGTGTTAAAACTGAATAATTTCAAACTAATTAATGGCGAACTAACTCAAGCAAGCAATGTAATGTTTGATAAAGTCATGTTCAAGAACACATCCCCCCTACCCGACGAACCGATAAGTGTTTTAGAAAACAACACTTATTACATTATCGATAAAAAATTTAGCGACATATTTGATGGTAAATGGCTAGTCGATATCGAAGGAAAAATAAGCATTAGAGATTTAACACGAATCCCTATCAAAAAAGTGCGTGTATCAGGTGTTGGTATTCCTTTTGATTGTGATTTAGAAGATCTCACTGTGTTAGGCCGTGTTGTTACTATTGTTGAAAACCAATAAATAAAATGACAGTAAGAAAAATAGAATCTGGTGAATGGCTTTGTGACATTAGGCCTAATGGCGTTAATGGAAAACGCATCAGAAAAAAATTTGTTACTAAAGGTGAAGCGCTTTCCTATGAAAAATTTATCCTTGGAGAAATGGAGGATAAGCCTTGGTTGGGCGAAAAACAGGATAACAGGCGACTATCTGATTTAATTAACCAATGGCATGACTTATACGGCAGGACCTTAACAGATGTTGACCGTATGATGTCAAAATTAAAGGCTATCTGTGCTGGGCTTGGTGATCCAATTGCATCACAACTAACTGCATCTGATTTTAGCGTATATCGTGAAGGCCGTTTGAAAGGTGAAATACCTGATGTTAACGGGCGTTGCATGGAAATAAAGCCTGTTACTGTAAATCATGAGCAACGTAATCTCTCTGCTGTATTTGGTACACTAAAAAAACTTGGTCATTGGTCTTTACCTAATCCCCTTGCTGGCCTACCTACTTTCAAGGTTGATGAAAGTATGGTTACTTTTTTATATAAAGATGAAATCAAGCTCTTACTCAATGCTTTAGCTGAATCTAAAAGTGATAGTGTTTTAATGATAGCTAAGATTTGTCTTTCTACTGGAGCCCGTTGGAGTGAAGCCGAGAATTTAGAAAGCAGCCAAGTTACTCCCTATCGCATTACTTATAAAAATACCAAAAGTAAAAAAGTAAGAACTGTTCCTATTTCAAAAGAACTGTATGACGAAATACCTAAAAAGCGTGGAAAACTATTTACCCCTTGCCGCAAAACATTCGAAAGAACGGTCAATAAAGTAGGAATTGAATTACCTGACGGTCAATGCACTCATGTTCTAAGACATACGTTTGCAAGCCACTTTATGATGAACGGAGGGAATATTTTAGTTTTGAGGGATATTCTTGGTCACTCTGATATCAAAATGACAATGATTTATGCACATTTTGCTCCTAGTCATTTAGAGGATGCCATAACGAAAAACCCTTTAATTGCTCTTGATGAATAACTAATAATTTCACCTTTGACTTTCGTTGTTCAAGCGTTAACATGATCCACAAAATGTCCATATAGGGTGTTAATGGCTGTCAATCATTGTTAACCACTGACATGTAACCATTTGATTATTAACATAACCTATTGTTTTATATACCCCCTAGAGAGAATGTAGAAATTTCGGACGCGGGTTCAACTCCCGCCAGCTCCACCAAATTTGGTGGGTCAGTGATAGGACAATAGGTTTAAAAACAGGAAGTTAGCAAAATCAGTTGGACTAGACACTGTCAACATTAATACTCGAAAGTGCACGTGAAATGCACGCGCATTTGAAAGTTACTAAAAGCTCACTTCGGTGGGCTTTTTTATTGCACCTGACCCATCCTAAATAAGGTTGACACTTTTCCAATCTAAAATTGGAGAGTGTAATGAAAGCAATCACTAAACGAACTCAACGCGATTATTCCCTCGCTTTTAAATTACAGGTTGTTGACCAAGTAGAAAAAGGCGAACTCACCTATAAACAAGCTCAATATCAATATGGGATACAAGGATGTTCTACCGTTTTGGTATGGCTTCGTAAACATGGTAGATTAGATTGGTCTGAAGGTACGCCCAATACTCTTTATAAAGGTACTGCTATGACCCAAACTCCTGAGCAACAAACCCCAGAACAACGCATCAAACTACTCGAAAGGGAACTTGAAGAAGCTCGGCTTAAATCCGATTTCTTTGAAGCTGTTGTCAAAGTTATGGATAGAGACTTCGGAGTTCGCTTGTCAAAAAAGCGCAAGGCCGAGTTATTAAAGAAAAAACGGTTAAAAACCTCACCGTAACAATAGCTTGTCGTTTTATGAATATTAGCCGGCAAGCCTACTACAAGCGACAGGATAAGACTGAAGAACGACAAAAAATCGATACGGCCATTATTGATATTGTTAAGTCTGAACGCGCCTTTCATCCCAGACTGGGAGGGCGTAAGTTACATTTTATTTTAAAGCAAAAACAAATGATTATTGGTCGTGACCGGCTATTTACTTTATTGAAGGAACATCGGTTACTTGTGCCGAATAAGCGGGCTTATCATAGAACAACTTTAAGCCATCATCGTTTTCATCGACATCCAAATTTAATTAAGTCAGGATTTATCCCCACACAGCCTGAGCAACTCTGGGTAGCGGATATTACCTATTTATCGACACATGAGGGTGATACCTATTTAAGTTTAATTACGGATGCGTACTCGCGAAAAATCGTGGGATATCATTTAGATGACAATATGAAAACAAGTTCGGTGAAGAAGTCGCTGGTTCAGGCTTTAAAAAAACGCTGTTCGACAACATCGCTGATCCATCATTCAGATCGTGGGCTACAGTATTGTTCGTCGGAGTATCAAGAAATACATAGAAATCATAATATTCAATGTTCTATGACTGATGGCTATGATTGCTATCAAAATGCCTTAGCAGAAAGAATTAATGGAATATTAAAAATGGAGTATCTTCTAGTAAAACCAAGAAATTTAGAGCAGGCACGAAGGTTGGTTGAAGAATCAATCCAGATTTATAATGAAAGGCGCCCGCATTTATCATTAAACTATAAAACGCCCGATGAGGTTCACCGAGCGTTTTATGCCTGAAAAGTTGTCAACCTATATCAGGACTAGTCAACCTCAAAAATTAGAGAGTATGTTTCTCAAGCAACAATCATGTATTTTGCCACTACTCTTGCCTGAATTCTCTTTACTACACATAAATATGCTGTATACATTCACAGCCAAACAAAATGCTACGTTATACAACGCATTGAAATTCTCTTTGATAAAGAAAATAGCAACAAGCCATCTGAAAAAGTACGCAATGCCCTACGTGAACAAGTGATATACAAAATTGGTGACAAATACGGCCCGCTAAACCTCAGGGTGGCGCTAAGTTCGTCAACATCATTAGTGGTTACTGGTGCTAAGAGTGACGATGCGACAAAACAAATAAATCAAATTATCGAAGACATTTGGTTTGATGACTCATGGGTACCAGCATGAAAAATGATCGTGGAGAAAGTAATATCGAGATTGTTCCTCGAATTACAGAGGTGAAGGTAGGCGTTAATAGCCCTTATGAAGTTTTGGCAACAGAAAACCTGAATTAAGTACTTTTCACCATTGTTTAAATTTGTTAATGTATGCGCCAAATAATTATATCATATAACTAAACCCTATAATCATTAGAGCATGCAGAATGAAATTACAAGCTTTAAAAAATAAAAATTATTCTAAAATGGCCCTACTATTTCTATTTATTTGCCTATCTCACATCTCGTTAGGATTTGATTTTAAAATCATATATGCCCTATCCATTTTTCTATTTTTAATATCAATAAACCAATTTAGATTTATCTACATGCCATTAGTAATTATTCTGTCGGTAATATCCTCGATGTATTTCCCTATCGCTATGCTCTACGGTGAGCCAAATTTTAATATTTCAACCGCATTACTGTATACAAACACAGGGGAATCAATTGAGTTTTTATCAAACATTCCTTATTATCACTACTTACTTTCCCTTTTTATACTAGCATTGGGAATATATACATCTAAATTCAGGTTTAATATTCATAAAAAAACAAAACTCACTAATTTTTTTATTTTCTTAATTATTTTTTTACAAGGCCCCATTAAAACCTGGGCTACAAGTGATGAGTTTTCCATCTTAAATACAGGTTTACCTGAGATTAAGTTTATAAAGCAGACAGTCCTATCTATCAGCTCTACCATTAATGAAAAAATTAAGATGGATGAAATGCTTGCAGAAAAAGATGATTATCCTAAATTATCAAGTACCAGTGATTATGACACATACATTATTGTCATTGGCGAAAGTGCTCGAAAAAGCTTCATGCATTCTTATGGTTTTGAAATTGCTAACACTCCATTTTTTGATAACATAAAAGGAAAAGTATTTACTAATTATATCTCAGCTGCCTCCACAACAGTCCCATCACTGATGAATACCTTAACTGAATACTCTAGGCCACAAAATAATGTCGTTACTCTCGCAAATAAGGCGGGTTTTGATACTTACTGGATTTCAAACCAGGGTTCAATTGGGATCCATGATTCACCGATTGCAAGTATTGGGAAAAAAGCAAAAAAATCTATATTTATTAAACATGGAGATTTTTCATCATTAGAATCAGATGCTGAGCTGCTACCTTATATAAACAAGGCAATAGAGAATAAAGTTACTACAAAAAAACTTATTATTATTCATTTGATCGGTAGTCATTCACCTGCTTGTAAGAGAACAAATAATAAATATGATGTATTTTATTTAAATGAAAGAATGTCTTGCTATGTTCAATCAATCAAAGAAACTGACCATTTATTAAAATCCATTTACGATGATTTAAATGCTACTAAAACCAAGTGGTCTTTTATGTATTTTTCAGATCACGGCGTATCATTTGCTAATAAAGAAAATAAATCAAAAACCGATTTAATACACGGACATTCTCATAAACAGAATTTTGAAGTTCCATTCTTTATTACCTCTTACAATGATAACGATAGAGTATTCATTAATGCAAGAATAAGTGGTCTAAATTTCCTATCATTATTTTCAGAATGGATAGGAATAAATAGATACCAAATTCCTAATTGTAAAATGATTTCAAACCAAGACTGTAAGTTTAACAAAAATATTTTAGATGCTGATAATAAGTTTATGGATTTTGACCAGCTTCCTGATGACTTATTACAACCATAAAATAACATGGGGCAGTAGCCCCATTCGATTAAATATCCTAACTCATTCGATACCAACCCATAAGCATAATGTACGCATTAGTTACAGTAATCGCAGCTCCTCCCCCTTTGATCCCCGTTGTACCTGAAACGGTATGTGTATGTGCACCGATTGACACTGTATGTGTGTGTGCGCCAGAAGAGGCAGTTGTAGGGTTCGTTACTGTACCGTTTGCAACAGTAGCGTAATTACTACCCGCTGCATTAAATGCGGTTCTTCCTGATCCGCCATGCGTATGCGCCCCCGTACTATTCGTTGACTTTGTCCCATAATCAAAACTACTCGTTGTCGCAGAAAAACTATGGTTATGAACAGGAATTTGAGCTTCTGTTAATGTCACTGAATCCGAACCACCGGTTGTTAACACATTCGCACCACTTGCTGCAGCTAAACGAATGGTTTTATTTTCGCCGATGTACTGCCATTTCGTACCAGGGAATAAGGTATTGGGGTTCTTATTTTGTGCAAACCACACAACAATACCAATAGGGTAAATGATATTAAGATTGACCGCATTTTGTAATGCATCGGTGACGGCCTTCTGGCTCATCACGCTCGTTGTTGATCCGCCTGTTGATTGGGTGACACTGCTCGTATTAAGCTTAGCATTCAACCCGTTATTAAGTGCTGTGTTTGTTGCATAATCCCCCGATGGTTGATAACTCCCTTTCGGCTGATATCGCCCATCCCCTTCCGCTTTGGTGTAACTGTCACCTTTAAGCGCATAGTTCCCTGCGGGGGCATAATTGCCTTTAGGTTGGTAATTAGTGTCAGACTCCGCTTTTGAATAGCTATAGCCTGCTGCTTGATAGCTGCCTTTAGGTTGATACCTACCATCCGACTCGGTCTTCGTATAGGCATCCCCTTTTAAGGCATAATCCCCTGATGGCTGATAACTGCCTTTTGGCTGATATCGAGTATCCCCTTCCGCTTTCGTGTAGCTTTCACCTTTGAGCGCGTAATTACCTGCGGGGGCATAATTGCCTTTGGGTTGATAATTGGTATCAGATTCAGCTTTAGAATAGCTATAACCTGCCGCTTGGTAATTGCCTAACGGCTGGAAACGCTTGTCAGATTCCGTTTTGGTATAAACATTGATATCACTAGCACTTAAATCCGCTTTCAGTTCCTGCCATGCTGTACCTGCGACAGGTTCAACATTGTTATTTTCAATCTTCGACTGCCACGTTTTGTTTTTATGATAAATAATCGCGCGGATTGGGTATGGTTTGCCTTCTGCAGCCCACTTAGGAAAACCAAAGCTCTGCAACTCGCCAATGGCTTCCGTGATATCGTGAAACATACCGTTCATCTTCTCACGTTCGATATCTTTCGCAGCAGGGTCAGTTTGTTGGTCACGCTCATAATCGTAGCTATAGCCTTGCGTGTATGAAACTGCGCCATCGGCTTGCACATCATCGGGAATAGAAGTCCTATCCCCTTGTGTTGCAAAGGGGATTTTAAAGATTTTTGTCATGAGTTTTAGGCTCCGAAATTACTGCTAAGGAAGTTTTTGCGATGTTGACCGTGACCAAAGGCTTTTTTCGTCACGATACGATATTTAACCCCTACCCCTGATGGGCGAGGCATAAGGTCGAAGTTTTCAAGAAGTACCCGTAATCGTTCATCTGGATTGAAATTAAACACGTAATACAGATAGGTCATATCAAGCGGATCAAGTACAAACACTTTACTGTCTGCTTGCCAAAAGAAGCGTTTAAGAAATTCGTTAATATTGGTGACCGTTGGGCTTTGCGTAAGATTAAAATAGCGCATACGCACAATGAGCCGCTTTTGGTCGACGGTAAGCGATAAGGTGTAATCGGCATTGCGTCGAAAGTTGGCTTTAAAATTGGCATTCTTTTTACCAAAACCAAAGCCGATTTTCGTTTTATCGCTCAGGGGGACATCAATCCCCAACGGCACATCAAGTATGCGCGCCCAAATATTTAGCCCAAACTCGTTCGCAGTATCAATATTAAATACATCACGGTACCAATCACGCCAAAACTGGATAGTGGATTGTTCAAAATAGTCTGCTTTGTATTTAGCTAACGCCTTGAGGTTTGCCGCATCTTCATATTGCCAAAGGATCGCCTTTAATAAATCAGAATGAAAATCAAATGATTGGATTTTGCTCATACCAGTACCACCTGTACCGCACTGCGTTTGAGCCTTGCCACCTCATTCATTTTGATTTCATAGTTATTTGATGACCAGGCTTTGCCATCGGTTGAAAGCTCGACACGTGTAATAAATAAACGAGGCTCAACAGCATTGATACCGGCTGATATTTCGAAAGGTGATACATCACGCCCCACCACTAAACCGCCCTCACCATCGATATCCCCATTCGCCCATGACTCAACCGCTGCAGGAATAATAGTTTGTGCATCGACGGTGGCTTTTTTCACCGTTACTCGGCAGAACAACACAATTTCTTTCGCCCTATCGAATTTAACGGGATAAATTTGGCCGCTGATAGTTTCCAATACCTCAACCTCTTCACGACCGTTAAAGGCGGCACCAAGGGTTTTTGTGCGCAACAGCGAACGAGCAATCGCCTCTTTATCCCCCCCTTCAACACATACATAAATGCTATGGGGAACTAACGTGATCCCATCGAAAATCATCGGTTGGTCAGTGTAGTTTTCTCGATACGCCAACGAACGTACTCCTTCCAATTCATACAATGCAGAGGTAATCGCCTCTCCCACACTCACCGTGTTTTTGGCTAACGTCTGTTTGCGTCGTCGCCTTGATTGCAAGTCTGATTCAGCATCTCGCCCCAACACCGCATTGCTGGGGTTATGAACGGTTTCCCAGCCTAATACCGAACTAGCCACTTTATTGAGTTGACCCACGCCACACTCAACCGCCCCTGTTTCAATGGCACGCATATCCCCAGTGACTGAGCCATCTTTACCGATAATTAAGGTTTTGGTTGTTTCGAATAAGTCGCCATTCAGCGTGGCCGCTTGTGACCCCTTAGGGATGATAGTCTCGGCAATACCCGTGAATTTCACCTGTGATAAAAAGGAGTGTGTGGCATCAAAACGCTGCCCGCCCATTAAGGCCCATATAGCATCAAGGAAAATGCCACCGGCTAAATCGGGGTTAATTTGATTGGCCAACTCTGCATTATTGCGCACAACGGCGTCCCGATTTTCGACCTCCAAGGTGATCAATGCGCCTTGCGGGGTTTCGGGATTAACATCCAGTTGCTGGCCAAAGACATTTTTAAATTCGTTTTCAACGTCATCACGTAAGGTACTGGTATCTGGCACAATCACACCCTGTGATGTGAGATATTGATAATCAGCCATTAAGCGTTATCTCCCCATAAATGGTTTGGATCACCGCGGTATAGTTCAGCGAGTTATCTGCGATTAATGCCGAAAATGACACCACTGATATCACATCATCTAACTCACGCAGCCGGTCACGAAACGCCGCTTCAAATAACGGAATATCCGCCTGTCGCCCAAAGGTGGTTTTCCAGTAAGGAATCCCCATATCGAGCTTATGCAGCATTTCACCACGGAGTGCTTTGACATAATGTTCACAACGGTTTTTTGATGCCTGTTCACCATTCGTAATCGCTAAGTTGCCACTATTCCCCAAATGAATATCGTTATTGTCGTTTACATCAAAAGTCATCATATCGGCACTCCTGAATTGCTATTACCACTTTGAATACCGCTGTGTTTATGTGTTGAGCCGATATCTTTACCGTTGTGCTTCATCGTTCCACCGTTTGAGTCGCTGTTACCGTTTACAGCCTGATTACCATTCACCGTAACATTGCCGTTAAAGGTGGTTTCAGGCACATTGACTTCAAGAACGGGTGAATCTAAAACCGCTTTACCCTCATGCAGCGACAAACATACGGAGCCATCCATGGACTGGATCACCAAGGCATCCGTATTTTTGCCATCAATCAGCCAGCCTTTAAGCGTATCGGGAAAGAACATGGCATCACTAAAGGTATGTAAACGAGCCGTATTGGGTTCATCTTCTAAACCGCCTCGCTGAAAGACCAAGCTGATATCGCGGTCATTGGCTTTTAGCCAACCGAAATCACCCGCCTTGATCGGCATACGAATAAAAAAGCCACCGCCGCCAAAACGAAAAACGGGAATATTCGGTACCGCTGCTCGCCCGACTTTTTGTCCTTGCGTCGATACCATCATGACGAGCGGCTTAATCACAGCGCGGTTAGTTTTATCGTCATAGCTCACCACTGTGGCTGGGAGCATGTCGTCAATATTCATCAATAAACTACGAAACGCAGCCATAAACTGCCCTGCCAAGCTGCCTTCGCTAGCAATATCACTATTGGGTTGGTTCATGGTTTACACTCGTTTGCAGGTCGCTTGGTAAAAGAAAGGGTCATCGTGAGAGGCAATATCAAACTTAAGTTGTTCGATAATGTAGTCGCCATTTAAGGCAGGATTAAACTTGCTTTCAAGGCGTAACATGCCGCCCAATGACGACTCGCTATCAATTAAATAAGTGACGTCGACACCCTTTTCAGTGGCTTTCGGTATCCCTACCATGCCCGATTTTTGGTTAAGAATACGCAACCGGCCACTTAACGCTTTATCCTGGTCTTTCACATGCAACATGTCATCGTCGATAAAGGCTTTCACATTGCCCGCATCTTGCAGGCGTTCCACTTGCTTGAGTACCGGCCCACAAAAATACCAATTAGCGATATTTTTATCGGTGGCTTGAAAGTCCAATTTAACCCCGCAATCCTGTGCAATATTTTTGGCTAATTCGCTCATTTTGCTTATTGCACTACCCGATGAAGAAACAATATCGCGGGAGTTGGCATTGTTGGTTTTCGCTTTTAAGGTCAATGTCACATCTGGCGGTGAGGCGATTTCTGCACTAACAATATCTCCCACATAAATGCGAAATACGCCCGTACTGGCGCGTCCCGCTTCGACAATTAAACGGTGCGGTTTCTTCGATTGGGTATAAGGGCTGGTTTCGGTCAGCAACATATTGCGCGTTGTCGCATTGAGACCATCGATATTAACCGTGCATTCATTCTGCAGCGGATTAGCGTATTTAGTCCCATTGGCACGAATACGCAGCCCCTCATACCATTGCAGCCGACCATTAACTTCAATCCCTAATCGGATACGACGTAAATCAATCATCATCCCCCCACCAAACAAGACTATGCGATTGCCCAAATTGCGCCCACCACGGATATTCATCATTTTCTGTGATAAAGGCAAAATTACCGTTGCCCGATAAATAGCGATAGGGGATCAGCGGTTGATTGGGCATCACACGAATGCCTCGCAGTAAAACCACATCATTACGCTTGATATCACAGCACATGGTTGTTCGTGCCACTTTAATCGTCAGCTCCCACTCATCACCGCCAAGGCTCACGCGCAAGCGTTGATTAGGTACGGTATTTAAAGGGATCTCTTGCATGGGTCACCACCCTAACGTCAATTCACCGTCAGCAATTTTGGTTGCTGCCGATTTTTTCTTTTTGTCCGGTACCGTGGACGTTTGCACTTTCCCGCGATTCACCGTGCTCGATTGCTCTTTTTTTGCCACCTTGCGGGGCGGTAGGTCGCCATATTCTGGCTCAACCGTTCGCCACTCCGTAAAGCGCAGCGAGAGTTTAATCGCATCGGCCATCTCTGGAGTTTCATCGTGATAGAGATTCACTAACAGCATCGGTTGGTAGGTTTTCACCCGCGTTTGGATACCCACTAACTGATGTTTATCGTAGGCTTGCTGTAGGGTTTCAAAGGCGCTTTTCATTTCGCCAGCTAAAATTAAATCCATGCCAATTTCAACGGGCTGAACTACCACATGGTCACTGCGTGTTTCCCCCGACTCAACGGTAAATTGTGTTGCTTTGTGTTCATCACGGACGTTAATTTGAATCGGATTGGCCGTTTCAAATAACGTCGAAAAGTTATCGATATTGAAGATTTTCACCTCGGTGATCATTTGCTTACCCCCGAACTGGTTTGATGGGCTAAATCTTGTAGCTGGGATTGCAGCGCATCTTTCGTGCCATTCGCCATTCCTTGCGCGTCCGTCGCTTGGGTTTCCACTTTGATTTCACCAATCGACAAGTTAGTTTCATTGGTGGTACTGGATTGATTACTGATGGCTTGGCTGGTCATCGGGTTAATTGGATTAGCCGACATACCGTTAATTTGTTGGCTCAGCCCTTTCACTAACAACGCAGTATCTTCTCCAGATAACTTGGGCTGTTCGGGGATTTGGTGCTCTATCGTGCCGTCAGTCGTGATTTTGCGTTCAACCGTTTGAGTCACTTGTGCATCCTCAAAACCAAACCACCCTTTGACCGTGCTCCAGCCATTTTTAATCGCTTCTAAGCCGTCATTAATCCAACTTAAATACTGTTTGATTTGCGCCCATAACCACTTAAAAATCCCTACAACGGCATCAGAAGCCACCGTAAAGACCCCTTCAAATTGCTTGCCCCAATCCGCTAAATCGCGAATAAACCCCGAGAGCCATACCCATAACTGCTTGCCACCATCAACAATAAAGTTAAAAGCAGCCACCGCCACATCGGCGACGACTTGAGACAAAGCCATGACAAAATCAAAGAAGGCTTTAAACGCTTCCCACAACGCAATAATGACGGCTTTAAGTTCGGGGTATTCATCCAAAATACGCCCTATCATCGAATCATTACCGTCAATAAAATTCATGATATCGTCATAGACTAGGGCAAACGCCGCAGCCAGTAAGGCAATAACCGCGATAATCGCCAAGATAGGCCATGTTGCTGCCAAGGTCGCTGCCGCAGCTGATAACATGGCAGGCACATAAAACACCGCAATAGCCGAACCTATCGCAATAAAGAACCCCACAATGAGCGATTTGTTTTCTTTGCAAAAGCTCACAAAGCGGTTAATCCACTCTAACCCTTTGGTTAAAATCGGGATCACCATTTCTAAGAAGCTGTTTTTCAGTAAACCTGATGATTGCTTAAAGCCTTGCATGGCTTTGTTGAATTTGATGGATTGTTCAATACTCTCTTTGTTGATGCCTGAGTATTCTTTTTGAATGCCCATCATGCGCTCGAGTTCTTTGCGGCCTTTCATCATCAGCTCGACGGTTTTATCATCTGTTACGCCCAGTCCCAAAAGCGTTGCCTTGGCTTTATCAAACTTCATGCCCTGCACTTTATCGGCAGTCTGAAGCACTTTTTCCATAGTGTTTTTCGCAAAACCAAACGATTTGGCCATCGCAGATAAATCCGCTTGAGCCGCATCACGCGTACCGCCCAGTTCAGCCATTGAACCCGCGAAAGCGTCCACATCGGCAGTCGCTACATTGATTTTTTTACCCAGTTTGTCGAGGGTTTCAATATCAGCCGAACGTGAAATTGACTCCCCCACCAAGGCAGTCGCCCCCATCAGTAAACCAACCGCCCCTAATGCCTTTTTGGCAAACGACATAACCGTATTACCAGCTTGCTGATATTTGGTTTCGGTATTCTCAAGGGCTTTTTGCACCGATTGCTGCGCTTTAATTTCACTGGTCGCCGCTTCAATTCCCTTCACTTTCATCGTGTTCACAAGGCGAATTAACTCACTGTAATTACCTTGCAGTGCTTGAATAATGGCATTAGATAATTGCTTCGTGGTGATACCTTGGTGTTCAGCTAACGTGAGGTCGGTGACACCTTGATTAAGTTGAATAACATTTTGCTGCAGTGCCTGGTAGTTTGTATCGAGCTCACCTAAAACAACCTGAGTGGATTGCATGCCTGCATCAGATATTGACCGCTGTGCCTCAAGGTTGGCCATCGAATCTGTTACTGTCTCTAACTGTGTTTTAACCGAGCCTGTTTGGGCAATAACCTCATCTGCATTAGTGACAAAATCAATCGAATGTTCAACTGATAAGCCTTGCACCGATTGCCGTAAGTCTGCCATTACACGTTCAATTTCTGCGACGCCATCGGCCGTGGTGGTCGGGATTTTTTGCAGCTCGTTAACATACTCACTGACTGAGCCTTTTACCTGTTCTAATGCGTTTTTTTGGTCACCCACCGATAACGAGCCGAGATCATTTTTCAGTTGGCTGATTTCAGCTTGCAGTGATTGCCCCCACTCCCCTAGCGTATCCCCCGCAAAGACCCAAGCTGTGTCTGTATTTTGCCGTTGCTCATCCAATGCGCTTAATGATGAGCTCACCGCATCTAACCTATCCACGATGTGGCTTGTCTCAGCACTAACCTCGCTGGCATTGGTTGTAAACTGAATGGCATGTTCGGTCGACAGCCCCTGCAGTGATTGCCAAAGCTCTGTCATTACACTCCCGATGGTCAGTGAACTTTGCTGCGCCGCCTGTTGGGTTTGTTTCATGCCATCGATAATGTCATCGGTCGAACGTTGCACCTTTTTAAATGCCCCATCCGCTTGCCTTGTATCAAACTCAAAGACCTGCACAAAGGTATCCATTAATGACATTAGCGATCCTTTGAAGCCGCAAGGGCTTCGTTATAACGGTTAGTAATGGCAATTTCCCATAGGTCCATTGCTTCTTCTAAATCTATTGAGGTTTTGAGTTCGGTGAAGGTGGCGAGGCGTTCGCTGACGATGACGGCAAAGAACCCATCAGCGTTTTTATAATCGACGGGAGTGAACCGCTTACCTTGCTGAGCAGGAAGTGGAGGAAACCTTGGCTCCCGTCGTTGCCGAAAAAACTGGTGTTATATTTCAACATTTCCAACTCTAAGCGGATCAACGATTCGCCATCAGGCACATGGTTATCAATAAGTGTTTGTGTTTTAAGGGGGACTTCTTCACCATCGATAGTAACGCACACATAGGCCATCATTTTCAGCATAGCCTCTTTGCTGACCTCATAGTCACCAATTTTGGGCGCGTTGGATAACGGATATTTGGCTAGGATTTCACGCCCGACTGTAGCGGGTAGGCGACTAATCACAAACAACTTTTCAAGGCCATCAACGTCTTTGATAGCCACTTCTTTAGGTTTTATAAGCATGGTGAACACCGATAAAAAAGGCGGGAACCCCGCCATAAATTGAAATGAATTAACGAATGCGCGTACTATCAAAATCTTGAAACACAAAGGTATAGGCTTTAGATTTCAAACGTCCTGCAGAGGCGGCAGAGTTGCCTCGACTGCCATTGGTAATTTTGCCGTTACGCGCCGTGACCGTTGAGCCATCGCCGTAAGACGCCACAAAGGTAATGATATCCCCTGCGTGTCGGCGCCCTTTTTTCGCGGTATTGGCCTCGAGCAAAATAGACAAGTTTTGATCTTCTTCGCTACCGGCCAATACGTTAATCGTGACGGTTTGTGGTGTTGGTGTAGACCAACTCACCAAGTTACCGTTAATATCCATACCCGTTTGTGCAATATCGACAGCCGGTAAATCCAGTGGATCAGCATCGTCAGCAAAGGCGGTAATTAAAATCCCAGTGGGAAAGGTTTTGCTGGCTTGAATGGTAAAACTCAAGCCGGTTGCAGATACATCATGCATGTTCTACTCCTAGACTAAATTATGTGAGCCTTCGACTTTGCGAACCCAATCGCCTTTGCCGTAAATCAGCACGTATTTCATGACATACTCA
The DNA here is from genome assembly GCF_049901995.1 of Providencia sp. PROV200. Lineage (NCBI taxonomy): Bacteria > Pseudomonadati > Pseudomonadota > Gammaproteobacteria > Enterobacterales > Morganellaceae > Providencia > Providencia sp. PROV200. Next base: position 2,806,743 of record NZ_CP096307.1, read on the forward strand.
GGCAAGTCGCTTTCCCCCGTATTTTCAACAATCTGCGCGTTATACCAATAGCCTTTATCCTGTACGTCATACCACGCGAGGTCATCACCCGATGCATCCGCAATAGCAAGCTTTTGCACATCGCTCAGCGTTTTGCCGGCTAAAATCGTGCCGTTATTAATCGCTTTCGTGACCGCACCAGCAATCACCATCAAGGCTCTAGCCTCACCGTCTTTATTGGCAGGAACGCCCCGTGTGGCCAATAGCACGTTAAACCACTGCTGAGCGATATAGGCTTTTAGCCATTGTTCATTGGCGTGAACACTCATATCCAGTGGATTAGACGCACCACCGCACAAGAAGCCCCGCTGATAGAAACGAATTTGTGAGCCGGCTATCGCGGTTTCACCGTAATAGTTCACGCGCAGCTTATCGAATCGGTCAGCCGCTTTATCTGTGGTCACTTGCGCAGGGAACGTCACACCTAGCTGGCGAAACATGTAGTTTGTCGTGGCATTCGTGCGGTCATAATCCGTCGCCGCCATAACGGCCATGGGTAAGGTTTGAATAAAATAGTTAGTATCCGTTTTGAGGTTTAACCCCACGGAAGCAGTTCCCATCAATGCTGCGCTAAAATCTTCAACCTGCTTTTCGCTAACACTAATGTGCAACTGGTATTTGACGTTCTCACCCGATACATACTGCGCCAATGGCACTGCTTGCTCTAACGTCAATTCATCCAAGAATGTCGCACTGCCGAATGAATCGGATACTTGCTCGGCAACCATAAACGCTTCAAGCGGCGTTTGTGCGGGGTTACCTTCAGATGCCGTACCGGAAGACAGCCCCATGGCATTCGCTAGCACCGAATATTCAACACTAATGGATGCGCGTTCTTGCACACCGCCACTCAGCTCAAAGGCGCTATCGAGTGAATTAAACGTCAAATAGCTACTAGAAAATTGCGGTTCTCTTTCTGCATTGAGCTTTGCTTGAATGGTGGACGCAATATCCGCATAGGACTTCGCTTCTGACAAATCAATGTCTTTGTAGCTTTTGGTCACCGTGCCGATCGTGACAGATAGCGTTCCATCCGCAATAATTTTTAAATCCGCTAATGCGGCGGCTTTTGTCCCAAATAGCGTAGGCGCTCGCCCAACCGGCTCAAAAGATGCAATTTGCAGCTCTTTAGGCTTGCTAACGGGTGCGGGGCTGACATAGCTAAAATATTGTCGTGCAAAGTGAGCTTCGGGAGAATCAACACCCAGTAAATCATCAACCTGACCACTGGCGAACTCTAAAACTTTACCTGCGGGAATTTTGGGATTAGTGGAAAATAGGCGACCGGTTAATTTACGCATCGGAACAGCAGACGCGCCAATAACCGCCGATGCGATATCAACGTATCGAGTTTGTTTAATTGGCATAATAAAACCTTATATGCGGTGGATATCAGGATAGAGCGCACTTATGGCCGCTGTATCAGGGAAGAGAGAGCGTTTAAACGTCACATTAAAATCAAACGAGGGGTTTTGTTCGTAGTCACCATGGTCGTTCACAAAGTAAGGCTGGCGAACGGATGTTGCCCGTTGTACACCAATACCTTGCTTTCTCAGTGTGGTCACAAAAGGCAATGAATTGACAACCATTCGAGCAATGGCGGTAATATCATTGGCGGTATATGGGCCTAATTGGGTAATGAGTGCCTGAACTTGGTACGTTTTTTCCGATAACTGGTTTTCTTGGTGATTGGCATTGTTACCTTGGACATTGTAATTGCGACCTTGCCAACCATGCCCACTTTCATTGATGGAAAAGAACATCACCATATTATCTTCACGGCCTTGCTTGGTGGATTGAAAACCCGCTTTCACAGGGATATCAATACCGACTTCGGCCAGCTGCCGTAATAACTGTTTGCGGATCGCAATATCAACGTCATTATCCGTCATAAGTCCCTACCTCAATGCATATCACCGATTTCCAGCCGTCCTGCTCGTACCAATCCGAATCCCCCATCACATCATATTTCTTGCCATTAAAAACAAGATAATCCGGTGAAGTACCACGCTGAATGCCTTTGATATCATGGGAGGTATAAAAACGGCGATAGATAGAGTTCGAATCAAAGCCCATTGATTGAGCATCTTGGGTATCGACGGCTTGCCAGCTCCCGCGAATATCAACCGGTTCATAATATTGGTTTTGGTCATGCCCTCGCTCATCGGGCGTTCGGCCTTTAAAACGAAACCACTGGGCTGTTTGCTGAGGAATATAGCGGGAAGCGATACGGTGTAAATTTCCGAACATTACTTATCCTCCACGGTAAAACTGACGGCCTGTAACATCTGCCCCGTGTCAACTAAGGGCTTATTTGTCGATTTGCCTTTGCTATGCCGCCGCGCACGAGTTTTCACTGTAGCATCATCTAATGCAGGTGTGGTTACCGCTTTGATAGCTAACTTCACATCACTTGCGGCTTTTGCGCCAACTTGGATTAGCCCATCATTGACGGTGATATTGCCACTCGCAGCGGCTTTAGCCATGCGGAATATTAACTGGCCATACTCCGTTTTTTTGTCACTCATCGTTGGGCGTAAAAAAGGACGAGGAGGAATACCACCGGCGGGATAACCCAACTCCTGAATAGCAGCAACATACGCAATGGGCGTACCATCAGGATACTTCGAATGCTCAAAGAAACCCACTTTAAGCTGTTTCTTACCTAGTTCATCATAGACTTTCTTCAACTGAGCGAGTTTCGTCATTAGCGTAACCGCCCCCCGCGCGTAAATCGCCCACCCACGCCACGAAATGCCGAGCGTTCGCCTGCGCCACCAATATATTGCGGTACGCTACAGCGCTTAATGAGTGCTAAGAACTGTTGGCCATATGTGGTCATTTTGAACCAGTGTGACCAATCAGAACCCGCAGGGGGCGCAGAGAATGACACGCTGACTTTATCGATAGTCACACTAGTCACAACACCGGTTGGGGATTCATCATCCGCAATCCACTTTCGCAGTGATAGCATATGAGCAACAACCAACATCCACAGTTCGTTTGTGCAAACGCCGCGACAGGGCGAAAAATAGTTCAGGGCAGATTGAGCAATAATATAAATGTCATCATCACTCACACCATTAAATGATGGATAGAGCACACGAAATGACGTTAGGGGAAATGTGCTCGCATCCATCATCATTTACCCTTTTTGTTATTTTTCGGAACTTCCTGTTTAGCCGCTTCCAATGATTCCACAGTATCTGGCGCTGACTTATCGCTGGCTTCCATATTGGTGGCCACTTTTTCAGGGTCTTCTTTGCGGTTTTCAACACTGATAAAGCCGTTTTCTTTATGTAACTGAAAAACGTGGTTATCTTTAAGCTGGGCGTATTGTTCGTCGCTGATTTCCGTGACACGCCCTCGCGGGGTATACATATGCTTGGTCATGATATTGGCTTGACCGGCAATAAATACTTTGCCATCGGTGACCGAATAGTTTTGGTCATTGGATAGCGTGCAATAGACATAGAGAGACATGGCTTTCTCCGATAAAAAAGCCCTCATTTGAGGGCGTAAAAAAAAGTGGTCAGGTTAGATGCCTGTGAGACGAGTAATGGCCCAAGGTCGGGTAACAAAAACACCCGCGGTTGCGTTGGTCGCATCCTCTAAATACCCTTTGATTTGCGCTTGTGAGCCCAACAATTGATACTTAACCGGCTCCACTTGTAAAATGGTCGCGCTGGTTGCAGTTGAACCATCATCGATGGTATCTGCGAACATATACGCCACATCCGCACCACCATTCGCCCCGATAAATTCAGGAGAGAACACAAAGCGCAGGTTTGGATAGTTCTCTTTTACCCATTGATACACCGTTTCACCACGCGCCACAGGGTTAGCGACATTGAGCGTTGAACGGTAGCCTAGCGGTAACGTCAATGTGATCGCGATATCGTCTTTGATAATCCCACCTGAACTCATTTCAATGCGCGAGAACATATCGGTAATATCTTGGGTGATATCGGCAAACGTGCCGCCCTTCCATTTTTTCGATGCGGTTTCATAAGCCGGTAGATTCGGTTCATTCATCAAACCAAATACACGGGTTTCAGGGCTATTAAACCCATAGTAACCAATCCGCTCACGTCCTTGCTCTAAGGATTCTGTCGCTGAATTACGTTTTTCCGCAGCGGCTTCAAACCCAGCTGCAGATTGGCGCGCTTCTTCTAACTTGCCGACTTGAAAACCTTGTTCAAAACGCACGATACCACGACGTTCTTGGTCTTGAATGTAAGACGCTAACGGCACGTTGGTATGGTCGCCGTAAAGTTCAGCCTTACCGGTTGGTGTTGCCACGTTCAGAATGATTTCCTCATCGTGCCATTCACCCGCATTCAATACACCGGTGATTTCATCTAACACACGAACACGGGTTGCGGTGCGAATGAGACCAGGAAGAACGTGTTGCAACATTTCACGCTGAATTAATCCCCCTTGCATCGCTGCGCCCGTGATCGCGGAGTCCATCGATGCCAAACCACCAAAACCAATTTGGTCTAACTCTCGGTACGTCCACTTTTGTTCAGGGGTAATATTCAATTGGCCATGTTTTTTAATATCACGGCCAGACATATAAAACTTTTGCTTGCTAACTGGCATTATTCACCTTCCTTTACTGCTGCTGGATATGGAATTTCGGTTAAGCGAATAACGCTTAAATGCGGTGTGTCAGTTGATGATAGGTGACGACTGACAAAGCCAATCACGCGCTCACCTGTACCTACCGTACCTTTAGCCGATAACGAACCGTCCGTTTCGCTGAATACGACGGGATCATTGATTTTGCCTTCGTCATCGCTTAGTTCGACATACACCTCACCCATCGCTAAAAACTCACCTTGGGTGCCGTTTTTCGCATACGGTACTTCAACACGATAGGATTTCGGGTTAATCATGATCCCCGCGAACGCCCCTTTGCCGCCCACTTGCACAGACTCCACAGAATCATCTTTGTAGGTGTAGGCTCGACCAAAGATATTTTGTTTTTCATCCGCTGAGCTGAGAATGGCGGCAACGGCACGAATAGGCCCTGCATGGCTGATTTCACCCACTACGCCAGACGTTAAGCCATGCGCCACTGATTTAGGAATTGCCATTATTTCGCTCCCCATTTATCCATAATTGATTGATTGCTAACCGCAGAGTCCATCGTCACCGTGGCTTTTTGTGAATCCGGCACACGCCCTTGCATCCACGCATCGAGTGCAATGGCTTCATTACCCTTACCGCATTGAATACCAAGCTTATCAACGCCATACTCCGCTACTTGCTGCTTGGTCATGGCGGCATGGTCAAATACGCCAAGGAACGGGGTCAACTTATGAGCTAACGAATCACGCTCGCCGATTTGCTTTAGCAGTGCGCCTGTGTCCATGGTGGGCTTTGATGCTTCCAAACGCTTAATCTTGCGTTTTAAGGATGCAATCTCATCCATTGTGCCGATACCGTTTTTCAAGCGTTTGATGCGACGATTTAAGCTGTCAGTTGTCGCTTGGTCGAGATGCTCTTTCGCTTCTTCAATCGCTTCAACCGCTGTCTCAATTGCCACCTCGGCCGCTTCTACGGCTTCAGGTGTACCGGTTGTGGCTTCTTCCGCTGCAACTTCGGCGGCTGCCACGGCTTCTTCCGCTTTTTGTTCTTCTTCGGGGTCAGCATCAGTAGATTTCTTTTCTTCTTCCGGGTTTTCATCGGTTGAAGGCTTAGTTTGTGCAATCACTTCTGCAATAATGCTTTTCAGCGCAGTGACTTGCTCCGCTGTAAACGCACCTTCATCAGCGGTTTGCTTCTCTTTGTTTTCTTCTTCGTTCATGCGAATAAGTTCCTTTGTGTCGATAGTGATAACGAGGTGATCTTGCACAGCGACGTCAGGGCCGGTTCGCCCTTCATCGACTAATGCGAGGTGATTGCCACGTAGATGACGCTGAATGGCGTCATAGTGTTGGCCTTCATAAATGCCTGAGGTGAATTCATATTTACTGCGATAACCCGGTGAAAGATCAATTTTGCCGCTGTCGATATTGCTAAGCGCCACATCTGAAAAGATTTTGATATTGGCTCTAAGATACGGCGGGTCAAAATAGACATTCTCACCAATCACCCCTTGAATGCCTTTTTTCTCCGCTGGGGTCGCGTGCTTGCCTAACATTTCATGTTCAATGATGAACGGAGTGAGTTTGAAAGAGTTAATCGTGGCTTCGCTAGCGAGTTCCTCCGGTGGGCGTAACACACGATAGATTTTGTCTGGATCCGGAGCACCAATTTCCGCCCCCAAATAATCAAAAACCCCAACTTTAGAGATGGGGTTATCTGTCACTTCGAGCCAGCCGTTGTTGTCATAGGTTCGTTTTGTCATGTCTCCTCGCCACTTTCTTCCCCACTAAAATCGATAACAGGCGTCCAAAAGCATTTACAGTTAGGTAATTGACCCGGCAATCCACGTTCGCCCGTTTTTGGGTCAATAATCGGTGGGTTGTCTAAATCAAACACTTCACCATCCAGCTGTAGATGCCATTCTCTAGGTTCAGCGCTTCCACCAGAGTGATGCCAAATAGCCTTACGAATTCCCGCTGATTTCATGCGCTCATAGTTTGCCGCAGTCGTGATTTTTCGTGTTTGGTCAACCGCGATAAAATTCGCTCGGCTTTCTGTGACGCTGCCAGTGTGCCTGATTTCATCTAATAAGGTTTTCGCACCCTCACCCCTTTGTGAGATAGAGCGTAGGGCGGTACTTTCGATACGTTGATGAAATTGGCTAGGGATCGATTTAATCAGGGAAACATTTTCAGCCGTGGCGGCTATCATTCGGTCTTTTAACGCTTCTGGCATTGCAGGAGTTTTGATTGTGATACCGCCAGAGAGCTGTTTAAGGGAGTCGTCTAAATTACGCTGCGCACCGATATTGACTTGGGAAACAAACTTATCGGCCATGGCGCTAGACTGCGTATTAAAGATTTTATCCCACTTGCGTTTTAACCGGTTGAGCCAAATCCGTGTTTGACTCGCAATGCTGGCATCCATCGTGGCGCCGTCAAAATCCTCCGTCAATTCACTAAATACGTTTTCATAGTCTTTAATCATTGAGCTGATTAACCGTGACATCTCACGTTGATAACGGCTAGATGACGCTGCTGAATACTGCAGGGGCTTGCCCTTCAATACCGCTTGGCGGGAGGTTGCCCACTTCGCCTTTTTCGTTCGGACTCGTATTCGTCTCGACATAATCGCCCTCATTTACATCAATGCCGTAATAGCTCGACTCTTTATCAGCTGCGAGTTTTTTACGGATATCTAACCCATCAATGGCACCCGTAGCTGCTAGAGCTGCATCCGTCTGAGCTGATTTCAACTCAATATCGGCACTCTCTGCCGCCGTTGGGCTATCGAGTGGCGCCCATGTCACCGATATTTCAGTCAGCGGTAATTCTTCGCTACGCATCAACATGTCGTAATGACGCTGCAAAAGTTCTTCTAAGTCATTTGATTGGACGCTTTCCAGCTCTTCACGATAGTTCGACTCTTCATACTCACCCGTCGCATTAAAGCCCTTCGGCGTGGTACCGAGTAACTTAGTTGCAGGCACGTTTGCCGCCGCTGCGACTAACTGGTATTGCGTCATAATGGTGGCGTCTAAATCCGCTAACGAGGTGTCGAACTGCTGTGCAACGTCCTCTTTCCCCATCACTTGCACGCCATAGTTATCGCGCATCTCCATAAAATAAAGCATGTTTTCCTGAATGGTGTTCTTATCCGCACCTTCAGGGTCTGCCATACCAATAGTCAATAACCGTTTAGTCATCGCCAGTTGTGGCGCTTCATTGGCGGTACGTTCGGATGCGTAGACCCGCTCATAAATACGCTCTGGCACGGATACACCAAAATAGTTATAAAGCGGCTTTAGCACGTTAGGCACGGGGAACGGGACAAACTTAACAAAGTGCGATTTATGGTATTTACGACCACCAATCACATAATACGTGGGGTCGTAAAAATCCATGCTAGCAGGGTCTTGGATATTGGAGTCTGTTAAATCAGGCGTTACCCATTGTGGGTCAATTTGCTTGATCCCCTTGTACATTCCTTTGGTCACGCCATCGAGATTAAACGGATTTTCATACCACTCTTTCGGGTTTGAGGTTTCCACCACAAACAGTGCTAATCGACCGCCATACACGCGCCCAAAGTGAATCAACTCTTTCATATGATGCTGTATGCGATACTTTTTATCGCGTTTACGCAGCTTTTTACTGATAGCGCTGTCATCGTCATTATCGCAATCAATATCATACCCTTGGCGAATAGCATCACGAGCAGGCATATTACAAGCCTTATCCACTAGCCAATGTTTCGCAATGATGGCGCACATATTGTTGCCAATAAACATTTGGCTCGCATACCAAGCCGCCTGTGACTCAGGCACGCCATAAACTTGCTCGCCTTTAAATGAGGGAACGGAAGTATCAATACTGTCCATCCCCACACCGTTAATCATCGGCTGAGGCAAATCTAACCCGTTAAACCCGTTTTCTTTTGCTAGCGCAGGATACAAATCAGTTGTGAATGCTGACCGCTTAGGCGGTGCAATCTGCTCTGCAATTTTTCGCCTTTTAAACGGCCACATAGAATTACCTCTTGGTTGTAAAGAAACCGCCTGTCTTACGCTTGATATATCCGTCTAAGCTATATCTCACAGCATCCCAACAGTGATTGTGCTTATCCTGTACGACTGGTAATACGTCACCAGTCATGCGATCAACCTTATATGAGTACAAGCGTGCTTCTTCAAGCATATGTTTACATCTAGGGTGAATAATGATCTCTTCAAAACCCTTTAAATAAGTAATTCCATCCTCAACACTTCCTTGCCATTTTTTGGCTGCTGAAATGTTAAAACCTTGCCCTTTAATATGGCTAATGGTTTCTGGTCTAGAGTTATCAGCTTTTATGGGCCATTTTCTTGACTCAGGGATACCTCTGAATTTCTTATTGTCGGAATCTAACCAATGCTCCAATTGCTTGTCTGTAGCACCCTCTTTACCAGCATAAAACTTCCACATGTCATTAAGTTCTACACCTACCCCATATGCTTCATATTCGATATACAATTTACGTCCGATAATGAAACATCGAATTAATGTGCTAGGATCAGTTGCAAAACCAAAGTCACCACCAAAAAGTAAGCGATCCGCTTTCTGCCACAAATCATCTGGGAACATTTCCTCCCGATACTTACCGGAAAAAATAACCGCCTCACTAATTGCCTTAGGAAGCCCTAACCAAACATGTTCATAGGCTTCATAATCAACGCGTTTGCAATATTCCATCTCATGGCGAAGTACATCAGGAAAAAAGGCATTTTCACCGTAATTGACACGAAAAATAATAACGCCACCATCGGGTGGGTCAGCCTCATGGCGCTTCATCAATTTATAAGTAGGATCTTTTTCTTCGCGGGGATTAAACGATACCCACACTTCAGATTTATTAGCTCGAACAGTAGGGCCTAAAATATCCCAACTATCTTGTGATACTGTTTGCGCTTCTTCTACCCAACAAACACGAATACCATGCATCGATTTAATGCTGTTGATGTTGTTGCGTAGCCCTTTAAAGGTAAATCGAGTTCCGTTCAGCCCTTCAATTTCATTATTCTTCACTTTATAGAAGTGAGACAAACCAAGGCTGTAGATTTCTGACTCTAATAATGCCAATACGGAATCACTAATAGAATTTTGGAACTCACGAGCGCAAAGTATCGTCATTGACTCATTAGCACCCAACAATACAAGCGCTCGGGCAATCTCTACGGATTTACCACCACCACGCCCGCCATAAGTCCAGCGCCAACGAACTGAACCAATCGGCTTATCGTATAGAACCGAAGGAACCCAATCGCTACTAAACGAATAAAGAACGCCATCTATTATTGTTGGGTGCTCTGCTTTCCCTCTCGTAACCTCTCCATGTGCGCATCCCAAACTTCAGGAGGGCACGTAGCTGGAGTAACGATACAAACCTTTCCATAGCTTAACCCGGCTAAATCAACGTTCACCTCTGTTTTATTGGTGCTCATTTCTATACCGGTTAGCTGTGCGGCGTTTTTTATATTGGGCGCCACCTGTCCAAATTTTTTATCTTGCAGGGCGTCTTTAGCCGCTTTGAATGAAAGGTCAGCCAAATCTTTAGCATTGAATGAAACAAGTAACGCAGCCTCTTGGCGCAACTCTCTAATGCGTCTGCGAACATCGGGGCGCCGAATTAATACTGCTGCTTGGGATTCTGAATTACTCGGAGAGTAGCCAGCACAAATTGCAGCATCTTTCTGAGTCATTCCCTGTGCGATATTCTGCGCAAATGATTCATGCTGAGGCTTAATCAACCCCTGCTTTTCTTGGGTATCATTCTGCGAATTATCAGGTTGTTCGTTTTGAGTAGCATTAGTGCTAAGTGTACTTTGCTCAGTTTTGCGAATTCTTTTATTCGCAGTTTCATTCGCACTTTTTTTTTGCGAATTCGCACTTCCATTCGCAATCTTAATGTAGCGCTTAGCAGTCGAGTATTTTAACCCTTGTTCTTCACACCATTCTTTAGGGGATATTCCTGATTTAGCATGTTCGGTGAGGAACTGTTGCTGTAGCGTCCCCCAATCCGGTTTAGCCATCGTCTTTATCTCCTTAGCCCATTAGAAAGTCTACTTGTAGGAATAAACTTTCTGATTAGCTATTTCCCTCAATAAAAAACCCGCACTTGGCGGGTCATTGTGAGTTCTTGTTATTTATTTAATGTCTAGCGGCATATCGCACATTGATTTAGGGATTTCCCTTTCACCATACTCTTCGGCTATTGCCATTATTTCTCTGTATGGTCTTGCGAATGGGCCAACTACAACAGTAATGTTCTGCCCCTCAGCTTCCTCTGGGGTTAGCTTCATTGTTTCTACTGTCATTACCAGTGCGACTTTCAATGCAGCGCCAGTCCAAGGTAAGTGCTTAATTAAATCGTCTGGCTCATTCATCACTTATACCTCATTTGTTGGGTTAATTAGCACTATTACATCATAAAAAAGGCCGCTGAGCGACCTATTCAGTAGATGCAACTTTTAGTGCATCGGTAATTTATTGATTTACAAACAAAGCGCAATTTTACGCCGCCAACCTATGCATTTCTGAGGGTTAACCAAACCACTACTGGTTATCCTCAAGGCTTATCCTGAAAGGTTCTTTGGTGTGTTCGTGCCGAGCGTGGCACAGGGTGAAATGCGTAGTCGCTTACGGCTTACCCGTCAGCAAGATAGAGACCACCTCACTTAATTGCGAAGAAGCCATTAAAAAGCCCCTGATTTCTCAGAGGCTCATTATTCGCTTGCATATTTTGAATACGTTAACTATATTTAATATGATATTCATTTGTTCAACAGATGTGCTTAGCCTACCCTGTGTGGGCTTTTTTTATTTCATCACCTGTCGTTGTTGTTCAATTTCCCGTATTGCTTTCTTGGCTATCTCTAAATAGGCATCTTTAATCAACTCAGAGTAAGTCACTGTGAACACTCCGTTCTAATATAATCTTGCAGCCCTAATACCATTCGTGTTAATTTTACAATTCGCTCTCTGAGTAACCAATAATTTCGGATAGCGGAGTCAGTAGGTCTGGCGGAGATTGCATCATCCATGCCGGAGGGGGTAAGGCTTTCGGCTTTTTTACAACTGGCTTTGATGTACACCCGTTCAGGATTACGCTCAGCAGCAATACGCAGCTTATCAATTTCAATCTTTGCATTAGCTAATTCCTGAGTATGTTTAGTATCGAGTTGATGAAGGGATTGGATACGTTCTTGGTAATCTTCATTAATTTTGACTTGCTCTGTAAGCTCAACGAGTAGTTCGGCATTCTTGGTGTTTAGCTCACCTATCCTTTCGTGTTGTATCCACATTCCCCATATGGCTACCCATGCTGCGATAAATAACAATGCTCTAACTTTATTCATGCCGGTTACCATAGAGAAGATTAAAAATTAACTTGCCGACCTTTATAGTGATCGATAGCTTTCTGGCAGCGTTTTTCTAAACTGACCTTATCTATGCCGCATGTGTTATCTGTCATACGGTAAGCACCAAAAGCAATAATTGATATCGCGAGTAGCATAAAGCAAATTACAGCTACTATAGGTTTCCATGACATATAGCAGCCTCCGCTTCTCGACGGTTTACAAGTCCACGCCATACCTTACCACCAGCATAAACCCACTTTTTAAGCTCTTCACAAGCGCCATATTGATCACCCGCATTTAACTTTTTAAGCAGGGTGGACTTAGCGAACGCGCCAGTACCAACATTGAATGCAAATGAATACAGCGCGGCTTTTGTGTGTTCGTTGACAGGAACTTTAACCAGACGATCGACCTGCAGTTTAGTTCTCATAAAATCCAGTTCTAACAGCTCGTTGCATTCTTCTTTTGAATAAACTTTGTTGGGAACAATGTCCTTTCCCGTATGCCCATAGCAAACTGTTAAAACCCCACCCACATCTTCATACGGCTCATACCTAACACCTTCAAAATACGCAATCACCGTTAAAGCGATAGCCGAAGCCCCTGCACCAACAAGCACAGTTAATTTTTGTTTGAGTGACATTAGATATCCTTAGGTGCTTTCGCCATAAGTTCGGCGGCTTTTCGTGCAGTAGCTGAGGGGTTTTGTGGGTCAGTCTTGTTAACCAGATCTTCAAATAAACGAGTTCGCTTTCGCTGCTCTCGTCTGTTCATGAAGAAAGTCGCTAGACCTAGGATAATGCTAAATGCCATCCCGATAATGAAGCCCCATTCATAAAGCGATAAGCTCGCGAAAAATGCTGTAAGCCCAGCACTACCGTAGGCTGCGTTGCTATATTTATCCATACGCATAAATTCACCCCCTACGGAGTGCCCGAGTTAATTGAAAATTAGAAATTGGAGGTTTTACTTATCTCCGCTTTGGTTTGCTCAAATCTGTCGGCTTCTAGTTCAACACCTATAACTCGACGATTAAGTTTTAATGCTGCTTTTATTGTTGCACCTGAGCCCATAAAGAAATCGGCTACAACATCACCTTCACGGCTACTACTATTGATAATGTGTTCCATCATCGCTGAAGGTTTTTCGCAAGGGTGTTTGCCCGGGTAATATTGCACAGGCGGATATGTCCACACATCTGTATAAGGAACATCAACAGTAACCGAGAAAGTACGGCGTAACAGTTGATACTGCTCAGCAAGCTCTCTATATTCGCGGTTAAGTGTAGTGTTACTTGAGTTTCTGCTAAATCTGAATGACTTCGATTTAACGGGTTTTCACTGTGTTTTTCACTTGCTACATGGTGAAATAATTCTTGTAGCTTTTGGTAATCAGACTCATTAGGTAATTGCCATTGGCTGTAGCTGAACCAATGAGACGCCATTTGCTTGCCGGTTACTTGCTTTATTTCTTTCGCTGTTATCCCAAGCGATTCACGCGACTGCTTGAAATACTCAATCAAAGGCTTGAGCACGTTTTCTTTTAGCTGCTTACATTGCTGTAAATAATCACTACTTTTACCTTTGTATGGGCTTTGATAATGTTCAGCGAAAAGAATTCTTTCAGTACTTGGAAAGAAACTGCGTAGGTCAGCTTTGCATGCTCTACGCCACGGCCCTGATGGCTTTGTCCATATGATATGATTCAAGACGTTAAAGCGTACTCTCAATAACAACTCAGTATCTGCAGCAAGCTTTGAGCCACAGAACATATATAAGCTACCGTTTGGCTTCAAAACGCGCCAAAACTCTGCCAGCATTTCATCAAGCCAAGATAAATATGCAGTGACATTTTCCCATTGATTATCCCAACTACACGACTTTACTTGAAAGTATGGCGGGTCAGTTGCAATTAAATCGATACAGTTGTCTGGAAGTGTTTTTATGTAGCTGAGAGAGTCATCATTAACTAAATTGACACTGTTTAAATTCACAGTATTTTTCATAGATCAGGGAAACCTTTTTTGATAAGCTTCACCATGCTTTGTGCACATAAGCGGTGGGCTTTAGTTTGTCCGTGATCTCGCGGAACGGGCGAATGACTGTAAGAGTGCTACCAACACTTTTACAGTCGCCCATTTTCACAGATTTAGATATTTTGATATGTTTTTTCTTTGACGTTTTCTTTGATAAGTCCAGCCATTGAAAGCTGTGTCAGTATTAACTGACAACAAGAATTTGTTAGTTCAGTAAATTGAGAAACTTCACCGACTGTCGCAGGTTCACCTGTAACCGCATTTAAAACAAGCTTTGCCTCTTCTGTCATACTATTATGTTTTAACATGATATTTCATACCTTTGGTCGTTTATTGGTCGTGAATACACATGTAACTCTGAGCAAAGGTGACAGCAAGCTTTACTTGGTTTAGAAAGCAAAAAACCCAGCGCATTGGCTGGGTTAGTTGGTGAAGTTACTAAAATGGCAACTTACCTTAAAATAGTGGCTCATTAGTTCAAGAAAGTCAACACATTTTTGCTATTTCGCTTCAATATTACCTCTTTTTCTCTATTTTTAAATGCATCTACCAGCGGTTGGTACAATAAATATTCAGCTGCCTTTAATATTTCCTCCACCTCTCGTCGACAAGTAGACATTGAAGGTTTTCTCTCCCTTAGCATTCCATTTCTTCGCGCCATAATTCTTGGTTCACTATTTTCATGATAGAGACGCGCTATTGCCCTATCTGATGCACAATAAGCATACCGACTAAGTAACATATCAAATGCCTTAACATCTATACGGTAAATACTGTCAACCACTCGCTGAATAAGCAAACCATCATCATCACTGCATGTGGGCCTATCGGGATAATCACGCCTTTCTACCCTCTCCATGAATTGAGCGATCATACTAGTTTGACGTTTATCAATTCGACCACTGTGAACCCATGTACCAAATCGAGTTAACCAATTTTGTAACCATGCCTCACGCTCTTTGTCTAATACCAGCCCATCAGAAATACTTTTTATACTCGACATGCGCGCAGCTCCATGACTTCTCTTTTGGTTTGCTCGAGTAACTCGATTTCGGTACCGTGAATTTCCTGCCATGTTTTAGGCGCTGCATGAAAGCCAGTATCATAAGTAGGTCTGTGATGAGGCGGACATAATGGCAAGACATCTCTATGACTAGCTCTCTGTGCCATTCCCTGCCCCGTTCTTACATGATGAATTTCCGCGGGACTTGCTCCATACCCCATATTTCGGCAGCAAATACAGCCGAGTTCCGCTACATCTGATAGCCATTGTTTATCTTCTTTGGTCTTTGATTTTTTGGTCATTGGTCTTGCCTCTAAGTAAAGTCTAATAACTGAGCCGCAGCATTTTCAGCAGCTTCTTGGGTGGGGAATTTACGGAATAGAATGAAGTTCCAAAGCACATCGAGAGCGGCTTTGTAGAGTTCGCCAAAGGCTAGGTCATCCATTTTGGCGAAGCTGATTGATTTGGCTACACGGCGTAAGCTACCGTCCGGCATTTCAAAGGTTTCATAATGACCAGATTGCTCGACTACCCAGTAGCGAAAAGCATCAAAGGATTTGGTCGCTGAAATATTGTGAGCGCGTTTCTGTGCTATCTCATCGAGGTAAATATCTGCAGCTGACTGGAGGGCATCATCGTTATCGGTATAGTAAGCGAGGAATTTAACGTAACCACGAACCAACTCTTTTTCTTCAGGCGAAATAGTGCCACCGGTTGGTTCCCAGTATTCATACCCTAGATTGAGTAGTGCGAAGTATTTACGGTGGAAACGTGGGTTACGAGCTTTCTTGAAATCAGCCGAAAGCACATCACCACACTTGATTTTGGAATGCAAAAAATCTCTCGCAGCGGGATTAGCCGGTACAAGAGTGTCGTTAGACATTTTGATAAAGCTATGCTGTGCCATACGTTTCTCTCAGTAGACACAGCAAGTGTTAAGATTGGGTGTTCAGACCAATAAGTAAATTATATAGTAAGTATGGTTATATAACCAGTTTCAATTCATGCCAGCCTTGTGTAGTCCAGCACTCAGAACTACCACCGAGACAACACTTAGCCACCGGTAGTTGTTCATTGCACTTTTTACAGCGCCTATTATTTAATTCTGTAATTAATGATATAACTGAACAGTCATCAATTCTAATCAACATTGAGAGATATTCAGCGATATCATATGGCTCTCTTCCTGGTCTACGTAATGCGCAATTTCTTTGAAGCATTGCTAATTCTTGCTCATCAAGAAATAACTCTATTTTAGTAACGCCTGATTCCTTTTGCCGCTTACGTTGTTCAGCTTTGCGTTCCGCTGGCGACTTAGCCATTGAATGAAACTCCTATTACAGTAACAACGACACACCAGATAAATATAAAAACTAAATATGTTTTTAGCATTGGTCTTGCCTCTTTAGAATCGTTTGTCTAGCCGATAGAGCGGGATATTGACTGATTCTGAACTTTGTTTTTCTGCAAACAAATAAGTGAATACTTTCAAATCTGAAATATCTTTCTCTGATGCATAAACAACAGGCTCTAAGTTATTAATGCGCTCTAGTTCATTGCATACATCAATTATGTCTTGCCAGTTATATTCATCAACGCCCTCACCAGAGTTTATTTTATTTTTTAAATGCTTCGCTATTTCCAATATCTCTTTATTCATTTTTTTGCTCCAGTGCGGTTTTAATCCATTCTTCAGCTTGCTCATTACATGCAAGAACACTACTCATCATTAATTCAATATCAATTGATTCTTTAGCTACATGAGTTAATTGAGCCATCATGTAAGCGAACTGCTTTTCTTCACAATTAATAAAGTTTGCAAAGTATGCACTTATCAAATGATTGCGAGCATATAGAACGCCTAATTTCATTTGTTCCCTATCAAATTGCTGCCTTGATTTATCCATCACTCCACCTTTAATCTTCTGGCTGTACCCAGTAATCAATAAGTGACTCTATTGCATCACTAACAATTACACCCTGCTCAGATTCAGTTAATTGGTTCCATTCATCTTCGGTCATTCCTAAACCTGTTTCAGAGTCAGAGCCAACCTTATTTGTCCTTGCAACTAAAACCATTTGCTTACTCATATTCATTCCTCTTCATTGCATCTATTTAATCGATAGGATTAAAACGTTTCATGGCAAACACTTATTTACCTTCTACACTTAAGCCCGAAAGAGTAGTAACAAGCTGTGCAATTTTCGCCGACCTCCCTGTGTCGGCATTTTTTTATCTAGCTTCCTTGCTAAATTCCATGCCTTAACTATGCTTAAATTGCTTACACAGAGAAACTATAAACATATCTAGACAATCCCTTGCCGTCCGCTCCGTGGCGGCATTTTTTTGCGAATTATCCAAATAAAAGTATCTATTTGTTTGTATTAGTGTAATTTGGTTATCGAAGCCACGTGTAAGCTTCATTTAATGATTAATTCCCTTGTAGTAATTATACCGTCTAAGTCGGCGGTTTTTTTCATTGCATCCCTGCGAGCTAGTGGCGATTCTTTAATCCATAGTAATAACCACGCTTTAACCAGCGGTATATTTTCTTAACTGCGCCGGGCTTGGCTCTAATTTCTTCGTTAATATATAGGCGTCCAATTTTGTTGAATGGTAAACCTGTACAGCCATGGTTAGCGCCATCATTGATAAACAACCAGCGATAATTTTCTAACCATGCATCTGAATTACATTTAGGGCATGGAATAGTTTCCATTGGTTCATATAAATTACCGCTACCATCGCAAGCGTCCATATCCCATAAGTAGCCATCAAAACACTGACTATCTAAATAATGTGCGCCAAAGTCATGGCCTTGATAATCACAGCCAATTTGTACTTTATTTTTCATACTTACCTCGTTAGTTTTTACAGGGTGGCATTCAATCATGACCACTTGTTGTGCATCTCCATCAATAACAGCAATAAGGCTATCGGATGATTGGCAATGCTCATTCAGTCCATGGAGTGAACAATTCATATTCTTAAAATCAAAGCTTTCATGAGTAATACTGGCGTTATTCATCGATATTTACCCCTGTGTTGGTCATAGGAATTTTTGATAAAGTTGTACGTTGTAAAAAACACAATGACTCTGCAGTCTGCTTTGATATATAAACTTGTTTACCTTCACTATTTTCTAAAAAGTAGCGATTTTTCTTCTGTATTAAACTGCGTTTTTTCCCTGTTAGTGAGTGAACCTTACATACCGTGGACTCTTCTTGTTCACGAACTACCCGCCAGCCTTCCTCGCACATTTTGACGCATTTATCATATTTAAAATGCTGTAATAGTTTGGTTGGTTTGCTACTCATACCTTCATCTCCTCACGCCAATGATTTAACCTATCTCTAAAAAATTCCCGATGTACCTCAGGTACTTTTTCAATTTCAACCAGTATTCGTTCCCTATGAATCTTTCGATTTTTCAGTTGCCGAATTAGTCGGCTAGCGAATAAATCAAGCTGCTCCAGTTCGCGATATTCTTCTGGCCATAAAGCACGGTTATGCGGTAATCCATCAGGTAAATATTTACCCGACATAATCACCTCGGCTTTTGAGGTTTTAGCTCGGGTTGATAAGGTGCTTTGGTTCTTGCCCTTGCAGCAGAATTAAAGCGTTCAATGTGGCACGGAGAATGGTCCAAACCATCATCGGGCAATATAGGATGATTGCTCCGGACGAGTGACTCGCCGGTGATTGGGTCTTTAATTGTCATTTGGTCTGCCTCTGTATTAATGGTCACGGCTTGGTCTAGCCTTATTAACGACTTAAAATGCTTCTGTAGCTTGTGTTACTTTTTGTGAGTAATTACGCTTACTTTCTTGGCCTTTCATTGACAGCCTTTCCGCTTCGCTTTGGCTAATATTTTTAATGTACGAATTAACCAGTTGCCCGTGGGCTGTGCCAGTATTCCCATCACGATTTAAGCGAAGAATAATTTCCATTAACGATTTATCTGCATTGTTGTTATAAACCGCATCACGGTATAAGCCTATCCATACATCACAATCTTGCTCAATTTGCCCTGTATCTCGACTATCTGCAGGTGTTGGTCGTTTATCTGCTCGTTCTTCCAGTTTACGGTTAAGCTGGGTAAGTAACAGGACTACACAATCCATTTCCTTGGCTAAGTTTTTTAAACCCGTTGTAATGTCACCGTAGGCAATATCGCGACGTTCTGCTGGGGCAGCTTTGATTAATGTCAGATAATCCACAGCAATAAGACCAATTTTCCCTTTAACTCTTTTTATCTTTCGACACTCGGCAATAATATGGTGCAAATCAACACCAGGAGTGCTATCGATATACATGTTGGATTCTGCAATTTCTTCAGCTCTTGCTAATGCTCGAGCCATTTCCATATCATCATGCGCACCGGTATAGAATATATCCGCTGAAACACCACCCTCTTGAGCTATCATGCGCTCAATAATCCCTCGGTCAGTCATTTCAAGGCTGAATAACAATGTAGGTAATCTGTGATTTAAAGCAAAATGAGTCGCTACACGGTTGTAGAACGCGGTTTTGCCCATTTTAGGTCTAGCACCTACGACAATTAGAGATCCTCTTAGCGCTTGCTTGGGAGCCATTAAGTCATCAAGTGATTCGATACCTAAAGTAAAACCAGCGGCATTCGTCGGATCATCAAAACGCCTTTCAACTTCCTCAACCCAGTCGCCTACTACATCACGAGCTGGTCTAAGCCCCTTACTCTTACCTGTTTTAGCATGCTCAATGATGCTTGATACCACTAGCTGGACATTGGCCAATTTATGATTTACTTCAAGGCCATCATTGGCCATCAACATTTCGACGCAGGTGTTTAGATTGTTAATCGCATAACGCTGTATAGCCTTGTCACGGATGATCCGTGCATAATTCACTATGTTTGCTGCTGTTGGTAACATACAAAGCTCAGCAACATAGGCGAAACCACCAACGTTGTCTAAATCACCATTCGCTGTTAGCGCATCGCTCACCGTAATCACATCAGTAGGCTGGTTAGTTTTGATTAGCTTTACGATTTCCGAAAAAATTCGGTTGTGTGCCCATTGATAAAATGACTCGGGTTTTATCAGTGAAATAACTCGCTGACGTTTATCTTCGTCAGTGCTAATCATAAGGCCACCTAGCACAGCTTGCTCAGCTTCAGCGCTATTGGGTGGAACAAAGAGATTATTTGTCATTAGCACGTTCCTCCTTGACGGCAACATAACAACGCTCAGTGGCTAAATAATCCAAATTTTTACGCCGCCATGTACCACCACGCCCATTATCACGATCCTCCATCATCCACCGGCAATGTATTGCGATATACGATAAATAATTTACCCAACGCTCTTGATTGAATTTAAATTTAATCCAAAAGTTTTTGATTTTACGCTTACGCTCATCAGTCAACACTTTGATAGCTGGCATATCAGGTAAAATTTCGTGATATGAATCGATAATTTTTTCATAATTTAATTTAATTTTTGGCGATGGTTTGTTGTCGTCAGGTTCACCTGACGTACCATCAATAATCTCTGTAGTAGTCTCTGTAGTAATCTCTGTATTTGTCTCACGTTTAGAAGTGGGGGCTATCACTTCTGTATGTGGGGGCTGTCCCGTTTCAACGTACCCCCTATCACGTTTAGAAGTGAGACCTGTCACAGAAACAGACTCTATTTTTGTTTGATTATTAATCAATGGGATAGAGTTTGTTATTTCATGAATACATTCAACAACAGGCTCAATAAATACCACATTGTTGCACGGTCCACTTACTGTATTAATCGTACGAAATTCGAGTGTAATAACACCTTTTGCTTTCAACCGTTTTATCGCTTCGGTGACTTCCCGTTTTGTAAAGCCAAATTGATCCGCAAATGATTGATAGCTACGTTGCAACTTATCGCTTTGAAACCGCTTGCGCCACCCTTGAAGTTCGCCAGTAAACTCATCCCGAATTTCCGCTGGCCGGTACCAGTAAATAATTTCTGAAAGCAATATGATCCCAATATTATCAGGCTTGCCACTTGGCATTTTGATGTGATGCCACCAGTTCGCAGGGATCACATTACCCGTGATGTTCATGCGCCCTATTTGATTAACGGTTTCTGTCATCAATGAATTATTCACTTTATACCCCCAGTGCTTTGGCTATATCACGGCAGGCGTTCTGGTATTGCTCAGGTGTCAGCTTTTTCGACAGCAGCTTTTTTTTCTGTTGTTCGTACTGCTCCCAAACGCTCAGAGCAGCTGCTCTTCTACCTTCGAAAACGTCTTCGACTTTCTCTCTATCAGCCGGTTTTCCGTTCAACAAAAAACCATTGCGATAGGTAATTTTCTCAATTGTTCTTAGCATTGGTCTTGCCTCTTGAATTAATGCACGCTGGTCTGGCGTGGTATCGCATTTAACGCAATGACTGCATTATTAATATGGTGTGACATGTCACGACCCTCTAATAAAATTTCGCTAATTGCCTCGGCAAATCGCTGTATTGCAATTGAAGCTAGGTAATTTTTTGTATCACCTCGAACCCGGGCGAGTCGTGAAGCCGGTAGTGCAATTTCTATTGCCGGCATTAACTCAGCTATTTTTCTGATAGATGCGGGAGAATCACCACGCAACCAACGAAATATCTGTTGCCGGTTATTATTAATCGCTTTCCAATCAGCCCTACCCGATTCGTCTTCAATCACATGCAAACGCCCTTGTGACCTGTTTTTTACAATGAGTAAATAAGCACGGCTAACTTCAATAGCTACATGCTCTTGACCTTGCTCCGCCGCCCAATCTTCAATTTCGGATCGGACAATATCGATATCAAAATTCATCTACTCGCGTCTCCTGTCGCAAAATTGATTATTAAGAATCAGTTTTTAAAATCGTTATTTGGTAATGTTATTTCATGTACCGTTTAGGATATAGAATTTGCATTTCTGTGATTTTTTCGCCATAAAATTTTACAAGCTTTTCAGCCAATTCTAATGAGGCGGCTTGAGCACCTCGCTCCAATCGGCTTAAATTTCCCACATCGCAATTAATTGCATTTGCAACTTCAGAAATAGTCAGCTGCTTTTCAATACGAATTCTTCTTAATGGTGTTTGCATAACCGCCCCTTAATTTTTAATGCGTACTGCGCATATTAACACACAATCAAATATGCGCAATACGCTTTGTGTGATACGCATAAATAAAGTTGAATAACAGAATGAAAATTGGAACAAAGATCAGAGAAATTCGCAAAAGTAAAGGAATGACAATCCTTGATTTAGCCACCGCTATTAATAGCGATGTGGGCAATATCTCTCGGCTCGAAAGAAATGTTCAAGGCTATAGCGAAAACACCTTGGTAAAAATTGCATCAGCATTAGGAGTTACTGTTTCAGAACTTTTTTCTGAAACCCCAACTCAATCAGATGATATTGAATATATTGGCAAAGTTCCATCAGGGATGGTCCAAGTTATAGGTGAGGCATTTCTTGGTGTTGATGGCGCAGTGGATATGATTGAATCCCATAATGGCTGGTTAAAGATATACAGCGATGACAAGGAAGCTTATGGACTAAAAGTCAGAGGTGATAGTATGTGGCCTCGGATACAATCGGGAGAATATGTCGTTGTTGAGCCAAATACAAATGTCAGGACTGGTGATGAAGTGTTTGTTAGAACTGTCGAAGGTCATAACATGATAAAG
Organism: Providencia sp. PROV200; assembly: GCF_049901995.1. Taxonomy (NCBI): domain Bacteria; kingdom Pseudomonadati; phylum Pseudomonadota; class Gammaproteobacteria; order Enterobacterales; family Morganellaceae; genus Providencia; species Providencia sp. PROV200. Next base: position 2,829,501 of record NZ_CP096307.1, read on the forward strand.
ATTTTTAACAAAACAAGAGACGGTGACTACCAATTCACTAGTATTAATAATGCTCACAAACCAATAACACTAGAGCCTAGCCAAGTAGATAAAATGCACTACGTTTCGGCCATAGTTAAGCCCACGAAATATATAGATAAATGTGATAGAGAACAACCACTAACCCTTGTCCCTCCTTTAGTTAAATAAGCATTCTAGCCCTCCGTGCATATTGTACCGAGGGCTTTGTTTTGTTCATTATGATTTAATACTTCTAACTACTTGAGCTGCGTCGCGTAACGCACCTTTATGTAAGGTGTTTGTCACCTCTTTTCTATAGCGTTCTAGTTCATCAATTAACATTTCTTTAGTTATAGTTTCACTATTCATTAGTAACCGAATAGTTGCCTGACCTACCTCAGATACCACATGTCTTATTTTTTCTTCATCCAAGTTCATATACCACCTCGATTAAATTTCCCATTAGTTATTTAAGATTAATTTTCATTCAATTAATAGTAAAAATACAATATTAACCGTCCAAAAGGAAAATATTTTTATATAAGAATCATATCGATGCGAATAAAACCCTAATTAATTATGCCTATCACGCAAATATGCGCTTGACGCATATGCGTTTAATGCATATCATTGCATGCATCGAAACAAATACAGCAAGTGTTTTGATAGGTGTTCAAACCAAATTTAGTTTTGCTGTTATGTCGGAGGAGAACCAAAGCTCTCATCACGACCTTTCATGATTACCACGACATGACAGCGAATTTTTGCAGTACCAGGGAATTTAATTAGTTATAGACCAAAGCTACAAGGCAAGACCTGACAGCTCGGAAAGACGGGTATTGATTTACAGACGTAAAAAAACCCACCGAAGTGGGTTCTTTTACCTCGGGTCGCCGACCAAAGCTAACCGAGAGTTCTACTAGCGCGACCAAACGCTAGAAGAGGCAAGACCAATGATAAATCACTGATCACCACTATTTTAAAGGAGCTGCTATGAAAGCACAACCTAAAACCCTAAGTGTTACGCTTTATATCCACGCACAAAAGCAATTTGACGGCTCATACAAATACCGCCCTTATCCATTCAAATATGATATTGAATCTGGTTTAGGCTTTGTCATTGCTGAGCATACTATCGACATTCCCTTTACTGCTCCGTCAAACACTGAGCTAGTTCAATTAGAGATTGATTCACTCAAAGCCGAGCAAAACAAAATTCTTGCTGATGCGCAGGTGAAATCAAGCTTACTGGAAGACCAGATCCAAATGCTTCTCTGCTTAGAGGGCAAGCCCATTTCTAAAACTGACGAACAAATCCCTTATTAAGAGGCAAGACCAATGACAACTTTTATCTGTGTATTTGAGCCTACGACCGAGGCTCGCACTAACAACGGTGCAGTACCGTTAACAATAGCTCTCAATGCTGCAAATGCTAAAATTGCTGCTGCAACTGCAATGATTAAGCTATCTGAGGTTTTCCCTGATTCGATGGATAACTTCAACGTTGATGAGCCTATCATTTGTGAAGACGCTGTAGGTTCCCCCCGCCCTGCACTCGATCAGTTCGATGAAAAATTTGCTGTTGAAAATGAGTTTGACGGTGAGAAATGGCAACCAGTTAAGTATAAAGAATTTAAAAAGCTTGCTACTAAACCTCGCGTAGCTGCTTTGCTGATGTTTGGTAAAACTCAAATTACTGATAAGCAATACACTTTCACATTGAAGTATCTCAATGAAAGTACAGAGGACCCGAAAGTTCGTAATATTGCTACTGGCCTTGCTGAAATCACCAAAGTTTCATTAATGGATGCCGATGAAACAATGGAAATTGCACAGGCGGTTTATGAGCATGCTGATGATAATGTCACCATCGAAGATGCTAAGGCGCTTGGTGAAAGTTGGTTAACCGAGGAACCTGAACTTCCTCCTGTTGAAGATGAGCCTGTCCTTAAACGTGATTATGCCGCACTTGATCTCGAAATTGCCCTCGCACTCTTGGACATTAAACCAAGCGATGCAAAAAGTGCAGATATTCGTAAAGCAAAAGAACTAATCAGCACTGAAGATAAACCTTGGAAACGCTTATCTATGGATTTGCGTACATTCCCTAGCGTTCTAGATATCCCACGTGAAAACATATTTGCACTAGTAACAGAAGCACGCGAGAAGCCTGAACTATTTGATGATGCGAATGCTCGTAAAGCGTTTATCGATTCAAAACTTGGTACCAATAGCCCCAAGATAACCTCACTCGGTAGTGGCCGTTTTGCGGTTGATAATTTGGATACTAAGCCGGCTAACGATGAAACAACAAAAGAGGATATTGAGCCGGCTAAATCAGAAAAACCAAAGCGCTCGAGTAAGAAAAAAGATTCACCGGCTAAAACAGAAAAAGAGCCTGTGAAGGAAGTTATCGTAGAAACCGAACAAGCTCAAATACCGGTAGTTAACCAGCATATTGAGCCTGCAGTTGAGGTCGTCAATGTTCAACAAGATGATTTCCAACACCGCGCCTCTGTATTAGATGAAGTTCTTAATAAAGGCGATAGCGATAATCTCAGCATTTGGAAGCGTGTACAACGTACCGATGCACGTTTTACCAAGCCTTTAGAAGGTATGGGGTTCGTTGGCACTAGCATAAACAGTACTTACATGTTCATGCGTGCTACCGAGATATTCGGCCCTATTGGCGAAGGTTGGGGATATGAAGTTATTGAAGAAAAACTGATTGATGGAAAGCCACTTGTAGAACCTGTTCTTGATGAGCGAAACAAACAAGTCGCGACTAGATTCTTACGTGATGGTGACGGCTCATTATTCTGCGAACAAAACCATTCAATCAAAATCCGTTTTTGGTACATCATAGAATGTGAAACCCGTGGCGAATTTGAAAGTTATGGCGCCACCCCTTATCGGTACCAAACTCAATACGGCATGAAAGTTGATGGTGAAGCCATTAAGAAATCTCTCACCGATGCAATCAAAAAAGCCTTATCTATGCTTGGCTTTAGTTCTGATGTATTCATGGGTATGCATGATAACCCTGAATATGTTGCAAGCAATAAGCTCGAGTATGAAATCAAAGCCGCCAGCGATAACGCTGAAGATGCTACCCGCATTCGCAAAGAGTTAGATGAGAAGTTCACGCGACACACTGAAACTATGCGCAGTGCGGTGACGCCAAACGAATTACGGGGTATCACATCAACCCTTACCCGTGAAATTTCAACGCATGCCAAGTTGGCTAAACAACGTGGCGACAGTGAATATGAAAAATATTTAAACGGCCGTTTGCGCCGGCTAAATGAAATTGAAAAAGAGTGTTTAGACCAACTGAAACAAAAAGAAGAGGCAATCTAATGACCAAGACAACTGCTATTGCAATGGCTGCTGACTACAGCAAATTACAACAACTCGTCGAAACAGGTGAATTCACTGCAGAAGATGTTGCCGATACATTAGAGGGCATCGAGTGTGAACTAGGTGATAAACTGGATGCAATTATGCTTCATGCCCGTAATTTAGAGGGGCAAGCCAAAACGCTGGATGAAGAATCTAAACGCTTGGCTGATCGTAAAAAATCATTCGAAAACCAAGTTAAGAACCTGAAAAAATATGCATTGGATTGCTTGTTAACATCCGGCAAAGACAAGTTAAAAACCACGAAAAATACCTTTACGGCTCGTGCCGGTGTTGTGCGCGTCATTATCGATAATGAAGCAGCTTTGCCCGATGAATTAGTGGATGTTCAGACCATCACTGCCCCCGATAAAAAACGGATTAAAGAAGCGATTGAAAACGGTATTGAAATACCTGGTGCTCACTTAGAAGTCGGTGACCGTTCATTAATGGTTCGTTAATCAATATTGCGCTCAGCAATGGGCGCATATCAGGAGATATTTTTATGGCCATGAAATTAGAAGTCATCATCACTCACGATGAAACTAACAATAAATGCAGCGTTGAGTGGTCAACGGCCGCAACCGAGAACGTGACTCAACAAGAAAAACAAACCCTTACTCAAATACAAAAAGCAGTAATGATCCAGTTTGACTGCCCTGTTAACACAGTCATGCACTAGCGTGACATGTCACGGAGTATTGATTATGAAAAATAATTTAGAAGATTTACACAATCATTTATTTGCTCAATTAGAACGTTTATCTGATGAAGACCTGAAAGATAATGAACTTAAAGCCGAGATAAATCGTGCTAAGGCATTATCAGCCGTTGCCTCACAAATAATCAGTAATGGCCAACTAGCAATCAATGTTCAACGTCTCGCTTATAACGACAAAGTGAGAAAGCCACCAAAGTACTTGGAAGTTAAATCATGAGCCGCTTTGTACATACAGATAAAATGTGTGGATGGATGCGTAAGCATTATTTACTCCCTTTACCTGAATTAACGGATGCTTTTAATCAAGCATTTAATGTTTCTCGTACCAAAGACGAAATAAATGGATTTCGTAAACGCCTGAAATTAAAAACGGGAAGATCAGGTACTTTTCCTAAAGGGAATGTGCCTGCTAATAAAGGGAAAAAAGGGTTAAAGGGGGCTAACTCAGGATCATTCAAAAAGAACAATATACCTCATAATTACCAACCTATTGGTACCGAGGTTATTACTACTGATGGATACATTAAAGTCAAAATCGGACACCCTAGAAAATGGAAACATAAACATATTCTAGTATGGGAGAAACATAACGGCCCTGTTCCAAAAGGACATATTATTAAATTCATCGATTGCAACCCACTGAATTGCAGCATTGATAATTTAATGGCTATTACAAGATCAGAACACGGAGTTATTAATCGTTTTTTCTCAGGTGCTCCCCCTGAATATAAAGATGCAGTCTTACAATTGGCCAAAATAAAGATTGCGATTAGAGGTATAGAAACCAAGAGGCAAGACCAATGCTAAGACACGAACATCAAAAAGACCAGGAAGTAAAAATCACCCTGCCCGATGGATCGTACGGTTTTATTTCAACTGATAGACGTTGCAAAGTCTCTTATGACTTACCCTCATCAATCAAAATTGAAATTCAACCTACTCAAGCAGAACTACAAAGGAGTAAACAATGATTTATGGTTTATTTTTGCTAATTTGTAGTGGTACGGACTGTTTATATAAGCCTTACGGATATACATATCCCGACGAACAAAATTGCCTGATTGATAAAGATACCCTGACTCAACAAGGTATTTTGTCTGAATGTTATCTAATTGATGAAATTATCTCTACCGAGGTTAATTATGGAAAAAAATAATATTACACCCGAATGTAACATTAAACATACAGAATTAGAGATAACAGACCGAGATTACTTTGCTGCTAAACTAATGCCAGCAATAATCATTACGTTAAATGGCCCAGTTGTATTTGAAGAGTGCAAAGGTGATTTTGACTTATACGCTAAGCAAGCCTATAAAATGGCAGATGCAATGATTCGAGCCAGAGAAATAATTTTTGATTAAGCATAATCAGTTTTATTTTATATTTATTATTAGCATGGTGGTTTATTCAAAACCAAAGGATAACCACCATGAAACAACCACAATTAACCCCTTGGGAACCCAAGGAACAATTATTAACTGAGTTTGATATTAAGTTAGGCAAGTTAGCTGCCAGTGTAAAAAACAGACCATGTACTGAAGCTGATATCAAGCATGCCTGCAACATTGCTGACCAACTTATTTTATTAATGATGAGGCAAGACCAAGATGAGACAAAATATCACAGAAGGCTATGATTTATTTCCCCGCGACATTAAGCAAGCGGATATAGGAGGAAGTTATGTTATATGAATGTTTGCCTATTTCCGCATACTGCAATATGTACGGAGAAACACCAGAGTCCATTAATAAGCGTATACAACGGCAATATTGGATAGTCGGTGTGCATGTTTTAAAAGTTGAAGGTTCAAAAGAACGTTGGATTGATATTGCAGAGGTGAATAAGTGGGCGCGAAAAAACAAACAGGCTACGCACTACCAAGAGGGGTGACAGTTCGTAACAACAAAACCAGCCAAACTATTGTTATCACGTTTACTTATAGAGGGGCGCTCTGTAGAGAGCCTCTCTCTAGATTAACTGTCGATAATAAAAACATTAAATACGCTGAAAGACTACTCGCTGAAATTCAAAATAACATTGAAAAAGGCACGTTTAATTACGCTAAATATTTTCCTAACTCTAAAAAACTAATACTCTTTGGCGTTAATAATCGCGAAAAAAGAGTGATTGATTATTTGGAAGAATATTTAGTTATTTGCAAAACTCGAAATTTATCGCCCTCAACGATTGGCGGTTATAAAAAATGCAAAAGTGCACTGTCTGATTTGCACCAATTACATGTTTCATCACTGACACCGGCTATTCTTAAAAACTGGATACAAAAACAAACGACAGTATTAAAAACCATCCGTAACCAGCTCTCTTTCTTACGTAGCTCGTTAGATGAAGCCATTACGGATGGGATTGTCTCAATTAACCCAGTTAGCCTTGTATCCGCGTCAAGATATCAATCAAATAACAGTGACAATGAAAGCAGTTATATCGTTGATCCTTTATCGCCTAAAGAAGTCTCTGCCCTACTCGCTGCGGCAAAATATGAGCAATTGAAAAACTTATTCCAGTTCTCCATTAATACTGGCTTAAGAAGCTCTGAATTATGTGCTTTGAGATGGAGCGATATAGATTTCATAGAAAATACTGCACACGTGCAATCCGCCAGCGTCGTCGGTGTTATTAAGAAAACCAAAACGAAAGCCGGCACCAGAAAAGTTGAATTAAATAGTGAGGCCATGAACGCTCTGAATGACCAAAAGCAATTCACATTTATGAAAGACGGTGTAATTTTCGAGGACCCGAAAACAAATAAAGCTTGGGCAGGTGCTGATGCAATCAGAAAGAAAGCATGGGTGCCAACGCTGAAAAAAGCGGGTATTCGATATCGTAATCCTTATCAAACAAGACATACCTTTGCTACGAGGCATATCAGCCAAGGGGCTAATCTGTTTTGGCTAGCAGGGCAAATGGGACATAAAGGACCTGAGATGCTGTTTAGGCATTATGGGGGGTATCTTAAAGAGTATGATGGGAGTGTTATAATTAATGCTAAAGAGCATTCCTAAACTAACCTCCCAATTGTAAAATAATATTAATATATTACAATAATCATAAGAAATAGTGATGTGCTTGATTTTATAGTTGTAAAAATAATTATTTTATTATTAACACAATATACTTAATTGCAAGGATAGTTTTATGGCTAATTTATATAAGTACATGAGTGCGGACGTTGCTGATGTATTATTAGTAGATGATAATAATTTTAGCATTAAATTTTCTCATCTTCACGAGTACAATGACCCTTATGAGTTTTTTTTAACTATTAGCTATCAAAGGTCTGCACAAGAATTAGCTTTTTATAATGAAATGATTAGTATGATCCAAAAGCAACCAGTAAGCTGTTTTTCAAAAAGCCCTATAAATATTCCTATGTGGGCTCATTACGCAAATAATTCCGCAGGCTTTGTCATCGAAATCGATGAAGAAAAACTCATGTCTCATATATCAAGTATAGGTTTTGAAAACGTCAGCAGTATTAATGATGTGCAATATTACGACACTCCAAGTGAAGAAATAGAACAATATGTACAACGTGCATATCATATATGTAAACCTCGTTACATTGCTTACTTGCAGAGATTAATTCGTATTTCTGCGTACCTTAGAAAAAAAACATGTTGGAATTATGAGCTAGAACGACGGTTAATATTGAGCGATGATGCGCTTATAAAACCAAACGATAAGTTAATGATTTTAGCAGTCCCCTTAAACTGTATAAAATCAATAATAATTGGGCCAAAAGCTGATTCTGAATTAAAAAATAAACTTACTAAAGTAAGCAAACTAGCTCAATGCAAGATATATCAAATGATTATTGGTAAAAGTACATCCACGCCTTATTTAATTGATGATAAAAATAAAACTTTAATATTCAATGGATTTGCTATTAAAAAACAGAAAAGCTCATGCAAAAAATGCTTTGAGCCTGTAAGTCCAGAGCAAAAAATTTGTTCATGGTGCAGTATCACACAAAAGGAAAGAAATGATGCTGCATATCGTAATTCATTTAGAATGCTCGATAGAGCAGGAATATTAGAAAGCTACTTAAAAAATCATGGTGGAATAATCAGAAAGACACCTTAATGTAAGTATCACTCTCAATGGTATTGTAATACTCAGATACTTTAATAAGCCACCCCATTGACCTCAATGTGCACGTCTAGTGCACATGATTGAAGTTCAGTAAAAACACCCCTTCATAATCAATTAATTAAAAAATTACGGACTCGGGTTCAACTCCCGCCAGCAATTTGGTGGGTCAGCGATAGGAAAACAGGTTTAAAAACAGGAAGTTAGCAAAATCAGTTGGACTAGACACTGTCCACTTCCCCTAAAATAAGACAGCTATAATTATCTTTTCAATATCCATGAATTACCATACCTTTTAATTAATATGGTATATGTGTATCCCTTACTGCATCTAGGTTATAAGTAGGATTAGCACGGACATCTTTATAAAATGGTTTAAGTGTTAATTCTTTATGCCAACCACCATAAACATCCATATATTCAGTACCTTCATCTACTTTTTGGCGTGATACTCTTGCCAGTTTAGTAGTAGCACCGCCAGCCTTAAGGGCATCTACAGCTATTTTCGTGTGTTCAGCCAAGGTATTTGGACGACCTCTTTTGGCTAAATCAGTAAAGGCTGAATGTTGATAGTTAGTCATGTCTTGATAACTCCACCCTTGCTGATCCCTATAATCCTGACTTATTGAAAAACCTTTTTTAGGATCATAACTCGAATTATTTTTAAATCTGACCTTTCCATGAACATGATGCCCCCAAGGATCAACCCACCGGATTCGGAGCATACTGATACAGATTTAACCCGCCCATCAGCCCTATCGGGTCTTGCTGGGTAAAGCGGCCTAAATCTGGGGCATAGTAGCGGAAGGTATTATAGTGCAACCCGGTTTCTTTGTCGAAATATTGCCCCTGAAAACGCAGATTCTGTTCACTGTCAAATTCATTATTTGGGCGTACTTGTCGCTGGAGATTTCCCCATACCCTATATTGCCCTTGCCAGACGATATTGCCGTCCGCATTGGTGAGGACTTCGGGCAAACCGTTTAAGCCACAGTGAGAATAATAAATGTTTTGCTGTGGATGGATTTTTGTATCCGTGCATTCAATACGCGCTAATGATGTATAGCTGCCATCATTATAGGCATGATAAACCGTAGTGTGAGGCTTTGCGCTACTGTGTTCATGCACAAGTTGCATACCCACCCAACCAAATGTCTGAATTTCATCCGGTTCACGGGTGTGGTACGTGGTTGTATTCGCAATCGCGCTGGCTTTCCATAAGCGCTTTTCGATACGCCGACCTAAGATATCGTAACGGTATTCGGCACGTTCATAACTAAGCGGGCCTTGGTTGATATCCACCGCGATAATCCGGTGCTCGCTGTCGTAATGATAACGCTGCCCTGCCGTGCTGACTTTTTAACAACGTGACACCATCCGCCCAAAACCATCATAGCGATAGTCATATTGGTCGCTGTGTTGCACTTGGTTATGGGCTACAACCTGTTGATTATCCTTGAGTAAGTTGGCCGCTTCATCGTACTGATAGTATTTTTGTTGGCCGAGGAGGTCTTGCTCCTGTGTTAAACGGTGAAGGGCATCGTAGGTAAAATGGTACTGCTCGTTTTTCTCGTTTTCTAACGCCTTCATTCGCCCAAGTGCATCATAATGAAAGTATAACCAATGACCAGCGGGGTCACGACGCGCAATTACTTGACCACGACGATTACGCTTGAGTAATATATGCTTGTCACCCGCATCCTTGATACAAATAAGTTGGCCTGCCGCATCATACTCATATCGGTTCTCTGTCGCGTCGGGTAAGCGTTCGGTAATCAGCAGTCCGGCGTCACTGAAAGTATAGGTGGTGGTTTCATTGAGGGCATTGGTGATGCTTTTCAGCTGACCCCAATCATCATAGGTCAACGTCGTTGGGTAACCCGAACAATCGGATTGGCGAGTCAGTTGTCCACTTGGATTATAGCAGTAGTGTGTCTCATTCCCTTTAGCATCCATTTGACCAACACAATTACCGAATTCGTCCCATGCAAAGGTCGTCACATGCCCTAAAGGGTCAATCACACGACGTACATCGCCTTTATCCGTGTATTCCCAGTGCCACGCGGCCCCATTAGGCAAGGTTTGCACGGTCGGAAAGGCGAAATCTTTATCCCAATCAAAACAGGTCGATTGGTTTTCAGGGTCGATTGATTGGGTTAATTTTCATCTTCAAGCTCTTTTAATCTTTTAACATCATTAGCTTCCATACCACCATACTTTGATTTCCAGTTATAATAAGTAGCGTTACTGATCCCATTTTAGCGGCAAATATCTTCCACTTTCATACCTGAATCAGCGAGTTTTAAAATATTAACAATTTGAGTTTCAGTAAAACGGGCTTTTTCATCATGACCTCTGCAAATTTTAGAGCAGAAAATCTAATTATAGCTGTCTTATTTTAGGGTCAGTTTTGATAAATTACCTAATGATATAATTACTCATCATTAAATATGAAATGGGGCAATTGCCCCATTTCAATTAACTAATTCGATACCATCCCATCAGCATGATATAAGCATTGGTAACTGTTAAGGCCGTTCCTGAACCGAGGTTTTCCGTGTTACCTGAATAAGTATGCGTATGCGGCCCACTATTAGACGTTTCACCTGACCATTTGTTAGTTCAGTAAACTAAAGTCCCCGACTATATATCAGCAAGTACCAATCACCCCAGCTGATATTTCTTAAAGTTCTCGGCTTGTTCCAGCACGCTTTTATACACCTCGTCATTGGCCACTGGTGGGAAGCCATAACGGTGCAATAATAAAATCAGGTCGACTTTCAGCTTAGCTTTAATATCGTCTCGGTTGCTCCAGTCAGGGTATTGTGTGCTGTCATCCACAATCCGCTTCATATCCTTAGCAAGTGCCAGCATTTTGTCGTCATCGTAGGTAAAATCGTATTTCTGGCACATATGCAACAAAATATCGAGGAAAGCTTTTTCTTCCATATCGATACCTATGCCTTTAAATGACATCATTTCCGCCTTGATGTCATAAATCATCGTCGCCATTTGCTCGGTGAAATCGTCGAACTCTTCGCCATTGAGCACATCATTCTCTTTGCGTTGGTTATATTGCTCAACTAAAGCTTGAAAACGCTTGGAAAAGTTGATCCCTTGGAGTTGATTGACCTTTTGAAAATCACTAATGGCTTTTTGTAGCATCTGTTGTAGCAGCTGCATTTTTGTGTTTGGCAGTTTGATTTTATTGATGCGCGCCATGTATTCATCATCAAAAATATCGATGGTTTCCGCTTTGTCATCACCCAACGTGAAAATCTCTTCCACGCCTTCGGCTTTGAGCGCATCGGCTATCATTTCTCGCACTTTTTGGTTCATTTGCGCTGTATCCGGTGCGTCCCCTTTCGTTAATTTGTAAACGATGGAGCGTACCGCGAGATAAAAATGAATGTGTTCACGTTCATCTTGAGTAATATCTTCACTGCCCACACACACATCATAAGCGGCTTTCAACCGCTTCACTAAGCCCATAAAACGCAGTTCAACTTTCTTGGTTTGCAGGATAAATTCAGCCGCCCGATTAAGGCAGTCTAATTGCAGCGTTGGCGAACCTGAAAAGTAATCATCGCTATCAAATTTATGGAATACTTGCGCCAATAAGTTCAAGTGATTACGCACTTCAACGATAGATTGCTGAATATCTTCGAAATTAGACTTATCCGCTTTCGAATACATGGCCAACGCCATATTCATGCGACTTTTAATACCAATATAGTCAACCACTAATCCCTTTTCTTTTCCTTCGAAACGGCGATTCACCCGGGAAATAGTTTGAATAAGATTATGCTTTTGTAATGGCTTATCGATGTAAATAGTATCCAGTTCTGGTACGTCAAAACCGGTCAGCCACATATCCACCACAATAGCGATTTTGAAGTTAGATTTCGGGTTCTTAAATTGTTTATCTAACTCTCTGCGGTAATCTTTTGTTCCCAGCAAATTGTACATGGCCTCATGGTCATCTTTTCCACGAGTCATCACCATATTCACCATCGGCAGGCGCATCAATTCGCTTTTCTCTTGCTCAGTGAGTTCGACACCCTCTATTGCCAGTTTCGCCTCAAACCACTCTGGCCGTTGTAACTTCAGGCTCTGATAAAATGCATAGGCAATTTCACGGCTAGCGCAAACCACCATTGCTTTGCCTTTGATGGTTGAACCTTCTTCCACCCGCTTTTCATAATGCTGCGCAAAATCTTTTGCTAGCGCATCAATACGGTCAGGATCCCCTAAAATGGAGTTCATGTTCGCTGTGGCTTTTTTGCTTTCTTCTATCTGATATTCGCTGGTGCCTTGGGCTTCACACTCTTGGTAATAGCGTTCGATCTCTTCTAATTTGCTGTTATCAAGGGCGATTTTAGCCGCACGCCCTTCGTACACAATGCGCACAGTAATTTCATCATTCACCGATTCGGTCATGGTGTAGCTATCGATAGTTTCACCAAATACATCTAAGGTGGCGTCGATAGGCGTTCCCGTAAAACCAACGTAAGTGGCATTCGGCAGTGAGTCATGCAGATATTTAGCAAAACCATAGGTCTTTTTAACCGTGCCGTCTTCTTGGTTAATACTGATTTTTTGGTCGAGGTTAATTTGACTACGGTGAGCTTCATCAGAGATACAGATAATATTACTGCGCTCAGAAAGCAGTTGAATATCTTCTGTGAATTTATGAATGGTGGTGAGGAATACCCCGCCACTGGCACGCCCTGCTAACTTGTCGCGCAAATCTTGTCGGCTGGTGACCGGGACAATAATTTCATCGCCAATAAAGGCTTTTGCATTGCAAAACTGTTTTGCTAGCTGTTCATCAAGGTCGGTTCGGTCGGTGATTAAAATAATGGTTGGGCTAGCGAAATCGACGCTTTTCATCAATAAGCGTGCTAAAAATTGCATGGTGTAGCTTTTACCACAGCCAGTGGCACCAAAGTAGGTGCCCCCTTTACCGCTGCCACCAATATTTTCACCATCCACATTTATCTGCTTACGCTCTTTTTCGATGTTGTAATACAGCTTACGAGCCGCGTAATACTGCGGATAACGGCAACAAACCTTAACTGAGGTCTTGCTGGTATCAGGAAAGAAAATAAAGTTTTTCAATACATCCAATAAACGAACGGGATGAAATAGCCCCTCGATCAGGGTATATAGGCCATTGATGCCTTGTTTTTCCGTTGATTCGTTACCGTTGATTTTACGCCATGCATAATAGAATTCATAAGGGGCAAATAGGTTACCCATTTTGTTATTCACGCCATCACTAAGAATACACAAGGCGTTATAAACAAATAACTTAGGAATATCGCGGCGATAACGCACGCAAAGCTGTGTCCATGCGTCAAATAGGGTAGCTTCTTCACCTCGCACCGCTGATTTAAATTCGAAGACCACCAACGGTAACCCATTGACGTATAAAATAGCATCAGGGATACGCAGTTGGACTCCCCCATCACGGGCTTGCCCTTCTATTTCGAGCTGGTTAACTAGCCGATAGCGGTTATTATCTGCCTCCGATACGATATCTTCTCCGGCAAATAATTTAACCAATTGAGCAGGCAATGTTTGGGTATCGAGCAGTTCGATATACAGGTCTTTTTGCTTGCGGTCTTCGCGTTTGAGTAAAAAACCATTACTGAGCCAATGGCAAAAAGTTTTATTACTTTGGTATAGGTCGCTGGCTGGCAAAGATTGTAATTGCAGAACAATCGTGGTGATTTCACTTTCAGTGATGCCATCTGCTTGATATTGGTTAGCAAGGTACTGACGTAAGTCGTCCACTATCAACACTTCGCTATTGTCTTTACGTGGAATTGTGTTGCCGACATAATGCGGATAGCAGGTTTTTCCTGCATTGTTTGCATGTTGTCCTAGCAGTTCAATAATTGCCTGTTCCAATTTGGCTTCGGTGAAGATATGGCTCATGTCAGTGGTTTCTTGTCTGTTTTATAAATTGTTTTTTATCGCGTTTTTTAATTAAGCTAGTTTAATTGATTCGATAACAAAAACCGCTGCACAATAAGAAAAATGTGAAGCGGTCGAGTAAATTAGATAAGTGTTTCTTCTGGAAGATCTATTTTGATGTCGTTTAATGACAGCTCACCGGAGATTAATTTAGGAAGGAGAGTGTCGCGGAGTTGGGTTAATGTGTTGTTCTCTCTCATTCCGACAACTATTTTTCTTAAAAAATCATCACTCTGTTTTTTATAAGCTGCTAATACACTTGAATTAGGCAAAATAATATTGAATTTATCTATATCTTTTTTTCCTAAATGAGCAACTGTTGTTCCAACCTGAGCCATTTCTTCTATAGCTAAAAGAGGAGCAAGAGAATATTTAACAAAAAGATTACTGATGTTAGTACCTTTGGGTTTTGCAAGAAATAATCGTTGATTTAAATAAGCATCATCCCCAGACCAAATAGTCGCTCTAAACTCTGCATCCATTCCAACAATGATATCCCCTGCTATTATTTGTGTTTTCTTTGGATGTAGCTCTACACTAAATACTTGTGGTGCGCCTGTTTTTAAATCTCGAATGCGAACAATTGGCTTACCTTCGCCTAACTCGTTGAAAAGACTTGACTTAAATGGGGCTCCAAAAATGATATCCATGCTTTCATAAATTGAAGAATAAAACCAACCCTTTGGCACCCACCCCCCAAGCCCCAATGCAGGCTCTGAACACTTTTCAAAAGCATCAGGAAATAACTGACGGATATCCTCTGGTAACGGCTTAAAACCATTACTTTCACGCACAGTTTTACGCAATTCAACCCGACTAAGTAATTCTTCTGAAAAAGCTAAATCCTGCTCAAAAAAACCAGCTTCTAACGCATTATCAATCACAGGGTCAAAATCCATAAACCAGGATTTAAATAGCGTTTGCGCCATTTGCTCGAGAGTTTGATTAATTTCGCGATTAAGTGTAATTTTGTCGTTAATGCAAATAAACTGCTCAGCGATTCGATCTTGAATATTTCGACTTGGTAGTTCAATCTCTAAATTTCTAACTGCATCTTTTGTGATCGTTTTAGTTACTGAACCATTAGCAAAGCTCTTCACATATGCCTCATTTACCCTCAGATAAAGGTAAACATATATTGGATTTGCTTTTGCGGCATCAACTCTAAGCAAAAAAAGATTCATAGCTAATGATACAGGGACTTTCAAGTTAGGCATCAAATAACTAGACCCCGCGTTCGCTATTTTATTCATAATAATATCATTAGGATACACCTTAGACTTTGCAAGAAAACTATAAGCATGTTTGCTAATGTATTTTAAATTATTAGTAAAATCTTCCTGTTCAAAATTAGTTGTACGAATCATTACAGCAAAATCAGGCTTATCGAGTAATACAACATTTTCTTTTAGCTTCTTATAAGCCCCATTAGCATGATAGTCAGTTAATACACTTAACAGTTCACCTAACTTAACTTTACTCCCCATACCCCAGCGCCTCCATATTTTTACGGATAGCTTTATCAAGCTCTGCCGCTTCATCCATCTGGCGATAAAGGGTTTGGGTCAATTCCTGCATCTTGGTTTCAAACGACACGCCGTCATCTTCGACCTCCGCAGCGCCCACATAGCGCCCCGGTGTGAGTACAAAATCATTGGCCTTGATATCGTCAAGGGAGGCAACTTTGCAAAAACCGGCTTGGTCTTGATACTGCTCAATACTGATTTCTTTGGCGGTGACACGACGTTTCAGTTCACTTTCGCTACTGCGCCATGCATGGAAGGTATCAGCGATAGTGGCGATATCCTCACCTGTAAGTTCTTTTTGGGTACGGCTGATCATGGTGCCGAGGTTACGGGCATCGATAAACAAGGTTTCCCCTTGGCGGTCGCGATAACCATATTTGGCGCTCGCGTGTTTACTTTTACTGATAAACCACAGGCAAACAGGGATTTGCGTGGTAAAAAAGAGCTGACCGGGCAAAGCTATCATGCACTCTATACGATCATCTTCGATAAGTTTTTGGCGAATTTCCCCCTCACCACTGGTATTCGAACTCATCGAACCATTGGCTAACACAAACCCGGCAACCCCGTCTTCACTGAGCTTAGATAACATATGCAAAATCCACGCATAGTTAGCGTTTCCCGTCGGTGGGGTACGGAAACCCGCAAAACGTGGGTCGTTGGTGAGCTCGGCTTCATTACGCCAGTCTTTTAAGTTAAACGGCGGGTTTGCCATAATAAAATCGGCTTTTAAGTCAGGGTGCTGGTCTGCGAAAAAGGTATCCGCTGGGCGTTCCCCTAAATTGCCCGTCAACCCTCTTACCGCCAAGTTCATTTTCGCCAGTTTATAGGTGGTGCTGGTCAGCTCCTGCCCGTAAATCGCAATATCTTTGCTTTTCCCTTGGTGGCTTTCCACAAATTTCAACGACTGCACAAACATACCGCCTGAGCCGCAGCACGGGTCATACACTTTACCTTGGTAAGGCTCTAACATTTCAGCTAGTAGGGTTACGACCGATTTTGGGGTATAGAACTCGCCCCCGCCTTTACCTTCGCTGGCGGCAAAGCGCCCTAAAAAGTATTCATAAACACGGCCGACGAGATCTTCTTCCCCTACCCCACACTCCGTGGCAAGGGTATCGATGTTTTCAATACTGTCGATCAGTGAAGCGAGCCTTTTCGGTTCAAGCCCTTGGCGAGAAAAATAGTTATCCGGCAATGCGCCTGTCAGTGATGCATTGCTTTTTTCAATGGTGGATAACGCGGTATCAATGATAACGGCGATATCGTCTTGTTTCGCACGCTCTTGCACATAAGACCAGCGGGACTGTTGCGGTAAAAAGAAAACGTTATCTTGCTGATAGAAAACATCCATATCAACAAAGGCTTCCTGACCATTTTTGATTAATTCGCTACGTTTGGCTTCGAATTTGTCACTGATAAATTTCAGGAACACCAAACTGAGTACCACATGCTTATACTCGGAGGATTCAACGCTACCACGCAGTTGATTAGCGGTATCCCAAAGGGTTTCTTCAAAGCCTTTGGTTGGTTTTTTCGCAGGTGATTTTGCCATGTCGATAGATTCTCTTTTCTTATCAGTTATTATCGGAGAGCACTGAGTTAGTGTTGATTGTTTTTACGCCAGCTGCCGATAATGTATACAAAATAGGTATGAAGAAGATTATCTCATAAAATCAGATGGGTTTGGGCGGCTACCGCTGAAATTCTTTTTGAAACATTCTCTTTAATGCCCAATGTGATCTTACCCATAACGCGCTGATACACGGCCAAATTAGAGAATTAGCGTGGTATCGGCAGCAAAATCCAAAATAATAATTTCAAAATAATTAGAGAGAAAAACTTGAAGTTATATTGTTATGTTATAACATAACCTACACATATCGGATCTATATTGGGTTTATTAATGAGAACAACAGCATTAGCAACTTTTTTTATTTTATTTCTAGGGAACCATAATTCGAGTTTTGCCGTTTCTACTGCAAAAGACTCAACAATTACTGTCACAGCAACAGGTATAGAAACGGAACAATTTGAAGCACCTTCCATCGTTAATGTAATACACAACAATACGGCATTAACTCATACCTCAATGACTGCGGGGGGGCTGTTAAAAGGGATCGCGGGGCTCAGTGAAGTTGGCGTAGGTCGTACTAATGGGCAAACATTTAACTTACGGGGTTATAACAAAAATGGGGTTTTAGTTCTGGTTGATGGCGTAAAACAGGACACTGGAATGGACAAGGGAAGTGCGACATTTGTCGACCCATTTTTAATCCAAAAAGTTGAGGTTGTCAGGGGACCTATGTCAAGTTTGTATGGTAGCGGTGGACTTGGGGGAGTCATTGATTATCGAACTGCAAATGCAAAAGATTTTCTGGATGCTAACGAGAAATATGGCTTTCGCGTATTTACTGCAGGGGCAACAGGGGACCATAGCTATGGAACAGGGGCGATGGCATATGGGCGAACAGCACAATTTGATGGCTTGCTTTCGCTGACCCAACGTCAGCGAGGTAATATTTATCAAGGAGATGGGTACTCCGCTCCAAATGATGAAGAAAATAACAGCTTGTTTGCCAAAGGTGAATATGCGATTGACGAGAACCAAAGTGTAAGCGGCAGTATCAAACACTATCGTAGTAAATCAAAAGAACCTGGCAACCCAACAGTCACGAGTCCTAGTGTTGATAATTCAGAATACTATCACCGCAATATTACTCAGCGTGATATACAAATGAATTATCATTTTAACCCTACTTATTCAGGCTTAATTGATTTGAATACACTGCTTTATTCTTCTGAAGTGGATGTTCATTCAACACCTGCGGGACAAAAAAGTAAACACCGCAATAGCTCAAGTTATGGAACAAAAATAACGAATACGAGTGTGATCCAATCGCCATTATTTGGTCAACAGATTATTGTCGGTGGCGAATTTTATCATCAAAAGCACCAACCTTCAGGTGCTGAAACCGTCTACCCTGATGGGAAAATTAATTTTTACTCAGGGCTAATCCAAGATGAGATTACATTACGTGATTTACCAATGACTTTTATCATTGGTACTCGTTATGACCATTACCAAAGTAGCAATTCAAAATATGGTGATTTAACGGCTAGCAACTACTCGCCAAAAGCTGCAATTGTATTAAATCCAACCGATTGGCTGATGTTATTTGGTTCGGCATCTTCAGCTTTTCGGGCCCCCACAATGGAAGAAATGTATCGTGATGGATTACATTTTTATTCACGAGGGAAACCTAATTATTGGGTACCAAATCCAAACTTAAAGCCTGAAACTAATCATTCACAAGAGATTGGGCTAGGTCTGACATTTGACTCTGTTTTTTCTGATGGAGATAACATCGAACTGAAAGGCAGCTACTTTAATACCCATGCGAAAAATTATATAGCAACGCATGTTGATAGAAAAAAGGGAATTACCTATGCAAATAATGTCGCGTTAGCAAAAATTTGGGGATGGGATATCCAATCAA
The DNA here is from genome assembly GCF_049901995.1 of Providencia sp. PROV200. NCBI lineage: Bacteria > Pseudomonadati > Pseudomonadota > Gammaproteobacteria > Enterobacterales > Morganellaceae > Providencia > Providencia sp. PROV200. Next base: position 2,848,739 of record NZ_CP096307.1, read on the forward strand.
GTTATGAACATCGTGATTTCAAATTAGGCCTATCCTATAACCACACTGATGGGATTGATGCTAATAATCGTGAATGGCTAGGAAATTTAAGTCCTGATACGGTAGTCACTTCTCTAGAAATACCCACATCACTCAGTGACGTATCCGTCGGTTGGCGAGGCACTTTTGTCGCGCCAGCACGCCATGTGAAAACAGGCACGGACACTCAAGCAGGCTATGTTTTAAATACATTTTCTGTGGATTATCAACCTCTCGAAAATCTAAAAGGCGTAACCGCTGCGTTAGTTTTAGATAATGCATTAAATAAGCAAGCGAATTCAATTCAAGGTGCTCCTATTGCGGGCCGCTCTGTTAATGTTTTTGTTAGTTACCAATGGTAAATAGGAATACTGAAATGAAATACCAATTAATTACGATTAGTTTATCCACATTGTTGATGACATCTATAGCATCCGCTCATGATGTTTGGCTCACTGCTAAGCCAATAAGCGACCGTATTATTGCTGAGATTGGCTATGGCCATGATTTCCCGTCGAAAGGACGCTTACCTAATCGGCAGGATTACTTTGTATTACCGCAAATAACGACAGAACAAGGAAGTGAACCATTAGAAAGCACAGAAACAGATTATGTCTATGAATATAAGCAACATCTAAAAAATACAGAAAACTTTATTATATCAACAAATATGAAACCGATGTTTTGGTCTAGAACTAAGAAGGGTTGGCGGCCACTAGATAAGCAACAAGCAGAACAAGCGAGCTATTGCCAATTCAGCGTTAAATTCGCTAAAACGATCGTGAGTGACGGAAATCTAAAATTAGATAGTTATATCTTTAAACCTATAGGGCAAGAGTTAGAAATAGTCCCAATTAATAATATTTTTTCTAATAATGAGCAGGTAGATTTATTTCAGGTTTTTTACCGCGGTAAGCCACTTAGTCATAGCCAAGTTGAAATAGATTCTGCTGAATATATTAAAAATAGTCATAATCATAGCCACAGTCATGCAGCTAATAACGAATCAAAGCACCCGCTACATACTGCGGAGTATTCGGTGACGAGTAATAATGATGGCATTATTTCAATTAAGCATTTACCTGCTGGTGAATGGATGTTATTAACTAAGTATAAGCAACCATTTGAAAATAGAGAACAATGTGATGAAAGTGTGGCGGTAGCATCGTTGTCATTTAAACGTTAATCGCAATATTTTTACGGCTCTGACAGCTATCTCATAGACAGAATCGAATTATCAATGAGATAGCTTTTTCTTGAGGGTTAGTGGCAATAGATAGTTAATCCAATTTCAGTTTTGATGATAACCATTATTTTGCTTAACAAACACAAAAAATAAGGCGGGAGTTACCTTTCCCGCCTAATGTTATCATTTTATTTATCAGGTTGTTAGATGTATTTCGTTACCAGAACAGTGCATATAAAACGCATAAGATAACCATAATTGCGTATGACGCAATATTGAAGCCTTTTGAGGTTTTAAATGTCTCTGACGTTAGGATAATTGCCCCCTCACAGTCATCTTCTTTTGCTGTTGTTAAGCTTATCAAACCAATCACCACCGCAGTAAAGAAGAAGGTGTACATCATTTGGTCTAGGAATGGCATACCTAATGGCATCAGTTTTAAGAATAATGCAAATGGGATGGAGAGCAGCACTCCGATAATTGCCCCTTTCGCATTGGTTTTCTTCCAAAACAAGCCTAATAAGAAGACAGCTAAGATACCTGGGCTAACTAACCCCGTATATTCCTGAATATATTGGAAAGCTTGTCCAATGTTACCCAGTAATGGGGCGATAAAGCAGGCAACAATTAAGGCAACAACCGCACTAACCCGCCCAACATTCACTAATTTGTGATCAGATGTGGATGGAGCAATGTATTCTTTGTAGATATCCATGGTGAAAATAGTTGCCACTGAGTTCAGCATGGAAGCTAAAGAAGAGACGATCGCTGCAGCTAATGCAGCAAAAACAACCCCTTTAGCGCCTACGGGTAAGAACTGCGTTAACCATGGGTAAGCTTTGTCCGCTTGGGCCAATGTTGGCATATGTTCTTGTGCCATCGTTCCTAATCCTGCCAATAACGCTGGATCAGAAACAATCACATATGCCGCGATACCGGGTACGACAACGAGGATTGGGACAATAAGTTTGAGAAATGCCGCGAAAACCAAACCTTTTTGCGCTTCATTAATCGATTTAGCGGCTAATGCACGTTGAATAATATATTGGTTAAAGCCCCAGTAATATAAATTGGCAACCCATAACCCACCAATTAACACTGCAATACCCGGCAAATTGCTAAATTGCGGGTTGTCTGGGCTTAAGATCATTTCAAAATGCGCAGGTGCCTCGCTGGCCATACGACTCATACCCGCGAATAACCCTGCATCACCACCAATATAGCTCACTGCCATTATCGTGGTTAAAAAACCGCCTAAAATTAAGAAGAAAACTTGTACCACATCCGTCCATGCAACTGCAGACAAACCGCCATAAAGCGAGTAAATCACTGCAAATAATGCTAAGCCAAAAATAGCATAATGCATTGGGATACCTAGGATTGTTTGTAATGCTAACGACCCTAAATAAAGAACTGATGTTAAGTTAACAAAGATAAATAATGCCAACCAGAATACCGCTAAGATTGTTTTTAACGTTTTATTAAAACGTTTTTCAACAAATTCTGGAATAGTGAAAATACCTTTATCAATAAACACTGGCATAAAGTATTTAGCGACAATAATCAGTGTTAATGCTGCCATCCATTCATAGGATGCGATGGCCAAACCTATTGAAAAGCCAGAGCCCGACATACCAATAAACTGCTCTGCTGAGATATTTGCCGCAATCAATGAAGAACCGATTGCCCACCAAGGTAATGTTTTTCCTGCTAGAAAATAGTCTTTTGTACCTTTTTTTTGCCCTTTTTTATCTCGAGAAACCCAAAGACCAACACTAATAATGACAAGCACATACAGAATGAATATTCCGTAATCTAATGTGCTTAACCCAACCCCTTCAGTTTGCATAATCAAATTCCTTCACCAAATGATAACGAAGCAAGTGTAAACGTTACCACAAAATTTCACCGTTAAATGAATCACATATTTTCACAATATCCTCTAAAATATTAACTTAATGAGCTAACTAGCCGAAATTAATACAAAAAATCATTGGTAGATAGAAAAATAGTGATAGCAGGAAATCTGTTTTATAGTAAAACCGTGAACTTCATCAAATATGAATGAAAACGTTTACACAAAATAATGTCATTCTATGACCTATATAGGAGTTAAACGTGCAAAGGTCTAACTGAATTACGCTGAACCAATGTCGGAGAGTAAATCAAGCTTTCACCTGTTGTTTTTTCCCCTCTCGCTAAAGAGAGTGCTAGCTGGGTGGCTTTTTCTGCCATCATTTGGATAGGGTAACGAATGGTTGTTAAGCGTGGGTGGATATAGCGGGCAATCAACACATCATCAAAACCAATCACTGAGACCTGTTCTGGCGAGTGAATTTCATTTTCATCTAATACTGCGATGGCTCCTGCAGCCATAAAATCGTTATAACCCACGACAGCTGTAATTTCGAGCGATTTTATCAGCAAGTTCGTCATCGCTTGCTCTCCACCTTCTCCATACGGCACGCCATATTCAATATAACTATCAGACAGTTGAATACCATTATTTTTTAATGCATCCCGATAACCTTGTAAACGTTGCACCGCATCCTCAATTTGGTGATTTGAAGAAATGTACGCAATTTTAGTATGGCCATGTCGAATGAGATGCTCTGTCGCTAAATAAGCGCCCTTGTAATTATTTAATGAAATACAGCGGTTTGCAATTTCATCAATATGGCGGTTTATCAGTACCATACTTGGGACTTCTTTCGCATATTGTAGCAATTCTGCATCATCAAGTGCTTTAGAGTGGATCACCAGAGCATCACAGCGGTTGTTGATCAACAGCTCAATAGATTGGCGCTCTTCCTTTGCGTTATGGTAACCATTACAAATCAGAATATGTTTACCGTTTTTATGCGCTACGCCATCAACGGCTTTGACCATCACGCCAAAAAAAGGGTCGGAAACATCGTTAACTAACACCCCAATGGTATTTGAGCTTTGGTTCACAAGAGCACGAGCTGCGGCATTGGGACGATAACCCAGCTTATTCATTGCACTCTTTACTGAGACAATAGAAGCTTGACTCGCCTTCGGTGATTGGTTAATCACTCGAGAAACAGTTGCAACCGACACACCGGCTTCTTTTGCCACATCTTTGATTGTCGCCATCGTATACCTCTACAATTAGGATGGCTTATTAAACAATGCGCTAGAATTAAAAACAATGGCATAACGCATATTAAGATTATTTAAATTAAAATAATGAGTTTATCGTGCAAAAAAGAAAACACCGCTTAAATGCGGTGTTAATGATGTCTAGATTTAGAACATAAATTGATAACAGGTTTCACTACAATAAATTTGATTAGGCTGTGAAATTGGGCTGTATCGCTCTCCCCATTCGGGATGATTAACGGCATCAGGAGGAAACTGCGTTTCAAATGCCACCCCGGAAAAAGGCGCATACGATTTGGTTTTACCTGCGACTGAAACCAAATAATTCCCGGTATAAAGCTGCATGGTGGGCATCGTTGTAAAAATATTCATTTTTACGTCTCCCTCAGGAGCGCTCAACGATGCTACCGCTTTGCGCCCATCGATACAGGCTGAATCAAGCACAAAAGTGTGGTCATAGCCCCCAGCTGCAACTTGGTCATTGTCTTGTAGAAAATCACGACCAATGAGTTTGCTTTGGCGAAAGTCAAAATTACTACCAGTGACATCACGCCACTCTCCACTCGGGATCCCTGTTTTATCTGTTGGTAAATAATAATCACCGTGTATCGTCAGAGCGTGATCTAACACCGTTTTTTTGCTACCCTCCCCCGCCAAATTAAAGTAAGTATGGTTGGTTAGATTTACAGGGCAGACCTTCGTAGTTTGGTGTTTATAACGGATAATCACTTGATTTTCATCTGTTAACTCATAACTCACTTCAACACGCAATTCCCCTGGAAAACCTTGATCACCATCCGGTGAGGTAAGTGAAAAAATTACCTTTTGGGCACTCAGTTGCGAAACAGCCCAAATACGATAACTAAAATTATCTTTCCCGCCATGTAAACAATGCGCCCCTTGATTGGCTGATACTGAGTAATTTTCACCGTGAATGGAAAAACGGGCATTTGCGATACGGTTAGCCACGCGCCCAACGGTCGCGCCCAAATACACATCCTGCTCTGCGTGTTGCTCCACATTCGGTGAACCTAAAACGACATCCCGTTTTCCACTCGCTAGCGGCAAAATACAACTCATCCAGCTTGCCCCTAGACTTGTCAGGGTCATTTCTATACCATTTTTATTGGTTAACACTATGACTTTGGGTGTTTGATTTTTTTCTTGATTAAACAGCATGTTATATCAACTTTTTCAATATGTTAATTTGGTTTTAACTTACCACACTCGCACCTGAGCTTGGTTGGCAAACATAAATATCGGCTTGCAGACCTGTCGCTTTCTGGTATTGCGCTTCTACTGCGTCAATTACAGGCTGCACACATTGTTGCTGCATTAATGCCACCACACAACCACCAAAGCCTCCGCCAGTCATTCGCACCCCACCTTGAGTACCTAAAACGGACTTAACGATATCCACTAAAGTATCAATTTCTTGAACTGTAATTTCAAAATCATCACGCATAGAAATATGTGATTGCGCCATTAGCTCGCTTAGCTGCAATAAATCATTCTGTGTTAATGCTTTTGCTGCTGCCAAAGTTCGCTCGTTTTCACTGATCACGTGCTTGGCTCGCTTAGCAACGACAGGGGATAATTGATGCTGCTTCTGTAAAAACTCATCAAAAGTGACATCACGTAGCGCTTTCACCCCAAACAAATTAGCGGCTTCTTCGCATTGTTGGCGACGAGTATTGTATTCACTTCCAACCAAGCCACGTTGTTTATTTGAATTGATTATCATCACAACCAAATCATCAGGGATGGAAATAGGAAATAGCGCTAAACTGCGGCAATCAATCAATAGAGCATGACCTTCATCACCACAAGCTGAAATAAGTTGGTCCATAATGCCGCAGTTACAACCGACAAATTGGTTCTCCGCTTGTTGGCCATTCAGTGCGATATCTTGTTGACTAATATCTAATTGATACAATGCTTTCAGTGTCTGCCCAATCACCACTTCGAGTGAGGCAGAAGAACTCAAACCTGCCCCCTGCGGTACATTTCCACTCACAGCAATATCGCAACCGTTAAATGAAAGCCCGCGTTGTAAAAGAAACTTCACGACACCGCGAATATAGTTTGCCCACATTTTTTCAGGCAAAAATGCAATTTCGCTATCCAAGCTGAATTCATCGCACTCATTATGGTAGTCAGCCGCAACGACTCGGATTATACGGTCATCTCGTTTTGACGCGGCGGTCATCGTTTGGTAGTCAATGGCACAAGGCAATACAAAACCATCATTGTAGTCAGTATGTTCACCGATAATATTCACGCGCCCTGGGGCTTGAACATAAATTTCAGGTTGATAACCAAAGGTCTTTTCAAACGAGGAGGCAACAGTTTGCTTTAACGTTTCCATTTTTAATTATCCTTAATGCGTAATTTGCTTAACCCAGCAAACAGCTAAGTTAATTGTAATTTGATAAATCATTTAGCGGTTTAGCTTTGTTTATAATGGCAGTCACTCACATCACGCAAACGTTGTGCGGCTTGTTCAGGTGTGAGGTCCCGCTGGGTTTCCGCTAACATTTCATAACCCACCATGAATTTTTTCACTGTCGCTGAGCGCAATAATGGTGGATAAAACAAGGCATGTAATTGCCAATGTTCAATGCCTTGGCTGTCATTCATAAAAGGCGCAAAGTGCCACCCCATTGAATATGGGAAAGAACAGTGAAATAGATTATCGTAACGGCTTGTGAGTTTTTTTAGCGCAACAGCAAGGTCTGCACGAATAGTTTCATTCATTTCATCCATACGTCGAATATGTCGTTTCGGCAACAGCATGGTTTCAAATGGCCAAGCCGCCCAATAAGGGACAAGAGCAATCCACTCTTCAGTTTCGACAACAATCCGTGAACCATCTTGCTGTTCCGCTTTAATGTAATCGGTCAATAAGTTACGGCCATGGCGTTGATAATATTGCGCGAGAAAATGGTCCTTGCGTGCAATTTCATTCGGTAAAAAATCACTCGCCCAAATTTGTCCATGAGGATGAGGTTGAGAACACCCCATTATTTCCCCTTTATTTTCAAAAACTTGAACCCAAGTATAACGCGCACCTAACTCAGCAATTTGTTGTTGCCATGTTTCGACAACGCCTTCAATGTCAGATACCGACAGTTCTGGCAGCGTTTTACTGTGATCAGGTGAAAAACAGATCACTCGGCTGACACCACTCACCGATTGTGACTGAAACAATTCAGATTGATTATCAGGTTGGGCGCAGGGTTGTGCTAATAGCGCACCATGGTCGTTTTGGAAGACATAAGTTCCCTGATAGTTAGGATTCACTTCCCCTGAAACCCGTGTATTACCCGGACAAAGGAAACAATGCTCATCATATTGAGGCAACTCCTCTATTGATGGTTTTTCATCTTTACCGCTCCACGGTCGTTTTGCTCGATGAGGAGACACCAGAACCCACTGCCCCGTTAATGGGTTATAACGACGATGAGGGCAATCAGACGGGTTAAATGGCATTGTATTCATTTCATTTATCTCCTAAACCTCATAGCCATTGGGATTATTTGATTGCCAACGCCAGCTGTCAGTCGCCATATCCTCTAGGGTTCGCTCCGCTTGCCATCCGAGTTCACGGTATGCTTTTTCTGGTGTTGACCAATATTCTGCGATATCCCCAGCACGGCGTGGTTCAATCACATAAGGAATGGCTTTTCCAACTGCTTTTTCAAAGGCGTGCAACATCTGCAAAACACTGGTGCCGTTACCCGTACCTAGATTGTAGCAATGTAATCCTGCTTGATTGCCAACCCCTTGCAGGGCAGCAACATGGCCATCAGCCAAATCCATAACATGAATATAATCACGAACTCCTGTTCCATCCACCGTAGGGTAATCGTTTCCATAAATCACCAATTTTTCTCTTTTTCCTATCGCTACTTGGGTGATATAAGGCGTTAAATTATTTGGGATCCCTTGCGGGTCTTCGCCTATTAAACCTGATGGGTGGGCACCAACCGGGTTGAAATAACGTAATAATGTTAATGACCATGACGGATCCGAGCGAAATACATCAGATAAACAACGCTCAACCATATATTTACTGGTGCCATAAGGGCTTTGAGTATTACCCGTTGGAAACGCTTCAGTGATAGGTAAATGGCTGGGTTCACCATATACCGTGGCTGACGAACTAAAAATCAAACTTTTCACGTTTGCTTCTTGCATACAGCGCAGTAATACCAATGTTCCATTGAAATTAACATCATAGTATTTAAGGGGTTTTTCTACCGATTCCCCAACCGCTTTTAACCCTGCAAAATGAATAACTGAATGAAATTGATGAGAAGAAAAAACAGAGGAGAGCTGTTGCTCGTTTCGGACATCATATTGATAAAATACCGGACGTACACCGGTTAATACCTCAATACGATTAAGCACTTCTTTCTTTGCATTACACAAATTATCTATAATAACTGGTGATAGCCCTGCTTTTATCAATTGAACACAAGTATGACTACCGATATATCCAAGCCCACCTGTAACGAGTATTTCAACCTGTTGCATTTCTCTTCCCCCAATACCGCCTAAATTACAATCTGTCTTCCAACGTACCATTGCTACGGAGTATAACAACGAGTTGGGATAAGATTCTGTGATCAATCTCGACTTAGTGTAAACGTTTACACAAAAATATAAAATAGCCTATTTTCTCAATGGATGGGCCCTATCAAGAAAAACAGCCTGCTTCTCTTACTCTCACCAATACCTCATTTAGCTATTTAGTGCTTTCTATTGTTTCGCTAGTAGGAACAACTCAGAACTAAAAAAAACATATTGATTTCATATGATTAAAGACAACATGAAAAAATTAGATAAATGTGGCCGACTGTTTTAGTGATCTACTTAACATCGCAGCAACAAACCATTTACTTTGCATATTATTTCATCTAAATATGTCTGTGTTATTAAACGGCACACTGTTCCTTTATCAGGAACAACAATATAACAATAGTGCTAATTCAATTGATGGCAGACAGGGGAAGCGATGAATAACCGACTACAATCCGCTGGGTTCGTATTAACCTTGTTAGATTATTTTTCAATCAGAAAGCCCGTATGGGGAGTGCGAGAACTAGCTCGCCATCTTGATAAAAGCCCTTCCGTTGTACAGCGAGGTTTTAATATTCTCGAAGAGCAAGGTTTCTTACAAAAAAATAAGAATAAAGAATATTTATTAGGTTTGCGATGTATTGAAATTGGTCATTTAGCCAATAACACACGCCAGTTTTCACAATTAGCGAGTGACTACTTACGCCCACTCGCTGATAAAACCCATGAAACTATATTTATTTATCGCCGTTACAATGATATCGCTATTTGTAATTTTATTTTAGAAAGCGACCATCTTATCCGCTTTACATCGAAAGAAGGGGAAGCGTTGAGCTTACATGAAGCCCCATTTACACAAATTATTTTAAGCTCAATGGGTATTTCTTATATTGATGAATACCTTTCTAAATATAATTTGCAAAATAACACCTTACTAAGAAAGCAATTAAGTCTCTATGCTGAAGAAGGATATGCATATTCAAAGGAAGCTTATTTAGCAGGAACGCAAGGGTTATCCGTTCCTATATTTTCTTTTGAAAAAGGTGTTTTAGGATCTTTATGTATTGCAGCATCAAGTCAAAGTAAAAATTTAACTGAGTATTACCCTTTATTAAAGTCAACAGCCAATAAGTTATCCGCCATATTTTAATTTATGGAAAATATAGGATAAAAGTAGTTATTAATTATTAAAATAAAATAGGTAACTCTATGAATATATCTCACGATAAAAATGATACTGAGGTACGTGTATCTATTTTTTCTCCAGCACTACTCATTGCAATAATTATTTTATCTTTTGTCGGTGCTATTATTGGTATTCAAATTATTGTCACACTAGGAATATCCGCAAATACATCAATAATCGGAGCTGTTCTCGCCATTTTATTATCTCGCATCCCACTTTCTATATTCGCATCATTTAAATTTATCGATGCACAAAATTTAATTCAAACCAGTATCTCTGCAGCAACCTTTGCCGCAGCAAATGGCTTAATAGTTGCCATTGGTGTGCCATGGGCATTGGGTATACCTGAATTAATTTACCCAATGCTGGCAGGTGCTTTCATTGCGATTATCATTGATGGCACGATTTTATATGGCTTGTTTAATACCCGAGCCTATCCTGCCAGTGCCTCTTGGCCTGCTGGTGTTGCCACCGCGGAAACTTTGTGGGCAGGAAACAAAGGTGGGAAACGACTAGGTGCATTACTGACTGGCTTTGCTGCAGGAGCTATTGGTGCAGGTTTTGGTATCCCAATGGCGTCTGCAGGTATTGCTTTGATTGGCAGTATTTTCGCATTATTCATGTTTGCTATTGGCCTACTCATTCGTGGTTTTTCTGAGTCAGGACTAATTACCTATAATTTATATGAAAACTATGTCCCGCATGGCGTGATGATTGGCGCAGGTATCGTCGCATTAATCCAAATTGGTGCCATTGTTTTTCGCAACAAAAAAGACAGCCAGCAACAGAACGAGGAAAGCGATGAACTGCGCCATAGTAGCAAACGTATCAAATCAACCTTAATCAAGGGCGCAACATTCTATTTTTTAACCGCACTAGCACTCACATTTATTAGCCAAATATTTATCACAATGACATTACCTCAGCTTATTGGATTCCTTATTTTTGCGACCTTAGCCGCGTTAATCCAAGAGATGATTGTGGGCATGGCGGCAATGCATTCTGGTTGGTTTCCAGCAACTGCAGCCGCTCTTATCTCATTGATGATTGGTATTTTATTAGGTTTCCCCCCTGAGGCATTAGCCGTTTTAGTCGGTTTTTGTGCCGCAACAGGCCCCGCCTTTGCCGACATGGGGTTCGATCTAAAAACGGGGTTTATGATCCGCGGTTATGGTAAAAATCAATCTGCAGAATATTATGGTAGAAAACAACAATATTTTGCCGCTATTATCGGCTTTTCCTGCGCCTTAGTCGTCGTTGCTCTCACATATGATTTTTATTTCGAGCAAGATAAAATAGTTCCTGCATCAAGGCTTTATGCCGCAACTATCCAAGCGGGTAGCTCATCAAATGTCGCTATGATGTTATTATTGTGGGCAATACCTGGTGCCATTATTCAGTTAATTGGCGGTGCTAAAAACCAGATTGGCGTACTCTTTTCAACTGGCTTAATGATTAACTATCCTATTGCAGGTTGGACTGTTCTTACTGCACTCGCAGTTCGAATTATCATTGAGCGTTTCTTCAATATCAGTTCCGATAAAATTTCAACTTTCGCTGGTGGGCTTATTGCCGGCGATGCTCTTTACTCCACGGCTAAAGCTTTCCTGCCAACTCTTAAAGCAAAACTGCTTTCCTTCTGGGTTAAATAATTTTATAGGAAATAATAATGACGAATATCTGGTTACAAGTGCAAAAAGACACTCTGGTTTCACAACACTATGCTTACTTTGATACGGGTGCCGCTGCACCACCACCAAAACCCGTAATAGAAGCCGTAAAACGTTATCTTGATAAAACCGCGGAGCAAGGGATTTATTTACCGAGTTTTCGCAAGCAAACCTATGATCAAGTTGAAATTTGTCGGCAAAAGTTGGCTGCATTTATCGATGCAAAACCCAGTGAAATTGCATTCACTAAAAATGGTACAGAATCTATCAGTTTAATTGCCAGAGGTATTTCTTGGCAAGCTGGCGACGAAGTCATAATTCCTGATACTGAGATGCTCAGCAATATTGCAATCTGGCAGTTATTAACACATGAAAAAGGGATAAAAATTATTAAGGTGAGTGCTGACAGCTATGGTGTCATTTCACCTGAATCTATCGAGCAAGCGATAACCTCTAAAACAAAGCTCATCAGTTTCGTTGCGTTATCCAACATAACGGGGGTAATTCAACCCGTACAGGCAATTTGTGAAATCGCTAGAAAGCATGGCGTACTTAGCCATGTTAGTGCTTCACAAGCACTTGGTATGTATAACGTTAATGTACAAACGTGGCAATGTGATTTTATGTCTTCTTGTGGCCGAAAAGGGTTAAGGGCCATAGAAGGGAGCGGCATTCTCTTTGTTCGTGAACCGTTAGTCCCACTATTAAACCCAACACTCGTGGGTTGGTGGAATAGTTCAATTGACCCAAAAACAGGTGACGTCATTATACCTCAAACGGCAAAACGGTTTGAAGCGGGCTGCCCTAATGTTCCTGCCATTATTAGTTTAGATTCTGCTTTAGACTATGCCGTCAATATCGGTATTGAACAAATTGAAAGCCGTAACCAGACACTCACTCAATATGCTATGCAGCAATTATCTCTACTTTCTGGCATCGAAATTTATGGTCCTAATAATAGTCACCAGCGAATAGGAATTATTCCATTTAATATTAATGGGATTTCCTCTGATGTCTTAATGCAAAAATTAGAAGCTAAAAATATCATTATCGAATCAGGCCATTTTATGGCAACGGCAATTTTAAAATTCTATCAAATAGAAAAAATGGCTCGTTTATCACTTCATTATTTTAATAGTGAAAAAGAAATCGATTTATTAATTAATTCAATGAAAGAAATAAAAAAGGAATATGAGAATGACTAACGCATTATTAATGAGTAGTTCTCGCATGAGGAATATGAATTACTTACAACATGCTGACGAACAAATCCATCGTTTATTGCAACATAAAAAACAACACATTTTATTTATTCCTTATGCCGCAGTTACATTCAGTTTTGATGATTTTGAATCAATTGTACAACCCGTATTTAATGCATTAGGTTATGAATTAACGTCAATTCATCACTTTAGCGACCCTGTCGTGGCAGTCAAACAAGCACAAGCTATTGCTATTGGTGGTGGAAACACCTTCGCCCTATTAAAACGCCTATATGATGCCAAAGTAGTAGAGTTGATTTCACAGCGAGTGAAACAAGAAAATATTCCCTATATGGGATGGAGTGCAGGTAGTAATGTCGCAACACCGACTATACGCACCACCAATGATATGCCAATTGTCCAACCACCTTCATTTAATGCGCTGAATATTTGCCCATTTCAAATTAACCCACACTTTATTTCTGGTAAACCAGTTGGTCATAATGGGGAAAGTCGTGAAGAGCGTTTAAATGAGTTTTTAACGATTAACCCCACAGAAGAATTGATCGCACTGTATGAAGGTACCGCATTATTTATAGAAAATGATCATGGGACCATTTTAGGTGATCAAAATGCCTTATGGTTACGCGCTCCTAATAAGATCGAAGAAATTCCCACCAATAAACCATTTAAATTAGATATCATTAAAGGAGCACAATAATGTCCTTGAATTATCTAAGTCAAGTTTATGACCTATTAGACACCCCTGATGTTGATGGTGAAAAAATGGCTGCATTACTTCATTCTGTTAATTCAAATCAATCTATTAGCTCAAATGATGCCATCATCACAGTTACCTCGATTCCTTATGAATTTCCAGAGGATACGAGTAAATTATGCCATTTCATTAAAGTGCTGATCCCTGGCTCTGAGGGTAAACACCGTGGAGGCCCTTACCCGACTTTAGGCATTATCGGTCGTTTAGGCGCACAACAGGCACAACCGGATCGTATTGGGCTGGTTTCTGATGCAGATGGTTCAATTGTTGCCTTTGCCAGCGCAATGAAACTGTTGGATATGGCGGCGAAGGGGCAACGCCTCAAAGGAGACGTCATTATTAGCTCTCATATCGCCACTCACGTTTCGATTACCCCTCATGATCCTGTTGATTTTATGGGGATGCCAGTTTCATCCAATACCATGAACCGATATGAAGTCGATGAGCAGATGGATGCAATTTTATCCATCGATACTTCAAAGGGAAATAGCATCATTAAACAGCGAGGTATTGCTATTTCCCCCACCGCTAAGCAAGGCTATATTTTACGTGTCGCACCTGATTTAGTGCGCTTACTGGAATATGCTACAGGGGATGTCGCGAAAACGTTCCCTATCACCACACAAGATATTTCCCCTTATGATAACGGTGTTTATCATTTTAATTCTATAATGCAACCACATGTTGCAACACACGCCCCCGTTGTTGGCCTTGCCATTACCGCTAAATCGATTGTTCCTGGCTGTGAAACAGGTGCAAGTTATGAAAGCGAATTAATTGATGCCACAAGGTTTACGGTGGAAGTTGCTAAACAATTTTGCTGGGATAAAATTCGATTTTATCAGCAAGATGAATATGAAACGCTTTATGATTTGTATGGTTCATTAGCTCAGATTCAGGGGTAGCTCTCAAATGAAAAAAGCCCACATTTGTGGGCTCTGTTGCTAACAAACCAGTCTGCATTAACCTTCTACGCTAACTTTTTTCTTCGTCATGACCATCGCAATAATTAATAACAAAATTAAGAAAATTGATAGAGTTAATAACAAGGAGTAGAAGCCATTCCATTGGTATTTTTCAATAACGATTGATAATGGATACCCCGCGATTGATGCACCAATATAGGCAAACAAGCTAACAAACCCAGTTGAAGCACCTGCAGCATTTTTATGCGAGTTTTCAGCGGCTGCCATCGCAATCAAAAATTGAGGACCAAAAATAAAGAACCCAGTCATAAAGAATAAGAAAGAAAATACATATTCGTTATCAACAGGAACAATCCATAAACAGAATGACGTGATAATAATCCCGAGCGCATAAATGACATTCATTTGCGCACGATTTCCTTTAAAGATTAAATCGGAGCCCCATCCTGCAACAATCGCACCAAAGAAACCGCCAATTTCAAACATCATGACGACAGCATTGGCCGACAATAAATTAAAACCGTGCTCTTCAATTAAATACAGGTTTGCCCAGTCATTTATCCCTGTTCTGACGATGTAATTCACCGCATATGAAATAGCAAGAACCCATAACACTTTATTTTTAAAGATATATTCGTTCAATATTTTGCCTAAAGGTAAACCCGCCCCTTTGGCTTCATATTTTAATTCTTCAAGGTCATTTCGCCATTCACCAACCGTCGGCAAGCCCATTGTCCGAGGCCTATCACGTAATAAAATACATAATCCAATACCAATCACAATGGCAATAATTCCCGGAATGATCATCCCATAGCGCCAGCCAAGGGCTAATGCGACACCGCCCGATAAAATGGGAATTATCGCGCCACCAATATTATGTGATGTATTCCAAATGGCCCACCAAAGTCCTCGTTCATTACGTGAATACCATGTGTTAAGTATTTTTGCACAAGGCGGCCAACCCCAACCTTGGAAAAAGGCATTTACCATCCACAACACGATAAACATACTGATTGAAGAGGTTAGCCCAAACAGGATGTTTACAACGCCTGTTGCTATCAAGCCAATCCCCATAAAATAACGTGGATTTGAACGGTCACCAATGATGCCAGAAAGAAATTTAGATGCCCCATAAGTCAGGTAAAATGCGGTTCCAACCATCCCTATATCGGCCTTTGTAATACCTAAATCAGTTAGCATTTCAGGCATAACAAAATTAAAGCTTTTGCGTGTGAAATAAAAAACGGCATAGCCAATATAACTGACAATCATTAAGTGTAATCGCCAGTATTTATATTTAGCGTCGATTTCAGACTTCGACATTGTGACTGGTATATCTGGTTGTTCTTTAAATATTGACATATTCAACCCCGGCTAAAAGTACAAGCAGGCAAAAATATGACAATAATTTAGTGGTAACAATAAGTGAAAACACCTAATTGTTACATTTTTATTACAGTTTTATTACAGAATGTTACCTTCATCAAAAAATGAATATTTTTATCTATTCCCTATAACACTCAAAAGAAAAATGAACTACCCAGTGTTATATAAGCTGTTTAGATGAAATAACATGAACCCCTTTAGTGGGATTTATTGCAGCCTCAAATAATGCTTTCGCAATATTTGTTGCGGGGCTAACTTGGCAGCTCGCGGGCAATATAGATGATAGACAGGAAATAATACGGATCACAACGACTTCACCCAAACGCACTTTTTGGCGGTCACCACTAATCACATTCGGGCGAACTAAAGTTAAAGAATCAAACCCCAGTGACATTAAATCTTGTTCAAGCTGCCCTTTCACTCGACTATAGAAAAATGGTGACTTCGCATTTGACCCCAACGCAGAAGTCAATACAAATGTTGGGCAATGCCATTTTTTGGCCAGCTGTGCACAGGTTAATGGATAGGTGTAGTCTACTAGGCGAAATGCCGCCTTCGAGCCCGCCGCTTTGAGGGTTGAGCCCAGCGCACAAATCACAGCATCGACTTCCCATAATGCAGCGTCGTCCGGTAAATGATTAAAATCTACAATAGGTGCTTGTAATTTCTCATGTTCTGCTAATGCATATCGTGTTGGCGCTATCACCTGAGTCACACGCGAGTCAGCAAGTGCCAATGATAAAACATGGCTGCCCACAAGGCCTGTCGCACCTAATAGTAATATTTTCATTTTATTCACCCATGCAATGAATGGATACATTCGATTATAGCCCGGCCAGTGAGGATCCACTAGATTAATGCTGTTTTTTCGTACTAACTTAGTTATTTGTGGCTCTTTTGTTGTTTGATTGTGAAAATTGCTTGATATTAGTAATTATTCTAAAGATAATCATTCTCAATATCATTTCGATTATCAACAAACTTAGTATGGTAAATAATATGACAGCCCCAGTTGCAGAAAATACCGTCGAAACGGCAAAACACACCGTAAAAACTGACGTGATAGAAAGCCAACAATTATTGGGCCCTGCTGGTAAGGTCTCAATTCAACATAATGGCGAGCTTTATCAATTGAGACAAACACGTACAGGTAAGTTGATCTTAACTAAGTAAGCCAGACCCAAAATAAGTCGTACCAAAATTTAATTCGCAAGCCACCTAGAGCAATTATCCAGGCAGCCAGCTTAATCTAAACATAGGAAAAGGTTTCTTATGGAGTTTAAACTGACGTCTGTATTTCACATTTGTGCTGCTAAATATCGAACTAGCAAGGATAGCCACTCGATACCTGACTATCGCACAGCGGTAGCGTTAATGTGCCACATCCAAAGTAGTACGGCTAACCATAAAACAATAGCCTGCTATTACCTCAGCTTTATAGCTTCATTATTTGTTTACTCCTCTTGCTATGTTCAGTCGCTGCTTACATGCAATTTTTCCTGTGTCATACCGAATTCAGGTCCTCCAGACCAACTCAACGTCATCAATTAATACGAATTCACTCTGCTTAATACAGATAAAAACTATATGGAGTATCACAATTATGTCCCCTGTTTTGCGAATGTCAGTCCTGACCAGCGCCATCTTAGGCGTGATAGCAAGTGCTCACGCACAAACACCAGAGCCAACCCCCAAAAAAAATCATCATGATGTGATGACCGTCTATGCGACAGGGAGCGAACGTGACAGCTTCGAAACCCCGATGATGGTCACGGTGATCAAAAATAATTCACCTGAAACAAAAACGGCCAGCACGGTCAATGATATTTTACGTAAAGTCCCAGGGATTGGCGTCACGGGAACCAGCCGAGCAAATGGGCAAGATATTTATATGCGTGGGTTTGATCGACGCGGCATTTTGACTTTGGTTGATGGTATTCGCCAAGGCACAGATACAGGCCACGTCAATGGCACCTTTATCGACCCCGCGCTGATTAAACAAGTTGAAATCATTCGCGGCCCTTCTGCTCTACTCTACGGCAGTGGTGCTATGGGCGGTGTGATTGCTTGGGAAACTGTTGATGCCAAAGACTTGTTGCGTGAAGGCCAAGACCACGGTTTCCGTGTCTTTACCGAAGCTGCTACCGGCGATCATAGTTTCGGTTTCGGCGGCACTGCATTTGGCCGTAGTGATAACCTTGATGGGTTATTCAGCTTTGTTACCAAAGAAACTGGTAATGTCCGCATGAGTAATGGCGATGACATGAAAAACAAAGAAACCATCGGTAACCTGCTGGCGAAAGGAACATGGCAAATCGATGAAGCACAAAAATTATCAGGCCAAATGCGTTACTACAACAACGATGCCAATGAGCCTAAAAACCCGCAAGAAATTAATGCAGGGAGTGACAATCTAAAAGTGAACCGCACCACCCGCCAACGTGATGCGCAGCTGACTTATCAAATTAAGCCAGGTTCACAGGACTGGTTAAATTTTAAAGTCACGCCTTATTACTCCGATATTAACATTACGGCAAAAGGCCAAGGAACCCCCTATGAAGGCCGAACACAAAAAACCTATGGCATAAAAGCAGATAACCGCTCTAACTTTTATGACTTGCCACTAGCGTCGCATAACCTAACTTACGGCAGTGAAGCTTATAAGCAAAAACAAACTCCTTATGCTGCCACCACCCAATTCCCCGATGCGGACATCACCTTTGCATCCGGCTTTTTACAAGATGAAATTAGCCTAAAAGATTTGCCTGTTTCCTTTATTGTCGGTACGCGTTATGACCACTATAAAGCCACATCAGATGGCAATGAAGATGTGAAAAAAGGCAAATGGTCATCTAAAGGCGCCGTTAGCATTACACCAACAGAGTGGTCGATGCTTTTTGCGTCATATTCAGAAGCCTTCCGAGCCCCTTCTATGATGGAAATGTATAACGACGAGGTCCACTTCCAAATGGGGCCAATCGTCAATAGATGGAGACCCAATCCTAACCTGAAACCTGAATCAACCCGTACTGCAGAATATGGTTTTGGCCTGCGTTTCGATGACCTATTGATGGATCGTGACAACCTGCAATTTAAAGCCAGTTATTTTGATACCAAAGCGAAAGATTACATCAACACATATGTGAATGTTGATAGATATGTTCTGCAAAATAACTACACCACATCAATCAATACTAAACGTGCCAAAATTTGGGGATGGGATGCCTCAATGGATTATAAAACAGACTATTTCAACTGGAGTTTGGCTTATAACCATACTGAAGGAAAAGATGAATCTAATGGAAAATCAATAACATCAATTAAACCTGACTCTGTCACCAGTAATCTGGCCGTGCCTATCTCAGACAGCGGTTTTTCCGTGGGCTGGTTAGGGGAATTTACGCGCCATACTGAATTCAATAAAGCTTCTAAAGCAGAACAACAAGCGGGCTATGCCGTACATGACTTCTACGTCAGCTACCAAGGTGACGGGCAACTCAAAGGGTTAGGAACCAGTGTCGTATTAGGCAATGCTTTTGATAAAGAATATTACTCATCACAAGGCATTCCTCAAGATGGACGTAATGCCAAGCTGCTTGTCAGCTTCCAATGGTAATTCACACAATATTAAGGAGATAAACGTGAATTCAGCACTTTACGAGCGTTACCAACAAGCAAAAACAGATAACAAAGCCAAATACGCTCGCGATCTCGCCGCCTATTTAAATGTATCTGAAGCTCAGCTGCTGCATAGTCGTGTTGGCCACGACAAAGCGGTTCGTTTAAACGTCGATGCCCCCACTTTATTGACAGAATTAGCCACTGTTGGAAAAGTGAAAGCGATTACCCGTAACGAGTATGTGGTTCATGAGCAAGTTGGCCGTTATGACAATGCGACATTTAGCCCCCATGGCGGTTTGATTTTAAACCCTCGAGCTCTTGATTTACGGATGTTTTTTAGCCATTGGGACGCTATATTTGCTTTGACAGAAGACAGCAAGCACGGTGAACGTCACAGTATCCAATTCTTTGATAAACAAGGTGATGCACTACATAAAGTTTACACCACCGATGAAACGGATATGGCGGCATGGCAAGCACTGATTGAAAAATACGCTACGCCAGACAATGCCGAGTTAACCCACGAACCTGCGGCTGCATTTACTAATCAGCCCGTCAGCGAAGAACTGAAACAACAGTTAGAGCAAGAGTGGCGCAACATGACGGACGTTCACCAATTCTTTGTTCTGCTCAAGAAAAACAACCTCAGCCGTCAGCAAGTTTTCGCTGCGGTTAGCGATGATTTAGCGTGGAAAGTGCCTAATGATTCCTTCAATCAGCTGATTAATACTGCGTTCAAAGATCAAAACGAAATTATGATTTTTGTGGGCAACCGCGGATGTGTGCAAATTTTTACTGGTGAAATCAAAAAAATCATGCCATATCAAAGTGAAGGTTCAGACTTAAAGTGGCTAAATATTTTCAATCCTGATTTCACCTTGCACATGATTGAAAATGGGATTGCCGAATGCTGGGTCACACGCAAGCCAACACAAGATGGCCATGTGACTAGCCTTGAAGTCTTCGATAACCAAGGAAATCAAATCGCACAAATGTATGGGCAGCGTACGGAAGGGACTCCAGAGCAAGAGCAATGGCGCCAACAAGTCACCGCATTACCCCGCATTTAAAATAGGTAACTTATTATGAAACAATGGCTTCTAATCTTATCAACGCTGTTTATCTCTTTTGGTTCTTATGCAGCAGAACGTATCGTCACCTTAGGGGGTGATGTGACGGAAATTGTGTATGAACTCGGAGCACAGGAACAGCTCGTCGCCCGTGACAGCACCAGCCTTCACCCAGAGCAAGCCACCAAGCTCCCTGATGTGGGCTATATGCGTATGCTTAACGCAGAAGGTGTGCTGTCAATGCGCCCGACTTTAGTCCTTGCGAGTGAGTTAGCCAAACCCTCAATGGCTCTCTCGCAAATCGAAAAAAGTGGCGTAAAAATTATCAAGGTGACAGGGAAACCCAGTTTAGAAGCCATTCCAGAAAAAATTACCACCATCGCTAACGTGGTCGGTAAAACAGAGCAAGGAAAGCAATTAGTTGATCAATTTAACCAACAGCTCAGCCAAGTAAATACAACTCCTATCGATAAAAAAGTCCTGTTCATTATGAGCCACGGTGGTGTTATGCCTTTAGCAGCAGGACGGCACACAGCGGCAGACAGCGTGATTAACGCAGTCGGTGCAAAAAATGCCATGAGCAGCTTCGACAGCTATCGTCCTCTATCCCAAGAAGGTTTGCTATCAAGCCAACCCGATTTAATCATTTTCACCAAAGAAGGGGTTAAATCATTAGGCGGAATAGAAAAAGTGTGGAAATTACAAGGAATGTCAATGACCCCCGCGGGGAAAAATAAAGCGCTTCTGGTTGTTGATGATGTCGGCATGCTCACCTTCAGTTTAGGTACGCCTGAAGTCATGAAACAACTACGTGAGGCATTAGAAAAATCCCAATGAGTCGCTTTAAAAACCCATTTTTGGTGATTATCGTTTTATTGTTCGCACTTGGTGGCTTAGTTCTCATCGCGTCGAATGCAGGCGCAATGAACTTTTCATTAAAAGCACTGTGGCAGGCATCTGCCACAGACTCGGATTGGCAGATATGGCTGAATATCCGCCTTCCTCGTGTGTTAATTGCCATTTTAGTCGGCCTTGCTTTGGCGGTGTCTGGTGCCATTATGCAAGGGTTATTTCGTAATCCCCTCGCCGATCCGAGCTTACTCGGTATCAGCAGCGGTGCAGCCCTATCCGTTGCTGCATTTATTGTTTTCTCGGTTTCATTACCTACCGTGATGCAAGGATATGGCCATGTTGCTGCCGCTTTTATCGGTAGCCTAGCCGTTTCTTTTATTATTTTTAGCTTAAATCGCTCATCAAATGGCAACCTCGCAAAATTACTTCTTGCGGGCATCGCTATCAATGCCCTGTGCATGTCATTCATTGGTGTTCTTAGCTATATCAGCAATGACCAACAACTCAGAACATTTAGCTTATGGATGATGGGGACACTCGGTAATGTTGATTGGACATCATTGACCATCGCAGCTTCCGTTATTCTGCCTATTTGTGCTATCTGCTTAATGCAGGGAAATAAACTCAATATTCTGCAATTAGGGGATGAAGATGCACATTACCTCGGGCTTAATGTCGAACGAACCAAATTTATTTTATTATTCCTCAGTGCCATTTTAGTCGGTTGTGCTGTTGCTATGAGCGGTGTTATTGGTTTTGTCGGCCTCGTTGTTCCGCACCTCATTCGTATGACGCTTGGGCCTGATCATCGTTGGCTCATTCCTGGTTCCGCTATCGTCGGTGCGGGGTTATTACTGATTGCCGATACTGTCGCGAGGACTGCGGTTGCACCTGCTGAAATTCCTGTTGGTTTACTGACAGGGTTAATTGGTGGCCCCTACTTCTTATGGCTCATTTTGCGACAGCCTGCAGGGAGGATCTAAAAATGCAAACAAAACCGTTCTTGTTAGAAGCACAAAATTTATCGTATAAAATCAGTGAAAAGACGCTTATAGATAATGTGAGTTTATCTATTGAGCAAGGGGAATTCGTGGTGATTATTGGCCCCAATGGCGCGGGAAAATCCAGCCTATTAAAATTGCTAACAGGCTATAACACTCCAACTCATGGCACATGCTTTATTGAAGGCCGAGCGATGCTTGACTGGGACCATAATGCATTAGCGCGAAAACGTGCCGTCATGAAACAACATAGTCACTTACAATTTGCTTTTACTGTTGAAGATGTTGTTGCGATGGGGAGAACCCCCTACGGTTCAGAACATAAACACACCGCCATCGATGAAGCCTTATCACAAACCAGTTGCCAATCACTACGCCAGCGAGACTACCGCCAGCTTTCAGGGGGGGAACAGCAACGCGTTCAATTGGCTCGAGTATTAGCGCAATTATGGCAACCCACAGCTCAACCCGCTTGTTTGTTTCTTGATGAACCCACTTCAGCGCTTGATTTATACCACCAACAACATAGCTTACGGTTACTACATCAACTTACCCGTCAACGACCGTTAGGCGTTTGCTGTGTATTACATGACCTGAACCTAACCGCGCTATATGCAGATAAAGTGTTATTAATTCATGATGGGAAGTTGGTCGCCCAAGGCTCCCCTACCGATGTTTTAACAACTGAAAACTTAACGCGTTGGTACCAAGCTGACCTCGGTGTAACTCAACACCCTGAAAATAATACACCTCACATTTATTTGCGCCACTAACTCAAACTTAACAAGCACTTTATCTAACTCGTTTTAAAGGTTAAGTGCTTTATTACTTCAGCCTGACAAAATAATTATCAATTCATATTTATTTTTATATTCAACCAATAGTTTTAATAATTTTAATTTTTCATATCACCAACTTTACTCCTTTAATGCACTTTAGATAATAAAGCAGTTATTAACCTCCAAACGCGTAGAATTTATATAATGTATTAATAAAACATTATATTTCAAAAATAAATTTCAGGTAACTTCACTTAGAATACCTTAGCATCGCGTAAGTATTTCAAAGGGTTTACATGGAAAATAACATTATTGAAACATTAATTGAGTTAACACATCGAGGAAATGATGATGTTAAAATTGCAGCTATTTCTGCTTTAGGTGATTATAAAGTCACCGTTGAACAACGAAATGCAATCAACCGCTTACTTGAACTCTGTAAAGACCCGAATAGAGATGTCGCAGTGTCCGCCATAAAAGCATTGAGTAAACTCTCTGAGCATTTTTAATATACAATTAACATCCTTCCTCAATACTTTTCTTAAAGCCAAAAGATTTTAATTGTATCCCACCATATCTAAAGCCACTAACGGATGAATAGCTAGTCGTATTTCTGCCTATTTATCCGTTATTTCAATTACTCCCATATTAACCAAAACTCAGATTAGTTGTGTTTTTTGATATTAATAAATTATTTATTTTCGTAGCATTCCCAATATTGAAATTAATATCTCAAAAATACATGAGTTTTAATTAACTTATTTAGTGATACTCATAAGTAGGATAATAAATGGATAACAAAGTCATCAGTACATTACTTGATTTAACAAAAAGAAAAAATGATGATGTAAAAATAGCTGCCATATCAGCGTTAGGTGATTGTAATATACGGCCAAAACAACATAATACGATTAATCGGCTGCTTGAATTATGTAATGACCCAAATAAAGATGTCGCAATCAGTGCCATTAAAGCAATAAGCAAGCTCTCATACGGGGGCTTCGAATAGCGATTTAGTCTTATTATGGTAAAATCATAGAGATAGTCAGGTGAAACCCGTTATTGGTCCCACCTAACTATATTTAGCAATTATCGTTATTTAGCAATTATCGTTTAAATAGCGTGCATGGAATGCAATATGCTCACCAATAAAGCTACTAATAAAGTAGTAACTGTGATCATAGCCATCACGTAGATTCAATCGATATTCAAATTGCTTTTTGTCACAAACACCGGCAAATAACTCAGGTTTTAATTGCTCTTGATAAAAAGGATCCGCAGTGCCTACATCCACCAAAATAGGTGGGATCGCCTCAGATTTTCTAATCAATTCAACGGTATCATATTGGGACCAACTCTCCGTTTCTTCCCCCAAATAAGCCATAAAGGCTTTTCGTCCCCAAGGAACTTGGGTTGGCGCAACAATCGGAGAAAATGCAGATAAACTAGAATATCGCCCTGGATTGCGTAAGCCAATCATTAAAGCCCCATGCCCTCCCATCGAATGACCGAAAATAGCGCGTTTATCTGTTACAGGCAGATGCGTTTCAACTAAATCGGGTAACTCAGACACAATATAATCATACATCCTGTAATGATTGCGCCATGGCGCTTGCTGAGCATTCACATAAAAACCAGCACCTTGCCCTAAATCATAGGCTTCGTCATCAGCGACCTCTGCACCACGAGGGCTGGTGTCTGGTGCAATTAGGATCACGCCATATTCTGCCGCAAATTGTTGGGCTCCCGCCTTAGTGATAAAGTTTTGTTCATTACAGGTTAACCCTGATAACCAATAAATCACTGGGCAAGCCGCTGTTTTCGCTTGTGGTGGTAGGTAGACGGCAAACTTCATTTCACAGCCGAGTACGGTGGATTGATGTTGATAAACATCCTGCCAGCCCCCAAAGCACGCATGGCGTTCAATTCTCTCCATCAAAGACTCCTTAATCATAGTGAATAACGGTGCGGATTGATTTACCTTCATGCATTAAATCAAATGCGTCATTAATACTGTCTAATGGCAATGTGTGCGTCACAAATGGAGACAGCTCAATGTCACCCTTCATGGCATCTTCAACCATTTTTGGCAATTGGCTACGGCCTTTCACACCACCAAATGCGGTGCCACGCCATGAACGCCCTGTTACTAATTGGAATGGTCGAGTTGAAATTTCTTGCCCTGCTCCAGCAACACCAATGATAATCGATTGGCCCCATCCCCTGTGTGCACTTTCAAGTGCGGCACGCATAACATTAACATTACCAATACATTCAAAAGTATGATCAACTCCCCACTGGGTTTTCTCAATCAGTACTTGCTGAATTGGCTTATCAAAATCGTTAGGATCCAAACACTCTGTCGCACCAAATTGACGTGCTAATTCAAACTTAGATGGGTTAGTATCAATGGCTATAATGCGGCCAGCCTTTGCTTGTCTTGCCCCTTGAATAACCGCAAGACCAATACCTCCGAGCCCAAAAACAGCAACAGAGTCACCTTCTTGTACTTTCGCCGTATTATGTACAGCACCAATACCGGTCGTCACTCCACACCCTAATAAACACACTTCTTCATGGTTGGCTTGAGGGTTAATTTTCGCCAAAGAAACTTCAGCAACCACCGTATACTCGCTGAATGTTGAACAACCCATATAATGGTAAACTGGCTGCCCATTATAAGAAAAACGGGTTGTTCCATCTGGCATCACACCTTTACCTTGTGTTTCCCTAACAGAGACGCATAAGTTTGTTTTACCTGATTCACAAAAAACACATTTTCCACATTCTGCTGTATAAAGTGGAATGACATGATCACCTACGCTAACGCTAGTAACACCTTCACCGACTTCCACAACAACACCTGCACCTTCATGCCCCAATACCACAGGAAATAAACCTTCAGGGTCATCACCTGACAATGTAAAAGCATCCGTATGGCAAACCCCAGTGTGGCTAATTTTAACTAACACTTCCCCAGCCTTTGGTGGCATGACATCAATTTCGACAATTTTTAATGGCTCACCGGGACCAAATGCGACTGCTGCACGTGATTTCATCGTTATTCCTTCTTTTTACCGCAAATAAGTTCGAATTAATGAGATAGCATCGTCTACAGAGTCTTTTTGCAACTGTGTTGTCGCAGACTCTTGAAGCCCTTCCCGTAAATGACTTTCTAATACCCCGGCCATCAGACCGTTAACGGCCCCTCGAATAGCGGCGATTTGTTGTAAAATGGCCGCACATTCAACTTCATCTTCCAAGGCCGACTCCAAAGCAAGTAATTGACCTTTCAATTTTCTGACCCGTGTAAGGACAGCTTTTTTTTTCTTTGGGGAATGTGGCATATTTAAGCCCCTTTAATATACATAGGGGGAGTATAGTATTGGTCGGATTATCTGTACAGAATTCCTTATTTTTATGACCCGAAAAGACAAAATAATACCCAGTGGAAAAGTAAAACAGTAAAACACCAATATCGAGCTTTACTGTCTCCAATTAGGAATAGATCAACGTTACAACAAGTTGAAGTATTTATCTGGCTGGTACTGAGGGGGAAGTGGTTGAATATCTAACATATCCAATGCATTACGCTCAATACTATTACAAATGGCATTAAGCGGTAAATCATTTGCAGCAACCCCAAATGGGTCTTCAAGTTCTTCCGCTAATGCGTCCCACGCTAAGAAAGTATAAGAAATAAAAACAGACACCAATGGCGTCATAAAATGTAAGTCAACGACCAACGCAAAAGGAAGTAATGAACAAAATAAGTAGACTGTTCGCTGTAAAATGAGTGTATAAGCGAATGGGATCGGTGTATTAGAAATACGTTCGCAACCACCGAGTACCTCCGATAACGCATTAATATCTTTATTAATGGCTTGAAAAAGTACATCACTGATGACTTTTTTATCACGTAATTCCCCCACCTTTAGGCCTATCTGCAATAATATTCGGCTAGTGGGAAACGGGCTCTGGATAACCTCATCAAAAACAGCTCGGGGCAGCAACCTATACAAATCAATGATTGGGCTGGTTTTTCTTAATTCATGTTTAAGGCTCCAACCAAAAGCGATCAATAAATTCGCGAACTCCTTCTGTTCTACGGGATCATTGGGTAATAATCCTTTAATATTCCTGAGAATATTTCTTTGGTTGATCAATAACGAAGCCCAAAGCGTTCGAGCCTCAATCAAGCGGCTATAACATGCATTATTACGAAAACCTAGGAATATTGCGATAGCAATCCCTAGTAAACTAAAAGGGGCAATCGTTAAGTGTATACCTAATCGTTCGTACCATTGAAAACTGAGTACGGCCACGATAGATATCATTATATTTAGAGAAAGCCGAAATGTTATTTTTGACAGTACAGAACCATGCCAGTCGAATAACCGAAAAAACCAGTGTTGATGAGGGCGAATAACCATAAGAAGACATATTGTGTTAAGAAAACGACATTAACTTATTATTTCATTGATTAATTCAATACGCTAGCGCCAAACAAAAAATTAAAGTGAAAGTTACTATAATTATAACAAGTGGCAATTGCGCTAAATTCATCTAACACGGTTTATTTTATAAATAATATTGGGTTTTAATATTACCTATTACATTACTTTTTAGCAGCTTTTAAGCGTTCAATTTCATCTTGTAGCGCCTCTATCTGCTGCTCTAAATGATCAGTTTCAGTAAAACTATATCGATGATTTAGTTTAGTTGGGCCTGTCGCTCCAGAATAATGGTCATAGCAATTATTTTGCACATTTGAAATCGCACGCTCTAATCCTGCAACCCTATTTCGATTTCCATGCATTTTGGCATATTTTAGTTGTTTCTCTAGTTGATAGATTTTTTTATCACAACCATAGTATTTATAACTTGCTTGAGCAGATACTGGAATAATCAGTGTTGATAAAATTATTAACAGTATTTTTTTCATGTTACATTCCTAATTCAAGAAATAATTTACCAGTGACTATTTCATCATTTTGATACATTATTAATATAGGCAAGCTCCTAATTTAACTTAAGCGAGATAAATATAACACGCAATTCGCATAAAACCACCAAAAATGGTAACATTAATTTATTGTTAACTTGAAAAACTAAGTGGCGATATTTTTTCACATGATTTATTACAGACAGACATATTTTTCCTTGATACCTTAAGGCTAAAGGATTTCTCTACAAGGATGTAGCCCGTTTTTGGTATTTATGTAGGTTGAAAATACGTACATTTACTGGGTTGCTAACAAAAAAACACATCAATTTAATTAACTCATATTTAATCGATTATTCTACAAAATTATCCATTTATATTTATTTCCATCAAAAACACTTATTTAAATTGTCGAAATTTATTACTTTCGATGAAATCTGATTCAGAATAGGTCGAAACGTTCTCCCCCTGTCATATTTATTTTGCGACGATTAACTTAGTATGGATATACTCTTTGATTAAAAGAAGATAACATCAAATGAGAGTCGCATGCATCACACTGAATTCGAACTCACGTTCTCAAATGCTAACGAACAACAATTTCATATCGCATTAAAACAAGCAAGTCAGGAATATCTGCAAGCTAAACAAGATCACGTGTATGCCAGCCTAGCTGACCTTACTGTAATCGGGGTCTTATTTATTGTTGCCCTTCTGAGTTATCTTCCAACAATCATGACAACATCTACCTCAATTTACATATTGTCCTATTTTGTATTTGTTTTACTTATCATGCTATTAAATGTAATTGGCCAGCACGATGCCTGTCACAATACCCTGTTTAAATCAGGCTGGAAAAATCGGTTATTTGGCCGTTTAGTCACATTACCTTTAGGCTTAGAGCCGGAGTTTTGGCGTACACGTCACGTTCATTATCACCATCACTACGCCAACATCGAACATTACGATTTAGACACGGAAGAAAATGGTATATTCCGCCAAACGCCATTTCAACGGTGGCGGCCTTTTATGAAATATCAGCATATTTATTGGCCTTTCATTGCATCGTTGTCACTCACATGGATTGCTCTCGTATTTGATTGGTCCGATAGGACTGGGAAAACACGCTTAAAGGCGCAGAAAGTACTCGAGGGTAAGCTGGGTTGGGGGCTATTTTTAGGCAGCAAAATATGCCATTTAATACTGATGCTTGGCATTCCATTATTCGTAGCTCACAACCATGGGATCAGCTTAACAACAATATTTATCACTTATTTGTTGAGCCAAATGGTCGCATCCATTTTTGTCATTTATCTATTACTAGGTACACATTGGGCAGAGACACAGTTTTTCACTGTGCCTGAAGATAAACAAATTAAGCATGGCTGGTACCACCATAATTTTGTCACGGCTTGTGACTGGTTACCTACCCCTCATTATTTATGGCGCTTAACAGGAGGATTAAACTACCACCTTACACACCATATTTTTCCTCACTGGCATCATCGTCACTACCCTGCTTTAGCTCAAATTTTAGCTAGGCTAGCGCAGCAATATGATATGCCATACCGCTGTATTGATTACAAACAACTCGTTGCGGCCCAAATACGATTTCTAAAAAAAATGGGGCAACCGCCATTACAGTAAGAATATTAGTCATTTTGAAAATAATAACCTTCTCAATTATTATCTCTGAGCCCACGGGTTTAGAGATAACATCTAAATAAACCCTTAAGGTCTATCTTCCTTATCTTTGTTACACTTAAAATAAGCAATAACCTTATTATTAGTGACGAATAATTAAAACAATTGATTGACTTGTTGATATAAGTTCAGACAAATACCGGTTATTATTAACAAAATGACCTTTATTTATCTTTTGTTTACTATTTATTTATTAAAAAATTATTAAATTGCTCGTTAGATTTATTGAAGCTTTATTTAAGTTATAAAAAATATAATCAAATAAAAATTAGATTTCATTTACACACTACAATTTTAGAATGGTTGGTGCTCGCATGAAAAAAGCAGAGTATTTTATAAAAAAATTACGCTCACTCATTATGAGTGATAAAATCTATCTCTCTAATAAATTTACTAAAAAACTCAATTATCGCCCTGATTTTAAAGTACCCAAAAGCTTTAATGAGAAAGTAAACTTTAGAATGCTACGAGATAAAAATCCATTATATTCACAATATGCGGATAAACTTACGGTTAGGGGATATATCTCCCGAACAATAGGAGATGAATATTTAGTTCCTATTATAGCCACTTATAAAAATACCGATGAAATCGATATAAATAAACTGCCAGAGCGTTTTGTTTTAAAATGTAATCATGATAGTGGCAGTAGCATTATTTGTCGCAATAAAGCACAATTTGATTGGCCAAAAGCTAAAAACAAATTGGATTTTCACTTAACTAAAAATCTTTACTATATTACCCGTGAACGCCATTATAAAACGATTCCCGCACAAATTATGTGCGAAGAATATATTGATTTATTTGCTAATAAAAACCGAAAGTTAGTGCCTGAAACATGCAGGATCCACTGCTTCTCTGGTAAGCCTGTCTATGCAGAGATTGACTACTCCGACGAATTTGGCAATGAATTTATTAATATTTACGATACCAACTGGCAATTGCAACCCGTGACTTTTGGTTATCCAAACATGATGGAACCTGTACCTGAGCCTCCATTATTCAAAGAAATGTTACGATTAGCAGAAATACTCGTCACACCTTTTGATTATTGCCGAGCTGATTTTTTGATGTCTGATGAAAATACGTTGTATTTCAGTGAACTCACTTTCGCTCCAAATGCAGGTAGAACTGAAATATCGCCGCTATCATGGGATTTCAAATTGGGAGAGCTTTGGGAACAACGTATTGTCCGTAACACAAGGCATTTACCTATTGAAGCACAACTGGCACCTTCAATTGCAAATAAAAAGAAATAATTAGAACGTAAAAAAGGCTCTGAGATTACTCACAGAGCCTTTTATTTGCCGGTTTTATTTATCGACAAAATTAATTTGCTAACACGCTGGCTTTGCGACGTAAGCTGGCAATTAACATATAAATTGCAGTCACTAGCAGCACAATAAAGAAGAAATTCACTAACCCATTATATTGGCCTAAAAACGTCCCCGCAGCGATAGGTCCCATCGCTGAACCAATACTGTAACTAAACAGCATCACTTGGGTTGCAGCAACAATGTAAGAGGAATCTAAGCCATCACACGCTAGCGTTATCGCCACTGGATATAAGGCAAAAGTTGACATGCCGAGTAATCCTAAAGCGACAATCATCACCAAATAATCACTCGAAATATAAATAACTCCCATAGCAAAAACACCTAATAATGAAACCATGGCAAGCAATAAGGTTTTACTCATTAAAATAGATAATTTGCTAACAACTGGCTGTATTAACATCCCACCAAGAATAATTGAAGCCATCAACACCCCCACTTGATCGGTGGTGAACTGGTCTTTTTTCAATGATAACGGCATTAACCCATAGATAGTCCCCATGGTAATTCCAGAAACCATACAACCAATAATTGCAGGTTTACTTAAACGAGCAATTTTCTTCAATGAGAGTTTTTGATGTGAACCACTATCTGGCTGGCCTTGACGTACCAATAACGGTGGCATGACCGCCAATAATAATAGTCCTAATACCACCATAAACGGATAAGTACCCTGAGTTCCAATGACACCAATAGCAAGCTGGCCAAGGGTTGTTCCGCCATACAATGACGTCATATAAAAACTTAAACGTTTAGCGCGCTCTTTCGGATTGTCACCAATCAATAACCAAGATTCAACCACCACAAAAATCCCCGCCACTGCTACCCCCGCAATTAAGCGATTCGGTAACCAAGCTTCAATGGTTGGTGCCCATGGCAGTACGATAACTGTCGCGGCAAGCATCAATAAGAAACCTATAAATGCAAGGCGATGGCCTATTTTGGCAATAACGGGTTCAATTAACATTGAGCCAATTAATAGACCAATATAATACGCACTCGCTAACCAGCCCGCATATTGCGTATCAATACCAAAGCTTCCCATCGATAATGGGATTAAACTCATTAAATAACCCGATGCAATAGCAAAAATCGTTAACCCTGCAACAGGAACGAATGCATTGTCGCGTTTGCGCATGATAGTAGTGGACTGATTCACGCCCCACTCTCCAACTAACAAAATAAATAATATGCGCTGCAACTACATCGTAGAATACGACAACATTGTGTTCCTAATTAAAGAACACATTTCGGCGATTAGTGCAGTAGTAAAAAAACAAAGATAAGACTAATTTGAGCGCAATATAGAACGTTCAATCATGAAGTTAAAATGAGAAAATCTAATGGTGACTAACAAAATAATTTATGTGAGAAAAATCACGTTTTTTTTGTAAGTTAACCCCGTTCAAAAACGGCAAAAAACAGATAAAAATCAATATAAAAACAACAGGTTAGAAAACAAACAGATAAAATTACCTCTGTTACTTTTAGATACAACTTAAACTAAATACAAGGCACCTAAAAAGTGCTTAATCACAAAAAAAATTATTTATTGTTTTCTCCTGCTGAATAAGCTGATTGATGAAGCAAATTCGCCTTACTCAATTTACTAAAACAATTTATTTCACTTTTTTACTTAAAATAGAGAAATTAATTTTCTAATAATAAAATTAAGCCAACACTGATAACTATCATTCTCTATTCTTTGCCTTTAGTGACTTATGACACCTTAACATTCATATTGTCAATGAGTACCTAATTTGCATACTCTTTTTCTTTGGAAGGCAAGCACCTCTCAAAAGGTGATTAGGAATGGGAAGAAAGTCTTCGCCATAGCGTCGTTCTGCTAATACCTAGATACTGAGCCACGGCTTTACGGTCACCATTAAATTTAGCCATCACCTCTTCTAACGATTCATTAGATTTATCTTTTATTACAGCGTCCTTATATTCACTTTCCTGCCTTTCTGGGGATAAACTGGTTAGCATTTGTGTTGTGATCGTTTTTTCTGGGTAAGCACTGCAATACAACGCGACTCGCTCCATTAAATTTCTGAGTTCTCGCACATTACCGGGCCATGAATAATCAAGAAAAAAACGTTTACATGCAATTAACTGTTGCACGCGAAATGCGGGGAGTGGCAAGATCAAGCCTGCAAAAGCTAATTTAAGTAGCCGCTCCGCTAATACTAAAATATCATCACCGCGTTCGTTGAGCGCAGGCACGCGCATTCTCAGTACTCCGAGCCGATAAAATAGATCGGCTCGAAAACGTCCTTCTTTCACCCAGCGGTCTAAATCACAATGGGTTGCACAAATGACCCGAACATTCACTTGCAGCGGTTTATACCCGCCGACTCGCACTACAGATCGCTCCTCAAGAACCCGCAACAATTTTGTTTGCAATGCGATAGGCATTTCACCGATTTCATCTAAAAACAGTGTTCCCCCACTCGCCAATTCAAATAGCCCTGCTCGACCACCGCGACGAGATCCCGTAAAAGCACCTTCTTCATAACCAAATAATTCGGCTTCTAATAATGTTTCAGGTATCGCCCCACAGTTAACAGCGACAAAAGGCATTTGCTGTTTACTACGCTTATGTTGATTAAATAAGGTATATTCGTGATGGATCCCTTGCGCCACCATCTCCTTTCCTGTTCCACTCGCACCTTGGATCAATACCGTTGCATCAGAGCGTGCATACAACATAATAGTTTGCCTAACACGCTCCATCGATAATGACGAACCAATCAAGTCGTTTATGGTATAACGAACTTTTGCGGGGTTAGGCGGAAGGTATTTACCTTGCGAATGGTTTTCACGCCTCGACATTCGGCTTAATTCGATAGCATCTGAAAATGCTTGCTGTATGGTTTCTGTGGAATAGACAAAAACTCCAGTCATCCCCATTTCATCCGCCAAATCCATGATTAACCCAGCCCCCACGACAACAGAAATTCCCATGGCTTTTAGTGCTTTAAGCTGAGATCTTGCATCCTCCGCAGTGACGTAGCTCCGCTGCTCGATTTGTAAACCAAAGCGCTGCTGAAATTCATCTAATGATGACAGCGTTTTTTTATAATTGATGATCCCGACTTTATCGCTAATTTCCCGGGCTTTAGCCAATGCTTGCATAACATCGAAACCACTGATTTTCACAATAATAACAGGGACCGAAACATGGCTTTTTAAATAAGCCCCATTTGAACCCGCACTGATAATGGCGTCACAGTGCCCATCCTGTAATCGTTGACGAACGGCCTCTACCGCCTGCTCAAAACCAAGATTGAGTGGCGTGATTTCCGCTTGCTCACTAAATTCAGGGCTGATATCTCGAAACAATGTAAATAATCGGGACACTGAAACCGTCCAAATAATGGGTTTTTCCATCGTCACCCTACCTTCTCAATACGTTTCAAATTTGTTTCATTTAACAATATATGGTTTCAATGAAACATACCAACCGATTATTTTAAATTTGGTTTTCTTATCACAAACAAAAAAACCCCCACCCGATTGATTTCATAGAATTTTCCATTGCCCTTCATTTAATTCAAGGTTGGCACGTCAATTGCTAGGTGACTATGGCTACCCAATTTCATTACAATTAATTAACACCACATGAGGCTATTATGTCGTCATTTAGTGCAGGACAAAAGTTTCGCGAAGCTATCAAGCAAGAGTCTCCACTACAGCTTGTTGGAGCCATCAATGCCAACCACGCACTTCTTGCTAAACAAGCTGGCTATAAAGCTATTTATTTATCTGGCGGTGGCGTTGCTGCTGGCTCATTAGGCATGCCTGACTTAGGTATCTCAACGTTAGATGATGTTTTAATTGATATTCGACGCATTACTGACGTATGCGACTTACCGCTAATGGTTGACGCGGATATTGGCTTTGGCCCTTCTGCTTTCAATGTCGCACGCACGGTAAAATCATTTTGTAAGGCAGGCGCAGCTGGGTTACATATTGAAGACCAAGTAGGCGCAAAACGCTGTGGTCATCGCCCTAATAAAGAGATTGTGTCGACACAAGAGATGGTCGACCGCATCAAAGCCGCCGTTGATGCACGAACTGATGACAGTTTTGTCATTATGGCTCGAACCGATGCATTAGCGGTCGAAGGCCTTGATGCCGCGCTCGAACGTGCACAAGCCTACATAGAAGCCGGTGCAGATATGCTTTTCCCAGAGGCAATCACTGAACTTTCTATGTATCAACAGTTTACGAGCAACACCTCGGCTCCCGTACTGGCCAATTTAACCGAATTTGGCCAAACCCCTTTATTTACCCTTGATGAATTACGCAGTGTGGGTATTGCCATTGCGCTTTATCCACTGTCTGCATTTCGAGCCATGAATAGAGCGGCTGAACAGGTTTATACAACGTTACGTAAAGAAGGCACGCAAAAAAGTGTCATACCACTCATGCAGACTCGAGAAGAACTGTATCAAAGTATTCATTATTACGATTATGAACAAAAGCTGGATGCACTCTTTTCCCAGAAAAAATCATAATTTTAAGCACTTATCATTACTAAAAGTTGCATCTCCTCTGTCCCCTACAAGGAATAAATGATGAATGAACAACTTAGTCGTACTGAAGCACCTCAATTTAAACCTAAAAAATCAGTTGCACTGTCTGGTGTAGCAGCTGGAAACACAGCGCTTTGTACCGTTGGACGTAATGGTAATGACCTGCATTATCGCGGGTTTGACATTCACGACTTAGCCACACAGTGTGAATTTGAAGAAATCGCGCATTTGCTCATCCATGACAAGCTCCCTACCGCAACTGAGCTCGCTGCATACAAAGAAAAATTACAATCCTTTCGAGGATTACCCGCAAGTGTCAAACAAACCTTAGAATCAATACCGGCGAACGCACACCCGATGGACGTCATGCGTACAGGCGTATCCATGATGGGATGTGTATTACCCGAAAAAGAATCACACCCTTTTTCGGGCGCTAGAGATATCGCTGACCGCTTGTTAGCATCACTGGGTTCGATGTTGTTGTATTGGTACCACTTTAGCCACCACGGACGACGCATTGAAACCCAAACAGATGATGATTCGATTGGCGCGCATTTCTTGCATCTATTACACGGCAAAAAGCCC
The DNA here is from genome assembly GCF_049901995.1 of Providencia sp. PROV200. Classification (NCBI taxonomy): domain Bacteria; kingdom Pseudomonadati; phylum Pseudomonadota; class Gammaproteobacteria; order Enterobacterales; family Morganellaceae; genus Providencia; species Providencia sp. PROV200. Next base: position 2,885,230 of record NZ_CP096307.1, read on the forward strand.
CCTGCTCAATGGGAAAAATTCATGCATATTGCGGCAATTTTATACGCAGAACATGAATTTAACGCATCCACATTCGCAGCGAGGGTTATTGCGGGAACAGGCACCGATTTTTACTCTGCAATGACAGGTGCAATTGCCGCCCTGCGTGGCCCAAAACACGGTGGTGCAAATGAAGTTTCATTAGAAATTCAGCAACGTTATGCATCAATGGACGAAGCGGAACAAGATATTATCGCCCGGGTTAAAAACAGTGAGGTTATCATTGGCTTTGGCCACCCAGTTTATACTCTCGCAGATCCCCGTCATCCCATAATCAAATCTGTCGCCTTACAGTTATCAGAACAAAATCTAAATCGACATCTTTATACCGTTGCAGATCGCATTGAATCCGTTATGAAACGTGAAAAAAATATGTTTCCAAACTTAGATTGGTTTTCTGCTGTGGCTTATCACCTTATGGGTATCCCTACCGCCATGTTTACACCTCTATTTGTTATGGCACGTACCGCTGGTTGGTCAGCCCATATTATTGAACAACGACAAGATAATAAAATTATTCGCCCTTCAGCCAACTATGTTGGACCTGAAAATCAATTATTTATTCCTATAGAACAGCGTTAAAAGGTAACCTAATGACAACACAAACCGTGCGTTCGCAACAAATTGAATTTGATAAAGTGATCAGCGATATTGTTGATTATGTAATGGATTACCCGATTACTTCTGACCTTGCCTATGATACGGCTTATTATTGCCTACTCGACACCCTGGGTTGCGGGATGGAATCCCTTGAATACCCTGCGTGTAAAAAATTATTGGGCCCTATCGTTCCAGGTACAATTGTGCCTAATGGCACAAAAATCCCAGGAACACAATTTCAATTAGACCCTGTGCAAGGTGCATTTAACCTTGGCACAATGTGCCGATGGCTTGATTTTAATGACACTTGGCTTGCTGCCGAATGGGGGCATCCATCAGATAACCTTGGGGGGATATTAGCCACTGCGGATTGGCTTTCGCGTGAAAACATTGCTAAAGGAAAGTCCCCATTGTCCATGAGAGATGTTTTGACTGCATTAATTAAGGCCCATGAAATTCAAGGCTGTATCGCATTAGAAAACGCCTTCAACCAAGTTGGGCTCGATCATGTTATTTTAGTCAAAGTGGCCTCAACTGCGGTTGTTTCTCATTTATTGGGCTTGGAAAGAGAACAAATTCTCAATGCGGTCTCCCAAGCATGGATTGATGGGCACAGCCTGCGTACCTACCGCCATAGCCCCAATACAGGATCTCGCAAATCATGGGCGGCAGGTGACGCCACTTCCCGTGCGGTACGGCTCGCTTTAATGGCTCAAAAAGGGGAAATGGGCTACCCAACGGCATTAACGGCTAAAACATGGGGCTTTTACGATGTTTTATTTAATGGACAGCCCCTGCGTTTTCAACGCCCTTATGGCTCATATGTCATGGAAAATGTGCTATTTAAGATTTCTTTCCCTGCTGAGTTTCATTCCCAAACCGCAGTAGAAGCCGCGTTACAACTCCATCAAACCCTCCAAAAATTAGGGAAAACGGCGCAAGATATTGAGTCGATTGCCATACGTACCCATGAGGCATGCATTCGTATCATTGATAAAAAAGGGCCATTACATAATCCGGCAGATAGGGATCATTGCATTCAATATATGGTCGCTGTCCCATTAATTTTTGGTCGTTTAACGGCCGCTGATTATGAAGACAATATTGCTAAAGACGAACGTATCGATGCATTACGTGCAAAAATGCATTGCACAGAAGATGTCCAGTTCACCCGAGACTATCATGACCCAGAAAAACGCTCGATTAGCAATGGGTTAACCATTACATTGAAGGATGGGCAAGTGCTTGATGAAGTTGTTATCGAGTATCCTGTTGGCCACAAGCGCCGCCGTAAAGAGGGTATGCCATTACTATTAAATAAATTTAGAGTCAATTTAGCAAGGCAATTCCCTGAGGCTCAACAAATTCGAATTCTAAAAGCCTCTCTCGATAAGCCAATGTTAGAAAAAATGCCCGTAAATGAATATATGGATTTATTTGTTATTTAAGTCTAAAGCTAATTATTGGCGAGCAATTCAATTCAGCGCCTTAATATTGAGGCGCTGAATATTCACTGAGATATCAAAAAACAAATTGGTAGCGAGTTTGGTTTCGGTACACTTGTTGAGGAAACGCAATCGAACTGTATTGTTCTCCCCACTCTGGATGATTAATGGCATCCGCTGGAAACTGAGTGGCCAACACTACCCCTGAATAAGGCACATACGTTCGAGTTTTCCCCGATGTTGCATGCAGGTTATTCCCACTATATACATGTAATGCAGCCTGTGTTGTTGCGATATTTAGCCGTACATCACCATTTGGTGCCCCCAGTCTTGCCACTGTCTGCTCACCATCGGTTAATGCGTTGTTTAATATAAACCCATGATCATACCCACCAACGCGGTGCTGCACATCATCTTGTAAAAAGTCTCGGCCAATCCGCTTGCTTTGGCGAAAATCAAAATTGGTTTCAGCCACATTATGCCATTCACCCGTTGGAATACCGTCCATATCTGTCGGCAAGAATTGGTCTGCATCAATGTATAAATCATGCTCCAACGCTGTTCTAACCGAATCTTCTCCCGCTAGGTTGAAGTAGATGTGGTTCGCGAGGTTTACAGGGCAAGCTTCTGTCAATTGATAAGCATGGTGAATAACAACTTGATTATCTTCTGTAAGTTCATAGCTCACCTCAACCTCTAGCCGACCTGGAAAGCCTTGTTCACCGGCAGGAGACACCAACGAAAAAATAGCTTTCTGGGGAGTTGGCTGAAAAATACCCCATATACGCTGGCTAAAATTACGCTTTCCACCATGCAAGCAATGTGCGCCTTGGTTACCAACGAGCTGATAGCGTTGTTCATTTAGTGTGAATTGTGAATTATTTATACGGTTAGCGACTCGCCCAACGGTTGAACCAAGGTATACCCCTTGCTCCATCTGTTTCGCCATATTGGGTGAACCCAAAACAACGTCTCGTTTACCTGTTACTAATGGAAGTATACAGCTAACCCAACTAGCGCCTAGACTACTGAGAATAATCTTCATACCATTTTGATTTGTAAGGGCAATAACCTTTGGGGCGCGAAATATCTGACATTGTTCTTGAGTTAACTGCATTTTTTCCTCAATCATTCAATAATCACTATAAAGAGCAGCTTGCTATATTTACCCTTTACGTTGAAAAATACTATATTGTGCCATGCTGAAACAACATATTAATTTTCGCCTTGTTATCAATTAGGTGCAATAATTAATAGATCCTTTTTACATAATAGCTTGCAATAAAAAACCGAGCCACTTTTATGCTCGGTTCTTATCAGAAAAGAAAATCAACCTATCATTAATGCTTAATCTCTTTGTCATACGGGTCAAGGTGTGTCATGACATCCAAAATTAATGGGTTTTCCATCAATTTTTTACGTACATTTACCGCAATCTCATGGCCAACAGTGATACTCATATTTCCATCCAGCTCTAAATGTACATCTACCAACAAAAAATCCCCTGACTTACGTGTTTTTAAATCATGATACCCTGATAATTCACTGATATTATCCAAAATAGAACGAATTTCTTGCAACGTTTCTTCATCCGCACCTTTATCCATTAAATCTTGCATGGATTGATTGGTGAATTTAAACCCCATGCGGAAAACGAATGTCCCCACAATCAATGCTGCAAGTGGGTCAAAAATTTTAAATCCGCACAAACTACCAACAATACCGATAGCCACCACCAAGGAAGAAGCTGCATCAGAACGAGCATGCCATGCGTTCGCCACTAACATACTGGAATTCACTTTATTTGCGACATGCAACATATAGCGAAACAGCCCTTCTTTTGCGACTAAAGCAATCAATGCGACAACTAATGCGACTGAGTGCACTTCAGGGATCAAATCCGGTTTCAGCAATTTTTCGATCGCTGACCAAACCATTCCTACACCCACAATTAATAAAATAATACCCAATATTAATGATGCACCATTTTCATAACGAAAATGGCCGTATGGGTGGTCTTCATCCGGTTTTTTATGGCTTTTCTTATTCGCTATCAATACAACAAAATCAGCGATTAAATCCGATAATGTGTGAATACCGTCAGCTATTAACCCAGAAGAATGCGAAAAAAAACCAATAATTATCTGCCAAATCGATAAAAAAATATTTACAACAACACTAACTAATGTACTTTTCTTTGCGGCTTTAAATTTTATTTGCTGAATTTCAAAATCACTTTTTTTCTGTGTGGAGGCATTATTCATAGTCATAAAATGGGTTCTTAATGAAAAACAAAATAATTATCATTCATATAACCTATTTAAATCAATAAGTTAAAACATAAAATGCAATACTCGCATATATTCTGTTAAAAGTCTCCGTGTTATTTGTAAATAAAAAGCGTGATTGATAATAATTATTCTTTCTTTTCAAAGAATTAATTATACTATCTTTAAATTATCATTATAAATGCGCACTTTATTACATTTATTATTTTTCATTTAACTTATAGTATATTGAAGATAAGCCTTTGTAATTAACTTTAAATAATACGAAAATGAGGTAGCTATGTATAAAAAAATCCTAGTTCCTATTGATTTGTTAGAAGATGAATTGAACCAAGAGATCATCAAACACGTTGAAGCACTAGCGCAACTTAGCTCAGCCGAAATTCATTTTCTATCTGTTATTCCGAGTCTCGAATTATTTTTTGGTATTGAAATTGCCGCATTACCAGAAAGTAACAAAGATTCTGCTGAACGCGCAATCCTTGCCATGCGCGCATTAGAAGAAGTCATTAAAGACATCAAAGTTGCTGATGAACGCATTAACTGCAAAATTGGTATTGGTTCCGCTAAAGATGAAATCTTAGATTATGCGCAAGAAATTAGTGCTGACCTGATTGTTGTTGGTTCTCATCACCCAAGTTCTTCAACTTACCTATTAGGCTCAACAGCATCCGCTATTGTACGTCATGCTAAAACATCCGTATTTGTTATCCGCTAAATGATTTTCTATAAAAATGCCGCAGTTAGCGGCATTTTCTTTAATCATTATTTTGTAACTGAATCCATTAATTTATCGTCTGTAGACCAAATTCGATATTTCACTTGCATATCTTTTGGTGCATAAATCACAATCGGTAATTTGCTGTTATAACGCACAAATGCATCATCACCTAACTGTGTTGAAACAAAACGGTCTTTGGCTGGCTCAGAGCACCCCATCATTGTTGAAGCAGGGCCTTTAACCTCATCTAATTTATAGTAGCTGTAACCCCAACCTTCCAACGTTTTTTCATCCAGCTCCCCCATAAACCATTGACGATTACAGTCTGCTTTGATCGTTTTACCAATAACTAACTCGACCATAAAATTATTTTCATTTTGTTGCTTAGTTAATTCAATCACATGACGAGTCATACCCGCTTCCGCTTTTGGGTATGGCGCGATCTTTTCCAAATCTTCCGTTGCGACTGCACATGATGAAATTAATGCCGCTGCCATTACAGATAAAATCGCTTTTTTCATTATTTATTCCTATCTAGAAACACAAAATCAATTTTAAAAACCAGAATTCTATACATACTAAGTCATTTACACCGTAATTATCACTATAGATGATTCTTAATTACAAAAATATAGGTAACCCAGATAAAAGCAATGTAATACTACTTAATTCTAGTTGAAGGATCATAAAACTAATAAAAATTATGTAAATTACAAGCTATTCGATGTACAAAATGTACGCTCTGTTTATACTGAATCTGAGGCTTAATATATTCTGAGGAGGTAGTATGTTATCAGCAGATCAAGATTTAGTTTCAAAATTAATCTCTACGCATCCCCGTTTTCAAACTCTTTATGAAAAGCATCATCAACTCGACAAAGAAATCAGTAAATTAGAAGGCCCTTCTGGAGCTGGTTACAATGAGCATGTCGCTAAGCTAAAAAAAGAAAAATTACATCTTAAAGATGAAATGCAAAAAATAATGCTCTCGAGTCAATAAATTATCACGATAACAACATGCGTTGTTTTTCTTGCATAGTGAAAATAAAACTAGCTAACCAATTGAAAAATGAAAATATTTTATTATTCATTTAATATTAGCTAAGTATCGTGTTTCACGCTAATAAAAGAGGGTAATTTTTACCCTCTGTTTTATTGAGCTCCATCAAAAAAAGTAAGAATACATTGTCATTAGCTAGCTATCCTTACATAAAGTTGTATATTAAATGTATGTTTATTTTTTATAGAGACTTATTATGGTTGGTAAACGTATTAATCGTGAAATTAAAACGATTGAAAAAATGATAAAAATCTATGAAAAAGCTCACCCTGTTCCCATAGAATCTCCTAATTTCTATCAAGAATTATTTTCCTATGCCATTAATAGGTTAGAAAAATGCCGATATGGGGAAGAAAAACCAGCTTGTAAACAATGTCCAATCCATTGTTATCAACCCAAAATGCGAGAACAGATGAAGCTCGTTATGCGTTGGGCTGGCCCTAAGATGCTAATCCATCACCCAATACTTGCTATACGGCACTTACTTGATGACCGTAAACCCGTTCCTGACTTACCAGCCAAAGTTAATAAGCGAACAGCTAAAAGCATTGGTCATGATAAGTGAAACTCTAGCGCAAATTGGTACCTTCTATTTGAAGCTTCAAGCAAAATACAGCAAAAGGAGAAAAATAAGGTATAGAAAGATTGAATAATGACGATTGAAAAAATAATAACAAATGAAACTATGTATAAAAATGCATATTTGAAATACCTATCAGAGCAATTGTAAAAACCTATCGTTGTTAAAATGAGACACCTGTCGCAACAAACCCGCCATAAAGCCCCTTTTTGATAAAATTATATTATCGTCAAGATACATAAAACAAATAACTCAAGTTAACAATCATTTATTATATAAGATAAATTTATCAGTGTTAATTTTAACGAATGTTAATATCATCATTCTCATAGCTAAAATTCACATTACCATACTAAAAATGATAAATGAGCAAAAAGTAGAAAAAAAACGCCTGTTACGCGTAAAAAACGATAACATATTAACATCCGACTAATTTTAATATTATAGGTTAATAATCTAAAATAATAAATTCAGACAAAATAAAACACCAAACTCGTTATTTTAAACACAACTAATACCGAGCTATAAGCACAAAAAGATCGGCAAAAGTATATTTGGAAACATTTATTTATATTTAGAATTACAATGTGACACAAAATTAATCGATTTATATAATTTCAAACATACTAATAACACCAATGCTTTATATTGCCAGATGGAAATTGTTGAATATTTTATTTTGAAGTTATATTTGAAATACAATTAATGAAGGTATCGTCATGCAAGTAATAAACTCATCGAATCAATGCGTAATTAAACAGATAAACATTAATAACCTCGCAACCCATAACATTATCGACTTAGAAACCAAAGGGCTTTTGATCATAGAACAAGGCTCTGTGTTACTAGAAACCCCAGCCAACTCACAACGTTTAAATGAAGGTGATATTTTATATCACAAGCAAGGGGCTTACTCCTTACAACTCAGTGAAACTACAGATTGCAAATTACTTTGGGTTCCCTTAAGTGATGATTTTTTGCGTAACTTTATTTCCAATCATGGTGCAGAGTTAAGTGAAATAGACCGTAATGAAGGCTTACCCTGTGATGTAATTAAATTTAATTCATCTCCTATCATTAACGAAATAAAAGCGAGCTTAAATGCATTTATCAATAATGAATACCCTGACGTCATCTTCACACTTCGAGTAAGCGAATTATTATTATTACTTAGCTACAGCGAACAAGGGGCTTTATTATTATCTAATTTTAGGCAGCTGAGTAGTCGCCAAGTCGAACGATTGCAGTTATTTATGGAAAACAATTATCTTAAAGAATGGAAGTTAAGTGAATTTGCTCGTACTTTTGGCATGGGGTTAACAACATTTAAAGAACTGTTCAATACCGTCTATTCAACTTCACCACGCTCATGGATTAGTGAAAAACGTATTATGTATGCACACCAGTTATTAGTTAACACGACAATGAGCATTGTCGAAGTTTCAATGGAAGCAGGCTTTTCCAGTCAATCTTACTTCACCCAAACTTATCGCAAACGATTTGGATATACGCCGAGCAGATCAAGAATAGCAGCTTAACCGCTCAGTAATTTTCGAACTCATGCCCTGTCAGTTATAGAAATTTAAGCTTTAACTATAATCTGGCAGAAAGGCAAGTTCAGTCCCTTCCATTACACAGCCATATTCACTTTTTAGCCTTCTTAAATTTCTATAATCCCTTCAGATTGATATATCACAAAAAAAGGTAATTCGCCTTTCAGTGACAAATTACCTTTAAGATAAACCCAGATAAAAGCTATATTATTTTGCTTTAATTATTTTTAAATCAATAATTGACATGGAGTTCGGTGGTACTTCACCTGGTATGCCGTCAACACCATAGCCACCTTCCGGTTTAATATAGACTTTAACCATCCCTCCTTCCCCTGCTCGTTCCACAAAGGAATTTAATGGCGTCGGTAGCTGACTATAAGGTAATGTGACCGGGTTTTGATCGGTGTACAATACCGTAACCTTACCATCCGTTAATTGTTCTCTCATAATAAAAGTCACGTCTTTATTTTTAACATCTTTTATAGGAGAACCTGCTTGAATGATTTTATAGTAAGTGTTGCTATCGAGCTTACTGTATTTTTGAGCGGTGATTTGCTCAATAATTTTTTGGTTTTTCTTCGCATTTTCTGCAGCAATCGCTTTTGCATCTTTGCTAGGTGGAACTCGCCCTGCCAAGCCAGTATTCGGTTTTGTACCACTTCTCGCTTTTAATGCATCATTTTCATCTTGTAACTGAGTTATCAATCGGTTTAATTCCATAATTTGTGATTTTAAAGTTTCATCACTCGAAATGGATTTACGCGAATCTAGCTCTGTCTGTAATTTTTTCAACTTCTCTTGTGCTGATGCCAACTCTTTTTGAGAATTGGTTTTTAAATCACCAAGGAGTTTATTCGTCTCTGCCAGCTTTTGCTCAATCTCAGACTGTTTCCTTGTTTTAGCCGCAATATCGCTTTCAAGTTTACTAATTTTGTCTTCTTGGGACTTAGTCTGTTTAACAAATTGCTGGTTTTGCTGCTCAAGTTTTTTCTTCTCATTTTCCTGGGCAGTCAGTGCATCATTAATTGATTTTTTCTCAGATTCCAACTTAGCTAAAGCGGCTTCTTTCTGTTTCAATAATGCAATTTGTTTATTTAAGTCGGTCGTTAACTCTTTAACTTGCTTGTCACTTGCTTGCCCTATTAACGCAGTTTGTTTTTCAACCTCTTTTTGCAACTTCAGCAGATCCACATTAGCTTGTTGTAATTGTTTTTGAGCATCAACAAAATTCTGTTCATTTTGTTTTAAGTTTGTTTGTAATTGTTCTTGTTGCTTTTGGCTCTCAGCATATTGTTTAGATAATGTATTTTGTACTGCTTGCTGCTCAGCCAACTGTTTTTTTGCTATTGCTAATTCTGACTCTAACGTAATTTTTTGTGCTAACTTGGCCGTTTGCTCAACTAAAGAAGCTTGAATTTTGTCTGCTTGCTGCGCTTTTTGTTGCAGCTCGGCGGTCAGTTGCTGGTTTTTCTCCGCTAGTGCTTTTGCATCAGCTTGCTGTTTTGCTAAGGCTTCGCGAGTGGTTTGGCTTTCCGCTTGCGCTTTCTTCAACCCGTCTTCTTTTTGCTTCAACAAGGCGAGTTGTTTATTTAAATCGGCGGTCAGCGCTTTCACTTGCTGATCGCTCGCTTGATTCATTAAAGCAGTTTTCGTTTCAACTTCATTTTTTAACTTTTGTAAATCCGCATTCGCTTGCTTCAGCTGCGCCTGTGCCGTGGTGTAATTTTGCTCTTGTTGAAGGAGTTTCGCCTGCAAGTCTGCCTGTTGTTTTTCACTGTTCGCAAACTGTTTGGACAACGCATTTTGCGCCGTTTGGTGCTCGGCTAACTGTTTTTTCGCCTCAGCCAGCTCGGCTTCTAATGCCGCTTTCTGAGCCGCCTTCGCGGTCTGCTCGGCTAAAGAGGCTTGGATTTTGTCTGCTTGTTGCGCTTTTTGTTGCAGCTCGGCGATCAGCTGCTGGTTTTTCTCCGCTAATGCTTTTGCATCAGCTTGCTGTTTTGCTAAGGCTTCGCGAGTGGTTTGGCTTTCTGTTTCCGCTTTCTTCAAACCCTCTTCTTTTTGCTTCAGCAAGGCGAGTTGTTTGTTTAAATCGGCGGTCAGTGCTTTCACTTGCTGATCGCTCGCTTGGCTCATCAAGGCAGTTTGTTTTTCCATATCAGCTTGGAGCTTCTGTAAATCCGCATTCGCTTGCTTCAGCTGCGCCTGTGCCGTGGTGTAATTTTGCTCTTGTTGAAGGAGTTTCGCCTGCAAGTCTGCCTGTTGTTTTTCACTGTTCGCAAACTGTTTGGACAACGCATTTTGCGCCGTTTGGTGCTCGGCTAACTGTTTTTTCGCCTCAGCCAGCTCGGCTTCTAATGCCGCTTTCTGAGCCGCCTTCGCGGTCTGCTCGGCTAAAGAGGCTTGGATTTTGTCTGCTTGCTGCGCTTTTTGTTGCAGCTCGGCGATCAGTTGCTGGTTTTTCTCCGCTAATGCTTTTGCATCAGCTTGCTGTTTTGCTAAGGCTTCGCGAGTGGTTTGGCTTTCCGTTTCCGCTTTCTTCAAACCCTCTTCTTTTTGCTTCAGCAAGGCGAGTTGTTTGTTTAAATCGGCGGTCAGTGCTTTCACTTGCTGATCGCTCGCTTGGCTCATCAAGGCAGTTTGTTTTTCCATATCAGCTTGGAGCTTCTGTAAATCCGCATTCGCTTGCTTCAGCTGCGCCTGTGCCGTGGTGTAATTTTGCTCTTGTTGAAGGAGTTTCGCCTGCAAGTCTGCCTGCTGTTTTTCACTGTTCGCAAACTGTTTGGACAACGCATTTTGCGCCGTTTGGTGCTCGGCTAACTGTTTTTTCGCCTCAGCCAGCTCGGCTTCTAATGCCGCTTTCTGAGCCGCCTTCGCGGTCTGCTCGGCTAAAGAGGCTTGGATTTTGTCTGCTTGCTGCGCTTTTTGTTGCAGCTCGGCGGTCAGCTGCTGGTTTTTCTCCGCTAGTGCTTTTGCATCAGCTTGCTGTTTTGCTAAGGCTTCGCGAGTGGTTTGGCTTTCTGTTTCCGCTTTCTTCAAACCCTCTTCTTTTTGCTTCAGCAAGGCGAGTTGTTTGTTTAAATCGGCGGTCAGTGCTTTCACTTGCTGATCGCTCGCTTGGCTCATCAAGGCAGTTTGTTTTTCCATATCAGCTTGGAGCTTCTGTAAATCCGCATTCGCTTGCTTCAGCTGCGCCTGTGCCGTGGTGTAATTTTGCTCTTGTTGAAGGAGTTTCGCCTGCAAGTCTGCCTGTTGTTTTTCACTGTTCGCAAACTGTTTGGACAACGCATTTTGCGCCGTTTGGTGCTCGGCTAACTGTTTTTTCGCCTCAGCCAGCTCGGCTTCTAATGCCGCTTTCTGAGCCGCCTTCGCGGTCTGCTCGGCTAAAGAGGCTTGGATTTTGTCTGCTTGCTGCGCTTTTTGTTGCAGCTCGGCGATCAGTTGCTGGTTTTTCTCCGCTAATGCTTTTGCATCAGCTTGCTGTTTTGCTAAGGCTTCGCGAGTGGTTTGGCTTTCCGTTTCCGCTTTCTTCAAACCCTCTTCTTTTTGCTTCAACAAGGCGAGTTGTTTGTTTAAATCAGCGGTCAGTGCTTTCACTTGCTGATCGCTCGCTTGGCTCATCAAGGCAGTTTGTTTTTCCATATCAGCTTGGAGCTTCTGTAAATCCGCATTCGCTTGCTTCAGCTGCGCCTGTGCCGTGGTGTAATTTTGCTCTTGTTGAAGGAGTTTCGCCTGCAGGTCTGCCTGCTGTTTTTCACTGTTCGCAAACTGTTTGGACAACGCATTTTGTGCAGTTTGGTGCTCGGCTAACTGTTTTTTCGCCTCAGCCAGCTCGGCTTTTAACGCGTTTTCTAAAGCAACTTGTTGCTCCGCTTGTTCCGTTTTTTTCGCCAGAGAAACTTGAATTTTTTCTGCTAATTGTTCTTTTTCTACCAGCTGAGTTTGTAATTGCTGGTTTTGTAACTCTAATAATTTACTTTTTTCTTGCTGGGCGGCCAAAGAGGATGCAACACCATCTTTTTCACTTTTAACGGTCGCTAATTCATTTTCTTTCTGTTTCAACAATTCTTTTTGCTGTAGAAGTTCAGCTGTCACTGATTTCATCTGCTCATCAGCGTTACCCGCGACTTGCAGTTGATTTTTAGATTCCAACTCTAATTTTGCAATATCCGCAGTGAGTTGCTCAATTTTCAAATTTGCAGCAGCAAATTGCTGTTCTTTATCTGCTAATTGCTGTTTAAGTTGGGCTTGTTCAACGACACTTTCATTTAATTGTTTTTCAAGTTGAGCAATCGTTTCTTGGGTTTGCTGATTTTCTTGACTCAATTGCTCAAGACTATTTTGCTTTTGCTCAATTGTTTTTTGAGCATCCGCCAGTTTAGTCTTTAATGAGTCAATTAAAGATTGGTCATCTGATGAATTGACAACTGCCTGTAATTGCGCAATTTGCTCTTTGCTTTTCAGAACTTCATCATTTAATTTATCAATCTCAAATTGTTTTTCCGTAATTGTATGCGTTAATTGCGCGATACTCTTATTATGATTAATGAGTTCAGAAACGAGTTGTTCATCATTGAGCAAATGATTATAGGCAATAAGTTGGCCTACACCTTGAGCAATACCAAACTTATATAGATGTGCTAATTGCTGACGTTCAATTAATTGCGCCAATTGCTCAAGATAAGCAGAGGTATTAATACCTGCTGGCTTGGCAAATTTAGATGCATATAAGCCGAGTGGGTCAAGAACCAATTGATATTTTGCAAAATCTTTGGCTAGATAAGCAGGATCCCATTGATTGCTTTGGAAGAAATAAGGGTAAGACGACAATAAAATAGGGGATGCCCCATTTTCTGTCGTCACCGCACACACTTCAGAAAAAGTCGTTTTTTCCGGTTCAGCAGGCTCCGCCTTCACGACATCGACTTTCTTCGTTGATGCCGAAGTAGATTTATTCTTCCCTGTAGCTTTGCCTTTCGTTCCTTTATTCGCTGCCGCAGATTTTTGTTTCTCTTTTGGAGCAGGAACAGTAGATAGCGAAGAAAAGATATCATAACCCTGGTTTTGTGTATTAACTGGCAATTGTTGCTTTTGTTCTTGTACTTTGCCTTCTTTTTCCATTTGAAGGTAAGTATCAAAATCATCAATTACATTGTTAAAGCGCTCTGCTTTTGGAGCATGACTAAAAAACGTCGTAACAAGTGCCAGTGACACACAAAGCCTAAGGTTTATTCTCATAATCCACTAATTTTCTTCAATGTTGATTCGGTAGACAATACTGAGTTATAACGAACTTTTGCACACAATACTTTAGTTTTAGATTCTATCGCCATTTGTAATAATTCAATTGTGTCAGGGCTAGCCGTCCCCTCAACTTGTCGATATAGACGGTTGATTTCGCTAACCTCTTTAAATGAACCTACTAAGCGATTGTAATCTTTAGGTGAGAGTGTTTTGAGTGCATTGAGTTCTTTAACACACGTATTTAAATGAGCAAATGTTTGCTGGTCGCCCCCTGTTTCACCATAGGCTGTCGAAGCAATTGGTGTACGGTTGATAGCGCTGTTTAATACTTTTTGAGATTCAGGGTATGTGTTATCAACTTGACCTGAATTGGTATCAGCAGTCGGTTGTGTGACCGGTTGATCGGTACTTGTATTGACTACCTGTTTACTTGGAGTATTCGGTGTTGCTGTATTGTATGTGTCTGAGCCAAATGTACAACCTGAAAGAAGGGCTGTACCTGCTATAAGCAAAGATGCAACATAAAATTTATTTTTTAAAAACATATGGTTACCTTACCAGCACTTTTCTTCGCTATTATAATGATGTCCAAAAAACCTAGTGTAAGCTAAAAACTAGCTATTTTCTATAAGCCCGAATGTAGAAATAGAGTCATCTCATAAATTTAGATTAACTTAACTTTAGTTTTAAAATTATTTTATTGCTACATTTTCATTAATTTTATGAGCTGATCCCTACTCGCCGCCCTTGTAAAAGGATAATTCTACACCTTTGCCGTCATTTTTTATTATTTTATGTCAGGGAACGTTCGGGCTACTCGATAAACTTTTTAGCAACTCAATACTTTCCATGCACACTCTTATTTTAGGCCTACCGTCAGTAACAATTGTTAACAAATAAAATATTCACTCACAAAAAAAACAATCTTATATTTTCATTTATCATGTCGCTGACACATTTTAAACCGCTGATATGACAACATGCATTATCAGACTAAATATGGGTAACCTGCTTAATTCAATTTTACAAGCTAACAATAATTAAAAATTATAAATAGAATCAAATTTTTATCAAAATACGTATTTATCGATATTAAACTACGTAATAAAGCATAGCAGTTATCTGTCAGAATTACTTATATTAAATTGATACGATTCGTAACTCAAATTTATTTTTAATAAAAATTTAGTGATTACATAGCCATAATCACTAAAAAAGCACTTTTCAGTGATTTTATTTTAGCTTACTCATTTAGCGTCTAGTAAAGAGTGTTTTATCTTATAACTAAAATGAACTGATTGAATAAAGCATAAGAAGAGTCAATGTGGATAGCTTATAAATGTTAATGTATGCCCGATATTAACCGGGCATACTCGCATTTAAGCTTTGCTAGGACGTAAAGCAGGGAATAAAATAACATCTCGAATAGTATGACTATTAGTGAATAACATCACCATTCGGTCAATACCAATACCTAAACCAGCTGTTGGCGGCAAACCATGTTCTAATGCAGTAACATAGTCTTCATCATAGAACATTGCTTCGTCATCGCCTTCGTCTTTTTGACGAACTTGCTCTGCAAAACGTTCAGCTTGGTCTTCTGCATCGTTTAATTCCGAGAAACCGTTACCAATTTCACGGCCACCAATGAAGAATTCAAAACGGTCAGTAATGAATGGATTATCATCATTGCGACGCGCTAATGGTGAAACTTCAGCAGGATATTCAGTGATGAATGTCGGTTGAATTAAGTGGCTCTCTGCAACTTCTTCAAAGATTTCACACTGAATGCGGCCAAGCCCCCAGCTTTTCTCAATTTTGATACCAATTGATTGAGCAATAGCCACTGCTTTATCCATATCGTCCAAATCAGCAACGTTAGTTTCAGGACGATATTTGCAAATTGCCTCTTTCATTGTGAGTTTGGTAAATGGCTTACCAAAATCAAACTCTTGCTCACCATACTGAACAACCGTGTTACCTAAAACATTTTGTGTCAATGTACGGAATAAATCTTCTGTTAGCTTGATCAGATCACGATAATCCGCATACGCCATATACAGTTCCATCATGGTGAATTCTGGGTTATGACGTGGAGATAAGCCTTCGTTACGGAAGTTACGGTTGATTTCAAACACACGTTCGAAACCACCAACAACTAAACGCTTCAAGTACAACTCAGGCGCAATACGCAAGTACATATCGATATCTAATGCATTATGGTGAGTCACAAATGGACGCGCAGAAGCACCACCTGGAATGACTTGCATCATTGGGGTTTCGACTTCCATGAAACCGTAACCAACCATAAAATTACGTACTTCAGCGAGGATCTTGGAGCGAACAATAAAAGTATGACGAGATTCATCATTCGCGATTAAGTCAAGGTAGCGCTGACGGTAACGTGTTTCTTGGTCTGATAAACCGTGGAATTTGTCAGGTAATGGGCGCAATGCTTTAGTCAATAAACGAACTTCATGACAATGAACGGTCAACTCACCTGTTTTGGTTTTAAATAAACGACCTTTCGCGCCTAAAATATCGCCTAAATCCCATTTTTTAAATTGTTCGTTATAGATGCCTTCCGCTAAATCATCACGGGAAACATAAATCTGAATACGCCCGCCAACATCTTGTAACGTTGCGAATGATGCTTTACCCATGATGCGACGAGTCATCATACGGCCAGCAATCGACACTTCAATATTTAGGTCTTCAAGCTCTTCGGATGTTTTATCATCATATTGCGCATGAATTTTATCGGAAATATCTTCACGACGAAAATCATTTGGAAATGGAATCCCTTTTTCACGCAGTGCCGCTAACTTTTCTTTACGGGCTTTAAGTTCGTTATTCAAATCAGGTGCTTGTTCAACACCTTGTTGTTCCTGAGACATTTTTTCCTCACAGGCCAGCTTTTAAGCTAGCTTCAATGAATTTATCCAAATCACCATCCAGTACGGCTTGCGTGTTACGCGTTTCCACACCAGTACGTAAATCTTTAATTCTTGCATCATCAAGGACATAAGAACGAATCTGGCTTCCCCAGCCAATATCAGATTTGTTCTCTTCCATCGCTTGCTTGTCTGCATTTTTCTTTTGCATTTCCAGTTCGTATAGCTTCGCTTTTAACTGGCGCATCGCTTGGTCTTTGTTTTTATGCTGCGAACGGTCATTCTGGCATTGCGTCACAATATTAGTTGGAATATGTGTGATACGTACCGCTGATTCCGTTTTGTTAACGTGCTGACCACCAGCACCAGAAGCACGGTATACATCAATACGTAAATCCGCTGGATTGATGTCGATATCAATATCATCATCAACTTCAGGATAAATAAACGCAGAACTAAAAGAAGTATGACGACGCCCGCCTGAGTCAAATGGACTCTTACGGACTAAGCGATGAACGCCTGTTTCCGTTCTTAGCCACCCGTAGGCATAGTCACCAATAATTTTGACCGTTGCCGATTTTAGCCCAGCAACATCACCATCAGACTCTTCGATAATCTCGGTTTTAAAGCCCTTTGACTCAGCCCAACGCAAGTACATGCGCAATAACATACTCGCCCAATCTTGCGCTTCAGTACCGCCAGAACCCGCTTGTAAGTCAATATAGCAGTCTGCACTATCGTATTCGCCTGAGAACATACGACGAAATTCAAGTTGCTCTAATTTGCCCTGTAATTGCTCTAACTCAGCTTCTGCTTCATTGAATGTATCTTCATCGTCAGCTTCAACTGCAAGTTCTAATAAACCTTCAACATCTTCAAGGCCTTGCGTCATCTGGTCAATCGTTTCAACAATCGCTTCAAGCGATGAACGTTCTTTACCAAGGGCTTGCGCTCTTTCGGGTTCATTCCAAACATCAGGCTGTTCAAGCTCAGCGTTGACTTCTTCTAAGCGTTCCTTCTTGGCATCATAGTCAAAGATACCCCCTCAGAACCACTGTCCGCTCAGACAGGTCCTGAATCTTACTTTTTACTGGGTTTATTTCAAACGTCATTTTTCAATATCTTATGGTTAGTCAAAAATAATTTTTTATTCACAAACCGTTTAGTATAGCGGAATTTATCTCATGTTTATAGCGCCATCAAACGCTATTTCATCGTTATTCAGTGTGTTAGTTACCCGTTTAATCAGGCCAAATATGTTCAACCATTAGCTGCACATTCTTTTGCCCACGATACTCATTCACATCCAACTTAAAAGCAATTTTAGCTTTTTTGATACTGTTATCTGGCCAGCGACGAACATCAATATTAAACATGATGGCATCTAACATTGGGCCGCCATTCACTGGCTCTAACATGAGTTTTAGATGACGCTCACCCACTAGCCTTTGCTGTAATAATTGGAATTCACCATCAAATACTGGCTCAGGGAATGATTGTCCCCAAGGGCCACTCTCTCGAATAAGTTCCGCGGTTTCTAAACAAAATTCATTGCGAGAAAGCTCACCATCACTCCATATCACTCCAGCAAGTTGTTCAGGCTGAATAAGTTCTCCCATCAATAGCTCAAAGTGATGTTTAAAAGCATCAAATTTATCCACTTCAAGCGTCAAGCCTGCTGCCATCGCATGACCACCAAACTTTTGCATTAACCCCGGTTGTAAGGTATTCAAGCGTTCAAGTGCATCGCGCATGTGTACCCCTTGAATGGAGCGCCCTGAACCTTTTAATAAGCCATCACCCGCAGGAGCAAATGCAATAACCGGACGATGGTATTGTTCTTTGATCCTAGAAGCCAATATCCCTACAACGCCTTGATGCCATTCGGGATGGTAAATGGCTAGGCCATTTGGTAGCTGGTTTTCACCGTATTCGAATTGATTAAAAAACACGAGAGCTTCTTGCTGCATACCCGCTTCAATCTCACGGCGAGTTTGATTTAGCCCATCCAACTCATTTGCCAGTTCCCGCGCATAGGCCATATCGTCAGTCAGTAATAATTCAATGCTCACTGACATATCATCTAATCTACCTGCTGCATTTAACCTAGGGCCAAGTGCAAAACCGAAATCATTTGCCACTAACCTGGATAAATCCCGCTTGGAAACCTCAACGAGGGCTTTAATACCCGCGCAACAACGCCCTGCTCTAACCCGATTAAGCCCTTGGTGAACTAAAATACGGTTATTTACATCCAGAGGAACTACGTCTGCGACCGTTCCCAGCGCAACTAAATCAAGGTACTCGGCTAAATTAGGCTCTGCCACGCCTTGTTGCACAAACCACCCTTGCTGACGTAAATACGCACGTAATGCCGACATTAAATAAAATGTAACACCAACTCCCGCTAATGATTTAGAGGCAAAGCTACATTCATTTAAGTTCGGGTTGATTATCGCATCCGCAGCAGGCAACGTTTCCCCCGGCAGATGGTGATCTGTAATAATGACATTTATTCCATAGTGGCTAGCGGCTTCAACGCCTTCATGGGATGAAATGCCATTATCAACGGTAATAATAAGATTCGTTCCTTGGTTACGCGCCTCTTCAACCACCAAAGGTGTTAAACCATAACCATTTTCAAAGCGGTTCGGAACGATATAATTGATATTCCGATATCCCATTGATTTTAAGGCTCGAATAGCTAACGCAGTACTGGTTGCTCCGTCGGCATCAAAATCCCCAACAATGGTGATAGCCTCATGTTCATTTAAAGCACGATAAAGTAGCGGTAATGCCTTATCAATACCCGATAATGTCCGATAATCCAATAAATTGGCTGCTTTACGCTCTAATTGAGTGATATCGGTGACGCCTCGGTGTTGGTAAATCCGTTGTAATAGTTCAGGCAAGCCAGGAAGTTGAGCAGCAGAACTTTGCTGCTGCCTTTGTTGTAAGAGTGTTTCTACATTCACAATAATTAACTATTTTTCGTTGAGTAATTGAACAAGGGCATCCGGTTTCATGTAGCCAGGTAGTAATTGCCCATCCGGTAGGATGATTGCTGGTGTTCCCGTCACTTTAAATAAATTACCCACACTCATGTGTTTGCTTAGGTCAAGTTTGCAATCTTCAATCATGGCAATTTCCTCACCTTTAAACGCTTGAGTTAGCGCTTTTTGTGGTAGGCCATTACACCAGATAGACGCCATTTTTTTCCCTACGTCGCTGTCCGCACCTTGACGTGGATATGCAAGATAACGCACCGTGACACCTTGGCTATTTAGTTCACCAACAGATTCATGTAATTTTTTACAGTAACCACAGCTAATATCGGTAAAAACGGTCACAACATGCTTTTCCTGCGGTGCTTTAAAAACAATCATTTCATCTTTGAGCGCTTCTACTTTTTTCATTAATGGCTGATTACTGATATTAACCGGGGTTTTACCGCTCATATCATAAATTGGCCCTTGCAATAAATATTTGCCATCATCAGTGATGTATACGACACCGGTTGATGTTTCAACAACATTCAGCCCAACAATAGGTGAAGGTTTAATCACTTCAACAACCATGTTGTATTTTTCCAACGTATCACGAATAACTTTTTCTTCCGTTGCTCCATAGACTGAGGAAGTCAACGTTGCAATACATGCCGCAGCCAATAATATCAATTTGCGTTTCATAAATAGTCCTTTAATCATGCATCACCCCCTTGGATGATGCTGCTCATGTAATACTCGTAACCGTTCAGTCGCTACATGAGTATAAATTTGTGTGGTTGATAGATCACTATGACCCAACAACATTTGTACCACGCGTAGATCCGCCCCATGATTGAGTAAATGGGTTGCAAATGCGTGTCTAAGAACATGCGGTGAGAGTAGCTCGCTATCAATATGAGCAAGTACTGCGTAATATTTTATTCGGTGCCAAAACGTTTGCCGAGTCATTTTCGTGCCACGCTTACTCGGGAATAGAATATCGCTCGTTTTGCCATTTAATAAATCTGGGCGGCCTTCATCAATATATTTCTCTAGCCAATATATTGCCTCTTCCCCCAAGGGAATCAATCTTTCTTTATCGCCTTTACCGACAACACGAATAACCCCCTGCCGCAAACTAATATCTGAAAACGTTAATCCGATTAATTCAGAAACACGCAAACCACATGCATATAGCACTTCCAACATGGCTTTATCACGTAACTCTAAAGCATCTTCAGTCGCAGGAGCATTTAATAAATCCTCAACTTGCTTTTCACTTAAATCTTTGGGCAAACGCTGCGGAATTTTTGGGGCAGCAATCACCGCTGAAGGGTCATCCAAACGGATTTTTTCCCGGTACAAATATTGAAAGAGTCGACGCATCGCACTTAATAAACGTGCCGAACTGGTTGCTTTATATCCACAATCAATGCGTTCAGCAAAAAAAGATTGTAGGTCAATTGATTGAACATTTTCTAAATGCAACTGATGTGCATCAAGCCATTTATCTAATAGTTGAAGGTCATTACGATAAGAAGCCAATGTATTTTCGGCAAGATCTTGTTCAAGCCAAATTGTATCAAGAAATTGTTCAATTAATGGATTAAGTTGTTTTGTTTCCACGACAAATAAGCTTCCTTTAGATAATACCACACGATTCTATTATGCCTGAATGTGGCTGCTTCTGTTACAATACATCTCTTGTGATGAAAACCATAGCTGGACATAGTAATAAAATATATGAAAATAGGTCTTTTTTACGGTTCTAGTACCTGTTATACCGAAATGGTTGCAGAAAAAATACGTGATATTCTCGGCGATGATTTAGTCACACTTCATAACGTTAACGATACACCGCCTACAGAAATGGAACAGTATGATGTTCTTATTTTGGGAATACCTACATGGGATTTTGGTGAAATACAGGAAGATTGGCTTGAAATTTGGGAAGCGCTTCCCAATCTTGACTTAGCAAATAAAATCATTGCTATGTATGGTTTGGGTGACCAAATAGATTATGGCGAGTGGTTCCTTGATGCCCTAGGAATGCTCTATCACCAACTGAAACCAACTGGTGCTAAATTTGTTGGCTTCTGGCCAACCGAAGGCTATACCTTTGATAGCCCTAAACCACTCAATGATACCGGTGATATGTTTGTTGGCCTTGCATTAGATGAAGTCCACCAGTTTGAACAAACCGATGAGCGCATTGCACAGTGGTGTGTACAGATTTTTCAGGAAATCGAAGCGTTGTTATAATGCAGGTTGATGCAAGCTTATATTGACTGGATGATTGATAACCCAAAGTGAGGGTTATCTACATACACTTAGGCTACCCATGCGGTTTAACACCGATGATTTGGTAGCCTAAATATCAGGATATTGCAGCAATAACTGGTTTAAATTACGCCAATTATCTTCTGACAGGGCGTCCTTCGCTACCCACAAATAAACCTTTTGCGGTTTACCCTGCAAAGCTTCTAGTGTCAGCAATGTCCCATAACGGCTAAGCCAAGGCGCTTTTAGTATTCTCCACTCGTTTTTCTTCCATTGCACCTTATTGCCATTAACTAGTACAGCAACACCCTTTATTTTACTTATCGTTTTTTGACTCTTAGCCCAACTCGCAACCACAACCACTAATAGTGGTAGCCATATCATTGAGTTCTCAGGAGACCATGGTGTCAATAGCAAAATCATCCCAACAACCCCATGAACACAGGTTGAGAACAGTTGAGTTTTCCATGAAATGGAGAGATTAGATTTCCACAGGACCACGATTTTTATTTTTTTCCTGAATCAGTTTAATCATACGAAAAAGTTCGTCATCATCTGGGCGACCGTGATTCATTAACCAATTGAATAAATCAGGGTCCGCACATTCTAATAAACGGACAAATACCTGCTTATCATGCGTTGTCAGGTCATCATATTCATACTCAAAAAACGGCATGATTGAAATATCTAATTCACGCATACCACGGCGGCATGCCCAATGAATTCGTGCTTTGTTCTCAATATCCATTCCACTACGGCCTTTTTTGCAGTTAACTGATTAGATTGATTATTTTCCATACTCTAACAGATTATCCGCCAAGAAAACATGTCATAGACAACATTGTTGTAATTTTAGTAGTAAAATACCGTTTTTCTACAAACAGATGATAAAAAACTATTAGATAATACAGGTTCATCATAATAACTACTTGCAATGTTATCTAGCTATTTTACCATTAGGCACCTTTATCTATCAAAGAACAACAGGTGAAATCATGACTAACCAAATTGATAGTACACAGCAATTCCCTCTCGGATCTCAGTCTTTACCACTCGTTTTGATTTCACTGGAAAACTGGGAACTTATTCATATCCACGGCGCTGATGCAGAGAAATACCTGCAAGGCCAAGTAACCGCAGATATCGCCACACTTAAACAATCACATGCATTAACAGCACATTGTGATCCTAAAGGTAAGATGTGGAGCGACCTCCGCCTATTCCATCATTTAGATGGCTATTCCTATTTATTAAGAACCAGTGTTGCCGACTCACAACTCGCCGAACTGAAAAAATATGCGGTTTTCTCAAAGGTTACCTTTGAAAAAAAATCGGACCTTAAATTAATGGGAGTGGCAGGTCAAGGCGCTAGAGAAGCGCTAGCCACATTATTTACTGCATTGCCTGACGATCAAAATCAGGTCGTTACCGACGGCGCTTCTACAATATTGCATTTTGCATTACCCACCGAGCGTTTTTTAGTAATCACCAACGAAGAAACCGCACAAAAAATGGCCCAAAGCTTAGGTGCTATTCAGGTCAACGATGAACAATGGTTAGCCCTTGATATCGAAGCCGGTTTTGCGGTTATCGATCAAGCAAATAGTGCCCAACATTTACCTCAAGCCACTAATTTACAAGCTCTACCTCATGGTATTAGCTTTAAAAAAGGCTGTTATACCGGGCAAGAAATGGTTGCACGAGCAAAATTCCGTGGTGCAAATAAACGCGCGATGTATACCTTAAAAGGCACTGGCACCTCCATTCCTGTCATTGGTGAAGGTGTGGAATGGCAGCTTGGTGATAAATGGCGCCGCACGGGAACTGTTTTGGCCGCTATCCGTTTAGGTAGTGGCGAAATTTATGTACAGGTCATTATGAATAATGACATGGAAGCCGATAGCGTTTTCCGTGTTATGGGTGATGAGCAAAGTCATCTAACCATCGTGCCACTACCTTATTCATTAGAAGAGAATTAATTGGAGTTTTTATGTCATCTGCATTAGGTAGCAAGCCCGTAGAGGTGGTTAATTTTGGGGCTTTTACCGAAGTCGTCCAATTTTTAATGGAATTAGATAAACTCAAAAGCGTTTATCGTAAAAATAAGTTATTGAACCGTGAACGCCAAGAAAACACCGCAGAGCATAGTTGGCAATTTGCGGTTGCAGCAATGAGTTTTGCACCTTATGTACAAGGCATTAATATCGAACATGCGATAAAGCTTGCCCTTGTGCATGACATTGTTGAAATTGACGCAGGTGATGTATTGGTCTTTGATAATGCAGCTCGTGATGCGATTCATGAAGAAGAAGTTAAAGCCGCTAACCGTATCTTTAACTTGTTGCCTAGCCCACAAGCTGAAACCCTTTTAGCGTTGTGGAATGAATACGATGCATTAGAAACACCAGAGTCTGTCTATGCAAATGCCATTGACCGAGCGATGCCAATGCTAATGAACTTGCACAATCAAGGACAAAGTTGGGTTGAAAATAATATCCGCCTTGAGCAAGTACTCAGTAAGTGTGATTATATCGAACAAATTCTGCCTGAGTTTTATCAGCAGTTAAAATTACAGTTAGAACTCGCTCAAAAAAAAGGTTGGTTGTTGTAATTTTCGCCAAAAGCGGCTGAAAAGCCGCTTTATTTAACGTATTACACTCATCTAATTTATATTGTCTGTGACAAGATATGCTTTTCACTAATTAATTATTTTAATTTAAATAATAAACTACTTTATATTCTATATATAATTATTAATCTCGACTAATAAAGAAATATCAATATTAATAACTTGCTAATTATTAATATCACTCCTATCTTTATCATTGAACATTTGCCTAAGAGGTTTAAAATGCAAAAATTCAATGAATATTCAACCCCTTACCTTTTACTACTAGATGTCCATTCTCCCGCGATCATTCAATTCAATAAATCAACACATCAAACACTCCCAATTATCGAAGGACTCGGTGGAACTCCTGACGGTATTGCCATTGACCCTACTAATCGATTAATTTATTGGAGCAATATGGGGGATGATTATGATGCTGACGATGGCTCCATCAATGTGATAAATTTTGATGGTACTGGCAGAAAAATGCTATTAGGCAATGGGAAAATAAGAACACCAAAACAATTGCATCTTGATTTAGTCAATCAACGATTATATTGGTGTGACCGCGAAGGCGGTATGGTTTCCTCATGTCATGTCGATGGCTCTGATTTATTAATCCATGTAGCAAGGCCTCGAGATAAACACAATAACGTAGATATATTAGACCAGTGCGTTGGTATTACTGTTGATGTTGCAAATAACTGGCTCTATTGGACACAAAAAGGCACCGCTAAAGGCAATTTAGGCCGTATTTTTAGGGCGCCATTAACACCTAAAACCCAGCAATCAGCCAATCAACGCACTGATATTCAATTGCTCCTTCAAAACCTACCCGAACCTATTGATTTATTGCTTGATGAAGAAGCCCATATTTTATATTGGACAGATAGAGGTGCTGAGCCCGATGGTAATAGCTTAAATTGTGCCACTATTGCTGCTGATGGATTGAGCCATTACAAAGTAATAAGCCGTGGTTTTAAAGAGGCGATTGGGCTCACATATGATAAACCAGCACAACTGATGTATGTCGCCGACCTTAATGGGGGGATTTACCAAGTCGTCATGGAAACAGGCGGAGTGGAAAAACTCTATCAAGGTAAAAATTACACGGGTATTTCACAATATTCGGGCTAGAAACACCCATAATAAAGGCTTGATTTCAGTAACCTACTGAAATCAAGCCTAAAAACATTTAATTCACACTATTTAATGAAAAGCGTGATTCATTCCTACATATAATCTTCAATCGGTACGCACGAGCAGTGTAAATGGCGGTCACCATACACATCATCGAGGCGTTTAACCGCTGGCCAGTATTTATTTGCTTTGGTTTGTGCTGTAGGGAACACGGCAAGCTCACGGCTATAACGATGTGACCACTCCCCGACTAACTCTGTTTGCACATGAGGCGAATTCACGAGAGGGTTATCTTCGAGTGTCCACTGCCCTTTCACTACTTGGTCAATTTCATCGCGTATAGCTAACATCGCATCAATAAAACGGTCAATTTCCGTCATACTTTCAGACTCAGTCGGCTCAATCATTAAAGTGCCTGCGACAGGGAAAGACATGGTTGGCGCATGGAAACCATAATCAATTAAACGCTTAGCAATATCGAGCTCACTAATACCGGTGTCTTTCTTAATTGGGCGCAAGTCAACAATACATTCGTGAGCCACATAACCGTCTTGCCCTGTATATAAAATGTCATAACGACCAGAAAGGCGCTTAGCAATATAGTTAGCGTTCAAAATAGCCACTTGGCTCGCTTTACGTAAACCATAAGAGCCCATCATACGAATGTACATCCAGCTAATTGGCAAAATTGATGCACTACCAAATGGCGCTGCAGATACCGCACCTTGGTCGGTTAACATTTCTTGCTCAACCACAGAATGCCCCGGTACGAACGGCGCCAAGTGTTTTTTCACACCAATAGGCCCCATGCCTGGACCACCGCCACCATGAGGGATACAGAATGTTTTATGTAAATTCAGGTGAGACACATCCGCACCAATAAAGCCCGGAGTCGTTAACCCAACCTGAGCATTCATATTTGCACCGTCAAGGTATACTTGACCACCATATTGGTGAATAATTTCACACACTTCACGAATACTTTCTTCATATACCCCATGGGTTGATGGGTAAGTTACCATCACGCAAGAAAGTGCTTCACTATGTTGCTGAGCTTTTTCGCGTAAATCAGCTAAATCGATATTACCTTCATCATCACAACGCACTACCACCACTTCCATACCCGCCATATGCGCAGAAGCTGGATTGGTACCGTGAGCAGAGGCCGGGATCAAACAAATATTTCGTTCCCCTTCATTGCGACTTTCATGATAGCGACGAATAGCCAATAAACCTGCATATTCCCCCTGAGCCCCTGAGTTAGGTTGCATACAAACCGCATCATAACCGGTCAATTGCACTAACCAATGAGAAAGCTGCTCTATCATTTGGTGATAACCTTGAGCCTGCTCAGGTGGGCAGAATGGGTGTAGCTCGCCAAATTCAGGCCACGTAATTGGGATCATTTCCGCTGCCGCATTGAGCTTCATCGTACAAGAACCCAGTGGGATCATCGCTTGGTTTAATGCTAAATCTTTGCGCTCTAAGCTATGCATATAGCGCATCATTTCGGTTTCACTATGGTAACGATGTAAGTTTGGATGCGCTAAAATTTCATCATCACGTAACATTGCGCTTGGGATCCCTTGCTCTGCCGCTGAAACCGATTGGTCGAGCTTTTCAAAATCCAACTTAGCTTCAATACCTGTGATCACCGCAAATAATTCATTTAAATCTTGGCGAGTCGTGATTTCACTAAACGTCACACCAACTGCACCACGAATATCAGTGCGTAAATTCACTTTAGCTTTCTCTGCACGTGCTAGCACCGCTGTTTTGTCTGCCACTTCAATGCAGAGCGTGTCAAACCAAGTTTTATGGCGTAACGAAACCCCTGCGTCTGCTAATGCTTTAGCGAAAATAGAGCTGAAGCGATGGATACGCTCAGCGATCATTTTCAGCCCTTGTGGCCCATGGTAAACCGCATACATGGCGGCAATATTGGCTAACAACACTTGGGATGTACAAATATTCGAGTTCGCTTTTTCACGACGAATATGTTGCTCACGAGTTTGCATCGCCATACGCAGCGCGGTGTTGCCTGCCGCATCACGTGAAACACCTATCAGACGTCCCGGCATCGCCCGCTTGAACTCATCACGACAAGCAAAGAATGCTGCATGTGGGCCACCGTAGCCCATTGGTACACCAAAACGTTGAGCTGAGCCGAATACAATGTCAGCACCCTGTTTACCCGGAGCAGCTAACAGCACAAGAGCCATCATATCTGCAGCAACGCAGCTGACAATTTTGCGCTCTTTTAGTTGAGCAAATAGTGAACTGTAATCATGGACGTTACCTGTTGTACCAACCTGTTGAAGTAGCACACCAAAAACACCTTCATGCTCCAACACTTTCTCTGCGCTATCGACAATCACTTCAAAACCGAAGGTGCCCGCACGTGTGCGAACAACATCGAGAGTTTGCGGATGAACATCATCTGCAACAAAGAAGCGTTCTGCATCTTTCAGTTTGCTGATCCGTTTTGCCATCGCCATGGCTTCCGCTGCCGCAGTTGCTTCATCCAATAACGATGCAGATGCGAGATCTAGCCCCGTAAGATCGATAGTGACCTGTTGAAAATTCAGCAGTGATTCTAAACGGCCTTGTGATACCTCGGGTTGGTATGGCGTATAAGCGGTATACCAACCCGGGTTTTCTAATAAATTGCGCAAGATAACTGGCGGAAGCACTGCGGGTGCATAGCCCATACCAATATAGCTTTTGTAGCGCTTATTCAGAGATGCTATCGCTTTTAATTCAGCTAAAGCTTCTTGCTCCGTTGCTCCACCACCCACTCTTGGCGGCTCTGCAAGCAAAATGGCTTTGGGGACAATTTTGTCCATCAAAGCATCTAATGACGTTGCACCCACGGTGTCTAACATGGTTTTTAATTGTTGTTCTGATGAACCTATGTGGCGCGAAATGAATTCTGAACGGTTTTCTAATTGACTCAGTGACATCGACATATCTGTGTTCCCATCCTTTGTCTGCTATGCATAAGTTGTAGGGCGGCTATTACGGAACTTGCGAGATAACGCTTAAAATCAATGATATTGCAGTTGTTTCTTGTTTCTTGTTTCTTGTTTCTTGTTTCTTGTTTCTAACTAATTAGATTTTATCAATCCTCTAAATAGTTCATCTTGTGACTAGGCGGCAAGCAAATGAGACCCTAGGAGCATACACCAGTATGTGACTAGGGCGAATGAGCGAAGCCAACACCGCCACAAGATGAAATATGACGAGGTTGTGGCTAGGCGGCAAACGAATGAGACCCTAGGAGCATACACCAGTATGTGACTAGGGCGAGTGAGCGTAGCCAACACCGCCACAACACAAAATATGACGAATAAACTATTCTTCGGCTTCGATCATAGACGTATACCCCGCCGCATCAATCAAATCCGCCAGCTCTGCGGTATCCGACGCCTTAATACGGAAAATCCAACCTTCTTGATACGGTTGTTCATTCACGAGCTCTGGTGCGTCATTCAACTCGCTATTAACTGCCACAATTTCGCCACTCAATGGTGCGTAAATATCAGATGCCGCTTTAACTGATTCGACGACTGCAACGTCATCGCCTGCACTTACCGCAGTCCCCACTTCGGGTAAATCTACAAACACCATGTCACCCAACGTCTCTTGCGCATGTTCGGTGATACCTACTGTATACTCACCATTTCCCTCGTCACGCAGCCACTCATGTTCACGGGTATACATTAATTCTTTAGGTGTATTGCTCATCACTAGCCTCTCAATTTTTAAATTTATTAATTCGATCTGCCCAAATTTACACTAAGCGGTTTCCTTCACGGACAAAGCCTGGCTTAACGACTTCAACTGGCATTTCTCTTTGTCTGATCTCAACAATCGCTTTATCTTGAATTCCGTTCGGGACACGTGCTAACGCAATACTAAAACCTAGGGTTGGTGAGAAAGAGCCACTGGTTATCACCCCTTCTTGTAGTTTCCCCAGTTCATCAGTAAAGCGGACAACTTGCCCTGCACGCAGTATACCTTTTTCACGCATCACAATACCGACAAGTTTTTCAGTACCTTGTTCGCGTAATTTTTCTAATGCTTCACGGCCAATAAACTGGCGCTCTTCAGGTTTCCAAGCAACCGTCCATCCCATATTTGCAGCTAATGGTGAAATCGTTTCATCCATATCTTGCCCATATAGGTTCATACCGGCTTCAAGACGTAAAGTATCACGAGCCCCTAAACCTGCGGGGTGAACCCCTGCCTTAAGCAGTTTATGCCAAAATTCAACGACCTGCTCTTTAGGCATAGCAATTTCATAACCTTTTTCACCCGTATACCCAGTGGTTGCAATAAATAAGTCCCCGGCTTGAACACCATAAAAGGGTTTCATTCCTTCGATGCTGTTTTTTTGTTCTGAACTGAGTAACGAATGAACCTTTTCTGGCGCTTGCGGCCCTTGAACAGCCAAGAGCGCTAAATCATCGCGAACACGAATTTCAACCGCATAGCCTTTAGCATGTTGTTCAATCCAAGCGAGGTCTTTATCACGTGTTGCGGAGTTTACAACGAGACGATAAAAGTCATCAGCAAAGTAATACACAATCAGGTCATCAATAACACCACCGGAAGCATTCAGCATACCTGTATATAAAGCTTTGCCTTGTTCTGTGAGTTTATTGATATCGTTGGCGAGAAGGTAACGCAGAAAATCACGACAACCTTCACCGTGTAAATCGACAATAGTCATATGGGATACATCAAACATCCCTGCTTCGGTTCTGACAAAATTATGTTCATTGATCTGCGAACCATAATGCAACGGCATCATCCAACCATGAAAATCGACCATTTTTGCACCGCAGGCTATATGTTCATCATATAGTGTTGTTTGCTTTACCATGAATACCCTCTTTGCATTATTAATATGACAGGGTGATTGCGTGGTGAAAATTACCCATCTGCAATAAAATACCTTGATAATTTTACCCCAACGCAAACGATAACTTTTTAAAAACCTACCACTGTTTGCTGTTCTATCCTATAAAAAAAAATAGGGCGACCATTCCTCTGTATTACTGATTGCGCTCTGATTTTGCCAGCGCTTTTTGTTAAATAATTGAGAATGATCACTCAAAATCCTTACATTCAGGGGGAAATGGCACAAAATATAACCACAAATAGAATTTAAATAGTCACTTTGACAATAAAGCTCATTACAGCAATATAAATAAAACTAATGCGAAAAACGAATGTAATTAGTTTTTTTCAGTCATGATAGAAAGAGAGAGTTCCGCTATTCATACTAAAACGTAATAATAAAAATTATTTTTATGCAGAGTTCAATTACGACGCTCTGTATTTTGACATAAGAAAAAGGCACAATTTTATCAACTGTGCCTTTTGGGAAAAGGATTTAGAGGGCGTCTTCGACTTGTAACTGTTCCAACCACTTAGGCATATCAAACAGACCCATCGCATGGTTTAATAATTGCGGTTTAACCCCTGGCAAACTGTCCGCTAAGACCAGCCCGATATCACGAAGTAATTTCTTCGCAGGGTTATTACCATCGAACAATTCACGGAAACCTTGCATACCCGCCAACATCAGTGCTGCACTATGTTTGCGGCTACGTTCATAATCACGCAAATATAAGTATTGGCCAAAGTCTTTACCTTCACGGTGCAAACGTTTTATTTCACCGATTAGCATGGCGACATCCATAAACCCAAGGTTAACCCCTTGGCCAGCTAATGGATGGATGGTATGTGCCGCATCCCCTAACAGCGCTAAACGTTGAGCCGCAAATTGCCTTGCATAGCGCCCCGTCAGAGGAATGGTTAATCGGTCACTTTCAACTTGGCAGAGGCCAAGGTGAACATCAAACGCAACTGCCAGTTCTTTATTAAAATCAGCGGGTGCTAAAGACTGGCGTCTTGCTGCCTCCGTGGCCGGTTGAGACCAGACAATCGAACAAAGGTGTGGGTCACTTAATGGTAAAAATGCCAAAATACTTTCACCATCAAAAGCTTGGCGAGCAACGCCTTCGTGAGGTTTTTCGGTTCGGATCGTAGCAACTAACGCGGTATGTTCATAATCCCAAAAGGTTAATGGAATATCGGCATGGCTACGCAACCACGAGTTTGCCCCGTCAGCCCCCACAATTAACCGCGCTGTTAACATGTTTTCATCATCTAACGTAATAAAAACATCGTTTTCCCCCCACACCACTTTTTTAATCGTTGCGGGGGCTAATAATGTCACATCGCGAAGTTGCGATACTTTTTGCCATAGGGCATCACGTACAACATTGTTCTCAACAATATGCCCTAAATGCGTTAGGTTACGTTCTTGAGCGGTAAACGTAATTCGCCCAAAACTGTCGTTATCCCAAACCTCCATGCCATTATAAGCTGAAGCTCGCATTCCTTTAATGGTTGACCATACACCTAAGTGGGTCAGTAACTTCTCACTTGCTGCATTAATGGCAGATACCCTTAATGCGTGCGGCTCTGCGGCACTGAATGGCACCTTCGGTGGATGATTTTCAATGACCGCAACACGTAGTCCACTCCCTTCAAGCCCACAAGCGAGTGCTAACCCAACCATACCACCACCGGCGATAACCACATCAAATGATTGCATATTTTTTTATTCCTCTTTATTTCGTGGTTATTGGTGAGCAACCCAGCCCAATGTTTGGCGAGCCAAAATATCACGAGCTGGTGGCAACATTTCCATTGCCATTAAACCTAAGTTACGGCCGACAATAAGCGGTAAGCAGCGATTCGCAAATAAACGGACCAAACCGTCGGTTATCGAAACCGTTTTGTCTCTATCTAACGCTCTGGCTTGTTGGTATTGGCTTAATAATGAATAACGACCAATGTCTTGCCCTTTCGCATTTGCATCTACCACAATGTGAGCCAGTTGCATCACATCACGGATGCCTAAATTGAAGCCTTGTCCCGCAATGGGGTGCAAGGTCTGAGCAGCGTTCCCCACTAACACGACTCGATGGCTAACTGGGTTAAGCGCTTTACGTAATACCAGTGGATAACAATGACGCTTACCGGCCATAATAATTTCGCCTAACCGCCAGCCGAACGCTTGCTGTAACTTGCTAATAAATGTTTCATCATCCCACGCGTTGATATCGTCGGCCTGTTCTTGATGGTGGCACCACACTAAAGAGCTGCGCCCTTGTGACATAGGTAATAATGCCAAAGGACCGAATTCAGTAAAGCGCTCAAAGGCTTGGCCTTTTGGGTCAATGGCAGTTTTCACATTCGCAATAATGGCCACTTGCCCATAATCGTCCTGTTGCCATTGCATATGGCAGGCTTTGCCAATAGCGGAATGGCTGCCATCCGCAGCAATTAGTAATTCCCCGGTTACCTCATCACCATTATCCAAAGTGACCGTAACGATATCTTGTTCACGATGGACATTTTCTACTTTTGCAGGGCAATAAAGAGTGACTCCGGGCGCTTTACGTAACAATGAAAACAGACGGGCGCCCGCTTCGTGCAGTTCAATCACATTGCCTAGAGCATCGATATGATAATCATCAGCAGCAATATTCACAAAACCGGCATGGCCTCTATCAGACACATGAACGCGATTAATGGGGGTCACACAATCTGCTAAAGCAGGCCAAACGCCTATTTTTGCTAATGATTGACAAGTGCCGTGGGCTAACGCAATCGCACGTGCGTCAAACCCGGGATGTTTGCCATCTGGCACAACAGCCTCGATTAGTGAAACCGATAATTTTCCTTGGCTAAGGGATGATATTGCCAGTGCTAATGTTGCACCCGCCATACCGCCCCCCACGATGATCACATTCATGCGTTGTTTATTACCTTTCTATGATGACTGACATCTACCCTAAATTGTGCGTTGCTGCCGCCATTAGGGCTTCAATTTCATCAGGGTCTTTCACGACTAAATCTGTTAAGTTTTCATTTCCGTTTTCGGTGATCACAATATCATCTTCGATACGTACACCAATACCGCGATATTGTGGCGGCACATCTGCATCTGGAGCAATATATAAACCAGGCTCGACAGTTAATACCATCCCCACTTCAAGTATACGGTCTCGGTCTGTGCCATAAAAACCCACATCATGTACATCTAACCCTAACCAGTGACTTAAACCATGCATAAAGAATGGATGATATGCCTTGTTTTCGATCAATTGATCCACATCGCCTTGTAAAATTCCAAGTGCAACAAGACCTTCTGTTTTGATACGCACAATCTCACGTGTCACCTCATGGATACTGGTACCCGGACGATATAGCGCTAATGCGGTATTTAACGCTTTAAGGACGATATCGTAAATTTCTCGTTGTGCTTGGCTAAATTTGCCATTAACTGGGAAAGTTCGCGTGATATCCCCTGCATAGCCATCAAATTCTGCACCCGCATCAATTAACACGAGTTCGCCATCTTTCATTAGGCTCTCATTTTCGGTGTAGTGCAAAATACAGGCATTTTCACCACTACCCACAATGGAGTTATATGAAGGGAAACGTGCACCATGGCGAGTAAATTCATGTTCTAACTCACCACAAAGCTGGTATTCATACATATTCGGCCGGCAAGTTTCCATTGCTCTGACGTGTGCTAGAGCAGAAATTCGCCCAGCCATACGCAGGGTATTAATTTCTTCTTCCGACTTAAATAAGCGCATTTCATGGACAATCGGCCGCCAATCAACCAATGTTTGTGGCGCGCGTAAGTTACGACGGCTACCTTTACGTAGAATATCTAAGGCATCAAATACCAATTTATCGGCATAGGCAAACTCACCTTGTGCATGATAAACCACGTCGAGGCCATTCAGTAATTGATAAAGTTGCTCTTCTATTTCATTGAAAGGTAACGCTTTATCAATACCTAATTTTTCAGGTGCGGCGTCTTGCCCAAGGCGGCGACCAAACCAAATCTCAGCGGTTAAATCACGAACACGGTTAAAAAGAACAGTATGGCTATGTTTCTCATCGCTTTTAATCAGGACTAATACGGCTTCAGGCTCACTAAACCCCGTTAAATACAGAAAGTCGCTATGTTGACGATACGGGTATTCGCAATCCGCATTACGTTGCGCTGGAGGCGCTGAGAAAATAATTGCTGCACTGCCTGATTGCATTTGAGCCAATAATGCATTGCGACGAGAAATAAATTCCTGTTTATTCATACCGTTTTTGCCTTATTATCAGAATAATTAGATTGCTGAATATATTGTTTGTGTTTAATCAATCACATACAACATATACTGGCGACATGACTTAAATCTGGATACACCTCGTTTTCAAGCACTTAGTTTATCAATAATAAAGTATTGATTGATTAAGTTAAGTGCTTTGAAAATTCATATTGATAGAAACTAATGAAGAACCGGTTTATCATTTTCTACAGCTGTAGGGCCTTTAGTCGGCTCAATCAACGCAATGTAACATAATTGCACTGCCACCCTGACATACTCAACTACTTCTTCTAACGCTTGCTCAAGTTCTTCTTGGTCTTCGTCTTCGTCATAACCAAGCATACCAATATTGCGTAAATCTGTGATAACTTCGCTTATCTCTTTTTTATCAGCCAGTTTCGGTTGTGTAACCCCCATACCTAATAAAAAGTGATTAACCCAACCCGCCAACGCATCAGCATGGTCAAAAATAGACGCTTCTTCGCTAGGAAATAGCAGGGTAAATGCAAATTCGCTATCATCAAGTGCGTCAAATGTGGTATCGAAGAGCTCTCGTAATGGCTGCGAAACCGTTTGTGGGAACGCTAAGCCATCGTTAGCAAGGTCATGGACCAACGTTTGCCAGCTATGGTCACGGCCCCCACCACAGATCAACCCGGTTATTAGACCATGGATCTCCGCAGCAGTAAGTGCGATTGAGTGCTGTTGTAGCAATTTGTCCAGTGATTCATAGTTTGGTAAAGATTTTTGTATAGACATCTGAATTCGTCATGTTAGCTTATGATTCGTGATATGCTACCATCAAGGATAGCCGCTAGACCAGTATGCTTTTGTCTTATCTATTAATTGCGCCAAATATGATGTATTTACGGCGAGTATTATTCAGTATGGAGGTATAATGTCCGCACAACCTGTCGACATCCAGATTTTCGGGCGCTCAATGCGAGTCAATTGCCCAGCAGAACAAAAAGAGGCCCTTCTTGAGTCGGCTAAAGAATTAGAACAACGCTTGCAAAATCTAAAAGATAGAAGCGGTGTGACCAACACGGAACAACTTATTTTTATTGTAGCATTGAACGTCTGTCACGAATTAGCACAAGAAAAGACAAAAACGCGTGATTATGCTTATAATATGGAAGAGAAAATAAAAATGTTGCAGCACACAATCGAACAAGCGTTGCACGATCAGGTGAAAATTACTGAGAGGCAGGTATTGCCCCTAGAGTAAATCTGCTTATTAATCAGACACTAGTAGAAAAAAAATATACAAAATTAAGGTTGCATTTTAAATCTAGTTTCGTACAATGAAATCACTGAGTAACGATAAGTTCTCAAACCAAATTTCTCTGAGATGCGCGTGAGTGGGCGAGTCCCCTGAGCCGATATTTCAACTAAATAGAATGTGGTTATGGCGCTGGTGAGCATGCCTGATTCGCTCAGGAAGCCTAAAGGTTGCTAAACTGCGTTCACCTTGAACCAAGGGTTCAAGGGTTACAGCCTACAACGGCATCTTGGAGACCCTCAATTAAGTTCCTGCTTATTTTTCATTTGTTTTCTACATAACTTACCATCTTGCGATATACTCTAAGTAATATAATTACTGGGTTAACTGTTTTTATCGTATTTATAACAGGTTATCACATGCAAGATTCTCTCTCGACACAACGCCAGCTGGTACGTCAAGCTATCCGTCAGGCACGCCGCCAACTAAGCCTTGAACAACAACAGAGTGCCGCTGAGCAACTCATGCATAATGCATTAAGCCACCCGAAAATTGCACAAGCCAACACGATTGCTTTGTTTCTTTCTTTTGATGGGGAAATTGACACCAAACCGCTCATTCATGCGCTATGGGCCCAAGACAAACAAATCTATCTCCCTGTTTTACACCCTTTTAGTCGCCACCATTTATTATTTCTTCACTATCGCCCAGACAGCCAACTCGTTAAAAACCGATTTAATATTGATGAGCCACCACTGGATGTCAGAAATGTGCTACCCCTTGAGAAATTAGATATCATGCTTATCCCATTAGTGGCATTTGATACTCAAGGGCAACGGTTAGGGATGGGAGGTGGGTTCTACGATAGGACTCTTGCAAATTGGCAACAAACTGGGTTTTATCCCATTGGCCTTGCCCATAATTGCCAGCAAGTAGAAAAACTCCCTGTCGCGCACTGGGATATTCCGTTACCCGAAATTATTACGCCGCAAAAAATATGGCGCTGGTCATAAATACCCGCGCCATCATTTCACACCATTTTTAGCGTAACTTAGAACAGTAAACGCGCGCGAATGGTTCCAGGCAAATCTTTTAATTTCTGGAGTGCTTCATCTGTTTGGTTTGGCGTTTGCATTAATACGTCAATAACCACATAACCTACGTTGCCTGATGTACGTAAATACTGGCCAACAACGTTAATGTTATTTTCAGTGAAGACTTGGTTGATGCTATTCAAAATACCAGGGCGGTTTTCATGAATATGCAAGAAACGGTTTGTGTCTTCAGTATGAACTGGCAGAGAAACCTCTGGGAAGTTAACCGCCGATAATGTTGAACCGTTATCTGAATACTTAGCCAGTTTACTTGCCACTTCTAACCCAATGTTTTCTTGAGCTTCTTCTGTAGAGCCCCCAATGTGCGGTGTTAAAATCACATTGTCGAACTTAATCAATTCAGAGATAAATGGGTCATTAGGGTCATTGTTCGCAGCGGGTTCACTTGGGAAGACATCCACCGCAGCACCTGATAAATGCTTGGTTTCTAACGCAGCGGCCAGTGAAGGAATATCCACGACTGTTCCACGTGATGCGTTAATGAATATAGAGCCAGGCTTCATACGATCGAATTGTTCTTTAGCAAACATATTCTTCGTACTTGGGGTTTCAGGCACATGTAAGCTAACCACATCACTCATATTCAGCAGTTCAGTTAAAGAGCGAACTTGAGTTGCGTTACCTAAAGGGAGTTTGTTTTCAATATCATAGAAGAAAACATTCATACCGATACCTTCAGCTAAGATCCCTAACTGAGTACCAATGTGACCATATCCAACAATCCCAAGGCGCTTACCACGCGCTTCAAAACAGCCTTTAGCTTGTTTTTCCCAAATACCGCGGTGTGCTTGCATATTGGCTTCAGGAATACGACGTAGTAAAAGTAATAATTGGCCTAATACCATTTCTGCAACGGAACGTGTATTCGAAAATGGTGCGTTAAATACAGGGATACCACGTTTTGCCGCAGCATCTAAATCAACTTGGTTGGTTCCAATACAAAAACAACCTACTGCAACGAGTTTTTCTGCTGCAGCGAAAATTTCTTCAGTAAGATGAGTACGGGAACGGATACCTACAAAACGTGCATCTTTAATCGCTTCTTTTAATTCTTCGTCGGATAACGCACTTTTGTGATATTCAATATTGGTGTAGCCTGCGGCTTTTAAGTTATCAACCGCACTTTGGTGCACACCTTCTAGCAGTAAAAATTTAATTTTGTCTTTTTGCAAAGATACCTTAACCATTTCCCTACCCTATCGTGAACGTACTTAAGATTTATAACAGATGAACCCATGTGTTTGCCTAACATAGCTCAAGAGAGATGACATTCATCTACCTTGAGCTATGAAGCGTATACCAACATAGCAAAAAATAGCGTAGTAGCAATACAACCGTTTGCTTGATGGATGCTAAAAAGCGCGAAGAAAAAGAAGTTAAATGGTAGAAAATCAGGGGCGATAACACAAAATAAGGATTTTTCCTGCACAATGCCTATTTGTGTGAGATATATCACCAAAATAGCTGGGTATTAAAAAAAATAAAATAAATTTTAAATTGATGATATTTATAAAACTGGTTAATTAATTTAGCTTCTATCTATGCATAAACTAATGTCAAAATATCAGTAAGACAAATAAGCCAGCGAGTATAACGCCGCTGGCTTATTGGAATAATTAAATATGATATCGATTATAGCTTGATGGTTTTCACACCTTCGTTTGCAGTCCCCATCAAAACAACATCAGCACCGCGATTGGCGAATAACCCAACGGTTACAACCCCCGCAATCCCATTAATCGTATTTTCTAATGCCACAGGGTCAACGATATTTAAATTATGGACATCTAAAATCACATTGCCGTTATCAGTAATCACATTTTGACGGTACTCTGGCGTACCCCCCAATTTGACCAGTTCACGTGCCACATAGCTACGCGCCATTGGGATCACTTCGACGGGTAGTGGAAATTTACCTAACACATCAACTAGCTTAGACTCATCAACAATACAGACAAAGGTTTTTGCAATTGCTGAAACAATTTTTTCACGTGTTAAAGCCGCACCACCGCCTTTGATCATATTCATGTGATGGTCAACTTCATCAGCACCATCAACATAAACATCTAATGAATCCACTTCATTACAATCAAATACTGTAATTCCCAGTGATTTTAGTTTTTGAGTTGATGCTTCTGAGCTTGATACCGCACCTTCTATTTGACCTTTCATTGTCGCTAATGCATCAATGAAGTGTGAAGCCGTTGACCCCGTTCCAACACCAACAATAGTGCCCGGTTTTACATAATCAAGTGCAGCCCAACCTACCGCTTTTTTTAATTCATCCTGAGTCATACTCATGCCTTTTAAGATTTAATTGAGTCGTGATTAAGGTTATTAAACACTAGTATATACCGGACACCCAATAAGTTGCAGCTTTGTTCGCTGTATTTATGTCACGGTTCTTGGGATTTGCACCACAACGATAATATTTTTAAGTGTTGCGTGTAAAAATATGGCATAGTGCTTAATAGAATAACAACAAGGAGATTTTTTTGATGAAGCGCCCTGACTATCGCGCATTACAAGCACTGGATGCCGTTATCCGTGAACGCGGCTTTGAGCGCGCGGCTCAAAAGCTCTGCATCACGCAGTCTGCTGTGTCTCAACGCATAAAGCAGTTAGAAAACCTATTTGGGCAACCTCTGCTGGTACGTACCGTTCCGCCACATCCAACTGAACAAGGGCAAAAACTGCTAGCACTGCTTCATCAAGTCGAACTGTTAGAAGAGCAATGGTTAGGGGATGAAAATAGTGGCTCAACCCCTTTGTTACTGTCACTTGCCGTCAACGCCGACAGCTTGGCAACTTGGTTTCTCCCAGCCCTAAACCCTGTATTAGGCAATAGCCCTATTCGCCTAAATATTCAGGTTGAAGATGAAACACGAACCCAAGAACGCTTAAGACGCGGTGAAGTGGTCGGCGCTATCAGTATTCAGCCCCAAGCCTTACCGGGTTGTTTAGTCGATAAACTTGGCGCCCTAGACTATATTTTTGTGGCCTCACCAGACTTCGCTGCGAAATACTTCCCAGATGGCGTGACTCGCTCTTCGTTACTAAAAGCCCCTGCAGTTGCTTTCGACCATTTAGACGATATGCACCAAGCCTTCGTACAACAAAACTTTGGTTTATCGCCCGGCAGTGTTCCATGTCATATCGTGAACTCCTCTGAGGCCTTTGTACAGTTAGCAAAACAGGGCTCTACCTGCTGTATGATCCCACATTTGCAGATAGCAAGTGAATTAGCGAATGGTGAGTTGGTTGATTTAACCCCAGGGTTATGTCAAAGACGGATGCTTTACTGGCACCGCTTTGCACCTGAAAGCCGCACAATGAAAAAGGTGACTGACGCCCTATTAAAAACGGGGCGCCAGATGTTAAAACAAGAAGATGAGCCCGCAAAAAGCTAGCGTTTTAATTCAAATACCACATCGACTTGGTCATTAAAATCAATACTCTGTTGTTCATAGGTCTCATCAATTTTGAGATCTTCAGCAACAGAGGCTTTCATCGCCCCAGCATAATTCCTTGCCGCCATTGGATATGGCACCGCAGCGGGTGCATTATAGTTAATGCTATACACCGGACCTAACTGGACATTAAAGCCTTTAGCTAAGATATTGGCTTGTTCTGTGGCATTTTTAATCGCTTGAGACCGTGCTTCATCACGGTACTGTTGCGGGTTGGCAACACCAAACTGTACTGAGTTGATTTCATTCAGGCCTGCGGCTAAAGCACCAT
This sequence comes from Providencia sp. PROV200, assembly GCF_049901995.1. NCBI lineage: Bacteria > Pseudomonadati > Pseudomonadota > Gammaproteobacteria > Enterobacterales > Morganellaceae > Providencia > Providencia sp. PROV200. The sequence continues at coordinate 2,925,950 of NZ_CP096307.1, forward strand.
CTAACAAGACATTAAGTTGGTCTAATTTCTTCACTTTCACTTCAACAGAACGTGTTGCCGTGTAGCCTTCGATGGTTGATTTTTGCTTCACACTACTGTAATCATATTTAGGCTGAGTTCGCACATTTGCCGCGTTAATATCTTCTTTTTCAATGCCGTTTTTCTTAAGAAACTCAAAATACTCTGCAACTCGCTTATCGACGCCAGCTTTGGCAGCTGCCGCATCTTTTGCAGTGACTGTCACAAGAATGTTCAGCGTCGCCATATCTGGGGTCGCTTTTACTATTGCATTACCCGAAGTTGTAATGTGTGGGCCATTGGGTAACGGGTCAGCCAAAGACATGGTAGGAACCGCAGCACCTGCTACCATCGCAGCTAAAACTAAAGATTTTAATTTCACAGAACCTCCCAAGAAAATTATTTATCGCTAAAAAAGGGATAATTACTGATAAACTATCCCTGAGCTCAATTTAACAGTAACACACGGGACAAAAAGTACAGTCAGAATAATGAGAAATTGAACATTATTGAGTGTCTGTTGAAGATATATTGTTATTGAGAAATCAAACCGAGCCCCTTAAGCCCCTGTATTGCAAGTTGAAATGCGATAAACCACATCACGCCACCGACAAAAATATTAATAATACGCTGTGAACGTGGTTTATTTAGTACAGGAGAAAACCAAGCAGCAAGTATCGCTAATGCAAAGAACCACACAAATGATGCTGTTAATGCGCCAGCCGTAAACCAAGGTCGTAATTGGCTTTCTAATTGGCCTCCCACACTGCCCAATACAACGAAGGTGTCTAAATAAACATGTGGATTCAGCCAAGTGACAGCAAACAGTGTGACAATCACTTTCCACCTTGTGATAGCCCGGCTTTCCGTTTGAAGTATCACCTCATCAGGGCTAAGGGCTGTACGAAACGCACCATAGCCATACCACATAAGAAATACGACACCAGCCCACGTGATCAATTGCATTAATATTTCGGACTGGCTGAGTAGAGCACTACCACCAAACACGCCGGCGACAATTAAAACTGTATCACTTAGAGCGCATAATAATGCACTCATAAAATGAAACTGCTTTCGGCTTCCTTGCTGTAAGACAAATGCGTTCTGTGGTCCTAACGGTAATATCATTGCAGCACCTAATAGCGCACCCTGTAAATAGATCGAAAACATGCATTAATTCCAATTTTTTATTCAGTTAATATGCATGAATATTAGCGATAAAAAATTATTAGTGGAAATGATTAAGTCTAATAGGTCATAAGTATTACTTATGGCCAAAAACGTATCAGTAAGAAAAAATATCAGTATAAAAATATAAGAAAGGGAAATGAATAAGAGCCCATCAAAGACAGGCTCTTATTTTCAGTGAAACTGCTAAATGTTACTTAGCCAAGTATTACTCTGCAGGATCTTGCTTGATAGGTGCATTTTGTTTATGAACATGCACATCCATTTGTGGGAATGGGATACCAATATTATGTTTGTCCAGCGCTCGCTTAAACTCTTCTAGCAAATCCCAATATACAGGCCATGCATCACCATTGGTGGTCCAAAAACGCACTAAATAATTTAATGATGATGGAGCCATATCATGTAAACGGATAGTAACGCCTTTCGCATGCTGAATACGGTTATCCGCAGCGACGATATCACCTAATACTTTTTTCACCACATCAATATCAGAATCATAAGCAACACCCACAATAATATCTTGACGGCGATTAGGCTCACGGCTGGTATTAATAATGTTATCAGCAATGATCTTTCCATTAGGAATAACAATAATACGGTCATCTGCCGTTCTTAATGTCGTTGAAAATATTTGTACATTTTGCACTGTACCTTCAACAGCACCAATCGAGACATACTCTCCCGCTTTTAGTGGTCTAAATACCACCAGCAACACACCTGCCGCAAAGTTACCCAGCGAGTTTTGCAATGCTAAACCAACAGCCAAACCTGCCGCACCCATTACCGCGATCACAGAGGCCGTTTGTACCCCAATTTTTCCTAATACCGCAATTAAAGTGAATGCGACGATGGTATAACGTGCTATCGCTGATAAAAAGTCACTGACTGTTGAATCAATGCCTTTCATAGTCATCACGCGATGCAAACCACGTCCGACCCATTTTGCAATCATCATCCCGACAATTAAGATAACGATAGCAGACACGATATTTACAACATACTGAACTAACAGATCTTGGTTTGCCACAAACCAATTCGTTGCTTCATTCAACGCGCCTGTAACATCATCAGTATTCATATATATTGCCCTTTAAAATCCAATTATCAAAATTAATCCCAGCCAATTAATCTTTAACTAAGCGTTTAACGGCTGGCCGTACACTGCAAATAATAGCGGTGATTTATTGAAATACAAAACAAATCACTAAATAAAATTATTTTATCTATTTTCTATAACAAAAAGACGATAATCTTTTAACATTAACAGAAAGTCATCAATGCCGCAAAATGCAACACTTTCATTATCATAATAACTCATTCCCTCTTCCAACCCTTCGGTTTCAAATGATAATTGGTTGGCGCGGATCATCACTTCTTCATCATCAAGCAACAATGTATATTCGTGGCCAATAAGCTCCCATTGTTTTTCACTACCTTTAATTTTTTCGTAGTTTTCTTCAATAGCATCTAACAGACTAAGGTCGTTTTTAACCTCTTCATTAAGCCAATATCCAATAGCCTCATGATCCATCGAGAATTTAGCGGAGATAGCTCCGGTGATATCTTGGAAAAATTGGTAGTCCATATGCAGTCCCTCTACTCTTGCGTTATTGAACCTAGTATAACGCGAGTCAAACCGCTTTGTTGAGAGGTATTACCATCAAAAGAATAAAACTGAATAATGACGTGCAAAAGCATATTGAACAACAAGGTGTAAAAATTATCGAAGGGCCGGTTAATCGGACTGGAGCAATTAGATCTCTTTACTTACGTGATGACGATTTAACTTTAATCGAAATTTCTGAATATATTTAGCGAATACACCCAATTAAAAAAGGCTCCTAAATTAGGAGCCTTCATGACTAATATTACCTAATTACACGGCTGTTTGGAAAATCACGCCATCCGCTTTTTCGGTATATTGTGATAGTTGGTCAAAGTTCAGATAACGGTAGGTATCCGCTGCTGTTTCATCGACCTTATCCATAAATTGCAGATATTCTGCCGGCGTTGGTAAACGACCTAATAAGGAAGCGACCGCAGCCAGTTCTGCTGATGCGAGGTAAACATTCGCACCTGTCCCTAAACGGTTCGGGAAGTTACGTGTCGAAGTGGAAACAACCGTTGCACCATCTGCCACACGTGCTTGGTTACCCATACACAGAGAACAACCTGGGACTTCAATACGCGCTCCACTCTTACCAAAGACGCTGTAATAACCTTCTTCGGTTAACTGTGCTGCGTCCATCTTAGTTGGAGGCGCAACCCATAAACGTGTTGGTAATTGGCCTTTGTGGGAATCCAATAACTTACCTGCTGCACGGAAGTGACCAATGTTTGTCATACAAGAACCGATGAAAACTTCATCAATTTTCTCGTTTTGCACATCAGACAATAAACGTGCGTCATCTGGGTCATTTGGGGCACACAGAATTGGCTCTTTGATATCATTGAGGTCAATTTCAATCACTGCTGCGTATTCCGCATCTGCATCACCTTCGAGCAGTTGTGGATCTGCTAACCAGTTTTCCATTCCTTTGATACGGCGTTCGATAGTACGACGGTCGCCATAACCTTCCGCTATCATCCATTTTAATAGAACGATATTCGATTGCAGGTACTCGATGATTGGCGCTTTATCCAATTTGATAGTACAACCTGCCGCTGAACGCTCTGCTGACGCATCCGCTAATTCAAACGCTTGTTCAACTTTCAGCTCAGGCAAACCTTCAATTTCTAAAATACGGCCAGAGAAAATGTTTTTCTTACCTTTTTTCTCTACGGTCAGTAAACCATCTTTGATTGCATACAGTGGAATTGCATGAACAAGGTCACGTAATGTGATACCCGGTTGCATTTCACCTTTAAAGCGAACCAGTACTGACTCAGGCATATCCAGAGGCATCACCCCTGTTGCTGCAGCAAATGCGACCAAACCAGAACCCGCAGGGAATGAAATACCGATTGGGAAACGCGTATGTGAGTCACCACCAGTACCAACGGTATCCGGCAGTAACATACGGTTTAACCATGAGTGGATAATACCATCTCCTGGACGCAGAGAAACACCGCCACGGTTCATGATGAAATCAGGTAAAGTGTGGTGTGTGGTCACATCAACAGGTTTTGGATACGCTGCTGTATGGCAGAATGACTGCATGACTAAATCTGCAGAGAAACCAAGACAAGCCAAGTCTTTGAGTTCATCACGGGTCATTGGGCCAGTTGTATCTTGTGAACCTACAGAGGTCATTTTTGGCTCACAGTATTCACCAGGGCGAATACCTGGGCGACCGCAAGCACGACCAACCATTTTTTGTGCTAATGAGAAGCCACGGTTGCTTTGTGCAACAGATTTAGCGTGACGGAATACTTCTGTCGCTTCTAAGCCCAGAGATTCGCGTGCTTTATTGGTTAAACCACGGCCGATAATCAGTGGAATACGACCGCCCGCACGGACTTCGTCAATCAGCACATCGGTTTTTAATTCGAATGTTTCAAGCAGCTCACCCGTTTCATGGTTTCGCACTTCACCTTTAAATGGATAGATGTCAATCACATCCCCCATATTCAGTTTAGAAACGTCCACTTCAATTGGTAATGCGCCCGCATCTTCCATTGTATTAAAGAAGATCGGTGCAATTTTGCCGCCCAATACCACCCCACCGCCACGTTTATTTGGCACAAATGGGATATCGTCACCCATAAACCATAGCACGGAGTTAGTCGCTGATTTACGAGAAGAACCAGTACCGACAACGTCACCCACGTAAGCTAATGGGAAACCTTTCTTATTCAGCGCATCAATTTGCTTGATTGGGCCAACATTACCCGCATCGTCTGGTTCAATACCATCGCGTGCGTTTTTCAGCATTGCTAATGCGTGTAATGGGATATCTGGACGTGACCATGCATCAGGAGCAGGTGATAAATCATCGGTGTTAGTTTCACCAGTGACTTTGAACACAGTCACGGTCATTTTTTCAGCTAATGCAGGACGCTCTTTGAACCACTCGGCATCTGCCCATGATTCAATAACTTGTTTCGCGTGAACATTTCCCGCTTTCGCTTTTTCTTCTACATCGTAGAAGTTATCAAACATCAGTAAGGTGTGGGAGAGTGCTTTAGCGGCGATTGGCGCCAGTTTTTCGTCATCCAACGCTTCAATTAGTGCATGGATGTTATATCCGCCCTGCATAGTACCTAACAGTTCAATGGCTTTTTCGGGGGAGATAAGAGAAGAGGAAGTTTCGCCTTTCGCTATCGCGGCTAAAAATCCAGCTTTTACGTACGCTGCTTCGTCAACACCAGGGGGGACGCGGTTGGTCAGCAGGTCTAACAGGAAATCTTCTTCACCTTTGGGTGGGTTTTTGAGTAACTCTACCAGTGCAGCTACTTGTGACGCATCTAATGGCTTAGGGACAATCCCTTGAGCGGCACGCTCGGCTACGTGCTTACGGTATTCTTCTAGCACGACGTTCTCCTCGCTTCATTGTAATTTGTATACCCGGCTGTCTGCACCATACTGACAAAATTATCATCCGGTGCCAGGTCAGAGGAATTTGCTCGCATAATCTCAATGGCGGTAAAATTATGCCCAGCTTCGGGCGATCAGCATAGCAGAATTTAAACGTAATGTTAATTCATTCACAAGAAAGCAACATTTAACTACTAACTTTACGCCTTAACACTTCATTACTGGCTATTTTTCAGCTTAAGATACTATTAATCATCGTAAAACGCCGAAAAAACCATACTTTTTATAATGCATTTTAAAACTTAAAGCACCCTAATTAGTGCCTTTTTTCATCAGCTATCACAAATTATATTTTTTATCGCAATTTTATTTATATTACTAATTGATAAGGTAAATCATTGCGATTGGTTTTAATCCTTTTAACGGTTTTAATGGATTTTACCGCCCTTTTAAACCCATTAAATTGCCAAACGGGTCTTCAAGTTGACACATTCGATTATTACCATCTATTAACATTGGCCCGCGGTACAGTTTTGCCCCTAGCTGAGTGAAATGCTCAAAAGCCAAATCAAAATTATCGACTTGCCAATACAATACCGTTCCTTTTTTACCTTCACTGACTTTTTTATCCGCTTGCACCACTTCTATCGTGAAGTCCCCGACATGTAATAACGTGAAATCAAAATTAGGCAGGTACTCCGCCCTTGCCTGTGGAAACGCTTTCTGGTACCAAGCCAATCCTGCTTGTACATCGGGTACGTGGATTAAAATTGCAGTAGGTTTTAGTTCCATAGCGTTTTCTCATTGATATATATTATTTTGTTTTAGCTTACACTAATGATTAAAAGTGAGTAAATGTCGATAAGGTGTAAACAATGGCCAAACCAGCGATTGCTTACGCCTTGAGCATCATCAAGTCAGATCATTTGACCCTGTAAATATACAGAATTATTTACAGGGTCTTACAGAATCATCTAAGGAAATTATTGTATTGACCTAAACCTATTTAGATAGAAAATTTAAGAACCCACATATTTTCCGGATCCATCCATCCATAAAATCGCTGGCATTTCATAAAAATAGAAGTTCAAGTCATCATCATCCTCTGCTTTAGCATTTTCAGGCCAGTATTGTTCAAGATGATTAACAATTTCTTGACTATTAGCATTCCAATACGGAATGTTTTTGCCTAAAGGATCATCAGGAGAACAGAATCTAATTATTTGCTTCTCTAATAACTCTTTTATCATAGAAAAGAATATCCCCCTATGTTCATAGAAACACTTGTTTGGATTCCAACTCACTATGGAACCAAACAACCCTGATAACCATAGCCCTTTTGCATCACCAATAATCTCATCAAAATGTAGAGTTTTTTCCATTATAGACTCACTTTAAAAATTTTATTTCTGCTGGTGCAGCATCCTTAGCAATACCTCTTGGAATATCAATCGTCCAAGCCTTCCCTGTTTCACTTGCAGAATGAGAAAAATCACGTAGATTGAAGCTCCCATTTGGGGTTTTAACAGTATAAATATTTCCTTTTCCCGGAACAGCCCTTACTTCCGGTAAAACTCTATTACCTGTTAACTCAACAAAATACTGCTTAATTTCTACTTCTGATGCTCCATTAAAAATCTTTGCGTTACCTTTGTTTGGCGTTTCAATTAAAGTCCTATTTCCTATTTGAATGCCAGATCTACTATTATCATATTCAAATAATTCTTTAATTTCATTTTTTCTATTAGAAACTTGAATTGTTTGTTGTTTAAGCCTTTGATCATCGGGCTCAAGTCCATTAGGAGTGCCACTTACGCTACCACCAGAAGTCTCTAAAGCACCTTTTTCTTCTACCCCTAACTCCATTCCAACATTTGGATTTTTTGCTGCTTTATCTAAATCATTTGAGCAACTCAGTCCGAAAGTACAATCAAACGTTTCCGCTAGACCATCACGAACAGCGCCTAATGTATTTTCGATGCCTTTTGCAATGTTGCTATTTGCCGTTTGTGTGGCTTGTGAATTTGAACTAACGCCATGAGGTAATGCAGGAACATTCGGAGAGGGGATAGCAAACATGCTACTTTGGGCTATTTTCAGCTTATTTAATTCATTTACATTAAACTGAATTTTATCCGTAGTACTTTTATGTTGTCTCTTAATTTCGAACAATTGATTTCTAGCATCACGGTCAGCTCGCTTATTAACCGCATCTATATATAGATCTATATTATCAAAAGGAAATCTCGGTATACCCGGTATATTATCGTCAAAATCATCTGCGAGGAGCCTGTCTCTATCTTCAATTGTGCGAAATTTAAAGGTTGCTGAAATCTTTAATTGTGAGGAGTCTGAAGATTGAAAATTCCATTTATATGTACAAGGGTACTTTTGCGGATCAATGATAAATTTCCAGCCAGGCGATTTTTCAATCTCCGCAATATCCTTTCTCAATATAATTAAATCATTTTCAATTAATGTTTGTTTAGATTTTAAATTATCCTTAATTTTAATCGAAGGATTTTTAAAAATGTCGACTTTGTGATTATTAACATCATCATGGATATCAGCTATTTTTATATTATCATAAAGATTTTCATGTAAAATACATTTTAATTTTTCATACCTCCCAGTTAAATCAATATCTTCATGGGCATTATCATAATTATTAAAATAATCATTGAATGCTCTCTTGGATTGTTTCCCCATACAGTTATTGTACCTAGGTGTGTCACATCATTCATAAACTAACTTCCTTATCAGTTATAAAATAGAATAAAAAAATTAGAATTTAATATTTTTATAGTCAACTAACCGTTCTTAATAAGAAATATTCGGTTATTTAAAATTAACTACGTATTACTTATAAAATAATCAATATCGACTTTAATTAACAATTGAATAAGAACACGCGACTGACTGTTTATATTTACAAAAACAAAAAAAGCCAACGTGTTTCCACATTGGCTTCAATTCGCTTTGGTGATAAACAGCATACTAGAGATACTGTTTATCTATGCGATTAAAGAAAATTATTTTTTCTTTTTCGCTTTTGCGTTTGGTAAATCAGTAATGCTACCTTCGTAAATTTCAGCAGCCATACCGAATATTGCCTAAGGTAGCCACTACCCACACACGTTCCAAATCAGGCAGCTAATCATCCCGTTAGCTGAGATCCCAGTACAGAACTGGGATCTTTTAACTTTTAAAAATCAGACCACTCTGCGTAGCTAATGTCATCTTCGGTTAATTCAGTAAAACCATCTTGACTCAACATTTCTTTAAAATAGAGGATAGTATCTTCTAACGCTTTCTCAATGGTACTTCCACGTCCAATGGCGCACTCGGGGCAACCATCAAATTTTCTTTTTATTGCTAAATCCGTCATACCTGTAAAAAAACCCGACTGATCCTCATAAATTTTTATCTTCATTTTGGCATAAGGCAAAATAGGGATCATAGTAACTGTGAATTCAGCAACTGTTTTCTCTATACAGCTCACTTTTGTAATACTTAAATCATGCCACATAGCATATCCCTCTATATTATTGTTTTCCAAAAGATATTATCTTTCCTTCGGACGTTCTATCTAAATATTTCCCGTTTTTATAATAACGAGTCACATTATCAGTCGCACCTCTTACTTTCACTGTTCTAGCACCTTTTAAGTTTTTGACAAATTCTTCAGCTTTGTTTCTGTACTGCTCAATACTACCCGCTCCAACTTCTTTTCCATGTTTTTCATAATGCTTCTGTAATGATTCGTCAGGAGAGTTAAAACTACCCTGATGCCATTTATTTTTAATATTATTTTTGTTTTCAGATAAATAGGCAATATCTTCGACTGTAATCTGATTAGGCAGTGGGGTTATATACGTATTATCTATATGTTCAGGTATTTGATCTCCGCCAGTATCCGTCCGCTCTTGCTCAGGTATCTGGTTGCCACCCGTATCAATTTTTCCTTGTTCGGGTATTTGGTTTCCGCTTGTATCCGTCCGGCCTTGCTCAGGTATTTGGTCGCCACCAGTATGAAATTTCTCAACATTTGAATTATTTGCTGCTTTATCTATATCATTTGAGCAACTCAGTCCGAAAGTACAATCAAACGTTTCCGCTAGACCATCACGAACAGCGCCTAATGTATTTTCGATGCCTTTTGCAATGTTGCTATTTGCCGTTTGTGTGGCTTGTGAATTTGAACTAACGCCATGAGGTAATGCAGGAACATTCGGAAAGGGGATAGCAAACATGCTACTTTGGGCTATTTTCAGCTTATTTAATTCATTTACATTAAACTGAATTTTATCCGTAGTACTTTTATGTTGTCTCTTAATTTCGAGCAATTGATTTCTAGCATCACGGTCAGCTCGCTTATTAACCGCATCTATATATAGATCTATATTATCAAAAGGAAATCTCGGTATACCCGGTATATTATCGTCAAAATCATCTGCGAGGAGCCTGTCTCTATCTTCAATTGTGCGAAATTTAAAGGTTGCTGAAATCTTTAATTGTGAGGAGTCTGAAGATTGAAAATTCCATTTATATGTACAAGGGTACTTTTGCGGATCAATGATAAATTTCCAGCCAGGCGATTTTTCAATCTCCGCAATATCCTTTCTCAATATAATTAAATCATTTTCAATTAATGTTTGTTTAGATTTTAAATTATCCTTAATTTTAATCGAAGGATTTTTAAAAATGTCGACTTTGTGATTATTAACATCATCATGGATATCAGCTATTTTTATATTATCATAAAGATTTTCATGTAAAATACATTTTAATTTTTCATACCTCCCAGTTAAATCAATATCTTCATGGGCATTATCATAATTATTAAAATAATCATTGAATGCTCTCTTGGATTGTTTCCCCATACAGTTATTGTACCTAGGTGTGTCACATCATTCATAAACTAACTTCCTTATCAGTTATAAAATAGAATAAAAAAATTAGAATTTAATATTTTTATAGTCAACTAACCGTTCTTAATAAGAAATATTCGGTTATTTAAAATTAACTACGTATTACTTATAAAATAATCAATATCGACTTTAATTAACAATTGAATAAGAACACGCGACTAACTGTTTATATTTACAAAAACAAAAAAAGCCAACGCGTTTCCACATTGGCTTCAATTCGCTTTGGTGATAAACAGCATACTAGAGATACTGTTTATCTATGCGATTAAAGAAAATTATTTTTTCTTTTTCGCTTTTGCGTTTGGTAAATCAGTAATGCTACCTTCGTAAATCTCAGCAGCCATACCGAATATTACCTAAGGTAGCCACTACCCACACACGTTCCAAACCAGACAGCTAATCATCCCGTTAGCTGACAGCGAGTAAGATCGTTAATTCAGATCCCAGTGTAGAGCAAGGATTTTTACTCATTCAGTAAAAATTCATTGTTTCTTTAATGTATCTCTGGCTTCAATCAATATTGAAATTAGATCATCTAAAGGCATTTTAGCTGTAAAACCGTGGGATAAATCTGAACCAAATAGTTCAATTTCTAAATTATCTACACCTTTATCTTAATTAATTTCTGCAACCCGCTCCCAATTTAATTGAACCTCTAACGTTAGATTCTCATATTCCATTGGACTTGAAAAAAATAGTTCTAATTTATTATCTTTCATTTTATTGCCTTCTTTGGGTCTAGCACAGTATTAAATGAGCCATCTGCATTATAATTATATCTAACGCCTTTTCCACTAGGCAAACGATATTCAAATGCACCACCACCTAAATCGTTTCGAACTACTTTAGGATCTTTAAAGATTTCTCGGATAAAATTTTCGGCAGCAGCATTTTTTTGCGCTGGATTACCATTTAAGGGTTCAAAAACGCCACTGGGTCTAGCTGCATGTTTGTCCCATGCTCTCACAGCTGAGGATAAGCACGATTGTAGTGTACTAAAGAAGCAGTGGTCAAAACCAGAAAGTATACAATGGGTTCCCCCCAACCGAGGTAAACCAAACCCCAGCCCACAACTCATGTTAAGCGGCAAGTGATTGAGTGAGTTTGGGTTTAAGGTGAGTAACCACATACCCTCACTCACCAAGCCGGACAGTTGATCATCCGGTTGGCTGAGAGCGAGTAAAATGATTAAGGTAAGAGACTAAAATTTGTTGGCATAGTGGCTCTTTAAATAGCCACTATGCCATTATTTTTTATAGATCTTTGTACCTATCAGGAAGGTATTTTCTATGTTCCATTGATTTCATTAAATTTTTTAGATCTGTCAAGTAATGTGATAACTCTTGTTTATTTGAACATTCCGTTTTTTCATATATTTGCTCATCAGATAAATGAGTTAAAACGTAATTTAAGCAATCTGTATAAATTACAACTTCCGATTCAGATAAACGAATATCAAATAAAGTTACATCCGCTTCTGGTATGTAATTAATTTTTAGTATATCCATCCTACCACCTCACATAATCAGAAAATTTTTCTTTAAATTCATCTAGTTTTTCATTACTAGGTCTATTCCATCGCCCATCTCTAGTACGTTGAGCCGTATTTCTATCACTATTTTTAAATGACGAGACCACTTCTCCATCAGGCTCAATTAGATGTATTCTTCCGTCATTACCTTTTACAACCCAACGACCATCATCTTGTATTAAGATATCTGAAGGCCTCGATTTTTGAACATCATTAATGACTGAACTGACTGGACGCCCCTCTTTATTTCTGATTCCCGCATGTTCACCTTGTGTAATCTTGTTTAAATAGGCGAGGTTATCTAAAGATAGAGTATCAGGAATAGATGTTCCAGGCAGTTTTTCGATCGGTTCTGGAAGCTGGTTTCCACCCGTATCAATTTTTCCTTGTTCGGGTATTTGGTTTCCGCTTGTATCCGTCCGGCCTTGCTCAGGGATTTGGTCGCCACCAGTATGAGGTTTCCCAACATTTGGATTTTTTGCTGCTTTATCTAAATCATTTGAGCAACTCAGTCCGAAAGTACAATCAAACGTTTCCGCTAGACCATCACGAATATTACCTAATGCCTTTTCGATACCTTTTGCAATACTGCTATCTGCTGTTTGTGTTACTTGTGAATTTGAACCAACACCATGAGGTAATGTAGGAACATTCGGAGACGGAATAGCAAATATACTACTTTGAGTAAAGTTGAGTTTATTCAAATTCTCTGTATTAACATCAATGGCATTAATTAATCTGCTATGTAAATATTTAACAGAAGTAATACTTTCTCTTGCCGACTTATCAAGTATCTCTTCATCTCCATCTCCATATTTATAATTGTCATTCAAACTGTCTAGATAGGTATTCTCATTATACCCAATTAAAAAGCTATCTAGCTCAGCTGAGGTTTTATACTCTTTGCTGATTAATCTGCCAGATATCATTATCTCTTGTACAAAAGGGTATTTCTCTGGATTATTTAAAAATTTCCATTCATTAAATCCTTCAACTTTTTCCAAAAATAATTTTTGTTTCTCGATATGCTCTTTAATTATTTCCTTTTTAGTCTCAATATTTTCTTTTGATGATAAATCAACCTTTCCATTTTTATCTAATAAAGACTCAATATCTATAGGAGTAGCCATATATTCACAATATGACATGTAATCCATAAAATCATTTAGAGCGTGATACCATTCAGGTGAAACTTCATGTCTATAACTTTCAAGATAACTATTATATCCATCATAATATCCATCACCGAAATATAAAGCGGTATTATTCTCAACAGGTAATCGAGTTCCTATTACAGTCATTGAATCCACATGACTCATATTTGTCATAATCTAATTTCCTTATTAGCATTTAAATATCACAATAAGGAAAATAAAATTTAATATTTTTATAGTCAACTAAACAGTATCATTCAAATAATATAAAAATACTGAATTAAATAATCATATCAAAGATACTAAATTTCTTAGTTAGTTATTAAAAACAAGCATTAATGAATTAAATAAAACTTTGTCTTTATTTTTAGATAAATACAAAAAAAGCCAACGTGTTTCCACATTGGCTTCAATTCGCTTTGGTGATAAACAGCATACTAGAGATACTGTTTATCTGTGCGATTAAAGAAAATTATTTTTTCTTTTTCGCTTTTGCGTTTGGTAAATCAGTAATGCTACCTTCGTAAATTTCAGCAGCCATACCGATTGATTCATACAGTGTTGGGTGAGCATGGATAGTTAATGCTAAGTCTTCAGCATCACAACCCATTTCAATTGCTAGGCCGATTTCACCCAGTAATTCACCACCGTTCACACCGACAACAGCCCCACCGATAACACGGTTAGATTGTTTATCGAAAATCAGTTTAGTCATACCTTCAGCACAGTCAGATGCAATTGCACGGCCTGATGCAGCCCATGGGAAAGTCGCAACTTCATAGCTGATATTTTGTTCTTTCGCTTCTTTCTCAGTTAAACCAACCCATGCAACTTCTGGCTCAGTATAAGCGATGGATGGAATAACTTTCGGGTCAAAGTAATGTTTCAGACCAGAGATAACCTCTGCGGCAACGTGACCTTCGTGAACACCTTTGTGAGCCAACATTGGTTGACCAACGATATCACCGATTGCAAAGATGTGCGGAACATTAGTGCGCATTTGCTTATCGACATGGATAAAGCCACGGTCATCAACTTCAACGCCAGCTTTGCCTGCATCCAAGTTTTTACCATTAGGAACACGGCCGATTGCCACTAATACAGCATCGTAACGTTGTGGTTCTGCGGAAGCTTTTTTACCTTCCATAGAAACGTAGATACCGTCTTCTTTCGCTTCAACAGCTGTGACTTTAGTTTCTAACAGTAGGTTGAATTTTTTACTGATTTGTTTGGTGAATACTTTAACCACATCTTTGTCAGCCGCTGGGATGACTTGGTCAAACATTTCAACTACATCGATTTGAGAACCCAGTGCATGATACACAGTTCCCATTTCTAAACCGATGATCCCCCCACCCATAACCAGCAGACGCTCAGGAACTTCAGTCAGTTCTAATGCATCGGTTGAGTCCCAAATACGTGGGTCTTCATGTGGAATGAATGGTAATTGAATTGGACGGGAACCCGCAGCAATGATTGCATTATCGAAATTGATAGTTGTGCTACCGTTTTCACCTTCAACAACCAGCGTGTTGGCACCTGTGAATTTACCGAAGCCGTTAACTACGTTAACTTTACGGCCTTTTGCCATACCAGCTAGACCACCCGTCAGCTGATTAATCACTTTTTCTTTCCATAAGCGAACTTTGGAAATGTCAGTTTTTGGCTCACCAAAAACGATACCGTGTTCTGCTAAAGCTTTTGCTTCTTCGATCACTTTTGCAACATGGAGTAAAGCTTTAGAAGGGATACAACCAACGTTTAAACAAACACCACCAAGGGTTGAATAACGTTCTACTAAAACAGTTTCTAAACCTAAGTCAGCGCAACGGAAAGCCGCAGAATAGCCTGCAGGGCCTGCACCAAGCACAACGACTTGGGCTTTAATTTCAGTACTCATCATGACCTCTTTTTGTTTTGTCCAGCGGTACTGCTGAATAAACGATCTTCCACTGGAAAAGTACACACCGAGAGCAGTTTACAGAATTGTTAACACCCTGAAAAGGCTCATTTCGTGATGTAACTCCCAACCTTTCGTAGCAGCAGCAAAAAATTCTGCCTCAGCCTAAATAAAACAGACCGGCTCATTCGCCGGTCTTATTATTTACATCACTAAACGGCGAATGTCGCTCATTAATTGCCCTACTAGAGTGATGAAGCGAGCTCCATCAGCACCATCGATAACACGGTGGTCAAAGGACAGTGACATTGGCAGGATCAGGCGAGGAACAAATTCGCTACCATTCCAAACAGGTTTCATTGAAGAACGTGACAGCCCCATAATTGCAACTTCTGGTGCATTCACGATAGGTGCAAAACCGGTAGTTCCGATACCACCCAAGCTGGAAATCGTGAAGCAGCCACCTTGCATATCAGACGCAGTCAGTTTACCTGCACGCGCTTTCTTAGAAACTTCCATCAGCTCGCGAGATAACTCTAAAATGCCTTTTTTGTTAACGTCTTTGAAGACTGGAACAACTAAGCCATTTGGCGTATCTACCGCAATACCGATGTTGATATATTTTTTCAGGAACAGACGCTGTGCATCTTCAGAAATAGAGCTATTAAAGCGTGGCATTTCTTCCAGAGCACGTGCAACCGCTTTCATGACAAAAACTAAAGGTGTGATTTTCACATCCAGTTTTTTCTTTTCAGCTTCTTTATTTTGTTGCTTACGGAATTCTTCAACTTCAGTGGTATCCACTTCTTCCATCAGCGTAACGTGCGGGATCATTACCCAGTTACGGCTCAGGTTAGCACCAGAGATTTTTTGGATACGACCCAGTTCAACTTCTTCAACTTCACCGAATTTGCTGTAGTCCACTTTCGGCCATGGCAGCATACCTGGCAAACCGCCACCCGCAGCCGCTGGAGCTTCCGCACGTTTTACGGCATCTTTCACGTAAGCTTGAACGTCTTCACGCAGGATACGGCCTTTACGACCTGTACCTTTAACTTTCGCTAAGTTAACACCAAATTCACGTGCTAAGCGGCGAATAACCGGTGTTGCGTGAATATATGCATCATTTTCAACAAATTCAGTTTTGCTGTCAGTTGCTTTCGCTGGCGCTGCAGGAGCAGGAGCTGGAGCTGGGGCAGACGGTTGAGCTGCTGGAGCCGCTGCTGGAGCTGCACCTGCCACTTCAAAGGTCATGATCAGCGAGCCAGTTTTCACTTTATCGCCAGTCGCAATCTTAATTTCTTTAACGGTTCCCGCGAATGGTGCAGGAACTTCCATTGAGGCTTTGTCGCCTTCAACCGTAATGATTGATTGCTCAGCGGAAACAGTATCACCCACCTTGACCATCACTTCAGTGACTTCAACTTCATCGCCGCCGATGTCTGGAACATTAACATCTTTAATTGCAGAAGCTGTTGGAGCCGCTGGTGCTGCTGCTTGTGCTACTGGAGCCGCAGCAGGTGCCGCGCCAGCCACTTCAAATACCATGATCAGCGAGCCAGTTTTCACTTTATCGCCAGTTGCAATTTTGATTTCTTTAACTGTTCCAGCAAATGGCGCAGGAACTTCCATTGAGGCTTTATCACCTTCAACAGTAATTAAAGATTGCTCAGCTTCTACTTTGTCACCGACTTTAACCATGATTTCAGTCACTTCAACTTCATCGCCACCGATATCTGGTACAGCAACATCTTTCGATACTGCTGCGCTTGGCGCTGCCGCTGGAGCCGCAGGGGCTTCTGCAGGAGCAGGCGCTGCGGCACCCGCCTCTGCTTCGAATACCATGATTAACTTGCCTGTTGTCACTTTATCGCCAACAGCAATTTTAATTTCTTTTACCACACCCGCTTGTGGAGATGGGACTTCCATAGAAGCCTTATCACCTTCAACGGTAATGAGAGATTGCTCAGCTTCTACTTTGTCGCCAACTTTAACCATCACTTCGGTGACTTCAACTTCATCAGCACCGATATCAGGCACTTGGATTTCAATAGACATTGATTTTTACCTCTTATGCCAAACGTGGGTTAACTTTATCTGGGTTGATGTTGTATTTTTTAATCGCTTCTTCAACGACTTTTACATCAATCTCACCACGTTTAGCTAATTCACCTAACGCTGCAACGATCACATAGGATGTATCCACTTCAAAGTGGTGACGCAGGTTTTCACGACTGTCTGAACGACCGAAACCGTCTGTACCCAGAACACGGTAATCACTTGCTGGAATATAAGTACGAACTTGTTCTGCAAACAGTTTCATGTAGTCAGTTGATGCGACTGCAGGTGCATCGTTCATCACTTGTGCAATGTATGGAACACGTGGTGCTTCAGATGGGTGCAGCATGTTCCAACGCTCACAATCTTGGCCATCACGTGCCAATTCAGTGAATGAAGTCACGCTATAGACATCAGAACCAATTCCATACTCAGCAGACAAGATATCAGCGGCTTCACGCACGTGGCGCATCATCGAACCTGAACCTAACAGCTGAACTTTACCTTTGCTACCTTCAACAGAAGCCAGTTTATAGATACCTTTACGGATACCTTCTTCTACGCCTTCAGGCATTGCTGGCATGTGGTAGTTTTCATTTAGCGTCGTGATGTAATAGTAAACGTTTTCTTGTTTCTCACCATACATACGCTCTAAACCGTCTTGCATGATCACCGCAACTTCGTAAGCGAAAGCTGGGTCATAAGAAATACAGTTAGGAATAGTCAGTGATTGAATATGGCTATGACCATCTTCATGCTGTAGACCTTCACCATTCAGTGTTGTACGACCTGAAGTACCACCGATTAAGAAACCGCGAGCTTGTTGGTCACCTGCTGCCCACATCAAGTCGCCAATACGTTGGAAACCAAACATTGAGTAGTAGATATAGAATGGGATCATCGGCAAGTTGTTAGTGCTGTATGATGTCGCAGCCGCTAACCAAGAAGAACCCGCTCCCAGCTCATTGATACCTTCTTGCAGAATTTGACCTTTCGAGTCTTCTTTATAGTAAGCAACTTGCTCACGGTCTTGCGGAGTATATTGCTGGCCTTTAGGGCTATAGATTCCGATTTGACGGAATAGACCTTCCATACCAAATGTACGCGCTTCATCAGCGATGATTGGTACTAAACGCTCTTTGATCGATTTGTTTTTCAACATAACGTTCAACGCACGAACGAACGCGATAGTTGTTGAAATTTCTTTAGATTGTTCTTCCAATAATTGGCTAAAATCTGCCAGAGCAGGGATATCCAATTTTTCATCAAAGGTTGAACGACGCGCTGGCAAATAACCACCTAACGCTTGACGGCGCTCATGCAGATATTTGTACTCTTCGGAATCTTTTTCAAACGTAATGTATGGCAGGTTTTCAATTTGCTCATCAGCAACAGGTACATTGAATTGATCACGGAAATGACGAACGCCATCCATGTTCATTTTCTTCACTTGGTGAGCAATGTTTTTACCTTCTGCTGTTTCGCCCATACCATAACCTTTGATGGTTTGCGCTAAAATAACAGTTGGTTTACCTTTAGTTTCTTGTGCTTTTTTGAACGCAGCATACACTTTCTTCGGATCGTGACCACCACGGTTCAGTGCCCAAATTTCATCATCAGTCATATCTTTAACTAATGCTGCAGTTTCTGGGTAACGATTAAAGAAGTGTTCACGAACGTATGCACCGTCACGTGATTTAAAGGTTTGGTAGTCGCCATCTAGGGTTTCGTTCATCAGTTGAACAAGTTTACCGCTCGTATCTTTACGCAGTAATTCATCCCAACGGTCGCCCCACATAACTTTGATAACTTGCCAGCCAGCACCATTAAAGATACCTTCTAGTTCATTAACAATTTTACCATTACCTGTAACTGGGCCATCTAAGCGCTGCAGGTTACAGTTGATAACAAACACTAAGTTATCTAATTTATCGCGAGTTGCGATAGTAATTGCACCTTTAGACTCTGGCTCATCCATCTCACCATCACCAAGGAATGCATATACGCGCTGAGCTGATGTATCTTTCAGTCCGCGGTTATCAAGGTATTTCAGGAATTTCGCTTGATAGATAGCATTAATTGGACCCAGACCCATTGATACCGTAGGGAACTGCCAGAAATCAGGCATTAATTTAGGGTGTGGATAAGAAGACAGACCATTTCCACCAATTTCTTGACGGAAGTTGTTCATTTGCTCTTCAGTTAAGCGGCCTTCCAAGAACGCACGTGCGTAAATACCCGGAGAGATGTGGCCTTGGAAGAAGACTAAGTCCCCGCCGTCATTGTTATTATGCGCACGGAAGAAGTGGTTAAAGCACACTTCATATAAAGTTGCTGATGACTGGAAAGAAGCCATGTGGCCACCCAGCTCTAAGTCTTTTTTGGAAGCGCGTAAAACTGTCATCACTGCGTTCCAACGAATTGCAGAGCGAATACGGCGCTCTAAATCCATGTTACCAGGGTATGCCGGCTCATCTTCAACAGCAATTGTGTTGATGTAATCAGAATGACCAGATGCACCAGCGGCAATATTAACACCGCCTTTACGTGCTTCGCTTAATACCTGTTCGATAATAAACTGAGCACGATCAACACCTTCTTCACGGATGACCGATTCAATCGCCTGTAGCCAGTCGCGAGTTTCAATCGGATCCACGTCATTTTTTAACATATCTGACATGGTGTATTCCTTATCTGTTATCTATTTTATATGTTTATGTGGAGCCTATCTTCCTGCTATTTTCCCAGTTGCTATAAAACAGCAGGAAGATAGGCCCTGATGTAGTTGCCGCTTTAACTCTTAACAAGAGTATTCACAATAATATAGACGCAGCAGTCAGGATCTATATTATTAATTCAAATCAGGATGTTGCTGTAACCGACGTAAAGAACGTTCCCTGCGAGTTTGCTCTCGGCTAATATCCAACAGTAAATCTTCGATAAAAGCTAAGTGACGATGAGAAGCTTCACGTGCTTTTTCAGGTTCTCTTGCCATTATAGCGGCAAAAATCTGTGCTCGGTGTTCACTAACTGCTTTATACATTTCTTTACGGGTATATAAAAACTCAAAATTCTGACGAATATTTTGTTCTAACATCGGGATCATACAACGCAGAAGATGTAATAAAACGACATTATGAGCAGCTTCAGTCACGATGAGTTGATATTGTAATACCGCGTCTGACTCTGCTTCTAGTCCGCCATTTTCTTGCGCTGTCTTAATTAATTCATAGCTTTGGCGAATCCGTTCAAGATCCTCATCTGTACCACGAAGTGCGGCATAATAAGCGGCAATACCTTCAAGGGCATGGCGAGTTTCAAGGAGATCAAATTGAGATTCAGGATTGCCTTCAAGTAGCTGAGCTAAAGGGTCGCTAAAGCTTTGCCACATTTTCTTTTGCACGAAGGTTCCGCCACCTTGGCGGCGAGATAAAAGGCCTTTCGCCTCTAATGTTTGAATTGCTTCACGCACTGATGGCCGAGATACGTCAAACTGCTTTGCTAGTTCGCGTTCAGGGGGCAGCTTTTCGCCAGGGCGTAATGTCCCTTCGAAAATAAGATGTTCAAGACGCTGCTCGATTACATCTGATAACTTTGGTTGGCGAATTTTACCGTAAGTCATAATCTGCCATATTCATAAGTGAGTAACTATTGATTACGTATTACCCAGTGTTAATTGGTAATACCAATTTATTTATGGGTTAATAAAGTAACAAAGTATTCACTATCTGTCCATAAAGACCTTGCGCTAAATCATAAAATCCTGCAAATCTTAACAAATTTTTTTAAAATTTAGCATGAATTGATAACCAAATATGCAATTTGGCATGACATATTTTAACATTAAAAACGATTTTTTATGCTAAAATCAAAAAACTGAAACGTTAAAGCGACCAATACAATGAATTTAAAATCAAAATAAATGCATTTAAAATCAAATTAACTCATTAACTGCAATCCTTACTCGTTCGGAATACAACATTGTTAATGGAGTGTTAAAATGATGGGTGATTTTAAATTTAACTCAAATTTTATTGGTAGAATAACACTAATTTTATTCCATCATCTTAGAATAAAATTAGTGTCAAAAATAAAATAGCGCTGTAATGTTTCAATTTATAGGTGGACAAGGAAAATAAGAAAAGGTTTCGAGCTTCGATTAGTTAGGGGCTACAAAATGTTTCGTTGTAACCCGTTAAATAGTTAAATCAATGCCAAAATACAATTTGCTAACGAATGATTGAGGTGTTAATCAGCTATTTAACACACTAACGTAAATAGGTGACTAATGTAAAGATTTCAACAATAACACTAAGGTTAATGAGCTCTGTTAAGGCCTCTTAGTGTATTAACCGGATCACTTACCTATCCCTATCAATAAAACGCATAGACAAATCCATGGCTTTAATATGTTTGGTTAGCGCCCCAACAGAAATAAAATCAACCCCTGTTTCTGCGAACTCTTTTATCGTTTCTAATGTGACATCGCCAGAAACTTCAAGTGCCGCCTTTCCTGCCGTTAACACTACCGCTTCTTTCATCATAACTGGAGTAAAATTATCCAACATAATGATATCAGCATTCGCTTTTAAGGCTCGTAATAACTCATCTAAGCTTTCTACTTCAATTTCAATTGGGACATCTGGATGGGCGCTACGCGCTAATTCAACAGCTCGTTCGACTGAACCTGCGGATATAATATGGTTTTCTTTTATTAAGTAAGCATCGGATAAGCCTAGTCGATGATTAAACCCACCGCCCATCAATACCGCATATTTTAAAGCGGTTCTTAAGCCTGGTATGGTTTTTCGCGTATCAAGTAACCTAGTTCTCGTATCTGCGATTTGTTTTACATATTCAGCCGTTATACTTGAAACAGAAGAAAGTGTTTGAATGAAATTCAAAGAGGTGCGCTCACCAGTTAATAAAATTTGTGATGGGCCATGCATCTCACAGAGAACTTGGTTAGGCGTAACGGTTTCGCCATCTTGAACTTTCCAATCAATGTTGACTTGCCCGCCAAGTTGAAGAAAGACTTCATCTAGCCATTGCTTACCACAAAAAACACCCTGTTCACGAGTAATAATTCGAGCACTTGCTTGCGTATCTGAATTTAATAACTGTCCAGTAATATCTTTTTTATAATCAAGAGATTGGTCTAAGTCCTCTTTCAAAGCAACACTGACCATAAAAGGAATATCAATTTGTAACCGCTCAAACAGTTTTTCGCGTCTTTGTTGTTCATCATATCGCCGTATAGTCATTTTTAACTCCAAAATATACACTCGCTTCGTTTCATATATGCTAATCTTTTCGTTTACAGATAACGAGTGTTAACAAAAAAGAAAAGAGAATACTATGGATAACGATATGAAAATACACAATGGTTGGCTAAATAATGTGACTCATATCCCTTCTCCACATCATGATGAGCGCCCCACTAATACCATACCTTCTCTTCTTGTCATTCATAATATCAGCCTTCCGCCAGGTCAATTCGGTGGCCCTTATATAAATCAATTATTTACAGGAACTTTAAACCCTGATGAACATCCATTTTTTAATGAAATCAAACATCTTCGTGTTTCAGCTCATTGTCTAATACGCCGTGATGGTACAATTATTCAATATGTTCCTTTTCATTTACGAGCTTGGCATGCAGGGCAGTCTTCCTATCAAGGTCATGAAAAATGTAACGATTTCTCTATTGGTATTGAACTAGAAGGTACTGATTTTGAAGCATTTACAGAAGAACAGTATCAGTCCCTTACTTATTTAACTAATTTACTTATAATTGAATACCCACTAATCAAAAATAATATTGCTGGTCACAGTGATATTGCCCCTGGCCGTAAAACAGATCCAGGTCCATTTTTTGATTGGCCATACTATAAGAATAAGTTAAATAATTATTAGTTTAATAATTATATTAACGTTATCCGCCAATGTAATATGGATACGTTTATTTTCGCCTAATTCTTCATTAAATCCCATCTTCTATGTTATTTTTGTTATTTATTGCGAAGCTGTTCGAAGAAAAATGCAATCTAATCTCTATTTCAATAAAAATTTACAAATTGCTTCGCACTGTTTTTTTTAATCTCTAATTTTAAATTAAAAATCTAATTATGATACAGCCTCACTTAACAACGGAGGTTTTATTTATGAATCAACAAGGATTTTCACTCATTGAAATTATGGTAGTCATTGCAATCATTTCAATTTTAAGTGCTATTGCGATCCCTGGCTATCAAAGCTATATGCAAAAAGCAGCAATTACCGATGTACTCCAAACCGTCATCCCTTATAAAAACAGTGTGGAAATATGTAGTTTTAACCGGAGTGGCTTATCACAATGCAACGGAGGTAATGATGATATCCCTAACAACATAACAGGGAGATATATAAGTAAAATAGAAGTTAAATCAGGTGTTATTACATTTTCCGCAGATAAATCATTAGCAGGCTTAAAAGTTACATTAACACCAACACTTCCTACCTCAAACACTTCTTTTAATTGGGCTGTTGTTTGTGAAAGCAAAAACAATATAAAATTAAAGTCATTGTGTGAAAAAACCTTTGTATTTTAATTGGAGTAATTTACATGAATATAGCTAAAAACGATCAGTTCATTTATAAAGAACTTAAGAGTCTATGTGATAGAAATTACATTATAATCATCGACTATAATCAAAAGAGGTTGTCGATAGCGGTAGTTAAAAAGCCAGATGATAATTTAATAGCAACATTAAAATTCATTGCTAGTGTCCCCGTATGTTACGACATTTGGCCAAAAGAAAAAATAGACCATTATTTTAATAACACAATACATGAAATAAAAGAGGAGGAAACCCATTATCAACCTAAAGAACTTGAACCATTAAACACTTCATCCCCTGCGATTAACTTTGTGGATGAATTATTAAAAACAGCGATTCATAAACGTTCATCTGATATACATCTTGAACCGACTAAGCATGGGTTGAAAATTAGGTTACGAGTCGATGGAAAGCTATATTTCATCCCTTCTCCACCTTATGATATTAATAGTGAAATTATTGCTCGTATAAAAATACTCGCAAAAATGAATATTGCGGAAAAAAGACTTCCACAAGATGGCCAAATGAGTTGGTACTTTGACGGGCAAAATTATAGCATTCGCCTTTCAAGTATTCCGACAATTCACGGTGAAAAATTAGTTTTACGTATTTTGAATACACAATTAAAATATTCTTTAGAGCACATAGGGATGTGCTCTTCCCTTCTTGATTTATTAAAAGAATATTTAAATCGACCTCAAGGGCTAATTTTAGTTACAGGACCCACTGGAAGCGGTAAAACAGTAACTCTTTATAGTTACTTAGAATATTTAAATCAGTCATCAAGAAATATTACAACCATTGAGGATCCAATTGAAATTCCACTACAAGGAATCAATCAAACTCAAGTCAATGAAAAATATAAACTTAATTTTTCTTTTATTTTAAGGGCACTCCTACGACAAGATCCAGATGTTATTATGATCGGTGAAATTCGTGATGAAGAAACAGCCAAAATAGCGGCTAGAGCAGCGCAAACTGGCCATCTAGTTTTGTCAACATTGCACACAAACTGTACAGTCAGTGCAATAGAGAGAATGAACCAACTAGGAATAGAAAATAGCCAACTAAAGTCTTGCCTGAAAATGGTCATTGCACAACGATTGGTACGAAAACTTTGCCCTCACTGCAAAGAAGTAATACCTAAAAAAACCAAATTACACAGTAACCATATAATAAATGAATGGTCCTCAAAAGGCTGTGAACTCTGTTTTTCTGGTTTTATGGGAAGAACCGCGGTCTATGAATACATCGACCATAAAAATATTTGTGAAATACTCACAAAGAATACATTAGAGAGCCCAGATAATTTTATTAATCTTTTTAATGCTGGTATAGATCTTGTTGAAAGGGGGGAAACAACCATTCAAGAAATCTATTCCATTATTGGAAATGGAGTGGATTAGTATGTTTATTTATTCATATACCGCAATTGATTCTAACAATCAACTAACGCATAGTACACTAATAGCGAAAAGTAAAAAACATGCTTTTATTAACATATCAGAAAGGAACTTAATTCCTATACACATAAAGCTAAAATCATTATTCACTTTAGACAAAAAAAATATTAATTATAGAGTTCATTTCTTTCATCAATTATCGTTATTGTCCTCATCAGGTATTAATCTTGTACAATGTTTAAAAATATTACATACTAACTGCCAACTTCCCTTTTGGAATGATATTATTGAAAGCTCAATAATTCATATGGAAAAAGGAGAAAAACTCTCACAATACTTACAAAAACATCCATTAATTTTTAATGATACTTTAATAAGTATTATTACCATTGCTGAGAAAACAGGACAATATGAGGAGAGTTTTAGTACAATCAACAAAATTTTGGAACATAATAATAGAGTTTCACTACTTATTAACAAGTCCATACGATACCCAATAATTCTTTCTTTATTTTCAATCGTATTGTTACTCATTATGATGTTCTATGTCGTTCCCCAATTTGAGAGCATCTATGAAAATGTTCAACATGAATTACCTCTCATCACAAAAATAATAACTTTTACCTCTAATCTCCTACGAGATTACTCACTCTATTTATTTATTGTTTTATTATTTGCATGCTCTCTAGTATTTAAATTCAAGGAAAAAACATTAGTTTTATTAAAAAATATAATCATGCATCTACCCATTTTCAAAAAATCATTACAGCTCCATAATTTAAGTCTATATTTCTTAACGATGCATTCAACTATCAACGTAGGGTTGTCATTATCTGAATGTTTAAAATGTACAATTCAAACTATCAGCAATCCTCAATATCAGAAAGACTGTAAATATATACACACATCGGTTCATAGAGGAGATTTGCTCTCCTACGCTATGAAGCAAACCAAATTTTTTCCTGATTTATCTGTACAACTAATGTCTATTGCCGAAGAGTCTGGAAAAATACACTATTTCTCAAATTATTTATTCAAATATTATTCTGAGCAATATATTTTTATTACAGAACGTAACCTAAAAAATCTCGAACCCATTTTACTCGTTCTTATTGCTATACTGGTAGGTACAATCATGCTAGCAATGTACCTCCCTATATTTAACTTAGGTAATGTTATAACTGAGTTATAAATAATTTTATGTAGATATCAATATGGTATTTAACCTTAAATATTTTATATGAAAATGTGTTTTTTAACCTATTCACCATAATATTACTCTGGATGAAGACAAATGATTTATTTCAGTGTAATCTATTTTTTTTTAACGAGTAAATGAATAATCATATGCCTTATATAGTTGCTTTAACAGGTGGTATTGGAAGTGGTAAAACAACTGTTGCAAACGAATTTGCTAAACTTGGAGTTCCTCTAGTTGATGCAGATGTGATTGCCCGGCAGGTTGTTGAGCCTAACACCCCAGCTTTAGAAAGCATTAAACGTCACTTTGGTAACGGTGTTATTCTCCCGAACGGAGACCTAAACAGGCAGTGTTTAAGAGAAATTATTTTTTCCAAACCCGATGAAAAAAAATGGCTAAATGATTTGCTTCATCCGTTGATCCAACAAGAAACACAAAAACAATTTCAACAAGTAAATTATCCTTATCTATTGTGGGTAGTCCCTTTATTAATTGAAAATAATATTCATCATTTGGCTGATAGGGTATTAGTTGTTGATGTTACTGTTGAAGAGCAAATTCAGCGTACTTTAAAGAGAGATAAGACCAGTTTAGAGCAAGTTACTAATATACTTAATGCACAAGTTAGCCGTGAAAAACGACTTAGTTATGCCAATGATATAATAACAAACCATTCTCATGATACAGATCTCTCAGACAAGGTTGCTGCTTTTCATAACCAGTACTTAACGCTAGCAAAAATAAAAAAATAGGAATTAAAATGGGCGAATTAATTGCAACAAATTTTATTACTTATGAATACCCAATGAATGAAAAAATTCGTTCTTGGCTGCGCCTTGAAACACTTTTATCTCAAATTTATGAGCTAAGTAATATTACCTCCTACTCTACTGGTATTGCCTTTTTCCGTTCAGTTTCAGAGCTAATTGAAATTCTTGATAGAGGAGAGGTACGCTCTGAGCTAATGAAAGAGCTCGAAAAACAACGGAGCCAGCTAGCGAGTTGGGCCGAAGCCCCTAATGCCGATAACCAATTAATTTCTACATTACTTGAACAATTATCTGAGACAACCTCCAAACTAATATCAGCCCCACGTTTTGGCCACCATTTACGAACAGATAAAATTATCAGTATGGTACGTCAACGTTTAAGCATCCCCGGTGGTTGTTGTAGTTTTGATCTCCCCACACTACAGCTTTGGTTGAATATCCCACAAATCGAACGAAATAAATCCATCAATGGATGGTTACAAAGCCTCGACCCACTGAAAAATGCATTAAACACCGTTCTTACATTAATTCGACAAAGTGGAAACTTTGAAATTAAAGAATCCTATAATGGTTTTTATCAAGATAATGTCGAAGGTAAAGAGTTACTACGCATCAAATTATCCATTGAGTATCTCATTTATCCGCAAATTTCAGGTCATAAAACACGATTTGCCTTACGCTTTCTACATATCGACAGTGAGAATGGTATACTTCCAGATGTTATTAATTTTGAGTTATCCTGTTGCTAGCTAGAGATATATAATTATGAGTGAAATCATTGAAGTAAATTGCCCTACATGTAAAAAGGTCGTTGTTTGGAATGAAAATAGCCCTTTCCGGCCATTTTGTAGTAAGCGTTGTCAACTCATTGACCTTGGCGAGTGGGCGAGTGAAGAAAAACGAATTGCAAGTCAAGGTGATATATCTGATAGCGATGATTGGAGCGAGCAACCAGATAAATAATGCGTTAAGTCGAGACAGCGGTAAGTTAAGTGGAAAATATATCATTGTGTATTTTCCACTTAATATCGATATCAGCTATTATGTGGATCACTTCTGTGCGTCAGTAACTCAACAATGATACGATTTGCCGGTGGGAACTCATCTGCAATAAGATCATCTTGACAAACCCAACGCGAGTCTTGCCCTTCTTTACCGTAAGGTTCATTTTCCCACGAAGAAATTATGAAAAAATAGAGTGTAATGAAGCGGTCATCAAACTCATGATCAACACGATGAAATAACTCACTCTTAGTCACTATAATGCCAACTTCTTCTTCGAGCTCACGAACTAATGCTGCTTCAGGGGATTCATTCGTTTCAAGCTTTCCACCAGGAAATTCCCAAAAACCAGCCATATGCGTGCCTTCAGGGCGTTTAGTAATAAAAATTTTTTTTTGGGAGTTACGAATGATCCCAGCTGCGATATATAAATGTTTTTTTTCCATAATTTTTTCGTCAAAAAGGCGGGTTACCCCGCCTTTTCTTTATATTGGAGTTAATGATGAACTAGTTTAAGCGGCCGTGACATTGCTTGTATTTTTTACCTGAACCACAAGGACAAGGGTCATTACGACCAATTTTGTGACCTTGAGTTGCAATTTTAGCTTCATTTTCAGTCATTAAAGATTCAGCACCGGCTTCATGGCTTAATTGTTGCCTTTTCGCTAAACGCTCCGCTTCTTCGCGACGCTGTTGTTCTAATGCTTCAACCTCTTCAGGTAAACGAACTTGTACTTTAGACAAAGTACTAATCACTTCATATTTCAAGGCTTCAAGCATGTTAGCGAACATGCTGAAAGATTCACGTTTGTATTCTTGCTTAGGATCTTTTTGCGCATAACCACGTAAATGAATACCTTGGCGTAAGTAATCCATTGACGCTAAGTGCTCTTTCCATAACGTGTCTAATGTTTGCAACATGACACCTTTTTCGAAATTACGCATCGCTTCTGCGCCAACAATTTCTTCTTTACGATCATAAACTTCGATCGCTTTTGCCATAATACGTTCACGTAATGTTTCTTCGTGTAATTCTGGCTCTTTGTCTAACCACTCTTTGATTGGTAAATCGAGGTCAAAATCATTGACTAAGCGCTGATGTAAACCATCAATATCCCACATTTCTTCAAGTGATTGAGGTGGAATATAGGCATCCATTGTCGTGGTTAATACGTCCTCACGAATGCTATCAACTGTTTCTTTGATATCTCCGCCATCCAGTAATTCATTACGCTGAGTATAAATTGCACGACGCTGATCACTTGCAACATCATCATACTCTAGTAATTGTTTACGGATATCAAAGTTACGGCTTTCAACTTTACGCTGTGCGTTAGCGATAGCTTTGGTCACCCATGGGTGCTCGATAGCTTCACCCGGTTTCATACCTAACTTTTTCATCATTCCAGTAACGCGGTCAGAGGCAAAAATACGCATCAGCGCATCTTCCATCGATAGGTAAAAACGAGATGAACCTGCATCCCCTTGACGACCCGCACGACCACGTAACTGGTTATCGATACGACGTGACTCATGACGCTCAGTACCAATAATATGCAAGCCACCCGCAGCTAAAACAGCATCATGGCGTACTTTCCAGTTTGCTTTGATCTCATCAATTTGCTCTTGAGTTGGCTCTTCTAATGCTGCAACCTCAGTTTGCCAGCTACCGCCTAACATAATATCTGTACCACGACCCGCCATATTAGTTGCGATCGTTACAGCTCCAGCTTGGCCCGCATTCGCGATGATGTCAGCTTCCATTGCATGGAATTTTGCATTCAAAACATTATGAGCAATTTTAGCTTTTTTCAACGCATTCGAAATCAATTCCGATTTTTCGATTGAAATTGTACCAACAAGAACGGGTTGCCCATTAGCAGTTCTTTCGCGAATATCTTCAATAATTGCTGCAAACTTATCAGCTTCGTTCATATAAACGAGGTCAGGTAAATCTTTACGTACCATTGGGCGGTTAGTTGGGATAACAATTGTATCGAGTTTATAAATTGAACTAAACTCAAATGCTTCAGTATCCGCAGTCCCCGTCATACCTGCAAGTTTTTCATATAAACGGAAATAATTCTGGAAAGTAATAGAAGCTAAGGTTTGGTTTTCATTTTGAATTTCAACCCCTTCTTTCGCTTCAACCGCTTGGTGTAAACCGTCTGACCAACGACGCCCTTCCATTGTACGGCCGGTATGTTCATCAACAATGACGATTTGACCATCTTTTACAATATAATCAACGTCTAAAGTAAACAATGCGTGAGCACGCAAACCTGCCATTACATGGTGCATTAACATAATGTTAGAAGGTGAATATAGGGACTCGCCTTCATCCATTAAACCTTCTTTTACCAGAAGCTCTTCGATTAATACCAGCCCACGTTCAGTTATGGTTACTTGACGTGCTTTTTCATCAACAGAAAAGTGGCCTTCCCCTTGGAAAGTGTCTGAATCTTCTTTTTCTTGACGCTGTAGATGTGGGATAAGTTTATCTACTTTTTGATACAGTTCAGAGCTGTCTTCTGCAGGGCCTGAGATAATCAGCGGTGTACGTGCTTCATCGATAAGGATTGAGTCCACCTCATCCACTAATGCATAGTGAAGTTTACGTTGAACACGTTCTTCAGGGCTAAATGCCATGTTGTCACGTAAGTAGTCGAAACCAAATTCGTTGTTAGTTCCGTATGTAATATCGGCTGCATAAGCTTCACGTTTTGCCGGTGGTGCCATACCTGGTAAGTTGATACCAACAGTTAAACCTAAGAATTCGAATAATGGACGGTTATTTTCAGCATCACGTTTGGCTAAGTAGTCGTTTACCGTAACCACGTGAACACCTTTACCGGTTAACGCATTGATGTATGCAGGTAATGTTGCCGTTAATGTTTTACCTTCACCCGTACGCATTTCAGCGATACAGCGTTCATTTAGTACCATCCCACCGATAAGCTGTACATCAAAGTGGCGCATACCAAATACACGTTTACTGGCTTCACGAACAGTTGCAAATGCTTCAGGAATAATGCTTTCTAAGCTTTCACCCTTCGTTAAGCGCTCACGAAATTCCACCGTTTTTGCTTTTAGCTCATCATCAGATAATTTTTCGAAGTCTGGCTCAAGGCGGTTAATTTTTTCAACTTCTTTACGTAAGCGGCGTAGCGTGCGGTCATTACGACTACCAAAAACTTTGGTTAAAATCTTTGTTAACATGTTTTAATCTCTAATAATCAATTAATTGTTTTAAATTTTAATAAATTTTATGACATAAAACAGCGCAGCATAAGCTGGCTTGTCATGAATGATGATTAGGCTGTTAACGGACCAGCACGAATACCGTGAACTTGGGCAATCCAAATTGCAGGTTGGTAGGCAATAATATGAGGATAGTTATAATGACTAAATTGGATAACACTTTCATCCCACTGAAGTGAGCGCTGAGCTAACATGGCATACAGCGTATCTAACATCAATTGTGGAACAATAAGCTGTTCTGTCTCTTCTGTTGCAGCGTTTACATCATCGTCTTCCGTTGCCGAAAAAGCAAAAGTCAGCTGCCGAATGACATTTCTTACCGCATGTTGCTGCCAGTAATTTACTGAATAAGATGACGATGATGATGAAGAACGTTGGGAACTCTGTTGAGCAAATAAATTGTCAAAGGCAGTAACAGCTTGGTTTTGCCGATTAACCGGTGAAGAGTTAACCTGTGTATGTTGAGACTCTGATAACGCATTTAAAATTGTAGGCAAGCCGACACCCGTGGCAACCACACCTAATAACAGGTGGGACCAAAAGTATTTTCTTCCGAGTTGTCGCCAAAAATTTAAAATGCCCATCAAACTCTTATATAATGAATAAGTGACAAAGTTATTATTTGTAATTCGTTGTTTCATTCTCAGCTGGAGCTAAAAATGAGAGATAGTCATCCACAAGCACTTTTTGATGTTCTTGAAGGATCATTGGCAACATCATCGAACACTTTACAAACTATTCAGCGTAATGCAAAAGCGATTATCAAACTGAATCGGGCTGTAAGAGGGTTACTACCGGCTGAAATTAAACCCATGTGCCGTGTTGCAAACTACCGTAATAATATTATGGTCATTGAAGTGGCAAATGCCAGTTGGATGACCCGACTTAATTACGAAAAACTCAATCTTCTTTCTGCATTAAGAACGTCCATTCTACCATCTTTATCTTCTATCGACATCAGAATCAACCCCGATCTTATGCGAAAATCGAGGCAAAATAGCTCAGTAACTAAGCAAACAACTTCAACAAGTCAAAAAATGAACGAACGACAGATAAGCACTCAAACAGCGCAAACACTTTTGAAATTAGCAGAAAATAGCCCGAAAGGATTAAAAGAAAGGTTTGAGCGGCTGGCTGCACTAGCCGGAGAGAGTACTAGTGCAACCAACAGAAAAGGCTAGCTTCGATTCACTTTCGAAGGTAGCTGCATAATTGAGTTTATGCAAACACCGTTGAAGGTGCTTTGAATGCGACAGGCAATTGAGCTTCGTCTTCAAATGTGACGAGGTCCCAAGCAGATTCTTTCGCTAAAACCGCTTGTAACAGCTTGTTATTCAATGCATGGCCTGACTTAAACGCTGTGAATGCGCCAATAATGTTGTGCCCACACATAAATAAATCACCAATTGCATCTAACATTTTGTGACGAACGAATTCATCTTCAAAACGTAAACCATCTTCGTTAAGAACTTTATAGTCATCAACAACGATGGCGCAGTCGAAACTACCGCCTAAGCATAAGCCTTTTGATTGCAGATATTCAATATCACGCATAAAGCCAAAAGTACGCGCACGGCTAATTTGATTTACAAATGATTCTGCTGAGAAATCAAGTGAGTAGCGTTGTGTGCTACTATCAATTGCTGGGTGTTGGAAATCAATTGTGAAATCAAGGCTAAACCCATTATAAGGTCGCATTTCAGCCCATTTATCACCATCTTCAACACGTACAGTTTCTTTTATACGTAAAAATTTCTTCGCACTATTTAACTCTTCAATACCGCCATCAAGCAGTAAGAATACAAATGGTGCTGCACTGCCATCCATAATAGGGATTTCAGGCGCATTGACTTCAATAACAATGTTATCGATACCTAACCCTGCTAAGGCAGCATTCAAATGCTCAACAGTCGAAATACGCACGTTATCTTCATTAACTAAGCATGTACATAACATGGTGTCACGAACTGATTTCGCATCTGCCGGAAAATCAACCGGTGGATTAAGGTCAGTACGACGGTAGATGACCCCGGTATTGGCCGGCGCTGGACGTAATGTAAGCGTAACTTTCTTGCCGGTATGTAAACCAACACCAGTCGCTGTAATAATACGTTTTAGTGTCCGTTGTTTGATCATCGTATTTTTCTCGCAATGTTATAAGTCCTACTGATCATCATACAAGATAATCAGTAGGAAATTTTAGCACAAAAAGCGGAGAAACCAATATAAATAAAATTAATCGGCCTGCTTACGCAAGAACGCAGGAATATCAAGATAATCTGGTTCTTTGTTTGTTTGCGTATTTTGGTCGTTAACTGCTTTAGCAGCTGGTTTCTCTTCTGTTAATGAAGACATGCTATTTTGCATTTGCTGATAGCGTTGCTCCATTGACGCCTGCTGAGACATTTTGTTGCTAACTAAAGTAATTTCTGGACGTTTGTCCATACCAATACCTGTAGCAACAACAGTGACACGCAGTTCTTCGTGCATTTCTGGGTCAAGAGATGTACCGATTACCACTGTTGCATTATCAGATGCGAAGGCACGAATAGTGTTACCTACCGTTTCAAACTCATCTAAACGCAGGTCGAAGCCAGCCGTGATGTTAACTAATACACCACGTGCACCAGACAGGTCGATATCTTCAAGAAGTGGACTAGAAATAGCCATTTCTGCCGCTTCTTCTGCTCTATCTTCACCTCGAGCAACACCTGACCCCATCATCGCGTAGCCCATTTCTGACATCACAGTACGTACGTCAGCAAAGTCTACGTTCATTAAACCTGGGCGAGTAATCAGTTCAGCGATACCTTGTACTGCACCTTTTAGTACGTCATTTGCCGCACCGAAAGCATCCAGTAATGAGATACCACGACCAAGTACTTTTAATAATTTATCATTTGGGATAGTGATCAATGAGTCAACATGTTTTGACAACTCAGTGATACCTGCTTCTGCGAATGCCATGCGCTTTTTACCTTCGAAATTGAAAGGCTTAGTCACAACAGCAACTGTCAGAATACCCAATTCTTTGGCAACCTCGGCAACGACCGGCGCTGCACCAGTCCCTGTACCGCCGCCCATACCTGCTGCGATAAAGACCATATCCGCGCCATCTAAAGCATTACGCAGCGCCTCACGGTCTTCTTCAGCGGCATTACGGCCAACTTCAGGGTTTGCACCTGCACCCAGACCTTTGGTTATACCTGTACCGATCTGGATAGTTTGTCCAACTGCGGTTTTACGCAGCGCTTGTGCATCTGTATTGACAGCGAAGAATTCGACGCCTTCAATACGTTCACGCACCATGTGTTCAACGGCATTTCCGCCGCCGCCGCCAACGCCGATGACTTTAATCACCGCATCGTTGGTTAGCTCCATTGGTTCAAACATAATGTCTCTCCGTTTTGTGCTTACTACTTTCGAAGCTAATAATATGCTTCTTTATCAAAATTAAAATTCTTTTCTCAGCCAACTGGTTATTTTACTAAACCACCCGCTAACTGATGCACGTTTTTCTACTTCGGTATCATCGCCTAAGTGGCTTTCTTTACCGTAATGCAGAAGCCCTACTGCTGTTGAGTAATATGGCTCCTGCGCATAATCCGTTAACCCTGTAATGTTGAGCGGTGTACCAATTCGCACTTGCGTATGGAACACTTTTTGCGCACATTCGACTAGACCATCAATTTGTGCGGCTCCACCCGTCAACACGATCCCAGCTGCCAAATGGTGTTTGACACCTTGTTGACGCAACTGTTCCTGTAAATTTAAAATTTCTTCATTTACTAAGTTTAACAGCTCAGTATACCGTGGCTCGATAACTTCTGCTAAGGTTTGACGCTGTAAACTTCGTGGTGGTCGCCCACCAACACTTGGTACTTCAACGGTTTCATCTTTACTGACGATAGAACCGACTGCACAACCATGGCGCACTTTAATGGCTTCTGCATCACTGGGTGGCGTTCCAAACGCATACGCGATGTCACTTGTCACCACATTGCCTGCATATGGAATCACTTTCGTATGGCGTAAAGCCCCACCAGTATAAACCGCCATGTCCATTGTGCCGCCACCGATATCGACGACACATACACCTAATTCACGCTCATCTTCCGTTAAAACGCTATAACTTGCAGCGAGACCGGCAAAAATAAGCTGATCAACTTTTAACCCACAACGTTCAACGGCTTTGACGATATTCTTCGCCATATCGTTATGGCAGGTGATCAAATGAACTTTAGCTTGCATACGTACACCCGATAAACCAACTGGGTTTTTGATCCCTTCTTGGTAATCTATTGCAAATTCTTGCGGGATCACGTGCAAAATTCTGTGTTCATCACGAACACGCACCGATTTTGCTGTATGCACAACACTGTCAACATCTTCTTGCGTCACTTCTTCTTCTGAAACTGGCACCATACCAATTTCATTTTGGCAACTGACGTGTTTACCCGATAGTGCAAGGTAAACCGATGAAATTTGGCAGTCGGCCATCAGTTCTGCTTGGTCAATGGCTCTTTGTACACATTTTACCACTGATTCAAGATCGTTTACGCCACCTTTGTCCATTCCACGAGATGGACAACTTCCCACCCCAATAATATTAACCATACCATCGGGCAGAATTTCGCCAACAAGGGCTGATACCTTGGAAGTTCCAATTTCAAGGCCTACCACTAATTTTCTGTCCGTTGCTTTAATCATTTTTTCTGCCTAATTTTTGTTATTAGTCATCGTTTTTATTGTAACTCCGGTGGAGCATCAACCAATAGTGGTGCCCAGCCCACCGCAGCACCATTGGAATAACGTAAGTCAACATAGTCAACGCGTTTATCCGTTGTTTGCTGCAAAAGCGGATACAGTTCAAGGAACCTATTTAACCGCTCTGACACATCTTTCTTACCTAATTCAATTCTAACATCGTTGTCTAAAATAATTTGCCATGCGTGTCTGGCTGTCATCGATAGTGATTTTAGCTTTAGGTTATGTGCCGCTAATGTGTTCTTAAAGACAGAATATTCTTTGAGAACCTCTTTCTGGCTACCTTGTGGGCCATAAAGCAACACATAATCCCCTTTACCATTTTCGCTAACCGGCAAATTAAATACTCGGCCTTGCTCATCCACCATGTTTTGATCATTCCACCTAGCGAATGGGCGGTATTCAACAATATGAATTTTCAATTCATCTGGCCATTGTTTACGCACTGTCACTTGACGTACCCATGGCAACATACTTATTTGGTTCTGGATAGCGTTGACATCGACGGTCATAAACGTCCCTGGCTGCCCTAACGCTAAAATAGCCTTTCTGACATCATCATTTTTGGTGTAATGACGCTCACCCGTTAACACCAATTTAGACATCGGCAGCCTGTCAGCATCTTTCATCCAAGTCATCACCATCCAACCGCTCCAGATGATAGTGCCGACAACAAATAGAAAGAAAAATAACCCACCTAAAAACGCGCCATTACTGGGTCCTGAACGCGGATCCTCGTCGTTCTTCTGATTATGCCTAACGTTTAATGCTGCTTGTGACATATCAACGAGCCAATTTCAAAATTTGCACAACTAACTGTGAAAAACTCATACCTGCTTGACGAGCGGCCATCGGTACTAAGCTATGGCTTGTCATACCTGGCGATGTATTAACTTCCAGCAGATAAAATTGACCATCGTTATCTTGCATTACATCAACTCGCCCCCAACCTTCGCAGCCAACGGCTTGGTATGCTTTCAGCGCTAAGTCTGCGAGTTTAGATTCGAGCTGTTCACCTAAACCACTAGGGCAAAAATATTGAGTTTCATCAGATAAATATTTCGCTTCGTAATCATAAAAAATGCCAGGTGGTTGGATACGAACTGACGGCAGCGTGTTATCTCCCAACACTGCAACCGTAAACTCCGGGCCACTCAACCATTTTTCAATTAACAATGTTTCATCAAATTGAAAGGCGAGTTCCAATGCAGCGGGCAGTGTCTCTAAGCTATCAACTTTACTCATGCCAACACTGGAGCCTTCTAAACTCGGCTTCACAATAAGCGGTAACCCTAGCAATTGAACTTTAGCAACAATTTGCTCACAAGAAGCCTGCTTATACTGCTGCTTTGTTAAGGAAACATATGGCGATACACTTAACCCTGCACCTTGCCATAATTGTTTTGTTCTCAACTTATCCATGCTCAGCGCTGAAGCCATGACACCACTGCCGGTATAAGGCAGATTTAATGTTTCTAGCAGCCCTTGCAATGTCCCGTCTTCACCACCGCGGCCATGTAACGCAATAAAAACTTTGTTGAAACCTGCATCTTTCAATGTTTCTACAGGGAAGTCTTGGGGGTCAATAGGATGAGCATCAATGCCTGCTTGACGTAACCCCGCCAGCACGGCATTTCCTGACTGAAGTGAAACCTCACGTTCAGCGGATGAGCCCCCTAATAGAACCGCAACTTTCTCTGTCATTTTTATTCCTCAACCATCGGTGGCTGTAATTTTGCTTCAGCCAGACTTTTCGCTATTTTACCAATATTTCCTGCGCCTTGAACTAAAATTAAATCATTTTCATCAAGAGTTTGAGCTAAAATATGTGGAATTTGTTCAGTATCTGCGACATAAATAGGATCAATCTGACCGCGACCACGAATTGTTCTGCATAATGAGCGGCTATCTGCACCCGGTACATGCTTTTCACCCGCTGAATATACATCTAACATTAGCAGCACATCTACTTGCCCTAAAACATTAACAAAATCATCGTATAAGTCACGAGTACGAGTATAACGATGCGGTTGAAACACCATAACAATGCGTTTATCTGGCCAACCTGCTCTCGCAGCTTTAATCGTTGCGTCAACTTCCGTTGGGTGGTGACCATAGTCATCGACTAGCATCACTTCCCCCTCTTTACCATTCACATTACGCAGAGGGAAATTCCCTAGGAAATCAAAGCGACGACCCGTACCTTGAAATTCAACTAGTGCAGATAAAATATGAAGGTCATCAATACCTTCTTCAGTTGCAACAGCAACGGCTGCCGTCGCATTGAGGGCATTGTGACGCCCCGGTGCATTTAGCACTACTGTCAGTTCTGGCATATTTTCACGAGCAATGGTGAAAAAGCCTTGATTCCCTTTTTGCTCATATTGGGTGATACGCACATCAGCGTCTTCACTAAAACCATACGTGGTTATATAACGACCAATTTTGGGTAGTAACGAGCGGATCACGGGGTCATCAATACACATCACTGCACGCCCGTAAAATGGCAGATTGTGCAAGAAATTAATGAACGTATTCGTTAAATTATCGAAATCGCCTTGGTAAGTGTCCATATGGTCGGCTTCGATATTGGTCACAACAGCAACTAACGGTTGCAAATGTAAGAACGAAGCATCGCTTTCATCAGCTTCCGCAATCAAGTAGCGGCTACTACCTAAACGGGCGTGTGTGCCTGCTGATTTAACTAACCCGCCATTGACGAATGTAGGGTCTAAACCGGCTTGTGCGTAAATACCGGAAATCATCGCAGTTGTAGTCGTTTTCCCGTGGGTACCTGCAACTGCGATGCCGTGACGGTAGCGCATTAACTCAGCTAACATTTCTGCACGGCGAATAACTGGAATACGCAATTCGTTGGCCGCTTGAATTTCAGGGTTCTCGCTTGAAATCGCTGTTGATACGACGACAACACTCGCATTTTCAACGTTCTCTGGGCGGTGATTAAAATAAATCGTAGCGCCTAATGCGGTTAGTTGTTGCGTCACTGCATTGGGTGCTAAATCTGAACCACTAATTTCATAGCCTTCATTTGCCAACACTTCAGCGATACCACCCATGCCAGCACCACCGATGCCGACAAAATGGATGTGCCTGACTCTTCTCATTTCTGGCACTGATGTTCTTAATTTCGCTAATTGTTGTGTATTCACTATATTTCTTCGCTTCTAATTAATTCGGTATCAATTATGGCTAATATTATTTAGCCACTTCGCAAATCACGGCAGCAACTCGTTCTGTTGCATCAGTAATTGCACAGCTATGCGCTTTTTCAGCCATTGAGAGTAATTCGTTTCTATCCCATTGCGCTAATAAGCTCGCCACAGCATCTGCGGTAAATTGTGACTGTTCTAAAATTTTAGCCGCTCCCGCTTTTTCTAGCGGTAATGCATTCCAATACTGTTGACGGTCTTTATGTTGAAAAGGAACAAAAATAGCCGGTAAACCTGCGGCTGCAATTTCACTGACTGTTAGTGCACCAGACCGACAAACAACAATATCTGCCCATGCGTAAGCTTGCGCCATATCATCAATAAATTCAGTAACTTTATACTCGGAATTGCCTGAAACTTGCATATGCTCATTATACAATGCTTCTGTTGATTCCTTACTGCCTTTTCCCGCTTGATGCCAGATATTTAACTGTTTGCCTACTTTTTCAGCAACTAGAGGCATCACTTGATTCAAAATCCGTGCTCCTTGGCTACCACCAACAACTAAAACACGTACAGCGCCTTCTCGGCCTGCTAGGCGCACTTGGGGTGCTGGTAGTGCTAAAACATCCTCACGTACCGGGTTCCCAACAACGGGTGCATTAGGAAATGCGCCTGGAAAGGCTTGTAATACTCTTTTTGCAATTCGAGATAGCCATTTATTCGTTAACCCTGCGATACCATTTTGTTCATGAAGTACAACCGGTACACCGCATTGCCATGCCGCAATACCACCGGGACCTGAAACATAGCCCCCCATGCCTAATACCGCATCGGGTTGATAACGTTTGATAATCGTTCTTGCTTGGCGGATAGCTTTATAAATACGCCATGGAGCCCCCAGTTGTGCAGCAATACCTTTACCCCTGAGCCCTGAAATTTGAATAAATTCAATATCAATACCATGCTTAGGGACTAATGTGGCTTCCATTCTGTCAGCCGTACCTAACCAACGGATTTCCCACCCTTGAGCCTGCAAATAATGAGCCACAGCTAACCCCGGAAAAACATGCCCTCCGGTACCACCTGCCATGACGAGTAATTTCTTTGCCTGACTCATTTAGTGCTCCTTACAAACGCCTGCGCTTTTTCAAGGCGTGTTTCAAAATCAATTCTCAGTAATATCGCAATGGCGGCAGCCATCACCAGTAAACTTGAACCACCATAACTAATGAGTGGCAATGTTAACCCTTTTGTCGGCAACATACCTGATGCGGCTCCGACGTTAACCAAGGCTTGGAAAGTAAACCAAATACCAATTGAACAAGCCAAATAACCACCAAATAATTGCTTTGACATCAATGCCCTACGACCAATCATCATTGCCCTAAATGCCAACATGAAGACCATCAATAAAACCAATACCACGCCAAAGTACCCGAGTTCCTCAGCTAAGACAGAGAAAATAAAGTCAGTGTGTGCTTCTGGCAAGTATTCTAATTTTTGTACTGAGTTACCAAGGCCTTGCCCAAACATTTCACCACGACCAAAGGCCATTAAAGATTGGGTTAGCTGATAACCACTGCCAAAAGGATCATCCCACGGGTTCAAAAATGACGTCACTCGACGTAAGCGGTACGGCTCGAACCAAATCAAAGCCAATACCCCCACTGCACAAGCGGCAATACCAATAATAAATGGCGCTAATCTTGCTCCCGCTAAAAACAACAGACCGAGAGTGGTTACCACGAGTACGATAACAGTCCCTAAGTCAGGTTGTAGTAAAAGCAATGACGCCATAACAATCAAAATACACATCGGCTTGATAAAACCAAGAAAACGGGTTTTGACTTCATCAGACTTGCGCACTAAATAACTGGACACGTAACAAAATAACGTAAATTTCGAAATTTCTGCCGGTTGAATTTTTACCAAACCGACGTCTATCCAGCGTGATGCTCCGTTAACTGAACTACCTGCGACCAGTACCACAACGAGCATGCCAAGTGAAACCATCAACAAGACGAAGTTATACTTTTCCCAAACAGCCATCGGAATACGCATGACAACTAGGGCTAAAATAAACGCGATAACGATATACACCACATCGCGCTTAGCGAAATAAAAAGGATCTTCCGTTAAGCGCTGGCCAACAGGCATGGAAGCGGATGTGACCATGATAAAACCCACTGCGGCTAAACCGAATGCCAACCACACTAATGTACGGTCGTAAAGCGTTGAGCCTGAAATCACGCCATTTTTTTCACCAATGACCCAATTTTTTAAACGCATCGCACCCGGTATCGTCATTAACCTAACTCCTGGGCTAATTGAGCAAAGACAGTTCCACGCTGCTCAAAACTTTTAAACTGATCCAAACTGGCACATGCAGGGGATAACAACACCATGTCCCCCGCTTTTAATTGGGGTGCAATTTGGCGTAAGCTTTGTTCCATCGTCTCAGTCAAGACAGATTTTTCAGGAGCCATATCAGCTAATGTTTTTCCATCACGGCCAAAGCAGTATAGACGGTAGTTATCAGCAACAACATATTGTTTTAGTGGTGAAAAATCAGCTGACTTGCCATCACCGCCCAATAATAAATAGATATTGCCATCCACATGTAACCCATTTAACGCGGCTTCCGTACTTCCAACATTGGTGGCTTTAGAGTCATTAATCCAGCGTACACCGTTGTTGAATAACACTAATTCGAAGCGATGTGCTAACCCCGTATACTCTTTCAATACTTGAAGGCACGCTGGGCGAGGAATATTCACGGCATCTGCCAATGCTAACGCAGCCAACCCATTGAGATAATTATGTTGACCCGTTAAGTGCATTTCGTTGACATCAAACAGCACTTTCCCTTTCGCCACTAACACCCGTTTTTGAGTATCAAAGAAATAGTCACCACTATTTAAGCCAAAGCTAATGCATTCATCCAATGTATGGTTCGAAGGTAAGGTCAGCGCGTCTTGCACGTTAACAATGCAGTTTTTGGCATTATGATAAATTTTTAATTTCGCATCACGGTACTGCTCTAAGCCTAATGGATATCTATCCATATGATCTTCACTAATATTTAAGACCGTCGCTGCCGTCGCTTCTAAGCTTGATGTGGTTTCTAATTGGAAGCTTGAAAGCTCTAAAACGTATAAACGATGCCCCGCATTGAGTAATGAAAGTGCGGGCGTACCAATGTTGCCACCAACACCAACATAAATACCCGCGGCTTTCGCCATTTCACCCACCAATGATGTGACAGTACTTTTACCATTTGAACCTGTAATGGCGACAATCGGTGCATCCGCTTCACGGCAAAACAGTTCGATATCACCCACAATTTCGATGCCGTTTTCTGCCGCTTGCTGCAACTGAGGCGTTGCCAACGCAATTCCTGGGCTCGCGACAATTAAATCGGCGGCCTGTAGCCAGCTATTATTTAAGCTACCACTGTGGCATTCCACATTTGCCGGGAGTTTGTCTACCCCCGGTGGTACTGAACGGGTATCCATAACACGCGGCACAACACCGCGAGCAAGGAAAAAGTGAACGCAAGATAGGCCGGTTACCCCCAGCCCAATAATGACTACGCTCTTACCCTGATAATCGACCATCTTAACGCACCTTTAAGGTTGCCAGCCCAATCAGGACTAGCATTAATGAGATAATCCAGAAACGCACGATAACACGTGGTTCTGGCCAACCCTTCAATTCATAATGGTGGTGAATTGGTGCCATACGGAAAATACGTTGTCCGCGCAATTTAAATGAACCGACTTGTAAAATAACTGACAGTGTCTCAACGACGAACACACCGCCCATAATCACCAGTAAAAACTCTTGGCGCAGTAATACCGCAATAGTCCCTAGAGCACCGCCAAGTGCCAATGAGCCAACATCCCCCATAAACACTTGCGCTGGATAAGTGTTAAACCATAAGAAACCTAGCCCTGCCCCCACAATGGCAGTACAGACAATCACCAGTTCACCTGCATGGGGTAAAAATGGAATATGTAAGTAGCTGGCAAAGTTGACGTTACCTGTTGCCCATGCCACTAATGCAAAGCCTGCGGCAACAAATACCGTTGGCATGATAGCTAAGCCATCCAAACCATCTGTGAGGTTTACGGCGTTACTGGTTCCAACAATCACAAAATACGTCAGCAAAATATACAGCATGCCCAGTTGTGGCATCACATCTTTGAAAAATGGCACGACCAATTGCGTCGCAGGGGTATCTTTACCAATCGCATACATGGAAAAGGCAACAATTAACGCAATCACCGATTGCCAGAAATATTTCCAACGGGCGATTAAACCACGCGTGTCTTTACGAACCACTTTACGGTAGTCGTCAACAAAACCGACTATGCCATACCCAACAAGCACGAGCAGAACACACCAAACGTAAGGGTTGTCTAAGCGCGCCCATAGCAACGTTGAAACGGTGATTGAAAATAAAATCAATAACCCGCCCATAGTTGGGGTTCCACGTTTACTAAAATGAGACTCTGGGCCTTCGTTACGAACGACTTGGCCAATTTGCATTTTTTGCAGGTAAGCAATTAAATGAGGCCCCATCCACAATGCAATAGCGAGTGCTGTTAGCAAACCGACAATGGCCCTGAACGTCAAATAAGAGAAGACGTTCAGAACAGAAAACTTGTGGACCAACATTTCGGCAAGCCAGACTAACATTCGAAGCACTCCTTCAATGCATTCACGACATCTTCCATAGCGGAGCTGCGTGAACCTTTAACTAAAATAGAAACAACGTCCTTCTGCTGCGCTAGCGGAATTAGTCGGGTTAATAAATCTGCTTTCACGGTGAAATGCTCACCACATTCACTAAATTGGCTGATCAACTCACTTAGTTGACCAACACTGAATACTTTGTCTAAACCAGCCTGCTTAGCGGCAACACCAACACGCTGATGGCAATCTTCTGCATAATCGCCCAGCTCCCCCATATCCCCCACCACCAAGATACGGTAGCCCGGCATTTTTTCGAGGACATGAATTGCCGCGATCATTGAGCCATCATTGGCATTATAAGTGTCGTCTAATACCACTTTGTGCTCACTTAAGCGCACGGGATATAAACGCCCTGGTACCGCTTGTGTTTTTGCTAAGCCGTTTTTGATATCTTCTAGGCTAGCACCCACTGAAATCGCCAATGCACTCGCCGCTAACACATTCGCGATATTATGTAGCCCCGGTAATGGTAAGGTGATATCAACGCTTCCAACAGGGGTATGT
The DNA here is from genome assembly GCF_049901995.1 of Providencia sp. PROV200. NCBI lineage: Bacteria > Pseudomonadati > Pseudomonadota > Gammaproteobacteria > Enterobacterales > Morganellaceae > Providencia > Providencia sp. PROV200. The sequence continues at coordinate 2,970,648 of NZ_CP096307.1, forward strand.
AACACAAAATCCGTTGTCAGCTGTTTCACTTGGATATCAGAAGGATAGAAATCTGCTTTTGCTTGTTGTGTTAACGAGTAATACCAAACGGTTTGGCGTGGCTGAAACTGCCATTTGTCACTGTAGCTATCAAGGTTAACAATCGCAGTTCCTTCTTCAGGAACACCTTGATAAATTTCACCTTTGGCTGTCGCAACCCCTTCTGGTGAACCAAAGCCCGCTAAGTGCGCAGCAAATAAATTGTTAACTAACGCGGCTTCTGGTTTGACGATATGGGTTGTATAGGCAATTTCATTTGGGTGATTTGCACCCATTTCTATCACAGCGAAGTCATCATCATGAGTTAAACGAAACAGTGTCAAAGGCACACCAATATCGTTGTTTAAATTACCGGCGGTATATAAGGTTTTACCACGCTCAGATAAAATGGATGCGGTCATTTCTTTAACAGATGTTTTGCCTGAAGAGCCCGTCAAACCAACAATTCGAGCTCTACTTTGCTGACGAACCCATGCCGCTAACTGCCCCATGGCAATGCGAGTGTCTCGCACGATAACTTGAGGGCAATCCACGTCCAGCTTGCGCTCAACGAGTAACGCTTTCGCCCCCACAGCCACCACTTGCTGTGCAAAATCATGAGCGTCGAAGCGTTCGCCTTTTAAAGCAATAAAGAGACTGTTTTCAGCAATTTTACGGCTATCCGTACTCACTGCGCTGATCAAGAGCGTTGTATCTGGAGCAAATTCAACCTGCCCTTGAGTAATTTGTGCCAGTTGTGCGAGTGTTAGCGAGATCATGCGATTACCCCCAACAGACGGGCTACCGTTAGACGGTCTGAGTAATCTAACTTACGGTTGCCAATAATTTGATAATCTTCATGACCTTTACCAGCGATCACAATCATGTCATCAGGGGATGCCTGCAAAATAGTGTTTGTCACGGCTTCTGGGCGACCCGGAATGGCCAAAGCACGGCTTGAATCTAATAAGCCCGCCATGATGTCGTTGATAATATCAATTGGGTCTTCGCTGCGTGGGTTATCGTCAGTGATAACGATTTTATCTGCATACTCTTCCGCGGCTGCTCCCATTAGAGGGCGCTTACCTTTGTCACGGTCACCACCGCACCCAAATACGCACCAAAGTTGCCCTTTACAATGTAAACGCGCTGCCGCTAAAGCTTTTTCTAATGCGTCTGGGGTATGTGCATAGTCGACAACAACGGTCGGTTTATTTGGTGCACTGAACACTTCCATTCGACCGCAAACAGGCGACAATGAAGAGGCCGCCGCAAGCAGTTTATCCAATGGATACTCCATCATTAGCAAGGTTGCCATTGCAACTAATAAGTTGCTGACATTAAATGCCCCCATCAGTGGGCTTTCGAATGCGCCTTTGCCCCACGTGGAGTCAAAATGAATGGTCGCGCCCTTGTCGTGGTATTCCACTTCAGTGGCCTTCAACCATGGCCCTTGCCAGTTTGCTGGGATACGGTTTTCCATCGTAACAGCGCAGGCTTGTGGTAAACGTTGTAGCCATTTCAAGCCAATAACATCATCTGCATTAATGATTTGCGATTTTGTATTATGCGTAGAAAACAATAGCCATTTCGCGGCTTCATAGCTTTCCATATCACCGTGATAGTCAAGGTGGTCACGGCTTAAGTTAGTAAACACAGCAGCATCAAACTGTAAATCGGCAACACGCCCTTGCACTAAGCCATGGGAAGATACTTCCATCGCAGTTAATGTTGCTTTTTGGTTTAATAATTGGGTCAATTCAAGTTGGATATCTACCGCAGAACCCGTCGTATTTTCACTTGGTGATACATGGCCTAATAGACCATTACCCACGGTACCCATTACAGCGCTAGTTTCCCCTAACCCTTGAGCCCACTGAGCAATTAATTGTGTCGTAGTTGTTTTGCCATTAGTACCGGTCACACCGACAAGTTTCATATTTGCTGATGGCTGCTGATAAAACTTACCTGCAAGGGCTGATAAACGGTTATTTAGGTCATTTAAATAAATAACAGGAACGCCATGAACGAAACGGATTTCACCTTCAACAGCTTCATCTTCCGCTTCTGCTATCACAGCAGAAACCCCTTGCGCAATGGCTTGAGGAATATAGTGTCGCCCATCCGATTGATGGCCTTTTATTGCAATAAACAGATCGCCCGCGGCAGCCTTTCGACTGTCTAGCGTCATCTCACGCAGTGAGATTGGAGTTGTGCTCACACCAAAGGGTGAGAGAAGATCACAAAGATTACGATCTGCCACTTTTAACCTCTTTTTGACTATTTACAATTTCATTTTGTTCGTTTGGTTGTAATGCATCGGGTTCAACGTTCATCAATCGTAAAACGCCTCCCATAATCGAACCAAATACAGGCGCAGATACTGCACCACCATAATAACTACCCGCGCTTGGCTCATTAATAAGCACCACTAACGCATAGCGTGGATTGCTCGCAGGCGCAACACCAGCAGCGTAAGCCAAATATTTATTAATATAACGCCCTTCAGGACCCACTTTTTTCGCAGTCCCTGTTTTAATAGCAATACGGTAGCCTTTAATCGCGGCTCGTGCTCCCCCGCCTCCGGGTAAAGCCACGCTTTCCATCATATGAACCACTGTTCGCATGATTGGTTCAGGAAAAACACGCGTTCCTGACACTGGTGGGTCAACTTTCGTGATGGATAGAGGCCGATAAATACCAAAACTACCAATGGTTGCGTAGGCTCGCGCTAACTGTAACGGTGTTACCATTTGCCCGTAGCCAAAAGAAAAGGTGGCCCTATCTAAATCAGACCACCGTGTTTTTTTACTTGGAAAGATGCCACTACTTTCCCCGACTAACCCCAGATTAGTCGGCTTGCCAAACCCAAAGCGGCTATACACATCCACCAACTCTGTGGCTGGCATCGCTAACGCCAGTTTAGAAACACCCACGTTACTCGACTTCTGTAAAATCCCAGTGATTGTTAATTCTGCATACCGGGCAACATCTTTGATTTCATGTCCACTAATACGATACGGATAAGTATTAAGTACTGTATTTTCTTTGATAATTTTATTATGGAGTGCACTCATAACCACCATCGGCTTTACCGTCGAACCCGGTTCGAAAATATCCGTAATGGCACGGTTACGCATTGCATCCATTGATGTACCGGTTAAGTTATTTGGGTTGTAGGATGGGCTATTCGCCATCGCTAAAATTTCACCGGTATGAACATCCACTAAAATTGCCACACCCGATTCAGCTTTGTTTTCCTGCACGCCACGTGTGAGTTCACGGTAAACAATCGATTGAATTCGTTCATCAATACTTAATGTCAAATTATGCGCGGCTTGGCTATCAATAGACGAAATCGTTTCAATTACTCGCCCATTACGGTCTTTACGGACTGTACGTTCGCCCGGCGCACCTTTTAACCAACGGTCAAAGCTTTTTTCAACCCCTTCAATGCCTTCGCCATCAATATTTGTTACCCCCAATAAGTGAGCGGTAACTGGGCCTGATGGGTAATAACGACGAGACTCTTTGCGTAAGTAAATACCCGGTATTTTTAGTTTTTTAACGTAATCGCCAATAGAGGGGTTAACTTGACGCGCTAAATACACAAAACGGCCTCTTGGATTGGCCGATATTTTGCTCGTAATTTGTTCTAATGGAATTTCAAGTGCGTCTGCCAGTGCTTTCCAGTGTTCGTCATTGCTGATCCCCCCTTTTTCAAACACCTCTTTGGGGTCTGCCCAAATCGCATTGACTGGCACACTGACTGCAAGTTGCCGCCCTTCTCGGTCGCTGATCATACCTCGAGAGGTTGCAACTTCTTGCACTCGTAAAGAGCGCATATCGCCTTCTTTCACCAGTTTCTCTGGCGCAATAATTTGCAGATAAGCCACCCGAGTTAGCAACCCTGCTAACGCCAAGACAATGCATCCGCACAGCAAAATAAAGCGCCAGCGGACAAAGCTGGTGCTTTCTTCTTGTTTCTTGTTTTTCGCTGTTTTTGGTGCTTTCATTAGGAACCTTTTTATTGCTTAGAAACAATAATTTTTTCTTGTGATGGTTCAACTTGTACCATCTGTAATTTTTCAACCGATAAACGTTCTATTCGGCTATGGCTCGCAAGGGCATTTTCTTCAAGGATCAGATTGCGCCATTCGATATCTAATAAGTCTTTTTCTTCATACAATTTATCTTTTGCGGCCGTTAACAAACGCGTTTCATGTGCGGTAGTCACGACAAAAACGGCACTAATTATAATTGCAGACAATAAAATCAAAGGAACGATGCCATAACGAAATAAATCACGCCCAATGACGCGTGCTAGGCTGTGCCTTTCTGGAACCATTATTCCGCCGCCTTTTCAGCAAACCGCAACACGGAACTCCGTGCGCGTGGGTTTTCGTCAATTTCGTTTTCCGAAGGTTTCATCTTGCCTAAGTCACGTAACTGCGCTGCACCTAACGCTTTAATCTGCGTTTCAGTTAGAGGAATACCTGCTGGTACTGATGGCCCTTTACTGTTTTTGCGGATAAACCGTTTGACTAACCTGTCTTCCAAAGAATGGAAGCTAATAACCGATAAACGACCTTGTGGCGCTAAAACGTTCATTGCGCCTTCTAGCGCTTTTTCTATCTCTTCCAATTCACTGTTGATATAAATTCGTATGGCTTGGAAGCTACGCGTCGCTGGGTGTTTGTGCCGATCTTTCATCGGACTAACCTTTGCGATTAATTCAGCTAGATGCCGTGTGCGCGTTAATGGCTCTTCTTCTGGGTTATGGTTACGCTCAACAATCGCTCTTGCAATTCGCTTCGCAAAACGCTCTTCTCCAAAAGTTTTTAAAACCCAAGCAATGTCATCCGCTTCTGCGTCCATCAGCCATTGCTGTGCAGATTGCCCCTTGGTTGGGTCCATTCGCATATCTAAAGGCCCGTCACGCATAAATGAAAAACCACGCTCTGGGTCATCTAACTGCGGTGAAGAGACGCCTAAATCCAGCAATACGCCATCAATTTGCCCAACTAAACCTTCTTCTTCCACATACTCTGCAATCGCAGAAAATGGGCCATGTTTTATCATAAAGCGTGGGTCATCAATCGCTTGAGCTGCTTTTATCGCTTCTGGGTCACGGTCAATGGCGATCAACCGCCCTTGTTCGCCAAGCTGGCTTAATATCAGCCTTGAATGGCCCCCACGACCAAATGTGCCGTCGATATAAATACCGTTAGGTTTAATGTTTAAGCCATTAACGGCTTCATCTAGTAATACTGTTACGTGTTTAAATTGCTGTTGCGTCATTATTAAAGTGACAAATCCTGTAAGCGGGCTGAAAGTGGTTCACTGGTAAGGCGCTCAGCGGCAATGTCATCTTCCACTTGCTGATACCAAGTTTGTTCATCCCAAAGTTCAAATTTATTAATCTGGCCAACCAACATGACCTCTTTTGTTAGCCCTGCATGCTGACGCAATGTATTGGCTAACAAAAGACGCCCCGCGTTGTCCATTTGACATTCACTTGCATGCCCCAATAACAGCCGTTGCACGCGTCGTTCCGCTGGGTTCATCGTCGATAATCGAGAAAGTTTTTCTTCGATAATCTCCCACTCCGGTAAGGTATAAAGCAGTAGGCACGGCTGGTGAAGGTCAATGGTACAGACCATTTGCCCTTTCGATTCCTCGTTCAGCATACCTCGGTAACGAGTCGGCACGGTTAGACGCCCTTTGCTGTCGAGATTAACCAGTGTTGCCCCACGAAACATACCCGATTATACCCCTTTTATTTTCAACTCACCCACTTTACCCCACAATTCACCACATATAAAGTTTACGAATGGTATGAAAACGTTGTCAAGCCAGTCGCTCTCAGCTTTAGCTTTATTTACAGAACAATTCAGAAAAAATAAGAATAGGTAAAATATAACTTGGAAAGAAAATGGGAAATAACAGGTTGATATAATTAATATATTTTATATAGTGCAACTTAAATGAGCGTGATCACTATAGATTGCTGCAAAATCATACAAATCATCATAAATTCAACTTATGTCTCATTTTTAATCAGTATATCTTGTACCGGTAATTTACTTTTATTGAGTCCTCGAATAATCGTTAATATCTAGCAATGATAAAATCACCTCGAAAGAAAAATAAAATCATTAGATATCAACACAATAAATAACTGTTTTAATAAACAGTGTTTAATTTTAAATATTTATCGCACGAATCAATAATACAGCCACAATAAATTTGTATTAATTTCATCATCCAATTTAGCTTTCATTTTAAAATCAGCAATAAATATATTAAGATAAATCCTAAAGTTAAATATTTACCAACTTTTAGCCTATAAAAAAAAAGCCCCTACAAGGTAGGGGCCGTTATATTACTCATTATTGTGACTAACATCACTCATTATCGTGTAAATATTCGCAGTTCGATTAAAGTTAGGTCTGTTTTATGACAACTTACGACCTAAACTTCCACGGCGACATAAATCACGACGAATACGAGTAATACCCGCTTCTGGCTTTTGCTTTTCATCAAGGCTGGCAAGTACCAATTCTAAAATACGTTCAGCGATATCTCTGTGACGCTGTGCAAGGGACAGCACTGGGCATTCAAGAAAATCTAATAACTCGTTATCACCAAATGTGGCAATAACCATGTGCTCAGGTAAACGACCACTACGCTTCAACGCAACATCCAAGACACCTTGTAGTAAGGAAAATGATGTTGTAAATAACGCGTCTGGCATCTCATTACCGCTATCCAGCCAATGCGCAAACACCTCTGCGGCTGAATCTCGTTCATAGCTATTTGCATACAGGTAATCAATCTTACGCGGATCTTCATTCCACGCCTTACGGAAACCTTGTTCGCGTAAATAGCTGACTGACAGTTCAGGTAACGCCCCTAAATACAACACTGACTCAGCTTTAAATTTACGCAATTCTGCTGAAATCATGAAAGCATCTTCTTGGTCATCACCAACGACACTAATAAAGTGTTCTTTTTCAAGGGCTCTATCAAGTGCGATAATCGGTAACGAACGGTTCGCCCAGCGCTGATAAAACGGGTGCTCTGGCGGTAATGCTGTCGAGACAATAATCGCATCAACTTGCCGCTGTAAAAGGTGTTCAACACAGCGGATTTCATTGTCGGGTTGGTCTTCTGAGCACGCTATCAGCAATTGATAACCACGTTGACGCGCCTGCCTTTCAAGGTAATTTGCTATACGGGTATAGCTCGTATTTTCCAAGTCAGGGATCACTAACCCAATCGAACGGGTTCGCCCTGCTCGTAGCCCCGCAGCAACTGCATTTGGATGGTAATTGTGTTCTCTGACGACTGCCATCACTTTTTCTACAGTTTTATCGCTGACTCGATACTGCTTGGCCTTGCCGTTGATCACATAACTAGCCGTTGTGCGGGAAACACCCGCTAGACGGGCTATCTCATCCAGTTTCACGTTAACCTCTTTACAATTTTGGGAATAGCCCCGAGTCATTCGGGGCCTTAAACGCGTTTATTCTACCTTCGGATGATAAATTTTTCATCGCATAATTTTATCACCACGTGAAACACCGACGATCCCTGAGCGCACAACTTCAACAATTTCAGCAACACCACGTACTGATTCGATAAAAGCATCCAGTTTTTCGCTTGTTCCTGCTAGCTGAACGGTATAAAGCGTTGGAGTGACATCAACGATTTGTCCACGGAAAATATCCGCACAACGTTTCACTTCATCACGCCCATATCCAGAGGCTTGTAGCTTCACTAACATGATTTCACGTTCGATATGTGCTGACGCCGTCAGCTCACTGACGCGCAGCACATCAACCAATTTATGCAATTGTTTCTCAATTTGCTCAAGAACCTTTGCATCCCCTTTCGTTTGAATCGTCATACGTGACAAGGTTGGGTCATCTGTTGGTGCAACGGTCAAGCTTTCAATATTATAACCACGCTGAGAAAACAGACCGATGACACGGGACAAAGCACCTGATTCATTTTCTAATAAAACGGATAAAATACGACGCATGATCAGGTCCTCTCTGTTTTGCTCAACCACATTTCATCCATTGCACCACCACGGATCTGCATTGGATAAACGTGCTCAGTTTCATCAATATTGACGTCAACGAAGACTAATCGCTGATTTTCATTCACTACAACAAGGGCTTGTTTTAGTTTTTCTTCCAGTTCATCAGGTGTTGATATTGAAATACCAACGTGGCCATAGGCTTGCGCTAACTTGATAAAATCAGGCAATGACTGCATGTAGGATTGTGAGTGACGGCCTTGATAAATCATATCCTGCCACTGTTTTACCATGCCTAAGAAACCATTATTTAAGTTGAGCACTAAAACCGGTAAGCCATATTGCAGGGCAGTTGAAAGCTCTTGGATGTTCATCTGGATACTGCCATCCCCTGTCACACAGACAACGGTCGATTTTGGATGTGCTAATTTCACCCCTAATGCGGCAGGCAAACCAAACCCCATCGTTCCAAGCCCTCCAGAGTTTATCCAGTGGCGAGGTTTATCAAAGGGATAATACAGTGCCGCGAACATTTGGTGCTGCCCAACGTCAGACGTCACATAGGCTTCCCCCTTTGTTAAACGGTAAATCATTTCAATGGCTTGTTGTGGTTTAACTTTGGTTTGGCTTGTTTCATAACGTAAGCATTGTTTACTACGCCACTGTTCTATGTCTTTCCACCATGCAGTGAGTGCTTGGCTATCTTGTTTCGCTGAAGCCTGATCTAGCTGACCTAACATTTGCTTTAATGTAAGTTTCGCATCACCCACAATTGGAATATCTGCATTAACTGTTTTTGAAATAGACGTTGGGTCAACATCAATTTGGATAACAGTCGCATTTGGGCAATATTTTTCTAAGTTGTTTGTTGTTCTATCATCAAAACGAACACCAACAGCAAAAATCACATCTGAGTTATGCATAACCTTATTGGCTTCGTAGGTTCCATGCATTCCAAGCATACCCACAGATTGCTTGTGAGTTTCAGGAAAAGCCCCTAACCCCATTAAGGTTGATACCACTGGCAATTGTAGTTTTTCTGCCAACTCAATGAGTTCCGCAGAGCAATTCGCATTAATCGCCCCTCCGCCAATATAAAAAACTGGTTTTTTTGCCGAAACCAATTTGGTTAATGCTTTTTTGATTTGGCCTTTATGGCCTTGCAACGTTGGGTTATAGGAACGTAGAGAAACGTTTTCGGGATAACGGTAAGCAAACTTCAAGGCGGGGTTAACAGTGTCTTTAGGGAAATCAATCACCACAGGGCCTGGACGCCCACTTGCTGCAATGTAAAATGCTTTCTTGATGGTTTCAGGAATTTCTTCTGCGCTTTTAATTAAAAAACTGTGTTTAACGATCGGCCTTGAAATTCCAACCATGTCGCACTCTTGGAATGCATCATTACCAATTAGCGAGCTTGCAACTTGCCCCGATAACACCACCATCGGTACAGAGTCCATGTACGCCGTCGCTATACCTGTAATCGCATTCGTTGCCCCAGGGCCGGATGTCACTAAAACAACCCCAACATCCCCTGTTGAACGTGCATAGCCATCAGCCATATGTACCGCAGCTTGTTCATGGCGCACTAAAATATGCTCGACCCCGCCAACCGTATGAAGTGCATCATAAATATCTAATACTGCACCGCCTGGATAACCAAACACGTGCTTTACTCCTTGGTCAATCAACGATTTGACGACCATTTCCGCTCCCGACAACATCTCCATGAGTTTGCCCCCAGACATTATTTGCAAGTGAAGAGGTATGATCTACCCCTTTGTTTTTATCATTTAAATTATGAAATTCGTGCTATTAACATATCGCTCTGGCTGAAACGAAGCAAACACCATTTCAGTACAAGGATCACGAAACTTTCACATCATCTTGAACATGGGTATTTGATAGATAAATTAACTGCAGATAAAAATAATGGGAGGAAAAATGACTGGTATGAATGAAAATACAGCGCAAATTTAATTAGTTGGAACCGTTAAAGTTTTAATATTAAGCAATTATCTAAATAAATTGATAAAAATAGAACAAAAACAAGACCTGACTTACCCGCAATACGAGTAAGTCAGGTTATAAATTATTCTTTGTACATTGATTCAATTTCTAATTGATAGCGCTCAGAAATAATTTTACGTCTCAGCTTTAAAGTCGGTGTTAATTCGCCTTTTTCCATTGAAAAAGTGGTAGGTAACAAAGTAAAGCGCTTAACTTGATGAAAATTTTCAATATTTTTCTGTAAATCTCTTAAACGACCTTCAAATAATGCCACAATATTCGAGTCTTTTAAGAGTTCTAAACGATCCCGATATTTCAGGTTTATTGAGTTCGCATATTCTTCTAAGCTCTCATAGCAAGGCACGATCAGTGCTGAAACAAACTTACGTGCATCGGCAATGACTGCAATGTGTTCAATAAACTTGTCTTGCCCTAATACGCCTTCAATCATTTGTGGTGCAATATATTTTCCGTTAGACGTTTTCATTAAATCTTTTAGTCTATCTGTAATATATAAATTACCTTGTTCGTCAATTTTCCCTGCATCACCCGTTTTTAACCAGCCATCCGCAGTAAACGTATCTAAGGTTTCAATCGGGCGGTTGTAATAGCCTTTCATAACCACCGGCCCTTTCACTTGTATTTCATCATCTTTGCCAATACGCACTGAAACAGATGATAGCGGTGTACCAATCGAGCCTAATGGGTACTTGCCTTCTTCCCAGCAAGATACCGTAGCGCAGGTCTCTGACATACCATAGCCATATTTGATATTTACCCCAGCGGAAAGGAAAAACGCTATCACATCGTCATCTAGACGAGCGCCTGCGGCTGGCATGAAGCGAATTCGTCCCCCTAACCCTTCGCGAATTTTATTGAGAACCAGTTTGTCAACCATCGGGAAAATAGCGCGGTTAATAAAAGAGGGTTTGCGGCCTTTTGCTAATGCTTTCACTCGGCTTCTGCCAAGGGATATTGCACAGCGAAATAGCGCTCTACGTACTAGAGGCGCTTTTGCGACTTTACTTTGTATTGCTGAATAAACTTTTTCATAAAAACGAGGAACCGCACACATTACTGTCGGTTTTACCTCAGCTAATGCTTCCCTAACCTGATTGGTGTCCGTGAGGTAAACGTTTAGTGCACCGACGTGCATAACGTAAAAACTCCACGCACGTTCAAAAACATGTGAAAGTGGTAAGAAACTTAAAGAGACGTCATCAGCAGTTAGTTGTAACCGTTCGTCATGGAGATACAGTTGCGCAGCCATGTTGTAGTAATCCAACATAACGCCTTTCGGTTCTCCGGTGGTGCCTGATGTATAGATGATGGTAAATAAATCACTGAGATTATGTGCAGCGATGCGGTCATCAAGTTCTGCTTGGTAAGCAGTTTGTGATTGCGCCATAAAGGTGGATAAATGCAGTGTGTCAATTGAGATATCAGCTAACTCAACATTGTCATTCATCACAACAATCGTTGTTAATTGAGGGCAAAGAGCTGGTAATTGGCATGCCACTTGATATTGCGCTTCTTCCCCAACAAACAATACTTTAATATTCGCGTCATTAATAATATACGCGGCTTGCTCGATACTGCTAGTTGCATAAAGTGGCACCGTGACAGCCCTAATTTGTAGCGCGGCAAAGTCAACCAATGACCAGTTCATACTGTTATGGGCAAATAACCCAATATTTTCTTGTGCGATAACGTTTAATGCTAAAAGGCGAAGAGAAATCGCTGATGTACGATCGCCAACTTCCCCCCACGTTAATGAGCTACGTTGTCCGTTATCCCATTGACTGAAAGCTATCCGGTTCGCCGATTCGTGTGCAGTAACTCTGCTACGTAGGCGATTAACCAAGTGGTATGGATATAGATTTTCAGTAATCAAAGTGTATTCCCTATAAGTCATTATCGATATAAGTTACTCGGCACATTCACAAGCACTTAACCATTCTTATTATTTCAGCTTACAAGTGTTAGCTGAATATTCGAAGTGTATAGACTAAAGAGATGCGTGAAAAGCATTTATATGTAAATTTTTTGCAAATGTTATGTCTGCAACAAAACACATCATAGTGCTAACTATAATGCGTTAACTATCTTGAAGGTGTGTATATTTGTCAGTGCGCCTGCAAAAACATAGAGATTGTAAACCTTAACAAAATGACTATTTATTTTTCATTATGTCTAAGACAGCTTACAACCTCTCACAATGTTTATATCGGCGTCCTACGCGGCAGCAGCTTGCTCAGGAAGTTCTTCAACCAATTGGTTAAATTGAGATTTCATCCACTGATGGCCTTTATCTCTAACTGTTGATTCATGCCAAGTTAAATAGCAAGGTAGTGCGTCCCTAAGCCAAGGTAATGTTAATGTACGTAATTTCAATTGCCCAAAGTAATGACCTACTAGCCATTTTGGTACAATAGCGACGAGATCTGTCTGGGCAACAATGCTCAATACACTATTTAAGTCCGTGCCTTGATAGCTAATCGTATGCGATAACTCAGTATTATTATAATAAGGTTTACTAAATGAGCCCATGTTATCCATTGACATAATGGCATGACGTTCATTATTTAATTCAATTTCAGAGATTGAATTACCAATACGCGGATGATGATTTGCAACGACTAAGACCAATTCATCATCAAATAAAACCTGATGCTGGAACTCTGCTTTTTCTAATTGATTATAACCAAGGAAAAAATCCATTTCTTGGTATTTTAATTGATGAGCAATTTTATTATCCATGAAAGAGTGAATAACTATATTAATATTAGGCGAAACTACCTTAAATTTTTCGACAATAATAGCTGCCAGACGAATATCTAACGGTGAACAAATAGATAAATTAAATACTCGTTCACTATTTTGTGGATTAAAACCAGCGCTAGGTAACTCATTATGAACTAATTGTAATGCTTGCCTGATAGGCCCGAACAGTTGCTTAGCACGAGATGTCGGCTGAATACCCCGCCCATAGCGCACAAACAATTCATCATTAAACATTGATTTTAAACGTGAAACTGCATTGCTCACCGCAGGTTGAGACATCCCTAACACTTGCGCTGCTTTTGTTACGTTTTGCATCTGCATCACCACGTCAAAAACCGTTAATAGGTTGAGGTCAACATTACGCAAATGAATATCGCTACTGTCTTTTTTAGCTGTTGAAATTGTATCAAAATCAGTCATTTTTTACTCCACTAATATATTTATCATTTTTCATTAACGAAAAGAGTCATTCATCTTAAAAAACCGACGAATATATAAATTCATTAAATATTATTCTTAAAACAACTTATAGATAATAAGCCATTTCGCTTTCCCTGCATTTATTAAAACGACGTTTATATTACTTAACCTATTAATTAAACCTGCAGTATAAATATCATTGTAAAACGTAAATATTCACCAACATAATGAATGATAACCACTTATTACCTTTGCGTTCACTCACCATAAAAATAATAAAGCAATTTTTGCAAGAAATCATAATAAATCGTATTTAGAATCAATAAATATTCTCATTATCAGATTATTTTTTAAATACTCATTTATTCGATAATTAATTTAATCAAAAAGCATTGGCGAAGATGATTTATTCCCTGTACTGAGTCACACTTCACATCAAAACAATAAAAACCACATAAAAATCAATGCGTTTAATCGAAAAAACATTCAACCCTGATTAACGAAAGAATTTTACCCTTATAACTACATAAAAAGCCAGATAAAACGGAAGGGACACACCAAAAAAATAGCAACAACCACCAACTAAAAGCCATAATACATGATTGGTAAAAATATGCTAAAAATCTATGATTGACATTAACTTTAAGATAACGTATCAATAAATACAGTTTGATTAAGATACTTAAGAGAGACAGTTAAAATGACATTTTCTATTCGCCTACTAAGCCTACTACTACTCGCATTAAATTTGCGCGGTATGCTTATGGACGAAAAATAGAAACAAACTGTCCACAAACATGAAGAACCCGCGCAACCCGCGGGTTTTTTTATGCCTGCGGCTTTGGAAGAACATAACACTAAGTAAAAACAAAATTCGATATGAGGAACACAATATGAGCAACCAAGTCATTATCTTCGATACTACCTTACGCGACGGTGAGCAGGCATTACAGGCAAGTTTGTCAGTGAGAGAAAAATTACAAATCGCCTTCGCATTAGAGCGCTTAGGGGTTGATATCATCGAAGCGGGTTTCCCGGTCTCTTCACCAGGTGACTTTGAGTCCGTTCAAACTATCGCAAGAGAAATAAAAAATAGCCGAATTTGCGCATTAGCGCGCTGTATTGAAAATGACATTGATGTGGCTGCCGAGTCATTAAAAGTTGCCGAGGCTTTCCGTATTCATATTTTCTTAGCTACCTCCAACTTGCATATGGAGAAAAAATTAAATAAATCATTTGATGGTGTAATGGATATGGCTATCAATTCCATCAAGCGCGCTAGACGCTATACCGATGACGTTGAATTCTCCTGTGAAGACGCCGGCCGTACTGACCCTGATAACTTATGCCGTATTGTAGAAACCGCGATTAATGCAGGTGCAACCACCATTAATATCCCTGATACCGTAGGTTACACTACACCTTACCAGTTTGGTGGCATTATCACTGATTTGTATAACCGTGTGCCTAATATCGACAAAGCCGTTATTTCTGTTCATTGCCATGATGATTTAGGGATGTCAGTTGCTAACTCAATCAGTGCCGTACAAGCCGGTGCCCGCCAAGTAGAAGGTACCATCAATGGGTTAGGTGAACGCGCGGGCAATACAGCATTAGAAGAAGTGATTATGGCCATTAAATTGCGCGAACAAATGTTGAATGTGCATACCAATATTAATCACAAAGAAATTTACCGCACCAGCCAGTTAGTTAGCCAATTATGTAATACACCAATCCCAGCCAATAAAGCGGTTGTAGGCAGCAACGCATTTGCTCACTCATCAGGAATTCACCAAGATGGCGTGCTGAAAAATCGTGAAACCTACGAAATTATGACGCCAGAGTCCATTGGTTTAAAAGAGCAGCAATTAAATTTAACTTCACGCTCGGGACGCGCCGCTGTTAAGCACCGTATGGAGGAAATGGGGTATCACGAAGGTAAAGATTTCAAATTGGATGAATTGTATACTGCATTTTTGAATTTAGCCGATAAAAAAGGCCAAGTCTTTGACTATGACTTAGAAGCTTTGGCTTTCTTTACGAAACAACAAGATGAAACCGATCACTTCGTAATGGACTATTTCAGTACACAATCAGGCTCAAGTATCGTCGCAACAGCGACCGTCAAAATGCAGTGTGGCGACGAAGTAAAATCTGAAGCGGCAACCGGTAATGGCCCCGTTGATGCCATTTATCAAGCCATCAGCAACATTACCCAATTCCCTATGAAATTAGTCTCTTATCAGTTGTCAGCTAAAGGCCACGGTGAAAATGCATTAGGCCAAGTGGATATCGTGGTGGAATGCCATAACCGTAAGTTCCACGGGATGGGGTTAGCGACAGATATCGTCGAATCATCAGCAAAAGCTATGGTGCATGTGCTGAATAGCATCTGGCGCTCTGAGCAAGTTGAAAAAGAAAAACAAAAAATAAATCAAGAATCACAATCAAACACAAAGGAAGCTGTTTAACAATGTCTAGTTATAAAATTGCCGTATTACCGGGTGATGGCATCGGTCCAGAAGTGATGGCGCAAGCTCACAAGGTTTTAGCTGCTATCAGCAAACGTTTTGCAATAACAATCAACACCACTGAGTATGATGTTGGCGGTGCGGCAATCGACAATCACGGCGAACCATTACCACAGGCTACCGTAAAAGGGTGTGAAGAGGCTGACGCGGTGTTATTTGGTTCTGTTGGTGGACCTAAATGGGAACATCTGCCACCCGATAGCCAACCTGAACGTGGCGCATTATTACCTTTACGTAAGCATTTTAAATTATTCAGTAATTTACGCCCTGCTCGCTTATATCAGGCATTGGAAGCATTCTGCCCATTACGTGCAGACATCGCAGCTCAAGGCTTTGATATTCTTTGTGTACGTGAATTAACGGGTGGGATTTACTTCGGTCAACCAAAAGGCCGTAAAGGCGAAGGCCAAGAAGAGTACGCATTTGATACTGAAGTTTATCACCGCTATGAAATCGAGCGTATTGCACGTATTGCGTTTGAATCTGCTCGTAAACGTAATAACAAAGTCACATCAATTGACAAAGCAAACGTGTTACAAAGCTCAGTATTATGGCGTGAAGTGGTCAATCACATCGCAAAAGAATATCCCGATGTTGAAGTCAGCCATATGTATATTGATAACGCGGCAATGCAAATGATCAAAGCCCCATCTCAGTTTGATGTGGTGTTATGCTCTAACTTGTTCGGCGATATTATTTCCGATGAGTGTGCGATGATCACCGGCTCTATGGGTATGCTGCCTTCTGCGAGCCTGAATGCGGATGGTTTTGGTTTATACGAACCCGCGGGCGGCTCTGCGCCAGATATTGCTGGAAAAAATATTGCTAACCCAATCGCACAAATTTTATCTGCCTCCATGCTGTTAAGATTTAGCTTAAACCAAGCCGATGCCGCAGATGCCATTGAGCGCGCAGTGAATAAAGCCTTAGAAGAGGGCTATAGAACATCAGATTTAGCTGGCACAGGCAAATCCATTAGTACCAGTGAAATGGGCGATATCATTGCTCGTTATATTGCAGAAGGGGTGTAACATGGCCAAGACTTTATATCAAAAATTGTATGATGCCCACGTTGTCCGTGAGGTCGAAAATGAAATCCCTTTGATTTATATCGATCGCCATTTAGTACATGAAGTAACCTCTCCACAAGCTTTTGATGGATTGAGAACTAAAAACCGTCCTTTGCACCAGCCAAATAAAACGTTTGCAACGATGGATCACAACGTGTCGACGCAAACCAAAGATATTAATGCTTGTGGTGATATGGCTCGCATTCAAATGCAAGAGTTAATGAAGAACTGTAAAGAGTTCGGCGTAACGTTATATGATTTGAATCACCCATACCAAGGTATTGTCCACGTGATGGGTCCCGAGCAAGGTATTACTTTGCCCGGTATGACCATTGTATGTGGCGATTCCCACACCGCAACACACGGTGCATTTGGCTCATTAGCCTTTGGTATCGGAACGTCTGAAGTTGAGCACGTGATGGCGACTCAAACACTGAAACAAGCACGTGCTAAAACGATGAAAATTGAAGTCGTTGGCAAAGCGCCTGCAGGCATAACCGCAAAAGATATCGTTTTAGCGATTATCGGTACAACGGGCAGCGCAGGCGGTACTGGCTATATTGTTGAGTTTTGTGGTGAAGCCATCGAAAACTTGAGTATGGAAGGCCGTATGACGGTATGTAATATGGCCATTGAGTTAGGCGCAAAAGCGGGGATCATCGCACCGGATGAAACCACTTTTGCCTATATGAAAGGTCGCCAATTTGCCCCTAAAGGCCAGCAATGGGACGATGCGGTTGCTTATTGGAAAACATTAAAAACGGATGATGATGCACAATTTGATAAAGTCATCACTATTCAAGCAAGTAGCATCGCGCCACAAGTCACTTGGGGAACTAACCCAGGGCAAGTTATTGCCATCAACCAACCGATCCCTGCTCCTGAGTCATTTGCAGACCCTGTTGAGCGAGCTTCCGCTGAGAAAGCATTAGCTTACATGGGATTAGAGTCTGGCATTAAATTATCTGACGTAAAAATTGATAAAGTCTTTATTGGTTCATGTACGAATTCACGCATTGAAGACTTACGTGCTGCCGCTGCAATTGCCAAAGGCAAAAAAGTAGCTAGTGGCGTACAAGCTATTGTTGTTCCGGGATCTGGTCCAGTTAAAGCCCAAGCAGAACAAGAAGGTTTGGATAAAATCTTTATTGATGCAGGCTTTGAATGGCGTTTGCCGGGCTGCTCCATGTGTTTAGCAATGAATAATGACCGTTTAAACCCAGGCGAGCGCTGTGCATCAACCAGTAACCGTAACTTTGAAGGCCGCCAAGGTCGCGCTGGTCGTACTCACTTGGTTAGCCCAGCAATGGCAGCTGCCGCAGCGATTAATGGTCATTTTGCTGATGTACGTGATATTCAAATCTAAGGAGAAAATGATGGAAAAGTTTATTACACACGTCGGGATTGTCGCTCCTTTAGATGCAGCAAATGTGGATACTGATGCCATTATCCCTAAGCAATTTTTACAAAAAGTGACTCGCACAGGTTTTGGCCAACATTTGTTTAATGACTGGCGTTTTTTAGATGAGAACGGGCAACAGCCTAATCCTGATTTCGTATTAAATAAACCGGTTTTCAAAGGGGCAAGTATTTTATTAGCTCGTGAAAACTTTGGTTGTGGCTCATCTCGTGAGCACGCGCCTTGGGCATTAACTGACTTTGGCATTCAAGTGGTTATCGCCCCAAGTTTTGCTGATATTTTTTATGGTAACTCGTTCAATAACCAATTATTACCAATTAAATTAAGTGAAAGCGAAGTCGATGAACTGTTCAATTATGTCAATGCTCATGAGGGCTGCCAGTTTACAGTAGACTTAGAAGCTCAAACCGTGACCGCAGGAGATAAAACCTATCATTTTGAAATCGACAGCTTCCGCCGCCACTGCATGATGAATGGTTTGGATAGTATTGGTTTGACACTGCAACATGTCGACCAAATTAAAGATTTTGAAAGCAAGATCCCATCCTTTATGCAATAAATCCTTTTCTACGCCTACTTTGGTGGGCGTAGTTCCTCTTTTAGCTCTAATTCTCCAACTAAACCGCCTACTTCGCACCAAAAATGCGGAATTAATCCATCACTAAAAATTTACAATCCAAAATCACTTCCCCATTAATTTCTTCCTGTATAATTAATAACAAAATAAGATTTTTGCTTTTAACTGAACAATTTTTTCTAAATAGTTTGTGTTGTGGCAAGGCGGCAAACGAGGATATCCCTAGGAGCATACACCAGTATGTGACTAGGGTAGCGGAGTGAAGCCAACACAGCCACGGCGCAAAATATGACGAAAAAAAAGCCGGTAAAAACCGGCTCGGTGATAAACACCATTACTCTAAATGGGGGAGTCGGCCTGCAACATGCAGACCAAACGAGCTACTTACTGCCTTCTATTATCGTGAGATTTTAGGAAATTAAAATTGATGTATTTTTTGCCGGAGTTCCTCTTTTATGTCTAATTCGCGATTACAAACCCAATTTATTCGTCTCTGGCAGCACTTTAAAGGTCAAGACAGTGAAACCACCTTACAGGATATTGCTGATACGCTGTTTTGCTCTCGCCGTCATGTTCGGACACTGCTTAATAATATGCAATCACAGGGTTGGCTTAGCTGGCAGGCAGAGTCTGGTCGAGGAAAACGCTCCACTCTTATTTTTCATGTTAATGGCTTAGAGCTACAGCAGGCACAGGCTGAACAATTACTCAAAGAAGAAAGTATTGAAAAATTAGTTGCACTGGTTGGTGATAAAGAAACTATTCGCCAAATGGTATTATCTGAATTGGAACGCAGCTATCGACAAGGTAAAAACCTATTACGGATTATTTATTATCGTGATTTCCCAACACTGCTTCCCGGTGCGCCAATGCGCCGCTCAGAAATTCACTTGATGAGCCAAATATTTAATGGCCTTACCCATATAAATGAGGAAAAAGGGGAAGTGGAAAATGGCCTTGCCCACCATTGGCAGTCTATCAGTGAGACCCAATGGCGTTTCTATTTACGCCCCGCTATTTATTTCCATCATGGGAGAGAAATGGTTGCTGACGATATTATCTATTCCCTTTTACGCTTAAAAACCTGTTGGCCTCTGTTCTCTCATATACAATCCGTCAGCTCACCACACCCTTATGTTATTGATATCACGTTAAGTGAGCCTGATAAACAGCTGCCTTGGTTGTTAGGCAGTCATCATGCGGCTATTTTACCGAAAGAGTGGAAGAGCCTCGAGAACTTTAGCCGTTGCCCAATCGGTACTGGCCCTTATCAAGTAGAAAAAAACTTGCCTCAAAAGCTGACTATCACAGCTTTTGACCGCTATTTTGGTTATCGTGCGCTACTTGATGAAGTGACTATTTGGGTGGTTCCTGAACTCTCAGAACAAATGGTTTGTACCACATTAAAAATGGATGGTGATAAGCACCATAATGGCTCCCTCGAAAGCCGTATGGAAGAAGGCTGCTATTTTCTGTTAATGGACCAGCGTTCACCTATTACTCAGCGTGAGGATGTCCGTAAGTGGTTGTGTAGCTTTTTAACCCCTGTGAACCTTCTTGCTCATTGCGAACCCTTTTACCAGCGCCATTGGGCGCCCGCTTATGGTTTATTGCTCCATTGGCACCACAGTAAAATGCTCACGTTATTCCCTAAGCCTAATGATTTGACTGAACTGACAGTGACTTTTTATCGCAACCACCATGAGTTCTATGCGATTAGCCAAATCATGAAACGCGTGTTACAAACACAAGGGGTGGAACTCAAGGTCAATATTATTGATTACGATGATTGGTTTAATGGCAATGGGCAAAGTGATATCTGGTTGGCAACCGCTAACTTTTTTAAACCGCTTGAGTTTTCCATTTTTGCTACCTTGTACGAAATGCCGTTATTACGCCAATGCCTTAATAATCCCCTTAGTGATGAACTTAATCTATGGCGGAATAACCAATTAGATGTTGAAGCTTGGTGTGAAAGCTTAATTGACTCACAAATTTTTCACCCCATCTTTCATCATTGGCTTGAACTACAAGGCCAAAACACCATGCGCGGTGTAAGAATGAACACCTTTGGCTGGTTTGATTTTAAATCCGCCTGGTTTAAACCATCTGAGGATAACCTAGCAAAATATTGATAGTTATAAACAGGTAAAATGAATAATAAGGATGTTATTCACTTTTTCTGTGGATATCCATGTGAACAACCTCATGGTAATCAGGGTATATCCCCAAGTCACTTTTTTATCAAAAAAAATAAAAATTAAATAACTACTGATAAATCAAATAAATAAATAACAAAAAATCCGTTTATCCACTGATTATTTTTTTGACTAAAATGCTTAAGACTTCAACTGAGCAAAGATCAAACAACGTTGTATTTATCTACAAGATATGTGCTTAACTTACTCACATTCTGTGATTCTCGTCATAAAAACTGTTTCGTCAAGGCTGTAAATACACACAGTAATCTCGATTTTTCACAGTTATCCAGAAATCCTGTGGATAACCTAGTGCATGATCCTGTGATTATCTTGGGATGAACTTGAATAACCTCTGTAATAATTTATAATTTAGATAGACAAATAAAATTATATTCATATATATCATATAGTTAAAAACACCATGGAAAAAGTGTTATACTTCTTAGGTTATATGTATTTCCACTGGCTACTTTTTATACATTATTATTTAAACCATGACGCCATTTATTGCACCACCACCACCTGATAACGAAGCAACCTTAATGAGCCGAGCGCAAGCTCTTGCTGGCTACACGCTAGGTGAGCTTGCCCAACATGCGGCGATCCCTATTCCCCCTGATCTCAAGCGCGATAAAGGCTGGGTTGGCATGTTATTGGAGTATTATTTAGGTGCGAGCGCGGGCAGTAAGGCAGAGCAAGACTTCGCCCATATTGGTATTGAATTAAAAACGATCCCGATTGACCGTCATGGTGCGCCACTCGAAACCACCTTTGTTTCTGTTGCGCCATTAACGGGAAATAGCGGCTTAACATGGGAAAATAGCCATGTTCGCCGCAAACTGTCCCGAATTTTATGGTTCCCTATCGAAGGGGAAAGACAAATTCCACTTTCACAGCGCAGAGTCGCAAACCCATTAATTTGGAGCCCTTCTCCGTTAGAAGAGCAATTATTACGGCAAGATTGGGAAGAGTTAATGGATCTCATTGTGTTAGGCAAAGTTGAAAGCATCACTGCACGTTATGGGCAGGTATTACAAATTCGCCCTAAAGCAGCAAACAATAAAGCACTCACTGAAGCTATTGGGGAGTTTGGTCAACCCATTATGACGCTACCACGTGGTTTTTATCTCAAAAAAGATTTTACCGCGCCCTTATTAGCACGGCATTTTAATATACGTTAGTCGCTAACCATCGCCTGTACCTGAGCAGACGATAAATAATTATCACTGTTTAATTCGTTAATTAGAAGGTACCAAGATGTTTGAGTGGATACTAGACCCCAATGCCTGGATGGCATTAGCCACACTAACCCTATTAGAAATTGTCCTAGGCATCGACAATATTATTTTCCTCAGTATTGTGGTGAGCAGACTTCCTGACCACCAGCAAAATAGTGCCAGACGGACTGGGCTTATTGCTGCAATGGTGATGCGCCTGACGTTACTGGCTTCTATTGCGTGGTTATCTCGCCTTACTACCCCACTTTTTACGGTTGCTGACCATGTGGTCTCCGCACGCGATCTCATATTATGCGCAGGCGGTATATTCCTTATTTGGAAGGCAAGCCAAGAAATTTTTGAAACCATTGAAGGAGAAGGTGAAAGTCATCTGGCGAACAAAAGAGTGAGCTCATTTTGGGGGGCTATCATACAAATTGCTTTATTAGACATTATCTTCAGTTTAGATTCCGTGATCACCGCAGTGGGGCTTTCAGACCATTTATTTATCATGATGGCAGCGGTTGTTATCGCGGTACTCATTATGATGCTTGCAGCCAAACCTATTGGTGACTTTGTTGATCGTTACCCTTCCGTCAAAATCTTGGCCTTATCATTTTTGATTTTAGTTGGCTTCACATTGCTGCTTGAAAGTGTTCAAGTCCATGTTTCTAAAGGCTACATTTATTTTGCTATGTTTTTTTCTATGGCAGTGCAAGTTCTCAATATCTTGCGCAGCAAAAAATGGAAAACCAGAAACCAAACCGATTAAGATGACAATCTAATCGCCTGTTTAGCCGCTAAAATAGCCCCCTCTACCGCGTTTTTCGCTTGTGGGCTATTTTTCCAGCAACTTGAGCCTGTTAATGCGGCACCAGAGCTCAAAATTTCATCATAGGAGGCTTCACTCAATTGTGCGAGTGAGCTAAAACCCATTTGTTCCAAGCGGCTAATTACCGTGGGTCCGACACCCTTGACGGCCAATAAAATCTCTTTTTCTGATTCGGAAAATGCCATTTGACGATCCTCTTGTGAATGAATTTATATTTATTAAGCTAATATTTTGCATTTTACCTATTTAATACTTTAAAATTGCAACTATAACAATGCCAGTTTTAATAATTATTAACTGACCTATCTTATCACCCCATCTGTACCTGCTTTGTGTTAGGAATTCACCATGTATAACGCACCACTGACTAACCCACATCAACACACGATGCAATTACCTGATAGCCGACAATTTTGCTGGTTTGAATCAGGTCCTAAAACAGGCTTCCCTGTTATTTTTTGTACCGGTGCGGGTATGAGTGGTTCATTAGGATTTGGTTTGGATTTACTCGAACGACTAAACATTCGTTTGATTGTTCCTGAACGTGCGGGGCTTGGTGACTCAACATTTCACCCTGAAAAATCATTAAAAAATTTTGCTCTGGATGTTCAAGCGCTGTTAGATGAGCAATCTATTACTCAATATTCTGTCGTCGGTTTTTCTCAAGGTGCTGTTTTTGCCATGGCTATCGCTCACTATTGCCAACCTATTTCACTGTCTATCGTGTCAGGGCAAGACCAATTTGAATACCCTGCAACTCGTGCAATACTCAGTGCTGATATCGTGAACATGCAAGAGCAAGCCCTTAACAGCCCTGAAGCGCTGTCAGATTGGCTATTAAAAAATGTCACCGGCGAGTGGCTGTTGGCATTTATTCTTAATTGCAGCGCAGAAATCGACCAACAACTCTACAATGAAGAACATTTCCTTGAAGCATATAGCCATTGCATGCGACGTGCTTTCGCCCAAGGCAACCAAGGTTATGTTCAAGACTTATTGATTGCATTACAGAACTGGGAATTCACCCCTGAAACGACCCGCGTGCCTGTCTCTTTATGGTATGGCGAACACGATATGAGCACTGTTCATTCCCCTGATTTTGGCAAAATATTAGCCGGCCGTTTTCCCAATTGCCGACATCATTTGTTAAGTCATGAGGGAGGCTCCCTACTGTGGACACAAGCGGAAGCTATTTTAACCGATATTCAGCAGCACGCCGCATAAACAAAAACCGCGATGAGTTATTCATCGCGGCTATTTATTTACACCCTAAATTCACATAAGTGAATTAACGATAGACAATTCCACCGTCAGTCAAAATAGATTGACCAGTAATATAGTCAGAATCATCGCTTGCTAAGAATGCCACTAGACCCGCGACATCATCAGGGGTTTGAGCACGACCAAGCGCGATCCCTTCAACATATTTTTTGTAAGTCTCGCCTTTTGGTGCACCTGTAATTTCAGCGAAGCGCTCATCAATCTCCACCCACATATCTGTACCAACAATACCAGGGCAATACGCATTTACGGTGATCCCTGAGCTTGCGTATTCTTTGGCTGCGGCTTGAGTTAACGCGCGAACGGCAAATTTCGTGGCAGAATACACACCTAACATCGCAAAACCATCATGCCCTGCAATTGAGGACGCATTGATGATTTTCCCTTTATGTTTACGCTCTTGGAATTTCTCGCTCGCTGCTTGAATACCCCACATGGTGCCATCCACGTTAATTTTGAAGATTAAATCCATATCTTCTTGGCGAACATCAGCGATTGGCTTAACTTGTGCAATCCCAGCGTTGTTAATCATTACATCAAAACCACCTAACTCAGCTTCTGCATGAGCCACCGCAGCAAAAACTTGGTCACGTTGACTGATATCTGCGGCAAATGTTGTTACTTTACGGCCTAACGCTTCAATTTCTTTGGCAACATCTTGTAGCTTGTCTTTTTTCAAATCCACCAGTGCGATATCAGCCCCTTCTTTCGCTAAACGCAATGCAATACCACGACCAATACCCTGCGCTGCACCAGTAACTAAAATAACTTTATTATTTAACGCCATACTTATCTCCTACTGAATAATAGCCAAATTGACTAGTCCACCCACTCCAATAAGTTAACAACAATAACAATAAGTTACAAAACAATGATTTTCACCTACCATTCCTAACTAATAAAAAACATTTCACTATTAAGACTATGAATATTTTTTGTTTACCAAAGAAAAAGGCATAAATAATGAAATTCGAAGATATTTTTTAATAAAAATCATTCTCAATAAGATAAACAAAAAATGCTATTTCTTTAGCTTTGTACAATTAACAAACGATTTAATGAGATTTGAATATAAAAAAGCCACCGAGTAGGTGGCTTATGAACACATAAAACTTAGATTGTTTATTTTTTAGCAGCTTGAATATACAACATTTCTAATGCGATAGACGCAGCAGCTAATGCTGTGATCTCAGATTGGTCATAAGCTGGAGCGACTTCCACTAAATCCATACCGACGATATTTAATGACTGTATTCCACGCAATAATTTCAACGCGCGATCTGACGTTAATCCCCCAATAACAGGGGTTCCTGTTCCCGGTGCAAAGGCTGGATCGAGGCAGTCAATATCGAAAGTCAGATAAACAGGCATATCGCCAACAATCTCTTTGATCTGTGCAACCATGTCATCCACACTGCGATCATTCACCTGAGCTGCATCCAGTACAGTAAAACCATTGTCACTGTCATGTTCAGTACGAATACCAATTTGCACCGAATGATTTGGGTCGATTAGGCCTTCTTTTGGCGCATGATAGAACATGGTTCCGTGGTCAAATTTACTACCATTGCCATAAGTGTCAGTGTGTGCATCGAAATGAACTAAGGCCATTTTACCAAAGTGTTTCGCATGAGCGCGCAGCAATGGCAGTGTGACAAAGTGGTCCCCCCCAAAGGTCAAGCAACGTTTACCTGATCCAAGCAGTTTTTCAGTATGGGCTTGCAGCTTCTCACTCATATCTTGTGCATCACCGAAAGCAAACACCACATCACCACAATCAACGACATTCAAACGGTCTGTTAGCTTGAAATTCCAAGGCCAACGGTGGCTTTCCCATGCAAGATTCGTGGAAACTTGGCGAATTGCAGCTGGCCCATGGCGGCTACCCGCACGACCCGATGTTGCCATATCAAACGGTACACCGGTGATCACCCACTCTGCATCTGAGCTATAAGGCTGAAAGTTCAGGGGAAAACGTAAAAAACCAAATGCATTAGAAACCAGTGAGTTATCAACTTGATTGCCTAAAGTACTATTAATCATTTTAGTTCCTCAAAATAGGCCTGCCCGTTAGCAAGCCCTTTTAATATTCACTTCGAAGGGTTTTTACCTAATTAACTTCGCACAGTATAAATAATAAACAAATCATGTTATTTGCACAAAGTTATTATCTGTTCAGTATCTTAATACGTTATGACTCATATAGTGCGCTATGACATATATAGAACCCTATGACACAATTAATGCGCTAAATAGTTCGTGCTGTCGCTAGGCGGCAAAATGCGCTAAGCCCTAAGAGCATACATAAGTATGTGACTAGGGTTGCCGAGCGTAGCCAACACCCCCACAGCACGAAATATGTCGCGAATTTATTCGTCTTCGAGATAAGTATACCCATATAGGCCATTCTCGAACTCTTCGACAAAGTCTTTTTGCAGTTGCTCACTCAAACCCGTGCCTTTTACTTGCTCTGTAAAGCTTTCTAATAGCACTTCAGGCACTAGTTTGACGTATTGCAGCATGTCAGCAACTGAGTCGCCCTCTTCACTTTGCAAATAACGCAGGTTACCTTGGCTATCGACCCAGACATCTATCGCGGCAGTATCACCAAATAAGTTATGCATATTACCTAAAATTTCCTGATACGCCCCAATCATAAAGAAACCTATCATAGGCGGGTTTTCAGGGTCGTAGGCAGGCATTGGCATAGTAGTTTCAACACCATCACCATCAACGTAATGGTCAATAATACCATCAGAATCACAGGTGATATCTAACAATACCGCACGACGGTCTAATGGTTTATCTAAACCTTCAATCGGTAATACTGGGAAAACTTGGTCGATTCCCCAAGAGTCTGGCAGCGATTGGAATAAAGAAAAGTTCACATAAAACTTATCAGCCATGCGCTCTTGAAGTTCGTCGATAATTGGACGATGAGCACGGTTACTTGGGTCGAGATCTTGCTGGATACGACGGCAAATATTCAGGTATAGCTCTTCTGCCCATGCACGTTGAGTCAAATCTAACACGCCGTGTGCATACTGAGTATGCGCTTCTTGTAAGTCGAATTGGCTATCATGCAACCATTCGCGTAATGAACGGCTATTGCCCTGATGCTGCATTGACTCCCAGGTTTCCCATAAGGAAATTAATGAACGCGGTGCATCCTCATGAGGTGGTGTGGTTTTGGTAAATTCATTGCGTTCAACCCCAATCACATTGGAGACTAAAACCGTATGATGAGCGGTCAATGCTCGGCCTGACTCCGTGATCACCGTTGGGTGCGGTAAATTAAACTCCTCACACGCATCCCCAATCGCCCAAATGACGTTATTGGCGTATTCATTTAAGCCATAGTTAACGGAGCAATCGGATTGAGAACGTGTACCTTCATAGTCAACACCAAGGCCACCGCCCACATCAAAGCACTGGATATTGACACCTAAGCGATGCAATTCCACATAAAAGCGGGCTGATTCACGAACCCCAGTGGCGATATCGCGAATATTGGCCATCTGAGAGCCTAAATGGAAATGAAGCAACTGCAAACTATCTAGGCGATTTGCATTGCGTAAAATTTCCACTAATTGTAATACTTGGGTTGCAGCCAAACCAAATTTAGATTTTTCACCACCACTAGCTTGCCACTTACCTGAACCTTGAGAAGCCAAACGGGCGCGAACCCCTAAGCGAGGTGTGACATTCAAGCTTTCCGCTTCTTTTAACACCATCTCAATTTCAGACATTTTTTCGATAACAAGGTAGACCTTGTGGCCTAATTTTTCCCCAATTAGCGCTAATCGGATATATTCACGGTCTTTATATCCATTACAGACAATAACGGTTTGTGTTTTGCCTGCATTCGCTAAAACTGCCATTAACTCCGCTTTTGAGCCAGCTTCAAGCCCTAACGGCTCCCCTGAATTCACTAGCGATTCAATCACTCGACGTTGCTGGTTAACTTTTATTGGATAAACCAGAAAGTAATCGCCTTTATAGCCATAAGACTCACGTGCGCGTCTAAATGCTGCATTTATCGAACGTAAACGATGCTGTAAGATTTGCGGGAAACAAAACAGTGCAGGTAAGCGTAAATGCTCCTGCTCTTCTTTCACTTGATAAACAAGGTCAGCTAAATCAACAAAGGTATCAGGGTTCTCAGGATTCGGGCAAACACAGACATTTCCGCGCTCATTCACCTGATAGTAACCACCACCCCAATACGCGATGTTGTACGTCTGACGCATTTTGCGAGCGATATTATCATTCATAATAAACTCCTTTATGGAGGGGTGAGTGACGCGTTCTCCTTCCTGATGTATGTCAGTGAAGACATAACACTGCAAGGCAGTTATGTTGGGGAAACGGCAATACTCAGATTTTAATAAAAAGTGCTTAGAACTTCTAAACAGTGACAATATACGACCTTAAGCTGACAGATTAATGACTCAGCCTCGAAGGTGTATTAAAGATGTGACGGTAACTTCGTGATGAAGTAAAGAATGACAGGAAAGTAAATGCCAAAGTCACGCGGCGGTCCGCATATGACGGTTGGATACTGTTATTCAGTAGATTATGGATCATTACCCATTAACCCCCAATATAACTGTTTACCCTTTTAAAATTTCAATGTGGTAGCACTAATTTGGCAGGTTGACCTGTTGATTTAAGCTATATCACCTTATTTTTTATTGAAATTCAAAAGCTTATAAACATTCCTGATAGATAGCAGTCATTTTATATTATCCTGCTGGTATATAACGGGAAATAACAACCATCCGTTACGGTCGCAGTTTATACATCTATTACGCTCAAAAAGCAAAACCAAAATGACTAAATTGCGATAAAACTTTACCTATTGCTGTTTTATGTCTCTATTCGTTTTTTGTATAAATACAGGTAGAAATTTTTACTGTATGGGACTAAAATAGCCGTCTAGATGTTAAAACATCCAATTATAAATTTGCGAATTCTTAAGGTATTAATCTCATGGCTACACATCTCTTTACTTCTGAGTCTGTATCAGAAGGGCATCCAGATAAAATTGCTGATCAAATCTCTGACGCAGTACTTGATGCTATTCTGGAACAAGACCCGAAAGCTCGCGTTGCCTGCGAAACCTACGTCAAAACAGGTATGGTAATGGTCGGGGGAGAAATCACCACCAGCGCTTGGGTTGATATTGAAGAAATCACGCGCAAAACTGTTCGCGAAATTGGCTATACCAGTTCCGAAATGGGCTTCGATGCCAATTCATGTGCCGTTTTAAGTGCGATCGGTAAACAGTCGCCCGATATCAACCAAGGTGTTGACCGTGTTGACCCATCAGAACAAGGCGCGGGTGACCAAGGCCTAATGTTTGGTTATGCAACCAACGAAACTGATGTATTAATGCCTGCTCCTATTACTTATGCACACCGCTTAGTGCAGCGCCAAGCAGATGTTCGTAAAAATGGCACGCTGCCATGGTTACGCCCAGACGCGAAAAGTCAGGTTACATTCCAATACGACAACAATAAAATTGTGGGTATTGATGCCGTTGTTTTATCTACTCAACATTCTGAAGATATTCAACAAAAAGACCTGCATGAAGCCGTGATGGAAGAAATCATCAAGCCAGTTCTACCTGCAGAATGGTTATCAAAAGAGACAAAATATTTTATTAACCCAACGGGCCGTTTTGTTATCGGTGGGCCGATGGGTGACTGTGGATTAACTGGCCGTAAAATCATTGTAGATACCTACGGTGGTATGGCTCGCCATGGTGGTGGGGCATTCTCTGGTAAAGACCCATCAAAAGTTGACCGTTCAGCAGCCTATGCAGCACGTTACGTGGCAAAAAATATTGTCGCAGCAGGCCTTGCGGACCGTTGTGAAATCCAAGTTTCTTATGCTATCGGCGTCGCGGAACCTACCTCGATTATGGTAGAAACGTTCGGTACCGGTAAAGTTGATGAGTCGCTGTTAATCCAATTAGTTCGTGAATTCTTTGACTTACGTCCTTACGGCTTAATCAAGATGCTTGATTTATTACACCCTATTTACCAACAAACTGCTTCATATGGCCATTTTGGTCGTTCTCAGTTCCCTTGGGAAAAAACAGATAAAGCTGAAGCATTACGTGCCGCTGCGGGCTTGTAATTACTTTAGTCTATAAATTACATACAAAAAACCCATCATTTGATGGGTTTTTTATTGTTCACAATTCGTGATTAATTTTTTTGCGTAAACTGGAAAATAGCCATTCCAGCAACCATCGCTAATGTAAATATTATTCCTTGTGTTATTCCCATTCCTGTTAATAATAATGCAGGTCCGGGGCAGATCCCGGCGAGCCCCCACCCAACACCAAATAACACGCTTCCAGTGACTAGTTTTTTATCAATCGTTTGATTGGTTGGGATTTGTAGTGGGCAATTCAGCACACTAACAGAGCGTTTTTTGACCCATAAAAAAGTTATTCCACTAATTACCATTCCAACAGCCATCGTAATTAATAAAGAAGGATCCCACGTCCCAGTAATATCTAAAAACACTAAAATCTTTGCTGGATTTCCCATTCCAGCAACGACTAATCCTAGGCCAAATAATAGCCCTGAAATTAATGCGATAAGAATAGGCATTGCGTTATCTCCCTATCCCATAATGGTTGGCTAGTGCGACCGTCACAAAAGCAACGATCATAAAAAGCAATACTGCAACAATGGAACGACGGGACAACCTTGCCATACCACAGATCCCATGACCGCTAGTACAGCCACTTCCCAGCCGTGAGCCAAAGCCGACAAACAACCCAGCTAAAACTAAAATAGGTGTGCTGGTCGCAATGTTAACTTCGGGTGTATACGCGAACCAAGTAAATAACATTGGAGCGCTCATCAGGCCAATAATAAAAGCCACTTTCCATGCAGTATCCCCCTTAGTCGGTTTCAATAACCCGCCTAAGATACCGCTGATACCGGCTATTCGGCCGTTAAACACTAATAAAATAGCAGCGGCTAATCCAATCAACACGCCCCCCACTGCAGCAGATAATGGCGTAAAATTAGCCCAATCTATGGTCATTTCATTTCTCCTTCACGGGGCAATAAAGCTGATATAACATATTGAGCAGCGTAAATAATTTCTCATCTGCAATCGCATAGTAAATACGCTTCCCTTCTCGGCGCGTCATCACTAAACCTTCATTACGCAATACCGTTAATTGTTGGGAGAGTGTCGGTTGTAATATTCCTAGCTGCTCTTCTAACTCACTAACGCAAGTTTCACCCTGTGTTAATTGGCATAGTAAAATTAAACGATCTGGATTCCCTAGTGTTTTCAATAATGAAGCCGTTTCTGACGCGGCCTGCTTCATCGCTAACAGTTGCTGTTCAGAGTTATTATTGTCCATATGTTATTTCTAATTTACATTATATAAAAATACAATATATCTTTTGATATAATATATGTCAATTATTGCTTGTTTATATCCATTATCTTCACGTATCCTTTACCCCATGAAAACAATTCGTGTTCCACTCTTTTTACAGCAACAAGTCATGCGCACATTGCGCGAAAAACTCGCACTTGCAGAACATAAACTCGAACAGTCATTTTCAGAGCCAACCGTTAATTACAAACAACGGGGGACAACTGCAGGTAGTGCTTATTTAAAAGAATGGGAGATCCGCCTTAACCCCAGTTTACTCATCGAAAATACAGAGCAATTTATTGATGAGGTTGTGCCTCATGAATTAGCTCATTTGTTGGTTTTTCATATATTTGGGCGTAAGGGTATCGCACCACATGGCAAAGAATGGAAATGGATGATGCAACATGTACTGGAAGTCACGGCGAAACGAACACATAACTTTGCGGTTACAACAGTAAAAAGTAAAACATTTCGCTACCGCTGTGCCTGTGAAATGACCCATGAATTAACCATACGCCGTCATAACAAAGTGTTACGTGGTGAGAACCAATATTTATGTCGAAAATGTGGGGAAGTGTTAAAACAAGAAGAGATTTCTATCGCTGCGGCAGAAAATTAGTTTTTCTGCCGCATCAAGTTTGAGGTGTGCGCTTAAGCAAACTCCGTCATCACTAATTTTGCGATTTCAAAGTAGATAATTAAGCCAGTTCCATCAATAAAAGTCGCAATGAACGGTGCAGAAACAACTGCTGGGTCCACTTTTAACTTCTTCAATACCATTGGAATAATTGAAGAAACAACCGCACTCCACATTGTAATAGCCACGATGGTTAAGCTAACCACAATAGTGACCTCGTGGCCTACACCTAAAATCCACGCACGGATTAATGCAGCACCACCGATAGTCACCGCCACTAAAAATGAGGTAGAGACCTCTTTCTTCAAAACGGTACCAAGATTGCGTAAACTCACCTCGCCGAGCGCCATTGCACGAACTAATGTCGATGTAATTTGTGTTCCACTATTACCGCCTGTACCAATCAACAGTGGAATGAAAAACGCTAACGAAATCGCGGCTTCGAGTTGTTCTTCAAACGCTTTTAACACTGTTCCTGTATAGGCTTCGGCCACAAATAGCATCAATAACCAAACGACGCGTTTACGCCATAGAGTTACAGGGCTTGTCGTTAAGTAAGGCTCATCTAACGGGGTTGTCGCACCTTGTAACTGCGCATCAAGTGTATTCTCATCTTCAATCAGTTCGGCGATATCTTGCGGACGCAAAACACCCATTAATTTGCCAAATTGCACCACAGGTATCATATCTAAACCACTATGGTTAATCAGGTCATAAACATCATGACGCGATTGTTCTGGGGCAACAGAAAAATAATTGTGTCGCATGATATCAGACACTAATAAATTTTCAGGTGAAGCTAATAATGATTTGACTGAAAGAATACCATTTAAATAATTGTCGTTGTCGACAACAAATAAATAGGTTGGGATTTGCTCGCCATCAAGATGCTCAATAAGATTTTGTTTCACGCAAGCTATTGAGTCTGCGACAGATACTGGCAAATATGATTGACTCATATAAGCACTTACTGTTGCATCATCAATTTTTGGTGATTGTGTATTATTGTCTTTGAGGCGTGCGCCTTTCATTGCGGATTGAGCAATAGCAACTGCTCCCGCTTTGTTCTGGGTAGTGAATGTCATTTTTTTAGTCCCTATTACTGTTGGTTACTCAAACAGTACTCACATAGGGGCGAAACCAGATGAGAGAATGCAAAAGCTATCTCTTCGTCTCGGTTTTAGCACTATACAACGTATCCTGACTTTAGCAGGAAGTTACATGGGGATATACCTTCGGTCGATATATCCTGTCCTGATCTTGGGCGTCTCTCGACGTCGTCAGATCAGTAACCTATGTTTGTATAGGAGCCTCGCCTAACGAGATACTGCACTTTGGATGCGGCGCGAATTATACCCACTGGTGAATTAATTGCCACCCTATATCTACGTTTTTTTACGCATGGAAAACTTATTGTTTAAGTTCCGTTTAAGTTCATATGAATTACATCTACATAATGTAATAAAATGTAACTAGCAATAAAATTAGATATTCAAATTAAAATAAATATATTTAGTGACTTCCCTACAACCAATTCTTTGATAAATCAAAGTAAGATCTGTAATATTATTTAACAAATCTTATCGATAATTAGTCAAAACTTATTCTTCCATTTACCTTATAATACAAAAATAACAACATAAAGGAGTACACCTAATTAAATATAAACAACACACCTTATAAGAGTATTCGCGATAACTAATGCTAACTGACGATTGGTTTTTTATATTAACAATGCGCAAATAAACAAATAATGAAATAAGAAAATACACTTACATCGCTATTTAAATCGATATTGTTATTGAAAAGCATTTTTTTAGATTGTTAATATTTAATATCAGGCATCAATTTAGTATTAAATATTACGGGAATTATCTTAGAATATTTTTTATTTTATTTAACAGTGAAAGTTTTATTATGGATAAAGTAATTGTTGGAATGTTAACGAATTTAACATTTCGCGTAAACGATGAAATCAAAATTGCAGCTATTTCAGCTTTAGGTGATTTTAAAGCAACGATTGAATACAATGATGCCATCATTCGGATCATAGAGTTATGTCAAGATCCAAACAAAGAAGTGGCTGTATCAGCAATTAATACGCTGAGTAAGCTATCTATTTATTTTCTACGTGGTTCACTACCAGAACATTAATTACACTCTCATTTTGAGTATTGTAAATAATGACTATGATCTATTTTATAATACTGTCCCATTAATAATCTAATGAGACAGTTTGCATATATTAAACTAATTTACGCTATTTCAGTGTTACCTTGTAATTGGCAGCTGCAAGCTAAAACATAACCTTCAGCGATTTCTGCTTCAGTTAATGTCATTGTACTTGTTGTTGTGTAATTCCCTGACAACACTTTTGTTTTACAGCTTCCACAAACCCCTGCTCGGCAAGCCGCTATAATCGGTTGTTTATTTTGCTCTAGTGCGGATAATAAAGTCGTTCCCACTGGGACTTTAAAATCAACCAATCGTTGGCGAATTTTCAACGTAAGAATATCTTCACTATCAACAATATCGGGTTCAGTAGAAAAACGCTCCATAAAGAAATGTTCAGCAGGAACACCTAAATTCGCAGCAAATTGCTGTGCATTTTTCATATAAGGCACAGGCCCACATGTCATTACAATTCGTGAATCAATATCGGGTACTAAAGCTTTCAATTTCTCTTCAGTTAAACGCCCTTGAGCAACATCGCCATTATCGGGAGTTTCTGGCATAACACACAATTGCAATCGTTCTGGGTATAGCCGAACCAACTTTTGCCACTCCTGCGCAAAAATAACTTGCTTATCGTCACGAACATTGAAAAGTACTTTTACATGAGAACTCGGGCGATTCACCATCAGCCAACGTGTCATTGACATAATCGGTGTCACACCACACCCAGCCGCTAACATCAAATACTGAGTATTTTTTAGATTAGCACACGTGAATTCCCCTTGTGCTTCAGAAAGCCAAAGATAGTCGCCCTCTTTAACCGAACGTGTTAGCCAATTTGACCCTTGACCATCATCTAACCGCCTGACAGTAATGGATATAAATCGACTTTGTCCCGGTGATGATGAAAGAGTGTAAGCACGCATGACATCATCACTATTTTTAATACTCACCAAGGCATATTGACCTGGCGAATACGTATAAAAATCATGATTGATAAGGTTGATTGTCCAGACATCCGGTGTTTCTTGGATAATCGAATGAACTTGCATTCTATTTGGACATAAACTGCTTGGCATGGTCATCGCGCTACTCCTTTAAAGGGGGGTCGCTGCCCCCGTCTTTCACATCGTTTTTAAGCTTTTTCTATCGTTTTATTGATCATGCAGGTAAGATTTCTGCCAGATCTTGCTCAACCGTCGTAATACTACGCATGCCAAACTTCTCGTTTAACACATTTAATAAGTTTTCAGTTAAGAAACCCGGTGCTGTTGGGCCGGTGTAAATATTTTTTACACCCAACGCTAATAATGTTAAAAGGATGACAATCGCTTTTTGCTCAAACCAAGACAGGATCAAACTCAATGGCAAATCATTAATACCGCAACCAAGTTTTTCTGATAGATTCACCGCAAGCATAATTGCAGAGTACGCATCGTTACATTGTCCCACATCCAGTAGGCGTGGCAGCCCTTCTAATGTACCGAAATCTAATTTGTTAAAACGATACTTACCACAAGCAAGTGTCAGGATTAAGCAATCTTCAGGCACACTACGCGCAAAATCTGTGTAATAGCTACGCTCACCACGGCTACCATCACAACCACCGACAAGGAATACGTGACGCAATTTTTTCTGTGAAACTAAATCAATCACCGCATCTGCCGCACCTAACAGTGTTTGGCGACCAAAACCAACGGTAATTTTGTGCTCGATTTCGGTGTACGGGAAACCAGTAAGTGACTGCGCCTGAGCGATCATTGCAGAAAAATCATCGCCCACTAAATGTTTTGCCCCCGGCCAACCCACAATACTACGCGTCCAGATACGGTCTTTATAATCACCAACATCAGGATCAATGATACAGTTGGATGTCATCAAGATAGACCCAGGGAATTTTGCAAATTCCACTTGCTGATTTTGCCAACCACTACCATAGTTACCGACTAAATGAGGGTATTTTTTCAGTTCTGGGTAACCATGTGCTGGCAACATTTCTCCGTGGGTATAAATATTGATACCCATACCTTCGGTTTGTTCTAACAACATTTTTAAGTCTTTCAGGTCATGGCCTGAAATCAAAATACATTTCCCTGCAACTGGGCGAACGTTAACTTCCGTTGGTGTTGGGTGACCAAATTCGCTCGTTTCACCTGCATCCAGAATTTCCATAATTTTGAAATTCATCAAACCAATTGCCATGGCATTATCAAGCAGCTCACTCATATCAGATGGCAATGTTCCAAGCCAAGCCATAATTTCATGATATTGCCCATAAACATCATTATCATACTGGCCTAACACATGGGCGTGTTCCATATAGGCAGCTGCACCTTTTAAGCCATACAGACATAACATACGTAAACCGTGAATGTCTTCACCGACTTCAGCTTTATCAATATCTAATGAAAATTGAGCCGCTTGTTCCTGCAAAGTTGGAATATCTGTCCCATTTAATTGCAAATTAATTAATGGGTGATTAAAAGCCACTGCGCTATTCACGGATAAGCAATGTTTAATTAATTTATCACGTAAATAAATAGCTTCACGGGCATAACCAATAATACGCTCTGAATCAAAGTTGACGTTGGTTAAGGTAGAGAAAAATGCGCGTGGAGCAAAACTATCAATATCATGGTCG
Source organism: Providencia sp. PROV200 (assembly GCF_049901995.1). Taxonomy (NCBI): domain Bacteria; kingdom Pseudomonadati; phylum Pseudomonadota; class Gammaproteobacteria; order Enterobacterales; family Morganellaceae; genus Providencia; species Providencia sp. PROV200. The sequence goes on from NZ_CP096307.1 coordinate 3,007,926, forward strand.
ATTATGCCCAGTGAGCGGGCAGTGACTGCGCTTGCAGATAAGCTTTGCAATACAGCAACTAATAAATCTTGTAGGTCAGATGTTTCTGCTGTTTTACCGCACATACCCTGCGCGTATGCACAGCCATTACCAGCTGGAGTTCTAATTGTTTGTTCACATTGCACACAGTACATGTTATTAGCCTCTTAAAGTTGCATTTTAAATACAACATTAAGACTACGCTCTTTATTAGAATAAAAAAGCGGAATTATTCGTTATTTCACTGTTTATTGATCTATATTAATATTCGTTGCAAATGAGAACTATTAACGATATTAAAAGTATGCTATTCGTGCTTCTTAGTTTTATTTTTCACCTTTCTTGCTTAAATCCCCTATTTTGCATTTTATTTTATTCCTGATAACGTTCTTACGATAACTCTTGTTATACTTACCTATAAGTGTTTGTTATTCCATCGTATAAAGAGAATCCAATAAAGATGAGCCAAGTAAATTCAGTAAGTAAATCTATGATGAAAAATCGATTGCGGATTTTTAAACGGTTAAAAGAATCAGATAAAACACCTTTAAAGATCTTACTACTCGCTGCACTGATTGGTGCAGCAGTCGGCCTCATCGGTTCTCTATTTGAAATAGGAACAACTTGGATTAGTAACTATCGCGTTCAATCGGTGAGTGAATGGGTTGCCCCAAAATGGCTAATGGTTGTTGGGATGTTTTTTATCTCGGCACTTCTTGCCATGTTAGGTTACTACCTGGTTAAACGGTTCTCTCCTGAGTCAGGTGGCTCTGGGATCCCAGAAATTGAAGGCGCATTACAGGATTTACGCCCTGTAAGGTGGTGGAGAGTCATTCCCGTTAAGTTTATTGGTGGATTAGGGACATTGGGCTCAGGTATGGTATTAGGACGAGAAGGGCCAACCGTACAACTTGGTGCGAACCTGAGCCAAATGTTCTATGATTTATTTCGTTTAAAAGATAATGAGTCACGCCACACCTTGCTTGCCTCTGGTGCAGCGGCAGGTTTATCCACGGCATTTAATGCCCCTTTAGCCGGTATTTTATTTATTATTGAAGAAATGCGCCCACAATTTAAATACAGTTTAATTTCAATCAAAGCGGTATTTATTGGTGTTGTTACTTCCACTATTGTCTATCGGTTAATTAATGGAGAAGCTATTGTATTAAATATCGGCCAATTTTCTTCTGCACCGATGAATACTTTATGGCTTTATTTAATTTTAGGATTAATGTTTGGTGTTATCGGTATCTGTTTTAATGGTTTTTTATTGTACCTACAAAGTAAATTTTTAGCATTTTACCAAAATAAAATTTCTCGCTTTGTCTTCATGGGCGGGTTAATTGGTGGTGGCTGTGGTGCAATTGGTGTTTACCTACCTGAAATTGTTGGTGGGGGTTATTCAGTGATCCACCAGATGGTTGCAGGCCAATTCACCATCACATTGTTATTCATATTTTTTGCTTTACGGTTTTTAACTTCAACGATCAGCTTTAGCTCAGGGGCTCCAGGGGGCATTTTTTCCCCTTTACTTGCCCTTGGAACCTTATTTGGTGGTGTTTTTGGTTATGCTGCCCTCGAAATATTCCCTAATTACCAAATTGAAGTGGGAACTTTCGCTATTGCTGGTATGGGTGCTTTATTTGCCGCAACAGTCAGAGCCCCATTAACTGGTATAGTTTTAGTTTTAGAAATGACAAATAACTACCAGTTAATCTTACCGATGATTATTACCTGCATTGGCGCCACAATGGTGGCTCAATTTTTAGGAGGCAAACCGCTTTACTCTGTATTGTTGGAAAAAACTTTAGCGCGTAGCGAAAAAGAAACAGCGAATACCGTTGCTAACAAACCTTAAAAATAAAAAGAGTTGCCGATGGTGGCAACTCTTTTTGAAGATAATGAATTCTAGTTTATTTCTTCTTCGCAATGAGTGTCGCGAAGTTTAATTTTATACGATTACCTTGTGGATCCGTGCGGTGTAAGTGCCCAGGGTTTTCATTATATTTCAAAATATCCCAATCTTTATAATACCCTTCTAACTCCCCAGGTTTTAAGAAGCATTTAAATGGCACTAAATCCAGTGGCGCATCTGGTGTTTCAACGGCACATACAATAACGTTAATTCCTCCTGTTAATGTATGTTCTTGCATATTGGTGATCACATTTGCAATTTTTTCTCTTTGCAAGAACATCAATACAACAGTGGAAATAATAAGTTCATAATCCTCTTGTATCTGGTGACTATTGATGTCGTAAACCGCTGTATGAATATTTTCAACTCCGGCTTGTTTTTTAACAAAGTCAATAGCTTGGATATGTTGAGGGTTGATATCTACCGAGGTCACGTCGTACCCCTGCAAGGCAAGATAAAAACTATTGCGACCCCGCCCTGAACCTAAATCCAATGTTTTACATGGCTTACTGAGGTGATTCTCACACAAATAACGCACTTCTGAATGGGGGATCGTTAACCCGTGCTCTTTATAAAATTTCAGTTCTGATTTGCATAAAAAAGCGAGCTGGCATTCCATATCATCACTACACGCGGAAATACGGTGCCAAACTTGAGGTTCGATAATAGGCGGCTGGTTATGAATATCAAAGGTAAAGTGTTGCTCGCTGCCATCTTCATTAAAAATGATAAAGTCTAAAGAGCCTTTTAGCACTTTCAACTGTGCATATGTATCCTCTTTTGTATTATGGCGCTCTTGGAACATTAACGGTAAGGACGTTTTATTCCAAACTGGCATAGTTTTGTAACACACGAGATCATTCATATCATCACCACCAATAAGTTGCATTTTAAATACATCTTATACCGTTAGTTTGCTATCTGCAAAACATTCATGAATAAACTATCAAAGACTTGATTCATATCAACCCCCTAAAGGTGAAGGAGGCTGATATGCTTTATAAGTGATATTAATAACTTAATTGTTCCGCACTTAACCCTAAGAATTCAAAAGGTTTTGAAACTACATAATTGTTGGTCGCATCCCCTGAATAGATATGGCTCTGCTCTTCACCAAGATCCAATTTTTTCACTTTTCCCGTTTCAGCCGAGAAGTCAATTTTGGCTAAATCAGTCCAAAAAATATTTGGCGTTAATGCCGATTCAAAAAAGTAAAGCTGGCGTTTATGGTCAACCAATGTTCGCCAACGTGTTGATGAGATTTCAGGCGAGCTTTCGGACGTCAATCCGTAAGGAACTGACACATTACGTACCACACTGAAAACACTAGCTACCGCTTTATTAGGTGTTGTTTTTTGAGGGATTGCATTAATATAAAACTGAGCGCGAGCATATCTATCAGCAGAACGATTAGTCCCCGGCAACATGACAGTGCCACCAATACCTTGCCAATATTCCTGCATTGCTAATTGCTTTTCATAAGCCGGTGAGTTAGTCATCACTTGATATTTGCGGCTATGATGAATGACCTGCTTACCATCAATATATTCAATAATTGCGCTATCGCCACTCGCATCTGATAATGACAAATGCAACGTTGCTAATCTATCTTGTCCCGGGACATTATCCGTTGCGACGACAAGTGGATTTTTTTCTAGGTCAGCGACCGCCTCTTCAACTGTCGCATAATTATCTAGAACATATTGCGCCCATAAAGATATCGACAATGCCGGTTGCTTGTTATCGAGTTGAGGGTATTTTGATTCCGCAAGCCACAGTAAATTAGCAACAAGGCCTTCCTCGTTTACGCCATCAGTCGTTGAAATGTCATAACCCGAGGCTATCACACTACCGTATTTTGATTTCCATTTTAAAGAGTTAGGCCCTGCAATACCGTCACGCTCCATGCCTCGAGGAAAGATCCATAGATTAGTACCGATATCATATTTCCAATCCATTGTTCTTCCGGTCATTATTTGTTCATTTTCACCTAAATAAACAACTCGAGTACAAGCTTGGCTTACTGTAATCGGCATTGATATCGCTGCAGTTGCGGCCAGTGCTACGATACTTTTTTTAATAAATTGCATGCCATCTCCAAAATAGTCAAAAATAAATTTACATAATAAGCATACTACATAAATACGAACTATTTATGCTCAAAAGAACAATGTATTAAAAATAACTTCGATTAACACAATGAAATATAATACTTAATGACACAAAATGGCACCCACATTACCCCGTGCCATTTTGCTAAAAAGAGTTAATTGTTTACTGATGAAAATAAAGAACGCAACAATGCGGCCTTCTTCGGATTATCTGGAATAGATAATATTTCATCATAAAAACTGATAGAAATACGGCAAGCTAATGCAGGAGACTTTTTCCCTGCCTCTAAATTCCCGAGGATTGCAGTATCTGCACCATACTTTGCAGAAAGCCCGCTAGCGAGTTGCGTTAACTCATCCGAATACTCTTTCGGGGACATCAATGCCTGTTTAACACCAGCCTCACTTGAAATTAAGAGTTCATTGGTTGCCTGAATTTGTTTCAACAAAACAGATTGGCTTTTCTGCGGAGGAATAATTTCTGCAGTTTCCCTTAGGTGCGGAAATAATGAATAAAAACATGTTTTCCCTGTTGGATCTTCTTCCAATAAGATTTTCAAGTAATCATTCACTCTGCTAGTAAAATTAATCACGGAATCATCAGAGGCATATTCCATTCGTTCGAGTACTAACTTCATGACATTGCCAACAACCTGATCAAATAGTTGACGGCGTAAATCTTCATTAGTTGGGTCGTATTGTGTAATTAGGTGCTCAAAGCTTTGATAGGTTTCAGGGCTTATTTTCCTAACCGTCGCGATAACCGGCAGTTCTTTTTCAACTTGAGCAAGTGCTTCTGAATGAATGGCACTGTTATTTTCTGTAGATAACACATTGTTATCTTTGCTTAGCCAATAAAAACCGAATGCAAATGCAATAAAAATAATACTAACAATTAATGCGGTTTTACGTGAGTTATTTGTATTCAAAGTTACCCTGCCTTTTCTTGGTAAAACGGTTCCCCACAAACACTTTCAAGCTGATTATATATTGCAAAACTAATGCATATAATGTCATGGCATCTAAAAACGCTAATCTTCGCGTATCTAGAGTGTTACTCCATGAATTGACCTATAAAAAGTGATAATGTTTATTTTAGCTTGTATCAAAGTCATCTAGCTATAGGAATAAGGGAAATTGCGAGGTTAAGACGAGGGAATTTGCCACAAAGAGGCAATTAATAATACGTTGGATATAAAAAACCTTCAGGCCTCAAGAGCCCGAAGGTTTTTTATGGCAAAAATCTTATTTAACTTGAACACCTTCAACTGAAATCAACAATTCTGCTTCTTGAGATTTAGGGCCCAAATCAGATTTGATGTTAAATTCTTTCAGTTTGATATTACCTTGAGCTTCAAAGCCTGCACGGTATCCACCCCAAGGGTCTTTACCTTCACCCATTAATTTAGCATCTAAGGTAATTGGTTTCGTGACTCCATTTAATGTGAAATCACCGGTAATTTTGTAAACATCACCGTCTTTCTTCACTTCTGTTGAAACGAATTTCGCTTCAGGGAATTTTGCTGCATTTAAGAAATCACCACCGCGTAAATGTTTATCACGCTCTGCATGGTTAGTATCAATGCTGCCAGTCTTGATAGTCACTTCAACTTTATCTTTTGATGGATCTTTTGCATCATAAGTAAAAGTCCCATCAAAGTCTTTAAAGCTACCATATACCCAGCTATAGCCTAAATGCTGAATACGAAATTCAATAAACGCGTGTTGGCCTTGCTTATCAAATTGGTAAGTTTCTGCTAATGCTGAACCAGCCGTTAAAAAAAGTGCACCAGTAGCCAGACCAAGAACCGTTTTCTTCAACATAATTATCTCCACGTTACTTATCGGGGTTAAAACCCAACATTCTTTTTAATGTAATATCACGATCAAAAAAGTGATGTTTAAAAGCTGCAAAAGCATGCAACACTGATAATAAAACCACTGCCCAAGCTAAATATAAATGGACCTCACCTGCGGTATCCGCTTGTGTTGCAGCACCCGTAAATAGTGCAGGCACATCAAACCAACCAAATACACTGATAGGCTGCCCATCAGCGGTTGAGATTAAGTAACCGCTGATCAAAATACTGAATAAAATAATATAAATCAGAATTTGAACAATAATAGAGCTAGCTTTCGTTAATTTACTGTAGCTTTCTAATGGCTTCGGCGGCGGTGAAATAAATCGCCAAATCACACGAAATGCCATAACAATAAATAATAATATTCCTATACTTTTATGTATCTCAGGAGCTTGGTGATACCAACTATCATAATAGCCTAGTGTCACCATCCATAAACCTAAAGCGAACATTCCATATACGACAATTGCGACCAGCCAATGTACGAGCAAAGAGATATGCCCATAGCGGCTTGCATTATTTTTCCATTGCATGATAAAAACCATTTCAAGAAGAAGGTAATATTTTATTAACTAAGCCGTAATAATCATAAGGTGAAATTAATTTTATTCCTATCCCAAAGTTAAACAAATATTTTGTTGAAGATATTCAAATACGATCAACATAATGAAAAATAGATTACTATTTGATTTTGTCCAGTTTTCATTATAAAAGTTAAATAAAGTTTCTTCCACTTTTGTAAATGGTCGTAACTAAATACTTAGCTAATTATTTATTAATTCCAATTAAATCTAACTTATACTTAATAGATATACGTTATTATCGACAAAATAACGTTTGTAGCTCGGCCTTTTCCACCATAAATTGGTATCCTTTCATTTAACATTGTGAATCGACTAACAGGTTAAATACTATGTATAAACTTTGGATAGCGAATAAAAATTATTCTTCATGGTCACTGCGCCCGTGGGTTTTATTAAAGGTATTACAAATCCCGTTTGAAGAAAATGTGTGTTTATTTGAAAATGGCAAAAATAGCCATGAAAAATTCAGTCGTTTTTCTCCTACCGGTTTAGTTCCTTGTTTAATCGATGAAAAACAAACAGTATGGGATTCTTTAGCCATTTGCGAATATGTTGCAGAAGATTATCCACAAGTCTGGCCAAAAGAGCGAAAAGCCAGAGCGTGGGCGCGTAGTGCAAGTGCAGAAATGCATTCCGGTTTTGGTACCTTGCGCCAGCAATGTCCAATGAATGGCGCTCATCATTCACCTCTTGATAATATTTCAATTGAATTACAAACTGACTTAAACCGATTGCAGACATTATGGCAAGATGGGTTGAACCAATTTGGTGGTCCTTGGCTTGCAGGCCGCGAATTTACGGCTGTTGATGCCTTTTTTGCACCCGTTGCCTTCCGAATTCGTAGTTATCACTTACCGGTAAGCCCAGCAGCTAAACAATGGGTTGACCGAATTTTAGTTTTGCCCGCAATGAAAGAGTGGCATGAAGCCGGCTTACAAGAACCAAATATTGAGCATTGAAATGGACGAATAAGGAGGCATTATGTGCCTCCTTATTATTTGATGAGAAAAAAATCACCTGCTCGAACATCAAAATTAATATTTAACCAGTTTGCTGGCCATTCAAGCCATACTTGGTTATTTAACAGACAAATCGCCGCCTATAACTTTTCATCCCAAGGGTCTGACGTCATCACCTCGCCAAGTGGCGTATGTAATGTAACCTGTTCATTTTTAAACCACTCCGCTAATGAGAACCCCCCTTTAGGGGTTTCGATATGAATATCGATTGGACAATATGGCGTATTAGCCTTAATAGCAAACTCAGCAAAATCTTCTTTTTCTTGAGGGTGTGGACAGCGAATGACCACATCAAGGTCGCAGTCTGACAGCATACTTTGAATATCTGTCGCTAATGTGTAGGCACAACTGCCTGCAACCCCCCAATGCCAAGGCCATTTAGTTTGTGAAATTATCCATAGAACTTGAACTGGTGGTAATGCAATAAACATAGAACGTTGTAATTCAACAGAATTAGCAACCAATGACTCAATATTCATAATGTGCGTGATCGCCGATTTTTCAATCTGAGTTGTCACTCGTTGATGCGGTTTTATGCCTCGGATAGCAACTGTGAGTTTATTATTTTCTGCTTTATCTCGATAAACGGTCAGAGGGAGTTTATTGTTCCACTGTGAGGCGACCCATTCTGGAAGTGTATCTAGCGCAACGTCTTCATTATTACCAACCCAAACAAAATCATGCGGATTAATTATTTGCATTTTATTACCTTTATGATTGCTACGACTGCTCTTCCCTATTATGCCTTTTTTGTCACATAAAAACAGAATATCGCACCCAACAATTTTACTAATGTCATTTAGTGGTTGCTTGTCATAAATACTGAGTTATCACCTTGAAATACCATGCCACATATTATTTAATTACCTTATTAATTAACAAGTTAGATATCTTTTTATGAGCATCGCATTATGAGAACGTTTCCCGCTATCCACGATGGCATTATTTTTACCAGTTGTATGTTTTTTAGTGCCGCAACCGCTTTTGTGATTTTAGATGCACAAGCCGCAATGTGGGCAACGTTCTCTACACTGTACTCATTCAATTTATTTAATGCGGCAAAAGAATATAAAAACTATGCCTACACGGCTGGTTGTTTGTTAATGATTTTAGTGGCTATTTTTATTGGTGATACCTTACGTCTCGGTACTGCATATTATATTTACCTCGCCATTTTTTCGTTCATTTATTACCAATTGTATGGCACGGATCCCGCGATGGATTTAACCATGAAATTTATGATTATTATGTCGACAATTGGGACCATTTTACCGGATATATCCAAGAGCTTAGCGCTGGGTTTTATTATTGGTAGTGGAGTCACATTAATTACGTATTATATCCTTAGCCATAAAATGACTCGTCACAGTGTAATTACGAGTGCTTTGGTTGAACAAAATTTGTTTACGCTAAGAAAAAATATTATTCCACGTTCAATGATTTATACTTTTGGGCTATTACTCACACTTGCCATACCACGCAGCATAGATTTAGGCCACTTTTATTGGACATTACTGACCTTCGTTTTTGTATTGAATCCAAAATCACAAAGTATCGTTAAAATTACTTTGCAGAGGGTCTTAGGCAGCCTTATTTCTGTCTTATTACTGTATTTTTTGTTTAATCTACCATTTATGCCATACATCGGTTTAATTGCGGTCGTGGTGTTTGCCTTTCTAATGCCGATGAGTTTTCATCACGGATATACGTTTATGACATTTGTTGTGACAAGCTTAATTTTGTCTATTCTTGAGCTTGTTATATATTGGCGCCATCCTACTTATGAACTCTTGTTTGACCGCGTCCTTGAAACTGCCTTAGGGGGATCTATCGCCATTATGACGAGTATTATTTTAAAGTTATTTAGAGAAACGAAATAAATTCAAGTATATTCCCCAATCAGAACGTCTGTTCTATACTCAAAAAAGAATAAATTGGAGAAAGCATACGTCCTAAAACCTAGCCCTATCAGTATCATTATTCTTGAGTGCAATATTCGAGCAAAGGGGAACTGAAGATGAAAATATCAATTATTGGCGCAACAGGTTTTGTCGGCAAAGCATTAGTCGCTGAAGCGTTACTTCGGCACCACCAAGTGACGGCGATTTCCCGCCATAGCAATCAATTATCTCAACATGCTCACTTAATCACTGCTGTGGGTGATATTACCGATATTCCATGGTTAACTTCTCGGCTTAAAGGACAGGATGTCGTCATCAGCGCGTTTAATGGCGGCTGGCAAAATCCGAATTTGTATCAAGATACCGTGGCTGGTAACCAAGCCATTTTGCACGCGGTACAAAAGTCGATGGTAAAACGGTTTATCGTCATAGGTGGTGCAGGTAGCCTTAAAATCGCCCCTAACGTTGATCTCATTGACTCCCCTGAATTCCCCGCTGAAATTAAACCTGGAGCCCAAGCAATGCGGGAGTTTAAAAACCAGTTACAATCCATCGATTCACTGGATTGGACCTACGCCTCCCCTGCGGCAATGCTTGAAGAAGGGGAAAGAACAGAAACCTTCCGTCTTGGTGGAAACCAGTTATTAATGAATGGTCATACTCCCGCTAAAATCTCAGTTGAAGACTTTGCAGTGGCTATTCTTGATGAAGTGAATAATTCTCAGTTTATTCGCCAACAATTTACCGCAGCATACTAAATTTTGACCGAAAAAAGCCGGTAAATATTTACCGGCAAAATAGATAACAGATTTGGTGTTTAACTTATTTTATTCACTTATCGCTGGCTTTCTTCGCAACTGACTTACTTTTCACGATGCTTAGCGGCATAGGTCTCACTATTTACCCAGTTATGGTCTTTTTCCCACGTAAATAACCATTTACGTGTTGGTCCGGCCATCACATTAAGGTAATAGTTATCATAGCCAGCCACTGTCGCCATTGGGTGGTACCCTTTTGGCACCATAACAACATCTTTGTTGTACACCGCCATACACTCATCTAACTCGCGGTCGTCAGTGTAAACACGCTGCATACAAAAACCTTGAGATGGATTTAACCGGTGATAATAAGTCTCTTCTAGATAAGTTTCATTGGGTTCATTATCGGTGTCATGTTTGTGGCTTGGATAAGAACTGGTGCAGCCCTCATCGGTAAAGACTTCCACAACCAACAAGCTGTCTGCCGCTTTATCATCCGGCAGAATATTATGTACATAGCGCTTGTTGTAACCGTGGCCACGCTGCTCTGCACCAATATCATCCGGCCCGATTAAACGTGTTGGATAAGTGCCCTTTCCTTTGGCGCTGCAAACCGCCAGTTCAAGGTCAGTATCGGCGGTGACCTCAGCAAATTCTTGGGCTGTCACATACACTGCGTAAGGTTTTTTACGTTCGAAAGGATCCATACGGTCGCCAATATTTTCAAACGTTTGAGCAGGTGTTTTAATCGTCGCTTTACCTGCCACTAAAACTAAGCACATTTCATTTTCAGAAGCGGGTAAGGAAATAGACTCACCTTGCTTTAGTTCATACACATCAAAGTGAACATAACCCCAGTTAGCGATTTGTGGAGTGATATGCTGAGTACGCTTATGTGCATCTGGAGCATGATATTTCGACAATAATTTTGACATAACTTTCCTCTGACACTTTTTAGGTTCTAGATAGGTAATTCTTTTCAGTCAATAACCGTTTCATCAAGTAAATAATTCAGTTTGTGGCTAGGCGGCTAAGGTCGGTGAACGAAGCCAACAAGGCCACAAACTGAAACATGACGACGATTTAGATCAAGCCCGCTTCTTTCGCTAACTTATGCAAATTATTGTAGCCTAGCGTTGCATACGTCAGCGGATGCGCAATTGCAGGGTCTTGCTCTGCTTCAACCACTAACCAACCATTTTCATATTGGCTATTTTTCAATACTTTAAACACTTCAGGGTAGTTAACACAGCCATCACCAGGTACAGTGAATACCCCCGCTAATACGGCATCTAAGAAGCTGGTTTTACGGTTTTTAACATCTTTTAGGACATCCGCACGAACATCTTTGCAGTGCACGTGATTAATGCGTTTTGCCCAGCGTTTCGCCACTTCAACAGGATCTGCACCAGCAAAGGTCAAGTGACCAGTATCTAGCAATAAACCGACTTCATCACCCGTGTGCTTCATTAAGTTATCAACATCTTCAGCGGACTCGATCACGGTTCCCATATGGTGGTGATAGGCGATTTTAACCCCTTGAGATAAGGTATATTTCGCAAATTCAGTCAGCTTCTTACCGTATTCTTCCCATTGATCCGCAGGGAACAATGGACGCATATGAACCGGTTTGTTTTGGTCTCCATGAATGCAATGCGTCACTTCCGCGAAAACCATCACTTTAGCGCCTAAATCACGCAGTAACGCTAAGTGTTCTTGTACCGCTTCAATTTCTTCTTCCACACTGCGAGATAATAGTTCTCCCGAATACCAGCCTGAAACCAGTTGTAAGTCATGCTGTTTTAAAATCGGCCCTAGAATCTCCGCTTTACGTGGAAATTTATTACCTAATTCAAAACCAGCAAAACCTGCTTGACGGCCTTCAGTTAAACATGTTTCTAGAGATGTTTCTGCCCCTAAAGTGGGTAAATCATCATTCGTCCATGTCAACGGATTAATACCAAGTTGGATTGCCATGATGAAGCTCCTGTGTAGGTAAAAGTAATATTATTTACGCTGACGCCATAGGGCTATCAGGTTTAAGTAATTGGTTTTAATTTTCTGCACCAGCTCATCGTCATTGATTTCACCTTTCATCCACTCCAACGAAGGCTTACCAAATAAAGTACGACCAACGGCAAATCCTTTGACGATTGATTTCCCAGCGGCTGCATTGAAACCTGCTTGCAGTTCTGCTTGCGGTGCATCAAGCCCTAATAACACAACACCACGGCAATATGGGTCACGTTCTTGAATTAATTGATCAACCGCATCCCAGTTTTCCGCTTGCAGTGGCGGTAATTTCCACCAATCTGGTTTGATGCCTAAGTTATAGAAGCGTTTGATTGCGCGTAAATACAGCTCATCATTACGTTCCATATCCGCAGGCAATATCACTTCGAGTAGTAATTCATGCCCTGATTGGCAACAAGCGCTATACACTTCCTGAACTGTTTTTTCTTGCTCTAAGCGCAGTGGGTGGTTGTCTTCTGGATGGAAGAAGACCAAACATTTCACAATATGTTCTTTTGGCCAGCTAATCAGTTGAGAACCAATGTTTCCGTGCTCTAAACACAATGGTCTTGATGCAGGCAGCTCAATTGGACGGCCAATCCACCAGCCACGTCCAGTCACATCATTCAATACGTCTTGACCAAAGGTACTGTCGCAAAGTAGCCCAGCTTTACCTTGTAAATTCGCTTCTTCAGCCACTTCACTGCTGGCACGGAAAATCAATTTTTTCAGATAAGGGATACAGGAAATATCAACACCTGCATTACGAGCCATATCAACGAATTGAATACGATGGTCGAATGCCATAACACAAAGTTCATTCCATTGTGTACTCCGTGAAGTCACACGGTGTAGATGATTTAGCATTGGGTCGAGATCTGGGCGCGGTACTGCCGCAGCACGCTCAAGGTAATTATCTAACTCGATTTTTGTTGGCATTGCAGGCGCACAGCCATGGCGCGAAACCACTAAAGCCCCACAAGCATTCGCGTAGGCGCAGGCTTTTTCCCAACCATCACCGTTTAAATAACCACGCAGTAGACCAGACATAAATGCATCGCCTGCGCCTAATACGTTAAGAACTTCAACTCGCACCCCATGAACCGTGATCCCTTCGTCCAACGTTTCTGGGATCGCCCCGCTGAATACGGAGCAGCCAAGAGAACCGCGTTTACACACCAGTTCCGCATCCGTTAATTGGCGAATGTTCTTGAGTGCTTGTACCGTATCCGTTGTCCCGCCAGCAATATGAAACTCTTCTTCTGTCCCGACAATCAAATCGAACATCGATAACACGTCTTGCAGTTGTTGCGTGACGCTATCGGAAGCAATAAAGCGCGTTTCACCATCACCCAGTGAGGTCAGCCCCCATAAGACAGGGCGATAATCGATATCAATCGCTGTTTTGACGTTATTACGTTTAGCATATTCCAGTGCTTTCAATACTGCCGCACGCGTTTTCGGGTTCGATAAATGCGTTCCTGTAATTGCCAAACAGCGCGCAGATGCAATATATTCTTCAGTAAAGTCGTCAGGCGTAATTGCCATATCCGCGCAGTTATCACGATAGAAAATTAATGGGAAAGTATCCTGATCTTTAATCCCTAAGATAACTAATGCAGTTAATCTGTCTTTGTCCGTAATAAGATGGCTGGTATCACAGCCTACACGCTGCAATTCCTCACGTAAAAAGCGCCCCATGTGTTCATCCCCCACACGGGCAAGCATCGATGATTTCAACCCTTGTATTGCAGTGCCGAATGCAACGTTTCCTGAAGAGCCCCCTAAATATTTAGCAAACGAGCTCATATCTTCTAAACGAGAACCTATCTGTTGTCCGTACAAGTCAACGGCAATACGGCCCATACAGATAACATCTAACTTCTTCTGCTTATCCATTAATTACCCCTTAACTACAACAGAATTAATTGATTTCTTTTACTTTAACCCAGCGCTGCTCTTCATATGAGCGTTCAATGGCATCTAAAATACGCGAGACTTTCCAGCCTTCTTCAAAGTCAGGCCACATGGGTTTGCCTGTTGCAACACCATCAATTAAATCGCGTATTTCGACCGTTTTTTGGTCATTAAAACCAATACCATGACCCGCAGCATTACAGAATGGTGCATAGTCTGGGTGCTCTGGCCCCACGAATATTGTTTTGAAACCTTGGCGGTTGCTTGGTTCATCATGGCGATAGAGCTTTAGCTCTGCCATTCTCTCTTGGGTGAAAGACAGCGTTCCTTTGGTACCAGTCACCACATAGGTCAGCCCCATTTTACGGCCTGCAGCAATACGGGATGTTTCGATAACCCCCATCGCACCACCGGCAAAGCGTACCATCGCATGGGCCTGATCTTCGTTTTCCACAGGAACCATCACCGATGACCCTGCTTTTTCTGGGCGCTGTTTAATCACGATATCCATATCACCACAGACGGTTTCAATGTCTCCTACGAGGAATTGCGCCATATTAATAATATGTGCAGACAAATCCCCCAGCGCACCGAGCCCCGCTTTTGCTTTAAAACAGTGCCAGTGAATTGGCGCATTAGGGTCAGCCATATAATCTTCATTATGGGTACCATAAAAATGGATAACTTCGCCGATTTCACCATTAGCAATGATTTCTTTCGCAAGTTGCGAAGTGGGGTTTTTCATGTAATTAAACCCTACTAAGGTTAAGACACCGGCCTTTTTAGCCGCTTCAACCATCTCCTTTGCATCTTCAGAATTAAGTGCTAATGGTTTCTCACAATAAACATGTTTTCCATGCTTGATAGCTTCCATTGCCATTTCTTTGTGCAGGAAATTAGGCGAACAAATATCCACTACATCAATATTTGGATCTGCAACTAATTTGCGCCAATCATCTGTAGCACGGTTAAAACCCATTTCCTGCGCTCGGGTTTGTGCTAGCTCAGGGGTAATTTCTGCAATCATTTCGCGAACCAATTTCCCCTGCAATGGAAAAACGGTTGGTGCTTGTGCATAAGCAATGGCATGAGCTCGCCCTATATAGCCAGTACCTATCATCCCGATACGGATCTCTTTCATCTGTTCTACCTCTCGCTCATTTCCTATAGTGCAATGGCTGGCCCAATATTCGTTCCAGATTTTATTTCAATAATCATGTTATACGGAACATTCGTTTCACTTTCAATATTATTGGAAATATTAATTTCATTATGTGATCTAACGTTAACTTTTGATGTAATTAGTTAATTTATAAGAAAATAAACATTCAATTCAGAGGAGTAGAAAACAATAGAGGCGTAATAAAGCGGAATAAAATGAAATAGAATAACTAAAAATGAAATTTATTGAGTATGGGATCTGACAAAAATCCCATACTCCCTTAAAAATCAAAACTAACGATGAAGAATACTTAAAAACTCTTCTTTACTAGAGGTCAGAGACAATGCATTTGCAATAAATTCGTCACTGAAAATCAACGCTATTTCCCTAAGGACATCAATATGTTCCCTTGATTTTGCAATCACACCGATTGCGATAAACATCACATTGGTTCTATCCCATATAACACCATCAGGGAATTGAAAAATTTCAACACCAGTATGCAAGATAATATCATTAGCTGACTTAGGGAGATGTGGCAATGTGATGCCATTCCCCAAGAACGTTGATATTTGTTGTTCTCTTTCCGTTAGGAAATGGACACAATCTCTATCAACATAGCCTTTATTTTTACATTCCGTACCCACCATTTTTAATACTTCAGCTTTATTTCTTGCTTGGCAACCTAAATGCAAATTACTTGTGGTCAGTTGTTCTATCATATCCAACCCTCGATTAAGTTAATTAGGTATATTCACACCATCAATAATTAATAATTACATTGATGAGAGTTCTTCTTCTAATTGTTCTAATGATTTGTTTGATGTTTCTGGCAATAACTTCACAACAAAAATGATAGCTAAGTAGTTTATTACCGCAAATATTAAGAATACTGGGCCTAAACCAAGTTCAGCTTGTAACACAGGGAATAAATAACTCACAATCGCATTCATAATCCACATAAAGAAGACCGAGATCCCCATGGATAACCCACGGATTTTAAGTGGAAATAGCTCTGCAAGTACCACCCAAGTTAAAAAGCCCATCGTTCCTTGCATAACCCCTACAAATACCGCGCCAAGTAACCAAATTAATGTGGCTTTAATATCCCCGGTTAAGAAGTAGTCTGCTGCTGCAATTAATAAATGTAACGATGCCATTAGTGCAAAACCACCAACTATCAGTGTTTTACGCTTAAATCTGTCGACAAGGAATAACACCCCTATCACCATACCACCGACAGAAAAAACACCATTTAATACGTTGAAAACTAAAGAGGTTTGCTCAGAAAAACCCGCTGTTTTGAGAATTTCTGTGCCATAATACATAATAACGTTAACCCCAGTCGTTTGCTGTAATGCCGCCCACACCATCCCAATTAATACCAATTTAAAAATCCAAGGCGTGTTAAAAATTAACGCTAAATTTTGTTTATTGGCATTCGGATGACGTTTAGCTTCCGCAGCTTCAACATCTAATAACGTCACGATATCTTCATATTCTTGAATTGCACGTTTTTCAGGACGAATTTGCTTCAGTATTTTCAAGGCTTCTTCACGACGGTTTTTGCTCATTAACCAACGTGGGCTTTCAGGTGCTTTCCACATACCAAATAGCAGGCAAAATGCGGGGACTGCTTGTACCAATAGCATATAACGCCAGACATCAGGAAGGTGACCCCAAATAGAACCAATAATCGCATTAATCGCAAATGCCGCTAGCTGTCCGATAACAATAGCAACTTCATTTAGTCCAGTGAGTTTTCCCCGCATTTCAGTTGGGGCAACTTCAGAAATAAATGTCGGTGCCGTCACCGAGGCCCCACCAACAGCAAAGCCCAATATAAACCGTGCAATAAGAAGAACTTCAATATTTGGTGCAGCCGCAGATAAAAATGCCCCAAATAAAAACAGAAATGAGAGATAAAGCAAATAAGTACGGCGCCCAATAAAGTCAGCGATACGACCACCACAAACACTGCCTAATGCTGCCCCCACGAGCAGGACACTCATTACCAGCCCCTCCGTGGTTGGTGTTAAGCCCATGTTTTCTTTCAGTGATGAGAACGCACCATTAATGACGCCTGTATCATAACCAAATAATAATCCACCAAAGGTTGCAACTAAGGTTATTTGGTGCAACCTTTTTCTCTGTTGTTGATTGAGATTCATGATTAATGACATATTATTACCTTATTATTTGAATCATTATGTCTTACCAAGAAACAATTTTTAAATATTTAAATAAATGCTCAATATTAAATAATGAAAGAGGTTTCTGGCACTCTATTTGAATCGCTACTTTGCTAGCTTTAGGCCTGATCTATCAATTTATTGAAAATCGTTTTCGCAAATGTAAAACGACAAATACATCAGTTAAATTAAAGAAAGTAAGATTGTAAAAAGCTCCAATTAATCTCGGAATATTGAAAGCCCAAAGAGTATTAAATAAAATGTAAGGTCTATATTTTATATATTCATTTATAAATGAATATATTTTGTATTGCGGCCAAAAATAGATTCTTAACCGCAATTTTATAAACAAGCTAAATAGCATTCACCGTATGAATTACAATTTGACTTCTTTACCTGTTTTTAATGATTCCAGCGCTTTGTCTGCGAGATACAGAGCCAGTTCGCCATCAGTACCTGTCGTTTCAGACTCTGCACGGCCTGCTAAGATATCAACAAAATGCTGCCACTCTGCTTTGTATGCTTCATGGTAACGTTGCAAGAAGAAATACTCTGGCTTGGCGGATAAGCATCCAACTTCACTTAACAACGCAACACTATTCTCTTTAATATTACCAGCCGTTAATAAGCCTTTTTCACCATGTAATTCAATCCGTTGATCATAGCCATAACCCGAACGACGGCTGTTCGAGATGGTAGCCATCGCACCAGATGGGAATGTTAAGATAATAAACGCGGTATCAATATCACCTGCTTGCCCGATAGCAGGGTCAACAACATTGCTGCCTTGTGCGTAGACAGAGCAAGGCTCTTCGCCAATCATAAAACGCGCCATATCAAAATCATGAATCGTCATATCTCTGAACATACCACCCGATACTTTGACATAATCTGCCGGTGGTGGTGACGGATCACGAGACGTGATAATTAAAGATTCTGCTTTACCAATCGCACCTTGTTGGAATAAGTTTTTCAAGTGGCGAAATTGAGGATCATAACGACGGTTAAAACCAATAAACAATGGAACATTATGTTCTTTCACGCTTTTTAAACACTGCTTCACACGTTCAAGATCAAGGTGAACTGGTTTTTCGCAAAAAATCACTTTTTTATGTTTTGCTGCGAGTTCGATTAAATCAGCGTGTGTATCTGTGGCTGAAGCAATTAAAACACCCTGTACATTAGGGTCTTGCATCGCTTCTTCTGTTGTCTGTACTTTTGCTTGGTACTTTTCAGCCAAGGCAACCGCATTGGGTTGATAAGGATCGATGACAGAATAAAGTTGAGTTTCTTTATGGCCGGCAATATTAACAGCATGAACCTGTCCGATACGTCCTGCGCCGAATAGTGCTATATTGAACATTCAAATGCTCCTTGATACCTTAAATCCACTATTTGGATATTACGGAATATACCAAATAAAACGTTCATTTCAATTTATAATCTTTTGGAAATTATATTTTTGGGCTCTAGCTAACAAATGTTATATTAAAGTGTATTTTTAGTGTTATTTAGATCACAAATTGACAATGCAAGCGGCCACTATTTAACAATAAAGTCTGTGCTCCATGGCACATTAGTTTTCCAGTGACTCTTTTTTATTTCTTCATGCTTTAATAAATAAAACAATTATTTCAATAACATTGTTTTTAAACCATAAAAACCATAAAAAAACCCAGCTAAAGCTGGGTTAATAATCCAAATAATTCGATCTGTATGCCAGCAGCAGATGCGGGCTAGCCGTCTCCCATACAACTTAAAACATGGCTATGTAGAACGACAAGTGGTAACCACTCTGTAAATGAATACCAAAACAATCCCTACTAAATTTCCAGTAACAACCCTACGAGTAACATCTGACACGAAAAATATCCCTCGACGGCAAAACACCGTCGAGTTATTTCGATAATATAGAGCACTACCGCAATACCTTGATTAATAAAGACGAACTTTATGCTCAACCATCTCTTTAATTTTCTCAGCGGAAGCAACTATCTGTGGCTTTTTAGAAACTTGTGCTGTTCCTGTCCGCCACCATGCCTCATAACCATCGGTCATTGTTTTAGGAAGTACTTTAATATCAATCAATACACAGCCTGAATGGGACTTAGCATCTTCCAGTGCTGCAATCAATTGTTTCTCATCATGTACCCGATAACTTTTACAACCGTAGCTTTCCGCATTTTTAGCAAAATCCACCTTCACTAACGGCCCATCCATTAAGCCTGTCTGTGGGTTTCTATAGCGGTTTTCTGTGCCGAAACTCCCCATACCTTGACTCATTTGCAGGTTATTAATACAACCAAATCCTGCATTATCAAACAATAAGATGGTGATCTTAATATTTTCCTGAATCGCAGTTTGTAATTCACTGTGTAGCATCAAGTAAGAGCCGTCTCCGACCATCGCATAAACAGGTTGTTTCGGCGCAGCGATTTTAGCCCCAACTGCGGCGGCAATTTCGTACCCCATGCATGAATAACCATATTCAAGATGGTATGTATCTCGTTGTTTTGGTAACCAAATACGCTGTAGATCCCCCGGTAGTGAACCTGCGGCTCCTACAATAATTGCATCATCTTCCATGTATTGCTGCATTAAACCCAATACCCGAGTTTGAGCCAGTTCCGTACCTAATGTTTGACTGTATTCGTCAAGTTTATCATCAAGCTGACCTGCAATTTCAGGTACAAAATCCAATGGTCGGTACTGAATACTAAACAAACGATCCAGTTCATTTTTCCATTGTTGCTTAGCCTGTTGGATTTCCATCCCCCACTGAGTTTGGTAATGGGAGTCTTTCATTTTTATATCAATCGCTTGCAAAGCTTCCTTCGCATCAGCAACCACTTTCAATGCATCCAACTTACTAGCATCAAACTCTGCAACATTGATATTTAAGAATTTAACATTTGGATGGCTAAACAACGACTTAGATGCGGTCGTAAAGTCAGTAAAACGGGTGCCAACACCAATGACTAGGTCCGCTTCTTTAGCCAACAAGTTTGCAGCTAGCCCACCTGTCGTCCCAATTCCCCCCATATTTAATGGGTGGCTGGCAATGATGGCACTTTTGCCTGCTTGAGTTTCGCCAAATGGAATGCCGTAATCTTCCGCAAATTGCAAAAAGGCATCATGCGCTTCGGAATAACGCACACCACCACCACAGACCAGAAGGGGTTTTTTCTTACTGCGGATCAGACTCACCGCTTCTTCGATGCTTATCGTGGTTGGCGGTCGACGCTCAATACGATGGACTCGTTTTTCAAAAAAGTAGTCAGGGTAATCCCATGCTTCACCTTGCACATCTTGCGGTAAACAGACTGTTACAGCCCCTGTATCTGCTGGGTCAGTGAGTACTCGCATAGCATTGACCATCGCGGCCATCAGTTGCTCCGGCCGCGAGATCCGATCCCAATAACGTGAAACTGGACGAAAACAATCATTTGTGCTTATTGTTCCATCCCCATACTGTTCAACTTGCTGCAATACAGGATCGGGCTGGCGAGTCGCAAAAGTGTCTCCTGGTAGCAATAATAATGGGATACGATTGGCTGTCGCCGTGGCCGCAGCGGTGATCATATTCGCGGCACCTGGGCCAACAGAGGATGTAACCGCAAAAATTTGTTTACGTTTTTTTTGCTTTGCAAAGCCTGTCGCAATATGCGCCATGCCTTGCTCATTACACCCTTGATAAACGCGTAGATGACCAGGCGCTTCTTCAAGCGCCTGACCTAAACCCACAACATTACCATGGCCAAAAATCGTAAATACTCCCTGAATAAACGGATACTGCTCACCATCAACATCAATATATTGTTGGTTTAGAAATTTAACCAACGCTTGAGCTGTTGTCATTTTCTGCTTATTCATACGGGTCTCCGTTTATTCCATGGTTGGCATTGTGAAACTACTTTCATGGTGCTCTAAGCGAACACTGGCAGGCCAACGGCTCGTGACTGTTTTCATGCGAGTATAGAAGCGAACACCGTCATTTCCATGTACATTTAATGGGCCAAAAATAGACCGTTTCCACCCACCAAAGCTGTGGAATGCCATTGGGACTGGGATGGGTATGTTGATCCCGACCATTCCTGCTTGGACATTTTCTTGGAATTCACGAGCCGTTTCGCCATCACGAGTGAAAATAGCCGTTCCATTACCATATTCGTGTTGGTTAATCAGTTTCAAACCGGTTCCGAAGTCAGGGACACGTACCACCGCTAATACAGGCCCAAAAATTTCTTCTTTATAAATGTCCATTTCAGGAGTGACATTATCAAATAATGTTGGCCCTACAAAATACCCATTTTCGAAGCCTGTCACTTTAAAATCGCGACCATCGACCAATAATGTCGCGCCTTGCTTTTCACCGCTAGTAATATAGTCACAAATTTTAGCTTTATGCTGCGATGAAATAACCGGCCCCATATCATTTTCTTTGCCTTCCGTAATACCCGGGCCAACGGACATTTTAGCAATTTGACCTTTCAGGTTAGCAATGAGCGCATCTGCCGTTTCATCACCGACAGCTAAGACGACGGATAATGCCATACAACGTTCACCTGCCGCACCAAATGCCGCCCCCATGATAGCATTCGCTGCCTGCCCCATATCCGCATCAGGCATTAAGATACAATGGTTTTTCGCTCCACCGAGTGCTTGGCAACGTTTACCATGAGCGGATGCCGTCGTGTAAATATATTCAGCAATCGGCGTTGAGCCAACAAAACTAACAGCTTGAACTTCTGGTGCAGTTAAGAGCACATCAACGGATTCTTTGTCCCCTTGGACAACATTAAATACCCCATCAGGCAAACCCGCTTCTTTTAATAGCTTAGCTAGTGCTAACGCTAAAGAAGGGTCTTTTTCTGAAGGTTTTAAAACAAAGGTATTGCCTGTCGCAATAGCCACTGGGAACATCCACATAGGGACCATAGCGGGGAAATTAAATGGTGTAATTCCCGCACATACCCCCAGAGGTTGCATTAATGAGTGGCTATCAACCCCTGTCGCAACATTCGCAGAGTGTTCACCTTTTTGTAAATGAGGAATACCGCATGCAAATTCAACGACTTCCAATCCTCGGGTTAATTCTCCGACCGCATCAGAAAAAACTTTACCGTGTTCTCTTGAAATTAAACGTGCCAGTTCATCCATATTCTCTTCAAGCAACGCTTTAAATTTAAATAAAATCCGAGAACGTTTTAACGGGGAAAGTTTTGACCACTTAGGAAATGCTTTATGCGCAATCTCGATGGCTTTTTTTGTTTCATCCGCGCTACTCAGTGCCACCTGTGCAATTTGCTCACCCGTTGCCGGGTTGAATACCGGTGCAAAGCGCCCACTTTTGCTGGATACTATTTCACCACCAATGAAATTATGAATCTGTTCCATGTTGCCTCTCTTTAGCTGACAGAGTTACCTAGTTACTCAATGTATATGAAATATTTGTTTCATTTACAACTAAAATTGAAATAACATTCAGTTTATGTGATCTAGACAAAGTTTTTGTGAAATTTTTAATATCAACTAAAAGGTATCAATCTTAAACTCAAGAGCAGCACGTAGTTATTGGCCATCTAACCGTTGTATTGAGCAAAATAGCGCTTACTTTCAATCAGGAAAACAAGAGAACAAATCCATGTAAGCTGTTCAATTTATTATCCCAAATTCAAATTATTTCACGATCCTAAAAAAAGAAAATTTTTAAAGTTGAACTAAGTGTTTCAAAAAGATTCGACTAACGCTGTAAAACAACTACAATTAGAGCCAAATTCTGGAGGTTATATGTCAAGTGCATCAAATTTGAATGAGTTTCAAGAGCAAGTTCGCTCGCGATATGACGAATTAAGTAAACGGCTACAGCAAGTGGCGCGCTACGTATTGGACAATACAAATAGCGTCGCATTTGATACTGTCGCCGTCATTGCGAAAGAAGCTAATGTTCCGCCTTCGACGCTGATCCGTTTTGCAAATGCGTTTAATTTCAGTGGGTTTAATGAAATGAAACAATTGTTTCGCATGAACCTTGTTGAAGAAACCGCCAGCTACACAGATAGAGCACGTATGTTTCGTGAAATGGACGGTTCCCAAGAGCTGGGCGATGACCCATCACAGATTTTGAAAGAATTTGCGCATTCTAATGCCCAAGCTTTACAGCAAATGGCTGCGAGAACGCCTGCTGAAGATATCGAAAAAGCCGTATCGTTATTAGCGAATGCACAAAATATCTACATTATCGGTTTACGTCGTTCATTCAGCGTTGCAACCTATTTAAGTTACGCTCTTAGCCATTTAGAATGTCGCCCCGTACTCATTGATGGACTTGGCGGGATGTTCAAAGAGCAGATCAGCAGGATCAGCGAAAATGACGTCGTTATTTCAATCAGTTTCACACCTTACGCCTCAGAAACTGTCATGGTCAGCGAAAAAGCGGCCCAAGCAGGTGCACAACAAATCGTGATTACTGACAGCCAAATCAGCCCGTTGGCAAGTTTTAGTGATGTTTGTTTTGTGATCAAAGAAGCCCAAGTAGATGCATTTCGTTCGCAGTCAGCCACCTTATGTTTAGCACAATCACTAACCGTTGCATTAGCCTATCGTCAGGGTAGCAGCTTAGTCTAAGTTATACGGCTCTGTAATTAAACACCTCCATTAATTCAGAGCCTCTTCCAATCCTCTCCCTCATTAACATAAACGTATTTATTGAATGTTAATTAAGTTTCATCTTTTTCTTGGATTTGTGAATCTCATCAGAAAATACAAATTCCAAAAAGACAATCAAATGAAATTATTATTTCGTCCTGCTATGTTGGGATTATTTCTCGTGTCAGATAAAACCATAATAAGGGCTAAGCATGTTAAATACACACTTTCTTTATTTACTCGGGCATCTTCGCTTACTTGAGGAACAACATTCTGTCACGTCCCTTAATCGCTCTGGTATAGGTTTAATCGGTACAACACCTTATAACCAGCTTTATATCGATGCGATAAAATGTTGCGCTCATCATAGTGAGCTAAAGTCAATTTGCCAGTTGTCCCCATCACTCCCTTCTATGACTGACTTTATGTGCCAAAAGAGAAAGATAGAAGAGTTGATCAACCATGATGATGTCGATTGCATCATCATGACATCCACTTGCAGTGATGAGTTACTCAAATTTGCGATTCATACTGCTGTAATTGCAGGAAAAAATATCCTATTAAATGACATCCCCAACTATAATGAAATCAAACTAAAGGAAGTGCTAGGGGAAGCGGCGCGGCATGGTGTATTCATTGGTTATAACCAACCTTTTAGCTTTGATAACCAGTTCAGTCAAATAAAAACCGCTTTAATGTCTAAACATGGCTTAGAAACAGGGTTATTACGTCTCACAACACATAGAATATGTGAGACTGAAAATCAATTACCATTCAATATATTACGAAACACTATCACAAAAAATATAGAATTATTGTTATCTTTAATGCCTGATGTTCTACTTTCAAACCCGGCAATTCAATACTCACATCCTTTTATGAAAAGAGCTGATGGCGATGTGTTGATGATCAATTTTCGCCAAGATGGCGGGTTATTGATTTCATTTGAAATCTTTTTCAATACAGGAAAGATCTCAGACAAATTGTCTTTAAAACAATGCAATAACCGATATGAAGTAGCGAAAAAAATCTCTTTTAATGAGAAAAATCAAGAGATTAATCAAAATAATTTTATTGTAGAGCAACTCGACCAATTTATTTTAAAACTCGCTAGCAACACAAAGTTAGCTAAGATTAATCAATGGAGTCGCGCTAATAAACTAACTGATAAAGTCATAAAACAGCTGAATACCTATGGATATATTTGATTACTGAAAATATAAAGATAATTCTAATAGTAACATGCAATATTATTTTACAGGTGAATAATACAATGATGTTTTTAACACACTTAATTCACTTATAATCAATGTAATGAGCTATATGTACCACCATTTATATTAACAACGCCATATAAAAAAGACGTAGGGTCAACATTGAAAAGATAAGCAAATTGAAATAATGAATCAACATCAATACAACTTTCTCCAGTATCGAATCGATTCATTTCTTCTTCTGTTACACCGATTAAGCTGGCCATTCTTTCTATCGATATTTTATGGTTTTCTCGTTGTTTTCGGATTTTTATCCCTAGCATTTTAGCAATGCTTTCCTTGCCCATAATAACCTCTACTAAATATTAAAATGAATATTATTAACCGGTGCGTAAATTATCACCAACCATAAATTTATAAATTGACTTAAAATAATAAACCCCGAATTAAACAAGTCAATTTAAGATAATCCAACAATGAAGTTAAAATAAAAATTTAGATAACCAGATGATATAACTAGATTAAATCAGTTTCATTATTTCATTCCCGTTGTGACGATCATCACATAAAATGTAAAATTTAAGCGATATAGAAACTAGATTATCGTCTATCAACGACTAAAAAATTGTATTTCCAGTTTAACTAGATTTTAGCTTACATTTTCATTTTGATAAAATCATATTACCAAATTTAATGTTATAACCTTAAGAAATTCGTGACATTTTGTATTCATGCGTATCAATAAGTTTCCATAACGCAATTATAATAAAGAAAAAATTTCCCCATCATAAAAAAAGACGTTTTTTTTTATTTATTAGTCGAAGTTACAAGATTAGTTTTAGATTATAAAAATAAGATGATTTATAATACACTTATAGGGGAAAAGTACTTTTCAAGGTTAGTAAGTTACATTATATCACTCTTATTTTGAATCTCTAAAATAGATTGCTATAACAGTTTGTTTTAGATGTAAATAAAATCATTCCTCTACATTTATGCCATATTCATTACTTTCAGTCTATACACAGCATGTAAAAATTAGACAAATTATGTAAACGCCAAATAGGTGTATTTTAGTATTCACTCCCTCACCCTCTCAAAACTTACTTAACTTCACATCTTTTTAATAAAATTGTCAGTTAGCATGCTATCCTATTACGAGCACCTATGAATACTTGCCACTCATCGCACAAAGTTATTATATGGCTTCTTATTTTTATTGGTAAGTAAAGAGACCTGAAAGGATAATCATGCTACAAGAAAGTGTTATCAGGGAAATTATTCTCTGGATAGAACAAAATTTAGAATCACGCCTATCCCTAGATACTGTTGCCGATAAATCAGGATACACAAAATGGCACTTTCAGCGCCTATTTAAAAACCAAACAGGGCTCGCTCTTGGCTCCTATATCCGAGCAAGACGTCTTTCTTGTTCTGCTGTCGCATTACGACTAACAAATGACAGCATAATGGATATTTCTCTAAGATACCGTTTTGACTCACAACAAACTTTTTGTCGTGCATTTAAAAAGCAATTTAATCTGACACCTTCTGAATATAGAAAACGAGAAGGCTGGAAAGTTGAAGGGTTCTGTTTACCGCTACGAGAGAGTAAAGAACTCAACGTGAGTGTTAAATTGACCCAGTTACCGGCAATCAATTTACTTGGCACTAAACATCGTTACACTAAAGATATTAATGAATGGAACCTAAAAACGGATGAGTTGCGTCGGTACTATTGGATGGCTTTTTTTGATAAAAACCCTTATGTCACTCAGCATCTATATGCTATTCATGGTATTGACCAAAGTGCTAACGCAGAAGGGCATTTCCTATATACCACGGCTCTAGATGAACAAGATGTAGACATCGAACTTCCGCAAGCAACAAACTTACAGTTACCCTCTGGAAATTACTTAGAAATCAAAATTACTAGTAGCCTTCATGGTATAGATTATAATGATATTATCTATACTGCTTATGGAAAAGTACTTGCTGAAATGGATATCGTCCGTGGAGAAGGGCCTGATGTGGAACAATATGTCCTAAAATCTAAACCCTCTTATGATGCATTCATTAATGATTCACGCAACTTCATTCAAGAGCTAAATTATTATATTCCCGTTATTATTTAACAAACAGCTATTTAATAACCAGCCAGCATCCCATACAACATTGCATGGGATGCTAGTCTAATAATCAAAAAGTCACATTTATTTTTGCCCAGAAGTTTCTTCCTGGTTCGTTCACTGGCACATTGGATGAATAACCAAAACCACTATTCCCCGCTAAATTAAGGTGCTCGCTATAGGTTTTGTCAAAAAGATTATCAACACCTGCGCTTAATTTCATGTTTTCATTAATGTTATACGCTGTATTTAATGAAAAAATCGTGAAACCCGCACTTTTGCTGAAATCTTTACCCACTACATTTCCATCATTAATGGCAACACGATTTTGGCGGCTCACAACACGCACTAAGCCTGTCGTGGTCCAATCGCCTTTTTCCCACGATAAACCAAATCGGCTTTCCAACGGTGGCATTTGCGGTAATGCCTTTCCATCTGTACGGTTTTCCCCCCATGAATAAGCAAGGCTTGCATCCGCTTTCCACTCATCACTGAGCTTTTGGGCAACACCAAGTTCTCCGCCCATAATTAACGCATCCACATTTTCCACCTGACTCATTCGTGGATTTACTGCGCTATAACGGAAGAGAATAAAATCATCAACACGCCCCACATATGCAGAAACCCATGCATTAGTATCTTCATGGCTATATTTAGCACCGATATCTAACTGAGTTGTTTTTTCCGTTTTTAGCTTATCAAACACATTATTGCTACCATTCGGGCCGAGCTTAGGTGAGAACAACTCCCAATAATCAGGAAAACGTTCCGTATAACCGACACCTGCATATAGCATAATAGGCGTACTCGATAAAGAATGCTCATATCGCGCAAAGCCTGCTGGCATCACGGTGTTACGCCCTGAAGAGCCTATTCCTGTATTATTTTCAACTATGACACGATCTAAACGAGCCCCACTGACCACTTTGCCTTGTTCAGTTGCATGCCACGTTAGCTCACTAAAAACACCATAATCTTGAAACTGTGCATCTTTTTTCCAACTATTATTGTTGTTTTTTCGATGCTTATTGGTTTGCATGTCTGCCCCGGCACGCAGCTCATAGTCTGACCATAACCATGTTCCCATCGCACGACCGCCCATAGTTTCACGGTCGACTCGCATTTTCATTGGCATATTAATCATGCCATGACCACCATGCCCCATATGACCCCCACTCATTCCCCCACCTGATGGAGAGCGAAGCGAGTAGTTATCCATAATATGATCAGCGTAATTGTAGTAGACATTCGCTTCGACTTTATCTAAAACGTCGCCAATGTTGCTCTTTTCAAAGCGCAAACCTAAGCTTTCTCGTTTAAACTGGGAGCCATCCATTCCCCGACCTGCGTAACGTGCTTCCCCATCGCCTTTACCAGCAGTCAATTCTAATAATGTGTATTCATCCGGTGTCCAGCCAACCGCAAGATCAGCATTCCATTTGTCCCATTTAGACGGCACTTTGTCCCCATTGCCATCTTTATAATCATTCGAACGTGACTTATTGCCAATAACGCGAATGTAGCCAGACTCATTGCCTAAACTCACATCTGCATTGCCGTCCCAACGACGGTTTGATGCCGCTAGCGCACTCGCATTTCCTTTAATACCGGCTTCGGTAAATAGGGGTTTTTCACGCTCAAAACGGATTGTTCCCGCTGAGTTTCCAGGCCCCCATAAAACGGTTTGAGGGCCTTTAATCATATTCAGCACATCAAAGTTTTCGGGTGAAATATAAGAAGTAGGTGCATCCATACGAGAAGGACATGCACCTAACATCTCACTATCATTAGTTAAAATACGTAAACGTGAGCCAAACATGCCGCGAAAAACAGGATCACCGTTAGTTCCTCCGTTACGGATTTGTGAAAAACCAGGAATAGTTTTGAGATAATCAGAACCATCACTTGCAGGAACTGGCTGTCTTGGTGTTTTAGGGGATGTCGTAATAGTTAATGGTGAATCGACTGGCGCAGTGACAATCATCACTGAACTCTCCGAGATTGGGCTTTGATTCACTTCAGTTTTAGCGACAGTAGATGCCGTAAAAATCGCGCTAATGACCAATGTCGCAATAGGAGTCACTTTGAAGATTTGTGTGTTCATTTTTGACCTGTTTCTTAGAAAATAGATGCTACTTTCACCGCTTAAATGACAAACACATTTCCAGCCCCCACAGATGAACCACTTAAAAATCAAGAAATTCAAGATGAGCAAAAACGCTTTGCACTATGACGGCAAAAATAACCATTAATTAATTTGTAAAATTCACAATCTTAAGAAATCAGGAGGTCGGAGGGGCTCGAGCGAAATGTAATGACCAAGGTCTAAATAATCTAATTTGAACGTAACACTCAAAGGGAATAAATAGCGTCAGTCTAGCGAATTGCCGAATAACCGCAGCAATAAATAAGATAAGAAACGGAAAGTGGATCAATAACTGGCAGTAGCCACATGCAATGTCTTCCATCGGTGATTGCCCGATCCCTGTCATTAACATATGGTTCATTGGTGTTGAAACGTCACAATTTTCAGGCATCAGCATACCTTGATGCGAATGCATCGAATGTTCTGCCGTTGATGGAGGCTCCATTGCATTATGAGAATTAGGGCTTATGCAGTGTTCCATCAGCCTCATCGATTGAGAGAACAATGGAGCAATAAACAGCATAGCCACAGCCAATAATGCAAGGTAGGCAGCAAATTGTCTGATTGAAGTGCGCAGGTGCAACGTTTTTCCGTCATCTATGTACGAATTTATAGCGCGGGATTGTATCTTATTTGAAAGTGTGTTGTTATTAATTTTCACAATTAATGTTAAGTGAAGCGCAGCAAAACATGCAAAAGACGAAAAAACAGACAATTATCCATTAAAATCAATCCATTGATTAACATTACCATTCTCAATATAACAGAATGAAATCAAAGTAAATAACAAACTCATTATTTACTTTGATATTATTTGGCGATTAACCATCTACCCTAGTGATTTAGATGAGAGCATTTTGTGTTAACCATTACCTTGGTTATCTCTTCTTTAGTTTGAATTGGCTTGAGTTTATCCAGTTCAATCCAAACTGTTTTGGTTGATTGAAATCGGTTATCTGGCATCAAACCACTCAATTTAATCTGTAAGTATTGCTCTTTTTCTTTATCACTAACACCTTGTTTAAATTCTTCATAAGCAACCATATATTTTTTTACTTCCTTACCAACTAACCCTTTTTTGAAAGTGACCAAAATTTTATAGCTAAGCTTTTCGTTAAGAAAATTTTTAACCACATCGGGGAGTGATTGATATGCGGCAATTTTGTCGTCTTTTGCTTTTTGAATATATTGTGGGCCTCTTAGAGCCTGATTTGGCTGATAATTAGGTTGCGATCTTGCTAACCCCCCCTTTTGAACCGGTGTCCTGTAGGAGCGATTTAGATTGTTTGGCTCCGAAATCGACCGATTTAAAGCCAATGCCCCAGATATATTTTTTTTATGAATATTTGAAGGCTCTGAATAGGCGTGCCTTAAAGTAAAAAGCCGAGTGGGAATTTTTGACCCACTCAAGTCAATCTGCTTTTTTTTAATACTTCCAGCAAATTTATTTAATTTTAGCTGCTGATTCACAAGCTTTGTTTTAACTTCTTTATTTAATGGGAGTTTATTCAAATCGGGTATGACTGGATGAGAGATTTTGGTTAGATGAAAATTACTTATTAATTGGGTGGGCATATTGCTTCCTTTTATCTAGTTATAAATTCAAACTATATTAAAAGAATTGATATCAGCCATCTTTAACAAACCGAAGTAATCAAAATCGTGGATTGTAATATGAAAGGCTGTGCTATACAGGCGAGCACCTGTATAACACAATCAGTGAAGAAACTTACTTATCGGATGGCAAGCCTTTCTTTTCATGTACCATCATTAATGCCTGCTCAACACTACGCTCGATAATCGGCCGACGTTGGTCATTTTCTGGCAGCAGTTTTAACATCATTTGCCAAGCAGAAATGGCTTCCGCGTAACGTTCTTGCTCAAATGCATTGAATGCAAAAATACTCAACGCTTTCACATTAGTGCGGTCTTCTGCGATCAGCTTTTTAAGTAATTCCGCACCTTGGCGGTTATCTTCAGGATCAGAAGAGCGCGTCAAAACCTCCGCATACCCCATCACTACATTTTCATTTTTAGGGGCTAGGCGATAAGCGCGGCCATAGGCATCGGTTGCCATAGTCGCATTTCCCAACACCATACCAATACGGCCTAGCATTTCCCACGCTTCGACATTTTGCGGGTCTTCCTGCAATCGAGTGCGTAACCCTAAAGCAAGGTGTTCCATTTCCGCATTATTGAGTGGCGGCTCAGATGGATCTAGCGCTCTGTCTAACAAAGCAGGAGCTTGTTGATAGGCATTATTCCAATCGGCCACTTTCCCGTAACTACCGACCTGATAATAAGCCCCACCCGCAACACCTAACGCAATGATAAACCCGGGTAAATAAACCCAATTGCTAGTGCGAGAGGCCTCAGGTAATGCTTCCTCATCCCCCTGCTCAACCTGTTTTAATCTAACGCGTTTTTTAGAACGGGCAAAAATGATCCAGCCGCCTACCGCTATCGCAACAAACGGTAACCCCCATAGCATCACCGTGAGCGGTGTCAGTGGTGGGTTATAAGTGACGAAGTAACCATAGCGAGCAACCATATAATCAACGATTTCATCGCGGTTTTTACCTTCTTTCATTAACTCATACACTTTTTGTCGCAAATCCAGTGCAATCATTGAGTTAGAATCCGCAATACTGTTGTTTTGGCATTTAGGACAACGTAGCTCTTCCGTTAATTTACGAAATTGCTGCTCTTGCTGTTCATTATCGAAAGTAAACACTTCCGTCGATGCATATGTCACCGTTGCGCTTAACGCTAACATCAATAAACCCAATAAATACCTCATTGGTTCGCCTCCTGATTATAGCGCTCCCAAAGGGGTTTAAATTCTTTTTCCCAAACGCGCTCGTCCATTGCCCCTGCGTGACGATAACGGATCACACCATTGCCATCAATTAAGAAGGTTTCAGGTGCACCATATACCCCTAAATCAAGGCCTAACATACCTTCACCATCAAATAAACTTAGAGCATAAGGGTTACCCAACTCACGTAACCACACAATGGCTTTATCCCGTTTATCTTTATAATTCAACCCGACCACTCGAACACCTTGTGCAGACAATTTATTCAAATATTGATGCTCTGCACGGCATGTTGGGCACCATGTCGCCCAAACATTCAACAAAATAGGTTGCCCTTGTGTTAATACATCGGATTCGTAGT
Source organism: Providencia sp. PROV200 (assembly GCF_049901995.1). Taxonomy (NCBI): domain Bacteria; kingdom Pseudomonadati; phylum Pseudomonadota; class Gammaproteobacteria; order Enterobacterales; family Morganellaceae; genus Providencia; species Providencia sp. PROV200. Next base: position 3,040,694 of record NZ_CP096307.1, read on the forward strand.
GCTGCCCCGGATTTTCAAGTGATTCAAGGCGAAAAACAGGCACTGGCTTACCAATTAACGCGGATTCTAATAAGCGAGGATCATCTCCTTCCGCATTGCGCATCAATTGCCATAACAGAACCGCAGCAATTCCTGCAAAAATAATAAAAGGAATTAGGAAGACTTTGCGGTTCATGCTGTTTCCCCTTGTAATTTACGACGACGATAACGTGGGTCAAACAAACAAAATAACGCACCGATAGCCATTAACACACCACCAGACCAGATCCAACGAACAAACGGTTTATAATACAAACGCATCGTCCACGTATCTTTCGCGACTTCCTCACCCAATGCCGCATATAAATCGCGAGTAAAACCGCCATCAATCGCGGCTTCAGTCATAACAGCTCGGCTAACGCTATAAAAACGTTTTTCAGGCATTAAAACACCGATGACTTTGTCTTTCTCTTTCACTGAAATACTACCAATAACGCCTTGATAATTAGGGCCATCAGCCTCTTTTACGCCATTAAATACAAAGGTATAAGCACGAATTGAAATGCTATCGCCCGGCTTCATTTTCACATCACGCTCAATACTGTAATTTTGGCTAAAGGCAATACCGACGATAGTTACCGCTAAACCTAAGTGAGCCAGTACCATACCCCAGTAACTTGGCGTGAGCTTGATTTTCTTACTGATGCGCACTCGCATTTCCGCAAATGCAAGAATGGCTATCCAACACGCCATCATTAAGCCGACAACCGTCAGCGCTTCTACCCTATCTTCCATCAGTAATGGCAGGGCAAAAGAGAGAATAACAGTTAATACCGTTGCAATGATTAATAATTTTTTGATGGCGGCAGGACGGTCACGCCCCCAACGTACAAGTGGACCAATCCCCAGTAACAAGGCAAATGGCACCATCAATGCTATAAACATGGTATTAAAGAATGGTTCACCAATAGAAATCGTGCCAAGGCCAATTTGTTTATGAACCAAGGGTAGCAATGTACCGAGTAACACGACTAACATCGCTGCTGTTAGGATAACGTTATTGCCCAATAACATAGATTCACGCGACCATAAGGCATTGTTCACCCTTGAACGTACCTTGTGCCCACGCAGTGCAAACACCAGTAAAGAGCCGCCAATCACTAACACCATGAAGGCTAAGATGAATAACCCTCGAGATGGGTCTGAGGCGAAGGCGTGTACAGAAACTAATACCCCCGAGCGAACCAAGAACGTCCCGAGTAAACACAATGAGAAAGCAAAAATCGATAATAATAGTGACCATGCTTTAAACGTGGCTCGCTGCTCAGTGACGGAGAGTGAGTGGATCAATGCCGTTCCCACTAACCATGGCATAAAGGAGGCGTTTTCTACTGGATCCCAGAACCACCAGCCTCCCCAACCTAATTCATAATAGGCCCATGCGGAACCTAACATGATCCCCAACGTTAAAAAGAACCAGGCTGCCATCGTCCAAGGGCGAGCAAAGCGCGTGAAGGAGCTATCTAACCGGCCACTTAACAATGCCGCAATCGCAAAGGCAAATGCCACTGAGAAGCCGACATAGCCCATATATAACAATGGTGGATGGAAAATCAGCCCAGGGTCTTGCAGCAATGGATTGAGGTCACGCCCTTCTATCGGAAAGGCGGGCAGCGTGCGAGAAAATGGATTTGACGTAAAGATGATAAACAGTAAAAAACCCACGCTAACCATCCCCATGACCGCTAAAACACGGGCGACAATGTCGAGAGGCATTCGGTAACTGCAAATTGCCACCGCAAATGTCCAGCCACTCATTAATAATACCCAAAGTAATAATGAGCCTTCATGAGCTCCCCATGTTGCCGCAACACGGTACCAAATCGGCAATTGCGTATTAGAGTTATTGGCAACATAAGTGACTGAGAAATCATTAACAACAAAGGCATTCACTAATACTAGGAATGCCCCGGTGACGCAGAGAAAAAGTAACCATGCTAATGGACGTGATGATGCCATTAAACGTGCATCATTACGTGCTACTCCCCAGAGCGGGTAAAAAGACAGCAAAACAGCGAGACCTAACGCCAAGCACAGTAAAACGCTACCAATTTCCGGGATCATGATGCGTTGTCCTTATAGGCAGCAGCTGGCCTGCGGTGGTTTTCCTGCATCGCTTTTTCAACTTCTGGCGGCGTGTAGTTTTCATCATGTTTCGCAAGGACTTCTTTCGCTAAAATATGATTATTCTCTTGTAATTCGCCTTGAACAACGACACCTTGCCCTTCTTTGAATAAGTCAGGCAAAATTCCGTGATAGCTGACGTCCACTTCACCTTCGGCATCATAAACCGTAAAAGTGATATTGACAGCATTAGAGACAGGGTCAGAATCGCGTACCACACTGCCTGGCATCACCATGCCGCCAACGCGCAAACGTTGTCCAACTTCAGGAATTTGCTGAGTTTCCCGCTTACCGTAGAGGATTTCACCGGGGGTATAAAACAAGTCAATACTTGAGCGCAATGCGTAGAGAATCAATGCGAGGGTTAACCCCACGCCAACCAATATGGAACAGATCAACCAAAGTCGGTTACGACGACGAATATTCACACACCCTCCCTACGCGCTCTTGCTGCTTTTTGCCTGACTTCACGAGCTTGCTGTTGAATAATGGCATTTATTATCATTTTTCTTTGTATATACGTATGCAAACAGAGTAACAAAATAGGTATTAATGTCAGCGCAACCGCCAGCCATACATAAAAACCATAGCCGCCCATCGCCCAAAACTCACTCCAAGATGCAAATGCGCTAGTCATGATTGATGTCCTTTTTTATTCACAATATCTAATACCCATGGGCGGTTACGTTCTAACATCAATAATTGGCTACGTAAACGGATCAACGTTAATGAGATAAAGAGAAATAGGTAACCAAGAATAGCTAAACGTAATGGGGTACGCATAGCTGGATCAATACTTTCTTGCATACGCGTTGAAGGTTGATGCAAGGTTTGCCACCATTCAACTGAATAATGAATGATAGGTAGGTTAATCACGCCAATTAAGACTAGAATCGCAGCGGCCTTGCCTGCGGTGCGACGATCATCAAAAGCATGCCATAAAGCGATAATCCCCACATACAGAAAAAATAGAATTAATTCAGAGGTTAAACGTGCATCCCATACCCACCATGCTCCCCACATGGGTTTACCCCATGTCGCCCCCGTAACCAATGCGATAAAGGTAAACACCGCCCCGACAGGCGCCATTGCCGCTATCGCCAACTCAGAGACTTTCATTTGCCAGACTAGACCGACAAAAGCGGTGATTGCCATGGTGGCATAGATCCCCATTGACCACATTGCAGCAGGCACATGGATATACATAATACGATAACTTTGGCTTTGAACTTTATCGGTTGGCGCAAAACCAAATCCCCAAATCCATCCCACCGCTAAACAAATTACACTCAATATAATAAACCACGGTATTAGGCGCCCACATAGCCGGTAAAGGTTGGCTGGAATGGCAAGTTGATGAAGCTTTTTCCACATAGTTTAATTACCCTGATTTATTATATTGTTAGTAAATGCTGCGTGACAGAATCATACAATACACATTACAAAAGCAAATATATTGATTTAACACAAATATAACTTAGGCTGATCATACTCAAACGCATAACCAGCCTATTTATTGGTCACTACTTATAATTCATCGGAATAACTCATCATAAAATGATTACCTTGAATTAAAAGCCAGGCTCAACTTCACGCATGTCTGGCAACTTATGGGCGATCCCTTTATGGCAATCAATACAGGTTTTGCCATCCGTGATGGCTTGGTCATGCATTTTAGCTGCAACCCCTTTTTGTGCCGTGAAGTCCATATATTCAAAGTTATGGCAGTTACGGCACTCTTGTGAGTCGTTATTTTTCATTCGCCGCCACTCACTTTGCGCCATCGCTAACCGATGGTCTTCAAATTTTTGAGGCGTGTCGATGATGCCAAAAATTTTTCCGTATAACTCCTTGCTCGCTTGAATTTTACGCACCATTTTGGGGCCGAACTCATGCGGTACGTGACAATCTGGGCAAGTTGCACGGACACCACTACGGTTAGTATAGTGAATAGTATCCATATATTCTTCATAGACATTCTCACGCATTTCATGGCAGCTAATACAAAACTCTTCCGTATTGGCCATTTCCATACCCGTATTGAAGCCGCCCCAGAAGATAACACCACTCACAAAACCAATCAGCAATAAGGTTCCTAACGCTAAACGACTTGGCCTACGCCACCACCGCCATACTCGGCCAATTAACCCAAACAAACCCTTTTTCTTCGGCTTGTCATCATGTGTTTGTTTATCATTGTTATTTGACATAATTCCCCCTTATTTCCCAAAACCTTTGGATGGGGTAAATGTGTTATCAACAATCGGTGCTGTGTCTGACTGCGGCACGTGGCACTGTAAACAGAAATAGCGGTTTGGTGCGACTTCACCAAGGACTTTGCCTGTTGCATCCATAAAGTGCGTTGGGCTAACTCTAGGTGCCCCTGTGGTACGATAATTTTCCACACCATGGCATTGCAAACAACGATTAGTATTAGTGGTAATTTGATAACCTTCAACACTATGTGGGATCATTGGTGGCTGATTCACATAGTTTAATGCCATTCTTTCTTGCTCTTTCGGAATATGAATGCTTCCTTCTGACGTACCGGATACTTCTGGTGATTGGGTCAGGTCTACACCATTAGCAGCCCAAACAAGACTGCTTACAACAAAGGCCATTCCAGCCACCCAACGGCTGATCGTCTTTTTCAGGACAGGATTTTTCATGATTTTGCTCCCGAACTCCATCTTAGTGTTATTTTAAAAACATCCTCAGAACAAACATCGATGCAACGACCGCAAGTAATACAATCTTTATCGGATATCTGCGCTGGAGCTTGTTTATCTAGGACCGGTGCGCGCAGAACTTGCGGCTCCGGGCAAATGTGGAAACAGTCCATACAACGGCTACAGTTTTCTTTATTTTCCGCTGTAACAACTAATGCGCCTTTACACCCAGCTACGCCATATAGCGCACCTAATGGGCAAAGGTGACCGCACCAACCATGTTCCACAACGAGTAAATCGAATAAAAACAGTGCAACTAAAACCAATGCACCGCTGCCAAAACCAAAAATTAAACTGCGCCCCATTAATGAAACAGGATTAAGCCATTCCCAAAGTAAGGTGCCTGTGATCGCAGAGCCGATCAGGATCACCACCAGCAAGACATAGCGAATATTGCGCGGTATAGTTGCAGACTGGTTAAAATCAAACTTGCGTCTTAACCACGCCGCCGCATCCGTCACTGGGTTTACAGGGCAGACCCAACTGCAGAAAATACGCTTACCCAACAGTGCATAAACCCCGAATACGATAGCCGCCCCAACTAATGCGGAGATCCCCGGTAAGTAACCACTTGCTAAGCTCTCTAAAGTAATTAAAGGATCAGTCAAAGGTACGGTGTCTAACAATAAACTACTGCTGTAGTTACCCTTTAAAATCCACACCCCAAACCATGGCCCACTCAAGAACATCGCTAACACCAGCAATTGGCTTATGCGTCTAAACACCAACCATTTGTGGCTTTGCCACCAGCCTTTTTTTGCCTGAGCTTCACGTCCGGCATCACGTTTACGATTCGCCATTGTTACCCTCCAGCCAACCAAAGCGGTAATGGTGACCTAACTCACCTTTTGCTAACGACCTTGGTAATACCTTGATAGCCGCCTCTTCCAATACACAAGCCTGTTCACATTTACCGCAGCCCGTGCAGTAGTTGCTATTGACTGTGGGTAAGAAGCGCGCGTGCTTACCCGTTCGGTGGTTTTGTTCCAGTTCTAATGTGATGGCTTCATCAATCAGTGGACATACGCGGTAACATACATCACACCTTAGCCCTTGAAAGTTCAGGCAGTTTTCCTGATCGAGTAAAACGGCTAACCCCATGCGTGCATCATTAATCGACTCAATGTCTTTATCTAATGCACCACTTGGGCAAACCTTAGCGCAAGGAATGTCCTCACACATTTCACACGGCTTTTCTCGGGCGATAAAGTACGGCGTTCCTGAAGCCAAACCGGATGCCAATGTCGCTAATTTCAACATGTCATACGGGCAGGCTTGAACACATTGCCCACAACGGACACATGCACTGGCAAATGTTTTTTCATCAAGGGCACCCGGCGGGCGGAGCTTGACGCCACTCGCACGGGAAGTTTGTTGCTGAAGCCCCAGCACCACACCAACAGCCGCCACCCCACCCGCAGTGCGGGCGACATCGCGTAAAAAGCGACGACGGCTGTTCTGGGACTTAGCCTGTTGAGACTTAGCTTTCTGGGGCATGAGCAATTACACCTTTTCCAGTTTAACGGCACATTTTTTGTAATCCGTTTCTTTTGAAAGCGGATCGGTTGCATCCAGTGTTAAGTTATTCACTAGCTGCGCAGCGTCAAAGAACGCCATGTAAACTAAGCCTTTTGGTGGTCTATTACGGCCACGAGTTTCAACAATTGTGGTCACATCACCACGTCGTGAAACTACTTTGACTTTATCACCACGGCGTAAGCCTCTCTCTTTTGCATCAATTGGATGAATAAACACAAGAGACTCAGGGAAAGCACGATGTAGCTCAGGAACACGACGTGTCATACTACCGGTGTGCCAATGTTCTAATACACGACCTGTTGATAGCCATAAGTCATATTCTTTATCTGGCGATTCCGCAGCAGGCTCAAATGGCAGCGCAAAAATTACTGCTTTACCATCGGGTTTACCGTAGAATTGATAACCCGCGCCAGCCTTGACGTAAGGGTCATTTCCTTCGCTATAACGCCACTGAGTCTCTTTGCCATCAACCACTGGCCAACGGATCCCGCGTGCTTTGTGATAGTCATCAAAATCAGCCAAGTCATGACCATGACCTCGACCAAAGCCTGCGTACTCTTCGAATAATCCTTTTTGTAAGTAGAAACCTAACTCACGTGATTCATCGTTAAGTTGGTCTTCCGCCAACTCGCTCACAGGGAACTTTGTCACCGCTTGGTTAGCGAATAACACGTCATACAACGTTTTACCGCGTAATTCAGGTTTTTTCGCGAGTAACTCTTCAGGCCACACTTCATCCGTTGTAAAGCGTTTAGAAAACAACACCATCTGCATTAAGTCAGATTTCGCTTCACCTGGAGCTTTAACTTGCTGGCGCCAAAATTGGGTACGACGTTCTGCGTTACCGTAAGCGCCTTCTTTTTCTACCCACATTGCCGTCGGTAAAATCAAGTCAGCGGCTAACGCACTGACCGTTGGATAGGGGTCAGAAACCACAATAAAGTTGCGAGGGTCACGCCAACCCGGCATGCGTTCTTCATTGATATTTGGGCCAGCTTGCATATTGTTGTTACACATAACCCAGTAGAAATTCAATTTACCGTCTTTTAGAGCACGGTCTTGGGCAACGGCGTGTAAACCCACTTTCTCAGGGATGGTCCCAGCAGGTAATCCCCAAACGCCTTCTACTTTCTCGCGGTGTTTTTCATTAGTCACCACCATGTCCGCAGGTAAACGGTGCGAGAACGTACCCACTTCACGAGCTGTACCACACGCTGATGGCTGGCCTGTTAATGAGAACGGCCCACAACCCGGTTGAGAAATTTTCCCTGTCAGTAAGTGCAGGTTATACGCTAAGTTATTCGCCCAAACACCACGAGTGTGCTGGTTAAAGCCCATGGTCCAATAAGAAACCACTTTGGTTTTAGGATCGGCGTAAAGTTTCGCTAACTCTTCTAACTGATCTTTTGGAACACCCGTCATTTCTGCGGTTTTATCTAAGGTATATTCTGCAACAAAGGCTTTATATTCATCCCACGTCATTGGCTCAGACGCATCAGAGCCCGCATTTTTCGCATTTTGTTCGAGTGGATGAGTTGGACGTAATCCATAACCGATATCTGTTGCACCACGACGTAAATTCACATGTTTATCGAGGAATTCCTGATTAACTGCATTATTTTGAATGATATAGTTTGCAATATAGTTCAGGATCACTAAGTCAGATTGTGGTGTAAAGACGATGCCGTTGTCCGCTAATTCAAAGCTACGGTGTTTGAAAGTCGATAACACCGCAACACGTACTTCAGGGTTAGACAGACGACGGTTGGTGATACGAGACCACAAGATTGGGTGCATTTCTGCCATGTTTGAGCCCCACAGAACGAAAGCATCTGCGTGCTCAATATCATCATAACAACCCATTGGTTCATCCATACCGAAAGTACGCATGAAACCGACTACCGCTGACGCCATACAGTGGCGCGCGTTCGGGTCTAAGTTGTTAGAACGAAAACCACCTTTAAACAGTTTTGATGCCGCATAGCCCTCCCAAACTGTCCACTGGCCCGAACCGAACATACCGATCCCTTCAGGGCCTTTTTCTTTTAATGTGGTTTTGACTTTTTCTTCCATAACATCAAAAGCTTGTTCCCACGTGATCGGTGTGAACTCCCCATTTTTGTCATATTCACCGTCTTTCATACGCAACATTGGCTGCGTTAAACGGTCTTTTCCGTACATGATTTTCGGTAAGAAATACCCTTTGATACAGTTTAGACCACGGTTTACAGGCGCTTCAGGGTCACCTTGGCTGGCCACGATGCGACCATTTTGAGTTCCCACCAATACCCCACAGCCTGTACCACAAAAACGGCAAGGGGCTTTGTCCCATTTAATACTTTCTTGTTGGCCAACCACTGCTTTCGCAATGCTAGGTGCGCCAATACCTGCCGCCGCAGCAGCGGCCGCTATCGCATTGGCTTTCATAAAGCTACGACGACTGAGTTTCATAATCTTCCTCACCTTGCTCTTCCTGCTGGTGGTAAACCAGCGAAACATCTAGTACGCCGTCAATATCGCGTACTAGATCAATAGTATCTAACAACGTTCTACTACCTTGCCCTTCAACAACCACAATCAGTTTTCCATTTTCCGGGGCGCTTATCGCCACTTCACAATGAGAAAGCTGATTTATTTCTTCGGCCACAGTAGACAGCCGCTCACTTTTTACTTGTACGATTAAACTGCACACTTGATAGTTACTGTGCATGTTCATGCTCCACGGTAATGGCTGAAACTGGGCAACCTGCGACGCAAGCACCACAGCCTGTACAACCTGGTGTTTCTACTTTTGGCTGGTATATACCCGCCATTGACGGACGAAAAGAGATAACTTCAGGCTCACAACTGTCTTGGCAACGACGACATTCAATCGAAAGATAAGCAAGACAATTTTGGCCAATCGAAATTGAGATATCCCAAGGTTGGGAATGTTTTGGTAGGAAAATAGGTTCTGAACAGGCTGTTGCACATGCATAGCAAAAGGTGCATTCACCACGCTTAAAATCAACAACAGGGTAGCCCCCGGCTCCTGGTTGGATAATTGCCGTTTCGCAACTCTCAACGCAGGCATTGCAACGGGTACACAATTCAATAAATTGCGTTTCACTACCACTCCATGGCGGCCGAACCACTGGAGCCGCGCTGCGCCACGCACCAGTTAATACTCCCCGACGGGTGAGATCAACCATGTTTTTTTCCTTTACATTGCCAACAAAAAAACTAAAACGTATTGATAAACCGCATTTTTTATATGTGTATTTATGAGAAATATTAACGATAGCAGCTATAAAAATACATACTACCAAGTAGGTAAAAGAGGTAATTCCCCGTATACGACTAGAAATAACCAGGTTTACGCTATTTGCTGTGCATAACCTTAAAACAGCCTTAAAATGATAAAGGAATAGGGGTTTTTAATTATTTATTAACATTTTTTTAATGTGGATTATTAATTTAAACTCAATTTTTAATTTTTTAAATTATAACACCAACCAAAAACTACCACTAAAGTGGTATGTGCAATGTCATTTATCAAAAAAATATATGCATTTTTTTTGATATTAAACAATTTTTATTTATTACTTTATTTTAAAAATAACCAAAAAATATTGAAAATGAAAAAATTACTTATAAATCAATTAAATAAAAAACCAAGAATAAATAACAAGAAAGGAGAATATGACCAATTAGTTATTAAAATTAACAGTTTGAAACTATTAAAAAACAACCATATCAATTTGCGATAATACCCATTTTTTATTATTTCATCACATTCTATTTCCTTATTCCAAATTAACTCTTGATCAAAAACAATATTTTTAGTGTGGTTTTTTGTTACACATATAAATTGGCAATGTCTTGATAGTATCTGTGCGCTTACTATCAAACCTAAATAACAAAAAGATACCCAAAATAGTTCGAGTCACAGGTCACAATATAACAATAACTCGAAAAATGAAGGGATGACTGGCTAAAATTACTCGAGGCCCTTTTTATGGCAAACTTAAGAAATAATGCACTATGCTTATTGAGTCTGGTTGCAGGAATATTTCTCTTTACCTCTGTTCATGCCCAAACTCCTACCAAAGATAGTACATCCACTATTAACGCTCGAAATGAAACTTTCGAAGCTGCTCACCCTGATCAATACCACTCTTGGAGAGCGACATCTGAGCAGTCAAACCGCGAAGATGCCTTAGCGGAAGACCCTCGCTTAGTCGTGCTGTGGGCTGGATACCCGTTCTCACGCGACTACAACAAACCACGTGGCCACGCTTATGCCATTATCGACGTCCGTGAAACCTTACGAACTGGAGCGCCTAAAGATGCTCAAGATGGTCCACTCCCGATGGCATGTTGGAGCTGTAAAAGTCCCGATGTGGCTAGGCTAATCCAAGAACATGGCGAAGATGGCTATTTCGAAGGTAAATGGGCAAAAGGTGGCCCTGAAGTGGTTAATGTTTTAGGCTGCGCGGATTGCCATAAAACAGATTCTGCAGATTTTGCAAAAGGCAAACCAGAGCTAACGCTCTCTCGCCCTTATGCAGAGCGTGCAATGGAAACGATTGGCAAACCGTTTGATAAAGCCAGCCGATTCGACCAACAGTCCATGGTATGTGGCCAATGCCACGTGGAATATTATTTCTCTGGCGATAAAAAGTCTGTGAAATTTCCATGGGATAACGGTACCAAAGTCGAAGAGATGGAAGTTTACTACGACAATATAGGTTTCTCTGACTGGACCAACTCATTGTCGAAAGCCCCGATGCTGAAAGCCCAACACCCTGAATATGAGACTTGGAGCGCAGGTATTCACGGCAAAAATAATGTGACCTGTATTGATTGCCATATGCCGAAACTGCAAAACGAAAAAGGCGAATTATATACCAGCCATAAAATTGGTAACCCATTCGACAATTTCGAACAAACTTGTAGCACTTGCCATACCCAAAGCAAACAACAGCTGCAAGATGTTGTTGCTGAACGTAAAGTCGCTATTCAAGAGATGAAAATCAAAGCGGAAGATCAATTAGTTCGAGCTCACTTTGAAGCGAAAGCCGCATGGGATGCAGGCGCAACAGAAGATGAAATGAAACCAATCTTAACGGATATTCGTCATGCCCAATGGCGCTGGGATTTAGCTATCGCTTCCCACGGTATTCATATGCATGCACCAGATGAAGGCTTGCGCATGTTAGGTGGTTCGATGGATAAAGCCGCAGATGCACGAACCAAACTCGCTCGTCTATTAGGTTCAAAAGGCATCACCCATGAAATTGCCATTCCAGATATTTCAACCAAGGAAAAAGCACAACAAGCTATCGGTTTAGATATGCAAAAAATCAATGCGGAGAAACAAGAGTTCTTAAAAACTGTGGTTCCGCAGTGGGATGACCAAGCTCGTAAAAATGACCTATTAGCCAAATAACCATGATTTGCCCCAAATGATGGGGCAATATAACCAATGGAGTGAATATGAGCGTACTACGTTCGTTATTAACTGCTGGGGTGCTGGCAACAGGCTTATTATGGGCAACAGCCGCATCCGCAACCCCACAAATGGCCCAAGAAAATGCAGAAGGCCGTTGGGTTGTTACACAGCAACGCAGTGCAGACAAAGCCTGCTTAGACTGCCATAAACCCGACAAAGAAGGCATGCATGGTACCCACTCAGAAGTGGTTAACCCTAACAATAATTTACCTGTGACTTGTACCAATTGCCACGGTAACCCAGGGCCAGATCACCGTGAAGGCGTCAAAGATGTCATGCGCTTTAACAACCCAATGTATACCGTCGAGCAACAAAACAGTGTCTGTCTATCATGCCACTTGCCGGAACAACTGCAAAAAGCGTTCTGGCCTCATGATGTCCACGTCACCAAAGTAGCCTGCGCAAGTTGTCATGACCTTCATCCGAAACAAGATACCATGAAGGTACTGACTGATAAGGGCAAAGTAAAAATCTGTGTCGACTGCCACTCAGATCAACGCAATAACCCTGATTTCAACCCAGCAGCGGTGAAATTGCGTAAGGAGCAGCCATGAGTTGTTCTCGTCGTCAATTCATTATCTACTCAGGAGCACTGGCGGCGGTAGGAGGAGTTGCTAGCCATGCGCTAGCTAATACCATGAAAATAGATGGCGTTCGCTACGGCATGGTGCACGACGAAAATCTGTGCATCGGCTGTACGGCGTGTATGGATGCATGCCGAGAGGTTAACCAAGTGCCGGAAGGTGTTTCGCGGCTAACCATCATCCGTAGTGAGCCTATTGGCCAGTTTCCTGATGTTAAATACCGTTTTTTTCGCCACTCCTGTCAACATTGTGAAAGCGCCCCTTGCGTTGATGTTTGCCCTACCGGTGCCTCTTTTATCGATAAAACGACAGGGATTGTTGATGTAAATCCTGACTTATGTGTCGGCTGCCAATATTGTATTGCAGCCTGCCCTTATCGCGTCAGGTTTATTCACCCCATCAATAAAACCGCGGATAAATGTGATTTCTGCCGTAAAACGAATCTAAAACAGGGCAAGCAGCCGGCTTGCGTCGAATCTTGCCCGACCAAAGCATTAACCTTTGGTAATTTAGATGATCCTAAGAGCGATATTTCGTTGATGCTAAAAGAAAAACCGACTTATCGATTCAAAATTGCACTCGGTACTCACCCCAAAATGTATCGGGTTCCGTTCAAATATGGGGAGGTTAGCCAATGACAACAGCTTCTGCTTTCCATTTTGAATCCTTAGTGTGGGACTGGCCCATTGCAGTTTACTTATTCTTAATTGGTATTTCCGCGGGGCTTGTAGTACTTGCGGTACTTATGCGTCAGTATTATCCCACTGCGGCTGGCAGTGATAGCACGCTCATGCGCACAACACTGATTTTGGCGCCGACCACGATCATCTTTGGGTTATTGATCTTAATTCTTCATTTGACGCGTCCATGGACGTTCTGGAAATTAATGTTTCATTATAGCCCAACTTCAGTGATGTCGATGGGGGTAATGTTATTCCAAGTGTATATGGCAGTACTTGTTGTTTGGCTGGCTAAAATCTATGAAAAAGAGCTCATTGGTTTACAGCAAAAATGGCTACCAAAATTGACAATTATTCCTAGAGTATTAAACCTGCTAAACCGTGCAGTGCGCTTTCTCGATATTGCAATGCTCGTATTGGCGGTTTTGCTTGGGGCCTATACCGGCTTTTTACTTTCAGCATTAAAGTCTTATCCATTCTTAAACAACCCATTATTACCGGCTTTATTCCTATTTTCAGGTATATCTTCAGGTATCGCGGTATCGTTAATGGCAATCGCATTGCGCTATCGTAAAAATATCCATAATACTGAAACCGCATTTTTACATCGTATCGAAGGCTTTGTGATTTGGTTGGAGATATTCCTATTAGCCGCTTTTTTTGTCGGGCTAGCATTAGGAGACGATGGAAAAATTCGATCATTAATTGCCGCATTAGGTGGTGGTTTCTGGACATGGTGGTTTTGGATTGGCGTTGTTGGGTTTGGTTTTATTATTCCTCTTTTATTCAAAAAATGGATGGATAAAGGACAAGGTGCGGTAAGAGTATTGATTATCAGTGGTGCAAGCTTACTGGGTGTCTTCTGCTTACGCTTCTTTGTGTTATACGCAGGGCAATTGACCGTTGCATAACTCACTCAATAATAAGGGTAATAATTGGAACTAATACTCCCAGAAATTGGCTTTCTCTGTCTTACATTGGCACTGTGTATCGCCTGTTTTCAAGCATCATTCGGAGTTATTGGTTTTTTACGCCATATTCCGAGGCAAATGCCTCGGAATGCCCTTTGGACCTACTTGCAATTTCTTTTCTTACTCATTGCCTATTTCTGTTTAACCCTCAGTTTTATTCAAAGTGACTTTTCTGTCGTGTATGTGGCGCAGCATAGTCACAGATTATCGCCACTGTATATTAAAATCGCGGCAGTATGGGGAGGCCATGAAGGGTCAATATTTCTTTGGTTGCTGTTTATCTCAGCTTGGAATTGTCTGTTTGCATGGTGTTATCGCAAGCAAACTCACCCGGTATTTCCTCTCACATTAACCCTACTTGCTATTATTATTGCAGCATTATTACTGTTTATCGTCTTTTATTCCGACCCTTTTTTACGCATTTTCCCACCCGCTATTGAAGGGCGAGATCTCAACCCCATGCTGCAACATTGGGGGTTAATATTACACCCTCCGTTACTTTATTTAGGCTATAGCGGGTTAATGGTCGTCACTGCTTTAGCGCTTGCATCCACTCTCTATGGGCAATTTAATCACACTATTGCAAGGCTCTGTTGGCGCTTTGTCGTTCCGAGTTGGTGTATACTCACTTTGGGTATCACTTTAGGGTCATGGTGGGCATACAGCGAACTTGGTTGGGGAGGATGGTGGTTTTGGGACCCCGTTGAAAACGCGTCGCTACTACCATGGTTAAGTGCAACCGCGTTACTCCACAGCCTCAGCGTTACATATAAAACAGGTCATTATCGCCATTGGTCAATATTACTGGCGATCCTCACGTTTATTCTATCACTATTGGGCACGCTGATTGTCCGTTCAGGTATTTTAATGTCTGTCCATGCGTTTGCTTTGGATAACGTTAGGGCTGTGCCCCTCTTTTTACTATTCAGTTTTCTAAGTTTCGGTGCTTTATGTCTATATGGCTGGAAAGCTAAAAACATTGATGATTCACCAACCAATATTAATCGCCGTCAGCTTTACTTATTACTCACATTAATCCTATTTTCAACTGTATTATTTATTGTTCTGACGGGCACACTTTACCCGATGATTTACACATTATTTGGTTGGGGAAAAATATCGGTTGGGGCACCTTATTTTAATCAAACATTATTACCATTTGGTATTTTGATGCTCATTATCATGGCTGTCAGTGCCATTTACCCACTGAACAAAACCCGCATTAAACCCCGGTGGCGTATTCTTTTAATCATACTTACCAGTATGTTATTAATCTTCTTCCTTTGGTCTGAAGGGCTTATTATCGCTCTTTCTTGCGGCTTTTTATTTGCAATTTTACTTATCTTTTGGCTACGTCCTATACATGCTATTCGACAACAATTCCCATCCCTTATTGCTCATACAGGGGTTGTGATTTTTTCAGCTGGTATTGCCTTGTCAGTGGGTAGCCACCACGAAACCAGTGTTAATCTTTCTATTGGGCAATCTATTTCACTCGCAGGTTATCAATTCCAATTCAACGAGTTGCAGCTTGATGCTAAATCTAACTACACAACCGAAAAAGCCATCATACAAATTAGCAAAGTGAATCAACCGTTACACTCATTAATCACTGAACGCCGGTTTTATACTGCTCGGCAGCAATTAATGATTGAACCTGGTATATATTGGGGATGGCTACGTAACTGGTATGCAGTATTAGGTGAGAAAACAGGAACCAATAGCTATGCAATACGCTTTTACGTCCAAGATGGCATTCAATGGATTTGGGGCGGTGCGTTTGTGATGTGTTTTGGCCTATTAGTAAGCTGGATAAAAGTGAGGATAAAAAATGCTTAGAACTCTATTCGCACTTTTTTTCTTATTTTACTCTTTTATATCCAACGCTCAAATTGTTGACGTGTGGCAATTTAATTCCATTGAAGAGCAAGAGTATTCTTTGCAGATTGCCTCACAATTGCGTTGCCCGCAGTGCCAAAACCAAAACTTACTTGAATCTAATGCCCCGACAGCGGTTAGTATGCGTCATCAAGTCTTCAAAATGGTCGCTGAGGGTAAAGATAAAGCGCAAATCATGCACTATATGACCGAGCGATATGGTGATTTTGTGCTCTATAATCCACCGTTGACGATTGGAACTGCCCTGCTTTGGCTTTTACCTGGAATTGCTCTAATTGGCATTTTTTATGTAACGTTTAAATTCAGTCGGTCACATAAACAGCAGATCATAAAGAGCACGGTTAATCACCAACAAATATCCGAACAATTATTATCCTCAGATACAACATCATCAACAGCCAGACTACCGCATGTTAATAAAGTACTTGCCATATTCATTGTGTCGGTCGTTATTGGTTACTTTTTCTCACCTCGATTTGAATTAGCCTATCAGGAATACCAACGCATTTCCGATCCCTTACTATCATTCACACCATTACAACATGTAGTGGTCAACTAAAATTGGCCACGGTTTTAGAGTTTTTCCGGTATTGGTTTTCTGATTCGTTTGGTGGTAATCCACCGTTATATTCATGCGGCCTGACCTCGCTGTAATACCCGACGATATAATCCGTTATTGCATGGGCTGCTTCACTGAAGCTGATGTAGCCGGTCACCGGCACCCACTCATTTTTCAGACTTCTGAAGAAGCGCTCCATCGGACTGTTATCCCAGCAGTTACCACGCCTACTCATACTTTGTTTTATCCGGTATCGCCACAGTAACTGTCGGAACTGCCTGCTTGTATAGTGGCTACCCTGATCACTGTGGAACATGAGCCCGGATGGCTTATTTCGTATTTCCCATGCCATTTTCAGCGCTTTGGTGGTCAGTTTGCTGTCCGGTGAAAATGACATTGCCCAGCCCACGGGTTTCCTTGCGAACAGGTCGAGTACAACGGCCAGGTATGCCCAGCATTTACCGGTCCAGATATACGTTACGTCGCCGCACCATACCTGATTGGGCTCTGTCACTGCGAACTGTCGCTCAAGGTGGTTCGGGATAGCAATGTGTTCATGACCGCCACGTTTATACCGGTGAACAGGCTGCTGACAGCTCACCAGCCCCATCTCCTTCATTAGCCGTCCGGCAAGCCATCGTCCCATCCGGAAGCCCCTGTGTGTTGCCATTACAGCGATACTTCTTGCTCCTGCTGAGCCATGACTGAGGCCGTGCAGCTCCTGAACCTGACTACGTAATACGGCTCTCCTGCCGTCCGGATTGTCAGGCCGGTTTTCCCGGTATCTATAGCTGCTGCGGTGAACTCCGAACACGCAGCAAAGAGTGGCCACAGGATAATGCGCTCTGAGTTTCCCGATCACCGAGACCTGTTCAGGGAGTCTGACATCAAGAGCGCGGTAGCCTTTTTTAATATTTCGTTTTCCATTTCAATACGTTGAATTTTTTTCTTCAGCTCACGTATCTCAATTTGTTCCGGCGTGATAGGGGATGCTTTCGGTGTTTTGCCTGCCCGTTCGTCCCGTAATTGCTTTACCCACCGCGTCAAGGTGGAAAGCCCGACATTCATGGCTTTCGCGGCATCTGCAACTGTATAGTTCTGATCCACAACCAGCTGAGCTGATTCACGTCTGAATTCTGCACTGAAATTTCGTTTTTTCATTAAGGCACCTGTGTTGTTCTGAGGTAAGCATATCACCTCTGTTCAGGTGGCCAAATTTATTAAACCACTACAACAAGAACAAAATGATTTATTACGTTTGCAAAATGATATTCGCCAATCACCTAAAAACAGTGAGCTTTGGGCGACACTGGGTGAATATTATCTCTATCAAAATAGTTATGATAATGCACTGATTGCTTATCAAAGAGCGCTAGAATATGGTGGGGAAAATGCTCAAATATATTCCGCTGTTGCCACCGTACTATATTATCAAGCAGGCCAACACCTAACAGGAGATGTTAGAGCGCTAATCAATAAAGCATTAGAGCTTGATAATCAAGAGGTTACTGCACTGATGTTAATCGCTTCAGATGCTTTTATGAATGCAAATTATGAGCAATCAATTGATATTTGGCAAAAATTATTAGATAGTAATAGCTCCCGTATTAATCGCTCTCAGCTCATTGAAGCTATTCATATGGCAAAAATAATGAAGAATAAAAAAGATTAATCTTATTTTTCTTACTAAATTTGTCACCTTGGGAATTAATACATATTAAATTATCACAATAGTAATAAAATATCCCTTTATAAAATGTCTATTTATTTAAATGTGTAATTTTTCGTTTCTTATTGATTACCATTGTTTCCCTTCTATATTACTTCAAATAATCTTATGTTAGATTGGCACCAACTCATTATTCCAACTGTAATCCAAGTATATTTCCTTAAGTAAAACTAGCAATTAGATTTAGCTTAAGTGGGAATAATTTCATTTCCTTTTTATATTTTGGCATTCTTTGGGAGCATCAAAAATAATAACATAAGAAATAAATACTATGAAAAATAAAATATTTTCATTTTTAGTCGTCGGATTAATTGCGGGCGCTTCCTTTATAGGAGGCGTTGTTAGTAACTACACACCTGATTTAGATATCGTAGAAAAATCTCAAAAAGCGGTTGAGGATTTTTTAGCATACCCCAAAACAGCTGAATATAAAAACGTTAAATATCATGAGATAAGAGAAACCTTAGATCATGGCATGCTAGGCTATGTCTGTGGTGAGGTACTTATTTTTACTAGCCAAAACTCCTATTCATTTAAACGCTTTGTAGTCAAAACCTATCTTCATAATGATGGGCGCAATGTTGTTTCTATCCCATTAATAGATAGAGATGATAAAGAGTTTCCTGATAATGACTTTAATGTTATTTGGAATAAGTATTGTAATAATTAAAAAGATAGAAAACCCAATTGTTTAAATAAGATATTTCCGAGAATCAACTTTAATAATTCATTAATATATTAAGAATCTTTTTAATTAAGTAATTATTTATACCCAGTATATAGGTAACCATAAACGATATTCACCATATTGTTATTTACAGATTATCTTACACTCCTGTATACGTTAAGATAAATTAACAAATATCTTTTGAAGAACAACAGCATTCCTGTCCTCCAGTTAACATTGCTTCTTGTATTGGAGGACATTTCACTGAGCCATATGAACAAAAAACACAGCAATCCCCCTTTAATGGTTTTAATAATGCTCCACAGTGTTTACATTCATAAAACCATTGGCAAGCATCTGTCGGCATTTCTTCGACTTGCTTAAAATGGCATTCTGGACATATTAGTTCTGATTGCAGTTCTATATGAAGTTTACTCATCGACTTTCCCATAATTTTTATCACACAGATAGCTAAAGTAGCCTCTATTGAACACTAAATTCATCGCGATTTCTTTGCGTTTATACCCTATTAAGGGCTAATTCATACTGTTTTCCTGTCGGCCCTTACCGTACATCAACCATCTTTTAATAGTAATTCATTGTTGCTTGATATAAAGTCTCAGCCTTTTTTCAAAATCGTTATTCTTGGAGGCGAAATGTTTATTGGTTTTGATTACGGCACGTCTAACTGTGCTGTCGCGGTCATGAAAAACGGGGTTCCCACACTATTACCATTAGAAGGCGATAGCGTTTATATCCCATCAACCTTATGCGCGCCTACAAGAGAATCAGTCTCTGAGCATTTATTTCGCCATTGTAAAATATCCCCTTCGAATGAAATCGGGCAGCAAATTTTAAAAAGATCTATCGCGTTTAACCGTGATGAAGGGGTCGATTTAATGCGTGAAGACATCGTCTTTGGGCAAGCCGCTTTAGATTTATATTTAAGCGATCCTAGAGATGTTTATTATGTAAAATCTCCAAAATCATTTTTGGGGGCGTCTGGCTTGCATGATACCCAAATTAGTTTTTTTGAAGATCTTGTCTGTGCCATGATGAAAAATATAAAGGACACTGCAGAACAAAAATTACAACAGATTATTGATGATACTGTCATTGGCCGACCTATTAACTTTCATGGTCGCGGGGGAGAACTCTCTAACCAACAAGCTGAATCAATACTCTATCGTGCTGCAAAGCGTGCAGGGTTTAACCATATTGCTTTTCAATTCGAACCTGTTGCTGCCGGGCTTGAATATGAATCAACATTGAATAAAGACCAGATTATCCTAGTCGTTGATATTGGTGGCGGAACAACAGATTGCTCATTAATCCAAATGGGGCCAACCTACCAAAATGCACAGGACAGAACGCAATC
Organism: Providencia sp. PROV200; assembly: GCF_049901995.1. Taxonomy (NCBI): domain Bacteria; kingdom Pseudomonadati; phylum Pseudomonadota; class Gammaproteobacteria; order Enterobacterales; family Morganellaceae; genus Providencia; species Providencia sp. PROV200. The sequence goes on from NZ_CP096307.1 coordinate 3,061,086, forward strand.
CTTACTTGCTCACAGTGGACAACGAGTGGGAGGAAACGACCTTGATATTTATCTTGCACTGAAACAATTGATGCCACTTTTTGGGATGGAGAGCCAATCTTTATCTGGTACTAAAATGCCATTTCTACAATTTTGGAACCCTATTGCCATCAATAATGTTGAAGCACAAAAAGAATTTTACTCACGACAAAATCTAACTGCGTTAACACGCTTAAAACAAGATGCTAAAGAGCCTAAGAAAATATCTCGATTGTTAGAGGTATATAATGAAACACTAGGTTATAGCTTAGTGCGTAAAGCTGAAGAAGCTAAAATTGCTTTGTCAGATACCCCAAGTTATTTAGCTCAAATTAATTTAATTTCTGAAAAACTAGAAGTGGATATTCCACATGAACACATGGTGGAATCAATTGAATCACCCAAAAGTAAAATGATTGAGTTAGTTAAAGAAGCGGTCAAGCAAGGAGGAGTCAAGCCGGATGCCATTTACGTTACAGGCGGGAGTGCTCGTTCCCCAATATTACACCAAGCAATTAGCCAAGAGTTACCTAATATTCCGATAGTGCGTGGGGACGATTTTGGTTCCGTTACCGCAGGATTAACACGCTGGGCTGAAACCTGTTTTAAATAAACGAACAAAGACTAACTAATAGCGCAGAATAAATGACTCAACAAATAAGCCCATATTTAGACTGCGCCATTAGTATAAACTATTATTTTTTAACTTTATGAACAATATCAAAGTACTTATCTTTATTATCTTGCTCTGGATAAATACGGTACGTATATTCTTCAGGAGTTACCGTGACATTTTCGACAACACGAGTAAATAAAACTTTACCCTCGTCATCTTTCGCTGTTAATGAGCGAGTTTTGCCATTTTCATCAAATGACCAGTCACCTTTCATTTTAGGTTTTCCATCAAACGTGGTCATATTAAATGTACCGTCTGGATAATACTCAGCTAAACCAAAAAAGTTAGCGACTTGCTTATCATCCGCATTAACTTCTTTTTTATCTTGATCTAAAGCTTCTGTTGTTGTCCAAACTTTGCCTACCATAATTTCTTCGTAAGCATTTAATTTATGTTCCGCGTTTTGCGATTGGCTTGCTGCCGGTGTTGTCGCTGCCTGAACAGCAAATGACATAGTAGATACAACAGCAAAGAGTGTAGGTACTAATAATTTTTTCATTTTTATCCTCTAATAAATTAACTCAAACAACAGTCTGATTAAGTTTAGATTAGCGATATAAAACCAATTTTTAAAATTATATTACGTTTATTTACAAGATAACATCTTATTACATTTAGCATAGATTATTTTACACTATAAAATATACTGAAAACTCACCGATTTTAGTATTAATAATCTTAATCTTGGCTATTAAGCAATTTATTAATCAACCAATAACCCGCTTTTCCCGGTGGATTATTCTTAGACCAAACTAAATCCACATCGATTTTACGTGGCCATAAATCATAATTAATGCTCACCAAACGATTATGGCCAAATTGCTTAACTAACCATGTTGGTAATATAGCCCAACCGGCACCTTGTTCTGCCATTTCTAATAATAATAAATAATTAGGTGCATACCAGTTTTTTTCACTATTAATAATAATTTGGCTACTACTGCTTAGCTGCAGTTGACGAGTTGTTGTTAAATGTTGATAGTCAACTTTTCTTTCTTTAGCTAATGGATGGTTATTTAATACATATAAACCTAATTCACCTTGAATAGGTAAACGAGAAAAAGAAATATCCGCAGGATATTCTGTTCGGGATTCCATCATACCAACGTGAGCTTGCTGGTTTTGGATCATTTCGATAACGGCATTATTTTCTGCGATTAAAAATTCGAATTCAAGATGTGGAAATTGCCTATCTAATGTCGTTAAAATATGCTCAGCATGCGGAGGCTGATAAATATCTGAAAAAGCACAACTTAATCTAGGTTCAATATCCGGTAGTAATTCAACTCTAAGCGCTTGAAGACGCTCGTCTGCCGATAAAATATCCTCAACTAAACTTAAGACTTTTCTACCCGCAAAAGTTAATGTTGATTCACGCCCCTGCCTATCAAACAGTGCAAACCCTAAATCATCTTCAAAACCACTGATCGTCGCACTGACGGTTGATTGGCTTTTATTTAATTTACGGGCTACAGCAGAAAATGATTTTAAGGATGCTGCCTCCACAAAGGTACGCAATGTTTCTATAGAATAATTCATAAGGTATCGCTTTTTTCGATGGCTGCCATTTTGTATATATATAAAAAATAGCAAATAATTGCACCCGATTTTTATCCAAAAAAATAATTTTCTATATCTTTGAGGTAGTTATGAGCAAGCATACAAAAACATTAACTGAGCGAATTTTTCATGCAGTTTCATTTGAAGTCATTGCTATCGCAATAACTGCACCGGTCAGTGCGTGGCTTTTAGGACGCTCAATTTTCCAAATGGGAACAGTGGCGATTGTCTTATCGACACTGGCAATGCTATTAAATGTGGTTTATAACATGATCTTTGACCGTTATTGGCCTTTATCCAAAGGGTCTCGCCCGGCCAAAGTACGTATTTTTCATGCCGTTGGCTTTGAATTAAGCTTTGTTATCATGGGTGTACCCATGTTGGCGTTTTTACTCAAAATGTCATTCTTAGATGCATTCTTACTTGAAATCGGTTTTTTTGCCTTTTTCTTATTTTATACCTATGCATTTAACCTCGGATATGACAAGTTACGTGACCGTTGGTTTGCGAATAAAGAGAACACAATACACGTACCAGAAACAGTGGTTAAACGCTCTTAATTTAAAATATTAATTAAGTATTCTAACGCCGTGTAGCTTATTATTTACACGGCGTTATTTATATTTCAAAACACCGATAAAAACGCCAAAATAATTCTCTTTTCTTTTGTGAATACAAAATGACGAATGCATTTTATGCACTCATCATTTGCATAGATATCAATTTTATCATTGAACACGATCACCTATATTTACGGCATCGCTATGATTATTTCTACGATAACTTTATAAAAATACAGCTTAGATAAGTTTATCTATTCAATAACATACCTAAGATAGAGTGTAAAAATAGGCGTTAAAAATGCTTTACCTTCATTTTTGAGAACTGTTTTATATAAAGTTATCCATTATTTTGTCCCAAATATAGGAAATGTTATTTAAAGGTATTCCGATGAACAAATTATTTATTTCCTCTGCATTTTTATTGGTATTTAGTCTAAGTGCTCAAGCAGACGTAACTGCCCATAAAAATGCCATTATTTCTCTCAATTTTATTGAAAATAATACCGCTTATGCAAACCAAGCGGCTATTGCTTACCATGCAAAAGCAGCTAATTTATCGCCTAATGGTATTCAAGGTGTGACGAAATCTTTTGCACAAATGAATTTGCATGAAAAAGCAGTTACTGCATTAAGTTTCAATGAAAATAATATGTCCGCAGTGAATCAAGCAGCTATTAATTCACATATAAAAGCGGGTAATTTATCAAAAGATAAAATTAATGGTATCAGCAAAAGCTTTTTAGCGATGGATGACCATGAAAAAGCCGCTGTCGCCTTGAGCTTTACCGAAAACAACCAATCCGCCTCAATCAAATACGCAGTACAACAACACTTAAGTAGGAGCCAGACAAAGTCGTAAAAAAGAGAATGACATTTCGCTGATTTATCACACAGTTAGCCTCATTAAGGCTTGGTTACTCACCAAGCCTTTTGATTTTGAATAATATTCTTTTAAAAATCAAAGCATTAATATGTAATGAAATACATCCATCAAAGTTGATAATAACTATCATTTGCAATTGATAATTATTAACATATAATTCGAGTCATTATTTTATCTTATAAGTTACAGTTCGAACATAACTACTTAATACCTGTATGGTTTGCCCTCTTTAGGTTCAATGAGAAAAAATATTGAGGTTTTATGATGAGTCGAAAATTAATGACTTTTATTCTATCAATAACATTACATGTTCTTGTTATTGGGTATTTAACCTATGTTACGGCTCAGTCATTGTCCTTAAAAAACCAGGCACAACAGGATGCGCCTATTATCTCGATCGCATTAACTCAAGCTGTCAACGTTGCAGAACCTGAAGAGATCCCCCAACCTACAGACCCCCTTCCTGAGATAAAAATAGATCCCAGCCCAATAGCGGAACACGCTGCTATTGTTGTCCCTAAAAAGCAAAAAAAGGTAATCAAAACTCCAAAAGAGCCTGTAAAACCTAGAGAACTGACAAAAAAAAGAACTGAAAACATGCATAAACAAGCTGATTCAGAGGTTAAAAACGATTTGCCGATCGCACAACAACAAAGAGCAGGTGACCTCGTTTCGTCTCAATCAGCAGGAATAAAAGGCCCTAAAAACCAATATGCAACCAGTGATACTAATAGCCAATTAATTAATGCTTACCGTGAAAAACTACGCCAAGAAGTTGAGAGAAATAAACAATACCCTCGCCGCGCAAAAAAAATGAAAAACCGTGGTATTGCAACAATTCAATTCCAACTAAGCCAAACCGGAGAAATTAGCTTAATTCGCTTAGCAAGTAGTTCAGGAAGTGATTTATTGGACCAAGCTGCTTTACTTGCGGTACAAAAAAGTCGTTCTGTCGGTAAACCACCAGCAGGTTTTGCTCAATCGATAACACTCAATATTGAATTTAATTAACCACCTTTGAAAATAAAAACTATTCTCACTAAAAAGTGACACCTTAATAGGATATTAGATGACCAACTTATAGATAATTATTCTACATTTACTTTTCAATTCTTTTAATAATATTGAAGTTCATTATTTTTTTAGAATAATAAATGATCCGAGAGAAATTTATTATTATTTTTCGACAATACTGCCAAAGATATTTCCCCTATTTCCCGAAAACTCCTTACCAAGAGAAATATTTTCTATATTAAACCCAATATTAACATTTCCAAATTTTTAGCCTCTAATAAAAAAACAGGAAAAATCTTTTTATTCATGATGTTAGAGTGATATCGATTATCATTAATATTTATTTATTATGAAAAAGTTACCAGTTTTGCAAATATAACTTCGTTGATATGGCGCAAAAAAACTAAATATGTCAGAGTGATTTACCTGCATGTTAAAATGAAGAACCCTTCAATTATTGGGCTATTAGTCGCCGTATTATTGGTAGTTTTTGGTGAATTGATTGGTAGAGGCATATTCTACGGGCTGCATATGACTGTTGGGATGGCTGTTGTTGGCTAATTACTAATCCATTGTTTTTGCGATGATAATAGAGATAATTATCTTCTTATCATCGACAACAATCTCATGTTTAGCTACGATCACACCAACGCATCATCATCAACATAGCAAGTGGACAAATATGGAACAAAAATTATTGGCAGATTTTTCGCTTTGCGCGCAAACTTTGGGAGCATTATTTTATTATGATCCTTCTGATGTACGCGTAAATACGTTAATTGATTTATTTACAACCAGCGAATGGTTAGCTGAGTGGCCATTTACTCAGGATTATGATTGCCAATCTATTGATAAACTCTTTCAAGATAGTCTTTCTGAAACAGAAACATTACAAGAAGCCTACCAGCGCTTATTTATTGGTCCTTATGCATTACCTGCACCACCTTGGGGTTCCGTTTATCTTGATAAAGAAAATGTTATTTTTGGTATTTCGACACTTGAATTAAGAGCATGGCTTCGTAATAACCAAATTAATATTGAATTAAATCAAAAAGAACCAGAAGATCATGTAGGGCTATTATTTCTTCTCACTGCTTGGGTGATTGAAAATAAACCAGAATTATTACGTGAATTTCTAGAAGTACATTTTTTACCTTGGATATATCGCTATTTAGAAAAAATGCAATTGCAAAGTGGGAATGCATTTTATGTAGCCAGCGCGCTACTCGCGACTGAAACTTTAAAACATATCCAACAAGCTGTTCAATTAAATCCGGTCAATAAAGAAATTTGTCTTTAATTTTATCTTACTCAAATAAGTATTTTGTGAAGTAAACGCCCTCTAAACAATCTGACTATTTAGAGGGCTTAAAATATTATGGGTGTTTTTAGGTGTATGCTAGGTATCACTCAGATGTAAAAACTCATGGCTAATCGCCTCATTACGGTACCTGCGGTAAAGCAAAATATAAGATAAATTTATTCTCCTCCTCTCATTTCAGACATTTAACCCATATCGATGATTATAGGGTTTCACGTTAATCTTGAATTAAAAACAGACAGAGTAAGGTAGGAATAGTATTATTAGCGCCATTAGGCCTTTTATTCAATTTGAGATTTTATTGTGACTTCATTTGCTGACCTTAATGTACTTTCCCTAGAACAACTCACTAACTTGCAAGAGTTAGGCTACCTCAGTATGACGCCGATCCAAGCTGCTGCGCTTCCTATCATCCTTGCAGGAAAAGATGTTCGCGCACAAGCGAAAACCGGCAGCGGTAAAACCGCCGCTTTTGGCCTTGGGTTATTACAACATATTGATGCTAAATTATTTAAAACTCAGTCTCTCGTTCTATGCCCAACTCGCGAGCTCGCTGAACAAGTCGCCAATGAATTACGCCGTTTAGCCCGCGCTATCCCTAACATTAAAATTTTAACTCTTTGCGGTGGTGTGCCATTTAGTGTGCAACGCGATTCACTTGCCCATGCCGCTCATATTATTGTCGCCACTCCGGGGCGCTTACTTGACCATCTAAATCGTGAAACCGTACAACTTGATGCCTTACAAACTTTGGTTTTAGACGAAGCTGATAGAATGTTAGACATGGGTTTTATGCCTGATATTGAAACAGTGATTGATTACGCCCCAATTAATCGCCAAACATTATTGTTTTCCGCGACTTGGCCAGATGAAATTGCACGAATCAGCCAACAAATCCAACATGAACCACAAACAATTGAAATTAATAGTGTTGATGAGCTTCCAGAGGTTGAACAGCAGTTCTATGAAGTCGCCCGCCACGATAAAATTGAGCTATTGCAGAAACTCTTAAGCCGTGAGCAACCCGCTTCTTGTGTGATTTTTTGTAATACAAAAAAGGATTGCCAAGCTGTTTATGACGCACTAACTGCCAGCAAGCAAAGTGTCTTAGTACTCCATGGCGACTTAGAACAACGCGACCGCGACCAAACTCTCGTGCGTTTCGCTAATGGGAGTAGCCGCGTATTAGTAGCAACAGATGTCGCCTCTCGCGGGTTGGATATTAAAGCCCTGGAAATGGTGATTAACTATGAATTGTCATGGGATCCTGAAGTTCATGTTCACCGTATTGGCCGAACTGCACGAGCTGGTGAAAGTGGCTTAGCAATTAGTTTATGTGCGCCAGAAGAAGCTCAACGCGCGAATGCCCTTGAAGAAATGTTAAACATGAAACTCAATTGGCAGCCTGAACCGACAGGGTTGCGCATTACCCCATTAGACGCCTCAATGATGACACTGTGCCTTGATGGCGGTAAAAAAGCAAAAATGCGCCCCGGTGATATTTTAGGTGCACTCACTGGAGAGGTTGGCCTTGATGGTGCGGATATTGGTAAAATTGTGATCCACCCTACCCATGCTTATGTTGCGGTTAAGCGTGAAGTAGCACAACAAGCGTGGAAACATTTACAGCAAGGTAAAATCAAAGGCAAGTCAGTGAAAGCAAGACTGCTAAAATAACCCGTATTTCCTGTGTTTCCTTCCTGTATTAAACGGAAGGAAACACATGTGTCATTTTATAATGCCGCTTTATTTTCTTGCGGCAATGCCGATTTCGGTAAGCCAAATATTTTGTCGAAAGCCCAATTAAAGAAGAAAGTATAAATTGGGATAAAAATGATTAAGGCAAAATCGAGTATCAATGCTTGTAAAAGGCTAATTGATAACCACCATGCAATTAAAGGAATTAAAAAAACCACCAACGTTAATTGAAATAATATGGCATGTACAAACCGACGCCTAAAGGTTCTAATACGTGATTTTTGTTTTGATTCCCAATATTCAAATGCGGTATTGAAAATAAAGTTCCAGCTCACTGCAATAGTCGTTATGACTAAAGCTAATGGACCTGTTGTTTCTGCTGAATTACCGGAAAGAAAGGCCAATGCCAACGCTGAAATTAACCACCCAATAACCTCATAAGCCGTGACAAAAACAATTTTACGTTTAATCCCCTGCATTTTCCCACCTCCAAAATATCATTATCAACAAGGTGGTAAAATAAATATAATTCAATGATAATAAAAGTCAGCTTCTATCAGTTTTATTGAAAGGTCAACAATGCCATTTAATAGTGATAACTTAACCGTTTTTCTTACTGTATTAGATAAAGGCTCATTTTCCGCAGCGGCTAGGGCCTTAAAACGTGTGCCATCAGCGGTTAGTATGGCAGTAGCGAATTTAGAGGCTGAACTTGGATTCGAACTATTTGATAGACATACGCGGGAACCAAAACCTACAGAAAAAGCACTTTCATTAGCGCCCTATGCACGGCATATTATTGCCAATTTATCTCAACTTAATACTTTTTCTCTGGAATTATCTCAAGGTGTTGAAAGCACACTGACCATTGGTATTGCGGCTGGTATTAATGCCAATTTACTCTTTGATGCTCTACATATTTTAAGCCAACGTTACCCTTTACTGCATATTGAACTGATTACCGCCCCTCAAGATGATCTTTTACCGTTATTACATGAACAACAAATTCATCTCGCCATTGTATTTGGCGGTTTATATGTTAATTCTCAAGAGCAATTTCACTACATTGGTGAAGAATCAATTATTGCGACAATTTCCGCTAAACACCCTTCACTGCAAAATAAAGCCTCACTGTATATTGAAGACCTCGTTGAAAGCCGGCAAATAATTATTGCGAGTCGTCAACGTGAGTTGAGTGATATACGCATTCTAGTTTCCAGTAATTATTGGAAAACGGATAGCTTCTCTTTAGCATTAGGTTTAGTCGAGAGTGGCATGGGATGGGGAAATTTTCCTTTGTCACTGATTAAAGATAAATTGAATGATGGCTCACTAAAGCCCCTTGAGTTTAAAAATACCCCAAATGGCTTTAAGCTGCCTATCCATGCGGTATGTTTGAAAGGGCACGTGCTTAAACGTGGTGCTCAAGAATGTATTGAATTACTGAAAAAAGTGACACTACCCTCACCCCATTCTTAAATCACCGCCATACTACTGATTCGGAGATAACCGTGCTTAATCAAACTATCAAACATATCCATAATATCCGCTTACCTGAGTGTGATGGCCTGTGACGTATTGATATCGATAATCAAAAAATTCAAGCTATTCATCCACAACCTGAAGGCGAAATATTGCCAAACAGCTTAGACGATGAAGCCGGTTTAGTAACCGCTCCCTTCGTTGAGCCACTATTCACTCGGGTACCACTCAAACCGCTGGGCAACCCAAATTCATTTAGAGCAAACGGAAACAATCCATTATGGATATACTCTAAAAATCTAACCATTAATTTTTTATTCCAAAACGGTTTTCTATAACCATCGGTGAGCCAATTCTCCTACGCCACATCATTTACGCCAATAGAATCAGTCAAAAAACAATCTTAATCAGATAAACAGCAATAAATCAGGTATTTTTCACACAAATTCCATTTCTATATACTAGAATTATTGCTGATAAAAAAGCTTTGGTGAACAAATAAACGTCTTATAGGCACACTCTTTTTGGTCATAAGTGCCATTTCTAAGTATTAAGTGCAATTTCCATTGAAATTCAATGTGAAAGTTTTATATTTTTTATAGAGTTATCTGAAACTGGATTTGAGCTTTATTTATAGCAACAATAACGCTAATACACTGACTGTCATGCAGTGGTGGTCAATATTCCTGTTTTGCTGTACCGCGAATACGTCACAAATAAAGCTCTCTGAATCCCACTTTGAAAAAAAATGGAGATCAGATGAGTACTGAGCACATAGTTAACCCAAAAAACACTGTCGACCCTTGGCAACGCATAGCTGCTGAGCTATTAAGTGAAGCTGACATTAAAATTAATGGCTCTCGTCCTTTCGATATTCAAGTTCACAATCCCCAATTCTTTAAACGCGTGCTACAACAAGGCTCAATAGGATTAGGTGAAAGCTATATGGATGGTTGGTGGGATTGCGAGCGCTTAGATATATTTTTCCAATATGTATTACGCCATAAGCTCGATAAAAAAATACCGCATAATTTCAGTGATACATTGAAAATTGCTGTCGCACGTGTTCGCAACCTACAAACTTTAAAACGCGCTCGTATTGTTGGAGAAGAACATTATGACCTCGGAAATGACTTATTTTCCCTAATGCTCGACCCTTATATGCAATATTCTTGTGGCTACTGGAAAGGTTTAGAAACGGTTCCTGAAAACCTTCATCTCGCACAAGAACAAAAATTAAATTTAATCTGCGAAAAACTGCAATTAAAACCAGGGATGCGATTACTTGATGTCGGATGTGGTTGGGGAGGGCTTGCCGCCTATGCGGCAAAAAACTTTGGTGTTTCTGTCACGGGTGTCACTATCTCCGCGGAGCAACAAAAATATGCTCAAGCGCGTTGTGTAGGCTTAGATGTCGATATTAAATTAGAAGATTATCGGAATCTCAACGACCAATTTGACCGTATTGTCTCTGTCGGCATGTTTGAACATGTCGGCCCGAAAAACTATGCGGCTTACTTTGATGTTATCCAACGCAATTTGAAAACTCATGGTTTATTTTTACTTCACACCATTGGTTCTAACCAAAGCAAAGTGAATGTCGACCCATGGATCAATAAGTATATTTTCCCAAACGGCTGCCTACCTTCTATACAAAACATTGGTGAAACCAGTGAAGGTAAACTGGTGATGGAAGACTGGCATAATTTTGGTGCTGATTATGACCATACACTGATGGCATGGTACTCCCGTTTTCAAGCTGCTTGGCCTGAACTCGAATTTAACTATACACCTCGCTTCAAACGCATGTTTTCCTATTATCTAAATGCTTGTGCAGGTGCATTTAGAGCTAGAGACATTCAGTTATGGCAAATACTTTGGAGCCCACACGGTGTTGACGGTGGCCTACGGGTTGCTCGCTAAGCTTTTGTCTTGAACATATATCTTCATTAACCTTACGGGCTAGTTAAAGAATCAATGTGTTTCATTCAACCATTGCTCAATAGCCTGTAAGCTTTGCTGTATATCATTTTTCAGTTGAATATCAGCCATTGGCTGCTGCTCTAATAAGGCGCAGGTTTGCATTGCCGTTTGCATTCCTAAACTGGCACAACTGCTTTTTAACTGGTGAGCAAGACGCTTGACTTGTTCTGTGTTATTTTCTGCTCGTGCAATGTCAATTTGGTCGACCAAAGGCAAGGAATGCTGTTTAAAAATACTCACCCATTCGCGAATTTTCGGAAGTCCCATTAGCTCGGCATCACTAATAAGCTGTTGTAAATCTATAAATTTCTCCTGAATGCTAGGATCAGGCAATGTATATTCGCCGCCTGAAATATATTTAACGATTAATTGGTTTAACATATCTCTTGGTACCGGTTTTTGAATAATACCGCGAAAAACTTGGCTGGTACGTTGGCGAAGTGTTTCATCAATGACGTGGGCACTAAAACCAATCAAAATCAATGTAGGGTAAGTTCTCGCTATTTGTTTAGCCAAGGTGATACCGTCAATATCTGGTAAACCAAAATCCACCAATGCCGCGGTAAATTGTTGCCCAGTTTGTAGGGCTGCTAGCGCCTCAGCTGCAGAGCCAACAATAGTGACCTGTGCCCCGCTGCGGGTTAACATTTCCCCACTAATTTTCTGAGTCAATGGGTTGTCTTCTATGAGTAATAAATGCACGCCCAACATGTCTAATGGCAGATCAATCGATTTACTTACGGGATGCGAGGCGATACATAACGGCAGTGTTAAACGAAAACAGCTCCCGCTTCCTAATTGGCTGCTCACCGTTAATTCACCGCCCATCGCTTGCGCTAAACTGGCACTAATTGTCAGCCCAAGCCCTGTTCCGCCCCGCTGGCTATCCACTTGTACAAATGGCTTAAAAATATCCGTAAATCGTGAGCTATCAATGCCGCACCCTGTGTCTTCCACTTCAATAAACCAATATTTGCCATAACGGCAACTGCGTAACGTAATTTGCCCCTGCTGAGTAAAGCGCAATGCATTACTCAGTAAATTCGTGATAATTTGTCGGATCCGTAGCGGGTCCCCTTGTAAAGCAATCGGTAAATCATCCGCAATATCTGCAACTAACTGAATAGCAGGGTTTTTATTACTTGCATTCATTAAATACAGAGTGCTTTCTAATAGCGGCTTGGGTTCAAAAGGCTCATCATTGATAGAAACATTCTGTCCTCCTGCTTCAATGGAAGAGTAATCCAAAATGTCATTCAAAATCGCTAACAAGGATTCCCCAGAGTCAGTAATTGCATATAAATCATCGTGATACTCACTCAGTGTTTTATTTTCTAACAATAACTGTGCGGTACCCAAAATCCCATAAAGTGGAGTACGGATTTCATGGCTCATTGCCGCCAAAAATGCCGATTTGGCCTGATTGGCTTGTTCTGCTTCAGAACGAGCTTTACGGTGCTCAACAACCATCACGCGCAGTTCTGCCGTCCTCGCTTTGACTTCGTCTGCTAGCTGTTCACGCTGATGATTTAAGGCATGAACACTTTCCCGAAATGCATCCATTAAACGGCCAATCGTATCAAGCTCTTTCACCCCTGCGGTTTCAGGAAATGCAGAGTCAATATCACCCTCTAATAAGCGTTGAAGGGCTTGGGTTTGCTGTGCCAACGGTTTTGTCACTAAACGATAAACCACTCTCCAAAGGATCAAAACCAATGAGAGTAGAGAGACAATACTCAACGCTAACAACCAATTCTGCCCCCGCTCACTGGCTTGCTTAAGTTGCCCCAATGCGGTTTTATTACGAAGTTCAATAGTGTCAACTAATTGCGCTACTTCACTACTGAAACGGGCAAATTGGTCAATATTATTTTGCGATAAAATCTGTAAGCGCGTTGTGATGTCGTTATCTTGCCGATACAACGCAATTAACTCGGTATAGCGCTTAACGTTATTCAATACGTTCTCGACTTGGCCCCGTACTGTGGGATCTTCAATATACTTTTGCCGACGTTGTAAGATTTTAACGGCAGAACTCAACTGTTTTTCTAATTCAGCCATATTACGATGGGGCTGGTTTGAACCTAAATTAAGTACCATTTGCTGTACACGCATAGCACTTAATCGAAGCTCATTCATTTGGCTGGCATATTCAAGGTCAATATCAATTAGTTGATCAAGGGCTTGTTGGGCTTGTTCCCCTTGCTTTCTTTCAATAAGGTCATAAATACTGACCTGAGTTGCTCCCGCTGAAGTGGCGGCATTGTTTGCCTGACCATGTGCCATTTGGGCGATATCACCTGCCGCTGCAATTATATGCTGCCTTAATTGTTGTTGCTCTGCGCGCAGCTTTAACCGCTGCCCGACTAACTCTCCCTGTTGCCTTAATGATTGAGCAATTTCTTTTTCTTGCTGTTCAATATCTTGTGTATTGAAACCTTGTTCTCGTAGTGTTTTCAGTATATTCGTGATTTTCAGGCTTTGTGCTGTTAACATCCGCCCTTGGGCTAACCAAATACTTTCACTATCCGCATTCGTGAGATTTTGCGCAGAAAATAATTCCCAAGCACTTGCTTCGCTCAGTTGCCTTGCCATATTCATGGTTGGGATCAGAGCCTCGGTATTGGCCTGTTCAACTTGGCTAACAAAACGTAAGTTGTACCACCCCACAAGGGTGCTGATAAAGGTCAATGCGGCCATCAGCGCAAAGCCCATCCACAATCGTCTAGTTAGTGATAAATTCACGGTTTGGTTAGCCTAAAAATTAAAATGGTTGAGTTAACAGCAAGAAAGCATTTAGGATAACGGTTTCTGGTTTGTGAGGCTATCATGCGTGTATTGATTTTACTTCTGTTCATATTTCACTCGTTGTTGAGCCTAGCAATGGCACAGAATAATTCACTTATTCAGTGGCGCGATAACCTACATTTTAATCACCAAGCACATGATCCCGTAACCGCCACAAAAACCTGGAAGTTGTGCGCGCTTTACCCTAGTTTAAAAGATTCTTATTGGCTATCAATTAATTATGGTATGCAAAAAGCGGCAAAACACTATGGCGTTGACCTAAACGTACTAGAAGCCGGTGGTTATAACCAACTAGCAACCCAACAAAAGCAAATTACGCAATGCCAACAATGGGGAGCCGATGCTATTTTACTGGGGAGTAGCACCACAACCTTCCCAAACCTTAGCCAATTAGTGGGAAATACGCCTGTCATTGAAGTCATCAATGCCACCCACGATAACACAATAAAAACTCGTGTTGGTGTACCTTGGTTCCAGATGGGCTATCAGCCGGGGCGCTATTTAGTGCAGTGGAGTCAGGGTAAGCCATTGAAAGTTTTACTCATGCCCGGGCCATTGAATGCCGGTGGCAGCCATGAAATGGAACAAGGATTCCGAGAAGCTATTGCAGGTAGCCAAGTACAAATTGTGGGCGTCGCACAAGGGGATAACGACCTTGAGGTTCAACGCAATTTGTTGCATGGAATGTTAGAGCGTAACCCTGATATTAATGTCGTCGTTGGCACAGCGATTGCCGCCGAAGCCGCAATGGGTGAAGGTCGTAACTTAACGAAGCCACTAAATATTGTTTCTTTTTACCTTTCTCATCAGGTCTACCGCGGCTTAAAAAGAGGCCGAATAATTATGGCCGCCAGCGACCAAATGGTTTGGCAAGGTGAGTTAGTGATTGAACAAGCCATCAAAGTACTACAAAAGCAGCCGGTGCCAAACAATATCAGCCCGCCGATTTTGGTGCTTACTCAACAAAATGCTGATAGTGAACACTTACGCAATTCATTATCTCCTGGAGGCTTTAGGCCCGTATATCAATATACATCCGCAGCTAAAAAATAACCTTCACCATGCTGAGTTACTAATAAATCCGCATTGATTTTATGGCGTAAACGGCGAATAAGTACATCCACGGTGCGTAAATCTGGGTGGTCAACGCGTCGGGCAGATAACATACGTAAAAGGCGCTCTCGGGTTAAGATCTCTTGCGGGTTCGTCACAAAAGCCACTAGCATTTCATATTCCGCCCGTGTGAGTTTGATAGCCTGATTTTCAAATTGGAGTGTATGCATTGAGACATTTAGGCAATAGCCAGCAAACTGATAACAGTTATCTTGAGAAGTAGCTTGGGTTTGCGATGGCTTAGCAAGGTCAATACGCCAAAGTAAATTTTTAACGCGAACGACTAACTCCCTCAATTCCAAGGGTTTAGTCACATAATCATCAGCCCCCATTTCTAGTCCCACAATACGGTCTATTTGATCACAGCGGCCAGTGACTAAAATAATCCCTACAGTGAAACGCTCACGTATTGCTCTTGTTAACATTAATCCGTTTTCATCCGGTAAATTAATATCTAACAGAATCAAATCAACGGCTTGCTGATCCATAATTTCGCGTAGACCCGCACCGTTCCCCGTCACAGAAACACGATATCCTTCTTGCTCAAAGTAAGCCTGTAAGCGAGCCTGAGTAACGGGTTCGTCTTCAACAACCACAATATGATGTGATGTCATTGATACACTCTCTTCTGTTCATATCTGTTCATATTTACGCATATCTTGCCGTAAGCTGTTCATCCTGGCTAGTACCGCTATTCATATTAACTCAATAAGATCGCCTGTATTAAACCATATAATTACAGGGGCTATTATGCGGAAACTCTGGAGAGCGTTACGAAAACCAAGTGCTCGTTGGTCAATGCTAACGTTAATCGTTGTCGGGATTGCAGTGGGTGTTGCGTTAATCGTTGTCCCCCATGTTGGGATGAAAGTGACTAGCACCACTGAGTTTTGTGTCAGTTGCCATAGCATGGAACCCGTTTACGAAGAATATAAACAATCGGTACATTTCCAAAATGCATCTGGCGTACGCGCAGAATGCCATGACTGCCACATTCCCTCCGACCTTCCAGGCATGATTAAACGGAAACTCGAAGCAAGCAATGATATTTATCAAACATTTATTGCGCATTCGATAGATACCCCAGAAAAATTTGAAGTCAAACGTGCCGAACTTGCGGAACGCGAGTGGGCTCGCATGAAAGAGAACAATTCGGCCACTTGCCGCTCTTGTCATGATTATGACTCGATGGATCACGCCAAGCAAAATCCAGAAGCGGCTCGCCAGATGCAAATCGCTGCGAAAGAGAATCAATCCTGCATTGACTGCCACAAAGGAATTGCCCACCAATTACCGGATATGAGTAGTGGCTTTCGCAAACAATTTGATGAGTTAAGAGCGAAAGCAAATAGTGATGCTGACATTCTGTATTCACTTGATATTAAACCTATTTATGCAAATAAAGGGGATAAAGACCCTGCTGGCTCGTTACTTCCTGCCTCAGAGGTGAAAGTCCTAAAACGTGATGGCGATTGGCTACAAGTTGAAATCACTGGGTGGACAGAAACTGATGGCCGCCAACGCGTTCTATCTGAATTTCCCGGTAAGCGAATTTTCGTAGCTTCGATACGCGGTGATGTTCAAGAAAATGTGAAAAATTTAGAAAGCACCGTTGTCGCTGCAACAGATACGTCATGGAGCAAACTGCAAGCAACCGCATGGATGCAACAAGGCGATATGGTCAATGATATCAAGCCAATATGGGCTTATGCAGATTCTTTATATAACGGTTCATGTAATCAATGCCATGGTGCGCCAGATATCGCCCACTTTGATGCTAACGGTTGGATAGGCACATTGAACGGTATGATTGGCTTTACCAGTTTAGATAAGCGAGAAGAGCGTACCTTACTGAAATACTTACAAATGAATGCATCTGATACCGCAGGATCTTCACACGGTGATAACGGAGTACAGAATGAAAAATAATCCAACTTTTCAAGCTTCTCGTCGACGCTTTTTGTTCCAGCTTGGCGGACTCACTGTGGCAGGTATGTTAGGCCCTTCCCTATTAACACCGCGTAAGGCTGGCGCTGCGACAGTTGGCGAACAAACTGCGGTAGTACAAGAAGGCATTCTGACTGGGTCACACTGGGGTGCAATTCGCGCCACTGTAGTTGATGGCCGTTTTATCGAAGCAAAACCTTTTGAACAAGATAAATTCCCATCAAAAATGATTGCAGGATTGCCTGACCATGTACATGGCACCGCGCGTATCCGTTATCCAATGGTTCGTGTTGATTGGCTACGTAAACGCCATTTAAGTGATACTTCTCAACGGGGTGATAACCGTTTCGTACGTGTTTCTTGGGATGAAGCCCTTGATTTGTTCTATCAAGAACTAGAACGCATTCAAACAACTTATGGGCCAAGTGGGCTGCTCACTGCAAATGGTTGGCAATCAACCGGAATGCTCCACAATGCTTCAGGAATGTTAGCCCGCGCCATTGCCCTGCATGGCAATAGTGTTAGTACTGGCGGAGACTACTCAACGGGGGCTGCACAAGTCATTTTACCTCGAGTCGTTGGGTCGATGGAGGTTTATGAACAACAAACCTCTTGGCCGCTAGTCCTCAAAAATAGTAAAACCATCGTATTATGGGGCTCTGACCTGATTAAAAACCAACAAGCTAACTGGTGGTGTCCTGATCATGACGTTTATGAATATTATGAACAACTCAAAGAGAAAGCGGCTAATGGCGAGATAAACGTCATCAGTATTGACCCTATAATCACCTCAACGCATGATTACCTTGGACGTGCAAATGTTCAACATATCGCTATTAACCCCCAAGCGGATGTCCCACTGCAATTAGCCATCGCCCACACGCTTTACAGTGAAGGCTTGCATGATAAAACCTTCTTAAAAGAATACTGTGTCGGTTTCGACCAATTTGTTCCCTACTTAATGGGAAAAACGGATGGACAACCCAAAGATGCACAATGGGCAGCTGAAATTTGCGGCATTGATGCCGACACAATCCGAGCTTTAGCCCGCCAAATGGCAGCAGATAGAACCCAAATTATTGCAGGTTGGTGCGTTCAACGTATGCAACATGGTGAACAATGGTCATGGATGATTGTCGTTTTAGCTGCCATGTTAGGCCAAATTGGCTTACCAGGTGGGGGATTTGGCTTCGGCTGGCATTATAATGGCGCGGGTACACCAAGCCGTCAGGGGATTATTTTAAGTGGTTTTTCCGGCTCAACCAAAGTGCCACCTATTCATGATAGCAATGATTACAAAGGCTACAGCAGCACAATTCCTATTGCTCGTTTTATTGATGCGATTTTAGAGCCCGGAAAAACAATCAACTGGAATGGTAAAGCGGTTAAATTGCCACCACTAAAAATGTGTGTATTTGCCGGAACCAACCCATTCCACCGCCACCAACAAATTAACCGTATTATTGAAGGTTGGCGCAAGCTCGAAACAGTTGTTTCTATTGATAATCAATGGACATCCACCTGCCGCTTTGCTGATATCGTGTTACCCGCAACCACACAATTTGAACGTAATGACCTTGACCAATACGGTAACCACTCAAATCGTGGCATTATTGCGATGAAACAACTTGTTGAACCGCAGTTTGAGTCACGTAATGACTTCGACATTTTACGCGATCTATGTCGTCGTTTTGGCCGTGAAGAGGCCTTTACTGAAGGTTTAGACGAAATGGGCTGGCTAAAACGCATTTGGCAAGAAGGCAGCCAGCAAGGAAAAGGCCGTGGTATTCATTTACCCTCCTTCGATACGTTCTGGGAAAAAGAAGGCTATGTGGAATTTGAACATCCACAAATGTTTGTTCGTCATCAAGCGTTTAGGGAAGATCCCGACTTAGAACCTTTAGGAACACCGAGTGGTTTAATTGAGATTTATTCAAAAACCATTGCCGACATGCAATATGATGATTGCCAAGGTCACCCAATGTGGTTCGAAAAAGCGGAACGCTCCCACGGTGGCCCTGGTTCAAAAAAATGGCCATTACATTTGCAATCTGCTCACCCCGATTTTCGCTTGCACTCACAATTGTGTGAATCGCCTGTGTTACGCCAATATTATTCCGTTAGCGGCAAAGAGCCTATCTTTATTAGCCCTAAAGATGCAAAAGCCAGAGGTATACAAAATGGTGATATCGTTCGTGTTTTCAACGACCGAGGGCAAGTCCTAGCAGGCGCTGTTGTCTCTGATTTATACACAGAAGGCGTTGCTCGTATTCATGAAGGAGCTTGGTATGACCCGACTAAGGGTGGAGAAATCAATGCTCTGTGTAAATACGGCAATCCAAACGTATTGACACTGGATATAGGAACCTCTCAACTCGCTCAAGCCACTAGCGCACATACGACGATCGTGGAGATAGAAAAATACACAGGGCAAGTGGATAACGTTAGTGCATTCGATGGGCCTATTGAAATGGTGGCTCAATGTGAATATGTTCCTGCATCACAGGTGAATAAATGACAAAACAAATCACTTTGTCGTCAGAACAAATAGCCTGTGTTTATGCATGGTTAGCACAATTATTCTCACGTGAATTAGATAGTGCAACGATAGCGCAACTTCAATCTAGCGAAATGATGGATTGGTTTACGACTATCGAACAAGAACCAACTTTAGCTTCGTCTATTCAAGAGGTTAAAACTAAAATCCAATCGCTGGTAATGCGAACGGATGCAACGCTCGAGTTGGCAGCCGACTTTTGCAGCTTATTCTTAATGTCAGATAAGCAATCTGCTTTGCCTTACGCCTCTGTTTATCCAAATAGTGAGCATGGCAATGAACAGATTAAGTACCTATTAGTTGAGTCAGGAATGGAAACCAGTGAGGCATTTAACGAACCTTCTGACCATATTTCAATTTTTTTGGAGCTATTAAGTCACTTACATTTTTCATTAAATGAAGCCCATTTGGACCAAGAAAAAGTGAGGCAATTGCGCCTAAAAACCTTGTCACTTTTACTGCAATGGCTACCAGTATTTAGCCAAAATTGTCAACGATATGATGAGTTTGGTTTTTATGCTGCTTTGAGTCAGTTGTCGTTAGCGCTAGTTCAATGGGATAAGCAAACCGAATAGATGCCGTTTAAATAATTTTTATATTATTCAACTATTATTAAATAAAGGGATATTGATAAATAATATCCCTTTTAACTTTCAGCCATAACACCTGAGTTACTGTAAAGAAATAAGTTTTTCACGGCTCAGCCCAGTGCTTTTCATAATTATCTCAATACTAACTCCTTGCTCCAAAAGATTCCGTACCATTGTTATATTTGCCTCTTCTTGGCCTTTTTGAAATCCTTCTTGTCGCCCTTTATCTTGCAATCGTTGCGCAATATTCATGATTGTCTCCTTATGCTTTTCTGTCTGTTCCCCTAAAACTTGAATAACTTGTTCAAAATTATGCGAGTCTAAAGCAATAAACAGATAATTGAGGATAGTTATGATGTCATTATCACTATGCTAAAAAAATCTTTGGTTTTATTAAGCGGGTGTCAGGCCGGGTTGTACCACGCTATAAATTTGTTTTTTCAATTCTTCTTGCTTAGCCAATTGGTAAACATGTGAAGCAACATCAGCACGCATCACTAAACCATGGACTTCAACCTCTTGTTGAAGAACTGCTTTTCCCGTTGGCTCACCATGTAATAACCCACCAGGGCGAACAATCACATAATCTAACGAACTAGTTTGTAGCCATGACTCTGCAAGGGATTTTTCTCTCACAGCCTGACCAAATGCAGCTCGAGACCGAGCAGACAAATAAGGCCATGAATCTCCACAACCTAGTGACGTGACTAGCACCATACGAGATATACCTGCTTGCTCGGCACAATCAATCACCGTGCGGTGAGCTAAATAATCTTGCGTACCTCCCATGGTTGAAATAACCGTAGCAGTTGTTCCTGCGGTATGACAAGCTGCCTTAACCACCTCACTATCACAAGCATCGCCAATTAACACTTGTCCCCCTAAAGCCTCTAAACCTAATGCGGATTGCCTATTACGTACAACTGCGATGACTGGGCGTTTCTCTGCTATTGCTAACTGAGCAATCTGATGACCAACTCCTTTTCCACCCGCGCCAAAAATTAACCATGGTGCCATTTTTTTCTCCCTTTTTTTTGAGTGATACATCAATCTATTTGTAATGTAAAAATCTAAAATTACCACAATATAAATGATAATGCGCATTATTTGCATTTATTATTTAAATCTATTCAAGCCGCTAATAGCTATCATCAACGATGGAAAAGCAAACAACACTAACGTTAATGTTTTTTATGTAATTCATTTAATCAAACTCATTAAAATGTGACTAGTTTAACTTTTTCGTAAAAAAACACTTATCATAAAAATTGATAAACTAACAAATTAATTACAAAAATAAATCGTAATATCAACAAGTAACAAAAAACAAAACACCACTATCTTATTGATACCCATAATACTTTTAATGTTAATGCGAAGAATTATCATTTGCATTTATATTATTATTTGATTTAATACCTACCGCCATATATATGCGAAATAATAATTTCCTAATCAATAGTATCGTTAATATCTTTAATAAAAATGGAGTATTTCGATGAAAAAGTTAACTATTATCGCCCTAGCATTCGCCACCAGTGGGGTCACTTTTGCCGCTTCTGCTGAAGTCGGTTTTGACCAAAGCCAATCTTTCAATCCAAATGAACCTTCCATACGCGTTGGTAAAACAGAAGGCACTGGTGGTGGCCATGCCGGCGCTATCGGTGATCCCGGTATTGGAGTGCAAACTGTATATGGTGGAAAAATCATTTCATTCTCAGGACTAACAAAAATGGCGCCAAAAAAACAGGGAAATGAAGCGCATGTGATTTCCATGCCTAATGGCCCTGGTTCACATAACAAAATGGGCGTATTTAACTTTGCCAAAGTCGCGGATGCTGAGGTGTACTTCGGTGAATGGTCATCGACAGGGCAAGTTAATGACGCCACACACACGGCTTACTACTCAGGTAAAGACATCACCACCAATATGCCAACAGCGGGCACTGCGGAATACTCTGTTAAAGGAATAAGCCAATATAACGGAGGTGCAATGGCCGCAGGTACCCTGACAGCTAACTTTGGTACTAAATCTTTAGCAGGGAATATTGGTGCAACGAATATTGATGCCACCATTAAAAATAATGCGACCTTCGCAGGAGATGCGACACTTAATGGCGCATTAGGTGAAACCCGCGGGCACTTTTTTGGCGACCAAGCTAAACATATTGCTGGGGTAACTGAATTTAGCGACCACAGTAAAGATATGGCCTTTGGGGGAAGCCGTGGGAATATTTCCCAGTAACCCGTAGATCAATCTCGGTGGCCGCAACAAAGCATCACGCGTTGCTGGTCACCGCCCTTTATTACCGAAGCTAACCCTATGCAATATCTTTTATTAGCCCTTGCTATCATGGTTCCAATGGTCGTGCCCTCTGCATTTTCAACCAGTTTGGATACAGACCGTGAACAGTTGTTATGGCAAAAAGACAAACAAAATTATCGTGAAAAAAGTGCTGTCGTTCCTAATAAAGATCAATGGCTACTTCCTGATGGTCTATCCATTAATTTGAATGGGGAAAACTATTCCCTTGAAAATAATGCGCAAGACCTAGGCCAAGCTATTTACCTAGCAATCAACCATCGACAATTTCAAGATGTACAACGCTTATTACCTCGCTACCAACAGCTAGCTGATGCAGATCCATTACTCATTTTATTTGCAAAGGCTGAGCTCGCTAAAGCGCAAGGCCATTACCCTGAAGCAATTACTTATTATCACCAAATACTGGCTCTTTCCCCAAAGTTTCTTCGCATTAAATTAGAACTCGCTCGAGCCTATTTTGAAGATAATCAAAATAAAGAGTCATTGGCTTTATTTCAGAATTTAATTCACGATGAAACACTTGCATTACCCGCCAGTGTAAAGCAGACCATCCAACAATTTATTCGCGCTATTGAAAACCGCACAGCTTGGAGCGGTAGTCTCTCTTTCGGTTATAAAAACAACAGCAATATTAACCAAGTCCCTGATAAAAATAAAATTTGGGAAGTACCAGGTGGCACATTAAAAATGGACAACCCCATCGCGTCGTCAGGGCTCACCTATGACGCGAGCCTGAGTAAAATAATTCCTATCTCTGGCCATCATTCATTGCAAATCAAGGGGACATCCTATGGCGACCGCTATCCTCACCATGCCGAGTTTAGTGAGAATACCACCTCTTTAGCTACTTTATACCGTTTTAATGATGCGAATACCACTGTCGCCGCTGGCCCATTAATTGAATTAAAAACAGTCAATGAAAAGCGTCGTTATTTAGGGATGGGTGGCAAAATTGAAGCTGATTATCAATTCAGCCCAAACATGATCCTCAGTATGTCCGCGGATCACCAACAGCTTCATTACCAAAAACCGTATGACAGTGCCGATGGCAATCGAAGTAGCCTACACCTAACGGGTATCTACGGTATTACCACCGATACTTCCATCTTTTTGGGAGCAGATGCAACCCGTCTCACGACCGAAGTTCGTAGCGATGATTATGACCAGTTGGGTGTCCGAGGCGGCTTCTATACCGTGCTTACACCTGATGTGCATTTATTAGCGCTAGCCACCTATCGAGAAAGCCAATTTCAAGCCTTCAATTACCTCCTGAATGTGAAACGCCATGATCGTGAAGCTATGTATTTTGCGCGGCTCAATTTTCCCACTTATTCATTATTCACATTTACGCCTTATACCAGTTATCGCTTTCGTAACAATCGCAGTTCCGCAGATGGAATTTACACCTATCACCAGCACGAAATTTCTATTGGGTTAGAAACCCGTTTTTAAGCGTTATGGCACAGAGAAAAACACTATGCATAAATACAAATTAACACCTATTACGACAGCAATTATTACCGCCCTCTTTATTCCATCGATTGCTTTAGGGGAAAAAGAAGAACACATTGGCACCATTACTGTTCAAGATTCAGCAAAAACCATCAAAGAGCGTGATCAACAAGGCTACGATGACCAATATGATGCAAAAGGCTCTAAAATTTACTTAGGGAAAGACCTTGTTGAACGTTATAAAGGCACCAGTACCGCTGATGTTCTTAACAGCGCAATTGGTGTATATAGCGGAGATGCGCGAAATAGTGGTGCATTAGACCCCAATATTCGAGGCATTCAAGGGCAAGAACGCGTCCCTGTGACGGTCGATGGTACCGAGCAATCACTCACAGTTTACCGGGGTTACAATGGGGCAAATAACCGCAACTATATAGACCCAAACCTTATAAGCAGTATCGAAGTTGAAAAAAGTGGTTCCCTTGCAGGCGATATAAAAACCTCTGTTGGTGGTGGAATAGCCATCAGAACCCTAGGGATAGATGATGTTGTCGCCCCCGATGAAAAATTTGGTGTTAGCTTGAAATTAGAGACTAGCAGTAATTCTACACGGGAACGTATCCCACGTTTTGGTTATGGCGAGGATTATCGTGATCACCCAGAGATTTATAAAAATAATAACTCTGTATTCTCCGATCCTGTCGTCAACATCACACCAAAATCCCGAGGAAGTGCGCAATTTTTCAATTTTAAAGATAATGGCGGAAGGATCGCAGTTGGAACTCGACAAGAAAAATTCGATTTAATGGCCGCCTATGCTTATCGCCGGCAAGGCAACTATTTTGCAGGGAAAAATGGCGCTCACCGTTATAAGGAATCCGTTCAACTAAATGAACAACAAACAGTGCAGCAACAACTTGGCCCAGACCCTTACTTACCTTTTGCCGCGAATGTATTTCGTCCCGGAAAGGAAGTCACTAACACTTCCAATGAGCTGGAATCCTATTTAGTAAAAACCAATTTCTATCTCACTGAGAGCCAAACATTGCATCTGGGGTTTCGCCGGAGTGAAAGTACCTATGGCGAAATTATGCCCTCTCGTTTAGGATTTGCGGAGCTCGAAGGTAAACAAGTGCTGCCACAATGGCCGTTGGCTCACTTTACCGTCAATGCCTATAATGCCGAATACAAATGGAAACCCGAAGATAACCAATGGATTGACCTAAATGCAAATATCTGGATGACACACTCTGTAGGAGATACCAATACCTCCGGCGGCTACCCTCGAGAGCCTAAAGAGCGTGACTGGGCCTTTGAGTATGGCTATGGCGATGGCAAAGATCCTAACATTGATGGCACTTTAATTAATACCGCAGCAACTAATTCTGAAAATGATCGCATTGGATTTAATTTACGCAATACCATGGCGCTCACCCCCGATCTTGATTTAACCATTCGCGGTTCAATGCTCAAAGAAAAATTAGACTCAAATGACGTTCCACCATCGCAAACTGCTAGCCCGTTTATTGCCCTTCCACGTAAAGGTCGTCGGCAAGAAACCAGTATTGCCTTTAACTTTAACTATCGCCCAACGAGTTGGTTGGAATTGGATGCGGGTGCAAAATATATTGATGGTTGGACGGAGGATGACTACTTAAAGGAGCAAATGCGCAATCGAACCAAAGGTTTTCAAAACCCTGATGAACGACTTGCTAAACAGATCAATTACAACCGAATTTTAACCCAAGATGAATATAATAAGGCTATTGAAAATGGCTACCAACCCTTCAATGGTGGCTATAGGAACAAACAAATCTTACTCAAAACGATAGGGCTTGATGACACGAATTATACTGTTTTCATCACCAAGAGAAAGAGCTCTCAACATCCAGAAGAAAATGGCGTTTTAGATGTCAATTTCCGCACGGAATGGAAATCAGATAAAGACGGACGCTATACGACAAAAACGAACCCTTTCCATAACGGCACTTTTGACTCCCAAGCACGCGCAGTCGACCCAGTAACGGGTAAAGAAGTTTATGTCTATGGCGCAAGTTATTCGCACCCTTCAGATGATATCGAGCGAAAACTCACAGAAGAAGAAAAATGGAAATTCTCAGGCAAACAAAAAAGCCATGGCTGGGCGCCTGCTTTTGGTGCCAATATTTGGTTGTCTGATAACGACCGCGTTTATGCGCGTTACATCGAAACGGTACGCTTGCCAAGTATTTTCGAAAATAGCATTGGGTTTGCCGGGGAAAGTGAAGCTCGAAAAGAGAAAATGTTATTCAAACCCGAACGTGCAAAAACCTTTGAATTTGGTTATTCACGTAATTTACAAGGGTTACTCGGTGCTGAGCGCCACGCTGATGTGAAAATAGGCTATTACCATACGGTCATCGAAAATGCATTTGACCGCGATGGGCGTCTTAATTTTGTTCAAGTAAAAGAACATAAAACCGCAGGGATTGAAGCCTTGGCTCGCTACGATAATGGTGGTGTATTTATGGATATTGGTGTTGATTACCGCCTCAAAAATGAGGTTTGTGATGACTCCGCACCCGCTAATTTGGACCCAACTAACCGTTATAATATATCTCAATGCACTACCGCAGGTTTCCCCGGTGGCTTTTTACGCACACAATTACAGCCTAAATATGCGATTAACTCCAATCTCGGCATGCGTTTTATGGATGAAACTCTCGAGGTGGGAACACGCTTACGTTATACCAGCAGTGTGCAAAATAAAGATGAACGGAAACTAATGCAGCAATTTCCAGGAAGTTATTCAATGGCGAATAATAGCCCAATGCACTGGACCCCGACCTTTACAGCGGATGCCTATGCCAGTTACCAAATTGATAAAAATATCAATGTCGAATTCTTAGTAACCAACTTAACTGACCGTTATTATATTGACCCACTGACACGCAGTATGATGCCAGCGCCGGGCCGCACCTTACGCTTAGGATTAAATGCACAATTTTAGGTAAATACGGTTAATTTATCGCCCTATAAATATCCGCTGCTAACTTTAAGTAGGAGCGGATATTCATCACTTCAGTATCAGAAAAATAACCGCATAATGGTTTCATCGAATTCATCTTGGTCTACAACTGCAAAACCAAACTGCTCAAAGAATGGTTTCATCATGTCATTGCCTTCAACATAACAAATTGATACGGACTTATATTTGCCCAAATTTTTAATTTCTTCCAGAACTAGCGGAATAGCCTGAGAACCAAAGCCTTTTCGTTGATGCTTTATATCGATCATCAATTGATCAATAAACACTTCTTCTGGCCAACCATTTTCATGGTTTGAATAATATTGAACGAAGCCAACTGGCTCGTCATCAACATAAATCCCTCGATTAATATAATGATCAAAAAATTTTGAGGCTGCGATTGATTCGGAGTTAAGAGCCACAAAGTCTTCCTGCTCTTTGGTTATTTCAAGACAGATGATATCCACCCAATTGTCTTTGGTGACATCTTTTAAGGTAATGGTCATAAACACCTTGCTTTAAAGTTACCGTTCACAATACCGCCATGATAAAAATACGGCTCAACGTAAATTAACAATAAACTTTTTTGTGTTCGCGCAATTTGTGCTTTTATATTTTTTGAAATTCAACAAACAAATAATAAGTAGATATGTTACGGATAACATTAATATCCCCACATAGACTAAAATAAAATTTCGACTCATTTATTGCTTTCGAATTAAGAAATATTCAGAATTGAGATCCATGTCAAATATCACCATTAAATACAATATTATTGTAATTTATCAAATTTTTTTGAGGGAAAATAAAAATAATCATTTGGATTATTAATCTAAAAACAAATAAAAATACAGACTAATATAGAACAGGAATCACAAATAACCATAATGACCGCCAATTAAAATTCAATTTTTATCATTATATAAATTTAACAATAATAACGCATTGTCATAAGAAAACACATAAAATCTGAACAACCTCACATTTATTAGGTATTTGATAACTCCTCGCATTTATGCAACAAGAAATCAAATTCACTTATGAAACAACATGTTAAAAAATTACTATTATTTTGTATCAAGCTGAAAAATAAAAACATTTTTATCGCAAAAGTATTGAGGATAATTTCACTCCCCCGACTTTATTAATAAATATTAATTTATTGATTTTAACCATGCCTTTTAGGCATGGCTAAGAGACTTTCGGAATATTGTCAGGAAAATAGATTCATGGATAGTATGAATACGAAAATGATGCATTTTTATTATAAATATATACGAATAACTCTTAAAAACATTTCCAATGAAAGGTAACACTATGGGTATATTAAAAGATAGTAAGTTGCTTTTGGTTAGCTTACTTATCATTCTTCTTTCGGAAGCTATAGGGCAAATTAAAATCAGTCTAGTTATGGTTTTTCCAATGCTTTATTCCATGTTGATGGGTGGTATTATCAGTTTTCCAAAATTCAAGATCCTCAGCGAAAAAAATATGGCACACGCAAGCTCAATTATGAGTGTCGCGTTAGTTATCTTAATTGCAAAATTAAGCACCTCAGTCGGTGCATCTTGGGAAAAAATAATTCAAGCAGGTGGTGCATTAATCCTGCAAGAAATCGGTCACTTTATCGGTACCATTTTACTCGGTTTACCCCTTGCCATTATGTTAGGTATGGGCCGTGAAGCCGTTGGTGCAACCTACTCTATTGGTCGTGAACCCAATATCGCCATTATCGAAGCCAAATATGGTTTAAGTTCACCAGAAGGCCGTGGCGTTATGGCAATGTATATTTGCGGAACATTATACGGAGCCGTTTGGATGGGTATTATTGCCAGTGTTATCGCAGGACTCGATATTATGAGCCCACTTGCTTTAGCAATGGGAGCCGGAGTCGGAAGTGGTTCAATGCTAGCGGCATCAGTCGCACCATTACTGGAACTGTACCCTGAACAAGCCGCGGATATTCAAGCATTTTCATCCTCCGCAAACTTGATGTCTTCAGTATTAGGTCTGTACATCTATATTTTCTTCTCCTTACCGTTTGCCTCTTTCTTATACAACAAACTCAAAAGAAAACGTGCAACAGCATCAGTAGATACAGAATAAGGATATAAGATCATGAAAAAGATGGCAGAAATTGCAATAATCATCGTGTTAGTCATCATCTTCACTTCACTGGGTGATGCTCTCGGAGGCTCAATTTATGGCCGCGGCAGCTTTGGCGCAGTCTTTAGCGACTCACTTATCGCCATGGCATTATTAGGGGGTATGTCATTTGTGGCATACTTAATTGCACAAATCCCACCATTAGGTAAGTTACCTGTGATTTTCTGGGTATCTTTAATTGCTGCAGGTTTGTGTTCACCATTATTCCCTTACGATAAAGAAATGATCGCAATGACAGGTAAAATCTCACTCGCTGTCATCAGTACGACAGTACTGGCATTTGCAGGTCTTTCACTCGGTAAAGATATTGATAAATTTAAAGCCATTTCATGGCGGATCATCCCAGTTTCACTGGCGGTCTTTACGGGAACTTTCTTATTCGCTGCACTTATTGGTCAAGTGACACTTTCATGGAGCGGCGTTATCTAACCAGAGGAAATATTTACCATGACAATGACCAAAGACCAATTGAAAGCCATCGTCTGCGAAACAATTGCATCCCATAAAGGGGATATCAAAAAATTAGCAGAAGATATTTGGGCAGAGCCAGAACTAGGCTATAAAGAAACGAAAACAGCAAAAAAAGTGGAAGCGGCATTCTCTGCATTAGGCGTTAATTACCGAAACCAACTCGCATTAACCGGGGTTAAGGCTCGTCTAAAAGGTGGAAAAGGTAGCAAATACAGTATTGCTGTGATTGGTGAGCTCGATGCGATTATTTGTGCTGAACACCCAGAGGCCGATGATTTAACGGGGGCTGCCCACTGCTGTGGGCACAATGCACAAATAGCCAATATGATGGCTGTCACTATTGGTCTGGTTAAGTCAGGTGCTATGCAATACCTCGCGGGAGACGTCGTTCCTTTCGCCGTTCCCGCTGAGGAATATGTTGAACTGGCTTATCGTAATAAACTGATTGAACAAGGAAAAATCAGTTATATCGGCGGTAAGCCAGAGCTAATATCCCTTGGCGAATTTGATGACGTCGATATGGCGATGCAAATTCATTTAACCAGTGTCAAACCCGATCGTGATACTGGTTTTATCGAAATGTCGACCACGACCAATGGGTTTATTGGCAAGCTGATTAACTACAAAGGGACTGCGTCCCATGCGGCTGCAGCTCCTCATTTGGGTGTCAATGCGCTCAATGCCGCAATGATGGGGATCATGGGAGTGAATGCAATTCGCGAGACCTTCCAAGAAAAAGATTATATTCGTTTTCATCCGATCATCACGCAAGGCGGTGATTTGGTCAATGTCACCCCAAGTGATGTGCGTATGGAAAGTTATGTTCGAGCGTCAAATGTCCCAGCGATGATCGATGCAAATGAACGAATTACTCGTGCTCTTGTTGCTGGCGCAATGTCTGTTGGTGCAGAGGTAGAAGTCAAAGATTTACCGGGTTACCTCCCACTGTATAACAACGATACATTGAACTGTTTATTGCAACAAAATGCCCACAACTTGATTGGCGAAGAAAATGTTTGGGTTGCGGGTCACATGACTGGAAGCACGGATACGGGTGACTTATCACATATCATGCCAGTGAGCCATCCATGGATTGGCGCTATCCGTGGAGGTTTGCATGGTAAAGATTACGTTGTTTTCGATGATGATATGGCCTACATCCGCCCAGCTCAAATGATGGCAATGGCAATTATTGACCTGTTATTTGATGATGCATCCCAAGCAAATGAGATGCTAGCGGATTACACGCCATTAATGAGTAAAGAAGAGTATCTCTCATTTATTGGCTCTTTTAATAACTAATTATTAAAATATTCCCCTTATTGCTATGTTTATTATAATAAGGGGAATATGATATTTTTAGCTTTTATCCCACTTTTTAAATTTTTTCTTCGCATTAATTTAATTTCTTTTTACATTCACCATCTCATTTAAAAAAATTCCTGAAATCATGCCTCTCCCTCTACTTTAAATAAAAAATTTAACTTATCCCCCACTCATGCAGACTTTAAAACAGCAATATTCCTAACATCAAAAACACAACCATAACATATTGATATTAATAGATTTAGTTAATCAAGCACTCTTTCTGTTATTATTTTAATAAATTACCATCCTTATTATTCATGAGCCATGCAATACTGATATGATATAAATACGATCTCCGTCACGCTCACTTTTTTAATATCCACGTTAAAATTAATCTTATAAATTGATAGATAAAAAATAACGAGTAGAAGTAGACATCATCCTATTTCTGAATCTAATTTTTAAAATACACATAAATTAAATGAGCGCGCTGTTCATTATTCTATGCTCACACCAGGGGCCCTTTAACAGCATTAAAAACGCTTTTTGTATACGGGATAAAACGTAATGACCAACAAATACAATATCAGTGAAAAACTCTTTGCTTTAGAAACATTTAGCAAAAAAACACGTCAGGATTTACATAAAATCCCCGAATTGTCTGGGCTAGAATTCAAAACCTCACAATATTGCCGTGAATTGATGGAAAGCTTTGGCTATAACATTCGTTTATTCGAAGGCTACACAGGTTTTACCGCTGAATTGATTGTCGACCCAACCAAGCGCTTAATTGCCTATCGTACTGATATCGATGGCCTTGAAATGCCTGATTTAACCTGCAATGAACACAGTTCTGTCCATGAAGGTTGCGCCCATAACTGTGGCCATGATACCCACATGACCATCGCCTTAACCGCAGCGAAATACCTCAGTGAAAACCGTTCTGAACTCACCCATAACGTCCGTTTTATCTTCCAAATGGCGGAAGAGGACATGCGAGTACCGGGCGCTAACAAAATGGTCGAAATGGGGTGTATGGAAGGCGTCGACGAAGTTTACGGGTTACACAATGATGCGGCCTTTGAAACGGGTTATATTAAATTCAATTCAGGAGTTATGTCCTCATACGGTTCAGCATGGACACTAGATGTCCATGGTGTGTCGGCTCACGGCTCAACCCCTCATAAAGGGTTAGATGCTATCCGTGAAGCAACACGTATCATTGATTATATGGACTACATTGTTGCCAAAAAAACCGATCCTTTCAGTCCCGCTGTATTTGGTTGTGGCATGATTAATGGCGGAACGATCCCAAATGCGCTAGCTGACCATGTTCAAGCACGCGGAACTATCCGTTCAATGGATGAAGAAACAGACAAAATATTAAAGGCAAGTTTCAATGAAATTGTAGCTCGCAGTGAAGCTGGTGGGTTTAAAACCACATTGGAAGCCAGCGGTTATCCCGCTGTCGTCAATCACCCGCAAGCGGCTAAAGTCATTTATGATGCTGCAGCCGCCTTTTTACCACTTGAGCATATTGATTCAAACGGTAAGCCGATGACAGGAAGTGAAGATTTCAGTTATATGATCAATGCCACTAAAGATAAACTCGGTGCCATGTACTTTTTAGGAAGTGGTAATCAAGCAAAAGGGATTAATAATTACTTACACGCAAACCCGTATTTTGTTGATGACGATTGCTTGCTGATTGGCGCTCAAATCTTTATTAATATCGCCACTCGTTAGAATAAATATAATACACACAGTAATATTAAAGCCGAGTAAACTCCATTACTCGGCTTTTTTCTTAATCATCCGCAGATAAGTCATAGCTCAGGCAATTCTCTATATAACCTATCTTTCTCACTTTGTTCTGTAGGTACCCATTGATTTGGCTGATGTATATAATTCAAATCAAGATGGGGAGCGTAATGAGAGATAAAATCATACATATAATCTTTTAAATGCATGTGCCGATTAATGCAGACATGTGTATAACTTGGCTTGACTAAGTGGCTAATATCAATACAACATAATGCTTCACTATCTTCCTCTGGGTCAAAAGCAACCGTTGAAATAATACCTACCCCAGCACCACGTTTCACATAGTATTTAATGATTTCAGTATCTACCGCAGTTAAAACAACATTTGGCGTTAATTTATGTTGATAAAAGACTTGATCGAGCTTTGAATGCCCTGTAAAACCAAATACATAGGTAATTAGCGGGTAGCCTGCAAGGTCTTCAATCCTAAGCTGTTCACATTGAGCCAATGGGTGGTCATGAGGAACAATAATACTGCGAGACCATTGATAACAAGGCATTACCAATAAATCATCATAAAGGTGCATAGACTCAGTCGCAATGGCAAAATCCACATCGCCATTATTCACCATCTCTGCTATCTGAGCGGGCGCGCCTTGGTGAAAATGCAAAGAAATATTGGGGTAACGTGCGTTAAAACGCTCAATCACTTGCGGTAATTTATAACGGATCTGAGTGTGGGTTGTTGCAATATGCAGGTTCTGTTTTATCGTCGTATCTTCATGAGAAACAATACTTTTTATTTTATCGAATTGTGCAAGAATATCACACGCGACATGATGAACTTTTTCACCAATCGGGCTCAGCGACAATAGGTTATTATTTTTCCGATTGAATAATGAAACGTTCAGCTCATCTTCCAATATTTTAAGTTGCTTACTTACCGTTGGCTGAGAGGTATACAGTTTTTCAGCCGCATTCGTGATATTAAAATCACTTTTTACCACTTCAACAAAGCTTTTAAGCTGACTAATGTTCATTGCTGGATTATCCAATGTATAATGGACTAAAAATAGAGATACAAGCACAGTCCAAGATTTAACATCTTGGTTATTCTGTGCAGGAATTATACCATAACGAACTGATTAGCAATAAGTACACTGTGGTTTATTCCCTAGTAAAAACAGTCCAAAACATAAATCATAAAATAAATATTCTACAAGAACCTATAATATTCAGCGCGATAAAACCACTGGTCTCAACACCCCATTGCGGATCATGGCAAGGGGACTGCGTGAAGTTTCACTGTCAGAATTGCGATAAATAGTGATTTCATTCATTTGGCTTACCCTAAATGAAATAATGATAGTCGAAGCACTAAAGCAACGAGTGTGACAATGAGTACAGG
Organism: Providencia sp. PROV200; assembly: GCF_049901995.1. Classification (NCBI taxonomy): domain Bacteria; kingdom Pseudomonadati; phylum Pseudomonadota; class Gammaproteobacteria; order Enterobacterales; family Morganellaceae; genus Providencia; species Providencia sp. PROV200. The sequence continues at coordinate 3,095,201 of NZ_CP096307.1, forward strand.
GAGTGTCATGATAATCCCTGTTTTGAAATAATATCCCCATGTAATGGTCATGTTCTTTTGTGATAAAACATGTAGCCACAGCAATGTCGCCAAACTGCCAATTGGCGTAATTTTTGGCCCCAAATCAGCCCCAATCACATTCGCATAAACCATCGCTTGTTGAATAACTCCTGTTGCTTGACTGCCTTCAATAGAGAGAGCACCAATTAATACCGTTGGCATGTTATTCATTATTGATGATAACAATGCAGTGATAAATCCAGTGCCTAGAGTTGCTACCCATAACCCTTTATCGGCAAGGTAATTCAGCGTTTCAGAAAGATAATCGGTTAACCCTGCATTTCTTAAACCATAAACAACCAAATACATTCCTAAAGAGAAAATGACGATTTGCCACGGTGCTCCATGTAATACTTTTTTGGTATTAATCGTATGGCCTCTGGCTGCAATCACCCAAAGAATTAAAGCGCCAATAGCCGCAATTGCACTCACTGGAATACCTAATGGTTCTAAGACAAAAAAACCGATAAGCAACAATACTAATACAAGCCAACCGGCTTTAAAGGTTGTCATGTCCTTAATGGCTAAGGCGGGCTCACTCAGTTTGGTAACATCATATTGTTTAGGAATATCTTTACGGAAAAACCAATGCAGCATCGCTAATGTTGCAATAATTGCTGCAATATCCACTGGCACCATAATTGATGCATATTCCGTAAATCCAATATTAAAGAAGTCCGCAGAAACGATATTCACGAGGTTCGAAACAATCAGCGGCAAGCTCGCTGTATCTGCAATAAACCCAGCAGCCATGACAAAGGCTAATGTCGTGCCCTTATTGAAACCAAGTGCCAATAACATCGCAATCACAATAGGCGTTAATATCAATGCTGCACCATCATTGGCAAATAAGGCCGCAACCGTTGCACCAAGTAATACGATATAACTGAATAACAGTTTTCCTTTACCCCCACCCCATTTGGCAACATGTAATGCCGCCCATTCAAAGAAACCACTTTCATCTAAAAGTAGGCTAATGATAATGACGGCAACAAATGTCGCCGTGGCATTCCAAACAATGTTCCAAACAATAGGAATATCTTGAAAACTGATCACACCAAAGATCAGGGCTAATATTGCCCCTATTGTTGCACTCCAACCAATACCCAACCCTTTAGGCTGCCAAATAACAAACGTAATCGTTAAAATAAAAATTAATGCAGCAATCAACATAACGACCTCATGAACAAGGGTATAGATATACCTTCCTGAAATAAATTGGCTAATTAACCGACCCAATTAACTTTGCTCATTCCCATGCCAATATATATGAATATTCATATATATTGACTTAAAAAATTTTATACTGCACAACGGCCAGCAGGTTCTTTTGTCTCTAGGCTGTTAAGCAAATCTGCAACTCTATTTTTCTCTGTGGCATAAGTGACATCAATGACACTTTTCACCCACGGTAGTAATATCGGAGATAATCGATAATGAACCCATTTACCCTGTTTTGAATCGAGCAAAAGACCCGATTCCCTAAGCATTGCTAGATGTCGAGATGTCTTTGGTTGTGATAGATTTAAAGCCGTATAAATATCACACACACACAGTTCACCAGCTGCTTTCAAAAGCAGCACGATATCGAGCCTTGTTTGATCACCTAAAATTTTAAACAGTTGTAATGGTTCCATGTGTACCTCTTTAGTCTTTTCTTTAAGTTACACCCAAAAGACACATACGTCAAAACGTATATATTATATTTAGCGCGATAGTGCCGTATACCTCAAATATGACTTAATATCAGTAGACGCCAGTTGAACGAAGAAGAGTTAAAGCTTCAGCTTTCGCAAAGCCACCAGTATTGCAAGAATATCATCATCTGATAATTCTATTGTCAGTGATGAAAGGCTGACAAAAAAATAATCCTACCCGTAGCATACCTGTATTTTTCACTGCCTCCGTTTCAAACGGAACCGTAAAATTAACACTAATGCGATTTCAAATTGAACCTGCTATTAATCAATCTTATTTAAACTTTATCTTCCAGGTTTTAACTTGAACATAATCGTCGTTGATTCAAGAGCGCCATTAACTGATTGAGCGAACTCAGGGATTTCACCGCTAGCATGCTTTCCCTTCGGTGTTTACCATTTGGTTTTATACATAATTCAAGTCCAACAACTGAATAGCACCAGCCATTGAAAAGCTTACCCCTAATATAGAGTACAAGAAGACTGGCCGAAATTAATGGCGTTATTTACGCTAATCTCATGAGTCTGCAAGGAACTAAATCAGGCAAGCTATTGGTCTAACCACCCAGCCCAAGGACGAGCTAGATCCCAACCGAGTGTTAGCTTAGCGGGAGTGCATAAGGATTTGTATTATGTAAATATCCACAGTCCTTCATCTAAAACATAGCTAAGAACTTTATAAGCTAAATTAGTAAAAATTATATAAATAAGAACCCACAATAAAAAAGGCATCCATTCTCTAGCTGCTTTCTTTTTTGCTCTAATGTTTTTTCTCACCTTGTCTACTAACAGGGTAAGGCCAGCAATAACGAAACCCAATAAACAGACCACAATCAATACATAGACAGCTAACATCAAAAAAGCATACATAAGTGTTCGCACTGTATTATATCCTTATAAAGGTACACTTAAACTTAACTTAAATTCCATATCTAACATATATTATTTCAGGCAATAAAAAACCCACCGGAGTGGGTTAGTTTTCATCTCTAAATTTTTGGGCTATTTGAGCCAACTCATCCATGACCTTATAGTCTTGTGCTTTCAAGTGAGCATCAGGATGTAGTATGGCTATAATTGAGTATCGGTGATCTTCAATAAGCCCCTGCACATACACCAAGCAGATATCTTTTTCAGGATTTCCATTTTTGTGAGTTCTGTAATATTGAACCCTATCATCTGGAAATCTATCTGGTGGTATTTTTAAATGAATGTGCATCAAACAAGCTTTTTCAGCTGAATATGGCTTAACGTATGAAACATCTCTTCCGAAATAACTAGGAACAACTCCGTCGGACTTATATTTCTTAAAGTCTTTGAGTAGCTTGGCTTCGAGATCTAAATGTTTTTGGAATAAGTCGCCAAAAAATTGATTTCTTGTTTGCTCGTTTATAGTTACTTCTATTTCGTCCATGAATTATCCAGTAAAGGAATAATCACCTGAAATTATTTTCTTAGTTGTATAATCAGCTAATTCCCCTAAAGCATTAAAGTCGATATCACTTTCGAATGTTTTAGGGATAGTGAATAACTGACGAGAAAAATCATTTAAACGAGCTATTGCATATCTAGCCTTAGCAACTGTTCGCAAGTATGATTTCATTTCCGTTTTTTCTTCATCGGACAAGTCGCCTTGCTTAACCATTACTTTAAGAACATTTTCAAATCCTCTTAAAGCAGCTTCGCAAGCTTTGTTTTCATCAAACCCATTTTGAAGCATAACGCCATGAGCTTGATAATCATCCATCTCTAACAGATTAAAGTAGTACGCGTTTATTTCATCAGCTAGCTTATTAACTATCTGATTTCTTTCTGCATACTCAGACTTAAGCTCTGTAACATTATCAATCACATTTCTCTTCATGACATGCGACTCCTTATCATTACATGCGTCAGCGAGCGAATACGAAGGAACGCTGAGCACTCCACCCGCTAAAATCGCTGCAAAACAATGTTTTAGTAAAGGATTCATTTTCATGCCTTATCAAATTGCTAAATATACCTTGGAGTATATTAGAATTAAGTTAACTTAACCGCAAGCTCTACTTGTATCTTGAATATCGAGGTGTATAATACCGCGCCTCGATAATACCCACCATAACAACTATCAAGACTGGTAATAAAAAATTACCAATAAAAATACCCATCAGCAGGTTAACCTCAGATTACCGATTGATTTAAAAGATAAAGTTCAAGAATTAGCTGAATTTAATAATCGGTCAACCAATCAGGAAATGGTCACAGCTATCGAATATTGGATACTGCGTAATTCTCATGTTGAAGTTTTAACCATAAAGGTCGTCTTTCCTTTTGGTTAGATCACTTCGACGGTGTGAAGCTGAAAGATATTACAGAAGCAAAAATTTATGTAGCTGTAAGCAAGATGAGAAATAGGAAGGTTAGAGAGCGATGGGAAAAACAAGCTGAAGCAGCCAAGCGTAAGGGAAAGGAAATCCCTGCTTATTCAGAGGCCCAAGTAACAACAGCCACCAAAGAAAAGCATTTGGCAATAATAATGAAGTCATTGCTGAGAACTGCTGAGAGAGAATGGAAATGGTCAGAAGATATGCTCACTTAGCGCCTAATCATTAACCAAACATGCTAAGCAAATAGACACTATTTTCGGCACTTGCGTCCCAAATACGTCCTAGTGAGGAAAAGGGGAGAATTTTAAGTGATGGTAAGTGATTGAAAATTAATGGTACGCCCTACAGGATTCGAACCTGTGACCTACGGCTTAGAAGGCCGTTGCTCTATCCAACTGAGCTAAGGGCGCATTGATAATGCAGGCAGCCTATCTGGCTGATGGCGTTGAATTATACGGTTGCTGAGCGCTGAGTCAATGGCTTTTCGCTACTAAAATAACTATATGCTCATTTTATGTAATAGTTTGAACTGACAAGGGCGTTAACTTCTGACAAAATAGAGTCATTACTGTGTCTCATATATGGATTAAGTTACAGATGTTAGCAAAAATTATTGATGGGAAAACGATTGCGCAGACAATTAGGCAAGAAGTTGCCCAAAAAGTACAATTACGTTTAGAACAAGGAAAACGTGCTCCCGGCCTTGCCGTTATTTTAGTCGGTGCTAACCCTGCTTCACAAATCTATGTCGGCAGTAAACGCCGTGCTTGTGAAGAAGTCGGTTTTATTTCGCGTTCTTATGATTTACCGGACACAACGACAGAAGCTGAATTACTCAAGTTAATTGATGATTTAAACCAAGACCCTGAAATTGATGGCATTTTAGTTCAACTTCCATTACCTGCGGGGATTGATAACGTCAAAGTCATTGAGCGTATTCACCCAGACAAAGACGTTGATGGGTTTCATCCATACAATGTCGGCCGCCTGTGCCAACGTGCACCACGCCTTCGCCCATGCACCCCAAAAGGGATTGTTACGCTACTTGAACGTTGTGGTATCAACACCTATGGTTTAAATGCTGTAATTATTGGTGCATCGAACATTGTTGGTCGTCCAATGAGCCTAGAGCTTCTGCTAGCAGGCTGCACCACAACAGTAACCCACCGCTTTACTAAAGATTTAGAGCACCACGTTCGCCATGCTGATTTAGTCGTCGTCGCTGTGGGGAAACCTAATTTTATTCCTGGAGAATGGATTAAACCAGGGGCAATTGTGGTCGATGTCGGCATCAACCGTTTAGAGAGCGGAAAAGTCACAGGAGATGTCGATTTTGACGAAGCTGCGAAAAACGCCGCTTGGATAACCCCGGTTCCTGGTGGTGTTGGCCCAATGACTGTTGCGACTTTAATTCAAAACACCCTTCAGGCATGTGAAGAGTACCACGATATTTAATGTAATTTTGGAGTTTTCATGGATATATTCAATTTAAATGGCCACCCACACGTAGAACTGTGTGATTTGCTAAAAATTGAAGGCTGGGCGGAAAGCGGTGCAATGGCAAAAGCTATGATTGCAGATGGCTTAGTTGAAGTTGATGGCGTGGTCGAAACACGCAAGCGCTGTAAAATTGTCGCGGGTAAAATCGTTTCAATGGGCAGTGAAAAGATTAAAGTTGTAGAATAATACCTTTAGGTAGGCTGAAAAATTTCAGCCTACCTCTTTCTAAAGTCAGCAATGCCCTCTCTCCGCCTTTTCTTTACAGCAACAATATTTACGCTAAGAACGATAAAACGCTTTTTAGGTTTCAGATAGATTTTTTCTTTGGCCATTTTTCACTGCAATAAGCATTTAAATAACTAGGCATATAAAAAATCAATTTATTGTTTTATATAAAAAAAACATTTCAGCACTCACTTCAGCTTTGTCATAAAACAGACAAATCACGCCCTTAAAAAATTTAACTTAGCTCTCATTTTTTGTATTTCACACCTTAATTGCATAGACAAGACTAAACGATTCAGCTAGTATTGTTAACGATAACATGATTAACAAGTAATCAGATCCGCTTGCAGGTCTTCTGGCTGATCCGGCTATGAATAATAATCAGGAGAAATTATGTTTAACTTACCAATAAGCGATATTCACCTTGCAGCTGCTGCATCTGATAAAAAAAATGCAATAGAACAGGTTGCCAATGCCTTAGAAAATGCAGGTTATGCAAAAAGCGGTTATGTGCAAGGAATGCTTAACCGAGAAAACCAAGCTCCTACCTTTTTAGGAAATGGTATTGCTATTCCACACGGGACAACAGAAACGCGAGATCAGGTATTGAAAACAGGTTTTGCTGTCTTTCAATTTCCTGATGGTATTGATTGGGGTGATAACCAAACAGCTTATATTGTTATTGGCATTGCCGCTCAATCAAATGAGCATCTCGAATTGCTTCGCCAATTAACCCACATAATCAGTGATGAACACACCGCTGATGCAATGGCTAAAGCTGACACAGCCGAAACCTTAAAGCAACTTCTAATGGGTGAGCGCACAATTCAGCCAGTAAAATTTGATGACTCCATGGTCACGGTAAGTGCTCAGGTTGATAATATAAATACATTGAAAATACAGAATATTATTAGCCTACAAAACGCCGAAGCTATTAGTACCGACTTTATTACCCAAGTTCTTACTCAAACACCATCATATTTAGGTCAAGGTATTTGGTTAAGTGATAGCCCTATCGGAAATATTCAGAATGCGATTGCGCTATCGACAGTAAAAAGATCATTTAACTTTCAAGGTAACCCTGTCAACGTCCTAATTACACTCTCTTACGCTAATTATCAAATAGAGACTTTGTTACTAAAAATAAGCAATTTATTGAAAAATAAAGAAGCGAATCGCATTCTTGAAAATGATAACGTTAACAAACTAATTAATTTATTGCGCCCTGATGACTCACACGCAGAAAGCGAATCATTGAACACAAATACATCTGGCATGACTCAGGACTTCACCATTCTTAACCCACATGGGTTACATACGCGACCTAGCACACTATTAGTCACCGCCATTAAGCAATTCGAAAGCAAGATTACAGTCAGTAATCTTGATGGTACTGCGACTCCCGTAAATGGTCGAAGCTTAATGAAAATTGTCAGCTTAGGCGCTAAATGTGGGCATCGCTTACGTATTCACGCAGAAGGTGTAGATGCACAAGAAGCCATTGCTACCATTGGTGAGGCAATCAATTCAGGACTTGGAGAAAAAGTCGCATGAGCAGAAGAGTCGCAACGATCACGTTAAACCCTGCCTACGATTTGGTTGGGTTATTACCTGATATTCATCGCGGTGATGTGAACTTAGTCAAAACGGCGGGTCTTCATGCCGCTGGAAAAGGCATAAATGTGGCTAAGGTGCTGAAAAATTTAGGGATTGATGTCACTGTTGGTGGTTTTTTGGGCAAGGAAAACCAAGATGGCTTCCAAAAAGCATTCAGTGAAACCGGGATTGCTAACCGCTTTCAAGTCGTCGAAGGTCGTACTCGTATCAATGTCAAACTAACAGAGCATACGGGAGCTGTTACCGATTTTAATTTTTCAGGATTCAGTGTCACCAAAGCGGATTGGCAACGCTTCGTCACCGATTCATTAAGCTGGGCGGGTCAGTTCGATATGATTTGCGTCAGTGGCAGTTTACCTCAGGGTGTTGATTTAAATGATTTTACGCATTGGATGTTACGCCTTAGAGAACAATGTATGTGTGTCATTTTTGATAGTAGCCGCGAGGCCTTTGTCGCTGGGCTCAAAGCGTCTCCTTGGTTAGTAAAACCGAATCACCGTGAGCTTGAAATTTGGGCAGGAAAACCTCTCCCTACTCAGCAAGATATCGTAAATGCTGCAAATCAACTTCGACAACAAGGTATTGCCCATGTGGTGGTCTCTTTAGGCGAAAAAGGCGCTATGTGGGTCAACTCCTCCGGCGCTTGGTTTGCTAAACCACCTGAGTGTGAGGTTATCAGCACCGTTGGTGCAGGGGATTCAATGGTAGGCGGATTAATTTACGGGCTGATGATGAGACAAACAAGTGATCACACACTACGCTTAGCTACCGCGGTTTCTGCACTTGCAGTCTCTCAACCCAATGTCGGTATCACAGACCGAGCACAACTTGCGCATATGATGACGAAGGTTGACTTACAACCATTTACGGCTGAATGAGGATGAAAGTCATGAAAATATTAGTCGCACCAAGCCACCAGCAAGGCCCTGCAATTTGTTGGCTAGCTATCGATGCCTTAAAAAATGTATCTGCCTCACAAAATATCACTTTCACTGAACAACTTACTGATGCAGATATCGTGATTTGTTTTGATACTCAGTTGCCTGAAAACTTTAATTGCACAGATAAAAAAATCTATTTCGGTCACCCCGATATCGCAGTGAGGCAACCCGCTGAATTTTTGGCATCTGCAATTAACGAAGCGACACTTTGTGAGCAGAAAATCACCCAGCCACAGCATACAAAATCTTACTCTGTATTAGCCGTTACCGCTTGCCCGACAGGGGTTGCGCACACCTATATGTCTGCAGAAGCACTTGAAGCTGAAGCAAAAAAACGCGGCTGGAATATCAAAGTCGAAACCCGCGGCTCTGTCGGGGTTGGAAATGAAATTACGCCAGAAGAAATAGCACAAGCCGACTTAGTCATTGTCGCAGCCGATATCGAAGTCAATGTGGATAAGTTTGCAGGGAAACCCATGTACCGCACCTCCACCAGTGCTGCATTGAAGAAAACAGCACAAGAATTAGATAAAGCGATAAAAGAGGCTATTATATTCACACCTCAAAACGGAAAAAAATCATCGCAATCAAATGGTTATAATGAGAAACGTGGAGTCTATAAGCACTTACTCACTGGGGTATCATACATGCTCCCGATGGTTGTCGCTGGAGGGTTGTGTACTGCGCTTTCATTTGCATTTGGCTTAGATGCATCCAATGTAGAAGGCTCTCTAGCTTGGGCGCTTAGCCTAATTGGCGGACAAACCGCGCTTGCGCTGATGGTGCCCGTGTTATCCGGTTATATCGCCTATTCCATTGCTGACAGAACGGGGCTAACCCCAGGTTTGGTCGGTGGGGTACTTGCGACCACTTTAGGTGCTGGATTTTTGGGTGGTATCATTTCCGGTTTCCTTGCCGGTTATAGTGCTCACTTTATTAGTACCCGACTAAAATTGCCGCAAACGATGGAAGCGTTAAAGCCAATTCTAATCGTACCGCTCATTTCCACTTTATTTACAGGTTTAGCGATGATCTATGTCATTGGCCACCCTGTAGCTTGGTTAATGGATTGGCTAACTCACTGGTTAAATACCATGGGAACCACCAATGCAGTGATCTTAGGCGCAATTCTAGGTGCGATGATGTGTACGGATATGGGAGGCCCAGTCAATAAAGCGGCATATGCCTTTGGTGTCGGTCTATTAAGTTCACAAACCTATGCACCAATGGCAGCAATTATGGCGGCAGGAATGGTGCCACCTCTGGCAATGGGCGTTGCAACCCTATTAGCACGACATAAATTTGTTCCTGCTGAACGCGAAGCGGGTAAAGCCTCTTTTGTTCTCGGTTTATGTTTTATTTCAGAAGGTGCAATCCCATTTGCGGCCAAAGACCCGATTCGCGTTCTTCCTGTTTGCATTATTGGTGGCGCAATAACAGGGGCGCTATCCATGTACTTTGGTATTCAGTTAATGGCACCTCACGGTGGTTTATTTGTGCTGTTAATACCCGGAGCTATTAATCATGTATTGATGTATTTATTCGCGATAGTGGCTGGTACGGTGGTTTCAGGTGTGCTTTATGCCATTGTCAAAAAAGCGACACCTAAAGAAGCCCAACAAGCAATGGCGAGTATCGCTTAATCACACAACTTTAAGTTCCATTCCTAGTCCCTGTTGGTAGTCTTACTTCCCCCTTAACTGGGGGATTTTTTATCCATTTAATCACGTCCCTATGAGGTTTGCCGCATATTCATCATTAAAATGAAGTAGAGAAACACCGTTATGAGATTGATATAACTCTGATTTTGCTCTAATCTTAGCTTTTTCATCCCCGACTTTATCCGCGTAATTGGATAACTCATACCAATCATTTTTTTCAATTACCATTTCAGACCAGTTTGTGACATGTACAACTCTCATAGAAACTGATTTTCCATTTTTAGCAATACATACTGTACGGTTATCAATATCAAGATAACCCAATTTATTTTCAGATAAAGCACAAGGAAAAGAGGAAACTATATATTCGCCATATTGCTTAATTTTGGGATGACTAAAATATCGAGGAACATTATTCTCCAAAAAACTATTATCTGACGCTAAGACGAGTAAAACATCTGGTGCATTAGTGAGTAATTCATCGAAATGTTTTGTTAGATGCGCTATATTCACTGGCGTTTTTTCAACAACAGTATTCGCATTTATGGTTCCCTGAGAACGTATTTCCCCAATCTCAAATTTTTTGACCGTATTCCTAGAACTTGGTTTTACTCGGGTTTCTACATTCACTGTTTTATCTGTATGTTTAATTACTCTAATTAATGTGCTAAACCAATTATATAAACGATTTTTTAATTTATGCGTATTACTAGGCCTCTTAACATTAGTGCTATTTATTAATCTAATAGTGTCATATACTTTATTTCCTCTTTTACTATCGTGCACTCGAAAAAAATTAAAGTTCGCGTTAATTGTATTAACCTTTTTAGACATAATCCCCCCTATATTATTGTTGTTAATTTAAACTATGCTTCATTAACAACGATTATTTTATAAGTGAATAATCATGTCTTTCAAATTTAGCCATCCAAATAAAAGCGGCTAGATATCTATATCTAACCGCTTAAATATTTATAACTTTTTTAACTCAATTAGCATTCGAAATATGACTAATATTAATACGCTAAATAGTTCGTGTTGTGGCTAGGCGCCGAACACGGATAACTTGGGGAGCATACAAAAGTATGTGACCCAAGTAGCCAAGTGATGACAACACCGCCACAACGCGAAATATGACGCGTATTATTTGCGACGCCACGTAGTGCCAGATGCACCATCTTCAAGCACTATCCCCATGGCAGTAAGTTCATCACGAGCCGCATCCGCTTGCGCCCAATCTTTATTCTTACGTGCATCTAGACGTTGTTGAATTAATGCCTCAATTTTTGCCACTTCCGCATCATCTTCAGTTTGTGCGCCGCCTTTTAAAAAGACTTCTGGGTCTTGTTCTAGTAAACCCAGCACGCTTGCTAACTCACGCAATTGTGCAGCCATACCATTTGCTGCTGACATATCTTCTGATTTCAGGCGGTTAACTTCACGAACCATATCAAATAATACCGAATAGGCTTCAGGTGTATTAAAGTCATCATTCATTGCTTCAATGAAACGTGCTTTAAATTCATCACCACCAGCAGGTACGGCTGACTTATCTGTACCACGTAATGCCGTGTACATGCGCTCAAGCGCGGTACGTGCCTGTTTCAAGTTCTCTTCTGTGTAATTAAGTTGGCTGCGGTAATGGCCTGACAACAGAAAATAACGCACCGTTTCTGCATCGTAATACTCAAGCACATCACGAATAGTAAAGAAGTTATTGAGAGATTTAGACATTTTTTCTCTATCGACCATCACCATTCCTGAATGCATCCAATAATTCACATAAGGACCATCATGGGCACAGGTCGATTGAGCAATTTCATTTTCATGGTGAGGGAACATTAAATCAGAGCCGCCACCGTGAATATCAAAATGGTTACCTAACGTTTTACTGTTCATAGCCGAACATTCAATGTGCCATCCAGGGCGGCCTAAGCCCCACGGGGACTCCCAGCTCGGCTCCCCCTCTTTAGACATTTTCCATAAGACGAAATCCATCGGATTGCGTTTTACATCAGCCACTTCAACGCGAGCTCCCGCTTGTAGCTGTTCTAAGTCTTGACGTGATAACTGGCCATAGTTTGGATCGGTTTTCACCTCAAACATAACATCGCCATTCGTCGCGACATAAGCATGACCACGTGCAATCAAGCTTTGAGTTAATTCAATAATTTCATCAATATGACGAGTTGCTCGTGGTTCGCTATCTGGACGCAAAATATTCAATGCATCAAAATCTTTGTGCATTTCAGCCAACATTCGCGTTGTGAGCTCTTCTACGCTTTCATTGTTTTCTGCAGCACGTTTAATGATTTTATCGTCAATATCGGTAACGTTGCGTACATAATTTAAGTCGTAACCCAAATAACGTAAATAACGGCTAATTGCATCAAACGCCACAAATGTACGGCCATGGCCGATATGACACAAGTCGTAGATAGTGATGCCACACACATACATCCCAATCTTCCCTGCGTGGATGGGCTTAAACTCTTCTTTTTGACGACTTAGTGTATTAAAAATTTGTAGCATCTGAACTTTTCCATTTATTTGAAAAATGATTATCGATTTTTACCGATAAAATATCATGTTATTGAACCCCGATCATCTTAAGAATGCAAGGGTTTACCCCGCTTCCTTTTCAGTTTACTCATTGGGTTTAATACACATCTATTATGCTATAAAACTGCCGACTAAGCTTCCTTCCGCTTCAAGTCAGGTTTTATCTGTGATATAAACGTGCTGATCTCAACGCTTACGCAAGTTAGCGCACAAAAAACAATTATTCAGGATAGCTATTATGGTTACATTTCATACCAATCACGGTGACATTGTTATCAAAACGTTTGACGATAAAGCCCCCGTTACTGTCGAAAACTTTTTAACTTACTGCCGTGAAGGTTTTTACAATAATACCATTTTCCATCGTGTTATTAATGGCTTCATGATCCAAGGCGGTGGTTTTGAGCCGGGCATGGAACAAAAAAACACTAAAGCACCTATCAAAAATGAAGCTAACAACGGTGTAAAAAATACCCGTGGTACTTTAGCAATGGCTCGTACAAACGACCCACACTCTGCAACAGCACAATTTTTCATCAACGTGGCTGATAATGACTTCTTAAACTTCCGTTCAGAACGCCCTGACGGATGGGGTTACTGCGTGTTTGCTGAAGTGGTTGAAGGTATGGACGTTGTTGACAAAATCAAAGGGGTCTCAACAGGCCGTAGTGGCTTCCACCAAGACGTTCCTCGCGAAGACGTCATCATTGAAAAAGTGACTGTCAGCGAGTAAACCTGAACGCATGTCCACTTACATCATTGCAGATTTGCATTTGAGTGAAGATGAACCGGCGATCACCGCCGGTTTTATTAATTTCATTCAACAGCAAGCCATCCATGCCGAAAGCCTGTATATTCTCGGTGATTTTTTTAATTATTGGGTGGGCGATGATGATACCAATCCGCTACATCAGCAAGTTGCCAACGAACTAAAACAGCTCACTGACCGTGGAGTTCCTTGCTATTTCATTCATGGAAATCGGGATTTTTTAATTGGTAAACGCTATGCGAAACAGTGTGGCATGACCATACTCCCACAAGAAACATTGCTCGAACTTTATGGTAAGCGTATTTTAATTCTGCATGGTGATACTTTATGTACCGATGATGCCGCCTATCAAAATTACCGTAAAAAAGTTCACACACCTTGGATCCAACGAGTATTTTTACTACTCCCTCTCTTCATACGTCGCCGTATCGCACAAAAAATGCGGCAAAACAGCCAATATGCAAGCAGCATGAAAGCCGAATCGATTATGGACGTCAATTCAAAAGCCGTTATTGATGCATTACAAAGGCACCAAGCGCAATGGATGATCCATGGTCATACTCACCGGCCTGCCATTCATGAGATAAATGTTGGCGGTAAATTGCATTATCGGGGTGTATTAGGTGCATGGCACCACGAAGGTTCCGCCTTTGTGATTAACGAGCAAGGCATTGAACTGATTTTCTTTCCCTTTGAGTAAGTTCGCCTAACTAACCATTTTCAATATATTTCCATGCTCGTTTGCTTAATTATTAACCACGCAAACGTTTTCCTTACTGCTTTACCATGATATGATCAAGCCAATTCAATTTCCCACCTCAGGGTGATGTTTTTTTTCAATACAGGAAAGCACCAAATGACTGCCCAAGTTCCTGCTCAATCTGCGGCAAAAATCGCCATTGTTATGGGTTCTAAAAGTGATTGGACGACCATGCAGCACGCGGCTGATGTATTATCTGAACTCCAAATTCCTTTTCATGTCGAAATCGTCTCTGCACACCGCACACCAGATAAACTATTTTCTTTTGCTGAAACCGCCAAAGTGAACGGCTTTGATGTGATTATTGCAGGCGCGGGTGGTGCCGCACATCTACCAGGAATGATTGCCGCTAAAACATTAGTCCCTGTTTTTGGGGTTCCGGTGCAAAGCGCTGCATTGAGTGGTGTTGATAGCTTATATTCTATCGTGCAAATGCCTAAAGGTATTCCTGTTGGTACGTTAGCCATCGGTAAAGCAGGTGCCGCAAACGCAGCGCTGTTAGCCGCACAAGTATTAGCGATAAGTGATACTGCTATTTTCAATCGCCTCACCGCATGGCGGGAAGCGCAAACCAAAGATGTGTTAAACAACCCAGATCCGAGGAACGCCTAATGAAACCCGTTTGCGTTCTTGGTAATGGCCAATTAGGCCGTATGCTGCGCCAAGCTGGCGAGCCATTAGGCATTGCCGTCTTTCCTGTTGGGCTTGATGCCGAGCCGGAAGCGGTTCCTTATCAACAAAGCGTCATCACCGCGGAAATTGAACGCTGGCCAGAAACCCCACTAACAAAAGAATTAGCTCGCCATAATGCCTTTATTAATCGTGATATTTTTCCACGTTTAGCGGATAGGTTTCCACAAAAAAGCATATTTGATAACTTAAATTTAGCTACCGCGCCGTGGGCGTTACTTGAATCCCCTGAGCAATGGCCTGAACTTTTCGCCACCTTAGGTGATTTTTTGATCGTGAAACGCAGAACGGGCGGCTATGACGGCCGCGGCCAATGGCGTGTTCGCCCCGGCGATGAAAAAGAGCTACCAGCAGAAATTTATGGTGAGTGCATCGTTGAACAAGGTATCCCATTTGATGCCGAAGTTTCTGTGATTGGGGCGCGTAATGCTGCGGGTGAGTCTGTTTTTTATCCGATCACCCATAATTTGCACCAAGAAGGTATTTTGCGGACAAGTGTGGCTTTCCCTAAGTCAACTAACCCACAACAAGAACACGCTCAAGCCATGCTTAGCGCGGTCATGGATGAGTTAGGATATATTGGTGTGATGGCCATGGAATGCTTTGTCGTAGGTGATAACCTACTGATTAACGAGATTGCGCCTCGAGTACACAATAGCGGCCATTGGACACAAAATGGCGCATCCATTAGCCAATTTGAGCTGCATTTACGTGCCATATTAGACCTACCGATGCCGTCACCTGAAGTGTATAGCCCTGCTGTTATGGTCAATTTAATCGGTACTGATGTAAATATAGACTGGCTGAGCTTACCCCTCGTTCACCTTCACTGGTATGAAAAAGAGGTACGCCCTGCTCGTAAAGTTGGCCATTTAAACCTTTCTCATAGTGACCACGACCAGTTATCTGCAACACTTAACGCATTGACTTCACTTTTGCCAAATGAGTACAAAAGTGGCATTGAGTGGGCAAATGCAAAATTAGACTGGTACTCTCATCAATAAATAGGGAAAATAGCCCTATTCGATGCCCGAAACTATTTTCGGGCATTATGCTATTTTCGCCGTCATCCAGAAAACAAATATCCTGATTTAAGGTGTGCGGCATTACTGGAGTCAATATGTCCTCGCAGACTTTTAGTCCGTTTTATCAGTGGTGCATTCTTATTCTGTTAGGGCTGGTTTACTTTTTAGCCACCGCGACAACCTTTACCTCTCTTGGTGTGGTTTTACCTGAGATGATAAGTGAGCTCAAATGGAGCTGGAGCGAGGCTGGATTTGGTTTTACGCTGCTGGGCTTAACCTGTGGACTGGCGAGTTTCCTCCCGTCTCTGTTGATCCGTAAAGTCGGTGTACGGGTTACTTTATTGCTAGGCACCAGTGTATTTGTTGCCGGCTTTTACAGTCTGTATTCCACCCATGCCATTAGCACCTATTTTTTAGGCACAGCATTAATTGGTATTGGTTTCACCTTACTCGCCACCGTTCCGGGGACTTACGTACTTTCGCGGTTATTTGAAAAACAATCCCTTGCCTTTGGGTTATATTTCACCATCGGGGGCCTGGGGGGTGTTGCAGGCCCTTGGATTTACTTTTACGCATCAAACCAATTAGGCTCATGGCGCATGCATTGGGTTCTATGTGCCGTTTATCTTAGCATCGTCACGTTAATCACGATTTTTATGCTACGTGAAGGTAAAAAAGAGCAAGAGCACGCAAAAAAGGTGATGCAGAAACAAGTTAGTGATGCAAGTAAGCCTATTTATCGCACTGCTGAAGTATGGACCGTCGGCAGAGCGCTACGGACATGGCAGTTCTACTTGATTGCTGCGACTTATACCTCGTTTTTATGGTGCGGGATCACAGTAAACAGTTTTGCCGTTGCCCATATTGAAGAGCGTGGATTTGGTATGACGGTTGCGGTTTCATTACTCAGCACAATGGCTTTCGTTAATGCATTTTCAAGATTTATTGGTGGGGCGGCGGGTGAATGGTTAGAACCGAAGAAACTATTAATCGGTAGCCTAATTATCATGGTGTTAGGTGTTATTTTCCTCAGTATTGCCACCTCATGGCTTTGGCTTATTCTGTTTGTGTTATGCGTGGGTATTGGCTACGGCATGACCTTTTTGGCATCCAGTGTTTTACTGTCAAATTATTTTGGTCGAGGCCCATACCTAGAGCTATTTTCTGTGGTGAATTTAATCTCAACCGTTGCCTGTTTAGCGCCTTTCATTGCCGGTGGTATCAAAGACTTAACTGGCAGTTTCACCCCTGCATTTTTGGTTATTGCCGCGCCTGTTATCATCATTTTATTGCTTACTTTGATGATGAAGCCCCCTGCCCTCTATCACAAATAAAAAATCCCGAGTGATTAACTCGGGAAAAATTGAAACCAAAGGGAAAATAAGCTTAAGACCAGATATTGGATCAAAACATAGCGTTTATTTGCGCCTCCGAAAACCAAACAGAGGCGCAAAATTAATTAAGGTTTTAACAACTCGGGGACTTTTAATAAGATAAATTCGTTATCATCCGCTTTATTTGGTTCGCGGCTAGATGAAAACGGAAAATTATTGTCATTACCAACAATAATGTGTTCACTATCAACCACATCAACGTTTTCAATGGTGAAGAATGGGAAGGTAAACACGCCATCATTTAGCGGCTTTCTTGCCATATTATTCGGGTCTTTGATATTCATCAAATCAATATAAGCCTGCTTATCTACTGGTTTGCCTATATTGTTATCTGAAAATTCAATACGATAGACTCGCTTAAATTTAGCGAGATTACTGAAGCAATTTTCCGTATTAGCACTTTTCGTCCCACAAGCTTTATCTGCCGTGCCTTCACCATTATCACGCTCAATAATTAAGCCGTGGGTATCATCAATGAGATTGAAATCACCAATGGCATTTTGATTGTCTTCAAAGACATACAACCAGCTTCTACCCGTCCAATCTTGTTTTTTTACATCAAACTCAAGAATACGTGCTGCGCGTTTGCCCTCAACATTCTCATAGTCTTGCTTCTCATCAAGCCAAATCGCACCTTCTAGCATTGGATAGAGCTTAGAACCGTCTGGTGATGAAGCCATACCTTCAAAACCTTTCGAACGATTAACTTGGAAAGTTACTTTATCTGCAGGTTTACCCGGTGTTATGATTTGATAGTGATCAGGAGAAACCACTTTCTTTCCATCAACTTGTGTTTCAAACAAGGCTAATACCTTGCCATCCAAATCCATTTTGATTAGGTAAGGGCCAAACTCATCGCCAACCCATAGAGCACCATCCGCAAATTGAAAGCTTTCAGGGTCAAAATCACTGCCTGTTAAATAGCGTTCTTTTGTGCTCTCATTCGTAATATGAAAAGGAATAATTTTATCGGGGTCATGGAAGAAAACCGTTTTTAATGGCGTTGTATTACCTGATTGAAAATCAATATCATATTGAGTGACATACAACATAGAATCAGGGGAATTTACTTTATTGCCGAATCCATTGTCGGTTAAAACCCAGTAGGTCCCGTCCGCCATGCGTTTGATACCCGAGTGCCCTTGCCGTGGCTGGCCTTTGATTGGAATATGCATTCCTGTTGGGCGATCCGCGGATTTACCTTCCACTTTCCCTAAGCTATCAACACGAGCGCCAGTGGTAAATTTACCACTTACTTGCATGTCTGAAGGTGCATTTTCGGGGGAAGAAACCGTTGAATTAACAGGAAGAATGGAGTGACCCGCCAATGTCGCGGGCACTTCTTGTTGTGCAAACCCTGTGATGCTAAATGAAATTAAACCAGCCAATAAAGAGAACGAGCCCAGCTTACGTTTAATCGAATGGTTATTCTGCATTGTTATGTTTCCATTATAAGGCTATCAATAATTGATGGCGGAATCATAACGTCGATGAATGAAGATTTTATGAAGGATTTTAGACAGTTATTTTACTGAAAACATGTATTTTATAATGTTCAATATATCGTGGTATTAAGCTATTTCCTTAATACCACGATATTTTAAATAATGCGATATGTGTTCCAGCTATCCGAGCGCAATCAACACCCATTCAGCTTGAAGTATCACGAGTATTTAACTATTAGGTAAGCGCCGGTGTTGCCCCC
Organism: Providencia sp. PROV200; assembly: GCF_049901995.1. Lineage (NCBI taxonomy): Bacteria > Pseudomonadati > Pseudomonadota > Gammaproteobacteria > Enterobacterales > Morganellaceae > Providencia > Providencia sp. PROV200. The sequence goes on from NZ_CP096307.1 coordinate 3,114,173, forward strand.
CCGTCCCTAACAAACGTAGCCCCAACCAGCTACCGCAAATAGACAGTAAAATTGCTGCACACAAAGGTAAAAACACCCACATACGCCATTCTGGCTGCCAAGGAAAATCAAACACTTTACTTTGCAACAACCATAATGCAATTTCTGCCCCAAATGCCGCGGCAAGCCCTGCCATTAAGCCAAGTAAAGCAAATTCGCTCCACAGGGTTCGACGCATCAATTTTTTACTGGCTCCCAGAGTTCGGTACACCACTAATTCACGTTCCCGTTGGCTCATACCCACTTGAATTTGAGCCAATAATAGCAACAGCCCACAGAAAATAACCAGCACTACCATCACCTCAAGAGCTTGGCTCACTTGCTGAAGAATTTGCTGAATTTGGGTGATAATGGCACCGGTGTCGAGCACATTAATGGTTGGGTAATGGCGGCTAAGTTGCGTTAATAGCTGCCCATCACCTTCATAGTGGAAGCTGCTCAGCCAAGTAGCTGGCATCTGAGAAAGACTTTCTTCAGAGAAAATAAAATAGAAATTCGGGCGCAAGCTTTCCCAATCAACCGTACGAATGCTACTTACTGTCGCACTAAAGACCTGAGCCCCTGCGTTAAATGTAAGTTTATCACCTAATTTCAATCCGAGCTCTTTAACGACCGTTTGCTCAATTGAGACTTCCCCAGCTTTTGGTGGCCATGTCCCTTCGTCAACCACATTCGCTGGCGCTAAATCAGATTGCCAAGTTAGGCTTAATTCACGTCGCACGGTATTATTATTTGGGTCACGTTGGTCGGCCCATTCAATCGCTGACTGGTCATTAATATTGGTTAAACGCGCTAACACCACCGGGTTGAACTCTGTGGGTTTCACATCAAACTCAGCCAATAGCTTGGTGACAGGCTCAAGCTGTGACTGGTTCATATTGATCAAGAAATAATTTGGGCTATCCGCAGGTAATTGCTGTTGCCAACGGTCAAGTAAATCACCGCGCACTAAAATCAGCAGCGCCAACAACATAAATGACAACGAAAATGCACTCATTTGTGTGATGGTTTGCAACGGCTGGCGCAGTAGACGGCTTACCGATAAACGCAAACTTAATTGGCGGAACTTAATATGGCGCAGCCCCCACAAACCAACCCAACCAATCAGCGCCAGTAGAATGGCAACCACGACAATACCGGCCAAAATTGACCACAACAGAGGGTTAACGCCAGCAAATACAAATAAGCCGCCAACCACAATTAAAATAACAATCGGCAGATAATAATATAGCGGCCAAACGGGTGACTTGGCATCTTCACGTAATACTCGTGATGGCTGAGTTGCCATCAGTTGGTAATAGGGACGGCTGCCAACAATAATGGCAATAATAAATAATGTACCGATCGCCCAAACCCAAGGCATTGAACTCGCAGGCGGCAATTCCTTCGGCAACATCGCCCCTAAGATTTGCATTAAAATGCCTTCAAAAGCCAAACCTAATAGTGAGCCAAGTAAAGCCGCAGCAATTAAAATCACTAACCACTGCCCAATAATCCATTGACGTAATGCGCTACGCCCTGCCCCTAAGGTTTTTAATACAGCAATTAATTGATGGCGGCTACGGCAGTAATGCGTCATTGAAACCACAACCGCAGCAATGGCTAGCAGCAGGGTTAATAAAACTGACAGCAATAAAAACTGTTGAGCACGTTGGAAGGTTTTCCCCACTGCTCCGTTATTTTCGCTTAACGTAAACCAACGCTGATCATTTCGCAGTTCTTGCTCATATTTTTGCTGAAATGCGTCAATAAGCTGACGATCACCGGCAAACATGTCGCGATACGTTAATCGGCTACCTAATTGAATTGCTCCTGTTAATGGTGCATCTTCAATTGCTATTAATACTCTTGGGGCAATCTGAAATGGATTAAAACCGCTGTCAGGCTCTTGAATTAATTTACCCGAAACTTTTAGCGTCGCATCTCCAATATCAATGTTATCCCCTACATTGAGGTTCAATAATTCTAATAACCGTGGTGCGACTAATACCTCCCCTTTTATCGGGGTTAACCCAGCCGGTTCAGTGATAAGATCGCCATATAATGGGTATGCCTTATCCGCTGCTTTCACTAACACCAGTTGTGGCCGAGCCTCTTCATCTTCCGTCGCATAAGCCATGGTAGAAAATGATATTTGCTGGCTGAGCGTTAACCCCTCTTTTTCGGCCTCTTGTAACCATGCAGGGTCGCTTGGATGGGAAGATCGTAACACTAAGTCACCCGCTAACAGTTCACGGCTTTGGTAGCTCATGCTATTTTCGATGCGATCGCTAATTCGCCCTAAAGCCAGTACACAAGCAACCGCAAGGGTAAGTGCAAGCCAAACAATCAGTAGTGAGGGGGTTTTCCATTCACGCCAAAACCAACGCCAAATCATGCTTCTTCCCTCAACTGCCCATCGACCAAGCGCAAGCGGCGTTGGCAGCGCGCAGCCAGTTCGTTATCGTGGGTAACCAAAATCAAGGTTGTTCCATGCTCTTTATTCATGGCAAATAATAAATCTGCAATTTTATCCCCAGTATGACGATCAAGATTTCCCGTTGGCTCATCGGCAAATAAAATCTGTGGGCGGCCATTAAAGGCACGAGCCAGTGCAACACGCTGCTGCTCACCACCGGACAACTGTGCTGGCATATGTTTTAGGCGATCTTTTAAGCCTAAATCCGTCAGTAAACTTGCCGCGTGTTGGTAGCTTTCAGACTCAGATTCACCACGTAACAAAGAAGGAAGTTGCACATTTTCAATAGCATTTAAGGTTGGGATCAACATAAAGGATTGGAACACAAAACCGACACTTTGTGCCCGTAAGCGTGCCCGCTGCTCTTCATCCATTTTAGTGAGGTCTTGGCCTAATAAATTAACCGTTCCACTGGAGCCGTCATCCAACCCCGCAATGATCCCTAACAAGGTTGATTTCCCCGAACCTGATTCCCCAATTAACGCAATTGTTTGCCCGGACTCGACAATTAGCTCAACTCCTTGCAATATAGTCAGTTCATGTTCACCTTGACCAACACGTTTAATGAGATGATGAACTTCAAGAATATTATTCGCCGACATATATTGGTATTTCTCCTGTTACTGACTGCAAGTGGGCACGCACTTGCGTCAACTAAGCTATTAATCTTAGGTGATAGCCTGAGTGCAGGCTACCGTTTACCGGCTGAGCAGGCTTGGGCCTCCTTGCTTGCCGAACGCTGGCAGAAACTTTCCCCACCCGTTGCTATTGTTAACGGTAGTATTAGTGGGAATACCTCTGCACAGGGGTTAGAACGCCTTTCCGTTTTACTCGAACAAAACAAACCTAACTGGGTGTTGATCGAATTAGGTGCAAATGATGGCTTACAAGGTCTCCCAGTAGAGCAACTCGAAGCTAATTTACAGCAAATTATCGATCAAATCGTGCAATCGGGCGCGAAACCGCTCTTAATGCAAATTCGCATTCCACCTAACTATGGCAAACGTTATACGACAAGTTTCGAAAAAGTCTATCCGAAATTGGCGCAAAGTAATCAAATCCCATTACTGCCGTTTTATATGGAAACCGTGATAACTAAGCCTGAATGGATACAACAAGATGGTATTCACCCTACCGTTGAAGCCCAGCCATCCATTGCTGATTTTATGGAAAAACAGCTTTTCGAACATATTTTACCGTTTAGTAAATAAAACAGACGTTAAACAAGGTATTAAACGCTCTTTTATACCCGAAATAGATTCAGTTGCATGAAACCAAGGTAAAGTTATGCAAACATCGGCACGAAACAAAAAATCAGTCCTGGTCACAGGTGCATCAAGCGGTATTGGCTTTTGTGCTGCACAAACACTTCGGCAGCGTGGCTACCATGTTATTGTGGCCTGCCGTAAAGAAAGCGATATTTTGCGCCTAAAAGAGCTAGGTTATGACACGGTATCCCTTGACCTCGATGATAAGAATAGCATAGAAACCGCGGCTAAAACGGTGCTAACGCTCTGTAATCATCGCCTTTTCGGATTATTCAACAACGCGGGTTTTGGGGTGTATGGCCCATTAAATAGCGTCAGCCGCGAACAACTTGAAGCGCAATTTTCCACTAACTTTTTTGGTATTCACCAGTTAACTTTTTTGCTATTACCTGCAATGCTAGCACACCATGAAGGGCGGATTGTCCAGACTAGTTCGGTGATGGGAGTTATTTCAACCCCCGGTCGTGGCGCTTATGCCGCCAGCAAGTATGCTCTGGAGGCTTGGTCCGATGCGCTACGCCTAGAATTAGCTGGAACAGGGGTGAAAGTGAGTTTGATTGAACCGGGCCCGATCCATACGGCTTTTACTGAAAATGTTGAACAAACACAAAAAGATAAACCTGTTAAAAACCCAGGTATTGCTTCACGTTTCACCTTAACACCAGAACATGTGGTAGAAAAACTGATCCATGCGTTAGAAAGCCCGCGCCCAAAAGTACGCTATTCTGTCACGTTATTAACCGTTGCAGTGCGCATCTTAAAACGTATTTTACCTGACAAAATAATGGATAGAATACTGGCAAATAAGGGGAAAAAAGCTTGAAAAAAGTAAAATCAGCCCCATTTTATGACTATTGCTCACCAATTCTATTAATAACAAATTCAAAAGAGACTTCTTATGTTTGCTAACGCTCAGATAATTGATATTAACGAAACCAACCTACACCAAGTCATTGAACAATCAATGAACTTACCCGTCATGTTTTACTTTTGGTCACCGCGTAGCCCTCATTGCCAAGATTTCGGTACTATGTTGGAAAAAATTGCCAACGACTACGCAGGGTCATTTATTTTAGCTAAAGTTAATTGTGATGAAGAACAAATGATCGCAAGCCAGTTTGGCTTAAAAGCGATCCCTACCCTGTATGTATTGCAAAATGGTCGCCCTGTTGATGGCTTTGAAGGGCCACAGCCCGAAGAAGTGGTGCTGGAAATTTTATCTCGCGTATTGCCAAGCCCAGAAGAAATGAAAGCAGCACAAGCCGCTGAATTAATTGCAGAAGGTAAAGCACAAGAAGCGCTGCCATTGTTAAAAGAAGCACATCAGCTGAACCCCAAAAATAGCGATATCACATTATTATTGGCAGAAACCCAAATCGGTTTAAATCTCGTTGATGATGCACAAGCTACTTTAGAAGTTGTTCCATTACAGGATAAAGACAGTCGCTACCAAGGCCTAATCGCACAAATTGAATTATTAAAACAAGCTGCGGACACGCCTGAAATTCAGCAATTACAAGATGAATTCAATCAAGATCCGCAAAATACAACGTTAGCCGTTCAGTTAGCACTAAAACTGCACGAAGTGAACCGCAACGAAGAAGCGCTGGAAATGTTATTCAGCTTCTTACGTACCGACTTGGGTGCCGGTGACGGCGCGGTAAGAAAGACCATGATGGACATTATGTCTGCAATGGGGACTGGTGATGCTATTGCCAGTAAATATCGTCGCCAAGTATATTCATTACTTTACTAATTAAGGGTTAAATATGGACTTGTTCGCCTTTGGTGCAATACCGATTATCATTTTTGTTGCTGTCGTTATTGTTTTTACCTGTGTTAAAACAGTACCTCAAGGCTTCCAATGGACGGTTGAACGCTTCGGTCGCTATACCCGTACGCTACAACCGGGCTTGCATATTATTGTGCCATTTATGGATAAAATTGGCCGTCGTATCAATATGATGGAACAAGTCCTTGATATCCCATCTCAAGAAGTTATTTCCCGCGATAACGCTAACGTCACGATTGACGCCGTCTGCTTTATTCAAGTGGTTGATCCTGTACGTGCAGCCTATGAAGTCAGTAACCTTGAGCTTTCAGTCCTGAATTTGACGATGACCAATATTCGTACCGTATTAGGTTCCATGGAACTGGACGAAATGTTGTCACAACGTGATTCCATTAATAGCCGTTTGTTGCACGTAGTGGATGAAGCAACCAACCCTTGGGGTGTCAAAATTACCCGTATCGAAATTCGTGACGTGAAACCACCAAAAGAATTGATTAGTGCGATGAATGCGCAAATGAAGGCTGAACGTACTAAACGTGCTGATATTCTTGAAGCCGAAGGGATCCGCCAAGCGGCAATTTTAAAAGCTGAAGGTGAAAAACAGTCACAAATTCTCAAAGCCGAAGGGGAACGTCAGTCGGCATTTTTACAAGCCGAAGCACGTGAAAGAGCCGCGGAAGCGGAAGCAAAAGCGACACAAATGGTATCTGAAGCTATCGCAGCCGGGGATATGCAAGCAATTAACTACTTTGTGGCGCAAAAATACACTGATGCACTGACTAGTATTGGTTCCGCCGAAAATAGCAAAGTCATCATGATGCCATTAGAAGCCAGTAACTTAATGGGTGCAATTGGCGGGATCACTGAACTAATCGGTGAAAGCAAGAAAACCAGTGCCATGAAAAAGCAGGTAAAAGAATGATAGAGCTTATCAGTGCTCAACCTGCATGGTTTTGGCTGTGTCTTGGTGGGCTATTGCTGGTTGGTGAACTTCTTGGTACCGCGGGCTATCTTTTATGGTCGGGTATTGCTGCAGTACTTGTTGGGGTTATCGTTTGGGCACTGCCATTCATCGGTTGGGAGTGGCAAGGAGTCTTATTTGCCATTTTCACTGTTGTTTCTGCCGTGTTATGGCGTAAATGGTTAAATAATAGGCAAAAAGGCAAAGCGGATAATGTCAATCAAATTAGCCATCAACTCATCGGTGTTAAAGGCCGTTTATTGTCAGATACTGAAGAAGGTTTTAGCCGAGTACGCCTTGCTGATGGCAGTTGGCGTGTCTATAGCGACACACCATTAAAAGCCAACACGGAAGTCGTCGTCATCGCAGTAGACGGCATCACCTTGCAAGTTAAACCTTCTCATGATGACAACACCCACGAGCCAAATGGTCAATAATTGGGCAATCCGCCCCATCATCCCCAGGGCACACGTCCACAAGCTCTTGTAATGTATCTCGAATGGCAGACAATTTAACGATTGTCTGCTCAATTTCATTTATCTTAGCTATCGTTGTCGTTTTTACATCTGCGCTATGTCTGGTTGGATTACGAAACAAACCTAATAGTTCGCCACATTCATCTAAGGTAAAACCCACATCTTTTGCCTGTTTGAGTAATACAAGTTCGTTTAAATGACGCTCTTGATAATAGCGGTAGCTATTTTCTCCCCTTTCAGGTGGTGTAATTAGCCCTTTTTCTTCATAAAAACGAATAGCTTTTGCTGTTAGGCCTGTTTTTTTGGCAATTTCACTAATATTCATAATTCCTCTTGACCTTAACCTTGCTGGAAGGTGTAACCTTTGTTCATTGTCGAATTATAGACCTAATTGTAGATAAAGTTATAGACCCAATACATCAAACGGGTTTGGAGGCTGCAAAATGAGTAACATGATTATTTTAAAATTACAGGGGCTAAGCTGCATGCACTGTGTCGGCTCAGTCACTAAAGCGCTCGAAGGGCGCGGTGATGTCACTAACTTAAAAGTCACTATCGATTATGCTGTGATGGAAAGTGATAGCAATATCGATGACATAATTAAAACCATCGTCGATGCAGGCTATGAAGCTGAGGTGGCTAAGAGCCCAGATATCGAATTACAACTTTCTGGCCTCAATTGTATGAAATGCGCAGGTAAAACACAAAAAGCACTCGAAGAAGTTGACGGTGTCGCCGCTGCTGTTGTCGATACTACTAGCGCCAAGGTATATGGCACTGCTGATGCACAAACGTTAATCGCTGCCGTTCAACAAGCAGGCTACAACGCAGAAATTGCCCAAACTAAGGCGATCACTTTAGCCCTTTCGGGCCTAAGTTGCATGAAATGTGCCGCTAAAACACAACAAGCGCTAGAAGCGGTTGATGGTGTTGAAAGCGCAACTGTCGATACCCAAACTGCTGTTGTTCATGGTACGGCCTCCGCAGACGCCTTAGTTGCTGCGGTTCAAGCCGCTGGCTACCAAGCCACTGCGGATGAATCTCACCCAAAAACTGAGCCGCTGAGTACCACAACTGAACAGCCGGAAGCTGATTCAGCGGCAATCTGTGAGATCCCGGCACAAGAGTCTGATTTAGGTGAACAACCTGAAATTAGCCCAATGGATGACAGTGTACAGTTACTGCTTGATGGCATGACCTGTGCCAGTTGTGTCAATAAAGTTCAGAAAGCCTTAAATAGCGTACCGGGTGTTGAAAATGCACGGGTCAACTTAGCAGAGCGCAGTGCTTTAGTCACCGGAACTGCTGAACCTAACGATTTAATCGACGCGGTTGTCAAAGCAGGCTATGGCGCGGAGATCATTCAAGATGAAGCCAAACGCCGTGAGCGCCAACAAGAAGTCGCGCAAGCCAATATGCGCCGCTTCCGTTGGCAATCAGCATTAGCTCTTGCCCTTGGTATCCCTGTGATGGTATGGGGGATGATGGGCGATAACATGGTGCTGACTGAGCAAAACCATACCATTTGGCTTACCATTGGTGTATTAACCCTTGCGGTCATGGTATTTGCAGGTGGGCACTTTTATCGCAATGCATGGCAAAGCCTAAAAAATGGCAGTGCCACCATGGATACCTTAGTTGCGTTAGGAACGGGAGCGGCTTGGCTCTATTCAATTGTGGTGAATATTTGGCCTGATTTATTCCCAGATCAAGCTCGCCACCTTTATTATGAAGCCAGTGCCATGATCATCGGTCTTATTAACCTTGGTCATGCCCTAGAACAGCGAGCTCGCCAACGTTCATCAAAAGCTCTTGAACGACTGCTAGACCTAACACCGCCAACTGCCCGTGTTGTCACAGAGCAAGGCGAAGTGGATATGCCACTGGAGCAAGTCAAAAAAGGGATGGTTTTACGCTTAGCTACGGGTGATCGTGTGCCTGTGGATGGTGAAATTATCGAAGGCGAAGTCTGGTTAGACGAAGCCATGCTAACCGGTGAGCCGATCCCACAGCAAAAGAGTAAAGGGGATCAAGTCCATGCCGGAACCGTGGTACAAGATGGTACCGTGCTATTCCGTGCCGCTGCTGTCGGTAGCCAAACGACTTTAGCACGAATTATCCACCTTGTTCGCCAAGCACAAAGTAGTAAACCACAAATTGGCCAGCTTGCTGACCGTATTTCTGCGGTATTCGTGCCTGTAGTTGTTGCTATTGCTTTGATTTCAGGGGCTATTTGGTATTTTGTTGGTCCTGCGCCACAAATAACTTACGCATTGGTTATTACCACAACGGTATTAATTATTGCGTGTCCTTGTGCGCTAGGCCTTGCAACACCAATGTCGATCATTTCTGGCGTGGGCCGAGCCGCTGAGTTTGGCGTGCTAGTACGCGATGCGGATGCGTTACAGCAAGCCAGTGAGTTAGATACCATTGTGTTTGATAAAACAGGTACATTAACTGAAGGAATGCCTCAAGTTACGGATATCCATGTGTTTAATGGGTTCGAACAAGACACCGCTTTACAGTATGCCGCTTCATTAGAAAATGGCTCTAATCACCCACTAGCCCGCGCTGTTTTAAATCGCGCAAAAGGTTTAACACTGCCGGCTAATGAACAATTTAGAACCTTAGCTGGGTTAGGCATTAGCGCAGTAATTAACGGCCAAACTATTCTGTTAGGTAACCAAAAACTGTTAGCGCAAAATAATGTTGATACCCTTGACGTAGAAGAAACGCTACACCAACAAGCGACTCAAGGCGTAACACCTGTTCTACTGGCTGTTGATGGTAAAGTTGCCGCACTGTTATCTATCCGTGACCCATTGCGTGAAGATAGCATAAGTGCACTGGCGCGGTTACATAAACAAGGTTTCCGTTTAGTCATGTTAACCGGAGACAACCCAGTAACCGCCAATGCAATAGCCAAAGAAGCGGGTATTGATGAAGTCATTGCGGGCGTCATGCCAGACGGCAAATCTGCTGCTATTGAAGCCTTACAAGCCAAAGGCCACAAAGTGGCAATGGTGGGTGATGGTATCAATGATGCACCTGCTCTCGCTCGAGCTGACGTTGGTATTGCGATGGGGGGCGGTAGTGACATTGCGATTGAGACCGCATCGATTACCCTGATGCGCCAAAGCTTACATGGCGTTGCCGATGCGGTGTCTATTTCAAAAGGAACACTGCGTAACATGAAACAAAACCTGTTTGGTGCCTTTGTTTATAACACATTAGGCATACCTATTGCGGCGGGGATTTTATACCCAATTACGGGGACTTTACTTAACCCTGTCGTTGCAGGTGCGGCAATGGCGCTATCGTCAATAACTGTCGTGAGCAATGCCAACCGGTTATTACGCTTTAAACCTGAGAAATAAGAGCTAACTTATTGATATTTTATTCCTATTATATTAAATAACATATTAAAGGGCCTCAAATTACTGAGGCCCTTTATATTAAAAGTATCGGAAACTACCAGAAAACAGCATATAACATAGCGAAAATAATAAAGATGGCATATGACGAGATATTAAATGCCGTACTCGTTTTAAACTCTTTCGCTGTCAGTATAATCGCCTTCGGATCATCATCACCTGTATTATTAGTCAAACTCACTACAAAAATACAAACAATAGTAAACAGGAATGTATATAGCATTTGATCTAAGAATGGCATACCAAATGGCATCAACTTAAGGAATAAGGCGAATGGAATTGATAAAACCACTCCCCAAATAGCGCCTTTAGACGTTGCTTTCTTCCAGTATATCCCTAATAAGAAGACCGCTAAAATCCCTGGGCTGACTAAACCAGTATATTCTTGAATATACTGAAACGCTTGCCCCAGATTTTTCAATAATGGTGCAATAAAACTCGCAATAATTAATGAAATAATGGCAGAAAAGCGACCGACATTAACTAAAACTTTTTGGCTAGCTTTAGGCGCAATGTACTCTTTATAGATATCCATCGTAAATATTGTCGCGATAGAGTTAAGCATTGAAGCTAATGAAGAGACAATTGCTGCAGTTAAAGCTGCAAATACAAGCCCTTTAACACCTGCAGGTAAAAATTGAGCTAACCATGGGTAAGCTTTATCCGCTTGTTCAAAGCTTGGCAAATTAAATGTCGCATATTCTCCTAATCCAGCCAATAAAGCAGGGTCATTTACAATAACATAAGCTGCTATTCCCGGTATAACCACAATGATAGGCAATAAAAATTTAATAAAGGCAGCAAAAACTAATCCTTTTTGCGCTTCATTTGTTGATTTAGCCGCTAATGCTCTTTGAATAATATATTGATTAAATCCGAAATAGTATAAGTTAGCGACCCACAATCCCCCGAGTAAAACAGCGATACCCGGTAAATTTTCAAATTGAGGGTGGTCTTTACTAAGGATCATTTCGAAATGATCTGGTGCCGCTTGCGTTAATTGGCCTAACCCTGAGAAAAAGCCTTGTTCTCCGCCAATGTAGTCTATCGCTAAAAATGCAGTTAAAAAACCGCCAAGAATGAGCACAAAAACTTGAACAACGTCAGTCCATGCTACAGCAGATAACCCACCATAAACTGAATAGACGACAGCAAATATTGATAGCCCTGCAATCGCATACATCATTGGTACATTTAGAATCGTTTCTAATGCTAATGCACCTAAATATAATACGGAGGTTAGATTTACAAAAACAAATAACCCTATCCAGAAAATAGCCAGAATTGTTTTTAACGATTTATTGTAACGTTTCTCAACAAACTCCGGTATTGTATAGATTCCTTCTTTTAAAAAAATTGGTAATATAAATTTAGCTACAACCACTAATCCTATTGCAGCAATCCATTCATATGCTGAAATCGCTAACCCAATTGAAAAACCAGAACCAGACATGCCGATAAATTGCTCTGCGGATATATTCGCTGCAATTATTGAGGCACCTATCGCCCACCAAGGTAAGCTTTTACTTGCAAGGAAATAATCCTCAGTTGTTTTTGTTTGACCATTTTTCGTTCTGGAAACCCATAAGCCAATTCCAATAATAACGATCGCATAAGTAATAAAAATCACATAGTCTAAAGTACTTAAACCAATTATTTCTGTGTTCATAGTGTATTCTCCACACTAATCTTGCATAACGGCACTACGACCGCCATCAATTAAAATTGTTGTCCCTGCAATAAAACCAGCATCATTACTCGATAGAAATAAACAAAGCTTACCTACTTCTTCCGGCTTACCTATCCGCTTAACACAATGCTTATTTTCAATTTCTTGGCGTGCTTTATGTGAATCAGCAAAAGAGTCAAAATAGGTTTGATTACCTTCTGTATCAATAAAACCCGGTGCAATACCGACCGTTCTTATTGTGGGTCCCCAATTTAACATTAAGCTTTGAACGAGAGATAGAAGAGCCCCTTTGCTAATATTATAAGGTGCGCATTCTGGTAATGTGTGATATGCATGATTAGATGTAATAATAATAATTACGCCATTACTTTTTTCTAATAATGGCTTAAACGCTTTAGCCATTCTCCAATGTGATTTTAAATTCAAGTCAAAATTGTGATCCCAATCTTCTTCCTCACAATCGATACCTTTGAATATATTTTTCCCTGCATTTGAAACTAAAATATTAATTACCCCAAACTTTTCACTTACTATTTTTGAAAAACTTGTGATTTCGTCTTTTTTAGAAACATCAACTTCATAATAATGAAAATTATCAATGTATTTTTCTGCTAAAAGAGAAATGTTTTTATTTTCAGGTTCACAAGCGCATCCAATAACAATATCTCCATTCTTCAAATACGTTTCACAAATACTATAGCCAATACCTTGACTGACGCCAGTAACAACAACGACTCTAGAATTATTATTCATATTAAGATACCTGTTCTATCTTTTGCTATGTTTATTAATTATTTTTTATTTCAGGATTAACTAATTTAGCGGGAATGAGAAATATCAAAGGTGCACACAAAGCAAGAAAACCGGCTAAAATAAGTAACCCAATACCAGAACTACCTGTTAAATCATTTAACCATCCTAAAACTGTCGGCCCAAAAAAACCTGCCAGATTTCCAACCGAGTTGACTAACGCTATACCAGCAGCTGCAGCAGTTCCTGAGAAAATCGCACCCGGTAAACTCATATAAGTAGGGATCAGAGCTAAAGTTCCTGAAATCGCAACACAAATCCAAAACATCATTGCTATTGTTGAACCTTCATTTAAAGAACTAAATACTAGCCCTATAGAACCTAATATCGCAGGAATAGCAATATGCCAACGTCTCTCTTTTTTAAGATCTGAGTGATAACTATTCCACAACATAAATACAGAACCAAATAAATAGGGTAATGCCGCTATAAAGCCAATAGATAAGTCATCAGTTATCCCAGACGATTTAATGATAGATGGCAACCAGAAATTAATTCCATAATAACCAATATTAAAACTAAAGAAAATCAGTGATAATAGCCAAACATATTTATTTTTTAACAAATCTTTCAAACTAACAGCAATTTTTCCATCGCTATTTTTCTTCTTTTGCTCTCCATCTTTTTTTAGATCATTTTGTATGACCAATTTCTCTTCATCTGTTAACCATTTTGCTGATTTAACATCATTATCTAAATATTTTAAAACAACAAAAGCCAATAAAAATGAAGGTATTGCTTCAACCAAGAAAAGCCATTGCCAATTGTACCAAGGCCCAACACCGTCAAATATTTTTAGAATAAAACCTGATAGTGGGCTACCTAAAATTGTCGATAAAGGTGTTACTAATATAAATAACCCCAATGTTTTAGCTGAACGCCATGATGGAAACCATAGCGTCAAGTAGAAAACAATCCCTGGAAAGAATCCTGCTTCCGCAACACCTAATAAAAAACGGACAACGTAGAATTGGGTCGGTGTTTGAACAAACATCGTTAATGCAGATAATATTGACCAACTGACCATTATTCTAGCGATCCAAAACCTCGCACCATATCGCTGCATTAATAAGTTGCTAGGTACTTCAAATAAAAAATAGCCAATAAAAAATATACCAGCGCCGAGCCCGTAAACTGTATTACTAAAGCTAAGATCCTCCTGCATATGTAATTTTGCGAAACCTACATTTACTCTATCTAGGTAAGCAAAAAAATAACATAGCACAAGGAAAGGAATTAACCTAAATATCACTTTCCTATAAACTTTATCTTTTTCTTTCTCTATTATTTTATCATTTTCAGAGAACAGTGATGAATTAGCCATATCACCCCCCACCTTTAATTGGTGTTAAGTTAAATTCATTCATAAATTTAGCAATTATTTTCATATCATCATTATTCAGTGGGTAATTGGGTTTTCGACAATAATCGCTTTTTAAAATCCCTCTTTCATTTAGAATTGTTTTTTCTACTTGAATAATATATTCGCAATGTGTCATCCATTGAGTAATATATTTCAATAATCGACCATGTAACTCCCTCGCTTTATCTTTTTCTTGATTTATCCAAAGACGATATATTTCGACATAAATTTCCGAAAAAGAGCAGCCTGGCATAACACCTTTCCCACCAATATCTAGCATGTCAAGCATATAGAGGCCTGCATAGCCATTAAGTACTACAGCATCAGGGGCATAGCTCAAGAATTCTTGGGTATATTCTGTCGGAGGATTACACTCTATTTTGAAAACCGCATTAGGATAAATTTCACTCCACTGCGCCATTTTTGATGGCGTAATAAGAAACCCCGTTTCATTGGGAGCATATTGCAACATAACAGGAATTGATACTGATTCTAATACCTCTTGAATATGCTTCTCAACCGCAGCCTGAGATGGATTCAAAAAAAAGGGAGGAAGCAGCATCAATGCATCCGCACCAAGCTGTTCATATTTTTTTGCTCTTTTAACTGCATTTTCAGTTGAATGATCAGTGACTGACAATGCCTTATAAAAATTAACCTCTGATTGATTAAGGTAAATATCTGCTAGTAAATCACGCTCATAATCATTAAATTTAGCAAATTCACTCGCAACACCAAATAGCGTTGCACCATTAACACCAATCGAATTTAAATAAGAAATAATATTAGAAAAACCCTGTTCATCTATTTCACCATATTTATCAAATGGTGCAGCAATAATTGGATTAACACCAATTATGTCTTTAACTTGATATTTCATTACAGATCCTCATCATCAATAAATATAGCGCCAAGCGCTGCTGAAGAAGTACTTTTTCGATATAAACGTAAAAAACCACGGGGAACTTCTTTTCGAATTGGAGTCCAATTTTGCTTTCTAGAATCTAAAATTTCATCTGATACTTTTAGTGATATTTGTCGATTAGGAATATCTATAACTATAGAGTCACCATCTTCAATTAAACCAATAATCCCTCCTTCTACAGCCTCAGGAGACATATGGCCAACAAATAAACCTCGATTAGAGCCAGAGAATCTTCCATCTGTAATGAGTGCACAACTGTCTGATAAATTCATACCTTCGAGTAATTTCATCGGTAGGTACATTTCAGGCATGCCCGGCCCTCCTTTTGGCCCCTCATAACGTAGGACAAGAACGCTACCAGGTTTTACTTGACCATTCATAATTGCATCAACAGATTCTTTCTCACTATTAAAGGTGATTGCTTTGCCTTCAAAAAACATCAGGTTTTCAGGAACCGCGGCAGGTTTAACCACACAACCTAGAGGCGACAAATTACCTGTCAGAACCGCAATTCCTGACTCTTTGCGAACAGGATCACGCAAGGTTTTTATGACTTCTGGGCGTGTTGTCTTCACATTTCTGGCTAACAAAGCACCTTTTTCTTCACCATCAACAGTCATTGTGTCTGAAAATAAAATAGATGAAATTTCATGCTCGACGGCAGGAACGCCACCTGCTTCCCAATAATCAATCATGTCGTGCTCTGATGCGGGATATAAAGCAGATACTAGAGGAACTTTATAACTCAATTCATCAAATGATTTTAAAGGCAAGTGCCCTAGTCCTGCTTCATAATGAATCGCTTGTAAGTGAAGAATGGCATTCGTTGACCCGCCTGTTGCCAGTAGGTAAGCCATTGCATTATGTATAGATTTCTTATTAATAATTTGACGTGCGGTGATATCTTTCAGTACTAAAGAAACTATCTTTTTTCCTGACTCAATAGCAATCAACCTACGCTCCTTCGATACCGCAGGCAACGTGCTACCACCAGATAAAGACATCCCCATCGCTTCTGCAATACAGCACATCGTATTCGCTGTACCATACATTGTGCATGAACCTGGCCCAGGCTCTGCGATATTTTCTATATGTTCAAATTCGGCCTCATCGATTAACCCTTGTTTTTTCCATCCAATTGCTTCCGTTATTATGTTTCCGTCCCAATGTTTTCCTTTATATTCAGCTGGATACATTGGTCCACCATTAACAAGGATCGCAGGGACATCTAAACGCGCTGCGGCCATTAGCATAGCTGGAACTATCTTGTCACAAGAACCGAGTAGCACCATTCCATCAAATCGATGCGCCCTCATCATGCATTCAATAGAAGCGGTGATAACTTCACGGGATGCTAAGACATAACGCATACCAAAATGACCTTCCGCAATACCATCACAAGGCGCGATAGTACCGAAAACCATACCGACACCGCCTCCTTCATCGATCCCTTTTAATACATTTTCGGTAAGTTCATTTAGATTAACGTGACCCGCAGTTGCATTAGTGTAGCTATTAACTACCGCAATAACTGGGCGTTTTAATTGTTCTGTCGTGTGGCCACTTGCTTTATATAGAGCTCGTTTTAAAGCCCCACTGTCTCCTTGTAAACTCGGGTTAAAGTGTGTATTACAAGAAGAACACCCTCCACAATTACTCATTATTTTCTCCATCAATTTTTACAGTACAAATGTATTACTAGGTTGACCAATAAAATTTGTTTTAATGGACGTTACCATTCCATCATTTATCGTTATTTTTTCTAATCCGTCATAAGCAGAAGTTACATAAAGAGTTGAATGGTCAATTCCTGAAAATAGGCAACTTGTTGGTTGAGAGGAATCAACTATTATTCTTCCTATTAATTGCATTGAATTATTCAGGTCGTATAAAGCGAGACATTTATCTCCCCAGCAAGCATTAATTAAAATACCCTCTTTGGTTAGAGCTGAACCATCTGCAATATAATTAACTGGATACTCTTTAATCGCATTTGTATTTAAATCTTTTCGATAAAAAACTTTACGTCCTGAGTCTGCAAACCAAAACCCACCGCCAAACCACTGCATGGTATTCGGGATTAGTAAATTAGAATGAATACAGTTCAATTCCTTTCTTTCAGCATTGAACTCATAAATCACACCAATAGGATTATTCGCATTTTTATCCATTACACTGATAAAAATATTTCCATCAGGTGAGACTTGGCATTCATTTGTTCTTATTTTTTTATTATTAAATTTAAATTCAAAGTAAACACTCAACTCTCTTGTCTTATAGTTTAAGACATAAATTCCATCGATATTAATCAAAACAAATAGGTCTTTTATATTTGTAGGTAAAACAGCACTTGTTAACGTTGGAATATTCTGTACTTCTATAGCATCACTTAAATTAGGGTAAAACCTAAACAATTTCCCTTTTTTAATATCAACCCAAAGTAGTGAATTCGTGTGATAACACCAAATTGGTGACTCACCCAATTCAGCTTGGGGGCTTTTTATAATTTTAGTATCAAATGCAAAAATACTTTTTGACATTATCGATTATTCCATGCATCAATTAATTCATCTGCATTTTTCAAGACTTCTTCAACGCTCATCGTTGGCTTATATAGGCTTCCACCAATACCGAATCCATTAGCCCCTGATTTTATATATGCGTTTAATTGATTCGAATCCGCGGAAATCCCCCCAACAGGAAAATATAAGCCTGTTTTAGGCAGAACAGTTAACATTGCACTCAGTACTTTTGGAGTGATCATATCTGCGGGATAAAACTTTAAAATATCTGCACCATATTCTATTGCATTAAAAGCTTCAGTCACTGTGTAAACACCAGGACAACTAATCATTTGTAGATATTTAGTTTTTCGAACAACATCTTCATTCAAATTAGGCGATATAATAATTTCCCCACCAATATCTTTGATTTTTTGAACCTGTTCTGTTTTTAGAACGGTTCCTGCACCAATAATTGCTTGGTTACCAAACTCTTTAATTAACAATTCAATAACTTCATATGCATAATCGGTATTTAAGGGTACTTCTATATATTTTATCCCCTTATTAATCAAACCACGACAAACTGGAATTGCATGTTCTACCGTTAACCCTCTCAATATAGCAATAAATGGATATTTATTATTACTCCAATTCACCTTAAACTCTGTTCCATTTTTCATTTTAATTACCTAATTGATTAATTAATTTGTAAGCACCTTTTAGAAAGCACTCATTACCAGACACATACTCCATATTTAGTCCAAAGTATTTTCCTGCGACAATATATTTTTCACCTAATGACTCATTTGTAATAACCCATATTTTGTTTTCACACTCAACATTATTTAATTCGATTCCAATTAAAATCCCCGACAAGTAACTACCAACATACTCAGCAGGTATTTCTTTATTTAATTGTTTCGTTCTGGCAGAAAAAATTAAATGTGTAAATGGGATATTTTTCTTTGACTTTTCGAGTCCCATTAAGAAATATTTTTCATTATCAATCTGTTTTGGTAATCCTTTACCAATCATTGATGATTTTATTAATAAGGAGTAGAGTTCTCCCGTCATAAAGCTAGTAAAGGTTTTAATTTCACCATGAGAAATAACGCTGTGCTTACTATGTGTGCCAGGCAAAATTGCATAAGTATCCGCACTGTCTACTAATCCTAGTAATTGGGTTTCTTCTCCACGCATAACATCTGGTAATGCATACTGGCTTAGATTTTGAATACCTGGAACAATCCATGCTTTACTACCCCAGTATGTGGTTATTTCTTTCAGTGACTCAGTTAATCCCTTTGCGGTTATTGGTACTGCTTGATATGGAACTTCATACCACCCTTTTTGGGAACCAACCATTCCAGCTAATAAAATAGGAAGGTGCCCTTTCGATGTCAGCCAATGCTCAATATTACGGTGTAAAACAACATCAAATTGATTTTCAGTAACGGATAAAATCCCTTCGGTTCCAATAACCTCATCAATGACTTCATCTTTTTCCATTAAAAAGGCACGAAAATTTGTAGTACCCCAATCAACCGCGATCCAATACACTTTGTCCACCCCTCAATCTTGTAATACAAGTTTATATAATTTGTATCACATGATTTTATTGTGTCAACTAGCTCAAAATAGGAGGAAAATAATAAACAATTGATAATGCTGGATTTACTGGCATTTGTGGGATAATTTGTTTTTATTATTTGTTATCTACGTCTACTTTTTTGTAAGTATAAGATTTACCTTACAGTAAAAATAAACTGTATAGCTGACGGTAGAATCGATATCCGTTACGCTATTGTAATCACACGAACAAAGATCAGCAGGCAGTTGGACGTCAATCATGATAGATTGTTACAGTCCTCACTATTACATCAAAATAAGGTTTTAATTTAATGGCCGAGCCTCAGCAAACATTAGCTCAATCGATCATGCAACAAATCGGGATGCAAATTATTCTTGGGCATTATAAAGACAATATGCTGCCTGGTGAAAATGAGCTCGCACAACAATTTTCTGCGTCAAGAACGTCAATTCGCAATGCACTACAGCAACTTTCTAGTAAAGGGCTTATCTCTATTCAACCAAAGAAAAGAAGTGTTATTAATCCAAGAGATGAATGGAATTTTCTTGATTTCGACCTACTTAAATGGGTTGGCAAAGCAGGAGTTTCTCCTGAACTATTCAAACAGCTCGTTGTATTAAGACTCATGTTTGAACCTAATGCTTCTGCACTCGCCGCCAGCTTTGCTACAGGGGCAGATTTAGCAGACTTAGAGAAAGCCTGGTTTTTAATGCAAAAAGGCCATGAACAAGATTCTTTGGCTTTATTTGAACAAGGTGATATTGACTTCCACTACGCATTACTCAAAGCATGTCATAACCCTTTTTTATTCTCAATTGGGAATGCTATTCAAGAAGCACTCATTTTATCGTTTAAACATACGCAAGAAAAAAGTGCGAGAGAAACAACCGAGTCAGTTAAAATGCATAAATTATTGTTTGATGCGATCCGCTTAAAAGACAGCCATAACGCAAAAAAACTGATGAAAGAAATTATTTTAACTGCTGCGACTCGTCATTTTCCAAATTTAGATCAAGAAAAATATTTAGATATTTTAGATCACTAACTAAAATTGGCCATAATATTGATAGTTTCCAGATTCTATTTACACTATACATCGACTTCCCTACGTCATTTAAAGTATAAAAATGATGCAAACTTACACGAAGACAACTAAAGCGGATTAAATTTATACTAACTGAGATGTTATTATGTGAAAGCTAAGCCTATACTTATAAATAGTTGGTTATTTAATATTTGGAGTACAAAATGCTTAATATTGATCGTGAGAAACTCGCCAAACTTGCGGGAGAAGAGTTTAAAAAACAACGCACCTTTCTAATGATCTTATCCATTTTACTGTTAGCGGGTGGGCTTTTTTGTATCATCAACCCGATGATCTCCGGTATTGCCGTCAGTACAGTACTGGGCGTACTCCTGATTATTGGAGGTGTTGGTGCAATAGTCAGCATCTTAAGCACGGTGATTTATACTGGTTGGTCTCGGTTGTTTGGTTTTATTATTGGCCTTATTTATATTATTGTCGGCTACTCTTTCATTAAAGACCCATTAAAAAGTCTGGTCGCTTTGGCTATTTTAGTCGCAGCATTATTTATCGTGGGTGGAGTGATCCGGCTCTATGTCGGTTTCCAAAAAATTAGCTCAGCCAGTGGCTGGTTACAAATCATCATTGGGCTGCTAGATTTCTTTATTGCCTATTTACTCATCGGTAATGGCCCAATTACATCAATTACCTTACTGACAACCCTAATTGGGATCGAAATGGTGTTTAGTTCCTTTAGCTTATTCGCTTTACTCAGTGTATTTAAAAGCATTAGTAAGAATAACTAACCTTATAATGCCCCTGTAATAGGGGCATTTTTTTGCATTATTTCGCCTCCACGAAAAAAACAGTTAGCTAAAAAATGCGTAATCAATGATAAGCATTCGCAAATTGCAGCAAGATTGTTTAACCTAATAAAATGAGAAATAACGCAGGGACGAAATCGTGGGCAAACTGATTGAAAATTTTAAAAATTGGCTTCATACGGAAACCGCTCCGGTTTATCCTTACCCTGCTATTGATATTCGGCTATCAAAAAAATGCAAATTGCACATTGTGGGTAGTATCCATATGGGAACAGAAAATATGTTTCCTTTATCTGCCACATTACTCGATAAACTCAATTTCGCAGATGCCTTAATTGTTGAGGCAGATATCACTGAGACATCTCCCCCATTTCCTAATGATGCAGCAGAATATCTTCCTGTCGAGCAGCGGTTAACCCAAGATGAATATCATCTTTTTCAACAATATTGTTTAGAGCTCCGCCAATCCCCCGAGCGTTTTGATACCTTACCCTCATGGCAAATTGCCCTGATCCTACAAGCGACGCAAGCTCAAGAACTCGGGCTCAGAGGCCATTATGGTATTGACTACCAACTTATCCGTAATGCGCAATCACAACTCAAACCGATTATTGAGTTAGAAGGAACCGCCTCTCAAGTTGAATTGCTGCTTTCTTTACCTAATAATGGGTTAGCGTTATTACAAGATTCGTTGAACCACTGGCGTGAAAACGCGCGCTCGCTACAGACAATGATAAGCTGGTGGCTAGATTACCAACCCAACAATCGCGCCACTTTACCCAATACCTTTAGCGAAGACATTTACCAAGTATTGATGAAGCAACGAAATGCGAATTGGAGCGAACAGCTTAAGTCACTTCCTGATGGTAACTATGTTGTTGCCGTTGGTGCATTGCATCTGTTTGGTGAAAATAGTCTGGTAGAATATTTGCGAAATTAAGTGATACATAGAAGGCTCAAAATGACCCCAGCCGTTAAATTACTCGAGAAACAAAAAATTTCCTTCACATTACATCCCTACGATCACGACCCAAATGAAAGTAACTTTGGTGATGAAGCCGTACGAAAACTTGGGTTAGATGCCAAACAAGTGTTTAAAACCTTATTAGTTGCACTCAATGGCGACCAAAAAACGTTAGCCGTTGCCGTTACCCCTGTTTCAGGGCAATTAGACTTAAAATTAGTCGCTAAAGTATTCAAAGTGAAAAAAGTAGAAATGGCTGATCCACAAGTTGCGCAAAAAACAACTGGGTATTTACTCGGTGGCATTAGTCCATTAGGCCAAAAAAAACGTCTACCAACGGTAATTGACGACCAAGCTCAGCAATATGCCACACTGTTTATTTCAGGTGGAAAACGTGGACTAGATATTGAACTTGCGCCTAACGATCTCGCAAAAGTACTGAATGCAACCTTCGCGGAAATACGGAAATAGCATTGCACTTTGATGATATTAAGGATTATTGGATAGTATTAAACTAAAAAGCCCCACTGTGAAATAAAGTGAGGCTTTCAAGGTAATAATGGTTTAATTATTTATTATTATAAATAATTTCACCTTTTGGTTCATAATCTGCCGCTTTCAGAGGGGAATGCTTTTCAATATACCCTTTGAGAACTTCTGCATCGACAAAACCGGTATTAACGTAATTAGGGTGGTTGTCAATTTTTGGATAACCGTCTCCACCAATCGCATTGAAGTTCAAAGTTGCCATACGATAGGTTTTCTCTGGGTCAACTGGCTTACCATCAATTTTGACATCACTAATCGTGCCGTCTTTATTCAACGTTAAGTTCACATTGTAAAACTGGCCATACGCCCCTGCATCTGGTTTCATGTTTGCAACCGCAGTCAGGTATGGGATCACTTCATCGCCTTTGAAATCCACATAAACTAATTCATTGGCAAACGGCTGAACTTTAAGAACATCTTTATAAGTAATATCGCCACTTTCGATAGAGTCACGAACACCACCACCGCTCATAATCGCGAAGTCTGCCCCTGCGCGTTCTTTCTGTGCGGCTAACAGAAGGTGCCCCATATTGGTTTGAACAAAACGTACTTTGCTGCGATCGCCTTCGAGTTTACCTTCAACAGATCCCACTTTAACGCTTAGTTGCTTGTCACCTTTTTCTTGATAAGGTGTCAGTAATTTCATCATATCAGGGTTATGAGCAATTTCTTGCGTATAGTAAACTCGCTCGCTAGTTCCATCTTCTTTTGTGACTTTTTTCTTCAAGTTAATTGGGATTAACTGGTAATGCTTCAGGGTAAACTTACCGTTTTTAAATTCAAAATCCGCGCGGCCAACATATTTACCCCATTCATGGGCTTGCACAATCCAAGTCCCATTTTGGTTATCTGGTGCACATGGTGTACCGGGTACATAGTCTTCTTGTTTGTAGTTTTTCTTTTCTTGAGACATACAAACAGGATCTTGTGAGTGACCACCCACTATCATATCTAAATAGCCTGCGGGTAAGCTGCGCGCCATTTCGACATCGCCTGGGGCATTGGAGCCATGATTGCCATCGTCATAGTGGCCCATATGCGTTGCGGCGATGATAATGTCTGGTTTCTCTGTCGCACGGAGCTCTTCAACCACTTTTTTCGCTTCGTCCGCAGGCACACGGAATTCAACATCAGGGAAGTTAGCAGGGTTACCGATACGCACAGTATCGTCGGTTGTCAGCCCCATTACTGCAATTTTCACACCTTGTTTATCAAAAACTTGGTAAGGTTTGAAAAGGCGTTTGCCTGTGCTGGTTTGATAAATATTGGCTGATAAAAACGGGAAAGTTGCCCATTTTTCTTGCTGACGCAGTGTTTCAAGTGGGTTATCAAACTCATGGTTTCCTAATGCCATCGCATCGTAACCCACTAAGTTCATTCCTTTAAAATCGGGTTCTGCATCTTGTAAATCAGACTCTGGTACACCGGTATTAATATCACCACCAGAGAGCAATAAAACACTACCCCCTTGTTTAGCGACTTCGTCACGGATTTCATCAACCACCGTTTTTTGCGCGGCTAAACCATATTCTCCATGGTCGTTGTGGCAGAAATGGCCGTGATGGTCATTGGTATGTAAAATGGTAATATTGTATGTTTTGTCTTTTTCCCACGCATTTGCCATAGTCGCGGGTATTAACGCTAACGATACCGTTAATGCGCATACGGATGCCTTAAATGCAAGTTTCATACATTTCTCCCTGCTGATATAGGAATTTTTATTCAGTCATATTAGATTATAGTTTGTCACTACCTGCTGTTTTATAGCACAAAAATATGATCAGGATTTGATACCTATTGCAGAATAAGAAATTCGTTTCATAAAAATGAGATCGTCATCAAATAATTAACCGGCACTAATTATTCACGTGATTTATTTATTCATTTAAATAAATTGTATTTCAGTTATATTGATAACAATTATGTAACACAGAAAGTTGATAATAATATGAGTGAGCAAACCACAAACCCTAGCAACCCAAGCCCGTCAAAGCCATTAAACAAAACGGGAAAAACGGTTTTTAGTATCCTAACGGCGATCAGTGTCTCTCATTTACTTAATGACATGATCCAGTCACTGATTTTAGCAATTTATCCTTTATTACAGTCTGATTTTTCATTAAGTTTTGCCCAAATAGGGATGATCACCCTCACTTATCAGATTACGGCATCATTACTTCAACCCATTATCGGCTATTATACTGATAAACACCCGCAACCATATTCTCTACCAATAGGTATGAGCTTTACGTTAACGGGATTAATATTGTTAGCAATGGCAGAAACCTTCCCGACCATATTACTTGCCGCAGCACTTGTTGGTACGGGCTCTTCCGTGTTCCACCCTGAATCTTCACGCGTTGCTCGTATGGCTTCAGGAGGACGACATGGCCTTGCACAATCCTTTTTCCAAGTGGGTGGTAACTTAGGGGCCTCCCTTGGGCCATTACTTGCAGCGCTGATTATTGAACCTTATGGAAAAGGCAATATTGGCTGGTTCTCACTGGCGGCTCTACTTGCAATTGTTATTTTGCTGCAAGTCAGTAGTTGGTACAAACACCAACACCGTGCCGCAAGTAAAAAGCCGATCAGTGCGGGAGATGTTAAAGTCTTACCACGCAAAGTCATTGTTGGCTCTTTAGCTGTCCTGTTAGTTCTAATTTTCTCCAAATACTTTTATTTGGCCAGTATTAGCAGCTATTACACCTTTTATTTGATCGATAAATTCGGTGTTTCTGTGCAAAATGCGCAAATTCATTTGTTTGTTTTCTTATTTGCCGTTGCCGCTGGCACGATGATTGGCGGGCCAATAGGTGATAAAATAGGGCGTAAGTACGTTATTTGGTTCTCAATCCTTGGTGTTGCACCATTTACCTTAATTTTACCCTACGCATCCCTCTATTGGACTGGGGTACTGACTGTCATTATTGGTTTGATTTTAGCCTCTGCATTTTCGGCTATTTTAGTCTACGCACAAGAGCTAATCCCCGGTAAAACTGGCATGGTATCAGGGTTGTTCTTTGGACTCGCATTCGGTATGGGGGGCGTTGGCGCAGCAGTTTTAGGCCATATCGCTGACCAGACCAGTATTGAACAAGTTTATCATTATTGCGCTTTCCTACCATTACTTGGGATTTTCACAGTATTACTGCCAAATATTGGCAATAAATAGATTTATTTTCTTATTTTACCCATACTTACACAAAAATAAGTATGGGCCTTTCCATCCATAATTCAAACAAATTTCAGATAAAAACCCCACAAACACAGCGCTTGTAACGATTTAGCACCTTTAAGCTGTCTTTTTTTTAAAAACATTTCATTTTTTTAAGGAAATTTATCTCAAAAAAAGTTAGAATATAAAAACATGCAAATTGCATTTTAAAATGAAGGCCTCATTTTAAAAGTCAACGGCATGTACCCACCTTTCTATTTTTATATTCACCAGAGGAGACTAAATGGAGCATTCAACGCCCTTAATTACAACCATTGTTGGTGGTCTCGCCCTTGCATATTTGTTAGGTATGATCGCGCAGCGATTAAAAATTTCCCCTTTAGTTGGCTACCTTGCAGCCGGTGTCCTCGCAGGCCCATTTACTCCCGGGTTTGTCGCTGATGCAGCGCTTGCCCCTGAACTTGCTGAAATCGGTGTTATCTTACTGATGTTTGGGGTTGGCCTACACTTTTCATTAAAAGATTTACTTGCTGTTAAAGCTATCGCTATTCCAGGTGCCATTGCACAAATCGCAGTAGCCACTTTACTGGGTCTTGGCCTCTCTATGCTATTTGGCTGGGGAATATTTACAGGTGTTGTATTTGGCCTATGTTTATCCACCGCCAGTACCGTGGTATTACTACGTGCTTTAGAAGAACGTCAATTAATTGAAAGTCAGCGTGGGCAAATTGCTATCGGCTGGCTGATTGTTGAAGACTTAGCCATGGTCTTAACACTTGTTCTACTGCCTGCCGCTGCCGCTATTATGAACACGGATGACGCAAGTTTCAGTGAGCTCGCATTAGGCCTTGCATGGACAATTGGTAAAGTAGTTTTATTCATATTTATTATGATTGTCGTGGGTCGTAAAGTGATCCCATGGATTTTATCGCGTACCGCATCAACCGGTTCTCGTGAACTATTTACCCTTGCGGTTCTTGCTCTTGCATTAGGTATTGCCTATGCCGCTGTGGCAATTTTTGATGCTTCATTTGCCCTCGGTGCGTTCTTCGCAGGGATGGTATTAAATGAGTCTGAACTCAGCCATCGCGCTGCACAAGACACTCTGCCATTACGTGATGCCTTTGCGGTTCTGTTCTTTGTCTCGGTTGGGATGCTATTCGACCCAGTCGTATTAATTGAACAACCTTTAGGGATTTTGGGGGTTCTGGCCATTATCATTATTGGTAAATCTGCAGCAGCCTTGGTTCTTGTCAGGATGTTTGGGCACTCACGGCGAACAGCACTAACCATTTCTGTCAGTTTGGCGCAAATCGGTGAGTTTGCCTTTATCTTAGCTGGCATGGGCTTGACCCTTGGCGTGATGGATAAAGACGCTCAAAACTTGGTATTAGCGGGGGCAATTGTCTCTATTATGCTAAATCCTGTGTTATTTAGCTTATTAGATAAATACCTTGAGAAAACCGAGACTATCGAAGAACAACTGCTGGAAGAGACTTTGGAAGAAGAAACTCAAGTTCCTGTCGATATCTGCGGCCACGCTATCATCGTCGGTTACGGCCGAGTCGGTGGCATGCTTGCAGACAAACTACGCAGAAAAGAAATTCCTGTCGTTGTCGTTGAAGATACCCGCGCTCGGTTTGAGGAACTTGCTGAAAATGGCTTTAGCGCAATTTTAGGCAATGGCGCAAATAAAGATATCATTAGCCTTGCACGTATTGAGTGCGCCAAAACATTGCTTTTAACCATTCCAAATGGTTATGAAGCTGGGGAAATTGTCGCAACAGCAAAAGAAATGAACCCAGATATCACTGTGATTGTTCGCGCTCATTATGATGATGAAGTCAGTTTTATCAAAGAACGAGGGGCTGAGCATATCATTATTGGTGAACATGAAATTGCTAAGTCCATGGCAACACTCATGTGCAATGATGTGGAAGAGTTCGGTTGTTCTATCGATGATTTTATTGATAACGACAATAAAAAAGTTGAAGGCAAAAACTTAGATGAATATCTAAAACCTAGCCACTAAACACCCCCCTATCTTTAAAGCCGTAGCCTTTGGGTTACGGCTTTTTTACGCAAACTTTTTGCTCATCTCTTAGGTAGTATTCCGTAAACATAAATCATCTAGGAACTTACCGAATGAAAAAAACAGTTTTACTTTCTCTATTAACCTTGCTTGCTTCATCTGCTTATGCCGTTGAAAACTGTAGTGATGAACAACGGAATATGCATGATGATAATTTGCATTTGATGACGCAAAAAATCGTGTATGGCCCTATCAAAACAATTAAAACCGTAAACTATAGCTCAGCCCATACAGGTTCATCCTTAGACAGTAAAACACTTAAAATGGCATTTTTACCTTGCGGTGAACTAGAAAGCTATCAAAGTGAATCAAAATGGTTTTTAAATGGAGAGCTCAATTCATCACTGAAAAGAACAATCCAGAGAAAACCAACTTATCAAATGGTGAACCTGATTTCATTAGGTCAACCCGTGCAGAATATGGAAAGCAAGTTCACTTTTGAACAAGATCCATCCGGCAAAATATCAGCAGTCAAAACTCAAGATCAGGCAGGCAAAGACTACACTGTCACTGCTAAGTATAACAATGGCAAAATAGATTCGACAAAAGGGTTTTCTGAAGGGATGGAGGTGTTTTACCAATATTCTTATGATGACCAAGGTAGGTTAGCCGCTATTCATGGAAATTCAGGGCGTGATACTCGCCAATTTACTTATGACTCTGATGGCTTCTTTCAGAAAGAAACTCGGACAATTAAAATTGATACTGATGAGATAACTACCATTATTGAATGCCTAGAAACTGATAAATATGGTAATTGCTTAACTGAAACAGTAACCAATTCACATAGTAGCCAGCCAGCCCCTTTAATTGAGACGTTTAAATACCAGTACCAATACTATTAAAATTAATTAATATTCCACAAAAAATCCATGACGATAAAACGTCATGGATCATCAAGATAACTATAAATAAACGTTATTCTGCCATTTGTAGTTTAAACTCATCCCCCGTCCAAACTGGCAATCCTTGGTCTTTAAAAAATTGAATTTCCGCTGCTACGCCACCACTTTTTTCCCAGCCTGGTAATGTCAGCACAATTAAACCATCACAGCGCTTTAGAAATTCCATATCAATAGAAGACCAAGCAACCTTTTGCCCTTGTGAGGCAAGGTATTGGTTAATAGGATGGGTCATCGTGATTTGGCTGTAAGTAGCGATACCTTTAAGCGCAAGCTCCGCCGCAAATTTGGTACACTCTTGGAAGCGCATTTCCACAACATTGCTATCAGGATCTGAATAAGGGCAAGCAATAAAATAGAGGCTCATAATAATTCCTAGTATTGGCGTTAATCAAATTTCAGGTAAAGTAACCCTATGAAAAATAATTAAATATATTTCATAGAGTGTGTTTATAATTGAATGATAATAATTAAAACTTATTCAACATCCGCAACAATAATCTTCGTTTTAGGATGTTTTTTATTTTCAGGTAATTTAAATTCTTTGCTAGTTGTCACCAAATAATCAATATTTTCCCAACTCGTCACAAAATTAATCGCATGCTTATTGGCCTTTGTGCCATCCGCTAGTACCATTAATTTATCGCTATTTTCCATCATCTTTTGCGCAATTGCAGCTTCATCGACGTGCTGGTCCATCACACCATGCAGTGCGTGTATCGCCCCTGCGCCAATCACGGCGTAATCAGCAAAAAATTCAGCAATATTTTTTAGCGCAATCGCACCTAAGCACGCGTTTTGCGCTGCATTAAATTGCCCACCAATCAAAATTGTTTCGATGGTTGAGTTTTCTTGTAACGTATTTGCCAATAAAGGCGAATTCGTAATGACGGTTAAATTATCAATCAACTTGATTCTTTGGCTAAATTCAAAGGTGGTTGTGCCAAAATCAATAAACAATGTGTCTCCGGGTTTTATTAGCTCAGCCGCTTTTGCTGCAATCGCTTTTTTCTCATCAACCGCGGCTTGTGCTCTTTCCGTAAAATTACGCTCAAATTTTGACTGGATATTGACCGCCCCACCATGGACTTTTTTCAGTAACTTTTGTGCTTCAAGTTTACTAAGGTCACGACGGATAGTTTCTTGCGCGACATTAAAATGTTTTGCAAGCTCCTGTACGTAAACCTGGCCTTGAGTAGAAAGTAGCTCAATGATGGTTTGATGACGTACTTTTGAGGAACGTCCCTCACACATAGTTTAATCCTTCTTAACCATTTAACTTTCCAGCACTATACAACAGTGATACTAATTTCAGTAGCATCCCGTTGTATTTTTGTTAAATCAATATTTTTCAGTAAAATACGTCGTGTTGGTAAACAGCGATGGCGTTTTTCATATAACAGGGTATTTCCTGCCATAACTCGAATAGTTCCGCTCACGGGTTGTTCAACTTTGATATTAAAATCAATTTGTCGCACTGATAAATTATCAATATCAATACATGCAGGAACACTAAAACAAATTTTCGAGTCAAACTGCACAGGAATATGTTGGGTTTCTTTTAATTGTTGTTGATGATGATTCGCTAATAAATCGTCTGCTATCCGCCCCCCTGTCACTAAGCCTTCTTGATAACATTGGTCGCCCATATCGGCCGGATGCAACATATTGCCCGCAGCATAGTAACTGGCATCTGAGCAACGTCCATATTGGTCTGTTACCGGTTTTCCTGTCGCCGCATCAAACCCCAAATGGCTTTTACGGATTAACGTGTTTTCACCGACAAATTGCCCGGTAAAAATGACCGAATCACACATAATTTTGTGGCTTTTACCTTTGGTTTCAACAATCACATATTCCACGCGATCTAATCCACCAATCTCCGTAATCTTACTGTTTAGATGAATGGGAGTCCCCATTGCCTTGGCAAATAACGTCGCGGGTTTAAAGGCTAAAATCCGTTCGCCACTTTCAATCATCGCTTGGGCTTTAACGCCTGCGTTTTTTAATGTCCATAGCGCCGAAAAACTCACTAATTCACTGCCGACTATCACAGGATTACGGCAAGGCTTCTTACCATTTAAATAAACAAATTGCTGTAATGCCCCTGCAGTTAATACCCCTTGAGGGCGTAAGCCGGAGACCAAACGTGGGTGGCGTGGTGTCTCTCTTACCCCTGTTGCTATCAGAACCCGCTTAGCTTGCATTTCAACAAGGCCTTCTGGTGTTGAAACCGTTAATTTTCCATTAGGCTGTAATGCCGTTACCGTACTACGGGTGAAAATCGGCGTATTTCCCAGTTGATTGACAATTTTTTCTGCAAATTGATTGCCTTTCATCGGGCGCTTGAATGCGAGTATGCCAAAAGTTGGGTGTTGGCAATGACGCGGAACACCGCCTGCCTGCGCTTCACGTTCAATAATGGCAATATTTTGAATACCGCGACGACGCAAAGCCTGTGCCGCAGCAACACCAGTAGGACCCGAGCCAATGATAATCACATCATAATTTAAACTCATTTTACGGCCTCCACTGCCAGTGTGTGGTCGAAACGACCATTAATGATTTCAGCCACCTGGCTACTACAATAAAACCCATTACAGCGCCCCATCATCACTCGCGTTCTGCGGCGTAAAGCGCCTAAACACTCGGGAGGAATATCCGAATCAAATGCGGCTTCAATCTCCCGCTGAGTCACTAATTCACAATGGCAAACAATACCGCCATTGCTTTTGCATTGGTAATCCCGTTGATGATATTCAGAAATCATTGGCATAGTGGGCCAAATGAGCGCTTCTGGCGGTGATAATTCAAAAAGTGGTGTGAAGTTTTCTTGATACAATTTACCAAGATAGCTCGCCACACCTAACGCTGAGGTTAAGCCTGTGGAACGAATTCCCCCCGCACATATCCACTGCTTTTCAGGGTAATCATTAATGCGGTAATATTTCTCTTCTGTCGCAGGACGTAACCCCGCATAGGTTGCGGTCACACTGTAATTGTGCAATGAAGGTAACATACGCGAACCTTGAGCAATTAAGTCCTCAAGGACTTCCTGTTTTACCTCAGCTTTCCAACGGTCATTTTGTTCTTCCGCTGTTGGGCCAAGCAAGAGGTTGCCGAAGATGGTTTTTGATAACAAAACACCTTTTGTGATGGCCGTTGGCACAGGCAAGATAATCGCATTGATATCTGCCGCTGCGGCTTTATCATAAACAAGAAACTGCCCTTTACGTGGTTTTATTTGAAACGGTGATGGGTGGCAAATGGATTCAACAATATCCCCATTAATTCCTGCACAGTTAATGACTAAACGGGCAGAAAACTCACCTTTTGATGTGGTTAAATTCCATACTCCATCATTAAGTGCTCCGCCGCTTACCTCACAATGAAAACGGTATTCAGCCCCATGTTTCACAGCTTGAGTTAAATACGAAAGCGGTGTACTCCATGGGTCGATAACCGCCTCACCGGGAACAGAAACGGCTGCTAGAGCACCTTCCGCTAAATGTGGTTCTCTACGATAGAGCTCTTCTTTATCAATAATTGCCACATCTAATACATTGTTAGTATGCGCTTGTTCGACTATCGCAGGTAATTTACTGAGTTGCTCATCATTCCATGCAACTACTAATGCTCCTGTTTCAAGAAGAGGTAAATTCATTTTTTCTCTAATTTCAATGAATTCACGATACCCTTCTTGCATGCACTCAAGCTCTAGACTCCCTGGTGTGGCGTCAAAACCTGTATGTAATAGCGCACTATTTGCCTTACTTGCTCCCGAAAGGATGTCACCGCCACGTTCGAGTAACAACGTGTTGGCTCCCATCAGTGTGAATTTGCGTGTCACTGCACAGCCAATGACACCACCGCCGATGACAATGACATCCCAAATTTTTTTATTATTAATATCCATGGCTGAGATCCTTAACTTAAAACTTGCACACATAAAACCACATAATTCCCACAATCACAATAAATAAAACAACACAAAGCACAACAACAACCAAAAACTTACTCACATTGTTACTTTATTGTGATTTTTGTCACATTAGTGAAACTTGCTGTGAGTTTTTTGTGGATTTTATTTCCGATTGAACGATAGTAAGCAAAAAAACAGACCTATTTACAACATTTATAACACTGGGAACATTGTGATGCTCAATCAACGTTATGCGGCTATCGATCAGGGAACAACGGGAACCCGGGTCGTTGTCTTTGAAGAAGGCGGCCATTATCACTCCCCTATGAGCATTCCTCATAAGCAAATCACATTAAATAGTGGTTGGGTTGAACACGACCCAGAGGAAATACTGGCAAACATCATTAAGTGCTTACACAGTTGTGAAGTTGTTGATGCTATTGGGCTTTGTCACCAAGGTGAAAGCATTGTGGCATGGGATGCGGACAGCAAGCGCCCTTTATACAATGCCATTGTCTGGCAAGACTTACGGACAGAAAAAACTATCTCAATGCTCAAAGAGGCAGGATTAGAGCCACTGGTGCAATCTAAGTCGGGATTACCTCTCGACCCGTATTTTTCCGCCAGCAAAATGGGATGGATTATTGAAAATGTCGTCGGCGCGAAAACATTAGCGGATAAAAATAAACTGCGTATCGGTACGATGGATGCTTTTTTTCTCGACCGCTTATGTGGCGTATTCGTCACCGACTATAACTCTGCATCTCGAACGTCATTACTCAACATTCATACCTTGGAATGGGACCAAGAGCTATGTGACATTTTTGGTGTTCCCATCCACTGTTTACCGCCTATTAAGGACAATATTGGTGACTTTGGCGCAATAAATCTCGATGGGCATCTCACACCAGTCACCGCCATTATTGTTGACCAATTTGCAGGCACATTTGGCCATGGTTGTCGTGAAAAAGGCGATGCAAAAATTACCTTCGGTACAGGCGCTTTCTTACAAGCATTGACTGGCACCGATATTCCACAAACTCATCACAGTGGTTTATTACCCACACTCTGCTGGAAGTTCCCCAATCAGCCCCCTGTCTTTGGGTTAGATGGCGGCGTATACAACGCAGCATCAGCCATCAATTGGGCTCGTAAAATCGGTTTATTTGACTCATTCGATGAACTCGGTGATTTCAGGGCTGAATCCGCTATTAAACGTGGTCTCGCCTTTGTCCCTGCGTTATCGGGTTTAGGGTGCCCATACTGGGATCGCAGTGCCGCAGGTCTCTGGGCTGGGCTTTCATTAGATACTGACAAAAAAGACATGATGCAGTCTGTCTTGGAAGGTATAGCAGCACGCTCTGCTGAAGTTATTTTTGCAATGGAAAAAATTTCACCACTAGGCCAATCAATCTCAGTCGATGGAGGGCTTTCTTCAAATCAATATTTTAAGCAGTTTTTAGCGAATTTATTACAAAAAGACATTGAAGCACCAGCAAACCGTGAAGTCACCGCACTAGGCGCAGCCTTGCTAGCTCGCAAAGGCATCGGTATCACTCACGAAATGGCGGTAAGACGCAACGCGACTGTGACGCATCCTGATGGAACGAACATGCAAGGTGTGATGGAACAATATCACGACATCATTGCCCGTTCTCGCCAATTAAGACACTAAAATAATAAAAGGAAACCCTACCATGGCTGAATTCGGAAATTACATTATTTATTTGATTATGTGCGGAGCCATCATTGGCGCAGTCGCATCTATTGTGAAACCAACCAGTGAGCTGGGGAAAGAGTTTGTTAACGGGATCTTTTCTATCGGCCCTGTATTTCTTGCTCAAGCGGGGATCATGGCTGCAGTTCCACTACTCTCACAGTTAATATCTTATGTACTCGGCCCCGTGTTTTCATCGGTCGGGTCTGATGTTTCAATCGCGGCTTTATCCATTATTGCCGTCGATATGGGGGGCTACCAATTAGCGGATGCCTTAACCACTAATCGAGATATGTGGATCACCGCAATGTTGATCGGCTATACCTCTGGGGCCACCATTGTTTACCTGATCCCAGTAGGGTTAACAATGTTAAATCGCAAAGATCATAAATACCTTGCACTTGGTGCAATGGCTGGGTTGATCTCAATACCATTTGGCGTACTAGCTTCACTGCTATTAATTACGTTCAATAATATTCCAGTCAGGGACATTATTTCTACGAACTCACCAGCGGCACATCAATTAACCTTAGATTTCTTTACCATGTTGCAATACTTGATGCCGCTGTTTGTATTCTGTTTTTTATTGGCTGCTGGGCTAAAATATCGCCCGATGTTAATGGTAACCGGCTTCCTGATTTTCGGTAAAATCATGGATGCATTCGTCAAATTAGTCTTAGCATTTTCCATTGTTGAGCACTTTACCGGAGTATTCACCAAAGTTTTCGGTGCATGGGGCTTCGACCCACTGTTTGCAGACCAAAATGAGCTATTCCGTGCCATCGAAATTGCAGGTTATATCGGTATTATGTTAGCGGGTACATTCCCAATTTGTTATTTGTTCCAACGCTACTGTAAACCTTTAGTACGTGCATTAAGTAACCGTTTAAAACTG
The DNA here is from genome assembly GCF_049901995.1 of Providencia sp. PROV200. Lineage (NCBI taxonomy): Bacteria > Pseudomonadati > Pseudomonadota > Gammaproteobacteria > Enterobacterales > Morganellaceae > Providencia > Providencia sp. PROV200. The sequence continues at coordinate 3,149,548 of NZ_CP096307.1, forward strand.
AGTGATACGGGTTCTTTAGGTTTTATTATGGTGATGGCAAACATTATCGCGACTTATCACTTATTCAAAGAAATGCGAGCGAGGGATAAAGTATTATGTGTCGCATTTGGTGTCTGTGCGCAAGCGACCATCGGTGATCACCTTGCATTCACGGCCAATTTCCAACCTACACTCGTTTTGCCTATTTTGCTTGGTAAATTGGTCGGTGGCTTCTTAGCCGTATTTATTGCGATTAAAATTTCAGTACCACAGGCGATGCGTTATGAAGCTGATGATATAAAAGCGGCTGAAATATCCAAAGAAGAAAGTGAACTCGCGGTTGCGAAACAACATTAATTAACATTAACCACACTTATATATTTAAAGATAAAACCCGCTGTATGCTAAATATGAATACTCATAAAGTAGCATACAGCTTTTATTTATTAGCCTAAAAGCAACTAAAATACTCGTCCATTATTAACATTAAACTCATCCATTATTAACATCAAATTCATTAGATAAATTATCTATATTTAGTCATCACGAACTATTATATGGCCTATCTTTAAATGATATTTTTATATAAATAACTATCAACAATAAATAAAATGTAATAATAACAATTTATAAAAGAGTAATTTATCAAATAACAATTCTCCCAAAATAAAAACACCTCAATAATAGAGATATTGAGGTGCTTCAAGATAAATACCATTAACTCAAATAAGAATCATTTCGCTTTAACGTTCCCAATACGATTCTTCTAAACTATCTTCTTTTTCAGGTAAACCACGAGTCAAGCGAGGTGAATGCTGAGTTAATACTTGATAACTTACACGATTAGCATATTTACACACTTGGGCTAAAGATGAATACGTTAAGTATTGGCGCTCATGTTTACTGGAATTCGGTACATTAGAGCGATGATAAGAATTGGCGGTAATATCGTGAAGTAATGCAGATAAAGCCCCGTCTCCCGCCCCATTCGTGTTCATGATTTTCTCAGGTCCGCCCATATAAGGCTCAATATGCGAGAAAATTCGTAATGGAGTTTGGCAATCTTGTTGGCGCATTGCTCGGCTAAATTCATACAAATTAAATTCTGCAATTGCACCCGGCAATAATGGGTGCTGCGTCGTGCGTTTATAAGCGTCTTCGGTATAGCCAGCCATATACAAGCCAGACGGGCCAGCGGTACATAAAACTAAATCGACCCAGTCTAATGCCATATTAGAGGCAAGTAATGGGTCACTCAGCCCGGTCAGTTCCTGCGCTTCGTCTTCATTCATTGCAACGACTGAAATATGTTCCGCCAAAAAATCACGCCAGAACTGAGGGTCTTGAGCGATGACGAATTTTGTTCCAAGTGTCAACACGACGGGGACATTATGCTTTTTCGCATACGCAATAGCCTGCATCGTCGCATCCGGCATAGTTTCTCCGGGTTTACAGCGAACTAAATAAGCCGTTAATACCAGCGCGGAAGCCCCCGCAATGATATCTTCTGGAATGCTATTTGGGTGCAAGCGGTTCATATGGCCGGGACTGATAGCAAAAGTCCGCTCACCATTTTCAGTGACTAAAGTAAAACAGCGCCCAATCGGGCCATCCACACCCTGTAGAAAATTTAAATCCATACGGCTGGAGGTATGGCATAAATAGCGATAAGCATAGCTGCCAATTTGGATGTTATTGCACATTGCGCCTAATAACACAGATCTGTCATCTGCTAATACTGAATAATTGTGCAGTGTGTTGCCAATCGTTCCACCCGCAAACTCATGAGTAATCAATGCATTATCTGTAAGTTCTTTATATAACGCTTCGGCGGCATCATCTTCAATAACCAGTGAATGCCCCTTACTCAACTGATAGCGTTGAATGAATTCGTCATCCACTTTCGCTTCAATATCGACTAATGTTTGGTCGATACCAACGATATAGGACTTACAATTCTCATCATCTACTAACGTTTCTTTTAAAGGCTGTAATAAAGGATCTCTGAGACTGACAGGGAAATAGTGTTTTGACTTGCGTTGACCGGGGAATTTCATAATTAGAAGATTAACAATGGAACATCGCCCTATTCTAGCACGATAAAATAAAGCCAGCACCTGCAAAGAAGACACTGGCTCCATTGTTTGTCATTTGGTGGTAATTTTACTGATTCTGATGTTTATAATCGCGGTAAAGCTCCCGACTTAACACAAATGCACAGCTCAAAATTAAACCTAATATAGCGCTTAACGCAACAATCAACGCTGATTTAGGCGAATCTTTCTGTAACGGTAAGTCTGGCGTTAAAATAAACTTAACAGGCGTAAAAGCTAATTCTTTCGCGGTTATCTCTTGTAAATTATCGAGATAAATTTTACGATTTTGTAGATTTTCACTCATCAAAGCCAAATCACGATTTTGAGTTTCAATCAGTAATTTTCGCTCTAAAGCTTCAGTTCCTAACGCAATTGGGTAATCAGGATCATCATTAATAGCAACGGATTCGCTGGCGATTGGTTTTTCAATTCCCGCAGCTTTTGCAATATCAACGGCACGCTTAAGCCTTTCAACTTTAACATCATATTCTGTTTGAATTTTGCTGACTTCGCGTTTTAGTGACTCACTAGCATAAATAAGTTTCTCTGAAATCAGATTATCGATTTCAACTTTTAACTGCTGCCTTACTTTCGATGCACTATAACGAATATAGCCTTCAAGCAAATCTTGGGCTTCTGTAGGCGAGGGGGCAGTAAAGCTTAATACAATATCATTTGAGGTACTGTTCTTCTCTTTTGAGAGATCTTGAATTCTAATATCATTAGAAATGATTGAATTCACTAGCCTTTGTTGCGCGATAACATCATCTTTCGGGTCAATTTTCTCGACAAGATTATGGTAATACTCAGTACTTCTTATATAATTTTCTTGATTAACTTTTGAACGATACTGGTCAATAAATGCAGTAAAAACACGTTGAGCACTAAGGTCAACAGGAACATCTAAGACATCCAATTGCGCTTTAAATGCATTGACTTCTTTAAGCTCCTCAGATGCAGGAGGAATAACAATAGCAGTACTGCTCCATTTTTGAGGTAATAACTTAACAACACCAGCACTTACCCCAATACAAACAATCGTAAATATAAGAATCAAAAATTTATGTTTTAACAAAATGGAAAACAAGGCCATCAAGTCAATTTCATCGTTTTGTTGTATATGAAATTGATGAGCAGAAGTCGTCTTCTGCTCTATATTACTCTGTGGTGGCTGCTGCTTATTGCTCATATTAATTCCAAAAGACATAACATTTGTTCAATCATTTATAATTTCAGATAAGTGATTATAGTCTATAATCCGCTTATTGATATATCGATAAGCAAACTTTTCTACATTATTTTGCTGAATAGATTATTTTAGTATACCTTGAATTATTGTATTAATCATATGAATACTATTTGGATTGTCATTTAAAGCTGGTATGTAATTATATTGATTACCACCGCTACTCATAAAAAACTCTTTATTTTGTTCGCTAATTTCTTCTAATGTTTCTAAGCAATCAACTGAAAAACCAGGGCAAATAACCTGAACTGATTTTACACCTTGGCTGGGTAATTCATGCATCGTTTTATCCATATAGGGCATCAACCATGGCTCACGCCCAAAACGTGACTGGTAGGTCAGCATGACTTTATCCTTTGGATAATTCAACGCCTCACGGAGTGCCTCAGCCGTTTTTTCGCATTCTTGCTGGTAAATATCTCCAGTATCACAATAACGCTGTGGAATGCCATGGAAAGACAGTACAAGCCTATCGGGCTCACCATGCTGAGCGAAGCTTTCTTCTATCGAGCTGACTAGCGCTTGAATATAAGCGGGATGTGTCGCATAACTGCGAATGAATTGCACGTTTGGAATGGTTCGTCTGCTGGCAAATGCTCTCGTTAATGCATCATACACCGCGGCTGTGGTCGTACAGGAATACTGTGGATACAGTGGGAGGACGACTAAATCGGTCACGCCTTGGTCTAACAAACTATCCACTGCGCTTTTAATTGAAGGGGAACCATAACTCATACCTATCTCTACGGCAGTATCCGGCAATAATTCCGCTAACTTCTGTTTTTGACGTAAGGAATAGACCAGTAATGGCGAGCCATCTTCTAACCAAATCGATTGGTATAATTTGGCGACTTTAGAAGAACGAAGCGGTAAAATCGCCCCATGCAAAATGGGTTTCCAAATCAAGCGAGGTACATCAATAACGCGCTTATCACTAAGAAATTCGGCTAAATAGCGTTTCACTGCTGAGGTTGTTGGGGCATCAGGGGTTCCTAGGTTAGCTAACAAAATGCCGGTTTTTTTTTCTGACATGAAACAACTCCTAATTGATAATTATTCCCAACTTTAGCACAGTTAATTAACGATTTTTGTCACCAAGTGGTATAAAAAAGAAAGGCAGCGATCACCGCTGCCTTCATATAATACCTTTATACTTAAAACAATTCGAATCACAGTAACTATAACTGCAATGCAAAGCATAATAAGTACAAATATTAACCTAAAATTTTCGCCAGTTCTTCACTAACTTCGGCTACTTTACGCGTACCATCTAATTTGAAGTACTTGGTATTCCCTTTTTTAGCTTCATTTTGGTAATACGCAATTAAAGGCGCGGTTAATGCATGATATTCTACCAGACGCTTACGTACGGTGTCTTCTTGGTCATCTTTACGGATGGTTAGTTCTTCACCTGTTATATCGTCTTTGCCTTCAACCTTTGGTGGGTTAAAGTTAATATGGTAAACACGGCCTGATGGTGCATGTACACGACGACCAATGATGCGCTCAACAATAATTTCATCAGGTACATCAAATTCCAGCACGTTATCAACCGTGATGCCTGCTTCTTTCATGGCATCCGCTTGTGGGATAGTACGAGGGAACCCATCCAACAAGAAGCCATTGCGGCAGTCATCTTGTTTGATGCGCTCTTTAACTAATGCGATAACTAATTCATCAGTAACTAATTTACCGTTATCCATCAGCTCTTTAGCTTGTAAACCGAGCTCGCTCCCTGATTTAACAGCGGCACGTAACATGTCACCAGTTGAAATTTGAGGGATCCCAAACTTTTCCATAATAAACTGAGCTTGAGTGCCCTTACCAGCGCCCGGAGCGCCAAGCAGAATGATACGCATTGCGTAAACCCCTTGCTATTTAGATTTTTATAATTTGAAAAGAAAACAAGCTACCATACCATTAGCATGCCGCTTTACTCAAGAACACACGTAAACGATTTCGCATTTATCTTTTTTCGCAAAAGAAAAAAACCACGCTAAAGCACAAGCAAAAGCGTGGTTTATGCTCAATAACGAAAATACCAAATTAAATTACTTTAGAAGTAATTCATTGATTTTTCGTATAAATAGGTTTGGATCTTCCAATGTACCGCGTTCTGCTAGTAATGCTTGATCCAACAATACATCAACCCAATCTGCAAATACGGACTCATCTGTGACTTCAGCTGCTTTTTTCACCAACGGATGCGTTGGGTTCAGTTCGAAGTTATATTTCACTTCCGGCGCGGCTTGCCCTGCTGCTGCAAACAGTTTCGCCATCTGAGTACTCATTTCATCTACGTCGGTTGTCACAATGGCTGGAGTATCCGTTAAGCGGTGTGTAAGTTTAACTTCTTTAACACGCTCACCTAAGAATGATTTTACGCGCTCAATAAAGGGCTCTAACTGCTTATCGGCTTCCTCTTGCTCCGCTTTGTTTTCATCCGCTAGCTTATCTAATGACTCATCGGCTTTACTTACGGATTGGAACTGTTTGCCGTCGAATTCCGATAAGTAATTCATCATCCATTCATCTATACGGTCAGATAACAGCAAGACTTCTATACCTTTTTTACGGAATAACTCAAGGTGCGGACTACCTTTTGCCGCTGCATAGCTGTCTGCGGTGATGTAATAGATTTTATCTTGGCCTTCAACCATACGGCTTACATAGTCTTCTAAAGAGACATTCTGTACGCTACTATCGGTATGAGTCGTTGCAAATCGCAGAAGTTTAGCAATAGTTTCGCTATTTGCCATATCTTCTGCTGGGCCTTCTTTCATTACTAAGCCAAATTGTTGCCAGAAGGTTTGGTATTTTTCGGTATCAGATTTAGCTAGCTTTTCCAACATTTGCAGAACGCGTTTAGTTAATGCGCTGCGTAAACTACGGGTTAATGCGCTGTCTTGCAGTATTTCCCGTGAAACGTTCAGCGGTAAATCATTGGAATCCAACACCCCACGAATAAAGCGTAGGTAATTCGGCATGAACTGCTCTGCGTCATCCATAATAAATACGCGTTGAACATAGAGTTTCAAGCCGTGCTGTTGGTCACGATTCCATAAATCAAACGGCGCTTTAGAAGGTACATATAGTAGGCTGGTGTATTCTTGCTTACCTTCTACACGGTTATGGCTCCATGTCAGCGGGTCTGCATAGTCATGGGAAATATGTTTATAGAATTCGATGTATTCTTCATCTGAAATTTCAGACTTACTACGCGTCCATAATGCTTTCGCTTGGTTAATTTTTTCCCAAGTAACCGTACCGTCTTCTTCATTTTTTTCTTCAATTTCAACCGGTAAGGCAATATGATCAGAATATTTGCTAATCACTGAACGCAAGCGCCAGTTATCCAAATATTCTTTTTCATCATCGCGCAAATGCAAGGTAATTTCAGTGCCGCGTTCTGCTTTTTCAATATCAGCGATAGTGTATTCACCTTCACCGGCAGATTCCCAGAACACACCTTCGTCTGCTGGAGCACCTGCCGCACGGCTACGTACTGTTACTTTGTCAGCCACGATAAATGCGGAATAGAAGCCCACACCAAATTGACCAATCATTTGGCTATCTTTGACTTGATCACTACCTAATGATTCTAAGAATGCTTTTGTGCCTGATTTCGCGATAGTTCCGAGGTTTTCAATCACCTCTTCACGGCTCATACCGATACCGTTATCGCTGATGGTCAATGTACCTTGGTCTTTGTCGGCACTAATACGCACGCGCAGCTCGCCATCGTTTTCATACAGTTCGGGGTTAGATAATGCACGAAAACGCAGTTTATCCGCCGCATCAGATGCGTTAGAGATCAATTCACGTAAGAAAATCTCTTTATTGGAATAAAGGGAGTGGATCATTAACTGGAGGAGTTGTTTAACTTCTGATTGGAAACCACGAGTTTCCTGTCCTTTCATACTCATTAATCGCCTCTATTTCATCAATCTAATTTAATTGGATAGGTTTGACTTATCGATGCAGATTAATTGGGGGCGAAAAAATAGAATTCAACCACTAACCACAAATTAGCAGCTAAATTAATATGAACGAAAGGAAATGACCGAAGACTACGATGCTTTTGCTTGAAGGATATTTTTGAATTAAGGGTTTTGCTTTGAGGGGTTTGCCTTTAAATTTTAAAAACAGCACCTCACCATCATCCTCTAAATAATTTGTGCCGTAGCTAGGCGTCGAATGCATTAATCCCTGGGAGCATACACAAGTATGTGACTAGGGTTGATGCATGAAGACAACAACGCTACGGCGCAAAGAATGACGAGGACTTTAGAGCCGTTGGCGCCCCGCCAACGAGTGAGAAAGTGTGGTTCCATCAACCATTTCCAACTCCCCACCCACAGGCACCCCGTGCGCAATTCGGCTCGCTGCCACCCCATATTGGCCACACATTTGCCCAATATAGTTTGCCGTCGCTTCCCCTTCTACCGTTGGATTGGTTGCTAAAATGACCTCATTGACCGTCTCTGACGCCAAACGCTCTTCAAGCCTATCAAGGCCGATATCCATTGGGCCAATACCATCAAGAGGTGACAAATGCCCCATCAACACAAAATAGCGCCCGGAAAATTGACCAGTTTGTTCAATTGCATAGATATCTGCTGGGCTTTCAACCACACAAATTAAACCATTTTGTTGGCGGCGTGGGTTATCGCAAATATTACAAACATCTTGTTCTGTAAATGTTCTGCAATCACGGCAGTGACCAATTTCAGACATGGCTCGAGTGAGTGATTGTGCTAAACGCATTCCACCACTACGGTCACGCTGTAAAAGATGAAAAGCCATTCGCTGCGCTGACTTGGGGCCAACCCCCGGAAGACAGCGCAACGCTTCCATCAACGATTCAAGAAGCGGACTTGTTTGCATTAGAATGGCATCTTAAAGCCTGGTGGTAATTGCATACCACTTGAAACGCTAGCCATTTTTTCTTTTTGCGTTTCTTCGATGCGACGCGCAGCATCATTAAATGCCGCTGCAATCAAATCTTCTAACATTTCTTTGTCGTCTTCGAGCAAGCTAGGGTCAATTTCAACACGGCGGCAGTTATGTGAGCCATTAATGGTCACTTTAACTAAGCCAGCTCCAGACTCACCTGTAGCTTCGAGTTGAGCGATTTCTTCCTGAACCTTTTGCATTTTATCTTGCATTTGCTGGGCCTGTTTCATCAGGTTACCCAATCCACCTTTACCAAACATAGTTATCTCTCACAACTGAGGCTACAGCTTAACAATGAGACTGTAGCGTTAAACGGGGCGAATACTCTCTTCATCTAATTGCGCATCAAACATTGAGCGCAGTTTTTGAATCGTTTTATCCGCAATAATAGACTGGCGTGCTTGTGCCAGTTTTTCTTCATAAATCGCCTGTCGCCATTCTAACGGGGTTTTCACCTCGCTATTATCATCATGAACGATTTTCAGTTCAACAGTACGACCATATAGTTCGCTCAGAGCTTCTTCCAACGCTTTGTGTGCCGATGGTTTATCCAGATGCTTCTGAGCCGAGCGCAAATGTAAAACAATTTGCGACTCGCTTAACTCTTCTATATATGAATTCAAAGCTAATTGTTCAACCAGTTTGGGAATATTTAATTTTGCAATCTTCCCAGACCAACTGTCACGAATTCGCCCTTCCTCAATAATTTTAACGGCTAACTCAGGCGTTTTTTCATATTCCAACGCCTCTTTGATCCCGCTTGGCGTTGTCACTGCCTCTTTTGGCGCCATCGCCTCTTCATTTTGAGGCTTCCATTGGTACTGCTTTGGTTTTTGTGGTTTAGCTGCCAGAGACGCTTTATTGACCACATTTTGTTGATGTTTGCTGGTCACGGCAGCCAGCCTTTCCAGTGCTGATGCCGCCGGCTTAGCCCTTTCAGGCATCACCGGTTTAGCCTTTTTTGGGCTAGGATCCTCACTTTGTGGAGATTGTAACGCCTGCCTAGCCTTCAATAACTGTAAAGTTGGGCTATTGTCTGGCAGATTTTCTGCTCGCGCTTGTGCCGGAGGCACCCTTTGCGCCATATTTGATGCCGCAGACGGTGCAGATTGAACAGCGGCTTGTGGAATAACTTTTGGCGGTGCTTCAATTTCAGCAATCACATTTTTAGGATGAAAAGCCAATGCACGTAATAGTGCCATTTCAACCCCCATACGCCGCTCAGGGGCATAGGGGAGTTCTTTTCTTCCGACTAATAACGTTTGGTAAAACAGTTGAAGGTCTGCAGGGGAAATGACCCTTGCGACCTGCCGTAGCCGCCCTTCTGTCGATGACGGATCTGTTTCTTGTTCAGCAGGAAGCAGTTGGATCATCGCGATACGGTGTAATTGCGACAAAATTTCCACCAGCAAGTTTTCCCAATCCGCACCGCGGCTGGCAGCTTGCTCTACCTGTCCCATCACCGCCATGCTATCAGCACGTACTAGTGCTTCAATAATGGCTAATGGCTGCTCGTCATCAAGGGTTCCTAGCATTTGGCTGACAATATCAGCCGTGACTTTCCCTTGCCCCATCGCAATGGCTTGGTCAGTTAAGCTTAATGCATCACGTAAACTGCCATCAGCCGCTCTTGCTATCAGCTGGCGAGCACGTTGGTCATGCTCAATATTTTCTGCATTCAGGATGAGTTCAAGTTGCTCACTGATTTGCGTGACATCTAACGCTTTTAGATGGAATTGCAAGCAGCGAGACAAAATGGTCACGGGGAGTTTTTGCGGGTCCGTCGTCGCCAATAAAAACTTCACATGTTCAGGCGGTTCTTCAAGGGTTTTTAACAACGCATTGAAACTATGACGAGACAGCATATGTACTTCGTCAATTAAATAAACTTTGAAGCGCCCACGTGCTGGCGCATATTGAACATTGTCTAATAATTCACGCGTATCTTCGACTTTGGTTCGGGAGGCTGCGTCAATTTCAATTAAGTCGACAAATCGCCCTTGTTCTATTTCAAGGCAATTAGCGCATTGTCCACAAGGTGAGGCTGTGATCCCTGTTTCGCAATTAAGGCCTTTAGCAAATAGGCGCGCAATCGTCGTTTTCCCTACACCACGTGTGCCGGAAAAAAGATAGGCATGATGAAGCCGCTGATGCGTTAGCCCATTAGCGAGTGCAGTCAAAACGTGCTGTTGGCCAACAACGTCTGAAAATTTTTGGGGGCGCCACTTACGGGCAAGTACCTGATAGCTCATGGATTCCACTGTCATTTAACATGGTACGTGAATATATATAATCATAGTACCATGCTACCACAGCCTCAACCTATACAGCGAGGCTGTGATAAAAATAGAGGGAAAATAAAGATTAGTGGCCTGGAAACTCAACAAGGCTATAAGAAGAAACACCTTCTTTTTGTAGGCGTTCAACGCCACCAAGATCAGGTAAACAGATGATAAATGCCGCATCAACAACATTAGCACCAAGCTGTTTGATCATTCTTACCGTTGCTTCCACGGTACCACCGGTCGCGAGTAAGTCATCAACAACTAAGACGTTATCTTCAGGGCTGATGCTATCTTTATGGATCTCAAGCGTATCGGTGCCATACTCAAGGTCGTAAGTCATACTCAATACTTCACGTGGTAATTTCCCTTTTTTACGCACAGGGACAAAACCTACGCCTAAACGTAATGCAACTGGCGCGCCAAATAGGAAACCACGCGCTTCAGTTCCTACAATTTTAGTGACGCCTTTATTTTGATAATGCTCCACTAACATATCAATCGTTGCTTGGTATGCAGCAGGGTTATTTAATAAAGTCGTAATGTCACGAAAGATCACGCCTTCGATTGGATAATCTTGAATCGATGCGATACTTTCTTTAATCAATTGCAGTTGTTGCTCTTTAGCGGTCATAATAAAAGCCATGTAGTAAACACGAAAGTGTAGAATCTATGTAAAGTACCATAAAAATGCAATAAGAAGCCGTCAATTTGGCATCAGTTTTGTTGCTGAATATCAATATTCCGCTATTTTTGACACTTAATGAGAACAAAAAATGAAAATTCCCGCTCTTTTGGACGCGTTAAAAAAGCAAATTGATGAATTGAAAACACGAGTGGAACCCATAAAGGATCTTGAATTTTCACATTCACGCTTCGATATGCAATTGTTTAGTCGCAAATCAACCCGTTTGGGGGATTGCCAAAACGAATTGCAGACCTTATACCAGCAATTGTGCCATAGCGTAACGTTAAACCACAGCGAGCAGGTCAATTTTCTGACTGAAAAAATTGTCCATCAAATGCAAGCAATTTCACGAGAGATCTCTACACAAACGCTACGTGAAAAAGAATCCAGTTTTACTAAAAAAAGGGAACAGGTTGATTTATATGAACGTTTATCACAACATCAAGACTATGAACGACGCTTGCAGGCCATGGTGAGTGAAAAAGAACTTCATTTAAGTGAGCTAACCGACCACCGTTTGCAGCACCAATGCCAAAAAGAACTTGCTGTACTCGCAGGCCGTTTGTACCGATGCCGCCAAGCACTTTTGCGTATTGAAAAAGCCATTGAACATCAAGAAAATCAATATTTTGATTAAATCTCAGAAGGGATCACTATGAATTCGCTCAAAGATGCCCCCCAAGAAGTACAACTTGCCGTTGATTTGATTTATTTACTCGAAAATTCAGGTATTGAAGCCGATATTGTATTAAAAGCTCTTGATATTGTTAAAAATGATTATATTTCCAAACAGATGCAGGCGGCACAAGCCACCCGCACAGATGAAATCTAATTAACTTGGTAGGTTGTCATCACTGTCTTTTGGTGTACGTTTCACTTCTTGCACTTCATCCCCTTTGCTATTATGCAAATGAACCTCTAACTGGTTGAATGCAATATCAATATCATTTTCTCGACATAATTTATCTATCGCACGGTTCACTTCATCGCTGGTCACACCACGGTCACCTATCTGCCGCACATAAAAACGCAATTCATGATCTAGCGTACTTGCCCCAAAAGTGGTGAAATAAACATTGGGAGCAGGTTCCGTCATTACCTTGCTATTACTGGTGGCTGCAGATAATAAAACGCGTTTTACTTTATCGAGATCTGAACCATAAGCTACCCCAATCGCTATCGTTACTCGTGTGACGGTGTCTGAAAGCGACCAATTGATCAACCGTTCAGTCACAAAGGCTTTATTGGGTATGATCACCTCTTTACGATCAAAATCGACGATCGTGGTTGCCCGAATACGAATTTTACTAACTGTTCCTGAATAGGTCCCAATCGTCACCGTATCGCCAATGCGGATCGGCCGTTCAAACAACAAAATGATCCCGGAAACAAAGTTTGCAAAAATCTCTTGTAAGCCAAAACCTAACCCGACCGTTAAGGCTGCCGCCAACCATTGCAGCTTGTTCCACGTGACACCAATCATCCCTAATGAGGCGATCGCCCCAATTCCCACAATAATATAAGTCAATATTGTCGTGATGGCATAAGTGGAACCTTGACGAAGTTTTAACCGCGATAAGACCAACACTTCGAGCAACCCCGGTAAGTTCCGTGTCATGACCCACGACACGACGATAATCACTAACGCTAAGATTAAATTAGCCAGAGTCACGTATTGCAAGATATTGCCACCGTCTGCAGAGGTGGTGGTATAACCCCACAAATTCACGCTATCTAAGAAAGAGAAAATAGTGATGAAATCAGACCAAATTGCGTAAAACGCCAATGCAAAGATAATAAACAACACCATCGTGGTGAGGCGTAACGATTGCTGGCTAATCAGCTCAATAGTCATTGGTGGCTCTTTGATTGGCTCATTTTCAGCATCTTCTTGCTTCGACATCGCACGGCGTTCTATGGCACGTTGATATGCTAATTTACGAGCAACCAATGTTAACCCCCTCAAACACGCGCTATAAGTGATATACCACAGCAATAACAGGTATAAACTGTCTATCCAACGGTTTGCTAAGCGTAACGTGGTGTAGTAGTAGCCCGCCATCATTAATCCCACTAAAATTAATGGCGAAAATGTCAGCAATGTCACGACAATACTACGCGTTAAGTGGCTGCCCTTCTCTTGCCAAACTTGTTTGCAAAAAGGAATCGTAAAGATACACAACAAGATAAGAGAAACCAGTACAATTAACTGACCTATCACGTCCTCAGACACTTTCAGTGGGTTAGTAACCCCATAAGTGGAGAAGAAAATGAGTGGTACCAACGGAATCGATAACCGGAGCATTTGGCGCCGCGTCTGGGATATTTTCTCTTTTTCGATACCAAAATGTTTTCGCGCAATACCTTGCGGTTTTAACACGCGGAAAGTTAGCTCAAATAACGCCCAAAATATCGCCAATTGTTGGCAAAATTGCCAAAAGAAGGGCCCTTGTACATTTCCTGTTTTCAAAAACCAGTAACCTAATGCCAGTAAAAACAGTGAAATAGGCAAGGTTTGTATTAATGTCAGCAGCAGCGCAAAAGGTGTGCTTAACACACTATCGTTACGCAAACTGGAAAGCCGCTGGTCAATATCTTGCAATCGATTATTAATTTTACGGTTAAACCAAATAAACAACAGGGCAACCAAAACAAGTGGAATAACCACTAACAGAGAGTTACTCATTCCTCGTTTAATACTGCGGTTCGATAAACTAAAATCAAAGCTATTAATTTGTGTCGCTGCGGCTTCAGGGAAACCTTTAACCCATTCCAAATCGATTGGCTTATTGCTATTCACCCAAAATATTTGTTGCGCCAAGGTATTTTCAAGAGAGCTCACCACACTCAATAATTGGTTTTGATCCAGTTGCAAGTTGATAGCTTGCGAAATTTGCCCACCAAGCTGCTGGTTGAGTTCGTCTAATAAACCCCGGCGTACTTCCAATAATTTCAATAATGTAGATTTATCTTCAGCTGATAATAGTGTGCTATTTGCTGGCTCATCCCCTGTTTTTATTTCAAATTGCTGTTCCAACTTCGTAATATAATCATTAGGTTGATAAAGCTCATCACGCTGTTGGTTAATATCAAACTGTTCAAGCCGCAAATCGGCAATCGTTGTGGGTAAATTTTTCGTTAAAATGTCAGGTGGCAAGTCAATTTGTTGTTGAAATAAAATTCGTGAAAGCAATAAGCTACCGCGTAATACATTAATTTGCTCTTTTAAATTTCGTTCAGACTGTGTCGCTCTTTCAAGCCATGTTTTAACTCGAATACCATTTTGCACCAGTTTATTGCTATTTTCGGTCACTGCGATTAAACGGTCACTGAGCGCATTATTAATCGTAATTTCTTTTTGAATAATGGGATTCTGTTGCGCTTCAATATCGGTTTCAGAAGTACTCAATGCTTCACGCACTGTTGATTGGGAGTCATTTAGTCGGCGATGGCTAATCGCGTTTTGTACTTGCTGAATATGGTGCTCCAATTGCTCAATATAGGCTGCGGTATAATCACGTTGTTTTTGCAGCACATCTTGTAATTGAGTGTTCGCCTGTAGAATACGTTTTTGATATTCATTTTGTTGCTGCAATAAATACTGTTCAACTTGCAGCATGGTAATTTGAGTCGGTCTTAAATTCACAGATTCATTCAATGAACTATTTAGCTCATTACGAATTTCTTGTAAGCGCCTCGCATTTTCCAACATCATCGCTTGTGCCCTTTCAGGCTGCGTTTGTAAGCCAATTAATTGGCTACTATAGGTTGCAAGGTCATTTTGCTCTATTTGCAGACTTTCTAAATAAGAGGCTTGTAATGCTTCTAATTGTGAAAGAGAACTATCTTGTATTTTTCGTAGGAAATTTTCGGTGCGTTGCTTATTTTCATTTTTTATTTGCAACAAACCTTGTGCTGCTTGTTTCGATTCTGCACTCGCGCTACTGAGTTTTTTTTGCAGTTCAGCCGTTCGCTGTTCAAGTTTATCCAGCTCGTTATAAAAATCTGAGGTTTTTTCCAGATCAGCGAGAGCAAGTTTATCTTCTTCACTGAGTGAACTTTTTTTATTCAATGCGCTGAGCGCACTTTTTATTTCATTCTTATCAGGTAAGTTATTAGATGTTAATGCCGTAATTGAACTGGAAAAAGATATGATGAAAAAAAACAGTGTTATCGATACTAACTGCCGCCACTTCCATTGTTGTTTCATCATAATGGCATTCCTTTATACAAATAATAATATTGTTTAATTAGGCAAAGTGCCGATAGTCGCCTACCAACACTTACTTTCATCTAATTAAACACATTTTACGTAAAATGCTAGAAAGTTAATATCTTATCAGCTGTTAATGTCCAGCTTGCAAGCTCAACCAATGTGCCGACCTCAACACCATCAGCAAGAGTTAAGTCACTCACACCACGGGCGTCTGTACACGTTTTACATAATTTAACAGGGACATTTTGTGCCGTTAAAATCTCTAACATTTGTTGAAGATTATAACCTTCTTTCGGCTTTTGAGCTGCCAATCCTGCGCTCACTGCATCTGACATCAGAAAAATTTTTAAATCTAACTGTGGCTCTTGCTCTTTTAACGTTATCGCTAGTCGCAATGAGTTGAACAGTGTTTCACTGCCGTAAGGTGCCCCATTGGCAATAATCAAGATAGAGGACATATGGACTCCACTTATTCAGTTTGAATTGGTTTTAACCGGATTGTCGTACTACACTTTAGTGTTTCTAATAGTGTATCAACCAATGTGATTGTATGTTGATTAAAATTTTCTGATTGGAGTAGCCAGTTCTCTAATAAACCCGACATTAGTGAACGGATCATAATCGCAGCACATTCCACATCAAGGTCTGCGGGAAGCTGTCCTGCATCAATACAGGCAGTCAAATTGCCAACTATTCGGCATTGACTCGCAATATAATTAGCGCGTTTAAAATCAACTAACTCAGCCATTTCACCAACTAATTCACACTTCAAAAAGAAAATTTCCATCAAAGCGCGATTTTTTGGGCTTTCAATAAAGTCAGTCAAAATATAAATTAATAATTCTCTTAGTATTGAAAGTGGATCATTGGTATATTTAGAACGATAATATTCTTCAGCTTGTATTATTTGATTATCACCAAATTCACAAGCTTGATAAAAGAGATCAACTTTGTTTTTGAAATGCCAATATATTGCACCTCGGGTAACCCCGGCTGCTTTTGCAATATCGGCTAATGATGTGGCAGAAACTCCTCGTTCAGAGAATGTTTTGATGGCAGCATCTAATATTTCCTGACGGGTTTCTTCAGCCTGTTGTTTAGTTTTTCGTGCCATTGTGACCCGTTTCTATCGAAAGCTGATTTACATACATTCGTGTATGTTTGTACTATAGCATAGTGATAAATCATATTGTTTACCATTTTTCTTATTTTTGTTTTGAACTCATATTGATTAATTGAGGTTAACTTATGCGAAAAAACAGAGGGGTGTTACCTCTGGCTCTGTTAGTTCTTTCAGGTGGCTTGGCTTTATCTGGTTGTAACGATGAACAACAAGGTGGCGGAGAACGCCCGGCGCCTGAAGTAGGAATTGTTACGCTTAAAGCCGAACCTCTGACTCTCAAAACCGAGTTACCAGGCCGTACATCCGCATTTCGTGTTGCCGAGGTTCGCCCTCAGGTTAGTGGCATCATTTTAAAGCGCAACTATAAAGAAGGTAGCGACGTAGAAGCAGGAACATCTTTATACCAAATTGATCCTGCACCATTCCAAGCAACCTATGACAGCGCAAAAGCGGAGCTAGCAAAAGCACAAGCGAATGCAAATCTGGCTGCCTTAACGGTGAAGCGTTATAAACCATTATTAGGAACTAATTACATTAGTCGTCAGGAATACGACCAAGCAACCTCAACCTATGCGCAAGCACTTGCTGCCGTCAAAGCGGCTGACGCAGCGGTTGAAACTGCACGTATCAACCTGAATTATACCAAAGTCACCGCACCGATTAGCGGCCGTACTGGCAAATCGAATGTGACTGAAGGGGCTTTAGTATCATCAGGGCAAACCACTGAATTAATGCGAGTTCAGCAACTTGACCCTATCTATGTAGACGTAACGCAATCGAGTGACGATTTTTTACGTCTGAGAAATGAGATAGCGAAAGGTGCTGTGCAGCAAGAATCAGGGCAAGCTCCTGTCCGTTTGATCAATAATAACGGTCAAGAATATGCTCAAAAAGGCGTTCTAGAATTCTCTGATGTCACTGTTGATGAAACAACAGGGTCTATCACGATGAGAGCCATGTTCCCTAACCCGAACAAAGAGTTACTTCCAGGTATGTTTGTTCGTGCTGTATTAGAAGATGGTGTTATTGATAATGCGATTCTAGTTCCGCAACAAGGCTTAACTCGTACGGCTCAAGGAACTTCTCAAGTCATGGTTGTTAATGCTGAGAATAAAGTTGAAGTCAGACAAGTTAAAGCAGGACAAGCAGTTGGCAACAAATGGCTGGTAACTGAAGGTCTACAAGCAGGTGATCGTGTCATTGTCATCGGCTTACAAAAAATCAAACCAGGAATTGTTGTGAATCCTAAGGAAGCAAACTTAGAAACGCAATCCATAGACAATCAGGCAAAACCTGAAGAAAAGTCTAAATAAGGGAGCGGCTGATTAATGCCTAAGTTTTTTATAGAAAGACCAATTTTTGCGTGGGTAATTGCAATTATCACCATGCTTGCTGGTCTGTTGGCAATTATCCAGTTACCTGTTTCACAGTACCCGACCATCGCGCCACCAGCTGTTTCTATTTCAGCTAACTATCCAGGAGCGGATGCTGAGACGGTACAAAATACAGTAACGCAGGTTATCGAACAGAATATGAACGGTATCGATAACTTGGTATATATGTCATCGAGCAGTGATTCATCAGGTTCTGCTAGCATTACGCTGACATTTGAAGCAGGAACTGATGGTGATATCGCGCAAGTACAGGTGCAAAATAAATTGCAACTGGCAATGCCATTGTTGCCACAAGAAGTTCAGCAACAAGGTATTAGTGTCGATAAATCAACTAGTTCATTCTTAATGGTTGCGGGTTTCGTTTCTAGCGATGGCTCAATGGGGCAATACGATATTGCCGACTACGTAGGGTCAAATATTAAAGACCCACTTAGCCGAGTTAACGGTGTAGGTGAAACCCAGCTGTTCGGTACCCAATATGCAATGCGTATTTGGTTAAAACCAGAGCAACTCGTTAAGTACAACATGACCACTACAGATGTCATTAATGCGATCAAGGTACAAAATAACCAAGTCGCAGCAGGGCAACTCGGTGGAGCACCTTCTATTGCAAATCAGCGTTTAAACGTATCTATCATTGCGCAGACACGTTTAAATAGCCCTGAAGAATTTAGCAATATTTTATTACGTGTTAACCAAGATGGTTCTCAGGTACGTATTAAAGATGTTGCTGATGTTCAATTAGGTGCTGAAAACTATAGTACGATTGCCCGCTTTAATGGTAAGCCAGCAGCAGGTATTGGTATTAAACTGGCAACTGGTGCGAACGCATTAGATACATCTAATAACGTCCGTGCTGCGCTTGAGGAAATGAAGCCTTTCTTCCCTCAAGGATTAGAGATTGTTTATCCATACGATACAACCCCATTCGTTAAAATTTCGATTAACGAAGTAGTTAAAACGTTAGTGGAAGCAATCATGCTGGTTGTTGTCGTTATGTATTTGTTCCTACAAAACATCCGTGCAACGCTGATACCAACAATTGCAGTACCTGTCGTATTGTTAGGTACCTTTGCTATCTTGTCGGCATTTGGTTATTCCATAAACACCTTGACCATGTTCGCGATGGTACTCGCCATCGGGCTTCTCGTCGATGACGCCATCGTCGTTGTTGAGAACGTTGAGCGTGTTATGCAAGAAGAAGGCTTGTCTCCAAAAGAAGCGACCAAAAAATCAATGGGTCAAATCCAAGGTGCATTAGTCGGTATTGCAATGGTTCTATCTGCGGTATTTATCCCAATGGCCTTCTTTGGAGGTTCTACCGGAGCAATTTATCGTCAGTTCTCTATTACCATTGTATCGTCCATGATCTTGTCAGTACTGGTTGCGATGATCTTAACGCCAGCACTGTGTGCCACCATGTTGAAGCCAATTGAAAAAGGCAGCCATGGTAGTCAAAAAGGGTTCTTTGGATGGTTTAACCGTACATTTGAAAAACAAGCACACCACTACACCGACAGTGTAAGCCGTATGCTTAACGGCACTGGCCGTTATTTAGTGATTTACCTGCTGTTAGTGGTTGGTATGGCGTTCATGTTCGTCCGCTTACCGTCTTCCTTCTTACCCGCGGAAGACCAAGGGGTATTCTTGTCGATGATCCAGTTACCACCAGGCTCAACACAAGAACAAACCCAAGCGGTATTGGATGAAGTGAATAACTACTACCATACCGAAGAAGCCAAAAACGTTGAATCGGTCTTTACCGTTGGGGGCTTTAGCTTCGCCGGTCAAGGACAAAATATGGGTCTCGCTTTCGTCGTTCTGAAAAACTGGAGCGAACGTAAAGGCGATGAAAACCACGTTGATGCGATTGTACAGCGCGCGAATATTGCACTGTCACAAAAACAAGAGGCATTGATTTACGCCTTTAACCTACCCGCAATTGTTGAGTTAGGTACCGCAGACGGGTTTGACTTTGAGTTAGTCGATAAAGGTAACTTGGGGCATGATAAATTAATGCAAGCCCGTAACCAGTTACTTGGATTAGCGGCTCAGCACCCAGAAATGCTTCAAGGTGTTCGTCCAAATGGTCAGGATGATACCTCGCAATACCGTATTTATATTGACCAACAAAAAGCACAGGCTCAAGGTGTTGCTATCAGTGATATCAACGCAACATTGAGTTCTATGTTTGGTGGAAGCTACGTGAATGACTTTATCGACCGTGGTCGTGTGAAGAAAGTTTACGTACAAGGTGACGCAGAAAGCCGTATGTTACCTTCTGACATTAGTAACCTGTATGTTCGTAATAACCAAGGTAAAATGGTTCCGTTCTCGGCCTTTATGGACGAATCCAAAGATCCTTGGAAGTATGGTTCACCGCGTTTAGAGCGTTATAACGGTGTCCCTGCGATGAACATTCAAGGCCAAGCAGCTCCTGGGAAAAGTACGGGTGATGCGATGCTGTTAATGGAAAAACTCACCACTGAAAACCTGCCTGAAGGAATTGGTTACGAGTGGACAGGTATGTCATATCAAGAACGCTTAGCAGGTAACCAAGCCCCTGCTCTGTACGCAATCTCCTTGATAGTGGTCTTCCTGTGTTTGGCGGCTCTCTATGAAAGCTGGTCAGTTCCATTCTCAGTTATGTTAGTCGTTCCATTGGGGATTATTGGTGCATTACTGTTTACCAGTGTTCGTGGTCTAGACAACGACGTTTACTTTAAAGTAGGTCTCTTAACAACCATTGGGCTCTCGGCGAAAAACGCAATCTTGATTGTTGAATTCGCCAAAGACTTGATGGAGAAAGAAGGTAAAGGGTTAGTCGAAGCAACGCTGAATGCAGTTAAAATGCGTTTACGACCAATTCTAATGACATCTTTAGCATTTATGTTAGGTGTTATCCCTCTGGTATTTAGTAACGGTGCAGGTTCAGCATCCCAGAACTCAGTAGGTACTGGTGTTCTTGGGGGAATGTTTGCCGCAACCTCATTGGCTATCTTCTTCGTACCTGTCTTCTTCGTGGTGATCCGCCGCCGCTTTACCAAGAAGTCAGAGGATATTGAACACAGCCATCCACCAACAGCACAATAATTGCTGATAGGTAAATTGAAAAGAGCCACATAAGTGGCTCTTTTTTTGTGTATTAATTCTAACTTGCTGCAGACCGCCTCCCCTTTCAAGCTAATCAGTATCTGTGCCTTCGCTCTCTTGATAACCCAAATAGAGACGTCTGATAACCAAAATAGAAACACACCTTGGTGCGGCTAGAATGGAAATATCGTGTTTCATCTAGGTCAATTGAGGGTCTGCGTATCATATTTTATTAAACCCAGATAATTTTTGATTATTAAGACAAGCCACTCCGTGCATTATACTTTTAATCATAAAATGGATTTTTACAGCAAGGAGCTAATAAAAATGAAGAAAACCATATTATTCACTCTATTAACTTGTACTTTATATCACCACTCATCATTGGCCGGATCCCCTGATATCTCTAAGGCAAAGGTCATTAATATAGAAGCCCCTCTAAAAAACAACATTTCATTTAATACATTTGAAAGTCTCTCATCTAATGACGATGGCTTAATTTTTAATAATGATATTAACAGTAATAACAAACTTAATAATAAGGCAGCAAGGCTTATTTTTGCAGAAGTTACAGGGACTGAAGCAAGCCAACTGCAAGGAATATTAGGTATTAAAGGGCAGCGCGCTAACCTTGTTATTGCGAATCCTAATGGCATTTCATGGAAAGATGGCACCGTTGATAATATTAATAGCCTCTCCTTAATTGCCGGTAAGTTTGAAAAAAAATATGTGAAAAACAAAGATAAAGATAACCAGCTCGAACCCCAAAAATTGGAAGACTATAACCAATTGAAGTTTTCAACGCAGCCAGCTAGCCAAATCAGTATTAGTCAGCAGCAAGGCAACCCAATTCAACTAGCAAAATTAAATGTCGTTGCAGACCAAATAAAGCTGCAAAATTCCCTTAATATTCACTCTGCCATACAAAACTATATCAGCGCATCTGGCAATAGCACCCTTTCCCCTAGTGAAGGCATTGTCAAATACAGCTCAAAATTCAAAACTGATATTCCATATATTCAAGGTAATCATTTAGAGCTAAATGAACAGGCTACATTGACAGGACGTAACATTGTGCTTGAAAGCCACCAATATCAATGTAAAGACAGTTTTCTTTGTCCACAAAATAAAGTCGATATTCAAGGGGTTATAAATACGATGAGTTTCTCTGTACGTGGAGATGCAGATATTATATTTTCAGATAAAGGCATCATAAAAATAGGGAAAAATCAGCAAGCCCTTATCGCTAAAACAGCGAACTAATTTTAATTTAGCCTACAAAAAATAACGGCCTCTAAAAGAGGCCGTTAAGATGAATTTTGATACTAAATTACATCCAGACAAACCAAGCAAACAATGAAATAACTAGGATACAGGCCACATTCAATACCGCACCGACACGTACCATCTCAATCTGCCTAATATAGCCTGAACCAAACACAATCGCATTTGGTGGTGTAGCAACAGGTAACATGAATGCGCAAGATGCACCAATACCGATGATCATTGTTAAGACAATCACAGGCATACCTAATGCTTCAGCAACGGTTGCAAAAATAGGTACCAATAAAGCTGCGCTCGCTGTATTACTAGTAAACTCAGTCAGAATGATGATAAAAGCAGTAACAGCAAGAATAATAACGAACCAGTGGCTTTCACCAAATGTCATTTGCATCCAGTCTGCCATGATTTTACTTGCGCCAGAAGAGCTTAAGATTGCGCTGAGTGTTAAACCTCCACCAAACAGCATCAATACGCCCCACTCAGTATTTTTTTGAATTTGAGACCAACTAGCTACGCCAGTTATACCAATTAAGATAGCTGCAATCATTGCAATAACGGTGTCTAAATCTTTCACACCACCTAACGCATCACTAATGAAAGTACTGGTGATCCAGCAAACAACCGCAAACAGGAAAATCCCCATTGCAGTAATACGTTTACCATTCCATTTCACATGCTCTAATTCAATTTCAAAGCGATGTTTTAAGTTAGGGCGAAGCATCATGTACATCAATACGAACATCATAGGCAGCAACACTACCATGATTGGAACACCGTATTTCATCCAGGATAAGAAATCTAAACCTAAAGCTGCTGCTGCAATTGCGTTTGGTGGGCTACCGACAATCGTACCTAAACCACCAATACTTGCACTATAAGCAACACCTAATAGAACAAACACAAAAGTATTGCGCTCATGGCGGACATCAAGATTAGACAGTATACCTAATACTAACGGCAGCATCATTGCTGCGGTCGCTGTGTTACTAATCCACATAGACAGTAACGCGGTTACACCAAACAGTAATAGTACCGCTACTGATAAACGCCCACGAGCAGCCATAAGTAAGCGATTAGCAATTAGCCTATCAAGACCTTGGATATGTAGAGCTGTCGCTAGCGCAAAGCCACCGAAGAATAAGAAAATGATTGGGTTTGCAAATGATTTCAATGCCTCCCCTGTATTCATCAGCCCTAAGCCGACGGCTAAGATAGGAATACACAATGCAGTAATGGTGACGTGGATAGCTTCAGTTAACCAAAGCACACCAATGAAAACCATCATTGCAAGACCTGCATTCGCTTTGTCATCGAATGGTAAATATTTTAGTAATAGAATTAATAATACGATATCAACAGCTAAGATTATCCACCCTCGTTTGTTCGAGGGCGTAGGGCTCACTGATGGTGTTAACGATTCTGAAGCGTCCATGTTTACTCCATAGCTTTGGAAGCAAGTTTAGTTTTAGCGCGTGCATATTGTTAATAGTTATTTATAAGGAGTGAAATATAGAGTTAATTTATTGAGATGAAAATGTGGATAACCTAAAAGTGAGATCTACCCCGCGCAATTTAATTCATTTTTCGTTTAATCAACAAGAAATGTTTTATTTTCCTTACAAAAACCAAGCTAGGAGTCGCTCCAGCGACACAAAAGACTACAAAACCGACCATTCAGTTTTAATTACCAAAAAAGCAATAAAAAAGATAAACTTAAGAATAATCAATACACTTAAGTGTTATACTCAACACTTTAATTTAAATTTGGCTATTTTATTAGCCAGCACTGATGGATGGCTAATCTATCACAATTTATAATATATGCCCGATGTAAAGAGGGGGATTTATTAAAGGGGAATGGACAATGCGCTGATTGCTAAATGTACTCTCATCGTTATTCAACGACACTGTTGAATCTGCCAGCTGTAACAATTGATTTTCATTTCTCAGTGCGATTTCTTCACTACTTTTATCAAATTTACTGGTTTCGGACAAAAAAACACCAGTAAGCCCATAGTTTTCTACTATCGCTTTTACTTTGATTTCTTCTGTTGAATTTAAAAACCGCAGTTGCAAATGCTGATACTTTTCAGCATTTAGTTCAAAAGCCTTATTAATTAATAACATACTATTAGTGTTGATATCAGTAAGAATAAGATCATCGTTAAAACGGCTTACAACTAATGATCCCATATCATCTACAGGTAAAACGAGAGTATCGGTTAAATAATCACTTGCATGATTATTAATAACAATCACTTGATAATGTAGCCAAGCCGCTCGGGAAATAACATAGCTATCTTGTTCATTTCCAGCGCTCAAGACAATATTTTTGACATTATCAATAACGGGAGGATTAATGATGTCTTTTTGATTTCCACCTTTAATGAGCAATGAAGAGAGAAACCCTCTTTTATTACCATCTGCATGAGCAATCGCACTATCGTGATATAAAATTTCATTATTTGAAGTATACATGAGCAACCCGTCAGCTAATTTTTTGACTGCTTCAAATCTCATGTTAGGGTATATTTCATACAAAGATGGTAATGAAGCTGGGTTATACATTTTATTTCCAGTAAAAGCTTTCTCTAACTCGATAGTTGTTGCTAAAGGCTGCCAATAAAGTCGCTTACTTGATATATCATAAATAATAGCAGCAGACGATTTATTATCTATTCCTAAATATTGTAATGTGTTTTTAGAGGATAACTGGTGAGCAATAATAATATTTCCATTATCATACCAAGCAGGTATAACTTCATTATTATCCATTCTTTTAAGGCCAAGTAATAAATATGAATTCATTTTATTATTTACTTCCTTTAAATTTTCCCACCAGACCACATTTTTATCAAACCAATTTTCATTTATTGCAAAGTTATTCATTTCTCCTTTAGCTGTAATTTGATTAACAATACCATCTTGATTAATAACAAGGAGTATCCCGTGAGAAAAAACAATACTATCTACATTAGAAACCTCAATGTACTTAACTTGTTGCTTACCTATTTGAGATATATTAGGAGCAGCACCAACCTGACGATAAATCAGGCTATTATCTTGACTATAAAAATAAAACACCTCATTATCATTTTCATCAATTAGATTCGCGACCAATATAATATCTTTAGGTTGACTTAATTTATTGAGGCGCGTATTTTTGTTATCCATAGAGTCTAAATAAGAAATGACATTTGACTTAATAACCGTACCATCGCCAGATTTCAGCCAATCGTGATAAACGCGGTTATTCTTATCAACACCGGTGATGAGTATTATTTCCGCGAAATTTGATGGGTTTGCATTTTTATCACTAACGAGTTTTTCATGATCCTTCACTGATAGTAGATACTTATCTAAAACCTGTTCTAACATTTTCTTAGGTATTTTATCTTGCCCTTCAGATAATCGGTAGTATGTTAACTCATCAACAGAAATACCAATGAGTATAATGTTATCGCCGTCAATCATATAGGTCACAACTTGCGGTAGATCATGATCTTGATAGCGACATGAAAAATAAACAGCTCCATTGTTTTCCCATAGATTCATTAACTCAAAAGAATTTCCCTGATTATTAATTAGCATATACTTGGATTTTATTTTATTATCTGAATTAATCGCCCATATTAAATTGTATTTTTTAGAATAAAGATAAAATAAATCACCAATAATAACAAAAGAGTCCGCGCTGTTCGTTTTATCATCAGAAGAATGAGTGAAAATATAACGACCTGTGGATACCTGATAAAATGCACGCCCCACATTCCTCCCCTTATATTGATAATTTTCAATTATTATATATTGGCTATTAAACTTGTGTTGAGAATTTAACTTATCCAAATGTGCAGATAATTCATCCCCCTTACCTGCCCACTTATGACCATCTTCACTAATAAGATAGTAATCTAAATTCAAAAAATCAATTTTATAAATCTCATTATTATTATTAATATACAATATATTATCTTTAGACATTGATGGCGAAAAATTAACTTCTACTCCAGAAATAACAACTTTATTATGATGGATTATTATTTCATTATTTTCAAAAAACGCGCCATCAATAAACCAATTAGAAGGTGATTTAGAACCAGATTCATCAAATAATGTAATTTTCGTTCCTAATTGAGGTGCTATTTTATATACCCCACCATTTCCCTTAATAGAATAATTCAACTTTCCGTACCATTCATTAGGAATTTTAGGAACAACCACATAACGATAGTTATCATCCAGATTTACTTCTATTGGTGTATCTACATACTCATGGAATATTTGTGTTATTGTATTCTCACTTGGAAAAATATAAAAATCATAGTCAAATTTATCTGTGTTTTCTAAGCGACGAATAATATCAAATCCATTATCATGCCGTGTTGTTGCACCAGGCCACAGATTATAATTATATTTAATGTAAGATTTAGGTGTCGTTGGTAAAACAACTATTTCAGCCTCTAAATAATCAAATTCTCTATAGCTATTTGAATAACCAATACCTTGACGTATGTTTAGAGCTTGTTGCCGGTCATGAAGCATTGTAGGGAAATTACCGGCCCAAAAAATATAATTTTTTCGCCCTCCCCCTGCAGAATGTGAAGTTGTTCTATAAATATACTGGCTATCAAATTCTATTTGGTTATTTTTAAGATCTATTCTTTTAAACACCGCACCAAATTTTGGTGTTGCTATTTTTTTCTTAGTCAAATAGTCATATCCATTACTTTGATAAGCTTGATCTAACATATAAAAATAATGGCCGACAGATTTTGCATCTTCACCTATAACGACAAAATTACGAGCTAAACTTGTGAAGCCAATACTCAAACCAGCGCAAATAACGCCAGCTCCACTCATAAATGTTGATACCCCGCTAGCCCCTAGAAGCCCAGCTCCTAAACTCGCACCACCCGTTATCAAGTTTGCTGAGTCAAAGGCAAGTTGTGTACCAAAAATAACCTTCTGTGGTTCGTTTTTTGCTTGGGATAGCTCATATACATCAATACCAACTAATGCACCATTGAATAAAATCGCTGTACTTTCATTCGCTGTTCGCACCAATGAGGAAGAAAAAATATTAATGGCTTTAGACTCTACTGTTAAATTATTTTTTAATCCTTTTCGAATAACCCCTATAATTTTAGATAAATCACTCATTATGCCGTGTGAGATCATGCCATGATTAATATAACCATGTATTTTTAGAGCAATGGCTAAATTAAAACCATCAGTTTCGATTGGTTTAATACTATTATTTTCATCCGAATACCATTGAATGAGTGATTGAACAGCAATTCCCGTATTTAATCCATCAAAAGTGTGAGTGTCACTGCTAAACTCTTTTAGCTTAATATCGTTTTCTTCAAGATGGGAATACGCTTTAAATTCTTCCATCTTTTTATTATAGTAATGGTTAAACTCTAAAAAAGTGGTATCTTCCGTTTCTACCCAATGACTTTTTTCTGGATCGTCATAATTAACGAACTGTAGACGATATTTTCCATTCTTTGTTTCTTGTAAAGTAGAAAAAATAGGGATCCACTTTTTCGTCATTTGATACTCAAATAACAAACCTTTTATTGAATTATCTAGCCTGTCCCCCCATTGCTCTGCCTCTAAAATGCTGAGAGTTCCTTGTAACTGGAGGTCATTTTTTATTGTATCCTGCTTTTCAATAACTCGGCGGCTCTCTTGCTCTCTTTTAGCTAACTGACTAAGTTCATTTGAATCACTTAAGTGACTTACTTTTAAACCATTACCAACAGAGACAATCGCCATATCTTCAGTTGAAATTGTAATAATTTCAAAGTGAGGTTTTTTAGCGCTACCAAATGCCGAATAAAAATCAGCCATTTTGTGTTCAACCATATACATTTTAAAAGCGATGAAGAGTTCTTGACTGCTATTAAATGTAAATAGCCCAAAGTTAGGGTCATAAAAATAGTAATGTGATTGGTCATTTCCCACCACTTTTCCAATCAGCATGGAATGATTTTGGCTATTAATCGCAAACATTACTGTTTTTTCCCCTACATCCAATAAATTTTGCGTCTCTTCAATTCCCATCCGGCCATGAGAAAAAGAAGCTTCAACCGCATCAACATTTGAATGGAGCTTCTCTAGCGCTGATTTAAGTAGTATTGAGTCTTTATCTTTTGGATTCGCAGAAGCAATAAATAGCTTATTAATTAATACATCTGCACCATTTTGCCCATCTCTAGCTAATGCTACAGACATTGCTCTAACTAATGGATAACATCGACCCTTAGTTTCTCCCCCCATAAGTGACAAATAGAAGTCTTGTGGCATTAACCGGTTTGATAGGCTATTAAAGGAATAAAACAACTTGCTGACTTTACTTGTTTCGCTCAATACATACTTTATGTATTCTTCATGGCTAATTTCACTAATTCGTCGATACAATGCCCCACGCTCTATCGGGCTAAGCTCCAATGTTAAGTACAACTTTTTTAATTCTAAAGACGACATTTTTCTATTAATACCTGAAATATTTACTTCATTAAAATCTTCCATACCTTCGCTAAAACGTCGTCTAAATGGAATATTGTTTGAATTCTTATGCACAAAAACTAAATTTTCATAACGCTCATTAACCGTTTTTTTGTTTTCATCACTTCCTCCTTGAATAATCAGCTCCCCTGTCTTTACAACCGCATTCATTCCATATTTTTCTTTTAGCTGCCACCATAACCAACTACGTTCAACTTGTCGGGCTTCTACCAAAGCTTTACTGTAACGATTTTGATAAAGGCTAATGTAGATATCACTCTGTATTATTTTTTGTTGTAAAGCTTTGATTTGTAATCTTTCACTGACTGAGGTTTTAGATAATTGTTTTATTTTATGTCTCCACCTATTTTGAACCTCATCTAATATTGAAATGTTTCTATTCAATTTTTTATAAATTACTGCATTCAAATCTCTCCACGTATTATTTATGGTACTTTCTAGAGAATCTTTATCTTGAATATAGAGACCACTATCTATTTTCTTCACTTCGATATTTAGCTCATTTGCTAATGACAATGTTTCTTGGTGTACTGCATCTCTATATTTTAGAAATTCTTTTTTATTATTAACTTCCTTACTAGGTGATTTTTGTACTAACCGACTATTTTCTCTTAATATTA
The DNA here is from genome assembly GCF_049901995.1 of Providencia sp. PROV200. Taxonomy (NCBI): domain Bacteria; kingdom Pseudomonadati; phylum Pseudomonadota; class Gammaproteobacteria; order Enterobacterales; family Morganellaceae; genus Providencia; species Providencia sp. PROV200. The sequence continues at coordinate 3,179,059 of NZ_CP096307.1, forward strand.
AGGTTTTTTTTCCTTCATAATATTTTGTCTCTTGCCTTTGGTAGTATAGTTGCCATTCATTATTAATATACTGCATGTAAGCCGTTGCATTTCCACTTTCCTTACCTTTAATATGGTAATCCTTATAATCAACTGCCATGACAACATTGTCATATAATATAGAACTATTAGTACGGCAATCATGATACACCCGATAATGATCTTTATCATAATCAGTGATAATTAAAGAATGTTTATCTAGTGTATCTGTAAATAAAAAGAAACTGTCTGATGGATTTTTAGGAATATCAATATAGTATGGATAAAAATGGCTTTGGTCGGTTTTGTTATAACTCAAAAAATAGCTATTAATTGTAGGCTTATTTTTACTATCATTTAAATACCTCACAACATAACGTTTATCTTTTGTTTTAATAAATTCCACTTTTCCTTTTTCAACAATACCACTCGAATTTATTAACTCACTTGTGTCTATCGTTAATTTCTTTGACACTTCTTTTAAATTGGCTATTTTATTGCTGCGAATAATATTATTTTCTGTAATAGTTACTAATGATTTAGTTTTATCATTTTTCATATTCATTCCTTTGAATATATTATATAAGTGAACGGAAAAGCGGAAAAATAAAAATAGTTTATTATTAATAGAAAAACCACTACTGGCTTACAATTTCAGACAGACTTCTATTTAACAATAAAGTTGTTTTATATGTTGATTAGAGGGGGGATATCATTGATTCAAAAAAATGGGAAGCTTTCGCTTCCCATTAATGATTTTAGCTAAACAAAATAAATTATGCTTGGCCTTTAACTTCTTTTAAGCCATTGAATGGTGCATTTTTACCTAATGCTTCTTCAATGCGGATCAGTTGGTTATATTTAGCAACACGGTCAGAACGGCTCATAGAACCTGTTTTGATTTGACCTGCTGCTGTACCGACCGCTAAATCTGCGATAGTTGCATCTTCAGTTTCGCCTGAACGGTGAGAGATAACTGCAGTATAGCCTGCATCTTTCGCCATTTTAATTGCAGCCAACGTTTCAGTTAAAGAACCGATTTGGTTGAATTTGATCAGGATAGAGTTAGCGATGCCTTTATCGATACCTTCTTTCAGGATCTTAGTATTCGTTACGAATAAGTCGTCACCAACCAGTTGGATTTTGTCACCAAGAACTTTAGTTTGGTATGCAAAACCATCCCAGTCAGATTCGTTCAGACCATCTTCGATAGAGACGATTGGGTACTGTTTAGTCAGCTCTTCTAAGTAGTGGGTAAACTCTTGTGAAGTAAAGGTTTTACCTTCACCTTTCAGTTCATAGTTACCGGTTTCTGCGTTATAGAACTCAGATGCTGCGCAGTCCATCGCCAGTGTTACGTCTTTACCTAACACATAACCTGCTTGTTCAACCGCTTCTTTAATTGCTGCTAATGCCGCTGCGTTTGACTCTAAGTTAGGTGCATAACCACCTTCATCACCAACCGCAGTGTTCATACCTTTAGACTTCAGTACTTTTGCTAAGTGGTGGAAGATTTCAGAACCCATACGAACCGCTTCTTTCAGCGTTGGAGCGCCAACAGGCTGGATCATGAATTCTTGGATATCAACGTTGTTATCAGCGTGCTCACCACCGTTGATGATGTTCATCATTGGCAGAGGCATAGAGTATTGACCGTGAGTACCATTTAAATCAGAAATGTGCTCATACAGAGGCATACCTTTCGCCGCTGCTGCTGCTTTAGCATTTGCTAAAGATACAGCAAGGATTGCGTTTGCACCAAATTTAGATTTGTTCTCAGTGCCATCGAGATCAATCATGATTTTATCGATGTTAGCTTGGTCTTTAGCATCTTTACCAATCAGCGCTTCTGCGATTGGACCATTAACAGCAGCAACTGCTTTCAGAACACCTTTACCCAGAAAACGTGCTTTATCACCGTCACGCAGTTCCAGAGCTTCACGAGAACCAGTTGACGCACCTGATGGTGCTGCTGCTAAACCAACAAAGCCACCTTCTAAATGAACTTCAGCTTCTACAGTTGGGTTACCACGAGAGTCAATGATTTCACGACCGATCACTTTAACAATTTTGGACATTAGGTTTTCCTCAGTACAAGTTAAATTTTGGGAAGTTGGTGCACCTGCGCCGACCTCCCCATATCTTATTTCAACTCACCTTTCTGGTACTTACCAGCGGCTTTAACAAAACCTGCAAACAACGGATGACCATCTCTTGGCGTAGAAGTGAATTCTGGGTGGAACTGACATGCCACAAACCATGGATGATTAGGGTTTTCAATGATTTCCACCAGCTTATTGTCCACTGAACGGCCTGCAATTTTTAGACCCGCATCTTCAATACGTTTCAGTAGTAAATTATTCACTTCATAACGGTGGCGGTGACGTTCAATGATAGTTTCTGAACCATACATTTCACGTACAAGGCTACCATTCACTAAATGACATGGTTGACCGCCAACACGCATTGTTCCACCAAGATCGCTCTCTTCTGAACGTACTTCAAGGTTACCCTCTTCGTCACGCCATTCAGTAATCAGCGCAACAACCGGGAATTTACAATCCGCTTTAAATTCTGTTGAGTTTGCATCTGCCATATTGGCAACATTACGTGCAAATTCAATCAATGCAACTTGCATGCCCAAACAAATTCCTAAGTAAGGGATTTTGTTTTCACGTGCATATTGTGCGGTCAGAATTTTCCCTTCAACACCACGCTCGCCAAAGCCGCCTGGTACTAAAATAGCATCTAAACCTTTTAATAACTCAACACCACGTGTTTCGATATCTTGTGAATCAATTAATTTGATGTTCACAGTTAAACGGTTTTTCAAACCGCCGTGTTTTAATGCTTCAATTACAGATTTATACGCATCGGGTAACTCGATATATTTACCCACCATTCCAATAGTGACTTCACCCGCTGGATTAGCTTCCTCGTATATAACTTGTTCCCACTCAGCTAAATTAGCTTCTGGTGCATCAATACGAAAACGGTTACAGATGTATTCATCCAAACCTTGTGATTTCAATAAGGCTGGGATTTTATAAATTGAATCAACATCTTTGAGAGAAATAACGGCTTTCTCTGGTACATTACAGAACAGCGCAATTTTCGCACGCTCATTCGCTGGGATCACTCTGTCTGAACGACAAATTAACACATCTGGTTGAATACCAATTGACAGTAATTCTTTCACAGAATGTTGAGTTGGCTTAGTTTTCACTTCACCAGCGGCTGCAAGATATGGCACTAAGGTTAAGTGTAAATATAATGTGCGCTCACGGCCGACTTCTGCTGCCATTTGACGAATTGCTTCAAGGAATGGCAGAGATTCGATATCACCTACTGTGCCGCCAACTTCAACCAAAACAACGTCATGGCCTTCGCCACCACGGATGATGCGGTCTTTAATTTCATTAGTGATATGTGGGATAACTTGAATTGTCGCGCCTAAATAGTCGCCACGGCGCTCTTTGCGCAGAACTTCAGAGTAAACACGGCCGGTCGTAAAGTTATTACGACGAGTCATTTTAGTACGAATGAAGCGCTCATAGTGACCCAAATCTAAGTCAGTTTCAGCGCCGTCTTCTGTAACGAAAACTTCCCCGTGTTGGGTTGGGCTCATTGTGCCTGGGTCTACGTTAATGTAGGGATCCAGTTTCATAATAGTCACATTGAGTCCACGGGCTTCGAGTATAGCCGCCAAAGAGGCTGCGGCAATGCCTTTACCCAGAGAGGATACGACCCCGCCGGTCACAAAAATATAATTAGTTTTCATGCTGAACCTGAAAGTTTAGGTTTAAAAGATGATGGATATAACAGGACGGGAAAACAGTATACCCGAACCTTAATTTCGCTACAAATGTTCTAAGCATAATAAGGCTAAATTTCATCAATACTCTAATATTATCAGCAAGTTAAAAGCGAAAGTTTTTTTATCGCTTCAAAATTAGTCATCTTTATCTATTTTTATAGATTAACACAGTTCAAACATAAAAGCTAAATCCTTTCAGCTCATTATAAGGTATAAAAAATGCGATTTTGCACTAACTTTGATTTTGAATAACTATTTACTCTAACTCTCCATCGCAACAAGAGAGGATATCTCGGGGAGCATACACTAAGTATGTGACCCGTGTAGCTGAACGCAGCCAACAACGCTGTAGTGCGAAACCCGACGAACATGGGCTCTAGATAGTTCGTGCTACAGCTAGGCGGCAAGAGAGGATATCTCGGGGAGCATACACTAAGTATGTGACCCGTGTAGCCGAACGCAGCCAACAACGCTGTAGTGCGAAATATGACGAGCCATTTTATTCTTGGCTCTTAACCTGCTTCCAAAGTGCCTCCATCTCATCAAGTGTAGCACTTTCTGTCGTTTTGCCACTTTCCGCGAGGCTTTTTTCGATTTGGCGAAAACGACCTTCGAATTTCTTACAAGCTTTTTGCAGCGCTATTTCAGGCTTATGTCCTAAATGACGGGATAAATTCACTGTTGCAAACAGTAAATCACCGATTTCTTCTTCTAAGCGAGCTTGGTCAACGACAACTTGAGTGGCTTCTTCCATGACTTCTTCAAGCTCTTCATGGACCTTTCCAAGCACTGGACCTAAGGTATCCCAATCAAACCCTACAGAAGCGCAACGTTTTTGAATTTTATAGGCTTTCATTAGTGCTGGGAGCGAATTCGGGATATCATCCAGCACAGAAAACTGCGATTTTTCAGCTCGCTCTTTTGCTTTTCGTTTTTCCCATCCCTCAATCACTTCTGAGCTACTCAGTATGTTATTAGCATCAAAAATATGTGGATGACGATGTTCAAGCTTATCGCTCACTGCTTGGCAAATATCATTAAAATCAAACAATGATTTTTCATTCGCCATTTGCGCATAGAAAACCACTTGGAACAATAAATCCCCCAGTTCGCCTTTTAGGTCAGAAAAATCCTCTCGTTCTATCGCATCAAGCACTTCATAGGTTTCCTCAAGTGTATAAGGTGCAATAGTTTTAAATGTCTGTACTTTATCCCATGGGCAACCTGTTTGTGGGTCACGCAGCTGTGCCATAATGGATAATAAGCGTTCGATTTCGGGTTTTTCCTGACTCATTGTATTAACCTTTGATTTTCTTTTGTTTCTAATTGTCATCTTTATCTCAAACTTACCAGATATAAAGGCAAATCAACAAATTTTTCCCAACAAAAGAAAAAACAAAGAAAAGATTATTGAACATTTGCAAAAAATTATTTTCAAAATAGTTTGAATTGCAGCTAGGCGGCAAGTAAACGAGCCCCTAGGAGCATACATCGGTATGTGACTAAGATGAGAGCGCGCAGCCAACAACGCTGCGGTTCAAAATATGAAGAAAACCACTGACAATATAACAGTACTGATTTTCAAAATAGTTTGAGATGTAGGTAGGCGGCAAGCGAAGATATCTCGGGGAGCATACATAAGTATGTGACCCGAGTAGCTAAGTGTAGCCAACACCCCTACAACTCAAAATATGAAGAAAATCACTGGGAATGGCGTTTTGCCTCAATAACATCCGGCAACTGATTTAATTTTGCTAACACCCGACTCAGCACCTCAATATTATACAGCTCAATTGTCATATCTATCGTCGCCAATTGCTGCTTCACATCACTGCGGCTACTGACGCCAAGTACATTCACTTTTTCATTCGCTAATATTGTCGTGATATCACGTAATAACCCGCTACGATCATTAGCTACGACTCTAACCACTAGAGAATAACCGCTGGAATAGTTTTCGCCCCACACCGCATCGATGACGCGTTCTGGCGCATGACTTTGTAATTCGGCTAACTGCTCACAATCTGAACTATGAATGGAAATACCTCGCCCTTTGGTGATAAAACCAACTATTTCATCCCCTGGAATTGGCTGGCAGCAACGTGCAATATGGTGCATTAAGTTACCAACCCCTTCAACGACCACTCGACCGCTACCATGAGATGGCGCTCTTGGTAGTGAAGACTTGCTTTCCAACGTCTTCATTGCCGCGCGGTCTTCTTCTTCCGCTGTGGCTTTATTAAATTTACTTTGCAGGAAATTCACTAATTGGTTAATACGAATATCACCTCCCCCAATTCCTGCTAACACTTCATCCAATGAATGAACATTATAGCGAGCTATCAACAGTTTCTCTGCTTCGCGGAGACTGATATCAAGCTGTGATAGTTCACTATCTAGAATTTGACGCCCTGCAAGGATATTTTTGTCTTTATCTTGCTTACGGAACCAATTTTGGATTTTCGCACGCCCACGGCTGGTTGTGACATACCCTAAGTTAGGATTTAACCAGTCACGGCTTGGGTTTGGGTGTTTTTGAGTGATAATTTCAATTTGATCACCCATTTGTAATTGATAGCTAAATGGGACAATACGCCCACCTATTTTTGCACCAATACAACGGTGGCCGACATCACTGTGAATATGGTAGGCAAAATCAAGTGGTGTAGAGCCTGCGGGTAAATCCACCACATCCCCTTTTGGGGTAAAGACATACACGCGGTCATCAAATACTTGGCTACGAACTTCATCCAACATTTCGCCAGAATCTGCCATTTCTTCTTGCCATGCAATCAACTTACGTAACCACGCAATACGATTTTCGTAACTACTGCCTTTGCCAATGCCAGTCGCGCCTTCTTTGTATTTCCAGTGCGCCGCAACCCCCAGTTCCGCATCTTCATGCATTTGGCGGGTACGAATTTGAATTTCAAGCGTTTTGCCGTTAGGGCCTAACACCACAGTATGGATCGATTGATAGCCATTAGGTTTCGGGTTCGCCACATAGTCGTCGAACTCATCAGGAAGGTGGCGAAAATGGGTATGAACAATCCCTAAGGCTGCATAACAATCTTGCAAGCGTTCAACGACAATGCGCACTGCTCGCACATCAAACAGCTCATCAAATGCCAATGATTTTTTCTGCATTTTACGCCAAATGCTATAAATATGCTTAGGTCGGCCGTAGATATCTGCTTGAATACTCTCTTTTAACATGTACTTGCGTAAAGTTGTAACGAAAGTATCTATATACTCTTCACGGTCAATACGTCGTTCATGGAGGAGTTTTGCTATTTTCTTATATTCATCTGGGTGCAAATAACGAAAACAGAAGTCTTCTAACTCCCATTTCAATTGACCAATTCCTAAGCGGTTTGCTAAGGGTGCATAAATATTTGAACACTCTTTTGCGGCTAAAACGCGTTCATCTTCCGTTGCATCTTTGACTTCACGTAAATGGGCAATTCGTTCCGCTAATTTAATGACAACACAGCGGAAATCTTCCACCATCGACAATAGCATACGACGGATATTATCGACTTGTGTCGAGCTTGTTTCGCTCGATTGTGTTGCTTTGAGTTGACGAATTGCATCCATTTCCAGCACGCCTTTAACAAGTTCGTGAATGGATTTGCCAAATTCATCAATAACTTCTTGTTCTTCTAACTTTCCCTCCTCCACCAAGGGGAAAAGTAAAGCCGCTTGTAAGCTGCCGATATCCATACTTAGTGTCGATAGGATTTCGGTCATTTCAATACCACGCCACAGTAATAGAGGGGCGATTTCTTGTCCGGCTAATTTATCGTGACAATATTGCCAGGTATGGATGAGCTTTTCTTCTGATTGTTTATTGCTCAACCCTAGGCCGTTAACCCACTTTTCTGGGGCAAACTCACCTGCTGGGGTAAGATGTGCACTTCTTACTGCAACCATATATTCTCCCTACCTGTTAAACCTCTGGGCGACGGATAAATAGCGCCATTGACTCTAAATGGCTAGTTTGCGGAAACATATCTAACATCCGCAACTGTAATAATTGATAGCCCCCATCCAGTAAAACTTTGCTATCTCTCGCCAATGTTGTGGGGTTACATGAAACATAGACAATTTTTTCTGGCATCAGTTTAATTAAATGTTCCATAACACCAGCAGCTCCAGCTCTAGCTGGGTCTAATAATACTTTGTTAAAACCATGAGCCGCCCAAGGTTGTGTGTGTATCTGGGCTTCTAAGTTTTCATTATAGAATGTGGCATTACAAATAGTATTGAGCTGGGCATTATTTCGAGCTTGTTCGACTAAATTTTCAACACCTTCAACACCCACAACGGATTTCGCTAGCCGTGCGATCGGTAAAGTAAAATTACCCATTCCACAAAAAAGGTCTAATACCCTATCTTCACTGTTTAGATCTAACCATACTAATGCTTGTTCTACCATCAACTGGTTAACTTGCCCGTTCACTTGAATAAAATTTAATGGGTTAAATTTTAATATCTCCCCTGCAACTTGATATTCTGGTTGTGGCGAATTTGGTGATAGAGCTTGTAAGCTTTCATCATTCCCCGCTAACCAGATAGACACTCCGTGCTGATTCTCAAAATCACTCAACTTTTGAGTATCCGATAACGAAAAAGGCGTTAAGTAACGAATCAATATAATTTTGCAATTGTCTGCACGGATCAGTTCTACATGACCCAGTTTCGCTTTATTACTGAGCTCGTTAATGCATTCAGAAAGCGGCTTTAGTAAGATATCCAATTCAGGGGAAAGTACCGGACAATTTTTTATATCAACCAATGTGTTAGATTGAGGTTGACGGAACCCCATAATGACATTTTTACTTTTAGACTGATATTGTAGCCCTAATCGAGCTCGACGGCGGTAACCATATGGCTCACCACTCATCACCGTAGGAATGGATATATCTAGCGATGTTTCGCGCTGCATCAGGTAAGCTAAAGCATGAGCTTTACTTTCTCTTTGCAGAGCAATGTCAACATGCTGTTGTTGGCACCCTCCACATTGATTAAAATTACGGCAATGAGGCTTTACTCTCTGGGGGCTAGTGCTCAAACGCTTAACCACCTTTCCTTTAGCAAAATGTCGTTTCTCTTCCGTCAATTCAATTTGAGCTTCTTCTCCAGGCAATAAACCTGTTACAAAAATGGTTTTCCCTTCGATACGGGCAACACCTTGCCCTGCGGCATCAAGGCTATCAGCAATAACCGTGATTTGACGACGTGAAGTGGTGCGACGATTAGGGGAGTAAAATTGAGCCATAAAGTAGTCACTACAGAGTATTAAGTTATAAAAATCATGATTGTCGTGTTTCCAATTTTAGTACGATATTTTTTCCGCTAATTAATTAAGAAAAACGAACAGGCCCATTATACCTATTTTCCTATCATTTGATTGACTACTTTTATAGTTTTATCATTCCATTCAATTATTATATTAGTTACTAACCATAAATTTACGATATTCTTCATAAGCATAGTGGTCGGTCATACCACTAATATAGTCTTGAATCAAACGAGCTCGATAATAAAACTCTAGAATAGATTTATCTGATTCATTCGTTGCAGAGATTTTCTCAAGTGCTTCTGTGTAGGATAAGCGGTGCTTATTAGATAATTTATGAAACAACCTCGTTTCTATGAAAAAGTGCTTGTGATAATTTTTTTCGACAAGATCAGCAAAATCGCGTCTATCCATCATCAGTAATGGACTATAAAAATCTAATAACCCACTGATAATTCGGTAACCTTGCAACTCTAACTCTTCAACTTCATGATGGTTAAATACATGTTTAAAGGCCACTGTTTTTAGTACTTTCAGTAATCTATGTTCTGGACTTTTATCTTCTAGTAACGCACTGTTAAAAGTGCCATTATAAATTTCAGGCAAATTTTTAATAAATTGTTGTGCGCTGTAATGTGACAATTTCCCCGTGATATTCACGCGCAAATACATAAAGAATTGATCTTGCTGAATACGCCTTGTGTGGTTGTCACTGATATTATTGAAAGCTCGCATGACAGTTTGATCGAACAAATCATTTTGTTGAATATCTCCCCACTCGGCTTTTAAAAATTCAATCAACTGTTCAACAGTAAAAATGCCTTTTTCCGCGGCATCATCCAAGTCAGCAATACAATATGAAATATCATCAGCCGCTTCCATAATATAGGACAGCGGAAAACGACAATATTTCTCCATATCGAGCTTTTTAGTTAACTCACTAACAAAGTCCACCTCAGACCAATAATAGCCTGGCTTTTTCATCAAATAATCAAACTCAGGTGGAATTGGCTCCAAATCATAAGCCCCACGCGTATATTTTAAGATAGAACCAACTTGCGCATAGGTTAAGTTTAATTTGAGTAAGCGATGCGCCATACGCAGCCCTTGCGCATTACCTTCAAATGAGCATAAATCCTGCTTTAATTGGCGGCGGAATAAATCTTGTTTTTCATTTCCAGTTAACTGTAATGCAGGTATTTTGCATGGATCAGGAGTATTCGGTGTAAACAGGTAACTTGGAGACAATAATTTGGTGAACCAACGTTGAATTGCGGCCTCACCAAAGTGCCCAAATGGTGGATTACCGATATCATGCATTAAACAAGCCATTTCGACTAAGCTTTCAAACGCATCACAACGTTCATCTAGCCCATAGGGTTCCAGTAATTTTTTCTTTTTTAATTCACCTAAAACCGTTTTACTGATGTAACGGCCAACCTGCTGAACCTCTAGTGAGTGAGTTAATCGGCTACGCACTGCTGCGTTTTGCTCTAAGGGGAAAACTTGTGTTTTTTGTTGTAAGCGGCGAATGGCTGCTGAATTGATAATCCGCCCACGATCACTTTCAAATAAGCGATTAACCGCATCTTCATCTTTAGGTGAAATTTTTTGGTTTTTCGCACTGCTCATGTAGTTACGCTGAAAGTTTAGCTTCTTAACAAAATTAATCTCACCCACTCTGCCACCTTCCCTATTTCGATTGATGTTTCATTATATAGCCTAAATATAGGAAAAAACCTTCACGACTCACCTTTAAATGTTACACTTCGTGCATCTTTGTAATTTCGTTGTCTAAATCCGAGTTGTTGCAATTAAAATTGCGAACCCACTCGAAGAATACAGCAATAACACAATAAAACATTATCGTCCCTAGTCAAAATTTTGACACTATATTGACATTAATAGTGCAAATTGTGCAGGGAAAAGGAGACAAAATGAAAGTTGGAATAATTGGCGCCATGGAACAGGAAGTGGCGATTTTGCGCTCACAAATTGAAAACTGCCAAACTATTAACCGTGCTGGCTGTGAGATTTATACAGGCCAAATTAATGGCGTTGACGTTGCGTTATTGAAATCGGGTATTGGAAAAGTCGCAGCCGCAATCGGTACAACGCTATTATTAGAGCATTGCCAACCAGATGTCGTGATTAACACGGGTTCTGCGGGTGGTTTAGACCCTCGTTTAAACGTCGGCGATATCGTGGTTTCTACAGAAGTTCGTTACCATGATGCTGATGTGACCGCATTCGGTTATGAACCCGGCCAAATGGCACAGTGTCCGCCAGCTTTCGTTGCTGATACTAAGCTAATTGAAGTTGCTGAGCAGTGCATTAAGTTATTGGATATGAATGCTGTACGTGGTTTAGTCTGCAGCGGTGATGCTTTTATTAATGGTGCTGAACCGCTAGCTCGCATCAAGGCCATGTTCCCGCAAGTTGCGGCAGTAGAAATGGAAGCCACTGCAATTGGCCAAGTGTGCCACCAATTTGGCACCCCGTTTGTCGTCGTTCGTGCTATTTCAGATGTGGCAGATAAAGAATCTCATACGAGCTTTGATGAGTTTTTACCTGTTGCTGCTCGTCAATCTTCACTGATGATCACAGCAATTTTAGCTAAACTCGTTAAATAATTTTCATAAAAGGTATAACCTTATGTTAGTTATACCTTTTTATTAATATCACAATGAATTCCCATGAGAAGCATAACGTATTATTTTTCCCTTACAGCTAGCTTATTATGCGCTTTATTGGTGTCTTTTTCTGTTCTAGGAGCAGCAAAGCAACGCGTTATTAGTTTATCGCCTGCTAATACTGAGCTTGCTTATGCGGCAGGGCTTGGGGATAGCTTGATTGCAGCCAGTGCTTACTCCGATTACCCAGAGCAAGCAAATAATTTGGAACAAGTCGCTGATTGGCAAGGTTTAAACGTCGAACGTATTATCGCACTTAAACCTGATTTAATCCTTGCATGGCGAGGAGGTAACCCCCAGCGTCCTCTTGATCAGCTTGCGGGTTTTGGCATTCCAATTATTTATTTCGATCCTCAAACCATTGATGATGTTATCAGTTCAGTGATTGAATTAGCGCAATACAGCCCAAATCCAGAGCTAGCACAGCAAAATGTAGAAAAAATGCGCGCTAAGCTGACTCCTTATCAAAATAAAAAAGTATCAAATAACAACCCCAGAAAAGTATTCATTCAACTCGGTACTCAGCCTTTATTTAGCGCAGGTAATCACACGCTGCAAAATAATATCGTCGAGTTTTGTGGTGGTGAAAATGTTTTTGTAAATAGTGCAGTACAATGGCCACAAGTCAGCCGTGAGCAGGTACTCACTCGCAAACCAGATGTAATTATTATGACTGGTTCAGCCGAACAGGAAAAAACAGTGAAAAAATTTTGGCACTCACAGCTCAATGTCCCAATTATCCGATTAAATGAAGATTGGTTTCACCGAGCAGGCCCAAGGATTGTTAATGCGACAGAACAACTGTGCGAGCAGTTAAACGCATTATCTGATTGAGAATTACAAATTACAAAAATTTTCTAAATAGTTCGAGTTATGGCAAGGCGGCAAATGAAGATATCTCGGGGAGCATACATTAGTATGTGACCCGAGTAACTGAATGAAGCCAACACCGCCACAACTCGAAATATGACGAAAAATAGGAGCATACAAAAGTATGTGACTAGGTCTAGTGAATGCAGCCAACACGGCTACAGATTGAAGAAGAACTCAATAATTCTCTAAATCATTCGGCCTGTAGCAAGGCGGCAAATGAGCTAGAACCTAGGAGCATACAAAAGTATGTGACTAGGTCTAGTGAATGCAGCCAACACAGCTACAGGTTGAAGGATGACGAGAATTAGACGCTAAAGGACGAACCACACCCACAAGTAGACTTAGCATTCGGGTTAGTTACAATAAAGCGCGAACCTTCTAAGCCTTCAGTATAATCAACACTTCCACCCACTAAATATTGTAGGCTCATTGGGTCTACAACAAGAGCAACACCTTGTTTCTCGATTGTCATATCGCCTTCATTGATTTGGTCATCAAATGTGAAACCATATTGGAAACCGCTGCATCCGCCACCAGTGATATAAACACGCAGACGCAGATTTGGGTTGTCCTCATCAGAGACTAAATCTTTAACTTTAATTGCTGCCGCATCAGTAAATTGCAAAGGCAGAGCTGCATCATCACTCATTTTTTTACTCCAAACCGGTGACCGGTAAATTCATGTGTAGGCTAAAACCTACTCAGATCAATTAACCTAATTATCCGCCACTTGACTAAATGGTTCAAGTGTTGTTACGCAATTAGACACATTGTGCATATCTTCGTATCAACATTTGGTTTAATTGGTGTGGTGCTTTAGAATGAGAGCAATTTTTTTCTTAGCCTCTTTCTGGAGCCCTGCGATGTCACAATCTGAAAAACTTTACGCACAAGCAAAAGAACAAATTCCTGGTGGTGTAAACTCCCCTGTTCGTGCTTTTAATGGTGTTGGTGGAACCCCATTATTTATTGAAAAAGCGGATGGCGCTTATATTTATGACGTTGATGGTAAAGCCTATGTAGATTATGTTGGCTCATGGGGACCAATGGTTTTAGGCCATAACCATCCTGAGATCCGTGATGCCGTGATCAAAGCGGTTCATAAAGGGTTAAGTTTTGGTGCTCCGACTGCCGCTGAAGTTGAAATGGCTGAATTAGTTTGTGAGTTAGTCCCCTCTATGGATATGGTACGCATGGTGAATTCAGGCACTGAGGCGACCATGAGCGCAATTCGTCTGGCGCGCGGTTACACAGGCCGTGACAAAATCATCAAATTTGAAGGCTGCTATCATGGCCATGCAGATTGCTTATTAGTCAAAGCGGGTTCTGGTGCGCTTACTATGGGTGAACCTAACTCCCCGGGTGTACCTGAAGATTTTGTAAAACACACATTAACTTGTACCTATAATGACCTAGCTTCAGTTCGCCAAGCATTTGAAAACTACCCAGAAGATATTGCGTGCGTGATTGTTGAACCTGTTGCTGGAAATATGAATTGCGTACCACCAACAGCTGAATTTTTACCCGGTTTACGTGCACTATGTGATGAATTCAATGCCGTACTCATCATTGATGAAGTTATGACAGGTTTTCGCGTCGCATTAGGTGGAGCACAAGATTACTATGATGTTCAGCCTGATTTAACCTGTTTAGGTAAAATCATCGGTGGTGGTATGCCTGTTGGCGCCTTCGGTGGCCGCCTTGAAATTATGGAAAAACTAGCACCAATTGGGCCTGTTTACCAAGCAGGGACCTTATCGGGTAACCCTGTCGCGATGGCTGCAGGTCTTGCTTGCTTAAAAGAAGTCTCTCAACCGGGTGTTCATTCACGTTTAAATGAATTAACAGAAAAGTTAGCTCGTGGTTTAAAACGTGTTTCCGCAGAGCAAGGTATCCCGATGGTTATCAATCACGTCGGTGGCATGTTTGGTATTTTCTTCACCGACGCCCCAACCGTAACTTGCTACCAAGACGTGATGAAATGTGACGTTGAACGCTTTAAAAAGTTCTTCCATTACATGTTAGAACAAGGTATTTACCTCGCACCTTCTGCATTTGAAGCAGGTTTTATGTCTATCGCACACAGCGATGAAGATATTGAGAAAACGGTTAAAGCGGCAGAAACTGCGTTAATGAAAATTAAAAAGAATTAATTCACATTGATGTTATAGAGGTGAAATTTATCCAATTTCACCTCTATTTTTTTATAGTTAAGAATAGATAACGCTCGATTTGACACCACAACGCTCTAACTAGCCTTTAAAATAATTAATTCACCAGCTAATTCTCTATGAAGCCAACACAGTCACAACTTGAAATATGACGAGAATTTAGGGGCTATTGCCAAACATATCCTTAACCCAATCCGGTGCATCATCTTGTTGCTCGCCATTATTACCATTTAAGTCCCAGACCGGAGCTTGCTCTTCTGACGCTTGGCATAACCCTTCCGGGTTATCTGTCCAAATCGGCAACATTCTACCGCCGCCGAAGTTTGAGCAACTTAATTGACCATCAGCAGTGACTTGCATATCAACAATGCCCTCTGGTGCACGGTTAATGAGTGCCAATGGCGCTTGGTTATCTAAGTAGCGTTGGTACACCTTCAGTGCGCCTGTCGCCCCAGTTAATTGTGTTGGGCCGTTATTGTCACGGCCAACCCACACAATTGCGACCTCTTTGCCATCAATCCCTGCATACCAGCTATCACGTAGATCGTTAGTTGTCCCTGTTTTACCGGCTAAATTATACTTTGCGTATTTAGACAATAAGACTCGGCCCGTACCTTGTTTAACCACTTGTTGCATACCATACAATGTGAGGTATGCCGCTTGTGAAGGTACTGCTCGCTCAGCAGATGGGTAGCTTTGGTAAATCTCGTTGCCATCGCCATCAATAACAGAACGTAGTGCCGACAATTTCGCACGATTACCATTACCACCAATAGTTTGGAATACTTGAGCAACTTCAGCAGGTGTTAAGTTAACCGCCCCTAAGAGCATCGCGGGAACTTTTTCCATAGCCGCCGCAGGTGCCCCTAAGCGTACAAAGGTGTTAAACACTTGGTCTAAACCGACCTCTAAGCCTAAGTTTACGGTTGGGATATTCTGTGATTTAGCCAAGGCGTCAACTAACATCATCCGGCCATTGAAATTGCGGCTGTAGTTTCTCGGGCTCCAGTTTTGATTCCCAACTTTAACTGTTAGTGGCTCATCTTTTAACCATGTATTTAAACGAAAACGGTCCGGTTCACTTAGTGCAGCGAGGTATACAGGAGGTTTTGCCAGAGAACCAATGCTACGCCGTGCATTTAACGCACGATTAAACCCTGAATATTGGGGTTGAGAACCACCAACCATCGCACGTACTTCGCCATTAATGCGGTCAACTACTACCATGGCTCCTTCTATGTCATCTAATTTACGAGATTTACGTAAATCAGCGACACCATTCTCAACTGCATTTTCAGCCGCAGTTTGAGCAACTGGGTCTAGGGTGGTAAAAATTTTCGCACCGGAGAGTTCTTTAACTTTATCACCCAATTTTTCATTGAGTTCTAAACGAACCATTTGCATAAAGGCAGGTTGAGAAGCCACCAGCCCTTCTTTATTTTTCACCCCAAGAGGCCTTGCACTAAGTACCTGATACATTTCTTGGTCAATCACGCCACGTGTTTCCAAGATTTTCAGCACGATATTACGGCGTTTAATCGCATTTTGTGGTTTAGTCCAAGGGTTATATGTTGACGCCCCCTGCACCATCCCCACTAATAAAGCCTGTTGGTCAAAGCTTAACTCATTGATTGGTCGGCCAAAATAATACAGGCTCGCTAATGGGAAGCCACGAATTTCGTCATTTCCATTTTGACCTAAAAAGACTTCGTTTAAATACAGCTCTAAAATACGTTCTTTACTGTAGTTGTAGTCCAGTAAAACCGCCATATACGCTTCATTCGCTTTACGCTTTAATGTGCGCTCATTAGTTAAAAACAAGTTTTTGACTAACTGTTGGGTTAACGTACTTCCCCCTTGAACGGAGCGCCCAGCACTTAAGTTAGCAACAACAGCACGACCAATAGAGTACAAACTGACGCCATCATGCTCATAAAAGTTGCGATCTTCGGTTTCTAGTAAGATTTTAACTAGAGATTCGGGAAAGTCAGATATCGGCAAAACTAACCGTTGCTCATTATTTGCCGACTGCATCATTGTGATCAGTTTCGGGTCTAAACGGAAAAAACCAAATGAGCGACCGTTCTCCATGTTTTCGATCTTACTCAAGGCATTATTTTCAAACACCATTCGAGCAAGTATTTGCCCTTCTTTTTGATCAGGGAAATTGAACGGTCGACGTAAGATTTCGATGCTATTACCACGCACCACAAATTCGCCCGATGTTGTTATTTTACTCACCTTACGGTATTGCATGCCTTCAAGTAGGCGAACCATTTCTGCCTGGCTGTAATCCATACCGGGCTCAAGGTTAACCATTCGGCCGTATACGGCGGCGGGTAAATCCCACACCTTACCATCGAGACGTTCTTTAATTTGTTGATTTAAATAAAAACCATATGCCGCGAGTAAAACCGCAAACACGATCATCAGTTTGACGAGCAGCCAAAACCAACGCCATTTACTTTTTACCTTTCGAGGCTTGTTATTTCTTGAGCCTTTTTTAGCCATTTGCTCTTCTTCATCTTCATCATCGAGATATTGTTCATCAATATCATCATGTTCGAATAAATCTTCATCGTCATAGTCATCGCGGTCTCTACGACGGCGGGATGAAGACTGTTTTTTCCCAGCAGTTTTTTTGTTACGCCTGCCGATTGGTTCAAAATCTTTACCTGACATGGTCGCTCCATATCACCTTACAAAATATCTGAGTCACTCACTATTTATGCCAGTTTAGTGGTTAATTTTGGCCCATAACCTCAGAGATTTCACCAAAGAAAGCTCTTAATTACATTTCCTTACTCAGTTTAGCCTATCAATTGGCTAAATAAGGAAACCCGCTATTAGAGCATAAAAATAGGTTATTTCGCACCCATCATCGCTTTTTTTGTTTGTCTTGTTGGTGCAGTATTTGCAGGGTCATCCGGCCATAAATGTTTTGGATAACGCCCTTTCATCTCTTTTTGTATCTCTTTATAGCTGCCTTGCCAAAACGCGCCAAGGTCTTGCGTGATCTGCAACGGCCGCATGGCAGGGGACAGTAGAGATACCGTTACCGCTATCTTCCCTTGTGCTATTGTCGGATTTGTTTTTTCTCCATACATCTCTTGCATTCGAATTGCGATTACAGGAGGCTTATCTAACGAATAGTGAATACTTACATCATGTAAAGATGGCGCCTGATAGCGTCTTGGGAACATATTTTCTAACCATTGTTGCTGCTGCCAATCTAATCGATTGATTAATAAAGAGGCTAAGTCAATCTGCTGTAATTTTTGTTTATTCGTTACGCCATCAAGATAAGGTTCTAGCCATTCACCCAGCGAATCCAATAGTGCTATATCATCAAAATCTGGGAAATCAACATCGGGGAAATACTGCTTAGCTAACGTACAACGGACACATAATTGCCGCGCATCTTCCTGCCAATTTAGCTGCTGTAAGCCATTTTGTTTCAACCAATACACCAACGCTTGGCGAAGTTCAGTCTTATCTGGGTTGCTTAAACGTTCTGATTTCACCACTAATTGACCGCATTGCAAGCGCTTCCAAGCTAATAATGTCCCTTTTTGTTCATCCCATTCGACCGTTTCTTGGATGTTAAACAGTGATGGGCAATCGGCTTGTAGTCTGTCAATCTCGACAGGGTAAGCCAAGGAAATACGCGCATCCGCCATATTTTCGGGTTGCCATAAGGATACCACCATTAACCACGGTGTCCCCAATAGTCTATCTGATTCACCCAACGTTGCCCCTAAGCCACTCGCTAATTGGTAACGTTGTTGGTTATCTCGAGATTTCGCTATGTAGTCGGGAAACCCTGTAGCCAGCAACGTTGGTAACCACTCACTAATGAGCGCATCTCGCTGACCAATGGTACTCGGCACTTTTTGTTCGCAAAGTGCTGATGCTCTTTTACACCACCCCTCTGTTGGCCTTTCTATGCAATAGCGAAGATCCGCATCTTGTTGACGAGGAGGTTCCTCGATAATCGCCACCAGTAGTGCTGCTAATTGAATAACATGCTGATTTTGGCTTTGTTGTGCTCTACATAACATTGCTGCTGTTCGTACTGAACTACCTAACTCCGCCATCTGCTGCCCAAAAGACGTTAACTTACCAGCAGCATCAATAGCACCTAATTTACCCAGTAAATCTTTTGCCGCTGATATCGCAGGTTTTGGTGGTAAAGTGAGCCAGCTAAGCTGTGCCGCATCGTGGCACCCCCACTGTAATAAAGACAGCCATAAGCTACTCAGGTCACTTTGCGCAATTTCGGCTTCACTAAATTGTGCCGCCCGCTCAGCTTGCTCTTCACTAAACAAGTGCCAACAAACTCCTGCTTCCAAACGGCCTGCTCGCCCTGCTCTCTGCGCCATCGACGCTTGGCTAATTCGCTGTTTCACTAATTTGGTTAACCCTGTTCGTGGATTGAACTGCCCCACACGTTCAAAACCACTGTCCATCACAAGGCGGATCCCTTCAATCGTCAAGCTGGTTTCCGCAATATTGGTGGCTAATACCACCTTACGCATACCTTCAGGTGCCACTTGTATCGCTTGTTGCTGAGCCTGTAGAGATAGTGCTCCGTATAAAGGACATAAAAGTATGTCCTCACTGACCATCAAAGCGAGTTCTACTCTTACTTTCTCGATTTCCCCCACACCTGGAAGAAATAATAATAAAGACCCATGCGCTTGCTGCAATAATTGCCAAGCTGCCAATGCCACTTCTTTATGAAAGAGTTTATTTGGCTTTATTGGATGATACTCACGTATGACGGGAAATGTACGCCCTTGTGAAGTAATAACCGGCGCATCAGGAAACAGCTGAGACAGCCCTTGATTATCCAATGTCGCTGACATCAATAGAATACGCAAATCTTCGCGTAAAGCTTGTTGTGAATCAATTAACAAAGCTAGACCGAGGTCTGCTTGTAAGTTTCGTTCATGAAACTCATCTAAAATAACTAAACCAACCCCTTCAAGCATTGGGTCATTTTGCAATAAACGAGTCAGTACGCCTTCTGTCACCACTTCAAGACGCGTGTGACGACTAACTTTAGTTTCAGAGCGCATGCGTAAACCGATGGTATGACCGACTTCTTCACCAAGTTGTTGTGCAAGACGAGCCGCCACTGAACGTGCCGCTAGGCGACGAGGCTCCAACATGATAACCCGACCATTAATAACCCCACTCTTTAATATTTCTAGCGGCAAAACAGTTGATTTACCCGCACCTGTAGGTGCATGAAGCAATACTTGAGGTGAAGCCATCAAGGCGGTAAGTATGTCCTCACAAACTTCGAATATCGGTAACACTGGGGCTATCACTCCATCTATTTAACTTTTACTGTCAGACATTGTAGCATTAGCCTCTTTTGCCAGTAAGCATATTACCGATACGCTAGCGGAGAGCTCATGGAATTTAAACCTGCCTTACAACCAGCCACTTTAATTAAGCGTTACAAGCGCTTTTTGGCTGATGTCACTTTACCGAATGGTGAAGAAATGACAATTCACTGTGCAAACACAGGCGCTATGACAGGTTGTGCAACCCCGGGTGATACCATCTGGTATTCAACGTCTGATAATAAAAAACGCAAATACCCGTATAGCTGGGAGTTAACCCAAACAGCAAACGGTCATTTTATTTGCATTAATACCCTTCGTGCGAACCAATTAGTTGCGCAAGCCTTAACCGAAAAACACATTCCAGAATTATCCGAATACAGCGTAATAAAACCTGAAGTCAAATATGGCACAGAAAATAGCCGAATCGATTTCTATCTCACGCAAAATGGATTACCCGATTGCTTTATCGAAGTAAAATCAGTAACTTTACTCGAAAATAATCAAGGTTTTTTTCCTGACGCAGTGACACTTAGGGGCCAAAAACATTTAAGAGAACTAATGTATATTGCGAAAGAAGGAAAAAGAGCCATACTATTGTTTGTTGCTTTACACACAGGTATTCACGTAGCATCTGCTGCGGCACATATTGATAAACAATATGCGCTATTATTGGAGGAAGCGAGACAAAGTGGTGTTGAAGTGCTTTGTTATCAAGCTGATATAACTGTTCAACAAATGGTGTTAAGTAAGCAGATTCACTTTAACTCTATTAAATAAAGTTTTTTTAACCGATTTTTATACGAGGCCGCAGAGTTCTGGGCGCTAAAAAGGGAATAAACACGCTCGCCCTCACAGCATTACAAAACTCATTGCAGGAACGATTGCCAAGAGAGCAGTCTTCTGCTATTTATAGCGACCTTAATTTTTCCCCCTTGGGGTTTTTGTAAAATTTGCGTGTGTAGGAGAAGCATTATGCAAGAAGGGCAAAAACGTAAGACATCGTCCTTAAGCATTCTCGCCATTGCTGGGGTTGAACCCTATCATGAAAAAGCTGGCGAAGAGTACATGAACGAGGCCCAGTTGGCGCATTTTAAGCTCATTCTCGAAGCATGGCGCAATCAACTCAGAGATGAAGTGGACCGGACTGTTACTCATATGCAAGATGAGGCAGCTAACTTTCCAGACCCCGTTGATAGAGCCGCTCAGGAAGAAGAATTCAGCCTTGAATTACGTAACCGGGACCGTGAACGTAAACTGATTAAGAAAATCGAAAAAACGCTGAAAAAAGTTGAAGATGACGACTTTGGCTATTGTGAATCATGTGGTGTAGAAATTGGTATCCGTCGTTTGGAAGCCCGTCCTACCGCTGATTTATGTATCGACTGTAAAACATTAGCTGAAATTCGCGAAAAGCAAATGGCTGGCTAGTGTCTATAATGGAGTCCTGAACGGCGCATATTACTGCGCCGTTACAAGGGAACTCTACATTTTGTTGTGTTCAGCTCAAAGCTTATTCCTTGCGTTAGCTATCACGTCACTCCATCCTCCCCCGCACCTTTCTACTCATTAATTGGCGATAACGTCCTATCGTGCTCTTTTAAATAAGATAAACATTTACTTTCACGTAAATTTTTACGGAAATAGATTAGGTTATTTTTTAACCCTATAGTTTGAAGTTGAATAATCCTCTAACAACAAAAAAGCGCTTAAAATAAGGCTTCTAACCTTATACCCCTATAGCAAGAAAGCTTTTTACGCTATTATTTTGCGTAAATTTTATTGGTAACGTTTATAATTAGAGACGACTTTTATTCGTTTAACCATTCTCAAAGAAACTTCTGTGAGCTATGATTAGCCGCTTATTTTGTTTAATGAATATTGGTAATGACATCGAGGTGTACTATTTTTAACCGAGTAGCAAATTTCTGCCGTAACATTTTATCTCGCAATACAGCCGCATCCCCTGAAGATGTAGTAGAACATCGTGATCCTTCGCGAGATAGTCAGGCAGCCGGTAAAAGGCCAGTCACTCATTCTGCTCATGCGCAAACCGCACCTAAAGAGCGGAACACAGCTCAGCCCCATAAAACAACCCCTATTAGAAAAACGGTTCGTCAATCTCAACGTGCCGATTCAACACCTGAGAAGCGCCCTACAATGACAACCGTAAACGAAGAAAACATTACTGTTATCCCGCGTTCCGAACACCCTATTTCGCGCAGTGATATTAGTGACAATGCGTTAAAAGTGCTGTACCGCTTAAACAAGAGTGGCTTTGAAGCCTATTTAGTGGGTGGAGGTGTGCGTGATTTGCTTTTAGGCCAAAAACCTAAAGACTTCGATATTACGACGAACGCCACACCTGAGCAGATCCGCAAATTATTTCGCAATTGCCGACTCGTTGGTCGTCGTTTTCGTCTAGCACATATTATGTTTGGCCCCGAAATTATTGAAGTTGCAACTTTCCGTGGCCACCATGACCAAAATGCCTCAGATGACAAAAACTTATCTGCACAAGCACAAAACGGCATGTTGTTACGTGATAACATCTTTGGTTCCATTGAGGAAGATGCGATCCGCCGGGACTTCACCGTTAACAGCCTCTATTACAATATCGAAGACTTCACATTACGTGATTACGTTAATGGTTTAAATGACTTAAAAGCTGGCGTTATTCGTCTAATTGGTGACCCAGAAACACGCTATCGTGAAGACCCAGTCAGAATGCTACGAGCGGTACGTTTCGCCTGCAAATTAAATATGAACATCGAACCAAAAACTGCAGAGCCAATTTACCAACTTGCTCATTTATTGAGAGAAATTCCATCTGCTCGGTTATTTGAAGAGTCACTCAAATTACTACAAGCAGGCCAAGGTTACGATACCTATAAAATGCTCAAAAAATATGGTTTGTTTGAGCAGCTTTTCCCTGTTGTCGCAAGCCGCTTTACGGATAACAGTGATTCGCCAATGGAAAAAATCATTGAGCAAGTCCTTAAAAATACTGATTTCCGATTAAAAAATGATAAGCGTGTTAACCCTGCTTTTTTATTTGCGGCTATGTTATGGTACCCAGTGACAGAGCATGCTGAAAAGCTCTCTCAAGAAGGCGGGCTAGCCTATTATGATGCCTTTGCCCTTGCGATGAATGATATTTTAGACGAACAGTGCCGTTCGATTGCGATCCCCAAACGCATTACAACCACGATGCGTGATATTTGGTTGCTGCAGTTACGTTTACCTCGTCGCCAAGGTCGTCGTGCCAATAAATTAATGGAGCACCCGAAATTCCGTGCCGCGTTTGATTTATTAGAATTAAGGGCCAATGTTGAGCACCGAAACGAACTACAAGAGTTAGCATTATGGTGGGCTGATTTTCAACAGGCAAATAATACTAAACAGCGTGAAATGATTTCGGAATTAGGCAATGCACCCACTCGCCGTCGCCACCGCCCACGTTCATCACAAGGTGGAACAGGTGCGCGTCGGTCAAATAAGTCATAATAGATAGAGAGAATACAATGGAACACGTCTATATTGCAGTAGGAAGTAACCTTGGTGAGCCGCTACTACAGGCACAGCAAGCTATTGCAGCATTAGATGCTATTCCCAATAGTCGTGTTGTTTCTACCTCTTCTGTTTATCGAACCAAGCCACTAGGCCCGCAAAATCAGCCAGATTTTCTGAATCTGGCTGTACTACTCGAAACGAGTCTTGAGCCCGAAGTACTTCTCAACCACACTCAAAAAATAGAACTTGAGCTTGGTCGTGTACGTAAAGAAGAACGTTGGGGCCCACGAACACTTGACCTTGATATCATGCTTTTTGGTAACCGTATTATCAATACTGAACGGTTAACCGTTCCACATTATGGGCTAAAAGAGCGCGAGTTTATGTTGTATCCGCTTAATGAAATCGCTCCTTCTCTTGTTTTTCCTGATGGCGAAAAGCTTTCAGAAAGACTCAAACAAGTCCCTCGAAATGGCCTAACATTTTGGGATATTCCAGCCTAAAATGTTCAACCTCTTATGAGGTATGGTCGCAGGGAGATCATTTCCGGAGGTTATTATAATGAAACCAATTTCTCTGGCTGATTTATGTCAGTTTAAAAAAGACAAACACAAATTTGCAACGATGACTGCCTATGACGCAAGCTTTGCTCAATTATTTTATGAGCAAGGTATCCAAGTGATGCTCGTTGGAGACTCACTGGGAATGACGATCCAAGGTGAATCATCGACTTTACCAGTTACTGTCGAGCAAATTGCTTACCACACCCGATGCGTTCGCAAAGGCGCCCCCAATGCCTTCATTATCGCAGATATGCCATTTATGAGTTACGCCACCCCAGAACAAGCTTGTGCTAATGCAGCAATCTTAATGCAAGCAGGTGCAAACATGGTGAAAATTGAGGGTGGCAGCTGGCTATGTGATACTGTAAGAATGTTAGGAGAACGCTCTGTTCCTGTGTGTGGTCATCTCGGTTTAACACCACAAGCCGTCAACGTCCTAGGTGGTTATAAGGTCCAAGGTCGTGATGAGGTGACAGCAAATCAGTTACTCAAGGATGCGATTGCATTAGAAAATGCAGGTATCCAATTGTTGGTTCTCGAATGTGTTCCAACCGCCTTAGCAAGTCATGTTTCGGAAGAGCTACTTCTACCGGTAATTGGTATTGGTGCAGGAAATGGAACTGATGGACAAATCCTTGTTATGCATGATGCACTGGGTATTACAGCGCGAGCGCCTAAATTCGCTAAAAACTTTTTAGCTCAAGCAGGCAACCTTCATGATGCTATTCGTATGTATATCCAAGAAGTGGAAGATGGCATTTACCCAAGTGAAGCCCACTCTTTTTCTTAATTGATATCAGAAACTATAAGGAACACACGTATGCTTATCGTTGAAACGGCACTTATTTTACGCCGTGAAATCCGTCGCTGGAAACAAGAAGGCAAACGTATTGCACTTGTCCCAACAATGGGTAATTTACACGATGGTCACTTAACGCTCATTGACCAAGCAAAAAAACAGGCTGATATTGTCATTGCCAGTATTTTCGTCAACCCGATGCAATTTGATAGGCAATCTGATTTAGCCAATTACCCTCGGACGTTGCAACAGGATTGCGAAAAATTAAAGCGCCGTGACATCAACTTAATTTTTGCCCCTTCCCCACAAGAGTTTTACCCTGAAGGGATGGAAAAGCAGACTTTTGTTGACGTTCCTGAATTATCGACCATGTTAGAAGGCGCAAGCCGCCCCGGTCATTTCAGAGGTGTCGCAACGGTTATCACTAAGCTGTTCAACTTAGTTCAGCCAGATATTGCCTTGTTTGGTGAAAAAGATTACCAACAATTGCAATTAATTCGCAAATTAGTTTCTGACTTATCATTTGATACTCAAATTGTTAGTGTCCCAACGGTTAGAGCCAAAAATGGCCTAGCACTGAGTTCACGCAACAATAATTTATCAGCGGAAGAGCTAAAAACAGCGCCTAAACTGTTTCAAATTATGCAACAAGCGGGTGAAAAATTAGTCGCTGAGCCTAACGCATCTGAAGTTATTATCGAAGAGATGAATAATAGCTTACGTGAGGCCGGTTTTACCCCTGATGAGCTATTTATTCGTGATGCAGATACATTATTACCACTTGGTGAGTCCAGTAAACGTGCGGTTATTTTAATGGCTGCATGGTTAGGTCAAACGCGTCTTATTGATAATTTACAAGTTGACCTGCAACGCGATATTGCATAAAAATAAATCAATTATAAAAATGAAATAACACACTGCAATTACAGTGTTTATAGCGTTAATTCAATGTCTGTGTTCCGAATGGCTTTTATTTTTCAAACTCATTTGGTTCACAGCTAGGCGGTAAGTAAGCGAGTCCTTAGGAGCACATAAGTATGTGACTAGGGCGAGTGAGCACCACCAACAACGCTGTGAGCCAAATGAGGAAGAAAAAAATGTTAAGAAGAATGTTACAAGGCAAACTCCATCGCGTCACGGTTACACAAGCAGACCTACACTATGAAGGCTCATGTGCGATAGATCAGGACTTCATGGATGCCGCGGGGATCCTTGAATACGAAGCCATTGATATTTACAACGTTGATAACGGTGAACGTTTTTCAACTTATGCTATTTCAGGCGAACGTGGCTCAAAAATTATCTCGGTTAATGGTGCTGCTGCACGCCGAGCTGCAGTTGGTGATAAACTGATTATTTGCTCTTATGTGCAAATAGAAGATGAAGATGCTCGTTTACATAAGCCAAAAGTAGCTTACTTTGATGAAAACAATAAAATGAGTCGCCTAGCAAAAGCGGTTCCTGTCCAAGTGGCTTAATTTGGGGTTTTACTTACCCAATGAATTGATTAATAACACCATTTATACACATTTCAATAAAAAACGGCTTTTGATTACATTCAGTATCAAAAGCCGTTTTTTTTAACACAATTTCATCCCTAAAATTTAGCTTCTGAGGCCTCGACCCTGCTCAATTAGGAACCATGTTAATGCATAAAAAACGACTAAAAAAATCATTAAGACGCCTAATGTAATCGCGATAGAAACATCAGCTATTCCCAGAAAGCCATAACGAAAGCCGCTGATCATATACACAATTGGGTTCAGTTTAGAGACGGCTTGCCAAAACGGTGGTAGTAATGACAACGAATAAAACACACCGCCTAAATACGTTAATGGTGTTAATACAAAGGTAGGAACAATACTAATATCATCAAATGTCTTAGCGAAGATGGCATTTAATAAACCGGCAAGGGAAAACACAATTGCGGTTAGCAATAAAGTTATTACCACCATTGCCCATGAATGCACTTGCAATGGAATAAAAAATAACGATACCAATGTAACGAGAAAGCCGACTAAAATCCCTCTAGCAACACCACCACCAACAAAACCTGCGATAATAATATGCGTCGGAACAGGGGCAACGAGTAATTCTTCAATATTTTTCTGAAATTTAGAACCAAAGAAAGAAGAACAAACATTTGAATATGAATTAGTGATCACCGCCATCATGATCAGCCCGGGGACGATAAACTGCATATAATCCACACCGCCCATATCACCAATTCTTGAACCAATTAAATTACCAAAAATCACAAAATACAACGACATTGTGATCACTGGTGGTAACAATGTTTGTATCCAAATACGGCCAAACCGCGTGACTTCTTTTATCCAAATAGTTTTTAATGCGACCCAATATAATGAGATCATCTTGCAATCTCCTTCTCGGTTGCATTACTTTCTCTTTTGACTAAGTTAACAAATAACTCTTCTAACCGGTTTGCTTTATTTCGCATACTTAAAATCTGAACACCTTGCTCACTGAATTGGCTAAAAACACTATTTAGACCTTGCTCTCTTTTGACATCTACCTCAAGTGTTGAGGTGTCTATCAAACGTGATTCATACCCTAATAATTGAGGGATCGGACTTTTTGGCATTAAATCAAAAATAAAGGTTTCTGATTCTAATTGGCTCAGTAATTGTTTCATACTGGTATTTTCAACTAATTCACCATGTTGAATAATGCCAATATTACGGCACAACATTTCAGCCTCTTCCAAATAGTGAGTGGTTAAAATGATTGTCGTTCCCTGAGCGTTAAGGTTCTTTAAGAATGTCCACATTGAACGACGAAGTTCAATATCAACACCTGCTGTTGGTTCATCCAAAATTAATAGCTTTGGTTGGTGCATCAACGCACGGGCTATCATTAAGCGGCGTTTCATACCACCGGACAAATTACGCGCCCGCTCATCACGTTTTTCCCATAAATCAAGTTGGGTCAGGTACTGCTCCGCACGTTGAACAGCCACAGAGCGAGTAACACCATAATAACCGGCTTGGTTAAGAACAATTTGCAATACCGTTTCAAATGGGTTGAAATTAAACTCTTGAGGCACTAATCCAAGTTGCTGCTTTGCTTGTACAACTTGCTTTTCTAAATCATAACCAAATACTTTTACAGAACCGCTCGTTTTGTTCACCAGTGAGCTAATGATCCCGATTGTGGTTGATTTACCCGCGCCATTTGGCCCCAACAATGCGTAAAAGTCACCGTCTTCAACGCTCAGGTCAATCCCTTTCAGGGCTTTCACACCACCTGGATAGGTTTTGGTTAACTGCGATAACTCAAGTGCATATGTCATATGTAAAAAAAACCTTTATTCTTAGGACGATTTGAAGGCAATATATCACCATGATGCCACTTTTTTCTGCTCTATGTTATGCAGAAAAGAGATAATTAGTTTATACAATATAATTCAATATGTTATGAATATAGGGTTGTCTTGACGAAAAGACAGGTTCATCATAAGGGTGTTGAAATTAGTATAACTAATTATTAATTAATCAATAAATGTTGTATAAGATTTTATCGCAAAGTAACACAACTAGGCTATAAGTCATGATGAGAAAAATCGAAGAGCTGTTTGCTAACAATGAAGCATGGTCAGCATCAGTCAATGAACAAGATCCCGAATTCTTCAAAGAATTATCAAAAGCGCAAAAGCCGAGATTCTTATGGATAGGCTGCTCTGACAGCCGAGTACCTGCAGAAAAATTAATTAACGCCGCACCTGGCGACCTTTTTGTGCACCGTAATGTTGCCAACTTAGTTATTCACACTGACCTAAACTGTTTATCTGTCATTCAATATGCCGTTGATGTCTTACAAGTTGAGCACATCATTATTTGTGGCCACTACGGTTGCGGTGGTATTGAAGCAGCGGTTGATAACACCGAACTTGGCTTAATTAATAACTGGCTATTACACATAAGAGATATTTGGTACAGACATAGCTCTATGTTAGGTGAGCTAAAACCTTGCGAGCGCCTTAACCGTTTATGTGAATTAAATGTCGTTGAGCAAGTTTATAATTTAGGGCATTCAACCATCATGCAATCTGCATGGAAACGAGGCCAGAAAGTGATGATCCACGGTTGGGTATATGGGATTAATAATGGCCGGTTACACGACTTACATATTACTGCAGACAGCCGAGAAAAACTTGAGTTATGTTACCGTGAAGCTATTTCAACATTAACTCAAAAAAAATAAATTAAACTAAAAATAAAAAGCTCTTACATTTAAGAGCTTTTTACCGATTAAATCCAAAAATAGCGTAATTAAATTATAAAATATATTTTCATTTCTTTTAAATTAAAATGAAAATATTAATCCAAAAAAACTTATGATTAACAATTGTTGTAATTATATTTATACGCATATTGATTTAAGTATTGATACATATTTATTCTGAAGCAGAGTAAAGCTTATTTGTTGATTACAAAGAAATTAACCTCAAGAAATATATATTCAACCACGAAAAACTCATTGATGATATTTTATTTTGGAATAAAAAACTGGACTTTGAATAAGTATTTTTAAATATACTTATTTTAAATTTCAATCATAATTCAAGTGTTATAATGGGGTATTGTTAATTTACATATATTAACTTCAAATCATATTTAGGGATATTTCTATGAGTCAGCCTATTAAAAGTGGGTCTTCTAATCATACATTAAAGCTAAAGCCTATCGTCTTATGCGTCTCTGCAATTTTAGGGATGACTTCAATGGCTCATGGCGAAATAATTAATACTAACGGTGCTGGAGTAATCAATCAGCACAATGGCCCAACAATTGTTAATATAAATAAAGCTAGTGACAAAGGGGTTTCTCACAATATATACAATAAATTCGATGTTGATAATAAGGGAGTCATTTTAAACAACAGTAAAGATAACGTTAATACTCAGTTAGGTGGAATGATTAACGGAAACCTTAATTTAGCGGGTGGTGAAGCAAAAGTTATCCTTAATGAAGTTAACTCTAATAATGCAACAACGCTAAATGGTATGGTTGAAGTTGCAGGGAAAAAAGCACAAGTTATTGTTGCTAACCCATCAGGTATTACATGTAACTCATGCGGCTTCATTAATACAGAAAGTGCGACTCTAACAACGGGTAAGCCAATTGTTACTAACGGAGAAATTCTTGGCTATAACGTTTCTAAAGGCCAAATTATCGTTAATAAAAACTTAACGTCTAATTCTCCAACTGAACTGATTGCTCGTTCAGCAATTATTAATGGTCAATTAGCAGCAAAAGAAATCAAAGTTGTTACGGGAAATAACTTTGTCGATGCTAATGGTGAAGTATTATCTTCTGTTGCCGGTACAGGTAGCCGCCCTTCTGTCGCAATTGACGTTTCGTCTTTAGGGGGTATGTACGCAGATAAAATTACCCTTGTTTCTACCGAAATGGGGGTCGGCGTTAGCAATCAGGGCATTATTTCTGCTGGTAATGATGGTTTATCTATCTCTTCTAATGGTGGGCTATCTAATAAAAGAAATAGAATTGAATCTAACGGTAATATTGATGTAAAAGCCTCAGGTATTAACAATGATGCCATAATTACTGCTAGAAAGAATATTAACGTTGATATTAATTCCGGTGGTTTCATCAACAACGATGGTGGAAAAATCATCTCAACAGATGGCAGCATTAGTCTCGCAGGTAATTCCTCAGTATTTAACCGCTATAAAGGTTCCATTCAAGCTAAAAACAATGTAAGTATTTCAGGTGAAACGCTTCAAAATGGTGATGGTATAATCAAAGCCGAAACTGGTGATATTAATATTGATTTAACTGATACACTCTATCAGTGGCGAAATACAGCTAATAGCCACGTTGAAGATAGAATTATTGCAGGTAGAGATATTAATATAAAAGCCAGCCGAATCATTAATGAAAATGCAAGAATTGAATCTGGAAGAGATATTAATTTAACGCTAAATTCAGGGTTAGAAAATACAAATTCTGCAGTAACCGCGCAACGTAGAATAAAAGTTGATGCTGATATATTAACCAACAAATCATCATCTATTACAGCAAAAAATGCAAAATCTGATTATAACATTACCAAATATATTAATAATGATGCAAAATCTACCATTAGTAGCGGCCGTGGATTAAATATCACTTCTGCAAAATTAATCAATGCAGGTAAAATTGTTTCACCTACTAATGTACCAAATACAGTACCAGTCCCAACTTATGCTTCTAACATCAAGGTTGACAATCTTGAAAATAACGGTGGGTCTATTGCTGGTGATAACTTAACTATTACTTCTAATAATATAAGTAACACACAAGGTTTCATTGACGGAAAAACACTTAAAGTTACCGCTAATACTCTAAGCAACAATGGTGGATATATTCGCTCATATAACGACATGACATTAAATGTTGGTCATTTAAGCAACTTAAACTCTAATAATTTCTCTTCTGTTGCATCTCGATTTGCTTTAACAAACAAAGTTGGTGGTATTGAAGCATTAAATTCCGGCATTACAGTTACTGGTAATAAGGTTTCTAACTATTTTGGATTATTTAAAAGTTCCTCATCAGAAAAAGCAGCAACAAGTGGTGGAATGGAGTTTAAATTAACTGATGAACTAGATAACAATAATGGACAGTTAATTAGTTATGGCGGAATCAATATTGATGCTAAAGGGCTAAATAACTATAAAGGTGATATCTATGCGGGAGGCCGTTTGGATATTAAATCAGCAAGTAATATTAATAACTATTATGGTAAACTCAGATCTGATTATATAACAACCCTTTATGCTCCGGGTATTAGTAGCTATGATACGAATGGAACCTATAGTTTAGACGGTACAGGTATCATTTATAAACCAAACGGTTTAAATATCATTCACATCAAAAAACCAACAGACAGTGGTATTTCCCATAACACCTATCAAAGTTTTAATGTGAACGAAAAAGGCGTTATTTTTAATAACAGTAGCACTGCAACTGATACCCTTTTAGGGGGTAATATTTTTGGAAATGATAATATTACTGCTGGTAAAGAGGCTTCAGTTATCTTAAATGAAGTTATCGGCAACAGCATGACAACTATTAATGGTATGATGGAAGTTGCTGGAAATGCAGCTCAAGTTATTGTTGCTAATGCATCGGGTATTACATGTAACAGCTGTGGCTTCATCAACGCTACACGTGGTGCATTTGTTACAGGAACACCTATTGTTGTTGGTCAAAACTTAGTTGGCTACAATGTCTCTAAAGGCGAAATTACAGTTAATAATGACCTGACATCTAACAGCGTTGTTGATTTTATCTCTCGCGCTGTACTTGTTAACGGCAACGTTAAAGCAAATGAACTAAACATTACAACCGGTTCTAATTTTTATGATGCAAATGGTAATATAATCTCTAGTATTACCGGGCCTTATAATCAGAAAAATTACGGTGTAACTGTCGCTGCAAACGGTAGCTTAAACGCAGAAAAAATGAACATTAATATTAATGATTCCAATACAGGTCTCTTTAATAAAGGTGTTATTAATGCGGGTAATCAAGGATTAAACGTTAAAGCTGGTGCTATAAATAATACTGGAACCATTCAAAGCAGAGGAAACATTGACTTAGCTGCTAATTCAACTAATTCCTTTAGTAATGATTATGGGACAATTATCTCCTCTAATGGTGATGTTAATATTTCCTCAAATGGTACTTTACTCAATCGCTATAATGGGTTAATCAAAGCTAATCAAAACGTTAACATCAATACCGCACAAGACATCCAGAATAGTAATGGCTTGATTCATGCTGAGAAAGGCAACATTAATGTTAACGCAGATACAATCTACAACTGGGCAGGTAACAATAGTAAATATGGTAAATACAGATTTACTGCTGGCCAAGATATTGTTTTTAACGTTAATAGACTCATCAATGAACAAGCTATCATTTCAGCAGGTAGAGACTTTACTTTCACAGGTAAAAGTTTAGATAATAAAGCATCAAGTGCGCTCTATGCAAAACGCCGCATGACTATCGATACTAATATTTTAAACAACCTGTCATCTACCATGAAAACTGAAAATGGCAGAATGGATATTACTGCATACAATTCAGTCGTTAATGATAGTAAATCGGTAATTAGCAGTGAGAAATTATTGAATATTACTTCACCAAAACTGACAAATAATGGTGTTATCTCTTCTAACAATGGTAAATCGACGTTTAAAGTTAATAATTTAGTTAATAATGCTGGTTACATTAAAGGCTTTAACCTTAACTTTATCTCTCAATATTTAAACAACTCTAATGGTTTGATTAAAGCGGATAATAACTTAGTAATGAATGCTGATTATATCAGTAATACTAATTCGTCTGACTTTAGCCGATACACATATAACCTTGGTTTACCAAGCCAAAAAGGGGGGATTGTCACCAACAATGGCAACATTAAAATTAAAGGTATTCAGATGAATAATACTTCAGGTATCGTTCAAACGAATGCTCTTTTCCCTGCACCTGGTGAAGCTGATATTGATGTAGCATTGAGCAATGAGCTTATTAACAACTACGCTCAAATTAATAGTGCAGGAAATATGAATATCCAAGCGAATTCAATTTCCAACTATAATGGTGCAATAAATGCAGGTATTAATTTAACAGTTAAGGGCAACAGTTCCATCAACAATGCCTATGGTAGAATCAACTCAAATGGTACTACTCAAGTTAACACGCCTCTGCTTTCCAATTCTTATGGAAAAATCACGGGCGGTACTGTTATCATCAATAAATAGTTATAATATAATTTATTGATTTATCTAATATATGCCACCTTCTAAAAGAGGTGGCTTTAAATATAGCCCTCTATAAGTGGGCTATATTCTTTATTAATCCTCCAATAATTCCATTTGTTGGTCGAGCTCTTGATCAACTTTATCCTGATGCCTTACATAACGCCTAATGATGACTTCATTACCCCTCACCGTATTAGCAAAATATCCCCTAGCCCAAAAGTGATTACTCCAAAGTTTCTTACGTATATGTGGAAATCGATTATATAACCTCATCGCACTACGTCTTTTCAGGACTCCCATCAGTGCTGATATTGATAGTTTAGGTGGGATCATTACAACTAAATGAACATAGTCTGGCTGAACATTTAGCTTCAATACTCACAGTCTTTCATATTGCAGAGAATATAAATTGTTCTATAAAGTTCTTTTCCTACTTTATCTTTCAATATCTTATAACGATATTTAGGTATCCAAACTAGATGATATTTGCAACACCAATACACATGTGATGAACTTCTGTATAAATCCATGTTATTTCCTCTTTACTTGTGGTGAGTAAGAGGTAGTTTTTTAATATGGGTTTCCTTCCGGCTATAGCCTCACAGGGTCAATCACTACCTCCTTAGGAGGTCGTTTAAGGCTGACAATGAAAAGGTCATATCTATCGTTGTCACTCAACTAATTAGATACGGCCTTTTATTTTTAAGTAAAACCACTTAATTAAGTAAAGAATATTCTCGATATAAAACCAAAACTAAAGTAAATTTAATAAAAATTCATATATTAAAGAGAGTTTACTCTCTCTTTAATTTAAACTATAAATAGTTTCTTATTGAAAACATTAAAATCCATAGTCTTATCATTCATTTTATTTACCTAAAAAGGTAAAAATAAAAAGATGATTTTATAGCACCATAAGATCATATCTTAAGCGTTTTCACATCCCCCCACAGTAAATAAGCTTTAAGCACCTTAAAAACCAACTTTAGACATTTTTAATACCACGCACCCCACAAAATAAGAATATTAGTCTGCACAAACCTATTAAATTGTATTTCAAGCGAAATATAATGTTACAGTTACTTGAATAATATTTAAATTTAATTTTGATTTGATTGATATCGTTAACAGTTAAGATAATGGTAATTTATTGGATTATCCATCTACTCCATTAACTTAAATGCATCAATTACAGGTTAAATATCACAACCTAAGTTAAATACCTAAAATTACTCGTCCAGTGGACTTACTTTAAAAATACTAATACAATCTTTACGTGTGAAATATATGGAATAATAGTTATTAAAAAATAACTTAAATATAATTAATAAATCTTTACTAGATAGATAAGAGGTTCCTATGATTTTTAAAAAGTCAGTATTAATGGCATCAATTATTATGGTTTCATTATCAAGTGTGGCACATGCTGCAATTGATAGCGGTAATGCTAAAGGTACCATTAATTTCAAAGGTCAATTTATTGATACGACATGCACTATTGAAGTTAATAATGCTAATAAAAATGAAGGTGTAGTACAACTTGGCACTTGGATGACTAACACCTTCGATAAGGTCGGTGAATTAACTGATGCAGTTCCTTTAACAATAGGCTTGAGTGGTTGCCCTGCAACATTAGCACGTGCTCGCGTCACCTTCGGAGGAACCGCACATCCAGATAACAACCAATTATATGCAGTCAATGAAGCTGATGGTGTTGGTATTGGTATTTCTGGTGATGTTAACGGAACAAATTTCTATACTCCAGACACTGAAGCTGATGGTATTGATTTGAATGGTAATAGTGGAGAGAAAACATATTATGCGCGTTACGTTACAACCGCAAATGAAGTTACTGCAGGTAAAGCAAACGCTGACGTTACTGTCACTATTCAATATAACCAATAGTTCACTGAATTAAGGGAACATTCGTTCCCTCTTTTTATAGGGGAAAATTTTGAAAAAGCATCTCATTTCATTAGCGCTTTTATTTATGACGACTCTTAATGCAAACGCCAGTGTTATTTTAGGTGGTACTCGTGTTATTTATGAAGGCAATAAGAAAGAAGCTTCAATTTCAGTGAGAAATGATGATAAAACACCTTATCTAGTACAATCTTGGGTAAATAATTTTAATAATAATGATAAACAGAAAGTACCATTTACTGTAACGCCTCCACTTTTTCGCATTGAACCTGAATCAGCCAATGCCATTCGAATTGTTTTAACAGATTCTCAGCTGCCCTCTGATAAAGAATCAGTTTATTGGTTAAATGTTAAATCAATTCCACCATCTGACCCAAATTCAACAAATAATTTAACAATTTCAATTAATAACAAGATTAAATTATTTTATCGCCCTGCTGGTTTACCAACAGCGGAAGCGTTAATTGCGTATGAAAAATTAACCTTTGAAAAACAAGGAAACTATTTAAAAGCAAATAATCCAACTCCTTATTATGTTTCATTTGGGGAGTTGAAGATTGGTAATAAAGAAATTGCAGAACCAGGCATGGTCCCTCCTCTGGGCGAAGCGTCATGGGATATTTCGGGAACTCAAGCAAACCAAGTTACTTGGAGTGCAATTAATGACCATGGAACGATAACGAAAGCGAAAAATCAGACATTAAAATAATCAGTTGGAAGAACATTCATTATGCGCTGCATTTCAAGAAAGCAACATTCATTCAATTGTCATTATGACGCGATAACCGATTTGCATAATGGGATAACTTATTTTCGATTGAAAAAAATATGTCAGGTAGTAACCGCAATAATTTTGGCTGGAATAAACATCAGTCATGTATCTGCGGAAGATTATTTTAGTCCTAGCTCACTCAGCGTCATTAATGGCCAAAATATTGCAGATCTACCTAATTTAGACCAGTTCGCTAATCCTGGAGGACAGTTAGCGGGTGAATACCATGTCGATATTATCGTAAATGGTATTTTAATGGATTCTAAGATTACCGAATTTGTTAAAGATGATAAATCAAGCCAGTTAATTCCACGCATAACAAAAGAAGAATTAGCACTTTGGGGAGTTAAAGTTAACTCTATTCCAGCATTGTCTGCACTTTCTGCTGAGCAATATATAGGCCCAATAGGCGAGTATATACCCGAGGCAAAATCTACGCTCGAATTGAATCAACAGAAGCTGAATATCTCAATACCTCAAGTCGCTATGAATAAACAAGCATTAGGTACTGTTCCCGTTAGTCAGTGGGAAAATGGTGTTCCTGCTTTAATCTTAAATTATTATTATAGTGGTTCAAACAATTGGAGTCG
This sequence comes from Providencia sp. PROV200, assembly GCF_049901995.1. Lineage (NCBI taxonomy): Bacteria > Pseudomonadati > Pseudomonadota > Gammaproteobacteria > Enterobacterales > Morganellaceae > Providencia > Providencia sp. PROV200. The sequence continues at coordinate 3,216,241 of NZ_CP096307.1, forward strand.
TAATAACACCAAAGACACAAACTCTCATTATTTCAACCTTCGTAGCACTGGAAATCTAGGCCCATGGCGTTTAAAAAATTATTCGACTTATACGGATAATAGCGGAGAACGCGAATGGAAAAACATTGAGACTAGCTTAGAAAGAGGGATTAACTTTTTAAAATCTCAATTAGTAATTGGTGACACAGCGACACCAAGTGAGATTTTTGATGGTTTTCAATTCCGTGGTATTCAATTACAAAGTGATGAATCCATGCTACCTAGTTCAATGAGAGGGTTTGCTCCCATTATTAGAGGAATAGCTCAAAGTAACGCAGAAGTTACGATTAAACAGAATAACTATGTTATTTATCAATCCTATGTCTCTCCAGGTGCATTTGAAATTGATGATTTATACCCAACGGGGACTAGCGGTGACTTAACCGTTATAATTAAGGAAGCAGATGGTACTGAACGCTCATTTACTGTTCCTTTCTCATCAATTGCTATTATGCAGCGAGAAGGGCAACTCAAGTATTCATTAACGGGGGGAAAATATAAATCTAATGCCTCCGGCGAAGTAGAACCTGATTTCCTGCAAAGTACTTTTATTTATGGGTTACCAAAAGGTATTACTGGGTATGTTGGAACTTTACTATCAAAAAATTACCAATCTTATGCGATAGGAATGGGGATTAATTTAGGTAGTTTGGGCGCACTATCGGCCGATGTTACACAAGCAAACAGCCAAAATTTATTAGGGAAAGAAGATACCGACAGTGGGCAGTCATATCGTTTCCAATACTCCAAAAACGTGACCTCGACTGGTACATCTGTAACTTTAGCTAACTATCGTTACTCAACGGAAGGTTTTTATTCATTCAGTGAAGCTAACAGTAATCAACCTAAAATATATCGCGATAATAAAAAAAACCGCTTTCAAGTCTCACTAAATCAGTCACTAAATAAATTTGGTAATATTTATTTTTCTAGTTATCAGCAAGATTATTGGAACCGTTCGGGTAAAGAACGCTCATTAAATGCGGGTTATAACAAAAGCTTTGATGGGATCACTTATAACTTTAATTACAGTTATTCTGATAGTGCTTATCAGCGTAAAGCTGATAATTATTTCTCTTTCTCAGTTTCTATTCCACTTAATAATACATCCGGTAATTACACATCGATAAATAGTAGTATTACAGCGGATAACAGCGGCAATGCAGACGCAATGATGGGAGTAAGTGGTACTCTTGGCGAAAAAAATAATATTAATTACGCTGTTCAGCAATCATATGGAAATAAAGAAACTCGTGGTAGTGGAAATGCTTCGGCATCTTATAGAGGAAGTTATGGTGTCGCTAATGCGGCCTATGGCTATGATAGATATTCACAGCGAGCAAATTACGGTTTAACAGGAGCGATTGTTGCTCACCCATATGGCATCACTTTAGCTCAGCCTATCTATGATTCTTTCGCGATTATTCGAGCCCCGGGCGCAGAAAATGTGCAAGTATTAAATCGATCAAATATTTCAACCGATTCTCGAGGTTACGCAATTGTGCCTTATCTCAACCCTTATACTAAAAATGAAATATCCCTCAACATTGACTCTTTACCTGAAAATGTTGAATTAAAAACCAATACAGTTAATGCGGTACCAACAAAAGGCGCCGCAATTTTGGCAAACTACCAAACTCATGTCGGTTACCGATTATTATTTAATGTTACTCATAATGGAAAACCAGTGCCTTTTGGTGCAATGGCCCAATTCGCTCAAAATGATGACCAAAATATGAGCTCAGGTATTGTCGGTGATAATGGTGATGTCTATCTCTGTGGGATGCCAGAGCAAGGGCGGCTACAAATTAAATGGGGTAAAAACCAAGAAGATCAGTGTGTTGCCGAATATAAATTAACCGCTGAACAATTGAAGCATCATTTACCCATATTGCCCGTCAACTGCCAATAAAATAGGTTTTGAATATGAATATAAAACAAATTATTGCTTTGGTTGGTATTACCTTATTTTCATTTAACGCGCTCAGTATCGGGCAGTTTCGCATCAATTTAGGGGATTTAGAAATTGATGCGGCAGCTCATAAACTTCCCCGTGAAGCGATATTGGGTAATGGTTGGAAGCAATTTGAGTCTACAGGGAATCAGGAATTATGTGTTGCTGAAGGGCCGGGAAACTTTAATTTTATTCCACAAGTAAATAGCCAACCCGTAGGAACGGTAATTAATGATAGTTCAGGGAGCTACCCCGTTTTTAGCACTGGTATTAATGGCGTGGGTTATGTCATGGCATTAAGGCAAAAAGGAACGAGCCAATGGTATCCGTTAACAGGAAATAATAGCGAAATTAGTGCCATTGATGGCTCATCATCGCTACAACTTGAAACACGAATGATGTATGTCAAAACCGTTCAAGGAGATATTGAAGGAACGGATAAAGCTGTTACACATTTTAATCCAGTCAAAGTGCAATGCAGTGGTGATATGAATTGGATCTCATCAGTAGGAGAAATATTACCTGCATCAACATTGATTTCATGGGCACAACGCACTTGTGCAGTTTCATCGGTTCGACAATCGGTCGACCTCGGCGTCCATGACATCGCTAAAGTTCGCGCGTTAAATATAGGAGATACCTTTGGCCATGCTCAACAGTCTATTACGATTAACTGCCCTGCCATCATGTCTGTAGCCTACACCATAGCGGATAACTTACACCCAAGTAATATAAATACAGATATTATTTATTTAGAAAATGAAAGCGAAAGCCCTGGATTTGCAGTGCGAGTATACGAAGCAGGTCAATCTTCCCCATTGAAATTAGGAGGAGACCGTACCTTATCCAACAATTATGTCTATTCCTTGCTGGATAAAGCAAGTCTGAACCCCATCGTCACAAAAACATTTGAATTCAGATATGTCAAAACATCGAATGAAGTGAAGGCAACTCATGGTAATGCACAGGTTACGGTTACCCTTGTGTATAAATGATCAAGGGTCATTATTTATGAAACATAATTTAAACATATTTGTACTGTTCTTTATATTTCTAGTGCCAATGAATGCGATAGCTGTGGATGCCAAAATCAAGGTGAATTTTACAGGTTCGATTAAAGGTGCAACGTGTAGCATATCTTCTGATGCGCAAGGCGTTGATTTAGGAATGTGGTTTTTAGAAGGGGGTGGAAGTAACTTCCCTCGTAACTCAGTGACAGATTGGGTGGAATTTGATTTGATTTTTAATTGTTCAACAGCAAATCGACAAGTGAGTGGCGCTTTAGAAGGAACTCCTGCAGCACTAGATAGAAAGCTATTTGAGTTGGATCAGAGCGAAGGTTCAGCGAGCGGAATGGCTATTCAAATTGAAGCTTATTCGCCTGAGCGCAAACGTTGGGAAGCAAAAAATGCAAATGAAGTCAGTACCTTAATTAGTGCGGCAGGGACAACTTCAGGAACTAATACAGTTCAATTGCGTGCGCGCTATAAGCAATTAGCAAATAGCGCAACACCAGGTACGGCAAATGCCTCTATTACATTCGTTGTACGAAATAATTAAGGGAAAACAATGAATAAAAAAATTCAATATGCAATTCATTGCCTTGTAACAACGATATTACTTTTTCCTGTTAAATCATTTAGTTACGATGCCATTTTTAATGTTACAGGACGAGTGTCTTCTAATACTTGCTCTATCCAATCATCAAGAATACAAAATATTCATCTTGGTGATTATACTATTAGTCAATCCGGCTTTGGCTTGGGTAGTGGCGTCAACTCGCAAAGTAAAGATGTGAGATGGCAGATTGATTTTGATTGCGATAAAGGCACTAAAATTAATATTGCTCTTCAAGGACGTCAATATCCGGGCGCTAACACAGTTCTAGATATAGATAACTCTACTGATAAAGCCAGAGGTATTGGTATCAGAGTCGAATACAGTAATGACCGAACGTCGTGGTATAGGATGATAATAGGTGGCCGTGATACTTTGGCTTCCCCGTCATATGTTGACGGAAAACTATCGATATACTTTAACTCTTACTATATACAAATGGAAAAAACGATTACTCCAGGTAAAGCCAATGCGACTATGGACATCGAAGTGACTTACGGATAATAAATTACAAGGTAAGAAAAGCGCCCCACAGTATACAGCCTAGCGACAATAAGAAGAGCCGCCTAAGCACGGCTCTTCTTTATCGGGTTACCGAATATTAATCTTCAAGTAACGTTACATGCCCAATATAAGGCAGATGACGATATTGCTGAGCGTAGTCAATACCGTAACCCACCACAAATTTGTCTTCAATCGAATAACCAATCCATTCAACAGGAACCTGTACTTCTCGGCGTGAAGGTTTATCCAATAATGTACAAATCGCAACAGATTTAGGGCCGCGTAATTCGAAAATTTCACGAACTTTATTTAAGGTATTACCAGAGTCGATAATATCTTCAACGATTAATACGTGTTTATCACGGATATCTTCGTCCAAGTCTTTGACAATTTTAACATCACGACTTGATGTCATCGCATTGCCGTAACTTGAAACGGTCATAAAATCGACTTCATGAGGAACATCAATCTTACGACATAAATCAGCCATAAAAATAAATGAACCTTTCAGTAAACCAACAAGGACTAATTCACCATCAAGTTTTTGATAATGAGCGCTAATTTTATCGGCTAATTCACTGATTCGTTGAGCAATCTCTTCTTCAGAGATCATTACTTCAAGGGTATGTTTCATCTTCTATTACGCATCTATGGGAATGGAAAGCACGTAATTTTAACATAGGCAGCACGCATATACTAATAAAGGAAAATGCAGTGCTAAAATTTCACACTGCATTTTATCTGAAAATAAATGTGGCTGTTAACTTACCGTGAAGCCCAACATCATTCCGGTATCTTCATGCTCTAAAAGATGGCAGTGAGCCATATAAGGATGTTGTTGAGTTGCAGGGTGTTTAAATTCGACTAAAATTTCACTCACCTGCCCTTCCACTTTAACAATATCTTTCCAACCTTGGCGATGAGGCTCTACGGCTTGGCCATTTTCTTTTAGGATACGAAAACGTGTTCCATGAACGTGGAATGGGTGCAACATCATATCGCCACGCCCAGAAACGACCCATATTTCTTGTTGATTCATAGGGGCATTGAATGCAGGATGAGTCATTGAAAAAACCTGTCCATTAATGGTATTCGCGTTATGAATATCTAAACCATCAGAACCTGAACCACAATGGCCACCACTTCCCATTTTGCCATTCATATTTCCATGATTCATATTTCCATGGCTCATATTACCCATCATTGCACCATGACCGCCCATATTACCCATGGCCTGGTCGCCATATTTTTCGCGTAACATCATCATACCTTGCATGTCTAAACGCATATCCATCATTAAATGGAAACGGCGGCGATTTAATCCAGCAAGAGAAGGGATCGCAGATATTGCTGCAAGCGTTGATGGCAGGACTCCGTCTCCCTTAGTCAAAGTTGTTTCAATACGCAGTACTGGCAAAGGCTGGTCAAATGGTGCGATTGTCATACCCATTTGCCCGACAGGTAGCGTAACCAAATCGAATGCGCGACCATCGGAGGCGTCAATTAATACTTCAAAACGCTCTCCCATCAAGATAGGCAATTCTGTGACTGCAATCGGTTCAGCCAACAAACCACCATCACTTGCAATGACATACATTTTACGTCCATCACTAGTGGAAATGTTTAAACTTCTCGCATTGCAGCCATTTAATAACCTTAAGCGTAGCCAACCTTTTGGGGCAACATGTTTAGGGTAAACAGCTCCGTTCGTCAACATGATGTCTCCGAACCACCCCACTGCAGCGCTCATTACATCAAGCTGGTAATCAATTTGCCCATCATCTTTTAAGCGTTTGTCTTGCAAAATGACAGGAACATCATTGACCCCCCAATCACTTGGTAAGCCGTGTTTTGTGCTGTCATCATCTTTAATTAATACAAGACCAGCTAACCCCATCGCCACTTGGTATCCGGTTTTTCCATGAGTATGTGGATGAAACCAACATGTCGCTTCACTTTGGTTTACCGTAAAATTCACTTTACGGCTTGCTCCCGGCTGAATTATCGCTTGAGGCCCACCATCTTGTTCACCTGAAATCTCTAAGCCATGCCAGTGAACGGTTGTATCCTCAGCCAATTGATTCACAATATTGATATTAACGCTTTGCCCATTTCTTAAGCTAATCGCGGGGCCCAATAAATTACCGTTATAGCCCCATGTTGTTGTTTTCTTTCCCGGAACAAATTGCGAAACACCTTGTTGGATAGCTAACTGAATGTTGCCTTGTGCATCTGGTTCAACTAGCGGGGGGATCGCTAATTCAGGGTAGTTTCCCGCTGCGACCGCGATGCGGCTCCAAATAGGCAGCGCACTTGCAGCATATGTGATAGCACTTAATTTCAAAAAATCGCGACGTAGCATTGATAACCTTCCTTTTATTTATCAAATCAATAATCATCAGTGGTGTAATTTATGGCAAATTACACTTTCGAAGCAAAACATGGTTTAATGAAGGGATGATAAAGCCTCCCCTTACAGGAAGGTCAATAAAACCACTCTTTAAATGTGGGTTTATTACATGGATTTAAGAAAAATATAGTTGACTAACAATTCTATTCTTATGCTAACGTAACTTGACATAGAAAACAGATAGAATATCGAATGCGCAAATTTATATTGATGTCATGCTTAATGACTCTGTTAGGGATAACCAATTCTGCCAGAGCTCTTTCTCCCAATGAAGCTGAAGATCTTGCTGATCTTACGGCTATTTTTATTTATCTAAAATATGATTGTGGGTATTCACAAATCCCTGATAGGGAAATTGAACGTGCTATCGTTTACTTTGCTAAAAGTAATAAATGGGATCTTAGTAACTATAATGCGGAAAAAATGACCGCTCTTAACAAAGAAAGTTATAGTGACCTAAAAGGAATACCACTCACCGCTGAGTTTAAATGTCAGTCCCTTGCTCGCGATTCGCTAGGCCTTTTTGCTTACGTTAAATAGGCAAATGAGAAAGCCCATCAAGAAAACATGCCTAAACATAGTCTGCATGTTTTCTTTCTTTACTCTAAATTATTATTCCTTTTTTGCCTTCGTTCTTGCCAAAAAAGCACTAGCGATGGAATACTTTGAATAATTACCATTCTGATAATATGGTTTGACATCACAAAGCCGGCATCTAAATTCATCGTAATTGCTGCGAATGTCATTGCTTCCATACTTCCCGGCGCCCAAGCTAACAATAATACGGAAATGTCATAGCCGGTGATCCAAGATGCAAATACCGTGATAAGAAAAGTCAGCACGATATTTACCACCACCACTTGGGCTGAAGAGTATATATTTTTAATCAACGATGAAAGTGGAAAAACAATGAAATGATTACCAATATTCATCCCAATCAAGACCATACTGAGTTCAGTCAGCATCAGTGGGAAATTCAACGGGATATCAACCCAACTTTGAATGAGTGTTGCCGCCGCTAATGACGTTAACATAAAAGGCGCAGGGACTCTTAAACGCTGTAAAATTATCCCTGAAATAACACCGACAGCAACAATCAACAGTAACCACCCCGTTGAAACTAATGTGAGTTCAGGAAATTCGATTATTGGTTGCGGATCACCATCACTACCAACAACAATACCGGCTAATAAAATAAGAATAATTAAGCGAATAGTATGGGAAATAACAATTTTTTGAGGTGGTGTATGGGTATGGTCAGTTAATGCGAGAATTGCAGCCATCGCACCGGGGACAGAGCCAAGCATCGCCTCTTGTTTTGTCCAACCGACTTTTCGGTAAAACCAAAAAAAACTGAACGAAAATTGCACTGCCAAACAGACAACTAGCATCAATAATAAAAGAAATAAATTGTCTGCTTCGTTAAGAGATACTTGATTAAACATCAAGCCGACAGAGGTTCCCAGTGTGACTTGAACAAAGGTAATGGTATGTTTAGGAATAGCGAACGAGATACCAAAACGATGAAAAATGATAATCGCAATGATCGGGCCAAACATCAATGCAAGGGGAATTCCAAGATAGGTAAGCCCACCACCGATTAAAGCACAGATGGAAATCCCGCCTATCATTTTTAGTAATTTCATCATATGGTATTAACCATTACGTCTTTTATCACCCTAATTTATATCACATTATTTAAGCCATATGGCTTTAGTTTTTAATTATTTATCCCCTTAGTGATATCTATCAGTATTTATCCATTTATTAGGTTTTGATCTAGTTATTTTAACTTAGTGTCTAAAAAAACGCTCTAACATAAATTAACATGGCGTAGTAACAAAACTATTTTTATTTTCATCATTTTATATTATCAGCACGAGCTTGATTCATAATCGCTTTGGACATCCATTGGGCTAATTCTGTTACTTGAGCGTCATCCATTTTCCAAATATCTTTTAAGACTAAAAATATTTCAGAACCATAAATAACAGAAAAGGCTCGAATCACTCTATCGATAATTTCTTGCGGATAGTCTGATTTCATTGGCGATGTCACCATCGCAAGGATTTCTTTACGATTACCACGTTCTAGGCGCTTATCTTGAAGACTTTGCGGCGTAGCTCTACCCTGCGCCCACTGCTGTAATGATGCTTGTAACGCAGCCCGTAAAACCCCTTCATGTTCAAACATACGAGGAAAAGCATAGGTCAATAACTCATCAATACGCTCTTCAGTTTGCTCACTTTGCGGACGCCAAGTTAAAATTGGACCTAAACTTTCATTAACCGTTGCGGTAATTAAATCGGTTTGTGTCGGAAAATAACGATAAGCTGTCGCACGAGACACTCCCGCCTCAAGCGCTAATTCCGAGACAGAAGGCATCGCCCCTTTTTCAAATAGGTCTAAAGCTGTCGTAACCAATAATACATAGGTCCGTTTTCGTGTTCCTTTGTACTCTGTGAGTGTGTGAATTTTAGACATTAATTTATCCTTAAAATACTGCCAATTACTATAAATTCAGTTAGCATTAATGAAAACATATAAGTGTGAATAGGTAAATGTACTTGATTGATAATTTGATAAGACTTATCTCAGGAGATGATTTTAAAGATAATAGCAAAAATCATAATAATCACATTTAAATCTTTTAATTTTCCACACATTTTCAAAACACTCAAAACCACAAATAAAAAAATCATAATTTTCAATCAGATAAAAAACAAAATCCAATATCTCTTACAATAAAACAAAAAATGAGACTGCAGTCTCATTTTACAATTAAATCAAATGGTACTATAGTCTCATTTTGATGAAAAATTCAACGCTCGTTTTACTCTGAAAGGGTTGTTCTATGAAAAAACATCCGGGTTTTATTTATGTTGTAACGACGCTTGACACAAAAAGTGCTGAACTATTTTATGTCAGTGAATTAATTAAAAAAGCCGGATTAGCGGTACGCACCGTTGACCTGACAACACAACTCACGCAATTAGAAAAAAACGCAGATATCAGCGCACACACCGTTGCAAGTTTTCATCCGCTAGGTGCTGAAGCCGTTTTCTGTGGTGATCGTGGTAAAGCCATTGAAGCCATGGCACACGCTTTCAGCCTTTATCTTGCCGCACAAACCGATGTCGCTGCTATCCTTGGTTTAGGGGGGTCAGGTGGAACCGCTCTCATAACACCCGCCATGCAAGTATTGCCTGTAGGTATTCCAAAGTTAATGGTTTCCACGATGGCATCAGGGGATATTTCTGGTTATATCGGTGCGAGTGATATTTCGATGATGTACTCCGTTACTGATGTATCAGGTTTGAATATCATTTCCCGCAAAGTATTAAAAAATGCGGCCAATCAAATCGCAGGAGCCGTTTGGTTTGATAGCGAAGAACAACCTCACGACTTAAAACCTGCCGTTGCCCTAACCATGTTCGGAGTAACGACCCCGTGCGTACAGACACTTACAACACAGTTAGAAGCGCAATATGACTGTCTAGTTTTCCATGCAACAGGTAGCGGTGGTAAAGCCATGGAAAAACTGATTGATAGCCAGTTACTGCATTCAGTTTTAGACATTACAACCACCGAAGTGTGTGATTATTTATTTGGTGGCGTATTAGCGTGTGATGAAGACCGTTTTGGAGCCATTGAGCGTACTCAGACTCCGTGTGTGATGTCTTGTGGAGCCTTGGATATGGTGAATTTTGGCCGTCCTTCCAGCGTGCCAGAACACTACCAAAATCGCTTATTTTATCATCACAACGCTCAAGTCACTTTAATGAGAACGACCAAAGAAGAAAATCAGCAAATGGGTCGTTGGATTGCAGAAAAATTAAATCGTTGTCACGGTGAAGTGCGCTTTATCATCCCAACAGCAGGATTTTCAGCATTAGATGTTGATGGTGCTCCGTTTTGGGATCCTATCGCAGACCAAGCCTTCATTGATGCTTTAACCGAAAATCTAATCATAACAGAGAAAAGACAGCTTATTTTGAGTCCTTATCATATTAACTCCTCCGAGTTTTGTGACCAGGTTATTCAGCTACACCAGGAAATTTCGAACAAATAATAGAGGTTAATTATGAAACATAACCGCGCAGATTTATTAAAAAAATTTAGAGACATGATTGCTCGGGGAGAACCAATCATCGGCGGTGGTGCGGGCACTGGGCTATCCGCAAAATGTGAAGAAGCGGGCGGTATTGATTTAATCGTTATCTATAACTCTGGTCGTTACCGTATGGCAGGTAGAGGTTCACTTGCCGGCTTATTAGCCTATGGCAATGCGAATGAAATCGTTATGGATATGGCAAAAGAAGTTTTGCCCGTCGTAAAACAGACTCCTGTCCTTGCAGGTGTAAATGGAACAGACCCATTCTGCCAATTTGATAAATTCCTTGATGATATCAAAGCGACAGGCTTTGCAGGGGTGCAAAACTTCCCTACCGTCGGGCTAATTGATGGTAATTTTCGTGCTAATTTAGAAGAAACAGGAATGGGTTATGGGTTAGAAGTTGAAATGATCCGTCTAGCCCATGATAAAGATTTACTTACCACGCCTTACGTTTTTAGTGCTGAAGATGCCATTGCGATGACTAAAGCCGGCGCTGACATTATTGTGCCACACATGGGGCTAACGACTGGCGGGAATATTGGCGCAGAAACGGCATTGACGCTCAAAGATTGTGTGCCATTAATCAATGAATGGGCAAAAGCGGCAAAAGCAGTACGCGAAGATGTGATTGTTCTGTGTCACGGTGGCCCAATTGCGACACCAGAAGACGCTGAATATATTTTAGCTAACTGCCCTGATTGCCATGGTTTTTATGGTGCCAGCTCAATGGAACGTTTACCAACAGAAGTCGCACTAACCGCAACAACACAAAAATTTAAATCAATAACTCGCTAGGCCTTTTTATTTTTACTTTTTGTATTGCCAACACCAGGCGCCTACTTCGGTAGGCGTTTTTTATTTTTTCGCCCCTGTCATCTTGAGCGTGACATAATAGTTATTTCCCTTTTTCCTGGTAAATAGAACGTCCTTTGCATAAAAAATGCATTAAACAAGCCATAAATATAGGCATACCAAAGTAGAGCACACCAAAGGCAAAAGCTACATGGGGTTTATCCGGGAATTCACCACCACTAGAAATACTCGAATAATAGCCAATCGACCTTAAATATTCAGGCGTTAACCCACCATAAGGCACGAGGAAAGATAAAATTAATACCAAGAAAATACAGAACATAAAATTGAGTGCCATTAATGCTGAATAGCCCATATTTTCTGAACGTTCTTGCTCTGTTCGGCTGGTTAAACCAAAAAGCATTCGATTGGCAACAGTGGCACTGTATAAATATAAAATTAATGGGGAATCACCTAATACTGACATATTTATGGCCAGCGCAAAAAGACCATAAAAAAGAGCAAATAGCGTTAATACTCGCCAATCACGAAATACCGCCATAAAGACGCCTGAGTGAACTAAAATAAATTCAAAAATCAGGATCAATGTCAGGTTATAAATAATTTCTACCGTATAGTATTCAGGGAAAAACCATACCGATAAAATAAAGCCGACATAAAATAATGAAAAGCCGTAATTTATTATTTTAGAAAAAACACGAATAATGCTGAAAGAATACGAATTTTCCTTCACACTTTTTACTGATGATTGTTTTGGGAAAAAACCTTGGTGCTTATCTTTCTCGTTCCTTGGCGGTTTTACCATTACCTCACTCCATGCCATCAATATCACTTTATTAATAAGCTACTTGATAATATAAAAAATAAACAGTGGCTAAAATCTGAATGACAAATTAAAGAGAGGATAAAGTGTAATAAATATCGACAAGATGGCATGAACGTAAAAACGCCATGCCACAGATAAACTAAATTGAAATTAAACCAGTTTCGCGATCAACGTATCTAAGTCACCCTGTAAGAAATTCACGGGTGGTATTTCAATTACAGTATATGCGCCTGCAGCTTGTTTCATCGTTGCACGTGCAGCAGAAACCATAAATTGAGATGTCAGCGCGGGGTTATTAATACGCATTGAATATTCGAATAATTGATTGTGTGTTGCTCCAGAAACCCCTTTATGGGTCATGTGCACACCGTGTCCAACATCTTTCAATGCATCGATACTATCAACTTGGCGAATATGTGTTTCATCAGAAGAAAAATAGCTATCTGCTTTAATCGCTTGAGCCACTTCATCAAACTTCGCACCAGCGTCTAATTCAATGTACACCATACGACGATGAACCCCAGTTCCTAGTGGAATAGTCACGGACAGCGCATCTTTCACGCCATCAATAGCCTTAGCCGCTACACTATGCCCCATACTCATCCCCGGTCCAAAGTTTGTATAAGTCACACCTTTAGGAGCCATGGCTAACATCAATGTACGCATAATTGAATCCGACCCCGGATCCCATCCCGCAGACACAACTGCCACGCTATTATGCTGCTTCGCGACATCATCTAAGCGATGTTTTAAAGCCACGATATCTGAATGCACGTCAAAGCTATCAACCGTATTGATTCCCAAACTTAAAATTTTTGCGGCTAATGGCCCGATTGCACGCGTAGGTGAACAGAGTAGCGCAACATCAATTTTTCCTAGTTTTTCAATATCATCGACCACTTTGTAGGATGAAAGCTCAGCAGGAATATCTTGTGTATTACGACGAACTATCCCGACTAACTCAAAATCTTCAGCGGCCAGAACAGCTTCTAGTGCATAGCGACCAATATTGCCATAGCCCACTATTGCTGCTTTAATTTTTGTCATTTTTGCTCCTATACAGTTCTGATGTTGCTTATTAAATTATTTATAGCGAAATTGAATTTAACAGAATAATTAAAAGTAAACAAAACATTAGCCTCATTAAATCAGATGCATTTTAACCCTATTTTCATTGTTGAAATCCATGTAGAATTAATCCCCCAGAAAGCTTTCCCTAACATTCATGAATATAAAGGTTCTCAATGCATCAATCCGATGTGACTGAGCGGTCACTCTTTTCGCTCAGCTGGCCAATTTTTATCGATATTTTTCTTCATTTGGCCACATTATTAATTAATACCTATATGGTGAGTCACGTTTCTACCGCCTATCTTGCCGCTATGGGGGTAGGAAACCAAGTATTTGATTTATTTATCACTATTTTTAACTTTATCAGTGTGGGGTGTAGCGTTGTTATTGCCCAGTACCTTGGAGCAGGCCGCCGAGAAAAAGCCAGCCAAGCGATTCATATTTCAATCGCTTTTAACTTTATTCTTGGTTTTTCCAGCGCATTAGTTGCGTTATTTTTTGGCTATAGCATTTTAACTATTATGAATATGCCATCACATTTAATGGCTGATGGTTATACCTATTTACGTATTTTAGGGATTTGTTTAATTCCTGAGGCAATTTCAATTATTTTAGCGGCTTGCTTACGAGTATATGGTAAAGCACAACCCGCAATGTGGGTCACATTAATTGCTAATGTGATTACCGTATTTGGTAACATCATTGTTCTTTATGGGTTCTTCGGCTTACCACAATATGGACTTGAAGGTGTTGCTTGGTCAACTGTTGTTGGGCGTATTGTTGCCGTTATTTTACTCTTCTGCCTACTGTTTTATGGGTTAAGGATCAAATTTGTCCCACTGATGTTAATACACTGGTCACGGAAAATGTTGGGTAAAATTCTACATATTGGATTACCCTCTGCAGGGGAAAACCTCGTATGGATCCTCCATTTTATGACTGCATCTGCGTTTATCGGTCTCATGGGAGAAACATCTCTTGCAGCACAAACACTCTATTTCCAATTGTCATTGTTTATCATGCTGTTTGGGATATCTATCAGTATTGGTAATGAAATTATGGTTGGCCACCTTGTTGGTGCAAAGCGATTTGAAGATGCTTTTAGGCGCGGCGTAAAGAGCCTTAAAATGGGTTTTTACGTAACAATTGGTGTTGTTATCGCCTTTTGGTTATTTCGTGATCCTATCTTAAATAATATTACGGATGACCAAGGTATTATTCAGGTACTGCTGCCATTGTTTTTACTCTCTGTTTTCTTAGAGCCCGGCAGAACAATTAATATCGTGATGGTAAACGCATTACGTGCCTCAGGCGACGCTCGCTTTCCGCTATGTACTGCCATTATTTTTATGTGGGGCGTCGCTATACCGTTAGGCTACTTCTTAGGTATAAAAATGGAGATGGGTCTCTTAGGTATTTGGCTAGGTTTCTTTGCTGATGAATGGCTGCGCGGCTTAACCAATGCATGGCGCTGGCGTTCACGTAAGTGGCAAAGTAAACGCCTTGATTTAGAAAACTAACCTTTTTCACTTATCACTGGGTCCTGCCCAATTTCATAGGCAGGACTTTTGTGACCAAGCTCAACGTTAGAAATATTTCATTTTTATAGCTCAAATGAGAGATAATATTTCTCCCCACTCTCTTTAAATCCCCTAACTTAGTGAAGTTTTTCTCCAGACTGTTGTTTAAAATAATAAAAACGAAAAAGAGTTTATTAAGGGGACTTGCCATGCATGCTCAATCACAACCACTACTTTGGCAATATTTTATCAATGCAGTAAAACAAGAAGTAAAACCTGCCTTAGGTTGTACTGAGCCTATTTCATTGGCATATGCTGCCGCCAAGGCCGCCTCATTACTTGATGGATCTGTGATCCGTGTTTGTGCGTTTGTCTCCCCTAACCTCATGAAAAATGGCATGGGTGTAACAGTACCCGGAACAGGTATGGTTGGTTTACCCATCGCAGCAGCCCTTGGTGCAATTGGGGGAGATGCCGAAGCCGGTTTAGAAGTATTAAAATCTGCCTCTGCGGATGCTATTACCTTAAGTAAAAGCATGTTGGCGCAAGGAGCGATTACCGTTGATATCAAGCACCCTTGTGATGATGTCATATACTCCGAAGCCACGGTATATACACAAACTGGATCCGCAACCGTTATCATTGCAGGCTCTCATACGAATATTGTTAAAATAATTCATAACAATCGCACCATATTTGATGCCACGACAGCTCAACCTCATCATGAGTCCCCCGTTGACTGTGCCGCAGACGTCCCACTGCCGCCAGTCAACGCAAAATCGGTTTATCAATTTGCTACCGAAGCCCCTTTAGATGATATTCGTTTTATTCTTGAGGCGGCCCATTTAAACGAAGCCTTATCTCAAGAGGGCTTACGCAATGTTTATGGCTTACATATTGGCAAAACATTGCAAACTCAGCGGGACCGTGGTCTGCTTTCAAAAGACTTAATGTCTGAAATTATGATCCGCACCTCAGCAGCCTCTGATGCACGAATGGGAGGGGCGGTATTGCCGGCCATGAGTAATTCAGGATCCGGTAATCAAGGTATTGCGGCAACCATGCCGGTGGTTGTCACGGCTGATTATTTGCAATCTTCTGAAGAGCAACTGGCTCGTGCGTTAATGTTGTCACACTTAATGGCTATTTATATTCACAATCAACTTCCTGCATTATCAGCACTTTGCGCAGCTACAACAGCCGCAATGGGTGCCGCCGCAGGGATTGCTTGGTTATTAGAATCTCGCTATGAAGTGGTCGCTATGGCAATTTCTAGCATGATTGGTGATGTTAGCGGCATGATCTGTGATGGCGCATCAAATAGCTGTGCAATGAAGGTTTCCACCAGTGCAAGCGCAGCTTATAAAGCCGTGCTAATGGCATTAGATAATAGCTGTGTTAAAGGGTCGGATGGTATTGTTTCTGATGATGTCGACCAGTCCATTGCCAATTTATGTTCTTTAGCGGCGGGTTCAATGAAGCATACTGACGTGCAAATTATTGAAATTATGGCCGCTAAAGCACGTCCTTAACGCCGTAGCGTTGTTGGCTACATTCGCCAACCCTAGTCACATACTTGTGTATGCCCCTAGGGATTGGCTTTTTTGCCACACGGCACTAAGACTTTGAACTTCTTTTTTGAATTGTTCTACTTTGAATCAACGTCTATTTCACTTCCAGTGCCGCAAATTTCTCACGGATCATCTCTTCGGGTAGGTCTATACCAATAAACACCAAGACGCTGCGGCGTTGTTCATCAACTTCCCAATCCCTATCCCAATCTGCGCTATAAAGACGCTGAACACCTTGGAACAATAGGCGTTTTGGCTCATCGACAATAGAAAGGATGCCCTTATAACGCAGCAAATTATCTGCAAAGCTAAGCAATAGATCTTCCATCACTTGAGAAACGGCCATCAGCTCTACAGGATAATCAAATTCGAGAACAATCGAGCCCACTTCATTTTGCTGCTTAGGAGCAAAACGGAATGTCGGTTGTTTGACATTCAGTTGCGAATCCAATAAAAAGCCTTCGATGTCCAATAATAAATTCAGGTCGATATCACCGTGAATAACGGGGTAAATCGGTGCTCTTGCATTAATTCGTTGTAAACGTTCAATTAAAGCTTCGTTATTTGGCTCAATATCCGTTTTAGTCAATAAAATGCGGTCTGCATAGCCAATTTGCGCTTGAGCAATGGCGAAATCATTCAGTTGTTTATCCGCATGAACAGCATCCACTAGTGTAATAATACCGTCTAATACATAACGTTCACATAAGACTTCATGGGAAAAAAAGGTTTGCGTGATGGGGCCGGGATCTGCCATACCCGTGCATTCAATGACAAGACGGTCAAAATCTAATTTTCCATTATCAAGGCCATCTAATAGGTCTAATAAGGCATTTTCTAATTCATTCGAACGACTACAACAAATACAGCCATTACTTAATGTGGTAATTTGTGTCGCACGATCACCAATTATTGCGTTATCAATGGGGACTTCACCGAACTCATTTTCAATTACTGCGATTTTATGGCCATGCTCAGCATGAAGAATATGGCTAAGGAGAGTTGTCTTACCAGCACCGAGAAAACCGGTTAAAATTGTTACGCTAATAGGTTTCATTATTTCCCTCACACTTCATTGATTAACAGCAGCGAAATCCGCCTTTACCGCTACCACCATAACGTGCATCTTGCCTTTCGCGAAAAAACTCTTTGTATGTCATCAAAGGTTTATCTGGGTGATTATCACTCATATGCTGTACATAGGTATCATAATCAGGAATACCAATTAACATTCGTGCTGCTTGTCCAAGGTATTTTCCTGTTTTGCCGAGATTTCCAAACATCAGGCTCTCCAATACAAATGCCCTACATCATGATGTACACAATGTAGGGCGACCTTTCATTTACTGAACACCTTTAGATGTTCAAATTCGTTGAAGGGTGACTTAATGTGAAGATGAAACTTTCACGCCCTCTTTAGGTACAGGAACATAAGGTGTTTCTTTGTCTGTACGCTCTGGGTTTTTGTGTGCTTTCATCCCAACACGGATACCGTAGAAAATGATACCGTAGACAACCACTAAGAATAGAATACTCAGGCCTGCGTTGGTGTAGTTATTAATAATAATGTGATTCATATTAGTAATTTCTTGTGCAGTTAATTCTGCACCACCTGCCGCAATCTTATCTTTATAAGATTTCGCTAAGTATAAGAACCCTTCCAGTTGTGGGTTATCACTGAATAATTTCAGTCCCAATGCCCATGTTGTACAGATTAATAGCCAGACCGCAGGTAAGACAGCCACCATAATGTATTTACTGCGTTTCATCTTAATCAATACAACTGTACTTAAGACTAAAGCAACCGCGGCTAACATTTGGTTCGAGATACCGAATAGAGGCCATAGGCTCTTAACACCGCCCAGTGGGTCAACAACGCCTTGATACAATAAGTAACCCCATAACCCAACACAGCCTGCTGTACCGATGATACCTGCAACCAGTGAATCGGTTTTCTTCAAGAACGGAACAAAGTTACCTAATAAATCTTGCAGCATAAAGCGGCCAGAACGGGTTCCTGCATCCAATGCGGTTAAGATAAATAGAGCTTCAAACAGAATACCAAAGTGATACCAGAAGCCCATATTTGCCGCAGGCATGATTTCATGGAAAACATACGCAATACCTACTGCTAATGTCGGCGCACCACCTGCACGGTTTAACACCGACGGCTCACCAATATCTTTAGCTGTTTGCATGATTTGTTCAGGTGAAATCACAAAGCCCCATGAACTCACTGTAGCAGCTGCATGAACAGATACATCTTTGAGCTGAGCCATGATAGCTGCGCCATCTGGGCCACCCAACTCATGCAAGTTAGGCATTGTAATACCCAACGCTGCCGGTGGTGTATTCATTGCAAAATACAGACCTGGTTCGATAATAGAAGCCGCTACCAGTGCCATAATCGCAACAAATGACTCCATTAACATTGCGCCATAACCGATGTAACGCGCATCTTTTTCGTTTGCTAATAACTTAGGTGTGGTACCTGAAGAGATTAACGCATGGAAACCGGATACCGCACCACAAGCGATGGTAATAAATAAGAATGGGAATAGAGTACCTTTCCAAACAGGGCCGGAGCCATCAACAAATTGCGTGACTGCTGGCATTTTTAATTCAGGGTTTAGAATAACGATACCAATCGCTAAACCAACGATAACCCCAATTTTCAGGAAGGTCGCTAAGTAGTCACGAGGCGCTAAAATCAACCATACAGGTAATAATGCTGAAATAAACGCATAACCCACTAACGCATAAGTGATCGTCGTGTCTTTGAATGTCAGTGCTGGGCCCCAGTATGGGTCGTGAGCAATCACGCCACCAAACCAAATGGAAGCCACTAAGAGAACAATACCGATAACAGAAACTTCACCTACGCGTCCCGGCCGGATATATCGCATATATATCCCCATAAACAATGCGATAGGCACCGTTGACACAACGGTAAAGACACCCCATGGGCTTTCTGCCAAGGCTTTCACCACAATCAATGCTAATACAGCAAGGATAATGATCATGATTAGGAAGCACCCAAAGAGCGCCAGCGTTCCCGGAATCGGGCCAAGCTCCTCTTTAACAATTTCCCCTAATGATGCACCATTACGGCGTGATGAAATAAATAACACCATGAAATCTTGCACCGCACCGGCTAACACAACCCCAGCTAGTAACCATAAGGTACCGGGTAAATAGCCGACTTGAGCTGCTAAAACGGGCCCGACTAATGGCCCAGCCCCTGCAATCGCGGCAAAGTGGTGACCAAATAGAACGTTTTTATTTGTCGGAACATAGTTTAGCCCATCATTGTTAATGACGGCAGGGGTCGCACGTGTTTCGTCCAGCTTCATTACTTTCTTAGCAATATATAAGCTGTAATAACGATATGCGATGAGATACACCGCCACAGAAGCGACAACAATCCACAGCGCACTAATGTGCTCACCGCGTCTGAGTGCAACAACCCCTAAACAGACTGCACCGATTATCCCGAGGATCATCCACGGAATGTGCTTTAAAATACCATTTTTGTTCATAGAACACCCTTCTGAGGTAAAACGAACATGCCATTGATTTTGTATTAACCACCTTAAAAAATGATATCGCTGTGTTTTCGTTGCTTATCATTTATCGTGATGGCTTTTTAATTGGCAGTGGTTGAACTGTATTAAATCTAAAAATTGAGCTCTGCCATGGTCTATATGGTATGAAATTACACACCGCAAATGATTAAAATTAGGCTAAGTGGTGACATAGGGAATTAAGCGGTTTGTTTTTTACTTTGAATGGTTTTCAGGGGGAATAAATGGAGCTAAAAATGTGATCTATATAACTATTTCAATTTGTTTTCAATAAGTTAAAAATTTAGGCTAATATAGTCAAAATGAGTATTATTGTGAATAAACCTAACTAATATCGTAAAAGCCTAAAATTAATTCAGCTAAAACTATATAATATCGATGTACTATATTAGCGTGTAATTGTTGTCCAGTTACCACCAACCCACCAACTGTGTTCACCGTCTGTTTGTATTTCACATCCGATACCCACTTTCGCTTTTCCTGTTTCAAAGGGATACGCGCAATCATAAATTGCATCAATCACTATTTCTCCTGTTATTGCGTCTGCAAAACCGATTTTATCTTCTTTACGTATTCGATATACCCCATCTTGCGCTTCATCAGGCCAATTATCAAAATAATAAAGTTGATAAATTTCTTCTCCTTTCAGGTTAAAAACTGCCGAACCTCCATTAAGTGATTCGCCTAAGCAATATTTGAATGAAGCTTCCGGCGAAAAACATTCAATTTTATCTTTTTCATTCGATAACCATAAGCTAAATTGTTGCTCCAGATTTTGCGCTGTTGATAAAACAGATATGAATCCTAGTGACATTAAACCCACTACATAATAAATCCTCATAACTCTCCTTACTCTACTTTACGCCTAATAGGTGATAAGAAGCTAGGCCTATCTACTTTGCTTCTATTGAATACTTGCTTAATAAAGATAGCGGATATCCTTTTCAGTGAAACTAGGAATAACGGTAAATAACGTTCTATATAAGAATAATCTCAAGACTAAATTTGAGTCGGTAACTAAAAAAATGACGAAGTAACATGCCATAGCAATTTATCAAACCAATTTATCCACATAGAAAACATGATCAAGATTAATTTAAGTGTTAATGATTTCTAATTAATTGGCGTTTTTATCACACACCGTAGTTATTCGTAACACTTTCCCCCCTCGCACCAGGATAGTGTGATATTTAGCTACAAGTTATGTATAAATATTAATTTCAGAATATTAAACTTTTTAAACGCAAAGATAACACGAATCTAAGCATATAAAACCAAAAACCAATCAATGATATCACTTAAGCCAATAAAAAAACACATAACCCATTGAAATAAATATCAATTAACAATTAGAAATCAATTAAAAAAACAGAAATTTGCATTTTCCACCTGTTTGACAACTTATATGAGTATTATTAATATTATCCACGTTCTCTGGTGAGTCAGTATTCACCAAATAAACATGACTACATTTTAAAATTAAGTTTTTTGTGACGAAGTTTATTATTTATCAAATAGCCAATATTAATAATATTATTTATTAATAGGTTATTTAAATAATAAATCCGACTTTCAAATATTAATTTAAAAACTAAAAGTCAATCTTAAATATAAAATTTTAAACATCTATTAATTTAAAAACTACATTCAGTTTTATCACATACTTAGGAATAATGATTATGAAATTTAATAAACTTGCTTTAATTGGTGCATTAACTGTTGCGACTCTTTCTTCTCAAGCTTTTGCAGCACAAGATGCAACTGTTAACTTTAATGCCCGTTTAGTTGCTGCAACTTGTGACATTAGTGCGTCTAAAAGTTTAATTAGTTTAGGAACACACTCAAACAGCAATCTTGATACTACCAAAGCATTATCTGAATCGAATTTTAACTTAGTTTTAAATAACTGCACTAAAGTATATGACGCTGATAACGGTGACAATGCAACTACAAATGCAACAAGCGTATCTATCTTAGCGACTGGTGAAACATTAACAGGCCATTCAGACATGTTTGCTGATGCTCAAGCATCACAAATCGGTGTTAAACTAGCAGCTGGTAAAGCGAAAACAGCAATGACGCCTAATGCAGCAACTGAAATTACAGATATAAAAATCACAGGTACAAATGATTATATCGTACCAATCGTTGCAAGTCTTCATGCTACTGCTGCTGATGCAGTCGCTCAAAACTTAAACGTACCTGTTACTTTTAGCGTAGCTTACGACTAATAAATTAGTTAATTATAGTCTACAATAAGTTTAGAGGATAAATCGGGTAGTACTAGTTTGCTACCCGCAATTTAAATTTAAATATAAGAGAAAAAAAATGAAAAAATTAAAATCTCTACTTTTTATCTTATTAACATTTTCATTTTTTGCTCAAGCGGGTGTCGGTTTAAGTCAAACCCGTATTGTAATTGAAGAAGCAACTAATTCCGCCTCTATTACTGCTCGTAATGAAGATAATAAAGCGTATTTAGTGGCCAGTTTTATTACACAGCAGTTAGATAGCAAAACACCATCCGAAGGTTTTTTTGTTATTACCCCTTCTATTTTTAAATTAGAACCTAAACAACGCAATGTCATTAAAATAAAAGCAATTTCGCAAAAATTCCCAAAAGATCGCGAAAGCATGTATTACTTTCACTCTAGAAATGTTCCTGAATCCAGTAAAGCTGATGGTGTAAAGGTGGGATTAGAAAGTGTGATTAAAATTTTTTATCGTCCTGCTAATTTGTCTATGCTCCAAGAAGATGCATTTAAAAATATAAAAGTAACCCAAGCCGCTAATGGAGTTAAGTTAATCAATAACTCACCTTACTATGTTAACCTGGCAGGGCTAACCGTTAATAAAAAGTCAATCAAACTGAATAAACAAAATAATGTCATTTCCCCTTTCTCTGAAATGACCATCACAAGCCAGAGCAAAACCGGGTCAGTAAAGTGGGCCGTCATCAACGACTTGGGTGGATATAATGAGTATCATGGGATCGTAGAGTAAAAGTATATTTGTGCTGGTCAAGCGATATTGTTCAACTTAGTGATGACACTCAGCAGATACATATTATTCAAAATCAAGTTAAAATCAGTGGTATCTATACAATTTAATTGTGATATTTTTTCGAAACAGAAGATACAACTAAAACGGGTTTTTCACTTGAATCCTGAGATAAAAACAACCAAAATTAACAGATAGTGAGTAATTAAGGAAACTTCTACCTTTCCTTCAATAAGCAAAATATTAGTTATAGAGTTAGTCTAGTGAAACGTAACAATAATGTTAAACCAGACATTTGGGATATTATCAGGATTGATAGACATGAAAAAAATAAAACAGTTATTACTGACTACTCTGATGGTGTTCATGTATTACCCTGCAATGGCGTCAGATGACTATAGCGTACACTACGAATTTTCTGTTTTATTTTTAGCTAAAACTTGTGAAATTGACGTTCCTAATGAAATTATATTGGGTAATTCATCAGGAGTGACGACAGTCAATGAAATTAAAAATGATACAGTTTCAAAAAACTTTCCTATTGGCTTAAGAAACTGTACCAGCACGGATCAAACAACAGCCGTCGTGTATTTAGCATCTGGAAATACCTTAACAGGCAGTAATAATTTCTTTAATGATGACCCTAATGGGGTGATTGGCGTACAATTATTAGATGGAACTCGTGTTATTAGTGTTAATCAAACGCCATTAGCCAAGCCAGATGCATCATCAATTATTTGGGATAACATAAAAACCAGTAGTGAAACAAAAGTGGTCAATGCTAAATTGCGTTGTGCCAAAACAGATTGTGAGCCAGATGAAGGTGATTTTTCTGCAACCTTAACTATTGGTTATTACGCCGATTAATAATTTATGCGGACATGACATGAAAAAAATAATTCAAACCATTTTAGCGACATTTTTTGTATCTCAAAGTGCATTTTCAGCGGTATCACTCGACCATTCTCGAGTCATATTTACTCAAGATGATAAAAGCCAAAGCATCACAGCATACAATAGCGGTGGAAAAAAATACTTATTACAAAGTTTAATTTTCTCAACGTTAGAAAGTGAAAATACACCGAGCGAAAATTTTACGATTATACCGCCGATTGTAAAACTTAAAGAAAACTCAAATACTGCACTAAAAATCATTCCTAAATCATTAGCTTCTCTCCCTAATGATCAAGAGTCCTTGTTTTATGTAATGACCAATT
The DNA here is from genome assembly GCF_049901995.1 of Providencia sp. PROV200. Lineage (NCBI taxonomy): Bacteria > Pseudomonadati > Pseudomonadota > Gammaproteobacteria > Enterobacterales > Morganellaceae > Providencia > Providencia sp. PROV200. The sequence continues at coordinate 3,240,484 of NZ_CP096307.1, forward strand.
TCATTCCTGAGTCTAAACAAAAAAATAATGATGACAATGATAAGGTAAATACACGATTTAATTTATCAACCAAAATAGTGATAAAAATGTTTTACCGTCCGAATGGAATTGAAGGGCACGTTAATGACTACATTAATAAATTAACAGCGACTCAATCAGGAAATAAAATTATTATCAAAAATCCATCTCCTTATTATTTCACTTTAGTTAACATAAAAATGGATAAAGTGTCTTACGAAAGTGACAGAGCACCAATGGTCGCACCATTTTCTTCCATTGAATTGCCTGCAAATAATAAAGTTTCTCAAATAGAATGGGATATTATTAATGACTATGGCGGAGAAACTAAAGTTGAACCAATTGCATTAAAAGGTACACAAAAATGATAAAAAATAGTCTTCGCGCCCTCTGGTTTTTTATTTTTATTTTTCCACTTGTTGCAGTGGCAAATGGTCAGGCTGGATTTGATTTCGTATTAAAACGTTATGTTTATAACGAAAGTGATTCTGGTGGTATCAATATCGATATGACTAATGGAAATGCGGAAAGTTACTTAATGGAGGCTTGGATTTCCAATGTCGATGAAGAAACTTTGCTTCCTAAAATTGATAACACAAATGAGCGAGTACCATTTATTATTTTGCCTCCACTAAAAAAAATGGACGCAAATACACAAAACTCTTGGAATATTCGTCGAATTAGTAATCAAGTCAATGGCGTAACTCTCCCTAACGATCGGGAAAGTTTATTTTGGATTGGTATAAGAGCAATCCCGAGTGAAGAAAAAAACAAAAAAGAAAATAGCATTAATTTGAATATTGTCCCTAATTTCTACTTTAAACTATTGTACCGACCTAAAGAAATTGAAGAGTTAAAAACAAGTCAATTAGCAAAAGAAGTTAAACTTTCTCGCAAAGGAAATACTTTAACAATAGAGAATCCCACACCATTTTATTTAACATTCGATTATTTAAAAGTCGCTGGTAATATGATTAAAAATGGAGAAAGAGAAATAACTCTAGTGCCTTTTTCTACTCAGGAAATTACCTTAAAAAGTTCAAATCTAGGAAAAATCGAATGGCGTTTTACCGATGAGTATTTACTGGAATTACGTAACGAATCTATTGAGTGAACTTGAAAAATATAACATTCGGCAACAATAAATAACAAAAGGTGATGCAGTGAAAGGGATGAAATTAAACATAATTGCATTAGAGGTTTTTCTTTGCTGCTATGCAATGGCGCCCTCTTTCTCGCCTGCCGAATCATATTTTGACCCAGGCTTATTAATGCATGGGAGCGGGATTGATGTTTCTCAGCTCGATTTAAATGACTTTGCCAATAGCAATACTCTAACGCCGGGTAAATACGATGTCATGGTGAATGTCAATTTGATCCCTTCTGGGGAATTCAATATTGCCTTTGATAAACAGCCCGATGGCCAAATTATCCCTGTATTTACCGTGGGTGAGCTGAAAAAACTGGGGGTGAATACCTCTGCATTACCTAAATTAAGAGATCTTGGCGAAGAGGTTAAGATTGCAAAACTGTCGGACTATATTGCCGATGCGACTATCACGTTTGATGCTCAAACATTAACCGTGAATTTATCCGTGCCACAAATTGCGATGGTGCCTAATTTCGCAGGCTATATTCCCCCTGAATTGCGTGATGACGGTGTGACTGCGTTAGTCATGGACTATGTCTTGAACTACAGTAATAACCGTCAGTTAGCTCAACATAACCAAAAATCCAGTACCAATGATTCCCTATTTGCTAACTTAAATGCAGGGATCAACGTGGGGGCATGGCGCCTGAGAACCAGCTACCTGTACAACTACAGTAAAAGCAGTGGGGACTCAAGCAACAGTGATTCCAACTTCACCAACACGTATGTTTATCGCACCATTAATGCGATTAAATCTACCTTTCGCGCTGGTGAGATTTCAACAGGGGGCAATATCTTTGACTCCATTCCCATGAAAGGGGCAACGCTGAAATCTAACCCACAACTCGACCCTAGCAGCATGCAAGGGTTTGCTCCTGTGGTTGAAGGTTTTGCTAACACCAATGCCACCGTCACCGTGCGCCAAAACGGTAGCGTGGTTTACCAAACCTTCGTCGCACCAGGCCGTTTTATTATTCGTGATATCCCAGCCAGCGGGTTGGCGGGGGACATGGAAGTGACCGTGGAAGAAGAAGATGGCAAACAAACTGTCTTCACCCAAGCCTACTCTTCACTGCCGATGATGGAGCGCCAAGGTTCGTACAACTACGAGGTTTCTGCAGGACGCTACAATGGTGGAATAACGGTGGACTCTGAGCGTAAAACCTTTGCACTCGGTTCATTTAGTGTTGGTCTGCCTCATAATATCACCACCTATGGTGGGTTACTGGTCTCTAACGGCTATAACTCAGTGGTGGGCGGTATTGGCTTGTCTCTGGGCGTGCTTGGGGCGCTGTCCACGGACATTACGCATTCCGATGCCAAATTCTCAGGGAAAAACCTAAAAGGGCAGTCTTACCGTATTCGTTATTCGAAAAGCTTGCTTTCTACGGGAACCTCCTTTGACTTGACGGCGCTGCGTTATACCACCGAGAACTTCTATTCTTTCTCGGATTACAACAACGCGGGTTATGAGTTGAAAGATGGCTTGGCGCCTTGGACGGGCTCACGTCAACGTTACAGTTTCCAGACATCCATCAGCCAATCCTTTGATTCGTATGGCTCCTTATCACTGAGAGCCTCGAAAAATACCTATTGGGGAGGGCAGAGCTCTAATACCTCCGTTGGATTGTCCTATAACAACAACTTCCGAGGTGTTTCTTATAGCTTGGCCTACATGGTTGACCGCGTGAAAAGCTACAACAACAGCTGGCCAGAAAACCGGGTGGTGTCGTTCGATGTGTCGGTACCGTTGAGCCTGTTAACCAACAGTGAAATGGCGCAAACCATGAGTGCCCGTTACGGAATAAGCGTAGATAACCACGGTGATACACGCCACCAAGCAGGTTTAACTGGCAGTGCGATGAGTAACCGCTTCAGCTACGGCTTGTATCAAAACTATGACAGCCGAAATAGCAACTACGGAGGCAGTGTTAACGGGACATATTCCGGTAATAACGCCACGTTATCTGCGGGTTACAGCTACTCCGATACGAATCGCGCTATGAATGGAACACTCAGTGGCGGGTTAGTTGCGCATTCTGATGGCGTGACATTAGCCCCGAACGTTGGGGACACCATTGCTATCATTACCGCGGATGGCGCAAAAGGTGCCGCATTAACCATGGGCGCACAATTTGACCGCTTTGGTAATGCCGTGATCCCTCAGTTAGCCAGCAACACGGCTAACCAAATCGCGGTTAACGTTAATACATTACCGGATGATACGACATTTAAAGATACGTCCATGATGGTGTACCCAACAGAAGGTGCGGTGATTAAACGTCACTTCAGGACCAAAGTGGGTTATCAAGCGATGATTAACTTGTCGAATACGGGAAAAATGCCTCCGTTTGGCGCAATAGCCACATTAATTGCAGAAGACAGTGACGATAGCGATATCAACACCGGTATTGTCGGCTCAAATGGGCAGCTATACATGAGTGGATTACCGGATTCAGGGCGTATTCGCATTCAATGGGGAGGCAAAGCAGGCCAATGTACAGTGAATTATTCGGCATTAGAAAAAATAGCCGTCACTGCGGACTCTCCAGTGAGAACATTAAATACACAGTGCCAATAATAAGCATTACGGGATGATTCGGTCCCGTTTAATAAATGAAAACATGTTAAGTGGTCACTTTAAAATAATCGAAGCAAGCAGCTATTACGACAGTATTGATGGGGCATTTTAAGTAGAGTAAATCATCGTTATTATCTTAATAGACAAGCGCTCACTCAATTAAAGTGAATGAGCAAAACCTTATCAAAATCAACCAGAAACGCACACTGTATTAGCGGTTTTTTTAGCCATATCTAATGCACTTTCAATAGAATCAGCAATCGCCAAAGCAACACCTAGTCGGCGAGTTCCTGCTATTTCCGGTTTACCAAATAACCGTAATTGAGTATCTGACCCTAATGCTGTACCTATATTGGAAAAAACGACATTTTGACTATGTAAATTGGGTAAAATAACAACTGAAGCGCTCGGCCCATATTGGCGAATTATACCTATTGGGAAACCAAGAAATGCACGAACATGTAAGGCAAATTCAGATAAACTCTGTGAAATAAGAGTCACCATCCCCGTATCATGTGGGCGAGGTGAAACTTCATTAAAAATGATATCGTCACCACACACGAATAATTCAACACCAAATATTCCATATCCCCCCAAAGAGGTAACAATTTTCTCAGCAACGTCCTGCGCTTTTTTCAATGCAACCTCACTCATGTACTGTGGCTGCCAAGACTCACGATAATCTCCTTTTTCTTGTCGATGCCCCACTGGTGCACAAAAGTGAATACCATCTACCGCATTGACCGTTAACAATGTGATTTCAAAGTCAAAATTGACCATTTTTTCAACAATAACACGTCCCTGCCCTGCTCGCCCACCTTGTTGTGAGTAATCCCAAGCCTGATCTAATTCATCTTGAGAACGGATCACACTTTGCCCCTTACCTGATGAACTCATTACGGGCTTAACAATACAAGGAAAACCAATTTTCGTTGCCGCGGTGACAAAATCAGGTTTACTATCCACAAATTGGTATTCTGATGTTGGTAGCTTCAGCTCTTCTGCGGCTAATCGGCGGATCCCCTCTCTATCCATAGTCAGAACAATGGCTTTCGCAGACGGGACCACTTTTTGCCCTTGCTGTTCAAGTTCCATTAATACCTGTGTCTCAATCGCTTCAATTTCAGGTACAATAATATCGGGTTTTTCAATTGAAATGACTTGCTTCAGCGCTTCGCCATCAAGCATGTTTATCGTATAACTACGGTGCGCAATATGCATTGCAGGTGCATTATCATAGCGATCAACTGCAATAACTTCGATGCCCAACCGTTGACACTCAATCGCCACTTCCTTGCCTAACTCCCCAGCACCTAACAACATCACTTTTGTTGCTGATTTACACAGTGCAGTACCTAATTGATTCATAATTGATGCCCCTACCGACAAAAAGTTAATGCCAATTATATACGCAATCGTTTGCTTTTACTATCAAGGATAAAAGGCCACAAAACAACAAACTCATAAGTACTTGATAATAATATCAATAAATTAATCTAGTGGTGTTTTATCACGCCCTGTAATAAAGGGTTCTTTATGTGAAAATTTAATATATTGTTTGCGTAAAATAGCGAACACACAAAACATTAAACCAATCCAGATAAGTGAAAAACTGATGCCTTTAACCCAATCAAATAGCTCATTAAATAAAAATACGGCTAATAAAAATTGAATTGTTGGTTCTATATATTGTGCCAATCCGATCACCGTTAATGATGTTCTTTTAATTGCAGCTGTAAAAAAGAGCAACGGAATTATCGTAACAGGAGCGGCCAACATATAAAGAATTTTGATTTGCCAATCGCCTTGTGCTACTTCACTTAAACCATTAGATACTAACCACCACGTGATCGCTATTGCGATAGGAAGTAGCCAAAGTGCCTCTAGAAATAAAGACGTAATCACATCAAATCGAATAAATTTACGAATTAACCCATATATCGCAAATGCACTCCCCATAACTAACGCTAAAATAGGTAACTCGCCATACTGCCAAATTTGGTAACCAACCCCCGCACAAATAAAAATAACAGCCATTTTTTCTGCGAGAACAAGCCGTTCGCGAAGAAACAAAACCCCCAGTAAAATAGAAAATAATGGATTAATAAAATACCCAAGGCTAGCGGCTAACACCTGCCCATGAGTTAATGCGTAGGTAAATGTTGTCCAAGATATCGCCATCACCGACGAACTAAATAAACAGAGGATTATCGACCGTTTATCAGACCATACCTGGCGCCACAAAGATTTGTTTTTAATAATTAAGCGAACAAAAAAAAGTATCGGTACAGACCAGATAAGACGTTGTGCAAGCAGCTCTAAAGGTTCAGCACCGGGAAGTAAACGATAAAATAATGGTGTTATTCCCCATAAGATATAGGAAAAAATAGCAAGAGCTACTCCCGAACGAAGCAACATAATTTATCCACAATACGATCTGATTAAATAATATTAGCTTCGTATCATACGCCAAAATGCAGAAAATAAAACTTCTTAGAAACAACGATTTATTGGTAACTCAAAAAATCAATTGAATAGCAGTTTATTAGGTTTAATTTTCTCAACAAAATTAAAAAGAATCACGTTCTAATAAATCGCAAGCAACATATTCAACACAATTTTGCTGCCGTTCCTCTATGATATGCAAAGCGGCTTGTTGGCCTAACTGATAGTGCGGCAACACAACTGTACTTAATGGTGGATAAAACAGTTCTCCAACACCTATCATATTATCATAGCCAAGTACTGCAATATCTTTAGGGATACGCAAACCATGACTAAGCAGTACTTGATAAGCTAAAAAAGCAATACGATCATTTCCACAAATAATGACATCAAAATCTGGTTTTTTATTATCAAAATGACTATTAATTAAAGCTATCACATCTAAATAGTGTTCATCACCTAACTCTAAATGGTATTGCTGAAGCGATGATAGCGGCAAATTAGCCTTTGTCCATGCAGACTCCACGGCTTCACGGCGCATTTTTCCAGCTAGAGTCTCTTGTGGAATATAAAGACAGAGAGGATTCCGATACCCTTTCTCTATTAAACGATTTACTGCATTAAATTGACCATTAAAATCATCTGGCACATAAGCTGGAAATTGCCCTTTTTTATCTATGCAATTAGCTAACACCAAACGATTATTATGTAATGCTTCAGGAATAGTCACTTCTCGAAGCCCCATTGTTGTATAAATAATACCATCTGGTCGCTGAGATAATAGTTGTCGGACAGCTCTTTCACTGTCTTCACTGGATGTAATATTAACAACAAAGCTACTCCAGCCAAATTGCCTCGCGGTTTGCTCTATGGATAGAATGATTTCCACAGAAAATGGGGTTGTTGCTGTATCCAGGGCCAAAACGCCAACTGTTGAAACCCGAGAACTTTTTCCTCTAATCTTTCGTGCAGAAAAATCAGGAATATAATTGAGTGACTCAATAGCTTGTTGGACCTGTTTCAAGGTTTCAGGTCTTAATAACTCAGGGTTATTAATTGCCCGTGATACTGTCATTAATGAAACATTTGCAAGTCGCGCTACGTCTTTTAAAGAAGCCATTAAGGATATCCACTCATCAAAACTGGGTGAAAATAAATTCTAACATGTTAGATATAAAAAGTACTTAATCTTCGTCAATTCACAAGTTAAGTACAACCACCTAAGAAAATAGCATAAAGTGCACATCTAAGACTTTTTATGACTAATGTTTTAAGATACTATTGATTAGCTTTAACAGTATTTCTGTCTATCACATTATGCTAAAAAACACATTTAATAAGTAAATTCACCTAAAATGTTACACATCATTAATCGAATATTACTCAATGACACAAACTTTAACTATTGTTTCTATTTTTATATTAAATTTAACTAGATGATGTTTTTAATATAAATTAATGTCGGTAATACATTATAAAAAAAACAACGATCAGTAGAAAATATTATTGTGAAATTTAAATTTCACTTTATTTATCTACGTATTTTATCAGATTGATATGAATATCAAATCAGTTTAACAGGAGTATGGTGATGAATAACACCATTCATGTAATTGTAGAAAGTGATAATGTCTTTAAGAATAAACTGAAATTAATGATGGAATCTTTTGGCTTTACCTTTAGATTTTATAATAATGAAGAAGTGTTTGTGAGTAATTATACTTACCCTAATGAAGATAATGTAAAAGAATGCATTTTATTATTCTTAAACAATGATGAAAATCGTATTAGGCGATTAACCAATATAAAGAATTCATTTGGTATTGTTCCCTTCATTGTGCTTGCCGAAGAGCCTTCAGTCAGTTTGTGTCGAGAGAGTTTCAAAGCTGGGAGTTTTGACTTTTTTCCCTTTCCTTTCAAGGAGGTTGAAATTTTAAACTCCATAAATAGTGCAACGGAATTGTTTTTAAGCTTGCATGAAAAGCATAAGAAATATACTCATCTCTCTGATAAGTTTAACCGTCTTTCAGTTAGGGAAAGAGAAATTATGGATATGATCTTAGAGGGCAATACAAGTAAAGAAACAGCTGAAAAGCTGTCTTTATCACCACGAACTGTAGAGGTTCATCGCTCCAACATTTATACAAAATTAGGTATTAAATCGCTACCACAACTTATTCAAGAATACGAATACATCAACACTTATCCTAAATATTTTTAATTCATATGATATGTTTACTTTTTTATAGCGTTATTATTTCTGATGGTTTTATTCTAAACCATCAGAAGTTAATTATATGAGGGATACGAAATATACTATATTTTAGATAAGTATAGATTAAAGTTCTGTCAGTTCTGAAATAAAATTTTATCTTCATATCTGATAAACAACAGCTTCACTCTATTATTGATAAAAAATCAAGTAACTTGATAATTCGAATAGGAATAATAACTGCTAATACTTACAAGATAAAATAATATTTTTTTGGGTTATTGAAATACGATTTAAGATAAAATGTTTTCTATCACACCATTTTTTAGTAAGACAATAACCTTTCTCGCTCCTATTCACCCATCATAAATCTAAAAAAAAAAAGCTAAAAACAACATACTGCTTTACCAAATCTCTGCATAATGAGCATCGTTTTCATTTTCTTTTCTCGATACATCAAGTAACGATATTAGCAGGTAGGTTATGCTTTATTTATCTATTGGCTATTTTTCAAAATGTTGCTATGTCTTGCGCGCTTCGCTATTTTTGCTTTATTGTTGCCCACAAAAATATGCGAAAGCGCTATTTTTTTATTTTTCAAAACACATGAGAGAAGCTATTTGTAGTCTTTAATATTAATTTCGTATTGCTTTAATTTGCGCCATAACGTTGTCCGTCCCATATTGAGGACTTTATGCATTTGCTGAATTTTACCTTTACAAGCTTGCGCAACTTCAATAATCAACGCTTTCTCAACTGAGTGAATATCCAAGTTAGCGAATCGTTGCTCTTGCTTATCGACCTTAAAATTCCCTTGTTCATAATAGTGAAATTTCAATTTTTCACTCACTTCTCTTGCTAAAGATTGCGTAAGCGCTAACAAAACATTGCAACAATTCTGAGTTGAAGATATAGCGACAACTAATACCGTCTCACCTGTGTGTGAATACACTGGCGCTAAATAATAAAAAATTCCATGTAGCTCAATTGGAGCTGCGTATAACCTAACTTGCGCTCCACAAGTTAAATTATCTGATAACAAGTTTGCTATTTCAAAATTACCGCTAAACTCATTACTAAGCCAAAGCGTTTTTCCATCAGCACTAATTAGGGAACTACAAATATTGTTATCATGTAATGAGGCCAATCCATCCTCAATGGTTGTATAAGCAAGCTTCACGATATTTTCGTAATCATATGAATTATAATTACTTTTTATTACAGGTGTTGTAGTTGGAAATGTTAAATGGGTTGACATAGTTATCCTTATTCTTCGATAAGAGTTATCTGATTATGTCAACTTACCATTTAATTTTTATATTCTAGATCAAGTTATTAATTGATAGATTTAAAACCATTGATCCACATCAATTTTACAATTAAAAGCAGTATATCAATGTGCTAAAAAACAAAATGGCTAACTTAATTTACCTAAGTTAGCCACCTAGACTTTTAGAACGCTTTCATCAAATTACGAAGTAACGATACTCCCCCACAGATCATATTCATCTGCATGCTCAACGAATACTTTCACTATGTCTCCTGCGCTAACTCCAAATTCACCATTAAGATAAACCATACCATCAATTTCTGGTGCATCAGCCATACTACGGCCAATCGCACCTTCATCATCAACCTCATCAATAATAACCAAAATTTCTTTACCAATTTTATCTTGTAATCGCTGTGTAGAAATTTGCTGTTGTAATTGCATAAAACGATGATAACGTTCTTCTTTAATCTCTTCAGGGACTTGATCAGCTAACTCATTCGCTTTCGCACCTTCGACAGGACTATACTTAAAGCAGCCCACTCGATCTAACTTAGCTTCTGACAAGAAATCTAATAGCATTTGAAAATCTTCTTCTGTCTCACCAGGAAACCCCACAATAAAGGTTGAACGCAAAGTGAGTTCAGGGCAAATTTCACGCCAACGTTTAATGCGCTCAAGTGTTCTTTCAACAGCACCAGGGCGTTTCATTAATTTTAAAATTTTGGGACTTGCATGCTGTAACGGAATATCTAAATAAGGTAAAACTTTGCCTTCTGCCATCAATGGAATGACATCATCAACATGTGGGTAAGGATAAACATAATGTAAACGCACCCATACCCCCATTGAAGCAAGTTGTTCACATAACCCCACCATGCTGGTTTTTACAGGTTGCCCATCCCAAAAACCTGTTTTATTTTTAACATCAACACCATATGCAGAAGTATCTTGCGAAATAACCAGTAGCTCTTTTACGCCTGAAGCGACCAAACGCTTAGCTTCATTTAACACATCACCGATTGGGCGGCTATCTAAGTCCCCTCGCATAGAAGGAATAATGCAAAAAGTACAACGATGATTACACCCTTCCGAAATTTTTAAATAAGCATAATGTTTCGGTGTCAGTTTTACCCCTTGTTCTGGGACTAAACTCAAGAAAGGGTCATGTTCTGGCTTTGGAACATAGTGGTGCACATGGTTAAGTACCTGCTCATAGCTATGTGGGCCGGTGATCTCCAATACTTTTGGATGCACTTCACGAATTTGGTTCTCTTTCGCACCAAGGCATCCTGTCACAATCACTTTACCGTTTTCATTCAGTGCTTCCCCTATCGCTTCTAACGATTCCTGCACTGCACTATCGATAAATCCACAGGTATTCACAATGACTAAATCAGCATTATCATAGCTTGGAACCACTTGATAACCATCTGTGCGTAATTCAGTTAAAATACGTTCTGAATCAACTAGGTTTTTTGGGCAGCCAAGAGAGACGAAACCAATTTTTGGTACCGGATTAGTATTTTGCGACATAGCTCACTTCTTTTATTGTGTTATAAATATTGTTTTAAAAAATGGGCGAAATTTTACCTGAAGAATAGCGGGAATTGTATAAATTTTTATCAAAAATAATCTGTATTTAGGGCTCAAATAGGAAATGGAAATCTTGCTGATATAGGCGATTTCTACAAAGCACTCTTGTAAAAATCACCTAAAAAATATCAATCAACGATTCACTGAACGAGCAATACGTGAATACGTGTGCCGAACGCCTCGGATCACAATACTATAGTTTAAAATATTCTCAGGTAATGCAATTCCGTTATATCCTGAATCACCAATGTGGTGTAAATCTGTCCCAGCCATTTTGCACATTAATGCAATTTGCCGAATAGTTTGCAGATCTGCACCTTCTTGAGAAGTGCCAATCGCCGTCATTGTCATCACACCTTGAGAGTGACAATAACCCACCATTTTTTGCACAAATTCTAACGAGATCCCAGGGACCGTTCCCGGTGCTGGGAGCAAAATGATATCTGCACCACTGTTAATAAAAGTACGAATATCATCTTCTGTGATGAGTTGCTCAGCCGAGGCATTCAAAACCCCCGCAGCGTGCATTTTTCCTGTGATAAGCACAATATCTTCACCCACAACAGCTTTAAGCTCTTTAAGACTCTGGTTAATTTCCTGATTAGTGACGCCATTTCCAGGGTTTCCCGTTAAAACAATGATATCTGCGCCCATTTCTTTTAATTTCAGGGCATTTTTTACTGTTGCTAATCGCCCTTCTGACATTTTCCACTGCGCATCTTGTGTCGGATTATTAAAGCCCTCAGGTACAGGCTCTAAATTAACACCGATTGCTCGTCCCGTTAAACGCTTAAGTGTGCGAATGATTTCCTCAGGTTCAACCCCTTCGGGCAGACCTTGCATAATCGGTTGATTAACATCAAAAACATTCAGCAACAGGATATCGGCACCTTGGCTTGCGGCTAATTCAGCATTCGTCACTGTCATTAATACGGGTTGAATTGTACCTATGGTTTCAGAAACCAAAATTCGCCCTTCACTTGCTTTAATTGATTCTAATAGGTTCTTTTTATTGAGTTTTGCAATTTCTGAAGCAGAGCAATCAAGATAACGTCGTTGCATGGCTATACCTTTATTTTCAACAAAATGAATGATGTGTTCTTTCGCAATAAAATTCACACCTTCAAAATATATCATGTAGACAATAATAAACTGCCTAATAGAACACATTATTACCAAGTTATTTTTTAAAGAATAATAACTTTTTATAACGCTTAGATTTTTATATAAAAACAACCCTTTTTAGCGGCGAGTCATTTACTTATCGTAAATTACCACTTGTTTTTTAGTAATAGTAATGATTATCATTACAGCTCTATATCACTTATGGTAAGGACGAAAATAATGAAACTCGCCTACAAAGCTGCTGTTTCAGGTCTCGCGTTGTTTTCAATCTCTGCATTAGCTCAAGAGTACCCTCTCGGTCACCCTGTGATCAAAAACGGAATGGAAATCCAAGGTGTTTATCTACAACCCATTACAATGGATACCGAAGAAGGCCATCATGCGATGTCTCACTTAGCGGCTGATAAAGCAGATGTCCACTTAGAAGCAGATATCCACGCGGTTGAAGATAACCCAAATGGCTTCGCAGAAGGTGATTGGATCCCTTACCTAACCATTGAATATTCGGTGACCAAACTCGGTGACAAACCACAAACTCAAACGGGCACATTTATGCCTATGGTAGCCAGTGATGGTCCTCATTATGGGGAGAACATAAAATTAGATGGCAATGGTAAATACCGTGTCACCTATAAAATTTATCCACCATCACACAATAAAGATGTCGCCTTTGGACGCCATATTGACAAAGAAACGGGTGTGGCACCTTGGTTCCAACCTTTCGAAGTCTCTTGGGACTTTGACTACGCAGGTGTTGGCCGTAAAGGTAGTTACTAATTTTAATCGAAATTAGCTAAGGGCTTAACCAAGGACATTTTCTTGCGTAAGCCCTTTTTTGTTTGTACTTATTAAAGGATAAACCAAGCCAAAATGAAAACATTACTGAGTTTTTTACTGGTTATCGTTTGTACAATAATTCCCCTATCTTCATTAGCGGCCGAAAAATACACTGTCGAATTAGAAATGAAAAATGGTGATCTCATCCCACGTGTTCTGGAAGTCCCCGCAAAAACGATTATCCGAATCAAAATTACCAATACAGGCACTGAGCCCGCAGAATTTGAAAGCATTCAGTTAAGAAAAGAAAAAGTTTTAGCACCTGGAGCAAGTTCAGTTGTTGTTATCGCCCCCCTAAAACCCGGTACCTATTCTTTTTTTGATGACTTCCACCTTTCTCACCCCAAAGGCGAGATCATTGCGAAATAAAAGGATTTAATATGGGACAAGTTCTATTTGTTGTTTGGCGTGAAAGCTTTGAGGCGCTACTTGTCATTGGCATTATTTATGCGTGGATTAAACGCCACCCTGACGCACAAAATGGTATGAAATACCTTTGGGCTGGCGTCGCTATCGGGGTTATTACCTCCATCTTACTCGCACTTCTGATTTATGGCGTATTCAATGTCCTTGATGATACGGGGCAATCACTGTTCATGATTTTTATGGAATTACTCGCCTGCGTTCTGATTGTCCAAATGGTGTATTGGATGAACAAACATGGCAGCTCAATGAAATCAGAAATTGAATCAGGAATTAGCCGTAATGCTGCTCATCATAACTGGTGGGGAGCCGCATTGATTATAGCCATTGCCATCGCCCGTGAAGGGAGTGAGATCGTCGTCTTTTTATCTAGCTTTATTATGTCACTCACTACATCTAATGCGTCGGCTTTCTTTATCGAGGTAGGTGGTGGGATTGCAATTGCAGGCCTTACACTTTATATCTTCTTATTAACAAATCGCTTAGTTTCGTGGTCTATCTTCTTTAAAGTTACAGGGGTTATTCTATTATTCCTCGCATTATCTCTGTTACTTAAAGGTGTAGAAGAAAGTGCAAACTTACTAATCGAATATGATTTTACTATCCCTGATTTTTTAATTTACCCCGCTTGGGATACAACTGTATTTCTTGATGATTCTGGTATCGCTGGCAATTTTATCTCTTCCTTCTTTGCTTATCGTTCACAACCTATTTGGCTCAGCGTCATTACCTTTGTCCTTTATTGGGCTATTGTGATCCCATTGTTTGCTCGGAGCAAACAAAATGTCTAGCTCACTGAGACGGAATATCAAATGGATATCTTTTAGCTTAATATTCAGTGTTTCGCTGCCTACTTTGGTTCAAAGTAAAGCACTGAGATCCCCTGTGCAAACAGGGGATAACATCATTATTGCTAAAGGGGATATACCTACTCCAGAAAAATATCAACATGCAATCCAAACCTATCTAATCTTTGCTAATACTGAGCTGGCAAAAATGGTCACACAGTTGGAATTATTGCAACAGAGTTTACAGCAAGGAAAGCTACAACAAGCTCAAACTGCGTATATTCAAGCTCACCAGCACTATGAAACCGTGCGCCCTATCATTATTTTATTTGGTAATACAGATAGGACAATTAATCCAAGAGCCGATTATTTTCTCGATAAAGAAACCGATTACCGATTTACAGGGTTTCATCTTGTTGAGTACCAATTATTTAAGCAAAAAAATGCAAAACTTGCTTTAGTCGCAAACCAAGAGCTATTACTCAAAGGGCGTGATTTATATAAACGAGTAGCAACCGAAACCATTGAAATACCAAAGCTCTTACAAGCCTCAGCTGATTTTATTGAAATGATCTTAGAAACGAAATTGGGTGGTAAAGAAAATATCTACAGTTTGTCTGATTTAACTGATATTGCCGCTAATTTAAAAGGATCACAAAAAATCATTGAGATTCTTAAGCCTTTTATCACGCCAGAGACACTTCAAAAGATACAGAAAAATGACCAACTGATTAACCAAATAATGCAGCCATATCAAGCTTCAGATACCACATATCAACCTTATAGCCAATTACAATTAAAAGACAAAATGGCGCTTTATTCATTACTCACTCAGCAAGCTGAAACCTTAGCGAAATTACGTGCTGAGCTCGATGTCGATGTTTACTATAAATATTAAGGCATATATTTATGCAAGCTAAACTAAGAAGTATATTGCAAACCAACGGAATGTCTCGGCGTAATGCCCTAAAAATGCTCGCAGTTAGTAGTGCCGTTTTGGCAGCCCCAACATTAAAAGCGCAAGGGAAAATCGCCAATTGCCAACTCTCCTATGACAAAACAATTAATTATATTGGGCTGCATCAAGCTGGTGTTTTAACGCCTGAACCCAAAAATGCCACCTTTGTCGCATTTAATATCACGGCGAATTCCGTGGAAGAATTACAGACTGTGTTTACTTTACTAACTCAACGTATTGCTTATTTAACCCAACCCCAAAAAGAGTCTTTAATCAATAATGATAAAATGCCTCCCGCAGAGTCAGGTATTCTTGGAACACAACAACAACCCGACTCACTGACCATCACCGTTGCTTTAGGAAATTCTCTTTTTGATAACCGGTTCGGCTTAAATAAAATTAAGCCTAAACATCTTAGTGAAATGACCAGTTTCCCTAACGATCGACTAGAACAAAAATGGTGTGGTGGTGATCTCCTTTTGCAAATATGTGCGAATAGCCAAGAAAGCGTTATTTATGCATTACGTGATATTCTACGGCATATTTCTCCTTACAGCTTTCCCCTCTGGAAAATCGACGGTTTCTTACCCGCACGAGACATTGATAACCACTCAACTCCTATCAACCTTTTTGGTTTTAAGGATGGGACAGGAAATGCGCCTGCCGATGACAATTCGTTAATGAACGAATTAATATGGATAACAAAAGGTAGCCAAGAACCATCTTGGTGCGACGGAGGGACATACCAAGCAGTACGCCTTATTCGCTTTAATTTAGAGTTTTGGGATAGAACACCATTAGAAGATCAAGAAAATGATTTTGGCCGACATAAAGACTCAGGAGCACCCATCGGCATGAAAAATGAGCATGATGATCCTGAGT
This sequence comes from Providencia sp. PROV200, assembly GCF_049901995.1. Classification (NCBI taxonomy): domain Bacteria; kingdom Pseudomonadati; phylum Pseudomonadota; class Gammaproteobacteria; order Enterobacterales; family Morganellaceae; genus Providencia; species Providencia sp. PROV200. The sequence continues at coordinate 3,256,769 of NZ_CP096307.1, forward strand.
TTGAAAAAGATCCTCATGGTGACCGTATTTTATTTGATTCCCATATGCGCCGTGCAGAGCCTCGTAACCCTGAACGTTATACCGCAAAACTAAGGCGAAGAAGTTATAGCTATTCACTGGGGTTAACCGAAACAGGAACTCTCGATATGGGCTTAGTTTTTGTCTCTTTTCAACAAAATTTAAAGACAGGCTTTATTGACACTCAAAAACGGCTCAATGGTGAGCCACTTGAACGTTATATTAAGCCTTTTGGTGGAGGGTACTATTTTGTATTACCTGGAGTCCAATCGGCACAAGACACACTTGCTGAAAAAATGTTTACAGCCTTAAAACAAACTAGCTAATTATATTTATAAAATGGAAGCTCTTATTGCATTTGCCGTAAGGGCTTTATTCGAAGCGATATCATTTCTTTTTAATTAAACACAGTATTATTTTTTACGTTCCTTCACATTCGCTTCAACTTCCTACTTCTAGTCCTCTGGTATTGGCGCAACTATTTGTTTAGCTTCCACCACTTTATTTACAGCACGATAAGCCTTATCGTATCCGGTAGCATTTAAAGTTTTAACACCACTACTTTCTGTATACTTAGTAGTCATATTCTTATATTGATTTCGGGAAAACGATTAATTAAGAATAATTTTCCAATTCAATGCAAATAAGCAAATACATCTATGCCATTACTCTCTTAACCAAATACCATTTTCTCTTACTACATTAATTTCTTGAATAAAATGATTATACTTTCTATTTTCTGCAACAGAATTTGATGCAGCGCTTCGAGCCTGCTCCTGAACTAATTCTGTGATAGCATGGTGGAATTCTTGGTTTAATTCTTTATGAATATTCACATCATCGGTATTTTTTAACTGTGTAACTAACTGAATTAATTTTTCGGCCTTTACCTGTACATCCTCATTATCAAAAGTAACTGTTGGGATTCCGTACATAAATACCACATTGATAGAATCTGTAGCTTCATGATTAGCAGGATCCGGCAATAAATTTTGTCCGTATTCATTATCTAAATAGACAATTAATTCATGTTTATCAAAACACTTGGATTTAATATTTCCATCTAACTTATCATCATAAAGTGTAATTGAATCAGGAAAGTTTTCGCCAATCGGATAGCTACACCTAAATATATTTCCATCAATAAGCGTTGCATTAGAGCTGTGAACCGGTAGCTCAAGCTCATGTCCATTAATCGTAATGGGGTAACTCGCAGGTTTAAACCTATCTTCTTTGCCATCAATGGCATAAACTTCAGACAATGTGTAATAAACAAAATTATTTGGGTTAATAATACCGCCAGAGTTATTTTCAAAAACAAAAAAATCTGTCACATGACCTTCATCACTTTTTAACTGGTGTAACCCACTAGAAAGTAAAACTACCCCTTTATCATCGGGTAAAACGTCATAATCTTTACCATCTAGCGTAAACGTAATAGTGTTTTCACTTGGATTACTATAATAAAACTTGCCTTTACCACTTAAAAGATCCATATCATCACAAGCAGAAAGCAACATAACTGCAAAGACAAAACAGCTATATTTTAGTATAGTATTCATAGTGTTATTCCAAAACTTTTTAAAATTAATTTATTAACTAAAAACACCAGAGCTATCCATGATGCTCTTTAACATATTATTGTCGGTATTAGAGACCATTATTCAGTTATTCGAATAAAATAACTTTACGATAAATGCGATAATAACCAAACCTAGTGGATATATCTCATACGTTATTTTCACGCAATACTTTTAGCAATACCTGAAAAACCTCATTCATTAATGGTGTCGTTTGCTGGCTATTGCGAATTAAAGCGACTGTGCGCGTTAACTCAGGTTGTTGTAATTGCAAAACTTTCAATTCAGGGTCACGTAAATGTACAGTATAAAGCTGAGGTAAAATAGCAATCGCTAATTTCGAACGAACTAAGCCATATAAGGTTTCAATATAATCTACTTGATAACGAATATTTAATTTTAGTCGGTGACTTTCCACCGTAGCAGCAACTAAACGTTGAATATTTCCTTTCGAAAATACGGCAATATCACGATTATTTAGCAATTTCCACGGTAAGTGAAACGCATTAACAGATACAGGGTCATCATGATGAATAACGGCAACAAAAGGGTCATCCTGCAATGGAAAGATATTTAAATTTTGAGGCACTGAGCTATCTAACACACCAATGCCAAAATCAATTTCATGATTGATAAGCTTTTCCACCAAAGCGTCATTCGTTTGGTCATAAAATTCAATATTAAGCCTCGGAAAATATTGAGTTAATAATTCAGGTACTGCTGGAAATAGCAAAGAACTTACGGAAGGAACTAACCCAATACGTAATGTACCATCCCCTCCCTCTACGATGATTTTCTGAATTTCACTAAATGCACGGTGAGAAACACTCAGAATTTGCTGCGCATATGGCAAAATTGCAGCGCCTAGCTCCGTTAATGTTACGGATGAAGCGGTGCGATTAATTAACTTTCCTCCAATAACCGTTTCTATTTGCCGCAAAGCACTACTCAAAGCAGGTTGGCTCACCGCTAGACGATTTGCTGTCTCGGTAAAATGACGCAGTTTTGCTAATGTTACAAAATACTGCAGTTGTTTGAGCGTGAGTGCTGGCAGTCTCTGCCAAGGTTCTATCATAATAATGTACTTTTATTTTTATTGGGTTAGCCAATATATCTGTTCATTATAACCATTTCTTATCGCATGATAAATTTTATCATCTTGGCAAACGTTTGCGTTACTCATAAAGTAACAGTCATAAACTGTAGCAATGGTAACTTTATGTGCATAACAAAACAAAATAGGCGTCATGTCATTCAATCCGCTAAAGGTGAAAAACCTTTTGACCTTTTACTTGCTAATGCCAATATTGTCGATATGGTCACAGGTGAAGTTCGCCTTGCAGATATCGGGATAACCGACAACCTAATTGCTAGCGTTCATCCTACAGGAACTCGTACTGATGCAAATGAAACCCATGATTTATCTGGCTATTTCATTTCACCCGGCTTAATAGACACTCACGTCCATTTAGAGAGCTCACACTTACCCCCTGCTCGTTATGCAGAAATAGTTCTAGCTCAAGGAACAACAGCTGTTTTTTGGGACCCCCATGAACTTGCCAATGTATTAGGTTTAGAAGGTGTACGTTATGCTATTGATTCTAGCCGAAATTTGCCGCTAGATGTTATGGTTGCAGCCCCTTCATCAGTGCCATCAACACCTGGCTTAGAAATGTCTGGTGCGGATTTTGCTGGGAATGAAATGTCAACCATGCTGAGTTGGCCGGAAGTCCGCGGTGTGGCTGAAGTTATGGATATGTTTGGTGTGCTCCATGGCAGTGATAGAATGGAAGAAATTTTAAATGCAGGAATTACATCAGGCAAACTTATAGAAGGCCATGCAAGAGGTTTAAAAGGGGCTGATCTCCAAGCTTATCTGGCGGCTGGCGTCACCTCTGATCATGAATTAACTTCGGCTGAAGATGCCCTTGAAAAGCTGCGTGCAGGTCTTACGTTAGAAATTCGAGGCTCACATCCTTATCTCCTTCCCGATATTGTTGCCGCATTAAAATCTTTACCTCATTTATCATCACAAATTACGGTATGCACAGATGATGTGCCGCCCGACATGTTGATTGAAAAAGGAGGAATTATTGCGTTGCTAAACCTTTTAATCGAGCATGGAATGCCGGCAACTGACGTACTGCGCTTTGCCACATTCAATGCGGCAATACGCCTACAACGCCATGACCTTGGCCTGATTGCAGCGGGGAGAAAAGCAAATTTAGTCATTTTCGATTCATTGGAAATATTAAGAGCACAAGCTGTGTATGTATCAGGACAAAAAATTGCAGAAAACAACCAACTTATTAATACGTTAAGTATCCCTGATAATATTTTACCACCACGCGATACCATGCGACTTTCGCCAATAACCCCAAATGATTGCACATTAAAAATTGATGAAATCAATAATGGTAGCGCGCGTTTACGTCACATTCGTGGAGCACGCTTTACCCAGTGGGGAGAAATTGACGTACAAATCAAAAATAGCGTGGTACAACTGCCGAATAATTTCAGTCTTATTCGAGTTCAGCACCGTCACGGCCGCCACGATGCTTTACCTCAAATAGCCTTACTTGAGGGTTGGGGGGAATTACGCGGAGCCATTGCAACTAGCTATTCGCACGATTCACATAACCTCGTTGTGCTTGGTCGTGATCCTGATGATATGGCCACTGCCGCTAATTTATTAATCGAAAGTGGTGGAGGTATGGCGTTAGTACAAAATGGCAAGGTTTTAGCTCATGTCGCTATGCCAATTGCCGGTATGTTATCTGATTTACCCGCAACTGAACTAGCCGCTCAATTTCGTCAATTACGTGAATTAAGTAGTCAAATCGCAGATTGGGAGCCGCCATATCGAGTCTTTAAAGCCATTGAAGGAACTTGTCTTGCATGCAATGCGGGACCGCATTTAACTGATTTAGGATTAACTGATGGAACAACGCGTCAAATCGTTAACGCAATCATCCATACTGTTAAGCACGCTTAGAAAACTATAAATATCAAAAATAATAATAGGAGAGCCAATTAATGGCTGACAATTCAATAGATAAGCCAACATCAGGGAGTTGGCTGGAAAGATGCTTTGCTTTACGTGAGCGTGGAAGTTCAGTGAAAACAGAGTGTTTAGCCGGAATTACTGGTTTTTTAGCCGCGGCTTACCTTCTTGTGGTGATCCCCGGTTTACTTGCCGCTGGAGGGATGGATAAAGGCGCAGCAACCACTGGAACGATTATTGTCTTCGTTATTGCCAGTTTATTAATGGCATTCTACGCAAACTTACCCTTTATTGTTGGCCCCGGTATCGGAGGCTCTGTTCTTGTCGGAATTACTCTCGCGGGTAGTGAAGGCATTGACTGGCAAATAGGGCTAGGCATTGCTTGTTGGTCAGGGATCTTATTTTTTCTATTAACTAAATTTGGCTTGCGTGAAGTCGTTACACGCTCTGTCCCTCAATCAATTAAACTCGGATTAACTGCATCAATTGGTCTTTTCGTTGCCGTTTTAGGCTTTCGAAATGCAGGATTAGTCCTCGCTAACCCAAAAACAAATGCATTAATGCTTGGTGATTTCCTTTCTCCTGGAGCGTTAGTCGCACTCGCAGGCTTTTTCATTGCCATTGCTCTACAAGCTCGCAAAATACCAGGCGGAATTTTATGGGCAATTTTATTTGCCACCCTTTTGGGTATTCCATTTGGCGTCACAAAATTACCTGAAAGTTTTATTGGTATTCCACATTCTGTTGCCCCTGTCTTAGGCCATGTTGATTTAATTGGCGCACTAAATATCGCGTTTCTCCCTTTCTTATTTGTCTTTTTTGCCGCTGAATTTTTTTCAACGATGGGAACAACATTAGCCGTTGGCGGAGAAGCCGGTTTATTAGATAAAGAAGGTAATATGCCAAATATTAACCGCCCTTTTATCGTTGATTCTATTGCTGCTGCATTAGGCCCGTGGGTAGGTATTCCTGCGGCAACTGCACTCATTGAGTCCTCCGCTGCCGCAGAAGCTGGGGGTAAAACAGGTATGACCGCCCTTGCTGCTGCCTTTATGTTTTTATTAATGCTGTTATTTACGCCTATCGCATTGATGATCCCAGCCCAAGCCACAGCTCCAGCTCTAATTTTAATTGGACTAAATATGTTCAGCGGTTTACGAAAAGTGGACTTAGGCAATTTTACTGATGGCTTACCAGTATTAATGATGGTGATGATTACGCTAATCGCTAATAGCTTTGGTACGGGTATCGCCGGTGGGTTGCTATTCTATATCTTAATTAAAGCCGTTGCTGGCAAGTGGAGAGAAATTCCAATTAGCTTGTGGATCCTTGCAGTACCTCTTGTTTATTATTTCTCAACATTAGTAAAACACTAATACCACGAGTGCCAGAAAAGCCGATTTTTCCACTGTCGGCTTTTCTATTCTAATAAATTTAGTTCAAAACTGCATGAGCTTCTATTTCTATTAACCATTCCGGTAAGGAAAGCCCTGAAACAATAACCCAAGAAGATGCAGGTGGCATATTTGGAAATTTTTCTTTTAATGCTCGCGCAATATCAGCTTGTTCCTCATGGCTATTAAAGCCCTCTTTAATATAAATACGTAGCATAGCCACATGAGATAAATCGCCACCGGCCTCATGCAATACATGTTCAATATTAATTAATGATTGCACGGTTTGTTCGTAAATTCCCCCAGCAACAGTTTCTTCCGCAGCATTCACACCAACCTGGCCTGATAGAAATAATTGTCGGGTTCCCGTTGTTTCTACGGCTTGGCTAAAGCCATACTGCAAAGAATTAAAGACAGATGCTGGATTTATCGATTTTTTAGTCATTTTTGTTCCATCGTGAATAAAACAGTAAGGCAGTATAAGACCTTTTCTTTTCAATTCATTAAAGATCAGGCAAACGTTATTTGATTGGTATTAAAAAAGCATCAAAAGACACACTGGCTATGTGCATCTAAGAATAAACACGAATACGCTCAGCTAAATAGTTCGCACACAAGGTGACTTCCACCTGTTGATTTTCCCAATCAACAGAAATACCAGTTAAATAGGCCTTTTTCGCTACCAGTAACACCGAGGCCAATTCCACTGGCATGAGTTCTATTGCCCAAATGGCAGCCTCATCCTTTGATATAAATAGTCCCGTTTCCATGGTGTACCACATGCGTGCTAATGTCAGTAAAACATTACGCTCATCACCTTTTAGAGATAACTCTAAATTAGGGAGTGAATCTAACATAGCTCGGCGAATATCATGCAGGCCAACAATAGGTAAGCCGTATATTTCCTTGTGCCATAAACTTACTGCTTCTTGTGACGCTTGGGCTAACATTAATGTGAATTCAGGGTCTTGAGTTTGTCCTTCAAATACCCCTTGCTCGTACTCTGTACGTAACCACTCTCCATAAATTAATTCACATTTTGCAGGATAAGAAAGCATGTTTAATTCACTTGTTAAGAATACAACAATTTCCAGTGGTCGCCGGCCTTTTAGATCAATCGGATATAAGCCCGAAATATCCATTAAATCTCGTACAAGTTGTTCACGGCAAAAATCAGTCACGGGGCTATCAATCACCACAAGTAAATCAATATCACTCATTGGCCGTAACCCACTAGAAACAGAGGAACCGTGTAGATAAACTGCAATTAATGAATCAGAAAAATGTTTTCGCAGAATAACCAATGCTTGTTCTGCTTGGGGGGGAGTCACCATCATATCGCTCCTATCATATTTAATGATACTAATACTATTATAAATAGTAATTAAAATAATAATTTTAATAAAAGCAATAACTAAATCACTGACTTATTTTTATGATATAAATAAATTGGTTAAAAACCAAGCTATAATATTTAAATAGAATTACACTATTATTTTAATGGATAATATTCGCATTCGTTTCACTGAGGTTAAAAGCAATTAATCGTTCAGATACTGAGCCCAAATGACATGTCCAAGACATCAATTTTCATTTGAATTATTAAATAAACTAAAAGCTCATTCTACATCATGTAGCATTACTCCTCTTCTTCTACAATTGCTAAGCGTCTTACATGCGACACATCACACTTCTCATCATTTATATTGAATACGGCTTTATAACCACGAGATAAAACCAGTGCAAATATTAATCACCACATAAATGATACCCAAATACACACAAAACAGAAAAAACCATAATTAACAACTAGTTAAATTAAAAACAAATAATTTACTACGGGATTTAATGACTCGACAAATGAAAAAATAAGAATGTCGCAGTTAACTAAAAGTTATAGATACCCAAACAAAACTCATTGTTAAACAAAAGTTACGCAAAGTAATTTAATTTATCGCTAATGTTAAATAACAACGGTGAAAGTTCTGGTAAACTAACTTGAGGTAAAATAATGATCCTAGATGCCAGCTACACTTTATTAGTCGCTTGTTTGGCGCTATTGATTGGTATGTTTGTTGTAAAATACACTCCTTTTCTACAAAAAAACCATATTCCTGAAGCCGTTGTTGGCGGTTTTATTGTTGCTATCATCCTATTAATTGTCGATAAAACAGCAGGATACTCATTTACTTTTGATGCTTCACTACAAAGCATTTTAATGATTACGTTCTTTTCATCAATTGGATTGAGCTCAGATTTTTCGCGTTTAATAAAAGGCGGTAAGCCACTTGTCTTATTAACTATTGCGGTGACTATCTTAATTACGATTCAAAATACCGTTGGTATGGGAATGGCAGTCATGCTTAACGAAAGTCCATTTATTGGTTTAATTGCAGGCTCAATCACACTTACGGGTGGTCACGGCAACGCAGGAGCTTGGGGACCAATACTGGCTGATAAGTATGGCGTGACTGGTGCTGTTGAATTAGCTATGGCATGTGCAACCCTAGGTTTAGTATTAGGTGGGTTAATTGGCGGCCCTGTTGCTCGTCATTTATTAAAAAAAGTTTCAATCCCTAAAAGCACTGAACTCGAAAAAGAAACAATCGTCGAAGCTTTCGAACAACCAAGTGTTAAACGAAAAATTAATGCCAATAATGTTATTGAAACCATCTCAATGCTGATTATCTGTATTGTTGTCGGTGGCTATATTAGTGAGTTTTTTAAAGATACTGTCATGCAATTACCAACCTTTGTTTGGTGCTTATTTGTCGGTATTATTATTCGTAACGTCTTAACCCATGTATTTAAGCATGAAGTTTTTGAACCAACTGTTGATGTTTTAGGTAGCGTTGCCTTGTCATTATTCTTAGCAATGGCGCTAATGTCCTTAAAATTCGGTCAACTAGCCAGTATGGCAGGCCCTGTTCTAATTATTATTGCCGTACAAACCGTGGTTATGGTTCTATTTGCAACGTTTATTACCTTTAGAATGATGGGCAAAGATTATGATGCAGTTGTTATTAGTGCTGGGCACTGTGGGTTTGGAATGGGAGCAACACCAACCGCAATAGCAAATATGCAAACAGTCACTAAAGCATTTAGTCCTTCTCATAAAGCCTTCTTAGTGGTACCAATGGTCGGTGCATTTATTGTCGATATTTCAAATAGTATCTTAATTAAAATCTTTCTCGAAATTGGTACGTACTTTACCTAGCGCACAATCATAAAGGCCAGGCTATAACCTATGTATATAGCCTGGCCTTCGCTTTTTTATCTCTTTTTAATTTATACCGCCAAATTTCCTTCACCATTTTCAGTACAAAATGAAGAGTTGTTCAGATTAATTTGTATTAATTCGGTAGAATATGCGAATTAATACCAACAGTCGGTTTCTGTGAGTAAAGGCAAATAATAGGTTTCTGAAAATGAAATTAAGGCATCTCGATATTTTTTATGCGGTCATGACCTGTGGTTCTTTAACCCGTGCAGCGGAGGTTTTACATATATCACAACCTGCGGCAAGTAAGGCCTTAAAACATGCAGAGCAACAACTTGGCTTAGTCTTATTCCAGAGAATAAGAGGAAAATTAATTCCGACTGCTGAGGCAAACCTACTATTTGAGGAAGCCAAAGAAGTTTATCATAATTTAGATAGGCTCAGAATTTTAGCACAAAATTTATCACGTGACCCACAAGGTAAATTAGCCATTGGCTGCTTACCTAGCTTAGGGCTGAACTTAGTACCTGAAGTAACCGCACAATTTATAAAAAAACATCCCAATATCAAACTCACGATCGGTACACATCATACAACGGATATTCTACAACTATTAACTCAACAAGATCTCGATATTGGTATTGGCTTTAATCTTGAAATTGAAGGGGGGATTACTGTTCTACCCATTGCGGATATCCCATTGGTTTATGTGGATAGCAAATTACCACTACACTCCCCTGTGTCCCTCACTGATATCGACCAAGAGCGTTGGATCCACCCTGGGTCTGATTCCTTATCTCAGCTATTACAAAAACGTCATGAGTTTGCAGAGTCAAATATTAGTGTGCACACCTACCATATGGCAGCAGAATTTGTCCAAGCTGGATTAGGCTGCAGTATTACCGATATTTTTTCAGCCGAGCACACATTACCTGAATCGATGATTTATCCATTACAGGAAGGTTTACACCTTGCCGTATCTGTTTTTCATCGAGCTGATAAGCCATTAACCAAAGCCGCACAGAATTATGTTAACACCTTGGCATCCACACTCGAAAAAAGAAATAAAGTAGTTAACTAAAAGTTATACTCTGGTAATGAAAACTCAATTGTTTAGTTAGCTTATTCACCGTTAAATAATAACATCTTGGTTTTTATAGGTTACGGATTATTATGACTAAACATGTGGTGGTTATTGGCGCAGGTGTTATTGGTTTAAGCACCGCCTATGCATTAATTAAAGCAGGCCAAACCGTAACATTAGTTGAATCAGATACCGATGTCGGTATGCAAACCAGTTTTGCTAACGGTGGGCAGCTCAGCTATCGCTATGTATCTCCCCTTGCTGATGCAGGTGTTCCTTTACAAGGCTTACGCTGGATGGGAAAAAGTGACTCACCTTTAAATTTAAAAATAATGCCTTCATTACAACAATGGTCTTGGCTAGCGCAATTCACATTAGCTTGTAACCGTAAAACCAATAAAGTTAATGGTGCCCATCTTTTACGTTTATCACTCCTGAGCCAAGAAATAATGAATAAATGGCGTAGCAATGGTGATATCGCTGATTTTGCTTGGGAGAAATCAGGGAAATTAATTATCCACCGTGATAATAAAAGTTTCCAAAAAGCCAGTGAAACGGTTAATAAACAATTTCAAAAAGTATTAACGCCCGCTGAAATTGTTGAACTAGAGCCTTCTTTAAAAAATATACAGTCTCAGCTAGTAGGTGCAATATATGCCCCTGATGATGAGAGCGCTGATTGTTATTTATTCTGTAAAAATCTACTGCAATATTTACTCACACAACCTAAATTTAAACTTTGTTTGCAGCACAGTGTTAAATCTTTCATTACACAAAATAACGAAATCACTGGAATAGCGACTCACCAGGGAACGATCCAAGCTGACGATTTTATTGTTTGTGCAGGAAATGGCAGCCGCGAATTATTAAAACCACTGAATATTAATGCTCCTATTTTAGGGTTAAAAGGGTATAGCCTCAGTGTTGAATACCCACAAACTGAGCATATTGTTCCGAAAATTAACGTTACCGATTACGCCAATAAAATTGTCTATGCCAAACTAAATGACCAACTACGCATTGCTGCAATGGTTGATATTGGCTATGACAATCAAGGTTTACGTGAAAATAGAATACAAGCACTCAAAAATATTATAAAAAATACCTTCCCTGAATTACCCCAAATTAACGATGCTGAAAGTTGGTGTGGCTTACGCCCCTCAACACCAAAAGGCCCTCCTCTATTAGGAAAAACTGCCTATAAAAATTTATGGCTTAATATTGGACACGGTAGTTTAGGGTTTACTCTTGCCGCAGGCAGCGCGGAAATATTAACCCAGCTGATAACAAAACAAACATCCCCCATTTCTTTAACTGGATTAACGAGGTAATCATGTCCATCAAACGTAACAACCCGAAACCACGATTAGCAGACAGCGTTGAATATGCAGGGGTAGTTTATTTATCAGGGCAAGTACCTAATGACCTAACCGGTGACATAACTCAACAAACATTTGAGGTTTTAGCGAAAATTGATTCTTTACTTGCTGCAAGCGACAGTAATAAAACTCGAATTCTATCTGCTCAAGTTTGGATTAAAGATATGGCAAGGGATTTTTCAGCGTTTAACGCTGTATGGGAAGCATGGATGCCCGTTGAAAACAGCCCAGCCCGCGCTGCTGTTGAAGCTAATATGGCTCGAGACCAAGTGCTTGTTGAAATAATGGTAACAGCCGCTAAATTTTAATATTACATTTAATAATAGCAGTGAGGTCTTATAATAAAAATCTACTGCTTTTATTCGTTCTTTTTTAATTCATCCTATCAAATAGTCCCTCACTATATTTTAATTTAACAAATATACTCAATCCTATTACGAAGAATAATATTTTATTATTTCTCTCATTAACTAGTATTATTTTTATAAACATAAAAATCACAAGACTGTTATTAATTAATAATTGGAGAAATAAAATGAACGAAACTGTGATTGAATATATTTTATCTAAACTATATGACTTAGGAATTGAAGATATTTTTGGTGTACCAGGTGATTATTCCTTTCCTATTAATGATACGGTTTGTACAACGCCTTATTTACGTTGGGTTGGTAACTGCAATGAGCTCAATGCAGCCTATGCCGCCGATGGGTATGCAAGAATAAAAGGAATGGCCGCATTATCAACAACATTTGGTGTTGGCGAGCTAAGTGCGCTAAATGCAATAGCGGGCTCTTTTGCAGAAAGATTACCGATATTTCATTTAGTTGGGATGCCACCAAGTCAATCACAACAAAACCAACGCATTGCTCATCACACACTAGGAAATGGAAACTATGATGCATTTTATAAAATGAGCCAGCATATTGTCTGTGCTCATGCCATCATTACCCCTGAAAACTGTATTGAAGAGACTGAACGGTTAATCATATGCGCCTTACATGAACGCCGACCAGTTTATTTTGGATTACCTGCTGATTATGCAATGCAGCCTATTATCAAACAAACTAATACATCCTTATCATTTGCCCCCAAAAGCTGTTTAAAAACGTTAAAAACGACAGTTAATCTGATAATTAATAAATTAATTAATAGCAAACAAGCCTGCCTATTAGCTGGCTCTATCTCTTTACGTTTAGGGTTAGAAAAAAATTTACAAGACCTGATTGAACATACCCAAATTCCCTATACAACCCTCTTTATGGATAAGAGCGTGTTAGATGAAACTAACACACAATATATGGGAATGTATGCAGGTGATTTTATCAATCCACAAGTGACTTCATTTGTAGAAAGTTGTGATTGTATTTTAAATTTCGGCACAATTATGTCAGATTTTAATACGGCTTGTTATACCTCAAATATTAAAGCTGAAAACATCATCCATATTATGGATAACTACGTAATTATAGATGACCAATGCTACAATAATATTTATATGAAGGATATTCTTCTAGCCTTAAAGAATAATCTAATATCTCCTACTCATTATCCTTTTAGTCAAAATTCATTCCCAAGAGCACAATCACTTGGGGAGCCAATAGTTTCAGCCACAAAAGAAATAACGGAAACATTCTTATACCCTCGATTAGAAAAAATGCTCAAACCTAACGATATGATATTTGGTGATATAGGCACATTCACCATGGGCTTAGCATTTGCACTTTTACCTAAAGGGGCGTCTTTTCAAACGCAATCTTTATGGGGATCAATTGGTTGGGCGACGCCTGCCGCATTAGGTGCAGCCTTAGCATCTCCCTCTCGTCGTATTATTTTAATAACCGGTGAAGGTGCTCATCAATTAACTATGCAAGAAATTAGTCAATTTTCACGATTTGGATTAAAACCCATTATTTTTGTTCTAAATAACGATGGCTACCTTATCGAGCGACTATTTTGTCGAGAACCTGAATATTATTATAACGATGTTGCTAAATGGAATTATGCACAGCTACCTTCGGCACTTGGGTGTGATGATTGGTATTGTAAAAAAGTAACAACCTGCGAGGAACTCAATGACACCTTACTGCATATTGAAACTCTGGAGACCGCAGCTTACATTGAAATAATTACCGATCGGTATGATGCATCAAAATATTTGGTGAAAATGGGAGAGGCGATTACCTCCATATATTAACTACATTATTTGTAGTTAGCTCCGCCATCTAAAATGGCGTGAGCTATTAGAAATAAAATTACGTTATATTAAATAGTTAATTTATACCCATCAATTTCTTAGTTTTATATGCAGTCTCTGATGAGGTCACGCCATTTTTATAAGCAACGATGTCGGCCATTATCGCTAAAGCAATTTCAGGTGGTGTTTTGCTACCTATCGGAATACCAATGGGGGCATGAATACGCTTTATTTCCTCTTCCGTCATCCCACCAGATGCTATAAGACGTTCACGACGACGAGCACTCGTTCTTACTGATCCCATTGCACCAATGTAAAAAGCCTCTGTATTAACCGACTCCATCAGAGTTAAATCATCAATTCGGGGATCATGGGTTAAGGAAACAATGGCAGTATTTGGAGAACAACCTTGTTCTTCTAAATAGCGGGCGGGAAATAAAGAAACAACCTCAACTTGGGGTGGAATTTGTGGTGCAAACCGCGCTATTTCGTCTTCTCGGTGATCGCAAATAATGACCTCAAAACCCAATGTTAAGGCAAAATTAGCGCAATAGGCTCCGACAGTAGAAATTCCTGCGATAATTAACCGAGGAGGAGCTGCAATATATAACTGAATTTTATCGCTATCACGCGCTATCTGTGTTGGTTGCTCTGATTTATTAGCTATATGAATTTCACCGCTCTGCGGCAAAGTGACTTTCTTGATAATGGCCGAATAACCCAATAGCGCATTGTGGATCTCAACAAGGTAATGAAGCGATTTTTCATTATTGGGTAAATATTCGATCAAAACATCTAAGCTGCCATCACAGGGCAAGTTGACTTTAGTTTCAATCCCACCTCTCCCATAACGAACAACTTGGCTGTGACTAACATAGTCAATATTTTTGATTCGTTGAATAAAATCTTCCTCAATACAACCACCTGATAAAGAACCAACATACTGACCATCTGCCTTTGCAACAAGAAGTGAACCTGGGCTACGAGGGGAAGAACCATATGTACTTAGCACCGTACACAACCATATAGGCTCTTTTTTTATCCAAGAAAGGGCTTGAGAGATAACAAAAACATCTTCACGCAACATATTCGTTCCTTAATCGTTATCAACACTCGGATAATCAATATCTTTTACAACATTTTCATCATTTATGTTTAATTGATAAACAAGGTTGCGACGTAATATTGATTTCGCACCATCATCACCTACTAGATTAATTAATTCCGTATAATACTTCGCAGATATTCCCACCGGATGGCCTGGTAAACCATTATATACTGGCCTGACTAATGTATGGTGTTTTAATTTATTCGCTACACGGGTAAATAAATGACTATTGATATATGGCATATCCGCCAAATGAATTATCCACCCATCTAAATTTGAAGTGTTTTTAACACCAAATGCGATTGATTCACCTAGCCCATTACTATTTATCAACGAGTATGGAATATTAAATTGTAAACAATTATTAATAACACCTTCATTCTCAGGCCGTGTCACTACATGCACAGGAAGCTCACTATCGATTGAATTTAATAGTGTTTTCTCAAAAACTGTATTTTTTTCAAGCATGAAATTCAATTTACTTCCTGTACCTCCAGCATTTTGAAAACGTTCACTTTTTCCTGCTGCCAATATTAAAATACCAATATTCATAGTTTTTATTTTAAATCGATATACTGATTGCGTATCCCATAAATAAAGTATATTCAGTAAGATCACAAGAACTACTTATCATTAATTTGAAAATTATTAAGAGAGGTATAATATAAATGTGACACGAGTAATTTTTTCGATGTGACTATAAAAATAAAAATACCGATGTAATAATAATAAGTGTAAGGGTGTATTATGAGCAAAAGCAATGTCGAACTCTCCCGCAGACACTTTCTAAAATGTGCCGTTATAGCGGGAATATCTGTTTATTTAGCCCCTTTGTATAGCCGTGCTTTTGATGTGCTATTCGAAGAAAAAATCCTTCAATCTCCTGACTGGAACCCGGTCGACAAACAAATCAAATTTCGTATTGATGGGTTTGCCAAAGTCCAAGGGGAGAAAGTCTTCGCCAGAGACATCCGTGCACGAGATATCCCTCACTGGCCAAAACAGCAAGGTCATGCATTTTTACTCCGCGTGACTCAAGCCGATAAAATTTACCAAGGCTTTAACCTTGATCGACTAAAAAATGGCCTGATGCCTGACCGCATCGTAACCGCAAGTGACTTAGAAAAAGATGGCGTTGCTTTTCCTGAATTTTATGGTGATGATTTATTGCTTCCAGAAGGGAAAACTCCCGCTTACCTTGGCCAAGCCGTCGCATTATTGATTTATCATGATTTTGCTAAATTCCGTTTTGCCAAAGAAACCTTAAAATTCCGTGACGATGTTATCCAATACGGCGCAGTAACTGGCCCATTAGAACGAGACCCATGGGGAACCTACCGTGGCGTGCGAATTGGCAATGAAAATCCTTATGAGCCAGATATTTATTCAAGCCTAAAAGATATGCCAATCTCCCCTATTGGCATGAAAAAGCACTTACCCGTTTGGCCTGAAGGTCGCGAAGGCGGAAAATTAGATCAACAAGGCATGCTATATGCTGATGAGCTCGCTAAACAACTGGAAAACCCACCGGAAGACTGGTTAGTGCTCAAACGAAAATACTTTTCTCAATCCATTGATACTGCTGCCTTAGAGCCTGATAACGCTAACGGTTGGTACGACGCCAAAACACAGTCATTCCATCTTGTTATTCCGACACAGTCCCCTCAGGAAGTTGCGGAATCATTACCAGAGATGTTGGCAAAATCGCATTTCCCAGTTAAACAAATTTTCCTACACCCTTGTTTTACCGTTGGTTATGGTTCTAAAGACCACACTCCATTCCCCTATTATGGTGCGATGGCAACATTATATGGGGACGGAGTTCCTATTCGTCTAGCTAATGACCGTTATGAACAATTTCAATCCACCATCAAACGCCATGCTTTCGATATGGATTACACCTTAGCGGTTAATAAAAAAACGCATAAAATTGAAGCCCTTTCAGCTTCTTTCATTGGTGACGGCGGTGGTCGCTGTAATTTTACGCCTTCCGTTGTTATGGTCGGGGCTACAGGTGCCCAAGCTATCTATTATATTCCCCGCAGTGATTTATCTGCAGTCGGTATTGCATCAAGAGCGGTCGATGCGGGTTCAGCTCGCGGTTATGGTACTTTACAAGCCATGGCAGCAACCGATATGTTAATGGAAGAAGCCGCAAAACTCCTCAAAGCTGATCCCATCGAGTTCCGTCTTAAAAATATCATCAAATCTGGGATGAAGAATACCCAAGGGGCAATTCCTGGCGGCGCAATTCGTGCCGATGAAGTGTTAACCCGCTGTGCTGCGCACCCAATGTGGACTGACAGAGCCAAACGTAAAGCCGACTTCGAAGCGAAAAATAGCGGTAAACTATTCGGTACAGGGATTTCTTGTGTGCAAAAAGACTTCGGAACAGGCGCGGAATCCTCCTTTGCTCGCGTAGAACTTACCCCCGAGGGTAAAATTGCCATTTACCATAGTGGTGCAGAAATTGGTACAGGTATGTCTACGTCCCAATCGGTGGTTTGCGCTAAATGGTTAGGAAAGCCTGCGGAACAAGCTCACTTTTCCGTTGTTGATTGGTCAATTTTACCGATGATCTCAACAGGTAACCCATTTGCTATGTCACAAGATGAGCAAAACCACTTAGCACAAAACCCATTATGGACACCGAACTACTGCTCACCTGCGAGTGCCAGTAATTCCGCCTATTATTTCACCCATAGCACCGAAGCGGCAGCGCGTCTTATATTCGAACATGGGTTATGGCCAGCGGCTATGTCAATTTGGCAAGAAGGCATTGGTGGCGGGCAAGCTGCTCCTCTCGTTGTTCGCCGTGAGGATGCTCGTTGGGTTGCTGAAGGCTTAACCGCTGATGGGCTTGAGGTGCTTAGCTTACCGCGCTTAATTGAACGCACTTTTGCAATGGGCGGGGTAACTGGCGCAGTGTGCCACGTATTTAACCGCTGGCAATGGGCTGAAGCCGATTTTCCTATTCAGGGTGAAACCCGCCGTTTACCGATTGATGGGCTATCGCTACGATTTGCCGATAAAGAATACCAAGTTTGCCACCGCGAAAAAGCGTATTACCCTGATACACAAAGAAATAATGCCGGAGTCACTTACTACAGTGCCGTCGCTACCGTTAGCGAACTATCCATTGATAAAGCGACTGGGCAAGTCGAATTGCTGAATCACCATAGCGTGGTGGAGTGCGGTAATCTTATCGTTCCACAACTGGTTTCAGGGCAAATTCAAGGTGGATTAGCAATGGGTATCGGCCATGCGCTCCATGAATATTTACCTCTCTACGAAGATGGCCCTGGTAATGGGACATGGAACTTCAACCGTTATCATCTCCCGCTTGCCAGTGACGTTGCTGTTTGGCAACAAACCAACGAAGTCTTACCCGGACTTTCGGACACTGACCCGCCGAAAGGCGTTGCTGAGGTTGTTATGATCCCGGTGGTTTCATCCATCGTCAATGCCATTGCAGATGCAACTGGTCATCATTTCTTGCATTTGCCTGTACGCGCAAAAGACATTTTAGAGGTAATATCATGAGCCTAAATTTCCTTCCCCTTACCTTAACCATTAATGGCCAACAGTATGGACCAATGGACGTGCCTGAAGGCCTCATGATGATCGACTTTCTTCATGAATATGTTGACCTAACAGGTTCTCGACTAGGCTGTGGTCAAGGTATCTGCCATGCTTGCGTTGTTATCTTAGATAATCCATCCGGTACCAGCGAAGAGATCCGTACCTGCATTACTGGCGCACATTTTTTCAATAATAAAAGCATCCGAACTATCGAAGGGGCTGCCACCAAAGAAGAAAACGGGGAGGTAAAACTATCCCCAGTTCAACAAGCTTTTGTTGAACATTTCAGTTTTCAGTGTGGCTACTGTACCCCAGGTTTTGTAAATGCAGCGACCGTATTTATTGAAGAACTTCAGCGAAACCCGATTGCAGAAGCAGACTTAGAAGAGGCTATCAAACAAGCTCTAAATAACCATATTTGCCGTTGTACGGGCTATGTCCGCTATTATGAAGCGGTACGCGATGTGGTTCTGGCGACTCCTGGTCTTATTAAGGAGGCAGTAAAATGATCAAACGAATTATTTTATGGTTGATAGCCATCGCTATCATCGTTTGGGCGGTGCTCTACTGGTATGAAAGCCGTACCTTAGATGGCCCGGTACAAAAAGTCACCGCGACTCCCCAAGAAATTGAGCGAGGTCGTTATCTCACATTGGCCGGTGACTGCGCTGCGTGCCACACCAGTGCTGATGGCGCACCATTAGCCGGTGGTTTTCCACTCGATACCCCATTTGGTACCATCTACAGCAGTAACTTAACGCCTTCAGCTGACTTTGGTATCGGCCGCTGGACAAAAGATGATTTTTATAAAGCACTGACCCAAGGTATCTCTCCACCGAGTAAAAATCTTTATCCGGCAATGCCTTACACATCCTATAAAGGGATCACTCGTGAAGATTCTGATGCTATTTACAGTTATTTGATGAGCCAACCCGCTGTTGATGTCGCGCCACCTGAAAATTCATTGCCATTCCCACTAAACCAACGTATGGCTATGATTGGCTGGAATTTATTGTTTTTTAACGATAAACCACTCCCCGATAGCTCACAAGGTAGCTCCTCTGAATGGCTACGTGGCCGCTATTTAGTTAATGTATTAGAGCATTGTGCCGAATGCCATACCCCAAGAGGGAAATTGGGTGAAATGGATTTGGATAACTTTATGAAAGGCGGTGCATTAGGCCGTTTTATGGCTCCAGATATTACCCCGAAAGCGCTTGCAGAACGAGGATGGACAAAAGAAGATTTACAGCAGTTTTTCATGACTGGGCTCACGCCGCAAGGTTCCGCCTACAGTGATATGCACCCTGTAATTTACCTGAGTTCACAACATTTAACTCCAGAAGATAATAGTGCCATAGCCACCTATTTAATGGGCGATAACCCACCAGCCACTTCACCATTAAGGATGGGGGAAGGTAACGCACAAGGCCGCCAAATTTATTTAGAAACCTGCTCCGGCTGCCACTCCTATGATGGTAGCGGCAAACCGAATGTGGCGGTGGCTATGAAAGGGAATTCAACATTACGTGATGCGGATAGCACTAACCTAATTAACGCTATTTTAGATGGTTTGCCTGAACAACCGTTTCCTAATAACCAAAACATGCAAAGCATGCCGGGGTTTGCTAATAAGCTAAATGACCAACAAATTAGCGAGTTAGTGAACTTCCTTCGCGTTCAATGGGGAGGACAGCCTGCCGATGTCACCCCTGAGCAGATTAAATCTTTACGTCAATAATGACAAAAAATGAACTATCGGGCTTGTTCGTATTTAACGAGCCCAATAGTTTTCTATTTAATAACCGAATACAAATATACTTTATATAATTAAATGCATATTGATTTAATTATTCATTAATAAGAATTGATGTCATTTACATAAATTATATTCTAATAAAGCTCAGTTATTTTATTCAACACTGTCATATTAAGATGACTCCAACAATATTATTCACTTTGTTTTATAAATCCCCTTATTGATTCTTGATATATCATTATAGATACCCATAATATTTGTGTAACTTACTGAGCTATCTGATATTAGCCATCGAATTGTGAGCTAATTTAGTCGAAATAAAACAACCTTATAGTACATGGCTAAAAAGTATTATTTATCTCCATTGTTCATAATAAAAACCCTAAAAATATAATCAGGGAGCACACCATGTCGGGACATATTTCTAGACGCAATTTCATCAAACTAGGCACTATTGCGGGTATTGCAGTGATGGTCGGCAAACTCCCTTTTGCGATAGCAATGGAGCTCGATTCTGATTCTCCATCAACGGATTGGATTGGTCAAAACGGTAAAGCACGTTTTCGTTGGGATGGCGTTGAAAAAGTCACTGGGCGTAAAAATTTTGCTCGTGATTACCGAGCTAAAGACATCCCCGGCTGGCCCAAAAAACAAAGCTATGCCTTTATGTTAAAAGCGACAGAGGCAGATAAAACCTTTGAAGGCATTGATATTTCAATGTTAGGGCCAAATCTACAACCTGATAAAGTTGTTTTACAAGAAGACCTTATCCGTGATGGCTTAAATATCCCTCAAGACACCAGTATGGGGAAAGGCTTCTATGGCACCAATATTTTAGTGCCCCTAGGAGATACCCCACCGATTATTGGCCACCCTGTTGCTATCTTGATTTATCATGATTTCGATAAATACAGTGCGGCACAGCGGATGTTACGCTTTGCCACAAACACCGTAAAATATGGAACGGTGACAGGGCCAAAACCGCCTGCTAACTACGGTGCAGCACGGTACGTGCGTATCGGTGGTGACACCCCACTGTCGCCTTCTATTTTTTCTCCTTATCAAGATTCAGGAATTAAAGGTGGGTTTGATGGCAATACCCCTATTTGGCCACCTTATGACCCCAAACACGCCATTTCTATTCCACCCGTCATCCGTAAAGATCGTGGTGGCGGCTTTATTCAAGCCCTACATCAGGCAGAAAAGAGCCCTGATAAACAAGAAAAAGCGATGGATTACGCACGGCAAATTGAGCAAGAAATCGCAGCCGCTCGCCAGAACCCTGATAAGTTTGTGATTGAACGCCATGGTTTTTCACAATCCATCGATCCTTGCGCGATGGAGCCTGATAACTGTAATACTTGGTATGACGCACAAACCAAAACGCTGCATATCTTAACCGCAACACAATCTCCTGCCGGTGTCGTCAATGCTGCTGCTGAGCTATCTAAACACAACAAATATTTTTCCGTCGAAAACATTGTGTTATTAACCGGTTCTACTGTTGGTTACGGCTCAAAAGACTATTCAGTTTTCCCGTTCTATTCGATGGTTGCCAGTTTCTACGCTGATGGCTTACCTGTTCGCATGGCAAATGACCGCTATGAACAATTCCAAATGGGGATGAAACGCCACTCTATTGAGATGGATGTCACCATTATTGGTGATAAAAAAACCGGTAAATTTGATGTTTTAAAAGGCACTTATAACTGCAATGGCGGCGGCCGTGAAAACCTCTCCGTTGCTGTATCCCACGTTGCAGTACGTGGCGCCCAATCTATTTATTATTTCCCTAAATCAGACCTCACCGCTCTCGCCATGGCCACTCCGGCTGTCGAAGCGGGCTCAATGCGTGGCTTTGGTTCCTTGCAATCGATGGCTGTCACTGAATTGATGGTCGATGAAATCGCTCACAACCTCAATATTGACCCAATCGAACTACGCCGTCGTAATGCCATTTTAGAAGGTTATCCGAATACACAAGGCGGTGTTATCGCCGGTGACCCTCGCAATGTCGAAATGTTAAACCTCGCGGAAAAACACCCGATTTGGGTCGAACGTGAGAAAAACAAAGCCGATTATGAAGCGAAAAACCCCGGTAAGCTATACGGTGTTGGATTCGCACAAGTGCAGCAAGTTTATGGCTCTAGTGGCGTCCCAACCATTCTTTCCCTCGAATTTGATATCAATGGCAAACTAACAATGCGCCATTGTATGCAAGAGATTGGTACCGGTGGTACAACCGCACAGCAAGTGATGGTGTGGCAAGCACTCAGCAAAGCCCCTGATGTGGTTGAGTTTGGTGTAACGGAATTTGAAGAACTCCCACTCAAAACCAGTTGGGCAGATCAGAAAAAACAAGACGAGTTGTCCAAAACGGATCCCTATTGGACGCCGGCTCTGATCCCTGACATGAGTTCATCGAGCGGTGTTTATTACATTGGGTTCGGCACGCGCCAAGCGGGTCATTTTTTATTGGAAAATACCCTCTGGCCTGCGGCCAAAAGTATTTGGAGTGAAGGCCCCGGCGGCGGTGCGTTCAACGGCCTAAATGTCGAGTTTGCGGATATTCGTGTCGGCCCAGAAGGTATTGGCGGTGGCGGAATGAAGCCCATTCCTTTTGACATTTTAGCCAAAAGAGCCCATGAGATGGGGCTCATCACCGGGGTTGCTGTTCACGGCTATTCCAGCTGGCAGTGGGCTCGTGCAGAGTTCGATATCCCAACTGTGGGCTTAAAAAATCTGCCTCTTGATGCGATATCCGTTCGTTATGGCGAGGGTGCGCCACAAGAGCTGAAAAAACAGATGACAACTGGCGGTTACCATTTTATTAAACGTAAAATTGCCTATTATCCACCCACACAACGCGCAAAAGCAGACCCCACAACGGTCACACCCGCTTCTTGCCTCGTTGAACTCAACGTCAACACGATGACGGGTGAGGTCGATATCATGCGCCACCATATGATTATGGATCCCGGTACGATGATTGTCCCTGAATTGGTTTCAGGCCAAATTCAAGGAGGTACAGCAATGGGTATCGGCCATGCATTGATGGAAGAATTACCACTGTATGAAGATGGACCAGGTAATGGGACATGGAACTTTAATCGTTATGTCCTACCGCGCGCAAAAGATGTGGCAGTTTGGCAGCAAACCATTGATTACTTACCTCCTCTCTCAGAAACTTCGCCACCAAAAGGCATGGCTGAACTGGGGATGATCCCTATCTTACCTGCGACGAGTAATGCATTAACTCATGCGACAGGCAAGCGTTTCTACGAATTTCCTATCACGGTAGATAAAATTAAAAAGGCACTCTCATGAAAATCAACAATGCCGTTCCGATTATTGAGCGCAAGCCACTAACACTGACCATTAACGGCCAAAAAGTTGGTCCTATTGATGTCCCTGTTGGGATGCCAATGATTGAGTTTCTACATGAATACCTAGACCTCACTGGCACCCACTTTGGTTGCGGACAAGGGATCTGCCATGCTTGCACCATTATGGAAATCCAGCCCGATGGCACAACGGTTGAAAGCCGCACCTGTATCTTTGGTGCCCATTATTTCAACAATAAAAATATTGTGACCATCGAAGGGCAAGCCAAACTGGATGAACAAGGCAAAGTTGTTGAATTAACGCCAATTCAACAAGCTTTTATCGAAAACTTTTCGTTCCAATGCGGTTATTGTGCGCCCGGTTTTGTCACGGGCGCGACGGTATTTCTTGATAAACTTAAGAAAAACCCAGTGAAACGTGACCAACTCGAACATGCGATTGAAGAGGCTCTCAATGAGCATATCTGCCGTTGTACAGGTTATGTACGCTACTATGAAGCTGTGAGGAAAGTCGCTCTCGACACTCCTGGCTGCGTGATCGACTAGGGGGAAACATCATGGCTAAATCCAGCTCTCTACGTAAAAGCATTTATATTATTATCTTATTATTCATAATATTAATGCTTGCGATCCTGTTTGGCGCTTTTCGTACCTCCAGTATCGGCCCTGATTTAGATAAACCGCTGACCTCAGAAGAAGTCGCCAAGTTACTGCCTAGAGGGCAAGAACTGGCAACCGCTGGGGATTGCTTTGGTTGCCACTCATTACCTGAAGGCCCATTGGCTGCGGGTGGTCGTGCTATCGGAACCCCTTTCGGTACCATTTACTCCACAAATATAACGCCTGATAAGCAATTTGGTATCGGTAACTATACCCGTGCTGATTTCCATCGTGCTTTAAAAGACGGAATTGGCAAAGAGAGAGGTAATCTCTACCCTGCGATGCCGTTTGTATTTACCCATATGACCACATCGGAAGATATTGATGCCCTGTATGCTTATGTGATGTCACTTCCACCAATGGCGGTGCCAAACAAAGAAAATACCGGGGTATTTGTCCTACCCGTTCGCCCATTTATGAACTTCTGGACTTTGCTCAACTTTCCTAAACAAAATGCGCCCCATGACCCCCAACGCTCTGCCGAGTGGAACCGTGGCGCGTATATTGTCGAAGGTTTGGCACACTGCGGTGCTTGTCACTCACCACGTAACCTAATGATGGGCGTCGAGTTTTCACGGTCACTCCAAGGGGGTGAAGAAGCGGGTTTAGCGATCCCTGATATCACGGCCGAAGCGCTTTCTAAGCATGGGTACGATACCGCCTCTTTGAGCCAGTTTTTACTGACAGGCAATGCCCCACAAGGCTCTGCATTTGCAGACATGAGCACAGTAACCCACTTTTCCACCAGTCAGATGAAAAAGAGCGATGTAGATGACATGGCGATTTATTTGATGACCGATAAACACGGAAAAATACTCGGAGCCAAAGCCCCACCTGCGCCATTACCGGAGGCAAGTTCACCAGAAGTGGGTGATGTCAGTCAAATCATGGAAACGGGCCGCTTGATGTATATGTCTACCTGCGCAGGCTGCCACGGGATCACCGGAGAAGGTGTGCCAAATGGTATTCCAGCGTTGAAAGGTAATGCCATCCTAGCCATGGATAGCCCTGAAACCTTTATCAGTGTGGTATTAACCGGTATTCCAACCACCACCTTCCCGAATGGACAACGTATGTATGCCATGCCAAGTTTTGCCGATGATTTAACGTCTCAAGAAATGGCAGATTTAATTTCATGGGCACGTGCTGAGTGGGGAGGGCAAGGTAAACCCGTCACCGCCGAACAAGTTGAAAAACTGAAAAAAGCGGCTCAGTAACTAAAATACTCCTCGGCGACTTATATTAGTTCAAAGAGGAGATATTACATAATTTACCATATCACTTATTCAGCGCTGGCACCGCCAATGGTTAGAGAATGTTTACGAGTGGGCAGGTCAATTACGCACAGTGAATATTAGCCAAATTTAGTCGCAGATGTGATGGCGGTACAAGCTGGTTTTCAGCCGTTAGATTACGAAAGTTGGACTCAACACCCCGAGCAGTACATTGCAGCAATCCACGCAGGGTTAAACCTTAACTATGAACCTATGAAATATTGGGTTAATAAAGCCTTGAAAGCGAACTAAATCGCCAGTTTCAAATGTCCAAACTTCTCACGTTTCGCTTTCATTTCTTCTTCAAGGCGACGAGACTCCTGCCCTGTTTCAATCGCTGTAGAGGTTACTACCGAACGAATGAGCTGGGTGCGAGTTGGTCTTGTTGCTTGAATTAATTCATTCTTTTTCATGGTAGTCTCACTTCAAACTGGTGATAGTGCGTTTTATCACCGTTGTTTTATATGGCAACATAAAGCTCGAAGTTAGATTTTTCTCTTCAGATATGGCTCTGATGCTATCCATATAACATTAAAATAATACTTATCAACATTAAATATTTTTTATATATTAGAATCACTTAATACAGATAGTAAATCAGTGCTAATTCCATATTTCTTGAATTCTTGCTCTAAGATAGCTAACTGGCGGCCTTTAATATCATAATTGTATCCATTGGCTAAACATGCCCACTTCATCTTGCTGGGTAAATATTGCAATCCTGTACCTATCTCAAAAGAACGGCTCCCCACTTTGGCAGTTTTATACGCTTGTCGATATTCAATAATCAATGGCATTTTGCTAATTATCTTGACGCCCACATCCATCAAATGGGAGATAAAATTAACTATGCCACTACAAAACAGTAACGCCTTATCACGTTCCCCTGAAGTTAGATACATAAAATTTAGGATAAGACAAAACCTAATTTACCTTATCTTAATTTGACGATATATTTATATTCAAAATATTTACCAACTCAAACAATGTGCAGTAAAGCATCTTTGTTTTCCAACCAAGATAGTCATAAATATATTGCCAACGATAAAAGGGAATTTGAATGAGTCACGAAACGCGTTGTATTTTTTCCGAAGGTAGTGTCATTCTACCTGAGGGCTACAAGGAACAAACCGTCAATATCCTAATTTCCCCCACTGGCAATGCAGTTAACATTTCTCGGGATGACAAACCCACTGATGAAACCTTTGATGACTATGTTGCTCGCCAAAAGCAACTTTTGCAACGCGCCTTGAAAGATTAGCAACTCCTTGAAGAAAAGCCTTCCGTGCTCGGTGAGGATGGTATTCACGGCCATCTTATCAGTTCACGCTACCGTCCGAACAAAAAGCAGCAAGTCTATCAAATTCAGGCCGTTTACCCTTTCAGTAATACCCAAACCCTGATTTTTACAATGTCATCGCCTAACGCCTTTAACGATGAGCAATGGGCATGGATGAATACCCTGCTACTTAGCTTTCAACCAAGAGGGTAATCGCCATGCCAGAAGCGGCCAGAGTCGGGGACGTCATCGGTCACTCCAAATCAATGTGGGGCATGCTTGTCGGTACTGTATTAGGTGCCGCTATCGCCATTGGCGGGGCTATGCTTTCTGGTTTTTTGATGGGCGTCGGTATTGCTGCAAGCTGTATTGGGGTCGGTGTGCTTGCCATTGGTGCTTCACTGGCAGTCGGCTATGGCACGGGGCTACTGGCAGAATGGGTACGGGATAAGTGTGTTGAAACGGGGTCTAAATCGTTAAGTCCCTGTGGAGAAATCAAAACTGGCTCTCACAATGTTCGCATTAATGGTAAACCCGCCGCCATGTCCACGCGCAGTCAGGTCAACTGTGACAAAGAAAATAGCCTGCGTCAAATGGCCGAAGGCTCCGGCTCGGTGTACATCAATGGGTTTCCCGCTTCTCGGGTCGGTGATAAAACCACCTGTGATGCCACAGTGATGGAAGGCTCCCCCAATGTCAGAATTGGCGGCGGTACGCAAGCAACCGAAAATATTGAGCCTGAAATTCCCTATTTGCTCACCACCGCCTCTGACCTCACTATGTTATTCGCCGGCTTTTTGAGCTTTGGTGCTGGCACAACGAAAGGCCTCGGGGCAATAGCGAAGTTATGGAACAAATTACCAGGCAGTGCCAAAATAGGCCGCTTCTTTTGCCGTTACGGCAAGGTGATTGCAGGTTTGGGGATGGGAATACCCGCTTTGGGCATCCTGTTACGTCCCGTCGAAGTCATTGGTGGGCAAAAAGTATTAAACGGTGAAGAGGAGCTGGATTTTACCTATGAGTCTGAATTACCGCTTTACTGGCAACGCAATTATTTAAGTAGTTATTGTTATGACGGCGTACTCGGTCGAGGCTGGAGCTTCTTTTGGGAAAGCCGATTAATTAAAACTGAAGACGGCTTTGTTTGGCAAAACCTGTCGGGGGATATCCTCCCATTTCCAGATATTCCACTCGGGTACCGTAGCTTTTGTGAGGCTGCCCAAGGGTGGATAATCCATAATGATGATGACAGTTGGACGTTTCAGGATGCGGGTGAGCTACGTTACCATTACCTCCCTTTTGATAACGAAGGTCAAAGTCGATTAAGCCATATTGTTGATAATGTGAGTAACGAGCAGCGTTTCCACTACAATGAGCAGCATCAACTGATTCAAATTACCGGTTGCGGTGACCTGAATATCACTTGTGAATATCAATCCTTTGAGCTTGAAGAGACCACAGTATCACGCCTCACTGCCGTGTATCAGATGAACGCCAATCAAGTACGTCGTCGGCAATGTGCTTATTTTTATAACGAGCACGCTCAATTGGTGCGTGTCGAACAGCGCACTGACCACCCTTACCGCCAATTTGGCTGGACAGATGCAGGTGTCATGGCTTGGCATACCGATAAATATGGCTTACGCAGTGAATACCGTTGGGAATTCACCAACGATAATCTCTGGCGTGTGATTGAAAACAGGACCAGTGAAGGGGAGTGTTACCGCCTCGAATACGATGATATCAACCTCACACGAACCGCATACTGGCAGGATGGCACAACTGCCTGTTGGCAACTCAATGATGACTATCAGATTATTCAGTATACTGACCGTACAGGCATCCAAACCGAACTCCTGTGGGATGAATTCGGGCTACCGTGTGGCTGTCGCAACGCTGAAGGGCATACCCAAACCAGCGAATGGGATGAGCTCGGGCGACTACTCAGTTTAACTGATGGTAATGGCAACCAAACCCGCTGGCAATATCAAAATGAACGCGAACGCCTTATCACTGCCTTCTGGCCTGATGGCACTGAATCGCGTTTAGACTATGACCGTTTTGGGCGGTTAATCAAAGAAATTTCGCCTCTGGAGCAAACCACCGAATACCGCTATGACTTTAACAGTACGCTAAGGCCAACTGCTCGCATCGATGCCAAACAAGGCCGCAGCGAATTTCTTTGGACAAAGCGGGGGCAAATATTGCGTCACCTTGACTGCTCGGGCAAACAACATATTTGGCGTTATGATGATGAGGGGCGCGTTGTTTCTCAAACCAACGCCTTGCAGGAAGCTACCGAGTACCAGTACGATGAGGCGGGGCGTCTCATTCGCATCGTGTTGCCCGATGAGTCAACCGTACAACTCGCTTGGAATGCCGCGGGGCTCCTCACCCATCACCAACGCAATGACAATACCCCGCGTCAATGGCAATACAACGCCTTCGGTCGCGTCACAACGGAAATTGATAAACTCGCTCGGCATATCCATTACCATTACAATGCTGAGGGGGCATTAATTTCAATTGAAAATGCCAATGGCGGACGCTACCTACTTAACCGTGATGCCGAAGGCCGGCTCGTCGAGGAAACCCGACCGGATGATACGCTACTGCAATATCGCTATAACAGTTTCGGACGTTTAGCCGAGGAAACTCGCCTAGGCGACCGCGTGTTCCCTTCCCCTGCTCGCACGGTGTTGTTGCAGTATGACCCCGCTGGCAACCTTGCTAAACGGGAAACCTTCACCGATAGCTATCAATACCAGTGGGATAGCCTAAACCGCTTATTGGTGGCGTCGAGGCAACCGAATCAACTCGGCCTTGAAATGGGCTTGCAAGCGAACCGAGTTCACTTCACCTACGATGCCCTTGGGCGTATTACCCGTGAGCAAACGGGCGATGATATCGTCGAATTTGCTTACGATGAACTCAATAACCTGAGCCGTCTGACGTTACCTCAAGGTGACAGCCTCAACTGGCTCTATTACGGTTCAGGGCATGCGACTGCCATCAATCACCTTGTTGAGGGTACACCGCACTTAATCACCGAATTTGAACGCGATAACCTGCACCGTGAAATCAGCCGTACCCAAGGTACTCTGACACAATATCGACAGTACGATAAACTGGGGCGGACGATAAGCACCTTCAGCTCACGCGATAAACAGCATCCACTCAACGGCATTGCCTCATCACGAAAATGGTTCTATGACGAACAAGATAACCTTGGCGCGATGGAAGACCATTATCGGGGCTGGGTGGAATACCTGTATGACTCGGAACAGCGACTGAAAAAAGTCGCCAGTGGCGAAAACATGGATGCAATGCTGTTCTATGACCGTGCGGATAATCTGTTAGAGCGTCCTCAATCAGAAATCGAAGCTCAAACGCCAGATCTAAGCCCACAAGGGGATAGGCTACTTCAATTCCAAGGCTGGCAATATCGCCATGATGCCTATGGTAACGTGATTTCACGCGGACACCCTAACCAAGCCAAACAAACTTATCAGTATGATGGGGATAACCGTTTAATTATCGCCCAGACCAGTGACATGAAAGCCCAGTATCACTACGATGCACTGGGTCGCCGTATTCATAAAGTGGTCGAATCACGGGCTCATGGCAAGCTAACACGCCACGAAACTCATTTTGTCTGGCAAGGGCTGCGATTGCTGCAAGAGCAGGATATCAATACCGGTAAACACCAAACCTATTGCTACGAAGAACACGGCAGCTATACCCCACTCGCCGTTATCGTGAAGCAATCCGCAGGCTACCGTTATTACTGGCACCACAGCGACATTAACAGTGCCCCACTCGACGTCACCAATGCACAAGGCAATACGGTGTGGTCAGGGAAATATGAACGCTTTGGTTTTGTTCGCAGTAGCCCATTGAGTTTCTACTCTGACCCAGAGCGCA
Source organism: Providencia sp. PROV200 (assembly GCF_049901995.1). Lineage (NCBI taxonomy): Bacteria > Pseudomonadati > Pseudomonadota > Gammaproteobacteria > Enterobacterales > Morganellaceae > Providencia > Providencia sp. PROV200. The sequence continues at coordinate 3,287,575 of NZ_CP096307.1, forward strand.
AAATGGAGTCCTTTGAGCAGAACTTACGCTATGCCGGACAGTATTTTGACACTGAAACAGGATTGCATTTTAATACCTTCAGATTCTACGACCCACAAATAGGCCGTTTTATCATGCCTGACCCAATTGGATTATTGGGTGGGATAAATCTGTATCAGTATGCACCTAACACTCTGGGATGGATTGATCCTTGGGGATTATGCCGACGTGGTAATGCAGCGACTAAATCACATATGGATGATGTGCGGGATCAGTTTAAGAGAGATAATTTCGATTCTGTTAGTCATACACGAGGGGGGCGAGATGCGGTGAGTGGCGCAGAACAACCCGAAACCTATTTAAAACCATTAGACCCTGCCAAAACCGGTCGCAAAGGTGGTTCTTATACAGATATGACGTTTACCGATGCTAAAGGTCGTACCGTTTATATTCAGACGGTAGATAAAGGTAATATAAACGGAATGACTCAACGAGAATGGGATAATGCTGTTCGCATAACCCAACAAAACCCAAATGCAATCGTCATAACCGTACCTAAAGGTAACACTTTACAGCCGGGAGCACTAAATACAGATAATATGGTCCCTGGGACCGTGACTCAACGATAAGGTATAGTATATGCCACCAAAAAATAAAGTGGTTGCAATTGAAACATTCATGACCAAAAAAGATGAGGCTGATTTTTCTTTAGCGCTTATCTCATCGTTCAATGGTATAAAGTTCATTGACAATCACCCTTGGAGCACTCCTCAACCGCAACTTAAAGACTCAATTTCTTCTTGCTATGCTGCGTTGAACTCTATGGTTACTATTTTAAATGAAAATATTATTGATTTAGATAGTTATAGCAAATATTTGGTTAAACAAAGCTCAAGTGGCTCATGTTATACCGGCGCTTCAATAGGTAAGGGATTAATAAAATTCTTGCATTCAAAAGAAGCTGATTATGCAAAAGGGGGGTTATCGAATGGAAGTATTGATGCTTCTTATTTCCCTGAAACTGATCCTGAAACAGACATATTCGTTAAATCGGTTTGGAAAATATTTAAAAAAGGTGCCAAAAAAGTTTATCTGATAGATCCTGAAACAGGAGAATTAAATACGAAGCCTGAGACCCGTTTCTTTGCTTGGCCTGATGCTGCAAAGACTTATGACGGAACAGATGGTCGCTATTTAACAAATCATGCCTTTGCTTATTTTGTCGCTAAACCTTAGTTTTTTCTAAAACAATAGCATTTTTACCCAGCACGAAACCCATTTTGTCTGACAAGGGCTGCGATTGCTGCAAGAACAGGATATCAATACAAGTAAACGCTAAACCTATTGCTGAAGTGATCCCCAATAATTGGGCTACCAATTACTGGGGTCTTTTTGTGTCAAAATACAGCCGTGATTTAAACATTATCATTGCTAACCAATATCTCGCTAGTTTCGCCTATTACGTGTTTGTTATATTCATTAAGATCGCATTAAGGAAACAAAAAATGAATACATTGCCCACTTGAACCTTAGCGCCTCAACCATCAATTTCTCGCACGAGTGCAGACTCATAGTAATAAGACTTATCTTGCAGTCTAGATTTTTATCTTGAATTTGCATATTCCTAATATGAGGTAAAATCCAGAACAACATGCCTACATAAATTTCATTTTTAGTCATCAATTTTACCTTTGTATCACTAATACATATTTCAGACACTTTATCACCAAATGCACGTTGCTCCCGATAACCTCAACGTAATACCATAGAGAAATCCATGGCTAACTCGTTTGCCTACTCTCATTTGAGACGATCTGTGGTATTTTAGTCTCTGAACACCTCACAGAATTTAGTTAACTCAATACGTTAGAACAGACAACATTATGACTGATAAGCAAAGTTTCGAATCCCACACACCAATGATGCAGCAGTATCTAAAACTAAAAGCACAACATTCAGACATACTGCTGTTTTATCGCATGGGTGACTTCTACGAACTGTTTTTTGATGATGCTAAAAAAGCGTCTCAACTGTTAGATATTTCCCTCACCAAGCGAGGTCAATCCGCAGGGCAGCCGATCCCTATGGCGGGTGTTCCTCACCATGCTGCAGAGGGTTACTTAGCTAAATTAGTACAAATGGGTGAATCCGTCGCCATTTGTGAGCAAATTGGCGACCCAGCGACCAGTAAAGGGCCAGTTGAGCGCCAAGTAGTACGCATTGTGACACCAGGCACCATTACCGATGAAGCCCTATTAAATGAAAGGCAAGACAACCTTTTAGCCGCGGTATGGCAAGACCAACAAGGTTTTGGTTTCGCAACATTAGATATTACCTCCGGTCGCTTTATTATTAGTGAAATTGCTGACGAAGAGGCATTACAAGCCGAACTGCAACGCACCCGACCTGCTGAACTTCTATACCCCGAAGATTTCGGCAGTATGGCATTAATTGAACACAATAAAGGCTTACGTCGCCGCCCATTATGGGAATATGAGCTTGATACTGCAAAACAACAGCTCGGTTTACAGTTTGGCACGAAAGATTTAATCGGTTTTGGGGTTGAAGATGCCCATAAAGCGCTCAGAGCCGCAGGTTGCCTATTGCAATATGTAAAAGATACTCAGCGTACTTCACTGCCCCATATTCGCAGTATTGTGATGGAAAAACAAAATGATAATGTCATTTTGGATGCAGCGACTCGTCGCAATTTAGAAATCACGCAAAACCTTGCCGGTGGTACAGAAAACACACTTGCCGCCATTTTAGATATGTGTGTGACCCCAATGGGTAGCCGTATGCTAAAACGTTGGCTACATGCCCCATTGCGTAATATTCAAGTATTAAATAACCGCCAACAAGCTATTAGTGCATTGCAAGAATGCGGTTTTGAATTGCAACCATTTTTGCGCCAAATAGGGGATTTAGAACGTGTATTAGCACGCTTAGCACTACGTTCCGCACGCCCACGCGACTTAACTCGTATGCGTTACGCATTCCAGCAATACCAAGATATTCATCAAATACTAAGCCAATCAAGTTGTTCGTATTTACAAGCTCTTCAAAATCGTATTGGTCAATTTGATAAGTTACAAGACTTACTTGAAAAAGCGATTATTGATGCGCCACCTGTATTGGTACGCGATGGCGGTGTTATCGCCCCGGGTTATAATAGTGAACTCGATGAATGGCGCGCTCTTGCTGATGGGGCAACCGACTACCTCGATAGACTCGAAATTCGTGAAAGAGAAAAGCTGGGGATCGATACCCTAAAAGTCGGTTATAACGCAGTTCATGGCTACTATATTCAAGTTAGCCGCGGTCAAAGCCATTTAACGCCTATCCATTACGTCCGTCGCCAAACGTTAAAAAATGCGGAACGCTATATTATTCCTGAACTCAAAGAGTATGAAGATAAGGTATTGACATCAAAAGGAAAAGCACTCGCTATTGAAAAAGCGCTGTATGATGAGCTGTTTGATATGCTATTACCTCATCTTGCTGCGTTGCAAACCAGTGCTGAAGCACTCGCTGAGCTAGATGTCCTAGCCAACCTTGCGGAAAGAGCACAAACTCTAGGCTACGCTTGCCCACAACTGACTGAGAAACCGGGTATTCAAATTACCGAGGGTCGCCACCCTGTAGTAGAACAAGTGCTTAGCGAACCGTTTATTTCCAACCCATTATCGCTGTCACCGCAACGTCGTTTATTGATCATCACAGGTCCAAACATGGGCGGTAAAAGTACCTATATGCGCCAAACCGCATTGATTACCCTGTTAGCGTATATCGGTAGTTTCGTCCCTGCCAGCAAAGCAGTGATAGGCCCAGTCGATCGCATTTTCACCCGTGTCGGCGCCTCGGATGACCTTGCATCTGGCCGTTCAACATTCATGGTGGAAATGACAGAAACCGCTAATATTCTTCATAATGCAACAGAGAATAGCTTAGTGCTAATGGATGAGATTGGTCGCGGGACTTCAACCTATGATGGTCTTTCTCTTGCTTGGGCTTGCGCTGAGAATTTAGTGAATAAAATCAAGGCAATGACATTATTTGCAACCCATTACTTTGAATTAACAACACTCCCTGAGAAACTCGAAGGTGCGGTCAATATCCATCTCGATGCTATTGAACACGGTGATACCATTGCTTTTATGCATAACGTTCAAGACGGTGCCGCTAGCAAAAGCTATGGCCTTGCTGTCGCTTCTCTTGCCGGTGTACCAAAGGATGTGATTAAACGGGCAAAACAAAAACTTAGAGAACTTGAAGTTATCTCAAACAATGCCAATGCGAGCCATGTGGATAGCGCACAACTGAGCTTTTTAACCACAGAAGATGTCGAGCCATCACCAGTATTAACGGCTCTAGCTGAAATTGATCCAGATAAACTCACTCCACGCCAAGCCCTAGATTGGATTTATCGGTTAAAGGATATGGATAACTAACATGGATGAGTATGCACAGTTACTCGCACCAATCAGGCAGTTTCTGCAATGTGAAACACCTGATGCGTGGGTAAAAAAAGCGAGTTTGCCTGAAAACTTGCCCATTATCTTAAAAGACCATTTATTATGCGAGTTAAAGGCCGCGCAAAGTGCGATGTTTTTAATTCGCAAGTATGCTGTCGATAAAGACAGTGCTGCAGTGCTACTTGAATGGTTTAAACCTTATGAATCATTTGCTTATGATAGGGTTGGTGACATCCATACATTAAGAAACAAAAATCAGGTTTCTAAACAAATATTGGCAAAAAAACAATCACCTTATAGTCAAGATTTAATTGATAAAATGGTCCTGCTAATCAAAGAGGAACTTCATCATTTTTACCAAGTTCTAGAGATTATGCATGAACGTAATATTCCATACGATGGCATCACTGCAGGCCGTTATGCTAAAGGGTTGTTGAGCCATGTCGACCCCCATGATCCAAAAACCTTAGTTGATAAACTAATTATTGGAGCTTATATCGAAGCACGTTCTTGTGAGCGTTTTGCTAAATTAGCCCCATTTCTTGATGAGCAGCTGGCAAATTTTTATATTTCATTATTACGCTCAGAAGCTCGCCACTATCAAGATTATTTGCACTTAGCACAATTAATTAGCAAACAAGATATTACTGAACGAGTTAATTATTTTGGCATTATTGAAGCTGAATTAATTTCAACACCGGATGACGATTTTAAATTTCACAGTGGTGTTCCCATTAATTAAGCTCACTCTCTATTCTTTACATATAAAAACCCCTATAAACATTAGCTTATAGGGGTTTTTAACTATCGAATCAACATCTACATATTAAATATCGACTCTAAGGTCAGCTCTTCTCCATGTAAAATATCTTTCAATCGCTTTAAACCTTCGACTTGGATCTGGCGAACACGTTCTCTTGTTAACCCTATTTCACGGCCAACTTCTTCTAGAGTTTCCGCTTCATAGCCTAAAAGCCCAAAACGTCGTGCTAAAACCTCCCTTTGTTTTGGGTTCAATTCATATAACCACTTAACAATATTTTCTTTTAAGTCATTATCTTGAATTGTATTTTCTGGACCTGAATCATTATCATCAGACAATACCTCAAGCAAAGATTTCTCTGAGTCCCCTGCAATTGGCGTATCAACAGATGTGATACGTTCATTTAAACGTAACATCCTACTGACATCTTCGACAGGTTTATCTAGCTGCTCAGCGATCTCTTCAGGGCTTGGCTCATGGTCCAACTTCTGGGCTAATTCACGTGCAGTACGGAGGTAAATATTGAGTTCTTTAACGATATGAATAGGAAGGCGAATAGTTCGAGTTTGATTCATGATAGCGCGTTCGATCGTTTGACGGATCCACCACGTTGCATATGTTGAAAAGCGAAACCCCTTTTCTGGATCAAACTTTTCAACGGCACGAATTAACCCAAGATTTCCTTCTTCTATCAAATCGAGTAATGCAAGGCCTCGATTATTATAGCGGCGTGATATTTTTACAACGAGACGAAGGTTGCTTTCTATCATACGCTGTCGTGATGCGATATCACCACGCAATGCACGTCTTGCATAGAAAACTTCTTCTTCTGCTGTAAGGAGTGGTGAGAACCCAATTTCACTAAGATAAATTTGAGTGGCATCCAGAACACGCTGACTTGTGTTCTGGAGTAAATCCATTTCGTCATCTAGCTCAGTAACCAGATCCTCTTCTTTAAACTGACTCTCATCAAAAGTGTCATTTAAATTACTTTCATCGAGGTCATTGTATAACTCGTTAACTTTCAGCGAACTTTGGCTCATCAGTGACTCCTACCCTAGATAATGCGGGTAGAATGCCAAAACACTCTACCCAGTTTATCGCTGCGGCAAATAGCGCAACGGGTTTACTGATTTTCCCTTGTAACGAATTTCAAAGTGTAGTCTAACCGAACTAGTTCCAGTACTACCCATAGTGGCTATTTTTTGACCCGCAGTGACGTCCTGCTGATCACGCACAAGCAATGTATCGTTGTGAGCATAAGCACTTAAGTAGTCATCGTTATGTTTTATAATTATTAGATTTCCGTATCCACGCAAAGCATTACCTGCGTAAACGACTTTTCCTGGCGCAGCAGCAAGCACAGCTTGACCACGAGAACCGGCGATATCTACCCCTTTGTTCCCGCCTTGAGCATCAGAGAAACCTTCAATCATTTTCCCTTCTGCTGGCCAACGCCATTTTATTGACGAATTATTTGTACTGCTGACTGCAGTAGAAGCGGTTGTTGTCGAGGTTGTTGTTGTCGTTGAAGCCTGTGTCGCAGGTTTCTTATTATTAGGCAACATCTTACCTGAATTTTGACCACCACTGTTTGCAGGATACTCATTAGTTGTTCGAAGATCAACCGCTTGCTGATGACTATTTGATGAATTTGCCGCTAATTGAGTGTTCGAGTTCACATTTGTGTTACCAATATTAATAACCTGCCCTACATTTAGACTGTAAGGTTCTGGTATATTGTTTCTCGATGCTAACTCACGGAAATCATTACCGGTTAAGTATGCAATATAGAATAATGTATCACCACGCTGGACCGTATAACTATTACCGCTATAACTGCCTTTTGGAATACTGCCATAGTCACGGTTGTATACTATGCGCCCTTCACCATTAGTTGTTACCGGTGCTGAACTGCGGCTTACAGGCTGAGTATTTGTATTACTTGATAAATTTGGACGAGACGATGGCATTGCCGTGCTCATACCCGTATTTGGTGACGAGGCCGGTGTCGTCCTTTGCACCGTTGGCTGGCTAGATTGGCTATCATTCACACTCGAAATAGGTGCTGCTGTATGATACGGTGTAGAACAACCTGCCAATAGCGCTCCGCTAAATGAAAAGATGACGGCCCATCGAATTCTGCTTATAGGGCTAACAATTTTCATGCTTCTTCTCCCGTGAAGAAAAATCTGACGTAACAATTCAAAATAATGTCAGCAATAGAGTTATCATAAAATATTTCACTTATTAAAGCAGAAATACAAAATAGTGAACAAGTTAAATATATTAAAAATATAACAATTTGAGAAAATGACTAACAGTTTAAGCTATTCCCTCAAATTCAGCTGGGTAAAATATCATATTTGGAATAGTTTTACTGCTATTTGCGTTAATGAAACCTTTACAATGATATTTAATTTAAATCGATTATTTTTATAATCATTTTTTTAAATACCATTGCAAATAGGTTAAAGGAGGTCACCGGCAACCAATGGGACAAAACGAACTTTTTCAATAAAATTCGTATGGTAATCATTACCACGTCGAGTAATTAGCTTCAGCGCTTGTTCTTTATCACCGACAGGTAAAACCATTCGCCCACCATCTTTTAATTGCCCCAATAGTAGAGTTGGTATTTCTGTTGGTGCCGCAGTAACTATGATGGCATCAAAAGGCCCTTTTGATTGCCAACCTTCCCAACCATCACCATGGCGTGTTGAAATATTATGTAAATCAAGCTGTTTCAGGCGCCGCTTTGCGGCCCACTGCAAGCTTTTTACCCGCTCAACAGAAAAAACATGCTTAACCAAGTGTGCCAATACTGCAGTTTGATACCCTGAGCCTGTCCCTATCTCGAGAACGTGATCATCCGGTGCTAAAGCCAATAGTGCCGTCATTTTAGCAACAATATACGGCTGTGAAATAGTTTGCCCATGACCAATAGGTAATGGGATATTATCATAGGCTTTATGGGAGAGCGCTTCATCCACAAACCGTTCCCGAGGAACGAGTGAAATGGCATCTAATAGGCGCTCATCGTGAATTCCCTGTTGGCGTAATTGAGCCAAAAGTTCTTTCATGAGCCCTGTATTCATTTTACTGACACTCCTGATTTTTCAAGCCACTCTTCCACTAATGAGTGTGCTTTATAAGCGGTTAGGTCAACTTGTAATGGGGTGATTGAAACATACCCATTTTTCACGGCTTCAAAATCCGTTCCAGGACTGGCATCACGAATTTCCCCAACGGGACCTAACCAATACAATGTATTCCCTTTCGGGTCCTCTAGGCTATATACCTCAGAAGCGGCATGACGACTACCACAGCGAGTGACTTTGATACCTTTAATTTCTTCGTATGGGATATCAGGCACATTAATATTTAAAATATTCCCTGCTCGCAATGGGTTCGTCTGCAAAAGAGCGAGGATCTCGCATGTCACTTTAGCCGCACTTTCATAATGCGTTTCCCCATCTAACGATACCGCAATTGACGGTAAACCTAAATGGCGGCCTTCTGTTGCCGCTGCAACCGTGCCTGAGTAAATAACATCATCCCCTAAATTAGGGCCACAGTTGATACCAGATACAACAATATCAGGACGTGGGCGCACCACTTTATTCACCCCAATATAGACACAATCTGTTGGTGTGCCTTCCTGTACAGCAAGGTCGCCATTACTTAGTGTTTGAATTTTAAGTGGTTTATCTAATGTTAATGCGTTCGATGCCCCACTACGATTGCGATCAGGCGCAATCACCTGAACATGATAATATTGGCGTAGTGCAGCTGCAAGAGTTTGAATTCCCGGCGCATTTACCCCGTCGTCATTACTCAATAAAATCTTTAGCATCGACATTATCCTGCCCATTTTGATTAATAATTTCTCTCACAACACTGGTTGCAAAACAACCCGAGTTTAAGAAAAAATTCAGTTTTACCGTCGAGTCATCCAACCATTCCCACTGTAAGTCTTGTGGCTTAACAACTATCGCCCTTCTAGCTGAAGAAACTCGTTCGCGCTGCATTAAAGAGATAAAGGGTTGGTAATCCGCTAAACACTGAGTTTCAAATGCCTGAGCTTCATCCTGAGTTCCCAACGCACCATCACCGGGTAATGGCGCGGTAATGCTTAACTCGTTGGACTCTAAGCGAGGTTGCAATGTAGCAAACTCATCTTGTGTCGCGACAAACCAACTCCCTCTGCCCGTTAATTGCAATGCATCACCTAACATCACGTGTTGGGCAGTATTATTTGCAATACGTTCACTTGCCACATGATTAAACATGGCACTACGCGCAGCAGAAAGATAGAAGCTACGCTTGTTGCGTTCACGCACGTTGATTTCTTGGTTTGCCCAACGCAACGCTTGCGTTAAATTTTGCCCGTCACGTCCAAAACGTTGTTCACCGAAGTAATTAGGTACCCCTGATAATGCAACTTTCTGTAAACGTTGTTCGACATCCTTCGCATCCGAAATATCACGCAAGGTTATTTCGAACTGGTTTCCTTTCAAGGAACCAATACGTAATTTACGTTTTTGCCGAGTGACAGCCAGTATTCGGCAGCCTTCGAGTTGCCAATTCGAAAAAACAGGCGTTTCTTTACCTGGCATTTGCAAACAGAACCACTGCTCCGTTACTGCATGCCTATCTTTTAAACCTGCGTAACTGACCGCTCTCGCTGAAATTTTAGCAAATTTTGCGAGTTGTTCAGCAACAAACACTGTATTGCAGCCTGTTTTTTCCACACGAACCATAACATGTTCGCCTTCGCCATCTAGCTCAAAGCCCAAGTCTTCTTTGACGATAAAATCTTCTGGGACACTTTTTAATGTGCCAGAAGATAATGGCTTACCATGCAGGTACTGAACATTCATTACTTTCATTACTATTATCTTTTATTAAAAGAACAACCGCAGCACAGGCAATGCCTTCTTTACGACCCACAAAACCTAATTGTTCTGTCGTGGTCGCTTTCGCATTGACATCATCCATGTGGCACTCAAGATCTTCGGCGATATTCACACGCATTTGAGCTATGTGTGGCAACATTTTTGGCGCCTGAGCCATGATAGTAATGTCAATGTTACCAATACGATACCCTTTAGCACGTACATGGCAAAATGCGTCTCTCAATAGTACTCGGCTATCCGCCCCTTTATAGGCAGGGTCAGTATCAGGGAATAATTTACCGATATCCCCTAATGCAGCTGCGCCGAGAATTGCATCGGTTAACGCATGCAATACCACATCACCGTCAGAGTGCGCAAGTAAACCTTGTTCATAAGGGATACGCACGCCACCAATGATGATAGGGCCTTCGCCACCAAATTTGTGTACGTCAAAACCGTGTCCGATTCTCATTTTTTTTTCCTTAATTGTTCATTCTTGAAAGATAAAATTCCGCTAAAGTGAGGTCTTCTGGGCGCGTCACTTTTAAATTATCAGCGCGGCCAGCCACTAACATCGGTTGATGGCCGCAATATTCTAGCGCAGAAGCTTCATCGGTGATTACTGCGTTTTCTTTCAAGGCTTTACTTAGACAATCCCGTAATAATATTAACGGAAAAAATTGTGGTGTAAGGGCATGCCATAACGCTTCACGTTCAACGGTATGGTCAATTAATTGACTGGCTGTTGAGCTGCGTTTCATGGTATCACGCACTGGGGCAGCGAGGATCCCACCACAACAATTTTGTTCCGCTGCTAATTGAATAATTTCATTTAAATCTGATTGATGAAGGCAAGGACGCGCAGCATCATGTACTAATACCCAGCAATCTGAAAAGTTGGGGTTAGTGATTAAAAAATCCAGACCTGCTAATACTGAATCGGCACGCTCTTTGCCACCAATAACCGTCGTCACACGAGGGTCATTAGCAATTGCAAGTTGCTGAAAATAATCGTCTTCCGCACTTAAAGCAACCACAATCTCTTGCACTTTATCATTTTCAAGCAATGCGCTTATGGTGTGTTCAATGATTGTTTTACCTGCAACCTGCAAATATTGTTTTGGGCACTCTGCATTCATACGGCTACCGACCCCAGCCGCAGGGATCAATGCAACAATTTGCGGGAGATTGTTTTGTGGGGCATGGTTTGGATTTGTCATTATTGAATTCTTACATCAGAAATTATCAGGCTAATGGGTATACTATTTTGACATCATATTATTGTGTCTATTTCTGGTTATTACTTTCTTTAACCATTCGATAAAATGACTCTCCGGGTTTGATCATCCCAAGCTCAGTTCGAGCTCGTTCTTCAATCGCATCTTGGCCATCATTTAAGTCATTGATTTCAGCGAATAGCTGTTCATTACGCATTTTTAAGCGCGAATTTACAATTTCCTGAGCAGCGACATCATCTTTGACTTGTACGTAGTCATGTATGCCATTTTTGCCTAACCATAAGGAATACTGTAACCAAGCTAATATCGCAATTAATAGTAGCGTTAATTTACCCATTTTGCCCCCTGAAATGATTTGCTAATCATCCCATAACTCAACGATTGACGCTACTGTGATACTAAAATTGTGATAAAAAGTCAGATTAAGTCGGTTTTTGATCCGCAAAATACCGCCTTATTTTACCATCGGATAAAATAAAGGGGGTATTTAAGCTGTATTAATAATCTAGTTGAATGACATGATTGCGCAATAAAAGCGCAATAATTTGGGAAAGGGAATCCGAAATCGGTTGCTGCCCATCCAGATGCAGCTCAGGGTGTTGCGGTTCTTCATAAGGGGAGTCAATTCCGGTGAATTGTTTAATTTTCCCTTCCCGCGCTTGTTGATATAACCCTTTAGGGTCTCGCTGTTCACAAATACTTACCGGGGTATCCACGTACAACTCAAAAAATTGATCGGGTTCAAATAAGTCACGGACTTTCTGCCTATCGTCTTGAAAAGGTGAAATAAAGGCAGTAGCAACAATTAACCCTGCATCAACCATTAGCTTCGCCACCTCCCCCACTCGACGGATATTTTCTTGCCTATCAGCCTCATTAAACCCTAAGTCGCCGCATAAACCATGGCGAATATTATCGCCATCCAGTAAATAGGTTTTCATTCCCATGGACGTAAGTTGGTGCTCTATTGCCCCCGCCAATGTTGACTTTCCTGAACCTGATAACCCCGTGAACCACAACACGGCACCTTTGTGGCCATTATTACTCTCACGTAACTGGCGAGTTACTGCATGTTGATGCCAAACAATATGGTTTTCTTTTGTCATCCGTGCTATTTCCCACCCAATACATCGCGCGCACCCCAATGTGGGAAATGGCGGCGAACTAATTTATTTAGCTCAATTTCAAATTCACTAAAATCGCTGGGTTGTTCAAAGACAGGGGCTTGTGTTTCACGGACTAAGCCCGCTCCGACAGTCACATTGGTGAGTCTATCAATAAAAATCATTCCGCCTGTGTCTGCATTGCGTTGATAGTTTTCCAGTAACAATGGTTCATCAAAGGAAAATTCCACTAAACCAATCCCATTTAACGGCAGCTCTGTCGCCACTTTCTGCGTTAAATTATTGATATCAATTTGATATTGAATATTTTCCACTTTTGCCCGACTGCGTTTTCCTGCAATTTTAATATCCAGTTGCTGGCCTTGAACTAACGACTGTTCAGACATCCATACCACATCGACAGAGGCATGCTGTGTGCTTTGTAAGATTTCATCTTGTGCGACAATCAAGTCGCCACGACTAATATCAATTTCATCCTCAAGCACTAATGTAATCGCTTCCCCTGGCACCGCAAAATCTTGTAACCCTGAAAATGTCACAATTTCTTTGATTGCTGAGGTAGCACCGGATGGCAATACTTTGACCTTTTGTCCCACTGCCACAACCCCTGATGATAATGTTCCGCTGTATCCACGAAAGTCTAAATTTGGGCGGTTCACATATTGCACAGGGAAACGCAAAGCTTGCTCCGAGGCTTTTTGTTCCACTTGGACATTTTCCAATATCGATAATAATGTATCACCTTGATACCACTTAAAATTATCGCTAGCATTCACAATGTTATCGCCATCAAGGGCTGAAATAGGGACAAACCATACCTTTAAATCAACCGGCAATTCCGTCGCAAACTTTTGGTAATCCTGCTTTATTTTGTCAAAAGTGGTTTCACTGTAATCCACTAGATCCATTTTATTGACAGCAACAATAAGATGGCGGATCCCAAGTAATGTGCTAATAAAACTATGTCGACTCGTTTGCTCCTGTACCCCTTTTCGAGCATCGATCAACAAAATAGAAAGTGAGCAAGTTGATGCGCCTGTCGCCATATTGCGCGTATATTGCTCATGGCCGGGGGTATCCGCAATAATAAACTTGCGCTTTTCTGTTGAAAAATAACGATAAGCTACATCGATTGTGATCCCCTGCTCACGTTCAGCAGCAAGGCCATCCACCAGCAAAGCAAGATCAAGCTTTTCCCCTTGAGTCCCTATCCGCTTACTGTCACTTTGCAGAGTTGACAGCTGATCTTGGTATATTTGGCGAGTATCATGCAGTAAACGGCCGATTAAGGTGCTTTTACCATCATCCACATTGCCACAGGTTAAAAAACGCAATAATCCTTTTTGTTGCTGCGCCAATAAATAAGGCTCTACACCACCTTGCTGTTCAATTTGATGAGCGATTGATTCATTATAAACGGCTTGTGCCATGATTTTTCTCCTGACTTTGCGTATTCACCTTGCCCACTAAAAATAACCTTGGCGCTTTTTCAACTCCATCGAAGCGGATTGGTCGCTATCAATCAGCCGCCCCTGCCGCTCACTTGTCGTGGAAATCAACATTTCTTCTATGATCTCAGGCAGCGTTTGTGCTTCTGATGGCACAGCTCCAGTCAGTGGCCAGCAACCTAATGTCCTAAAACGCACTTTTTGCTGGCTAACCACTTCGCCAGGTTGTAGGTCAATACGGTTATCATCTACCATTAATAAAGTCCCATCCCGCTGAATAACTGGTCGTTCTTTTGCAAAGTACAGGGGAACAATGTCGATATTTTCCAAATAGATATATTGCCAGATATCGAGTTCAGTCCAATTTGATAGTGGGAAAACACGAATACTTTCTCCTTTATTGACCTGCCCATTGTAGTTATGCCATAGCTCAGGCCGTTGGTTTTTAGGATCCCAACGATGAGATCGGTCACGAAAAGAGTAGATCCGCTCTTTTGCACGTGATTTTTCTTCATCACGACGAGCACCACCAAAAGCAGCATCAAAACTGTACTTATCCAAAGCCTGCTTTAAGCCCTCGGTTTTCATAATATCAGTGTGCTTAGCACTGCCATGCACAAACGGGTTGATCCCTAATTTTTCCCCTTCAGGGTTACGATAAACAAGTAGCTCAAAACCATATTTTTCTGCCGTTGCATCACGAAATTCGTACATTTCACGAAATTTCCACCCTGTATCAACATGTAAAAGAGGAAATGGGAGCTTTCCTGGATAAAATGCCTTGCGTGCTAAATGCAGCATCACGGAAGAATCTTTACCAATAGAATACAGCATCACTGGGTTAGCAAATTCGGCGGCAACTTCACGAATGATATGAATACTTTCTGCTTCTAACTGCTGTAAATGAGTTAATTTTTTGTCGTTCACGATAGCCCCTTACTTAAGCCAGTTCCAATACGGCACTGCGCCATCTTATATCTTCAGTTTGCGAACCAAACCATGCGAGTTGTTGGTGCAATGCAGCCACTTCACCGATCACTATCAAAGCAGGAGCAGGAGCCTGCTGCGCTAATGTTTCGAGCTCATACAATTTGCCAGTTACGACTTTTTGTTCACGTCTTGTACCACAGCCGATAACCGCTACAGGGGTATTTTGAGCTCGGCCGAATTGGATTAATTGCTCACTGATTTTCGCGGCCTTCACCGTCCCCATATAGATAGCTAAGGTTTGATTTCCTCGGGAAAGTGCCTGCCAATCGAGTTCAGTTCCATTTTCACGGCAATGCCCCGTAATAAATGTAATGCTTTGTGAATGTTCACGGTGAGTCAGCGGAACCCCCGCGTAAGCGGCTGCACCAATTGCTGCGGTCACACCCGGAACCACTTGAAATGGGATCCCCGCTTGCGCTGCAACTTGTAGCTCTTCTCCCCCTCGCCCAAAAATGAAAGGGTCCCCCCCTTTAAGGCGCACGACTTTTTTACCTTGTTGAGCAAATTTCACGATCAGCGCATTGGTTTCTTCTTGAGAAACGCTATGAGCCCCTGCACGTTTACCTACGCAAATCTTGTCTGCATCACGGCGAACTAATTCAAGAATTTCTTCGCTAACTAAATGATCATATAAAACCACTTCCGCGCTTTGTAAAACCCTTAGCCCTTTTAACGTGAGCAACCCTGCATCCCCCGGCCCAGCCCCCACTAAAGTTAATTCACCGTGGTTATCTGGCTCATACAGTTGTCGCTCCAGTTGTTGCTCCGCTTCGCTGAATTGCCCTTTTTCAACTAAGGAGGCAAAACGTCCACTAAAACTTTTTTCCCAGAAACGTTTTCTTTCACGCATATTCATTAACGTTTCTTTGACTTTATGACGCCAGCGGCCGGCTATTTCCGCCATTTTCCCCAAAGACGTTGGCAACATCGTTTCCAATTTTTCTCTGAGTAAACGTGCTAATACAGGCGCAGTCCCCCCTGAAGAGATCGCCACAATCACTGGCGAGCGATCGATAATAGAAGGGACAATAAATGAACATAATGGTTGGTCATCGACGACGTTAACGAATATTTTTCGCTCATTCGCATCATAGAAAACCTTTTCATTCAGTAATGCATCATCCGTTGCAGCAATAACCAGAAAAGCATCATCTAAATGAATAGTTTGGTAATCTTCTGCTAACCAAACAAATTTATTTTGTTGATATTCAGTTTGAAGCGGAGTACATAACGTTGGTGAGATGATCACTAAATTCGCTTGTGCTTTTATTAGCAATTCTGCTTTTCGTGCCGCGACCACACCGCCGCCAATTAACACGACCTTTCGCGTGCGGACATCGACAAATAACGGTAAATAATCCATCTTGCTCACCCATCGTTATATAAACTGATTATAAGAAATATAAAGTTGACTATATGGTTTCAGACAATAGGTTTGAAATGACAAAAAGCTCTTTCTTGTAACTGAAAAGCATAAGCCAGAAAATTCACATAAAAACCATCAAAATAAGTTAATTTTAAACAAAATACACAAAACTTAACGCAAACTGCTAATTTTCATAATAAAAACAAAAATAATAAAAATAAAGAGATGCTTATTTTTAATAAAAACCATCCCTTTGTAATTAAACAAATATTTCATCAAGTCTGCTATTATTTACAATCTAAACTCAATTCATGGCTTAAAGAATGATTAACCAACAACGCTGTGGGTTGAATTATGACGAATATTTAGTTTTCATGAAGCCCACACTCACGCTTTAACCCAAAAAAGCGCGTATCTTCTTCATTCATTCCCTCTTCCCATTTGCGAGTCGTATGCGTATCACCAACCGATAAATACCCTTGCTCCCACAGAGGGTGATAAGGTAAACCATATTTTGTTAGGTATTCATAGACTTGCTTATTGTTCCAATCAATCACGGGTAAAACTTTAAAAATCCCTTTTCCGATACCTAACACAGACAAATTTGCGCGGCTTGCTGACTGCTCTCGCCGTAACCCCGAAAACCAAGTTTGTGCCTGTAACTCATTTAAGGCCCTTTCCATTGGCTCAACCTTATTAAGCTGATTGTAGCGTTCGATGCCCTCAAGGCCTTGCGTCCAAAGTTGTCCATACAGTGCTTCTTGCCAAGCAGGTGACTGCTTTGCTCGATACACCTGTAAATTTAAATTCAATTTATCTGTTAACACTTCAATAAACTGATAGGTCTCTGGAAACAAATAACCGGTATCCGTTAAAATAACCGGGATATTAGGCATAACCTGCGTCACCATATGCAATGTCAGTGCCGCTTGGATCCCAAAACTGGAAGACAACACAAACTCAGTCGGTAAGTATTCAACCGCCCACTCAATGCGCTGCAATGCAGTCATGGCATCTAACTGGGAATTAAACTCAGCGAGATAAGCGACTTGGTGAGGCCTATCGAGCTCGATGAATGTTGTTAGTTCAAGTCGGCTCATACCGCCTCCTTAACCTCATAAAAATCAACAGCAGAATTCAATACGGGCTTAACAACATGGGTACGAATAACAAAATCGCCAAATCCTTCATTAGGTAGACGGTTTTTCGCCCAATTACCGATTAACTCATCCAAAATAGCTAAAATCTCTGTACTAGTGATATTTTCACGGTACATACGCGGAATGCGAGTGCCAATGCGATCCCCACCTAAGTGTAAGTTATATCTATCCATCGCTTTACCGACCAGCCCTACTTCCGCCAGCATCGCTCGTCCACAGCCATTAGGGCAACCCGTTATCCGTAGAACGATATGTTCATTGGCGACTTGATGAGCGGCCATGATATTTTCCACATGACTAATAAATTCAGGTAAAAAACGTTCCGCTTCTGCCATCGCAAGTGGGCAAGTTGGAAATGAGACACACGCCATGGAATTTTCACGTTGCGCTGTAATTTCATCACTCATTAACCCATGAGCTCTGGCAATCGCTTCAATTGCCGCTTTCTCACTTTCGGGGACACCCGCAACAATTAAATTTTGGTTTGCAGTTAAACGAAAGTCCCCTTGGTGAATACGTGCAATTTCAGCCACGCCGGTTTTTAATGGCTTATTTTCTAAATCAATCAATCGGCCATTTTCAATAAACAATGTTAGGTGCCAGCGATTATCAATTCCTTTAAGCCAACCAATCTTGTCACCGCGTTCAGTAAATTCATATGGACGAATAGGTTCGAAAACTACGCCTGAGCGCCTTTCGACTTCAGCTTTGAAAGTATCAACTCCCACTCGCTCAAGGGTGTATTTGGTTTTTGCATTTTTACGTTCAGTACGATTTCCCCAATCCCGTTGGGTAGTCACTATCGCTTCTGCAATCGCTAACGTTTTCTCTAATGGAATAAACCCAAACTCACTGGCTAAACGAGGAAATGTTGCGGTATCGCCATGAGTCATCGCAAGGCCACCGCCCACCAGCACGTTAAAACCGATCAATTCCCCATTTTGGGCAATCGCGACAAAGTTCATATCATTTGCATGTAAATCCACATCGTTTAATGGCGGGATCACGACAGAGGTTTTAAATTTTCTTGGCAAATAAGTTTGCCCTAAAATGGGCTCTTCATCCGTTGTCACTATTTTTTCTTTATCTAACCAAATTTCCGCGTAAGCACTTGTGCGCGGTAATAAATGTTCAGATATTTTCTTTGCCCATTCATAAGCTTGTTGGTGCAATTCAGATTGCACTGGGTTAGAGGTACATAACACGTTACGGTTAACGTCATTCGCCGTTGCAAGGGCATCTAAACCAACGTGACTTAACATTTGATGGGCAGGCTTTACATCCCCTTTTAAGATGCCATGGAACTGAAATGTTTGCCGATTCGTAATGCGCACACTGCCATACAGCGTGTGGTCCGTGGCAAACTTATCAATATCCAGCCATTGCTTGGGGGTAATAATGCCCCCCGGTAAACGACAACGCAGCATCATTGCATGGCGAGGCTCGAGTTTTTGTTCCGCCCGCTCGGCACGAATATCACGGTCATCTTGTTGATACATACCGTGAAAGCGAATCAATAAGAAATTGTCGCCTTCGAAACCACCTGTTAACCCATTTTTGAGGTCATCTTTAATTGTTCCACGTAGGTAATTACTGTCTTGCTTCATGCGTTCGCTGTCTGCAAGTTTACCTTCGACAATTAAGGGCTTTTGTTGTTGTTCATTGCTCATTAATAAACATCCCTCTGATAACGGCGCATTACGCGCAACTCACTTAAAAATTCATCGGCTTCTTCACTGTCCATGTTCCCGTATTGGCTGACGATATCTAATAATGCCTGTTCGACATCTTTGGCCATGCGGTTTGCATCACCACACACATAGATGTGGGCCCCTTCTTGTAACCATTGCCAAACTTCTTCACCTTGTTCACGAAGTTTATCTTGTACGTAAATTTTCTCTTGCTGGTCGCGAGACCACGCTAATGAAATATGGGTTAATAAACCGTCTTTGACATAGCGCTGCCATTCCACTTGGTAGAGAAAGTCGTCAACAAAATGTGGGTTACCAAAAAATAACCAGTTTTTGCCTGTCGCACCGTCATTGTCACGCTGCTGTAAAAAAGCGCGAAATGGCGCTATCCCTGTACCAGGGCCAATCATGATCACAGGCGTATTTGGGTCTTGTGGTAGACGGAAGTTATCATTGTGCTCAATGAATATACGGAGTTCATCATCCTCATTTAAGCGATCAGCTAAGAAACCCGAAGCACCGCCAGTTCGCGCCTTACCATCAATCTCATAGCGGACAACGCCAACCGTTGCATGAACTTCATCTTCCACCTCGGATTGGGAAGAAGAAATCGAGTACAAACGAGGGGTTAACGGGCGCAGTAGGTCAACAAATTCTTGGGCAGCAGGCTGAGATGCCGCTTGGCGTACCATATCGACGATTGGCGTATTTTGTGCGTAGTGCAAAATAGCGGCTTTATCGCTAATTAATGACAATAGTGCATCGTCTTTTGATAACTGAGCGTATTTTTCGACAATCACTGGGGTATTTTGTGTCAGTTCTAATTGATAAATCAGCGCATCACGGAATGAATGACGCTGTGAGCCAATAAAGACTTCTTCATCACCTTGCAGCCACAATAAAGCCACCAGCTCATCAACTAAAGCGGGGTCATTATCGAACCAAACACCTAGCGCATCACCCGGTTGATAACGTAAACCAGAGTCACCGAGGTCAATTTCAATATGGCGAACATCTTTTTGTGAGTCGCGGCTGGTGATCTTTTGATTGCTCAGTAGCGATGCAGTTAATGGTGCCGTTTTACTATAAGGTGATGAATGAATTTCATTGATACTTCCTGTTTGAGTCGCCAATAATTGGCTATCACTTTGAGCAGGAACGCGAGCTTTTAAAATCTGCGTGAGGTTTTCAACCCATTCATCTGCAACCGCTTGGTATTCAACATCTGCATCAATTCGTTCCGTTAATGATATCGCCCCTAATGATGCAAGCTGAGAATCGAAATCTTTACCCGCTTGGCAAAATTTTTCGTAAGAGGAGTCTCCCAGCGCGAAAACCGCATAGCTAGTTTGTGATAAATTAGGCGCTTTTTTAGAATGAAGGTATTTGTACAACGCAACCGCCTCTTCGGCGGGTTCACCTTCACCCTGCGTTGAGGCGACAATAACCAACACTTGCTCTTGGTTGATTTGTTTGAATTTATAATCCCCTGCATTCACCAAATTCACACTAATTTTCTCCCCCACCAAGCGCTCTCTGAGCTGCTCAGATAGGCGACGTGCATTTCCTGTCTGTGACGCAGAGATAATAGTGACGGTATCTTGAGTAACAACAAGCGTACTGGCTGATACATCAACTTGCGTGTTCTGATTTACCACTCCCCACAAATAACCAGAAAGCCATGCGAGTTGATGAGATGAAAAATCATCAACGGCTGTCTGTAAACGTGTTAATTGCTCAACAGATATTGGCAGCGCCGCTAATGGCGGCTGTTTTTTTGTCATTATCTTGTAACCCCAGCGTTATTCATCTTTGATTTAAAAAAACGATGCCATGTCATTACCCAAAAAAGACTGACAACCTAACACCTACTCATTTCCCCAAATAATTAGGGTAATAAAGCAAAAAATACCGCAGTACCTGAAACATATAGGGTATGCAGTTAGGTTATAACAACCCTAGATATTGGGATAAGAAACGATAGCCATAATTAATAACTAAAAAGCCTAAAGCAATTAACTGATGGATCATATTGATAAAAGCGGTTAACGCTATTTTGGTAATTAAAGATATTTTCACCTAAAAATGCAGTACAATACGCTGTTTATTCACAACAAGGAGCCACATATGAGCACAACAATCTATAAAGATTTCACTTTCGAAGCCGCCCATAAACTTCCCCATGTTCCAGAGGGTCATAAGTGCGGCCGCCTCCATGGGCATTCTTTCATGGTGCGTTTAGAAATCACTGGTGAAGTCGACTCACATAGTGGTTGGATTATTGATTTTTCCGATGTAAAAGCTGCATTTAAACCTATTTGGGAACGCTTAGACCATCACTATTTAAATGATATCGAAGGGTTAGAAAACCCAACGAGTGAGGTATTAGCCCAATGGATTTGGCAACAAACTAAGCCTTTACTACCCTTATTAAGTGCGGTTACCGTAAAAGAAACCTGCACAGCAGGCTGTGTCTATCGTGGAGAAGCTTAAAAGGACAAGCACTAAACAAGTCATATAATATAGGGATACACGCTCCTCAGGCCGCTGACTTAGTGGCAAGCCTAATAGGTTTTGAACATAAATGAGGGGTAAATCCCTATATCCTTTACCTTTGACTCATTACCAATATCAACGCCTAACGCTGCATAGAAAGTTTCCTAATTACCTTTAATAGCCGAAATTCGAAAAAACCATACGTTATTAAGGATGAGGTTAAGGCAAGAAACAAATAGTGGCTAGCATTTCTCCTTTTAACATTAAGGACATAAAAACTTTAATTTGACATAGTGCATTAAATTATAACCTGATCTATTATTTACCATTATTTACTTTTAATAAGGCAGGGAAAATGCATTTATTTCAGCAAACACCAAAATCCAGAAGGCGTTATGGACTGGCCGCATTTATTGGTCTAATCGCTGGTATCGTTTCTTCATTTGTCAAATGGGGGGCTGAAGTCCCATTACCGCCAAGAAGCCCAACGGATATGTTCAATGCAGCTTGTTCGCCAGAGACGCTGATCCGTGCAGCGGAACAAATAGACTGCTCACGTAACTTCCTCAATCCACCTTATATATTCTTAAGGGATTGGTTAGGCATTGCCGACCCTAACTCTGCAGTTTACACCTTTGCTGGGCACGTTTTTAACTCTGTGGGGGTTACTCACATCATATTTTCTATCGTATTTGCTGTCGGATATTGTATCGTTGCTGAAATATTCCCTAAAATTAAGTTATGGCAAGGGTTGTTAGCGGGTGCACTGGCGCAATTATTTGTCCATATGATTTCATTCCCTCTTATGGGGCTAACCCCTCCACTTTTAGACCTGCCATGGTATGAAAATGTTTCAGAAATATTTGGTCATTTAATTTGGTTCTGGTCTATTGAAATTATTCGTCGTGACTTACGTAACCGTATTACTCACGAACCAGATCCTGAAGTACCATTAAACCAACCTTTTAGGTAATTTAAAGCCCCCCAATGCGTGTTTTTTAGCGCTTGGGGGTTACTAAAAATCATTGCTATTTTTTATTATTGAATATCCAAATATTTATGTGTTTGAATCGATAAACGCCAGTTGCGTTGAATACAGGTTTCAATACACAATTTTGTTGCTGCCGCTTTTTGGCTGATTGGCTGTAATGCTACTACAGGAGGCGTTTCGGCAATACGTAATGCTAAAATTTTCTCAAGTGCTTCTATATCTTTTTCGCGAGCAACAGGGTGTTTAATTTCATTGGCCCGATTCACTGCTTGGCTGATCACCTGTAGTCCTCCTTTCATACCGACTTTTGGTGATACAGTAACCCATGTGTTATCAGTGCATTGAATAGGGTATGTGCCACTAGTTTCAATTTGGCATTGATATCCATGCTGTTCTAATGTCTCAGTCAATGGCTGTAAATCATAAATACAAGGCTCACCGCCTGTAATAACAATATGCTGTGCGCTGAAGTGCTTTTCTTTCATTAACTGAATCAATGCCTCACTATCTGACATCGCCCATGCATCTGAATCAATCGTTTTAAGTGCGATATCCCCTAGGGTAGATTCTTTATCTTGTTCTATTTCCCATGTTTGTTTGGTATCACACCAACTACATCCAACTGGGCAGCCCTGCAAACGAATAAATACGGCTGGAACACCAGTAAAAACCCCCTCTCCCTGAATGGTTTGGAAGATTTCATTAATTGGGTATTTCATATCACTCCTAAAATAGTTAGCTGAGCACGCATTATATTGCAGATATCTATCTCACGAACAAGGAAGTTTGTGATAATGTAGCCACCTTAGGGTTCAATAAAGTACGTCCGACTTAATAAACAATACCGAAAGCCTATTCGGAACAATATATCGAACGAAGAAAAAGACAGGAAAAGACATGCAAAGTAGTGAACAAAATCAACTCAGAAAGGGACTGAGTGTTCGGCACATTCGCTTTATGGCTTTAGGATCAGCGATTGGTACCGGCTTATTTTATGGTTCTGCTTCCGCAATTCAAGCGGCAGGGCCTGCAGTTCTCCTCGCTTATATGGTCGGTGGTGCTGCTGTATTTATGGTCATGCGAGCCTTAGGCGAGATGGCAGTGCATCATCCTGTACCCGGTTCGTTTTCTCACTACGCTAGCCATTACATGGGCCCCCTCGCTGGTTTTTTAACTGGCTGGAACTACGTATTTGAAATGTTGGTCGTCTGCTTGGCCGATATTACCGCTTTTGGGATGTACATGGGGTTCTGGTTCCCACATGTCGACCAATGGGTGTGGGTATTAAGTATCGTGCTATTTATTGGTGCGCTCAATTTATGCCATGTTAAAATTTTCGGTGAAATGGAATTTTGGCTGTCTATCGTGAAGGTCTCCGCTATCATCGCAATGATTGTTGGTGGTACCTTCTTAATGTTCTACGGTTTCGGCCAAGAAACTGACCATGCGGTGGGTATCCAAAATCTATGGGTGCACGGTGGCTTTATGCCAAATGGTATTGAAGGCGTTATTGCGTCTTTAGCCATAGTCATGTTCGCATTTGGCGGTATTGAAGTGATTGGTATTACTGCCAGTGAAGCGCAAAATCCAGAGAAAACCATTCCAAAAGCAATTAATGCCGTTCCAATCCGTATCTTACTATTCTATGGGTTAACATTGTTCATTTTGATGTGTATCTATCCGTGGAATCAAATTGGTCAAAATGGTAGTCCATTCGTCCAAATTTTTGATAGCTTAGGCATTCAATCAGCGGCAAATATCTTAAATATCGTGGTGATCACTGCGGCAATTTCAGCGATTAATAGTGATATTTTCGGTGCTGGTCGCATGATGTATGGTATGGCACAAGACAAACAAGCACCAAAAGTCTTTACCAAGTTGACTAAAAGTGGGGTACCTTGGGTCACTGTACTGGTGATGTCTGTTGTCATGTTATTAGGCGTTTATTTAAACTACCTACTTCCAGAAAAAATCTTTGTGATTATTGCGTCAATCGCAACCTTTGCGACCGTTTGGGTCTGGTTAATGATCCTGCTATCTCATGTCGCAATGCGCCGCCAAATGAGCCCTGAAGAGGTTAAAAAACTGAAGTTCCCAGTCCCATTTTGGCCAGTTGGCCCTGCAATTACTATCGCATTTATGGTCTTTGTTATCGCACTACTTGGCTTCTTTAAAGATACACAAGTTGCCCTTTTAGTTGGGTTTGCATGGGTCGCGATATTGAGTGTGACCTTCTTTGTCATGCGTAAATTTCAAAAATCTTAATCGACTAAAGTATTCGTAGAGTAAATTTAGGCCCTATATTTATATGATATAGGGCCTTTTGTTACCTA
The DNA here is from genome assembly GCF_049901995.1 of Providencia sp. PROV200. Taxonomy (NCBI): domain Bacteria; kingdom Pseudomonadati; phylum Pseudomonadota; class Gammaproteobacteria; order Enterobacterales; family Morganellaceae; genus Providencia; species Providencia sp. PROV200. The sequence continues at coordinate 3,312,527 of NZ_CP096307.1, forward strand.
TTTTGGTATCAAATGAGCGCTTGCCTAATATCGGCAATCAAATCATCAACACTTTCTAATCCAACGGATAAACGAATAAGCCCATCACTAATCCCATACTGTTTTCGTTCCTCTGCAGTATAAGTAGAATGGGTCATACTTGCAGGGTGCTGAGCCAATGACTCACAATCACCTAAGCTAACCGCACAAGAAAATAGCTGTAGACGGTTCAGAAACTGCTTACCCGCCTCAAGTCCCCCTTCAAGTTCGAAAGCAATCATCCCTCCAGGTAACTTCATCTGCTTTTGAGCTAATGCATATTGTGGAAAACTCGATAAACCCGGATACATCACTTGAGAAATCTCAGATAGTGAAGCCAAATATTCTGCAACTTTCTGTGCATTCTCAACCACTCTTTCCATTCTGATTGGAAGTGTTTTCATTCCTCGCAATATCAGGTTTGCATCGTGAGGGGATAGGCATGCTCCAGTCATATCTTTCAGCCCAACCAATCTGATTTGTTTCGCTAATTCCTCAGTTGTTATAACAGCGCCAGCCATCACATCACCATGTCCATTCATATATTTAGTCAATGAATGAACAACAATATCTGCCCCAAGCTCAAGGGGTTTTTGAATGTAAGGGGTACAATAGGTATTATCTACAGTTATCAATATTTCTTGGTTATTTGCAATATTATATTGGCGAACGATATTACTCACTGCACTAATATCAACTAAACGCATGTTTGGGTTTGCAGGTGATTCGAAAAATATCATCCTTGTTTTTTCAGTGAGCTCTTGTGCCACATGATTTGGATCACTCATATCAATGTGACGAACTTTGATACCAAAACGAGCCAACCCATGATGAAAGAACGCATATGTACAGCCATAAACCGTCATGTCAACTAACAACTCATCTCCAGGGCTCAGTAATGTCCAAAGCGTCGATGTTATTGCCCCCATCCCTGAAGAGAATGCAATTGCTGCATCTCCCTCTTCTAAATCAGCAAGTCGCTTTTCCAATAAACTTAATGTCGGATTATTTATTCGTGTATAAATATAACCATTCGATTCACCGCTAAAGCAGGCTGCACCTTCTTCAACACTATTAAATACGTAGGTTGAAGTTTGATAAATGGGAGAAGCTAGTGCCCCTAAATTTTCAGCTGCATCATAGTAATTATGTATCACACGCGTATCAAAAGAATACTGTCTATCTAATATCATACCACCTCCGAAATATTACCCCTCTTGGGGTGAAGATAATCGAGAACCCATTATTTGCAAGGTTCGTAAAACGGTACTAATTCCACGTAATGTATTTGGATCTTTTAATAAAGCATATACCGAGCGAAAATTTGGATTTTTACTATTATATACCTCTTCCATTTTAGCCATATTATAAGCCGTACCGAACTCCCATATCGGTGATAAAGTATCCTCAAATGAATTTGCCAGTTTTTCTACCGTGCTATTATCAGTAATGTCAATAAGGTCAGAAATTAGAGAAAGTAAATCAACAATATTATCTAAACGATTCAATTGTAAAAGCGGTGCTAATTTGTCTGCGAAATGATCACCCGACTCAGAATTAAGAAGTTCAATTAGTTTACTTTGATTTTCATTATTAGACATTTTGATTTCCTCCTTAAACTAAGCCACGAATAGCAGCCCAATAAATACCTCTATTAAAGCCATTTCTGAGTAATCCTCCTAATTTAGTCGGAGGTGTAGGAATAACATCGTGTTTATAATCGTATTGTAAAGGCATTCCTGCTGTTAATCCCATTTGAGCAACGGCTTGAACTCGCCCATCATAGATAGCCGCGGGATAACCATAAATTAATTCACCACAAATATTATCGGCTATAATCGCAGCTTGATTATGGCAGCTTCCACCCGCTTTACTGATCGGTAAATCAACGGTGTCACCAATAACATAAACACCATCGACACCATAAACTTGCATTGTTTCGTGGTCAGTTGGTAACCATCCTTCACCATTATTATGTTCACTCAATCCTGTATTAATAACCGCTTCAACCGCAGTAATAGGAGGAGTACTAATCAATAAATCGAAATTTTGCTCGTCCCCTTCCTTCGAATAAGCTATTTTCTTATCTGGATCAACTTTATCTAAAGTAAATCCTCTCTGTGCCTTAATATTTTTAGCAGTGAATACTTCGGGAATAACTTCACAAACAGGTTGCTGCATAAATAAACAGTTACGTAATAATTGTGAAACGGTTGGATATGTATAAACGATTTCAATATTATCCCTGACTCGACGTTTTCGTAAAAACTCATCAATCATTAACGTTGTTTCCATCGGTGCGATACCACACTGATGAGGCACATTAGGTGTTTCAGGGAATGATACCGTAATAAAAATTCGACCTTTTTCAATCTTAGCAAGTTGGTCAGCTAGCTTTCTTGATGCTTCATAAGCATAAAAATGGTTACCGATATCTTTTAAACCTTGAATACGCTCAGGTTTAGGTACGCAACCTGTCGCTATCACAAGAAAATCATAATTATATTTTTTTCCATGTGTTGAGTTTAGCTCTTTATTTTTAAAATCAAAGTATTCTATTTTATCAATGGCTAACTCTATTTCAGGCCTTAACAGCTCTCTTTCTGGACGGCTTAATTCATCCTTAAAAAATAAATTAAAAGCAACATACATAAATGCAGGTTTATAATAATGGATTGGATTATCCGTAATTAATGTTATTTTTATTTTCTTTGAAAAAATTTCTTTACTCAATTTTCTAGCGAGTGTATTTGCTAGCATCGTCCCGCCCGTTCCACCGCCAACAATAACTATATTTTTCATCACATTAACCACCATTTATTTATGCTTTATACTCTATACAATTAACCCTTCATTTATAAATATAGTTCAAGGTAAATTAATGCTAATATAATAATTAGAATATAATTTAAAAAATAACAATTAAAACTAATCACTTACATATATAAAACCTCTTGAATAAGTTGATTTTAAAAATTATAATCTAGGAAATTATATTATATAAAAACCATCTCACTTAATAAGAATAATGTCCAACAATATCCCAACGAAATAAAACATCTTCAAAGACTTGGCCATATCCAATATTGTGCATCACTAAATAATTCTGTGTATTTGATGACTTTCTCGAAGTTACAACACCGATATGTGGCCGACCATTATCCAAACGCCAAGAGACAATATCGCCAGGAATATAATCACTGGCATTCTTTGATATAGGCTTATTTTTCCCTTTTCGTGAGAAAAAAGCCTCTAAATTAGGTACGCGACGATGATCAATATTTGTATCTGGCTTACGCAATCCCCACATTCGTTGACTGGGGTATTGGCGAAAATTTGCTTTCATGTCTTCATGAACTAATTGTTGCAAATCAATACCAATTTTTCGGTAGCTTCGTATAACCACATCAGAGCAGACACCGTATTGTTCGGGCACATCACCATTCGGATAAGAAATTTGTCGATAAGATGGGTCATAAATAACTAAACGAGGCAACTGTTCCGCATGTTTAGCTAACAATAAGCTAGACCCATTAGCTATTTGTGCAAAAAAGAAAAAGATATATAAAAGCGATAATTTCAATCTGATGTCCCCAATAAAAAGAGTTCATCAAATCTATAATTAAATGCGAGGGAAAATAAGGGAGATAATCTTAATTACTTAGAAAGCGTAAATTTGGTCATAATAGGGTTATGATCAGATGCATCTGTCGGTAGTACAGTGCTATCTTTAACCTTCAATCCACGATAAAACACGTAATCCAAAGGACGCCCAAAAGCCTTAGTCCGGTAATCATCACTAAATGCTATTTCTTTTAGACCCACACTACGAATAAACCGTTTTAATGCATTTACCCGTTGTCTACTCCATGCATTAAAATCCCCCGCAAGGATCACTGGCCCCACATGTTTAGCAATATGAACACCCAATTTATTTAGTTGTCGCGTATATACATCCACACCAAAACTGAAGTTAATTGCATGAACATTCGCGACCATCAAGTGCTTCCCATCTGGTAACGGGTATACTGTAATCAGCGCAGATTTAGCCAGTCGTAACAGTGGTTCTTTTTCTCTTAAAGGACAGCAATATATCGGATGTGAAGCAGCGAGCGTCATCACGCCAGCTGGATGAGGTGAAAAAGGTAATGCAGGTACTTGGTCAGCAATTAATTTATGTGATGCAGCAAAAGATATTAGCTCAGGTGACATTTGAGCCTCTTGCAACAAAATAAGTTTTCTATCCTTCACTAACTCATTAAGAGTGGGCTTCCAATTTGGCCTCTGCTGTTTGTAAATATTCCATGTAACCACATCAAGAGTTTCACCCGCAGCGAATAGAGGTAAACCTATTGGAAGTGATTCACCCAACATATGTACAGACATAGGCTGAATTCGTTTAGCGGGCTCACCTGCAATATACCGAACAGAATAGGTTCTTTTTGCCAAATTTGAAGTCCCTATATCACAGAAAAATAATGAAAATCTTACACTTTTTGATTAATTACTGGTTGTAGTATATCAAATTTGAGTAGTTATAGCTTATCAAATTTATCCCAATATCCACCCTACTCATAAGGTTTTTAACCTTTTTCACTAAAACGTTCTGTTCTTATCTGACTTTCTTACGAAATGATAACTATTTAATTATTCGCTACTTTATACCCCCTCAATCGGATCCACCATCTAAATAAACCTGGAAACACCCACTCTAATTTATTTTTCTCTCATTTTATCTCCCCCTTATACTCCTTTGCTACCAAAAGAGATGTGAGCTGTTACTTACTAGTTTATATCCAGAGCTTCCATTCATGATCACAATACCACCGAGTGTTATCTACCAATTGCTTGACTTAATTCTCTTAACTCATGCTGCCTAACCCCACACTCAGCACTTGTCTCCGCGCACTTTTCAACATGTGAGCTGTTACTTACTAGTTTATATCTAGACCTTCCATCATGGCGCTAGTAGATAATCACTACCACACCATATCCAGTTAATTTTATTGCAATTATGAACACTAATTAAGGAACAAGTGAGTTGTTACTCACTACTTTAGTTTCAGACCTTCCATTCACAGTAGTAATAGATAACCACCACATCATATCCCGTTAATTTTACTGGGATTAACTACGATTAAATCAATAATACGTGAGCTGTTACTCACTATTTTGGTTCCAGAGCTTCCATTCACAGCAGTAATAGATAACCACCACCACACCATATCCCGTTAATTTTATTGTAATTATGCACACTAATTAAGGAAAAAGTGAGTTGTTACTCACTACTTTAGTTCCAGACCTTCAATTCACAGCAGTAATAGATAACCACCACCACACCATATCCCGTTAATTTTATTGCAATTATGCACACTAATTAAGGAACAAGTGATCTGTTACTCACTACTTTAGTTTCAGAGCTTCCATTCGAAGTAGTAATAGAAGGAACAAGTGAGTTGTTACTCACTACTTTAGTTCCAGACCTTCCATTCACAGCAGTAATAGATAACCACCACCACACCATATCCCGTTAATTTTATTGCAATTACGCACACTAACTAAGGAACAAGTGAGCTGTTACTCACTACTTTAGTTCCAAACCTTCCATTCATGATCACAATACCACCGAGTGTCATCTACCGATTGCTTGACTTAATTCTCTTAACTCATGCTGCCTAACCCCACACTCAGCACTTGTCTCCGCGCACTTTTCAACATGTGAGCTGTTACTCACTACTTTGGTACAAACCGTTATATTCGCTTCAATAATAGGTAATCACCAGCTAATTACATCCAGTTAATTTTACTGGAATTAACTACGACTAAATCAATAATACGTGAGCTGTTACTCACTACTTTGTATCATGAACTTCCATTTGCGATAGTTATCTTCATGATTACGATGGTTATATTCATGACTAATCGCCCTGCGTAGAAGGATTAAATTAAGTGAGTCGTTAAGTTGGAGTTGGGAGTTGGGAGTTGGGAGTTGGGAGTTGGGAGTTGGGAGTTGGGAGTTGGGAGTTGGGAGTTGGGAGTTGGGAGTTGGGAGTTGGGAGTTGGGAGTTGGGAGTTGGGAGTTGGGAGTTGGAACATTAAGGGACTTCACTTCTAACATCAACAATTAGTTCATTACCCCTAAACGCAAAAAAGCCACCCAATGGGTGGCTTCTTCACTAATTTAATGTCTGGCAGTTCCCTACTCTCACATGGGGAGACCCCACACTACCATCGGCGCTACGGCGTTTCACTGCTGAGTTCGGCATGGGGTCAGGTGGGACCACCGCGCTATTGCCGCCAGACAAATTCTGTTTGTTTCCGTTTAATGTCACTTTTATGCACTAAACCAGAACCTCAATCTCAAACAAGCTGTGTGTCCTTCACCTCTCGGCTTCTCACTCGCTATCAAAAACAACCCAATCTCTCTAAAACACCTTCGGTGTTGTCAGGTTAAGCCTCACGGTTCATTAGTATTGGTTAGCTCAACATATCGCTATGCTTACACACCCAACCTATCAACGTCTTAGTCTTAAACGTTCCTTTAGGACCCTTAAAGGGTCAGGGAAGACTCATCTCAAGGCAAGTTTCCCGCTTAGATGCTTTCAGCGGTTATCTCTTCCGCACTTAGCTACCGGGCAATGCCATTGGCATGACAACCCGAACACCAGTGGTGCGTCCACTCCGGTCCTCTCGTACTAGGAGCAGCCCCTTTCAATCTTCCAACGCCCACGGCAGATAGGGACCGAACTGTCTCACGACGTTCTAAACCCAGCTCGCGTACCACTTTAAACGGCGAACAGCCGTACCCTTGGGACCTACTTCAGCCCCAGGATGTGATGAGCCGACATCGAGGTGCCAAACACCGCCGTCGATATGAACTCTTGGGCGGTATCAGCCTGTTATCCCCGGAGTACCTTTTATCCGTTGAGCGATGGCCCTTCCATTCAGAACCACCGGATCACTAAGACCTACTTTCGTACCTGCTCGAGCCGTCACTCTCGCAGTCAAGCTGGCTTATGCCTTTGCACTAACCGCATGATGTCCGACCATGCTTAGCCAACCTTCGTGCTCCTCCGTTACTCTTTGGGAGGAGACCGCCCCAGTCAAACTACCCACCAGACACTGTCCGCACCCCGGATAACGGGGCAACGTTAGAACATCAAACATTAAAGGGTGGTATTTCAAGGTTGGCTCCACGCAGACTGGCGTCCACGCTTCAAAGCCTCCCACCTATCCTACACATCAAGGCTCAATGTTCAGTGTCAAGCTATAGTAAAGGTTCACGGGGTCTTTCCGTCTTGCCGCGGGTACACTGCATCTTCACAGCGAGTTCAATTTCACTGAGTCTCGGGTGGAGACAGCCTGGCCATCATTACGCCATTCGTGCAGGTCGGAACTTACCCGACAAGGAATTTCGCTACCTTAGGACCGTTATAGTTACGGCCGCCGTTTACTGGGGCTTCGATCAAGAGCTTCTCCTTACGGATAACCCCATCAATTAACCTTCCAGCACCGGGCAGGCGTCACACCGTATACGTCCACTTTCGTGTTTGCACAGTGCTGTGTTTTTAATAAACAGTTGCAGCCAGCTGGTATCTGCGACTGGCTTCAGCTCCATCCGCGAGGGACTTCACCTAGCGCCAGCGTGCCTTCTCCCGAAGTTACGGCACCATTTTGCCTAGTTCCTTCACCCGAGTTCTCTCAAGCGCCTGAGTATTCTCTACCTGACCACCTGTGTCGGTTTGGGGTACGATTAATGATAATCTAGAGCTTAGAGGCTTTTCCTGGAAGCGGGGCATGAGCTACTTCATCACCGTAGTGACTCGTCATCGAACCTCAGCATGTAGTGAACCGGATTTGCCTAATTCACCTGCCTACATTCTTAAACCGGGACAACCGTCGCCCGGATAGCCTAGCCTTCTCCGTCCCCCCATCGCAATTATCACCAGTACGGGAATATTAACCCGTTTCCCATCGACTACGCATTTCTGCCTCGCCTTAGGGGTCGACTCACCCTGCCCCGATTAACGTTGGACAGGAACCCTTGGTCTTCCGGCGTGCGGGTTTTTCACCCGCATTATCGTTACTTATGTCAGCATTCGCACTTCTGATACCTCCAGCATACCTCACAGTACACCTTCACAGGCTTACAGAACGCTCCCCTACCCAACAATATTTACATATCGCTGCCGCAGCTTCGGTGCATAGTTTAGCCCCGTTACATCTTCCGCGCAGGCCGACTCGACCAGTGAGCTATTACGCTTTCTTTAAATGATGGCTGCTTCTAAGCCAACATCCTGGCTGTCTGAGCCTTCCCACTTCGTTTCCCACTTAACTATGACTTTGGGACCTTAGCTGGCGGTCTGGGTTGTTTCCCTCTTCACGACGAACGTTAGCACCCGCCGTGTGTCTCCCGTGATAACATTCTTCGGTATTCGTAGTTTGCATCGAGTTGGTAAGTCGGGATGACCCCCTAGTCGAAACAGTGCTCTACCCCCGAAGATGAGTTCACGAGGCGCTACCTAAATAGCTTTCGGGGAGAACCAGCTATCTCCCGGTTTGATTGGCCTTTCACCCCCAGCCACAAGTCATCCGCTAATTTTTCAACATTAGTCGGTTCGGTCCTCCAGTTAGTGTTACCCAACCTTCAACCTGCCCATGGCTAGATCACCGGGTTTCGGGTCTATACCCTGCAACTCATTCGCCCAGTTAAGACTCGGTTTCCCTACGGCTCCCCTATACGGTTAACCTTGCTACAGAATATAAGTCGCTGACCCATTATACAAAAGGTACGCAGTCACCCCACCCCAAAGCACATTCACTGCTTGTTTTGTGTGTTGGGCGTCGCAAAAAGCGCTCCGCCAACGCGTGTTGAATGTCACTTCAAAGTTGTCCTCAACACCAGAAAATGCTTTGGTGGTGGGGCTCCCACTGCTTGTACGTACACGGTTTCAGGTTCTATTTCACTCCCCTCGCCGGGGTTCTTTTCGCCTTTCCCTCACGGTACTGGTTCACTATCGGTCAATCAGGAGTATTTAGCCTTGGAGGATGGTCCCCCCATATTCAGACAGGATAACACGTGTCCCGCCCTACTCGTCGAGTTCACAACACTAACACCTTCGGATACGGGGCTATCACCCTTTACTGCCGGACTTTCCAGACCGTTCTCCTGATGCTAATGCTGATTAAGACTCTGGGCTGCTCCCCGTTCGCTCGCCGCTACTAGGGGAATCTCGGTTGATTTCTTTTCCTCGGGGTACTGAGATGTTTCAGTTCCCCCGGTTCGCTTCGTTTGACTATGTATTCATCAAACGATAGTGCAACGAATTGCACTGGGTTTCCCCATTCGGAAATCGTCGGTTGTAACGGTTCATATCACCTTACCGACGCTTATCGCAGATTAGCACGTCCTTCATCGCCTCTGATTGCCTAGGCATCCACCGTGTACGCTTAGTCGCTTAACCTCACAACCCGAAATTGTTTCAACGTTCACCTTACTGTCATGGCTGTGCGTGCATTCCTTCTTTGTTGGGCAGTGCTCGCAATGCTCACATACTTATGTATGCTGCGCTTGCTGTGCGCTGGCCGCCGCGAAGGACTGACTGCTCGCTCATGCCACTCGCTAAAGTGACCGAAAATTTCAGGTCTGAAATTTTGAGAGACTCTCACATTGTTTAAGCGATAAACAATGTGCGTTGTTTTCAATTTTCAGCTTGTTCCAGATTGTTAAAGAGCATAATTATTCGCAATAGACTAGTTGACTAATCTATTCTGAATAATCAGAAAAATTTATGGTGGAGCTAAGCGGGATCGAACCGCTGACCTCCTGCGTGCAAGGCAGGCGCTCTCCCAGCTGAGCTATAGCCCCATAAAGGTATTTTCGGTATCGTCTTTTTCTTTTTATGAAAGAAATCAGTTATAAATTGAATTCAGGCAAGGCATAGATTGGCGAAGCTTACGTGGGTAAGCGAGCTAATCTATAACGAAGCATCAATTCAATTTTGGTAGGCCTGAGTGGACTTGAACCACCGACCTCACCCTTATCAGGGGTGCGCTCTAACCACCTGAGCTACAAGCCTATCGATACCGCTACTCTATTTCATCAGACAATCTGTGTGAGCACTTCACAAAAACACTTCAATGGTAAGGAGGTGATCCAACCGCAGGTTCCCCTACGGTTACCTTGTTACGACTTCACCCCAGTCATGAATCACAAAGTGGTAAGCGCCCTCCCGAAGGTTAAGCTACCTACTTCTTTTGCAACCCACTCCCATGGTGTGACGGGCGGTGTGTACAAGGCCCGGGAACGTATTCACCGTAGCATTCTGATCTACGATTACTAGCGATTCCGACTTCATGGAGTCGAGTTGCAGACTCCAATCCGGACTACGACGTACTTTATGAGTTCCGCTTGCTCTCGCGAGGTCGCTTCTCTTTGTATACGCCATTGTAGCACGTGTGTAGCCCTACTCGTAAGGGCCATGATGACTTGACGTCATCCCCACCTTCCTCCGGTTTATCACCGGCAGTCTCCTTTGAGTTCCCGACCGAATCGCTGGCAACAAAGGATAAGGGTTGCGCTCGTTGCGGGACTTAACCCAACATTTCACAACACGAGCTGACGACAGCCATGCAGCACCTGTCTCAGAGTTCCCGAAGGCACCAAAGCATCTCTGCTAAGTTCTCTGGATGTCAAGAGTAGGTAAGGTTCTTCGCGTTGCATCGAATTAAACCACATGCTCCACCGCTTGTGCGGGCCCCCGTCAATTCATTTGAGTTTTAACCTTGCGGCCGTACTCCCCAGGCGGTCGATTTAACGCGTTAGCTCCGAAAGCCACTCCTCAAGGGAACAACCTTCAAATCGACATCGTTTACAGCGTGGACTACCAGGGTATCTAATCCTGTTTGCTTCCCACGCTTTCGCACCTGAGCGTCAGTCTTTGCCCAGGGGGCCGCCTTCGCCACCGGTATTCCTCCACATCTCTACGCATTTCACCGCTACACATGGAATTCTACCCCCCTCTACAAGACTCTAGCTGACCAGTCTTAGATGCCATTCCCAGGTTAAGCCCGGGGATTTCACATCTAACTTAATCAACCGCCTGCGTGCGCTTTACGCCCAGTAATTCCGATTAACGCTTGCACCCTCCGTATTACCGCGGCTGCTGGCACGGAGTTAGCCGGTGCTTCTTCTGTCGGTAACGTCAATCGTTGTTGATATTAGCAACAACGCCTTCCTCCCGACTGAAAGTACTTTACAACCCTAGGGCCTTCTTCATACACGCGGCATGGCTGCATCAGGCTTGCGCCCATTGTGCAATATTCCCCACTGCTGCCTCCCGTAGGAGTCTGGGCCGTGTCTCAGTCCCAGTGTGGCTGATCATCCTCTCAGACCAGCTAGGGATCGTCGCCTAGGTGAGCCATTACCCCACCTACTAGCTAATCCCATATGGGTTCATCCGATAGCGCAAGGACCGAAGTTCCCCTGCTTTGCTCCTAAGAGATTATGCGGTATTAGCCACCGTTTCCAGTGGTTATCCCCCTCTATCGGGCAGATCCCCATACATTACTCACCCGTCCGCCGCTCGTCAGCGGGAAGCAAGCTTCCCCTGTTACCGCTCGACTTGCATGTGTTAGGCCTGCCGCCAGCGTTCAATCTGAGCCATGATCAAACTCTTCAATTAAAAGTAGTCTGATGCTCAAAGAATGTCTTACTGACCGTAACGTTCTTTTGTTCGGCTAACTTTGTCGGCTTCGCATCGCTTCCCCTCGCCGTACCTAAGTACTGCCTCGGGTTATCTCTGCTTGCCTTCGCGTTATCCTTCCAAAATAAGCGTTACTACCTTATTTCATATATATGAATTAACGTGTTAGTCACTCTTCAAGACTTAAAATCAAATATTTTTTTGATAGTGTCCTGTGAGTGCCCACACAGATTGTCTGATAAATTGTTAAAGAGCGTTGCGACTAAATCTTTCGATTTTCGACTTCGAGGTCGTTGTCGCGAGGAGGCGTATATTACGTTTTCCTCCGTGAGAGGAAAGCAATTTTTTGCTTTTTCTTTTCAGAATCTCTCGCTGCCGTTTCAGTGTTCATCGCGCTTTGCGTTGTCTTGTTCCCGGTCAGTGGATGCGCATTATAGGGAGTCAGAAAAATCTGGCAACCCCTTTTTTCATTTTTTTATTCAACTGCTTGCTTATCACTCAAAACGACTACTTTTTGATTCTTTTTAGTGCTTCTGGCAGTTCGGCAATACTATTAATAACAAGGTCTGCATTATTAATTGCCTCATCTGTGACTGGCTCGCCACTTTTTACTAATACGGTCGTACCGACGTTAGCACCTTTACCTGCTAACATATCAGCCAGTTTGTCACCGACCATAATGGATGAAGCCATATCTATCTTTAAAAAGTCTTGTGCATCTAATAGCATTCCAGGTTTTGGTTTACGACAATTACAGTCTTGGCGATATTCTTCTACTGTAGCTTCAGTATGATGAGGGCAAAAATAAATACCGTCTAAGTCAATACCGCGATCTGCTAATGACCAATCCATCCATTCTGTTAGTTGCATAAACTGGTCTTCTGTATAAATTCCCCGACCAATACCTGACTGGTTGGTTACGATAACTAATGCATAGCCCATCTTTTTTAATTCAAGCATTGCTTCAATTGACCCTTCGATAAATTCGAAGTCATCAATTTTATGCACATAGCCATGATCGATATTAATTGTTCCATCTCTATCTAAAAAGACTGCTGGGATCCCGTTACTCACCTGTTTGCTCCTAAAATTTAGTATTTTTTTAGTATCTCATGAAAAGAAATAAAAGGAGAATAGAATAAATAGAACAATCTTTATTGACTTAGACGTCTAGACGCCTTAACATCCAACCTTATTAGATACACTATCTAAAAACAATTCAGATAAAGTTAGAAACTATAAATGATAAAGCTCTCAAATATTAATAAAGTTTTCCAGCAAGGAAGCCGTAACATTCAAGCACTTACTGATATTAGCTTGCATGTGCCTGCTGGTCAGATCTATGGCGTTATTGGTGCTTCAGGTGCAGGTAAAAGTACGCTTATTCGTTGCGTAAATATGCTTGAACGTCCAACTTCAGGCCAAGTTATTGTCGATGGACAAGATTTAACATCGATGACTGAAAAAACGTTGACGAGAGCACGTCGCGGCATTGGCATGATTTTCCAACATTTTAACCTGTTATCTTCACGTACTGTTTTTGATAACGTCGCTCTTCCTTTAGAACTAGATAATACGCCTAAAGAAAAAATTAGAGAGCGTGTGGATGAATTACTCGATTTGGTTGGGTTAACTGAAAAGAAAGATGCGTACCCAGCAAACCTTTCTGGCGGGCAAAAACAACGTGTTGCTATCGCTCGCGCATTAGCTAATTCGCCTAAAGTATTGCTCTGTGACGAGGCAACAAGTGCATTAGACCCCGCGACAACTCGTTCAATTTTAGAATTATTGAAAGATATTAACCGCCGATTAGGCCTAACTATCTTATTGATTACTCACGAAATGGATGTTGTAAAACGTATTTGTGACCAAGTTGCTGTAATCAGTGGTGGGCAATTAATCGAGCAAGACAAGGTGAGCGAAGTATTCTCTCACCCGAAAACACCTGTCGCTCAAGCGTTTATTCAATCAACATTAGTGATTGATATTCCAGATGATTATAAAGAACGATTAAAAACAGAGCCTGGTAAGGACTCATCACCATTACTCAAGCTTGAATTTACAGGGCAGTCTGTTGATGCGCCTTTAATTTCAATGGCTGTACGCAAGTTTGATATTGATATTAATATTTTAAGTTCACAAATTGACTACGCGGGTGGCGTAAAATTTGGGGTGATGTTAGCCGAGCTACATGGCATTAATGGTGGCATTGAATCCACAATTGCATTTCTGAAAGAGCATCACGTGAAAGTAGAGGTTTTGGGTTATGTCTGAGAGAATGATTTATCTGCTGATTAACGGCACAATTGACACTATCACAATGACCTTTGTTTCCGGCTTTTTGGGTTTTGTTTTAGGTTTACCATTAGGTGTATTGCTCTATATTACACGCAAAGACCAGGTCATGGAAAATGTAGGGTTATATCGAGCTCTTGCCGTTGTCGTAAATATTTTCCGTTCAGTGCCATTTATTATTTTACTGGTTTGGATTATTCCATTAACTTCGTTTCTTGTTGGGACGACTATTGGCTTAAAAGCGGCAATCGTTCCTTTAACAATTGGCGCTGCACCATTTATCGCTCGTATGGTTGAAAATGCGTTATTAGAAATTCCAAGCGGTTTAATTGAATCAGCCCGTGCGATGGGTGCAACTCCTCTTCAGATTATTCGTAAGATTTTGATCCCAGAAGCATTGCCAAGTTTAATTAATGCAGCCACTATCACGTTAATTATGTTAGTCGGATATTCTGCAATGGGTGGCGCTGTTGGTGCCGGTGGTTTAGGTCAAATCGCACTACAATATGGCTATCAGACCTATAACCCTGTAGTGATGAATACCGTTATTGTTCTCCTCGTCATTTTAGTAAACCTTATTCAGTTTGGTGGCGAGTATTTAATGAAAAAAGTTTCACATCGATAGTTAGTAAAATAGCTGCGCCATTAAGGTGCTTATAACGTCCGTTTTAAAGGGGTAAACCAATGTCTATTAAATTAAAATCTATCGCAGTTGTCGGCGCGCTATTAGGCACACTCATTCTCACTGGTTGTGGTGAAAAAGAGAAAGATGCCAACAGCATCAAAGTTGGTGTGATCATGGGCAAAGAATTAGAAGTTGCTGAAGTCGCACAAAAAGTTGCTAAAGAAAAGTATGGTTTAAATGTTGAGCTCGTTTCATTTAATGACTTCGTTTTACCTAATGAAGCGTTGAGTAAAGGCGATATCGATGCAAATGCATTCCAACACAAACCTTATCTTGATCAGCAAATTAAAGATCGTAATTATAAATTAGTTCCTGTCGGAAATACCTTTATTTATCCAATTGCGGCTTACTCTAAAAAAATCAAGTCGGTAGATGAACTCGCTGATGGTTCACAAATTGCGTTACCAAATGACCCAACTAACTTGGGCCGTTCATTACTGTTACTACAACAACAAGGGTTAATTAAATTAAAAGATGGTACTGGCTTAATGCCGACTGTTTTAGATGTGGTTGAAAACCCGAAAGACCTGAAATTTGTTGAGTTAGAAGCGCCTCAATTACCTCGTGCTTTAGATGACCAAAAAATTGCATTAGCGATTATCAATACAACTTGGGCAAGTAGTGCTACACCTAAATTAACCCCAGCAAAAGATGGTTTATTTGTTGAAGATAAAGATTCTCCATACGTAAATATTATTGTTGCTCGTGAAGATAATAAAGATAACGAAAATGTGAAGAAATTTATTCAAGCATATCAATCGGATGAAGTTGCAAATAAAGCAAATGAAGTCTTCGATGGTGGTGCAGTTAAAGGTTGGTAATCTTTTTTATTATTTAAAAAACGATTAAAATACTAGACGGCTTAACGCCGTCTAGTATTTTTTGTAATTTATAGACTATAAAAACAACGCGGCATTATTTTGAATAATATAAGAAAGGTATAACTTATGAGACTGTTATTGCTCACTTTGGTAACATTTGTGTTAGCCGGGTGTGGAATTAACCAATACACGAGTCCAGGGCAAAATAAAGGTTTCACTAGTATGAAATTGTCTAAACCTGTACCGAAAGTAGCAGAGCCAGACACAGCAAACGTTAAATTAATGAACAGCCCAGAAGAGTTATTAGGGATGCCTTTCAAAGATTTGGGTGTTGTCTCCGGTGAATCTTGTCGAGAAAGCGTTCAAAGCCCTCCGGCAAATTTAAATACCGCAAAAAAAAGCATGTTATCACAAGCTGCCTATATTGCTGCTGATGCCGTACTTTTACATCAGTGCCAAACAATGACCTCTCCGGGTTGCTATCAGGCAACAATTTGTGAAGGCAGCGCATTACAAATTGTTGAATAAATATCTTATGCAATCTTTTCAGTTTAATGTTATTGGGCACATTGAATCTCCGTATAAAGAAAAGTTTGCAATCCCTCGCCAACCTGGACTTGTTCAGGCTGGTGTGGGCCGCTTACATTTGCATTCGCCATTTAACGACCCTAATTCAGTACGAGGACTCAATCAATTTAGCCATGTGTGGGTTTTATTCGTTTTTCATCAAACGATGGAAAATGGTTGGAAACCACTCGTGCGTCCTCCAAGACTCGGGGGGAATGAAAAAATGGGTGTTTTTGCGACTCGTTCAACTTTTAGGCCAAACCCAATAGGTATGTCACTTGTTGAATTACGTGGAATAACAATCAAAAACAACCAGGTGATCCTTGAGCTTGGCAGCCTTGATTTAGTTGATGGCACCCCGGTTATCGATATAAAACCTTATTTACCTTTTGCTGAAGCAGTATCAAACGCAACCGCAGGATATGCACAAGACACACCTTCAGATGATATGCAGGTTATATTTACCCCACAACTAGAAACTGAATTAGATGTTTATCAAAATCAGTATCCGGGTATTAAACAATTTATTTCACAAGTCTTAATGCAAGACCCTCGCCCCGCATACAAAAAACAATCTACTGAAACACGTGACTATGCCGTTCATTTATTAGATTTTAATATTCGTTGGCGAGTAATTGATGGTGTGACTGAAGTATTCGCTATCGAACCATGCGAAAAATCACCTTAACCCCTTTTGGCAAGCCTCCGTCACTGGTAGACTAGCTCACTATATACCTTGGCAAATAAATCGTTTGCCATAACTTATTGTTCTAATGGAACCTATACAATGCGTACTAGCAAATATCTGCTCTCAACTCTAAAAGAGACCCCTGCGGATGCAGAAGTTATCAGCCATCAGCTGATGCTGCGTGCAGGAATGATCCGTAAACTTGCTTCTGGTCTGTATGACTGGTTACCCACTGGTGTGCGTGTTCTACGTAAAGTAGAAACCATCGTCCGTGAAGAAATGGAAAATGCAGGCGCTATAGAGGTATCTTTACCCGTCGTTCAACCTGCAGATTTATGGCAAGAAAGTGGTCGTTGGGAACAGTATGGTCCTGAATTGCTGCGTTTTGTTGATCGTGGTGAGCGCCCGTTTGTTCTCGGTCCGACTCATGAAGAAGTGATTACAGATTTAGTGCGTAACGAAATCACGTCTTACAAACAATTGCCATTGAATTTATTTCAAATTCAAACCAAATTCCGTGATGAAGTTCGCCCACGTTTTGGCGTGATGCGCTCGCGTGAATTTATTATGAAAGATGCGTACTCTTTCCACACTAGCCAAGAATCATTGCAAGAAACCTATGATGCGATGTACGAAGCCTACAGCAAAATTTTTACGCGTATTGGCTTTGATTTTCGTGCTGTTCAAGCTGACACTGGCTCTATCGGTGGTAGCGCATCCCACGAATTCCAAGTATTAGCGAAAAATGGTGAAGATGACGTCATTTTCTCTACTGAATCTGATTACGCAGCTAACATTGAATTTGCAGAAGCATTAGCACCAACAACACCACGTTGCGCTCCAACAGAAGAGATGCGCTTGGTGGATACGCCAAATGCAAAAACAATCGCAGAGCTTGTTGAACAATTCAATTTACCTGTTGAAAAAACCATTAAGACATTGATTGTTCATGCGAAAAAGGATTCAGGCCATTCACTTGTCGCTTTGCTAATTCGAGGCGACCATGAGTTAAATGAAATCAAAGCAGAAAAACATCCTTTAGTCGCTAGCCCATTAGAATTTGCCTCTGAAGCTGAAATTAGAAATGCGGTGAATGCAGGCCCTGGATCTTTAGGCCCTGTAAATATGCCACTGCCGATTGTTATCGACCGTAGCGTTGCAGTGATGAGCGACTTTGGTGCAGGTGCAAATATTGATGGAAAACACTATTTTGGTATCAACTGGGAACGTGATTTAGCATTACCACAATCTTTTGATTTACGTAACGTAGTTGAAGGTGACCCAAGCCCAGACGGTAAAGGTGTACTGCAAATTAAACGCGGTATCGAAGTTGGTCATATATTCCAATTAGGCACTAAATATTCAGAAGCAATGAAAGCTTCAGTCCAGAATGAGGATGGACATAACCAAATAGTCACTATGGGCTGTTATGGCATCGGTGTAACGCGTATTGTTGCTGCTGCTATTGAACAAAGCCATGATGACCGCGGAATTATTTGGCCGGATGCAATTGCTCCGTTCCAAGTGGCTATTTTACCGATGAATATGCACAAATCTTATCGTGTTAAAGAAGTTGCAGAAAAACTTTATGCGGACCTAAAAGCAAGCGGTATTGATGTGATTTTCGATGACCGTAAAGAGCGCCCAGGCGTGATGTTTGCCGATATGGAGTTGATTGGTGTTCCATACACTATCGTTATCGGTGACCGCAACTTAGACAATAACCAAATTGAATATAAATCACGCCGTAGTGATGATAAAGAACTGGTTGGCCTAGAAAATGTCATTAGCTTCCTAAAAGGTAAGCTCGGTAAATAAAATAGGTTAAAAGCTAGAAAATAAAGCCCAAATTTCAGTTAATCCATTGAATTTGGGCTTTTTCTTTAAATATCTCGGTACGAACCAATCTTAAAACCATCCACCAAAATCTGTGATTTTAAACGCTCAGATGTTAATACTTCCAATTCATTTAAACGTGGATAAGCATAGTTACTTTTTAGTAATTCATTATCAATAAAAGCAGGATGGCTCATAACTTCAATAGAGTTATTCCCTTGTGCTTTAGCTTCATTAATAATCTTCAAAAACAATGCTTCTGAAATTTCATCACCATAAAACTCACTGCTGAAACAGTCAGTGCTTGCCACTTGATATGATAATGGCGGCCAATTTTTCTCTAATTGGCGGTCAACTCGCAATGCAACGCCCTTTTCTTGGGCGAAAGCAACAACAATCGGAAAAATACCTTCTATCATATGGATATGATGATGACTATCAATATGGCTCGGTTTTCGACCAAAAATTTCGATAAATTTTTGATATTGCAGATTTAGCTCTTGTTCAATTTCAACCAATGGTAAATCATTAATATCAATATCCCAGAGCCATTTGCCCAACATCCCACCACGGCTAAGTGTCGGCATTGATGAGAAAGGCTTTCCCGCAGTTAAAACAAAATGCATACCCACAGCTAAATTCGGATTTTCTTGGCTTAATTTAGCCGCATGGGATATTGCGGGCATATTCATCATCGCGCTAGTCGAATGAACAACTCCATTACGATGAGATTCGATTATGCCGTAATTAACCGCTTCACAAAGTCCAAAATCATCGGCATTCACAATAAGTAATACAGCCATATGCTCTCCCTTAATACGATAAGCTATTTCGCTTATTAACCTTCTTGCTCAAGCTGTTGTATTGCTTTAGCAAAGTTCGGTAGATATTTTTTATGGGCGATAAGTAATTCCTTAGAAATTAAACGCGCATCGTTATCTGAGTGAATCAATGGGTTTAAATTCATCGCCAGTAACACATCATTAAACTGGCCATTTACTGCGGCTTTGCTAGTCGCAACTTCAAAATTTTTTAAGGTATAAATTAAGCCAAGGACTTTATCATCAAAATGTTTTACACGTGGATGCGGTTTTGCACCATCATGACCTAATATGCATGTCATTTCGACTGTCCAGTCTTCAGGGATATTACCAATATGTCCATAATGTGGAATATTAACGTAGTGCTCAGTTTGTTTGTCATTGTATATCGCATTGATGACTTCACAAGCCGCATCTGAATAATAAGCTCCACCTCGTAATTCAAGCTCTTTAGGTTTTACATCTAATGTCGGGTTTTTATATAGTTCAAATAATTGGTGCTCAACTTTTTGTACAATCTGTGCCCTAGCACCACCTTTATAATACTCACCAAGCTCAATCGCTAGCATTTCCTTCGGTTTAAAGTAATACAATAAATAGGAACACGGGATCAGATTTAACCCTCGAATTAACCCTTCATCAAAAGCAAGGTCAGTAATATTTTTAACTGAATTTGCACTTAACGTTCCAGAGGCAATACCCTCTAATAATTCATTAAAGCGCGATGAACCATTTACAATAACATCTTTGATAAAAACCATATGGTTTAAACCAAATAAATCGATAGATAATTCATCACTATTGGATAATTTTAAAACATCGGTAATAAACATTTTCATACCGATTGGGATATTACAAACACCAATAAAACGTTTGAAGTTGGTATGGCGATATACCGCCTCAGTTACCATCCCTGCTGGGTTGGTAAAATTAATTACCCATGCGTTAGGGCAAATCTCTTCGACATCTTTAATAATGTCAAAAATTACAGGTATAGTTCGTAGCCCTTTAAATAATCCACCAGCACCATTGGTTTCTTGTCCTAAATAACCATGTTTTAAGGGGATTGATTCATCTAATTCACGTGCTTTTAATTGCCCAACTCTTAATTGAGTTGTGACAAAATCAGCGTTTTTTAATGCTTCTCGCCTATCAAGCGTTTTAAATATTTTGAGTGGTATATTGGCATGTTTAACCATTCGCTCGCATAAATTATAGATAATATCTAATTTTTCTTTACCTTCTTCAACATCCACTAACCACAATTCAGTAATAGGTAATTCATGGTAACGTTTAATAAAACCTTCCAGTAATTCAGGAGTGTAGCTACTCCCTCCGCCAATAGTGACAACTTTTAATTTCTGTTTCTGAGTCATATTAACCTCATTGTACCTTTATAATAGACATAGAAAAGCACACCATCTTTATAAAAAAGATGGGTATGCTAGAGATTTTTAGAAATGGAAAGCTTATTTAGGTAATAATTTAACCTACCATTTTTTGTTCAACACTAAATAGATTTTTTCGATAATCACTCGGTGTTAATGAAGTTAGTTCTTTAAATTTTTTCACAAATAAACTTGGACTGCTATAACCTGATTCAAAAGCAATATCTGTAATTGAATAGTTAGTTATTTCAAGTTGCTTTTTAGCAAAATTAATTCTGATATCATTAATAATCTGCATTGGCGTTTTGCCATAATAACGTTTTGTTGCTCGGGTTAAGTATTCTTGTGATTTCCCCGTTATAGCGATCATATTTTGTAGAGCGCTTTCACTAAACATAGCGATATCATGCATTTCTTCCAATGTACTTTTTAACCACTGAGGTGCATCATCTCGCATACTTTTTTCACGATAATGACGTAATCGATTTACCACATTAAATGTAACTAATTCAATAAATTCATTAAATTCACTGTCGCGAAAATTTAACGATGCGATCACAGACTCTATATAAGCCATAAATTCATTTTTCAATTGATAGCCTTGTGATGCAACAAAGCAACTTGGTAATAGTGGTAAATAATGTTTATCAAAAAATGATTTGCTAATACCAACATTCAATATTCGTGTTGGCCCAAAATCATAAGCGCTTTCGTGATAAGAGCCTATCGGAAGAAAAATAAAATCCCCTCGTTCTAATAAAACTTTTTTTCCATTAATTATTTGGTAACAACGACCCGTTAAAACGATCATATACTCATAATAATCATGTTGATGCAGTCCACTTGCACTCTCAACTTTATTATAAATAAAGACATGAAAGGTTTTATTATTAAAAAGCTCACTTTCTTGAACTAGTTTAACTTCAGCATTAGTGTCGGTTCTATTCATCAGTGCCTGCATCATGGCTCCCTCTCTAATGGTTTAATTTTTCATGTAACTCAATTAACTCTGTAATTAATTCACGGGCTAACATGGCATTCATTAAATGATCTTGTGCATGAACAAGGACTAAGCTAACTTTGATCCGTCCTTCCCCCATATCACTTTCAATCAATTGAGTTTGCACTTTATGCGCCTCATTCAGCGAAGAGTGCGATTGCGCCATTAAACTTTTTGCTGTCTCATAGTCACCTTCTTTCGCCTTTTTTAATGCGGTATAAGCTAAGCTTCTTGCTTGCCCCGCATTAATAATCAGTCCCATAACAACTTCTTCAAGCTCATCCGTAGCGGTATCGTCTTGGATATCATTAAGTTCAAACATATTTTTATCTCTTTTTAATGGGAGGAGCACGCTCCTCCCTATTTTAAAACTTCAGTGCGTTAGCAATATCTTCTTCACTTTCTTCTTCATCGATTGTGTTTTGTGCTTTATTCGAAATCACAACGAATGGTAGATAAACGAGTACCGCCACACCAAGGTTAAATAATGCAAGTAATAAGGCAGCGATACTACCATTAGTATTGAAGAATGCAGCTAGCCCTGTTGGCATTGTCCATGGCGCGATATTCGTCACGGGTGGGATAATCCCTAAATAATAAGCTGCGACCATTATTCCAGCCAATAGAGGCTGAATAAGAATAAATGGAATAAACATGACTGGGTTCATAATGATCGGCAGACCAAAGATAATCGGCTCATTAATTTGGAAAATACCTGCTGGTAATGCTAATTTCGCAACCTGGCGATGATCGGCACGACGAGATGCAATAAAGATAGCAATAATTAATCCTAATGTAGCCCCGGTTCCACCTAAGAATACATAGGAATCAAGCATCGGTTTTGCCCACATATGGAAAGATTTACCCGCGGCAATCGCAGCGTCAACTGAACCATACTCTGCATATAAAGACACGTTTTCTAATGCCCACGGTGTCATTATTCCACTGTCTAATGCGGTTAATGCAAGAGAGCCGTGAATACCAAAGAACCATAAGAGAGACGTAAATACTACATATGCCCAGCCAACAACATTCCCCATAGAAGCAAGTGGTGTGGATACTGTGTCCATAATGATTTGGTGGAAATTACTACTAATGCCACTTAGTGCCCACGACACAATTCCCATAATCGATAAGATAATAAAACCAGGAATAAGTGCAGAAAATGAGCGTGAGACGGATGGAGGTACGCTATCTGGCAATCTAATCACCCAATTACGGCGAACAATAAAAGCGAACATTTCAGCAACGACTAGACCAAGAATGATCCCTGAAATGATATTTGCCCCACCGAGCCAATTAGCGCCAACAGCATAAGCACCATTAACGTCATAAGGCGTGACTGTCATAAAAGAAGCAACAGCCAACAAACCAGCAGCGAGTGGATCAACTTTTCTCTCTTCTGCAAGTGCCATTGCAATGAAGAAAGGCGCCATTAAGGACATAATCCCCAATGTCCCGTTATAAACATTTCCACCGATAACTTTAAAACCATTTAGTGTTTCTATCGTTGATGGCTCTAGTCTAACCCCCAAAGAATAGAAAAATGACCCTGTATCAAAACTCAGAAAAACATTATTAATTAACACAAACATCGCCCCAACTAAGGTCAGAGGCATAATTCGAATAAAACCATTCTTTATTGCATTAACATGAGGTTGCTTTCCCAATCTAACCGCGAATGGAAGGAGTACCTTTTCAAGCGAAGTGATAAAAAGACTCATAAAAATACCCTCAATTTTTTGAGTGTGCTCCATTCTTAACTTATTACGTTGTATTCATAGCGTTAGTATTGATGGAGTTATTATGTTGTAGAGGTAGTAAATAGCTTATGGGTATTAACTTGCTGTTTGTTTTTTTATAATTGCAACGGCGGCTTTTAGTACACCAAGCCCATCCACTTTTCCGTATAAGAGTGAATCAATGACTTCAACTGGCTTATTAGGTAATAATTTCTGAATATCCGATAACATCCATGCAATTTGCGGGCCCAGCAATATGACATCCGCATCGACACCTTTTTCTGAAGCTAAGCTTTCAGGGAAGGCTTCTATATTGACAGGTACATCGTATTTTTCTGCTTGCTGTCTCATTTTGTTAACTAGCAGTGAGGTAGACATTCCTGCAGAACAAAATAGATAAATATTTTTCTTATTCATTCCTTATCCTTTAATTCGTTCTATTTTTTATTACCGCTGTGACTTATAAATTTTCTTATAGGCTTATCATGTAATCTAACCTTGCACACTAAAGAACATAATTATCTCTAGTTGAAGGGAGTATACTGTCTTCCCTGCACTTACGATAATTCAAACTAGCTAACAATTGTCTCCTATTGACCATCAGCTATGACGACCTTCACATTTATATAAATATTTTGCGTCAATAAAAAAGTTATATTGATATCAAATAATGACAAGAAATGAATTAAAGGTGGGTAATACGACATTTTAATCGAACATTTACAGCCAAAAAAAAGACCCACTTCAACTGAAAGGGGTCTTTTTAAGAAAGAGAAAGTACGAATTAGTTACAAGAAGCTGTTTTGTCGAATTTAATCTCACCAGTTGGTACTAATGCGGCATCAAACTGGCCATCTTCCATTGAAGGGCGAATTGTATAATAACCTTCAATTTCTGCGTAGACAGGCGTACCACCATCAACTCCTGTTTCACCATACGCTTTTTCTAATTCGATGCCAGAAGTTGCGTATTGACGACCACTAGCACACTCTGTGAAGACAGCGGCATCAGCCATATAGCGGTACTGTCCCACTTTTTTACTCGGCTTAACTTGGTCTAATGTATAATTCATCTGTGTTTCAATCGGATTGCCCTCTAAATCCAATAAGGTCACTGATTGGCCATCTTCCGACTGAGCAAAATAAGTACTTTCACCTTTAGGATTAGTTGCACGTAATTTATTATTTTCTATATCCCACTTACCAGTATCATGAAAAGCGGTATCACCATCTCTAGTGCCTAAATAAACCAGTTGTTCAACATAACTACCATCTTGGTTAACTAACAATGTTGCCTCAATACCAGAGCAATCAGCACAAGGTAAAACCCCTGTATAGACTTTATCGACTGGTGCTGCATCAGTATTTTTTGTCGCACTTTGGCAGCCAGCTAACGTAATGCTTCCAACCGCCATTAAGACTAACATTAGTGATTTTTTCATTATAATTCCCTTAAAACCGTGTGTTTTGACTTATTAACCAATATAAGCATCATAGCATTTCATCTAATAAAAATATGGCATACCGAAGAAAATTCGGACATTACTGATCAAATACGTTATGCATTGATTTGGCGAATAAGAATTGTCTTTTTCCCTTCGCTGTGATTATAGTTATTAAAGTTACTATGCTATTATCGTATTAAGCACATTTTTGCTTGGTACAACATGTTCAAGGCGGCAATAACCGCCACTAACACAGTGGTGAGGGAATATGTCTACAGATACTGAATATCAACCTATCAATTGTGATGATTACGAATATCTAGAAATCGCATGCCAACGCCAACTAAAGTTGCAAATAGCACTTAATGACGGCATGAATATTGAGGGGCAGGCCAGTGATTTACTCCTACGAAAAAAAGTTGAGTACCTGATTGTTGAAACACATGAAGGAACCAAGGAGTTAAGATTGGATTGCATAATTTCCTTCAGTCATCCAGAAATCGGCACGATTGTTGTCGACCACTCTCACTAATACTCACGATTTTGAGTCCTTCTATAGCCCCTTATGGTAATCACAGTCATAAGGGGCTTCTCATTAGTTCAATACCTTAAATTCACCCTCTTTTTGCCAATCGATAGCAATCCCCAGAGACGCTTCATCAACTAACCCCTCAGGGGTAATAAAGCACCCTACTGCGGTAATGAGCTGGTCGTTATAATAGATTAATGGCACTCTTTCTCTCATCCATGGCGCTACACCTAATTCTTGCCAGATCTTCTTACTGCTTCTGGAACGATGACGCCCTACAATGTTTAGCGTGCCTTGCAGCCCAAAACGAATTGTCACCATTTCATCTGGTTTGGGCGGACGTATTTGCCCCTCACCTTCCATAACCCGTAAAATTCCCAAGGATCCAGGCAATTTAAAAACCTTAGGAAAGTCCCATTCAAACTGTTGATTTACTAAGCTATTAATTCGCTTAACAACCCACAACGCCCCCTGATAACGACGAATTTCAAATTGCCCTAGTTGGCAAATAGGATCCGCATCCTGACGAGCTAATGCCACTTCTTGCCAAATTCGTTCCAATTGATTAAAAGGTGGCATGGGTAGCTGATGCAACCCAACCCAGCGACGAATAAGTGCATTGCGCTTTGATGATGAGCAGGCTTTCAGGTCATCAATAAATAGCCCGCCTCGATAGTCCATCATGTTTTCAAGGGTGTCTTTTAATAATTCATCGAGTAAGCTTTCTTGCTCCGCACATAGCGCCGCACTACGGGCAACTGCACTAGAAAAATGAGGCCAGCGCTCAACCAAAACTGGCATGACATTCAATCGCAAAAAATTTCTATCATAACGGTCATCTTGGTTACTATCGTCTTCAACCCACGATAATTTCTGCTCTTGCATATAAGCTTCTAGCGCTATACGAGGCGTTGTAAGCAATGGACGTAACAACCATGTTGAGCCACTACACGCGGTAAAAGCTAATACTTCAGGCATTGAAGATAACCCAGCAGGCCCACTGCCACGCTTTAGCGCTAACATGAAAGTTTCTGCTTGGTCATCAAGGTGTTGAGCTGTGACTAACACCTCACCCTCTTGTAACTCTTCTCGGTAAGCCTGATAACGGGCATCTCGTGCCGCAGCTTCAATACCTTTTTGGCTTGAGTCAACCACGACATGTCGGCAAATGAAAGGAATGTCCCACTGTAAACATAATTGAGCACAGTGCTGCTCCCATTCATTTGCTTTACTATTCAACCCATGGTGAACATGAATAGCGCGAATTTCTAGTGAAGGGAGTTGCTGTTGCCGAATAAGATAAAGCGCATGTAATAAAACAGTTGAATCAATACCGCCACTGAACCCCACTAGAATTTTTTGAATACCGTTTATTTTATTGAGAACCCGTTCAACAATGACTTGCGAATGCTGTATCATTTGTTCGCCCTTCTCATAATTTCTGACCATGTTTTTTGGAACCAATACACAAAATACCAGAAATAATTACTAGTAATACCCCTGCAATATAAGCAACTTCAAAAGCATCATTTAAGATTAACACTAACCAAAGTACCGATAATACGGGAGATAAAAATATCACAGAAGCAATTTTTGCTGAATGCCCTGTATTCATCGCCTTGAACCACAAAATATAAGACACTCCATTGATTAAAATGCCATTAACCAATGTTGGCCAAAAAGCGGCTTTTGAAGGTAATCTCATTTCACTGAACAGCATCAATAAGACAAAAGAAGTCAGCGTTGAAAAAATAAATAACCATACGGTACTAATATAAGGGTCAATCGAATATTGGCGGGAGAAAACTGACATTAGTGCGAAACAAAATGCACCACTAAAAACCAGTAATAATGCTGTTGGATTTTCAACATGAAGTTGAGTAATTTGCCCTTTGGTGAAAGTGATAATTACTGCAATAAAGCCAATAATGATACCAACGACTTGTCTTCCCACTAATTTGTCTTTTAGCAATACCACTGATAACAAGATAATAACTAATGGCCAGCTATATTGAATGACCAATACGGCGATACCATTTTCAATGGAATATCCGTAGTACAGTAACAAGTAGAATAAACAATCAAGAAACCCAAGAACAAAGACTTTGATTAGTACATCTCTTGGCAAAATAAACAATTTTGTTAGCCGATATCCTGAAGCAAACGCAACAATAATTACAGATATCGCAGAAATTAAGTTTGACCAGAAAAGGAATTGGAAACTATCCATACCTTCCTGCCCAAAACGAGAGACAATAGGAATAAAGCTCCATATCAATACGCAAGTAAAAGCATATAGCAAATAATTATATTGTCGCACCCTAGTTCCTATCTATTGTTATTCTCAGCAGATGAATAATTTAAATCAAAACACTCTGTTATCATTAAAAATGACTAGCTTAAAAATAAAAAACGGGAGCTGGCAAAAGCAAACTCCCGTTTTTATTAACGATTAGCTGTTAATGATTAACAATAACCATAGTCCATCAGGCGCTGATAGCGACGGTTTTTCAATGCTTCAGCATCTAACGCTTCTAATTCGTCTAAATCTTCAGTCAGGCGTGCTTTTAACTGTTCTGCAATTTCATCATAATTACGATGTGCACCGCCTAATGGTTCAGGGATCACATTATCAATTAATTTTAATTCTTTAAGGCGTGGAGCCGTAATCCCCATTGCTTCTGCTGCTAATGGTGCTTTATCTGCGCTTTTCCACAGAATAGATGCACAGCCTTCTGGTGAAATAACAGAATAAGTGCTGTATTGCAGCATATTGACTTTATCACCCACACCGATAGCAAGTGCACCACCAGAGCCACCTTCACCAATAACGGTACAAATGACTGGGACAGATAAACGAGACATTTCACGTAAATTACGTGCGATAGCCTCTGACTGACCGCGCTCTTCAGCACCAACGCCCGGGTAAGCTCCAGGGGTATCAATAAAGGTAATAATAGGCAAGTTAAAACGCTCAGCCAGTTCCATCAGACGCAATGCCTTACGGTAACCTTCTGGGGCTGGCATACCAAAATTACGACGGATTTTTTCTTTTGTCTCACGCCCTTTCTGATGCCCAATAATCATGACTGGACGGCCATCTAGACGCGCCATCCCACCAACAATGGCTTTATCATCTGCATAAGCACGATCCCCTGCTAATTCTTGGAAATCAGTAAAAATGCGAGAAATATAATCCAATGTATATGGACGACGTGGGTGACGAGCGAGTTTAGCGATTTGCCAAGCTCCTAGATCAGAGAAAATTTTACGTGTCAGTTCAACACTTTTTTCACGTAAACGAGCAACCTCTTCATCTAGGTTGACTTCTAAGTTGTTATCTTGACGGCTAACCGCTGTTAGAGAATCAATTTTCGCTTCTAATTCTGCGATTGGCTGTTCAAAATCAAGAAAATCCAGACTCATAATATTCCTATTTTAGTCAAATTCTAATTCTACCTGCTCACTACCCAGCAGAGTTCGAAGATCGTTCAGAAGAAGATCCACTGGCGTCACACGCCAAACAACACCAAATTTAAGCTTGGCTCTGGCATCATCCTTCTGGTAATACAGATGAACCGGGATCGTTCCTGAACGATGAGGTTCAAGAGTGCTACGAAGCCGGTTCAGCAATTGATCGTTAATTTGTTTATCTGACAGTGAAATTGCAAGTCCTCGAGCATATTTTTCCCTTGCTTCACTAATGTCCATTAACTCACGCACTGTCATTTTATTACCACCATTGAAATCATCAAAGCTGACCTGACCGGTGGCTATCAGGATATTGTCTTTTTCCAACATATGTTGGTATTTATCGAGCGCATCTGAAAATAACATAATATCCAGACGACCGGAACGATCATCAAGCGTACAAATACCAATTCTATTTCCACGCTTGGTTGTAATCACTTTAGCTGAAAGTACTAAACCTACCACAGTTGTCACTTGACCACGAGGGGTGGGGTTCACATCTTTTAATCTAAGCCCGTTAGTATAACGCTCTATTTCGCTCAAGTATCGTGTTATTGGATGCCCTGTTAAATATAAACCAAGCGTCTCGCGTTCACCATCCAATACCACCTGCTCTGGCCATTTAGGTACGCTTGCATATGAACTTTCAACTTGTTCGGGTGCTTCCGCTAAGACACCAAACATATCTGCTTGGCCTATTGCCTCTGCTTTAGCATGTTGGTCAGCCGCTTTTAACGCATCCTCAAGGGAAGACATCAATGCTGCACGGTGAGGGCCTAATCGGTCAAATGCCCCTGCCATAATAAGCTTTTCCATCACACGACGGTTAATTTTTTTAATATCAACTCGCGCACAAAGGTCAAAAATCTCTTTAAATATCCCGCCTTGTTGACGCGCTTCAACAATCGCTTCAATCGGGCCTTCACCGACCCCTTTAATTGCACCGATGCCGTAAACTATCTCACCTTCATCATTCACATGGAAGTGATAAAGCCCACTATTGATATCTGGTGGCAATACTTTTAAGCCCATGCGCCAACATTCGTCAACTAAACCAACCACTTTTTCCGTGTTATCCATATCTGCGGTCATGACTGCTGCCATAAATTCAGCGGGATAGTGGGCTTTGAGCCACAGTGTTTGGTATGAAACTAATGCATAGGCAGCTGAATGCGATTTATTAAACCCATAACCGGCAAATTTCTCTACCAAGTCAAAGATTTTCATTGATAACTCGCCGTCTACCCCGTTTTTGATTGCTCCCTCTTCAAAAACAGAACGCTGCTTCGCCATTTCTTCAGGTTTCTTTTTTCCCATCGCACGGCGCAGCATATCTGCACCGCCGAGTGTGTACCCAGCTAAAACCTGAGCAATCTGCATAACCTGTTCTTGGTATAAAATAATACCATATGTGGGCTCTAGAACAGGTTTTAATGATTCATGTTGCCACTGCACATCTGGGTACGAAATTTCTTCACGACCATGCTTACGGTCAATAAAGTTATCTACCATGCCTGACTGCAGTGGTCCTGGACGGAACAATGCTACCAGTGCGATCATATCTTCGAAGCAGTCAGGACGTAATCGCTTAATTAAGTCCTTCATTCCACGTGATTCTAACTGGAATACCGCTGTGGTTTCTGAGCGCTGCAGCATATCAAAACTTTTTTGATCGTGTAGCGGAATAGCAGCAATATCAATCGGCTCTAAGTTTTTCTTAGCGCGACGCGCGTTGATCATTTCCAACGCCCAGTTAATGATCGTCAACGTCCGTAAGCCGAGGAAGTCGAACTTCACTAGCCCTGCATATTCGACATCGTTTTTATCGAATTGTGTGACGGGGTTATTGCCTTCCGCATCACAATAAAGTGGGGCAAAGTCCGTAATTTTAGTTGGAGCGATAACCACCCCACCTGCATGTTTACCGGCATTTCGTGTGACACCTTCGAGTTTACGCGCCATATCGATAAGCGCTTTAACCTCTTCATCAGCCTCATAAATTTCAGGTAACTGAGGTTCTGCTTCGAACGCTTTTTCCAGTGTCATACCAGGATCTGGCGGCACTAATTTTGAAATTCTATCAACAAAACCATATGGATGCCCAAGTACGCGCCCCACGTCGCGGATAACCGCTTTTGCCGCCATCGTACCAAAGGTAATGATTTGAGAAACCGCCTCACGGCCATACATTTGAGCCACGTGATCAATCACTTGATCGCGTTTTTCCATGCAGAAATCGACGTCAAAGTCAGGCATGGAAACACGCTCAGGGTTCAAAAAACGCTCAAACAGTAAATCAAATTCCAGTGGGTCAAGGTCTGTAATTTTTAATGCGTAGGCAACAAGGGAACCCGCCCCTGAGCCTCGTCCTGGCCCAACGGGTACGCCGTTATCCTTCGACCATTGGATAAACTCCATAACAATCAAGAAGTAGCCGGGGAAACCCATTTGGTTGATTACGTTGAGTTCGATGTCTAAACGTTCATCATACTCAGGACGTCTTTCTGCTCTAATTTTTTCATCAGGAAATAAAAATTCTAAACGCTCTTCGAGCCCTTCTTTAGAGCGCATAACTAAAAAGTCTTCTGTTTTCATATCCCCTGTTGGGAATTGAGGTAAGAAGTATTCACCTAGACGGATAGTTACATTACAACGCTTAGCAATCTCTACACTGTTTTCTAGCGCTTCAGGGATGTCAGCAAACAGCTCACACATCTCTTCTTCGGAACGTAAATATTGCTGAGGGCTATAATTTTTAGGCCTTTTGGGATCGACTAATGTAAAACCATCATGGATAGCAACACGTATTTCATGAGCATCAAAATCACTACTTTCAATAAAGCAAACATCATTCGTTGCAACGACAGGTAGGCCTTTTTTAGTCGCTAACTCGACAGCCGCATGTAGATAACTCTCTTCATCAGGTCGCCCTGTCCTAACCAATTCTAAATAGTAGCTATCTGGAAAATGGGTTTCATAGAATGCAAGGCACTCATCCACTAAGGCTTGATTTCCCCTTAATAGAAATTGCCCGACATCCCCTTTACGGCCACCTGACAGCAGAATCAAGCCGTCTTTGTGCTTGGCCAGCCATTCTCGTTTTATGGTTGGCCCAACCGCACCATAGCCCTTTTGGTATGCTTCAGAAATTAGTAAGGTAAGGTTTTGATAACCTTCATTATTACGTGCCAAAACAGTTAAGTGGGATATTTCATCACCTAATAGTTCACTTTCCACATAAAAATCAGCACCAATAATTGGCTTGATCCCCGCCCCATGCGCTGCACCATAAAACCGGACTAACCCACAAAGGTTAGTAAAATCGGTGATCGCAAACGCAGGCATGCCCATCGAAGCCACTTTTTTAACCAGTGGCCCCGTTTTGGCTAGCCCATCAATCATGGAATAGTCACTGTGGACGCGTAAATGAATAAAACGAGGTGATGCCATCGACCTAATACCTACTTATTGCTGTCTAAAGCTCTTCTCACAGGAGCAAAGCTTTTACGATGGAATTCAGTTGCGCCATACTGCGCCAATTTTTCTAAATGATAAGCCGTTGGATAGCCTTTATGCTTCGCAAAGCCATATTCAGGAAAGGCTATGTCTAGCTCAACCATTTCCCTATCTCTGATCACTTTAGCTAAAATGGATGCCGCGCTAATTTCTTGTACTAAACTGTCGCCTTTAATTACTGCCTGTGAAGGCATTGGCAACTCAGGGCAGCGGTTGCCGTCAATGAGAACATACTCAGGAACAATAGATAAACCTGCAACGGCGCGCTGCATAGCTAACATGGTTGCATGTAATATATTTATATTATCAATTTCTTCTGGCCCTGCGCGGCCGATGCACCAACACAGCGCTTTTTCCTGAATTTCATCAAATAATTTCTCACGTTTTTTTTCGGTGAGTTTTTTTGAGTCTGCCAGCCCTGCAATTGGCTTATTGGGATCAAGGATCACCGCTGCAGTCACTACAGCGCCAACTAATGGACCTCGGCCCACCTCATCAACACCAGCAATTATATTTGCTTTTGGATAGATAAATTCCATTAATTTTTGACCATCTCTAATACCGCTTCAGCCGCTTGTTTATCTGCATCACAACGAATGAGCTGATGTAATTGCAAAAAAGTGAGCTTCAAGTTTTCAACCTGCTCGCCACCATTGAGTAATGGGAGTAACTGCTGTGCGAGTTTATCAGGCTGACACTCCTCTTGGAGTAACTCTTTAACAATCTCTTTTTCTGCTAATAAATTAGGCAAAGAAACATACGGCGTTTTTACTAATCGTTTTGCTAACCAAAAAGTGAAAGGTTTCATACGATACCCCACCACCATTGGGCATTTTGTTAACATGCACTCGAGTGCCGCCGTTCCCGATGCTAATAACGTCGCGTCCGCTGCAATCATCGCATCACGTGCTTGACCATCTAAAATATGGACTGCCAATTCAGGTGCGGTGTTTTCTTTTATCTCATCAAACTGCTGACGGCGTTTTTCATTCACCAACGGCACCACAATATGTAAATCTGGGATATTTCGCTGTAATATTTTCGCTGTATTGAGGAAGTCTGCACTAAGCATTTCGACTTCGGAATGGCGGCTTCCCGGCAGTAAAGCTAAACATTTAGCATGTTCAGGAATATTCAATCGATGTCGAGCGGCTTGTTTATCAGGATGTAATGGAATGGCATCGGCCATTGTGTGCCCGATAAAACGGCAAGGAACATTAAAACGATCGTAAAATGCTTTTTCAAAAGGTAAAAAAGCTAATACTAAATTCGTTGAACGACCAATTTTAAATACCCGCTTTTGGCGCCATGCCCAAACTGATGGGCTAACGTAATGAATGGTTTTGATACCTTTAGATTTCAAACGGCCTTCGAGGGTAATATTAAAATCAGGGGCATCAATTCCAACAAAAACATCAGGTTGCAGTTCGGTAAAACGCTGGGTTAAATCCTTACGGATGGATAATAACCGAGGCAGGCGGCCAAGGACTTCAACAATGCCCATGACAGCAAGCTCTTCCATTTCATACCAAGCTTCGCAACCCTCGGCTTGCATTAAAGGGCCAGCAACACCAACAAAGCGAGCATCAGGTATTTGTTCTTTAAGTGCACGGATAAGCCCTGCACCGAGAATATCACCAGATGTTTCTCCGGCAACAAGGCCAATAGTAAGTGGGCGGCTATTATTCACCGAAATTCGCTCCTTATTAAAGGCCTCGATTCATTAATACTAAATTAACGAATAATACCACGTTTAGACTGCGCAGAATCCTCTAAGAAATCACTAAACACTTTCACGTGTTCATTGGATTTTGCCATTTCTGCGATTTCTTCACGGGCTTCTTCTAACGATTTACCTGAACGATACAACACCTTGTATGCATTACGGATAGCATGTAGTGATTCTTTTTCAAAACCACGGCGTTTTAAACCTTCAAGATTTAAACCAAATGGTGTCGCGTGGTTACCTTGTGCAATGACATAAGGCGGCACGTCTTGTGCAACACCAGAACAACCACCGACCATAACATGGGCACCAATTTTACAGAATTGGTGAACTGCGGTCATACCACCAATAATGGCATAATCACCCAGTGTTACATGGCCACCTAGCGTACCGTTATTTGCAATAATACAACGGTTTCCAATGATACAATCATGGGCAATGTGCACATTCACCATCAGTAAATTGTCGTTGCCCACTTTTGTCAGGCCAACATCTTGAACGGTACCACGGTGAATAGTGACACTTTCGCGAATACGGTTTCTATCCCCGATTTCAACTCGCGTTGGTTCACCTTGGTATTTAAGATCTTGGTTAATTTCACCGATGGAAGCGAACTGGAAAATCACATTGTCACGGCCTATTTTTGTATGACCATTAACGACAACATGAGATTTCAACTCAGTACCTTCGCCAATTTCGACATTCGCGCCAATATAGCAAAAAGGGCCAATTTGAACATTGGCACCGATGATAGCGCCATCTTCTACGATAGAAGATGGATGAATATAGGCTGTATTATCAATCATATCAGACCTCACGGCGACGGGCGCACATCATTTCTGCTTCGCAGGCCACTTCTCCATCAACTTTAGCAACACCTTTAAAACGTGCAACTCCACGACGTTCTTTGATAAATTCAACTTCTAAGACCATTTGGTCCCCAGGCAGAACTGGACGTTTAAAACGCGCATTGTCTATCGCTGCAAAATAGTACAACTCACCAGGCTCTAATTTCCCAACGCTTTTAAACGCAAGGATCCCTGTTGCTTGTGCCATGGCTTCTAAAATTAATACGCCTGGAAAAATCGGTTTGCTTGGGAAATGTCCTTGGAAAAATGGCTCGTTAAATGACACATTTTTCACTGCACGCAATGATTTGCCTTTTTCAAAATCTAATACACGGTCAACCAAAAGGAACGGGTAACGGTGTGGAAGCAGTTCTAAGATTTCTTCTATATTCAGAGTATGATTATCACTCATCGAAATACTCTTCCTGTCTATTAATACGGTTTAATTAATGAATCGGCCTGCTTTAACCTTAGATTAGGTTAACTGGCAGGCCGGAAAACGTAACTCAGATAACTATTTTAGCCTGAATTACAAAATGATTACTGATTTTTTTGATTTTGGCTATCTAATTCACGCTCGACATGTTTCAGTCGCTTATTCATCTCATTGATATTTAAGACTAAAGCAGCTGTTTTACGCCAAGATTTATTAGGCTGTAAAGGGATCCCCGAAGAATACACTCCCGGTTCAGTGATAGGTCTCATGACCATCCCCATTCCTGTTACTGTGACCTTATCGCAAATTTCCATATGGCCGTTGATGACACTAGCACCACCAATCATACAGTAGCGGCCGATTTTTAAACTACCCGCCATGATAACACCTCCAGCAACTGCGGTATTATCACCAATTATGACATTATGTGCAATTTGGCACTGGTTATCGATAATAACCCCATTACCAATCACTGTGTTATCTAAAGCACCGCGGTCAATGGTCGTGCTCGCACCGATCTCAACACGATCGCCGATGATCACTGTGCCTAATTGAGGAATTTTGACCCAATTACCACGATCATTCGCATAGCCG
This sequence comes from Providencia sp. PROV200, assembly GCF_049901995.1. Lineage (NCBI taxonomy): Bacteria > Pseudomonadati > Pseudomonadota > Gammaproteobacteria > Enterobacterales > Morganellaceae > Providencia > Providencia sp. PROV200. The sequence continues at coordinate 3,348,657 of NZ_CP096307.1, forward strand.
AAACCATCAGAGCCAATTACTGTGCCAGATTGAACCAAACAGTGTTCGCCAATCTCAACATTGTGGTATACGCTAACATTCGCCCACAAACGGGTTCCTGTACCAATACGCGTATTTTTGCCCACAAAACAACCTGCGCCAATCACCACATTATCGCCAAGCTCAACACCACTTTCGATAACGGCATTTGCGCCAATTGCGACATTCTTACCAAGTTTTGCATCATCAGCAATGACCGCTGATGCATGGATATCTTCAGCCGGACTTGGCGTTGTATCCATTATTTGAGCCATTTTCGCATAAGCCAGATACGGGTTATCAACAACCAGTGCTGCAACTTTGCAGGCTTCGAGATCTTTTGCTGTGAGAACCACCGCTGCAGCTTGGCAATCAGCCAATTTATCACTATAACGACTATCAGATAGAAAAGTAATCTGTTGATTATTCGCTGAATGCATTGGAGCAATACCGGTGATGGTAATATCACCATCACCGTGTAATTGCGCATTCAACTGCTGAGCAAGGTCAGCCAATCGAATTGAAGACATCTATTATTTAACCTGTTTTTGAACCTGACTTGTAATGTCAACGCTATCTTTTGCATAAGCTACTGCATTTGCATCGATAACGACATCATAGCCTTCTTTAGCTGCAACAGACTTAATAGAGTTCTGAATACGAGTTAAAATTTTAGCACGCTCTTCGCCTTGACGACGACGGTTGTCTTCTTCAAATTTTTGAGCTTTTTCAGCAAATTGATCACGTTTAGTCATGAGTTCAGATTCAAGCTTTTCGCGCTCACTTTGTTTCATTGTTGCACCATCACGGCGCAATTTTTCAACACGAGTTTGCAAATCTTTCTCTAGATTTTGTAACTCAGTCGCACGGCTTTTGAATTCACTTTCAAGCTGTTTAGCAACGGCTTCACGCGCAGGCATATTTTGGAAAATTTCACCGACATTGACGATAGCGATTTTCTCAGCATAAGCCCCCGCAGACATTGCTAAAGCAATACTCACACCCGCTGCACACAACAATTTTTTCACACTAAACTCCTTAACCCATACGTATGGCTGGAAATTTTGGTTGCTCCCACAAAATTATGGGAGCCATCATAAGTAGAAACTGTAGTAGATTACCACGTTCTACCAATATTAAATTGGAACTGTTCTGATTTATCCCCTTCGTAGTCCTTAATCGGCTGCGCATAAGAGAAGACCAGTGGTCCAAGTGGGGACATCCATTGTAAAGCCACACCCGTAGACACTCGAACGTTAGATGCCTTACCATAGTCAGGCATACCTGCACGCCAAGCTGCTGGGATACTATTCCAATTCGTGTCCCATACCGTACCCGCATCAACGAACAAAGATGTACGAACTGAGTTCGAATATTTTTCATCAATAAATGGAGTCGGAGTGATTAATTCAAATGATGCTGCGTACATCGCATTACCACCGACCGCATCACTGGATGGGCTTCCCGGCTCAGGACCATCTTTTCCATTCACTTTCTTCAGGTAAACTGCTTTTGGACCGATATTATTCGAACGGAAACCACGAATGGTGCTTGAACCACCCGCATAGAAGTTTTCATAGAATGGCATTTGCTTACTACCAATACCATCACCATAACCTGCTTGTGCGCGTCCCAGAACAACCCAACTTTCGTCTTCATCCAGTGGGTAATACTGTGCTGTATCAAAGCGCAGTTTATAGTATTCGTTATCAGAGCCAGGTATTGTCACTTTAGCCGAGACGTTTGTTTTATTACCCGATGTCGGGAAGAAACCACGATTCAACGAGTTATAAGTCCAACCTAAGTTTAACGTAAAGTCATCCGCATCAAAGCTTTCTTTATTGCGTCCATCTGTTGTAACTGGTGGATTTTTACCCATAGAATCAAGGTAATCCCACATAGCAGCTTGAGCACGCATATCTGAAAGTCGGTTATGAACATAACCCGCACCGAGACGGAAAGAGTTATTTTCATTGAATGGGAAGCTTAAGAAACTGTCTAAACCATACGTTTTGTTGTTATAGCCTGACAAGTCTGCATCTTTTGCACTAAAGTCGTTATAGAAAATACGACCGCCTAAGCTCACACCATTAACCGTGAAGTACGGGTCAGTAAATGAGAATTCAACGTTAGTTGAGTAATCATTTTTACTTGCGTTAATACCAACCGCGTTACCTGTACCCAACCAGTTATCTTGTGTAACCCCAACTTGGAAGCTCACACCACTTTCAGTACCAAAACCGATACCGAAGTTCATTGAACCAGTATTACGCTCTTTAACCTTGTAGATAACATCAACTTGGTCAGGGCTACCAGGAACACGTTGAGTTTCAACATCAACCGTTTCAAAGTAACCAGTACGATTCAAACGTTCTTTACCCAGTTCAACAAGGTCATTTCCGAGCCATGCGCCTTCCATTTGACGCATTTCACGGCGTAAAACGGTATCTTTACTGGTGTCATTACCTTGGAAACGGATTTCACGTACATAGAAACGGTTACCTGCATCAATATTTAAATGCAATTTAACTGTTTTATCTGCATCGTTGATTTCAGGTTGTGTCATGACTCGAGGATACGCATAACCATAACGGCCAAACATATCTTTGATTTTGTTTTCCATGCTCGTCACTTGAGCACCGTTATATAATTCTCCCGGTGTGATAGTGATAAGTTCTTGGATTTCGGATAAGTGTTCCGCTGTATTACCATTAACCTCGACGCCAGATATTTTATATTGATCGCCTTCAGTGATGTTAATCGTAATATAAATGCCTTTTTTGTCTGGGGTCAGACTGACTTGCGTGGAGTCAATGTTAAAACGTGCATATCCGCGATCAAGATAAAAACTGCGCAGCGTTTCTAAGTCACCCGCCAGTTTTTGCTTCTGATATTTTTGGTCTGCAGCCAGGTTCCACCAAGGTACATCATCACGCAATTGCAGCTTATTAACTAATTCTGCTGTGGTGTAATTCTTATTACCCACAATATTAATTTGCTGAATTTGAGCTGAAACACCTTCAGAGAAAACAAATTTTAAATCCACACGATTACGCGGCAAAGGTGTTACAACAGCTTTTACTGTTGCATTATATTTACCAACGCTATAGTAAAAGTCTTCTAAACCTTTTTCGATATTCGCAATTGTCGTGCGGTCAAGTGCCTCACCAACGCGGATATTCGAAGCTTCCAAGTTCTGCTTGAGCATATCATCTTTAACAGACTTATTACCTGTAAAGGTGATACTGGCAATCGTTGGTCGTTCTTTTACTTGAACGATCAGCGTGTTTCCATCACGCAGGACCCTAACATCTTCGAAGTTACCGGTTGAAAATAGGGAACGGATCGAACGGCTGATATCATCGTTATCAACTGAATCGCCAACCCTAACTGGCATGTTCAATAATGCTGCACCAACGGCGACGCGTTGTAGACCTTCGAAACGAATGTCTTTAACTACGAATCCGTCTGAACCGTATGCAGTGGCGCTGCCGAAAAGCAGCGACGCTATGAGCAACTTTTTCATCGCCATCGTTGTTATGCGTATTCCTTACTGGTCCCCAGCTTATAAAAATTAGAAGCGAGAGAAATCATTAAAAAGTGCAAGTCCCATTAACAGAATCAATGCCATTGCACCTATCCGAAAACTAAAGTCTTGTACTCGCTCAGACACTGGACTTCCTTTAATTTTTTCAATTAATAAGAAGAGCAAGTGCCCCCCATCTAAAACAGGCAATGGAAACAGATTGATGATACCTAAATTGACACTAATAAGCGCAATAAACATCAAATAATATACCAAGCCTGACTCGGCGGATACCCCCGCACCTTTAGCGATAGATATCGGACCGCTCAAGTTATTGAGTTTGACATCCCCAACAACCAGTTTACCCATCATATTGACCGTCAACTTCATTAATTGCCACGTCTTATCACTGGCTTGGTAAAACGCAGAAAATGGCCCATATTGTTGCACCATTTTATATTCATCTGCTAACGGTAACACTGAAAGTTCTACACCTGCAAACCCAATTTTCTCCCCACGCTGTCCATTCTGGCTATCTGGGGTCAGTGTGAGTGAAATCAATTGTTGTGACCGCTGTACTTCAAGTTTTAACGGGACGCCTGGGTTATTACGAATAATGCGTGTAACTGGGTTCCAAAGACCTAATACTTCCCCATTAACACTGACTATTCTGTCGCCTTTCTGTAAGCCGGCTCGTTCACCAGCTAACCCTTGCGTCACCTTTTGGATAACGGGGTCAATCCTTGCAGAAACCGGCATTATACCTACCGACAAAATTGGATCTTGTTTCTCAGGATCAAGCTGCCAAGTCGTTAAATCAACTGTTTTTGTAATCGGCTCATTATAACCATTTGGTAATACTTGAGCTGTCAGTTCACGGTCGCCTATTTTGCCAACCAATGCTAAACGAACTGAATTCCAGTCAGGAGTTTCGATGCCATCAATGGATTTTAGTTCCATTTTTGGTTCAAAATTTGCAGTTGCCGCAATAGAACCTGGTTTTACGTCTTCAATGATAGGTTTTACGGAAGGAATACCTATCATAAAGACTATCCAATAGACAACAATTGCTAACAAAAAGTTCGCAATTGGCCCAGCACTAATAATGGCCGCTCGTTGACCTACAGTTTTATTATTAAACGCTTGATGGCGACGTTCAGGAGAGACGCTCCCCACTCGCTCATCAAGCATTTTGACATACCCCCCTAGCGGGATCATTGCCAAAACAAATTCAGTGCCATGTTTATCGACTTTGCGCCATAACGTTTTGCCAAACCCAATAGAGAAACGTTCAACATAAACACCACAACGACGAGCAACCCAGTAGTGGCCGAACTCGTGCACTGTAATTAACACGCCTATCGCGATAATAAATGCAACTAAACTCCAAATAAATCCCATGTATCTTCCTAAAGACCAAAACCGTTAAAAATTAACAAATTTAGCCCAGCAAAAACAGGAATTGCTGCTGTCAGGCTATCAATACGATCCAAGATACCGCCATGTCCAGGAATTAAGTGGCTACTATCTTTAATACCTGATTGGCGCTTAAACATACTTTCGGTTAAATCACCAAACACAGATACTATAACAACAATAATTGAAGTCACTAGCAAATAATCAGGCATCACAGGGATTGGCGCAAAGGCACTAAATAACCATGAAATTACCCCTGCAGTTATAAGGCCACCAATTAAACCTTCCCATGTTTTACCTGGTGATACCTTAGGGGCCATTTTGTTGCGTCCGATAGTTCGACCAAATGCATAAGCACCTGAATCCGCGCCCCAAACCAGCAACATGACATACAATAACCACCAAGCACCGAAGAATGTATCACTTTGATAACCAACGGTTCTTAAAACCATCATCCCACAATAGAACGGGATAATTGTTAACACGCCAAATAGCAATCGAATAATGACGGACTTACCCCATGCTGCAGAAGCAGGATAGGTAACCACTAAAATAATGGCAATTCCCCACCAAATAAGGCCTGCCCATAGGCCATACAGGATCATAGGTTCAGTAGAAAACTGATTTATATCGGAAATAGAAAATTGCATTGCGAGTAATATTGCAGTAAAAACAACCGCTAAGCCTATACGCTTAGCTTGTGAATGCCAGCCGACAAATTGCGCCCATTCCCAAGCGCCTAAAGCACAAACCGCAATCACAACAAACCCAAAATTCGCTGGAGAAAGTAAAAACAGCGCTGCAATAACAATCGGTATTAAGACTATCGCAGTAAGCAAACGATATTTCAGCACATCTTTCCCCTATTCTTTGCCCAGTTCATCATCTGATTCAGCTCCACCATAACGGCGCTCACGCTGACTAAAAGCATCAACTGCACTTTGAAACACCATTTCATCAAAATCTGGCCACAAAACGTTGGTGAAATAAAATTCCGCATAAGCGACTTGCCATAAGAGGAAGTTGCTAATACGGTGCTCCCCCCCCGTTCTTATGACTAAATCGACATTCTCTTGGTCATGCATACAAATATGGTTATCAATACTTTCTTCATTGATGTCATCAATAGAAAGCTCACCACTTTGAACCTTTGCAAATACTTGTTTTACACTGTTACTAATATCCCAGCGGCCACCATAATTCGCAGCAATATTCAGTTTTAGCCCAGTATTGTTTTGCGTTAATGCTTCCGCCTTATCAATTCTTTTTCTGAGACGTTCACTAAAACGGTTCACATCACCAATGACTTTTAGTTTTACATTGTTTTTATGTAAGTTTTTAACTTCATTATCAAGAGCAAAAACAAAGAGTTCCATTAAAGAACTCACTTCTTTCTCTGGCCTTCTCCAGTTTTCACTACTAAAGGCATACAATGTCAGCGAACTAATTTTATTTTTTACCGCAAAGCGTACAGAATTACGGACAGACTCAACGCCTGCCTTATGACCTGAAATTCTAAGTTTCCCTCTTTGTTTCGCCCATCGGCCATTACCATCCATAATGATAGCAACATGCTTAGGCATCATTGAATCAGAGAGATTTTCACCACTAGAGTTCATTAAATATTAATCCTTGTGAGTACCACTTTGAGTATACAGACCAATAATAACTACTATTATTGAATTTGCTGATAAGACACATCCTTAAATCTCTAAGCGATACCATGTTGTTTTTCTTTTTTTAAACACGTCACATATTAAAGAGTTATTATGGCTATCAGCAACTAAATAAAACACATACCAGTTCTAAATTGTCTGAGCGATTATTTTTTCTGCATTTTTACGCGCCCATCCGTCGATTTCTAAGACCTCTTCAATCGAAACTGGTTCAGAAAAAACTTGGTTTTCTAATACATTGTGGTTGATTTTGGCGATATCCGTAAAGCGTATTTTACCTTCAAGAAATGCGGCAACGGTCATTTCATTAGCACCATTAAGTACAGTTGTCGCGGCTTGTCCTTGATGACAGGCATCGATTGCAAGCTTCAAGCAAGGATAACGTTGATAGTCAGGCTGAACAAACGTTAATGATGAAAGTGTTGCAAAATCAAGCGGTTTTGCGCCAGATACGATACGCTGGGGATAAGCCATGCTGTATGAAATCGGTGTACGCATATCTGGCGTCCCCAACTGGGCTATCACGCTACCATCTTGATACCGAACCATGGAATGAATAACAGATTGAGGATGGATAATCACTTCCATTTGCTCGGCGCTCGCATTAAAAAAATAGCAAGCCTCAATATATTCTAGCCCTTTATTCATCATTGTCGCTGAATCGACTGATATTTTTCGCCCCATTGACCAATTTGGGTGGTTACACGCTTCATCAGGTGTAACATTATCAAAATGCGATAACGGGGTATCCCTAAATGGGCCGCCTGAACCGGTTAATACGATGCTCGAAATACCCGATGCAGACAAATCAGAGAATCCTAAATTTAATTGAATAATTTCAGGTAAACTTTGGAAGATAGCATTATGCTCACTATCAATAGGAAACACAGTTGCATTGTGCTTGCGAATCTCATTAAAGAATAAACGGCCACTGGTAATTAAAGACTCTTTATTCGCTAATAATATTCTTTTACCTTTGCGTATTGCTGCTAAAGTAGGAAGTAAACCGGCAACCCCGGTAATTGCTGACATCACTTGGTCTGCATCATCAAGGCCAGCAAGGTCAATTGCAGCTTGTTTTCCTGATAAAACTTCAGTTTTACAATTATTCTCTGTCAAAATAGTTTTTAACGCTTTTGCAGATGGTTCATCCGCCATTGAGGCATATTTCGGATTAAACTCAAGGCACTGTTTCGCCATTTCAGCGACATTCTTTCCTGCCACTAAAGCAATAATTTGAAATTTTTCGGGATTTTGGCGAACAACAGAAAGTGTATTGGTACCAATTGAACCTGTAGAACCCAGGATTGTCAGACGTTTCATAGTGATTGGTTACTCTGTATTAATTCAATACTGAGATTATATCAGCTTAATGATTAGAAAAGATTTATTAATAGATATGAAAATAATAAAGCCACGCTAGCGCACACTTTTACAGTTGTTTGCTTTGGTGGCTTTATTATCATGATGGATTAAAACTCCATCAGCTCCGCTTCTTTTTGCGCTAATGACTCATCAACTTTCTTGATGTAGTTATCAGTCAGCTTTTGGATATCATCCTGTGAACGACGCTCATCATCTTCACTGATTTCTTTATCTTTCAGTAAAGCTTTTACTTTATCGTTAGCATCACGGCGCACGTTACGAACAGCAATACGGCCTTGTTCTGCCTCACCACGAACCACTTTAATTAAGTCTTTACGACGCTCTTCCGTTAATGGAGGAAGAGGAACACGGATCACGGTACCCGCTGATGATGGGTTCAGACCTAAGTCAGATGCCATAATCGCTTTTTCAATCGCAGGTGACATGCTGCGGTCAAAAACAGAAATCGCTAATGTGCGTGAATCTTCAACAGTGACGTTTGCTAATTGGCGCAGAGGCGTTGCTGAACCATAATATTCAACAGTAATACCATCTAACAGACTTGGGGATGCACGGCCTGTACGAACTTTACTAATTTGGTTTTTGAATGCTTCAAGGCTCTTTTCCATACGGTCTTGAGCATCTTTTTGGATTTCATTAATCACGTTTTCAACCCTTAAGAACTGGTTATTAAAGGCCGCGATGCGGCCTCGCTTAAATAGTCTGAATTTATATGCTAGATAATACATTTAAACTCAGGTCATGTCTCTGAGTATTAATTGTGAGAAATCAGAGTTCCTTCATTTTCGCCCATAACTACGCGTCGTAAAGCGCCTGGCTTATTCATATTGAATACGCGAATCGGTAAGTTATGGTCACGTGCTAATGTGAACGCAGCCAAGTCCATCACTTTAAGTTCACGCTCTAAAACTTCTTGGTAACTCAGATTTTCATAAAGGACCGCATCTGGGTCCTTAGCAGGGTCTGCTGAATACACACCATCAACTTTTGTCGCTTTTAATACAACATCCGCTTCAATTTCAATGCCACGTAGACACGCAGCAGAGTCTGTTGTAAAAAATGGGTTGCCTGTTCCTGCAGAAAAAATAACAACACGGCCGTGACGTAACAAGCTAATAGCTTCTGCCCAGCTATAGTTATCACAGACACCGTTAAGTGGAATTGCAGACATCAGTCTTGCATTCACATAGGCGCGATGTAATGCATCACGCATTGCGAGTCCGTTCATCACAGTTGCTAGCATTCCCATGTGGTCTCCGACAACACGGTTCATGCCTGCTTGTGCCAAACCAGCACCACGAAACAGGTTACCACCGCCAATAACGACACCGACCTGTATACCCAGTTCTATGAGTTCTTTGATTTCCTGAGCCATACGATCTAAAACGCTAGCATCGATACCAAAACCTTCTGCGCCTTGTAAGGCTTCGCCACTTAGCTTAAGCAGGATACGCTGATAAACGGGTTTTGCATTGGTTGCCATGGTGTTCTGTCCTAACAGAGATTTATTGGGGTAACATACGTAGAATTATAGAATTCTACATACCTAAATTTTTAATGAGTTTAAATACAATGTTTTTATACACAATGAATTCTAGCGCTATTTATGTAAGTGACATAAACATCGATGGGAATAGACGTATATAAAACAGAGCCGCCAATTGGCGGCCCTTAGTTGATTACTTGCTCATTGCAGCAACTTCTGCTGCAAAGTCAGTTTCAACTTTTTCGATACCTTCACCAACTTCAAAACGAAGGAAACCAGAAACTGTAGCACCTTTCTCTTTCAGTAAGTCACCAACAGATTTGCTTGGGTCCATTACGAAAGGCTGGCCAGTCAGAGAGATTTCGCCAGTGAATTTGTTCATGCGACCGATAACCATTTTTTCAGCGATTTCGCGTGGTTTACCCGATTGCATAGCGATGTCTAACTGGATTTGGTGCTCGTGAGCAACAACATCAGCAGGGACATCATCTGGAGTCACATATTCAGGTTTGCTTGCAGCGATGTGCATAGCAATGTGTTTCAGTAATTCTTCGTCAGCACCTTCAGCTGCAACTAAAACACCAATACGTGCACCGTGCAGGTAGCTACCTACTTGTGCGCCTTCCAGAATAGCAACGCGACGAATATTGATGTTTTCACCAATTTTCGCAACTAATGTTGTACGAGCTTCTTCGAATTTTGCTTTCAGCGCTTCGATATCCGCATTTTTGTCAGCGACAACAGAAGCTAAAACTTCTTTACCGAATGCTATGAAACCTGCATCTTTAGCAACGAAGTCAGTTTCGCAGTTCAGCTCAACCAGAGCACCTGTTTTACCACCGTTGAAAACTTCAGTCAGGATAACACCTTCAGCTGCAACGCGACCTGCTTTTTTAGCCGCTTTTGCTTGACCTGATTTACGCATGTTATCAATTGCTAATTCGATGTCACCATTAGCTTCAACAAGTGCTTTTTTACATTCCATCATACCTGCGCCAGTACGTTCGCGCAGTTCTTTTACCAATGCAGCGGTAATTCCAGACATGTGATTTATTCCTCGATATTCCCCGTGGGAATATTCCCCACGTGGATAGTTCTGATTCATATATAAAAGGGGCCTAAATCAGGCCCCTTCTAACATATAGCAGTACCTGTATAGCAATACCTAAATAAGGGTTTAAACCTTATTATTCAGCTTCTACTAAGCTTTCTTCTGCTTGAACAGCCAGATCTTGTGAACGACCTTCACGAACGGTGCTTGCTACAGCGCCCAGATACAGTTTGATTGCACGGATTGCATCATCGTTACCAGGGATAACGAAGTCGATACCGTCTGGATCAGAGTTAGTATCAACGATAGCAAATACTGGGATACCCAAGTTGTTTGCTTCTTTAATAGCGATGTGTTCGTGGTCTGCATCGATAACGAACAGAGCGTCAGGTAAACCGCCCATATCTTTGATACCGCCTAAGCTGTTTTCTAACTTACCAAGTTCACGAGTACGCATCAGCGCTTCTTTCTTAGTCAGTTTGTCGAAAGTACCGTCTTGTGATTGAACTTCTAAATCTTTCAGACGTTTGATTGACTGACGAACGGTTTTCCAGTTAGTCAACATTCCGCCTAACCAACGGTGGTTAACGAAATACTGATCACAGCTGTTAGCAGCTTCTTGAACGGCTTCGCTTGCAGCACGTTTAGTACCGACAAACAGAATTTTGCCTTTACGAGAAGCAATTTTAGTCAACTCAGCCAGAGCTTCGTTGAACATTGGAACAGTTTTTTCCAGGTTGATGATATGAACTTTGTTACGCGCACCGAAAATGAAAGGTTTCATTTTTGGGTTCCAGTAACGAGTCTGGTGACCAAAGTGTACGCCTGCTTGTAACATATCGCGCATGGAAACAGTTGCCATTTAATACCTCTGTATTTAAGTAATTGGGGTTATGCCTCCACAAATCCCATGCTACCGACTCCAAAGCTGCGTTAAAACGCATAAGAGCACCCCGGTGCACGTGTCGATTTGTGTGTGTTATTACACAATTGAGTTTTAAGTTTCGCACATCCAAACTTTCATCATAAGCCACTTCATCTTGATGCCATAAAATGACACTTCGATGATGCTGATAAGAAATAATATGGATTGCCGGCGCGCTTTATACCATAAAACCAACTTAGAAGCCAACTTTTGTTGTTTTTTTCGTTCACAAAAATGCCTAAAAATGGATTTAATTTAAAGCGATTCGCCTGAGCAATATTTAACCATCACTCAGGCTAATTATAGTCACTTTTTGACAAGATAAAAAAGCCTTATTTTTATTATGCCATTCTCAATGGCCTTCGTGATTATTTTGCATTTTGTGCTATTAAAAGCTCAAAATGAACAAACTCCGTACCGTTCCTTATCTACTATGCAGCGACTTCGACTTTCGGATCCACTCGATAGCTAGTTGGCAGAAAATGTGGTGGCTGTTACCATATATCTTATCGAGGTAAAATGGGCTCCCTATTTTCCCCCCTCTTTTTAACATGCCATCAAATCAATGTTGGCATGAATGGACTAAATTCATGGCTATTATTATCAAAACTGAAGAAGATATTCAGAAAATGCGAGTTGCTGGTCGCTTAGCAGCAGAAGTATTAGAAATGATTGCACCGCACGTTGTGCCGGGTGTTAGTACAGGTGAATTAGACCGCCTATGTCATCAACACATTGTTGATGTGCAGAAAGCTATCCCTGCATGTTTGGATTATCACGGTTTTCCTAAATCTGTTTGTATTTCCGTGAATGATGTCATCTGCCACGGTATTCCTAGCGACGATAAAATTTTGAAAGATGGCGATATTGTCAATATCGATGTCACTGTTATTAAAGAGGGTTTCCATGGCGATACCTCCAAAATGTTTATCGTTGGTAAACCGACAATTCAAGGCGAACGCCTTTGCCAAGTCACCCTAGACAGCTTGTATTTAGCTATCCGTATGGTTAAACCGGGTATTCGCTTACGTACCCTGGGCAAAGCAATTCAAGAATTTGTCGAAAAACAAGATTTCTCAGTTGTGCGTGAATATTGCGGCCACGGCATTGGGCAAGGTTTCCATGAAGAGCCACAAGTTCTGCACTATGACGCTGATGACAGTGGCGTAGTCCTGCAAAAAGGGATGACTTTTACCATTGAGCCAATGGTCAACACGGGTGATCACCGCATTCGTACCATGAAAGATGGCTGGACAGTTAAAACCAAAGACCGCGGTTGGTCAGCGCAATATGAGCACACATTAGTCGTAACAGATAACGGCTGTGAAATACTCACACTCCGTAAAGAAGAAGAGCCCTTTATCTCTGCGGTATTAGTTAACGAATAATCTTCTTCTTAGAGCCTTTTTAATCGAAGGCTCTACCTCTGTTCATTTTTATCAAAAAACCGTAAGCTGGTAGCTAACCCCTATTGCTATCAATACGGAAAGATAAAGATGACAGCCAATTCAGCTTCCTACCTATCTCCGAATCAATTTAGTCCTCATGACCTCGAATTGAATTCATTAAGACAACATGTCGATGATTTCGACCAATGGTTGGAAGAGGCTTTCAACCAAGGTAAAAATGTTGCCGACCTTATTCACTTGCGAAGTGATTACCTTGATGCGTTACTAACTCGATTATGGCAATCTTTTAAATTTGATAAGCAGCCCGATATGTCACTGATCGCCGTTGGGGGTTATGGGCGCCATGAACTACATCCACTTTCTGACATTGATATTTTAGTTTTAAGTAAAAACCCCCTTCCAGAACACATCGCTAGCGAAATAGGGCAATTTATCACGCTCTTGTGGGATTTGCGGTTTGATATCGGCCACAGTGTTCGTTCCCTTGCTGAATGTATTGAAGCCGGAAATGCGGATCTAACCACCGCAACTAACCTCATTGAATCACGGTTAATTTGTGGTGATGTCACTCTGTTTTTACGATTACAAAAAACCATTTTTAGCGATGGTTTTTGGCCTTCTGCCGTCTTTTTTGCCGCAAAAATTGAAGAGCAACAAGAGCGTCATCAACGCTTCCATAGCACCAGCTATAATTTAGAACCTGATATTAAAAGTAGCCCTGGGGGATTGCGAGATATCCATACCTTACTGTGGGTCGGACGACGCCATTTTGGTGCAACTACCGTCGATGAAATGGTAGGCTTTGGCTTTCTCACTGAAGAAGAGCGCCAAGAACTCAAAGAGTGCTTAATGTTTTTATGGAAAATTCGCTTTGCACTCCATTTAGTGGTGAAACGCCATGATAATCGACTGCTATTTGACCGCCAGTTTAGTGTGGCTCGCTTACTGGGTTATGAAGGCGAAAAAAACCAACCCGTTGAACGGATGATGAAAGATTTCTATCGCGTCACTCGCCGTGTTCGAGAACTTAATCAAATGTTATTGCAGTTATTTGATGAAGCTATTTTAACACTTAACCCCAACGAAAAGCCCCGCACTATTGATTCACTATTCCAATTACGCGGGTCATTGATTGACGTTATTGATGAAGAGTTATTTATTAAGCAGCCAGCCGCCATTTTAAAAATGTTTTATCAAATGGCTCGCTATCCAAATATTACAGGGATCTATTCCACCACATTGCGTCAGCTTCGTTATGCACGCCGCAACCTTTCAGTGCCACTATGCGAAATCCCTGAAGCCCGAAAACTGTTTATTAAAATTTTACGCCATCCCAGAGCAATCAAAGGGGCTTTTGTCCCTATGCACCTTCACAGTGTATTAAGTGCCTACACTCCATTATGGGGCAATATCGTTGGTCAAATGCAATTCGACCTATTTCATGCGTATACCGTTGATGAACACACGATCCGCGTACTGCAAAAAATTGATAGTTTTACATTAGAAGAAAACCGCCGAGATCACCCTCTTTGTGTCAGTGTTTACCCCAAGTTATTGCATCCCGAACTTTTACGATTAGCTGCGATTTTCCATGATATCGCTAAAGGCCGCTCAGGGGATCACTCTGATCTCGGCTCTGAGTTTGTTTATGATTTCGCCTTACTGCATGATTTTTCTGTCAAAGAAGCTGAATTGGCTTCCTGGTTGGTAAAAAATCACTTATTAATGTCAGTGACAGCTCAACGACGCGATATTCAGGACCCTGATATTATCAAGCAATTTGCAGGAGAAGTTAAAACTGTTGCACGGCTTAACTACTTGATGTGTTTAACAGTTGCAGATATTTGTGCCACAAATAGCACGCTATGGAATAGCTGGAAACAAAGTTTAATTCGTGAGCTATTTTTATCGACAGAACACCAGTTAAATCAAGGCATGCAAAGTACCCCTGACTTACGCGAACGCATTCGTCATCACCGTTATCAAGCTTTATCATTACTGCGCCAATCATCCATCGATGAAGAGAAACTACAAAACTTATGGTCTCGCTGCCATGCTGATTATTTTTTACGTCATACGCCATCCCAATTAGCATGGCATGCTAAGCACTTACTGGCCCACGACTTGAGCCAGCCATTGGTGTTAATCAGCACGCAACCTAAGCATGGCGGAACCGAAATTTTTATTTGGTGCCATGATAAACCCCATTTATTTGCAGCTGTTGCCAGCGAATTAGATCGGCGAAATTTAAGCATTCATAGCGCTCAAATTTTCACCAATAAAGACAATATGGCCATGGATACCTTCATCGTACTGGAACCTAACGGTAGCCCTCTATCCAAAGACAGATACGACCATATCCGAAAAATGTTGTTATTAGCCGTACAGCAACCTGAAATTTCACTGCCTAAGTCGCGTACCTTACCGTCAAAATTACGTCACTTTACTGTGCCAACAAAAGTGAATTTCCTGCATTCCACTAACGAACGTCGCACTTATATGGAGCTGTTCGCTTTGGATCAACCGGGGTTATTGGCTCGTATCGGTCATATTTTTGCGCAAATGGAAATTTCGCTATATGGCGCACGCATCACGACAATTGGCGAAAAAGTAGAAGATTTCTTTGTCTTAGCAGATAAAGATCACAAGGCCTTGACTAAAAATATGCAACAAGAGTTATCAGAAAGGTTGACAGAAACCCTAAAATCGAAGGATAAAATATAGCGTTCATCACATTTTTATGGTGAACGTTCACTTTTAGGTCATTTAAGAGGAAAACACAATCAATGCAGCATTTACAAGCGATCATTGAACAAGCGTTCGAAGAGCGAGCCAATATCACACCAAATACCGTATCAAGTTCGGTAAAGCAAGCCGTGCTAGATACCATAGCATTACTCGACAACGGAAAATTACGTGTCGCTGAAAAAATTGCTGGTGTTTGGGTTACCCACCAATGGCTGAAAAAAGCAGTTTTATTATCATTTCGCATTCAAGATAACCAAGTCATTGACGGTGCAGAAAGCCGTTATTTCGATAAAGTCCCGATGAAATTTGCAGATTATGACCAAGCTCGCTTCGAGAAAGAAGGCTTCCGAGTTGTTCCCCCTGCCGCGGTACGTAAAGGCGCTTATATTGCTAAAAATAGCGTATTAATGCCGTCATATGTCAACATTGGTGCCTACGTTGATGAGGGCTCGATGGTGGATACGTGGGCAACCGTTGGCTCATGTGCACAGATTGGTAAAAACGTGCATTTATCTGGTGGTGTAGGGATCGGTGGTGTACTCGAACCATTACAAGCCAACCCAACGATTATTGAAGACAATTGCTTTATTGGTGCTCGTTCTGAAGTCGTTGAAGGGGTAATTGTTGAAGAGGGTTCCGTCATTTCAATGGGCGTTTATTTGGGGCAAAGCACCAAAATCTATGACCGTGAAACGGGTGAAATCCATTATGGCCGAGTCCCTGCTGGCTCCGTAGTTGTTTCGGGTAATCTACCATCTAAAGATGGTCGTTATAGCCTGTATTGCGCAGTCATTGTCAAGAAAGTCGATGAAAAAACCCGCGGTAAAGTAGGCATTAATGAATTATTACGAACCATTGATGAATAGTTAACCCTTTATAATCTCACGCCAAACCTGTTACTGGTTTTTATAATAAGCTTTTATGTGAGCGACGGTAATTAGGTTAAAAAACCAAAGCTATCCCGAATCGCATACCCCCGTATGCAACTCGGGTGGCCATATCAGTGTTACCTTTTAATATTAGCGCATTAATTGCAAAGAGAAGTTTGTCAATTTCTACAAATCGCGCATAATATATCCGTGGCTTTTGCCGTTTACCTTTAATAAAACTGTATTATTTTATTTTTCATTATAATGATGCTGTTTGTGTAATAACATCATTCTATCTATCATCCAAACGAGTGGAATAGATAACTTATTAACGAGAAATAGACCGATATTGTTACGGCCTGCTCACACTATCACTTTGTTTACCGACTCTGTCTCTACAGTAAAGCGAGCTAACATGTACGATAATTTGAAAAGTTTAGGCATCAGTAACCCTCAAGACATCGACCGCTACACCTTACGCCAAGAAGCGAATAATGACATTTTAAAAATATATTTTCGCAAAGATAAAGGTGAGTTTTTCGCTAAAAGTGTAAAATTCAAATACCCACGCCAGCGTAAAACTATTGCTGACGGTAATAATAATTTCAAAGAAATTAATGAAATTAACACTAACCTGCGTTATGCCATCGAAGAACTAGACCAAATTTGCCAAACAGATCAAACTGATATTGATTTAAAACACAAAATTCTTGATGACTTACGCCATCTTGAACACGTGGTTTCAAATAAGATCGCAGAAATTGAAGCGGATCTAGAAAAACTGACCCGTAAATAATTTACAGGTGAAATGATTAATTTACTGCGCCGTAGCACTGCCAATATTTATCATTAATATAGGTAATACTACGGTGCAGACATTTTTTAGAGCAGCTCTGCCCACGCTTCAATCCAAGGCTTAGCAAACTCCTCAGGAACATCCACCTCAATTGCATCAATAAATAAAATATCACCAATACGGGTCGCTGATTGTTCAGCTAACAACTCATCAAAACGAATACCGGCCCCACAAAAGCTTTCATAGCTGCTATCGCCTAAAGCAATTAAGCCATAACGCAAGTCAGGTTGATAACCGACAACATCTTTGATTTCACTATATAACGGAGCGATAGTGTCCGGTAAATCTCCTTGCCCTGTCGACGAGGTAACAATAAGCGCAATTTCATTGCCTGAATTATAAAGTTGCCAATCGTTCAAGGTGGGCTCATCAAAAACAACCACTTCATGCCCTAGCTGCTCTAAAATTTCTTGTGCTGTTTCTGCAACAGCTAAAGAGTTACCGTAGACAGTTCCAACAAAAATGCCTATTTTTGACATAACTTTCCCTCTATTTTATAGTTAACTTGATGAGTTAATAACGTTTATCCCTAATTTTTCAACTTTGCCTGACCATCCAAATTGCTCAATTAATGACAACCATTGTGTATCCCATGTGGCAACCAACGATATATTTTCTTTTGTTATTGGGTGGTTTAAATTTAATAAGCTGGCATGTAACATCAAGCGCGATACTGAAAAATGCGTATTCACGCCTCTATTTTGGCGTAAGTCGCCATGCTTGCTATCTCCAATAATAGGATGGCGAAGGTGAGACATATGCCTTCTCAATTGATGTTTACGACCAGTTTCAGGTTTTAATTCAACCAAACTAAATCTTGATGTTTCATATCGCCCAATCGCAATGGGACATTCAACTGTTGCTATCGGTTTACAGTGGGTAACACACTCCTGCAAAACAGGCTCACGTGATGCATGCTTATCCGCAATTTTATCTAACTCTTCTAACAACGGATAATCGATGGTTTGCTCTTCAGTTAAATAGCCACGAACAATGGCATGATACACTTTTTCTAACTGATGGTTTTCAAATTGAGCCGACAACAGCCTTGCAACCTCACTCGATAATGCAAAAAGTAATATACCTGAGGTTGGCCTATCTAAGCGATGAATGGGATAAACATACTGGCCAATTTGGTCACGTAATGTTTGCATCACAAAGACGGTTTCTTTACTGTCCAGCCAACTGCGATGCACTAGCATCCCCGCGGGCTTATTCACAGCCACCATATACTCATCGTGATAAATAATTTCCAGCATCAATAAATTACCCGTGGGTCTTTGTTGAGAAAAAACCATCTAATTCACGCAAATAATCAATAATTAGGGTGTATTGTTCTTCTTCATCATGCTTATAAGCTTCTTCAAAATAAGGAGCAACCGCAAAGTTAGTTGGCAGCGTCGCCCCTTGCTCAATTAACATTTGCAGGCGGGGGATCAAAATCCACTGTAGCCACTCTATCGCCTCCATCGTGTCAATACAAAAAGGCTCTACACTATTAAAAGCGTCTGGCAAAGGCGGTTGCTCCCTCCAAAGAGATTTTAATTTCATTTCCTCTTCTAAGTGACGAAGCTTCTCAATGATACGTTGTTCAATATTCATACTTAAACTCATTTAGTAATAGCAATGGCAAATATACGATATTTTGTATAACAATTCTGTCGAATAAATGGGGTTAAAAATGAGTAAATACAAGCTGATTCATTTTCCTTATCTATAATTATTATCGCGACCATTAAGCTAACAACTCATTTAATAAATTCTGTTTATGTTTCGTTGCAGATAACACATGTAAAATTAAATGTTTTATCAATTTATAACTTACAAAATAATTAACAGCAAAATGGTTTATTTATGGGACGACTAAAACAGTGGCGCAAGGAAAATAAAGTCTGGAAAGCTTTAAACTCTAACTATATTGAATTAAAAAGAAAAATACGCATTTCAAAGCTACCTTCGTCACAATATCAGCATTATCAATTTATGTGTCAAAACTACCGTAGTGCTCAGTTTTCTTCCGTTATTGAAGGCGTTCCTCACTTCATTGAGCGCCCAATCAATAAATACCTACATAAAAATTGGAATGGAAAACAAAAATTATTAACTGCCAGCTACACGCTAAATTTAATTGAAACCACATTTAAACCTGAAGCGCTTGAAGCGATGTTTTGTGCTAAGCGCCAAGGGCTTAATGTAGCCAACATTGAATTAAAATCAGGAGAATTTGCTCAATTAACATTGATTTATTCTCAATATCCTCGGGAAGGTGATCTCACCTTACACTTGAGAAATGAAACGGGTGACGATATTTATTTAATGAGTTTTTCCTTTGGCCCTGAAGGACAATTGTATGTGTGCTCTTTACAAGGCCCTTCCACTGAACAAAGTGTCGACCAAGTTAGGTTGATAACTAAGCAGATGCACGGAATGAGACCGAAAAACTTATTAATGTCCGCGGTTTATGCAGTAGCAACCTTCTTTCAGGCCAAATCAATATTAGGGATTTCAAACCAGTGCCATATTAAGAGCCAGCATTTGAAATCAAGCTACGATACGTTTTGGCAAGAATGTAGTGCAAAGAAAACACCTGATGGTTGGTTCCAATTACCCATTCAAGAACCAGTACGAGACATTGAGTCAGTGAAAAGCCAGCGTCGTGCTGAATTTCGCCGCCGAGAAGCACTACGCGATACCATGACCCAAGATATTATTGCCTCGTTAACCGAAAACTCAACCAGGGCAATGCATTGATTTTTAACAAGTTAAATTACCATTGATACTTTTCTATCTCTCTACTGTAATAAACGCATAACTAAAAAAGCCAGTCAACCGAAGCTGACTGGCTCATACTTTAAAATTTACGCATCCTGCAAATGACTTCCCGTCATTCAACATCCTGTTGATTAAAACAAATTTATAGATTCGTCACCTAGTCGCGTTCCATCGCTTTGTTTTAAACAATTTTTACACCTTATATTAAGCATTAAGGTATAAAAAGCTAAACGAGTTTACCCTGTCCAGCGAGATAAGAATGCATTAAATGTATTAATGAAACAACCTAGCAAAATAAACAATAATACGGTGAAAATACCTACAAATCACAAACCAGATAGTAACGCCATGAAATTAAAAGTTAAATAATTATCATTACAATATAAAGATCGTTTTTTAAGAGATGACTTAGCTCAATTGTAGGCATTTGCTTACACAAAACCACTTCAAAATACTTACCCCTGAGGTTCAATGACAACCACTAGTTCATCGAGAAAACTTGTTAAATTCGAAGAAAGTACACGCCTTTCCTGACTACCAAATTTTTCTAATATAATTTCCCCCGTGAGATTACACATTGAAATCATTTCAATCTCTGATTCTAAAGTCGCAATGAACAGCGTGGGGGATAGTTTTAAGCGCTTCTGAGTGACTAAATGGCCAATTAAATTTTCTTGCAAACGGATGAAATCATCTTCATTCCATACCTGCACTAAACTCAGCGTAATATCTCGAAATGTGGCTTTCATATCACCAGCAAGTTGTGTCGTATAAAAAGCATGGATGTCATCTTGTAAATTGATTTCCAATGCTGTCGCGACTTTGTCTAAGTTCGCATCCTTTATTGGGAATGGCTGAGGCTCCCAATAAACCCAGTTTTCACCTGTACGGACAATACATGGAGATGGAACACCATAGAGATCTGTTGAGGCAGGAGGTAAACCCGTTTGTTGGTGCCACTGCGAAATATATTTGTGAGTAAAATTTTGTAGAGCGACAGAGTGTGATGTATTCATAGTTATGCGTTTTTTGTAGCCAATTTAAAGAGAAAGGCGTCAATGTAGTAGATAAATGGTATTATGACAGAAGTTTGCAAATGAAGAAAACATCCCAATTTTTTACCTGTAAGCCTCATTTTAAGTTTATGAAGTATAAGGACCCCTATGTCACACTACCAGAATAATCCCGCACTTAATAATTTAACACTTGGGAAGAAAACGACGTACCATGACCGATATGATGCCACATTATTGCAAGCCGTCCCTCGTAGTTTAAATCGAGATCCTTTAGCCATTCACGCTAAGGCGCTTCCGTTTCACGGTGCCGATATTTGGACAATGTATGAGCTTTCATGGCTAAATCAGCGTGGTGTTCCTCAGGTAGCAATAGGTTCGGTTAGTGTTGATGCAAATAGCGAAAATTTAATTGAATCAAAAAGTTTTAAGCTTTATCTAAACAGTTTTAACCAAACACGTTTTGAAACTTGGGAAAATGTGCGAAGCGCTTTGCAAAATGATTTAAGCCACTGTGCTAATGGCCAAGTAAGCGTTACACTCCATAAATTAGCCCATTTTTCTCATCAACCTATCCAGCCATTACTTGGCGAATGTATTGATGAGCAAGAAATTGATATTGATAATTATGAGTTTAATCGAGACTATTTGGCGAATTGTACCCAGCAACAGGTTGTCGACGAAACGTTAGTAAGCCATTTATTAAAATCAAACTGCTTAATTACCAATCAACCTGACTGGGGCTCTGTGCAAATCCACTATCGTGGGCCAAAAATTGATCGCGAAGCTTTATTGCGTTATTTAGTTTCATTTCGTCATCATAATGAATTTCACGAACAGTGCGTTGAACGCATTTTCACTGACATTATGCAATTGTGTAAACCTGAAAAATTAAGTGTTTACGCACGCTATACTCGCCGTGGAGGGCTTGATATAAACCCATGGCGTAGTAATGAAGAATTTAAGCCTGAATTAGGTCGTTTATCACGGCAATAAGTGACATATAGTTGAAAAATAAATGTAATTAATGCATTTACAGTACAATCACATATCAAGAACCCATTGGGTAAAGGAGTACTACTTGATTACTCACATCAGTCCATTAGGATCTATGGATCTACTCTCTCAACTTGAAGTTGATATGCTAAAACGCACGGCCAGTAGCGATTTGTACCAATTATTTAGGAATTGCTCTTTAGCCGTTTTGCATTCAGGCAGCTTAACCGATAGCAGTAAAGAGCTTTTAGAAAAAAGTAAAGATTTTGATATCAACGTATTACGTCGTGAGCGCGGCGTTAAGCTCGAACTTATCGAGCCACCAGAAAAAGCCTTCGTTGATGGTAAAATCATCCGCACCTTACAAGCAAACCTGTTTGCCGTATTACGTGACATTTTATTCGTACATGCGCAAATTACACATGCCAAAGAGCGATTTAATCTAGACCTCGAAAATGGCACCCACATCACCAACATGATTTTCTCCATCTTGCGTAATGCTCGCGCACTGCACATTGATGAAGACCCAAGTATGATTGTTTGCTGGGGTGGCCACTCAATTAATGAAATTGAATACCTATATGGTCGTAAGGTCGGTAACGAACTTGGCTTACGTGAACTCAATATCTGTACAGGTTGTGGTCCCGGAGCTATGGAAGCACCAATGAAAGGTGCTGCTGTTGGCCATGCCCAACAACAATACAAAAATAGCCGTTTTATCGGCTTAACTGAACCTTCAATTATTGCGGCTGAGCCACCAAACCCATTAGTGAACGAGCTCATCATTATGCCTGATATCGAAAAACGTTTAGAGGCATTCGTTCGATTAGGTCATGGGATTATTATCTTCCCTGGCGGTGTCGGTACAGCTGAAGAGTTGCTTTATTTACTTGGTATCTTGATGGATCCAGCTAACAGTGAACAAGTTCTGCCATTGATTTTAACGGGTCCAAAAGAAAGTGCTGAATACTTTGAAGTATTAGACGATTTTATTCGTCACACTTTAGGTGATGAAGCCAGCAAGCATTACCAAATTATTATTGATGATGCTCCAGAAGTTGCTCGTGTGATGAAACGTAGCATGCCACAAGTTAAAGAAAATCGCCGTAGCACTGGTGATGCCTATAGCTTCAACTGGTCGATCAAAATTGCTCACGATTTACAGCATCCATTCGAACCAACGCATGAAAATATGGCGTCACTGAACCTACACCCAGGACAAGCACCTGAAAAA
Source organism: Providencia sp. PROV200 (assembly GCF_049901995.1). NCBI lineage: Bacteria > Pseudomonadati > Pseudomonadota > Gammaproteobacteria > Enterobacterales > Morganellaceae > Providencia > Providencia sp. PROV200. The sequence continues at coordinate 3,372,038 of NZ_CP096307.1, forward strand.
TTGGCTTCAGATTTACGTCGTGCTTTCTCCGGTATTGTCGCTGGTAACGTGAAAGAAGTTGGTATGAAAGCCATCGAAAAACATGGCCCATTCAAAATTCACGGTGATAGTGAGCTAATGAAGCGTATGGATGTGTTATTACAAGGCTTCGTTGAACAACATCGTATGAAATTACCGGGTGGTACTGCATACGAACCTTGCTATGAAATCGTGAAATAAATAATGATGGCGTATTTATGATCCATTTATTAATTATTGATGCATTAAACTTAATACGCCGGATCCACGCGGTGCAAGGAAGCCCATGTGGAGAAACTTGTTTATCTGCAATAGCGCAGTTGATCACCCATACAGAGGCCACACACATTGTCGCTGTGTTTGATGAAGAAGGACGTCATCAAAGCTGGCGCCATGAAAAGCTGCCTGATTATAAAGCTGGCCGACAACCTATGCCTGAAGATTTGCATGCCGAACTCCCTGCATTAACCGCTTTATTTAAAGAAAAAGGGATTCACTGCTGGCAGTCTGAAGGGGATGAAGCTGATGACTTAGCCGCAACCTTAGCAACACGCATTGCGGGCTCTGGTCATACGGTTACCATCGTGTCCACAGATAAAGGTTATTGCCAACTCCTTTCTCCTAACTTAAGAATTCGTGACTATTTTCAAAAGCGCTGGCTTGATATCCCCTTTATCGAGAAAGAATTTGGTGTTTCTCCTGAGCAACTCCCTGATTATTGGGGACTCGCAGGGATCAGTAGCAGTAAGGTTCCTGGGGTTGCAGGTATTGGCCCCAAAAGTGCCACAACCTTATTGCAGCAATACCATTCTATTGAAAATATATTTGCTAATTTAGATAAACTTGAAGAAAAGTGGCAGAAAAAACTCATCAATCAACAGGAAATGGCATTGATTTGTCGAGATATTGCAACTTTAAGAACCGATATCGCGTTACAAGGAAATTTGAATCAGCTACGTTATAGAACCAACTAATATATACAAGAAGGCCACTTAATTAGTGGCCCTTCTTATTAGCTGATTTTATGGATTAATAATACTCGCGTGCCATTGGATTTGCCGACCATATCCTCATCACATGTACAGTCACTTCTTCGCGGTCATGATAAAGCTGTTTCGCTTGAATCAACACATTAACGCCTTGCTCTTTAAGCTGTGTTTTCATCTTTTCTAAGATATGTGAAACTTCTTCATAGCGCTTTTTCATCGGCAATTTTAAGTTAAAAATGGCCTCTCGGCACCAACCTTGTGCAAGCCACTCCGTCATTAACGCAGCAACTTTAGCCGGTTTTTCGACCATATCACAGACTAACCACGTAATATTGTGGGACGTTGGTTTAAATTTAAACCCATCTTCACGGTGATGCTTAACTTGCCCTGTATCCATAAGGCTTTCCGCCATTGGGCCGTTATCTACAGCATCCACCATCATACTACGTTTTACCAATTGATAAGTCCATCCACCTGGACATGCACCAAGATCGACTGCTTTCATTCCGCTCGCTAAACGCTCTTCCCACTCTTCATAAGGAATAAAGACATGGAAAGCTTCCTCAAGTTTTAAGGTTGAACGGCTCGGCGCATCCGATGGGAATTTTAACCTTGGGATCCCCATATAGAAATTTGAACTATTATTGGTATATGAATACCCGGTATAGCAACAACCTGGGGCAATAAAGAACACATGAATAACGGGCCGCTTAAAGTTTTCTAGTGGCAATAAGATTTTTTCTTTGCGTAATGCATTACGCAAAGGTACCGTAAACTTACGGCAAAATTTCAGCAGCTCTTTCGATTCGTTGGTATCAGCAACTTCAACACGGATATCACCTGCCCGCGCAACTTGCTGACTCAATGCATTTACAATCGGAGTAATACGGTCTTCAGGCGGTAAGTCCTTAAGTAAGTCTCCTATTACAATCATTTGACGAGCAAAAATTAATTCTCGAAAAGGCAACGTCCGTGCGAGTGTGTCGGCATCTTCTGCTTGATAACACTCAAAAATAACATAACCACTATTTTCTTTTACGCGGGCAAAACCATAAATCTCTTTTTGCCCTGCTTTATCTGTAATCTCTGCTGCACATTCTTTTTCAAAGCCTGGACGGCAATATAGTGCAATTTTATTACTCATTGCGTGACGCCGATTTCCTTAGACGCATAGCGCCAATAACCACTAACAGCCAACCAATTAGGAAACATACACCACCTATTGGCGTAAAATAAGAGAAGTATTTTACCTGCAATAGTGCCATACAATAAAGGCTACCGCTAAAAAGAAGTATTCCAACAGAGAAAAACACACCTGACCAATAGAACCATAGGATAATTTTACGCAATAAAACAGCCCCAAGCACCATCAGTGCTACAGTATGCAGCATTTGATAACGTAGCCCTATTTCAATCCAGTCCATTTGATGGACACTCATAATTGACGATAACGCATGCGAACCAATAGCTCCGAAAGCCACAGTAAAGAAGCCACTAATTCCAGCGAAAATTAACATCAAACGACTATTCACAGTAACACCTTTTATTTAAATACTTGATTACTGAATAAGCGCCACATCTTGGTCACCCGTAATAAAGCCTAATTTCTCTTGTTCACTTGCTGCCTGCCCAAGGATCCATTGGCGAAATGCAGCTATTTTTCCTAAATCTGCCTGATTTTCTTGGCAAACTAGGTAGAAAGCGTTTTTACTAACTAATACCTCACTAAAGGGACAAACTAAGCGCCCTGCGTCAATTTCATTTTTGGCCATAACATTATTCGTTAATGCAACCCCCTGACCATGAACAGCAGCTTGAATCACCATAGCACTATGACTAAAAATAGGGCCTTGCTGTACATTGACTACATTTTGTAACTCTAGTTGCTTAACATATGCTTGCCAGTCTCTTCGTGAAGAATCGTGAAGTAACGTATGTTTTGCTAGATCTTCAGGAACTTTTAGTTGGCTATCCCCAGTTAATAAAGATGGTGAACAGACTGGCATTAAATATTCAGCATAAAGCCTATCTGTTCTTAATCCTGGCCAATTACCCTTACCGTAGAAAATAGCGACATCAACGTCATCAGCCAATTTATCTTCTTCTCTATCTACAGCTTGGATCCGCACATCAATTCCTGGGTAGGCTTGATTAAAGCCTGAAAGCCTTGGTACCAGCCACTGAATCGCAAAACTTGGGGATAAACTCACTGTTAATGCTCCCTTCGCGCTCCTTGCCTGTAGCTTACGTGTCGCCTCATTTAAAGAAGAAAAAATTTCTTTAATATCAAGGTAATAACTTTGTCCCTCTTCTGTCAACAACAATGACCGATTGCGTCGACGAAATAATTTCAACCCAAGGAAATCCTCCAAACTTTTCATTTGGTGGCTAACGGCCGCTTGAGTGACAAATAATTCTTCTGCTGCCTTAGTAAAACTTAAATGACGAGCTGCAGCGTCAAAGACTCTCAGTGCATTTAGGGGCGGTAATCTTTTAGACATAATCACTTCTACTTGGCATCTTGTTATGCATTAGTTTTTTTCATCCGAAGCATTATAATTTGTCCCTTGAGGATACGCTAGTAAATACCTATAGTATGCACACTTCCTAAGCCGGAACGAAAAGTTACAGAGTTTAGTTACTTTGAAACTTTTGGCTTTGTGGTTGTGATGTTGTGTTTGCAAGTTGTCTGGTTGAACCAGACCTTTGTAGCTTTAGCTACTGTTTTTTCACTTCCTGTACATTTACCCTGTCTGTCCATAGTGATTTTATATAGTGCACCGCCAACACGCGGTGCTTTTTTTTACTCTTTTTTTACTCTTTTTTTAATGTCATTTCGGTATTTACTTAAGCAATTTAACTTAATAAATACAAATATCTATAGATAAATACAAGTGTACAGAAAAAACTTTCAGTAAGATATTTAAGATAAATCTTGAAAATTATTTACTAAGCACTTAAAAAAATAAATTTATACGTAAAAGGCGTTGCATTGTAATGCAAAACACTGAATCATCTTGAAACCACATCTAGAATAATTACCAACAATTAATACCAAACGTAACAAAATATTTCAATGTTTAGATTAAAAAATGATGGGTTTAAATTAATCAGAAAATAACTATAAATGTACTAATAAATGTACAATCAGCAATACAGCACTCAGTAATTCAAATTACCTTGAAATTTTGACTAAAAAGAAAATACTCATGGATCATTTTAGCGACACCACATTTCGCCTCGCCTTTCCAGCGATAGACTCGTCAACACTATTTTTTGATAGTGCCGCCACTGCACTGAAACCTATTGCCATGATCAATGCATCAAATGACTACTACCGCTTGTCGGGCAGTTCGGTATACCGAGGGCAGTCACCTGAATCATTAAAATTAACACGTGATTATGAGCAGGGGCGAATTCGTGCTGCAAAATATATTCGTGCTTCAAGTGAAAGAAATATTATTTGGACACGCGGGACAACAGAATCAATTAATTTAATTACACAAGGTTATTTTCGCTCAACATTACAACCTGATGATGAAATTATTGTTAGTGAAATAGAACATCATTCAAATTTATTACCATGGATTATGCTTTCACAGCAAACCGGTGCAAAAATTATAAAATGGCCAGTTGAAAAAAACCTGACATTGAGCATTGATGTACTCAAATCTAAATTATCAGAAAAAACGAAGGTGATCGCTATTACGCAAATGTCCAATGTAACTGGGTATCAGCCAGATATACAGACAGTCACCCAACTTGCCCACCAAATCGGAGCTCTCGTCGTTGTTGATGGTGCACAAGGTGTCGTCCATAGCCCTATTAATGTCAGTGATCTGAATATCGATTTCTATGTATTTTCAGCACATAAGTTATATGGACCCACAGGGCTTGGGGTTTGCTATGCAAAAACAGAACTGTTAGAGCGAATGTCCCCTTGGCATGGTGGCGGTAAAATGCTGACTCACGTCACATTTGATAATTTTACACTTGCTCCTATTCCCCAACGGTTCGAAGCAGGGACACCGAATATTGCTGGAGTAATTGCCTTTTCAGCTGTCCTAGAGTGGCTGGAAGAGACAAATTTAACACTAGCAGAAACATATACTTGCTCATTAACCGAATATGCAACTAAAAAACTATCGGCACTTCCCGGCTTTATTAGCTATAGTGTGCCACATTCTCCTTTGCTATCATTTAACTTCAAAGATGTTCATCATAGTGATCTGGGAGCCCTCTTGACCGAGCAAAATATTGCACTACGCTATGGTCAACACTGCACCCAACCATTAATGGATGCATTAAATATAAGTGGCTGCTTGCGTATCTCAATGATGCCTTACAACAACCTGCAAGATGTCGATAAATTTATTGACGCAGTCACCGTTTCACTTTCTATACTCAATGAATAAATCAATAAAGGAAGCCTAATGACTTCGACTAACCATGAACTTGCTCCGCACCCATTCGGTACAGAGATTAAAATTCAAGAAATAGTTGAACAGTTTTCCACACATAAAGCATGGGAAGATAAATATCGTTTGTTAATTCAATTGGCGAGAAAACTGCCTGTATTGTCTGATGATGAAAAGCTGCAAACTCAAGAGGTTAAAGGCTGTGAAAACCGAGTTTGGATTGGAGCGCTTCTCAATGATGATGAAACATTTCATTTTTATGGGGATAGTGAAGGCCGAGTGGTGAAAGGGTTATTTGCCATTTTATTAGCGGCAATAGAGCAAAAAACAGCAAAAGAGATCATGGAAATTGATTTTAATAACTTATTAGCTCAAACCGGCTTACCTAACCAACTCAGCGAATCCCGCCAAAATGGTATTCAATCACTCATTACTGCAATTCAAAATATTGCCAATGAAATGACACCTGCGTAATTCATTGGATGAGGCTATCTATCGCAATAGCCTCATTCACTTTACAGATTTTCCATTTCCCGTTGTGATTTTGCTATCATCTTTTTAAGTGCATGTGAGACAGCAATAAACCCAAAACTCGCCGTAACCATAGTCACTGCCCCAAAGCCTGAAGCGCAGTCCATGCGCTTAGAACCATCCGCAGTACTTTTTGCCGCACATACCGTGCCATCACTTTGTGGATACATAAGCTGCTCGGTAGAAAAAACACAATCAATCCCAAGCTTTCCTTTTCCATTTTTAACGACGTTAAAATCAGATTTTAAGCGTTCTCGCAACTTAGCCGCTAATGGGTCTTGGATAGTCTTAGCCAAGTCTGCCACTTGAATTTTTGTTGGGTCGATTTGCCCACCAGCCCCACCAGTGGTGATAATAGGTATTTTAAAGCGCCTACAATACGCTAGCAACGCAGCTTTAGGTCTTACGCTATCAATGGCATCAATAACATAATCAAACCCTGTACTAAGGTAATGAGCGACATTATCAACCGTAATAAAGTCATCAATAACATTCACTACACATTCAGGATTAATGTCTAGAATACGATTTCTCATCACATCAACTTTTGGCTGCCCAACAGTCGACTTGATGGCATGTAATTGACGATTAGTATTAGTCACACAGATATCATCCATATCAATCAATGTGATGCACCCAATACCTGAACGTGCAAGCGCCTCCGCGGCCCAAACACCGACCCCACCAACCCCAATGACACAAACATGGGAACGTGCAAAAAGATGAAGAGCATGTTGCCCATATAAACGCCCGATCCCAGCAAAACGCTGCATCCAAGCATCAGAAAGCTTAGCTTGCATAATAACGAATAACCTCAGTTAAACCTGTAACTACAGTCAACCAAATAGCGGCTGGCTTTTTTTCAGCACCCAAACTCGCCCATAATGATTATAAAAACCGGCCATTTTCCCAGCGTCATGGCCTATACCATGGTAAATATCAAAATGATGCCCTTTAATTGCACCACCGACATCCAAGGCTATCATCATACGCATTTCGTACTGCCCCGTAAATTTCCCATTATTATCTAATACAGGGATTTCCGCGAGTAAGGCTGTACCCGGTGGAATGAGAGTTTTATCTGATGCAACGGATGCCTTCGCAATTAAAGGAACTGCACTTGCTCCTCTAACAGGGACAAATGATTGCGGTTTAAAAAAGACAAATGACGGGTTTTCTTCTAAAAGTTGGCGAACTTCTTGCTCGCTGTGCTGATTAGTCCAATCATGGATAGCTTGCAATGACATCTGGCTTAGAGGAACCTCACCGCGATCTACCAGCACTTTTCCGATACTTTTATAGGCGTGACCATTTTTACCTGCATAACCAAAGAAATTCAGTGGGCTGCCATCCCCAAAATCAACATAGCCACTTCCCTGAACTTCCATCATGAAATTTTCAACGGGGGAATTACTATAAGCTAAAATTAAATTATCACTCAGGGCACCGTTATAAATCGCTGCTCGGCTAGGTAAACGTTTTTTTCCTTTTGGGGGCATTCCGTACAGCGGATAACGAAATTCACCTTGTGCCATACGACGTGCCTCAATCACAGGTGTGTAATACCCTGTAAATTGTACGTTTCCATAATTATCGGCACCTTCCATTTGAAAAGCGGTTAAATTGAAATTTGCCAATTGAGCTGGATCTCCCCCCGCCATCAACCAATTTTCTATGGCATGGTAAGCATCATTGTTATTTTTAAACAGCCGTGGTGATGCATTTTTAATTTCATTAACCTGTTTATTAAAATCTGGCGCATTAATTGGTCGCCCCTGTACATTCACTTGATTTACTTTTTGTAAATCTTGCACTAAGCGGCCATCTTTATATTGTTGGCCTTTATCCGTTGGATGAGTTTGGCACCCAGCTAATAAAGAAAGAAATATACTAGTTACAAACCATTTCTTTAGTGTTTGTTTATTGACGATTTTTATTAGCTCTATATTCATACTCTACCACCCAGATAAATCCAACAATCCAATATGAAACGCACAATAGCAAACCCCATTAGGGAATGAAACGTGTAAATATATTTAGAGTGGTTATTTTCATTCACCAACTCATCAAAGTGTAAAAAACAGCCAGACAGAACAAATTTTGTTCTGTAAATGCTAAATTTTGAAAAAAAAACACGAAAAAACTTGCATCAGATCTCATCCCGAGTATAGTGCCCGCATCGGACGCGGGGTGGAGCAGCTTGGTAGCTCGTCGGGCTCATAACCCGAAGGTCGTTGGTTCAAATCCAGCCCCCGCAACCAATTACTGATTAAATCAGTAAAGTCACAAAAATCTGCAGTATAAAGTCGTAAAAATTCAGTCGCGGGATGGAGCAGCATGGTAGCTCGTCGGGCTCATAACCCGAAGGTCGTTGGTTCAAATCCAGCTCCCGCAACCAATTTTTTACCTCTTCAGTCGCGGGGTGGAGCAGCATGGTAGCTCGTCGGGCTCATAACCCGAAGGTCGTTGGTTCAAATCCAGCCCCCGCAACCAATTTATTTGTATATTCTTTCTGATCCCATCACCTTTTTTAATCCCACTGTAAAACACTATTTTTAACCATCCATAAAAAATAAAAAAAGGCGATTCACATACGTTCATCACCTTTCTTAATCTGTTTAAAATTAACTAATTGCGGATCGCTAATTCACCACCGTTACGAAAATAAGCTTTAACGCCTTCAAAAATGGATTCTGCCATTTGCTGTTGGAATTTCGCTGTTTTTAATTTTTTCTCTTCTTCCAAATTACTAATAAAAGCGGTTTCGACTAAAATCGACGGGATCTCAGGTGCTTTAAGTACCGCAAACCCGGCTTGGTCAACTTTGTTCTTATGCAGTTTGTTAACCCTCCCCATGCGTTTTAGCACCTCATCACCAAATTTCAAACTGTCATTTATTGTCGCAGTTTGCACAAGGTCAAACATCGTATGGTCAAGATACACATCACCACTTTTACTCACTCCGCCCACTAAGTCCGCTTCGTTTTGTGTTTGGGCAAGGTAACGAGCCGTATTACTGGTCGCACCTTTCGTCGATAGCGCAAAAACAGAAGAGCCTCGGGCTGAACGATTAGTAAATGCATCCGCATGAATTGAAACGAATAAATCTGCCTGCATTTTACGCGCTTTCGCCACTCGGACTTTTAACGGAATAAAGACATCTTCATTGCGTGTCATATAGGAGCGCATTTTAGGGTCTTTATCTATCAAAGCTTTTAACCGCCGTGCAATCTGTAAAACCACATCTTTTTCACGTGTCTTGTATTTACCTACCGCACCAGGGTCTTCACCACCATGTCCAGGGTCGATCATAATAATAATTGGGCGATCCGTCCCTGCTTTCCCAGGCTTTTTCGCTTGAGCAGGCATGCTTTCTTCAAGATCGCCTTTATTATAATCCTCAAGTAATGCCAATAGAGGATCATCATTGGTCTCCACGCCTTTACCTGGATAAAAATCGAGAACCAAACGGTGCTTAAACTCCGCGACAGGGGTCATTGAAAAGAATTGAGGGCTGACTTTATTTTTAACTTCAAATACCAAGCGAACCGTTTTCGGATCAAATTGCCCAACTCGAACCAATTTGAGGTAAGGATCACGTGTTTGGATTTGGGTTCCCATATCCTTCAATACATTATTTAACTGCACCCCTTCAAGATCGACCACAATACGCTCAGGGTTATTAAGCACAAACTGACGGTACTTCAATGGAGTACTAGATTCCAATGTAACTCGAGTATAGCTCGATGCTGGCCAAATGCGCACAGCCACCACGCTGCTACTCGCAGAAAAACCGAATGGGCTAATGCTCAGTAACATAACTGCTGCTGCGCCTTGAATAAAACGACGCTTCGATGGGTTGTGATCTTGGTGACTCATCAATAATTCCGAACCTAGAACTGAGAAATAAAGTGATTTTAGGATAATTGCTAATAGTTAGCCTTGAAATATGCACTCTAACTAATCATTTGCACTCTGTCATTAAGAATATATCAAAGCATCTATAGAGTTACAGACATGAGTATAACCTAATCATACTGAGAGAAAATATTTGTGAGTGACTTTCTGTGTCAATTTTATGCAAATTAGTTTTTATAGAGTATATCGAGTTAAGTTTAGAGATATGTAAATGTAAAAAATAAAAATGTGACTTTTTTTATCCCATCTTTTACTTGATATTTACCGACAAAAAGAATAAAAATACAATATTAACGAATAAAAATTCAATTAAGAGGGTTGTTATGAAAGAGCGCAGCACCGAGTTGGTTGATGAGTTTCGCCATTCGGTCCCTTATATAAACGCCCACCGCGGCAAAACATTTATTATTATGCTTGGTGGTGAAGCGATTGCGCATGAAAATTTTCCTAGTATAGTCAATGATATAGGATTATTACATAGTTTAGGCATCCGAATTATTGTCGTTTATGGCGCTAGGCCTCAAATTGAGGATATTTTAGCAGAGCACCAATATGACGCGGTTTATCATAAACATACTCGCGTAACAGATTCGAATACTCTTGAATATGTAAAACAAGCTTCAGGCGCTTTACAATTAGATATCACAGCTCGGTTATCTATGAGCTTAGGTAATACCCCACTTCAAGGTGCACACATTAATGTGGTTAGTGGTAATTTCGTTATTGCTCAACCTCTAGGCGTTGACGATGGTATTGATTATTGCCACAGCGGTAGGATCCGCCGTATTAATGAAGATGCCATTAATAATCAGTTAGATAATGGTTCAATTGTGTTAATTGGCCCGGTTGCCGTTTCAGTCACCGGGGAAAGTTTTAATCTGACCTCCGAAGAAATTGCCACTCAGTTGGCAGTAAAAATGAAAGCGGAAAAACTGATCGGTTTTTGCTCTTCTCAAGGTGTCACAGACAAAGAAGGCAATATTTTGTCTGAATTATTCCCAAATGAAGCAGAAAGCCGTATTCAAGAACTTGAATCTGAAGGTGATTACTATTCAGGAACAGTGCGTTTTTTACGCGGAGCCGCAAAAGCTTGCCGCCGAGGTGTCCGCCGTAGCCACCTATTGAGTTACCAAGAGAATGGCTCATTGATTCAAGAGTTATTCTCTCGTGATGGTATTGGTACCCAAATCGTCATGGAAAGCGCGGAACAAATCCGCCGTGCAAACATTAATGATATTGGTGGAATATTAGAGCTTATTCGCCCATTAGAGCAACAAGGGATTTTAGTTAGACGTTCACGCGAGCAATTAGAAATGGAAATTGATAAATTTACTATTATTGAACGTGATAGCTTAGTGATCGCTTGTGCAGCGCTTTACCCTTATCCAGAAGAAAAACTAGGTGAAATGGCTTGTGTCGCTGTTCATCCCGATTACCGAAGTTCATCTAGAGGAGAGGAGTTACTGCACCGTGTCGCTGTACAAGCGAAACAATTTGGCTTAGATAAACTATTTGTCCTGACAACTCGTAGTATCCATTGGTTTCAAGAGCGTGGTTTTACCCCTGCAGAGATTGAAATGTTACCAATGAAAAAGCAGGCTTTATATAACTACCAACGTCGATCTAAGATATTGATTTTAGACCTAAAAAACCAATCTGATAAGTAAACATTAACGTCTTTAGCATAATGGCTGTTTCATTACTTACTTTAGCCCAAACTATACAAGGATGCATAGTTTGGGTCGTAGCTTTAAAACTAGGGAATAGCCGCTAAGCTATCTGAATAACTCTAGCTTTCTCGCACAAAGGAATGGAATCTAAATGTGGTTGGATTGCCGCTTTCATCTCAGCGAAAGAAGTACCATAAAAATAAAATGCGGTTTCTGTCGGACCATCCCAAACGCCATGAATACTCCCAATATCTTCCACAGCGTCATCTAGAACATCGAACACTTCACTGATATCCCCGTTTTCATAAACGTCATCGGCGAGTTCTGTCCCGTTGAAATAAATAGCCATACCTTCATCTGAACCAAAATCGATTCGAACATCTTCACCATGAATAAATAAACGAGAGCCTTTTGGAGCTAACATTGAGGAAAAAAGTTGAATAATTAAACTGATATTTTCGTCACTCGCCTCTTCAAGTGCTATTTCTATATCACATTCCTGCGCTTCACCATTATCACCTAATAATGTCCCACCGCCTGTGACATGGATATTTTTATCCATGCTTTTCATGACTTCATTAAATGCATCTTCTAAATCACCACGCCTAGTAGGCTCAAGCCTTGCATTTAATGTTACTGTAATTGCTGTCATTTCTTGCTGGTTATCCATCTCATTACCTTTACTTTAGGGTGAATTATTCACGTAACTTACAAATAAGTTAGTTATATTAATTGAGTCGCTAAACCGCTTCGTCGCTTAGTTGGCGTTTCAACGGCTCGACGTAATACTTTTGGGCTACCATAAAGAGATAGCTCTTTTTTAGCTCGAGTTATCGCTGTATACACAAGCTCACGTGTCATCACCGGAGAATATACATTTGGTAAAACCAATGCGGTATGAGCAAACTCCGAACCTTGTGATTTATGAACTGTCATTGCATAAGCTGTTTCATGCTGTGGAAGCCGGTTAGGTCGTACTCCACGAATAGTCCCATCTGGAAATTGGAAATAGGCTCTCAGTGCATTTTCTTCATCTGGTAAAATGATGCCTATATCCCCATTAAAAAGTCCTAATGGGCTATCATTACGGCTAATCATAATTGGCCGGCCTGCATAGTGCTTATTCAATAAATTATATGGACGATTTATTATCCCTTGCCTATGAAATAATTTTTCCAATTTATCATTAAGGCCAATAACGCCAAAAGGCCCTTCCCGCAGAGCCGTTAGTAACCGATATTGATTAAATTTTTTCAGAACTTGCTCAGGATCTTCTTTATCTTTAACCGCAAGTAGATATTCTTTATAATTTTCAGCGGCATCTAATAAAATTTGAGCGTAGTCATCCGCTGTTTCTTGAATATAACAATGCACATCTGGACGTTGTTGATTTAGTAATTGTTGAACTCGAGAAACATTGCCTTCATTTACAGCAAAAGCGAGTTGGCCAATCCCTGAATCTGCAGAAAAACGGTAACTTTTACGCAGTAAACATAGGTTATCACGAATAATTGGGCCGTTTGGTGATGCATAAGCTGCAACAGAATACCCTGTTAGCGCCGAAAGTTGAGATGCTCGTTCTATGCTATAACCGTTATCAGCAAACTGACAAATATCCCCTAACACAGCACCTGCTTCGACAGAAGCGAGTTGATCTTTATCACCTAGAAATATTAATTTTGCATTTTCAGGCAGTGACTCAAGTAGTTTGCTCATCATGGGTAAATCTACCATTGAGGCTTCATCAACAATGAGTACATCAAGAGATAAACGGTTGTCTCGGTTATAACGAAACTGCTGACTTTCAGGTTGAGCCCCTAATAAACGGTGTAATGTTTTGGCATGATTAGGCAAAACAGCGCGTTCTGCATCGGTTAAAGGCATCTTTTTCATCGCCTCACCTAGAGATTCCGTCAACCTAGCAGCCGCCTTACCCGTTGGAGCTGCCAGCTCTATTCTAATTTTGTGGTGAAGTTTGGCTTCAAGCTTAATTAATGCGGCAAGGATACGTGCAACCGTTGTTGTTTTTCCCGTCCCTGGCCCCCCTGATATGATTGACACCTTGCTGGTTACAGCAACTGCTGCTGCAATTTTTTGCCAATCAATATCATCAGTAGTGGGAAATAAATTATCTAGTATTTCCTTGATTTGAATATTATTTTGCTTCTCTATTGATGTGTTAGAGAAAAACTTTGCAACATGTTGCTCATATTGCCACATCCGTTGAAAATATAAGTATTCCCCTGAAAGTATTAAAGGCGAGACCTGGTTTTCTGTTGATAGCGACACTGCATTTGCTTGTTTGAGCGTTTGATAAAGTACTTGTTCGCTCGGCTCCCCCATTTTCTGCCAAAATTCAACGGCTAATTCAGGATGCCTCCCTGCAAATAACTTTTCAGGTACAACATCGGCCAATGCTAAGCAAACGTGCCCAGCCATAGTTTCTGCGCTAAGAAGTGCGGCAAGCATAAGTACTATCGGGTGCTTATCATCAGAAATACTGTAAGCAAATTGCACATCAAGAGGTGTGAAGATACGTAGCTCAATAGCCTGATTAAATAGGGATTTCATTAAACGTGTTCCCCTTGTTGAACATTTTTAAATAAGCTATCTAACGCTTCAATAAACGCCTCTACAGGACGATAAAAGAAAATACCGTTACTGGCGTTAACATCATCTACCCCTCTTAGAAATAAATAATAGACACCCCCAAAATGGGTTTCATAATCATAATTAGGCATTCTTTGCTTTAAGTAACGATGTAAAGCCAACGAATATAGTTGATATTGCAAATCATAGCGGTGGTCTATCATCGCTTCAGCCATGGCTTCTTGGGTATAAAAACTAGCATCTTCCCCTAGATAATTTGACTTATAATCAAGAAGGTAAAATTTACCTTTCCAGTAAAAGGTAAGGTCAATAAACCCTTTTAAAATTCCCTGGACTTTCTCAAAACTTAGTGGAGGACAACGTTGTGATAATGGGTCATATTGATGCGTTACCTTATCTAAATGACCTGCCCCCAATATTGACTCAATAGGAAGATAAAACTGCATCTCATCTAATTGGTCTTGAGGCCGTAAAGCAGATAAACATAACCCATCTTCTGATAGTGGTGCCTGTACAATAGCGTGTAGCCATTCTTGCAGCATTGGTGCCCACTGTAAGTCAAACCCAGAAGATTCAAGTTTTTCAGCCAACCATTCTTGCGAAACTGGTTCACTAAAGTCAATCTCTTCCATTAAGCTATGTAAAAATGTTCCGGGTGACGCACCTTTAGGAAATTGATGAGGAGTTAAAGTAAAAAACTCATCTTCCTGTTGTTCCACATCAACACTGGCCTCAACATCCATATTAGGAGCTAATGAATTAGCAAATTGCAATGCTGAAACTGATTCTTCTGCTTCAGTATGGCTTGAACCATAACTTAACCCCGAATAGCTGGTAACACGCCAGTGGTCATTAAAATGACGAGTCACTGCTCTTGCCGATAAGTTTATGCTATCATTTTGTTCTAATAGCAGGCGTTCCGACTTAGGTTGATTAATCACTGCAACATCAATAACGTCATTGCTAATTTCAGCCAACATTTCGTTTAAGAGTTGGTAATCACCAGCTTGTCCTTTTTGGATAACGTAACCCAGCGCAGATAAGTGTAAATCGGTTTCACCACTTTTTTTCCTGTTACCTTTAATTAATGGCGCAATACCGACACTACAGTGATAAATGGCCCTTGTGAGTGCCACATATAATAAACGTAGGTCTTCTGCCAAGCGTTCTTGGTCAGCTAAAGCCACATTTTCTTCGCTGTCATTTAAGTCTAGCCGTACCCCATAATCTGTTCTGTCGTGATATAAGCCTTTAGATTGAGGTAAAAAATTGCTTGCAAAAGGCAACCATACAATCTTGTATTCAAGGCCTTTAGATTTATGTATGGTACTGATCTGCACCAAATGTTTATCACTTTCAAGACGCATTTGCTGTACATCAGATTGATGATCAGGGTGGGCTATTTGTTGCGCTAGCCAACGAGTTAGTGTGTGCTCACCTTCAAGCTGTAATGACATTTCTTGCAGTAGTTCACCAATATGCATCACATCCATCAAACGGCGCTCTCCATCGGTGCCTGATAATAATGTTTCTGCAATTTTCCTCTGTGCCATGACCATTCTAAGCATGGGGAGCACACCTCGTTTTTGCCAAACCATCGCATAACGAGCAAATTCATCAACAATCTTTTCCCATGCTTTTTCATCATGGTTAAGGTCATCAATGTGTTTAGCAGTTAAACCCAATATCCCCGTCGCCAATGCACTGCGCAAAACACGTTCTTTTTCCGGTGTTAAAACTGCCTGTAGTAACCACAATAAATCTCTCGCTTCTGGCGTTGAAAATACACTCTCCCGATTAGATTGAAACACGGAGGGGATATTTAACCGATTTAAAGCATCACGAATTAATACGGCTTCGCGCCGACTGCGCACCAACACAGTGATATCAGAAGCTTCGACAGGTGTACGCGTTCCTTTGTTGTCAAAATAGCTACTACCTTGCAAACCGCCCTGCAAATATTGTGCGATTTGTACTGCACATTGTGAAGCTGTTGCTTGCTCGTATTCAGAAACGGAGACACCTTCTTCTTCCAATTGCCAAAATGTAAGCGCTTTGGTTTCTTCACCATTATGGATAAGTTTTTTACCGCTATTTTGCTTGGCAAAATTAACGGGTTGAAAAGGAATTTGTTCAAAAATAAAAGGTGACTGACAATGGCTAAATAGATGATTAATCGCTTCAACCATATTTTGTGATGAGCGAAAATTAGTCTCTAATGTATAGTGAGCGCTAACTTCATTTTTTGCTTCAATATAAGTGAAAATATCAGCGCCTCTAAAAGCATAAATAGCTTGTTTAGGGTCGCCAATAAAAAGTAATGCACTGTCATTAACTTCTCGGTAAATTCTTTGGAAAATACGATACTGCTGTGCATCTGTGTCTTGAAATTCATCTATCATCGCAACTGGAAAACGTTGTCTAATAGCCTGAGCTAAAAACTTTCCACTTTCTTGAGCAAGAGCATTGTCTAAACGGGTCAACAAATCATCAAACCCCATTTCACCACGGTTATGTTTTTCACCGCTAATTGCTGCCCTCACCTCTGAAATTGCCAGTGGAATAATTAGATCTTTCAGGGTTAATGATTGAGAAAGTAGCTCATCTATTCTTTGAAAAACAACATGCTCTGGCCCTGAGCCACTTTTTGATTTTTTATGTAGTACCGTTTGCGAGAAGCGTTCAAGATCTTTAGGCAGCTGATAATCTTCAGTTTCTTCTTGAGCCCATTCGCCAATTTTTATCAGCCATGCGGGTAGAAAACGCGTACTATAACTTCGTTTATCAACATCTGACTCAGCGATAAGCTTCTCAAAATCCGCTGAATTTTCTAACCATGCCGTTTTAACTGACTCAATTAACAAAATTAGCCGCTGATGCCGTTCTTCTAGGGTTTCTACTTGTTTCGGTTGGTTAATAATTAAAGGAATATCACCCTGTAAAAAAGGTTTAATCTCTGAAAGCAATGCTTCTGGACTATTCCACAGTGACTGAATAACTTTTGTCATGGAGTAATTCAGAGGATAAAAATGGCGACGCCAAAAGTCTGCACAGGCTTGTTTTTGTATAGGAAATTCATCTTGGATCATTGTTTGTTCAAACAATACTCCAGACTCAAATGCGTTATGAACTAGCATTCTTTGGCAAAAACCATGGATAGTATATATAGCGGCTTCATCCATTTGCCTTTCCGCATCCTGCAGCCATTGCGCAGCAAATTTTCTTTGGGACTCCCCCGAAAGCTCAGTTAATAATTCAAGGTATTCAGGCTGCGACTCGAAACCAACGCCATTTCTTAAGCAAGCCAAGCGCATATCGTGAATACGTTGACGAATACGCCCACGTAACTCATTTGTTGCAGCCTCTGTAAATGTTACAACTAAGATTTCTTCAACACTTAACGGCCTAGGAAACGCATTAGCGCCTCCCAAACCTAATAAAAGCCGCAGATAAAGTATACCAATTGTATATGTTTTACCTGTTCCCGCAGATGCTTCAATTAGCCGCTGCCCACGCAGAGGTAATGAAAAAACATTCAGTAATTGGGACTCTACCTGCACTTTATTCACTCAGCATCTTCCTTTATTGGTAAAATCTTTTGCAACTGAGAAGCTGTCGAGTAAAGCACCCAATCTTTTAGATGAGCATACCCCTCTTTAATATCAACTCCCTGGCCGATAACTTGGGAGCTAACAGCTAACCCTTTGTGTTTTATCACTGCATTTTCATAATACTCAATGACTTGCTCTTTTGTTGCAGTACCTAAAGTTGCAATCACTTTTTCACGAGTATCAAAACTGAAAATATTCCTAGAAAAATCAGATGAATAGCGACCTACTTCTTCATAAAATGTTTGCGGTGGCTGATTCATCTCAGTGATAATAGATTGTTTATATTGATTAAACTCATCTATCGGCAGCTTTTTCAATTTCTCTAATGCTTGAAGATAAAACTGTTGGTAACGCGTATTCAAGTAACTCGGTGTCTTGGCATTACTTTGAATCAAAAAGCCCATTCCCCACTGGTCACCCAACCCTGCTTTAAAAGCAAATACGGCGTAACCCAGCTGCTCATTGGTTCTTAATTGATCATAAAACCAAGGCTGAACCACTTTAGAAAGAATACCGGATAATACTGCACCATCGATGCGGCTATAACCGTCTGGAATAAAGATTTCTGCAAGCGCATTATCGGAGCTGTTCCCCTGTTTGTGGAAATCTGCTAGGTAATTTTTGTCAATTACGACAATATCGCCACGCCACCAATTGGTACCTTCGCTCTTTAATAGTTGCTGTGCATCTTTAATAGTTTTAATGCTTTGTGACTCAGTCATATTGCCAAAGACCAGAGCTTGTAATGCTGCGCTTTTAACTATCATTTCACGGTAGTTAGTGATGTCTTGTAGTGAAATTTTATCTAGCTCGGCTAAGCGCTGCTCTTGCTCAAAATAAGGCACACTATTAATACGCTGAAGCGGTTGCATAGCCAGCTCATAAGCTTTCGCATTATTGGCGACTTCAATTTGCTCTTTATACCAAGATTTTGCTTGAGCTAACTCTTGTTTCGTTGGCTCAAAATTCAGGTATAGCTTAGTCATGGATAAAAAGAGTTCAGGTAAATGTTGGGTGTAACCACTGGCATTTAATTGCAGGCCAACACCTTGGGAAACAGAGACCGACATGCCTGCTACAGATGCCTGATATTGCAATTCATCCATTTTCAATGAAGCAATATATTGTAGTAAAGAGCCAGTAACTTGCTCCTTGGCATTTTTATCTCCTTGATTAGAACGTAATGACAAGGTGATACTTGCCTTTGGCTCATCTGCAAAATATTGACTTGGCATATATAACACGCGCGTATTACCATCTTGATAGATGAATTCAGGGTGTTTATAAGCCTTATCAGCTTTAATTAATGACAAGTTATCAGCAATGTACGGGTTTAAAGTAGGTAGTTTGAAGTTCATTTTGGATTCTAAACTTGCCCACGTTTTAAACTGTTTTGCTGTGATCTTATTGACTTGATACGGTGCATCAACAAAATAAGCTTTTTTGTTATTCGGTTCGTTCGGACTAATAAACCAAATCCTCGCCTCTTGTGCAGTAAGCTCTGATAAACGTTGTTTAATCGCCTCAGGGTTATACTTATCAGCAATGTAATCTGAATCAAGGACATGGTTAACAGGAACATCAATCATTTGGTCTGATAACCATTCAATATAGTTCATATCCCTAACAATTGAGCCATAACGGAATGATAAATTAAGAACTTTTGCTATTTCATCAAAGTAACTTTTATTGACGCCATCATTCTTAATTAACTCAAGATAAGAAAAAATAGCTGCAATAATTTCATCTCTTTCTTGTAGCCCTTTATCAGTCAATGTGACATAAATAGAGAATGAACCATAGTTTCTATCTAAATTTGGGGTGGCAGAGGCGCTGATACCTTCAGCAAGCCCTTGCGATATTAACCAATCAGCCAATGTTCCTGGGCTTCTGTTACCAATTAAGTAACTAATATAGCTATCACTTTTGCTACGGAAGTCCGCCATATTATTTTTAATACTAAATTCAATTTGTATGGCTTTTTGTGGTTGAGCAGGCACATAGTGAATGATAATGCCTTTTTCGTTATCCGTTACTGCAGGGATATTAACAGCAGGAACACTGGCATTAAAATTAGGTATACGCCCAAATGTTTCCTGAGCAATATTTGCTAATGACTCAATAGATTGGTCGCCGTACAGCACTGCATTCATTAGATTTGCAGAATAATACCGCTTATAAAAACCCACTAGCTCATCTTGTAATTTGCTATTAGGTTTATCTTTCAGAGTCTCTAAATTTCCTCCAGAAAAACGTGAGTTTGGGTGCAACGGATTCAAAGTTTCAGAACGCACTTGCCACATACGCATCCCATCACGAGAACGTGCCATCGTGAGTTCTGCATTAACGGCATTACGTTCTCTATCGGCATTAATTGGGTCTAAAAGCGGGTCTGCTAATGCATCTGCAAGCCTATCCGTCGCTTCTTTCAATGCTCCATTTTCAACTTCAAAATAATAAGCTGTACGGTGCGATGCCGTGCTTGCATTATGGCTACCACCATGTTTTTGCAAAAACTCAGAGAAACTACTTGGCTCTGGGTACTTTTTGGAGCCCATTAAAACCATATGTTCTAAATAATGGGCTAACCCTAATTGGCTATTTGGGTTTTCAATACTACCAACAGGTATCGATACCGCAGCCAATGATTTAGTTGCTTTAGCGTCCGATACTAATAAAACCGTCATATCATTACTGAGTTTGATGGCTTTGTATTCCCTAGGGTCACTTTCACTTTTATTTACTGTTTCAGGCAAAACCTGCCAAAGTGGTTGTGCTGCAATAGCTTGACCACCGAAGAGAATTATCAGTAATAAAAATAGATGAGCGATATTTTTGGATAAATATTGCATCCTTTGGTGCTCTCCTGTCATTTCAAGTATTTAGTCATCGGCAATAAAAACCGCTGAGTATTTGATAATAAAGATTTAATCATCGCATCATCTATGCTTCTGCAAGCTCTTGATACATAATCGTCCTCCATCTCACCTTTTTGCATCTGGCTTCCTTGTAAGCTCTGGAACAATGCAGATAATGCTTTTTGTTGAATTTCTTCACTCGAAAAATCGTACTGTTTAGTCTTTTTATCAAAACAAGCCTTAACCCAACTCCAACAACTTTGAGAAAGAAGAATTAGTGGGGAATTAAACCCTTCACAGTAGCCCTCGACTAAGTCTTGCAGATAAACCAATGCATCTTCTTTGCTAATTGCTGAGAACTGCCAAATGCTATTCTCTCTTCCCAGTGCCAGGCTTTCCCCTTCACCTATTTGTAAGTTAAATAACAAATGCTCCACCCATAGCTGTACGCCATCATTAGCAGTTAAGTAAGCCGGGCGATAACGTACTATTCCTGTTTCATGAACATTTTTCAGCACACCAGTGATTTTTATTCCATTTAACTGAAAATCAAATGGATAATCAAATAGCTGCATATCATATTCTTTAACTTTTTCAGCTAATGGCGATATCTCATTCAACTGTTGTTCCCAAAAAAGTTGGCCAAATTGCCTAGCTGGCAGCTGACCTGATGCCTTTAAAGCAGAGTAAAAAGGTTCAATGCTTTTATCTTTGACAAGCAAATCTAAAATTTGGTCATTAATTTTATATCGCTGTAATCTACCTAAGTTAAATGGTTCTTCTTCTGGCAGTTCAGTTTCTTCAATAGAAAAATGGACTTTCAAACGCTGTTGAAAAAACGCCCTAATAGGATGACGATAAAAACGTAATAATTGTTCTAACGAAATTTCAGTGATGGGTTCACGTATTTCAAGTACTGAACAAAATGGTTCATCAACTTTATTTGTTGTTTTTGCAGCAGGTAACCATTCACTCGCGAAGCTTTGATAGGGCGTTTCTGGTAAGAAATTTTCTTTGGCGAATGGGACTCTATTATGTTGAATGACCAGATGTGCTCTTAATCGTTTAGCACTTTCATCTATATTCAAGGTTTCATCGCCAATTAAACAAAAACTTTGGCAAATATAGTCAATTAATTCAGTCACTAATACCGATGGATTACAAGGCTGATTATCACGAATAGAAAGCCCAATATAGCTAACATACAGTTGTTTAGATGCTGAATTCAATGCTTCTAAGAATAGATATCTATCGTCGTCCCGGCGTTTTCTATCACCACGAACAGGCTTTTCAGCCATCAAATCAAACCCTAAAGGTGGTATATTTCGCGGGTAAGCCCCATCATTCATCCCCAATAAACACACAACCTTAAATGGCACTGAACGCATTGGCATCAAAGTACAAAAGTTAACAGCTCCAGCCAAGAAACGTTGACTAATCTTTTCATCATCAAAACGAACTGAAAGTTCATCACGAATTAATCGCAATGGCACTTGTTCTTCATATCCTGAAGTTATCGCATTATCGATTATTTGATGCCACTGTTCCGTCAATAGTGCGAGAACGAGTTCAGTTTCTCCATCAACCATAAAGCAGCTATCAAGTAATTGTTGGCAAAGTTCTTTCCACGCATCAAGTGGACGTTCTTGTGCGAGTACAGAACGCCATTCTCTGAGTGTGTTGATTAATAGTGCTAATTTCCCAGCAAGTTGAGCCGCTAAACCACTACATTCATCATAAGGTAAAATACCATTCCATGGGCCATTTCTACTATCCATTGCATAGCCAAGCAACATTCTACTTAAACCAAACTCCCATGTGTTTTGCCCTATCACCGGTAAAGCGAAAGAACGTACATTATCATCATCAAGCCCCCAGCGGATCCCTGATTCATTAACCCAGCGGCGCAATAAACTTAACTCACTTTCATCAATACCAAAACGTTGAGAAAAAGCAGAAACTTCAAGTAGGCTGAGAACTTGCTCCGTTGAGAAACGGCTCTGAGGCAAGTCAAGTAACATAATAAATGCCTGTAGAATAGGGTGAGCTTGTAGTGCTTTTCTATCTGAAATTGAAAATGGGATATAACGAGTTGATGCTGTATTACCAAAAACAGCCTGAATATAGGGTGCATAGCTGTCAATATCTGCAACCATGACAATGACATCACGCGGTGTTAGCGATGGGTCTTGCTCAAAAAGAGCAAGCAGATGGTCTTGTAATACTTCAACTTCCCGCTGTGCACTATGGCATAAATGGAATGTTATCGAATTATCTGACTTATTGATTGCTCGCTTACCGATACTCGTTTCATAATCTTCTAATGTTGTCCCTAATTGAGCGTGATTTTCGAGATCTAGAATATCTTGCTGGATATTCTCTAATAAATTAACTCGTTCAGTATCAACATAGGCTGATATTTCATTAGCGCTATCGATTTGAGAAATAAAGTATAAATTGTCTCTGCCAAGCCTTCCCCACGATGCGAGTAATGGATTTACGATGTCCTGTTCACCATTTTCGTTGAATAAATTAGGTACATGCTCTTCAAGTTTAAAACGTGAAATTTCATGTTTATCAAGATAATGTCGAAGCTTTCTTTGCTGTAACCTAGCTAAAAACGATGCACTTTGAATATCACCCCAATAATAACGACAAGGGTTAGTGAACATTAAATGAACATCTGTATGTTCTGCTATAGCATTGAGAGCTTGTAGATAAACAGGCGGAAGAGATGAAATACCGCAAATAAAAATACGTTTAGGCAGTTTTTTTCCTAAATCAGGGTTCGATGATAATGTATCAATAAAATGTTGATATAAATTAGCACGGTGCCAAGGTGGCTGTTTTAATTCATTTGAATAATCAACAAGGCATTGCCACAAACGTTTTTGCCACAGTTGATTTTCACTTAGCCCCTCTACTCGTTCATTTTTTTGCCATACTTCGACCCATTGTGGGCGATAAACTAAATACTGGTCAAATAAATCGGCAATCCTACCAGCAAGCTGATGAAGTTTACGTTTATCTGTATCCTCTTGAAGATAATGCCTTAAAGGTTCAAATTCGTCCTCGCCAATGACAGTTGGCAGTATTGTCATGAGTTTCCATGTCATGGCTTGCTTGGTATAAGCACTTTCTTTTGGAATATCCGGTAAAACCCGCCTAAACATGTCCCAAATAAATGTTGCAGGTAAGGGATAGTTAATATTTGCGGCAATACCAAATTGCTTAGCAAGTTCGATTTGCAGCCACTGAGACATCCCAGGGCTTTGCACTAAAATTATTTCTTGCTCAAAAGGGTGAGAAAGTGGTTCATTTTTCATTAAATGAGTCATTAGATCTTTTAATAAATCTAATTGATTAGAATGATACACTTGAAACATAGTGCTCTCCTGTTGAGCAATACCAACGACTTAATGAAAATGGCTGTCTTTTTATTGTTAACGATACCACTAACTCTGTACAGTTATCGACCTGCGGTAAACGGGTCATTTGTATTTTCCATTCAGGGTAACGCAAATCTGGGTCCATGGCAGAATTTTTCTCCCCAGATATTGATGCTGTTAACATTGCACTTTTTTCTAATGTGCTATGCAATGCCCTAACCGCTGAGGAATTCATATACAATTGATTAAAATTCAATATGATATATTGAGAATAGTTTACCAAAGCTACTAATGAAATAGCAAAAATAACCACGCCAATCATTGCCTCTATTAATGCAAATCCTTGCTGTTTTATTTTCACTAGCAAAACCCTTTTTTTACTACTGGGCAATAATCTAACCACCCATTTTTACGGGGAAAAAGCTGTTGCTTATTTGCATCTAATACCATCCATCGATAAACTTTAATATCATTTCCTAGACGATAATGGCTTTGCCCCGACAACAAATAAGTCGCCCCTTTGTAGTGTTTTAAACAACTTTTCCACTGCTGAGTTTCCTCTGTCTGGCAAACCCAACTCCTTAGCCCTCTATACTGACTATCCCATTTCAATGTCCCACCCCACGCAAGCGCTGACTCTGCTTTATTAAAAGCATCGAAATATTTAATTTCCTTGCGCAGTTCATCTCGAGCCCGCTCTTGGAAAAAATGTACAGATTTAATCAATAATGAGCCTATTGTGATAAAAATGATCACCGTAAGTAGAGACGCATTTCCCTGTTGTTGCGCTATATTCTTCATAAATTCCTAACCAAAACCGCTATTCGGTAATCAAACGTTTGGTTAGGTAACAAATCTGCCTTAAGGTTTATTTTCATTTCAAGTAATTGGGTATTTTCCTGCCAATCAAACGCTAATTTTTTAACCTTGATTAACTTCTCATCAAATAGCGATTGCCAACGCGTTCCATCGCAATCCCTGACATTTCGATTAGATTCTAATTTTTCATTATTTAATCGATACCCAAAATAATCAGACTCTATCGATTTAGATTTAATATTCTCCCACTTGCCCGATAAATCTTGGTCGTAGGCAAAAATAATACATGAGTTACTTCCTCGACTTAAAAACTTAGATGTGATTTTTAAAGGCTCTTTTCCACAATCTAAGCTACTGCAATAACCGATCCTTCTAAAATCTTTTTCCATGTTTATTAATGTTTGCCTTATATCTTTGTCTACTTGATATTGAATATAAGCTCGATAGGTTTTTTTAAACAATGTCGGAATGGCACTCATCGCTGATACACAGACAATGCTACTGATTGCCATTGCCATCAATATTTCAATCAGTGTAAAACCCCGCTGTTTTTTTAATTTATCGTTATTTAAGGGGTTCAACATTTCGGCACCCCAGTCATTTTTTTATGACTACAACTTCTAATGCGGCCTAATGAAGAGATATAAATGGTGATCTGCTCATACTGATTTTTTAGCCCTACACTGAAAGCACGAATAGTCCCCTGCTTTCCATATAACTGAATTGACGTCCGGCTCGCTTTCCAGAGCTCTATTCCTCGATGCCTTTCTGCTGTTAGCTTGCCAACCTCTTGATTGTTATTTGCATCTTTAACAAGCAGCTGCCAATCACCTACCCCAACCTTAACCGATAATATTTGGTACCTATTTAAATAGACGCCTTCCATCATTTGACTATAGATAAACTCTGATATTTGCCTAGCTGCATCGATTAATCGTTGCCTTTCTACCTGCTGTTGCCATTGATATAAACCAGACAACATGACCAAAGAACAGATAAATAAAACAATTAGAATTTCAATTAAGGTGAAACCACGCTGTATTGTATTTGATTCAACTTTCATCTTGTTGTGACCTCACTTTTTCATACGCAAGACAGAGATTGCCAAAAAAAGCCGATATAGCGAGGCCTGTCATTGCAAACTGCATAACGTTTCGCAACAAAATAAAAAGATTCATATCCATACAACTTGGTCTGCGAAGCGCTTCGCAAAAAAATAGTTAATTCAAAGTAAATACAAGAAAGTAAATTAATTATGAGCCAAGATAAAACTCATCAAGGACAATGAAATCAGTAAAGGGAGGGAAATAGTGAGATGAAAAAAACAAGACTAAGATGGTTTTCAGATAAAACCATCTTAGTAAACAATTTATTCGCTAATCAAACAGTAAATGGATACTTGATAGCCTCATGGCACTGGTACCCTTCGAGGATAAAATCATCTGAAGTTACCCATGTTTCGAGGTCTTCTAATGACTTAATTTCGGGGTTAATAACCAATGAAGGGGAAGCAAAAGGCTCACGTTTCAGCTGGACATCACGCATCAAAGGCAGTTGGTTCTCATAGATGTGCGCATTCACAATTTTATGATAAGCCTTACCAGCTTTGTGCCCTGTAATGCGAGCCATTAGTGCAAGTAGAACAAAACATTGTACTTGGTTGAAATTCAGGCCAAGAGGAACATCACAGCTACGCTGATAAGATGTTAAATGTAGCGTATCACCTAATAGTGAAAAAGTGTGAGTATGCATGCAGGGACGTAAGCAGCCCATTTCAAATTCACCCGGGTTATAGAAAGTGATAATTTCCGCGCGGTCATCAATTCCATTTTTTAAGTTATTGACGACTTTTTTTAATTGGTCTAAGTGCGTACCGTCTGGACGTTGCCATGAGCGCCCTTGAACACCATAGACGCGCCCCATGTCATCTTCGCCTTTACGATGGGGATTATTTAGCCATGCATGGTTTTCGTTTGCATTCGCATTCCAAGTATTACACCCAATCTCGCGAAACTGGGCTGCGTTATCATAGCCGCGAAGGTAGCCAAGAAGCTCTGCTATTGCCGCTTTATAAAAACTTTTACGAGTCGTAATCAAGGGGAATTGATTATTACCAACATCATATTCAAGGTCAGCGTTAATAACGGTTAAACAACGAACTCCTGTTCGTTTGTTTTCAACCCATTGGCCTTCATCAATAATACGTTGGCATAAATCAAGATACGGCTTCATAGTGACTCTCTTTTTCAAAAATAACTTAAGTGGCTAACTTTCACCAGCTGAACTTCATTGTTTTAATTACAAAATAGTTATGTTCAACAGACTAAGCTAGCCTTAGCAATTGTACTTATTAACTCTTTTTGGGCTCTTTTAGTGGCTTATGAGCCGGCACATTTTTACCGTATTTATAAGCCCAAACAATCATCAGAACTCCAATAATAATCATTGGGATTGATAAAATTTGCCCCATGCTAATACCACCAAACAAACCAAGCTGGGCGTCTGGTTGCCTAAAGAATTCAACGATGATCCTAAATGCACCATAACCAATCAAGAATAGCCCGGAAACACTCCCCATTGGGCGAGGTTTACGCACAAATAAGTTCAAGATAAGGAAGAGAACAATCCCTTCTAAGAACATTTCATAAAGCTGCGATGGGTGTCTTGGTAACACACCATATTGCTCTAATATGGGTAATAACGAAGGGTCCTGGGCGGCAAGTTGAATATCTTCACTGCGCGAATGGGGGAATAAAAATGCCCACGGTGTATCGAGTGTCACTCGTCCCCATAACTCCCCATTAATAAAGTTCCCAATACGGCCCATACCTAAGCCAAATGGAATTAATGGTGCAACAAAGTCAGAGACTTGCAAGAAACGACGGCGAGTGCGGTGAGCAAACCACATCATGGCACATATTACACCGATTAGGCCGCCATGGAAGGACATGCCGCCATCCCAAACCTTAAAGAGATATAGAGGATCATCAAGAAAAACAGGGAGATTATAGAAGAAAACATAACCTAGCCGGCCACCGACAAATACGCCAACAAAGCCAATATACAGTAAATTTTCGACTTCATTTTTTGTCCAACCACTATTTGGTTTTGCAGCACGACGTCCGGCAAGCCAAAGGGCAAAAACAAAGCCAACAAGGTACATAAAACCATACCAGTGTAACGATACTGGCCCAATCGAGAACATAACAGGATCTATTTCTGGAAATGCTAAGTAGTTGTTACTCATTGTTCCCCACTTTTTAATCATTAAGCCAACTACTCGTCGACTATTACGTATTCAACAGACTTCAACTTATAAAGTCCCCTGAAGCATACAACAAAAAGGATAGTGATTTATACTTGATATTTTTCGAAGTAAACTAAATTAAATGCTCACGTCTTGCTGTGAATTAAATACCCCCACGAACAAACCCACCTAAATGATGCAATTCCATAAATTCACTCGCTTCTTGCCTAACGCTGTCACTCGTTTCTGCAGCCAACAACTTCGGTACTAACTGCGACATCAAGACAGGGTCAAGCTGGCGGATTAAATATTTCATACGAGGAACACTACGCCCACTCATACTTAAGGAGCGATACCCAAGTGCAATTAATACCATTGCGCTAAGTGGCTGCCCCGCCATTTCCCCACAAACACTTACAGGAAGTTGAAGGCGTTGGCACTCTTCACTGACTTTTGCTAAAAAGCGTATTACTGAGGGGTGAAGATTATCATATAGCGCTGCTACATGGGTGTTATTACGGTCAACCGCAAGTAAATATTGTGTAAAGTCATTCGTTCCAATAGAGATAAAATCAACCCGTTTTTTAATTTCAGGTAATAAGAACAGCAAAGAAGGAACTTCAAGCATAATACCAATTTGAGGCATCTCAATTGGCATTTTTAATAAAACACTCACTT
The DNA here is from genome assembly GCF_049901995.1 of Providencia sp. PROV200. NCBI lineage: Bacteria > Pseudomonadati > Pseudomonadota > Gammaproteobacteria > Enterobacterales > Morganellaceae > Providencia > Providencia sp. PROV200. The sequence continues at coordinate 3,400,794 of NZ_CP096307.1, forward strand.
CATCCCTTGCTCTTTTAACCAACAAAATGGCTTCGTCTATCTCATTAACACTGGTCACCATAGGTAATAAAATACGTAAATTACCCGAAAGCATATTCGCCCGAAGCATAGCCCTTAGCTGAATCAAAAAAATCTCGGGCTGGTCCAACATAATACGAATACCACGCCAGCCTAAGCTTGGGTTTTCTTCGCTAATTGGCATGTATGGCAGCTGTTTATCCGCCCCTATGTCAAGGGTTCTTAACACAACAGGTTTGGTTGGGAAGAGCTGTAAAACTTCTTTATAGAGCTGTTTCTGCTCATCTTCCGAGGGAAAACCATTGTGCAACATAAAAGGAAGTTCAGTACGATACAAACCAACACCATCAACCCCTGTGTTAATTTGCTGCTCGTACCGCGGACTTAACCCCGCATTAAGGTAAATATGAACGTGTTCGCCACCTTTAAGTATTGCATCTTGCCCAAGAGTCCCTTCTGCTAAGCGGCTAATGACATTTTCTTCTTCAATAATTTGCTGGTATTCCTGAACAATTAAGTTTTCAGGTTCAATAAAGAGTTCGCCACGATAACCGTCCAAGATTAAATGGCGGTTATGTAATAACGAAGGCTCAATATCCGCCCCCATAATTGCAGGAATTCCCATAGCTCTGATTAAAATCGCAGAATGAGAATGTGTTGCTCCGTCACGCACGACCACACCAGCAAGTTGCTCAATAGGTAACTCAGCTAATACGCTAGCGCTTAATTCATCAGCAACTAAAATAAAACGGTCTGGCCATTGTTCATTGGGAAGTAATGAATCATCAAGATGAAATAATAAACGTTGCCCCAAGGCTTTTAAGTCAGCCCCTCTTTCTCTTAAATAGAGGTCGCGCAGGCGAGAAAACTGCTCTACATAATTTTCAATGACCGTTTTAACTGCCCATTCCGCGGTTGCGTTGTCATTAATGGCAGCAAATAGGTGTTTTTTTAGCTGTGGGTCGCTAAGCAGATGATTATAGAGATCAAATATTGCAGCACTTTCCTTTGCTGAGCTCGCCATAAAACGTTTACTAATACGACGACATTCCGCCGTGGCGCTTTCGAGGGCTGTAGCAAGGCGTTGTTTTTCTTTGTCGATATCAATGGCGCTGGCTTGAAAAACACTCTCTAAAGAGGGTTGGGAACTATCTTGCCACCCATAAGCCATTGAAATCCCCTGTGATACAGGAATGGCTTTAATTCTATTTTGTCGATATTGCCCAAAAATACCTTTTGCTTGAGCTTGTGACAAGATCACGGCAAGTTGCATCGACAACGTGACCATAAAAGATTCTTCGGTTTCATTAAACAGTCGTTTTTCCCGCTGCTGTACCACCAGCACGCCTAATAATTGACGACGATAGACCACGGGGACACCTAAGAAAGCTCTTAACTGTTCTTCTTTAAGCTGAGGCAGGAATTTATATTGAGGATGTTCACGAATATCGGCTAGATTGAGCATCTCAGATTGGCGCCCGACGGCACCCACGACACCTTCATCAAACCCTAGGCGAATAGCAATCCCGCTAGGTTTTTTTAACCCGCGGGTTGCCATTAAGTAATAGCATTGGCGAGGGTGATCCGCTAAATAAATGGAACAAACGTCTGTCCGCATTGCTTTGCAGGTCTCATTCACCAACACTTCTAGCGCATCAGTTAAACTTGTCGCCATTGCAACTTTTTCGACAATTTCACGTAAACGCATCAACATAGGCTACTTTGCTCCACGCCTACGGTTATTAAAAGTGGGTCGTTGTGGTAATTTTTGTTCCTGCAGAGGCATAACAACAGGGGCAAATTCCTTCATAACACGCCGATAAACTTCACGTTTAAAAGAAACTACCTGCCTAACAGGATACCAATAACTGACCCATCGCCAGCCATCAAATTCTGGCGATTTACTGCGCTGCACGTTTATATCGGCATCATTGCATTGAAGTTGAAGTAAAAACCAACGCTGTTTCTGCCCAATACAAACAGGTTTTGTATCCCAACGCACCAAACGCTTGGGTAATTTGTAACGTAACCAATTACGGGTAGATGCCAATAACCTAACATCCTTACGCTGTAGCCCGACTTCTTCGTATAGCTCACGATACATCGCCTGTTCCGGCGATTCCCCGGGATTGATGCCTCCTTGAGGAAACTGCCATGAGTGCTGACCATAGCGGCGGGCCCATAAAACTTGCCCTTGCCGATTACAAATTACAATTCCTACATTCGGGCGGTAGCCATCATCATCAATCACAGACTACCTCAATAACCAAATTTGAAAGATGCCTAATTGTTTCACACATACCTAAACTGGTAAACCTATATCAATACAGTTTGCAGATATGTCTGAAGTCACTACAATAGTGAACATCTCAACGGGGTGCCGAATTTATTTAGGCTGAGAACTAACCCGTAGAACCTGATCCGGTTAATACCGGCGTAGGGATTTGAGCCACCGCCTGCATATCTGCACCGGTTCCACCTCAAATCCTGTGTCACTCTCTATTAGCGCAGGAAAAAGCATGTTTAAAAACAAAATTATAGCATCGATTTTTACCTTTAGTGCACTCAGTTTAAGCCAATTAGCATGGGCTGATAAGCCAACACTCACTGTTTATACCTACGATTCCTTTGCTGCAGAGTGGGGCCCTGGCCCTCAAATTAAAAAGAATTTTGAAGCGCAGTGCGATTGCGAGTTAAAAATAGTGGCGCTGGGAGATGGCGTAGCGCTGCTAAACAGACTCAGAATGGAAGGGAAAAAAAGCAAAGCAGATGTGATTTTAGGGTTAGATAATAATTTATTAGATTCTGCTGAAAAAACAGGCCTGTTTGCCCCTGCTGACATTGATACTAGTGCATTGAAGTTGCCTATTTCGTGGGATAGCTCAACCTTTATTCCTTATGACTATGGTTACTTTGCATTTATATATGACACTAATAAAATTAAACAACCACCAGCAAGTATGGATGCATTATTAAATAGTGATAATAATTGGAAAATTATTTACCAAGATCCTCGCACCAGCACTCCAGGGCTTGGCTTAATGCTGTGGATTGAAAAACTGTATGGCGATAAGTCTGCGGATGCATGGCAAAAAATGGCAGGCAAAACACTTACCGTCACTAAAGGTTGGAGTGAAGCTTATGGCCTGTTCTTAAAAGGGGAAGGTGATTTTGTACTCAGTTATACCTCATCACCGGGCTACCAAATACTTAATGACCAAAAAGATAACTATGCGGCGGCATTATTTAATGAAGGTCACTACATGCAAGTTGAAGTCGCAGCAAGGCTAAAAAATAGCCCACAACCGGAACTCGCCAAGCAATTCCTACAGTTTGTCTTAACGCCTGATTTCCAAAACACCTTACCAACAACGAACTGGATGTATCCGGTCATTGATATTCCATTACCTGAGGTATACAACCAGTTACCTCTACCTGAAAAAGCCTTACAATTTAGTTCTCAAGAAGTTGCAAAAGAACGCCAAAACTGGACTCGTTTATGGCAAGCCGCCGTCAGTCGCTAATGAATTTATCTTTACTACCGGGGGCGTTGGCCTCCGGTTTATTGATTACAGTTGCACTCATTAGTTTTGGCGCGCTGTGGTTTTTTGCACCTGAAATTTCACTGGCTGACATTATCAGTGATAGCTATTTGTGGCATGTGATTGGTTTTACTTTCTGGCAGGCTTTTTTATCCGCTATTTTTTCTGTGATCCCTGCTATTTTTCTCGCAAGAGCATTACATCGCCGTCGTTTTTTTGGGCGAACTCTGTTTTTACGTTTATGTGCGATGACTTTGGTTCTTCCAGTGTTAGTTGCCGTGTTTGGTATTTTATCGGTTTACGGGCAAACGGGTTGGTTGGCTAAACTTTGCCAATTATTGGGGCTTAATTACACCTTCTCACCTTATGGTCTAAAAGGCATTTTGTTAGCGCATGTATTCTTTAATATGCCACTAGCAACACGTATGCTATTGCAATCTTTAGAGAATATTGCCGTTGAGCAACGGCAAATTGCAGCACAGCTGCGGTTTAATGAGTGGCAACAATTTACTATTTTAGAATGGCCTTATTTACGACGACAAATATTACCCACGGCCGCATTAATTTTCATGTTGTGCTTTGCCAGCTTTGCGACGGTTCTTGCTTTAGGAGGCGGCCCGGCAGCAACCACCATCGAATTGGCTATTTACCAAGCACTGAATTATGATTTTGATTTAGGACGAGCCACCCTTTTGGCACTCATCCAGCTGTTTTTCTGTGTTGGTTTAATGTTTATCTGCCACAGAGTAAATAGTGTATTTTCAGTGGGTTTTAGCCAACAAGCGCAATGGGTTGACCCCGCTGATAACGCATTTCGTCGTATTCGTGACCTGCTGCTCATTATTGCTGCCATGCTATTGCTGCTTCCCCCGCTGTTCGCCGTTATTTTCGATGGCTTAAATGGGCAACTCTGGGCGGTACTGCAGCAATCTGCCTTATGGCAAGCCACTGCAACCTCGGTGTTTATTGCACTATGTGCGGGCGCTGTCTGCGTGGCATTAACCTTAATGTTGTTATGGAGCAGTCGTGAATTGCGCTTACGCCAAGCTGCTCGTCTTGGGCAAGCCATAGAACTTAGCGGGTTAATTATTTTAGCCATGCCCGGTATTGTGCTAGCGACAGGTTTTTTTATCTTTTTTAATGAAACGATAGGCTTACCTGAATCCCCTTACCCATTAGTCATCATGACAAACGCTTTGTTAGCTATCCCCTATGCGTTAAAAGTATTAGAAAACCCCATGCGAGACAGCGCTGAACGCTATAACCCATTGTGCCAATCACTCGATATTTCGGGTTTTAATCGCTTTCGAATTATTGAACTTAAAGCACTGCGTAAACCAATCGCCCAAGCGCTCGCATTTGCCTGTGTTATCTCAATTGGTGATTTTGGTGTCGTCGCGTTATTTGGCAATGATAACTTCCGCACGCTCCCTTATTATCTTTATCAGCAAATAGGGGCTTATCGGTCGAACGATGGGGCTGTTACGGCCATGCTATTGTTATTACTTTGCTTTTGCTTATTCAGCTTGATTGAACGTATTTCAGGAAAACATCATGATTAAATTGACTCAGTTAGATTACCAATACGACAACCTGACAATGTCATTTGATTTTTCTGTTCAGTCCGGTGAGTCTGTGGCAGTTATGGGGCCAAGTGGTGCAGGGAAAAGTACGCTATTAAGTTTAATTAGCGGTTTTCAATTTCCCAATAGCGGTAAGATTGTGCTCAATGGCGAAGACCATACCTTCACGCCACCTGCTAAGCGCCCTGTTTCCATGCTATTTCAAGAAAATAATTTATTTTCACACCTGACTATCCGGCAAAATATTGGTCTGGGTCTGCAACCCAATTTGCGCCTTAATAAAACGCAAATTCAACTAGTTGAACAAATGGCGAGCCGAGTCAGCCTGAGTGAATGTTTAGATCGGTTACCGGCTCAATTGTCGGGGGGACAACGCCAACGCGCAGCATTGGCACGCTGCATGATCCGTAACCAACCGATTTTACTGCTTGATGAGCCTTTTTCTGCTCTCGACCCTGCATTACGCCGAGAAATGCTGTTATTACTTAAGGAAATTTGTGCTGAGAAATCAATCACGTTATTAATGGTTTCCCATAATGTCGATGATGCCCTGCAAATTGCCCCACGGACACTGGTTATTGCAGAGGGGAAAATCGCCTACGATGGCGATACTCAATTACTATTGAAAGGGCAAAGTGCGGCATCTGCGTTACTGAGTATCACAACCGCTGCCAATAATTAACACTGTATAAATTCACACTATTCGCGTATATTTATCATAACTATTTTTATGCGAGTAGCCTAATGACCCAACTCATCCGCTCAGTGGAAAGAGGCTTTATTCTTAGCCGTCACTGGAAAGACACCCGCCACGGTGTCGAGGTCTCTTATTGGCTACTCACTGATAACCAACCTCAAAAGGTCACTGTTCCCTATCAAAAAGCGATTGGCTTTTTAGCTGAATCTCAATTTCCTCAAGTAAAACATCTATTAGATGAACAACCCAGCATTACCTATCGGCTCCTTGAATTAATTGATTTTAAACGCGAAAAAGTCTATGCAATTTATTGCCATCAATATCGACAATTACAGAACCTTGAAAAAAGTTGCCACGAATTGGGTGTGGAATTATTAGAAACCGATATTCGTCCAAGTGAACGCTATTTAATGGAACGCTTTATCGCAGCTTCTGTCTGGTTCTCTCGGGATCCCCAAGGGGAGTTCCAACTAAAACCTTGCGAAGGTTATCGCCCTTTAGTCAAAGCCGTTTCCCTTGATATCGAAACCAGTCAACATGGTGAGCTCTATTCGATAGGGTTGTCTGGCTGCGGTGACAACGTGGTATTTATGCTAGGGCCAGAACAAGGGCCGGCATTGAGCACTGAACATCGCTTAATTTATGTGAATAGCCGCCCACAATTACTTCATAAGCTCAATGAATGGCTTCACCAATACGACCCTGATGCCATCATCGGTTGGAACCTAATCCAATTCGACCTACAAGTCTTACAAAAGCATGCAGAGCGTTATGGCATCCCCTTATTGTTTGGTCGGCAAAGTAAAAAACTGGAATGGCGAGAGCATGGCTTTAAACAAGGAGTATTTTTTGCTGCTGCTGAAGGCCGATTAATTATTGATGGTATCGATGCATTAAAAGCCGCGACATGGAGTTTTTCCTCATTTAGTTTAGAGTTTGTCGCCCAAACGCTACTTGGTGAGGGCAAAGCCATAGATACCCCTTATGATCGAATGGATGAAATAAACCGTCGCTTTGCTCACGATAAACCGGCCTTGGCACATTACAATATTCAAGACTGTATTTTAGTTCATCGGATCTTTGAAAAAACTGATTTAATGGCGTTTTTGCAGGAGCGTTCAACGGTGACAGGGTTGCCTGTCGATCGAATGGGGGGCTCAGTTGCCGCATTTTCTCATTTATATATCCCACGATTGCACCGCCTTGGTTTCGTTGCGCCAAACCTCACAGAGCAAAAAATGCAACTCAACCCCGGTGGCTTTGTCATGGACTCTCAACCCGGGCTATATGACTCCGTATTAGTTTTGGATTACAAAAGCCTATATCCTTCAATTATTAGAACTTTTCTCATCGACCCGGCGGGTATGATTGAAGGATTAGCGCATCCAGACCTTGAACATTCTGTTCCCGGTTTTCGCCAAGCTTGGTTTTCTCGCACAACCCACTGTTTACCCGATATTGTCAGCCATATCTGGCAAGAACGGGATAAAGCCAAAAAAGAACATAATGCACCGCTATCCCAAGCGTTGAAAATTATTATGAACGCATTCGCTGGGGTACTTGGGGCTGAAGGTTGTCGTTTTTTTGACCCAAGGCTAACTGCATCAATCACCATGCGCGGACATGAAATCATGCGTACAACCAAACGTTTGATTGAGTCACAGGGTTATCAGGTTATTTATGGGGACACCGACTCCACGTTTGTGTGGTTACGTGATGCCCACACTGAAGAGCAAGCCCAAAAAATTGGTTTTGCTTTACGTGATTACGTGAATAGTTGGTGGAAAAAGCATTTATCAGAAGAGTGGCAATTAGAGGGGGTTTTAGAGCTCGAATATGAGACCCATTACCGCCGATTTTTAATGCCAACCGTGCGTGGTGCTGAAATGGGGAGCAAAAAGCGCTATGCAGGGCTGAGTAAAGACACCATGGTGTTTCGAGGGCTGGAAACCATTCGCTCAGACTGGACCCCATTAGCACAAATATTCCAAAAAGAGCTCTATACTCGTATTTTTTATCGCCAACCTTACCGTGAATATATTCGTGAATATGTACAAAATATTCGTTCAGGCCAATATGATGACCGTTTAGTTTACCGAAAGCGTCTGCGCCGAAAATTGACTGATTACCAAAAAAATGTTCCCCCCCATGTTCGAGCCGCTCGTACCGCTGATGATTATAATTTAAAATTACAGCGTCCTTTGCAGTACCAAAATGGTGGTTGGATAAACTATATTATCACTCAAGCGGGGCCTGAACCGCTAGAAATCATCACAGCAAAACCAGATTACGAACATTATATCGCTAAGCAAATCAAGCCAATAGCCGATGCCATCTTACCTTTCTTACAAGATGACTTTGATACCCTGCTAACTGGGCAAATCACCCTTTTGTTTTAAAATTTATTCCACCTTTGATGCTTTTTTAACAGGTGACGATAGCCCTCGGTTGAATTAATATATCGCCCCTTTGATATCTCGCACGTCTGGCTACACAAATTATGCGTGATAATCAACAATACCCGTTATAATTCAAATAGACATTACTTATTGTCTTGGCCACAAGCCCAGCAAACGTCTTGATGCTTACTTTGCTGCAATTTGAATGATTAAATGTGTATAATTAATCATCAGGTAACGACTGTTTTTAAAATAATTCGAACTCTTCCTTGTGTAACTAGCTAATGCGTTACACCAACACTGGGCGAAGACACTGATAAAAATTGTCTTAAAAAATCTAAAAAATAAACTCTCAATTTTATGGAATTAAGTTAAATCTATGCCATTTACTCTTGGTCAACGCTGGATCAGCGATACAGAAAGCGAACTTGGATTAGGTGCCATCGTGGCAATTGATGCCCGTATGGTAACGCTGCTTTTCCCTGCTAGTGGCGAAAACCGCCTTTACTCTAGCAGTGATGCCCCTATTACCCGAGTGATGTTTAATGAAGGTGATACCATTACCAGCCACGAAGGCTGGCAACTTCAAGTTGAAAGCATTGAAGAAGATAAAGGATTATTGACTTACATCGGCACACGCTTAGACACGCAAGAAACCGGTGTGAGCCTTAGAGAAGTGTTCCTTGACAGCAAGCTCACATTCAATAAACCGCAAGATCGTTTATTTGCTGGGCAAATTGACCGTATGGATCGTTTTGCTTTGCGCTTTCGTGCACGCAAATTTCAAAGCGAGCAAGTCAAACACCAAGCGACTGGCTTACGCGGCATTCGTGCAAGCTTGATCCCACACCAATTACATATTGCCAATGAAGTGGGAAAACGCCACCACCCGCGCGTATTACTCGCTGACGAGGTGGGTTTAGGTAAAACCATTGAAGCAGGAATGATTATCCACCAGCAATTAATGGCAGGCCGTGCTGAACGTGTCTTAGTTATCGTTCCTGATAGCTTGCAGCACCAATGGCTGGTTGAAATGCTACGCCGCTTTAACCTACGTTTTTCATTGTTTGATGATAGCCGCTATAGCGAAGCACAACATGACAGCGACAATCCATTTGAAACAGAACAACTTGTTCTCTGTTCACTGGATTTCGTCCGCCGCAATAAGCAGCGTTTTGACCAATTAGTTGAAGCTGGCTGGGACATGATGGTTGTCGATGAAGCTCACCACTTACAGTGGAGCGAAACAGCCCCGAGCCGCGAATATCAAGTCATTGAAACATTAGCCGAAAATATCCCGTCTATTTTGCTATTAACGGCAACACCAGAGCAACTTGGCCAAGAAAGCCACTTCGCCCGCCTGCGTTTGCTTGACCCTAGCCGTTTCCATGATTACCAAGACTTTATTGCTGAGCAAGAAAACTACCGTCCGGTCGCTGATGCAGTTTCACTGTTACTGTCGGGTGATAAACTAACGAGTGACCAGCAAAATTTACTTAATGAGCTAATCAAAGAACAAGATATCGAACCGCTGCTAAAAGCGGCTAATGTTGAGAGTGAAGACGGCCATGCTGCTCGCCAAGAACTGATCAACATGTTGATGGACAGGCACGGAACAAGCCGCCTGTTATTCAGAAATACCCGTAATGGCGTGAAAGGCTTCCCGCGTCGTGAATTGCACTCATTAAAAATGCCATTACCCAGCCAATACCAAACCGCAATTAAAGTGGCCGGTATTATGGGTAGTAAAAAAGACGTTGAAACACGTGCAAAAGAGATGCTCTATCCAGAACAAATTTACCAAGAGTTTGAAGGTGAAAACGCCACTTGGTGGAACTTTGACCCACGTGTTGAATGGTTAATGGGCTTTTTGACTGCTAACCGTCATGAAAAAGTGCTAGTGATCTGCGCAAAAGCCGCAACTGCTCTACAATTAGAACAAGTTTTACGCGAGCGCGAAGCTATTCGTGCTGCCGTGTTCCATGAAGGGTTATCGTTATTAGAGCGTGACCGTGCAGCTGCCTATTTCGCCTCGCAAGAAGAAGGCGCACAAGTATTACTGTGCTCTGAAATCGGCTCTGAAGGACGTAACTTCCAGTTCGCTAATCAATTAGTAATGTTTGACCTGCCATTCAACCCTGACCTGCTGGAACAGCGTATTGGCCGTTTAGACCGTATTGGCCAAAGCCGTGATATCAGTATCCATGTGCCTTATTTAGAACAGACTGCGCAAGCGGTGCTGATCCGCTGGTATCACGAAGGCTTAGATGCCTTTGAACATACCTGCCCAACCGGTCGCGCTATCTACGATAAATACTACCAACCATTGCTACAATTTATGGCTGAACCGACAGTCACTGAAGGTTTTGATGATTTTATTAAAACCTGCCGTGCTGAACATGACAGCTTGAAATTACAATTAGAACAAGGCCGTGACCGCTTACTTGAAATGCATTCAAACGGTGGCGAGTCGGGTAATCAATTAGCTGAAGAAATTGGCGAGGGTGATAACGATACCGAATTGGTCAACTTTGCACTTAATCTTTTTGATATCGTGGGTATTAATCAAGAAGATAAAAGTGATAACTTGATTATCCTAACGCCTTCAGACCATATGTTAGTCCCTGATTTCCCAGGGCTTCCTCAAGATGGTTGCACCATCACATTTGATAGAGAGCAAGCGCTTTCCCGTGAAGACACGCAATTTATCAGCTGGGAGCACCCAATTATTCGTAATGGTTTAGATTTAGTGTTATCTGGCGATACTGGCAGCTGCGCAGTTTCTTTGTTAAAAAACAAAGCATTACCTGTTGGCACCTTATTGACTGAACTCATTTACGTTGTGGAAGCGCAAGCACCTAAAAACCTGCAAATTAGCCGGTTCTTACCTGCAACACCAGTACGCTTATTAGTTGATTTAAAAGGTAATAACTTATCATCTCAAGTTGAGTTTGAAAGTTTTAACCGCCAATTAAATGCCATTAATCGCCATATGGCGAGCAAATTGGTCAATGCCGTACAAAATGAGGTTCATTCGGTATTACGTTTATCTGAACCGATGATCGAGAAAGAAGCCAAGGCATTGATAGAAAATGCAAAAGAAGCGGCAGATAAGGCACTGACGCTGGAACTTTCTCGTTTAGAAGCACTCAAAGCGGTCAACCCCAATATCCGTGATGAAGAGCTTGAGATCATTGAAGAAGAGCGCCAAAAACTGATGACCAATATCGACCAAGCTACATGGCGCCTAGATGCCATCCGCTTAGTTGTGGTGACTCATCAATAAGCGTATTACGTGCTAAACCATTCATGCACTTATTATTAGCTGTTTAAATTATGATGAGCGTAGCTTAAAATCATTACCAATTTCTCCCTCATTAGAGGGAGAATTTATTTTAAGAGCTTTGGGAGCGATATACCTTATGATGGAACCCTACCATCCCTCCGTTGAACCTTGGCTGCATGTGCTATACCAAGATGACCATATTATTGCGGTGAATAAGCCTAGTGGGCTACTTTCTGTGCCCGGAAAAGCCCCTGAGCACCACGACAGCATTATGAGCCGTGTTCAGCGTGATTTTCCCGTAGCTGAATCTGTACATCGCTTAGATATGGCGACAAGTGGTGTCATGGTTGTGGCGCTACACAAAAAGGCTGAGCGAGAGCTTAAACGCCAATTTAGGGAGCGTGAGCCTAAAAAAGTCTATATTGCTCGTGTTTGGGGTCATTTAGAAAAAGAAGAAGGTTTGATTGATTTACCGCTGATTTGTGATTGGCCAAACCGCCCTAAGCAAAAGGTGTGCTTTGAAACGGGTAAATCGGCACAAACTGAATACCAAGTTTTACAATATGAAGAACAAGCCACTCGCGTGAAACTGTCACCAATTACAGGCCGCTCTCACCAATTGAGAGTCCATATGTTAGCTTTAGGCCACCCTATTCTTGGTGATCGCTTTTATGCTCACGATGAGGCCAAAGCGCTCGCCCCTCGCTTACAGTTACATGCTCAGGAGTTATATATCACCCACCCTGAATATGGCACACCAATGCATTTTACCTGCCCACCGGATTTTTAACGGTCTCTAATCGATTGATTAGATTTCAATATTACCAGTGCAGAAATTAACTCACTCTGTTTTTGCGCTGATTATTTTCCCGTTTGTTTTTACCCTAAGAACATACATAACTATGTAACTAGGGTGCGCGAGCGCAGCCAACAAAAAACGGAAGCGAAATAATCCATTTTAATTATTCCCCTGATTTCCCCTAAATAGTTCGTGTTGCAGCTAGGCGGCAAAAGAGCAAATCCCTAGGCGCATAGATAACTACGTGACTAGGGTTCATGAATGAAGATAACAAAGCGAGATTTTTGGGTTTTTCTTCGTTAGCCTGATTTCCCCTAAATAGTTCGTGTTGCAGCTAGGCGGCAAGAGAGCGAATCCCTAGGAGCATACAGTAGTATGTGACTAGGGTGCGCGAGCGCAGCCAACAACGCTGCGGCGCGAAATATGACGGGGAAATTTATTTGAAGCCGAGCTCCTTCTTAACTAAGTCATAGGCCGCTTGGATTGATTGCGCTTTTTGCTTCGCTATTTCCATCATTTCTGGCGGTAAACCTTTAGCAACCAGTTTATCGGGGTGATGTTCGCTCATCAATTTACGATAAGCACGCTTAATTTTTGTTGGCTCGTCACTGGGAGACACACCAAGCACTTTACAAGCATCTTCAAGGGTTGGGCCATTCGATTGCTGATAATAGCCGCCTGATTGCTGCTGAGAGTACCCTTGGCCAAATTGGCGACCACTTTGGATCATATCCAAGAACTGTTCAAACTGAACCTTAGAAATCCCTAGTTCTTCTGCAATGATAAACAGTACTTTTCGTTCGTTCGGATGTAATTGTCCATCGGCAAAAGCAGCTTGTAATTGAATTTCCAGAAACATCTGAATCAAATCAAAACGACCATAGCAGGCCATACGTAATTGTTTTAGTACATCACGTAGAGGAAAGTTAGGTGATTTGCCTTCTCTAAACGCCTGTTGAGCCGCTTTTCGTGTTTCTCCGTGTAATTGCATTCTGTCCATTAAATTGGTCGCAAGCTGAATGTCTGTCTCGGTTACACGGCCTTTGGACTTCGTTAAATGCCCCAAAATTTGGAAAGTACTCGCAAAGAAAATGATTTGGCGATCTCGCTTATTCATTCGCCCTGCAAATTTACGTTGGATCGATGCTTTATCAAAACCATGCCCAATAATTAACCCAACTAGCGCCCCCCAAAAGCCTAATCCAGAGACGATTGCGAGTATAACGCCAATAATTTTGCCCCAATAGTGCATATATCCCTCAATTCTTCAATGCTCAAAATGCAATTTTGCATTATCATACTATTCATTCAGCTCTATGCATAACTACCCGCGCGTAAAGTTTCTTACATTATACTGGCGCAAAGTGGTTGGCTAAGTTAGTCTTTGAGCGTTTGCTGGCGATGCCAATGATGACGGAACCCCATATTTAATGATGAAAAAAAGCTATCCAACACTACTCGCCACCATGGTATGGGCGGCAATTTATAGTCAGCAAGCGCATGCTGACCTTGCACAGCAGTGTATGCTGGATGTCCCTGTTTACACAAAACCGATTGTAAAAGGTGACCCTAACAGCCTGCCGATTCACATTACCGCTGAAGATGTCCGTGGTGAATACCCTAATTTTGTTGAATATGAAGGTAATGTTGATATTCAACAAGGGAACCAAACATTAACCGCTGATAAGGTTAAACTCACGCAAACAGAAACAGCCGGGGAACTCCCCGTCCGTGAAGTCACCGCGACAGGTAATGTTCACTACGATGACCCACAAATTATCTTAAAAGGCCCTTCTGCGTGGTCTAATTTAGATAATAAAAACACGGATGTGAATGATGGTAACTACATGATGGTAGGCCGTCAGGGACGTGGTGACGCGACAAAAATGAAAATGCGGGGTGAAAACCGTTATTCTATTATGGAAAACGGCACATTCACGACCTGTTTACCCGGCAATAATAGCTGGAGCGTTGCGGGTTCCGAAGTGATTATCGACCGCGAGGAAGAAGTCGCTGAGATCTGGCATGCACGTTTTAAAGTGGGTGACGTGCCTATTTTCTATAGTCCGTATATGCAATTACCGATTGGTAACAAACGTCGTTCCGGTTTCTTAATTCCGACTGGGAGCTATTCAAGTAACGATGGGCTAGAGTTTTCATTACCCTACTATTGGAATATTGCGCCAAACTATGATGCCACGATCACACCTCAATTTATGACCCACCGTGGTGTAAAATTAAATAATGAATTCCGCTACCTTATCGCGCCAGGTACAGGCACCGTGGCCTTTGATTATCTGAATCGTGACAGAGCTTATATCAAAGACAAAGAACGTGGTAAGCGTGAAGCTCGTGATAGCGATGACCGTTGGTTGTTCTACTGGCGCCATTCAGGAACTTATGCAGGGCACTGGAATTTTAACTCTGACTATACCAAAGTAAGCGACCCTAGCTACTTTACAGACTTTAGTTCCCAGTATGGTAACACTACAGATGGCTACGCCACGCAAAAATTCAGTGCAGGTTATTCCGATACAAACTGGAATGCGAAAGTCACTCACAAACAATTCCAAATTTTTGCAGATAACCCTAACAAACGTGCTTATAAAGCAGAGCCACAAGTAGATTTCAATTATTATAAAAATAATTTAGGCGCCTTTGATGTGCATACATACGCACAAGCGGCTCGTTTTACGAGTGTGGGGAAAAATAACCCAGATGCAACTCGTTTACACATTGAGCCTGAAGTGAATCTGCCATTATCTAATGGCTGGGCGAATATGAATAACAGCATCAAATTGTATGCGACTCATTACGACCAAGATATCCCTCGCTCGAATACGGATAAAAGCTTAGAAAAAAATGTTACGCGCGTTCTGCCTATGTTTAAAAGCGATGCAAAAGTTGTCTTCGAACGAGACCTTTTCCAAGGCAGCGATTTCGTTCAGACACTAGAGCCACGCGTCCAATATTTATATATTCCGTATAAAGATCAAGATAATATCAATAACTTTGACTCTTCATTATTGCAATCAGACTATAGCGGCTTATTCCGTGACCGAATTTACAGTGGCCTTGACCGTATTGCCTCTGCAAACCAATTCACCACCGGTGTTACGACACGTGTTTATGACGATACTTTAGCAGAACGCTTTAATTTCTCCGTGGGTCAAATTTATTACTTTGAACGCCCGCGTGCAGGTGATTCAAATCGCCCTATTGATGATAAAAGCAACACGGGTTCATTATTGTGGGCCACTGACTCTATGTGGCGAATTGATGATAACTGGGGCTTACGGGGTGGTTTACAATATGACCGCCGTCTCGGTAATGTCACCATGGGGAATGCGGTTGCAGAATACCGTTTAGATGCCGATCGTTTAGTTCAGTTGAACTACCGTTTCGTTGACCGCGATTATATTCAAGCGACCTTCCGCCGAGAAGATACTGCGAATGGCGGCTATACCTATACACTTCCTGAATACCAACGTGGTATTTCACAAGTGGGTGCTGTCATGAGTTGGCCATTAAGCGAACGTTGGGGCTTTGTAGGATCATATTATTATGATACCAAACAACAGCAACCTGCTAGCCAACTGGTTGGTTTGCAATACAATACTTGCTGCTGGGCGGTCAATCTTGGCTATGAACGTAAGATAGTTGGTTGGCAAAAAGAGAAGTTCAGTAGTGAATATGACAATAAATGGTCAATCAATGTGGAACTTAGAGGCCTAAATAACAATCATAGTTTAGGTAGTCAGAAAATGTTAGAAAGTGGCATTATGCCTTATCAGCGTGCTTTCTGATAAAAATAACATAATTTACTCTAAATAATTCGAGGTGCAGTCAACAACGCTGCAACTTGAAGTAGGACGAGTAAAAAGAGATTAGCCCGCTTTTGCGGAATCAAAGTCAATATTTATAGGACCATTATGAAGAATTGGAGAACGCTTATTCTGGGACTGATGTTCGCAAGCTCCACTGCTTTGGCTGCGCCTCAGCAAATGGATAAAGTGGCTGCGGTCGTCAACAACGGTGTTGTGCTGGAAAGTGACGTCCAGAATATGATCAACACGGTAAAACTGAATGCTCAGAACGCACGTCAACAGGTGCCTGATGATCAAACTCTGCGTCATCAGATCCTTGAGCGTCTCGTTATGGATAACATCATTTTGCAAATGGCTAGCCAAATGCAAATCAATATTCCAGATGAAGCTGTGGACGCAACTATTACTGATATCGCTCGTCAAAACGGTTTAACACTGCAGCAAATGCAACAACGTTTAACCGCAGATGGCATCAATATGAATCAGTATCGTAGCGAAATTCGTAAAGAGATGCTGATTGCTGAAGTGCGTAACAATGAAGTTCGCCGCCGTGTTACCATTTTACCTCAAGAAGTTGATTCTCTTGCTGAGCAAATGAGCTCACAAGCAAATTACGAAATGGGCGTGAATTTAAGCCATATCTTGATCCCATTATCTGAAAACCCAACACAAGAGCAGCTAAAAACCGCTGAAGCATTAGTGGACAAAATTTTAGCTGAACTGAAAAAAGGTGGAGATTTCGGTAAATTAGCTATCGCTTATTCCGCAGACCCGCAAGCGCTGAAAGGCGGTAATATGGGTTGGTCACGCCTACAAGAATTACCCGTTGTCTTTGCTGAGCAACTGAAAAATGCGAAAAAAGGCGATATTGCAGGCCCAATTCGTTCCGGTGTCGGCTACCATATTTTACGTGTTAACGATGTCAGTGGTGGCAGCCAACCTATTTCTGTCACTGAAGTGAAAGCGCGCCACATCTTGATTAAGTCATCTCCAATTATGGATGATGCACAAGCAAGACAAAAACTAACTCAAATTGCTCAGGAAATTCGTTCAGGCAAAATCTCATTTGAAGATGCTGCAAAAGAAAATTCTGAAGACCCAGGCAGTGCGTTAAAAGGCGGTGAATTAGGTTGGAATATGCCTGATGTCTATGACCCAGCTTTCCGTGATGCATTAATGAGACTGAATAAAGGCGAACTCAGTCAGCCTGTTCAATCAAATTTTGGTTGGCACTTAATTCAATTAGAAGACACTCGTAACGTTGATAAAACAGATGCGGCGCAAAAAGATCAAGCTTACCGTTTACTGTTTAACCGTAAATTTAACGAAGAAGCACAAAGCTGGATGCAAGAACAACGCGCTTCCGCTTACGTGAAAATGGTTGATGGACGTGACAGCCAATCTACAGATGAAAAAACAAATTAAGCCTATTGTTATCACCCCCGGCGAGCCAGCCGGGGTTGGTCCAGACCTACTTATTCAGCTAGCTCAACAGCAATGGCCTGTTGAGTTGGTTGCTTGTGCCGATCCTGATTTATTACGCCAACGTGCCAAAGCGCTAAATTTGCCTCTGACATTAATTGAATACTCCCCCAATTCAATTGGTCAAGTACAGCCTACAGGTCACTTATCCGTTCTACCAGTTCAGTTGGCAGCGGTAGCAAAAGCAGGTGAACTCAACGTTGATAATGGCCAATATGTTGTGGAGAGCTTAGCAAAAGCATGTGATGGCTGTTTAAATGGTGAATTTTCAGCGCTTGTTACAGGTCCCGTACATAAAGGGATTATTAATGATGCAGGCATGTCATTCAGTGGCCACACAGAATTTTTTGCACAACGAAGTGGCTGTGAACGCGTTGTTATGATGCTAGCTACCGAGGAACTGCGTGTTGCATTAGCCACGACACATCTGCCACTCAAAGACGTGTCGGATGCTATTACCCAACAAAGCCTTCATGAAGTTATCACCATTTTGCACCATGATTTACAAACCAAATTTGGTATTGAAAAACCGGCCATCTATGTTTGTGGTTTAAATCCGCATGCAGGGGAAGGCGGCCATATGGGTACCGAAGAAATTGATACGATAGAGCCTGCACTTGAAAGCCTACGAGCAAAAGGAATGAATTTGATTGGGCCATTGCCTGCAGATACCCTATTTCAAGCTAAGTATTTAGACCATGCAGATGCAGTGTTAGCAATGTATCACGATCAGGGCCTTCCTGTGTTAAAATACCAAGGTTTTGGCAGAGCGGTGAATATCACTCTCGGCCTGCCTTTTATCCGTACCTCAGTCGACCATGGGACAGCTCTTGAACTCGCAGGTACGGGTCATGCAGATGCGGGAAGTTTTATCACCGCATTAAAGTTAGCTATCCAAATGACATCTAAGAATACATGAATAATCGAGTCCATCAGGGGCATTTTGCCCGCAAACGCTTCGGGCAGAACTTTTTAACTGACCAATTTATTATCGACAGCATCGTTGATGCCATGAACCCGCTACCGGGTCAGTCCATTGTAGAGATTGGTCCCGGCTTAGGTGCTTTAACCGAACCAGTCGGTAGCCGAATCGATAAAATGACTGTCGTTGAACTTGACCGTGACCTTGCCGCGCGTTTACACGTTCATCCTCAACTAAAAGACAAATTAACTATCATTCAGCAAGATGCAATGACCGTGGATTTTGGTGAATTAGCCAAACAAGCAGGCCAGCCTCTGCGCGTCTTTGGTAACTTGCCTTACAACATCTCCACACCATTAATGTTTCACTTATTCACATTCACCAATTCTATTTCTGACATGAATTTCATGTTACAAAAAGAAGTGGTGAATCGTCTAGTTGCAGGTCCAGGCAGCAAAGCCTTTGGACGCTTGAGTGTTATGGCGCAATATTATTGCAACGTGGTGCCTGTGTTGGAAGTACCACCAACCGCATTTACACCAGCACCAAAAGTGGATTCTGCCATTGTTAGGTTGATCCCTCACCGCGAAAATCCATACCCGGTAAAAGATATTAAATTTTTAAGTCGTATTACCACACAAGCTTTCAACCAACGCCGTAAAACGATCCGTAACAGTTTAGGGGACTTATTCAGTGTTGAAGAGCTAACCGAACTGGGTATTGACTTAAGCACCCGAGCAGAAAATATTTCTGTTGAACAATATTGTAAAATGGCAAACTATCTCTCTAACCGTTCAGAATAGTCAGTTGAAGGAGGCACTATGCTTAATGAGCCAAATGTAAGCATCCAAGTTCAGAGTGTCTATATAGAAAGCCAATCTCAACCCGATATTGCGCGATATGTGTTTGCTTACACAATATGCATTCGTAATTTAGGGCGAGAGCCTATCCAACTAATGAGCCGCTATTGGCTCATTACTAACAGTGATGGCCATAAAACCGAAGTTCAAGGTGAAGGTGTAGTGGGTGAACAACCCCTTATTCCACCAGGAAAAGAATATCGTTATACCAGTGGCGCAATCCTTGAAACACCAATGGGTACGATGGAAGGTTATTATGTGATGATAAGCACACAAGGGGATAGTTTCCACGTTGATATCCCAGCTTTTCGTCTTGCTATCCCAACACTGATTAATTAATTATGTCGACATATTTAGTAGGTGATATTCACGGTTGTTATCATGAGCTCCGTGACTTGATGGAAAGTGTCCATTTTGATCCAACCAAAGACACATTATGGTTAACTGGTGATCTCATTGCCCGCGGAACTCAATCACTGCAAGTTTTACGCTATGTAAAAAGCCTTGGTTCTGCCGCTCGTTTAGTGCTTGGTAACCATGACCTCCATTTGTTAGGGATTTACTGTAAAATCAGCCGTAATAAACCCAAAGATCACCTCGATGAGTTATTACATGCACCGGATCTTGACGAACTGATCAACTGGTTACGTCGTCAGCCTTTATTACAAATTGATGAAGAAAAAAAGATCTTGATGACTCATGCAGGTATAACACCACAATGGGATCTCGAAACGGCACGCATGTGTGCAAGAGATGTTGAAGCGGTGCTGTCTAGTGATGCCTATCCATTATTCATCGACTCCATGTATGGTGACATGCCAAATAACTGGTCTGAAAGCTTAATGGGGCTAGCGCGTTTGCGTTTTAGTACTAATGCGTTAACACGTTTGCGCTACTGTTTCCCGAACGGGCAGTTAGATATGATTTGTAAGGAAAACCCGAAAAAAGCGCCGGCTCCACTAAAACCCTGGTTTGATCTACCAAGCCAAATTCCCGATGATTATTCGGTATTTTTTGGCCACTGGGCCTCGCTCGAAGGGAAATGCACCCCCGATAACGTCTATGCTTTAGATACAGGATGCTGTTGGGGAGGAGATTTAACGCTATTCCATTGGGAAACCAAACAATATCACCGACAAAAGTCATATCAGAAAAGCCGCAAAGAATAGTTTTTTGTATGGTTAACAACAAGTTATAACAAAATGGCGCCATTAAGCGCCATTTTTGTACTCACACCAAAAGTTATGCTCTTTTGGTTAGGATCTCAAAACAATAACCATGGGTATTGTTTTCGTCAGCTTCATGATATTCCGTAAAGATAGAATCCCACTCATCGGGCTCATAAGCTGGAAAATGGGTATCTCCGATAACTTCGGCATCTACGTGCGTCAAGTAAAGCTTGTTCGCAAGTGGCAGGAACTGCTGGTAAATTTTGCCACCACCAATGACCATAACTTCATCATTACCTTCAACGGCTTGTGCCGCCGCCAATGCCTCTTCAATTGAAGTGACCCAAATAACATCAGAATCAGTCCCAGGCGCACTGCTTAATACAATGTTTACACGTTGTGGTAATGGGCGCCCAATTGATTCGTAAGTAACACGCCCCATAATAACCGGTTTATTTAGCGTATTTCGTTTGAACCACGCAAGGTCCCCCGGTAAATTCCAAGGCATCGCTTTTTCCATGCCGATAACCTGATCGATCGCCATTGCTGCGATTAAGCTAATATTCATCTATTCACCTTAGAAACAAGATATAAAAATTGAGCACACTATACGGAAAGAGAATTGTTTCGTCGACTAAATTTAAGCTTCCTTAAACAGCTTTGAATCACTTATACTCGAATTGATAAACTTACGACTAAAAATAACATTTAAAAACAAAATGCCCCCTCTAATATCAGCCTAAATGTGAGTATTTAGCCGGTCATTTTTATTTGCCAACATTAAACGGGAAAAGAGATTATAACATGTACGAAACGAGTATTATGGTTGCGACCATCGCTGCACTCGGTATGCTTTCTCCAGGGCCTGACTTCTTTTTAATTGTCAAAAACTCAGCTCGCTACCAACGCTCTGCGGCATTAATGTCTGCATGTGGTGTGATAGTCGCGATCGCTTTGCATATGTCTTACTGCGTTGCTGGTCTTGCTGTGTTAATCACGACCACTCCTTGGCTATTTAATATTTTAAAATATGCAGGTGCGGCCTATTTGGTTTGGATCGGTATTAAAAGTTTACTCCCACAATCAAGCCACTTCGTTGATTTAGCAACGGGTAAACATGAAGTGGTTTCATTTAAAAAAGCCTTTATGCAAGGTTTTCTCTGTAATGTATTAAATCCCAAAGCCACGTTGTTCTTTTTAGCGGTCTTTACCCAAGTACTCGATATTAATTCTACTGTCGGTGAGAAGCTGTGGTTTGCCTTTATTATTTGGGGATTAGCCGTTATCTATTGGCCGATTTTAGTTTTCTTAATCCAAAGCGCCCCTGTAAGAAAAGGCCTAGCAAAAGTACAAAAATATGTTGATAGAGTCCTTGGCGTGGTATTAATCGCTTTCGGTATTCGCGTTGCGCTGAGCTAACTTTATTCGCCCTCATCAAAAAGCAGGCTAAACGCCTGCTTTTTGAATATTCAATATTGTTATAATGATTATCATTGCATGGTGTCTTGCGGTGCGACCACCATTTGCCCTGCCGAGCCTAAATCCGCCTTCTCTAAATTATGACTATAGAATAAGAATGGAAAATGGTTATAGGAGGGTTGCATCATTTGTACTAATAATTCGACTCGGCCATCAACCCACACCGTATCTTTCCAACCATAATCTTCTGCCGGTGTTGGCTTGCCATTGCGATTTAGCACCTTAAAGCGCACGCCTTCAATATGAAACGCTTGCGGTTCATTCGTCGTCACCACCCAACGTTCCCAGTTACCTTGGCGACTTGAGAAATCAACCCTGTTTGTATCAATGGTCGCATTATTAATACCCAAGCCATCATTAAGATGAATATTACGTTGTGTGATACTGGATGTGACTTGCGTTTTATCTTCAACTAATTGTGTCGGTAAGCCATCTGTTACCAATGACATCAAACCTGTCGCTTTGATGGTTAATACATTAGTTGAAATTAAACTGTTCGATGGCTCAAATAGCCCTTTTAAACGGTCCATAAAGGTAGCCGACTCACCCGCAGTAATCGTTAACTCCTGCGTTTTCGCCATATCAATCAAGACTTCTCGTCGTTCACCCGGCGCTAATGGCAGTTCCTGAACACTCACAGGGACAGTTAGCAAACCTTGGTCTGACGCAATTAACGAAAATGGGCGCCCATCACTGATTTTCATTACATAATGACGGGAGTTCGACGCATTTAATAACCGTAAACGCACCCATCCTCGAGAGACCTCAACATAAGGATTTTGCACACCGTTTACAAGTAATGTATCGCCTAAAAATCCATGTTCATTTGCTTTGTATTCAGGGGTGCCAAAATTATCCAAACGCTTATCTTGAATAATGATAGGAAAATCATCGACACCATAATGTTTAGGTAAGCGCAAATTTTTCGTCACGTCATCTTCAATGATCCACATACCCAATAAGCCATTATAGACTTGTTCACCCATTTTTCCTTGAGTGTTGGCATGATACCAAAGCGTTGCCGCGTTTTGGCGTATTGGGATCACCGGAGACCAGTCTGCATTAGGTGAAATTAACCTTGCCGCTCCACCAATTTGTGTTCCTGGTATTTGCAACCCACTGATTGTCATCGAAACCGCTTCAGGTAAGCGATTACTATAAATCAGTTTAATATCATCACCATTTTTTACTTTGACTGTCGGCCCAGGGGAAGAACCATTTACTCCCCAAATATCAGCCGAATATTTTCCATCAAAAGACCAATGAATTTTTTGTAATGTTAAAAATAATGGCTGTCCCGACCGTGATTCTAATAACGGTGGCACAGGTAAAACTGTCGCCCCTTCTGCACTCGCATAAATAGGTGCATAAGACAAACATAGAGCCATCCCTGCCGCTATCAGGGTTTGGCATCGATTGAATGACATAAATTCTCCGCTAAACAAAATTCCAGCGCATTTTATTATTTAATATTATAAATTTTCAGCCAATAAGATGGCTAATTTCAGGTTGGCGCTAGTAATATAACTACTTAGATGCAACAACTTAAGACCATAATAATTTGTGAGCCATGATATCGCGAAAAAATGCTAAATTCTAAAAATATCTATCTAATATGTAAAAATTTAATTAATAGAATTATAAATAGTAAGGTAAGTAATTAAAAAGGGAAGATAAGAAGAGTAGACGATAATCAAGTCGGTGTATTCTGTGTTCAACCTAAAAAAATAGGCAATATTTATATATTGCCTATTTTTAAAATAAATTCAATTAGTTAGGGTTATTTCCCTTGCTTTGCCATTTCTTCAACCTCGAGATCGAGTTCTTTAATTTTTGCTTCCATTAAAGCATGGCAATGTTCAGATAATTCCCTCACTTGCTCTCGACTATAACGCGATGTATCGATCGGGTCTAACATTTCAATAATGACACTACCGTTATTCCAACGGTTTAACTTAATTTTACCTTGTGTACTCGAAACGCAAACAGGCACAATCGGTACCCCTGCGGCAATCGCGGCATGAAATGCCCCCGTTTTAAATGGCAGTAAACCACGGCCACGACTGCGAGTGCCTTCGGGGAACATCCATACCGAAATTTTACGTTTTTTAATCTGGTCAGCAACCTGCGTGATTGTGTTATGAGCTTTAGAACGATTAGCACGGTCAATTAAAATATTACCCGTGATCCAGTACAAAAAGCCAAAAAAGGGTATATAAACCAAGCTTTTTTTACCCACAGTTACCGTTCTAGGTTGCACCCCATTCGACATAGTCACCATGTCATAATTGTTTTGGTGATTACCAATATAAATACTCGGGCCATAGCGCTTCGCTTTCTCAGGGACGCGATTGATGATGTTAATCCCAAAAACGACAGACAGCCGCCCAAACATGTGACCAAATGTCATTACGTGTTTTGGGTTACGTGGGCTAAATAGGCAATAGATCCCGCCCCCTATACATACTGCAATCGTATAAATAATAACAATGATCGCTCTAATAAGCGCTAACATACTAACCCCAAATTGTAAGAGACTTTTCAGCCCATGATGAATATAACCTGCTTATAAACCTTTTGAAGTCTATAACTCAAAAGGTTTATAAGGCTTTTCTTTACTAATTATTCACTATCTACTGGCTCAATATCAATACGCTCAATATTGTGCATTCCGCGCGGTAACGATGTCCCTTTACGGCCACGTTCTGAGCGATATTTTTGTAAGTCTTCCGCTTTAAACTTCAGCTTCCGCTTACCGAAATGCAAGGTCATTGATGCCCCTACAGGTAAAATCATCAACCAAGTCAATAAATCATCGCCAGTTGCCGCTTGTGCGCCGGCAATATTGATAATTTTATTTCCTTTACCTTTCGAAAGCTGAGGTAGATCTGCCACAGGGAAGATTAACATACGCCCTGCTTTGGTAATTGCCAACAGCAAATCTTCTTGCTCATTATGCAATTCAATAGGTGCCAATACTTTTGCATTTTCAGGTAAAGAAATTAAGGCTTTACCTGTTTTATTTTTAGTGACTAAGTCGTTGAAGGTACAAATAAAACCGTAACCTGCATCCGAAGCCATTAAATATTTTTGGTCGTCAGGCGCCATTAATACATGTTCAATGGTTGCGCCAGGTGGCAAGGTTAGCTTACCGGTTAAAGGCTCTCCCTGACTGCGTGCAGATGGCAATTCTAGCGGGTCAACAGAGTAACTGCGCCCTGTAGTATCAAGGAACACGGCAGCTTGGTTTGACTTACCTCGCGCAGCCCCTTTAAAGCCATCTCCTGCTTTATAGTTCAGATTAGTCGGCTCGATATCATGCCCTTTAGCACTACGTACCCACCCCATATCAGAAAGCACAACGGTAATTGGTTCTGACGGTAAAATCTCATGTTCGCTCATGGCTTTCGCTTCTTCGCGTTCATGCAGTGGGGAGCGACGGTCATCACCGTAATCTTTGGCGTCGGCTTGAATCTCTTTTTTAATCAACGTATTTAAACGTCTTTCAGACCCAAGGATCGCTTGTAAGTCATCGCGCTCTTTGGCTAACTCATCTTGCTCGCCACGAATTTTCATTTCCTCAAGTTTGGCTAAATGACGTAATTTTAACTCTAAAATAGCTTCAGCTTGAGTGTCACTAATATTAAAACGCGACATGAGAACCGCTTTTGGTTCATCTTCTGTACGAATAATTTCAATGACTTCATCAATATTCAGGTAGGCGATTAATAAACCATCTAAAATATGTAAGCGTCTTAATACTTTTTCTAACCGATGATTTAAGCGGTTACGCACAGTTTGGCGACGGTAGGCAATCCACTCATTTAAGATCTCAACGAGCCCTTTCACCGCAGGTCGGTTATCTAAACCAATCATATTAAGGTTAACGCGGTAACTACGCTCTAAATCCGTTGTCGCAAATAAGTGTGTCATCACTTGTTCAAGATCAACGCGATTACTACGTGGAACTATCACTAAACGTGTTGGGTTTTCATGGTTGGATTCATCACGTAAATCTTCAACCATCGGTAGTTTCTTCGCACGCATTTGGCTGGCAATTTGTTCCAGTACTTTTGCACCTGAAACTTGATGAGGTAATGCCGTGATCACCGCATTACCATCTTCTTTTTCCCACACCGCACGCATACGTACAGAACCGCGTCCATTTTGATAAATCTTACGGATATCATCACGGGAAGAAATAATTTCTGCTTCCGTTGGGAAATCGGGTCCCGGCACAAATGCCATGATGTCATCAAGATTTAGCGTAGGTTTATCCAGTAAAGCAACCAAAGCTTGAGCCACTTCTCGGGCGTTATGTGGTGGAATATCTGTCGCCATCCCAACCGCAATACCCGTGGTTCCGTTTAACAGAATATTCGGCAAACGCGCAGGCAACATTTTTGGCTCATTTAGCGTACCATCAAAGTTTGGTACCCAATCCACAGTGCCATGGCCAAGTTCGCTGAGTAAAACTTCAGCATATTTTGATAAACGTGATTCGGTATAACGCATTGCTGCGAACGATTTAGGGTCATCGGGTGCCCCCCAGTTCCCTTGGCCATCCACCAGCGGGTAACGGTAAGAAAATGGCTGTGCCATCAATACCATCGCTTCATAACAAGCGATATCACCATGCGGGTGATATTTACCGAGAACATCGCCCACCGTTCTGGCGGACTTTTTGTATTTCGCAGTGTTGCTTAAGCCAAGTTCTGACATTGCATACACAATACGGCGCTGAACAGGTTTAAGCCCATCGCCAATAAATGGTAATGCCCTATCCATGATGACGTACATCGAATAGTTCAGATAGGCATTTTCAGTGAAGGCGTGTAGCGGTAAACGCTCTACACCATCATGAGTAATTTCACTCATTCAATTCGTTCCTTTCTCATCGCAATTCGGATATTAGACATCAATTTCAGCCATATCGCCTTTCTCTTGCAGCCAATTACGGCGGTCTTCCGAACGTTTTTTCGCCAGAAGCATGTCCATCACAGCAAGAGTTTGTTGGTAGTTTTCATCATCGATAATTAGCTGTACAAGACGACGAGTATTTGGATCTAATGTGGTTTCACGTAATTGCAGTGGGTTCATTTCACCCAGCCCTTTAAAGCGCTGAACATTGGGTTTACCTCGCTTGCGGCTAAGGCGGTCAAGCACAGCATTTTTTTCGCTTTCATCAAGGGCGTAAAACGTTTCTTTACCTAAATCAATGCGGTATAGCGGTGGCATTGCCATATAGACATGCCCAGCTTTAACGAGTGTTGGGAAATGACGGACAAATAACGCACATAATAGTGTCGCAATGTGTAAGCCATCGGAGTCCGCATCCGCAAGGATACAAATTTTCCCATAGCGCAATTGGCTAAGGTCTTCACTATCAGGGTCTATTCCAATAGCCACAGAGATGTCATGCACCTCTTGGGAGGCTAAAACCTCATCGGAAGACACTTCCCACGTATTGAGGATTTTACCGCGCAACGGCATGATAGCTTGATATTCACGGTCACGCGCTTGTTTTGCAGACCCCCCAGCGGAGTCCCCTTCAACAAGAAACAGCTCCGTCATACTTAGATCTTGCGAGCTACAGTCGGCCAATTTACCCGGCAATGCAGGGCCACTGGTGAGTTTTTTACGCACCACTTTTTTCGCCGCACGCATTCTACGTTGTGCGCTAGAAATGGCCATTTCTGCAAGCTGTTCAGCCACTTGCACGTTCTGATTAAGCCATAAACTGAAGGCATCTTTCACCACCCCCGAAACAAAGGCGGCACATTGACGAGAAGACAGGCGCTCTTTGGTTTGCCCAGCAAATTGTGGATCTTGCATTTTAACGGAGAGTACATAGGTACAGCGCTCCCAAATATCATCTGCTGAGAGCTTAACACCGCGAGGCAATATATTACGGAACTCGCAAAACTCACGCATCGCATCAAGCAACCCTTGGCGTAGCCCATTAACATGGGTTCCACCTTGTGCTGTAGGGATAAGGTTAACGTAGCTTTCCGTGAGTAATTCACCACCTTCAGGCAACCAAAGCAGTGCCCATTGAGCGGCTTCCGTTTCCCCAGAAAATTCACCTGTAAACGGTTTTGGTGG
Organism: Providencia sp. PROV200; assembly: GCF_049901995.1. Taxonomy (NCBI): domain Bacteria; kingdom Pseudomonadati; phylum Pseudomonadota; class Gammaproteobacteria; order Enterobacterales; family Morganellaceae; genus Providencia; species Providencia sp. PROV200. Next base: position 3,428,962 of record NZ_CP096307.1, read on the forward strand.
TAACGCTTCAAGGCCGTCAATTGACTCCATGAGGTAATCGGTCAACCCATCGCTGTAGCACCAACTTTGTTCTGTATTGTTGAGCTTATCCTTAAACGTGATTTTCACGCCAGGGCATAAAACAGCTTTGGCTTTTAAGTTATGAGTTAAACGCGTTACTGAAAATCTTGGGCTATCAAAATAGCTGCCATCCGGCCAAAAATGCACGCTGGTCCCTGTGTTACGTTTGCCACAAGTCCCTATTACATGTAAATCTTCCACCTTATCGCCGTTCTCAAAGGCAATTTGATACACTTGGCTATCACGACGAACAGTAACTTCAATACGTTTTGATAACGCATTGACAACAGAAATCCCGACACCGTGTAAACCACCTGAGAATTGGTAGTTTTTATTGGAGAATTTTCCCCCTGCATGTAATTGCCCCAAGATCAGCTCAACCGCTGACACTTTCATTTCTGGGTGAATATCGACAGGCATACCCCGCCCATCATCAATTACTTCAAGGGATTGATCGGCATGTAAAATAACCTCGATGTGGCTCGCGTGCCCCGCAAGCGCTTCATCGACGCTATTATCAATTACTTCTTGAGCCAAATGGTTCGGTCGACTGGTGTCGGTATACATCCCCGGGCGACGGCGAACAGGCTCTAAACCACTGAGGACTTCAATGGCCTCTGCGTTATAACTAGATTGAGTCATGTTGTCATTCTGCGGTAATAGGTGATTAATTGAACTATTCAATCAGTGAGTTACTGTTGATAATAACAGTGTTCATACGTTTTGACACTATTTCTCTGCCAATTGTAGGAAATCAACAATTTGAGAAAAGTAAGATTCAAAACCAATAAAGGCATGATTACCGTCAGGTTCCACAGTTTGTTTGCACTTTGAAAGATAGGCAACAGCCTCTCGATAATCAAGTACTTCATCACCCATTTGTTGTAACAACCAAATAAGATGAGGCGAAGTTAGTCTTTCAATGTATAAAGATTTTAGCTCATGGATATGCTTTTCTTCCAACACATATTGTTCATGAGTATATGGGTTTGTATTGTCGCCTAAGTAGTCTTGCAGTAAATCAAAAGGACGCACTGCGGGGTTTACGACGACAGCAGGAAGCTGATAACGCTCTGAAAACCAAATTGAAAAATAACCGCCTAGCGAAGAGCCGACTAACCCCATTTTTTCATGCTGATGCTGTTGGATAATATCATCCAACATAGCTTGGGCTTGCTGAGGGTAATTTGGCAACTGCGGTACAAGCATATTAATATGTGGATAATTCATACCAATCCATTGCTTTAAGCTATTAGCTTTAGCGGATTGAGGTGAACTATTAAAACCATGAATATAAAGTAGAGTTGACATAAGCGAATTAATAACCGTCAGAGTCAAGGTCAGGGCTAAACTCCCTTGTGTCTAAACGGTGAACGCGGGTTGTAATATGCCTTTGGCTTTGTTCATTAATACTTAATTCTAAATATCGCCAACCTGGCGCGACGGTGTCTAGCGCAAAATTAGTACAGTGAGGCTTAAACTGTACACAGGTAGAAGGCGTTGCTAACAACCGAATACCGTGCCAATTTTCATCCATTTCTTGATGAATATGGCCACATAGCATCGCTTTAACATTTGAATAGTTTTTTAAGTAGTCAGCTAAAATATGTGAATTTCTCAAACTGTGCTGATCAAGCCAAGTACAACCCGAAGCTAGAGGATGGTGATGCAGCATAATCAATGTAGTACGCTCAGGTTCAGCATCTAAGCTGGCTTTCATCCACTCTAACTGTTGCTCAGAAAGCTCGCCATGAGGTACATCTTGAAGCTGGCTATCCAGCATCAAGATTTGCCATTCATCACCAATCAAAATTTGTTTAGCACTTGAAATCCCCGCGACTCGGAGTGTTTCTACCATTGCAGGCGGGTAGTCATGATTACCAGGAAGCCATACACAAGGAGCAGGGATACGCGCAATGCCATCCGCAAAATGCTGATAAGCTTGTGGTGATTGGTCTTGAACTAAATCTCCTGTCGCAACAATTAAGTCAATTGGGAGATTTTCCTCAGTGATAGCATCAAGTACCGCCTGATAGCTTTTGTAAGTATTTACCCCTAAAAGCGTATTTTCTGTATTAGCGAAAAGATGCGTATCAGTAACCTGTAAAATTCTCACAATTTTAGAGTTCTTTGCAGTCACTTCAAGCTGGCTGTCCAAAAGTATTCCTTTTCCTTAAATATTATTTAGTACCTAATCTATTTATTACAACTATATAAAAGCTAAACACACTTACAACTATCTTAAAACTTTACTTTCTAACTTTCTGCTAATCAGCACACACTTCACCAGATTAATCGGTATTTAAAACGATTTCATCCACTTTTCATGTAGCTTTTGATAGTGGAGTTGTAACCATTGAATCGCAATAACTGTCGCGGCATTATCAATAGTGCCATCTTCAACCCATTGATATGCTTGTACTCGGCTGACCACATGTACACGAATATCTTCATTTTCTGACGCGAGCCCATGCACACCTTTCGCTTTGCTGCTATCGACTTCACCGATAAATACATGCATGCGTTCAGTTGTCCCGCCAGGGCTAGAAAGATAACTTAGCGCTTTTTCAGTTCGACCAATAACCAACCCAGCTTCTTCAACCGCTTCGCGGCGAATAACTTCTTCGGGTGATTCGTTCTGCTCTATCATTCCCGCAACGGCTTCGAGCAACCAAGGTGTTTCACTCGTTTCGATAGCAGGTAACCTAATTTGTTCAATTAAAACAACGCTATCTGTTTTTGGGTCATAGGGTAAAACCACACCTGCATGGCCCCGCTCAAAAACTTCACGGCGAATTTCTTTACTCCATCCGCCCGCGAAGAGGCGATGACGAAATTGATATTCAACCATTTGAAAAAAACCGTTAAATAATTTACGCTTGGATATAATTTCAACATCATTTTTGCCGTATTTAATTGGCTGCTCTATTTGTTTTGTCATTTCATTCTCCAAACTCAATTATTCCATCTTAAGGAAATAATTGTGGATTAAAACAGTTTTTGAGGTTTTTTAACCTTAGATGAGGTAATGTTTAATAAATTGAGACAAAATGGCACAAAAGGCTACCGTTAATAGAAGTGATACTCTGTTACAATAAGCGCCATTATTCAAATCAAAGAGCAACATAGTGTCTGTTTTTAATAACTGTCTCTAAAACGGATAATTTAACATCTATCGCCTAGTTAGGCATGGTACGTTTTAGACAACAGACTCAACTTAATTTGCTGTTTAATCAAGGAATCAAAATGAAGAAACTGCTTCCCCTTTTAATTTCGATGAGTTTTGTGGGTCTCAGTACCAATAGCTTTGCAGAAGATTTACTACAGGTTTACCAAAAATCCAAAGAAAGTAATCCTGAATTAAGGAAATCATTAGCTGAACGTAATCAAGCTTTTGAAAAAATTAATGAATCTCGCAGCCCATTATTGCCACAATTAGGTTTAGGTGCGGGCGCTAGCTACGGCAGTGGTTACCGCGATGCAAGAAACACTGAAAGCACAGGTTTAAATGCTTCATTAAAGCTAACTCAAGTTGTGTTTGATATGTCTAAATGGCGCCAATTGACTATCCAAGAAAAAACAGCGGGTATTTCCGATGTCACCTATCAAACAAGCCAACAGCAATTAATTTTAAATACTGCAACTGCGTATTTTAACGTCTTAAAAGCGATTGACGCGTTATCTTATATTGAAGCAAATAAAGAAGCGGTTTATCGCCAATTAGACCAAGTTACACAACGCTTTAACGTGGGCCTTGTTGCCATTACTGACGTGCAAAACGCCCGTGCAAACTATGATAGCGTTATTGCACAAGAAGTTGCAGGCCGTAACGAGTTAGAAAATGCGATTGAAAAACTGCGTCAAGTCAGTGGCGTGTACTACAACCAACTCGCTTCTTTAAATATCGACCGCTTTAAAACCAATGAGCTGGGCGATATCAACGCTATCCTAAAAGAAGCCGAAGAGCGTAACCTCAGCCTGTTGAGCGCACGTTTAGCACAAGATGTTTCTCGAGAAAACATCCGTTTAGCTGAAACAGGTCACATGCCAACGGTTAACTTAGATGCATCTACTAGCGTTGCAAATACCTATCAGCATGGCAGCGGTTATAACACGCCATATGGTGGTGGGGCGACCAACAGCTATAATGGACAAAATAGCATTGGCTTAAATTTAAGCATTCCACTGTATACTGGTGGTGCAGTCAGTTCTCAGGTTGAACAAGCACAATATGGTTTCCAAGGTGCGAGCGAACAACTAGAAAGCGTTTATCGCAATGTGGTTCAGTTAGTTCGTTCATCATTTAATAACGTATCATCGTCAATCAGTAGTATTAATGCTTACAAACAAGTCGTTGTTTCCGCACAAAGCTCATTGGATGCAATGGAAGCTGGCTACCAGGTAGGAACTCGTACAATTGTTGACGTATTGACAGCAACAACCGCGCTATACCAAGCGAAACAAAATCTGTCTAATGCTCGTTACGATTACATGATAAATCAACTGAATATCGAATTTGCTCGTGGTACATTGAACGAAGACGATATTGCACGTTTGAATGCGAACTTAGGTAAAGAGATTTCAACCTCTGCAACTAGTATTATTCGTAGTACCAATGCGCCAAAAATGAACTAAAATTCTTAGTTTATTTGAAAATGATATAATGACCCGCTTATATAGCGGGTTATTTTTTGAAGGAAGCCAAGTAAATCGGTTAGAATTGCGAATTTGTACTAATTGGCCCGCTTACAACCCCTTTTCATTATCCTATGGCACAAATTCAGTGAATTCTCACTCTGTTCACTACGTTTTAGAACAAAAAATAACCTGTAGTTAATTTATTGATATCAAATAAAAATATTATTTTCCTCTTCAATAAATACCATGCTAATTAGAAAAAAATAGCAGAAAGTTATCAAAATGATAAATTCAGCCCATTTCTCCTATATTTCTGCTTTAATTTTCAGCGGTTATCCCCTATCCTAGAGCTAACATCTAAAAACATCTTACTTAATTAAATTCAGGGTAATTACCATGACCATGAAGCGTACCAAAGATATTAATCAGAGCGCCTTCCGTAAGTCTTGGCGTTCATACCGTTTAGCGCCTGTGGCTGTCGCGGTCAGTGCCGTATTTATGCTTTCCGCTTGTGAAGAAAGCGATGAAACTGTATCACTGTACACTAACGCGCAAGATTGTAGCCAAGCGAACCCATCACAAGCCGAACAGTGCACCGTCGCTTACAATAATGCACTACAAGAAGCCGCTAAAACTGCACCTAAATATGAAACTCAGGCTGACTGTATTGCTGAGTTTGGTGAATCTATGTGTACTCAAGCCCCTGCTCAAGCGGGCCTTGCAGGCACTAGCTCAACAAATGGTGAACAAACCGCCCAAGCACAAAGCAGTGGCGGTAGTATGTGGATGCCATTAATGATGGGTTATATGATGGGCCGTATGATGGGCGGTAGCGCTGCATCACAACCATTATTCAGCTCGAAAAACCCAGCGAGCCCAGCCAACGGTAAATTTGTTGACGCTTCAGGTAAAAGCTATGGTCCTGCTGTTGCAGGTGGTCGTTCAATGAGCGTACCAAAAACCGCCATGGCACCTAAGCCACCAACAACTTCAACCGTGACTCGTGGCGGTTTTGGTGACACCGTCAATAAACAAGCGATGGCACAACGTTCATCTTCTTCTGCAAAATCAACTTCTTCCCGTTCGATGGGTGGTTGATAAGTAATGAAACGAGTTCCTATAGTAGAGCGCCCAAACTGGCGCGAAAAAGCTTCTGAGTTTGGCTTTGAATTTCACACTATGTATGGTGAGCCTTATTGGTCAGAAGACGCGTATTACCAATTCACGATGGCACAAATTGAAGAAATCGAAGATGCAACCGAGCAGTTGCATCAAATGTGCCTAAAAGTGGTTGAACGTGTTGTTGAAAGCGATGAGTTAATGGTGCGTTTTCAGATCCCTAAACATTGTTGGGAATTTGTTCGCAGCTCATGGAAAAGCGAGCAACCTTCGCTATATTCTAGGCTTGACCTTGCTTACGATGGTATTAACCCTCCTAAGCTTTTAGAAAATAACGCGGATACTCCAACCTCATTATACGAGTCTGCATTTTTCCAATGGATCTGGTTAGAAGATCAAATTGAAGCAGGAAAATTACCTGAAAATGCCGATCAGTTTAATAGTATTCAAGAACAATTGATCGAGCGTTTTACGCAATTAAAAGATCAGTATGGCTTCCGCTTGCTGCATATGTCTTGTTGCCGTGACACAGAAGAAGATCGCGGTACCGTTCAATATTTACAAGATTGTGCCAATGAAGCGGGGGTTGCCACTGAATTCTTATATATCGATGAAATTGGTTTAGGTGAAAAAGGCGAGTTTTCGGATACTCAGGATCAGGTGATTAGTAACCTGTTCAAATTGTATCCATGGGAATTTATGCTAAGAGAAATTTTCTCGACCAAATTGCAAGACGCTGGCGTGCGCTGGTTAGAGCCTGCATGGAAGAGCATCATTTCTAACAAGGCCTTATTGCCGATGTTATGGGAAATGTTCCCTGATCACCCAAATTTACTGCCTGCTTATTTCGCTGATGGCAAAACCCAGCCAGAACTCGAAAAATACGTTATTAAGCCACTATTTTCTCGTGAAGGTGCCAATATCCGTATTATCGAAAATGGCAAGGAAATTGCAGCCGCAGACGGCCCATACGGCGAAGAAGGTATGATTATTCAACAATTCCATCCACTTCCACAATTTGAAGGTAGCTACACCTTAGTCGGAAGCTGGTTGGTGAATGATCAACCTGCAGGGATCTGTATTCGTGAAGATAAAGAACTGATCACTCAAGACTTATCACGCTTTTATCCACATACGATCATCGATTAATCGTATTTAAAATTAAAAGCTCAGCCCAAACATAGCAATATGATTTGGGCTTTTTTATCAATTCATTCTATTGCCGAAAAGTTTATCCTACCTGAATAGACAACATACTTAACGACGCCGACACAATTCCTTCAATCGGTGTGCTGATCTCTTCTCGCCCATCCCACGTCCCTAAAATAGGCAAAATAGGCAAGTAATGTTCTGGTGATGGATTCGATAATTTCCCATCCTCCCGTTCCAATCCTTTAGTCAGCGGATGGGGAATTTCATGACTTTGCAGATTGTCATACACAAACTTCTCAAAAGATATTGCCCATGGATACGGCTCGGCATGAGCATTTTGCCAATTCATCGCCCGCAGATTGTGTACCACGTTGCCGCTACCCATAATTAGTACACCTTCCTCTCGTAGAACCGATAACTTTTTCCCGAGATCGTAGAGCCAAGTAGCAGGTTTACTACCATCGATACTCAGCTGGATCACAGGGATATCGGCTTCTGGATACATACGCACTAAGATCTCCCATGTACCATGGTCTAACCCCCACTCTTGTTCATCAAGGTAAATGGGCTCAGGAGCTAATAATGAAGCAACTTGCTGAGCTAATTCAGGAGAACCAGGAGCTGGATATTCGATTTGATACAAAGCTTCGGGGAAACCGCCAAAATCATGAATAGTTTTGGGTTTTAACATCGAAGTCACAGCAGTGCCACGCGTATACCAGTGGGCTGAAATCACCAAAATCGCAGTTGGCCGAGGTAAGATTTTACCCAGTTTCTCCCATGCTTGAGTGTAAGGATTATCCTCAATCGCATTCATAGGGCTACCATGGCCAATAAAAATGGCAGGAAGCTTATTTTTTACCACTGAAGTATTTACCGACATGATGATTTAAACTCCAACTCAATTAGTTTCTCCCCACAGCATACGCTTTTCAGCAAAAAACACAGTGAGCTAATTATGAGTATGATCATCAAAAAAATTGAAAAGGCCACGAGGTGTGCAACTCAGTGGCCTTCAAGATATTCTATATGCTTAACGTACTATTAATAATTTAAATAACTTAGCTTATTAATATTTAAACTTATCAAAACCTCTATCTAGAGCTCTTCCTCTAAGAGGATCAGCTCGCTTTCTTTTCCTGCAACAGACGATACTGAACTAAGTCTTCAATCGTCACCACAGTCAAACCATGTTGCTTACCAAACGCAGCCACTTCAGGGGTGCGAGCCATAGAACCATCATCATTGGTTAACTCACACAGCACACCGGCAGGTTTAAAACCCGCTAGAGTTGCAAGGTCGATAGACGCTTCAGTGTGGCCACGACGCGCTAATACCCCGCCATCACGCCCACGTAATGGGAAAACGTGGCCTGGATGATTTAGGTCGGCTGGAACGGCGTTGTCTGCGATTGCAGCACGAATAGTGGTAATACGATCTGCGGCAGAAACGCCCGTTGTAACCCCTTTTGCGGCCTCGATAGTTACCGTGAAACCTGTTTGGTTTTGGCTGGTGTTATTTTCCACCATCATCGGTAATTCGAGCAACTTACGACGCTCTTCAGTGATACAAAGACAGACGATCCCACTGCTATAGCGAATGGTAAATGCCATTTGTTCAGCGGTCATGGTTTCTGCTGCAAAAATTAAATCGCCTTCGTTCTCACGATCTTCATCATCAAGAACAAGAACACCTTTACCTTGGCGTAAAGCCTCGATAGCATTTTCAACACGTTCGATAGGGTTACCGAATACAGAAAGTAGCGAATGATCCATGGTAAAAACCTCTTAAATAGTTATTAACTAGTTACCAGAATCAAGGCAGTCTTAGGAATACGAGAAATGGGGAATATATAAATAGCCAATAAGAGGCATTTACCTATTCAGGTATGCAGAACACTATTGTGCGTAACAGCACAAACATGCAGATACTGTTAATTCTCTCCCATCCGGACTATAACCGTCGGCCCCAGATTCACACTGGGTCTGCTGACCTTTACCACAGAATGGTAAAGCGCTCGCGGGCTTCATGCGTGATGCATGTTTACCGCCGGTGGGGACTTTCACCCCGCCCTGAGATATACGCAATTAATATAACGCCAATAATTCAAGTTCGCAACGATGATAATCAAAATTGGTGAACGACTCACACTTTTAGCCAAAAAACATGAATAAAAACTTAGCGTTATCAAGGTTAATTTCACTATCGGTTCTAAACCTCTCCCTAAATAATTCAAGCTAGCGCAAGGCAGCAAGAGGTATTAAACTAGTCCCAACAATTCACAACAATATTTTGATAAACTTAAGGACCCGCGAAATGCTCGATCCGAAAAAAATTGAACAAGTTGCCCGCCAAATTCAAGGCGCTTTACCACAAGGCGTGCGTGATTTAGGTGAAGATTTTGATAAAAAACTGCGTTCACTATTACAATCACAACTCGGTAAATTAGACTTAGTCAGCCGTGAAGAATTTGATATTCAAACTCAAGTCTTATTACGCACCCGTGAAAAATTAGCGAAGATGGAACAACGCGTTAGCGCACTTGAAGCCCATTTAGATGTAGAAGAAAAAACGGCTGAGTAATTAAATTGAAAAAGTGCCCCCACTTTAATTTTAGATAAATAAAAACCTCACGGCGTTTTTACATACGCACGTGAGGTTTTTAACTAACTAATTAATTAATAATGATAAATTAACTCGTTTTCATAATATTTTTAATGATATTGGTTGTAGAAATACCATCTTCAAAGTTAAGGACTTTAACTTCGCCTCCAGCAGCCCACACTTCAGCACTGCCCGCTATCTCTTCAGGGCGGTAATCCCCCCCTTTAACTAAGATGTCTGGCAGAACTTCTGCGATTAAGCGTTGCGGAGTGTCTTCTTCAAAAGCGACGACCCAATCAACGGATCCTAGCGCTCCGAGTACGGTCATTCGCTGTTCTAATGGGTTGACTGGACGTGTTTCCCCCTTTAAGCGGCGCGTCGATGCATCGCTATTGACCGCCACAATTAGGCGGTCACCCAATTTACGCGCGTTAGCTAAATACGACACATGCCCTGCATGGAGAATATCAAAACAACCATTCGTCATCACCACACGTTCACCGCGCAGTCTTGCATTCTCAACCGCTTGTTTTAATTCACTTTCCGTCATAACACCAAAACCAGTGTCAGCACGGCCACGAATAGCGTTTTCTAATTCAATAGGCGAAACTGTTGAAGTCCCTAATTTGCCCACCACCACGCCTGCTGCGGCATTAGCTAGTGCACAGGCTTCATGTAATGGGCGGCCAGATGCAATAGAGGCAGCGAGAACACCAATGACCGTATCCCCTGCCCCCGTCACGTCAAACACTTCTTGTGCCTGAGTCGGTAAATGCAATGGGGCTTCATCACGGCGGATCAGGCTCATACCTTGCTCTGAACGCGTAATTAACAGGGCTTTAAGCTCCAATGAATGAAGCAGCTTCATGCCTTTTTCTTCAACGTCTTGGTTGTTTTTACATGGCCCAACAATCGCTTCAAACTCAGACATATTTGGCGTCAATAATGTTGCCCCGCGGTAACGTTCAAAATTGTTTCCTTTCGGGTCAATCAAAACGGGAACATTGGCCTTGTTCGCGAGCGCTATCATCTTTTCAACATGAGTTAACGCCCCTTTTGCGTAATCAGACAGCACTAGTGCGCCAATGTGTGGCAGTGCTTGTTCTATGCGCTCCAGTACGGGGGCTACATCCACGTTTTCAAAACCTTCTTCAAAATCAAGACGAATAAGTTGCTGATTGCGAGAAAGTACACGTAATTTAGTAATGGTTGGATGGGTTGGAATAGCGACAAAATCACACCGCACCTGCACCGCATTTAAATTTTCAGTTAGAGCTTTTGCCGCGTCGTCAATCCCAGTTAACCCCACAAGGCGGGAGTTTGCCCCTAATGAAGCAATATTCATCGCGACGTTAGCTGCACCACCGGGACGCTCTTCTACCATCGTGACTTTAACCACCGGAACAGGGGCTTCTGGCGAAATTCGGTTTGCAGGACCATGCCAATAACGGTCTAACATAACATCACCAACCACCAGCACACCGGCTTGTTTATAATCCGGAAGAGTTACTTTCATCCTGCACTCCAGTCTTAAAAAGGAAATCTGATAATAATTAGCAACAATACTAGCATATTGCGCTGTTTAGCTAAATAAAATGCGTTTGTTCTTTATCCTTCAAGCCATTTTTGCCAACTTGCTAAAACTTGTTCACGTTGTTGAGTAAATTGGTTTATTTCAACGCGGCTTGGCAACGATTGTAATGCTAAGTGATGGAGTTCATTACGCATCGTGACATACGCTTGAGTTAAAGCATTCGCCTCATCTTCAGGCATGAAACCATATTGCGTCATTAGTTCGAAAATACGCACATTATCAGACCAACGTGTTAACACATTGTTTTCTGAAGCGAAACGCAACACTAAGTATTGCGCGATAAATTCAATATCAGTGATCCCGCCTGGATCAGCTTTTAAGTCGAACACATTGGCTTGATGGCTTCCTAAGTGCTGATGCATTTTTAACCGCATATCGCGCACTTGCTGCTGCAGAGTTTGAGGTTCTCTTGGCATACACAAAGTTTCGTGGCGAGTGTGTATAAATTTCCGTTGTAAATCCTCATCACCAAACACCATTCGGGCTCGAATTAGCGCCTGATGTTCCCATGTCCAAGCATCGTTTTTTTGGTAGTCATCAAATGATTGTATTGTACTGACTAACATTCCTGACTCACCGGAAGGCCTAAGTCGCGCATCAACTTCATACAACACACCAGAAGGGGTTCGAGTACTAAACAAATGGATAATGCGCTGAGCGACACGCAAATAAAATTGGCGAGCATCAATGGAACGTTCGCCATTGGTGACGACATCTAAAGGACAATCGAAGAGAAAAACGAGGTCTAAATCCGAACTATAACCCAATTCCCAGCCACCTAGCTTTCCATAACCTAACACTGCAAAACCATATTGTTTTTTATCATTTAGTTCTAGATGTGAGGGCTCTCCGTAGCGTTTTGCCATTTTTTGCCACGCTTGGTGTACCACTGCATCAATAATCGCTTCAGCAAGGTAAGTCAGATGGTCACTGACCTTCATTACAGGTAAAACCCCCGAAATGTCTTCGGCGGCGATGCGCAACAATTGGGCTTGTTTAAATTGACGTAAGGCTTCAAGTTGCTGCTCTTCGTCATCTTCAGGAACCCGCATTAAATATTGGCGCAGTTCATCGCGGTAAGCCGTTAGTGGTAGCGGCTGGTATAATGATTGAGGGTCGAGCAATTCATCTAATAACAATGGGTGGCGCGCTAGCTGCTCCGCTATCATAGGTGACGCTGCACACAAGCGAATAACGTGAGTTAAAACCTCGTCAAATTCGAGCATTAACTCGAGATAAGTTGTACGGCTAACAATGCTCAATAACAGGGGGGTGATACGCTCAATGACTTCGCCTGCATCATCACGTTCACCGACTTTTGCCAATAATTTAGGCATTAATTCATCAAGAACATCCCGTCCACGAGGGCCAATGGTGCGTTTATTAAGATCATGACGGAACATCACTATGCCGTGAATAATGCGTTGGGCAATATCTTCATTTTTAGAGGGTAAGTAAGTGGCTAATTCTTCTTTCGATAATTCACTTTGCCATAGCGTGATATAAATTTCATCGAATGCATCAGTGTTCTCACTATCATCTTCCTTGCCTATTTGCTCAGTGAATATTTGATGCACCGCGGCCATTTTCTGGCTCAAAACCAGATAAAATGCGGGCCAATCCGCAAAGCTCATTCCCCACGCTAAGCGCGTTTGGTTTAAACTATCGTCAGGGAGTGTTTGTGTCTGTTGGTCATCGATACTTTGCAGTAAATTTTCGACTCTACGCAAGAAAAGGTAGCCATCTTGCAGGATATTCACTTGTTCTTCCGTTAATAATGCAAGTTCTCGGATCCCTTGTAATGTTGAAAATAAGGATTGCGACTGTAAAACAGGTTCTCGCCCCCCTCGAATTAACTGAAAAACCTGTGAAACAAATTCAACTTCACGAATACCTCCAGCCCCTAATTTGATATTATTTACCAAACCACGACGCCGGACTTCCCGCTCAATCATATTTTTCATGTTGCGCAAAGATTGGATCACGCTAAAGTCGATATAGCGACGATAAACGAAAGGACGCAAAAGTTTTCGCAAACACGCCTCATAATGCAGGCTATCTGCACCCATAATGCGAGCTTTAACCATCGCATAACGTTCCCAATCACGCCCTTGTTCTTGGTAATAGTCTTCAAGTGCGGAAAAACTAAAAACTAACGGCCCGCTATCACCAAATGGCCGTAAGCGCATATCAACCCGGTAAACAAAACCATTCTCTGTCACTTGATCAAGTACACGGATCAACTTTTGCCCTAAACGCGTAAAAAATTGCGCATTATCTAACTCTTTTCGGCCACCTTGGGTAACCCCGTTTTCTGGATAAACAAAAATTAGGTCAATATCTGATGAAAAATTAAGCTCTCTGCCCCCTAACTTTCCCATCCCTAAAACCAATAGCGGCTGCGGTTTTCCTTCTGCATTACAAGGGGTTCCCCATGACTGACTATATTCTTGATACAACCAATCTCGCGCCGCAACAACCAAGGTCTCCGCCAATATGCTGAGCTGATAAATCGTTTCTTTTTGCGTGCTTATTTCTAACACTTGCATCCATGCACAGCGCACTAACATATGGTGGCGAAAGATGCGCAATACTCGCATCAAATGTTCTTCATTGTTAACTAACGACAAATTTTGTGATAACCATGATGCATAACTTTTCCATTCATCAGCTTTCGGTGGCTGAGAACGAATTTCAAGTAAAAACTGTGGGTGTGCGAGTACTTGCTTGAGTGCAAAATCGCTGAAAGACAGCACCTGAATTTCTTGTTCACTTAACGGCAATAACTCGTGAGCTTGTTCCGTAATTCGGTTTAAAACACGTTCACCTTGGCTTTGCAATACGTCAGGAAAAGCATGCATATTATCAATACCTTAATGGGCTTCTTGATAGGTTAAAGCACTTAACCATTGGATAAAGGCTAATTTACATTTTAACCACTGGCTGCTATAGCAAAAATCCTCTGCACTCATGGATTCATCAGCAATGTTTGTGCGTAATTGTTCTAACGGAGTATCATGAATAAAATGAGGCGCTGAATTTTGGTAATGCACTAAAAATGCCTGAACAAAACGTAAAAACTCACTGAAACCTTGGCGCGCATTACTTCCATTTTCTAACCAGTAAGCTTCATGCTGCTGGCAAAGTAATTGCATATGCATTAATGACTTTTCTAAGGGCAGCTCTTCGTAGTCAAACAGCGAGTCTGGACAAGTTAATGGCTCTTTTGGCAGCGATAGCAAGGAATATCCACGTGCAGCTTTGCTAAGTGATGACAAATGTAATCCGTCGATATCTGCAAATTTCTTCGCTAAATTGAGTACATCAGCAATAAAGCCTTTTTTTAGTTCTAGTTCAAACTCTTGAATAGGCAAATCCTTTGCGCCAGAGGAAATTTCACCTTGGTCAAAAACCACTTCTATTTCGCTATCTTCAAAAGTCACTAACCATTTTTCACGGGTAAAATTGGTGCTAAAGAGGATATTTAATTCAGACTGAAGCTGTGAAACATCAGTGCCTTCTGGCCAAATTTCAGCAGGTAATGCGGCTAAATCAAGCTCAGGTGAATCAATGTCAACATTATATTCAGGCCGTTGGTGTAAGCCGCCTATCGCCTGCCCAGCCGTTTTCATTGTCATTTCATAACGACCATCACAACCGCGGATACGTAAGCCCATATCCCACTGACGTAACTGCTTATTTGCCGTATCAAAGTAGATATTGGTTAACTTCGTTGGTTCGCTGTACTGGTGAGACAATGTTGATAGACACTGTCGTACAGCCTCTATTGCCGAGTGCTTAGCAGCAAGTTTGAGTTCAACCTCTACGTGGCTCATACATATCCTTATTTAATTATTTCACTCCACTCATATTACCCCAATCGAGCTAAGCTGAGAAAAGAAACTGCATAGGAATCAAAAATTCTACCTGTCATATTTCTTTCAGTGAGTTATATTGAAAATAGAGTGAAAATAAGGGTAATTTAGACAGTTAGGATAGTTCTCATTCTCCTTTTGGGTGTGAATACATCTGCGTTTAGGGTTTGCACCCTTACACTTTACTCATTAGTATTCAAATAATATAAAACTCATTCACCATCAAAAGACTGTAAATACCATGCGAAAAATTCCATTATTATTAATTTCAATCATGGGGCTAGGCCTTTCCTTAAATTCATATGCAGCAGAAAAACGTTATGTTTCGGATGATTTATCCACATACGTTCATAGTGGACCAGGCACAAAATATCGTATTGTAGGTACGCTCAATGCCGGGGAAGCGGTTGAACTGCTTTCCACAGATAACAAATTTGCACAAGTTCGCGATGAAAAGGGTAGAACGGTCTGGTTACCTGTAGATCAACTCAGTAATACACCCAGTATGAAAACCCGCATTCCAGAACTTGAAGCGGAAAATCAAAAACTACGTCAGCAACTCGATAATATTGACAACACTTGGAATACACGAACCGCAGATATGCAGCAAAAAGTCGCTGATAATGACAATATTGTCAGCCAACTGAAAGCTGAAAATGAAAAATTAAAAAACGAGCTAATTAAATCAGGTAAAAAGCTGGAAATTGCTGAAGTCAACTTAGATGATCGCCGTCGTGAATTGATTTTACAATGGTTTATGTATGGTGGTGGCGTTGCCGGTGTTGGCTTAATTTTAGGTTTGATTTTACCGCACATCATTCCACGTCGTAAAAAGCGTAATGATGGTTGGATGTAATTGAGGCCATTCACATGAAAGTCTATCTCGTGGGGGGGGCTGTACGTGACCAACTTCTTGGGCTACCTATTTCAGATAGGGACTATGTGGTGGTTGGCACAACACCCGAGGCAATGCTATCGCAAGGTTTTCAACAAGTTGGAAAGGATTTTCCTGTATTCCTACATCCAAAGACCCATGAAGAATACGCTTTAGCCCGCACAGAACGTAAAACTGGTGCCGGCTATACTGGCTTTAGCTGCTATAGCGCTCCCGATGTTACCATTGAAGATGATTTGCTACGTCGCGATCTAACAATTAACGCGATAGCACAAAGTGGATCAGGTGAAATTATTGACCCATTCCAAGGCGTAAACGATCTCAATAACCGTATTTTACGTCATGTGTCTGACGCATTTTCTGAAGATCCTTTACGGGTCTTACGGGTTGCGCGATTTGCCGCTCGCTACTTTGAACAAGGTTTTACGATTGCGCCTGAAACATTAGCATTAATGCAAAAAATGGCCACAACAGGGGAATTATCTCACCTCACCGCCGAACGCGTTTGGACAGAAACCGAAAAAGCGCTGAAATCAAATTCTCCACAGGTGTATTTTGATGTTTTACGCCAATGTGGTGCTTTAGCTGTACTTTTTCCTGAAGTTGATGCGTTATTTGGTGTTCCTGCCCCTGAAAAATGGCACCCTGAAATTGATACCGGTATCCATACTTTAATGGTAATGAAAATGATTGCCGAGCTATCTAATAATGTAGATATTCGCTTTGCGGCCTTATGCCATGATTTAGGCAAAGCGCTAACACCACCGGATATTTGGCCGAGCCATCCAAACCACGGTGAAGCAGGTATTCCATTAATAGAAACTCTCTGCGCAAGATTAAAAGTACCAACTACGGCTCGTGACTTAGCCCGTCTAGCTGCGCGTTACCATGATAAAATACATATTATCAATAAATTACCAGCTAATGAGCTCATTGCGATTTTTGATGGGCTTGATAGCTGGCGTAAACCAGAACGTATTGAGCAACTCAGTTTAATCAGCGAGGCGGATGCAAGAGGTCGATTAGGCCTTGAACAGCAAGCCTATCCACAGGGACAGTACTTCAGGCAAGCTTTTTCTATAGCACAATCCGTTGAGGTCAAACCCATTATTGAGCAAGGTTTTCAAGGCCCTGAGATCCGGCAAGAACTTACGCGGCAACGTATTGAAGCCGTTGCTAGTTGGCAACAACAAATGTTCTAATGGTCATAACGCTGGCGGCTAAACACCGCCAGTCATCATTTAAGCGCTTTTCACGCCTCTTTCGATAATAACCCCAACTTGTTTGGCTCGCGCCACAGCTCCCGGCTTAGCCACCTTAATTCGAACCCATGGGCTAGCAAATTGAGTCATCAGTAGTTGTGCGACTTCTTCAGCAACACGCTCTACTAACCCAAACTTGTTATTCCCAACATGAGCAAGGATAGCCTGACTAACTTTGGCATAATCTAAGCAATATTCTACATTATCGCTCATAGACGCGCGTTTGTTATTCCATCCCATTTCGATATCGAGCACCAGTTTCTGTTCAATATCTTGTTCCCAGTCATATACACCGATCGTGGTGATGACTGATAATTGCTCAATAAATACGATATCCATCACGTCATTTTCTCATTTATGTACTGAATTGATACCACTTCAGCAAAAATATGCGTATTATCCAAGACTGAAGTGAATTTATGGCCTTAACCGTTTTTGGAGTTAGCTATGAGTGCAACCGCGCTTGGCATGATAATCTTCGCCTATCTTTGTGGCTCAGTTTCGAGTGCGATACTGATCTGCCGTTTGGCGAGACTACCCGACCCCCGTCAACACGGCTCTGGTAACCCTGGTGCAACTAACGTATTACGTGTAGGCGGTAAAGCCGCCGCTGCTGGGGTACTCATTTGTGACGTATTAAAAGGGATGATACCCGTTTGGCTTGCTTATTATTTAAATGTGCAGCCATTCTATCTTGGCTTTGTTGCAATTGCAGCCTGTCTTGGGCATATATATCCTATTTTCTTTCGTTTCAAAGGCGGGAAAGGGGTAGCAACTGCATTTGGTTCAATTGCCGCTATTGGTTGGGATCTTTCTGGTTTAGTCGCAGGGACATGGTTACTGACAGTATTGCTTAGTGGTTATTCATCACTCGGCGCAATTGTCAGCGCCTTACTCGCTCCCTTTTATGTTTGGTGGTTTAAACCTGAATTCACCTTCCCTGTTGCCATGTTGTCTTGTTTAGTGTTAGTCCGCCATCATGGCAATATACAACGCCTTTGGCGCGGTCAAGAAAGCCGTATTTGGCAAAAGCTGAAAAATAAAAAACAAAAAACCAATAAAGAAATAGCCCAAGAAGCCAAAGAGCAAGAACAGGATGACTGATCGTTATCTTTAATTTCCCCTAAGAAGAGCTGATTTCAGCTCTTTTTTTATGCTATTTGCCTTGTTTAAAGTTTCCCAAAAAATCCTATCGATAACAACAGCGTGATATCCCTACTTAAAACTGTACTGGTAGCAATTTGTGCTGCGTTACATTTTTGCCATAACTAGCGCACACTTTTAAATAAAAGTTAAATTATTGCAAAATTATTACTAAGGAATATTTAAAAGCTGTCGACTATATAAAAGGAAAACTAAACAATAATAATGGTATTATAATGAGCAGAACCCCTTATATCACTCAAAATGAATATGTATTAGATGAAAATATCACATTGATGACAACTAGCGATCTGCAAGGAAACATTGTTCATGCTAATGATTTCTTTGTCCAAGTTAGTGGTTATGAATTAGATGAATTATTAACACGTCCACACAATATTATCCGCCATCCAGATATGCCCAAAGAAGCTTTTGCCGACATGTGGGCAACTCTTAAAAAAGGAGAACCTTGGACTGGTATTGTCAAAAATCGTCGGAAAAATGGTGACCATTACTGGGTTCGAGCCAATATCACCCCAGTGGAACGCAAAGGGGTTATTACGGGCTATATGTCCATTCGAACTCGTGCAACACGCCAAGAAATTGCGACAGTAGAACCGCTCTATAGCGCAATGAATGAAAATAGAAGTAAACAAAAGATTTTTAAGGGAATTGTACTTTCTAAAAAAATACCGTTTCACTTTTCAACATATTCAACACGTTCACGTATCCGACTCGTCATGAGCCTGTTATTTGTCCTCTGGCTCATCATGGCAAGCACTGTTTTGCAACCAACCGCATCCCTTTTAATCATGAGCATCTGCACATTTATCACATTACTGGTCGGTAATATGATATTTGAAAAAATGCTCGCCACACCATTGGAAAACATTACCCAACAAGCGCTTAGTATTGCACGAGGGAATCGACATAGCGTTAACCATATGCAACGCACAGATGAAATTGGCTTAGTATTACGCGCTATAGGGCAACTTGGACTCGTCTGCCGTTGGCTAATCAAAGATGTCTCCGAGCAAGTTGATAACGTTCGCAAAGGCAGTGAATCTTTAGTCTCCGATTGCGGTGAATTAGAAACGCATACTCAGCAAACTGTCGGTTATATGCAACAAACCGTTGCGACCATGAACCAAATGGCTGTTTCTGTAAAAATGAATGCCGATAATACAATCCAAGTTGATCAGCTTTCTAATACCACTAGCGAAACCGCGGTAAATGGCGGTGCCATGATGGAAGCGGTTGTCGATACCATGAATGAAATTGTCAGTAGTACCAGCAAAATCCATTCCATCACGGATGTGATTAAAGACATCGCATTTCAAACTAATATACTCGCGTTAAATGCTGCTGTAGAAGCCGCACGTGCGGGTGAGCAAGGTAAAGGCTTTGCCGTTGTTGCAAATGAGGTTCGCAGCCTAGCAAGCCGCAGTGCAAGCGCAGTGAATGATATTCGCGAATTAATTAATGATTGTGAGAAAAAAGTCAATTCAGGGAAAAATCAAGTGCATACGGCAGGGGACACCATGAAGGAGATTGTCGACCAAATACAGAATGTCACGCAATTGATTACCCATATTAGCCAAGCGACTTCTGAGCAAGCGGCTGGGATCGCCGATATTACCCAAGCGGTGAGTGAGCTCGAAACCATCACGCAACAAAGCACATTACTGGTAGAGCAAAGCACAGAGACATCAAATATGGTAAAAGCACGTTCAAGCCGACTTGAAGATGCTATCGTTGTTTTACATTAATATTGAGTTGAAAAGCAAAAGGGCTGTCATCCAGCCCTTTTTATCAAACAACATAAACTTATCAACAGTATTATTTTTCTAACGGTGGTAATTCGGCCAGTGGCCAGCGCGGACGAACTGTCACGCCAAGCCCTGTCGTTGACCCACCTTTAAGACGAATAAGCCCCGCTAAAGCAATCATCGCACCGTTATCTGTACAAAACTCAGGGCGCGCATAAAAAACCTCACCGCCACGCTGTTTGAGAACGTCTTCCATTTTTGCTCTAAGTGCGCGGTTAGCACTAACGCCCCCCGCCATCACCAAGCGTTTAAACCCTGTTTGTTCTAAAGCGCGTTTGCATTTAATGGCCAACGTATCTACCACGGCATCTTCAAAGGCTCTCGCAATATCAGCTCGGGTTTGGTCGTCATCCGCATTTTCACGAATGGTATTTGCTGCAAAGGTTTTTAACCCTGAGAAGCTAAAATCAAGCCCTGGCCTGTCTGTCATTGGTCGAGGAAACACAAAACGGCCCGCAGTCCCCTGCTGTGCCATGCGAGATAACACAGGGCCGCCAGGGTAGTCTAAACCTAATAATTTCGCTGTTTTATCAAACGCTTCACCTGCTGCGTCATCGATGGATTCACCAAGTAGCTCATACTCACCAATCCCCGTCACACTGATAAGCTGGGTATGTCCACCAGAAACCAGTAATGCAACGAAAGGAAATTCAGGGCTTTTCTCTTCTAGCATTGGAGCCAATAAATGGCCTTCCATGTGATGAACAGCCACAGCAGGAACATTCCACGCAAAAGCTAACGAACGCCCGACCGTTGCACCGACCATTAAAGCCCCCACCAAACCGGGGCCCGCAGTATAAGCGACGGCGTCGATATCTTGACTTGTTAAATTAGCTTCTTTCAGCGCGGCTTGAATTAACGGCACTGTTTTACGAATATGATCACGCGAGGCCAATTCAGGCACGACACCACCGTAGTCTGCATGAACTTTAATTTGGCTGTATAATTGATTGGCTAATAAGCCTCGCTCATCATCATAGATTGCGATACCCGTCTCATCGCAAGAGGTTTCGATACCTAAAACACGCATTGCACTACCCTTGTTTGTTGCATAACCGCAAGTCTATCACTATTTTCGTGCAATCGCGTAATTAATGTTGGCAAAAGGCTGACTTTCCTGACTGTATAGTCTATAATCAGTCCCCTGTAATAAAAAATTTCGTGTGGCTAACTCTCATTATTATCTGGTTTTGTTTGCTTTTTCATCAAATGAACTGCAAATCAGGTAATCTTGTGTGATTCAATTTTATACGGCACTTTACAAACCCGTACTCATTGAAGTAAAATTCCGCACCATTTTAAATGAAGGCTGGTGAATCAGTACCAGCAACAAACCGATTTCTATTGAGGTGAGAGGCACATGCCGGTAATTAAAGTACGTGAAAACGAGCCATTCGACGTTGCACTGCGTCGTTTCAAACGTTCCTGTGAAAAAGCAGGTGTTTTAGCTGAAGTTCGTCGTCGTGAATTCTATGAAAAACCAACGACTGAACGCAAACGCGCTAAAGCATCAGCTGTAAAGCGTCACGCTAAGAAACTGGCTCGCGAAAACGCACGCCGTACTCGTCTGTACTAGTTGTTTGCAGTGAAAACTGCATTCATGACAGACGATAGCTAATACAAAATTTTAGTTTCTCTCGTAGTCACTCAGTTTTTGTAGTAGTAAATAGCTAAGCAGTTAAAGGCCGTGCTTTCCTCAAGGAAGCGCGGCTTATTATCGTTCATCAACAGGCGAAAAAGAGGCTTATGGCTGGACGAATTCCGCGTTCATTTATCAATGATTTGTTAGCAAGAACCGATATCATTGATTTAGTCGATGCAAAAGTCCCGTTAAAAAAACAGGGTAAAAACCATCACGCTTGTTGTCCGTTCCATAATGAAAAAACACCCTCTTTTACCGTAAACGGTGAAAGACAGTTTTATTACTGTTTTGGTTGTGGTGCTCATGGCAATGCTATCGATTTTTTGATGAATTATGACAAACTCGATTTTGTCGAAGCTATTGAAGAATTATCTGCACTGCATGGCCTTGATGTCCCTTATGAAAAAGGAACGGGTTCAAGCCAAATAGAACTTCATCAACGGCAAAATTTGTATCAGTTGATGGAAAAAATTAATCAATTTTACTGTGCTGCCTTAAGTCATTCTTCGGCTAATAAAGCGAAAGATTATTTAAGCCAACGTGGTTTAAGCGCTGAAATTATTGAGCATTTTTCGATTGGTTTCGCCCCTGCGGGCTGGGACAACTTACTCAAAAAATTCGCTGTAAACCCAGAAAGTCGCAAACAGCTTGATGATGCAGGCATGTTAGTGACAAATGATAATGGCCGAATCTATGACCGCTTTAGAGAGCGTGTTATGTTCCCAATTCGGGATAGACGCGGTCGTGTAATTGCCTTCGGTGGCCGAGTATTAGGGGATGCCCTTCCCAAATACTTAAACTCTCCCGAAACTGATATTTTCCATAAAGGCCGTCAATTATTTGGCCTCTATGAAGCAACACAAAATAGTAGTGAATTAGCGAAATTACTCGTAGTTGAAGGCTATATGGACGTTGTTGCTCTCGCTCAGTATGACATCCGCTATGCGGTTGCCTCACTTGGCACATCAACAACCTCAGAACACATTCAGCTACTTTATCGTTCAACAGATACAGTTATTTGTTGTTATGATGGCGACCGCGCAGGCCGAGAAGCGGCTTGGCGGGCACTGGAAACAGCACTTCCCTATCTAACGGATGGTCGCCAATTGCGCTTTATGTTTTTACCTGATGGTGAAGACCCGGATTCATTAGTGCGTAAAGAAGGCAAAGAGACTTTTGAGCAACGCATGAAAGATGCTCAAACCCTTTCCTCCTTTTTATTTGATTCACTTGTTCCTCAGGTGGATTTAAAAACGCAAGAAGGGAAAGCAAAATTTAGTAAATTAGCTATCCCTTTGATTAAACAAATACCTGGTGAAACATTGCGCCTTTATATGGCTCAAGAGCTAGGAAATTTTATTGGTATACCGGATATTTCTCAAGTTCTTGCTATGATTGATAGAGAGAATACAGAACAAGTTAACTATCAGGCGCCCAAATTAAAACCAACCACAATGCGAATACTTATCGCACTGTTGGTACAGAATCCGAACTTTTCGGAACTTGTTCCCTCATTAGAGGGGATCGCCCATATTCAAATGCCGGGGCTTTCTCTATTTCAGGAACTGGTTGATGTTTGCCGTTCTACCCCCGGAATGTCGACTGGGCAGTTGCTAGAGCGTTATCGTGATAATAAATTTTCGAAACAGCTTGAAAAACTCGCAACATGGAACGATATAGAAATAGAGGAGATAGCGGAAAATACCTTTATAGATGCGTTAAACCATCTATTTAATAGCGCACTCGACGAACGTTTTGACTATTTGATAGCAAAAGAACGAACTGAAGGGCTGACCCCAGAAGAGCGCGAAGAAGTCCGCTTAATCACTCTTTCAAGAGTGAAAACATAATCTAACCCAAAACAGAATTAGTATTTTAAACGGCTTAAGTGCCGATAAACACAAGGCAAATGCCTGTAAATGCTACGAGAATAAAGGGCGTAGCGAATAATAAATATTCCCTTTGTATGTTCTTGTTGGCCGAATGTTTCGCCGACCGACACCAATTTAAATACTCAGAAGTGTGGATACCGTCTTATGGAGCAAAACCCGCAGTCGCAGCTTAAGCTACTCGTAACCAAGGGTAAAGAGCAAGGTTACTTAACCTATGCCGAGGTCAATGACCATCTGCCGGAAGATATCGTCGATTCAGACCAAATTGAAGATATCATTCAGATGATTAATGACATGGGCATCCAGGTCATGGAAGAAGCACCTGATGCCGATGATTTAATTTTGGCTGAAAATACTTCCGATACTGATGAAGATGCAGCAGAAGCCGCTGCACAAGTGCTGTCCAGTGTTGAAAGTGAAATCGGCCGCACGACCGACCCTGTCCGCATGTATATGCGTGAAATGGGCACCGTCGAGCTTCTCACACGAGAAGGCGAAATCGACATTGCAAAACGTATCGAGGATGGTATTAATCAGGTTCAGTGCTCTGTTGCTGAATATCCTGAAGCTATTACCTATCTCCTTGAGCAATATGACCGTGTTGAAGCAGGAGAAAGCCGTTTATCTGATTTAATCACCGGCTTTGTTGACCCTAACGCGGAAGAAGATCTCGCACCAACAGCAACTCACGTTGGCTCTGAATTACCACAAGCAGAGCTTGATAAAGACGATGACGAAGACGAAGAAGATGAAGACGCCGATGACAGCGATGACGATAACAGCATCGATCCTGAATTAGCGCGTCAAAAATTCTCTGATCTCCGTGAGCAATATGAAAAAACGCGTCAACATATTAAACAATATGGTCGTAGTGATGCGAAAACGGCTGCCGCTATTGAGCAGCTTTCCGAAGTATTTAAAGAGTTCCGTTTAGTTCCTAAGCAATTTGACTATTTGGTCAATAACATGCGTGAAATGATGGACAGAGTTCGCTTACAAGAGCGTACCATCATGAAACTGTGTGTTGAACAATGTAAGATGCCGAAGAAAAACT
This sequence comes from Providencia sp. PROV200, assembly GCF_049901995.1. Classification (NCBI taxonomy): domain Bacteria; kingdom Pseudomonadati; phylum Pseudomonadota; class Gammaproteobacteria; order Enterobacterales; family Morganellaceae; genus Providencia; species Providencia sp. PROV200. The sequence goes on from NZ_CP096307.1 coordinate 3,453,721, forward strand.
TCATTACTTTATTTAGTGGTAATGAGACCAGCGAAACTTGGTTAACTGCTGCAAAAGCAATGAACAAGCCTTGGTCAGAAAAACTACTTGAAGTTGAAGAAGAAATTCTGCGTTGCCTACAAAGACTGCGTCAAATTGAAGAAGAAACGGGTCTGACAATTGAACAAGTTAAAGATATCAACCGTCGTATGTCTATCGGTGAAGCGAAAGCACGCCGTGCGAAGAAAGAGATGGTTGAAGCAAACTTACGTCTGGTTATTTCTATCGCTAAGAAATACACCAACCGTGGCTTGCAGTTCCTTGACCTGATTCAAGAAGGTAACATCGGTCTGATGAAAGCCGTTGATAAGTTTGAATATCGCCGTGGTTATAAGTTCTCAACTTATGCAACTTGGTGGATCCGTCAGGCTATCACGCGTTCAATTGCTGACCAAGCACGTACTATTCGTATCCCGGTTCACATGATTGAAACTATCAATAAACTGAACCGTATCTCTCGCCAAATGCTGCAAGAAATGGGCCGTGAGCCATCGCCAGAAGAACTGGCAGAACGCATGCTAATGCCGGAAGATAAAATTCGTAAAGTCCTGAAGATTGCTAAAGAACCAATCTCTATGGAAACCCCTATCGGTGATGATGAAGATTCACATTTAGGTGATTTTATTGAAGATACCACTTTAGAGCTGCCTTTAGACTCTGCAACGTCAGAAAGCTTACGCTCAGCGACTCACGAGGTGTTAGCTGGCTTAACCGCTCGTGAAGCTAAAGTGTTACGTATGCGTTTTGGTATCGACATGAATACTGACCACACCCTTGAGGAAGTCGGTAAACAGTTTGATGTTACCCGTGAGCGTATCCGTCAGATCGAAGCGAAAGCGTTACGTAAATTACGTCACCCAAGCCGCTCAGAAGTTCTGCGCAGCTTCCTTGACGAATAATTGATTTATTTATATCTAAAAACACCTGCTCCGGCAGGTGTTTTTTTATGGTCACTAAAACCATGGAAAGCTACACTACCGGTGTTTCATGCAAATAAACCCAAACACACTTTTCGGGTTCGACCCTGATACATGCAGTCGAAATTCTTAACGACTCAATACCATTTATTTGCTGTTTTTCTTGATACTGAACCCAGCAATAGCCATTGTCTTCGCGCAATGGAATCAGATTAATACACTCTGTAGAAAATGATGTTCTAGCCCCGACATTCTGACTGAATAGCTGAGTCACTTCATTTAACCCAATACAATGGCCCTGAGTTGTAACCATTTTGAAGTGCTCATCGAAACTGGCTAATAGAGGAGCCAAACTTTTATCACCATTTCTCCCCATAAAAACATTCTCAATTAAGACATGTACGTCCACAACGCTTTGCAGCGCGCTTTCCATTGTTTCACTCATTTATTTTTCCTTGATCACTGAAATTAATGAAAGTAACCCGAGTATTGATGCGATAAGAAACGTATATTGATAGCGTAATAAATCACTCGAAAAAGTCGTTAGGCTAAATATAGAAATAAATATGACAGCGCCAACACTAAATGCGACTTGTCGATTAATATTCCACAATACGCTCCCTTGAAGTAAATCTTTGTCTTTGAAGTCCATCAGCGAGCTAATTTGTGCAGTATTGGCGCTCAATCCACCACCCATCCCCATCAATAAATAAGCGATTATTAATAAATAGAGCTGACTTGAAGATGAAACCCAATAAAGCAGAAAAATACCAAGGCTATGTAATGTAATACCAATAATAAATAATTGTTTTTTCCCTATCTGCAAATAAAGGCGCCCACCAGTTACCATTGAAACTACCGCCCCCAATGCATATAGCACCATAAATAATCCTGTTTGTGCTGCGCTGAATCCTATATTCTCTTGTAGATTAAAAATATTCAGTAAATTAACTCCCGTAAAAATACCGGGAACAGCATAGTAAACAATAAAAGCGTTACGCAAATTGGTGTTATTCAATAATTGAAAATTTAAAATAGGTTCTCGACATTTTTTGGCATATTTAAGATAAATAACAAATACGAGAGCTGAAGTAGCAAAACTCACCAAAGCCAATAATAAATTGTGATAGTCATTATAAAAAGAGAATGATAATAATAAGCTTAATAAACTTAAACTTACCATTATTAGCCCCAAAATATCTGGCTTTTCTCTTATTGCTTTCCCATCATTTTTTATCCAAACCCAGGCAAGTACGGCCGTTAGCAATGAAAAAGGTAAATTAGCATAAAAAACCCAATGCCAAGATAAAGAATCAATAATTAAACCACCAATGGCAGGTGAGAATGCAGGCGCAATTAACGCGACTGTCATAATCAATGTTGATATACGCTGACGATCATTATTTGGAAATAATGCAAAAACGAGTGCCTGACCGACAGGAATTAATAACCCTCCCGCGGCTCCTTGGATAAAACGCCAAAAAATTAAACTATAAATTGAATCACTGCTCCCACTGAACCAAGCTGCAACAGAAAAAAGCAACATGGAATAGCAAAGTAGCTTTTGATTACCTAGCCTGCCTGCTAGCCATAAACTGATGGGCATCACCAGCACTAAACCTAAAATATAGCCATTGGCAACCCAAGCAACTTGAGATTGGCTCGCTGAAAATGACGATGCAATATCAGGTAATGCTATCGCCGACATAAAAATATTAATACAATCAATAAAGAAACCGAGTAAAAATACTGTGGCAATTTTGTATCGATAAGTCATGGACTTCCTCCGGCGGCAAAGAATAGATTTAAGTACTTTCTTTGTCGATATAAGGGAGGTAACATGATTGTTTAATAAAAAAGAACAATCGCCACCATTATGCAAAAAAATCTCAAAAAGATTATCAGCTTTCTACAAGTTGTTGACTCCGGTTCATTCACGAAAGCCGCAGATATTTTAGGGCTAAGCCGCTCTATGGTTAGTGTGGATATCAAACAATTAGAAACTCAGCTCAATGTGAGCTTGCTGACACGAAATACGCGGAATATTGCATTAACAGAAGTGGGAAAACATTTCTATGACGACTTTAAACGTATTCAAAGTCAAATAGATGAAGCTTTCGAAAAAAGCCAAAATTTAGGCACTAATATTGTAGGTTTGCTGCGCTTTTCATCAACGAGTGAGTTTGGCCAACGTTTTATTTTGCCACTACTGCCTGAATTTTGCCGCCTTTATCCTAAGCTAAGGTTACAGTATTCATTTAACTCATCCTTAGATGACCTTATCACAGAGAAACTCGATTTATCTATTCGGTTAGGTAATTTAAAAAATTCATCCCATAAAATGAAAAAACTGGGTGAATATGAAATTTACTTAGTTGCCACCCCTGAATTTCTAAAAAAACACCCAATCAAACAACTCACTGATTTAGCAAATGTTCCATGGATTAACCATGCGTTATTAAACTGGCAAGATCCGCAATATTTTTTACAGAACGCAAAAAATGAAAAATATTACTTACCTCTAATTAAAAACCAATACGAGTCTAATTCTGCCGCCGTTATTCACCATATGGTGTTAGCCTCATTAGGTATTGCAATATGCCCAGCTTGGATGGTTGATGATGACTTGCGGTATGAACGCTTAGTACATGTATTACCTGAATACCGTTTGCCGAAACAAAATATTCAATTACTTTACCCAAGTACTTTTGTTTTACCGGCTAAGACCCGTGCTTTTATTGATTACTTAGCAGATAAATTAGCGGTAAAGAAATAAAAATAGGTCGGTTCAATGTTTCTAAAATAGAGATTTCTAATCTACCACAGTATAATAGCCATTTTCCTAATCGGAAATGGCTATTATGCCCTCCATGGCATAATAGTTTGCTTTATTTCTTAGATGCTAAATAATCTTGTAGAGTGCCTTCCGGTTTTTTCTTACAAAACTCAACAATCTGAGGGACTTCAGCAACACTTTGCTCTGTTAGTGAAACATAATCTCCACCTTTAAATTGCGTTTCTTGGTTTGTTACCCATAACGCAATAGGTGCCCAGCTTTGAGGATCTAAATTAATAAATTGCTGACAAGTCATATTCTCAGGTGTAACCGTATTTTTGTCTGCTGCCATTGAGTTAAATGAAATTGTAGATACAGCAAATAATACGCTAGATATAATAACCTTTCTCATTTTGAACTCCATTGGAAATTTTAAATATAGGATTATGTAGCCATCTATTATTAGCATATTATTTATATAAATTATATATTCTAATTTTGATGATTAATTTCATACTGAGTTAAACATTTTAATAATGAACATTAAAAATAATCAGCTATAAATAAAAACAAAATAAGACCATCAATAAATGATTTATTTTATGTGAAATCCACTTATAAAAGTGCCTATAAATATTTAGTTATACTATTTTCACCTCCATCTCTACAATGTCTTTTATTGGCTCATTTATACAAAAGAAATACGGACCAGTTAGATATAAAAATTATATCTAACTGATTAAAAATTTTAATTTTAAATGAGTATCTACGATAATAAAATATGATTTACCATCTTGATACTTATACTTCAAAAAACGCAGGATGACTCTGTTTATAAACTCACCCAAAACACGCCAGTTTCTCGGATCTCTGTAAATTGATTTTGGAATTCGACTAAGTTTTGTTCTGGATTTAATGCGCTAAATCGTTCTGGATGCATAAATTTAGCCATAGCTTCAATGGCAAATATATTCATCGGATTGTTGTAAAAATTATGGTAAATCGCCATAACGCGCTTTTCTTTAACTGCCGTTAATGATGAGATCCCTTGTCTATCCATTAATACTGATAACTGCTTCTGCACGTTAGCTTTATTTGCATTATATCCTAAGCTTACTGCGAGCGAGCGACGATTAAAGTTGTGCCAATCGGCGCCTGTCAGTAAATAATATTCTGGGTTTAATGTAATAATATTCTCAATGGAACTTTCAGCCCCTTTCGCAGGGAAGCTATCTGCAACAAGATTATTTCCGCCTGCTAGGGCCGCTAAAGAACCGTAACCTGAACGACCATAAAGTTGACAACAACTATCCGTAAATAACCCTGCATTCGCTTCAATCAAGACAGTTGGAAATGGTTGAGATAATTGGCTTTCAATCGCATCTAATTTTTCGTGGTACAGCTTTGCAAATCGTTCCGCTCTTTCTTGTGTTCCTAATAACTCACCTAATAATAAAATACTTTTTGGCGTGTTTTTCGCGATATCCATTCGAAAATCAATAAAAATGACTTGGATACCAGCTGCTTCAAGTTGCGGTAAAATTTGGCTATCACGCATCGCGCCATAATTAGCCTTATGCATAATTACCACATCAGGCATTAGCTCGATCAGTTTTTCAACTTGGAGGCCGGCTTCACGAGTTTTCTTTAACGTTGGAATTTGGCCTAATTCAGGCAACACACTGAAATAAGCTTGTTTTAAATCTGGTGCGTACTGTGTAAGTGAATCACTCCAACCCGCAATACTGGATATCCCTCTTTTACCCGCAGCAATATCCACGGACAAAATATCACGGCTATCCACCAGAAATAACTTTTCAACGGGAAGATTAACGGTGACTTCACGGCCTTGTAAGTCAGTGATCACCGTCGGCGTTTTTGCCTGTGCCCAAAGACTTAATATGCACAATAATCCTGTGAGAAATAATTTCATGGAAAATCTTTTACCTTAAATTTAAAGAGGTTGCTATGAATAAAGCCACTGTGAAGTGGCTTATTTTTGACTAAAACATCCAACTAGAACGTCACACTGTAATTCAGAGCAAAGGTTCGACCACGGCCTTTATAATCGTACAGGTTTGCAGCACCGTATTTAGGGCTATATAAGCTTTGTGCTCGTTGCCCCCAAATTGTGGAGTAATTTTTATCCAGTAAGTTTTCAACTGCAAAACTGACTTTACCCACTGGCAACATATAACTTCCTAATAAATCAACGGTATTATAGCCATCAAGTTTCTTACCAGCCGCATCCGTTAAATTGAACGTTTGTTGGCTTTGTAAGCGTAGTGCCCAATCATTCGGTTCCCAACCAATATAAGCATTCACTTTTGACGGGCTCGCGAAGTCAACACTCCATTTTTCCCAGCTACCATCCACTTTAGTTTCTGATTTTTGTAGATTGAAATTACTTCCTACACTCCAATCTGAATCAGCAAAGAAGTAATCCACCGCGCCTTCAACCCCATAAATACGGCGTTTATCGGTTTTCATATAGATGCTCATGTCATCTTTATTAATGCCGTAGCTTCTATCAGATAATGAATAATAGGTAGCAACTTGCGTGCGCAGGTTTTCCCCTGTATAGCGCCATCCTAACTCAAAGGAATTAACCTTGATTCCTTTTACCTTGGTATCATTAATGTTAACACTTTTATTTAGATGATAGTGGCCATTGGCATCTGGAGTCTTCGCATAGTCACCAGTTCCGTAATACTTAGCAATATCAGGAATTTCAAAACCTTGAGAGAAATTAAACCATGTTTGTTGCTCTTCGGTTAGGTTAACCAGCAGCCCTGCGTTAAACAGTAAGTTGTTGTAATCCGTTTTCCCACCCGGTACTGCATCGGCTGATTTACCTTTGCCGTTAGCAATGGCTTCTTGCTGTGCATAACCAATAAAATCATCCACTTTATTTTCTGTGTACTGATAACGCACACCACCGCTTAATGTGAACATTGGCGTAATGTCATAACTACTTTGTAAAAATGTCGCCATATTCGTCGTGGTATAGCTTGGATAGCGGCCAATTTGGAAAGCTTTAGTTAAGTCCATTCCCCCGGATTCTTTCGCTTTATCTAAATCAAAAAACATTTGGTTCGCGCGAAATTGCTCATGCTCTGCATCCACACCATAAGTTAACGTTAATTCATCGATAGGTTGGCTATTGAACGTCAGCTTGGTTCCATAAAAATTGGTTTTTTGATCCGATGAGCTGATACTTGTAACATCTTTGCCAGTCAGAGTTGGGAAGGGATAAAACTTTTGTGATTCATCACGATAATAAACCTGTGCAACAAAATCCTGCCCAAATACATCTGCATTTGAATATTGTAAATTGAGCAAATTACGCTCAGTTCCCGGCAAACGGTCAGAACTTAATTTACTGCTGTTATAAGCTTCACCTTGCCCTTTAACCGCGGAAAAATTTTTTCCTAAATAGAGGCCGTGTTTACCATCAGACTCACTTTTATAATGCTGATAAACAGCTTGAACCTGTTGTTTTTCATCGATTTTGATAGTGCCTGACGCCATCACATCCAAGCGATCAGAAAATTGTAACCCTGTTTGGGTATTATCGATATTAATCGCATTACCTTTACCATCATACCAACCACCATAGCGTTGATAAGCAACAGAAACACGTCCGTGAGCATTCTCATTACCACCACTTACTGCTGCAGCAATATTTTCATCGTGATCTTTACCATTGTTAAAGCCTGTTTTTCCACCTAATTGCAGGGAAACTTGTTTTTCTTCTTGGCCTTTTTTCGTCACAATATTAATCAAGCCGCCGCTGCTACCGCCACCGTACATCGCCGTAGCACCTGAAATAACTTCGATATGGTTAATATTAAAAGGATCGATGGAATCTAATTGGCGACTATCACTACGAGAAGAGTTAAGGCGTACCCCATCCACCATCACAATCATTGAACGGCCACGCATATTCATGCCATAGTTTGTCCGCCCTTGGCCGCTGACACTCATTCCTGGAATAAGCTGCGCTAAAATATCTTTTAACTCTTTTCCACCTTCAGCTTGCTGTTCAATTTCAGCATTATCAATCACCCATGTGGTTTGTGCCATTTCTGAAACTGATTTATACCCACGCGTAGCGGATACGGTTATGGATTCTTCTTTTTTATCAGCAGCAAATACGGAGGGAGAAAAAAAGGGTAGAAAGCAAGGGGAGATAATAAATAAATGCTTTATTTTCATTAAATTAAACCTTTACATTATTAAAATCGCTGTTATTGATTATAAAAATAAATCACAATATATAATTAAATTACTGTTTATTATTTTATCAAATAATTATTAACAACAGTAACTAAGAATCAAGATAAATATAAGAATTATTATTATTAACAGCAAGAAATGAAAGGTTATTCAGTACTAATCACGCATCCTTGCGCAAAGTTTTCCTATTAATTACTTCACACTAACGACAGCGATATAATTCAATTTCCCACGATTTTGCCGAAAATGACGGAACATACGCAAAAATTGGGGGCGATTTTCTTTTTTCAGTGCATTACGGACAATCTTTAGTGCACCGAAAACGCCCTCATCGTAAATCAGCCCTTTTGGGGATAATAATGTCATTGGCCCGGTGTGAGAGAGCACTTGCTGGAAACCCGCTTGTTGAAATAATTCCACCCATTGTGTCTCAGGTAATGGCTGCGCTTTGACATTAATTGCCTGCTGCATTTGAGAAACCACATTTTGTACCGCTTGGGCATCCTTAAATGCAATATCGTGGGTTAATAGACAGCCCCCCGGTTTTAGTACTCGATAATACTCCTGCAATAACTTCGCTTTCGCTTTATCACCGTACATGGTCAGCATGGCTTCATTAATGACCACATCAAAGCTGTTATCTTCAAATGGTAATTTTGATGCATCCGCCATTTGGATTGTCACTAAATCGGTTAACCCTTTATTCGCCACATTTTTTTGTGCCTGAGCGAGCGCCTGCTTATCCATATCAATACCCGTAATATGGCAATGAAATTGGGAGGCTATTTCAATGGCGGTGGTTCCCATATTACAGGCTACTTCAAGGACTTGGCTGTTCTTATGTAACCCTGATTGGCTAAGTAGCCACTCAGTAGCTTCTTTTCCCCCTGGGCGTAGACGTTTTTTCCCCAAGCGCGCTAAAAATTTGTGCCCGGCTTCATGGGCGGTAAATGATTGGTCCATTCGCTCCTCCAAGCTAGTGTGTACAAGCCGTTTCAGGCTCACGTAACATAACTAACAACATTTTTGCGGGCTCTAGCGCATCTACCGCATGAGGAATATTAGCGGGCATTCTGACGATTTCCCCCGGTTTAGCCATCACAGGCTTTCCTTCGATGGTGAGTTGTAAACTCCCTTCAACAACCATTACAATAGCGTCAAAAGGGGCGCTGTGTTCAGATAGCGCTTGGCCTTTATCAAAAGCAAATAAGGTGATATTTCCCCCGCCATTCTTCGCTAATACACGGCTAGCAATCCCCTGTTCAGTATAATTAATTAACTGGTTGATAATCAGCGCTTCTGCGGGTGTAATCGTGTTACTGCTTACTGTGTTATTGCTCATCGTTTAATATTCCTTAATTCAATCGTTTTCATTCAGTTATCTAAATAGCGGAATAACCCCTTGGGTCTGCCGGCCTTGATAATCCATTGGCGTAATTGCAACGGGTAATTGGTACAGCTGTGACAGGTTTTTTTCCGTTAAAATGTGTTCAGTTTCACCAAATAAACAACCGCTGCCGTTAAATAACAACAGTGAATAATCAGCAATATGCAGCGCATGTTGTGGATAATGACTCGTAAACAAGATAGTCATTCCGCGGTGTATGGCTAAGTCACGTAATACGCTGAGCACACTGTCTTGGTTGGCGAGATCCAATGCGGATGTCGGTTCGTCAAGGATCAGGATTTCTGGTTCACTGGCTAATGCTCTCGCAATCATGACCATCTGTTTTTCTCCGCCACTGAGGCAGTTAAAAGGCTGGTCCGCAAACTTGCTTATGCCTAAGTACGCTAAGCACTGCTCTACAATTTGGTGATCTTTTTCATTAGGTGAGGCATACCAAGGCAAATGACGAATACGCCCGAGACTCACCATTGTGCGAACAGAGTAATGAAACAGTGAACCACTAAGCTGTGGAACATAAGCCACCGGTGCATTCAATAAAATATTGCCCGTTGCCCCTTTTTGTAAGCCGAGTAAGAGCTTTAATAAGGTTGTTTTACCACGGCCATTTGGCCCTAAGATTGCGCCAATACTGCCTTTTGGTTGCCGAAAACTTAAGTTGGTAAATAATTGGCGTTGGGCAATGTTGAAATTAAGGTGTTCAACTTGGATCATAAATCGGCCACCTTTTTATTTAATGTGTGGATAAGTAACGCAAAAATGGGGGCGCCGATCAGGGCGGTGATCACACTCAATGGAATTTCTGCATTGGTCATACTGCGTGCGAAAGTGTCAACAGCCACCATATAAATCCCACCAATGACGGCACTGGCAGGCAGTAATATTCGGTGGTCATGCCCTACTATTAATCGTGCAATATGGGGAACAATTAGCCCTACCCAGCCAATAGTGCCGGATACCGCTACTGTCGCACTGGTGATCAAAGTAACGCTGAGTAACACCGCCCAACGGGTTCTATTGATTTTCATCCCTAAGGCTTGTGCATTTTCTTCCCCAAGGGACAGCACATTGATACGAAAACGCAGCGCAAAAATAACCAAAACACAGACCAGCACAACCGGAAAAACAATATTGAGTTTGAGGTAAGACGCACTGGCAAAGCTGCCCATAAGCCAAAAAACAATGGTTTGTAACGTGTTGTTTGGGTCTGCAAAATAGGTAATTAACGAAATTAATGCAGCAAAAAAAGCATTAATAATGACTCCAGCAAGGATCAACATTAATAGCTGGCTGCCTTGGCGATTCAAACCAAGTAAAAAAACCAGTACGATAGCCAACAACCCACCGATGAAAGCGAATGAAATGGTGATAACTAAAGAGGAAAATAATAAAATGGCTAAAGCCCCGCCGAGTGCGGCCCCTGATGAAACACCAATAATTTGTGGCCCAACTAATGGGTTACGGAAAATACCCTGCAAAGCCGCCCCCGCAACGGCTAACCCCGCCCCTGCTGTACCGGCTATCAGAACACGGGGTAAACGTACACTCAGTACAACATTTTGTTCTGTACGACTATAGTCCCCCATCATTTCGTTACCCAAAATGGTGTCATAGAGAATATGCCAAACCGCGGAAAACGAAACTGGGTAGCGGCCACAGCTGAGTGCCAAAACGAAAGTCAACAATAGGCAAATAGCGAAAACAAGCCAAAGATATTGGGGCCTACGCATGCGGTTTCCCCATTAAAGAAAGATAGTGTTGGCTGTTTTTGTTCATCTCCATTTGTAATATGCCGTCTATTTGCTCATCCGAAACGTCATAACCATAAAGTTGCTGATATCGCAGGCGAATTTCTTCCCTCAATGGCATTTTCATCGTTTCTGAGTGAAAAATCATCGATAACCATTGCCAGTAGAGTGGGGTTTCTTGGTTTGGTGCATCCCAGATAAAACCACCAATGGGGAGCTTATACACGCGCTGGTTTTTCACTGCGGTGACTTCACTTAACATAGGATTACGATAAACGTCAGCTGGCGATAACCCCTCTTCGAAATTACCCAACAGAATAATGTCAGGATCCCAAACCAGAATTTGCTCAATATTAAGGGTTCTTGGCCCAGTTAGGTCACGATTTAAACTCACCCCTCCCGCCAGAGCAAAATCCGCATTGTTGTGCGATGTTGAACCAAACGTTTGAATGCTTTGATTAAAATGTGAAAGATATAAAACTCGTGGCTGTTCAGATTCAGGAATTTTAGCGGTGGTTGCCGAGAGCGTATCGACAACTTGTTGACGCCACTGGATCATTTTTTGTGCTTTATCATTATGGCCAAGTGTTTGCCCCATTAAACGGATCCACTCTTGCGTATAGCTTTCTTGCCCATAATCGAGTGTTGCGACTGTCAACCCCGCATCTCGCATTGGTGAGATAATGTCATCCCCTCGGTGTCCCCATTGCCATACCAGATCGGGCTCGACATTAAGTAACGCTTCAATATTTGGCGTGAAATTGTTCCCCACAACATTTGAATTCACCTGTAAAACTGGCGAAAACATTTGGCTTAGCATGCCATCCCGAGCGGCAACCTTTGCAAAAGGGTGCATTCCGACTAATTTTTCACTGCTTTCATCCAGACCAACTAACATCGAAGCGGCAGGGATCGGGATCACGACAATACGTTTTGCAGGGGCTGACAAATGAATTTCATCACCCGACATATCTTTGAAATCAACGGCTTGTGATGCACTTGCATTGGTCATCCCACCAATAGTTAGAAAAACAGCGGCGAGTCTAAAAGCATTATTTATCATAGGGTTATTCAGCTCTCTGCTAACATCTCAATTGATAATGTGTATGATTATCATTTATACTTAGGCCATTCTAAGACGACGTAAGAGGATGACCTATGACATTTGTCAAAAACGTTTTCCCCCATACACAATCGCTCAATGCCCTAAAATCGTGCTTGCTATTTAATGGGGTGGAAGATGAAAAACTGGCATTGCTGCTGGAAAATTGTGGCCATATTCGCTTTAAAAGCGGTGAAATTCTGAATCATGAAGGGGAGCCATTCAAACATTGCCCCCTAATGATAAGCGGGCAAATCGAGGTGTACCGCCACACTTATCTGGGCGAGGAAAAAATTTTCGGTTTATTTTGCACAGGGGAAATCGTTGCCATCGCCGCGGTTTTTATGCCGCACAATCGCTATCCGATGAGTTTACGAGCGAAAACCGACGGTGAAGCCTTGCTACTCGATAAACGCGATATTCTGCGGTTTTGCCATGCTTGCCCACAGATTATGGAAAAATTACTCATGCGTTTTAGTAGCAAACTGTATGAAAACATTAACCATATCGATTGGCTAACCTCAAGCTCTGCTGAACAACGATTAGCCGCTTATATCCTTGATTTAAAACACAAGCAATTGACTTCAAATATTATTTTGCCTTTATCACGAGGCCAGCTCGCGGCTAAATTAGGCATACGTTACGAAACACTCAGCCGGTTGGTTTCTGGCTGGCGGCAAAAAGGGTTTATTGATATCGAAAAAGACACTGTGCATATCCATAATGAAAACTACTTAACGCAATTATCTATTTCTGCACAGCGTCCATTTTAGGCATAACGCATTAACCAAGATTAATGCGTTTATTTATTATTAGAAATTATAGGTTACGCCACCATTCACATTAAACCCCATACCGGGGAATAAGGTACTGTCTTTTGCGGTGACAGTTTGGTTAGCAACCGATGTTGTCGCATAACGTTCATCCGTTAAATTATCCATCGACAAATACACAGACCACTGTTCTGTTGGCTTATAACTGCCTTTAAGTCCCAGAACGGCATAATGTTTACGTTTTTGAATATCAAGGTTGTTTTGGTGGTCAACTGCCATATCGGTTGGCGCCCAATGAATATTCGGTCCAACACTCCAGTCCCCAATTTCATATAACACCTCGGCAGCGACAATATTGCGTGGAATACCCGCGATATAGTTGCCATTATATTCTCCGCCCATAAAGCGAAAATCGTTATAAGTCCAAGAAACTCGGTAATTAATATCTCCCGGCCCTGCGCCAACGCGTCCCGCAAGCCCTGCTTCTAAGCCTTGATGGCGCGTTTTCGCGGCATAATTAAACACGCCCACAACAGTCCCCGCACTGTCATAAGTGGTGATATACTCATCTTTAATTTGGCTACGATACAGCGCTAAGTTCCATTTCAACCCATCCGTGACATCCCCTTCCCCTCCAATTTCATAAGTGATGGCTTTTTGTGGTGAAAGTTTCGTCAATTTTCCATTACTGGAGTTAATAATTTCCCAAAATGTCGCTGGTTCTTCACTCGCACTGATATTGGCAAAGTAGCGCTGACTTTCTGTTGGGCGCCAAATAACACCCGCTTTTGGTGTCCAAAATGTCCAACTTTGGTCTAACGACAAATGGCTTTGCCGTTTTTCCACATCACGGCGTGCATGCGTGCCTTTGACATCTAAATTAACTGTCACGGTTGGCGTAATATGTAAATCCACCCCAACACTGCCGTAGAGGTTTTCAGCTCGCCCGTCATATTTGCCTATTTTTGTTTTGTCTGCGGGTGTCCCTTTACGATTTTGCATTAATTCGGTTTGTAGGGTCATTTGATCCCAAGCAAGTGCCGTGCGGTAAGTAACGGGTTCAGTCTCAATATTGTAGGTAAATTGCAGTCCTTCACTGTGGCTGCGACTAAAGCGGTAGTATGCGGGGGTGATAAAATTATCATGGGTACGAATGTGCCAAACTCCTGCGCCAATCGCTTGGTTATCCACTTGCCAGTCAGAGCGGTTAGCCACTCGCAATTGCTCAACATTACGGTGTGGGTCACGCAACCATACCATCGGGTACACATCCGTTGGGTTATTATTTAGTACCTCTTCAGAAACTGGCCCCGCAACGTCAAAGCGAAAGTCTGTCCAGCTCAACCAAGTTCGGTTTTCAAAGTTATCGGTCACATAGCCAAAGTTGCTGCGTAACGTTTTACGTTGGGAAGCGGAGTGCTTGCGATAACCATCAAAATGGTCATAAGTGAAATTAACACGGCCATCAAATACCCCATCGTCAGAAACACCGCCGAAAGCAGTTTGTAACCCTTCACGCCCATGGGAGCCATACTCATAGCGTAGGCGGCCTTGTTCATTTCTGCCTGTGTAAGAAAGGACGTCGAGCTCACCACCGAGGCTGTTGCTTTGTGGGTTTAGGCTATTTGCACCACGGCGCACACTCACCATCCGCGCATCACGCATTTCTAAGGTACTGATATGAAAACTGCCATCTGCATCCGTTGCAGGTAAACCATCTTGGAGCAGCAACACACCACGGGCAAGCGGTGCACTTTGCACGCCTGAGCCACGAATATTCAAACGTGGCTGGTCAATCCCCCCAAAGAAATTTTGGATAACCAACCCTGGCTGGTAATCAAGAGCATCTTGTAAGGTCGCAAGGCGAGTCTCTTTTTCGATAACCACTAAATTTGTTCCGCCTGCCACTTTTTCGAGTTTATCTTTTTCTTGCTGTTCACTCGGTACCAAGCGGCTTTGCCCTGTTGAAGACGTGACGATCAGTTTATCTGCTGTTACTGCTGGTGCAGCGAACACAATTGGTGTCGCCAAAGATCCGATGCCTAAAGTGAGTGCAATACAATGCGCCAATTGGTGCCGTTTTAAACGATAAGACATATATTCACCCCAATAATAGTAATGGTTATCATTTTCATTTGAGGGATTTAAAATAGAGGATGGGAATTGATATCCCTATGACATTTGTCAAAAATGCCTAGAGTGAACTTCGTTTTCAGGCTAATCACACATGTAATTAGCCAAGTGGCACTTTAAGTTACTGTGGGTATCAAAGAATTAATAACCCATTTTATTTCATAGTAGTGTATTCGCAGTCCAAATACGGCTACACACTTTCTCTAATAACGCTTTGTTATGGCTAAAAATAACCATTGTTAGTGGTCGCTCTTCGGATAATTTCACTAACAACTGCCAAATCTCTTTTTGCAAATTAGCGTCTAATTGTGCGGTGACCTCATCGGCAATTAAAATTTTTGTTCGCGGGTCAAGGGCTCGCAGTAACGCAATTCGGGCGAGTTCACCACCGGATAACTCACTAGGTCGCCTTTCTAACCAAGTAGGTTTAATTGAAAACTGATCCAGCCAATCTGCATCCGGTTGCCATGCATCAGATAAGCTCGCCCCTACGGTACGGTATGGATTAAAACTTTTTTCAGGGTGCTGAGGGACTAATTGAACAGGACAATAACCCTGCTGAGGTAACGGTTTCCCTTCAAACAAAATGGTTCCTTGGGTTGCATGCTGCCACTGAGCGAATACTCGGCCTAACGTAGTTTTACCAAAACCACTGGGGGCAGAGATCCCAAGGCGTTCACCGCTAGTCAGTGACATGCTAAAGCCATCCCACAGCCGTCGGCCACCTTGTTCAATGCATAAATTATTTACTTGGAAAATAGGTTCAGTGATACTCATTTACTTGCCATAAATTGATGTTCTGGTAACGCATTCCACAACGACTGCAGCCATTGACCACCACCACCTTGTTGTAGCTTTTGGCTACTTAACACGTCTTCTAACGCTCCGTTACGCAATAAGGCAATACGGTCAGCAAAACGCACTGCCATGGACAAATCATGGGTGACCCATAAAACACCTCGGCCATCGTGGCAGAGCGATTTAATGTTTTCGAGTAGCTGCATGGCATGGTCATCATCCAGCCATGATGAAATTTCATCCGCTAAAATATATTGCGCGCGCGAGAGTGTCGCACTACTGGCGAGTACCCGTTTAGCCATTCCACCGGATAACTGGTTTGGGTAGCTATCTACCAATGAGCCTTGCAGATTATATTGCTGTAAATGCCGTGCGACATCGTGCATTTTAATATGCTGCCCACTTAACACAGCGGCACGTTCTAATTGTGGGCCGATACGAATTAACGGATTAAGCGCATTAACCCCTTGAGGGATATAACATAATGCGTTTCCACGATGCTGAGCTTTGTTTTGTTCAGTCAGCTTTTTACCATTAAGGTGAATACCGCCACGACAGCGCATATTATGGGGAAGCAACCCCAAAACGCTCTGTAATAACAAGCTCTTACCTTCTCCGCTCCCACCTACCAATGCAACCATCTCACCGGGCTGAATATCCAATGAAATCCCTTGCAGTAACGGCGACCAACGTTTACGCCCTAACCAACGAAATTGCGCGACATCCACGGTGAGATTATCAAGACTCAACATACGGCCCCCTTCAACCATAACTGTTGTAAGGCTTTGGCGAATTGGTCAAATAATAACACTAACCCAACTAAAGCAACGCCAGGGAAGACCACCAGCCACCACGCTCCTGTGCTGAGATAACGCAATGCATCAGACAATAAAATGCCCAGTGAGGGCTCATGGGGCGATAAACCAAAACCTAAAAAACTTAATGCTGCGCTGTGTAATACTGCGTGGGGAAACATTAATAACGTCCCGACCATCCATTGCGGCAAAATCATGGGTAAATAGTGATAGCGCCAGCGATAAAATGCACTGTTACCAATACGTTGAGATAACATAATGTAATCTGACTGGCTAACTCGTTGTAACTCCGAACGTAAAATTAAGGCGAGTTTTGGCCAATGCGTTAGTGCAACCGCCCAAATAACCCCCATTTTTCCGCCTCCCAACGTGAAACAAATCAATACCAGCAATAAAAGATGGGGTAATGCCAACATGGCATCAATAATACCACGTACCATATAGTCCATGGCTTTGCTTATTGAAGATAATCCGGCCATAACAAGCGCAATAAAACCACTGGTAATGGCCGCCATAAGGCCGATTTGCAAGCTGGTTGCCACACCTTGAAAAGTTCTGGCAAATAAATCACGCCCTAAATTATCTGTCCCAAATAGATGTGCCCACGACGGTGGCAATCGCCTATCGAGTAAATTCATTTCAATATCATTGAGGGAGAGACCAAACGCATAGATACTGACGATGACCAATAAAAGCAATGAGAAAGCTAACTTAAGCAAAGCACGATTCGGGTTATATGTCATGACGACCTCATCACTCCCTTATTCACTTTTTTTAGCAAGCTGTCGGCTATCGTATTGCTAAAAAATATTAGCGCAGCACATAACATCACGATCCCCATCAACAAGGGAATATCTCCACGTAACCCTGCATCAATCGTCGCCTGACCTAAGCCTGGATAGGCAAATACTTTTTCTGCTAATAATGCCCCACTCAATAATTCACCAATAGAAGCAAACTGCAAACAAATTGCGGGGGTGATGGCATGCTTTAGGACATGAAAGCCTATCATCGACCAGCCTTTATCTCCTTGGGCTTGTGCATAATGAATAAATTCACTGCTCATCACCTCAACCACTTTGGCACGTGTATGCAATGCGATATTGCCGACGCCTAACATACCCAACGCAATGACAGGTAAAACCAGATGATGAAGTTTTTGTGAAAATGTTGCCGTTTGCTCATCCAAGCCTATCGGCCAAGCACAGCATATCGGCGCCCACTGTAATGTCACCGCAAACAGAGACAACAACAGTAAACCCACCCAAAAAACAGGAATTGAAGCAAGTAAATAGCATAACGTTGAAATAAGTTTGTCTGGCCAGCGGTTTAAATAACGCCCCGCGACCAAACCCAACGCAAAACCAACAACGCCAGAGAACAGCCAAGAGCTAATAAGTAGGGCTAAAGAAGGCACAAGGCGGTCAGCAATCACTTGAATTACTGGGGTATTATAGAGCATGGAATAGCCCAAATCCCCCTGTAAGACTTGTGAAAACCAGCGCCAGAACTGAACCCACAGTGGTTGGTCAAGCCCCCATCGAGCAGCAATGAGCGCATATTGCTCAGGGGGTACGTGCAGTAAGTCATTGCCGATATAGGCTTTTATTGGGTCGATAGGCGAGTAACTCAGCAGGATAAAAATTCCTGCTGCCGTTACGGTTAATAAACAAATAAATCGCAATAAAAGCCCAAGTGCGGTTCGCATTACTGACAGGTCCACGCCCATTCATCGACATTATTTAACACTGACCAAGAGCCGTGAATTTCAGGGGCACTGGTGCCTAAATCAACACAATTATTCAGTAAATAAATATGTTGCAGGTTCATCAACCAAGCCCATGGGGCATCACCTTTAATACCCACCCCCGTGTTACCGTTCCAATCCACTTGTTGCCATAACGGGATCGCTGCGTCTTGGTCAGCTTGCGCTAACGCTTTTTCAATCAATTGATCGACTTCAGCATTTTTATAATAACCCGGGTTGTAAAAGCCAACACCCGCAGCCTTGCTGCTGTAATTATGGACAATCTCCATCGGGTCTAAGCTTCCCCAACCAAACAGTGTTGGATTCGCATGCATATTGAGTTCAACGGTTTCCCAGCTCCCCGATTTTAAATCCATTTCGATACCAATGGGTTTTAAACTTGAACGGATTGCCTGAGCAAGGTCTCGACGTGTGGTATCACCACTGGCATACCATAAGGTTAGCTTAGCCACTTTACCGTCTTTTTCCCTTAAGCCATCTTTGTTTAGCGTCCACCCTGCCTCTTCTAAAATGGATTTCGCTTTCTCAAGATCGCCATCTTTAAAAGCAGAGTCTGGGTTATTCCATGGCAGCCCTGCAACACCGGTATAAGCTGGCACCGCAAAGCCTTCCAATACGGATCCTGCTAATAGTTTACGGTCAAGTGCATAGTTAATCGCTTTACGGACAGCAACATCTGAAGTGATGTCGTTACCAATAGGGTTACCTTGGGCATCTTTACTGCCCGCAGGTGGAATTGGGAAAGAGATACCGCGATTTTCCACACTATAGCGTTCAACCAATTTCATATTTTTCACATTATTGGCATTTGCCGCTACCGCAGCGGGAATACGGACGATTTCCAGTTGATTGCTTTGTGCCGCAGCAAAGGCCGCATCTTCATCAAGGAAAACAAAGACCATTTTACCAAAATCATTTTTTGGCCCTGCATAATATGGATTTTGCTCAACAATCAGTTGCTGCCCCGGTTGGAATGCGACTAAACGGTAAGGGCCTGCACCAATCGGGTTATGTGCGTAGGTTTTCGCATCATATTTATCGGCACAAACAATTCCTAACGAGCCTAATACATTCACAAAAGTACTTTGTGGGGAAGATAACGTGATTTTTACGGTGAGAGGGTCGATTTCCTCTGCTTTGGCAAAGTTGCCCATGTCCACCTTGCCGCCACTGGCTGCGGCATTGTTATAGGTAAAAACCACATCTTTGGCGGTTAATGGTGAGCCATCGGAAAATTTTAAGCCTTTTTTCAGTTTGAGCGTCCATTGTTTACCATCGGCATTATGTTCATAGCTTTCAAGCATATAGCTATGCCATGAAAGATCCGCTTTTTGTTTCAGTAATGGGCTATGCAACAGTAAATAACTACCGTGGCTCCACCCAAGCATTGGGTCAAAACCTTCAGTGGGCTCTGAGCCAATGGCTAAACGTAAGGTTTGTGACTGAGCAGGCTCTACCGCTTGTGCTTGCAGTGTAAGCCCCATCAGGCACACGGCTGCAACGATATTTTTAATCATACATCCCTCTATAGACAGGTTTTATTTTTTATTTCAAATCATCAATGTCGTTATTGTCATTGATGCCGCTATCGGTGAGATATTCACTATGTGTAAGGTAGCAAATATGAGTTATATTAAATTTAACGTCCTGATTGCTAGGCGCTATATCAAGAGAACCTCGAATTTAATCAAGAAACGGTAAAAATTGAGCCCCTGTTTGACCTGCCTTAACAATTACCCATCAATTTCTTTGTCAAATTCAATCGGGTTAGAGTGCAAGGACAAATTGGTAATAAAATTCGGGTCGTTCGACTGCCTTGATTGCAACCGAAATTGAGAAGGCGTCATATTATATTTTCGCTTAAAGACATCACAAAAATAAGCATTGCTTCCAAAACCGCAGCGGTGACTAATTTGAAAAACAGAATAATTTGAAAAGGTTAAAAAATTCAGCGCCATTCCCATTCGCACATCGAGTAGTAATTGGCGAAAAGACACCCCTTCACGGCTCAAATGACGGCGTAAAGTGGATGGCGTGGTAAATAACGCTTTCGCGACATCCTCTAAGTGCCATTTTTTTTGCGGTTCTTGAGTGATCAAATGGGTAATCGCTTGATTTTTCGGCTCATCATAATTGAAGCGAAAAAGATTTAGAATATCGATACCATCTTGATATATCGCCATTAAAATAAAATATAGGCTCTGTCTCATTAGCAATGCTTCTTGGGACTCACTCTGTTTTTTTAATGGTAAGCATTGTTTTAATAAACTAAAGTTATCTCTCACGGTTTCTGGGGGAGACACATGGTAAATGGGTTGGTGGCTAGTCAGAGGCGCACCCGACTTCATTAAGGTCTTCAGTAATAAAAATACCGGTTGTAATTCATCTGCCGACATCGACAATGTGTGCAATTCAAGCGGCTGCTTCACGGTATTACACACAATATTGCAAGAAACTTGACTATATTTAGGAATAATTAAGGTGACATCGCTTTCAATTTCAATGGATTGACCGTTGATCACAACATTTCCTTTCGCGCCCGTCAGCATGGCTATCATCGCATTTTCAATATAAAACGCTTTTAACACCATTTGGCTTTCCGAAAGAAAAAATTTATATTCCATAATCTCTATAAACTGCCGTTAATGTCAGAATGACTTCCCAAGAAAAGGGATTGTTGAATCGATATAAAGTCACGTCGTAAAACATCTCAACCCCATATCAGTGCGGCTGAGAATATAGTCCTGTTACGCTGAAATCGCAATATAGATATACGCTCATTTTTTACTGTTATTTTGATGGTTGTTATATTTTCTAAATAAAATGCTGTTTAATTGAAAGGCAATTTTCGATATAAGGTGTAGAATCGCGCGGCAGACACATGCAGCCGATAACGCTGCATAATAATAATGATTTTGGTATTCACTCACACCCTACCCTACTTGCATTAGCTTTTACATCATAAGTACCCAATTTTTGTTAGGGGTATAGCTAAACATGTTCGCGTATTTTTAGTTGACTAAGTTGCAGGAGAAAGTATGTCTGATTTTTCAGGATCAGGCTGGTTAGCTGAAATCTTTTTACGATATGAACTAAAACGTGGCGTCACCCGCTTAACGGATAAACAACATATCGGCCCTTTAATGGTTCAGCGGTCATTCTACCCCGAGCAAGGCATTGCACACACGTATTTACTTCATCCACCCGGTGGCGTTGTCGGGGGGGATAAACTTCTTATCAATATTGATGTTCAACCACATGCCCATGCGTTATTGACCACGCCTGGAGCAACAAAATTTTATCGCAGTGCGGGCGGTGTTGCGCGGCAAGTACAAACCTTAACGGTGGCACCTAATGGGTTCTTAGAATGGTTGCCTCAAGAAAACATTTTTTTCCCTGAGGCGCAAGTTCACATAGAGACCCATGTGCGGATCACCAGTTCATCAAAATTTATCGGCTGGGAAATCCAGTGTTTAGGCCGCCCTGTATTAAACGAACAATTCGACAACGGCAATATTCGGGGGCGCTTGCAGTTTTATATTGATGACAAGCTCACCTTGGCGGAATCTATCTTTATCAATGGTTCTCAAAAACAATCGGCCGTCATGCGTGAGTTTCCCATGTTCGGCTCTTTATATATCTACCCCGCCAGCGATGAATTGAAAGCAGAACTTCAAGATAGCTTAGCCTGTTTTTTCTCTACCGATGTTAGGCCGCTTGAGTATGGGCTAACTGATGTGGACGGTATTTTAGTTTTGCGGCTATTAGGCTCTCAAACCGAGCCAATAATGGCCTGTTTTGCCCATATTTGGCAGGCAACAAGACAATACTGGTTAGGTTATTGTCCTGAGCCACCGCGTATTTGGGCAACGTAAACGTTTTTTAGGAGCAAAAAATGGAATTAACCCCAAGAGAAAAAGACAAATTATTACTTTTTACGGCAGGTCTCGTCGCAGAAAGACGCTTAGCCCGTGGATTAAAGCTCAATTACCCTGAGGCCGTCGCGCTAATCAGTTGTGCGATTATGGAAGGCGCCCGTGATGGTAAAACGGTTGCCCAGTTAATGAGCGAAGGTCGAACCGTGTTAACAGCAGAGCAGGTCATGGAGGGGGTGCCAGAAATGATCAAAGACATCCAAGTGGAATGTACATTTCCTGATGGCACAAAGTTGGTTTCTATCCACGACCCAATTGTATAGGTGGCAACATGATCCCCGGTGAAATTAAAGTCAATCAAGATTTAGGTGACATCGAACTCAATGCAGGTCGAGAAACCCAAATAATCCTCGTTGCAAATACAGGCGACCGCCCGATACAAATTGGCTCTCACTACCATTTTTACGAAGCAAACGAAGCGCTAAAATTTGCACGTGAAGGCACGCTTGGGTTTCGTTTAAACATCCCAGCGGGAATGGCTGTTCGTTTTGAGCCCGGACAGAGTCGCACTGTTGAGTTAGTCGCATTTAGCGGTAAAAGAGAAATTTACGGTTTCCATGGCAAGATCATGGGAAAATTAGAGAGTGAGAAATCATCATGAAAACCATCTCACGGCAAGCCTATGCGGATATGTTTGGCCCAACAACGGGTGACCGCCTACGCTTAGCAGACACAGAATTATTTTTAGAAATTGAAAAAGATTTTACGACTTATGGTGAAGAGGTCAAATTTGGTGGCGGTAAGGTCATTCGTGACGGTATGGGACAAAGCCAAGTAACCAGCGACCAATGCGTTGATGTGATAATCACCAACGCCATTATTCTCGACCATTGGGGCATTGTTAAAGCCGATATTGGCATTAAAAATGGCCGCATTGCGGGTATTGGTAAAGCTGGCAACCCTGACGTGCAGCCGAATGTCGATATCGTGATTGGCCCCGGTACTGAAGTGGTTGCAGGCGAAGGTAAAATTATCACCGCGGGTGGTGTTGATACCCATATTCACTTTATTTGCCCACAACAAGCTGAAGAAGGCTTAGTGTCTGGCGTCACCACCTTTATTGGTGGAGGAACCGGCCCTGTCGCAGGCACCAATGCCACGACCGTCACGCCGGGTATTTGGAATATGTACCGCATGTTACAAGCCGTGGACGAGCTGCCGATTAATGTCGGTTTGTTTGGCAAAGGCTGCGTGAGTAAACCCGAGGCTATCCGCGAACAAATTGAAGCGGGAGCTATCGGATTGAAAATCCACGAAGACTGGGGTGCGACCCCGATGGCTATCCATAACTGCTTGAATGTGGCTGATGAAATGGATGTCCAAGTCGCCATCCACTCCGATACATTAAACGAAGGCGGTTTTTATGAAGAAACCGTAAAAGCCATCGCTGGGCGCGTGATCCACGTGTTCCACACCGAAGGTGCTGGTGGCGGCCATGCCCCTGATGTGATCAAATCGGTGGGCGAGCCCAATATTCTGCCTGCGTCAACTAACCCAACCATGCCATACACCATTAATACCGTTGATGAGCATTTGGATATGTTGATGGTTTGCCACCACTTAGACCCATCTATTCCTGAAGATGTGGCTTTTGCTGAGTCCCGTATTCGCCGTGAAACCATCGCCGCTGAAGATATTTTGCATGATATGGGCGCCATTTCAGTCATGTCTTCGGACTCACAAGCCATGGGGCGTGTTGGTGAAGTGATTACTCGTACTTGGCAATGCGCTCATAAAATGAAATTACAGCGCGGAACTTTAGAAGGCGATACACCAGAAAACGACAATAACCGCATCAAACGTTACGTGGCAAAATACACCATTAACCCCGCTATCGCCCACGGCATTGCCCATGAGGTTGGGTCAATTGGAAAAGGAAAACTCGCGGATATCGTCTTGTGGGATCCCGCCTTTTTTGGCATTAAGCCTGCCTTGATCATGAAAGGCGGCATGGTCGCTTATGCCCCTATGGGAGATATCAACGCGGCTATCCCAACGCCTCAACCTGTGCACTACCGCCCAATGTTTGGCACATTAGGTAAAGCCAAATACCAAACGTCGATGATTTTTATGTCGAAAGCGGGTATTGATGCCGGCGTGCCTGAAAAACTCGGTTTACAGAGCAAAATTGGTCGTGTGGAAGGCTGCCGAAATATTAGTAAGGCATCCATGATCCACAATAGTTATGTGCCACATATTGAGCTGGATCCGCAGACTTACATCGTAAAAGCCGATGGTATTCCATTAGTTTGTGAACCTGCGATTGAGCTGCCAATGGCACAGCGTTACTTTTTATTCTGACCCCCGACGAAAGAGCCAGAACATGAAAAAATTCATTAAAATTATAGATAGCCACCAAGCATCACACACCGAGTTATCCTTGTGTTTGACTATGGATGAGCGCACAAAGAGCCGCTTAAAAGTCACCTTGAGCGACGGTCAAGAAGCGGGGCTATTTTTGCCGCGCGGAACCATCCTGAAGGAAGGCGACGTTTTATCTACTGAAGACGGTGAGCTAGTCACCATCGAAGCGGCGAAAGAGCAAGTTTCTACCGTTTACAGCGATGACGCTCTGTTGCTTGCCCGTGTTTGTTATCACTTAGGTAACCGTCACGTTCCACTGCAAATCGAAGCTGGCTGGTGTCGTTACTTCCATGACCATGTCCTAGATGATATGGCACGAGGGCTTGGCGCGACCGTCAGTGTGGGTTTGGAAAAATACCAACCAGAACCGGGGGCTTATGGTGGTTCATCCGGTGGGCATCACCACCATCATCACGATCATGATGACCATCATCACCATTAATTATATTTGGGAAGTTTATCCATGTTAGCGGATTTACGTTTATATCAATTAGTCAGCCCGTCTTTGCCTGTTGGGTCATTTACCTATTCCCAAGGCTTAGAGTGGGCCATTGAAAAAGGCTGGGTAACCACGCCTGAAACGCTAGCAAGCTGGTTAACAGCGCAAATGACCCATGCGATTGCGACATTGGAACTCCCTGTTTTACGGCAAATTCACGCCCACTTATTAAGTGCTGATATGGAAAAAGTCTCCTATTGGTGTGAATTTATCATTGCCAGCCGTGAAACCAAGGAACTGCGGTTAGAGGAGCGCCAACGAGGGATTGCTTTTGCCCGCTTGCTGCCTCAACTGGGTATTGAGCTTGATACAACCACATTGACCTGCGTTAAACAAACGCAGCTTATGGCGTTTGCCCTTGCCGCAGTCAATTGGAATATTAATATCGACAAACTCTGTAACGCCTATGCATGGGGCTGGCTGGAAAACACCGTGATGTCGGGTGTTAAACTCATTCCACTCGGCCAAAGTGCGGGGCAACATATTTTGTTCACCCTAACCGAGCGCATTCCTACCATTGTCTCGCAATCGGCCACATGGCCTTTAGAAGATATTGGCAGTTTTACACCTGCACAAATTATTGCCAGTAGTCGGCATGAAACCCAATACACACGACTTTTTCGTTCATGAGAAAATGCTATGCAAGAATATAATCAACCCTTAAGAATTGGTGTCGGTGGGCCGGTCGGCTCAGGGAAAACCGCATTATTAGAAGTGTTATGTAAAGCCATGCGCGACACTTACCAAATTGCTGTTGTCACCAATGATATTTATACCCAAGAAGATGCCAAAATTTTAACCCGTGCCGAAGCATTAGATGCAGACCGCATTATTGGTGTTGAAACTGGCGGCTGCCCTCACACAGCTATTCGTGAAGATGCATCAATGAACTTAGCGGCAGTTGAAGAACTGGCCATGCGCCACAAAAACCTTGATATCGTCTTTGTGGAAAGCGGCGGCGATAACCTGAGCGCAACCTTTAGCCCAGAGCTGGCTGATTTAACCATTTATGTGATTGATGTCGCTGAAGGGGAAAAAATCCCACGTAAAGGCGGCCCGGGTATTACCCATTCCGATTTACTGGTGATTAACAAAATTGACCTTGCACCCTATGTCGGGGCTTCATTAGAAGTGATGGAAGCCGATACCGCAAGAATGCGCCCAGTCAAACCCTATGTTTTCACTAACTTGAAGAAACAAGTCGGCTTAGAAACCATTATCGAGTTTATTATCGATAAAGGCATGTTAAGGCGTTAATAAATTTGAGCGCCCTATAGGTTTTATCTATAGGGCATTTTCAATTAACAAATACGTGGCAAAGGCTCGCTGTGAGGTAAATCTAATAACCTTGATGTCCCGAAGATCCCAACTAATCTGACTTGTTTCTGTTCGGTGACACAACCAATCGTAGTCGCATCTTTCCCTAATGGGTGCTGGTGTAGTGCAGCAAGCACCGCATTTTCCGCTTCAGGTTTCACCACAATCACTAATTTGCCTTCATTGGCAAAGTTTAACGGCTCTAAACCTAATAGTTCGCACACGCCCCTAACTGCTGAAGAGACAGGTAAATCCCCCTCATTTATCGCTATCCCGCAGCCACTTGCCTGCGCAAACTCATGTAAAATAGCCGTCACGCCCCCTCGGGTCGCATCACGTAAAGCACGAACGCCATCAATTTCACGTAACGGAGCGATTAAAGGTGTTAATACCGCACAATCACTGCAAAGCTCTGCTTCTAATCCGAGTTGTTCACGCAGGTTTAAGATAGTCGCGCCGTGGTCACCCAACGTACCGCTAACAATCACTTTATCCCCCGCTTGAATGTGCTGAGCCCCCCACTGAATATGGGGCGGGATCACGCCAATACCCGCGGTATTGATAAAGATTTTGTCTGCCGCACCGCGCTGTACCACTTTGGTATCGCCTGTCACAATAGCCACGCCAGCCGCTGCTGCTGTTGCAGCCATCGACTCGACAATCATTTGTAATTCAGACAGCGGAAAACCTTCTTCCAAAATAAAACCGCAGGACAAATATTTTGGAATAGCCCCACTGACGGCTACATCATTGACCGTGCCGCATACCGCCAGTTTGCCAATATTACCACCCGGGAAAAAAATCGGGTCGATGACATAACTGTCGGTACTGAATGCTAAGCGGTCGCCCAATGCGGTCATTTCAGCCAGTGCTAGCCGAGCTTGGTCTTCCCGCTCATTCAACGCTGGGTTAGCAAATGCTTGCAAGAACAACTGTTCAATCAATTGCTGCATGGCCTGCCCACCACTACCACGTGCCATCGTCACCACATGATTACTCATTTATACCTCCCGACGATATTGGTAATAAGCTGCACAGGCGCCTTCAGAAGAAACCATTAGTGCGCCAAAAGCGGTTTGTGGCGTACAACGGCGCCCAAACAACGTACATTCGTTAGGTTTACAGCGCCCGGTTAACACCTCTCCACAACGTGCTTGCGGGTCATCCGCCACTTTATGGGGTTGTACCTGAAAACGTCTCTCTGCATCAAAAAACTGATAATCTTCAGTTAATTGAACCCCTGAACCTGCTATTTCCCCCAGCCCGCGCCATTCACTGGTTTGTTTAAGTTCAAAAACTTCCTCTAACGCCTTCAGTGCCAATACGTTACCGTTATCGGCCACAACACGTTTATATTGGTTTTCTACCTCACAACGGCCATCAGCGATTTGGTCAACTAGCATGGCTAACGACTGCAAAATATCTAAGGGTTCGAACCCTGTGACCACCAAGGGTTTATGAAAGTCTTCGGTAATAAATTGGTAGGGATGCGCCCCGATCACCATACTCACGTGTCCCGGTGCTAAAAAGCCGTCAATGCGGACATCCGGCTGTTCTAGTAAGCTTTTTAACGTTGGGATAATGGTAATGTGCTGGCAAAATACACTAAAATTTGCTAATTGGCGGCGTTTCGCTTGCTGCAAGGTGATTGCCGTGCTTGGCATGGTGGTTTCAAAGCCTAAACCAAAGAAAACCACTTGCCGATGAGGGTGCTGCTCTGCTAATGCCAAGGCATCTAGCGGTGAATAAACGATACGGACATCTGCCCCATTGTGTTTGGCGTCAAGTAAAGAGCCCTTTTCTCCCGGCACACGCATTGCATCGCCATAAGTACAAAAGATAACCTCTGGGCGCTGCGCTATTTCGATACAGCCATCAATTCGCCCCATTGGCAAAACGCACACAGGGCAACCGGGCCCATGAACAAATTCAATTTCGGCGGGTAATAGCTGGTCAATACCAAATTTAAAAATCGCGTGGGTATGGCCTCCACACACTTCCATGAGTTGTAATGGGCGCCGTTTTGCTTGGGGTATTTCATTCACCCGTTGATGAATACGCGCTAATAGCGCTTTTGCAAGAACAGGGTCGCGAAATTCATCGACGTACTGCATCTGTTGCTCCTGCATTTAAACCACTAAAATCGCTGACCTCGTGGTCTAGCTGGCTCATCGCGGTTAACGCATCCAAAGTGGATTGCGCTTCTTCTTCATTGATGATGCTCATGGCAAACCCGACGTGTACCAGTACCCATTGGCCTAATAAATCTGCGGTTTCTCCTTCACAAATGAGGCCAATATTCACATCGCGTTTTACACCACAAACATCCACTTGAGCGAGTTGGTGAATGTCTTCACCAACGGCAACTATTTTGCCCGGAATACCTAAGCACATAGCTGTGTCTCCAACCATGCCAGCCAGGCATCCATCCCTTCGCCGCATGTCGCAGACACTTGGATAACTTGGATATTGGGATTCACCTGTTTGGCATTCGCAATACAGGCTTCAACATCAAAATGTAGATAAGGCAATAAATCAATTTTATTCAGCAACATGATATCTGCTGCCGCAAACATATGTGGGTATTTGAGGGGTTTATCTTCCCCTTCCGTGACCGACAGCACCGCCACTTTATGGCGCTCGCCCAAATCAAAGCTAGCAGGGCACACAAGATTCCCCACATTTTCAATAAATAACAAGCTGTTATCTGCTAACTCTAAACGTGCTGTTGCATCGTGCACCATTTGTGCATCTAGGTGACAGCCTTTTCCTGTATTCACTTGAATCGCAGGCACACCCGTTTCGCGGATCCGCTGTGCATCATTGGTGGTTTGTTGGTCACCTTCAATCACTGCGCAATTGATTTTGTCACGCAGCCTTAACAGCGTTTCCGTTAATAAGGTGGTTTTTCCCGAACCCGGGCTAGAAACGAGATTTAGCGCTAAAATATTCTTCTGGTTAAAATCGTTACGGTTATGCTCTGCCAGATGGTTATTTTTATCTAACACATCCATTTCAATTTGTAGCATGCGTTTCTGGCTGATCCCCGGTGCATGTGTACCTGCTTCACCGTGGCCATAATCAAGGTCATGGTGCTCTCCAGCCGGTTTAAAACTTGCCTCAGCGGTTTGGTAAATATGTTTGTGCTTATGTTTGTGTTTATGCTTTTTAGACTTGCTTTCAGCAGGTGCGGGCTCATATTGGTGATAATGGTTGTGGACATCACCATGATGATAGTAATGGTGATGAATAATCACGGTTTGCCCATGAGGTTCATGATCATGATGATGGTCGTGACCGTGATGGTGGTCGTGAGCATGACCGTGATGGTCATCACCCTCGATTTTGCGTTCTCCCGATGCACATCCACAAGTACTGCACATAAGTTTCACTCCCAACAGCTAAATTGTTAAATTAGATTAATACATAATCCATAGAGTCTGGTTGATACACCTCAAGCTCACCTCAAAAAGCTATTCCACTTCCAACTCTTTGATGCGTAAACTCTCCCCACTTTCCACTTTCAGGTTCAACCCCTGACAGCATGGACAAACTGATTGATGGCTGTCTATTTCCACTATTTCACTGCAATCCCAACACCATGCTTGTGCAGGCTGGTAAATGATGTGAAGTTGGCAGCCTTCTGCAACCGTACCACGGCAAACGACGTCAAAACTGAAGCGAAAGGCACTCTCTTCGACACAAGAGAGCGCACCGATTTCAAGCCAAACAGCAGTGACTCGGTTAACTGCATTTTTTTTCGCCTGCTGTTCAATAATTTCTATCGTACTTTGGCATAACGAAACTTCATGCATCCTGCCCCCTTAAGTGGCGGGTAAACAATGCTCTGCGTTCAGGTGCTTGAGGAATATTTGGGTCACTTACTGGAAGCGATAACAATATTCGCTGGCAATCATCCGTTAGGTGAATACCTTGTTCTGGTGTCATTTTCTTTTCTAATGGCGACATTAATGAACACGCAAAATATTGGGTTAAACCGTCTAATTCACCCACGGTATAGGTCATTTCACCATAGGGGAGGATTAACCCAACCTTGTCACCGACCACGCGACGAGACCAGTATTGTTCAGGCCCCGGTAGAATAATCGCACTGAGCATCCATGGCGTGATCACCGCGCCAACCCACTGCCCTTCAAACAGGGCAAACTCACTGGCGTGCACAGGCATAGTCGGATGCAAAAATGACAAATCATGCATCGATTGTTCAGCAACTCGCGTAAATGCGGCCTCAACTAGAGGCCGAGGGTTAGTGTCATAACCTAAGATGTCATCAGGCATGCAAACTCTCTTCTTTCGCTATGATTTCCAAGCCTTCGCTTCGCAAAACCTCAATAACCTTTTGTAACGCAGATTCTAAAGCGGCCTGCCCGGTTGCCGTCAAGCCGATATGCGGCTCGAGGGACTCAGGTACAACGCCAACTAATGTTAGCCGCTGTGGGAATTCATCGGTTAAATGCAAAGCGGATAGCACATCTGATAAACCGAGTTGATGCGGTGAGATTTTACGCGTAAACAGTGCAGGAACTTCGTCATCGCGCAAGACTAAAATCGAGCCAGCCTGCTGGCTTGATAACACGACATCGGCAATGATCAAATGGTCTCTATCTGCCATCGGGCCAATCAGTTCCATTCCTGCGGTTCCACCATCTAGCACTTCCACGCATTCAGGCAGGTGATAGCGCTGCTCTAAAGCCTCTACGATGCGTACCCCAACGCCTTCATCGCTCAGCAAAATATTGCCAACACCCAAGACTAAAATACGCATTACAGCACCTTAACCTTAGTGACTTCACCACCTTCAGGATCAACAATGTGCACTGCACAAGACATACAAGGGTCAAATGAGTGAATGGTTCGCACCACTTCAAGGGGTTTAGCGGGGTCAGCTATAGGGGTTCCTACCAATGCTTGCTCATAAGGTCCTGGTTCATCATTAAAATTACGCGGACCTGAGTTCCAAGTGGATGGCACTACCGCTTGATAATTTTCAATTTTACCGTCTTTGATCACAACCCAGTGCGACAATAAACCACGTGGGACTTCCCCAAAACCTACCCCTTTAATCGTGGCATTTTCAGGGAAATGTGGTTTCACAAACGTGGTGTAATCGCCTTTTCCTATGTTATCGACCAGCGCTTGCCATTGAATAGACAGAGTTTCATTCAGCACACAGCAGCGAACGCTACGACCGATAATTCGACCCAATGTGGAATGCAATTGATCCACACTAATCGTATTGCCCGTCAGTGTTTGGTACAGGTTTACTACATCATTAAAGTGTTTTTCTGTCGGTTCATGTTTGGCGGCTAATTTACACAACAAGTCAGCAAGCGGCCCAACCTCGACGGTTTTATCATAAAAAGTTGGGGCTTTTACCCATGAATATTTACCGTCATCATCCCAGCCGGTGTAATCTGGGTTGGTGGTGCCTTCCCATGGAGCCTGTGGCTCATTTTCTTTGTACCATGCATGTTTGCTACTTTCTTTGATGCCGTTGATCAAATACTCATCCATATGGCTCGTAATGGGGCGATAAGTACTAAAATCGCTGTTTTCCAAATAGCCACCCGGTAAGAGGAAACTTCCGTTTTTACCGTCCATTGGCATTTCAGGCATACACATGTAATGTTTCGCGCCTTGACCGACTTCGAGCCATTCAGGGTAGCCCGCGGCAATCACTGCTGCGTCAATCTTATACACTTGCTCAATAAAATCCCCTAAACGGTCAATAAAGGATTTCACATACATCAAACGTTCAAGGTTCAGAACCCCGACACCATCAAGGTTAATAGGGTTTGCCACACCACCAACTGCAAGGTTTTGAATATGCGGTGTTTTCCCGCCTAATAACGCCACAATACGGTTAGCATCTCGCTGACATTCAAGGGCTTGTAAATAGTGGGCCACGGCAATTAAGTTTACCTCAGGCGACAGCTTCATCGCTGGGTGCCCCCAATACCCATTAGCAAAAATACCCAATTGCCCACTGGCAACCAATTTTTTAATTTTATCTTGAACTCGCGTGAATTCTTCTGGGCTATTCAATGGCCACGTCGAAACGCCTTTCAAGATTTCTGCTGCTTTATTTGGGTCTGCATTCAGTGCAGAGGTGATATCCACCCAATCTAATGCAGATAATTGATAAAAATGGACTATGTGGTCTTGAATGGTGTGCGCGGCTAAAATCATATTACGGATATACTGCGCATTCACTGGCACATCAATATTTAAAGCACTTTCAATAGTGCGTACCGACACAATACCGTGCACCGTGGTACAAACCCCACAAATGCGCTGCATAATCATCCAGGCATCACGGGGGTCTTTCCCTTTGACTATCTCTTCCATACCACGCCACATCGTGCCTGAAGCCCAAGCCTTGGTGACTTTTCCATCTTCAATTTCACAATCAATGCGTAAGTGACCTTCGATACGAGTGACTGGGTCTATTGTTATACGTTGGCTCATGCTTTACCTCGGGCCTCTGAATGGCTCATCGTTGTTTTTTTCAATGCTGGAATAACAGGTAATAAGCGGATCAATAAGATATAAGCGCATACCTCTATTGCCACAAAACCTATTGAAATTAAAAGCTCTTCTGTTGTTGGGAAGTAGTCGTATCCGCCCCCAGGGTTAAATGCAACGAGGGAATAGTTCATCCGCCACATAGCCGCACCAATCAATATGCTTAAACCACTTATATATAACCACCGAGAATCATTTCTCAGTGATGGCATACGGAAAATAACCAATGGGAAAACCATTAATGCGGTTTCTATCCAGAACATCATGGCGTAGAAATCGGTATTGAAGATATGGTGCAACTTGTCCCGATAAATTAGTTCACCGAAACGGCAGACCAAGAACAGCACTAACAATACCTGCAAGATCCGAGTGATACGAACAAACAGTGGCCGTTCATCAGCGCCTTGCCCCCGCAACGCGGCTTGGAGCAATGACCCTTCGAAAATCACGATGGAAAAGCCCATAATGAATGCAGTCAGTAATGAGAGTAGTGGCAGCATTTCATAACTTTGCCAAATAGGGTGGACTTTATACCCCGCCGAAATCATCAATGAACCCATTGATGATTGGTGCATCATTGGCAGTAATGCGCCAAGAGCAATAATAAAGAACATCGCTTTATTCAGACGTTTTAACGAAACCTTCCAACCAAAGCGCTCACACAGTGCGGGGGCAAACTCTAATGCCATCACCCCGATATAAATCGTCATACACACTGCGGTTTCGAACAGCACCGAATTGGTGTTAAAGAAACCGGGGATGTAAAAGTAAGGCAAGTTCCAGTAGCGGCCTACGTCAATAGTGATGGACAAACCACCGAGAGAGTAACCGAACAAGCTGGCTAATAATGCGGGGCGCACTAACGGATGATATTCACCGCGGTTAAATACGTACACCGCCCAAGCCAGTGCCCAACCGCCACAAGCAAAACCGGTACCAATTAGTAAGTCAAAAGCAATCCAAATCCCCCAAGGATAGCCACCATTTAGGTCAGAAACTGAGCCCAAACCGAAGACCAAGCGTTTAACAATCAAGATGACACAAATCAGCACCAATGGCCCAAAGACCATGATTGGCCAACTGACTAAACGCCCGCCTAGCGGCTGCTCTTTATGATGCGTCGTCATTTGAGTCATCTCCTTCGTGTTTATCATTTTTAGTATTGCGGTACACCAAGAAACTCAACCCTGCCAACGCTGCAAGCGGCAATACCATCCCTTTATAAAGTGTGTGCTGCACATATTCAGAACGCGCCCCTGTGGACAACTGTTCTAACTCAGGTAGCCCAAGATTTTGATATGGCACACCAGAAAGAACAATAACTTGTGTACCACCGCCTTCAAGTTCGCCATAAATATGGGACTCATATTTCGGCACTTTAATCACATTCGGGTCATTGCTGTGTAAGGTTTGACGTGGATAACCGTACTCATCACCGACTTTGAGTGTTAGACGCTTTTTCGCTTCTGCGAGTAATTCTTCCCGCGTCCCAAAAATTACTGCGCCCGTTGGGCAAACTTCGACACAACCCGGCAAACCACCCTTGTCTAAGCGTTCGACACCTTTTTGGTTACATAACTCGCATTTATGAATTGCACCAAATTTGTCATCGTAGGCATATTTCGGGATATTAAATGGACACGCCACCATGCAATAGCGGCAACCGGTACATACGCTA
Source organism: Providencia sp. PROV200 (assembly GCF_049901995.1). NCBI lineage: Bacteria > Pseudomonadati > Pseudomonadota > Gammaproteobacteria > Enterobacterales > Morganellaceae > Providencia > Providencia sp. PROV200. The sequence continues at coordinate 3,488,573 of NZ_CP096307.1, forward strand.
GCATCGTAATGAACAATGCCGGTTTTTGGGTCTTTTTTCAGCGCTTGTACTGGGCAAACCGACACACAATTAGGGTCAACACAGTGCATACATTGCTTTTTAATGTAGGCATAGCCATCTTTTTCTTGGTCTTTATGAACACCTGTTCCACTGCTCCAAACCTGAATAATATTGTTGGTATAAGGGGTGAGTTTGTCATTATTTGACCAAGTTTGTTCCCCGACCGGGTTACGTTCTGGGTGGTTAATATCTTGGCATTTTGTCACGCACGCCTGGCACCCAATACACAGGGTCGAGTCATACAGCATCCCCAAAGAATTAGGGATCGGCGGGCGGTTTTCGGGCCCCGCCAAACTGGGGGAACTTCCCGCAAGTAATGCTCCCCCCGCGGAGAGTTTCAGAAAATTTCGTCTATTCACGGTTATTCTCCCCGTGAGTCAGTATCTTGTTGGCGTTTTTGACGGCCTAGTTCACGTACCGCCATCACGCTGACTCCAGCCACTAACCCGACAACACCACCAATTAACCCCACAGCTGTAGATGAAATTTGGCCACCTTCGCGGTTATTCACATCCGGTTTATCCACACGTGGTGTTGGGTTTTCAACACTTGCTAGTTGGTGGATAGCTTTATGGAACCCTACATTTTCTTCATTACAGCCATAACAAGGGTGACCAATTGCCACAGGCCAGACACCGCCAACATCACAGAATTGCAATGTGGAGCAGTTACCGTACGTTTCAGGTCCCTTACAACCTAAATGGTATAAACACCAACCTTCACGATGACCATCATCACCGAACTCTTTTGCGAAGCGGCCCGCATCAAAATGAGGACGACGCTCACAGTGTTCATGAATTAAACGACCGTACGCGAACATTGGGCGATTTTTACTATCCAGTTTTGGTGGGCGATTAAACGTAATTAAGTGCGCGACTGTCGCAAGGAAGTTATGTGGATTAGGTGGGCAACCAGGAATATTGATAACTGTTTTGTCTTTAATGACTTGATCTAAACCCACGGCTCCTGTTGGGTTATCACCTGCAGCAGCGACGCCCCCCCACGAAGCACAAGAACCAATCGCAATCACGGCCGCAGCGTTTTCAGCCACTTCACGAATATGCTCAACAATCGGTTTACCTGCAACCATGCAGTAAATACCACCATCTTTCAATGGGATAGATCCATCAACAACTAAAACATATTTCCCTTTATATTTCTCCATCGCATTATGTTTATTTTGTTCAACTTGCTCACCAAAGGCGGCAGACAGCACCTCGTGGTATTCCAATGAAATGGTATCGAGAATTAAATTCTCCAAGGTCGGGTGGGTAGAACACAGTAAAGATTCCGTACACCCCGTACACTCTTGGGCACCAATCCAAATGACCGGTGGTCGTGCTGGGTCACTAATAGATTCAGCAATTTGGGCGGCAGCCTTCCCACTTAACCCCATTGTTGCTGCCAGTGCTGTACATAACTTCATAAAATCACGGCGATTAATACCATGAGAAGAAATAATAGAGTTATCTCCTATCATTCTTTTTTCCTATTATTATGGGTGGCTTAGAACCTATTCATTAGGCAAATTCTGTTTATTATCTTAAGGTTATAGATACTACAAAGCCCTGTGTACAAATGATGCACACACCTTTGGCTTGTATTTGTCTATTTAAAAAGTAAACAAAACCAAGTCTAATGAAATAAATTCTTATTTAATTAACCTGATGCATAAATATAAAATAGGATCCTATTCCTACCGCTCCTAAATCATTTGATCTTCATCAAGAGGCAATAAGAAATTTTCTTTTTTTTATATATTTGCTAGAAAAATCGATTCAGTAAACGGTATTTAAAAATGAGGAAAAATATAAATAAACCAATTTTATTTTCAATAATGCGTTATATATCACATTACCATAAATAAAAAATACATTTATTTTCATTGCGATACCTTGATTTGTAATTTCAATTTAATTAATTAAGCGAAATATGAGTATTAATAAAAATCAATATATTAATATAGTAAATAACATGCTGAATAAGAATCAATATCAACGAAGTAATATAGGAAATTAAAATAATAAACTGTAAAAAGATAGTTAGATATACAACCGTGTTAATATAATATTATTCGTCAATATCAATATTAGGTCTTAACAACGCAGAAGCAATAGTAACTTGTCCGAGTGATAATCCACCATCTCCCATGGGAAATTGTTTTGCATATAACACATCGAACTCAGGTAGATTATTTACGATTAGCTCTCTCAACAATTGGTTATGGATCACGCCACCTGACAAAACAATTTGCTTAGTACCATATTGCTTCGCGGATTTTCTTGCGAGCTCAGTAAAACCTTGCGCTAATGCCACATGAAAGGCATGTGCCCGTTGTGGTTTAGGCGCACAGTACGCCATCCACTGTTGCCAAAATGTATGTAAATCCAATTGTTGCCCCACTAATGGTATAGTGACCGGATGTACGCTCACGGGTGATTTCATGGCAATCGCTTCCAGTTGGCAAGCCGCCTCCCCTTCCCAACGAGTTTGTGCTGTGCAAATACCTAACGCTGCAGCAACCGCATCAAAAAGCCGCCCAGAGGATGAAGCCGTTGGGCTATTTATCCCTTTTTCAATTGCCTTTTGTAACCCCTGCCAAGGAAATGACATTAAATCAGCGGCGCACTCTTGCTCTTGCCACTGGGGAACAAATTGCAAACAATGTGCGAGGAGATTACGCCATGGTTGCCGAGAAGCTAGCTCTCCGCCCGGCAGTGCAACTGGGGGCAAACCGCCAAGATATTGACTGGATTTATAATCCACCAATAAACATTCACCTCCCCATAGACGGTGGTCAGCGCCATACCCTAATCCATCGAGAGCTAACCCGATGACTTTGCTCCCGTTTAGCGGCAAACCATGTTCAGCCATTACCGCAGCAATATGTGCATGATGATGCTGCACTTTTATCAATGGGATCCGTAATTGCTGTGATAACGCCTCGCCATAGCGCGTACTTACATAATTCGGATGCATATCAGAGACTATAGCGGTTGGCGTAAAACGATAAATAGATTCAAATAATGTAATAGCTGACTGATATTGCTCAAAAATATCTATATCATCAAGGTCGCCTAGGTGTTGACTCATGACTGCACTTTTATCTCGCAATAAACAAAAGGTATTTTTAAGATCTGCCCCTAAAGCCAGTATTGATGGGGAATGCTCAAATCCTTTAGGCAAGTCAATCGCATCAGGGACATAGCCCCGTGCACGGCGGAGCATTTCCGCTTGTCCATCATGATAACGCACCAATGAGTCATCCGCGCGTTGGACAATATCGCGGTTATGAGTGAGCCAAACATCCGCGATATTCACTAAATCAGCCAATGCAGCTTGCTCGCTCAACACAGGGGGCTTCCCTGATGCATTTCCTGACGTCATCACTAATGGGCGATTAACTTGTGCCATCAATAGGTGTTGCAATGGGTTAGAAGGCAACATAACACCGATTTCCGCTAGATTTGGTGCAATATATTGGCTTAATACAGGATTTTTCCAATTTTTAATCAATACAATCGGAGCGGCAGGGCTTTTTAATAATGCACGTAAGCCATCACTCAGCGGCATATTGTGCTGCTCTAACCAATTCAGTGATGGGATCATCACCGCCAGTGGCTTAGTTGGGCGGCATTTACGAACACGCAAAGCCTCTACCGCCTCATCACTGCTTGCATCACAAGCAAGATGAAAACCGCCAATCCCTTTAATAGCAACAATTTTTCCTGCCAATAATTGCTGAGCTGCCAAGAGTAATGCGTTCTCATTATTTGCAATCGTTTTTCCTGATGGGTCGCACAATTTAATTTCAGGGCCACACACCGCACAGGCATTAGGTTGTGCGTGAAAACGCCTATCTGCGGGAGATTGATATTCTTCTAAGCAATCAGAACACAACGGAAAATCAGCCATTGCAGTATTGGGTCTGTCATAAGGCATACGACGAATAATCGTGAAACGCGGGCCGCAATGCGTGCAGTTTGTGAACGGGTAATGAAAACGTCGATTAGATGGGGTAAAAAGCTCTTGTTGGCATGCATCACAAGTGGCAGCATCTGGGATGACTTGGGTGTCCATTTTGCCTTCACCACTACGGCGGATCGTAAATGCAATTGGTAATGTATCCCATTGAAAAGGTTGTGATTCAATACTTTCTATAAGGGCTAACGGCGGGCAGTGTTGGTACAATAACTGAATAAATTCAGTAGGTTCTGAACCAGTACATAAGCGAACCAGCACGCCTTCGCCATCATTACAGACATCACCTAAAAGTTGGTATTGATGTGCTAATTGCCAAACATAGGGGCGAAACCCCACACCTTGCACTTTCCCCTTGATGCGTAACTGTATGCCACCTTTCACTGAAATCCCCTCTTACCACTATGAGGCTATTTTCACGCTAAAACATAAAAAAAACTTCACTTGAGATCAAAAAAAGTTGTGGAAGTGCCGTTGACAGGCCCAACTTTCACTCATTAATTATGCTAAATAAGATTAAATATCAATAGGTAATCCCCCCTAAAATTAATCGAGTTCATAAGTAGAATTTTCTCTTACAATAAACTCAGGAGAAAGTGATGAAAAAAACAACTTTTACTGATGCTCAAATCATTTCTATTTTAAAGCAAGCTGAACACGGCGTTCCTGTTGCTCAACTCTGCCGAGAACATGGTATGGGGAACTCCACTTTTTATAAAAGGCGGGCAAAATATGGTAGCATGGACTCCTCTTTAATGACGAAAATGAAAGCGTTGGAAGAAGAAAACCGACGGCTTAAAAAAATGTATGCTGAAGAGAGGCTTAAGGCTGAAGTGATCCAAGAAGCCATGGCAAAAAAGAGGTAAAGGCTTCTGAGCGTCGATATTTAGCCCAAGAAGCCGTTAAGCAAAATCGGATGAATATTGCTCAGGCTTGCCGTACCTTTTGTGTGAGTGAAAGCTGCTACCGATATCATTCCATTTTATCCGATAAAAATGCAGTGATTGCCGAGCAATTGATTGAGCTAACACAGAAATAACGAAATTGGGGCTTTGGCTTATGCTTCTTGTATTTTTGCAATGTGAAAGGCTATAAATGGAATCACAAGCGGGTTTATCGTATTTATTGTGAGTTATCTCTTAACTTGCGTATCAAGCCGCATAAGCGACTTAAACGAGAAAAGCCGGAAGCATTAAGCGTACCTAGAAATATCAATGAATGTTGGTCAATGGCCTTTATACATGACCAACTTTCAGATGGGCGTAGCTGTCGCCTTTTTAATTTCCTTGATGATTTTAACCGGGAAGGATTAACGATTGATGTTGATTTTTCATTGCCAGCTGAACGAGTCATCCGCTCGTTAAATCAAATTATCGAGTGGCGAGGAAAACCCCATCGTATACGTAGTGACAACGGACCTGAATATATCAGTCACAAGCTGGCTCACTGGGCGGTACAAAATGAGATAACATTATGCTTTATCCAACCTGGAAATCCGCAGCAGAATGCTTATATAGAGCGTTTTAATCGCACGATGAGGTATGATTGGTTAAGCCATTATCTTTACGATGACATTCAGGAATTACAAGATAAGGCGACGCAGTGGTTATGGACTTATAATCACGAGCGGCCTAACATGGGGCTTGGTGGTATAACACCTGTGCAAAAGTTAAACCAACAACAAATTCAAAATTCTACTGCTAATCTCCATTAAAAAAGGGAGGATTACCGTAACTCATCACGATAAATCCATTCACTTTTTTCTCTCTGTAGTGAAAGTAGCGAATTAATTCTCATATATTTTTCGTAATCATTTTTACCGTCTCCCTGTAGCAGAGACGTTGTAAAATTTTTTTCTTGATTTGTTTTTTTCTGTTGCATGATAGCTTCTTCCATATTCCATACAATACGATGAAAGCCAAGGATTGATTAGATACTTTAACCTTTAACAAACCAATCTAATTACGTTAACAAAATATTAATACAATTTTAAATAACGTTAATTTGATAAATTTTGAATTTTTAATGCAGCTAAAATCTTATAATCAATATTAAAAACTCATTTAAATGATTGAATAACAATAGCCCTTAATTGAATTAATTGAACACGCCCTCCATAAACACACAAAAAAAACATATCCAACTGAATTATAATAAATATATATATCAAAACAAAAGAAGGTAGCCGCGGAAGTTGTAACTAACAGAAAGAAATACTTATTAACGTATATGTAGTAGCAAAACGATTAAAATAATAAGTGATTTCACCAAGTTAAACCGAATGAATACACCAATTACATTAAATATATTAATGTTTCAGTTGACTGTATGTTAAAATTTTGTTTTAGTATTTTTAGCTAATTTCTTCATATTCAACCAAACAGACTTTTATACAATCTTTACTTAGTAGCCGGAGAAACAGTGTTCAAATCTTATAAGAATATATTGCAGATCCCAGGCGTTAAAGGTTTATTATTTGCCAGTACTATCTCACGATTACCGCAGGCAATGCTCAGTATCGGAATAATCACCATGCTAGTCCAGCAAACAGGAAGCTACTGGCTAGCAGGGGCTATAGCGGGAACATTTTCATTCTCTTGTGCTGTATTTGACCCACAAATTTCAAAGTTGGTTGACCGCCATGGCCAACGTAAAATATTACCAATAGTCACTATCTTTAGCGTGGCAATGTTACTTGCTTTAATAATTACATCTTGTTATCAACCGTGGTCTTGGGTTTTATTCATATTCTCAGCACTTGCTGGCATTCGCCCCCCAATGACTGCAATGGTTCGAGCTAGATGGGCATTTCTTTTCCGCGGTCAACCGCTGCTAAAATCAGCATTCTCCCTAGATTCAGTTGTAGCTGAAATTATTTTTATTGTGGGCCCCCCACTAGCAATTTATTTAAGCACTAGCTTCCACTCAGTAGCGGGCCCGCTGGTCGCTACTATTTTTCTATGCACAGGTGTGTTGCTCTTTCTTCTGCAACACAAAACTGAACCCGCTCTTGTACAAAAAAAAGAGGTTCAGCAAGACTCTGCACTGAAAACACCTGGCATACTAATCATTGTTTTTGCTTTAGTTGCAATGGGAATCATTGGCGGTGCAATTGATGTTGCTGTCGTTGCTTTTTCTAATGCACATCAATCTCCCAATGCTGCCAGCTTAATTATTGCTCTATACGCGCTTGGAGCTGTATTTGGAGGATTAGTTTTTGGTGCATGGAAAACTCATTTGGAAATTGAGAATCAGTTTTTATATATCACTTTACTAATGATGCTCACTAGCATGATGCCTTTGTTCGTCAATACACTTCCTGCGTTGGGGCTTGCGATTTTTATTATCGGGTTAACAATCGCACCGACAATGATTATTGCCATGGATATTGGTTCCTCTTTACTTCCTCAATCAAGACTCACTGAGGGGCTAGCTTGGATGTCAACAGGTATAACGACAGGAGTGGCCTCTGGAGGGGCATTAGCGGGCATCATTATTGATCATTACGATATCAGTCACGCATTTCTACTTATATTATTAGCGGGTGTCGCTATCGCCACCATCAGTATGCTAGGTTTTGCGAGGCTGAAGCATTATCTGACACACGCTCGCACTCGACATCTAAACAACGTCCGTGATATCTCTTGAATTAGGCACAAATCAGTACTGGTCAACTACTCCATCGAATGTTAATACTAAATTGATACCTATGCTTTATCAGCATGTCACTTGTTGGAGCTCTGTACCGAGCAATGCGGTTATCAACCAAGCCGCTTTCTATTTGTGTTGAACCAAGCCGACAAGATAGAGCCCTGCCGCCAGTGGGATGAACAGTGCCACCAGCCATCTCCTGAACAAGCGGTTAACTTAGAATTGAAGCAACAAGCTGTGATAACAGCATTTAAACCGCACCATCCAGTGATGACGGTTTCTGCGGCAGAAGGTTTTCAGCTCACTGAATTAGCAGAGCAATTAATACAGGCGTTACCAGCACAAGCTAGTAGTGGGGTAGCTAGGCAACTAAGCAGCACTTACCGAACGCAATCGGTGGAGAACACTGCACGTAACGATTTTGGGCAATGTATCAGTGATATTGTGGATATCTTAATCGATATCATTCCCTTACCACCACTGATAAAACATACGATCAGCACTGTCAAAAACAGCATCGTCTCCGTCGCTAAATCCCTGTGGAGCCTGTTCTTTTAGCTTCTTAAATTAATGCAACATTGATGACATCTAGCGCCAGTCCTTAACGGGATTGGCGCTTTTTTATTTCTTTTTATTGGAGTTCCAATTTATGAATAACGCAACTGAATCCGCTATTGCAATGACACTCGTTCCCGATGAGCAACGCCTTGATTTTTGGTTCAACCATTTTGGTACAGTAAAAGGCTGGGCCACCTTTGAAGTGGTGGTCTTCACCACGATGGGGCAGTTTTGTGATGAATATCATGGCGGTTACTGGGAGTACGGGATGCTCAGTAATGGCGGTGCCTTTATCTACCCCGATATCAACGCAGACACATTAACCCTATTCAACATGCACAACAGCAATGAAGCCACGGTGAGTCAAGAAGCGGCAGGCATTGGGTGTGTCTTATCCTGTACAGCATCAGGTCATTCCAAATAGAAAGCGAAGTGATGTGTGACCGCTTTTATCAACTCCGTGACTACGCTTCACAACATCCCAACCATTACCTTGTTAGACAGCCTGCAAAAGGAAGGCTTTTATCCATTCTTTGCTTGCCAAACACGGGTACGTGATGTCAGCCGTCGAGAGCATACAAAGCACATGTTACGACTTCGGCGACATGACCAAATTACGGGGAGCCAAGTCCCTGAAATTATTTTGCTCAATAGCCATGATGGCTCCAGCAGCTACCAAATGTTACCGGGATTATTTCGTCAAGTTTGCGCTAATGTGCTGATTTACTTCGATGTATTGGGGGAAGTGCGTGTACTTCATAAAGTGGATGTGGATCGATAAACTGAATAATCACACTCTACTGATTACTGACGATAATATACTGACTGATCCACAGTATGGCGTAGAATTTATCAATGACTATTGGGTCGTCAATACAAAAACGAATAGAAGCCAATACATTTATTTGGATTACAATACGGGCATTGTCAATTTTTCCAAAAATGATGCAGGTGTACTGGTAATTTCTAGGGAAGACGAAACCGATCGTATCATGTCTGATGAAGAGGTCAGCATGGATGTGTTGAATTAGGTAACTTGAGCCATTCTGCCCCAAAATCTTACCTGACCCATTACCTGACCCAAAGTCAGGTAAAAACAAAAAGGAGTTAGATGATTAACACCTAACTCCTTGATAAATTTGGTGGCCCCTGCTGGACTTGAACCAGCGACCAATCGATTATGAGTCGACTGCTCTAACCAACTGAGCTAAGGGGCCAAAGTGGAGAGGATTATACGTGTAGTTTTAGCTTAGGTCTAGTGTTTCGAAACCGTATGATGAAATTGTGTTCAACCTAGTTACCCTTCTTATAATTCAATGCGATAGCATGGGCAATTACTATCATTCGAGCGTCGTTTTTTGCAATTTTAATGAGCCCTACTATTTTTTATTTAAATCACGTTCTCGCACTTTATCTATATTTAACTCTCACCAATATCAAATTAACAATAAAAACAACATCATAATTGCAATCAATTTTATTAAAAATTCTTTATTCAAATAATTGATATAGAACAATATTTTTTACATTCAAATCTCACAATATGGTCTATAGATAATTCGCATATAGGACAATAATGATGAAAAAAGTACGTGCAGTTCAATATGGTTGCGGAAAAATGGGTAAATTTTTGATCCGTTACTTGCAAGAGCATGGTGCTGAAGTTGTGGCGGCTTTTGATATCAATGAAGCCGTTATTGGCAAAGATATAGGTGAAATTGCAGGAACGACGCCAACAGGGGTAAAAGTCCAGCCGCTACATGAAGCAGATAAAACTCTCGCGGCATTAAAACCTGATGTTGGCATCATCGCCACATTAAGTACCATGGCGGATTTAGAAGATGCATTCTCCCTATTTGCTCGTCATGGTGTAAACGCCATTTCAACCGGAGAAGAAGCCCTTTACCCATGGAATTCATCACCTGAAATTACACAAAAGCTTGATGCATTAGCCAAAGAAAATAACTGTACCCTGGCGGGCAGTGGTTACCCTGATATGTATTGGGGTGTCTTAATCGATACCTTAGCAGGCTCCATGCACAAATTGGTGAAGATTAAAGGTTCAAGCTGCTATAACGTTGAAGATTACGGTATTGCTTTAGCCATTGGCCATGGTGCAGGCTTAACCGTTGATGAATTCGATAAGCAAATCGGCAACTATAATGATTTACCTTATGAAGTGATTTCACAAAAAATTGAAAGCGGTGAATATGCACCACCGTATATGTGGACCCAAAACGGCTGGCTATGTAGCCGCCTTGGGCTAACGATCACCAGCCAAACTCAGCGCTGTGTGCCACAAATTGCTCAGCAAGATATTTACTCCGAAACGCTCAAAATGACTGTTAAAAAAGGGGATGTCTTAGGCTTATCTGCAGTGGTGATCACCGAAACCGCAGAAGGGATTACCCTAGAAACAGAGTGTATTGGGAAAATCTTAACAGCGGATGAGTGTGATAAAAATAGCTGGCAGTTAATTGGCGAACCCGACACCTCAATTGAGGTGAATAACCCAGCAACCGTAGAATTAACTTGTGCAAATTTAGTGAACCGCATCCCTGCACTGATTAATAGCCCCGCAGGCTATATCACAACAGAGAAAATGCCTAATAATGTGTTTATGACCAAACCAATGCATGAGTATTTATAGCTAACATTGCCCACCTTTCGGTGGGCTTTTTGCCGACACCTAACTTTAGCGCGGCTTTACCATTTGCCATTCTAAATGGCGCTTAATCGCTGGCCATTCTGACTCGATGATACTGTAAATACAGCTATCACGCAGTTCACCCGTTTTAGTTTTCATATGATTGCGAAGGACACCATCGAGTTTTGCCCCTAAACGTTCAATGGCACGGCGACTTTGGCTATTTAAAAAATGCGTACGAAACTCCACTGCAACGCAGTCTAATTCCTCAAAGGCATGTTTTAACAGCAAATATTTAGCCTCTGTATTTAATGCGGTACGCTGCACCTCCACCCCATACCACGTGGCGCCAATTTCAACCCGTCTTACCGCATGGTCTACACGGTTATAAGACGTAATACCAACTGGTTTATCGCTTCGTTTATCGATCACCACAAAAGGTAAGCATTCCTTTTTCTGGAAATTTTCCAGGCGTTTTTCCACATCTTGAGAGAAATGTTCAGGCTCAGGCACTAAGGCATACCACAAATTATGCAGCCCATCTCGCCGAATAATATCTGCCAGTTCGACATCATATTGGTGAGATAGAGGTTCAAGGCGAACGCATTCACCTTCTAAAATAATAGGTTGGCAAATCTCTTTCATCATCGTTTCCCCATATCGTTCTTTATGCTGTATGCCTCTTTTTTAATCTCTTTTTATGACATAAAAACCAAAAAACACCTATTTTTTTATGACACTCAGCTATTTAACCGAAAACATATGATAAAAATCACAAAATTTTAACATCTTTACCAAATTATCCCTTCATTAGGCTACAGTTAACTCATCTGACCTGTTAATAAAATCCCGAATGGGAGTATAATAATGAGCAATTTCCCACACCTTTTTGCCCCACTTGATTTAGGCCATACCGTCCTAAAAAATCGCATCTTGATGGGCTCAATGCATACTGGGCTTGAAGAGCACCCACAAGGCAGTGAGCGGCTAGCACATTTTTATCGCCTACGCGCTGAAAATGGTGTCAGCCTCATCATTACCGGTGGTATCGCCCCCAATCCAGAAGGGGCACTTACCGCTCATGGCGCGGTATTAAACGATAAAAACCAGCTTTCATTTCATCGACAAATCACAGATGCTGTCCATCAAGCAGATGGTAAAATCGCCTTACAAATCTTGCATGCAGGGCGTTATGGGCTGCACCCTAAATTAGTTGCGCCAAGCTCAATTCAAGCAGAAATTATTCCTTTCGCCCCCCGAGAGCTCTCAACTGGTGAAGTTGAAAAAACGATTGATGACTTCGTGACAACCGCCAAGCTAGCTCAGCAAGCTGGGTATGATGGTGTTGAAATTATGGGTTCCGAAGGTTATTTAATTAACCAATTCATTACCAAGCGCACCAACCATAGAACTGATGAATGGGGTGGGAGTTACATAAACCGAATTCGCTTTCCCATTGAAATCGTGCGACAAATAAGGGAAGCCGTTGGGGAGAACTTTATCATTATTTATCGACTTTCCATGTTGGATTTAGTCGAAGAAGGCTCAACATGGGAAGAGGTTGAATTTCTTGCCAAACAAATTGAAAACGTAGGTGCCAGTATGATCAACACCGGTATTGGTTGGCACGAAGCTCGAGTACCGACGATAGCAACACAAGTTCCCCGTAGTGCATTTAGTTGGGTTACGCAAAAATTAATGGGAAAAGTGAATATTCCGCTGATAACCACAAATCGCATCAATGACCCCTTTGTTGCAGAACATATTATTGCCAATCATCAAGCAGATATGGTTTCAATGGCCCGGCCGTTTCTTGCCGATGAAGCGTTTGTTCGTAAAGCCGCAGAAAATCGAGCAGATGAAATCAACACCTGCATTGGCTGTAATCAAGCCTGTCTCGACCTTATCTTTAGTGGCAAGCTCGCCAGCTGTTTGGTTAACCCACAAGCCGTTAGGGAAATGGATTACCCCAATGAAAAAGCGCCACAGAGTAAATCTGTCGCAATTGTTGGCGCAGGGCCTGCTGGGTTATCTTGTGCAATTTACGCGGCAAAGCGTGGGCACCGAGTCACTTTGTTTGAAAAATCTAACCATATAGGTGGTCAATTTAACCTCGCTAAACAGATACCCGGCAAAGAAGAATTCCATGAAACCATCCGTTACTTTTGCCGCCAATTACAATTATTGAATGTTGATGTACGCCTTGAACAACAAGCTGATGTTGACTGTTTATCGGGATTTGATGAGGTCATTATTGCAACAGGCGTCGTCCCACGAAAAATCCAGCTCGAAGGGATTGACCATCATAAGGTCATTTCTTATATCGATGTCATCACCAAACAACGTTCCGTGGGGAAAAGCGCCGCCATTATTGGGGCTGGGGGGATTGGGTTTGATGTTGCTGAACTGCTAACCCAAGAAGGAAAAAGTAGCAGTTTAGATTCATCACTATTTAATAAAGAGTGGAATATTGATACCTCGATCCATTCAAAAGGTGGTGTATTTCCCCCACAAAAAACCCCGATAGCATCAGCTCGCCAATTGTATTTATTACAGCGGAAAAACAGTAAAGTGGGAGCAGGCCTCGGTAAAACAACCGGTTGGGTACATCGTTTATCACTAATGAAACGCGGTGTTCAAATGCTAAATGGCGTGGAATACATGCGAGTTGATGACGAAGGGCTCCATATTCGCTATCAAGATAAAACACAGTGCCTGCCCGTTGATAATGTCATTTTGTGTGCAGGGCAAGAGCCTTACTGCCCATTAAAAACACAACTAGCAGAACACGGGATCAACGCCCATGTGATTGGCGGTGCGGATGTTGCCGCAGAACTGGATGCACGCCGAGCAATTGAGCAAGGGATGAAAATTGCGTATCAGCTTTAATTTTTCTGCTCCGTTGTTCGGGATTTTCGCTAGGTTTTATCACATATTCAAAAATAAAGGCAGAGATTGCTTTCACAGTCCCTGCCCTTTCTTTGGTTCACACAATTAATCACGATGAGATAACAGCGCTTCCGCGTTAGCCAGTTTTTCGTCTTCCGCTAAGCACACAGCCGCAGTAAATAACACATCGGTTGAAGAGTTAAGCGCTGTCTCAGCTGAATCTTGTAATACGCCAATCATCACCCCAACCGCGACCACTTGCATCGCAATTTCATTTGAAATACCAAACATATTACAAGCCAATGGGATCAGCAACAGTGAGCCACCTGCAACCCCAGAGGCCCCACAAGCGCATACTGCAGCAACCACGCTTAATAATAGTGCCGTTGGGATATCCACTGGTACACCTAAAGTGTGCACAGCGGCTAGCGTCAATACCGTAATTGTTACCGCAGCGCCTGCCATATTGATGGTTGCACCTAATGGAATAGAAACAGAATAGGTATCTTCGTGTAAATTCATACGACGACACATCCCCATATTTACAGGGATATTCGCTGCTGAACTACGTGTAAAGAATGCAGTTACCCCGCTTTCACGTAAGCAAGCTAAAACTAATGGATATGGGTTGCGTTTCATTTTCCAATAAACAATCAGTGGGTTAACAATAAAAGCAACGACCAACATACAGCCAATTAAAACAGCGAGAACGTGGATATAACCTTTTAAGGTTTCAAAGCCAGTCGTTGCGATAGTGGAAGCAACTAAGCCAAAAATCCCTAAAGGCGCTAAGCGGATCACAACACGTACCAGCTGTGTTACCGCATTAGAAAAATCATGAACTAAATTTTTTGTGGTTTCATTTGCATGGCGCAATGCAATACCCAACCCAATCGCCCACGCTAAAATACCAATATAATTGCCCTTAATCAGTGCATCGATAGGGTTCGAAAATATATTGATTAGCAAACCTTTTAACACTTCAGCAATATTTCCCGGTGGATTTAGCTGTGTATCACCGACCACTAACACTAAATTTGATGGAAATAGAAAAGAACCAATAACGGCGACAACCGCGGCAAAAAATGTTCCCAAAATATACAAGACCAGTATAGGTTTGATATTGGTTTTTTGACCTTGACGGTGGTTAGCAATAGATGACATCACTAACACCCATACTAATACAGGCGCAACAGCCTTTAATGCACTAACGAATAAATCCCCTAACAACCCGACATTTTTTGCAGCAGATGGCCATAACCATGCAAGCAAAATACCTGCTATCAAGCCAACCAGTATCTGCTTGACTAGACTACCTTGGCTAATAACTCGCCATAACCCTGTTTTATTTGTATCCATAATAGACCTATATTATTTATCTTTATTAGGAATTAAATGTGTTTGCACAGCAAGTATAAGGAATAATAGTCGCCTGAAAAGGCAATTATTCAAAATATACACAATGATTGACTTTGTTTAACAAACATTTTACATAACTGTGATCTCAATAGAGTTTTGTTTCTTATAGTAGAATGGTATGACTAAAATGGTTGAGTGTTTTCAGAGGGTTAAAAAAAATCCCCTGCTTCACAGCAGAGGATTTAAAAAATGAAAAAGGTAAATTAATTTTTTGCTTCATTACGTTTATTAACAATGGCATTAATAACCAGCGTTATAACTAAGATTGACGCAATCACGCCCAATGAAATTGGTGTTGGGATGTGGAAAATATCAATCAATAGCATTTTTATACCGATAAAGCTTAAAATCACCGCTAAACCGTATTTTAACATTGAGAATTTCTCAGCAACTCCAGACAACAAGAAATACATGGCACGTAGGCCTAAAATAGCAAATAAATTCGATGTTAAAACAATGAATGGGTCAGTTGTTACCGCAAAAATAGCGGGTATGCTGTCCACTGCAAATATCACATCACTAATTTCAACTAAGATCAGGACTAAAATAAGTGGGGTCGCAAATAAAACGCCATTACGTTTAATGAAGAATTTTTCACCATGCAATTCATCTGTCATACGTAAATGAGAACGAACCCATTTGACTAACGGTTTATCGGTAATTGGCGAATCATCTTCTTTAGCAAAAGCCATTTTCAAACCCGTAAATAGCAAGAACAAGCCAAATACATATAAAATCCAGCTAAATTGCGTGACTAACCAACTACCTGCAAAAATCATAATCGTACGAAGTACGATAGCGCCTAATACTCCATAGACCAACACTCGACGTTGTAAATTGGCTGGGATCGCGAAATAACTAAATAACATTAACCAAACGAATACGTTATCAACAGCTAATGCTTTTTCCAATAAATAACCCGTTAAGAACGCCATGGTTTGGCTGTCGGCAAACTCACGCCCCACGTTCTCATTAAGATACCACCAAAAGCCTGCTGCAAAGAGCAGTGAAAGAGTTACCCACACAATACTCCAAGCCGCAGCTTGTTTCATCGACATTGCTTGGCCCTTGTGTTTCCCTTGCCAGAACAAATCAATGAGCAACATAAGTAAAATAATAACGGCAAAACTACCCCATAAAATCGGGTTACCAACTGAGTGCATTTTCCTTTCCCTTAAAAAACAAAAAACGGCTGATATCCAGAAGACATCAGCCGCTTAAAATTCGTTAACCACAAGTGATTTCTTTAGGTTGTAAATTATGAGCAAACCTCGCCTTCTGGCAAGGTCTCACTTACAACACAAACACCCAGAAAATAGGGAACTGTGGTGCTCGGCTACCGGGTGTAATGTGTACACCGTAATGACGATAAACCGACAAGAAGAAGTTACTCCCCTTTGCTATGGCGATAAGATACGGTAAATAGTCTTAAAATGCAATAATTAGCCGTTATTGTTTTATCGTTATTTTCTTACATTAAAAGATAAATTAACCAGTATATTTAGTATACCTTACGTAAAAAAACAGGTTAAATGCCATTTTTAAGCACTTTACATCGTTACATACCACACGATAAATTGTAAAAATAAGCCAAAACTTAAATGAATTCTAAAAATAAGCTTAAAATTTGCTGTTTAGTTATTTTCTGTTTTGTTAAAGTGAGCGTGCTTTACACTAACAGCCTGAGGAAACACTACTTTCACTTTGGCATTCACTTAATCCATTTCTCCCTGCCCAACAACAAGTTTGTTGTTGTTATTGCCGTTTAGGAAACATTAATGGAATTAGTTAGAGAACTTTTTTTCGCCCTTTGGCACCAAGATTATGTCACCCTATCTAACCCTGCGTTAGTGTTCGATTTACTTCATGCTGTTTGCTATCTTGTTTCTTGAAAACGGGGTATTGCCTGCAGCGTTTTTACCTGGCGATAGCTTATTGATTTTAGTTGGTGTACTCATTGCTAAAGGCACATTAAGTTATCCGCTCACTATCGTAATTTTAACCGCTGGTGCTAGTTTAGGCTGTTGGGTAGGTTATATACAAGGCCGATGGCTGGGGAACACACGAATTGTTAAAGGCTGGCTTGAGCACCTACCTGAACACTACCACCAACGCGCTTATGGTTTATTCCACCGTCATGGCCTCGCTGCACTACTCATTGGCCGTTTTTTAGCGTTTGTCAGAACCCTACTGCCAACTATTGCAGGACTTGCAGGCTTGCAAAATGGTCGTTTCCAAGTATTTAATTGGTTAAGTGGCTTACTGTGGGTGTTAATTTTGACTGCGATTGGTTATGGCTTTGGTAAAAGCCCGATTTTCCTACAATATGAACATCATATTATGAATATATTGATGTTGATCCCTGTAGGGCTACTGATCCTTGGCCTAATTGGTAGCATTGCCGTTGTCGTCAAGAAAAAGTTTTCAAGTAAAAAAGCAAATTAATCCTCCGTGCGGGAACGCCCTGTTCCCGCATTTTCATTTTTACTTAATTTTACCTCTCAATGTTTCGGTTCATCACGATAAAGCTAATTCACTGAAAATAAAAATATTTACCTTAATACTATTTTTTACATTTTTTCTGAACCCACCATTTATTATTGAATAAGTCATTGCACTTAATGTAAAAACGGTTATTGTTAATACAGTAAAGTTTCTTTTCTATTGATAGGAGGTTCTATATGTCATCAAGTCATTCATCAGAAGACCTACGCGCAGAACTCAAAGCGTTAGCTGACTCTCTTGAAGCCGTATTGAATGATACGGGCGAGAAATCGAAAGAAGAGATTGAAAGCTTGAAATCCAAAGCGAAAGACGCACTTTGCTCATCTCGCGCTAAACTCGGTCAAACGACTGAAAGGATCACTGAACAAACAAAAGAAATTGCGGGTCGTGCAGACAACTATGTCAAAGAAAACCCATGGACTGGTATTGGTATCGGTGCTGCGGTTGGTGTGGTTCTTGGCGTACTTCTCGCGAAACGTTAATTGCTTATGGAACAAAATCAACAACGTCAGGGCCCCGGTAAAGGGGTCCTTGAAATACTACAACGCATTGCCAGTATCACCGTTAATATCGTTGAAACTCGCCTTCAGCTCATTGCCGTTGAGCTCGAAGAAGAAAAAGTTAATTTTATCCAGTTGCTGTTGTTAGTTGGGCTAGCGCTTCTTTTTACTGCTTTTGGCCTAATGTGTCTAATTGGACTCATTTTTTGGTCTGTAGACCCTGTTTACCGCTATCAAGCACTGGCTATTACAACAGGGTGCTTGGTTCTACTCGCCATTGTCTTCGCCATTTGGGCTCTCAAAAAAGCGAAAAAATCTACCTTATTGAGCTCCACGCGGGAGCAACTAAGCCAAGATGCAAGTGCATTAGCAGGTAAGGATAATGACCAAAAATAGACGCCAATTACTTGCCGCAAAAAAACAGCGATTACTCAACAGAATTGAGCAGCAACGGAATGACCTTGCTGCAAGTTCTGAAGATTGGCTTCATGTGACGGCCCCTTATGACCGTACATGGAAAACCTTGGTTACCTTCCGCCCTTTATTTATTGCGGCAACAGGCCTGCTTTCAATTTATTCACTGAAAAGACCACAGCGCATACTCCAATTAGGGAAAAAAGCCTTCACCATGTGGGGTATAGCAAGAACAATTCAAAGTACGATCAATGCAGGAAAGAAATAGTTTCAATTAAAATCAATATGTTAAATTAAACCTCTTCAATTTAGCTAGTTCCCTCTACATCTACATTCAATTTTTTTGACCATCATTGTTAATAAGCTTTGCTTTTTATTGAATAAGCAAATGACTACTATAAGCCCATCAAATGTTTTCTTACCTATTTGTGCTGAAAACAACACTACAAATCGATATATATCACAAAAAAATTATATTTAATGGCTTATTAGTCTGGAGAATTTCAATGAAAAATTTAGAAAATGGTGCGGTATTGTTAGCTCGCATTATGATGCCGGTTCTGTTCATTGTCGCTGGGTATGGAAAACTGGGAGATGCATACGCAGGAACACAACAATACATGCAAGCGATGGGTGTTCCAGGCTTTTTATTACCTTTAACCATTTTATTAGAACTTGGTGGCGGTTTAGCTATTCTGTTCGGTTTCTTAACTCGAACTGTTGCCCTATTTACTGCAGGCTTTACCGTATTAACGGCGCTACTGTTCCATATCGACTTTAGCGTGGCACCAAACAGCTTAATGTTTATGAAAAACTTTACTATTGCTGGGGGCTTCTTACTCTTAGCAGTAACCGGCCCAGGGAAATTTAGTATTGACCATTTATTAAATAAAAATGGTAACTCCGATTTCATTATCACCCTTATTGATTTAGTTTCATTTATCCGTCCAATTTATACCTCCTTCGGGAGGTATTTTTTTGTCTAAAATAAAGGTATTAAATCAGTTGAAGAGAAAATCACTTAGATGGGGCATTTTCAGTTATTGTTTTAGGAGCTGCATAATCAAACACACTCGTAAACTCTAAATAGTTTGAGTTGTAGGTAGGTGGCAAATTGAGTCATCCCGTGAGCATACATAAGTATGTGACTCGGGTGACTCAATGAAGCCAACACCCCTACGGCTCAAAATATAACGAGTTTACACTCTAAATAATTTTGGGATCTCTCGGAGACACCACGACTTAGCCTCCCCCATACTATCTCTACGCCACGCCATAATAATATTCGTCTCATGGCTATACTCTGCACCAACCACCTTCAAACGCCCTTCACGAATATCTTGTTCAACTATGGGGTACGGCATTGTCGCAACACCCAGGCCTGCCAATAACGCGTTGTGTTTATCTTCAATCGTCGACACCGTTAATCGTTGCTGCTTATCCAACAACTGCACCGTTATCACGGGTCGCTCACGTGCGGTATCAGCCACGGCGATCCCACGGTACTTCACTCGAGTCGCATCAGATAACGGTTCAGGCTCTTGATGGATGGGATGATCTGGACTCGCTACGTAAATATGGTTAATGGTATATAACGATTTAGAGTTAATCTCTGAAGATGACCGGAAATGCATATCAGGGGCAATCACGATATCCGCTTTACCGCTTTCAAGTCGCTCCCATGCCCCCGCTAAGACCTCAGTAATCAAAGATAACTGGGTTTCTGACTTTTCCGCCAATCGTTCCACCAGCGGAAAAAGAGAATGAGCAGGAACTAACGCTTCGCACACAATGGTTAAATGTGTTTCCCATCCTTTGGCAAGGGCCTCTGCGTCAGATGTTAGCTTATCAGCGGCTTCAAGTAGGATCCGACCTCTATCAAGTAGCATCCTACCGACATTAGTAAACTTAGTTCTATGCCCTGAACGGTCAAATAAAATGACATCAAGCTCTTCTTCTAATTTTTGCATGGTATAGCTCAGCGCAGAAGGGACTCTCCCCAACTCTTCAGCGGCTGCAGCAAAACTACCACGGCGATCGATTGCATCCATAACTCTTAATGATTCAAGCGTTAATGCTCTCTCTTTACTCATGAAGCTTCTCTTTCAGGAAATTTGAACAAGGGAAACAGATTAACTGGCTAACAATTCAACGTCCAGCTATTTATTATAACAATAGATTATTAACTTATTTATTTTTGATGGGGGGTAACCATTATGATGATACTGAGACCCGCTAATCATTGCGGCAAAGCTGATTATGGTTGGCTACAAGCGCGTTATTCCTTTTCATTTGGCCATTATTTTGACCCAGACTTTATGGGTTTTAAAACACTCAGAGTGCTAAATCAAGAAGTTATCGCGCCACAAAATGCATTACAGCCAAGAACCTACCCACATGTCGATATCTTAAATATCATATTAAAAGGGCATGCGGAGTATCGTGATAGCTCAGGTAATACTATCCAAGCGAATGAAGGGGAATGTGTGCGTTTTTCACCGCGCCCAGATCTCAGTTACAGTGAACAAAATGTGTGCCCCAAAACACCGCTAACACGTTTACAGCTCTGGCTCAATGCTTGCCCACAGCTAGAATCGTTACCTTTGCAAAAAATAACCATTAATGAAAATGAGAACAGACTGATCGCATCTCCTGACGGGGAGCAACAAAGTATTCAATTACGTCAACAAATTTGGATCACCCAAATTCATTTGGCAGCCAATGAATCATTAGTGATAACGCTAAAAGGAAGAAACTCATTCCTTCAATCTATACATGGTGGAGCAACATTGCGTACACCAAAAGGCGAGCAGTTAGGAATGAATTGCAATGACGGGGCGTTTATCCAAGACGATAATCAAGTCATCATTAGTGCAGATAAACCGTTTAGAGGTCTATTAATCGACCTTGGGGAATAAAAACCAGTCCCTTCCAGCTATAACAGCATGAAATTTGCGAACAGATCCGCAAATTTCATGATTTACATATCCTACATATTGACATGCTTGTGTTAGAGTCCTGCCATTAGCGAGCAAAAAATACGTGACTTTCTTGCTCAAATGCTTTTTTGTTTTGATTTTAAAGGTGTTTCCGTGGCTCTATTCACTCAACAGCGACATAATCAAATTTTTGCTCAAATTCTTAATGAGGTTGTGCCTCAAGACGAATTAGCAAAAAACTTTTCGGTTTCTACTCGAACGATTCGTTCTGATATCAATGAAATCAATGAATTGATACAGCCATATAGTGCACATATTGTGTATGAGCGAGGTCGTGGTTACCGGTTGAAAATTGAAGATGAAGCCCTATTTGCCACTTTTACGCAACAAAATGATGAAGACAGCCATATTCCTCGCACGAGCAAAGAGCGCATTGATGCCCTGCTATTAAAACTCTTAATGCTATCACTCCCCGTAAAACTTGATGATATCGCTGAAGAGTGGTTTATCAGCCGCGGTACATTACAGCAAGATATGGGCGCGGTACGAGAACAGCTCCAAAAATACCAAATTGCGTTAGAAAGCATTCCTCATCAAGGCATTCGTTTAAACGGTAGCGAGTGGGCGGTTCGCGCTTGTATGACCGAAACTTTATGGCGTCGTTATTCCGCACAGATAACGCCTGATTTATCCACTTTCCGTCCAGATTGCCTTGATAATTTAGACCTGACATACATCGATAAAGTTTTGCATAACAGTATGAATCGCTTTGATATTCGCATTAGTAATGAAGGGCATTTGTACTTGGTTTTTAATTGTGCAGTCACTATTTTACGCATCACTCGCGGACATGAACTCACCACCGCTGTCAAAGATGATGACAGTGAAGAAGCGATCCGCAAAGCCTGTGGTGAAATATCTAAAGGGTTAATCTACTTCCTTGGCAATGACTTGTCAGGCGCAGAGCTTAGCTATTTACATGACCAAATTATCGCCCAACGCATTAGTCACCAAGACTCAAGCACGCAAAAAAATGGAACGCATAATGAGCTATGCGAATATATTTTAAGTTATATTAATGAATTATATAATTATGATTTGCGTAACGATGAAAAGCTCAAAAAAGATCTCAATACGCATCTCGCTGCGTTGATCACTCGCTTGCAATACCATATTTCCACACCAAACCCATTACTTTCTGATATTAAACAATATTATCCTTTTGCTTATGATGTCACACTGAGCGCGTTGACCAGTGCCAGCAAGCAGTTACTCCCTCATCCTATTAGCGAGGACGAGTTAGGTTATTTAGCGGTGCATATCGGTGTCAGTCTTGAAAGAAATTATGGCGCTGGCTCTATTCGCCAAACGGAAGTACTGGTGGTAACAGATGCTGGAAACTCCACGTTTCGCGTGGTTGAATCTAAAATCATGCGTGAATTTCCACAACTCAAATTTAGCCGAGGGTTAACGCTACAAGAGTATGAGTCCTTGGATGAAGTCTCTGAAGATTTCGTCATTACCACGGTGCGAATTTCAGAGAAAAACAAACCTGTCATTAAAATCGCGCCTTTTCCAACCCCCTATCAGCTAGAGCAAGTTGGCCGCCTAGCGATGGTTGACCAAACTCGCCCTTATATTATCGAGCGTTTTTTTGATGAACGGTTCTTCATGGTCATCAATGAAAAAATTAGCCAAGAAGAACTCTTTCAAATGGTTTGCCACAAATTACAGCAAGAAGGTTATGTCACACCCGATTTTTACCCTTCACTGCAAGAGCGTGAATCAATTGTGTCCACTTTGCTTGGGGAAGGCATTGCATTGCCCCACTCTTTAGGACTACTCGCCAATAAAACGGTAGTTGCAACCGTTGTCGCCCCCAAAGGCATTGAGTGGAATAAAGAAACCAAAGAGAACGCTTATGTCATTTTCTTACTGGCAATTAGCAAAACAGACTATGAAGAAGCAATGGCTATTTATGATTTATTCGTTACCTTTGTAAAAGAAAAAACGACTCGTCGCTTAGTCAGCGTCAAAAATTTCAATGAATTCCAAGTGATAGCTAAAGATAGCTTAGCGCGTATTCTTTAATTTGATAGCAACTTCCACTTTGTAGTGGAAAAGAGGGAGTTGCTAATTTTTACGTGATCCTAGCCACAACTCTCGCAAATATTTCCCTATCCTAAACGATCTGTTTTACACACAAAACGACTAAGTGGAAGCAATTACAACTAATATAAAATAATTTCCATTTATAATTTCCACTTTCTTTTCCAGTTCATTTTTTTGTTTCCATTTTGTAGTTAAAAAAATAATCAATTGATAAATAACATATTTTATTCACGCTATTGTTATTTTTATCCTTTTTAGAGAGTTGATTGATGTCAATTTTTCCACTTAACTTCCAAATAGAACAAAAAATACACCAAATATACACTCTTTAGCTTCCAAACAATTTCCACTTACAAGTGGAAATTCCCTGCCTGCAAAAAATACGAATAAGCGTCTAATGTATAAGACATGAAGAAACAGAGTAGTCTAACTTGCAATATTACTTTGGATTTTAAATAGTTATGAGTGAATCAGTTGTCGTTTTTAAAATGTTAGAACATAACCTTGATATTGATGAGGTGACACAAAAACTGCTAGCAGTGATTACTGACTGGCTCAAGCAGGAGGGCTGCTACACCACAGATGTACAACAACAAATGTTGGAGTCTCATTTACGTGCCATGGTTGGTAGAGCAAAAACGGGTGAAGCCTTACCAGAGGTCGATATCAGCTTATTCGATGAAATTTCTGAACATTCGATAGCGCTCGCACAACGGGTTGTTGACACACTTCCCGGTTTAGCACCTGAAGAGACCTATTTACTCTCTGTTCACTTTGAAGTCGCACGTTCAAATGATTAATTACTAATTTTGTAGGATTTGGAGAATATTTTATGAAACAGATCGTTGTTGTTATCGGTGACCGTTTAGGTAAAGGCCAAAAAGTAGCTGCAGGTGTTGAAGCTGCGGGTGGTAAAGCGGTTGTTGTTCCGGGTGTCGCTGCTGACATGAAACTCGGTGATGTGATGAACGCAGAGCAAGCCGATTTGGGTATCTCATTTTGTGGTAGTGGTGGCGCTGGCGCAATCACAGCACAAACTAAATATGGCTATAAAGCTCGCTATGGGATGCGCTCTATTGAAGAGGGAGAAACCGCGATTGCAGATGGTTGCAACGTACTAGGTTTCGGTTTTATGGACAAGGAAGAGTTAGGCGAGCGCTTGGTAAAAGCATTCAATAAAAAATACGGCAACGCTTAATGAAAAAATCTATCGAAACGGTTGTGCGGGTTACAGGGCAAGGCGACACTAAGCAAAAAGCAATAGCTGACGCCTTAAATTCAATTCAAAAAACCGTACTGAAAAACAGCACAGACATCATCCTACGGATAGAACCAAAGGATGTTGAAGTGATTAGTGCTCACTCTCATTCGCGGACAGAAAAATTTCTCTTTCTCTTTTTGCCACGCAAACGTGAACATTTTCGTGTTGTACTCGACGTTTCGCTGGATGTCACTTTACTTTCTGTCAACGAAATACCATTTACAGAACAATAATAGCAATCAGGTCTGGAGTTAATTCCATGAGTGAAACTGCATCTTTTTTAGAAATATTGGGTATGTCCCTGATTATCGGTGGGCTTTGCGGCTTTGGCTTAGGCGCAGGGGCTGCGCGTATGTTCCACGCACCAACCGTACAAGGTATGGGGGCATTCCGTACATTGGGTGAGCTGAACGCGTGCGAAGGCGACCCAGCTTCTCACTTTTCTTTCGGCTTAGGGTTCTTCTTTAACGCATGGGCGTCGTCAGTTGCCGCAGGGGCATTTACACAAGACGTTGACCACCGCATCATCCCAAACTGGGGGGCCGCAGCGCTACTAACCAAAAACCGTAGCGTTGCTGACACACTGCATAACCCGAAAAAAATGGCTATCGCTTGTGCCATCATCGGGGCATTAGTAGTCGCCTTCTTAAACACCACCGCTTCTGCTGTTCCGGCTGCTCTGCAAACAACAGCCATTAATGTACTAGTGCCTGCCGCAAACTTGCTCGTTAACACAGTGATGCCTGTTATCTTCTGGTTAGCCGCGATGGATGCAGGCCGTCGTTCAGGTTTCTGGGCAACGCTATTTGGTGGTTGCGCCCAATTAATCATGGGGAATGCCATCCCTGGTTTAGTTTTAGGTATCTTGATTGGTAAAGGCGTTGATGACAACGGCTGGAACCGTATCACTCGCACAATGATGGTAACCGTCGTTCTACTGTTCGTTCTTAGCGGCTTCTTCCGTGAATTCGATCTGAAGATGATCACCTCTTTCAACCTAGATAAACCATTGTGGCTTGAATACGTCCACGGTCTGCTGAGCGGGAAATAATCATGACAACTGAAATTAACAAACAAGATTTTTGGTATGCAGAGTGGTCCTTCCCGATTTTTGTCGGGCTGTTATCCGCAGGGATCTTCGCAGGTACCCACATGTATGTCGTCTACGGCTTTGGGGCATTTAACGAAGTGGCGTTCGTTGCCATGTTACGTGCAGGGCTAGATACCGGCGTATATGGTGCGGTTGCCGCATTTGGTGCGAGTTTCCTATTTGCTCGGATTATCGAAGGCTCACTGGTGGGTATTTTAGATATTGGTGGCGCACTACAAACTGGTATTGGCCTCGGTGTTCCTGCCTTATTTTTAGCCGCGGGTTGGGATTTTTTAGTCACTAACTTTTGGATGTCGTTACTAACTGGCTTATTCCTTGGCGTATTAATCGGCTTACTGATTGTATTTGCACGTAAATTCACGATTGCTCAGGCTAACTCAACCTTTGGTGCTGACGTCATGATGGGCGCGGGTAATACCTCCGGCCGTTTCTTAGGCCCATTGATTATTTTAGCTGCGATGGCCGCATCTATTCCAATCGGAATTGGCTCTTTAATTGGCGCATTGATTTTCTATGTATGGCAAAAACCCGTTGCCGGCGGGGCAATTTTAGGGGCGATGTTGTTCGGTTATTTCTTCCCAATCGTCGCCTAACTCGTATCCTCCCGGAGCATCAGCTCCGGGTTACTGAATAACATCATTAAAAGCAGGCTCGAAATAGTTCAAAGAGTAGCGTAAGAGTAACCAATAACGCTGCGGTTGACATCATTTAGAATACGCACTTAAGCATACTCTAAATAATTCAAATTGCAGCTAGGCGGCAAACGACGATATCCCTAGGAGCATACACTAGTATGTGACTAGGGTAGCGGAAGTGCTGCCAACAACGCTGCGGTTTGAAGTATGACGAGTATGACGAGCACCGAATATAAAGAGGGCAACTATGTACTATTCTCTAATCATCAAGCAAGCTAAGCGTATCGATGGCACTATTATCGATATTCTCATCAAAGATGGAAAAATCGAAGCGGCAGGTCCTGAGTTAGCCTCCAACCAACAAGCTGACAAGATCATTGATCTCCAAGGTAAAACCTATGTCAGCGCCGGATGGATTGATTCTCATGCACACTGTTTTGTTGAGTCGCCTATCTACTTCGATGACCCTGATTTAGCAGGAGCTGCTGGCGGAGTTACCTCACTGGTTGATGCAGGTAGTGTCGGTGCTGATGATATAGATAAATTTTATCAGCTCACCCAGAAATCAAAAACGAATGTCTTTTCTCTACTGAATATTTCGCGTATTGGCATCATTGCACAAAATGAACTGTCCGATATGAACAACATCAATGAAACCTGCTTTCAAGACGCTATCGAACGCCACTCAGGCTTTGTCGTTGGTATGAAAGCCCGTATGAGTAAAAGCGTGGTGGGTGAAAATGGCATTGCCCCACTGGTTAAAGCCAAAGAAATGCAAAAAAAACATCACCTTCCACTCATGGTACACATTGGTAATAACCCACCTAATATCGATGAAGTCGCTGATTTACTGACGCGCGGCGATATCATCACTCACTGCTTTAACGGTAAGCCCAATAAAATTTTAGGTGAAGATGGCTACCTAAAACCATCAATTGCTCGCGCCTTAGCACGCGGTGTCATATTAGATGTTGGCCACGGCGGTGAAAGTTTCAGCTTTAAAGTTGCCGAACAAGCCATGCGTATCGGCACTTATCCTGACATTATCAGTTCAGATATTTACCAGCGCAACCGCGTTAATGGCCCAGTTTATAGTCTCGCTTTTGTAATGACTAAATTTCTGTGTATGGGTTTTAGTGCGGAACAAGTGCTTCGCTGTGTGACCGAAAAAGCGGCCGATTTCTTATCTTTGCCAGCGAAAGGGTATTTAAGACCAGGCTTTGATGCCGATATTACCCTTTTTGACCTCAAAGAAGAGCAAACTGAGCTCACTGATGCAGAAGGCGAACAGCGTATAGGCACACACCGCTTCGTACCGTTGGCCGCTATCGTTGGTGGAAAACACATTATTCATGCACAAGGTGAATCCGAACATGCAATCGATTTATGATAAGTATCAGTTAAAACACGTTATTAATGCTTCTGGCCGCATGACAATTCTGGGTGTTTCAACACCAACGCCAGAAGTTGTCGAACGTGTTGCTTACGGTCTAAATAATTACTTTGAAATTAAAGATTTAGTTAACAAAACTGGCGAATATATTGCGAGTTTATTAAACGTTGAAGCGGCAGTTGTTGTTTCCTGTGCATCTGCCGGTATTGCACAAGCTGTTGCAGCAGTGATTATAAAAGATGATGATGATTTACTGCTCAATTTGCATTCATCCGACAAAGTTGTTCCACGTGAAATTATTTTACCTAAAGGCCATAACGTTAACTTTGGAGCCCCTGTCGACACAATGGTGAGCTTAGGTGGTGGTAAAGTGGTAGAAGCGGGTTTTGCTAATGAGTGCAACGCAGCTCAATTAGCGGCAAAAATCACCCCCAATACCGCTGCTATTCTGTATATCAAATCGCACCATACCGTACAAAAAAGCATGCTAACGGTTGAACAAGCCGCCAAAGTGGCTCATGACCACCAGCTCCCCCTGATTGTTGATGCGGCCGCTGAAGAAGAACTCACGGCTTACTACCAAGCTGGTGGCGATATTGTGATTTACAGTGGCGCAAAAGCGATTGAAGGCCCAACAAGCGGCCTTGTTATCGGTAAAAAGCAGTATGTTGAATGGGTCAAACGCCAAAGCCAAGGTATTGGCCGCGCGATGAAAGTGGGTAAAGAAGGTATTTTAGGTCTGACACTCGCTATCGAACAGTACCTGACTGCAACAAAAGAAACTGGCGCAGAGATGGTCAATCGAATGAGTAAATTCATCAGCGATTTGAATGCAATTAAAGGTATCTCCGCGCAAGTTGTCTGGGATGCTGCAGGTCGTGATATCGCCCGCACCGAAATTAGCTTTGATGAAAAAACGATAGGCAAAACCACTTACCAAATTATGGCTGAATTAAAGCAAGGTGATACCGCGATTTACTTCCGCGAATACAAAGCCAACGAAGGAAAAGTGGAAGCTGACATTCGCAGTGTTAGCACTGAGCAACTTGATGTTATTTCACAGAATATTCGTTTGTTAGTAGAAGGAATTTAAAATGAAATTGTCACCAAATTTTTATCGTGACCGTGTGTGTTTAAACGTTCTGGCGGGCAGCCATCAAAATGCAAAAGATATCTATGCCGCCGCAGAAACCTTTGTTGTTGTTGGTGTTTTATCTAAAAATTACCCTGACTTAGAAAGCGCGATTGCGGATATGCGTATTTATGCCCAAGAAACGGATAATGCTTTATCGGTTGGTCTGGGTGCTGGCGATCCAAACCAATCAACCATGGTATCGTTGATTTCAAAAGAAGTGCAACCGCAGCACGTTAACCAAGTATTTACTGGCGCTCCAATTAGCCGTGCACTATTAGGCCAAAACGAAACCTTCGTGAATGCACTCATATCACCGACAGGAACAGTGGGTATGGTAAAAATTTCCACAGGCCCATTAAGTTCTCAAGCGCCAGAGGGCATTGTGCCGATTGAAACTGCCATTATGATGCTTAAAGACATGGGAGCTGATTCTGTTAAATTCTTTAATATGAAAGGGTTAACTTATATTGAAGAATATAAAGCCATTGCCAAAGCATGTGCTGAATTTGATTTTTCTTTAGAGCCTACAGGCGGTATTGATTTAGATAATTTTGCCGAAATATTGCAAATTGCCCTCGATGCAGGTGTGAAGAAAATCATTCCTCATATTTATAGTTCAATCATTGATAAAGAATCGGGCAATACTCGCCCAGAAGATGTGCGTCAATTATTGCAGATGGTTAAGCAAGCGGTTAATTGATGCAGTAGTAAGTCGTAAATAAGAAAATAAATATAAGCGAAACGTTATAATATAAGTCATTGTCACAATGACGAAACAACAAATCCCCCACTCATCAAGTGTGAGTGGGGGATTTTTTATTGTAAGTTAATGACCTATCATTCTTGCATTCGGTATAATATGAAACCAATAATTATCAGGCACTGGACTCCCCCAAACGCCAAAATACATAGCAATTCCAATCGTTATAAATAAAATTGCCAAAGTTAAAATGGCCATTATCATGCCCGATAACCGAAATTGACGTTTTTTTGTTGGCACTTGCAATGAAAAATCTAACGTTGATGCAACAGGGCAAGATTCAACGCACGTCATACATCCCGTACATTCCACCGTTCTTACCGTAATTAACTTATCGACAGGGATCCGTGACGGGCAATTTTTGGCACATTTTCCGCAATCAATACAACTTTCCACATTTCGCCGAATTTTAAATGGCGAAAATAACGAAAATAGCCCTAACAATGCACCATAAGGACATAAATAACGGCACCAAGCGTTACGAATAAACAAACTTGCCACCACTAAAACGACCACAGTAATAAGCGCAAACAAGCTAATATAACGAAAAAAATCCAACATTTTTACGTCAATAATGATCCCATAAGGGGACATCATAAAATATTGGATCATCTGCGCAGACATGGAAAATGCAATATAAAGAAAGAAACCTAATAACAAATATTTTAGGCCTCTTAAAGGGATATCGAGCCATTTAGGTAAACTGATTTGGTTTTGATAACGAAAGAGTTTTTCCCCTAACTTACCTGTGTACTCTGATATTGTGCCAATCGGGCACATCCATGAACAAAATGCTTTTTTGAACAGCAAGCTAATCATGATAAAAGAAACTAAAAGAAACATTGATGCCGCATGAATGACAGGAAAGCTGCCCGTTTCCAACGTATATTTTAAATTCATTAACCCAGCAATCGGCAGCCAGCCTTCAATCCCTCCCGGGCGAGGAAGATAAAGTGTTGCCCCACCCGTTTCGTAGTAACGAACCCAATAATAGAAAGTAATACCGATGTAAAGGTTAATTGCTAACAGTGTTATCTGTACAAATTTCCGCCAAGTTGACGCGTTCCGCCAATCATTCCAAGGAAGCTTTCCTCCTGTTGTACCGGGGCGGCGTTGGTACCTTACACGTGTTTTTTTTATCATGCCCAAAGATCTCTTTAACATGCATTTAAAATACCACTATTTTATTTACATATTCACAGAGCGCATTGATTTGCATCAGAGGGTTATGATCTTGATGATTTGATACTTTGATGCAGCGAATGGTGAAGACAAACAAGATAAGTATTTTGATATTAAATAAAAAGATTATGATTTTTTCTAAATAATTCGAGTTGTGCCACGGCGGCAAAATGAGGAAATCCCTAGGAGCATACACCAGTATGTGACTAGGGTTGACGAATGAAGCCAACACAGGCACAGCTTGAAGTATGACGAAAAAAAGGGAGTTGGCCGATAAGCCGGGTTCTGTCATGGACAACCATTCATCTAGGCCAGCACTTGCGCACTGGCTCCAGCAACCTACCCGAGTTCAATGCGGGCCGCACCATATGAACCCCTATTTGGTCTTGCTCCGGGTGGAGTTTACCGTGCCACGAACTGTTACCAGTCGCGCGGTGCGCTCTTACCGCACCCTTTCACCCTTACCTGATCCTGTAAACAGGCCATCGGCGGTTTGCTCTCTGTTGCACTAGTCGTAGGCTCGCGCCTCCCAGACGTTATCTGGCACCCTGCCCTATGGAGCCCGGACTTTCCTCCCCTCTACCCGTCTCCCGAAGGGACTACGATAAAGCAGCGGTTGTCTGGCCAACTCCGCGGCGAATTATAGGCACTTTACTGAGTCTTGTACAGACTCTAACGACTTTCATTTACCACTTATATAAATGAACTCTTCTATTTGCTCAATAATCATTCATCAGCTTGATTATCAAGCATCAATTTATACAACATATTTTTCTTGAGACCATAAATTTCAGCCGTGATTGCAGCCGCTTTTTTCGGTGGTAACTCTTTTTGCAACAAATTCAAGGTGCGAACTACGTCCGGTGAAATTGCAGAATCATCTTCAGGCTTCTTATACCCTTCAACAATTAACACCATTTCGCCGCGGTGACGATTCTCATCTTCTTTTACCCAAGCGAGCAACTCCCCTACGGGGCGGCCTTCAATGGACTCCCATGTTTTAGTGATTTCTCGCGCTAAAACAACATGGCGCTCCGGTCCCCAGACTTCCACCATATCTGCTAAACTGTCTAACAAACGGTGGGTTGATTCATAGAAAATCAGCGTGCGAGTTTCTTGTTCGAGTGATTGTAAAACATCTTTGCGACCTTTTGTTTTTGCGGGTAAAAATCCTTCATAACAAAAACGGTCTGAGGGCAAACCTGCGGCAGATAGCGCAGTAATAGCAGCACAAGGCCCCGGTAAAGGTACAACTCGAATACCCGCTTCGCGGCAACGATTGACGAGATGATAACCCGGATCATTAATTAAAGGTGTACCCGCATCGGAGACTAATGCGATACTATCGCCTTGTTGAAGTCGACTAATTAATTGATCTGCCTTTTGCTGTTCATTATGATCATGCAGAGCAAACAACCGTGCATTTATCGCAAAATTCTGTAATAGAATGCCTGAATGCCGAGTGTCCTCTGCAGCAATAAGGTCAACATGTTTAAGAACATCCAACGCGCGTTGCGTGATATCCCTCATATTACCAATTGGGGTAGGAACGATATACAGCGTGGATGCCATAACCACAGCTTGATTAGGTTGGTTCATTGTTTCATCCAAATAGCCGGTTTAAAATTAAGCAATTGAAAAATACACCATTGGATACAGTATGCGTCCTTCAATTTTTTTGCATTTGAAAAAAGGGTTAATGTGCACAGCGATGCTGTCCACATTTGCACTGTCAGGGTGCCAAATTGTCTCGGAATATTTTCCGTCAACCCAAAAAACACCTGAGCAAAGCACATCTGATAATGCTAGCCATTACCAAGCAATCATCGATGCTGCACAAGGTAAGCCTTCAATGGAGGCGATACGCGCCTACATTAGCCAGGAACCTTTATTAAAAACAGCCGCTGAGCGCCAAGCGAATATTGATGGGTTATGGCAGATGTTAACACAGTTAACGCCAGAACAAATTCATGGCGTTGGCGCCGATGAAAATATTCTCCAAGGCTGGATCGATCTTTTAGATATTTATCAAAACAACCGTGATGACGCCGATGCCTTACTCGCAGGCTATAACGACTGGAAAATGCGTTACTCCAATAACCCTGCGGTGACGACAACGCCGACTCTTTTGCAGCAAGCCATGATACCTCAAGTGGGTAAAACCCCTAAGATTGCTTTATTTTTACCCATGAGTGGCCAAGGGCAAGTATTTGGCCAAGCGATTATGCAAGGCTTTATGGATGCACAAAAAGGCCTGCCTGAAGGATCAACGCCTCAACCTACCGTAACACCACCCAGTAGTGGAAATGATGTCCTCGACCAAATTTATGAACAAGTCGCGGCAACAACAGGTAATGCCCCTACTGCTAGCGATAGCGATGTAGTAGCATCCGCTTTGCGTATCGATGCAGCCCCTGTGAACACCCAAAGCGTCAAGGTGTTTGATACGACAAACAAGCAAATGCCTGCGCTTATTGAGCAAGCAAAAAATGAAGGCTTTAATCTCATTGTTGGGCCATTACTAAAAAGCGATGTTCAAACCATTACCCAAATGGGCGCCCCTATTAGTGTACTCGCGCTCAATGAACTTGATGCGAACCAATTACAGCCTCGCCCAAATCTTTGCTATTTTTCATTATCACCAGAAGATGAAGCACAAAATGCAGCGGCTTACATGAAAGCTGAAGGCAAGCAAATGCCATTAGTATTAGTTCCCGCGAATGCTTTTGGTGATAGAATAGCCAAAGCCTTTGCCCAAGGGTGGCAAGAAAATGGGGGGGGAACCGTTTTAATGCAAACCTTTGGCTCCGTTCCTTCGTTAAAAGAATCAATTAATCGTGGGGCCGGTATCCGTATGACTGGAACGCCAGTGAATAACGGTACACTGCCGATAGATACACAATCAGTAGATACGCAATCGATAGAGCCACAATATATCGATTCAACCGGTGCGATTGACGGCGTTTATATTGTCGCTACTCGTGATGAGCTCACCTTAATCAAACCAATGATTGAAATGGCAATTAGCTCTCGTTCCCGCCCAGCCCTTTATACAAGTTCCCGTAGCAACCAAGCTGGTTCTGGTGCTGACTACCGATTTGAAATGGATGGCGTTAAATTTAGCGAAATCCCTTTACTCGCAGGTGCAAACAATAACTTACGTAAACAGGCCCAACAAACGCTGAATAATGATTACTCTTTATTTCGTTTATATGCCATGGGTATTGATGCATGGTCTTTAGCCAACAATTATGACAAGCTGCAACAATCTGGGCAATTTCGTATCAATGGTGCATCCGGGACCTTAAGCACAACACCAAACTGTGTGGTGTACCGTGAATTACCTTGGCTACAATTTAAACAAGGTCAAGTGGTTTCGGCGCAATAGGGCCATTCGATATTTCATTTTTTTTCAGACAAGGACGTCATGAAAATTATGCCAAAAGCCATACAATGGTTAACAGGCCGGTACTATGAGAACCGAGTGCTCGCTTTCTTGAAACAACAAGGATTAACATTTGTCGAACGTAATGCAAGGAACCGAGGTGGAGAAATCGACCTCATTATGCGAGATAATACAGGTTGGGTATTTGTTGAAGTTCGTTTTCGCAAAAATTGTGACTATGGCGATGCACTTTTATCAGTAAACTGGCACAAACGTCGAAAACTATTAGCGGCTGCCAAATTTTGGCTCGCACAAAGACAAGAAAGCTTTGAAACCAGCTCATGCCGTTTTGATATCTGTGCCATCACGGGAGACCAATTTGACTGGTTACAAAATGCATTCAACGAAAATGATGTTTATTAACAGATAAGATAGTCAGCTTTATACTCTGATCATGCAGTCAACAACGCTATAGTTCAAATATAATGGCAATGCACAAAATGATTTGAATTATATCGAGGCGACAAAGGAAAAACTCGTGCTAGACCGAATAAAAGTTTGCTTTACTGAAAGCATCCAAACTCAAATAGCAGCCGCTGAAGCGCTGCCTGATGCCATTTCTAGAGCCGCCATGATGATGGTTCAGTCTTTACTCAATGGCAACAAAATTTTATGTTGTGGTAATGGCGCTTCCGCTGCTACGGCACAACGCTTTGCGGCGAGTATGATCCATCGCTTTGAAACCGAGCGCCCTAGCTTACCCGCTTTAGCACTTAATACCGATAATGCCGTGTTAACTGCCATTTCGGGTAGTAAGCAACCTTCTGAAATTTATGCGAAACAAGTTAGAGCACTAGGTCAACATGGCGATGTTTTGATGGCAATTTCAACTCATGGTAATAGCAGTGATATTATTAAAGCTGTTGAAGCTGCAGTCACTAGAGACATGACAATTGTCGCCTTAACAGGCTATGACGGAGGGGAACTCGCGGGTTTACTTGGCCCCCAAGATGTTGAAATTCGCATTCCATCCCAACGAAGTGTTCGAATTCAAGAAGTTCATCTTCTTACTGTAAACTGTCTGTGTGACCTCATAGATAATACTCTTTTCCCACATCAGGACGATTAAGGAGACAAAATGCGATTAATACCAATTTTTGCCATAGTCATCAGTACTGTTCTATTACAAGGCTGTATAGGCGCTGCCGTCGTAGGTTCTGCGGCTGTTGCAACGAAAAGTGCCACGGACCCTCGTACTGTTGGCCAACAGGTTGACGATGGGACCTTAGAAGCTAGGGTTAGTGGACAACTAAACAAAGATAAGGATATTTCAGGTAAAGCCCGTATCATTGCAACCGCTTATAAAGGTAATGTGCTGTTAACTGGCCAAAGCCCTGATATGGCTTGGGCTGAACGAGCAAAACAAATAGCCTCTAATGTTGATGGCACCATCGCAGTTTATAATGAAGTCCGTAGTGGAGAACCC
Source organism: Providencia sp. PROV200 (assembly GCF_049901995.1). Classification (NCBI taxonomy): domain Bacteria; kingdom Pseudomonadati; phylum Pseudomonadota; class Gammaproteobacteria; order Enterobacterales; family Morganellaceae; genus Providencia; species Providencia sp. PROV200. The sequence continues at coordinate 3,524,596 of NZ_CP096307.1, forward strand.
GTTGATTTGGGTACCGCGTCGAAAGACACTTGGTTAACAACCAAAGTTAAATCTAAAATCCTTGCTAGTGATAGCGTTAAGTCAGGTAGTGTAAAAGTCATTACTGAAAATGGTGAGGTTTTCTTACTAGGTGTACTAACAAGACAAGAAGGCGATGCAGCGGCCAAAATTGCAAGTGAAACAGATGGTGTTCGTCGAGTTACTACCGCTTTCACTTATCTTAATTAATCATAAACAATAATATATCGTTATAAAAACAAAAGCCGTGAGTGAAAAACCATGGCTTTTTTCTTATTCATCCATTAACTTATTTATTTTCAGATAATTCTTACCCCCCAGTAAGTGCATTTGATTCAAGATCCAAGCTTGCCTTTTGAGGACGTAAGAGGATGGGCTTTTTACGCTATATCTATGAGGATTAGGAAGAACCGCAGCTAATAGTGCAGCTTCACTCATCGAAAGCTTACTAGCAGGCTTATTAAAGAATTTATTTGCAGCCTCTTCAACCCCAAAAACCCCATCACCAAACTCAACTATATTGAGATAAACAGTCAAAACCCTTTTCTTTGACCACATCAACTCCATAATAGGAGTCATTACTACCTCTAACCCTTTTCTTAACCAACTTCTTCCATCCCATAACCATAGGTTTTTTACTGTTTGTTGTGAGATCGTTGAAGCCCCTCTGATTGTTTGTTTATTGCTCAAATTATGCTTGTAAGCTCGCTCGATTGCATCAAGGTCAAAACCCCAGTGATGAGGAAAATTTTGATCTTCTGCTGCAATTACAGCTAAATAAATATACGGAGAAATGTGATTTTCATCTACCCATTCCGAATGAGACACATAAGAAAAATTTAAGTTTATCCATGCGGTAATTTGCCGCTCAATCATCACTGCGGAAAAAGGCACTGGTATATATTTAAATAAGACGACTGAACAAATCCACACCACAAGTAATGAAAATGTGATCTTCTTTAACCAGTGCCATAATCTAGAAACAATAGTTCGCATTCAAATAATCACGCCATTTCCAATACTTTCTTAACGAGTTTATTAATACCTGTATTTGCCTCAGAAATTGATTGAGCAAGCATATAAGCAGGTGTTGTAACAACTCGGTTAACTTCATCAATTACAATGTCATCAACAGCACATTTAATATGTTTCCCGCCCATCATTTCTATTTGAGCAATCGTTTCACTATCATTGCCAATAGTTAGTACGACTGATGTATTTAACATTTTAGGGAGCATCACAGGTGCAATGCACATCAGCCCTAACGGCTTTTTTTGTTGGTGCATTTGGCGAACTAAACTTAATAGTTCTTTATTAATTACACACTCACTTCCTTTAACAGCGAAATCACATAAATTTTTTGCAGCACCAAAACCACCAGGAATTATGAGGGCATCTAGCTTTGAAGCATCAGCTGACGACAAAGGCGATATTTTACCACGTGTAATACGTGAAGACTCCTCCATTTGATTGCGTTTTTCTGCTTTAGATTCACCATTCATATGATTAATAACAGTAGGTTGCAGCTCATCAGGTGCGAAAAATTGAACTTCAGCATTATTTTGGCTCAAAGCCAGCATTGTTAGCACTGACTCATGGATCTCACTTCCATCAAAAACACCACAGCCACTTAAAATAACCGCAATTGATTTCATATCTTCCTCCATTTGTAGTAAATTATCTCTCAAGCACTAAGGCGCATAAACATCAATCTTCATCACAGATTTTAATGAATCTTGTAACAGATTCGCTAAATTTTGGTATCTTGATGTTGTTCCTTACAGTGATATACCGAATTTAATGATTTGCAAAAAACAAAAAGCACATGCAGATCAATGATTTCCCTGGTGTTGGCGCAGTATTCGCGCACCCCAACTTCGGTTGGGGTTATTTTTTTGTACGTTCATCAACCCAGTTTCTCAAAGTTTCTATATCTGCTTTCCAATCTTGTTTTAGTTCATCCACCCATTCCTGTACATTGTCCCACCATGCTGGTAAATCAGGAGACTGAATTTGTTGTGCTATTTTCTGTAAATTCTTTAAACCAACAGAGCCTGCTGCCCCTTTGATTTTATGGGCTTCCTCAACAATACCTTTTTGGTCTTTAGCCACCATGTTCGAGTCAAGAATAGCCAAATAGCCTGGAAGCATTTTTTCAAAGACATCTAGCCCATCATAAATAAGCTTAGGGCCAACTAATTCAATATACTGCTCTAGCATGTCGCAATCTAATATTGACTCATCAACACTTGAAGCATCACGGTCATTCGATACTTTTTCAAGTTGAGTCGATTGTTCCCCCCAAAATTGCTCAATAACTTGAGTCAATGCAGGGACGGATAATGGTTTACTCAATACACCATCCATACCTGCATCAAAGTATTCTTTTTTATCTTTGAGAACATTTGCAGTTAATGCAATTAATGGTGGTAAGTCTTGCTTATCATACTGCTGTTTTAGTTGCCTAGAGATATCTAAACCTGTCATATCAGGTAATTGAATATCCAATAAAACTAAATCATATTCACCAGGGGCAAACATTTCGAGGGCATCTTTACCATTCATTGCCACATCAACCGTATTGCCTAAATTTTCTAATACAGAGCAAGCAACGACGACATTCAGTTCAATATCTTCTACGAGTAGAATATGCAATGCTGGCAATGGGTAATCGTCTTCACTATCTTGCTGTTCAATAACATCATTTTCAACAACAGGCGCGGTAATGGATAACGTAAAAGTGGAACCTTGGCCTATTTCACTTTCAACTTGTATATCGCCTCCCATATTTTGTGCTAAACGACGAGATACAGAAAGCCCAATCCCCGTTCCCGTAGCCGGTTTACCACCAGCAGAATCTGTTACTTGATAATACATTGCAAAAATTTTATCTAGCTCGTCTTTCGGTATACCTATGCCGCTATCCTGAACTTTAAAAAACAATTTATTTTCAGCTTCTTGCCAAATACTAAGCTTCACTTCACCTTTCTGCGTGAACTTAACTGCATTGCCAATTAAATTCCATAAGACTTGCCGTAAACGAGTCCCATCGGTTAAAACCGTTTTGGGTAATGCAGGCGCAACATTCATGACAAATTTTAGCCCTTTTGGCTGCACCAATAACCCACTTAAATTCTCTAAGTCATTCACAAATTCAGATAATGTGATTGGCTGGTTATCTAACTGAACTTTACGGCGTTCAATTTTATCCATCTCAATAATATCATTGAATATATTACCCAATGTTACGGCACTGACATGGATCGTTTTTAAATAGCTAGATTGTTCCGAAGTTAAATCGGTGTCTAATAAAATTCGGCTCAAGCCAACGATGCCGTTAAGGGGTGTACGAAGCTCGTGGCTGATTGTAGAGATAAAGGTGGTTTTCTCCCTACTCGCGTTCTCTAACGCCTCCTGATAGCGTTTACGCTCTGTTATATCGCGCCCAAAGCCCATTAGACCATGTCGTTTGCCAACTCGGTCATAAAAAGGCACTTTACGGAGCTCAAAACAGGCTTTACGGCCATCTGGATATACCAGCCACTGTTCATATGTGAGAGAAACATTATGCCGAAAAACTTTTTCATCGGTTTCCATAACCTTGGAGGCAATTTCAACATCATAAATATCTAATGGCGTTAACCCAACTAAGTGTTTTTCACTTTTCCCAGTCAACAGTTCCATTGCTCGGTTACATCCCGAAAACTCATTATTTTCGTTGCGATAATAGACTAGGTCAGGTGAGGCATCTAAGAATGAACGAAGTAATACAGATTGCTGCTCAAGTTCAATTTGTGTCTGCTCACGGTATTTCATTTCTTGTTTTAATTGCTCAAGAAGCTCTAAGTGAGCGCGCTCAGCCTTTTCTCGTTCTAAGATTTCAAGGTTAAGCTGTTCAATATTTCCCTGAAGTTGAATGTTTAAATCCGCATCACGCTTTCGCATAACTTCAAGTTTATCAACCATTCGCGATAAACGCTGCCGAGATTCTTCAAGTTGCTCAACCACCACCGACAAAAAGTAGACGGCTAATGGAGTGATGATTAACCCAAAGAAAATTGACCCCACCATGTCGAGGCTATCTACATGCCCCCTTAAAAAAATTGTCACTGCCATTTGCATTATCATGGCAAGAACAACCAGTGCAGCTGCGAGTAACAGAGAAAAACGCACTAGACCGAGCTTCATCATTAAATCGACATAGTATTGCGCAAGGCCGCGAAGTACTTTCATAACCACCCCTTAGTTAAATTCTCTTTGAATCATATATCAAACAAGGCAGTTTCGGATGATTATTCACTCGAAATGTCGATCCCGCTCATTCAATAGCCATTTTTTACGATTAATGATAAAAAACAATCAGGTATTTTCTTTCTATTAGATAAAGTAAAAGTTCATTTTGGATAACTTTTAATCACAATTACATAAAAATCAAAATAATAGCACTATTGTTCCTTGGGTAAGGCCGCTAAAATCACAGTAAAATCCCAAGCTATCTCAAGTAAAATCAGACAAAATCCAGTAAGGAATACCATGAATTCAAATATTTTCGGTCACCAACGTCGCGAACCGCTCAAAAAAGCGTTGGAAATCCGCAAAATAGCGTTTACTGAAATCTATGAGCCCGATAATGCCGTTGATGTACAACAGCAAGCGAGCCGTTGTCTATCTTGTGGTAGCCCTTTTTGTGAATGGAAGTGCCCGTTACATAACCCAATATCAAAGTGGCTCAAGCTTGCTGCCGAAGGCAAAATACTTGAAGCGGCAGAATTATCCCACCATACCAATAGCTTACCTGAAATCTGTGGGCGTGTTTGCCCACAAGAAAAACTCTGCGAATTAGCCTGTGTACTTCATGATACAACAGGTTCCGTCACTATCGGTCATATTGAACGATATGTTAATGATACCGCCTTTGAGATGGGATGGCGCCCAACGCCTTCCCCTATTCGTGCAGTGAACAAGCGTGTCGCCATTGTTGGTGCAGGTCCTGCAGGTCTTTCTTGCGCGGATGTACTTATTCGAAATGGTGTAAATGTCGTCGTTTATGATAAACACCCTGAAATAGGGGGATTACTCACCTTTGGTATTCCTTCATTTAAGTTAGAAAAGAAGCTGATGATCCAACGACGAGAAATATTTACAGAAATGGGCATTCAGTTTCAATTGAACACCGAGGTAGGTACAGATATCTCTCTAGATGAGCTTCTTTGCAATTATGACGCTATTTTTATTGGCACTGGTACTTACCAAGCTATTCGAGGTAACTTGCCTAAAAAATCGATTCAGGGCGTTTTTGAATCACTCCCCTATCTAATCGCAAATACGCGTTATTTAATGCAGCTTCCTATTCCTAATGACGAGCCCTATATCAATTTACACTCAAAAAGCGTTATCGTATTAGGAGGTGGAGATACTGCGATGGATTGTGTCCGTAGCGCCATTCGCCAAGGAGCGAAACAAGTTAGTTGTCTCTATCGTAGAGATGAACAAAGTCTACCAGCCTCACGAAAAGAAGTTGCCAATGCATTAGATGAAGGCGCTCAGTTCCATTTTAATTTGCAAGTCACCCAGTTTGCCGTTAATGAACAACAGCAGCTTACAGGGGTTTACGCCACTCGCACACAGAATGGCAAATTAGAAAATGGTCGACATCAATTAGAACTCGTTGATGATTCAACCTTTTTTATAGAAGCCGATGCCGTAATTGTGGCTTATGGATTTGCACCTCACCAACAAGCTTGGCTAGATAACGCATTAGTCAGGCGTGATAAGTATGGCCATATTTTGGCAAACCGTAATAGTCCCATACCTTTTCAAACTTCCCATGAAAAAGTGTTTGCCGGTGGGGATATAATAAGAGGTTCAGATCTTGTTGTGACTGCGATTGCTGATGGGCGTAATGCTGCTGAAGGTATTTTGTTATTTCTAGGGGTTTAGTTAGCTATTTATATGAAATAGAAGGTATATAAAAACAGAGGGGGTCCCCCCTGTTTTTAATTTGCGACTAACCCGCCTAATGAGCTATTTTACAACTCTTAAAGAAGGCCTACCCTTTGGTGGTCGTGGTGGTTCATCCTCTGACGGCTCATGTGAATTTTCATCCACAAATTCAGCTTCATGAACTAAAGTAATGTTGTCTTCAGGTTCTTCAGCGTTCTCAAAACCTGTAGATAATTCTGCATCATAGGCAGCTTCAGGCTCAAACATCATTCCAGCACCATTTTCACGTGCATATACCGCCATAATTGCGGCCATAGGGACATAAACTTGACGCGGTATCCCACCAAAACGAGCATTAAAACGCACTTCATCATTGGTTATTTCAAAATTACCAACAGCTCTTGGCGCAACATTCAACACAATTTGCCCATCACGGGCAAACTCCATAGGAACGTTAACAGCAGGAACGGTGACATCAACCACCAAATGCGGAGTCATATCGTTATCAAGTAACCACTCGTAGTGGGCACGTAACAAATAAGGGCGACGTGGTGACATTGCTGTCATTTCCATCATTCTTTTAGCCTCTTGTAGACAAACGCATTTCGCGCTCAGATTCAGTCAACGATGCTAAGAATGCGTCACGAGCAAATACACGCTGCATATATAACTGCAAGTATTTGCTGCTAGATGGGTTCAATTCAATACCAAGTACGGGTAAACGCCATAATAGCGGCGCTAAATAGCAATCAACTAAACTGAATTCATCACTCATGAAGAATTCCATTTCAGCAAAAACAGGAGAAACAGCGATCAGTTCTTCAGACAGCTGACGACGGGCATTTGCGGCTTCTTGCGCACTACCATTCTCTATTTTACCCATTAATGAATACCAATCATTTTGAATACGGTGCATCAATTGGCGGCTAGTACCACGTGCAACAGGGTAAACTGGCATTAATGGTGGATGAGGAAAACGCTCATCAAGGTATTCCATGATAATGTGTGGGTCATAGAGAGTCAGATCACGGTCAACTAATGTTGGAACGCTCTGATATGGGTTGAGATCAATCAGATCCTGAGGCAGATGACCGGGTTCGACATGTTCAATTTCAACACTTACCCCTTTTTCAGCCAAAACGATACGTACCTGATGGCTAAAAATGTCAGTAGGGCCAGAGAACAATGTCATTACCGAACGTTTATTAGGAGCGACAGCCATTAAAACCTCCAAAATACAAAATGGACGAAATGTAATTAATTTTTAATTACCCATTACCCATTTTAAAATCCCCTGTGTTTAACTTTCATTTATCCATATTGAAAGTCAACACAACCCTCCCGCACAGTAAAGGCGAGAAATGTGAAATAAAAAAACAGGGACATATTCTAACAGATTTTGTACAACTTAGGGGGGCTACCTAGAGAAAATCATCGATTTATTTCATAAAAAATAAAGAAAAAGAAGAAGCTTAGAATTTAATTAACACAAAAACAAAAATAAAAGAACAAAAACCTTAAAGTTAACTCCATGGTTTGAACTGTATTCATAAAAAATATACGAATACTGTTAACTCATAATTACGTTTAATTTTAGATTATTATTTTCTCTTTAAATTATATATTCGTTCTTATATAAAGCATCATGATTCAACGCCGTTATTCTATCATTTAGAATAAAAATGTAAGTAAAACAATAGACAATAAAAAACCCGCCACTAAGACGGGTTTTTTCATCAATTTTATACCCAAAGGGTAATAAATTAACGTTTGGAGAACTGTGGACGACGACGTGCTTTGCGCAGACCCACTTTTTTACGTTCAACAGAACGCGCATCACGGGTAACGAAACCAGCTTTACGCAGATCAGAACGAAGAGTCTCATCATAAGCCATCAGTGCACGAGTAATACCGTGACGGATTGCGCCTGCCTGACCTGAAATACCACCACCTTTAACAGTGATGTACAGATCCAATTTTTCCAACATTTCAACCAATTCTAACGGCTGACGAACGACCATGCGCGCAGTTTCGCGACCAAAGTATTGTTCCAGTGTACGTTGATTGATTGTGATGTTACCGCTACCCGGCTTAATAAAGACACGAGCAGATGAGCTTTTGCGGCGACCAGTGCCGTAGTATTGATTTTCAGCCATTGCTATAATCCCGATTAAATGTCAAGAACTTGCGGTTGTTGAGCCGCGTGGTTGTGCTCATTACCTGCGTAAACTTTCAGTTTACGGTACATTGCACGACCCAGAGGTCCTTTTGGCAACATGCCTTTAACCGCGATTTCAAGCACACGCTCAGGACTGCGAGCAATCATTTCTTCGAAAGTTGCTTGCTTGATTCCACCTACATGGCCAGTGTGGCGATAGTAGATTTTGTCTTCGCGTTTATTGCCGGTAACAGCAATTTTTTCTGCATTCAGAACGATGATGTAATCACCAGTATCCACGTGCGGAGTGTATTCCGCTTTATGCTTACCGCGCAGACGGCTAGCAATTTCAGTTGCAAGACGGCCTAAAGTTTTGCCATCTGCATCAACAACGTACCAGTCGCGTTTTACGGTCTCTGGTTTAGCTGTAAAAGTTTTCATTAAAACTTACCCAATATTGAAGTTACACGTTGGTGAACACTCATGTTCATAAGCTTTCTGAGGTTCACACGACTCTTTGTCCAGTAAACCTACCCCTTCGAGCAGCCTAACTGGCATTTATGCGTTATTTTTTGGGAAATAAAAAACAACGCTGTAACGTGGGGTCGCAAGATTATAGAGAAGTCAGAAACAAAAATCGACCCCAAATGCATTTTTTTTACGTTTGTTCGAATAAACATCGCACTTTGTACTTAAATCATGCAATCCAGGTGACTTTTTGCTAACAACCCTGTTTGATTACTCACTTTAAGTTAGATGCGGTATTTTCAAGTACTCTTCACTTTGCATTTCTTGCAATCGAGACAAGCAACGCTGGTACTCAAAAGCCAAAAGTTGCCCTTGATAAAGCGACTCCATTGGCACTTCCGCGTTAATAACTAATTTAACTTTTCGTTCGTAAAACTCATCAATTAATGCCAAAAAACGACGTGCTGGGTTTTCATCTATTGTTCCCATCACGGGGACATTGTACAACAACACGGTGTGGTAGCAATTTGATAGATAAATATAATCATTTTGGCTACGAGGCTCTTCACACAACACTTTAAACTCGATGGCTAATACCCCTTCCGCTGCATGAATGGCTTGCATCTTACGATGATTAACCTCTAAAACGGGATGTTGCTCTCCTTTCTTACCAGCCAATTTAATGAAAATTTCATCCAAATGCTGGCGATTTTGAGAATTAATCGGAGATAAAAAAAGATGTGCTTGAGTTAAGGTCCTTAAGCGGTAATCAATGCCTGCATCGACATTCATCACATCACAGTATTTTTTAATTTGCTCAATAGCAGGTAAGAAACGCGCTCGCTGCAAACCGTTACGGTAGAGATTATCAGGGGGGATATTTGAAGTTGCGACCAGTGTGATCCCGCGAGCAAAGAGCCCTTCGAGCAAAGTGCCAAGGATCATAGCGTCGGTAATATCCGACACAAAAAACTCATCAAAACACAACACATCCGTTTGTTTTTTAAACTCATCTGCAATAATATCTAGCGGGTTCTCTTGGCCTTGCAATGCCATCAAATCTTCTTGTACTTTTTTCATAAACCGATGAAAATGCAAGCGAAGTTTACGAGTACCTGGCAAACTTTCGTAAAACATATCCATTAGCCAAGTCTTCCCACGACCAACGCCGCCCCACATATATAGTCCTTGTACGGGAATAATCGGCGCTGTTGACGTTTTGCCTAAAAGACGACTAAAGCGTTGCTTTAAACCTGAAGGCTTATCTTGTAAAGTGGAAAAATTGGCATCAACAAGCTGCTGATATATTTTATCCAAGCGTTCCACAGCAAGCTTTTGTACGTCATCTGGCTGATAGTTGCCATCAGCAAGCGCTTGTTGATAACGCATTGTAGGGGTCATCGGCGACATTAACTGAATAATCCTTAAAAATTTTTCGGTTTTTTTACCGTTATTTGATATACACTGCCTTTATTATAACCAGATTCAGTTATCATTTAACTTTCGGTTAACGAGCGCTATATAGAGTAAGGAAATTCGATTTAAGATTCCACTCTTAATAAGTTGTTGGCTAATTAAACCTATCGACTTCAAGGCTTGTAGATTTTTTCATCACTTAACTCGTCAGATGGCAATATGTTAAGACGCTTTACTTGACGCTTACATGCAACTTGAATTATTTAAGGTATAGTAACGGTAACAACACTAATTTCTGCGAACATTGAATCTGTGAACATTGAAGTAATGAAGGAGTCAGCATGACCTGGGAGTATGCATTAATCGGATTGATTGTGGGTTTTATCATCGGTGCATTAGTTGTGCGCTATGGCAACCCAAAGCTTCGCCAACAAAAAACAGCGCAAGCTGAGCTAGACAAAAAAAGTACTGAACTCGAAGAGTACCGTAAAGAACTTGTTAGCCATTTTGCCCGTAGCGCAGAATTATTGGATAAAATGGCACGCGATTACCGCCAGCTTTACCAACACATGGCACAAAGTTCGTCTGAATTAATGCCTGATATGCCAGAGCAAGACAACCCATTTAACTATCGTTTAACCGAATCTGAAGCAGATAACGACCAAGCGCCGGTTAAGATGCCACCAAGAGATTACTCAGATGGTGCTTCGGGTCTTTTCCGCCCTATCGAAGAGAAAGAAAAGTAAATTTTTATCTTTTATCACCAGTAAGCACCTTTTACTGGTGATTTACTATAAAACACACTAAATTTAATCACTTTCTGTGTGTCTTTCATTATTAAATTTTTATTTAATAATTCTGAACAAGATTTCCATCCAAATACAATTTAACAATTCATTTATCTACTGTATAGAAATTAAAGTTTCACTTAAAGCACGTGTAAATAGATGTAAAAGAGTAGATATTCGCTACCCGTCATGGGAACTTTTGCGCATAATCGGTAGTCATAGTCATCAGTAAAATTGAATCTGATACCAACCAATATTATATCAACGCATTGTGTTTCTTCTAAGTTGCATTCACAGTGAGTTAATAATTTATTCTTGAGAGAATCGACTGAATTATGAAAAGAAAAAACTTTTTTCTTACCGCAGTAGCAATGAGTTTAGGGTTATCTTTAGCGGCTATTCCTGCGGTTAGCAGTGCAGCATTGCCCGCCACTTTACCTGCTACAGCCCAAAGCCAGAACATGCCTAGCTTGGCCCCTATGCTTGAAAAAGTATTGCCTGCTGTAGTGAATATTCATGTGTCTGGTACCCGCGTACAGAGCCAACAAATTCCAGAAGAACTTAAATTCTTTTTTGGCCCAAATATACCACAGCAACAACAAAGCGTGCGTCCATTTGAAGGCTTAGGCTCTGGTGTCATTATTGACGCCCAGCAAGGTTATATTTTAACTAACAACCATGTCATTGATGGTGCTGACAAAATTCAAATTCAATTAAATGATGGTCGAGAAATTACAGTTAACTTAATTGGTAAAGACCCACAAACAGATATCGCCTTATTGAAAATAAGCAATGCAAAAGATATCAAAAATTTAACGGCTGTTAGTATTGCAGACTCTGACAAATTACGCGTTGGCGACTTCGCTGTCGCGGTGGGTAACCCATTTGGCCTAGGTCAAACAGCCACATCAGGGATTATCTCAGCATTAGGCCGTAGCGGTTTAAACCTTGAAGGGTTAGAAAACTTTATCCAAACCGATGCTTCCATTAACCGTGGTAACTCTGGTGGTGCACTCGTTAACTTAAATGGTGAATTAATCGGTATTAATACCGCTATTTTGGCACCAGGTGGCGGCAATATCGGTATCGGTTTTGCGATCCCAAGTAATATGGCTAAAAACCTGAGCGAGCAGTTAATTAAGCATGGTGAAGTCAAACGCGGGATCTTAGGTATAAAAGGTACTGAAATGAGCTCCGATATCGCTAAAGCATTTAATATTGATGCACAGCGCGGTGCTTTCGTGAGTGAAGTTTTACCTAAATCATCGGCGGCTAAAGCGGGTATTAAATCCGGTGATGTTTTAGTTTCTGTTGATGGTAAACGCATTAATAGCTTTGCTGAGCTAAGAGCCAAAATCGGTACCAGCCAAATCGGTAAAGAGATCACGATTGGTTTAATTCGCTCAGGCAAACCGATGGAAGTCAAAGTGGTTCTGGAGAACGACGAAGGCTCAACAACAAAAGCAGAAAAACTGAGTGAATCGTTATTAGGTGCAACAATTTCTAATGCAACCGTTAGCAACACTAAAGGTGTACAAGTAGACAGCGTAGCGCCAAAATCGCCAGCCGCAGCCATTGGCCTCGTAAAAGGTGATTTAATCTTTGGTGTCAATGACGCTCGTGTTGAGACTATTGAACAATTCCGTAAGATTATCGACGCTAAACCTCCGGTGTTAGCAATGAAAGTATTACGTGATGGCGAAACTTTATATTTACTGATGAGAAATTAATTCATCAAAAACCCTCTGAAAATCAATAAACGGGTACAGTATCACTCTGCTGTGCCCGTTTTTTTGTGTTATGCTCAGAACATGTTTAAGCGATAACTCAATATTTTATATCCTATGGTGAAAAAGCTAACTTTATCTGTCATGCTTGGCCTGTTGACTGCATTGATTATTATCGTTGCGGTTCCTTCTTTGCGCCCTCAAGGTTTAGCCGATTTACTATATGGTAAAACAAACAGTGAACCCGTCAGTTATAACAAAGCTGTACGCCGTGCTGCACCTGCAGTAGTCTATGTTTACAGCAGCTCAAAAGGGAGTTTTTCCCAGTCAGGACGTGAATTAAAATCCCTCGGTTCAGGTGTGATCATGAGCCAAAATGGCTACATTATCACCAATAAACATGTTGTTGATAACCCAGACCAAATCTTAGTGGCTTTACAAGATGGTGCTATTTTTGATGCCCTACTGGTTGGTTCTGATCCATTAACAGATCTCGCTGTACTGAGAATTGACGCTGATAACCTACCTGTCATTCCAATTAATACACAACGCGTCACTCATGTTGGTGATGTCGTACTTGCAATCGGTAACCCTTACAATATAGGTCAAACCGTTACTCAAGGGATTATCAGTGCAACCGGTCGCGTAGGGCTAAGTTCGACTCGCCGGCAAAATTTCCTGCAAACAGATGCTTCAATCAACTCGGGTAACTCTGGCGGGGCATTAATTAATACCGAAGGCGAGTTAGTTGGTATCAACACACTTTCTTTCACTGCAGGTCAAGGCATTAGCTCTGAAGGTTTAAGCTTTGCCATTCCCACCGCCCTTGCCACTAAGATCATGGATAAACTGATTCGTGATGGTCGAGTTATCCGTGGTTATATTGGTATTACAGCACGCGAATTGCCTCAAATAAGATCAAATCATAATAATATTAATCAAATACAAGGATTACGCGTTTTCCAGGTTGCCCCGGGCGGGCCAGCAGCCAAAGCGGGGATATTGCAAGGGGATATCATTTTATCCGTTGATGGCAAACCGGCCATTTCAGCCGCAGAAACCATGGACTTAGTCGCAGAAATCCGCCCTGGAAGCAAAACCGCAGTACAGATTTTACGAGATGGCGAAATTAAAAATATTGATGTGATTATCGAAGAAATTCCTGATGAGCAGGCAGGATAATCATTTTTAAACGGTCTTTCGTAAAAAAGGTTGTTCAATATCGAACAACCTTTTTTGATTTACCAAAAATAGATGAATGAAGCCAGCGCCTATTCACCTCATCAAAGCATTAATCATCTGAATGCACGCGCTGAATGTCTGCACCTAAGCCACATAGTTTATCTTCGATATGCTCATAACCACGGTCAATATGATAAATACGGTCAACGGTTGTTGTCCCTTCAGCAATACAGCCAGCAATAACTAAACTTGCAGAAGCACGTAAATCTGTTGCCATCACTTGTGCACTGGTTAATTTTTCAACTCCGTGACATAACACAGTATTACTTTCAATTTCAGCGTGAGCGCCCATACGGATTAGCTCAGGGATATGCATAAAACGGTTTTCAAAAATCGTTTCGGTGATCATACCAGCCCCATCAGCAACAAGATTAAGTAAACTAAACTGTGCTTGCATATCCGTTGGGAACCCTGGATGTGGTGCTGTACGTAATGTCACTGCTTTTGGACGCTGACCTTCCATATCTAAGCTAATCCAGTCATCACCGATTTCAATCTTAGCCCCTGCTTCACGTAGTTTAGCTAACACTGCATCGAGTGTATCTGGACGTGCATTGCGGCAGATGACTTTGCCGCGTGAAACCGCTGCAGCAATTAAAAATGTTCCCGTTTCAATACGGTCAGGCAGTACTTTATAAACTCCCCCACCTAAACGTTCAACACCATCTATAACAATACGGTCAGTACCTGCGCCTGTAATTTTTGCGCCAAGAGTATTTAAGAAGTTGGCGGTGTCTTCAATTTCAGGTTCACGTGCCGCATTCTCAATCGTTGTTGTGCCTTCAGCTAGCGTTGCAGCTGTCATAATAGAGACAGTCGCACCCACACTGACTTTATCCATTACGATATCCGCACCTTTCAAACGCCCATCGACTGTCGCTTTCACATAACCATCTTCCAGAACAATGTTGGCGCCTAATTGTTCTAAACCAGAGATATGTAAATCAACAGGACGAGCACCAATAGCACAGCCGCCAGGTAAAGAAACTTCACCATGACCAAAACGAGCAACCAATGGCGCCAAAGCCCAAATAGATGCACGCATAGTTTTAACGAGGTCATAAGGCGCACAGTATGTCGTTACAGTGCTTGCATCGACGTAAACTGAGCCATTGCGTTTTACTTTTGTACCTAGTTGATTCAATAATTTAATTGTTGTGTCAATGTCCCTCAAGTGAGGGACATTCTGTATTTCTACCGGCTCTTCAGCCAACAGAGCAGCGAACAGGATTGGTAATGCCGCATTTTTTGCGCCAGATATAGTGACCTCACCCTGTAAGCGGGTTGGTCCTTTAACTAAAAACTTATCCATTAAAGTATTCTCGTATGTCGAATTTTACAGTCTGTTCGCTTAGGTTTTGAAATCAAAAGCCACTAAGTTTACGATCGCGCTCCCATTGCGCAGGGGTGTACGCTTTAATAGACAGAGCATGAATGCGGTTATCCGCAATATACTCCATTAAAGGCGCATAAATTGCTTGCTGTTGCTTAACACGGCTCATACCGTCAAACATGTCACCGACAGCAATAACCTGAAAGTGGCTACCATCACCAGTAACAATAGCCTCATTCAGAGACAGTTTTTCCATCAATACTTGCTTAATTTCGTTGGTATCCATAATGACTCAATTTATTAATTATTTGTGATTTATAATTTTACTCTAAATAGTGAAAATTGCATGCATAGCGTACAGAAGCATCCCAATAAGAATACTTAGAGCTTAATCCTCTATCCTAAAGGATTAGGCCCAACACTTAAACCAAAGAAAACGCCTCTTGTGCCGAAAAGCACATAGAGGCGCTTATTTTTACATAACTTGACCCAACTTCGGATGTTTAACCTAATTGAGGATAATCGCTTGAACCCCATACAGTTCAATCAATGTATTTAAGTTATCGCTAACACCGGTAATATTCAGTGAACGGTTTTTAGCTTGGAATTCACTTTTTAAGCGAACTAGCATCGCTAACCCAGTTGAGTCCACGTGCTTAAGACCAGAAACATCTATATTTTCAACCTGTTCCAGCGATGAATTTTTTTTATCCCAAAACGACATTAACGAATCACGGTCTAATGTCCCAGTGAGATACAGTGTTGTTTCATTGACTTCCCATGCTAACAACTGACTCATATTACTTTGTCTCTTCTAAAGTAATTGGCGCTTTTGCACTGATTTCTAACTGTTTTGTTAAGCCATCGACACCCTGTTTACGTAGAATATCACCCCATTCATTTTGCTTAGTTGTGATCATGCTTACACCTTCTGCAATCATGTCGTAAGCTTGCCAATAACCTGTTTTGCTATTTTTGCGCCATTGAAAATCTAAACGTACAGGAGGACGGCCGTTAGTATCAATAATCGTTACACGGATAGCCACAATGTTTTTATCACCCAGAGGTTGCTCTGGAGCAATTTGATACGTTTGGCCATGATACATAGCCAATGCTTGGCCATAAACTTGCTCAAGGTAATCTTCAAACGCTTTGAAGTAAGCCTCGCGCTGGGCAGGGGTAGCCCCTTTATAATAGGTTCCTAGCACCAAAGCCCCTGCATATTTAACTTGTACATAAGGTAGTAATTCCTCACGAACAATTGTTCTGAGATACTCGGGGTCTTGCTTAATTTTGGGTTGCTCTGATTTCAAGCGGTTAAACGTTTTCGCCGCCGCTTCATCCATTAACTTATAAGGGTTGGTTTGGTCTACTGCCATGGCAAATGGCGCAATGGCCAACATAGCAACCATCATTAAACGTTTAAACATAATTCATTCCTTTATTCTTCAAAGGGAGCATCAAATTACTGTGCAGTTGACTCTGGCTCTGCACCTTGGCTATCACCACTTTTATATAAAAACTGGCCAATTAAGTCTTCTAATACCATCGCGGGCTTTGTATCTTCAAGGCGCCCGCCATTTTTTAAGATTGCGATACCTAACTCTTCGTCATCTGGGCCGATATTCATCGCAATATACTGTTCACCCAACAAACCTGATGTGCGAATTGACAGTGAACTCGAATCAGGGATATTGTCGTATTCACTCAATAAATCAATTTTCACTTCAGGAACATAATTTTTTTTATCTAATGTGATACTGGCAACTCGACCAATCACCACACCGCCCACTTTGATTGGAGAGCCTTCTTTTAAGCCACCAATATTTTCAAAAGATGCTGATATTTGATAGGTGGATTGGCTTCCTATCGATTTTAAATCAGCGACTTTTAAACACAAAAAGATAATTGCGGCAATCGCCAACAACATAAAACAACCAACCCATATTTCACTTTTTTTACTTTGCATGACTTAGTTCCCAAACATCAGTGCGGTAAGTACGAAATCCAGTCCTAAAACAGACAATGACGCATGCACAACGGTTCTTGTTGTAGCTTGGCTTATCCCTTCCGAAGTTGGGATGGCATCATAGCCATTAAATAATGCGATCCAAGTAACCGTGATGGCAAAGACTAAGCTTTTAATCACACAGTTGACTAAATCTAACCGCCAATCAATGGAAGATTGCATTGAAGCCCAGAAAAAGCCTTCATCAATACCCTTCCAGTCAACCCCAACTAATGCACCGCCTAAAATACCGACAGCAACAAAAATCAGAGATAACAATGGCATACTAATAAAACCGGCCCAAAAACGTGGGGCAATGACTCGCCTGAGGGGGTCAACGGCCATCATTTCAAGGCTAGAAATCTGTTCAGTGGCTTTCATTAAGCCAATTTCCGCGGTTAACGCAGAACCCGCTCGTCCGGCAAACAACAACGCAGTCACAACGGGGCCGAGTTCACGCAATAGTGAAAGCGCCACCATCATACCTAAGCTAGCTTCAGCACTAAACGTCGTGAGAACCAAGTAACCTTGTAACCCTAAAACCATCCCAATAAATAACCCAGAGACGGCAACGATCAGCAATGACTGCACACCAATGGCGTACAATTGCTTCATCAATAATGGCCATTGTTTACGAAACTCTGGTTTGCCAAGTAAGGCACGAAACAGCATGTAGCCTGCTCGACCAAACGCGGAAAATATATCAATCCATCGGCGTCCGAAGGCTGCAATCGCCTTTATTATCATCTTATTTTACCCTAATAAATCAGCTAGATAATCATTGGCGGGAAAACGGAATGGAACAGGCCCATCCGCAATACCATCAAGGAATTGTCGCACACGAGGGTCTTGGTTTTCACGCAATTCTTCACCCGTTCCCTGAGCAATGACATGCTGCTGCGCAACAATATAAGCATTATCTGCGATGCTCAATACCTCTGGAACATCATGGGAAACCACGACACAGGTGACACCCAGCGCCTGATTAAGCTCATCAATCAATTTAACCAAAACACCCATAGTAATCGGATCTTGACCAACAAAAGGCTCATCAAACATGATTAAATTTGGGTCTAGAGCGATAGCTCGCGCTAAAGCGGCCCGCCTAGCCATACCACCCGATAATTCAGATGGCATTAATTTGGCAGCGCCTCGCAAGCCAACCGCCTCTAATTTCATCATCACCGTCGTATGGATCAGCGATTCAGGCAGGTTAGTGTGCTCACGCAGCGGGAAAGCCACATTATTGAATACGTCCATGTCTGTGAATAGTGCTCCAGACTGGAACAGCATGCTCATCTTTTTACGAGACTGATACAGTTTTGAGCGTGATAGAGCCGGAATATTGTCACCATCAAACCAAATTTCACCTTCATTTGGCCGTAATTGCCCACCAATCAAGCGCAGTAATGTGGTTTTACCGATCCCTGACGGCCCCATAATTGCCGTAATTTTCCCACGAGGAACAGTCAGATTAATATTTTCAAATATTTTCCGATCTCCTCGAGTAAAGGACATGTTCCGTACTTCAATTAAGTTGTCTGTCTGTGCTTGCATTGTTAAATAACTCGTTATACACCACGCGTAAACATTTTTATCCCTTCAGATGTTACCGAAAGATAAACTGAAAATCGTCAAATATCACAACAAAATAGAATTTATAGTATTATAGCGTCGAAAATATGACTTTTAGTATTACAACTTTGTTTTTACCTAAATAATACAGAGAAAAAACAATATAATTTATTTATAGTCAGCAAAAGCTTTCGCGATTAACAGCAGATAGCTCTTAGAATGCTATAATTTACCTAGCTGAGGATACGCGAATTTGCATATCTATTTTTGGTTCAAGGTGCTAATGAAACCCTCTAATACAGATTAAATTCTACACCGAAGTGCCAAAAATACTTATAAAGTCTAAAGCTAACATTAAAAATAGCTTAACTGACAAAATACTTACTGATACCAAGTATTCGTTATACAATTTGATTTCGCTAATCCCATTAACTTGAAAGCTACGCATGGAACTAGAAATGTCAAACTTCGATTTTCAGAAAGTAGGTAAAGAAGTTCTCCATATCGAACACGAAGGTCTAAAAAACCTCGAACAATATATCAATACTGATTTTGACCGCGCTTGCCAGCTTATTTTTAACTGTGAAGGCAAAGTCGTCGTAATGGGAATGGGGAAATCGGGGCATATTGGTCGTAAAATTGCAGCCACACTAGCGAGCACAGGTACGCCATCATTTTTTGTTCACCCAGGAGAAGCTAGCCACGGTGACCTTGGGATGATTACGCATAAAGATGTTGTGTTAGCCATTTCGAATTCAGGGGAGTCAGGGGAAATTTTGGCCCTGCTTCCTGTTTTAAAAAGAATTAAGGTTCCCTTAATCTGCATGACTAATAACCCTGATAGTAATATGGGGAAATATGCTGATGTGCATTTGTGCATCAAGGTGCCTCAAGAAGCCTGCCCTTTGGGGCTCGCACCTACCACAAGTACAACTGCGACGCTTGTGATGGGGGATGCATTAGCGATTGCCTTATTAACTGCACGCGGTTTCACGGCGAATGATTTTGCGCTTTCGCATCCAGGTGGCGCACTTGGGCGCAAACTTTTACTCCTCGTTCGTGATTTAATGAATACGGGAGATGATATCCCCCATATTCCTAAAAGCGCGTCTTTACGTGAGGCACTCGTGGAGATTACCCGCAAAAAACTGGGGATGACGGTCATTTGTGATGATGACATGAATATTGAAGGTATTTTCACTGATGGGGATTTACGCCGTATCTTTGATATGGGTATCGACCTGAATAACGCTAAAATTGCTGATTTAATGACACCCGGTGGAATACGAGTATCGCCAACCATGTTAGCAGTCGAAGCGCTCAACTTAATGCAATCTCGACACGTGACTTCGTTACTGGTCGCAAATGATAACAAATTAGTTGGTGTATTACATATGCATGACCTGCTACAAGCAGGTGTTGTATAACATAAGGAAATACCATGACGTCTACCTTTTTGGAAACCTGCTATGGCCCTGTCGCCGATACTGTTTTAATCAAAGCAGAAAAAATCAAATTACTGATCTGCGATGTTGATGGTGTCATGTCCGATGGTTTGGTCTATATGGGAAATAATGGCGAAGAACTCAAAGCCTTTAATGTCCGTGACGGCTATGGAATACGTTGCTTATTAACGTCCGGTATTGAAGTCGCCATCATTACAGGAAGAAAAGCGAAGCTTCTTGAAGATAGAGCCCAAACATTAGGGATTACATATCTTTACCAAGGGCAAAGCGATAAGCTTTTGGCGTATCACGAACTGTTAGATACACTACAATTATCAGATGAAGAAATAGCTTATATTGGGGACGACCTGATTGACTGGCCTGTTATGGCCAAAGTCGGCTTATCCGTCGCCGTTGCTGATGCCCACCCTTTGCTATTACCGAAAGCGGATTATGTGACCCGTATTGGCGGCGGAAAAGGGGCAGTCCGCGAACTTTGTGACCTTATTTTGCTTTCTCAAGACAAACTAGAAGAAGCAAAAGGTTTATCAATATAACGAATAGATTGAATTCATGAGCAATGCGAAGAAGTGGTTAATCATTATTTTATCCTTAGTGGTATTAGGGCTTATCGGTTGGAATTTAGCAGGTAATGATTCCGACAGCGCAGAGGATAAAGTAATTAATGATGGGCAACCTAATTATCAAACTGATGATTCAGTGACTTTTGTCTATAATCCAACGGGTAATTTAGCGTATAAACTCGTTTCAGATAAAATAGATAACTACACTGAAGGGAAAATCACGTGGTTTTCGAAACCGGTTCTTACCACTTATAACGAAGCAGGTGAACCTACCTGGACGGTTAAGGCTTTCAAAGCAAGGTTAACGAACGATAGAATTCTCTATTTATACAGCGATGTTCAAGTTGATAGTTTAACTAAAGACTCGCAGATCCAACGAATTACAACTGAGAGTGCAGTTGTCAATTTGACAACACAAGACGTTTCATCTGATGATAAAGTGACCATTATTGGACAAGGTCTCAATTCTACTGGTATGAAAATGAAGGGAAACCTTCGTACAAGAACGGCTGAATTAATCGAAGATGTAAAAACTCATTATGTGTTACAACCAGAAGAGCATTAAAATGAATCAAGTAACTAAGAAACGTTTTATTCAAGGAGCTGTTGCCAGTGCAATTTTTGCTCTTAGCCTACCTGCGATGGCATTAAAAAGTGATACGCAGCAGCCAATGACGATTAATTCGGTCAAACAATCTCTTGATTTAGAAAAAAACGTCACCACCTTTACTGATGATGTTGTTATTAAACAAGGTTCTATTGATATCAGAGCCAATAAAGTGGTTGTAACACGTCCAAGTAGTGACTCGGATAAAATTGTGATTGAGGCCTTTGGTACCCCAGTTACTTTTTACCAATTACAGGATGATGGCAAGCCAATTAAAGGCCATGCCAGCAAAGCCCGTTATGAGGTCGATAAACAACTCGTCACCTTAACAGGCAATGCCTATCTTGAGCAATTAGACAGCAATATTCAGGGTGACAAAATTACCTATATTGTGCCAACGCAACAAATGGAAGCATTTAGTGATAAAGGCAAACGCGTCACTACCGTAATACTGCCAGCGCAATTGCAAGAAAAAGGCCCTGCAGCAAATAAAAATTCATCAGCAAGTAAGAGTAAATAACTGTTATGGCGACACTAACCGCTGAAAATCTAGCTAAAGCCTATAAAAAACGTAAGGTCGTTGAAGATGTCAGCCTGGAAGTTAAATCAGGTGAAATCGTTGGCTTGTTGGGACCAAACGGGGCCGGTAAAACAACGACTTTTTATATGGTTGTGGGTATTGTTCAGCGGGATGCTGGCAAAATTATGATTGATGGTGAAGATATCAGCCTTCTACCGTTGCATGAACGTGCACGCCGTGGAATAGGCTATCTTCCTCAAGAAGCCTCCATTTTCCGTCGTCTCAGTGTTTATGATAACCTAATGGCTGTATTAGAAATTCGTGAAGATTTAAATTCTCAGCAACGTAAAGATCGTGCTGAGGAACTGATGGAAGAATTTAGTATTACCCATCTTCGAGACAGCATGGGGCAATCTCTATCCGGTGGAGAACGTCGCCGTGTTGAAATTGCTAGAGCACTTGCCGCTAACCCAAAATTTATTTTATTAGACGAACCTTTTGCGGGTGTTGACCCTATTTCCGTCTTAGATATCAAAAAAATCATTCAGCACTTAAGGGATTATGGCCTCGGCGTTTTAATCACCGACCATAACGTGCGGGAAACCTTAGATGTGTGCGAAAGAGCCTATATTGTTAGCCAAGGACACTTAATTGCTCATGGGTCACCAACCATGATCTTAGAGAACGAACAAGTGAAACGTGTATACTTGGGTGAAGGTTTCCGGTTATAAACTGAGTATGTCGTTATTTTTTAGGGAGAATAAAACAGATTCATGAAGCAAAGTTTGCAGCTTAGAGTCAGTCAACAACTTGCAATGACCCCTCAATTGCAGCAAGCCATCCGCTTGTTGCAGCTGTCTACGCTTGAGCTTCAGCAAGAAATTCAACTTGCCTTGGAAACTAACCCACTTCTTGAGCAAGAAGAGTTAAATTCCGAGTCCGAATCTCTTGATTCCCTAAATGAAAGTGCCGATACCAGTGAGCTCGATACCAAAGATGCTCTCGAAAACCAAGATATGCCAGGTGAGCTCCCTTTAGATGCGGATTGGGATGAAATATATACGGCAGGCACGCCATCAGGGACCAGTAACGATTATAGTTTTGATGAACTCCCTGTTTATCAAGGTGAAACAACGCAAACATTGCAAGATTACCTGACGTGGCAAGCTGAGCTGACCCCTTTTACTGATACGGACAAGGCAATTGCCACCGCTATTATTGATTCAATAGATGATTCCGGTTATCTGACAACCGCAATTTCTGATATACATGAAGGGATTGATAACTCAGAGATTAGTATTGAGGAAGTCATTGCTGTTCTCAAACGTATTCAGCATTTCGACCCACTGGGTGTCGCAGCACAAGACTTAAAAGAGTGTCTATTAATTCAATTGTCACTCTACCCTGCGCAAACTGATGGGCTACAAGATGCAAAGCTCATTATTAGTAACCATATTGATTTACTGGCTAACCGTGATTTTCGCCAGTTAGCTAAATTAACTCGCTTAAAAGAAGATGCACTCAAAACCGCGATAGACCTGATTTTAACGTTAAATCCAAAGCCAGGCCAATCTATCAATACCGGGGAATCGGAATACGTCATTCCTGATGTTTTAGTGAAAAAAATCGCAGGGCACTGGCAAGTTGAGTTAAATACAGATAGCATCCCTAAACTAAGTATTAATAACCATTATGCTTCGATGTTACATAATTCAGCAAATGAAGATGATTCTCAATATATTCGGAGTCATCTGCAAGATGCAAAATGGTTGATTAAAAGCCTTGAGAGCCGCCACGAAACGCTATTAAAAGTTGCGACTTGTATTGTAGAACAGCAACAAGAATTCTTTGAGCTGGGAGAGGAGTACATGAAGCCAATGATACTAGCCGATATCGCCTATCAAGTGGACATGCATGAATCAACTATCTCACGAGTGACAACTCAAAAGTTTCTCCATAGCCCACGAGGCATTTTTGAGTTGAAATATTTTTTCTCCAGCCATGTTAATACGGACACAGGTGGCGAAGCCTCCTCAACCGCAATTCGAGCATTGGTGAAAAAACTGGTTGCTGCTGAAAACCCAGCAAAACCATTGAGTGACAGTAAATTGACGAGTATGCTGGCTGAACAAGGCATTCAAGTCGCTCGCAGAACTGTTGCTAAGTATCGAGAATCGTTATCCATTCCGCCCTCTAATCAGCGTAAACAGCTGGTTTAATTGATAAAATAAGGAAGATTGTATGGAATTTCAGATTACTGGACACAATATTGAACTTACTCCTGCATTGCGCGAGACTGTTGAGAAAAAACTCAAAAAATTGGAACAATTGTTTGATCGCATTAATGGTATCCAAGTTGTCTTGAAAGTTGAAAAAGTTCAACAAATTGCGGAAGCAACCGTGCAAGTCAATGGAGCGGATCTCCACGCCTCAGCGGAAGAAAACGATATGTACGCTGCTATAGATATACTCGTAGACAAGCTGTCGCGCCAATTAACCAAACATAAAGAAAAACTGAGACAACATTAATACATTGATGCGGCTTATTAATTAGCCGGATAATGTTTCAAACCAGATGGTGGGTACACCATCTGGTTTTGTAGTCCTAAGTGAACAATAAAATGAATAGTGATATAGAAATCCAGTTAAACGTTGTTTTATCATCAGCCTGTACACGTAATAATATTGTGTGCACCAGTAAAAAAAGAGCTTTAGAAATTATTAGTGAGCTGGCTGCCGTTGAATTGGAATTACCTGAAAATACGGTATTTGAAGCGTTATTAACCAGAGAAAAAGTTGGTACAACAGGCATTGGCGGTGGTATTGCTATTCCTCATGGAAAGCTGAACGAAGGTGAAAGCAGCCGTGCTGTCGGTGTCTTTTTACATTTAGAGGAGCCAATTGCGTTCGATGCAATTGATAATCAGCCTGTTGACTTGCTATTCGCGCTACTTGTGCCATCAGACCAATGTAAAACGCACTTGCATACATTGTCGCTTATCGCCAAAAAACTAGCCGATAAAACGCTCTGTAAACGCCTACGCAGTGCACAAAGTGACGAAGAGCTATACCGCATAATTATAGAATAGATAAATTATGTATCTTGCCATATGCAAATGATATTGTTATGGTTTCTAAGTAATATTATTTGGCAAATACTGCTTTTCAAGAAGCATATTATTAGGAAACAAAAGGGAGCAAGCTCATGGTGCTGATGATAGTCAGCGGCCGTTCCGGTTCGGGGAAATCCGTTGCCTTACGTGCGCTGGAAGATATGGGTTTCTATTGCGTAGATAACCTACCGGTTGTATTACTACCGGAGTTAGCGAATTCACTGGCTGATCGTAATATTTCAGCAGCAGTAAGCATCGACGTGCGTAATATGCCCGACAATCCAGAGATTTTCGAAGAAGCGATTGATAAATTACCTTCAGCCTTCTCTCCTCAGTTATTGTTTCTAGATGCCGATCGTAACACGCTTATTCGCCGTTACAGTGATACTCGTCGACTGCACCCACTTTCAAGTAAAAATCTTTCACTTGAGAGCGCGATAGATGAAGAAAATGAGCTACTTGAGCCTTTACGCTCTCGAGCTGATTTAGTTATCGATACTTCTGAAATGTCCGTTCACGAATTAGCTGAGATGCTAAGAACACGTTTGATGGGCAAACGTGAGCGTGAACTGACAATGGTGTTTGAATCCTTTGGCTTCAAACATGGTATTCCTATTGATGCAGATTATGTATTCGATGTGCGCTTTTTACCAAACCCGCACTGGGATCCAAAATTGCGCCCAATGACAGGCCTTGATAGACCCGTGGCTGCATTCTTAGATAGGCATACTGAAGTCCATAACTTCATTTACCAAACTCGTAGCTATTTAGAATTATGGTTACCGATGTTAGAAACCAATAACCGTAGCTACTTGACTGTCGCAATTGGCTGTACAGGGGGTAAACATCGTTCCGTGTATGTTGCTGAACAACTTGCCGACTATTTCCGTTCTCGTGGTAAAAATGTGCAATCACGCCACAGAACGCTGGAAAAACGCAAGTAACCCGTAAATGACAGTAAAAACAACTATAACGCTCAAAAATCGGCTTGGGATGCATGCACGACCTGCGATGTTACTCTATGATTTAGTTCAACAATTTAACTCAAGAGTTATTTTGCGGAATAATAACCAAATTGAGGCTGAGGCCGATAGCGTTATTGCGATGTTGATGTTAGACTCAGAACAAGGTAGTAATATTGATATTGAGGTTAGCGGCCCAGATGAAAATCAGGCATTATCCGCAATTATTAACCTGTTCGAAAGTGGGTTTGACGAAGAGTAGTCAATTCAAACCTAGCGATAAAAATATCAATCTGTATTTTTTACAAAGGTAGGCTTAGAGATCGTGATCCTGATCTCTTCCCTTTAAAGCGTATAGCGCCTAATATTTTAAACAAACTTATTTCTAGCGACACCCCCTACCTTATGGGTGGGGGGTGTTTGCTTTGTATGTCTCTATTGGAGTGTGGTATGAAAAAGCCAACAATTATTATCAATGATTTAGATGCTGAACGTTTAGATACACTGATGGAACAGCCGGCTTATGCGGGCACACCGGTTGCCGAAGCGCTCAATGATGAACTGGACCGTGCGGATATTCTGACCCCACAAGAAATGCCTGCTGATGTGGTCACGATGAACAGTACCGTTCGCTTTTTGGATTTAATCAGCAACGAAGAACGCACACGTACCTTAGTTTACCCTGCGTCACTGAAAGATAGCGCAGAGCAGCTGTCTGTTATGGCACCGATTGGTGCAGCCTTGTTGGGCTTGCATGTAAACGATGAAATCAGCTGGGAATTGCCAAACGGTGTTCAAACACGTGTTCGTGTACTGGAAATCGTTTATCAGCCAGAAGCGGCTGGTGAGTTCCACCGTTAATTTCGACAACGACTGGATTAAGGAAGGCTTAGCGAAAAAAGTTTTATTTAAAAAACTCAGGTAAGTCCTCTGACATATTCAGGCACTCAATTGAGTGCCTTTTTTGTTGCTTTTAAATGGACAAATAAGAAAACTACTCTCCCGCAATACTCATCTCTGGGATCAATACCGAACCACACTGAATATTACTACGAGTTTCAATATCATCAGCGATAGTGACCATATTCGCCCACATATCTTTTAAGTTACCCGCAATGGTAATTTCGCTCACAGGGTACTGAATTTCACCGTTTTCCACCCAAAAGCCTGAAGCACCACGTGAGTAATCCCCCGTAATACCGCTAACCCCTTGGCCCATTAACTCTGTAACGATTAGCCCTGTCCCCATTTGTTTCAGCAATGCATCGAAAGAAAGGCCTTGGCCTGCAATACGCCAATTATGGATGCCACCCGCGTGGCCTGTACTTTGCAAACCGAGCTTTCTTGCGGAATAACTGGTCATTAGCCACGTTTGTAGCACACCATTTTCAACAATATTGCGTTCACAGGTGCGGACACCTTCGCTATCAAAAGGAGATGACGCCAACCCGCCCATTAGATGGGGTTGCTCGTTGATGGTCAGCCAGCTTGGTAAAATTTGCTTTCCTAAGCTATCTAATAAGAAAGACGATTTGCGGTAAATACTGCTACCACTAATGGCACCGACTAAGTGACCGAATAGACCCGTAGCTACTTCTGCCGCAAAAATCACTGGGGCTTTCATCGTTGGCAATTTACGAGGTGACAAACGAGATAAGGTGCGACGAGCACACTCCTGCCCAACCCACTCAGGGGACTGCAATGCCTCTATGCTCCGGCCAATCGTATAAGCGTAATCACGCTCCATTTCACCATTTTGCTCAGCAATCACACAGCTCGACATCGAATAGCGGCTTGAACAGTAGCTTTGCAACATACCATGGGAGTTTCCAAACACACGCACACCGTAGTGCCCATTAAAGCTACCGCCTTCCGTATTCACAATGCGGGAGTCTGCATTTAGTGCCGACATTTCCGCAACCGACGCTAAACGGATCGCGGCTTCAGGAGAAAGTTCGCTCGCTTGGAACAAATTGAGGTCAGGTGCTTCAAAAGCCAGCAACGATTTGTCTGCCGGCCCTGCAAACGGGTCTTCTGAGGTGTAGTTAGCAATATCAATTGCCGCCTGAACTGTGCGCTCAATAGCTTCAGGACTTAAATCTGTAGAAGACGCACTGCCTTTACGTTGTTGATGATAAACGGTGATCCCTAGCGCTCCATCACTGTTAAACTCAACATTTTCAACTTCCCCTTGGCGGGTACTCACACTAATTCCAGTGCTTTTGTTTACTGCGACTTCCGCAGCATCACAACGTGTCTTGGCGAATTCTAATGCGTGCGCGACGGCTTCTTCGAGTTTTTTGCGTTGTTCGGTGACTTGTTCAGTTACACTCATGCTTTAGTCCAATCAAAAATGTGGGGGAAACGTGATTTTCTGCCCTAGCAAGCAAATGCTAGGTAGTCATAGAGGGGTTTTCCCAGTTACAATATATAATAGATGAATGTTAACACTCACAACACAGTAAATCATATTAATTACGCGTAATTAAACGACTGTGTTCGGTAAAAAGGAAAATCGATATGGCCAAACAGCCTGATGACTGGCTGGATGATATCCCAGCGCCGCAAGACGAAGAAGACGAGGAAATCATTTGGGTCAGTAAAAGCGAAATTAAACGCGATGCTGAGATCCTCAAAAAATTAGGGGCTGAGCTCGTAGATTTAAGTAAAAGTGAGTTAGAGCGCATCCCGTTAGATACTCAATTACTTGAAGCCATTGAACTTGCCCAAAAAATCAAACGTGAAGGCCGTCGTCGCCAATTGCAACTGATCGGTAAGTTATTACGTTCACGTGAAGTTGAGCCGATTACAGAGGCGTTGGATAAGCTTAAAAACCGTCACAACCAACAAGTGGTCATTTTACATAAACTGGAAGACTTACGTACCCGTTTATTAGATGGCGGTGATGAAGTCATTGAAGACGTGGTTGCCCTGTTCCCACAAACAGACAGGCAACAACTGCGAGCATTAGTCCGTAATGCTAAAAAAGAGCGTGAAGGTAACAAACCACCAAAAGCCTATCGACAAATCTTTCAATACTTGAAAGATCTCTCTGAAATGGCTTAATGAATTACCCCCTATGCTGCGGCTAGGGGATTTTTCTTGGTAAATGTACCTAGTATTCTTACCAGCCATAACTAACTAAAATGCGTTTTGATTGTATCAAGGAGTGTTTTAAATTCAGTGTAGCCTTCTCTATCAAGGAAATGACCGGCTGAGCCTTCAATAATAACCTGTGTTTTTAAGGCGTAAGCCAATGCTTTCGAAGACTCTGGTGATACAATCCCATCATTGGTTGATATAATCGATATTCGATTATTTGCTATCTGTATGAGCTCGTCATAATTCAATGGTTCAACTGTGTGGTGCTGTAATTCAGGCAATGTTTGCTGTTTTTCATCAAACCCTGATACCAATACATAACCCGCTACCGGCTGCCCTGCATTTTGAAGAAATCGTAATACGGTGACGCAACCTAAGCTATGGCCAATCAAAACCGTATTTTCATCAATATCAAAAGGCAAATGTTGTAAGCGCTGCTGCCACCTTTTAGGGTCTGGGGCTAATGAATCAGGCATGGTGGGCACGTTAACAAAAGCGCCTAAAGCTTCGAGCTCTGATTTCAACCATGGAAACCAGTTTTTTTCAGGGGATGCGGTATAGCCGTGAACAATCAGGAATTTTTTTTCTTTTAGCGGAAAAGCAGTACAGGTAACGTTATTCATCCTAAAGACCCCTATCAGCTCAGTTATCTTATTTAGACTTTACCATGAGTGATAGGAATATTAGTTAGAGCTTTTTGTTATATCTAAAGCAAAAATGAACTCTTCTTCCCACATATCTTGTGCGTCATTCATCACATCAATAACATCTGCGAATTGGATACGTTGTTCCGCAGTCATGTGTGAAAACGTGATAGTGACAGGTAACTCAATGCCTGCGGAAACCATGTCCCACAGGGCATCAAGATTGCGACCAAACCAGTCAGGAAGGGAAAATTGCCGAGCAAATTGGTCATAAAAATCATTCAATGAGTTTATCTGCCTGAAATCAAAGATCACCTGTTTGCTCATCACGGTTTTCCTTTAGTTGACTTGCGTAAAGCTCTTATAATGGTCATGCGTCACAAAAATCATCCCGTCCGATGAGTATAACAAGCGATCGGCTCCTCGGTGACCACAACGATAATTAATGTCTGCTTCAAACCATTGGCGCCCTTGTGCAATGGGTAACCCTTTCTCACGGTTAGAAAAACGGTCGCCGCCAATCGCTCTTCCTGGTAATACATCGCAAAGATTGCCTTTTTTCGCATCCCATCCTGCTTCGCGGGCTTGTTTCTTTGTCATATAGAAAGCGGGAAGTTTTTGGTATTTCTCCATAAAGCTGACCACATTATCTTGTGCGGTCAGTTTATCGATGGTTTGTGAGGTTTCTTTTGGCGCGACTGCTTCACGAGCCGGAGGGTTGTTCTGCGTGGCTGGGGCTTCTGGTGCCGTTTTATCGCCACCATTAAAATAAAGACTAATGACAATCAAAATAGCCATCAACACGACGGGTAAAATACGTTTATTCATAACACCTCAGTTTTTTGTGCTTTGCAGGCACACAAACGCCCTAGTCACAACATCTCCAAGAGTTTGTCACAAGGGCGAGCAAAGCCTAATTTATCTCAATCGCCGTGAAAATTACGCGGTACCACCAACGGTCAGTTTGTCCAATTTTAATGTAGGCTGCCCCACACCAACCGGCACACTTTGGCCTTCTTTACCACAAATACCAACGCCTTTATCAAGAGCCAAATCATTACCAACCATTGAAATCTGCTGCATAGCTTCAACACCGGAGCCGATTAACGTTGCCCCTTTCACAGGAGAAGTAATCTTACCTTTTTCAATCAGGTAAGCTTCTGATGTCGAAAATACAAATTTACCTGAGGTGATATCGACTTGACCACCACCAAAGTTTGGTGCATATATGCCTTTATCCACACTCGCGATAATTTCTTCTGGCGTTGATGTCCCTGCTAACATGTAGGTGTTGGTCATACGCGGCATAGGTAAGTGTGCATAAGATTCACGGCGTGCATTACCTGTTGGAGCAACTCCCATCAGGCGTGCATTCAGTTTATCTTGAATATAATTACGTAAAACACCATTTTCTATTAGGACGTTATACTGCCCAGGCACCCCTTCGTCATCAATAGCGAGAGAACCTCGACGGCCTGTAATCGTACCATCATCCACGACCGTACACAGTGGCGATGCCACTTGCTCACCAATTTGGCCTGAAAAAACAGAGGTACCGCGACGGTTAAAGTCACCTTCTAAACCATGGCCTACTGCTTCATGTAATAGAACCCCCGGCCAACCAGCGCCCAGCACAACTGGCATCATTCCAGCAGGCGCTGCGATCGCAGACAAGTTCACCAGCGCCATACGCACCGCTTCACGTGCATATTGCTCAGCAACTACTTGCCCTTGGTGAATTTCCAGGAAATATTCGTAACCATAACGGCCACCGCCACCACTCGCACCACGCTCGCGCTTGCCATCATGTTCCACCAGCACGCTGACCGATAAACGCACTAATGGGCGAATATCTGCCGCTAAAGTGCCGTCTGTTGCAGCGACTAACACTTGCTCATAAACACCGGTTAAGCTGGCATTGACTTCAATGACACGCGGGTCTTCTGCACGAGCAACTTGGTCAACACGATGCAGTAAATCAATCTTTTGTTCCCGCGATAAACTTTGCAGTGGGTCTGCTGCTGAATACAATTTTTTATATTCAACGTTAGTTAAAATTTGTGATTTACCAGTGCCTTGCTCATTCACAATACTGCGTGCAGCGGTTGCACTTTGTGTCAGCGCATGAAGTGAAATTTGGTCAGCATAAGCAAACCCGGTTTTTTCACCACTGATAGCTCTTACGCCAACACCTTGGTCGATATTATAAGAGCCATCTTTGATGATCCTATCTTCAAGTACCCACGACTCATGGAAACTCGATTGAAAGAACAGATCCGCGTAATCCAGATGGCGCTCAGATAACAAACCTAAAATGTCATACAGATTTTCTTGCCCAAGGCGGTTGGCGGCCAGCAAGTGTTCGCTGACAGAAACTAAACTCATATTCGTTACTCTTTGGTTTCTTTTTTAATCAATGATGTCAATTGCGGTCTAAAGCGGTTGTGTTTGACCACTTTGATTTGCTCACGCATGACACTTAAGCTGTCTGTTTTAATATTCAGTACCGTAGAAGCAACTGCATCCACGTTCTTTTTCATCACTTTACCCCAACCGTCAACGGCAAGGCTATGCCCCCACGTGCGACGCGTACCATGCACACCAACTTGAGCAGGCGCTAAAATATAGCATTGGTTTTCTATCGCACGAGCACGTAATAACGGTTCCCAATGCGCTTGGCCGGTGTAACGGGTAAATGCAGCAGGTACAGAGATAATTTCTGCGCCTTGCTCGCGTAATGCTTGGAATAAACCTGGAAAACGTAAATCATAGCAAATTGTCATGCCAAGGCGACCAACGGGTGTATCAACGACGGTAATATGTTCACCGCGTTGATAAATTACAGACTCGTTATAAGTGCCTTGCTCGTCTTCGATATTGACATCAAACATGTGAATTTTGTCGTAGCGCGCTTTAATATTTCCTTCAGAATCAAACAATAAGCTACTACTTGTAATACGCTCAGGATCTTCACGGCTAACCATTGGCATTGAACCAATTAAAATCCAAACATGATAACGTTTAGCCATTGCGCTAATCGCATTTTGCAAAGGGCCTTTTCCTTGCTCTTCTGCTTGTTTGCGATACGTTGCAGCATCCGCGAATAACAATGCGTTTTCAGGTGTCAGTACTAACTCAACGGTTTCGGGTAACTGTTTGATCTGCTGTTCGATTTGCGCCAAATTGTGTTTAGTATTATTTCCGCTACATAACTGCAAAAGTGCAACGTTGCCATTTTTCATTACTCTTGAGTCTCCTTAAGTTGACGTAATACTTCATCAATTTTCGGCTCGTCCAAACTACCTGTTACTCGGTAACGAATAACGGAAACTTTACTCCATAATGGACCGAGCACTTTTGTTGCTGCAAATACGGCAGCCCCAGCAAATGGATTTACCACAAACGCGGTTGCTACTCCTACTGTAGCAGATATTTCTGGTGTGATAACGGCTTCGACGTTAATTTGGCGTTTAACAAGGTCAATTTGACCATCAAATGAGATGTCTGCAACTAAGCCATCAACATAGGTATTTTTCGAAACCAACACACCATTTTTAATCGTCGCATCACCTTTAATCGAGTCAAAATCGAAGTCATTACTAAACGTGTCGCTAAAATCAAATCGTAGCTTACGTAACAAGGCATCAAAGCTGACTAGGCGCAATATTTGCCCTGCGCGGCCACCGCCCATTTGAGCAATCGCACCTTTACCCAATTTTGCAGACATTTTACCATTTAAAGAGGCAATATCGGGTGACCAAGGCAAGTTAGCCCAATTTAAATCAAATTCAATAGTATAAGGTGATTGGATAATCGGAACTAATATACCAAAATAGGCTGCTGTTTCGTCGAAAGCATCACCGGTTAATGAGCCTGCAACTTGAGTTTTATTGCCTTTTTCACTGTCCCAAATCGCATCTAACTTTAATTTCGTAACACTGTTATCTAACGTGCCATCAGTCAATTGCAATAATGTCCCTTTAGGTTTGATATTCGCGCTAATCTCACCCAATTTCTGCCCAGCAACCCAGCACTCTTTACAGTGCAACTGTAATTGCGGCCATTGGCTAAAATCAAATTGGCTTGTGGCGAGGTTATTAATTTCGGCGCTCGTGGAAGCGCTGGGATTGTAATACAAATAATCAATAGCGACCTGCCAAGGCTGTGAAGCAAATATTTGTAACGAACCTTTTAGGTTTTCACTATTGATACTGACTAATTGCTCAGCCTGTTGTAAGTCATAGGAAAAATTGACTGCATTCCATTGCTGCCCAGCGAGATAAATAGATGGAATATTGACCTCAAGCATGTCAGGTAAGCGAATATTCATACCGCCTTCACGGCTATGGGAAGACACTAGCAACCCAGCTAATTTCTCCCAGTTCATGTCGGTAATAGCAGGTAAATCAACGACAAAAGACGAGCCTTTAGGTAATTCAGGAATGCCATTACGCCATTGGGCAATATGGGCTTTTAATAAGCTTAAAGGCTTATCACTCAGCCCCCACTGCGAATTAAAACCAATGCGCTTGCCAATATCACCACCAACTTCCAACTGCTCTGTCGTCCCTTTCGCCTGAACGTTAATTTGCCCAAGTTCCGCTAATAGAGTGTTATCAATAGCGGGTAACTGACTTTTCAGTTGTTTTAACCCTGCGGTGATGCCTATTTGTAAGCCTACTGGCTCTTTTGCCGTATTTGGAATCGTGATAGCAACTTGGCTTTTCCAGTCAGTGGTTCCTGACACTTTTTGCTTAATCTCAGTAGGCAACATGGCCAATTTATTCACGGCCCAGTTTCCGTTAATATTCACATCCACTAAATAATTTTTTGCTTGGTCTGTGGTGGTGAAATCGACAGTAATCGGCTGTTCGAACCAATGACCCCGCAGGTTTTCCCCTCGTAGATCGCCATTGTTAAACTCAAAACTGCCCGTTAACGCAGAAATAGTGCTATCAATCGGCTGAATGTATAAATCATTTTGATTGAGATTGACCTTCCCTTTAGCAACAACGTCCTTACCCGCTACCAGTGGAATAGACAATCCCAACTGCCCATTAACGGCTCCCCCAATTTGTAACTCTTCAAGTGTATCGCCAATTGAGTGTTTCATCGGGGTATGCACAAAATATTGTTGGATTTGTTTTCCTGTTCCATGGATATCCGCATTGATATACAGCATTTCTTTCGTGTAATCAGGAATATCGGCATCAAGGTTAGTTGCGGTGGCATCGGCCAATTTCACGGCGGGTGCATGCATATATAGCCCTGCACGCCTGAAGTCTAAATCCATATCCAAGTTCAACAACGCAGGCCATTCACTGTCATATTCAAATGTGGCATCACGCAGAGGAACGTAAACTTGGAATTGCCCATCATTGTTATCATAAGGAAAATGAGCGGGGTCGCCTTTATAGACTAAAGTGGCGTTATCTACACTACCGGCGATAATCGCTTTCGTCAGGTAATCCGCCACATCTTGGCCCATTAACTTTTGGGGAAAATAACGCCATGCATCTCCCGCATCATCTAAACGAATTCCGGCAAGAATAGCGAGATCGGCATAATTTCCTTTTTTCGCTTTTGCGTAACGAAACTCACCATTGGCCCATAATGACGTTGCTTGTACCTCTAATGATGGGCTCCACAATTTAAATTCACTGTCATTATTGACCCAATGGAATTGGCCCGTTGCCGTCTTTATCGAAAAAGGGGCTTTAAATTCATCACGATAGTCCACTTCACTATCTTGTAAGCGGACCGTTGCACCACCACTTTGCATTCCGCCAATTAAAGCCCCCGAAAAATGGTTAACCGAAGGTAATTCTTTCCATTTTTTCCAGCTAACATTTTGCCAGTCCATGTTGAATTGTACGTTTTCAGGCAGATTTGGCGTGATATCAAGTGCAAATTCACTCACCAGCCCCGTTGGTTGGCGATGTTGCCAATCCTGTACCATTTCAGGGGTTAAAAAGGAAAATGTGGGTAACACTTCACTTAAACGTTCAAGTTCAATATCTTTTGCACGGATGCGCCAATGGTCATTATCCTGATATTTTTTGCTAGCAGGCAAATACAAGACCGAGACGCTCCCTTGTGGCCAAATAAATTCATTGGTTTTTAAGGTATCAAGCTCGGGAATATTAAATAACCACCCACTCCCCTGCCTTTTCATTCGCAAAAGCAAATCATTAACTTGTAAGTTTTGTGCTAATTTGCCCTCTCCCCAGTTAGCTTCCCCCTGCCGCAATTGAATAAGGCCGCTATCAATGCGGTGATTTCTCAGGGTTACCCAAGAAGACAGGCTAAAGTTGGCATCCCGTAATGACGTGTTATCCCGTAACCAGCGGCTAAGCCATGGCTGCATATCAATATTATCCGCTTGCAGATAAAAAATACCGTCGCTTAACACGCCATTTTTATCTGACACATCAAGCTTTACTTGCAGATAACCATGCTGTTTATTAATGGTTTCGAGGCTAACAAAGCCTTGAGCACGATGCCGTTCATTATCATTAAGCCACGAGAGTTCGGGCAAAATCAGCGTCGTTTTTTGTTCAGAAGGTGTGAGAAAGGTTAATCGGCTTTCTTTTAATACAAAATGGTCAAATTGCCGTAAAAATAGATCTTCAATGCCATCTAAAGACTCGCCTTTTGTTGAGTCTCCAAAACTAAAAGGGATTTTATAATCCACATTTAATTGATAAAAGGTTAAATCACGAAAACGCCAGCGTAGAGAAAACAACGAGCTCCAGATATCTAATTCAACCCTAATAGTATTCGCTGTGATATCGGTGGTTTGATTCTGTAAAACTACATCAGATAACGTCAGTACGGGGCCAAAAGATTGCCAAGCCCCTTTGATTTTACCAATTTGTACGGATACATCGGTCTTTCTTTCAACGTAATCAATCAGATCTTGCCGATAATTATCGATATTTGGCAGAAGAAAACGCAGCCCAGACAACACTAATGCGCACAGCAATAATATAACCGCAGTCGTCACCAGTGCTACACGTGGCAGTCGTCTCACTCATATCTCCTTTATTACATCATCACGACATCAAAACGTTCCTGACTGTAAAGTGGCTCAGTCTGAACTTTAACTTGCTTCCCAACAAAAATTTCAACTTCTGCAAGAGCGTGTGACTCATCCCCTTTAAGGACATCCACCACAGCTTGAGAGGCATAAACGAGGAACCTATCGGCATCTATCGTGCGGTGCACACGAACTATTTCACGTAAGATTTCATAACATACTGTTTCGACTGATTTAACAGTTCCACGTCCTTGGCAAGTTGGGCAGTCATCGCATAACACATGTTCTAAGCTTTCTCTTGTGCGCTTGCGCGTCATTTCGACTAAGCCTAGCTGCGAAAAACCATTAATGGTTGTTTTGACTTTATCTTTACTCAATGCCTGCTCTAATGATGCTAGCACACGACGACGATGTTCTGAGTCAGCCATGTCAATAAAATCAATAATAATAATACCGCCTAAGTTGCGCAAACGCAGCTGCCTTGCTATCGCTTGAGTGGCTTCGATATTGGTATTAAAGATGGTTTCTTCAAGGTTACGATGCCCAACAAATGCCCCTGTATTGATATCAATAGTTGTCATGGCTTCAGTTTGATCGATAATTAAGTAACCACCTGATTTCAACTCCACTTTTCGATCCATTGCTCGCTGAATTTCGTTTTCAACGTCAAACAAATCAAATATCGGCTGGTTTCCCTGATAGAGCTCGAGCTTAGCGGTCATTTCTGGCACATACTCTTCGATAAACTCTTGTAATTGAGTATAGGTCAAACGAGAGTCAACACGAATGCGGTCAAGGTGAGCGCCAGCAAAATCACGGATAATGCGGAAGGCAAGCGCTAATTCACCATAAATTTTTGTGCGAGTCACATTACGCTTTTTTCGTTCAATCACTTTCGCCCACAGGCGCTTTAAGAAAGCAGCATCCTGTTTAACTTCCTCTTCCCCGACCCCTTCTGCTGCCGTACGGATAATAAAACCGCCATTTTCATCACAATACTGTGAAACACAGGCTTTTAAGCGTTCTCTTTCATCTTCACTTTCGATACGTTGTGAGACGCCAACATGGGAAGCCCCTGGCATAAAGACCAAATAGCGAGAAGGAAGAGTAATGTCCGTAGTCAGGCGAGCGCCTTTAGTACCAAGAGGGTCCTTAACAACTTGGACGATTAAATCTTGTCCTTGTTTAACCAGTTCTGCAATATCCCTGACATGAAAGTTTTTCTGCTCATCTCCTGCAATACATTCCGTATGAGGCATAATGTCAGAAGCATGCAAAAAAGCCGCTTTATCTAGACCAATATCAACAAAGGCCGCCTGCATTCCCGGTAAGACACGGCTCACACGGCCTTTGTAAATATTCCCTACTAACCCTCTTTTTGCTTCTCGTTCAACATGAATTTCTTGTAATATCCCACCATCAATATAAGCAACACGCGTTTCAGATGGTGTAATGTTCACTAATAGTTCCGCTGTCATGACTTCCCCTTACCATCACTTAACGCTAAAAATCGCTGAATTAGCTCGTCTGTTTCAACCAGTGGTAAACCAACAACCCCATGATAGCTGCCATTAATCTTACGTATAAAACGCCCACCAATTCCTTGTATTCCATAAGCGCCTGCCTTATCCATTGGCTCACCTGACTGTATATAATCCTGTATTTCGAGCAAAGATAACTCGCGGAATGTCACATCTGTCACAATTAGTGACTGTATCGTCTGTTGACGGTTGGATAAGGCAATCGCCGTCATGACTTGATGGGTTCTTCCCGATAATGCACTTAGCATCGCTTCTGCGTGCTGGCTATCTTGCGGCTTTTCCAATATTTTGTCTGCAAGAACAACGATAGTATCAGCGCCCAAAACAGGCTGATTATTGGGTGCTATCGCAACACCAGCTAAAGATTTATCTCTTGCAAGACGCTGAACATAGTCTTGAGGCGTCTCCCCCTCCTGCCACTGTTCTTCTACCTCAGGACGTAAAATTTCAAAGGTATAATTAAGTTGCTGAACAAGTTCACGTCGACGGGGTGAGCCGGACGCAAGATAAATTAAACACATAAACTGAATTCCCAGTCAGACCGACAACTAGCACTCTAACATACTGAAAATTGCCGACGAATTTTACGTAAAAGCAAAAATAGCCATGGCCATAGAATACCATTCACTACGCTATTCCAAAATACTTGCGGGTGGAATAATACTTGTGATGATAGAAATTCAGCCCAAAAAACAGCAAGATCTTGAATGATAGTGAGTAACATAATCACCAACGCTTGCTGCCACAACGCCATATTGCGCAACAGCTGGTGTTTATAAGAGACGAGATAGCAAATAATACTAAAAGAGAGAGCATGCACTCCTAGCGCGGAGCCCTGAATGGAATCAACAATAATCCCTAAGATAAAGCTTGTGCCAACACTCACTCGGTGTGGTAATGCCATCACCCAATAAGTGAGGATCAACAGAAGCCATGATGGCCGGTAAAAGCTGAGTTGCTCCGGCCAAGGCATGACTTGTAAAATCAACGCAATAAAAAATGATAACCAAATGATGGCTCGGCCATTTCCACGATACTCATCCATGCTAATTTACTCCCTTGCCCATAACCATACTGTGTTTCCTCTACTTATGGTTGTGACGTCGGAGCCATTGATGGTGGCAATGGAGGCCCCTGAATTTCATTCGGGTTAGGTAATACTTGCGGCAACACTTTCATCAAGCGTTCATTTGCTGCACGATAAACTTCCGAAGGCTGTAGTGGCGTTTTAGGGTCGTTATCATTTCCCCATAATAACAGAAGATAACGCAAACGTTGTAATTCCGCACTCGGCTTCGCGCTAATGATAGTATAAGCGCGTTGTGTGTCATGTTTTACGGCTGATACCACCCCGACTGGATACCCTTCAGGGAAACGCCCCCCTAGTCCTGATGTGACAAGGACATCACCAACACGAATATCGGTATTTTCAGGTAACGGTTCTAATTGAATATCATCAGAACAGCCAGAACCCGCAGCAATAACACGAACATCATTACGTAATACCTGTACAGGCAAGGCATGAGCAGTATCACAAATTAACAAGACACGGCTATTAAAGTTACTCACCCCGACCACTTGGCCAACAACGCCTTTATCACTAATAACGGGCTGCCCTTCATACACACCTTCGTTACTGCCCTTGTCTATAACAACTTGGTCACGATAAGGTGTATTCGCCCCCGAAATCACTTGCGTGACCATCATGTGTTCATCTTGGCGAAGTGGCGAGCCAAGCAACTCCCTTAAGCGTGCATTTTCCTGCTTAAGTTGCTCTAAAAGTAAGTTGTCCGCTTTTTTCAGTAACAATTCTTGGCGTAATGCTTTGTTTTCAAATTGCAGTTGGTTTCTTGAAGAGAAACTTTCAGAGATATTATCGAGAAATTGCCGTGGGCCATTCGCTAAAAAATAGAATGGGCTAACCGCCGTGTCTAAATAGTTACGGACTTTATTGAAAGGCTCGAAACGATGGTCAATCACCACCAGTACAAGTGCAATGATTACCGCAAAAAAAATGCGTAACTGTAGGGATGGACCTCGCCTAAAAATTGGCTTCATGTGTGGCTAAGTTTCGCTAATGTCAGAGGAACAAAAAATAGTCAAAACAGTTGGAGAACTGTCCCCAACTGTTTCTAAAAGGCCATTTAGTCTTCGCTAAACAGGTCACCACCGTGCATATCAATCATTTCTAACGCTTTACCGCCACCACGAGCGACACACGTTAGCGGATCTTCAGCAACGATAACAGGGATACCCGTTTCTTCCATCAATAGGCGATCTAAATTACGAAGAAGCGCGCCACCACCGGTTAAGACCATACCGCGTTCTGAGATATCTGAAGCCAATTCAGGAGGGCACTGTTCAAGTGCTAGCATGACTGCGCTGACAATTCCTGTAAGCGGTTCTTGCAATGCTTCTAAAATTTCATTGGAGTTCATCTTAAATCCGCGAGGCACACCTTCTGCAAGGTTGCGACCGCGAACTTCGATCTCGTAGACTTCATCTGTTGGGAATGCAGAGCCAATCCCATGTTTAATGCGTTCGGCTGTCGCTTCACCGATGAGTGAGCCATAATTACGGCGTACATAGTTAATGATAGACTCATCGAAACGGTCACCACCAATACGCACAGATGAAGAGTAAACAACGCCATTTAGAGAAATAACAGCAACTTCTGTTGTACCACCACCGATATCAACAACCATTGAGCCCGTTGCTTCTGATACAGGTAGCCCAGCGCCAATCGCCGCTGCCATCGGTTCTTCAATTAAGAAGACTTCACGCGCGCCCGCACTTAATGCGGACTCGCGAATGGCTTTACGCTCAACTTGTGTTGCACCAACAGGGACACAAACAAGCACTCGCGGGCTTGGGCGTAAAAAACTGTTACTGTGAACTTGTTTGATGAAGTGCTGTAACATTTTTTCAGTCAAGAAGAAGTCAGCGATAACACCGTCTTTCATTGGCCTAATTGCCGAAATATTACCAGGTGTACGTCCCAGCATCTGCTTCGCTTCACCACCGACAGCAGCAACGCTTTTTGGCGATCCAGAGCGGTCTTGACGAATAGCAACTACAGAGGGTTCATTTAATTTTACGCCTTGTCCTTTGACATAAATAAGGGTATTGGCCGTACCCAAGTCAATAGACAGGTCATTAGAAAACATGCCACGAAATTTTTTAAACATAACGAAAGAGTTATCCTGCAAGCTGGGGACGAATTTAAACCCGTCTACTCTACCAACCACTTGAAGCGGCCTCAAGGCGTTAATGAGCGGCTTCTACAAATATGGTTAATTCATCTACTTTTCACGTACCGTACTGTACATGCTTCTTATATAAACGAAGCAGATAAAAACCCCAAAAATAGAGATTAATTGTATTTTTACCGACAGGATAAAATGATACAAAAAAATTTCTACTCTTTGGTTGTTATATACTCCATCTTTTTCTTCCCAGTGTGACAAGCTATTGGGGCAACAAGTTCAAATATTATTTAGTTCTTTTTATTATTGCTACACACTGGCTATTTCCAATACAAATTGGGTGAATTCGCTGAGTGTTCGCTCT
The DNA here is from genome assembly GCF_049901995.1 of Providencia sp. PROV200. Taxonomy (NCBI): domain Bacteria; kingdom Pseudomonadati; phylum Pseudomonadota; class Gammaproteobacteria; order Enterobacterales; family Morganellaceae; genus Providencia; species Providencia sp. PROV200. Next base: position 3,566,399 of record NZ_CP096307.1, read on the forward strand.
ATTATCTACCAGAAACGCGGCAAATTTATGTCGATATACAAAATGAATCCGTCAGGATGCGATATTTTGCATGATAAAAGCCTATTTATGCCAGAAAAAAATAAATTTTTACAAATTAATTACAATATTAATAGCTTAAATACTGTTACTACGTCAATGAAATGCACTCAAATTTTAGTAATTTTCAAAATACATATTTAATCATTATATAGGAGTGAAAGATGAAAGCTCTCGTCCTACAACAAACTGACGAAAAAATCGTCTCTAGCATTCAACCATTAACTACAGAAATGCTTCCAGCCGGAGATATTATAGTCGATATTCATTGGTCCACACTCAATTATAAAGATGGATTAGCCATTTGTGGAAAAGCAGGTGTTGTTCGCCAATATCCGATGGTACCTGGTATCGATTTTTCAGGTGTGATCCACCACAGTGAAGACCCGCGTTTTCAAATCGGCCAACATGTCCTATTGACTGGATGGGGAGTTGGTGAAACGCATTGGGGAGGCTTAGCCTCTCAAGCTAGAGTCCCAGCCAAATACTTAACGCCTCTTCCAGAAAATTTAACGTTAAAACAAGCGATGATAATTGGCACAGCTGGCTTTACCGCTATGCTCTGTGTAAATGCTCTAGAAGACGCGGGGGTGACACCAGATAAAGGTGAAATCATTGTGAGTGGAGCAAGTGGTGGTGTTGGCAGCACCGCGGTACAATTACTTACGTTATTAGGTTATGACGTTGTCGCGATTTCAGGTCGAGCAGAAAACAGCAGTTACCTACAAAGTTTAGGTGCCAAGAGAGTGTTACCTCGCAGTGATTTCACTCATCCCGCGAAACCACTAGACAAACAGCTGTGGGCGGGTGCAATTGATACGGTAGGCGGTGAGCTACTCGCCAATCTTCTTGCACAAACACATTATAATGGTGCGGTTGCTGCTTGCGGCTTAGCTGGTGGCTTCGATTTACCGACCAGTGTCATGCCATTTATTTTACGTAATGTCCGGTTACAAGGTGTCGATTCGGTTTACTACCCTGCTGCAAACCGTCCTAAAGTATGGCAACGGCTCGCGGAACTTCTCCCATCGTCTTTCTATGAGCAAGTCAGCAATGAAATCACGTTAGAAGATTCTATCGAATATGCAAAAAAAATCTTAAAAAATGAAGTCACTGGGCGTACGCTAGTCAACCTGCGCGCTTAACAATGAATATGTTGCGGTACCTTGCCAAAAATAGGGATTACCGCACAATTCCTAAAATAATTTCGGGTAATTTCTCTGATAAGACCAGTATTTTGCTGCTATATGTCACGAAATAATTATAATGGCGAACCTTGTCAGTAGAAAATCCATTTATTTTTATGATAAAAGATGACAAACGCTTAGCATCGCGTTATGTTGTCGGGCTATTGATAATATCGTCGGAGTTAGCAGCATAATGACAGAAGATATTCACATTTTACTCTTGAATGGGCCAAACCTAAACCTGCTAGGTACACGGGAACCCGATAAATACGGCAACCAAACTCTTGCTGATATCGTATCCAACCTTGAGGCAGAGGCGAGTCAACTAGGCGTAAAATTGAGTCATTTTCAGTCAAACGCAGAATTTGAACTCATCGATAAAATTCATGCTGCACGTCATGATGCTGATTTTATTCTCATCAATCCGGCTGCATTCACACATACCAGTGTTGCACTACGTGATGCATTACTCGCGGTGAGTATCCCGTTTATCGAGATCCACCTGTCTAATGTGCACGCTAGGGAGCCATTTCGCCAACATTCTTATTTCTCCGATAAAGCTATCGGTGTAATTTGTGGTCTAGGTGCTGGTGGTTATAGTTTTGCTTTACAGGCAGCGGTTAACCACCTGCGCCTAATTAATTCAATCCAAATATAAGAGTACGGAATCATATCCATGGATATTCGTAAAATTAAAAAGCTGATCGAGCTGGTCGAAGAGTCTGGCATTTCTGAACTGGAAATTTCTGAAGGTGAAGAGTCAGTACGTATCAGCCGCGTTTCACCTGCTTCTCAGGTTATGGCTGCACCACAACAATATTACTCAGCACCGGTTGCACAACAACCAGCTCTGGCTAATGCGGTTGCACCATCTGAAGCAATGGTAGCGCCAGCTGCACCAGCTGCAGTTGCAGGTCACCAGGTTCGCTCACCAATGGTCGGTACTTTCTACCGCGCGCCAAGCCCAGAAGCTAAGCCGTTCGTTGAAGTTGGTCAAACGGTCAGCGTAGGTGATCCTCTTTGCATCGTTGAAGCGATGAAAATGATGAACCAAATCGAAGCAGATAAAGCAGGCGTTGTTAAAGCCATTCTGTTGCAAAACGGTGATGCAGTAGAATTTGACGAGCCATTAGTTGTCATCGAATAACGAGGCGTTTCCATGCTGGAAAAAATTGTTATTGCTAACCGTGGAGAAATCGCATTACGTATTTTGCGTGCCTGTAAAGAACTTGGCATCAAAACAGTAGCGGTTCACTCTACGGCAGATAGCGATCTAAAACACGTGTTACTGGCTGATGAAACAATTTGTATCGGCCCAGCAGCATCAGCAAAAAGTTACTTAAATATCCCTGCGATTATCTCCGCAGCGGAAATTTCAGGTGCACAAGCGATTCACCCAGGATATGGTTTCTTGGCTGAAAACGCAGATTTTGCAGAACAAGTTGAAAACTCTGGTTTTGTTTTTATCGGTCCAAAAGCTGAAACCATCCGCCTAATGGGTGATAAAGTTTCTGCGATTAACGCGATGAAAAAAGCCGGTGTACCTTGTGTTCCGGGTTCTGATGGCCCATTAGGGAACGACACTGAAAAAAATAAAGCCATCGCGAAACGTATCGGTTTCCCTGTCATCATCAAAGCATCTGGTGGTGGTGGTGGTCGTGGTATGCGTGTAGTGCGTAATGAAAAAGATTTAGAATCTTCTATCAACCTAACGCGCGCTGAAGCGAAATCCGCTTTTAATAATGATATGGTTTACATGGAAAAATTCCTTGAAAACCCACGTCATATTGAAATTCAAGTCATGGCTGATGGCCAAGGTCACGCAGTTTACTTAGCTGAGCGTGACTGTTCAATGCAGCGTCGCCACCAAAAAGTGGTTGAAGAAGCACCAGCGCCAGGCATTACGCCAGAAATTCGCCGTAATATCGGTGAACGCTGTGCTAATGCATGTATTGAAATCGGTTATCGCGGCGCAGGTACCTTCGAATTTTTATTCGAAAACGGTGAGTTCTACTTCATTGAAATGAATACCCGTATTCAAGTTGAACACCCAGTCACTGAGATGATCACGGGTGTCGACTTGATTAAAGAACAGCTGCGTGTTGCATCTGGGCTACCATTATCAGTGAAACAAGAAGATATCGTGGTACATGGTCATGCTGTTGAGTGCCGTATCAATGCTGAAGACCCGAATACTTTCATCCCAAGCCCTGGGAAAATTACCCGCTTCCACTCACCAGGTGGTTTTGGTGTGCGTTGGGAATCTCATATTTACGCAGGTTACACAGTACCTCCGTACTATGACTCAATGATTGGCAAATTAATTACTTATGGTGAAACTCGTGAAATCGCTATTTCTCGTATGAAAAATGCGTTAAACGAATTAATCGTTGATGGTATTAAAACCAATCTTGAATTGCACCAAATGATTATGAACGATGAAAATTTCCAAAAAGGTGGTACTAACATCCACTATTTAGAGAAAAAACTGGGTATTGCTGAATAAGTCAGCGATAACTTGTTTTACCCATCGTCAATAAATACCGCATAGCTGAGCTTTGCGGTATTTTTTTGAGTGAAAATCAACGAATATGCTGAATTGGGATCGTATTTTCGATAGGTGCGGCGCGCTGGAATAAATGTAGATTATCCATCACAGAGGCTGGAGGACGATGTAAGCGTAGCTCATTCGCCATATATTGCATATAGGGGTCAATATGGCTAAAAATGGCTTTATAGCCTTCACACAAATGATTGTGCCATTTATTTTCAACTTTTGTTGTCCTATGTTTAGGACATCCCCCATGACAAGCAAACTTAAATTCACACTGTTGGCACAAAGAGGATAGGTTGAGTTTTTGCTGACCAAAACGTTGTTGCTGTTTGCTAGAAACCAGTTTATTCAGAGGCTTAGTTAATAGGTTACCCAACTTAAATTCAGGGTAAACAAAGTGGTCACAACTATAAATATCCCCATTTTGCTCTGCCACCAGCCCGTATCCACAAGAAGGTTGCATCACGCAAAAACTTGGCATGTCCCCAGACCATGCAGCAAGTGAGTTATCAAATAGCTGGATAAACACATTGCCAACATCTTTTCTTACCCAAAGGTCAAAGACTTTATTGATAAAATTGCCGTATTGCTTTCCTGTAATTGACCATGATGTTAAGTGCTTTTCGCCCTGTTCTTGCGGATAGCTCAAATGTTGAAATTCATTATTTGTTATCTCATATTCAACCACAGGGATAAATTGTAAATAACGCGCTTGCAGTTCTTCAGTAATAAAACGGTAAATTTCTTCAGGATATTTTGCCGTTTCATTATTAATCACTGTCAAAATATTAAAATCTATTTGATATTCTTTAAGTAAATTAACTGCATTGATGACTTTATCAAAGACGGAGTTACCTGAGTTAGATTTGCGGTAAATATCATGAAGCCATTGAGGGCCATCAAGAGATATTCCGACTAAGAAATTATGTGTTTTTAGAAAATTAGCCCAGTCAGAGTTTAACAAGACGCCGTTTGTTTGGATGCTATTGTAGATTTGCTTCCCTTTCCCATAGCGTTGTTGATACTGGATAACTTTTTTGAAAAAATCTAAGCCAGCCATTAGCGGCTCGCCGCCTTGCCAAGTAAAATCAATCTCATGGCTAGGTGATAATTCAATATACTGACGAATATACTCTCTCAATGTATTGTCATCCATACACTTGAGTTTTTTATCACTGAACCCTGTTTGATGTTCTTTTTCTAAATAAAAGCAATAATCACACTTTAAATTGCACTGGTAACTTGTTGGCTTTGCCATAATGTGAAATGCTTTTTTCATAAAAACCTCTTTTGTGATGGCTTAAACTAACTACCATTCACTTTATATTCGTAATAATCACTCAAATAGCTCCCTTCCATATACAAAATAGCCTCATTATTTTTGTTATAGTCCACACGGCGGCGAGATAACACCGGTATTTTCTCATCAATATTCAATAATGCCATTTCTTGTGGGGAGGGAATAACAGCAGACAATTTCTCTGTATAACGGTTAGAGTTTAGCCCTTGAGTCTCTAAAAATAGATAAATAGAATCTTCTAAATCGTTTTCACTGACACTTTCAATGCAAGGTGGAAAGTAGAAGCAGTTATATTGAATGGGTAACTTCCCCTTCGTAATCACACGCTCTACACGAGTCAACATAGTGCCTTTTGGCAGTTTCATGATCTCACAAATTTCATCTCTAGGAACCATTTTTGTAATTGAAATGATTTTCCTTTTTACGCGTTCTGTTGACGCCCCTAATACTTGAGTATGAATGGTCGCATAGGCTTTTTTAGAATTACGAATAACTAACGTACCCACACCACGAGAACGTTTCACGTACCCTTCTTTCTCTAATTCTGATAACGCACGTCTTGCTGTAATACGGCTAATACCAAACATTTCCTGAAACTCAGCCTCGGTCGGAAATGTGTCATTTTTCCGATATTCACCTTTGTTGAGCTTCTCCACTAATATGTCATAAACTTGCGCATATAGCGGTTTTGAATGCGTGCTGTAATCTAATTGTTTTTTCATATAACCATAATCACCATTACCCGGTTGTACTTCCTTCACCGGGTAATGGCTCTTGTTTATTTTAATCTCATTTCCAGAGCCACCCGGTACATAAGCTCATTATGGTTTTCAACAGGGAAATTATCAATAATGAAAGTCATCAGCTGTTCTGGCGTCATTCCATGAGATAATTGATTGATAAAACGTGTTTTTATCTCATCTAATTGACGTGTTTCAATATATTGTAATAATGACATCGCCCCATATTTAACATCCAGAGAAAGCGAGTATTGGCCAAATTGCGTTTTTGCCGCTCCCGCCTGCTGATGCTCATTTTCTATTTGTTCAATAGTAACGGATTGATCTTTAGATAAGCCATAACGTGCATACAGTTCAGCAGGTGCATCACTTTCAATCATCATTAAACGCAGATTTTCTAGCATCCGTAATTCCGTTGCCATATCGACAACCGGTGATGTTTGTGATGGATCTTGTTTTACATTGTATAAACGATGACCAAATCTATCTGAATCCGTAGTCATCACACTAGTAGCCGGTATTTTTAAAACCGCGCAGCCTTGAGTAAAATCAAACCCGTCATGCAATTGAGTACCTTGCAACTCTTTAGGCGTGAAACGACGATTAATACGAGTTGGCATTAATGTGTAGTCATACAACCCTTGGGTTCCCTGTACCACTGGAGAGCGCATATAGACATACTCACCATCCGTAATGTTAATTTGGCAACCATGATAACCAAATAAGGCATACTCACGGATAGGCTCATCTGTGGCTAACCCGGCTAATAAGCTCTTACCCTGCATATTTTTAGGGATTGGCGCATTAAAGTAATCAAGTAATGTCGCTGGTATATCTATGGTTTGAGCCAACATTTGGCGTGACTCATTTGCAGCATTAATTTGAGGATGGCAAATAAAGAATGGTGTGTTGGCTATCTCATTATACAACGGCATAATGTTTTTCCCCCACCAATCGTGTTCACCGAGTAAGAAGCCATGGTCTGTATTCACAATCAACAGAGTGTCTTCCCACAAGTTATATTTATCAAATATATCTAAAACTTGACCAACATAGGCATCGACCATTGTCACTAGTGCTTGATAAAATCCACGGATGACTTTTTGCTGAGCTTCACTTTCTGTCACCATATAATATGGAGGCCAGCCGTCAAAATCCGTATTTGATAACCCATACAGTTTTAAATATTTCTCAGGAACATAAAACGGCTCATGAGGATCGAAACACTCTAGCTGCAAAAACCAATTGTCATCTTTCTGATTGGTCTCTATAAACTCAATCCCATGATTTATGGTTTTGACCAAAGGATGATCTTTCTCATCTTGCATATACTGCTGATTGATCAAGTGCTGTGTACGACTGGCAATTTTGCGTTGTTTATTTTCTTCGGGCTCACCAGATTCATAGTGAACAACGGGCTTATTGACTACGCCTTTCCAATTATCCCCCTCTTGCCCACGAATAAATTCGTAGGTTGAAAAACGAGAGTGATAAGTTGCCCCGCCATCACGCCAATAATGCTTGTGATCCGTCACTAAATGGGTATGAATGCCTTGTTTTTTTAGTATTTCAGGCATCGACTCGTCAAAAGGTTCAACAGGCCCCCAGCTACGATGAAGAAAGTTGTATCTCCCTGTATGTAATTCTCTTCTCGCTGGCATGCAAGGCATACTACCAACATAAAAGTTATCAAACTTCAGTGAGCGTTTACGCAAACGCTCAAAGTTAGGTGTAATTGTTGTTTTACAGCCATAAGCCGACAACATATGTTTATTCAATGAATCAAACATTAACATTACAGCTTTCATCATTAATTCCTTTTTACTGGTATTTTCTAATTCGTCCAACAAAATAAGTCAGTATAAATGCGATACTTGCTCCCACTAACCAACTAAAAATGTATTGAAGATATTTTCCATCCGCAATCAGCGGTAATGCCGATAACCCTGCTGCACCGACACCATTTGCCGTGACATCTAATAAGACGATCATCATCCCCCCAAATCCTGCACCTATTGAACCGGTAATAAATGCAAAGCCTGCTGGGATGTTTACACCGAAGATAGTTGGCTCCCCTACCGCTAAAATACTCGTTGGAATAGCCCCTTTCGCAACCCGTTTCATCACCGGATCTTTGGTTAGCAATAAAACAGCAATTGCAGCTCCCACCATGCCAGAGTTACTCATTATTTGGATCGCAAATAATTGTGAGCTTCCTGTTGCTTGGATTAACTCAAGATGGATAGGTATGAGTCCTTGGTGTAAACCAAGTGAAATTAAGAACGGGAACAAAGACGATAGAATGAAGCCAGCCGCTAAACCGCCATGCTCTAAAATGCCCGATAAAGAGCCTAAAATACCATTAGAAACAACCCCTGCCACAGGCATAATGCCGAATAACAAAAATGCAGCCATAATGATGATAGTTAAAGTTGGTGTTGCAATCACATCGATCATACTTGGAATATAGCGACGTAATCTCTTTTCTAGCCAGCAACTTACCCAAACCGCAAAAATAACCCCGATTAACCCGCCCTGTCCCGGCGTTAATCCTAAAATAGCAACTTGAGGTGCAATCGTTATTGCCCCTAAAATCCCCCCAAGGATTTCGGTTCCTTTAAACTCTTTAGCGGCAAAAATCCCCGTAAACACTGCCAATAAGCTGAATAAACCGTTAGCGATAACCCCCATAATGGTACTAATTTCTAACAACCCTTTTTGTTGCAAAATAACTTGGGCTGCCGACATATTTGCAGTCGCTTGAATTCCCTGAGTCAGCGCCTCTGCATGTGCAGAGTTAACAATAATATTGTTGATCCCCATTAATGTACCTGCGGCAATTAAACCGGGTAATAACGGGACAAAAATATTCGCAATACTTCTTAGCACCGCTTTAACGGGTGTCTTTTTCTTCGCCTTATTTCTGGCGATTTCTGCTTTAGCGAGGACATCACTTTCTGGTTGTTTATCCGTTAAGCCTGAGCCTTCAATTTCGTGATTTGCGAGTAACTGATTAATCGCGTCAGCAATATTGTTACATTTTCCAGGGCCTACAATCACTTGTAATGTTTCATCACTCACAACGCCCAGTACACCAGGTAGTGCTTTTAAACTCGCAATATCAGCCTTTTCTTCATCTTTTAATGTCATTCTCACGCGTGTCATACAGTTTGTGACATGAATAAAATTTTCAGAACCGCCTGATAATTCTATAATTTTTTTTGATATTTTATCGAGATCCATAGAGCCTCTCTTAGGGCATAATTAGGTAAAATACTTTGTTATATTGTTATAACATTTAGATTAATATATCATCAAAAATAGAAAACCCACACTTACATTATTGTTTTGTGATTTTCTTCTCACTTTTTATTTTGTCGAAATATGAGTAAAGGTTGAAAACGCCGATGACTATACAAAAAGAAAACTGGAAAACACTTGGAAATACACCGGATTATCGATTTTCTCTTGCTAACGAGAGAACATTCTTAGCGTGGATTCGAACAGCTTTGGCATTTTTAGCGGGAGCAATTGCTATTGAGCAATTGTTTCAGTCTATTGAATTTCCATGGATCAAATTGACCTTAACACTTCTACTCGCTTCATCCAGTGGGGTTATTGCAATCATGGCATTGTATCGTTGGAAGCAAAATGAAATTGCTATGCGCCAAGATAAACCGCTTCAGTACACATCGTTTTTGATCTTAATATCCTTACTTGTCACAGCTGCTACTGCTATCGCACTTCTACATCTTTTACTGTAAAAACACCATGCGAGATCCCGGATTACAGCCAGAGAGAACACAACAAGCTTGGAGCCGAACACTACTCGTTTTAGCTCTAAATATATTGCTGTTCCTTCGTTCAGGTTTACTTAATCACTCATTGCCAATGTTGATAGGGACTTTGGCGGGAGCGTTATTATTTTTAATGATTTGCTATAAAAGGCATACGAGCCCTAATTACCCCCAAAAAGGGTTAAAAATAAACAATTATTTCTTTCTGATTTTTACCTCTCTAATACTCTTTTTCATGTCTCTTATGCTAATTTTTAAGATTTTATCAACTTAATTATGAATTTTAACGCCAAGTTATCTTTGTATAGGTTGCTCATATTTTCGAGTTTCCCTGAATTTTTTACACTACACACTCGGATTATCGTACAATCCCTGATTATTTTTATAGGAATGAAGGGGAATAACGGGTGGATAAACGTTTTCTTCAATCAAATAAAGAAGCACGCTGGTCATTTTATTTGACTATCGCCTATCTCATTGGCTGGGTTATTAGTGCCTACCTCCCAGACAATACACGTGGAATTACAGGGCTACCATTGTGGTTTGAATGGTCTTGTCTCGTCTTACCCATCATTTTTATTTTGCTCTGCATTATGATGGTTAAACTGATTTTTAAAGACATCTCTCTGGAGGAGAATGATGCAGATTGAAGTTCTCCTGCCACTCGTCGGCTACCTAGCTCTCGTCTTTTTGCTATCCATTTATGCATATAAAAAACGAACAAAAGGCGAATTCTTAAATGAATACTTTTTAGGTAATCGTTCAATGGGTGGCTTTGTCCTTGCGATGACCATCACGGCGACTTATATCAGTGCGAGTTCATTTATTGGTGGGCCAGGTGCTGCCTATAAATATGGCCTAGGTTGGGTGCTATTGGCGATGATCCAGCTACCTGCGATTTGGCTTTCCCTTGGCGTGCTCGGTAAAAAATTTGCTATTTTGGCACGTCGCTATAATGCCGTTACACTTAACGATATGCTGTATGCGCGCTACCAAAGCCGGTTTTTAGTGTGGTTCGCCAGTGTAAGCCTGCTCATTGCCTTTTTTGGCGCCATGACGGTGCAATTTATTGGTGGGGCGCGCCTATTAGAAACCGCAGCAGGTATTCCATATACTTATGGGTTAATAATTTTTGGGGTATCCATCGCACTCTACACCGCAATTGGCGGGTTTAGAGCCAGTGTCCTAAATGATGCGCTGCAAGGGCTTGTAATGCTTTTAGGTACGGTGATCCTATTAGTCGCGATAATTTATCATGCAGGTGGTTTACCTGCCGCGATAGAAAAAATGCATAGCATAGACCCCAAATTGGTATCGCCTGAAGGTGCAGATGACATTTTAAGCGGGCCATTTTTAGCTTCGTTTTGGGTTTTGGTCTGTTTTGGGGTGATTGGTTTACCTCACACCGCGGTACGTTGTATCTCATATAAAGACAGTAAAGCGGTTCACCGCGGAATTATCTTAGGAACGATTGTCATGGCCATGCTGATGTTTGGCATGCACTTTGCGGGGGCACTCGGTCGCGCAATTTTACCTGACCTGACGATCCCAGACCAAGTGATCCCAACGTTGATGGTTCAAGTGCTACCACCTTTCGCAGCAGGGATTTTCCTAGCAGCACCAATGGCTGCGATCATGTCGACGATCAACGCACAACTACTGCAATCTTCGGCAACCATCGTAAAAGATATCTATCTGAATACCGTGCCAACACAAATCAAAAATGAAAAGCGTCTTGCGCGGATCTCTAGCCTTTCCACTTTGGTCTTAGGTGCATTGCTTTTAGTTGCAGCATGGAACCCGCCTCAGATGATTATCTGGCTCAATTTACTGGCTTTTGGGGGGTTAGAAGCTGTTTTCTTGTGGCCATTAGTCCTCGGGCTATATTGGGAAAAAGCCAATGGAACAGGCGCTATCAGTGGGATGGTCGTCGGAGGCGTCAGTTATGCCATACTGGCTAGCTTTAAAATTGAGATCATGGGCTTCCATGCCATCGTCCCCTCACTATTTTTTAGCCTTGTGGCTTTCTTAGTGGGTAACCTTTTCGGTAAAAATCCCGTACAATCGACGCCAATTGAGCAGGTAACCAAAACGCACTAACGCCTATTATAGGCAAGTGATTTTGCTTTACCTGATATAAACGAATAAATAGAGAAAAAATAATGCCTTGGATCCAAATTAAAATTAACTCCACTGCTCAACAGGCAGAAGCGCTTGGCGATGAACTGATAGAAACAGGGGCGGTATCCGTCACTTTTCAAGACAGCCACGACACGCCCGTTTTTGAGCCGCTCCCGGGGGAAACCCGCCTTTGGGGTGATACCGACGTCATTGGCCTATATGACGCAGAAACCGACATGAAACTTGTCGTTGCTCAACTGGAAAATAGCCCTCTATTGAGTGCAGGTTTTATCCATAAAATCGAACAATTAGAAGACAAAGATTGGGAAAGAGAATGGATGGATAATTTTCATCCAATGCGCTTTGGGGAACGTTTGTGGATCTGCCCAAGTTGGCGCGATGTGCCTGACCCGACCGCAGTCAATGTCATGTTAGATCCTGGCCTCGCTTTTGGTACTGGTACGCATCCAACGACGTCATTATGTCTTCAATGGTTAGATGGTCTTGATCTCGAAGGTAAAACCGTGATCGACTTTGGCTGTGGATCTGGAATTTTAGCGATCGCAGCCTTAAAATTAGGTGCCGCTCACGCGATTGGCATTGACATCGACCCTCAAGCTATCACTGCAAGCCGCGATAATGCGCAGCGTAACGGTGTTTCAGAGCGCTTATCCCTATACCTACCGCAAGAGCAGCCTAATGACTTACAAGCTGATGTCGTGGTTGCTAACATCCTTGCTGGCCCATTGCGTGAACTCGCTCCTATGATTAGCGTGCTACCTCGCCCGGGTGGGCTATTAGGACTTTCTGGCGTACTCGCCACTCAAGCAGAAGGAGTCGCTGATGCTTATCGTTCCACTTTTGAAATCGACCCTGTTGCTGAAAAAGAAGAGTGGTGCCGGATTACGGGTGTCAAGCATTTTTAGTGAGATTTTTATTAAAATTAGAGAATAATTTCTTTGAAAACAACGCCAGAATAGATTATCTTATAGCTCAAATATTGCTCAATAGCTGGTGATAATCTGTTCTGCACGAGATTTGAACAGCACAACAGTTATTTTAATAAATCGTTATAAGACTTACTTAACCATTTGTTAAATATAGCTAATTTCATAATTGCAAAGATGCAAGATAAAAAAATTAGTGATAAATAACCGTTTGCTCAAAGTTTGTCCTTTCATATCTCGTAAAAAATGCGTAATATACGCGCCCTTGCAGTCACAGTATGGCCCCCATTTAGTTATGCGAATCGGACAATATCAGCTGAGAAACTGTCTTATTGCTGCCCCCATGGCAGGCATTACAGATAAGCCCTTTAGGTCGCTCTGTTATGACATGGGTGCTGGGATGACAGTATCAGAGATGCTTTCTTCTAATCCTCAAGTTTGGAAGACCGACAAATCTAGACTCAGAATGGTTCATCGCGATGAACTTGGGGTTCGTTCTGTGCAAATAGCTGGCAATGATCCCGATGAAATGGCTGCCGCGGCTCAAATTAACGTTGAGAGTGGCGCTCAAATCATCGATATCAACATGGGCTGTCCAGCTAAAAAAGTGAATCGTAAGCTTGCAGGCTCTGCACTGCTACGCTACCCAGAAATCGTGAAATCGATTCTTGAAGGTGTCGTCAAAGCAGTGGATGTGCCTGTTACCCTTAAGATCCGCACAGGTTGGTCACCCGAAGAGCGAAACTGCATAGAGATTGCCAAATTGGCCGAAGATTGCGGCATTCAAGCTCTCACCATTCACGGCAGAACTAGAGCCTGTCTATTTAATGGGGAAGCTGAATACGACAACATTCGGGCAGTTAAGCAGACTGTTACCATTCCGGTTATTGCCAATGGCGACATTACTGACCCGCGAAAAGCCAGAGCTGTTTTAGACTACACAGGGGCGGATGCCTTGATGGTAGGCAGAGCGGCTCAGGGAAGACCCTGGATCTTCCGGGAAATCCAGCATTATCTGGACACAGGTGAAATATTACCACCAATGCCAATGGCAGAGGTTCAACGTATTATGCTAGCGCATGTACAGGAATTGCATGACTTTTATGGTCAAGGCAAAGGAGCCCGTATAGCGCGCAAACATGTTTCTTGGTACTTAAAAGAACATGCACCTGATGACCAGTTTCGGCGCTCATTCAACACCATTGAGGATGCCAGCGAACAGCTGGAGGTGTTGGAGGCATTTTTTGAAAATTTTTGCGTAAATAAAGATAAGAGCTGACAGAACTATGTTCGAACAACGCGTAAATTCTGACGTACTAACCGTTGCTACTGTAAATTCACAAGATCAAGTAACTCAAAAACCGTTACGTGACTCAGTTAAGCAAGCACTGAAGAACTATTTTGCTCAATTAAATAACCAAGATGTTAATGATTTATATGAGCTGGTATTGGCTGAAGTAGAACAGCCTTTGTTGGACATGGTTATGCAATATACCCGTGGAAACCAGACCCGTGCAGCCCTGATGATGGGTATCAACCGCGGTACTCTGCGTAAGAAACTGAAAAAATACGGCATGAACTAATCCTAGTCGGTTAATGCAGTGTTTTTGTGGGCCCTCACTGTGATGCAGTGAGGGCTTTTTGTTTGTAAAAATAATGGTGGGTTGCCAAGATAATGTGTTAAACCGTTTGTGGCGATAAATTAAACTGCTGGACCGCTTGCTGTAATTCTTGCGTTTGCTCCGCTAATGAACTGGCCGCTGTAGCTACTTGCTCAACTAAAGCTGCATTTTGCTGCGTAACACCGTCCATTTGTGTAATTGCGACCCCAACTTGGGCTATCCCTTTGCTCTGCTCTTCTGATGCTACCGTGATTTGTGCCATAATTGCAGTCACTTCATTAACTCCCTGTAAAATATGCTCCATCGTTTTCCCCATCTCATTCACCAGACCCGTTCCTTTTTGTACGCAAGTCCCTGAATCTGCGATAAGCCGTTCAATTTCCATCGCCGCTTCCGCACTGTGACTTGCTAACTTACGAACTTCCGCAGCAACCACCATAAAGCCGCGTCCATGCACACCCGCACGAGCGGCTTCGATGGAAGCATTGAGCGCCAAGATATTAGTTTGAAAACTAATATCGTTAATCATGTTGATGATATCAGCGATTTTCTGTGAGCTTTGGGAGATTTCAGTCATCGTAACGACAACAGAATCAACAATACGATTCCCTTTATTAGCCGCCACAAACGCTTCGCTGACAAGCTGATTGGCTTGAAGTGTATTTTCCATATTCAACTGAACTGCAGCTGTAATTTCTTCCATACTCGCCGCAGTCTCTTCTAAAGCAGCCGCCTGTTCTTCTGTTCGTGATGAAAGATCGCTATTACCATTTGAAATCTCATTCGCGCCTAAATAAATGTTTTCACTTCCTTGCCGGATTGAATTGACCGATTCACTTAAGTCTTTTCTCATCCCTTCAAGTATTGGAAACAATTTTCCTACACAACTATTTCCAAATGGCTGTACAGGATGGCTTAAATCGCCTTTGGCGATATCGACAAAATGCTGCCTTAATAAGCCTAGTGGTTTTTGCATCATCTCTGCCATATAGCGATCCGTAAAAATGAGCATGAAGATCCCTAATATTGCCGTGATGATCATGACCACTCGTGTAATATCCATCACATCATCAACATGATTTCGAGCTTGGCTAATCAACCCTTCTGCAGTTTGGTTGAATTTTTGAATGGATGCACCAAACGTTCGGCTCAATACGGGAGTGACATTATGAGCGTGAGATAAATATTTATTGATATCACTTTCCATACTCAGGGCTAATTGCGGTTTTACCCCATCATCAAGTAGTGCTTGCCAGCTATTAATGACCTGCTCTGCTATTTCAGGCGTCATTGGCCCAGGGGAAATCAATTTCATCTGCTCTAAATATTTTTCCATATTGGACATCGCCTCATTGACTGGGCCATAGTCCACCGTTTTCCCTTCACTTTGGCTTTCCATTACTCGGGTTAACCGAGTGACAAAACGAAAATATTGATCATTTCCCTGACTGATCACCGTCATTTGCTGCACTAATTGTCTATCGATGTCATTTCCATCTGCGATACGTGATAGTGACCAACCACTGTATACATTCGTTCCCCCTAAGATCAGACACAAAATACTTAATAATATGAAGACCACAGTGCGGATTGAGTAATTTCGAAGTTTCTGCATAGAATTTCTCTTTCGGTGGGATAATATGAGGATATTTAACTTTATCGGCACTATAGAGAAATATTTTAACCACTGTATTTGCTTGGTTTCCACTCCAAATAAGTAAAACCACTTACATTTCAAAAGGGTTACTATTTGATCCTGGAAATCAGAGAATAGTAAAAATTTGAAATTAATATGAGGAATTTGAAGTAGATCGCTAAATGCAAACATCCAACCTGAATAAGTGAACTAATGAAAAACATTTTTCCCGTTGGAAACAGTATGGTTAATGTACAAATATGGTCAAAGTACAAACATGGTTAAAGTGCAAATTTGGCTATTCGTTGGATAGGAAAAAAGGTACAGCGGATCCTCACTGTACCTTTACAGTTACTTTACAGCCTATGTTTTGAAAAATTAACGGTATATCGGTAACAAATTAAACTGCGCTAACAATTGGCAAATAATGCCGACGACGCCAAAGGCGATAACGGCATAAATTAACCCTTTTCCGCCCCACACTTTAAATCTAGAATCAGGAAAGCGCTCTCTTACTTTTAATGCCATAACGGCAGGGCAAATAATCGCCCAGATACATGCAGCCATACCTGCATAAGCAATCGCAATAAGAAAACCATTTGGGAATAACATGCAAAGAATAAGAGGAGGTAAAAAACATAATAATGCCGATTTCATTCTTCCTGATGGGTTATCTTTAAAATTTAGTGAAGCAAGAATGTAATCAAATAACCCAATTGCGACACCTAAGAACGAACAAAATACAGCACTAATAGAGAACCACAGTAAGAATGTTGCGATATTTTTACTATTCAATACTGCATATAGTGATTCAATAAATGCATCTAAATTACCGCCTTTATTGATAATGGTTAAAAACTCTGCCCGCGGTAAATTTCCCATTGTTCCCATGATCCAAAGAAAATAAAGAACCAATGCCAATACACAACCGATAACACAGCTCTTAACAACCTTTCTTTCATTCTCATGATAAAGCTTATACAAGCTACAAACATTTCCATGATAACCAAAAGAAGTAATTGCATAAGGGATAATAATAAAGACAAAAGGTAGCAATGCTGTTTGTCCACCTTCAACGGGTGAAGTTAATAACAAATCTGTTTTTACAATAAAAAACAAACCGGAGAAAGCCAAAATAAATAACACTATTTTAATAAATAAAAATAATGATGTTAAACGACTGGCTCCAACACCGCTCCACCAGATACTTGCACCTAGAATTAATGTAAAGATAATAAAAATCAATCTTAAGTTAATATTGTATCCATAAATAGCAGCAGCTTCTTTAATAACTGAACCTGCTGCTGATATATAGGCATATATTAATATATAAAGGACAAATATTAATGCTATATTGGCAATGTAGCATGCCCATTTTGGTAATAATTCTTTAGAGATAAAAAAGTAATTCGTTCCTGCTCCATATTTTGATATACATTCTAAAATATAGATCCCCGAATGAAACATAAAAAAGCAAACAACTAACAAGATAACTACAGAGTTAATAAACCAAGCTCCAGCCATAATAGTAGGCAAGCTAAACATTCCCGCCCCGATCATGGCACCGCCTAGCACAAAACCCCCTACCATTATGGAGGGTTCTTTCTTGGCTGCCGAATTATTCATGGTGTTTACCCTAAGAATAAGGATGGGGTTCCCGCATTGCACGGGAACCATAAGAGCGACCTATTATTTAATTGGTTTTAATCTCGCAGTAAAGTGTCTTAATACTGGCGGCTCATATTCGAAATCCAGTCCTTTTAAGGTTGCAAATTTATCTTTTAAGCCAATCAGAGCATCTGCAATGTAATCCATATGGTCATTAGTATAAACCCGTCTCGCAATAGTTAACCGCATGAACTCCATATCTGCATGTTTTTGTTTACCCGTTTCAGGATCACGCCCTAATAAGAATGAACCAATTTCAACTGCACGAACACCTGATTCTAGATAAAGTGCGTTAATCACCGCTTGGGCAGGGAATTGATCTCCTGGGATATGTGGAACAAGTTTCTTACAGTCAACAAATACCGCATGCCCGCCTGTAGGATACTGAATTGAAATACCACCTTCACGTAAACGGTCACCTAAATATTTAACTTGGCCGATACGATAATGCAGATATTCTTCTCCAGCCCCTTCTTCAAGCCCCTGTACCATTGCTGCCATATCACGCCCCGCAAGACCACCATAAGTCACGAAACCTTCCATTGGCACGCAACGCTGTCTTGCTAAGGTAAAGATTTTTTCGTCATTTTTAATACTGACTAACCCGCCAATATTTAATAATGGGTCTTTCTTCGCTGACATGGTTAAAGCATCAGCATATTTATACATATCAAGAATAATTTCTTTGATAGTAGAATTTTTATATTTAGGATCACGTTCTTTAATAAAATACGCATTTTCACAAAAACGAGCCGAGTCCATGACAACAAAGATATTATGTTGTTTAGCAATTTCATAAACTTCTTTTAGATTAGCCATAGATACTGGCTGGCCGCCCGCACTATTACAAGTCACTGTAGAAACGATAGCCACAACGTTTTCTGCACCATACTTTGCAATATTATCTTTTAATTTTTGGATATCAAAATTGCCTTTCCAATCATCATAAGTATCCGAGTCATAGGCTTTTTCGGTAACAATATTAATTGCCTTACAACCGTTTAATTCAACGTGTGCTGCGGTTGTATCAAAGTGGAAATTAGAAATAAATACCGGTTTTTTAGCACCGCCTTGTTCCTGTTTAACTTTCAACAATACAGGGAACAACATATTTTCAGCACCGCGACCTTGGTGAGCTGGAATGATATAATCATAGTCAAACATCTCTTTCACTTTATCTTTTAAATCATAATAGTTACGAGATCCTGCATATGCTTCATCACCAGTGATCATTGCTGCCCACTGGTGGTCACTCATCGCATTGGTGCCTGAGTCCGTTAATAAATCAATATAAACCGCACTACTTGGTAGTAAAAATGGGTTATATCCCGCTTCTTTTAGCGCTGCTTCGCGTTCTTCTCTTGATGGAATACGGATATTTTCTACCATTTTAATACGGAATGGTTCTACAATTCTTTTAGCCATGATAATACCTTTAATTTTTCATTAAATAATAAACATTAGAGATTTAACCTATAATTAAATAAGTTAAAAAAACTTTAAGGAAAGAAAAAAGAAAGGTTATTTATTTGGAAAGAAGAAGGCTAAGGAAATATCAATATTGAACCATTTCTTCATATAGAAGAAACACCTTAATATAAGTGATTCGTTTAACAAGAACATACTATGACTCCTATCAACGAGGAATTAGTACAACCGACTGCTATTATATATATAACAGTTGTATTACCAAAGTAATCACCATTGTCATAATATTGTACCTATATCACACTATTCTTGACATAGGCCAGAACAACTTGACTCAAATCACAGTATTAATCTCCATATTAAATTAAAAACTTAATATGATGAATTTTCGTTTAATCACGTAAATCGAGATACGCATAAATAACGTAATAAGATAATTAGACAGGTTAATTTCACTTAAATTAATTATAACTTAAGTGAGATGGGTAAAATATTTTTTATTTTACCCATTATTCAAACAATTAATAATTACTGAGCATCTTTACCATATTTAGGTGATCTAGGCCCATATAAGATACCATTAGGCTTACCTGCAGATAATAACCTGACACTTGTTATACCCGCAATTGCATAGCTTTTGTCTGTCATTGTATCTACGATTTGGTTAACAACCGCTGAGACTAATGCGCCAATAATACCATTTGAGGAAGAATTATTTTCAGCACTCGATGCCGTCGCGGAGCCGCTCCATAATAATGTCCCTGTTCTGGCATCAACCAATTTCGCATCCGCAGTGACACGAGTGTCACTAGAAATGACCTGATAACTTGTACCATATTCAGTAATATTCAAATAAAGGATTGCATCATTACCAAAAATTTCGCGCAACTTTGCAGGTGGAACAGCCTGAATATCGCCCGCATTTGTTATCCCATTTTGTTTAAATGTTTCTTCAACAACGGCAACAGGGAAGACATAGTAACCCGCCTCAGCTAAAGGAAGCATTGTCTGTGATAATAAGCCATGGCTGGCCTGTACTTCTGGTGAGCTATTTTGTGGTAACAACACCAGAATACTTTTGGGCTTACTTTGATTAAATGCCGTGTAATCAACTTTCGTTGGCTGAGCACACCCCGTTAATAACCATGTCATTATCAATCCACAGACTATAAGTAAATGTTTCATTTTACTTTTCCTTTATTCTTCATGAGAAAATCCATGTAAGCCGCAGACTCTGGATACAATGCTTTTTCTGCAGTAAATTCTTGCATTGCAAGATCAACCGCTCCAGTTGTTGAGTACAATAACCCTAAATGCGCATGCAGCCCTGGTGGCGTTGCCAAACCATTTGCTTTACTCATTTCCAAATTCTTTTTCAAAGCTTGAATTTGTTCTTGAGGGCTAGTTTCTGTTTGTTGGTAATATTGGTAAACCGTTGTTTGATAACCGTCCCAGTGATATAGCGGTTTTGGTTCATTAGCACAGCCATTTAATAAAATGGTACCTGCTAAAATAGCCAATAATTTAATTTTCATCTTATTCCCTTATTTAGCTGGCTGCCATGCACCACTTTCAATGCCAGAAACTAAGTTATTTACAGCTTCCCTAATTGCTAAATCTAATACTTTGCCATTTAACGTCGAGTCATAACTGGCTGTGCCACCAAAACCAATCACTTCTCTATTTGATAATTCATATTCACCAGCACCTTGTGAAGAAAATACCACTTCAGATGTTTGAACATTAACAACGTTTAAATTAACTTTGGCATAAGCGACTTGTGATTTACCGCGACCTAAAATGCCAAATAACTGGCGATCTCCAACTTCTTTTCGCCCAAATTCAGTCACATCACCAGTAATCACATAAGTTGCACCTTTTAACTGTTGTGACTGACCTTTAATTCCAGCTTCTTCTTTAAGTTCTTGCATATTTGCACGGTCTAATACATTAAAACGCCCCGTTTGCTGCAAATGTGTCATCAAAATAGTTTTAGATTGATTACCTAAGCGATCAACACCATCAGAGAAAATGCCATTCATATAACTAGAACGATTATCAAATTTCCCTATTGATATTGGGCTTTTAGGACCTGAATATTGAGTGTTATATGTTGCAACTTTTTCTACGGCTAAGGAGCGAGAAGATTCTTTAGCACAACCAGTTAATAATGCACTTGCAATAAAGATTGATGCAATGCTGATTTTAGATATATTCATTTAGCTATCTCAATTAAAAGAAAATTAGAATTAGAATTAATTTTTGCATTGTTATTTTGCATTAAATGAAAAACCGAATCTAGTCAATATTACTTATTTTTTATCTTATATTTAGTTTTACTTTCAATTACTATAGTATTCATAAAGTAACTAAGGTTTACTAAAGTGGTTTTCCCAAAAAAAATCAACCGTTTGATTAATATTGATAGATTTAGAGTGAATAATTTAATTAGTAATCTTTAGTGATGATATCTAATATGGCCACGTATAATTAGTAATATATAATATTAACTGTATTTCTTGGATTCTAATTATAATTTCCTAATTAGCGGTTATATTTCCATATAATAAGTTAAAGTTGTCTATTTTTTAACTGTTTTTCAATGTGACATTAGAAATAGGCCTTTCTCACCTTACATATGCAGATTTACTGCAAACTATATCCATTTCCTGCATTAATTTAACCTTTACTTAACATTAAGCATTGTACTTTACCTTAGAAACGTTGAGTGTAACTAAATCACCTTGGACTCAAGAAATAGGCTTGTAATTAAAAAAAACAAACCCTCACCATAAGAGAGTTAGCCATGACAATGCAAACAATCGCAGTGAAATCATTTGGTTCTACAAAAACAACATCAAAAGTTTTACTCATTTGTTGGATGAGTATTTTATTTGAAGGTTATGATGTCGGTGTTATGGGGGCCGTTTTACCTACACTTGCTGAATATAAACAGTGGAATTTATCCCCTCTAGAGCTAGGTGCTTTAAGTAGCTATGCGCTTGTTGGGATGTTCTTCGGCGCGTTTATCATCGGCACTTTGAGTGAATTGTATGGTCGGCGCCGCATGTTACTCACTTGTGTTACCTTATTTTCATTGACCATGTTAGGCGCAGCATTCGCACCAACGCCTTGGCTTTTTGGTTTAATGCGTTTTATTGGCGGTATTGGTTTAGGAGGTGTTATTCCTGTTGCAGCGGCACTCACAATTGAATATTCCCCAACAGAAAAACGCTCTTTTAACTATGGGATTATGTATTCAGGATATTCATTAGGTATATTAAGTGCCGCGCTCGTCGCAATGTGGTTATTAGAACACTTTGGTTGGCGTAGTGTGATTGCATTTGGAGCATTACCTCTATTACTTATTTGGCCAATGGCGCGTATTCTGCCTGAGTCATTAGAATATTTGACACACAAGGGCTTACACTCTGAAGCTCAAGCTCTCGCTAAAAAACTCGACATTGATTACCAATCATCTTCAGAATATGTGCAACATAAATCACAAAGTATTAAAGAGATTGTAGCAGTCGTATTTGCTTGGCGTCATTTGCGTGCCACCGCTTGCTTCTGGGTTGCATTATTCTGTGGGATGCTATTAGTTTATGGTCTAAATACTTGGCTGCCATCTATTATGCGAAAAGAAGGTTATAACCTTGGTTCTAGCTTAACATTTTTAATTGTGTTCAGTTTGGCTTCCGCATTAGGCGGATTATTTCTCGGAAAAATTGCAGATAAATATGGTGTACGTAATTCTGTCGCATTTTTCTTTTTACTGGGCGCAATCGGTGTGGGTTGCTTGATATTCAAGCAAAATATCTATATGAATTACGTTCTCGTAGCTTTTGCAGGTGTTGGAAGTATTTCTGCCGCGCTCATATTAACGGGTTATATTGCCAATTATTATCCATCAAATGCACGTGCTTCCGCAACAGGTTGGGCCCTCAGTTTTTCTCGAATCGGCGCAATGACAGGCCCTATGTTTGGTGCTTATATTGCTAGCCTAGGGATTGCCACTAGCTGGAATTTTATTGCTTTTGCTATCGTTGCCGTCATCGCAGCTACGGCTGTTATTTTGTTACCTAAACAACGCGCACTATAATGACAAAAAAGGATAGGGTTTTCCCCTATCCTTCTTGAATGAGAATGTGCTAAATCACCATTGCCTATCAATGCAAAGATTGATAAGAAACTTGCGCTCCCTTAGTCAGTTTACTTTCATTCGAATATGTACTTTCTATTTCAATTAAGGATTGGTCCGCCATATTGTATATTTTGTTATACAAAGGAAACTGAGGACGATAACGGATCTCTTTCGTGGCAAAATCCATCATTAAATATTGTTGCGAACCTCTAACAATATTAGAAACAATTAAACCTTGATTGCCGACTTCTAAGCTGTTCATGTGGTTATAACCGCTTTCTGCCATCACCTCAAAATTACCATTAGTATGAAATTGCATCAAAGAAAATAAGCGACGTGAGGGCTCTTGAGCAACTACAAAAATATCACCATTACGATTTTGTGCTGATTCATTGATCCTGACAGGCAGCCATTTACTGCTAATAACCTGTTTTGTTGGGATATCCATAATAACTTCTAGAGATCCCATTTGGTTGCCATAGCTATACCACATCACTATTTTATCTCGATATGTTGCATACGAAAAATTTGAATTTCCTTCAATTTCTTCAGGATATAATGACTTGGCTAAATCTCGAACATTGATAAAATGTTCCCATGTCATTCCTTTATCAGCACTGATAAAAATATTTTCATTATCCGCAACAACATAGAAAGGAGAGCTTTTAGATAAGTAGATTTTTCCCATAATCAACGTTGAAAATAGCTTGCCAGTTTTTTTACTCCAAGGTGTAAATTCACTCACTGAAAAATCAGTTAAGTTAATTTTTTGATAGCCATCACTGAACATCATTAAACATTGTTTTCTTTCACAAACCGCATTATAGAAACTTTGATCGCTATGAGTAATAAAATGCACGCCATTATTATCTGCAAATAAAATCTGGTTATCATATTCGCTTGAAGGCATATAAGTATTATAAGAAGAGTAATAATAATTAGAACGGCCACTTTTTTTAGCTACAACTAACATCCCATTTTCTGCTGGAAATGTTGTTGCAAAATCATAACTACCAATCGGGAAGCTATTTTCATTGTGGTTTTTCCACTGCCAATCAACTGTACCAGTACGAATAAAAATAATAAAAGTGAAAGCGAGACTTAGTGCAAACACCAAAGCCAAAAAGAGAAAACGTTTACTCAAAAATGGGTTCATGAGCGCACCTCCGTCACATAATCCGTTTGGCCATTTTTACGGCGTAGATGCTTCAAAATATATTGCGCTTGATAATACCCATTGCCACGCTGAGATAGTTTAAAATATATCGCCACGCACAAAGCAATAAGAAAGCTGATACCGAATAAAATCGTGACTGCGAAACTGGTAAATAGCACACCTGTATCCACAATATTAACCCAGTCCCAATAATCCCAATATCCGCCTTTCTCCAGGGTTTCGGAAATTGATAACCCTCCGGCCATAAAGACAAAGAACATTAAAAGTAAGCAAGTGAACCCCCACAGCCCGAAATAAAAGCCTCTTTCTTGAGGAGCCCCCTTACCAATCAAGCTATAGGCAAGCCCGTCTTGATGATTGTAAATACCAAAAATTACCTGCTCTTTTGAATGCGCTTGGATATTTTTATGAAAAACCTCAAGTTCGTCACCTTGAGCAATAAAGAGATTATGGTTGTTAAATAACGGCTCATTGGCTGAAACCAGAACATCCATATGGCTTTTATTAATCTGCAAGCCAATATGATTGAGCTTTTGTTCTGTATCCCCTCTTGCAACGGTTAAGCTAAGGGTTGAGGTAATATTAACCGTCCCACGAGTGACGAATAAAGACGTTTTATCACGGTAATTATCAACTGATTGACGTAATTTATTGGCTTTAGCTTTCGAGTTTTTAATTCCTGGAATGTTAATTATCTGCTCTTGCTCGCTTTTTTGGTATTGCCCATCAATAACCAAATCCAATGCCTTTAAAATTTGCTTTCGTTTTGGACTTAAAATATGTTTGGTTTCGGCCAATGCAAGGCCAAACAGAACGATCCCGCCGAAAGCTGCTAAACCTAGAATTGCCACTAGGATGATCATTAAAAAACTATCTTCTGCATTAATAAAGCAATAGTACACCGCAGGAATTAGCATCATTAACAACAATGAAACTAAATATTGTATTCCTAATTTTCGAGTAAAACTGACTGTTCTGTCGGGCTCTAAACGACCATGTTTTTCATGACAAACCCATTGCACCCAATAGCTTCCATCATTCATCTCTTCTGCACAAATTACCAAGGGGTCACCTTGCTGTATGCGCTCTAAAAAAATTTGGCTATTTGAAAAATCATCCTGATTAAAGAAAAATACTTTTTCGGAGGCGATCAATCTTACCATTCCCATTGGGCTGACATTTTGATAATCACATTGAGTAAGACTGACATGGAAATATTGAACTCGCATGAGTAAATGCCTATTTCACTAAGAAAATTTAACATTATGATAATAAATAAAGGTATATAGCCCTAGTAAAACTTACCTTATAATAAAATAATTCAGATAATGATTAACACCATTGAACAGTTATCTAATGATAGTTTAATCATTAGAAATAGGTGTCTCCTACTAGCAAAGACAGTAATTACTGATAAACTTGCACCTAATACAAAAGTTTGTGAGTGAAACGTGGCAATAAAACAATTTTACCACTCCTTCCTTTAACAATAATTTTGAATAACAGCGATGACATCACAACCTGCATATAAGCAAATTCAGTCTTACATTTTACGCAGTATTGATTTAGGAATTTTTAAGCCTGGAACTCAGATACCCACAGAACTTGAGCTGTGCGCTCAGTTTAATGTAAGCCGTATGACGGTGAATAAGGCCATTTCCGAGTTAAGCCAAAAAGGGATCTTGAATCGTATTGCAGGAAAAGGCACATTTGTTGCCACGCTAAAACATGAACTCCCTGTTACAAAAGCATTTGATATTTTTGATGAAATTTCAACAAGCGGTAATAAATATAGCGGTCACCAATTACAACTGAAAATTATTTCGGCATCAGCAGAAATCGCACTACAGCTAGGAATTAGTGAAGGAAGTGATGTGGGTTACTGTAAAGTTCTACATTTTGAAAATGATATTCCTTTAATGTTAGAAGAACGCTATGTTAATCATGCCATTGTGCCTGATTTTGTTAAGCAAAAATATGGTGACACTGAAACGCCGAGCGGTTATCTACAACGCCATTTTCCTGTCAGTGAAATGGAACATACAATAGAAGCAGCGCTAGCCACAAAATCCATAGCTCAGTCCTTATCAATTAAAGAAAACTCACCTTGTCTACAACTTAGCCGCCGTACTTGGACAGGCAGTATTCTAATTAGCTACGTTAATATGATCACTGCTGGCTCTCGTTACAAATTAAAATTACATTCGCGAATTGAGAGTTAATGCAAAAATAAAAAAATGGGGCAAAATTGCCCCAAAGCGACTGATAAAACAAAAAAATATCAAGCACAACTACATCACAACAAATTCGTTTTACATTCCCTGATAAATAGGGCCTTCGCCTCCTTGAGGGGCTGTCCAAGTGATATTCTGTAACGGATCTTTAATATCACAAGCCTTACAGTGCAGGCAGTTTTGCGCATTAATTTGCAGTTTTTCTTCGCTTTTGTCCCCTACAATTTCATACACTCCTGCAGGGCAATAACGCGTTTCGGGCGCAGCATATTTAATTAAATTAACTTGGATAGGGACATTAATATCCGCCAGTTTTAAATGGCAGGGTTGTTCCTCTTCATGATTCGTATTCGATAAAAATACGGAAGAAGGCTTATCAAAAATTAATTTACCATCAGGTTTTGGGTAATTTATTGGCGAAAAATTTCGTGCTTCTTTTATTCCTTCATGGTCTGCGTGTTTTAACTTTAAAGTCCACGGACTACGGCCTTTTAATAACAATTGTTCCGCACCAAATAACATCGATCCAATCACTAACCCTTTTTTCATATAGGGTTTAAAATTCCGTGTTTGATAAAGTTCTTGATATAGCCAGCTCTCTTCAAATAGCTGGCGAAATTGCTTTTTAAATTGTAAATAATCAATCATTCCATTCTGGTTAGCATTGAACCAGGCTTCTGCTGCTAATAACCCACTTTTCACAGCACAGTGTGTACCTTTAATTCGAGCCGCATTAAGAAAACCGGCATCATCACCGATTAATGCGCCACCGGGAAAGCTCAATTCAGGTAATGCGGCCAGCCCACCAGCAACCATCGTTCTAGCGCCATAGCTAATACGCTCCCCCCCTGATAAAAAAGTACTAAACTCAGGGTGGGTCTTTAAACGCTGAAACTCATCAAATGGTGATAAATAAGGGTTTTCATAATTTAATCCGACCACCAAACCCACTGCGACTAAGTTATCTCCATAGTGATAAGCAAAACCGCCACCGTAGGTGTGATTATCTAGGGGCCAACCAACAGAATGTACAACAAGTCCAGCTTGATGCTGCTCTTTTGGAATTTGCCAAATCTCTTTGATGCCCAAACCATAGGTTTGTTTACCGCTCTCTGCGGCTAAATTAAAATGGTTTATTAATTGTTTACCGAGCTGACCACGGCACCCTTCCGCAAAAAAGGTCATTTTTGCCAGTAAATTCATACCCGGTTGGTACATCGCTGTTGGGTTGCCTGATTTATCCAGCCCCATGTCTCCAGTGGTGATACCTATTACTTGGTTTTTATCATCAAACAGCACGTCAGTGGCAGCAAATCCGGCAAAAACATCAACACCTAATCTTTCAGCCTCAAGGGCAAGTGCGGCACTTATCTGTCCTAAGCTGCCAATGAGATTGCCATTATTTTTCAAACAGCTTGGCAATAAGGATAGGGGTAAATGGCTCGCTTTATTTTCTTTTAACCATAAAAAACGATCCTGGTTTACAGGGGTTAAAGAAGCTGACACCTTTTGTTGCCAATCTGGCAGCAATTCATCAAGCGCCCGAGGGTCTATTACCGCGCCAGATAAAATGTGAGCACCTATCTGCGCACCTTTATCAATTAAACAAACTGATATCTCTGTGCCTTTTTCTGCGGCTAGCTGTTTTAAGCGTATTGCTGCAGATAACCCAGCAGGCCCGCCACCGACAATCAGGACATCGAACTCCATCGATTCCCGCTCGGGGGCCTCGTTTATCTTATCAATATTGTCGATAGCCATTTGTCCACCTCTTACGCTAATGCTTTGTCAAATTCAGGTAAGATCTCAAATAGATCACCAACAATGCCATAATCTGCGACTTGGAAAATCGGTGCCTCAGGATCACTATTAATAGCAACGATCACTTTACTTTCCTTCATACCAGCAACATGTTGAATTGCTCCGGAAATCCCTACTGCGATATATAAATCTGGGGCGACAATTTTCCCTGTTTGCCCTACTTGGTAGTCATTTGGAACAAAACCGGCATCTACCGCAGCACGAGAAGCCCCCACCGCAGCACCAAGTTTGTCAGCTATCGTTTCCAATAACGCAAAATTGTCACCTGAACTCAAACCTCTTCCCCCTGAAATAACCACTTTTGCAGAACTCAATTCCGCGCGGCTTACTTGAGTTAGAGATTGGCTTTTTAACTGCGTAGGTTGAGGTAAATCCGCTACCGTTAATGTGTCAATTTCAGCAGGAGCTTGCGTTTCATATCCCCCCGAAAATGCCGAACTACGCACTGTAATGACCACCTGCTGGCCATTATTTTGTACTGTTGCTAACGCATTTCCTGCATAAATAGGCCTAATAAAGGTTTGAGGATCAATAATTTGGGTAATATCTGAAATTTGGGCAACCCCTAACGTTGCAGCTACTCGTGGAGCAATGTTTTTACCAAATGTCGTCGCTGGAAACAGTAAATGGGTATACTCTTTTGCGATACTTGCCACTGCATGGCCCATCGGCTCTGCAAGTTGGTTTTTAAGGTTATCTGATTGTATTTCTAGGACTTTACTCACGCCCTGTATACTTGCAGCTGACTGAGCGACCTGTTCAGTCTCACTTCCTGCAACTAATAAGTGCAAATGACCACCAGCTGTGAGAAGTTGCTTTGCAGCGTTAATACTATGATAAGTAGATGTTTTTATTGTTTGATTATCATGCTCGACAACCACTAATACCGATATTTGGCTCATAGATATTTTCCTCGATTAGATCACTTCTTTCGCTTGTAATGCACTAACTAGCTCTGTCGCGCTGCTTAACAATGTGCATTGCCCCGCTCGTTTTTTAGGTTCTGAGACACTCAGCGTTTTAATTTGCCCTAATGGCGTAAAATCCATCTCAGCAATATCGATAATATCTAACGTTTTTTTCTTAGCTTTCATGATATTAGGCAAAGTAGCATAACGAGGTTCATTGAGTCGCAAGTCCGTTGTGATAACCGCAGGTAATGGCATCTCTAACGTTTCTAAGCCACCATCAATTTCCCTAGTCACTTGCAGTAATTGGCCTTCAAGCTTCACTTGTGAGGCAAATGTTGCCTGCGGATAATCCAATAATGCACTCAGCATTTGGCCGATTTGATTACAGTCATCATCAATCGCTTGTTTGCCTAATAAAATAAGATCCGGCTGTTCCTTTTCCACGATTTGTTGAAGTAAACGGGCAATATCCAGTGGTTCTAAAGTTAACTCTTCCGGCTTTTGGACTAAAACCCCGCGATCTGCCCCAATCGCCATCGCACTGCGTAATGTATCTTGATAACCAATATCACCAACGGAAACCGCAATAACTTCTGTCGCTTTTCCCGCCTCTTTTAAACGCACAGCTTCTTCGACGGCGATTTCATCAAAGGGGTTGATGGCCATTTTGACATTTGCCAGCTCAACGCCTGAGCCATCGGATTTCACTCTTATTTTGACGTTATGGTCTATCACTCGCTTCACTGCGACTATAATTTTCATAGCAACTCCTATCCCAATTCTTCCGCGATTGGTGGGTATGGTAATGTTCTAAAATCGTTTTTTAGGTTGAGAGAAACCGTAACAGTGATATTCACACTGCTACTGGTTATCTCAATTTTTACTATTTTGAATGCTAATTTTTATGAAATGGTTATTTACTCGTAGGTAATATCAATCTGTCTGCCACTGACATAGGCCATTGTTTTATCGCAACATAATAAATAACACTGGTTGCTACTAAGCCCACAATCCATGAGATATCAACCCCACCCAGTTTTTCAACTAGAGGCCCGGTATAGAAGTCCGTGGAAATAAATGGCAATTGAATCAATACCCCAACGATATAAGTGATAATCCCAACTTTATTCCAACGTCCATAACGGCCATTTGGATTGGCGAGCTCAGGTACATCGTAACGCCCTTTAGTGACCCAATAGTAATCAACAAGATTGATTGCGCTCCAAGGGGTGAAAAATGCTAGCAAAAACAGTAAGAAAGCAGAGAATAACTTTAAGAATGAGTGCTGCCCCGCTAACCCTAAAGCTGTCGAGAAGCTCACCATCAGAATGATGAAAAATAACCTTTGTCCGCGAGAAATTTGGCTTTTCCCACGGAAGCCACACCAAATAGCCGCCATAGACATAAAGCTACCGTAAGCATTCAGTGCAGTTATGGTCACTTTCCCATAAAAAATACTGATGTACAGCAACGCCGCAATTAAACCTGTGCTACCTAAGCCTACGATATAAGAGACTTCATTACCTGCAAATTGATTGCCAGCAAGCGCTGCGGCAAAAACGCCTAAAATCATCGAGGCTTGCGTACCGATCACAGTACCTGAACCGACGGCCAAGAAGGCTTTAATGGTTGGGGTTTTAGTCGGCAAATAGCGAGAGTAGTCAGCAACATAAGGCCCAAATGCAATTTGCCAAGAAGCTGACAATGACATCGCTAATAGAAAGTTCGTCCAGCTAAAATGACGGTTTTCGAGTAGTATTGAAACATCATTCATATAAAACAGACGGAAAAATAAATAGAAGAATGTAATCACACCCACTACACTCGCCACTTTTCCGAGAATATGGATAATCCGGTATCCACAAATAGTGATGCCGATAATCACCGCACCAAAAATTAAGATACCAACCCAGTCAGTCACATGCAGTAATTGGCCAACTGCCTGACCCGCTAATACCGTACCACTGGCAGAAAACCCAACATACATCATACAAACCAGTAAGATAGGGATAACTGCACCGTATACGCCAAACTGTACACGGCTCGAAATCATTTGTGGTAACCCCAATTTAGGTCCTTGCACCGCATGCAAGGCCATCACTGCACCACCTAACAGCTGGCCAATAAATAAACCAATTAGTGACCAGAATACATCTCCCCCCAGTACCACAGCTAAGGCACCGGTGACAATTGCGGTTATTTGCAAATTAGAACCAAACCAAAGTGTGAATTGGCTTGATAAGGTGCCGTGGCGCTCAGACTCGGGTATGTAGTCGATGGAACGCGCTTCGATTAAAGGTACATTCTCCTGCCGAGCTTTTTGCCCTGTTGCGATGTCGTTTGAAACTGTCATGGTAACTCCTCTTTAAGCAAGGCTGGCTTAAAGAATGAACCAATTAATCGTAATGAAACCGTAATAACTACAGTTGTAAGGTCCAGTTATTAAGCATTACGCTGGGTGATGTTTTATCTATTATTCACCCTAAATAACTAATTGAAATACATTCTTAAACCTGATTGTTGTTGTGTTTTTAATTCCATGATCCTGTTGTCAGGTAGTGCTTCCTATGGTGCTCCATAAACCAGTAAACGCCTGTCCCGCTTACTCGCTTAATATGTAAAATAAGTTAGTGGGCGTCTAAAACAGCACGTGAAATAATAATTTTCTGTATTTCAGACGTTCCTTCAAAAATTCGTAAAATTCGTGCGTCACGCACATAACGCTCAAGGGGAAGGTCACGAATATAACCGTAGCCTCCGTGAAGCTGTAATGCGGCATCCGTAACAAACCCCGCGCACTCCGCAGCAAATAATTTCGCCGTAGCGGATTGCAAACTAAAACGTTCCCCTGAATCACGTAATTCGGCAGCTTGCCATGTCAACATACGAGCAGCTTCCAATTGCGTATGCATATCCGCAATACGCCATTGGGTTCCTTGGTAAGCCGCTAATGGTTTTTTACCAATTTGGCGTTCTTTTACCCAACCTAAAGCACTCTCCATCGCGGCTCGAGCGATACCGAGTGAAGTTGCTGCAACTTCGACGCGCCCCTTATCTAAAACCTCCATAGCGGTATGGAACCCTTTATTTTCCTCTCCCAGTAATGCAGATTCAGGTAGCCAACAATTCAGTGCTAATTCATAAATCGTGCTACCCCGTAACCCCATAGTTTTTTCAGGTTGAGAAAATGCCACACCTTCAGTCCCTTTAGGGATCACAAATGCGCTGATCCCGCGAGCCCCTGCTTCTACATCCGTTTTCGCATATAACACGATGAAATCAGCTTCTTTGGCGTTAGTAATATAGTGTTTATTACCCCGAATACGCCAGCCACCATTTTCACGTGTTGCCACGGTGCGCATATCTGCAGGGTTAGAGCCAGCTGCTGGCTCAGTTAAGCCAAATGCACCTAATAATTCCCCAGCTGCGGCCTTGGGTAACCAATGCTGTTTTTGCGCTTCTGTACCACCAATTAAAATTGAATCTGTCGCCAAAAAATGTGCTGTTAGCGCCGATGACGTCGAAGCACAAGCCGCTGCAACCGCTTCCACGACCTTACTCATCGCGACACTGCCAATACCAAAGCCACCATATTGTTCAGGTAAATTAATTCCCCAACACCCCATTTCCCCTAATGCTTGTAAACTTTCAGCGCAAAAGGTTTCGGTTTCATCGTATCTTTGTGCATTCGGCTGTAAAATGTCATGACAGACTTTTTCTATCGCATCCACAACCGCTTGTTCTGTTTCATTAATTTTAAAACTCATTGCATCGTCTCCGCATTTTTAATTGTTGTTTTCGCTGGCTTATAAACTGCATTTGCCTCACCTAATTTCGGGGCCCGACGAGTCGAGTGAGGTTTATTTCCATTAAAAAAAACTGGTTGCGAAACCAATGGTGTTCCTCCGTCATTCAGGTGTGTGAGCACTTGCCTCACTTGGGCATGCTCACTTTGTGTGGCTTGCTGTAAATTATGGATCGGTGAGGCAGGCACACCCGCGTTTAATAATATGTCGCATACCTCTTCAACGGTTTTTTGGCACGTCCAACTTTCGATTTCTTTTCGAAGCTCAGCTTGGTGCTGTGTTCGACCCGGGTCATTAAGGTAGCGTGGATCGTGGCATAACTGCGGTTTTTCCATACATTCGCAAAAACGTTGAAATAGCTTTTCACTGGCAATCGCGATCACCACTAAACCATCTTTTGCCTGATAAGTATCAAAAGGTGTAGAGACTGGATGGCGGTTACCCACTAAGCTCGGGGCCTTGTCATGAGCAAATAGGTTTGAAAGCCCTGTTAATTGCATGCTGAGTAAGACATCCACCATCGCCACATCAATATACTGTGCCGCTTCACCATGACGCTCTCGCGCAAATAACGCACTGCTTATCGCCCAAGATGCAAACATCCCAGCACACACATCCCCAATTGACTCACCACTGCGTGTCGGCCCTGTTTCTGGAAAACCCGTGACACTCATTAGTCCCGACATCGCTTGTGCCACGATGTCATAAGCGGGATAACTGGCTAATGGGCTATTTTGTCCAAAACCAGAAATACTGGCGTAGATTAACTGGGGGTTGTGCTGCTTTAAGCTATCGAAATCGATGCCAAGCCGTTGAGTCACACCAGGGCGAAAGTTTTCAACCACCACATCACTATCTTTGACTAGTTGGAACAAAATAGCCCGGTCTTCATCTGCTTTGAGATCCAATTCAATACTGCGTTTACCTCGGTTAATCAAACCGTAATAAACACTTTCGCCATCAATGAATGGTCCTAAATGGCGGCTGTCATCACCGTGGTTGGGCACTTCGATTTTGATCACTTCAGCACCGAGATCGGCCATCATACCGGTGCAATACGGGCCGGCTAACACACGGCTTAAATCGATCACTTTGATCCCCGCCAGTGGCCCTTGTCTTTTCTGAGTTAACGCAGCATTCATACTGAATTCCTTCTATTCCAGAAAGATGCCAGCTCAACGTCAGCTGGCACACGACATTACTTCACCATAGGCAAATTAAGCCCTTGCTCTTTCGCACAGTTAATGGCGATGTCATAACCTGCATCCGCATGGCGCATAACGCCTGTTGCTGGGTCATTATGTAAAACGCGAGCTAAACGTTTATCAGCTGCATCCGTACCATCACACACAATGACGACCCCTGAGTGCTGTGAGAAGCCCATTCCAACACCACCGCCGTGGTGTAAACTAACCCACGTTGCACCACCTGCGGTATTTAACAATGCGTTCAATAACGGCCAGTCTGATACCGCATCAGAGCCATCTTTCATAGATTCCGTTTCGCGGTGTGGGCTAGCAACAGAGCCTGAATCTAAGTGGTCACGGCCGATCACAATTGGGCCTTTTAACTCGCCACTTTTCACCATTTCGTTGAAAGCACGACCCAATCTTTCTCTGTCTTTTAAGCCTACCCAACAAATTCGTGCAGGAAGCCCTTGGAATGCGATACGCTCACGAGCCATATCGAGCCAATTATGTAAGTGTTTGTCATCGGGTAATAATTCTTTTACTTTTTGGTCTGTTTTATAGATATCTTCTGGGTCGCCAGATAACGCAACCCAACGGAATGGGCCAATACCTTCACAAAACAGTGGTCGGATATAAGCAGGAACAAAGCCAGGGAAATCAAAGGCATTACTAATGCCTTCATCTTTTGCCATTTGGCGAATATTGTTGCCGTAATCAAAGGCTGCTGAGCCGCGTTTTTGCATCGTTAACATGGCATCAACTTGGACTGCCATACTTTTTTTCGCGGCTGTCGTCACTTCAGCTGGCGCTGTTTGTTGTTTTTCACGCCATTGGGTGAGAGTCCAACCCTGTGGTAAGTAACCGTGTACTGGGTCATGGGCACTCGTTTGGTCAGTGACTGAATCTGGGG
Organism: Providencia sp. PROV200; assembly: GCF_049901995.1. Taxonomy (NCBI): domain Bacteria; kingdom Pseudomonadati; phylum Pseudomonadota; class Gammaproteobacteria; order Enterobacterales; family Morganellaceae; genus Providencia; species Providencia sp. PROV200. Next base: position 3,601,649 of record NZ_CP096307.1, read on the forward strand.
TGATATTGCGTTTTACCAGTTCACTGTATACATCCGCCGCATTACCCAATAACCCAACAGAAACTGGCTGGCCATTGGCTTTGGCTTCTTCAATGTATTGCAATGCTTCATCAAGAGACGTGGCTTTTTTGTCCACATAACGCGTTCTTAGGCGAAAATCAATACGGCTCTCATCACATTCCACCGCTATCATGCTAAAACCCGCCATCGTTGCAGCTAATGGCTGTGCGCCCCCCATTCCACCGAGACCCCCCGTTAAGATCCAACGTCCCGCTGCGTTGCCATTAAAGTGCTGCTTCGCCAGCGAAACAAAGGTTTCATAGGTGCCTTGTACGATCCCTTGAGAACCTATGTAGATCCAAGAACCAGCCGTCATTTGGCCATACATCATTAAGCCTTTACGATCTAGCTCATTGAAGTGGTCCCAATTCGCCCAGTGAGGAACAATATTTGAGTTTGCAATCAATACACGCGGCGCATCTGGATGGGTAGGGAACACACCGACAGGTTTACCTGACTGCACTAGCAAAGTTTGGTCATCTTCCAACGTTGTTAGTACCTCTAAAATTTTGTCATAGCATTCCCAATCACGTGCCGCACGGCCGATGCCGCCATAGACCACTAAGCTTTGAGGGTGCTCAGCAACATCTGGGTCTAAGTTATTTTGCAGCATGCGGTATACCGCTTCTGTCAGCCAGCTTTTACAGGTTTTCTCACTGCCACGCGGTGCGCGGATCACTCGAGTTGAGTCAGTACGATTTAACATGGTTGTATCCCCTATCATCCATTTCTAATTAACGTTAAATTAACAATTTTATTTATAATAATCTGCGAGATACCTAGTTAGTGGCTTTGCACATGTATTTTCAAACCTATTAATTGATTAAAAATCAAATAATTAATCTTATGTTAACTCACTCGAGACTATTTATTCATTGACGATGTTTATCTATGACTCAAATATATATACATTTACTTCACAAAGTATATACATTTAAATTTGAATTTTTGCAGGAAGAGTGAAGATTGGAATACCTAGGGAGTTATACAACAACAAGTAGATCTCTGTTTATAGAGAAAAAGTTGTATATACATTTAATTTTTTACATAGAAACAAGCAAATAGCGAAATTGCGAGTCGCCTCACAGAACGTAGCAACGATGTATAGCGAGAAGACCCATGCCGTACCGCTCAAAATGGTATACGCCAGAAACAAAAATGGGCTACCTGCATCAACAGATAACCCAAGTGGATTATAACCATGACGAAAATTTAATTTTCTAAATCATTCGCGTTGTGGCTAGGCGGCAAAATGAGGATAGCTCGGGGAGCATACACAAGTATGTGACCCGAGTAGCTGAATGAAGCCAACAACGCCACAGCACATAATATAACCATGACGAAAATTTAATTTTCTAAATCATTCGCGTTGTGGCTAGGCGGCAAAATGAGGATATCTCGGGCAGCATACACAAGTATGTGACCCGAGTAGCTGAATGAAGCCAACAACGCCACAGCACATAATATAACCATGACGAAAATGTAATTTTCTAAATCATTCGCGTTGTGGCTAGGCGGCAAAATGAGGATATCTCGGGGAGCATACACAAGTATGTGACCCGAGTAGCCGAATGAAGCCAACAACGCCACAGCACATAATATAACCATGACGAAAATTTAATTTTCTAAATCATTCGCGTTGTGGCTAGGCGGCAAAATGAGGATATCTCGGGCAGCATACACAAGTATGTGACCCGAGTAGCTGAATGAAGCCAACAACGCCACAGCACATAATATAACCATGACGAAAATTTAATTTTCTAAATCATTCGCGTTGTGGCTAGGCGGCAAAATGAGGATATCTCGGGCAGCATACACAAGTATGTGACCCGAGTAGCTGAATGAAGCCAACAACACCACAGCACATAATATAACCATGACGAAAATGTAATTTTCTAAATCATTCGCGTTGTGGCTAGGCGGCAAAATGAGGATATCTCGGGGAGCATACACAAGTATGTGACCCGAGTAGCCGAATGAAGCCAACAACGCCACAGCACGAAGGATGACGAAAATTTTAGCCGCCGAGATACGCGCTTCTTACTGCTTCATTGGCTAAAAGCGCCTTTCCACTATCTTCCAACACAATATGCCCATTTTCCAACACATAACCACGGTCTGCGAGTTTCAGCGCTTGGTTGGCGTTTTGTTCGACAAGAAAAATTGTCATGCCTTCCTCGCGTAGCTGTTGGATCGTATCGAAAATTTGCATAATGATAATGGGGGCAAGGCCTAGGGACGGCTCATCAAGCAACAGCAGCTCTGGCTGGCTCATTAAAGCACGGCCTATCGCTAGCATTTGTTGCTCTCCACCTGACATCGTTCCTGAACGTTGGCTTCGGCGTTCATAAAGCCTTGGAAACAGCTTATAAACCCGCTCAATACGTTCTTGGTACTGTTGGCGATTTGCAAAAAAGCCCCCCATTGCGAGGTTCTCTTCCACGGTCATACGAGAAAAGACACGCCGCCCTTCTGGCACTATTGCAATGTCTTCACGCATAATTTTCGAAGTGGGCAATTGAGTGATATCCACCCCTCGGTAGATGACTTGACCTTCCGATGCACGCGGGTCTCCACAAAGGGTACTGAGCAACGTTGTTTTCCCTGCACCATTTGCTCCGATTAAGGTCACAATCTCACCTTTTTGGATATTCAAGCTAATTTCATGTAACGCTTGTATTTTTCCATAATGGGTAGACACTTTTTTAAATTCAAGCATCAGTAAGCTTCCCCCAAATAGGCTTTTATCACATCAGGATGTTGACGAATTTCACTTGGCGTCCCATTGGCCAATGGCGTTCCTTGATTCACCACATAAATGCGATCTGAAATTCCCATGACTAATTTCATATCATGTTCAATTAATAAAATGGAAACATTATGATGAGCACGTAGTTCGGCAATTAAATCATCCAAATCATTGGTTTCTTTAGGGTTAAGCCCCGCAGCAGGTTCATCTAGCATTAAAATTTCAGGGCGAGTTACCATACAGCGAGCAATTTCTAACCGGCGCTGCTGCCCATAAGCTAAATTTCCAGCTTGTCGGTTTGCAAATGGTAGTAAATCTATGCGCTCTAACCATTTTACTGCATTATCAAGCGCTTCTGATTCTGCACGACGAAATGCAGGCGTTTTCAATAACCCAGAAAAAATGCCACTTTTTAAATGTTGATGCTGTGCAACAAGGAGATTTTCAATCACCGTCATTTCTTTGAATAACCGCACATGTTGGAACGTTCTTATCACTCCAAGACGAGCAATCGCCTGCCCAGTCAGCCCTTCAAGGTGCTTTTCACGATATAAAATAGTGCCGCTGGTCGGTTTATAAAAACCCGTTAAACAGTTAAAAATGGTGGTTTTCCCCGCCCCATTCGGGCCAATCAGTGAGACAATTTCCCCTTGGTTAATGGTTAACTCAACATTATTGACAGCAAGTAACCCACCAAAACGCATCGTTAAACCATTCACCTGGAGCAAAGGCGTTGTGTTATGGCTCATACGCCCTCCCCTTCAGGGACTTTTTTCACCTGCATTTGACGACGTTTCATTGGTAATAAGCCTTGGGGCCGCCAGATCATCATCAATACCATTAATGCCCCTAATAGCAGCATGCTGTATTGGTTAAGGTCACGCATCATTTCCCTTGATACGACTAAGATAATCGCAGCTAAAATAACGGAAGTTTGTGAGCCCATTCCTCCTAAAACGACGATGGCTAACACAAATGCCGATTCCACAAAAGTAAAAGACTCTGGGCTAATAAACCCTTGCCGTGCAGCAAATAATGTACCTGCAAACCCAGCAAAGGCTGCGCTGATAGTAAATGCCGTTAATTTTATTCGAGTTGGGCTTAGCCCTAATGAACGACAAGCAATTTCATCTTCACGTAGTGCTTCCCACGCACGGCCTAATGGCATACGCAGTAATCGATTTATCACAAACAAAGTTAAAACTACTAATAGCAAAGCGACAAAATACAGGAAAATAATTCGGTCGCCAGGACTGTAATCTAAGCCGAAAAAGTTATGGAAGGTATCCCAACCATCTTTTGCTGTACGGCTAAATTCCAAACCAAAAAAAGTCGGTTTTGGTAATTGGCTGATCCCATTTGGCCCGCCAGTGATTTCGGTATTATTCAGTAATAAAATACGAACAATTTCCCCAAACCCAAGTGTCACTATTGCGAGATAGTCCCCACGTAGCCTTAGAACAGGGAACCCCAATAAAAAGCCCGCTAATGCAGCGGTTAATCCTGCAATCGGTAAACTTTCCCAGAACCCAAAACCATAGTAATGATTTAATAAACCAAAGGTATAAGCCCCTATCGCATAGAAGCCTGCGTAGCCTAAAACCAGTAAGCCAGATAACCCAACCACCACGTTTAAGCCTAGCCCTAACATCACGTAAATTAGCGTTAAGGTCGCGATATCCACACTTCCACGAGAAACAATAAACGGCCAAATAATTGCAGCAATAATAATTATAACCGCAAGGATTTTTTGCTTCGTTGTCGAACCATCAAAATCAGGAATAGCCCACGCTTTCTTAGGAACGCCTTGCCACACTTTTCTTAAGGTTGGACGAACCAATTGGTACACAAAGATCACAACAATACCTGCAATGATCCAGTTCCAACGCACTGAGTCTCCAACGGTCACAACCAGCTTCGTGCCATCCAGCGCGAGCTGCAGCCCCATCATAAACAATGCCAATACAAAAAAAGTCACTGAAGCTACAATGGCATTAATCCAATTTTCTTTTCTCATACTTTTTCGACCTCCGGGCGTCCCAGAATGCCGGTTGGCATGATCAATAACACACCAATCAATAAACCAAATGACACTACATCTTTATATTCCGTGCTTAAATATGCAGAAGTCATTGCTTCCGCAACGCCTAAGATCAACCCACCTAGCATCGCACCGGGAATACTTCCAATCCCCCCTAATACCGCCGCGGTAAATGCTTTCATTCCTGCCATAAAACCAATGTATGGGTTAATCACGCCATAAAATTGCCCTAATAGCACCCCCGCGACAGCAGCCATGGCTGCACCAATCACAAAGGTCAATGAAATAACGCGGTCAGTATTAATGCCCAATAAGCTGGCCATTTTAAGATCTTCTGCGCATGCTCGACAGGCTCTTCCCATTTTTGAATAGCGAATAAATAGCGTCAAAGCTAACATCGCAAGCACGGTAACCACCCAGATGGTCAATTGCATCTTAGTCACCGTGGCTTCAAAACCATCGCTTTCACCCAGAACCCATTGCCCGGTGATCAAGCTGGGTAGGGCTAAATCACGCGAACCTTGTGACAGGCTGACATAGTTTTGTAGGAAAATAGACATCCCGATCGCAGAGATCAGTGCAATCAAACGTTTAGAATGGCGAACTGGACGATAAGCAACCCGTTCAATACTCCAACCATAGGTGCTAGAGACCACAATCGCGGCAATAAAGGCCGCTGCAACAAGGATCCAGCCGATATCGATCCCGAGCATCATCAAGCCTGCGATCACAATAAAAGAGACATAGCTGCCTATCATGTACACTTCGCCATGGGCAAAGTTAATCATCCCAATGATGCCATATACCATCGTATATCCGATGGCTATCAGTGCATAGGTACTGCCAAGGGTTAAACCATTCAGAAGCTGCTGAATAAAATAGAGAATTTGATCTGACATAAGACTATCCTTTCTAACTACCTGTCCTATATAGAGAGCAGAAGCCGGAAGCAATTAACTCACTTCCGGTTCTTATTCACTATGCTGGAACACTGCTGAGTACTATTTTACAGAGGTGGAAGTCCCATCTTTGTGCCACTCAAATACACCGAACTCAAACCCTTTCAGGTCACCGTTTGGCTGCCAGCTTAATGTCCCCATAACCGTTTCGACTGGATTTGCTTTCAGGTCTTTCACCAAATCTTCAGGCTCGATGCTGCCAGTACGCTCCATTGCCGTCGTTAAACCTTGGATCGCAGCATAAGTAGTCCAAACAAATGGTCCTGTTGGGTCTTCTTTTTTCGCTTTAATGGCATCTACGATAGGTTGGTTCGTTGCGACTTGGTCATAACGTTTTGGTAAAGTTACCAACATGCCCTCAGAGGCATCACCTGCAATATTCGATAATGAAGAGTTACCGACGCCTTCAGGCCCCATAAAGCGAATATTCAAGCCAGCTTGCTTCGCTTGGCGTAAAATTTGCCCCATTTCTGGGTAGTAACCGCCGAAATAAACAAAATCGACATTCTCTTTTTTCAGTTTAGCGACTAATGCAGAGAAATCTTTATCCCCTGCAGTTACCCCTTCAAACATCACCTCTTTGACGCCCGCTTTATTTAAGCTTTCGCGTACCGAACGTGCTAGGCCTTCGCCGTACTGTTGTTTATCATGAACAACAGCAATACGAGATGGCTTAATATCTTCCATAATATATTTCGCCGCAGTTGGACCTTGGTCTGAGTCTAAACCTGTTGTACGCAGAACCATTTGGTAGCCACGGGTGGTTAAATCTGCATTAGTGGCCGCTGGGGTGATCATAATGACACCTTCATCTTCATAAATATCGGATGCAGGCTGTGTTGAAGAGGAACATAAATGCCCAATGACATGGCGAATACCATCATTAATGACCTTGTTTGCGACCGCAACCGCTTGTTTTGGGTCGCAAGCATCATCATACTCAACAGCAACTAATGTATTTCCATTAATGCCACCTTTAGCATTAATATCCGCAATCGCTTGTCGTGCGCCTGTAAATTCCATATCACCATATTGCGCTACAGGTCCTGACATTGCGCCAACAACCGCTATTTTAATTTCCTTTGCCCATCCTGCAGAACTGAATGCCATCGCAATGCAGCCCGCTAATAATGCTTTATTCATATTCTTCATTTTATCGTCCCCGTCTTCATGGTTCTGAGTGTTTGTGTTTGATTTGTAGTAGATTATTATGGTTGACAGGTACAATGCCTGATATTTCAAAATACAGCGAATAAGGCTATATATTTCATAACATTAAACAAGATAATTATGCTAAATAGCAAATGGATATGGCAGGTTTTTACATTAGATGCAGAATAAAAAACTGATGTGTTAAAGTGGTTTTTTTGTAAATACTAGTGTTATATTCGGGTTAAATTTAAATTAATCCGAGTGAAATTCGGAAAATTCAGTATCACCAAATTTTTCTCTCTAAAATCAAAAAATCGGTTGTAGATCACTCTGGCAGGATGAGTGACTGCAACTCTTACAGGGAAACAGACAAAATATCATGAGACTCACGATTATCCCTTTGGTCAATCCTACTGAGCAACAATCTCTGGACTTACATAAAATCTGGCCTGACCAGAGCCAAGCATTACTAGCAAAACAGCTTGCAACTGGGCAACAGATCTATGCTGCCCGCTTTAATGACCGCCTTCTTGGCGCCGCAAAAATTACCGTAGAACATAATACAGCCACTATGCAGGATTTTTATATTCGAGAAATCACTCGTCGACGAGGTGTCGGTTCATATTTATTAGCAGAAATTTGCCAAGCAATCCCGAATATTACACTATGGAAATTCGACACTAACGGAGTTGCACCGCAAGAAAAAAACGTGATGCGGCTATTTTTGACTGCTCATGGCTTCAATGCCACCACACTGCCTGATATCTGGGAGAAACAGCATGAAACTAAATAGAATTCATCATGTTGCAATAATTGCATCCAATTTTGAAGTCAGTAAGGATTTTTATTGCCGTATTTTGGGATTAAATTTGCTTGAAGAACACTACCGTCCAGCAAATGATTCGTGGAAAGCGGACTTAGCCATTGGTGAGCATTACCAAATTGAGTTATTCAGTTTTGTTAATCCACCAGCGAGACTAAGTTACCCCGAAGCCACAGGGCTACGTCATTTAGCCTTCAGTGTCGATGATTTAGATAAATGGGTCGCTTATTTAACTGAACAAGATGTGGCTTGTGAAGCAATACGGGTTGACCCCTACACGCAAAAGCGTTTTACATTTTTCACAGACCCAGATGGCTTACCGCTAGAGTTATACAGTGATTAATTGAACAATTAAAAATTGTAAAAGTAGAAATGATTATCTGCATTTATCCACCTCTTAACAGGCAATAAATGCAGATAATTTTAGTGAACAACGAATTGGCAAGTAATAAATCACATTTCGCTGTCTTCGTCTTCTTCCATCGCCAAACGTAACTTCTTCATGGCGTTCTTTTCAAGCTGACGAACGCGTTCTGCTGAAACACCATATTTATCAGCAAGTTCTTGCAACGTGGTTTTGTTGTCATCGTCTAGCCAGCGAGCTCGGATGATATCCTGACTGCGCTCATCTAAAGAGTCTAACGCCTCTGCTAGGCGGTCAGTCGCATGACTTTCCCAATTATCATCTTCAATTGAGCCAGCAAAATCTGATGCTTTGTCTTGTAAGTATAAGACTGGGGCCACTGGGCCACCAAAATCACTGCTGTCATCGTCGTCTGACATATCAAATGCCATATCTTGTGCAGCCATACGTGATTCCATTTCACGTACATCTTTAGGACTTACACCTAACTCTTGGGCAACCATATCGACCTCGTCTTGGTTAAACCAACCAAGACGTTTTTTATTCTTTCTTAAATTAAAGAACAGTTTACGCTGCGATTTTGTTGTTGCAACTTTGACAATTCGCCAGTTACGTAAAACATATTCATGAATTTCAGCTTTGATCCAGTGAACCGCAAAGGAAACAAGGCGAACACCAACCTCAGGATTGAAACGACGCACAGCTTTCATCAGGCCAATATTACCTTCCTGAATTAAATCAGCTTGCGGCAAACCATACCCTGCATAACTACGAGCAACATGAATAACAAAGCGCAAGTGCGATAAGATCAGTTGCTTTGCAGCATCCAGATCACCATGGTAATGCAGCCGTTCAGCAAGTTCCTTTTCTTCCTCAGCGGTAAGCATCGGGTAAGCATTAGCAGCCCGAACATAGGCTTCAATACTTCCTTGTGGAACAAGAGCTAATGATTGCATGTCTTTGGTCATTCAGATCCTCAATAAAATAATAGGAAATAGATTAGTTTGTATTAATAACCACTTTGGTTAACGCATGAAGTAAACACTTTTAGTCTACCAGCTTAACCGCGTTAAATAAATTATATACAAATTTGTTAGCAGTAGGTCAATGTAAGACAAAACAATTCAGACTGAGTTCACTTTTAACACAAATAGTTAATAAATTCAAAAGATAACAAAACAATCAAATCATTACCTTTTGATAAAAATGACGGAAAAACAACTCATTACTCAGGTGTAAAGTGTCGTAAATGTTGAAGTGTTGCCAACCATGCCGCTACCCAGCCAACCATAGCGGATAACAATAAGACCAATAAAGACTCTTCCCATAACAGCCCTTCAATCAGAAATTGTGTACCGAATACACTGGCCACTTTTGCCACACCGTCAGCTAATTGCCAAACAAGTAAGAAGGTCATAATTAGGGAAATAATCGCCCCTGATGCACCTAATACAAGACCACCATTTAAAAATGGCCTCATGATAAACCCATCGGTAGCACCGATTAATTTCATCACATTAATCGTATCGCGGCGAGCAAAAATATTAAGCCGAACGCTATTACCTATTACAAGGAACAGGGACACAATCATTAAAATCCCAATAACAGAAGCGACTTTCCCAACCAAGCCCGTAAGTGCGGCTAACCGAGCAAACCAGCTATCATCCATGCGAACTTCTTCAATTCCATCGACTTGGCTGACTCTATCACGCAAAGTTGTTAATACATCAGAACCTTCAAAATCAATTTTAGGCGTAATGATTGCGACTGCTGGCAGTGGGTTTTCCTCTAGCATATCGAGTGCGGTACTGAAGCCGGACCAACTGCGAAACTCGCTCATGGCTTGGTCACGAGAAAGGTAATTCACATGATCAATGCCATCCAGAGCCTGCAATTGTGTTACCACATTTTGCCCACCTTGTTCATCAAGAGATTTATCTAAATAAACAGTAAGTTGTGGCGTTGGGTACCATTGCTCCGCGGCTTGCGACACATTTTTCCACACAATATAGCAAAGGCTTGGTAACGTAAGTGAAATCGCAATAACCATAATAGTTAAAAAGGTCGCTAAAGGCTGTCTAAGCATGTCAGCGAGTGCATTCAGCCATGAATAGCGCCACTGCTCTTTCCAGCCCCCTTTTAATGCTTTGCTTTTCGATTGCTTGGCGCGTACTGGCTTGCTTTTACGGACATTCTTAGCCATGTTGACCTCCAAGCATACGACCTTCACTTAGTGTAAGAACACGGTAGTTACGACGCTCAATCAGAGCAATATCATGGGTCGCCATTAAAACAGTCACCCCCACACGATTGAACTCTTCGAATAAACGCATTATCCCTTCAGACAATTCGCCATCAAGGTTACCTGTTGGTTCATCCGCTAATAACATCGTTGGCTTATTCACCACGGCTCGGGCAATACCGACACGCTGTTGCTCCCCTCCAGATAACTGAATTGGAAAGTTTTTAGCTTTGTCCAATAACCCGACTTTATCCAAGGCCGCAGAAACCCGCCTACGAATATCTTCCGTGCTAGCGCCAGAAATAATTAATGGCATCGCCACATTGTCATAGACGGTTCTATCAAATAACAAGTGATGATCCTGAAAAATCATCCCGATCTGCCGGCGCAGAAATGGGATCTCTCGATTTTTCAAGCGGCTGATATCATGACCATTGAATAAAATATGGCCCGCACTTGGGCGCTCAATACCACAAATCAGTTTAAGTAATGTACTTTTACCTGCGCCTGAGTGGCCTGTTAGAAATGCCATTTCTCCAGGTTGAAGATGGAAATCAACCCCTTGGAGTGCTTGGCGGCCACCGCGATAAGCTTTACTAACGTGTTCAAAGCGAATCATCGAAAATTATTCCTCTCGGGCAAATAGAGCCTCGATAAAGTCATCTGCTTTAAATGGACGTAAATCTTCAATACCCTCACCAATACCAATATAACGAATTGGAATACCAAATTGGTCGGCAATAGAGAAAATTACGCCACCTTTTGCTGTGCCATCGAGCTTAGTCAATGTGATACCCGTCAAACCGACTGCATCATCAAAAAGTTTGGCCTGACTTACCGCATTTTGTCCAGTACTTGCATCTAGCGTTAACATAATTTCATGGGGAGCATTTTCATCGAGTTTTTTCATCACTCGGACAATTTTTTTCAGCTCTTCCATCAGATGCGATTTATTTTGTAAGCGCCCAGCGGTGTCTGCAATTAAAACATCCACCCCTTTCGCCTGCGCTGATTGAATCGCATCAAAAATAACCGATGCAGGATCTGCGCCTGTATGTTGGGCTACCACAGGAATTTTATTGCGTTCACCCCATACTTGAAGTTGCTCAACAGCAGCTGCACGGAAAGTATCCCCCGCAGCTAACATGACGCTTTTTCCTTCTGATTGATATTGACGTGCTAATTTACCAATTGTTGTCGTTTTTCCGACCCCATTAACACCAACCATAAGAATAACATAGGGTTTTTTGTCTTCGATCACGAGTGGTTTATCCACTTTCGCTAAAATATCAGACATTTCCTCACGCAATTTGCCATATAACGCTTCTGCATCCTTGAGTTCTTTACGGCTCGCATGCGCCGTTAAGTTATCAATGATTTTTCGCGTGGTATCAACCCCGACATCCGCTATTAATAATTGTTCTTCGAGCTCTTCAAATAAGTCATCATCAATTTTTTTACCTGAAAACAGCCCAAAGAAACCCGAACCTAAATTCTGTCGAGTTTTTAATAGCCCTTTCTTTAGCCTAGCAAAGAAACCTTCTTTTTTAGGTTTTTCTTGCTCTGTTGGTGAATTATTTTTTTCTTCTTCTAAACGTAAGCGTTCAGCTTCTTCCTCTGCAATTCTCGCTTCTTCGGCGGCCTGTTCTTCGGCTAGACGCGCGGCTTCTGCCGCTTGACGTTCACGCTCCGCTTGCTCTTCGGCTAAACGTGCGGCTTCTGCCGCTTGACGCTCACGCTCCGCTTGCTCTTCGGCTAAACGCGCAGCTTCTGCCGCTTGGCGTTCACGTTCCGCTTGTTCTTCCGCTAAACGTGCGGCTTCTGCCGCTTGGCGCTCACGTTCTGCTTGTTCTTCTGCTAGACGCGCGGCTTCTGCCGCTTGGCGTTCACGTTCTGCTTGTTCTTCCGCTAGACGCGCGGCTTCTGCCGCTTGACGCTCACGTTCTGCTTGTTCTTCTGCCGCTTGGATTGCAGCTAACTCTGCTTGACGACGCTGTTCTTCGGCTTCTTCTGCAGCCTGGATCGCTGCTAACTCAACTTGACGCTGACGTTCCATTTCTGCTTCGGCAATACGTATTGCTTCAGTTTCTTGGCGTTCACGCTCTGCTTTTTCTTCCGCGAGTATTTTCTCTTGGGCTTCCTGATGCGCTTGTTCCGCTTGATCTTGAGCTGCTTGGAGCGCCGCTAATTTAGCTTTTCGCTCACGTTCTGCTTGCTCGGTTGCTGCATCAATCGCAGCTTGCTGCGCTTCATACTGACGCTCTGCTTCATCTTCAGCGGCTTTAATAGCAGCTTGCTCTGCTTGAGCTTGACGTTCCGCTTCGGCGGTTGCGGCATCAACCGCAGTTTCATGGGGTGATTTGTTTTCAACATCCTTGACTACATCATTATCATACTGTTGAGCTTCTTGTTGCTGAGTTTCTTCTTCATTTTTACGCCCAAACCCCAACCATGAGAAAAAACCTTTTTTCTTGTCTTTAGCCATTTGCCACTACACTCCTCGCGGTAAAAATATGGCACTCGATAATCAAATCGCAATAAAATTATATGCAGTCTACCATTTCATCGCTCAGCAACACATATCTGAAAGAAAAATCCTGCCAATTTAATCTGAATTTCCGTGTTAAAACGGTGAAAATGAAGTTCTATAATTGAAAAAGACCAATCAGAGATAACAACACTGCAACTTATCGCCTGACAGGTATACAATAGTAACAATCAAATTTAAGTACATAAACCCGTTAAGTAACAATAAACATTATGGCAAAAAAACCACAATCCCCCTCTTTAGGGCAAATTCGTATTATTGGTGGAAAATGGCGCGGAAGAAAGCTGCCAGTTCGTGATAGTGAGGGCTTACGTCCAACCACAGACAGAATTAAAGAAACGTTATTTAACTGGTTAATGCCAATTATTCGAGATGCGCGTTGCTTAGATTGCTTCGCAGGAAGTGGCTCACTGGGCTTTGAAGCTCTTTCTCGTTTTGCAGAAACGGTCACTTTTATTGAGCTTGATAAACAAAACACACAACTGTTAACTGAAAACAAAGCTCGCTTACAAGCTGATAACGCAACTATTATTCAGAACAATAGCCTCGCTGTTTTAAGCCAAGCTGGAACCCCTTTTGATGTGGTTTTCATTGACCCACCTTTTCGCAAGGGGCTGCTCAATGAAACCATTCAATTGTTAGAAAAAAACCAATGGTTAGCTGAAGAAAGCTGGATATACGTTGAGTCAGAAGCGGAGTCACCACTTACTGACATTCCGGCAAATTGGCAGCTTCATCGCGAAAAAATAGCGGGGCAAGTCGCATATCGCCTTTTTATTCGGACTTCACTTTAGGAACAAAAAACATGTTTATCAATATTGGGCGCCTACTCATGATTTGCGTTTGGGGCTTTATGGTCTTTAACCTTGTCCATCCATTCCCTAAACCATTGAAATACTTTATGGATATTGCAATGGTTTTTATGGTTTTCATGCACGCATTACAAACTATTTTCCTAAAAGCAACGCTACCAAAAGGCGAGAAAATATCGGGTTTAGCTCAACTGCGCATTTTCTTTTTTGGCGTATTCGAAATGCTAGCGATGCAGAAAAAAAATAAAACTGATTTAGAAGAAGCGAAGAAAAAACAATCAGGTGAATGAGTTATGCTAAGCTGGCTCAAAACGAATAAAGCGGGTACCTTGCATAATCAGCTTACCCTCATGGCCAAGCTCAACGCCTTGATACTGTTCTTCCGTTACAATGGTTTTAATAATTTCGCCGCTTGATAGCGTCTTAAAGTGAATCTCATAGCGAAAAGTTTCAGGAGAAACAACATCCCGCTCTCGAGAGCGCATATTTGGGTATGGATAGTCTTTTTTGCTATCAACTTTGACTAAGTAACTCACAGGCAAGGCGTTATCGTTGATTTCATTTTGCTTGCGTTGATCAAAAAAACGCTTAGTTGCTAGGACAGCAATGACTGCTAAAACAATGATCAATAATATAGGCTTATTCATAATGTATGCTTTTCACTTAAAAAGTCAGTCGCTATAGTTTATCTTATTTAACTAAGCTGGACACATTTCTATACTCTAAATAGCTTGAAATAAACGAGTATAAGTTGCCGGATCACTGTCGTGTCATTCATTGAACATATAAGGATGTGTATATGATTAGTTGGCCATTCCTCGCTGTACTCTTTTCCGGTTGGTTATATGTCGATGCCGCCTATCGAGGACCCGGGTGGCAACGGTGGTTATTTCGCCCGATCACACTGCTACTTTTATTACTTTGGGGCTGGAGTTCCGACGATCTTAACCTGCAGAATTACCTCATTCTTGCGGGGTTGCTAGTCTCGCTCGTCGCAGATCTGTCTCGTATGCTTTCAAGTGAGCACTTACTAGCTTCCGTTGCGTTGATGTTCTTGAGTTACTTGATTTATACCATTAGTTTCGGAATGCAACTCAATTTTGGGCTCTATCTACCTTGGTTGACCGCCCCTCTGATTGTCGCTGCCATTACTTTAGTGTTTATTTGGGGTAAACTTGAAAATCTTCAAGCCATTGTTTTTGCATCATTAATAATGTGTATGATTATGGCATGGGTTGCTGGCGACCAATATTTTGGTCTCGGTCGTGAATACAATTTTTCAATCATGATTGGTGCGTCACTCCTCTTTCTTTCTAACTGCGTATGGCTAATTGCTCGATTCCGTATCCCATTTAAAGCTTCAAAAGCCGTTGTTGCTGCGCTCTATTTCATCGGGCAATTCTTTATTGTCCGGGCCATTTATTTGTAACTCTTCGGTTAGTAAATACCATGCCAATTGATAAAAAGTGCTATTTGAGAATTTTATCAGTTGGCAGCTCCTCTTTTAGTTTGACTCTGGAGTAGACTCCAGAGTGTAGACTTATCTGCAATGAATAATGAAACGAATTATTGTTAGATAAGGGGCGCTTATGCACTCACACTCTCATAAAGAAAATCATGTACATACCAGTTCTTGCTGCTCAAGTAGCGCGACCTGTTCTTCTGTAATAACAGAAAATAGCAAAGAAGTGAGTAATGACTCACATACTCACGAACATGGCTATACAAAGCAACACTCAGATGACGATGAAGAATCTCACCAGCATCAAGGATGCCATTCACCCCATAAGCATGATACAGACGATACGCACCATAGCCATGCAGGCCATGGCCACCAACACGGTGATAGTTGTGGATTAAGCTCGAATATCATCAATGACGTTGAGCCAACCCAAGCCGCAGGGCAACGATTCAGTTGGGTTATTCGCGGTATGGATTGCCCTAGTTGTGCCAATAAAATTGAAACCGCAGTCGGCCAAATTAGTGAAGTTAAACAAGCTAAGGTGTTGTTCGCTACTGAAAAATTAGTGGTTGATGCCAATACGGATATTAGTGCAGCGGTTCGTTCCACGGTTGAAGCTGCTGGCTATGAATTGCTCGAAGTGACTGGTAACAGTGCGGCGGCTATTGCGCCACCACAAAGCTTACTCAGTGAAGCTAAGCCTGTCATTATATTAGCGATTTTGATGGCAATTAGCTGGGGTATTGAATCATTCAGCCCAAAAATTGGTAACATCGCCTTTATTTTGACAACCCTGTTTGGATTGTATCCGATCGCACGTAAATCACTCCGCTTAATGCGTACAGGTTCACCTTTTGCTATCGAAACTTTGATGACCGTTGCCGCTGTGGGCGCTATCTTCATTCAAGCAACAGAAGAAGCCGCGATGGTTATCTTACTGTTTATGTTAGGCGAAATGTTGGAGTCTTATTCTGCTGGTAGAGCCCGACGAGGAGTTAGTGCCTTAATGGCATTGGTTCCAGAAGATGCTGTTTTAATCAAAGATGGGCAAAAATCGACGATCCCTGTTGCGCAATTACGCCCAGGAGACATTATTGAGATTGCTCCGGGTGGGCGTTTACCGACCGATGCCGTATTACTCTCAGGTTTTGCTAGCTTTGATGAAAGTGCGCTAACAGGTGAATCCGTTCCTGTAGAACGCAATGCGGGCGAAAAAGTGGCAGCAGGCTGCTTATCTGTCGATAGATCTGTTCAAATGCAGGTGGTATCAGAGCAAGGCCAAAATGCCATCGACCGTATTTTACAGCTCATTGAAGAAGCTGAAGAACGTCGCGCACCAATAGAACGTTTTATTGATCGCTTTAGCCGTGTATACACACCAATCATCATGCTGATTTCCGCATTAGTGATTGTTATTCCACCCATTTTCTTTGATGCATCATGGGAAACATGGATTTACCGCGGTTTAACACTGTTACTAATCGGTTGCCCTTGTGCTCTAGTGATTTCGACACCTGCAGCCATCACCTCTGCACTCGCAACGGCGACACGACGCGGTGCATTAATTAAAGGCGGTGCAGCACTTGAGCAACTGGGTACAATCACAACAATTGCTTTAGATAAAACAGGCACACTAACGGAAGGTAAACCTCATGTCACTGACCTTGTTCCTGTAAAAGGCATGACAGAAAGTGAATTAGTTCAAATCACGGCGTCTGTTGAGGTTGGCTCTCACCACCCACTCGCTAAAGCAGTGGTGAATAAAGCAGAGTCGTTATCACTGAGCATTACTGAAGCTCAAGACCGTAAAGCGTTAGCAGGAAAAGGCGTCGAAGGCATACTGGGTAGTAAACGTATACTGGTGAGTGCACCAAACCGCCTTGATACTCCACTCAATAGTGAATGGAAAAATAAGGTCGATGTTCTAGAAGCAGAAGGGAAAACGGTTGTTGTCACACTCGAAGATGACAGTGTAATTGGTTTAACTGCGCTGCAAGATACACTACGTGGTGACGCGTCGGATGCGATGAGCATGCTTAAAGCGCTTAACGTTAATGCGGTAATGTTAACGGGTGATAACCCTCGTGCTGCGAGTGCTATTGCAGGGCAACTAGGCATGGAGTTCCGTGCTGGCTTATTACCTGAAGATAAAGTGACTGCAGTAATGGAACTTAATCGTAACCACAGCACCATGATGGTCGGTGATGGCATTAACGACGCTCCGGCAATGAAAGCCTCCAGTATCGGGGTAGCCATGGGAAGTGGTACGGACGTTGCGTTAGAAACCGCCGATGCCGCATTAACCCATAACCGTTTAACGGGGCTAGCTGAAATCATCGCGCTTTCTCGTGCAACGCGAAAAATCATTCGTGAAAATATCGCGATTGCCTTGGGGTTAAAAGCGGTCTTCCTCGTGACCAGTTTATTAGGCATTACCGGGCTTTGGGTTGCTGTACTTGCTGACTCAGGTGCAACAGCACTCGTCACAGCAAATGCAGTGCGTCTACTACGCGTTAAATTACCCCAAGTGAAAAAATAGCTTTAATTAACAGGGCTTCAATCAATCTAGTTTCAATCAACTGATTTAAACGCCACGCTAAGTGGCGTTTTTCATTTACAACCCTTCCAATAAACGTCTGTATTACAATATGTTAAATACAAATTCAATTAAATAATTAGGACTAACTTTTTCTCCACGAACCTCAATTTTCGCTAAAATACGTTTTATTAATAGACTATTTTGGTATAACGTTTAGTGGGTTCTGAGTATGGTAAAAAATCACAGTTCAACACCGCATGATGCTGCATTTAAAGGGTTTATGTCCAAAATTGATAATGCACGTGATTTTTTTGATATTCACTTACCCAACCATATTAAGCAATTATGTGATTTCAAAACATTAGCAATAACAAATTCATCTTTCATTGATAATCAGCTACGTACTCGTCTTTCGGATGTTCTCTACACTGTCGAGACACAGCAAGGTGAGGGGTATATTTATATGTTAGTTGAACATCAATCAACACCCGATAAACTAATGGGTTGGAGGATGATGCATTATGCGTTCCTTGCCATGAATCAGCACTTACAACAAGGTCATCGCGATTTACCACTGGTTGTCCCAGTTTTATTTTATCATGGGAAAATAACCCCCTACCCATATGCTCAGCCGTGGACACACTGTTTTCCGTGGCCTGAAATTGCGTCAAACTTATACAGTCAGCCATTTCCTCTCGTCGATATTACTGTTATTGATGATAATGAGCTCGTAAACCATCGCAAAGTTGCCGTTATGGAACTTGCTATGAAACATAGAGACCTAAGAGATAACATAGAAAAAATTACGCAATTACTAGCTGAAGCGATGAATCGAAACTATCATCATAGTGATGATATAATTACTATTTTCAATTACTTATTTATTACTATGGATTCACCACATTTTGAAACAGTGGTCAATCAACTTATACACCAACTAGAAAATAACCAAGAGGATATCATGAACATCGCACAACGATTAAAAAACCAAGGGTTACAAGAAGGCATTGATATCGGTGTAAATAGAGGCATTGATATCGGTGTAAATAGAGGCATTGATATCGGTGTAAATAGGGGCATTGATATCGGAGCAAACAATAAACAATATGAAATTGCTCTTAAAGGCTTACAACTTGGTACAAGTATTGAACTTATCTGTCAACTTACAGGGCTAAGCTATCAGGAAGTATTAAACCTACGTTAATCCCTACTTCTTGGCAAGAATTAACGTACAAAATGAAATTAGCTAATGACTACTAGCTCGACTTTTTACGCAACAAATAACGATACGGGGTATCATCAACCTCTACGGCTAATAAATCATGCTCCATAAAACGGCAAAAGCCCGGAATGTCGCGTGTGGTTGCTGGGTCATCCGCAATAATTAACAACGTTTCCCCATCTGCCATATTACGAACCGTTTTACGCACTAACATCACAGGCTCAGGGCAACGCAACCCAAGTGTGTCAAGGGTTTTAGTGGCATTATCAAAAGAATCAGACATTAAAAAACACTTCCAAAAGGGAACAATAAATTGATTATATAATAAAATAACATTCAATGAATGAACTGTTTTGCTTTTGTTGCGCAACAGGCGTATTATGCGCAGTTCCCAACTGTTGGGATGAATTTCATGGGTTCCCTCACCCCATTGTCACTAAAAAGGTACAATATGTTTAATTTTACTGCGCAGCAAAAAGCCACTGCGTTAATTTGGCTTTCGTTGTTTCATATTTTAATTATTACTTCTAGTAACTACCTAGTGCAATTGCCGATTAATATTTTCGGTTTCCATACCACTTGGGGCGCATTTACTTTTCCATTTATTTTCTTAGCAACTGACTTAACCGTCCGTATTTATGGCGCACCGCTTGCACGTAAGATTATCACTGCAGTTATGCTACCCGCACTATTAATATCCTATGTAATTTCAGCGCTATTTTTCCAAGGGGAATGGCAAGGCTTTACCGCATTATCTGAGTTTAACTTATTTGTCGCACGTATTGCCGCAGCAAGCTTTATGGCTTATGTGTTGGGTCAAATATTAGATGTCAGTGTTTTTAATCGATTACGTCAAAATGCACGTTGGTATGTGGCTCCTGCTTGTGCCATGTTCTTTGGTAATTTAATTGATACTATCGCATTCTTCTTTATCGCATTTTTCCGTAGTAGCGACCCATTTATGGCCGCAAACTGGGTAGAGATTGCATTAGTTGACTATGTCTTCAAGCTACTTATTTGTATGCTGTTTTTCTTACCAGCTTACGGTGTACTTTTGAATTTTATTTTGAAATATTTCTTTGCAAACTCAGATAAAAAACAGTTAGTCAATCAACACTAAAAACAAAAAAAGGAGATAGCTAAATGCTATCTCCAAATAAGTTTAACTGAGCTAAAACAAAAAATAACAACCCTACAATTTGATAAGTAATAGATCACAAAGCTTTTGCTAGAAGTGAAATCGGGTGCTCACACTTCTTACTCGTCGACATCTCAATCTGCCACTTACAAGTCTCGCAGTCTGTGATCACCATATCCGCGCCACTTTCTTCAATTTGGCGAAATAACCCTGCACCAATACCTTGAGAGACTTCATAGTTTTCTTTTTTGAAACCATAGGTTCCTGCGATACCACAACATTGTGAATCCAACACAATCAGTTCAACGCCGGGTACACGCTTAATTAACTCTAATGTGTAGGAAGTCCACCCCATTTTTTCCATATGGCATGGTGTGTGATAAGCCACTTTTAAAGGCGTATGTTTCAGTTTGAGTTCACGCCCTTCTTCAAGTAAACGATAAATATAACGCGTTGCGAGCTCGATGTTATCCCTCATTGCAGAAGTATCAACATCAAGTACATGCGTATATTCATCACGGATGGTAAACGTACAGGTTGATGAAGTTGCAACAACAGGTACATGTTTTTCAAGGATAGTTTCTTGCAATGACTCTAAATTAACATTGGCTTGGCGCTTAGCCTGTTTCATAAAGCCATTGGCTATTAATGCCACACCACAACATTTTTCACGTTTAAGTAGCTGAACACCAATATTCATGCCGTTAAAGACTTTAATTAAGTCTTTACCTAATTGAGGGTGGTTATAATTCACATAACAGCCATGGAAGAACGCAACTTGCTCTTCAAATTTAGCTTGTTCAGCGGCTTGTTTTGCATACCAACGGCGGAAAGTCCCAAACGAATATTTAGGTAATTCACGGCGGTGGTCTATTTTCAATGCTTTATCAAGGATTTGACGTACAGGTTTTAACCCTGTAATAGTATTGACAACTGGTGCAAATGGCGTCGATAACGACCCCATTAAATCCGTATGGCTGAGAATAGCATCACGAATTTTAGGTTTCTGTTGGCTGTAAGTATTACGCGCACGAGCAATAATATCGCCAATCTTCACATCTGATGGACAAGCGACTTCGCAACGCTTGCAGTTAGTACAATATTTCAACGCTTCGTCATACAGCATCGGATCTTTTAAGCGTAAACGCTCACCGTCTGGCCCTGCTTGCTTAGGGCCAGGATACAGAGGATTAACCTTTGCAACAGGGCAATAAGTGGTACACACCGTGCATTTAATACAGCTTTCAAAGCTTGCATCTTGAATACTCATTGTGCCACCTCCACCTGCTGGGCTTTACTCTTAATCCGTTCATTAATGATTTCATTAGCGGCATATAATGCGCTAATTATTGATACCCCCGCCCCACAACCTTGGGTGAGAGGGTCAAAACCGCCTAATACAGCGCCGGCGACATAAAGGTTTGAAATAGCGTTGCCCTCTTTTTGAGCGCGCAATTTTTCATCGGTTTTCACACCAAAAGCCATATACGGTTGGGAAGCAAAAAACTCTTTGTTAGTCCATTTTGCACGTTCTGAAATTTCACACAGGTCCAATTGCATCAATGGTTCATACACACGATCGAACTCTGCCACCAATCCATTATTGAAAAAACTCCCCGTTGCCAGAACAAAATGCTTAGCTTTTAAAGAGATATCACCATGATTACGAGTCTGGACAGATTCAATTCGGCCATCCACACAGTTTACCGCGGTGACTTTATCACCTGGCATCACTATGCCACCTTGACGCCGAAACTGACGCAATAACATTTCGTGTAAACGGATCCCCAATAAAGAAGGTGGAAGAGTCGGCAATAAAAATATAGGCTTACCTAAGCTCCTTTGTAACTCCTGTAAAGGTTCATCACTGTCGAGTCCGATACACGCTGGCATGAAAATCGCTTCTGCATCTGCGACCAACGGAGAGATTTCAGCCACCATTTGAGTCATGTTTTCTGGACGATCTAACCAACGAGCAACATTAATAGCTCTAAATTCGCTCGGGTTTTCTCTTAGTCTGTCTAATAAGGGTAAATGCACATAGTGAGCTGTTGCTTGTAGCCCTTCACGTTGTAGCTCATCAGCCACCATCTGGGGTTGAAAATCCAAGAAACCTTCGATACCAACCACCGCGATTTTGTTAGCATCCATTTTATGGTGTAAGCCGACAGTTGGAACCGATTTAGGACTAAGCCAAGTCATGCGTTTATGGCCTAGAGGGGTAATCCGATAGTGATTTTCCTCGCACGAACCTTTTAAATGAACACCTGCTTGCTGTAATATCGACTGAGCCACATGCGCTAACTCAGTAACCTGCGTTTTTCCAATTAAACTATAAGGGTGTGCTGGCGACTGTTCCTTTAACGCATCAAGCATTTCTAATGGTTTTTCAGCCACTTCCCCATTAGGCAAATGAGTTAATAAATCTAAGGAGCCTGATGAAAAATGCAATGCATTTTGCCCTGCGCTAACTATTGCACAAGATAGCCCAGCCTGGGTTAAGCGTACGCCGCTCATTAATCCAGCTAAACCGCCGCCCATGACTACTACATCATATTTCATTGTCCGCCTCCTTCTGTGCATCCTTACCAAGTGTCGCTTCATTCATGCCACATAACCCGTGATATACCCAGCTGGTAAATTCACTTTCACGCAATGCATCACCCCAAGCAATTGGACGTACACCTTTCCAACGTTCATTCAGGAAGTGACTTAATTGCTGCTCCGTTTCATGGGGCGTTGTGACATTAAAACGATTGAGTAAGCCAGCTGCGCGGCATGCACATAGCTCACCTTGGCAAGTTCCCATCCCCACACGAGTACGGCGCCTTAAATCAAGTAAATTATTGACTGTTAATGAATTAACGGCATAGCGCACTTCACCCGCAGTAACGGCTTCACACTCACAAACTAAACTTTTATCGAGCCTATCCGCACTGAGAATTGCAGAAGCCCTGTCGCCATGGCGGTAAACCGCTGAACCACGAATAGGGGCTGGAATGGAAACAACATTGCGTAAGGCTTCTTCTGCACTATGTTGCGAACCCGGTAGTTGCGCTTCTGCTGTTGTACATTTGGCACTGTGGCCTAATTTTTCACAAACTTTATCAGTAGCCCATTCCGCCATCAGGCGATATGTCATTAACTTACCACCAGTGATAGTGATAAACCCTTCTAAGCCATCGCGTTTAGCATGGTCTAACAACACAATACCGCGGCTGACATTACGCCCTGATGGATCATCATCACTGGCAACTAATGGCCGAACACCGGCATATGCACGTAGAATGCGCGTTGTCGCGAGTGCAGGAGACAGCATCGAACCTTCACGAATCAGAATATCCACCTCTTCAGGGGTGACATACATATTATCAATTTGGTCATATTCAATATGAGTCGACGTGGTGCCAATCAGGGAAATCGTATCGCCGGGAACTAAAATATCGGCATCAGCAGGCTTACGGCAGCGGTTTATCACCATGTTGTTCAAACGGTGACCTAAAATTAATAATGCCCCTTTCGCAGGGAACATTTTAATTTTTAGTTCGCCATATTCTGCAATTTTTTGTCCCCAGATCCCGCCTGCATTGACGACAATTTCTGCGTAAATATCATATTGTTTTTTAGCATGGTGATCATAAACCGTCACGCCACGTACCGTATCGCCATCACGAATCAAGCCAATAACTTCATGATAAGTTAATACTTTAGCGCCATGCTCTCTGGCATCTAACATATTTGCAGCAGTCAAACGGAATGGGTCAACCGTACCATCAGGAACACGAACCGCACCGATTAAATGTGGGTTAACGGAAGGTTCAAGGCGAATAGCCTCTTTAGGGTCAATCGCAGTCGCATCAATACCCGCCGCTTGGCAGGCCGTAATGAATTGCTGCTGATATTCTAAGCTGTCTTCAGGGAGAGTAATAAACAAACCGTCCGTTCGTTCAATACAATGATGTGCGATACGCTTTAAAATTTTG
Source organism: Providencia sp. PROV200 (assembly GCF_049901995.1). Classification (NCBI taxonomy): domain Bacteria; kingdom Pseudomonadati; phylum Pseudomonadota; class Gammaproteobacteria; order Enterobacterales; family Morganellaceae; genus Providencia; species Providencia sp. PROV200. The sequence goes on from NZ_CP096307.1 coordinate 3,625,743, forward strand.
TTCTCTTCGATACATTCTCTGGCAGATTCACCATCGGTGACGGCATAACGCGCGCCACTATGCAATAATCCATGGTTACGACCTGTTGCGCCAGTCGCAATATCATGCCTTTCGAGTAAAACGGTTCTTAGACCTCGGCGAGCGCAGTCACGAGCGACTCCTGCACCTGTTGCGCCACCACCGATAATGATGACATCCGTTTCAGTCACAGATGAGCCATTCATGTCGCATTCCTCACATTAATAAACGTTTCTATAATAAATAAGTATAGGTTCTATTTTTATAATCTATTATTAAATATAGTCCAGAAACGCGATCAATGTTTGATAAGGAACAAAAACGAAAGCATTTAATGCGTATTCAGTGTTCAAAAGAACAAAATCGTGATGAGAATCACAAAATAATTAACATTTCCAGTTCCATTCTATTCACAAATGTCATTTACTATGCAACTTCATAAACAAAATCAATAATTGTGCGTTGGATTACAGATAAATTGTTTTTTAACGACTACAATTTAGAGCAATTAAGAAAACAAAGACTCTTAAATTACTCGATTACTTTCGTTTTTGTTACTTCACCAATAATAAACACTCAATATTTCTCTGAGATAGAGAAATGGAAGTGTAAATAAAAATTAGCATGCCATCGGAGGCGTATATGTTAAGCATTTTTAAACCAGCACCTCATATAGAGAGGCTGCCAGCGGATAAGATAGATCCTGTCTATCGTAAGCTTCGTTGGCAGATCTTCATGGGTATTTTCTTTGGTTACGCAGCGTATTATCTAGTCCGAAAGAACTTTGCGTTAGCGATGCCATATCTTGTTGAACAAGGTTTCTCTAAAGGTGACCTTGGTTTTGCATTATCAGGGATCTCAATTGCTTACGGATTTTCTAAATTTATCATGGGGTCGTTTTCCGACCGTGCAAATCCGCGCTATTTCTTACCCGCAGGTTTGATTCTCGCCTCCGCAGTGATGTTAATCATGGGCTTCGTACCATGGGCAACATCAAGCATCATGGTCATGTTCGTATTACTGTTCCTTTGTGGTTGGTTCCAAGGTATGGGTTGGCCTCCTTGTGGACGTACCATGGTTCACTGGTGGTCACAAAAAGAACGTGGCGGTATCGTTTCGGTTTGGAACTGTGCGCACAACGTCGGTGGTGGTATCCCGCCATTACTGTTCATGTTAGGTATGGCATGGTTTAACGACTGGAAAGCTGCGCTGTATATGCCTGCATTGGCTGCTATTCTTGTTGCAATCATTGCATTTGCGTTAATGCGCGACACCCCACAATCTTGTGGTCTTCCTCCAATTGAAGAGTACAAAAACGACTATCCAACTGACTATAAAGCATCAGATGAGCAAGAGTTAACTGCAAAAGAAATCTTCATGAAGTATGTTTTCCCTAACAAACTATTATGGATGATTGCGATTGCGAACGTGTTCGTTTACTTACTGCGTTATGGTGTTTTGGACTGGTCTCCAACTTACCTGCGTGAAGTTAAACACTTCGCAATGGACAAATCTTCATGGGCTTACTTCTTATATGAATACGCAGGTATCCCAGGTACGTTACTGTGTGGTTGGATGTCGGATAAAGTCTTCCGTGGTAACCGTGGAGCCACTGGTGTGTTCTTCATGGTTCTGGTAACCATTGCAACTATCGTGTTCTGGATGAACCCAGCTGGTAACCCAAATGTTGATATGGCATGTATGTTGATCATCGGTTTCCTAATCTATGGTCCTGTTATGTTGATTGGTTTGCACGCCCTTGAACTTGCACCGAAAAAAGCAGCAGGTACAGCCGCAGGATTCACAGGCTTGTTCGGCTACCTCGGTGGTTCTGTAGCAGCAAGTGCTATCGTTGGTTATACCGTAGACTACTTCGGTTGGGACGGTGGCTTCGCTGTCATGATCGGTGGTTCAGCATTAGCGGTTGTTCTACTGTTTATCGTCATGTTGAGCGAAAGCAAACATAAACGTGAATTAGCAAACTCACAATAAACATTCATCAAATGTTCATTGTTAATCGCTAGACTCGTGGGCTATATCAAAAATGATGTAGCCCATTTTTTTACCCAAATAAAGTGCCAAGGAGATATAATCATGAGCTTTCCATTAAAAACATTGGTGGCTAGTATGGTTTTAGTGATGTCAGTGTCTGCTGTAGCTCAAGCTTCAAGTAAAGTTGTCATTGCACATCGTGGTGCAAGTGGTTACTTACCGGAACATACCCTACCTGCAAAAGCTATGGCTTACGCACAAGGTGCTGATTTTCTTGAGCAAGATTTAGTTATGACGAAAGATAACGAGCTTGTGGTCTTACATGACCATTATCTCGATCGCGTGACTGATGTTGCTGAACGTTTCCCTGACCGCGCTCGTAAAGATGGCCGTTACTATGCGATTGACTTTACCCTTGATGAGATCAAATCACTCAATTTTACAGAAGGATTTGATATTGTTGATGGTAAAAAAGTGCAAAGCTATCCGAACCGCTTCCCGATGGGGAAATCAGATTTCCGCGTTCATACTTTCCAAGAAGAGATTGAATTTGTTCAAGGATTAAACAAATCAACGGGTAAAAATATTGGCATCTACCCAGAAATTAAAGCCCCTTGGTTCCACTTACAAGAAGGCAAAGATATCACCAAGAAAACACTCGAAGTCCTTAAAGAGTATGGCTACACCACCAAGGATTCCAACGTTTATCTACAGTCATTTGACCCTAATGACCTAAAACGTATCAAAAATACCTTGATGCCAGAAATGGGAATGGATCTTAAATTAATTCAATTGATTGCTTACACCGATTGGAATGAGACTCAAGAGCAAAAACCTGACGGAACTTGGGTTAATTACAATTATGATTGGATGATGAAACCCGGTGCCATGAAAGAAATTGCGACCTATGCAGATGGTATTGGTCCTGATTATCATATGCTAATTAATGAAGAATCTACACCTACCAATATCAAAGTGAATGGTATGGTCAAAGAAGCCCATGACAACAAAATGGCGGTTCATCCGTTCACTATCCGTGTTGATAAGCTGCCAAAATACGCCAAAGATGGGCAACAGCTTTATGACATCATTTATAACCAAGCCGATGTCGATGGCGCCTTCACCGACTTCCCTGACTTAGGGGTTAAGTTCTTAGAACAACAGAAACAAAAATAGTTTCTGCACCAAATAAGAATGCAGCCATTTGGCTGCATTTTCTTCAAGTTGGACGCCTTAGTTAAGCGATAGTGACAGGGAATGCGATCACATCACTGATTTTGTCTGCATTTAAAGCAATCATAATCAGCCTATCCACCCCAACAGCGACCCCCGAACAATCGGGTAGACCATGTTCTAAAGCCGCAAGTAAATGCTCATCAATAGGTGCTGTCGGTAGCCCCATTGCCGCACGCTTACGGTTGTCTTGTTCAAATCGCTGACGTTGCTCACTGGCATCCGTTAGCTCGTGAAAGCCATTCGCCAGCTCCATCCCTTTGAAATACACCTCAAAACGCTCGGCGACTCGGTGATCTTCGGTACTGATTACAGCAAGAGAAGCTTGAGTCGCAGGGAAATGATACACGACTGCAGGCTTTTCTTTACCAATATGAGGCTCAACGCCCATGGTAAATAGCAACTGAAGTAAAGTGTCTTTATCTTCTTCGTTATCAGCGATATTGCTTAAATCTAAGCGCGCTGCAACTTCACGTAATTCACTTTTCTCAGCAGATAATGGGTCAATATCCAAATAGCGTAAAAACGCTTGCTGGTATGAAAGTAGCTCTGCGCTCTCACATTCTAAAACTTGTTGCAGTAAGTCATCCACTTCATTAATCAAACGATACATATCAAAATGCGGGCGATACCACTCTAACATGGTAAATTCAGGATTATGATGCCGCCCTGCTTCTTCATTTCTAAAGCTACGACCTAGCTGATAGATAGGACCACTACCTGCAGCTAATAAACGTTTCATGTGGTATTCAGGGCTAGTCATTAAATATAAATTAATGCCTTGTGCCGCACCTGGCCCCACAAAACGCGTTTCAAATGGAACAAGATGAATGTCAGTGACTGTTGCCTGACTCATTGCGGGGGTTTCGACTTCAAGTACACAGCGATCAGTAAAAAAACGTCTGATTTCCGCAACTATTTTTGCGCGCTGTAACAGGTTAGCGATGGGGGCGGTTGGCTGCCAATTCGCTATATCACTCATTAAGATGACTCCAAAATAAACTTAGTCGTGCAGTGTACCCACCTCACTTGCAACACACAATGCATTTACACTGATAAAGCGCATTTATCTGAGCGTCAGCGCTTGTGACTGTCGACATAATGAGTAAGTAGGGATAGCCTGATTATCCCTTGCTTTATACGATTAGGCAAAGCCTTTGCTTTTAGCTTTACATAGACTGATGGGGAGACGTAAATAAAACCGCCTAAAACATGATTATTTCTTATGTTATGTGACATAACTGTTACTAAAAAAACGAAACGATTCGCTTTCTCAATCTATTTTAAAATTTTCGCTTAGAAAATAAATTTATTCTAAAAATAAATAGTGAGACTCCTCGCAAATTAGCATTCAATATGAATTAAACTCTTCAGCTATAATAATAGTATTATTCACTTATTATTGATAAAACCCGACTAATCCACTTGGTTTTATACACTAAAACTCCCTGTGAATTTAATGATAATCATTTGAAATTCCTTTTTATTCGATGTTAACCACCTACAAAATCGAGTAATATAAAAACAATTTACAAAAAGAAGATCTACCTCACACTTTATTGCTAAATTTGGCCAAAACCCCCCTCTATATCAAATTTATCTTGAGTACTATTCGCTATAATTCACAGCATGATAAGTCATTATTAGCTATTATATTATTTACTATTAAAAAACAGATATTTCGTAGTTTAGCTTTAAGTTGAACTGAAAATGACATAGCTAATTATCAAAAGTATTTAAAAGAATTTATCAATTTTACACTTGAACAATGGAGAAGCGCAGTGCAAACCTTCAATACCGATTTAGCGATTATCGGGGCCGGGGGCGCAGGCTTACGTGCAGCAATTGCTGCCGCTGAAGCAAATCCCAATATCAAGATTGCTCTGGTCTCAAAAGTATACCCAATGCGTAGTCACACTGTGGCCGCAGAGGGGGGATCAGCAGCAGTTACTCAGGCTCATGACTCCTATGACTATCATTTTAATGATACTGTTGCTGGTGGAGACTGGCTGTGTGAGCAAGATGTCGTCGATTATTTCGTCGAACATTGCCCAACAGAAATGACCCAGCTAGAGCTATGGGGCTGCCCGTGGAGCCGTAAACCAGATGGTTCAGTTAACGTTCGCCGCTTTGGTGGGATGAAAATTGAGCGGACTTGGTTTGCAGCCGATAAAACAGGCTTCCACATGCTCCACACACTCTTCCAAACCTCATTAAAATATCCACAAATTCAACGCTTTGACGAACACTTCGTCCTCGATATCATTGTTGATGAAGGCCAAGTCCGTGGTCTTGTCGCGTTAAATATGATGGAAGGAACAAAAGTCCAGATCCGTGCTAATGCCATCGTGATGGCAACTGGCGGTGCTGGACGCGTTTATCGCTACAACACCAATGGCGGTATTGTGACTGGTGATGGTATGGGGATGGCATTCCGCCATGGTGTTCCTTTGCGTGACATGGAATTCGTTCAATATCACCCAACTGGTCTTCCAGGTTCTGGTATCTTAATGACTGAAGGTTGTCGTGGTGAAGGTGGGATCCTTGTCAATAAAGATGGCTATCGCTATCTGCAAGACTACGGAATGGGCCCTGAAACGCCACTGGGCAAACCTGAAAACAAATATATGGAACTGGGTCCGCGTGACAAAGTTTCCCAAGCGTTCTGGCACGAATGGCGTGCAGGCCGCACTATCAGTACCCACCGCGGTGATGTTGTTTACTTAGATCTTCGCCACCTTGGCGCAGAAAAACTGCATGAGCGTTTACCATTTATTTGTGAGTTGGCGAAAGCCTATGTGGGGGTTGACCCAGTAACAGACCCGATTCCTGTTCGCCCAACCGCTCACTACACCATGGGTGGTATCGAAACGGATCAACGCACAGAAACACGTATCAAAGGCCTATTTGCTGTCGGTGAATGTTCTTCTGTTGGCTTGCACGGTGCAAACCGTTTAGGTTCTAACTCATTAGCTGAATTAGTGGTATTTGGCCGCCTAGCAGGTGAAGAAGCCGCTCGCCATGCTGCTGAAGCAACACCAGCTAATGCAAATGCTATCGAAGCTCGTACCCGTGATATCGAAGCTGACCTGAGTAAGCTCATGAACCAAAAAGGGAAAGAGAGCTGGTCGAAAATCCGTGACGAGATGGGTATTTCAATGGAAGAAGGCTGCGGTATCTACCGTACTCCTGAATTAATGCAAAAAACCGTTGATAAAATTGCTGAACTGAAAGAACGCTTTAAACACGTCGAAATTACCGACCATAGCAGCGTCTTTAACACTGACCTACTGTACACCATTGAGTTAGGCTTTGGCCTTGATGTGGCGGAATGTATGGCTCACTCTGCAATCAACCGTAAAGAATCACGTGGTGCACACCAACGTCTCGATGAAGGCTGTACTGAGCGTGATGATGTTAATTTCCTTAAACATACTTTGGCATTCTATAACCCAGAGGGCTCCCCTCGTTTAGAATACAGTGACGTAAAAATCACGAAATCTCAGCCAGCTAAACGTGTTTACGGTGCCGAAGCTGAAGCTCAAGATAAGGCGAAGAAGGAGCAAGCTAATGGATGATATGAAACACCTAAAAATGGAGATCATGCGTTACAATCCAGAAACGGATAGTGAGCCCCATTTGGTGACGTATGATGTCCCTTACGACGAGCAAACTTCTTTGTTAGATGCGTTAGGCTATATCAAAGATAACCTCGCTCCAGACCTGTCTTACCGCTGGTCCTGTCGTATGGCGATTTGTGGTTCTTGTGGCATGATGGTGGATAAAGTGCCTAAACTGGCTTGTAAAACATTCCTGCGCGAATACCCGCAAGGCATGAAAGTTGAGCCATTAGGTAACTTCCCAATCGAGCGCGACCTTGTTGTTGATATGACTCACTTTATTGAGCGTTTAGAGGCGATCAAACCGTACATTATTGGTAATGACCGTAAACCTTCTGAAGGCCCAAATAAGCAAACGCCTGCCCAGATGGCGAAATACCATCAATTCTCAGGCTGTATCAACTGTGGTCTCTGCTATGCTGCTTGCCCTCAGTTTGGTTTAAATCCTGAGTTTGTTGGCCCAGCTGCTATTACCTTAGCTGAGCGTTACAACTTAGATAACCGTGACCACGGAGCAAAAGAACGCATGCCATTATTAAATGGTGACGATGGTGTCTGGAGCTGTACATTTGTAGGCTACTGCTCTGAAGTCTGTCCTAAGCATGTTGACCCGGCAGCTGCTATCCAGCAAGCAAAAGCAGCCAGCGCGCAAGACTTTATTATCGCCATGCTGAAGCCACGATAAGGAGAATTGAAGTCATGACAACAAAACGTAAACCCTATGTAAGGGAAATGAAGGGCGATTGGTGGCAGAAGTTGGGTTTTTACCGCTTTTACATCATGCGTGAAAGTACCTCCGTTCTGCAGCTATGGTTTAGCCTTTTAGTGTTATTCGGTGTATTTGCATTAAAAGGTGGTCCTGAATCTTGGGCAAGCTTTGTTGGGTTTTTAAGTAATCCAATCATTATTATCATCAATATTATTACATTAGCTGCAACGCTGCTTCATACCACAACGTGGTTTAATCTAGCACCAAAAGCCGTCAGTATTATTGTTGGCGATAAAAAAATGTCGCAAGAGCCTATCGTAAAAGGTTTTTGGGCATTAACGATACTCGTTACCGCAGCCATCTTAGCTATCGCGCTGCTATTTTAATCAACGGAGGATCTGATGAATCTAACGCCTAAACGTTCCGATGAACCAGTTTTCTGGGGATTATTTGGCGCAGGTGGTATGTGGAGCGCTATCGTTGGCCCTGCAGTTATCATTTTGTTAGGAATTTTAATTCCTCTCGGTGTCGCACCAGAAATGCTAAGCTATGAGCGCATTATGGCATTTTGCCAAAGCTTTATTGGCCGTATTTTTTTACTGTTAATGATAATTTTACCAGTTTGGTGTGCTATGCACCGTATCCACCACACGCTGCACGACTTTAAAATCCATGTCCCTGCCTCTAAATGGGTTTTCTATGGTGGCTCAGCAATCATTAGCGTAATTGCAATTATCGGCGTATTCACACTGTAAATAATTCAATCGCACATTATTTTAATACAAGGTATGGCAGCAATGGCCATACCTTTTCTTTTTTAAAGCTTAAAAACTACTGCTTAAAGCCTCGAATAAGTGATTCTAAACCGAATAAGAAAGCTACCGTTCCATCATCACTATCCATGATGTGTATCGCCTGCTTTAATAACAATGGCATTGAGCTATCTTGTTCTACATCCCGCTCACTGATTGCGGCAATATGTTCTTGCTGTTCTAGCACCGAACCTAACGTAAAATGCCCCACCGCGCTAATTGCATATAAACCGTTTTGTAATGAAAAACCGTTATCGACCATAAACTGTAATTGTTTTTCCACAGTAGCATATTGCTCTGAACTAGGGCGAGTCCCCAAATGTACCTTTGCCCCATCACGATAGCAAAGTAAGGCACGGCGAAAACTTAATGCGTTATGACGCAAAAATTCCTGCCACGTTTCCCCTTCGGCAGGTAATGGGTGGTCATGGTGCCGTTTTAGCATTTCAACCGATAATGCATCCAACAACGTGCGCTTATTCTTCACATGCCAATACAGTGTAGGCTGCTCAACGCCCAGTTTTTGAGCCAATTTTCGAGTTGTCAGCCCTTCCATCCCCACTTCATTCAGCAAGTCTAATGCAGCACTAATAATGGTTTCTCTATCTAACCTTGCCATCATGTTCCCCTATTTTTATTGACACTCTATCACTGATAGGGATATATTCCAACTCTATCACCGATAGAGAAATCAATTATGAATAAGTTTGCGATCACTGCTTTAACGATCACCGCCCTCGATGCCATGGGGATCGGCATGATCATGCCTGTTTTGCCAGCCTTACTTCGTGAGTATGTAACAATAGAAAATCTGGCAAACCACTACGGCATCTTACTAGCCCTGTATGCCGTCATGCAGGTGTTTTTTGCGCCAATACTGGGAAAATGGTCCGATAAATTCGGTCGCAGAGCTATCTTACTGCTTTCCCTTGCGGGAGCCGCTCTCGACTATACTTTACTGGCTTTATCTAGCTCACTTTGGATACTGTATTTAGGCCGTTTAGTTTCGGGGATCACTGGTGCAACAGGCGCTGTTGCCGCTTCTATTATTGCTGACAACACAGCCCCAAAAGAGCGTACAAAATGGTTTGGACGACTAGGTGCAGCATTTGGTGTTGGCCTAATCGCTGGCCCTGCGATTGGCGGCTTTGCAGGGCAATTCTCTCCACATTTACCTTTTGTTATTGCAGCCGTCTTGAACGCGTGCTCTTTTGTCGTGATCTTGCTTATTTTTAAAGATCAAAACAGACGTGCTATACAGAATGATCAAAATGAAACTGTAGAGCAGCCGGTTTCCTTCATACGGCTGATAAAACCTGTCATTTTGCTCCTTTTTGTCTTTTTTATGGCGCAGCTAATTGGCCAGATCCCTGCAACAACCTGGGTGTTATTTACCGAAAATCGCTTTCAATGGGACAGTATGCAAGTTGGGTTATCTCTGGCGGGTTTAGGCGTCATGCATGCCCTATTTCAAGCCTTTATTGCCGGGGCGATAGCCAAAAAATTCAATGAGAAAGTGACAATTATTGTCGGTTTTATCGCAGATGGCACCGCATTCATTATTTTGTCATTACTCACAGAGGGCTGGATGATTTTCCCTACATTAATTTTACTCGCCGGTGGCAGTATTGCGTTACCCGCACTACAAGGGCTAATGTCCGCTCAAGTCAATCAAGCTAACCAAGGTAAATTACAAGGGATTTTAGTCAGTTTAACCAATGCCACTGGGGTTATTGGTCCATTATTATTTAGTTTTATTTTTGGTCAAACACTCGCAACATGGGATGGCTGGGTATGGCTGATTGGTGCGATGATGTATGTTTTATTGATCGCATTTATTTTATCTTTTCATAGAAGTAGCAGCCAGATAGTTGAAACAGCAAAACTACCAAAGAGCTAAGTTTTAGCATGCCAACATTAAGTGCAATGATGGCCTTATCAGATTTGCTTTTGGAACATGACGTTAAGAGATATTTCAATGACAATACAACCTAAAAAGCCGAGAACGAAACCTGTAGAAGAAAGGCTAGACGACCTGATGAATCCATCATCTAAGCTTAAATCTTTGTGTAAAAATAGCGTCAAACTCTATGTCGAAAGGCAAAATATTTATATAGTTAATAAGGTAACAAGCTGATTTTTCGTTACTATAACCCTATCGTGTATTGTTATTTAATCCCCCTTGCGGGGGGACTAAATCATAGCTAACACTAAACAGGATTTGGTTTTGGCAACCAAGTAGATATAAAGTAAGAAAGCCCACAACCCGCAATAAATAGCCCAACATAGCCTAAGTTAAAGTGACTTAAATAACTAACAATCAGAGGGGTGATCCCACCGATAAATGCAGCCGCACTGTTATAACCCACTCCTAATATTGTTGCCTGCCCATTAGATTTATCCATCAGTACGGCCGATAAATTACACAATATCATCGCTGAATATGCGGACATAACGACTTGAGCGAAAAAGACGAGAAGTAAATTATCTAGCTGCAATGAAAAATAGAGTGGTACTGAAAACAATACCATTCCAATGACGCCCATATTAAAAACAGATTTAGCCGAACTATATTTATCGGTTAGCCAACCACATATCAGCATAAAAACTAACAATAGGCCGGACGAAAATATTTCATAAAAACTCTTTATCTCGTCTATCTTTAATTGTTGAATAATTAGTGAAGTTGACAAATTTTGAGAATAAAAAGTGACAGTCCCAGGGATGGTAAATAAAAACACCCAAAAAACATGGTACCAGCTGAACATTATTTTTTTGTTCAAATCACTTTTATAATCTGGTAATTTAGCTCTAAACCAAAAGCTAATTAAAATATTAATTAAACCAATTAATAATGGGATCCTCCACCCAATTGACTGCATAGCATCTTCAGATAACGTATTCTTTAGAATGAAAACGATAACTAATGATGCAATGACCCCACATAAAGAGCTACCAACAATAATTGACGAAACTCTAGACAGAATATTTCCATCTAAATCCTTAAATAAATACGTAATTAGAGAAGGAAACTCACCTGCAAAACTAAAAGAAAGGGCCAATTGTAAAATTAATATTGCTAATGGCGTATAGTCTCCTAATAATTCAATGGGTAACAGTGCCATCATTAATGTTGCCGTACCGGTTATCATACTTGTTAATACTAGAGCTGATTTTTCCCCTACCGTATCAGCATATCAGCCTATAACATACCCACCTAGTGGGCGGATTAAAAAACGTAATGCAAAAATCCCCCATACCATTTCCGTTGCTTGTGTATAACCTAAATTAGTTAATTCCGTACTTAAATAAGTGGATATAGCCGCAAACACAGCAATATCATAATACTTTAAAGCATTACCTGCGACGGCGCCAAACATGAATCTCCATTTCATTATTTATCCCTTTTCTATTAATCAATTTCCTTGTAGAAAAATATTCTCATATTTAAGGATAACTCACCAAAGATTCCAAACACGCAAGAGTAATGCCATTTTCTTTTAAAGCCTGAAATAAACCACTAGGTGAAGTATAAGAGCAACCTAGTTTTTCTTTAATGCGTAGAATACGTTTATTTTCTGTCGCTTCCGAACAACCTTGAATATAACTAATTTCCTTTACTCGGCAATGTGATAATAATAAACGAATAGTTATCATTTCTTTACGGGTAAAACGAATGTTACCAAAACGCATATAATGATGAACATCTAAAATATCTCGGTTATTATCTTCAATTTGTTGAGATAAGCTTATGTCCGCTCTAAGTGGTAAAATAATATTTTCATTATCTTTCCAGACATGCTGGGAGTAATCAGAAATAACAGCTCTTAATTTATAGAGCTCTAATAACTCATTAGATGAGAATTTCTTTCTTGAATTTATTGATGTAATTTCATATACACCGCCATATTGAGTACAAAAATCCACTTTCATTTCTTTCTTATCTGTTTTAGATAATGTTTTTTGAAATTCGGCAGAGTAATTATTCCAATATTGAATACCAGGGATTAATCTTTCCTTTACTTTTTTATCTAGATCATCATCCCAAAACATTAAAACCCACCCATAGTGGTTTGAAATAACTTTTACATCATTATTTATCACATCCACTCTACTATAAGTAACATCTATATCATTCCAATCGAAATACTTTAAAAACTTATTACCAAAACCAGAACAAGAAAGTTCTAGGTGTTTATTTTCTATATTCATATGTCACCCTTACATTTAAATAGTTAATAACCTTTGTTTTTTACTCAATAACAATGAAACAAATAGAGTTAACGAACTCAACGAAACAAAAACACCAACCAAGGAAACATCAATGAGGACTAAATAATTGATAATTAAAGGCGTTACCCCTCCTATAATCGTCGATGCAAGATTGTATCCCATACTTAAGGTTGTAACTTGTCCATTGGCGGGTTTTGCCACAGCATAATTCCAATTACATAAAACCATTGCTGAAATAATAATAATTGACGATTGAGAGATAAGTACTAATGATAAAACCTTAGTCGACATTAGGTAATAAATAGGAATTGATAGTATGGCAGCAAGCTTTACCCCTAAGTTAAAAACCCGTTCAGCGTAACTGTATTTATCGGTTAACCAGCCAACTATTGCCATTAAAATCAATAATAAAGTTGATGATATCATTGAATATATACTTTTAAATTCTTCGAGTTCTAACTCTTTAAGTAAAAACGAAGATGAAAAATTTAAGGTATAAAAAATAACCGACCCAGGAATAACAACCAGTAAAATATTAAATACCTTAAGCCAATCTATTTTTTGGCGCCCATCATACTCAATGGGTTGGTCTGGTAAGCGATAGCGAAACCAAAAACAGATCAGTATATTACCTAGACCTAATAGTAGTGGTATCCGCCACCCCACCCTTTGCATGGTTTCAGGGTCTAATATATTTTCGAGAATGAACACGACCCCTAGTGAGCCAATAACACCAACAACCGCACTTCCGGTTAACAACGCCGAAATTCTACCTCGTTCTTGGGGTTTAGAGTCTTTATATAAATAGGTAGACAGTGATGGGCTTTCACCCGCATAACTAAAAGATAACAACATTTGAAGAAATAAGATGGCTAAAGGCGTATATACCCCTAAGAGTTCAATAGGCAGAAATGCCATACATAATGTTGCACTACCGGTAAGAATACTGACCAAAATCATGGCCGGATTTTTACCGACTTTATCTGCATAACGGCCAATCACATACCCACCTAGTGGCCGTATAAGAAAGCGTAAAGCAAAAATACCCCACACCAGCTCCGTTGCTTGCTGATAACCTAAGCGAGTTAATTCTGCACTTAAATATGATGAAATCGCAGCAAAAATTGCAAAATCATAAAACTCAAGAGAATTCCCAACCACAGCGCCAAAACGTAATTTCCATTTCATAAAATGATCCCATATCCCTATAGAAAACCAATAGTTAAATTAATTAATAGGCATTAATTTTTCTAAGCTTGCTAATGTAATCCCATGATCTTTCATTACCGAAAAACATTCCTTTTGAGATGCCATTTCACAGTTTAATTTTTTTTTGATATTGTTAACCCTTATATATTCGTCCTCCTCCGAACAGCCTTGAATACGGCTAATTTCATTTATATTTCGGTGGGAAAGCAACAAACGGATGGTTAATACTTCTTTATTTGAAAATGACAACTGCCCAAAACGTATATAATTAGAGGTTTCATTACCCCTGAAAATAATAGGTGCGGTTTCGTCTAATTCAATTTTTTGGCGTAACGGTAATGCAACCGTTTTATTTTCAGACCATTTTTCATATGCATATTCAGAAACTATTGAACGCCATCGATATAATGAAAATAAATGATCATATGGGACTTTATGGTTCGCATTGAGTGAAAATATCTCAAATAAATTATTGTATCTATTGCAAAAATCAATTTTTTTATTTCCTTTATCTAATTTGGTTAAAATTTTCTGGTATGCATCTGAATAATTACTCCAATATTGAACACCCGCAAATAACCGTTCTTTTAATGATAAATCCATATCATGATGCCAATAAATTAATTGCCATTCATAGTCGCTTGACAATGCATATATCTTTTTTTCATCAATATCAATAATATTATAATTAACATCAATATCATTCCAATTAAAATAATTACATAGGTCTAATTTCACACTAGCACTTATTTTTTCCATCCTATTATTTTCTATATCCATAAAAATCACCTTTTAGTTATTTAAATAAAAATAAATATAATAAAAACGTTGAATCTATATCTTTAACACATAAAAATAAATATTCAAAGGCCAAAATTTAAAGGTATTCAAAATTAAGAATTATTTTTTTATCTTTATATCTCAATTGAATTACAGTTCATTAAAATAATTTAAATTATATTTATATATTAACTATTGGAGATCATATGAAACAAGATTGGCACTCGGCTGATATTATTGCAGCAATAAAGAAAAAAGGTTCTTCTCTTTCACAAATATCACGTTCAGCAGGGTTAAACTCATCAACATTAAATAACGCCCTATCAAGACGCTGGCCAAAAGGAGAGCGCATTATTGCCGAGTTTTTGGGTGTTGCACCATCTGAAATTTGGCCATCGCGTTATAACGAAAAATAACATAAGAATTGTTTTCTCTATGTCCCCCAAAATATCAAAAAAAGCGGGTAACTTTCTCTGTCACCCGCTTATTATTCATTTTTAATTAAAAAATGCTTAATTTGAAAGCTAACTTGATACTTTTAAACCAATTAGCCCTGTAATAATCAAGGCAAGGCTTAATAAGCGAAACATATTCGCTGATTCCCCAAGGAAAATAATCCCAACAATTGCCGTACCCACAGCACCAATACCGGTCCAAATCGCATAAGCCGTGCCGACAGGCAAATCACGCATGGCATAAGCCAATAGCCCCATACTCGCAATAATAGCGATAATAGTGATGATACTTGGTGTTAAACGGGTAAAACCGTGGGTATATTTTAAGCCAACAGCCCATACCACTTCTAATAAACCTGCAAATAAAAGGATAATCCAGGCCATTGCTGGTTACTCCCGTTAAATACTTGGGGCCGTCCCCATAATTAAATGACGTTTTTCAGGTCGTCCTGAATACGTGTGATGTGAGAACACATTATAAACATTCACAGACCCAGACTCAAACAACCAAAAATAACAAATAAGTGCAAATTAACAATAATATTTAACATTTTTATACTGTATTTTATAATTAAGCATCATAACCATCGCACTCAAAATTATACGCAGGTAAAGTAGGTCTCTTATCTGGCAAGTTCATCGAGAAAATAGCATGAGTCTCAGAGACATCTTACTCGCCCTTTGTGTCGTGGTTATTTGGGGTGTTAACTTCGTTATAATTAAACTCGGCGTGACCGCACTTCCGCCATTATTATTAGGCGCATTACGCTTCATGTTTGTAGCCTTTCCCGCTATTTTTATTTTTAGACGCCCTAAAATTCCATTCAAATTATTGCTTCTCTATGGGCTAACGATTAGCTTTGGTCAATTCGCCTTCTTATTTTGTGCTATTCGAGTTGGTATGCCTGCGGGTATAACCTCTGTCATATTGCAATCCCAAGCTTTCTTTACCCTATTACTTGGCGCAATGATTTTAAAGGAATCATTACAGCCAACCCACTTTATTGGTATGTTTATCGCGATTGCAGGGCTGACGGTGTTAGCCAATGGCGCCACTTCCGGTGGGCTAGATGATATCCCATTGCTCGGGTTAGCATTTACTTTAATTGCAGGATTATCATGGGCTTGTGGTAATATCACCAATAGAATTATTATGAAACAGGAAGGCTCAGAGAAATGCAGTGCCCTATCTTTAGTCAGTTGGAGTGCACTTATCCCAATCATCCCATTTTTAATTAGTTCATGGATATTAGAAGGTGAAGAAGCAATTATAGAAGGGCTATTCAGTTTTAACTGGTCAGTCTTTGGTGTCATTATCTATTTAGCTTACTTATCAACATTTGTCGGCTATGGGATCTGGGGAGTCTTACTTGGCCGCTATGAAGCGTGGCGAGTTGCTCCTTTTTCATTGTTAGTTCCCGTCTTTGGTTTAAGCAGTAGTGCATTATTTCTTGATGAGCACATTAATGGCGTACAAGTTACTGGCCTTGTTTTAATCATGTTTGGCCTAATTACTACACTTTTTGGTAAAAAAATAATTCAAAAATTAAGACATTCCTAGTTAACCCATTAATAATCGAAGGTTTTTTAACTTTCGATTATTTACCCTACCTTTATTTATCCCATCATAGAGAAAAATACATCAATAGTCATTAATTTCAAAATCAACAATAAATCAAGATAAAAAACCAATTCAATAGATAACTGCTAGTTCAAAACCAAATAAAATCCAATAAATAATCCTAAATTAGTGATACTGCCTACAATTATGAAATTTATCTCAAATCTCAATTGGGTGTATCGGTTTAGCTACTTTTTCTTTGACTTAAGTCTGGTTATATCTTTCTCAGTTTTACTTAAACAAATAACAAAAAGTAATCAACTGAACAGATGGGGATGGCTATGGGTAAACAATTAATATGGATTGTGCTCGCATTACTTGGTGCTTTTTCACTGGGTTACATCGCCTTAAATCGAGGTGAACAGATTAATGCCCTGTGGATCGTTGTTGCCGCCGTGTGTATTTATCTGATTGCATACCGATATTACGGGCTTTTTATTGCTAAAAAAGTGCTCCAAGTTGATGCAACTCGTATGACACCAGCAATTCGTCATAACGATGGCTTAGATTACGTACCAACAGATAAAAAAGTATTATTTGGCCACCACTTTGCTGCTATCGCAGGAGCTGGCCCACTTGTCGGCCCTGTACTTGCGGCGCAAATGGGATATTTACCCGGTATGCTTTGGCTACTTGCCGGGGTTGTCCTAGCGGGTGCCGTACAAGACTTTATGGTGCTGTTTGTTTCAACACGTCGAGACGGCCGCTCACTGGGTGAATTAGTTAAAGAAGAAATGGGCAATACCGCAGGGGTGTTGGCTTTAATCGCTTGTTTTATGATTATGGTGATCATCTTAGCCGTACTGGCCATGATTGTCGTAAAAGCGCTTACTCACAGTCCATGGGGGACTTATACCGTTGCGTTCACGATCCCACTGGCCATTTTTATGGGTATTTATACCCGTTATATACGCCCTGGACGCATTGGTGAAGTTTCTATTATTGGATTAGTTTTTCTCGTATTTGCCATTATCTCTGGAGGTTGGGTTGCTGAAAGCGAAACTTGGGCACCTTATTTTGACTATACCGGTGTTCAACTTACTTGGATGTTAGTGGGATACGGCTTTGTTGCTGCCGTTTTACCCGTTTGGTTGCTACTTGCTCCCCGTGACTACCTATCAACCTTCTTAAAAATCGGGACTATTATTGGTTTGGCAATTGGTATTTTAATTCTCAATCCAAATCTACAAATGCCATCTCTGACGAAATATATCGATGGTACAGGCCCTGTTTGGGCAGGGGATTTGTTCCCATTCCTATTTATCACCATTGCTTGTGGTGCGGTATCCGGTTTCCACGCACTGATTTCATCAGGCACCACACCAAAAATGTTGGCGAATGAAAACCAAGCTTGTTTTATTGGCTATGGTGGCATGTTAATGGAATCTTTCGTGGCAATTATGGCGTTGGTTGCCGCTTGTGTGATTGACCCGGGTGTTTATTTTGCGATGAACAGCCCGATGGCGATGCTAGCGCCTGCGGGTACACAAGATGTCGTCGCTTCTGCTGCCCAAGTCGTCAGTAGCTGGGGCTTCCAGATCACCCCTGAACAGCTCAACAGCATTGCTAATGATGTGGGTGAAACCAGTATTATTTCACGTGCCGGCGGTGCTCCAACACTGGCTGTTGGGATGGCGTATATTCTCCACGGTGCCCTTGGCGGCCTAATGAATGTTGCCTTCTGGTACCACTTCGCCATTTTATTTGAAGCATTATTTATTTTAACCGCAGTGGATGCAGGAACTCGAGCAGCACGCTTTATGCTGCAAGATTTACTGGGTGTGGTTTCTCCCTCCTTGAAACGCACCGATTCGTTACCCGCAAACTTGATAGCAACAGCCCTGTGTGTGCTGGCTTGGGGCTACTTCCTTCATCAAGGCGTTGTCGATCCACTTGGCGGTATTAACACCTTATGGCCGCTGTTTGGTATCGCGAACCAAATGTTGGCGGGTATGGCATTAATGCTGTGTGCTGTGGTACTGTTCAAAATGAAGCGCCAAAGATACGCTTGGGTCGCTTTAGTCCCAACTGCATGGTTGTTAATCTGTACCATGACTGCTGGCTGGGAGAAAACCTTCAGTGAAGATGCCCGTGTTGGTTTCTTAGCTGTCGCAAATAAATTCCAAGCAATGATTGATAGCGGTAATATTCCAGTTCAATATACGGAATCTCAATTAACTCAGTTAATTTTCAATAACCGCTTAGATGCAGGATTAACTATTTTCTTTATGATTGTTGTGGTATTACTGGCTCTATTCTCCATCCGCACTGCGTTGAAGGCATTAAAATCTGACCAACCCACTGCGAATGAAGTACCATACGAACCCATGCCAGCTAATTATGAAGAAATCGTGGCAAATACACGCCATCATTGATTTTCGCGGAAAAGCTTGTCACTGTTTAGGGCATATACTCTTTCTCCAAAATAATTCACGTTGGAGCAAGGCGGCAAAGAAGATAATCCCTAGGAGCATACTCCAGTATGTGACTAGGGTTAGCGAATGAAGCCAACGCAGCAACAGCGTGAAGTATAAAGGAGAAACGAGGAGCATACATAACAGTATGTTACTTGGGTAGCCGAGAGCAGCCAACACCGCTACAACACAAAGTATGACGAGGATTTATGTTTGGAGAACTGGGAAAAGCAGCCCGCTATTTAGGTCAAGCGGCAAAAATGATGGTTGGCGTTCCCGATTACGACAACTACGTCGCTCATATGCAAAAAACGCATCCTGACCAAACTCCCATGACCTATGAAGAGTTTTTTAAAGAGCGGCAAGATGCACGCTATGGTGGCAAAGGTGGTTTTAAGTGCTGTTAGCCACTTAAAATAGACAAAAAAAGCCGTGGCACTCGACCACGGCTTTTTATTTCTAACGATTCAGTATAGGATCAACCGTTATTTTACACGTGCAACATACTCACCAGAACGAGTATCAACACGGATCACTTCACCGATCTGAACAAACAGAGGAACCTTAACCACTGCGCCAGTGCTCAGTGTTGCAGGTTTACCACCTGTACCTGCGGTATCACCTTTCAGGCCAGGGTCAGTGTCGGTAATTTCTAATTCAACAAAGTTAGGTGGGGTAACCGCGATAGGACGACCGTCCCACAGGGTTAAAATACATTCTGCTTGGTCGACTAACCATTTCGCATTATCGCCAACGGTTTTTTCGTCCGCAGCTAATTGTTCGAAAGTTTCGTTGTTCATGAAATGCCAGAACTCACCATCGTTATACAGGTAAGTTAAGTTCATATCCATGACATCAGCAGCTTCAACAGAGTCAGTAGACTTAAATGTTTTTTCCAACAGTTTGTTAGAAATCAGTTTACGGATACGCACACGTGCGAAAGCTTGACCTTTACCCGGTTTGACGAATTCACTTTCTAAAACGACACAAGGCTCGCCATCTAACATGATTTTAAGACCTGAGCGGAATTCATTGGTACTATAAGTAGCCATGGTGATCCTCTAATTTATAAACTAAAAATGGCATAGCCAAAAAATGGTCGATATTGTAACTCAAAATACCTCATCCAGAGAAGTCTGGATACAACAACTTGCTGAAGCAATCACTAATCCAGATGAATTGCTGCAAATACTTAACCTAGAAAACCACCTTTCATCGAAAGAAGGCAGTGAGGCACGCAAATTATTTCCCTTACGCGTTCCAATGCCCTTTATTTCCCGCATGAAAAAAGGCGATCCACTAGACCCTCTGTTATTGCAAGTATTAACCGCAAAAGCAGAGTTTGATATACATCCAGGTTTTTCTACTGACCCACTAGAAGAGCAGGATAATGAAATTCCAAGTTTACTGCATAAATACCACAACCGCGCATTACTGCTGGTAAAAGGTGGCTGTGCAGTCAACTGTCGCTACTGTTTTCGCCGGCATTTTCCTTATGAAGACAACAAAGGAAATAAAAATAACTGGTTGATGGCTGTGGATTATATAAAAAACCACACCGAACTCAATGAAATCATCTTCTCGGGTGGCGATCCGTTGATGGCAAAAGACCATGAACTCGATTGGCTCATCAGCCAATTAGAAGCAATCCCTCATATAAAACGCCTTAGAATTCATACTCGTTTGCCTGTAGTGATACCAGAACGTATCACTGAAACGCTCTGCAAACGCCTTGCTAGCTCAAGGTTACAAGTCATTATGGTGACACATGTTAACCACGCTAACGAAATCGACGAGTCATTCACCAATGCTATGCAAAAACTAAAGTTATCAGGTGTGACATTATTAAACCAAAGCGTATTACTGCGCCAAGTTAATGACAACGTGACAGCCCTGATAAATTTAAGTAATGCTCTATTTGATGCAGGTATTTTACCTTATTACTTACATGTATTAGATAAAGTCCAAGGCGCTGCACACTTTTTAGTGAGTGATGCTGAAGCTAGACAATTAATACAGCAATTATTAAGTAAGGTCTCAGGGTACCTAGTGCCTAAGCTCGCTCGGGAAATTGGGGGAGAGCCGAGTAAAACACTGCTTGACCTGAACTTAAGGCAGAACTAGAAAGCAAAACGCCCAAATAACCATTTGGGCGCTATGAATTCATTTTAGGGGCACTTATAAACTTGGCCAACCATTTTGCTATCTAATGGAATGAAGCTAGATAACACGGTTTCACTTGGGCTTGATGCACCAAAAATCACGTTACCGCCCATTGCCGCGGCTTTATTACGTAAATCATTAGCTGCACTGCGCATTGAGCTAGATTCATTGTTCACACCGCTCAACCAGTTGCTTTGAGTCCCTGCAACCTGACCGAGAAGTTGGCAATCACTTCCAGGTTGATTCTCAACAAAACGAACTTGTGAGCCTGCCGCAGTTAAATTAGTTGTCGTTGAACAACCAGCTAAAAGCAATAATGCAGCAGCACCAAGCAAGACTTTAATTCGCATGTTTTCCCTCATTTTTCATTGTGTTTTTGCAGCTGGCTTGAAAATCGCTTTAGTTCCAATAGCCTATTGATTGAAATACCTAGGAGGTGATTAACATGCAGCACCATCATTGCCGCACACCACCAGCCGAATAGAGTCTATCACAAATTAACCAAAAACCTGCTCTATTCTTTGCGAATTCAAACCATTTACCTTACGTTAAATATAACCCGCGAAGCAACGTTGACGCAAAAATAAATCGCATAACGCATAAATTGTACATTGTTTCGAGATATTGCTTTCATCAATAATTAATAGTTATTTATTAATTAAAAATCAATAAAAAACCGGCACCGTTAGGAACACTAACGATACCGGTCTTATGGTGGGTAGTCCTAACTGAGCTAGTAACTACTTGAGTTTGATGTCGCCAAAGGCTTACATCATACCGCCCATTCCACCCATGCCGCCCATACCAGCTGCGCCTAAATCAGGTGCGTCTGATTTTGGCAGTTCAGTGATCATCGCTTCAGTGGTGATCATCAGACCCGCGATAGACGCTGCAAATTGCAGAGCAGAACGCGTGACTTTAGTTGGGTCTAAGATACCCATGTCGATCATATCGCCATAAGTATCAGTTGCAGCGTTGTAACCTTCGTTACCTTTAGATGCTTTCACGTTGTTAACAACAACTGAAGCTTCTTCACCTGCGTTGGTGACGATTTGGCGCATAGGCGATTCCATCGCACGCAGAGCAACACGAATACCTACTGTTTGCTCTTCGTTATCACCTTTCATGCCTTCCAGTTTCGCTGCAACACGAACCAGTGCAGTACCACCACCAGCAACAACGCCTTCTTCAACGGCTGCACGAGTTGCATGCAGAGCATCATCAACACGAGCACGTTTTTCTTTCATTTCAACTTCAGTTGCTGCGCCCACTTTGATTACCGCAACACCGCCAGCTAATTTAGCAACACGCTCTTGCAGTTTTTCACGGTCGTAGTCTGAAGAAGATTCTTCGATTTGTTGACGAATTTGTGCAACACGGCCTGCAATCGCAGATTCTTCACCCACACCATCAATGATAGTGGTTGTGTCTTTGTTGATAACAATACGTTTTGCTTGACCTAAATCTTCTAATGTCGCTTTTTCTAACTCCATACCGATCTCTTCAGAGATAACAGTACCGTTGGTCAGAATTGCGATATCTTGCAGCATTGCTTTACGACGGTCACCGAAGCCCGGCGCTTTAACCGCTGCAACTTTAACAATACCGCGCATGGTGTTAACAACCAGAGTTGCCAGCGCTTCACCTTCAACATCTTCAGCGATGATTAACAGTGGTTTGCTTGCTTTAGCAACGCCTTCTAATACCGGCAGTAACTCACGGATGTTAGATACTTTTTTGTCAACTAACAGGATGAATGGGTTTTCTAACTCAACAGCACCTGTTTCTGGTTTGTTGATGAAGTAAGGAGACAGGTAACCGCGGTCAAATTGCATACCTTCAACCACATCCAGCTCATCTTCCAGACCAGTACCTTCTTCAACCGTGATAACGCCTTCTTTACCGACTTTATCCATAGCTTCTGCAATTAATTTACCCACGGTTTCGTCGGAGTTTGCAGAAATAGTACCAACCTGTGCGATTGATTTAGTGTCTGAACAAGGAACAGACAGGGCTTTCAGCTCTTCAACTGCAGCAACAACTGCTTTGTCGATACCGCGTTTCAGGTCCATTGGGTTCATACCCGCAGCAACCGCTTTTAAGCCTTCAGTAATGATAGCTTGAGCCAATACAGTTGCAGTTGTTGTACCGTCACCCGCAGCGTCGTTAGCTTTAGAAGCAACTTCTTTCACCATTTGAGCGCCCATGTTTTCGAATTTGTCTTCTAATTCGATTTCACGTGCAACTGAAACACCATCTTTGGTGATAACTGGTGAACCAAAAGATTTATCTAAAACTACGTTACGGCCTTTAGGACCTAAAGTCACTTTTACTGCGTCTGCCAGAACATTCACACCACGAAGCATTTTCGTACGTGCATCACTACCAAATTTAACGTCTTTAGCTGCCATTATCTCTTTCCTTCAAATTCTTTTCGTTCGTTGAGAAGTTTTAAGTGAAAATTACGCTTCAACAATTGCCAGAATGTCACTTTCGGACATGATCAGGACTTCTTCATTGTCGATTTTTTCAGCTTTCACGCCATAACCATCGTTAAAGATTACGATATCGCCAACTTTCACATCCAGTGCTTTGATTTCACCATTTTCGAGGATGCGGCCGTTGCCAACAGCAAGAACTTCACCACGAGTTGATTTGCTTGCAGCAGTACCCGTTAGAACGATCCCGCCTGCAGATTTTGATTCAACTTCTTTACGTTTAACGATAACACGGTCATGCAATGGACGAATTTTCATTAATAGTTCTCCTATAAATAAAGTCCATACTAGGTAAAAGGACGATACCAGCATGTCTTAAATAAACTAGTACCATGTTTGAGCAGATTGGGGCGAAGAAGAGGGACTTCAAGGGGGGAGATAAAAAATTTTTCATTTTTATCTCCCCATAAATAGGGTGGTTTTATGATTTAGGGCGATCGTCTTTATCCGATGAATCTGTTTTATCTGAATTATCGATTGTAAAAGAAGGATCATCTTGCTTACGTTGGAATTCCCCCTCAAAAGTATCGCCACGTTGAAAGCCGCTATTTCCTGTTTGGTTAAAACCTGAACCCGGCTGGTAAAAACGAATATGAGGAATTAAACGCATTACAATAAGCTTTTGAATTGGTGGAAGTAACAATAGTAAGCCAATAAAATCCGTAAAGAACCCAGGCACAATCAACAAGAAACCAGCTAAAACCAGTGCGACGCTCTTGATCATTTCGGCTGCGGGGCTTTCACCTGACGCTAACTTTTGTTGGATTTGCAGTACATTTTTCATGCCTTGATTTTTAACGAGTGACACACCTAAGCACGATGTTAAAACAACTAAAATCAAAGTCATTAAAACACCCACTTCGGATGCAACCCGCACAAAAATGACGGATTCAATGTAAACGAGAATACATATCAGAATGAGTGGTAACCAGCGCACAAGTTCTCCTTTATTTCAATAAGCTATCGATTATTTTACGCCCCTAGGGAAACCTTTGTGAACTGCATCTAAGAGACAACTATCAATATTCGCTTTTTTCTTTAGTATAGCCATAATAATTGGGGCAGATATAACGCTTTTCAACTCACAGATTTTTTTCATTAATGATACTTATCTGTGATGAATATCACACAACGTAAAATCTGTTGCATAAATCAAACTATATAGTGATCTAGGTTCAAGGCAACACATGATTAAAAGCATATCATCTACCCATAAATCAGTAGATCATAATGCTGATAACGTAGTATACGGTGTTAATTGCTTGTAAAGTTTTATTTTACAACATTAATCGCTTGTGAATTTTGTTTTACGAAGTATCAATTTTTTAAAGCGCATAAAACGGACAGTAACTGTAATCTAATTAAGAAGGTTCTCATGTCAAACAATACTCGTATCGAAGAAGACCTGTTAGGTAAAAAAGAAGTTCCAGCCGATGCCTATTATGGTGTTCATACTCTGCGTGCGATTGAAAACTTTTATATCAGCGACCGCACTATTAACGATGTCCCAGAATTTATTCGTGGCATGGTTATGGTTAAAAAAGCGGCGGCTTTAGCCAACAAAGAACTGAAAACTATTCCTCGTAATATCGCAGACACCATCATCAAAGCCTGTGACGTTGTGTTAAATGAAGGCAAATGCATGGATCAGTTCCCTGTTGACGTATTTCAAGGTGGTGCGGGCACATCACTGAATATGAATACCAACGAGGTTCTTGCAAACATCGGTCTTGAACTGATGGGTCATAAAAAAGGTGAATATGAATTCTTAAACCCTAATGACCACCTGAACAAAAGCCAATCCACTAACGATGCTTACCCTACGGGGTTCCGTATCGCAGTGTACAATTCTGTATTGAAGTTAATTGAATCTGTTGAATATCTGAAAAAAGGCTTTGAAGCTAAAGCTGAAGAATACAAAGACATTCTGAAAATGGGCCGTACCCAGTTACAGGATGCCGTTCCAATGACTGTCGGCCAAGAATTCCATGCCTTCGCGACTCTCTTAAAAGAAGAAGAGAAAAACTTAAAACGCAGCATTGAATTACTGCTCGAAGTAAACTTAGGCGCAACTGCTATCGGTACTGGCCTGAATACGGCACCTGGCTACTCAGAGCTTGCAGTTAAAAAATTAGCCGAAGTGACTGGTTTACCATGCATTCCTGCAGAAGACTTAATCGAAGCGACCTCTGACTGTGGTGCTTACATCACTGTTCATGCAGGCTTAAAACGTCTGGCGATGAAACTGTCTAAAATTTGTAACGACTTACGTCTGTTATCTTCCGGTCCTCGTGCAGGTCTGAAAGAAATTAACTTACCTGAGTTACAAGCAGGTTCTTCTATCATGCCAGCAAAAGTTAACCCTGTTATTCCAGAAGTGGTTAACCAAGCTTGTTTTAAAGTTATCGGCAACGATATCTGTGTAACGATGGCTGCTGAAGCAGGCCAATTACAGTTAAACGTAATGGAACCTGCAATTGGCCAAGCGATGTTCGAGTCTATCTCTCTGATGAGCAACGCCTGTCGTAATCTGCAAGAAAAATGCATTAGCGGCATTACAGTAAACAAAGAAATCTGTGAAGCGTTTGTATTTAACTCCATCGGTATCGTTACTTACTTGAACCCATTCATTGGCCACCATAATGGTGACATCGTGGGTAAAATCTGTGCTGAAACCGGTAAGAGCGTGCGCGAAGTTGTTCTTGAACGCGGCTTACTGACTGAAGCTGAACTGGATGATATTTTCTCTGTTGAGAACTTAAAACACCCAGCTTATAAAGCAAAACGCTTTGATGACTAAAATTTTATGTTTATCATAAATAATACTTAAAAATAAAGGCACGCCTCTCAATAGAAAGCGTGCCTTTTTTGATTGATACACACACAAATAATTAACATAACAGTTTCATAATTTTAATTTTCATTTTGTCGAGGAGTAAACACTATGTTAGCCGTAGAATTTATTATTGTTCTGCTGGCCATCTTTTTGGGGGCCCGTTTAGGTGGGATTGGTATCGGCTTTGCCGGTGGCCTTGGTGTACTGGTACTCGCTGCTATTGGCGTAAAACCAGGAACCATTCCATTTGACGTTATCTCAATCATCATGGCTGTTATTGCCGCAATCTCTGCAATGCAAATTGCAGGGGGTCTGGACTACTTAGTTGCTCAAACTGAGAAATTACTGCGTCGTAATCCTAAATACATTACCATTCTTGCACCTATTGTTACCTACTTCCTGACACTTTTCGCAGGGACAGGAAATATCTCTTTAGCAACGCTACCTGTTATTGCAGAAGTTGCAAAAGAGCAAGGCGTAAAACCGTGTCGTCCATTATCCACTGCGGTTGTTGCAGCACAAATAGGTATCACAGCATCACCAATTTCAGCGGCAGTGGTTTATATGGCGTCAGTCATGGAAAACCCAGCAATGGTGGGGGCAGGTAATACCGTCAGCTATATCACACTTCTGAGTGTACTATTGCCTGCGACATTCCTTGCAATTATTTTGATGTCATTCATTATCTCTTGGACATTCAACTCTAAGCTCTCTGATGACCCTATCTACCAAAAACGTTTAGCAGAAGGTTTAGTTGAACTGCGTGGTAGCCAAGCAAAAGAAATTAAAGCAGGTGCTAAATCCTCTGTATTGTTATTCTTACTCGGCGTTATCGGCGTTGTTTGCTATGCCATCATCAATAGCCCAAGCTTAGGGATTGTTGAAACACCATTAATGAACACCACAAATGCAATTTTGATTATCATGCTGACTGTGGCTACACTTATTACAATTCTTTGCCGTGTTAATACTGATGCAATCTTGAACTCAAGTACCTTTAAAGCAGGTATGAGTGCGTGTATTTGTATTTTAGGTGTTGCTTGGTTAGGCGATACTTTCGTACAACACAACATTGACTGGATCAAAGAGACTGCAGGGGATTTAATCCACGAACACTCTTGGATGTTAGCGGTTATTTTCTTCTTCTGCTCAGCTTTACTATACTCGCAAGCCGCTACAGCAAAAGCATTGATGCCAATGGCATTAGCGTTGAATGTTAGCCCATTAACGGCTATCGCATCATTCTCTGCGGTTTCTGGCTTATTTATTCTGCCGACCTACCCAACACTGGTTGCAGCGGTACAAATGGATGACACTGGTACCACACGTATTGGTAAATTTGTCTTTAACCACCCATTCTTTATTCCAGGTACTATTGCCGTCGCATTAGCTGTTTCATTCGGCTTCTTGTTTGGCGGTATGATCATCTAGTTTATATGTGTACCAAGTCATCTTATATCAACCCGTGCAAATCGCACGGGTTTTCTATATTTGCAGAAAATATATTACTTTGGTTTCCATACATAAAGTCACGTAAGTAATTATAAATTGATAATAACCATTTAGGTAAAAATAAAATAGTAATAAGATATATATATTTAACTATAAATAATTAAGACAATGTCAAAAATATTTTATCTAATAATATATGTATATTAATACTTCACATATAAGTGTAACAAATAATGACTATAAGTATGTAACGATAGGCTAACTTAATCATTTTACAATAAACATAAATCAAAATATAGCTTCAATAAAGGCAGTAAAAGAACAAGTGAGCAATACAAAAAACCAAAATAAAAAAACAGATAGACAATTAATCCAAAGCAACATTTCTATTACACAAGTTTAGGGTAGTGAAAATAGAAATCATCTATCAAAAATTTAAAATCAATCCGTCATAAATATTGGTAATAATCAACTCATCCTTGTTTAATAATAGCTGGAAGTCTGATTATATTCATTTAATCATTCAAACTGATACCAATAAACAATAAGATTTTTTGGTAGAAATATACTTTATTTTAACAAGATTTATATATTTGGAGGAGGCATGCTCAATACTCAACGAAATGAAAATACAAATGTAACCGTTTATATTGGAACCTTTTTAAAACACCGCAGAAAAGTGGTTGGCTTGACTGGCGCACAATTAGCCTCTCGGTTAAAAATCAGCCAACAACAAGTTTCTCGTTATGAAAGAGGTAAAAACGCCATTACGATCCAAGGTCTTTTGGATATCTTACAAGCTCTCGAATTACGAAAACATGACATCGATGACTTTATGGAGAAAGTCTTTCAGTTTTATTATATCGATGCTGCGTTGGAAGCTAAATTGATCAATTAGGGCCTGATATAAACCCACAAGTTCGTTCCAGGGGGGTTCTTCCCCCTCCTGTTCCCTTTAAACTACCTACTTTTAAATACCCACTCAATTTCCTATTTGATTTAATCCCCCCTCGAAAACAATGTCTCGTGATAACACCGCAAATCGCTATAATTCGCAATTGAACATTGTTATGATGGAGAAAAATCAGACATATTGTGATGGAGTTAACAATGCCTATCCAACGCGAAACTATTTTGAGCCATGCGTTAAATCAATTGGAAATCCAAGGCTTATCCGCATCTACAGAAAATTTACTTAGTGAAATTGAATCTGATTTCTCGGCTATTCGACAGTTCTGGCCAGACGATGAAGCACTTGTTTATGATTGCTTGCGTTTTCATAGCCAGCAAATTGAAGTATGGCAGCGCCAAACCTTGCTAGATGAATCTCTAAGCCCACATCAAAAGTTAATGGCTCGCTACCAACAATTATCTGAAAAAGTCAGCCAAGGGCGTTTTCCTGGCTGTTTATTCATTTCTGCCTGTAATTATTACCCAGATGCAGAGCATCCTATCCACCAATTAAGTCGCTTGCAAAAAGATAATTCATTTCACTTCACTAAAAACCTATTAGATGAGCTAGATATTGAAGACTCTACATTGGTTGCTAACCAAATGGAATTAGTGCTTGAGGGTTGTTTAAACCGCTTATTAGTACAGAGGGATATTCGAGATGTGGAGATCGCACAGCACCTTTCTGAGGATATTCTCACAATCGCGCTGTGCCGTAAAAAAGGGGCGTTAAGTTAAAAAAGCAATTAACGCATACTAAACACACACCTTTTGCTGAAAAAGAAAACACTCAGTAAAAAAAAGTGGTTTTTTATAAAAAATGCATTGACGCAAACGGCTGAATACGGTTTAATGCGCCCCGTTGCCCGGATAGCTCAGTCGGTAGAGCAGGGGATTGAAAATCCCCGTGTCCTTGGTTCGATTCCGAGTCCGGGCACCACCTTATTATCAACAGACGTCAACCGACGTCTGTTTTTGTTTGTAAAGCCCGCTAAAATCAACACTCTCCCAAAGTTTCAACTCAACTGAATTCTACTCGATTCTACCCACATCAACCCCATTGTGCGGGTACAATTGCGGGTATACACTGGTTCGATAGAATTTTGTACCCACTTTATCTCTCAGGAAGCTCACTATGGCACTGACTGACGCTAAAATTCGGGCGGCTAAACCCGATGTGAAATCCTATAAATTAACCGATGGTGCAGGTCTACACTTATTGGTTCACACTAATGGTTCTAAGTACTGGCGATTACGCTACCGCCACTTAGGTAAAGAGAAAACCTTAGCATTGGGTTTATACCCTGATGTCTCTTTATCAGAGGCGCGTTTAAAACGTGATGAAGCAAGAAAATTGATTGCTGACGGTATTGACCCGTGCGAACAAAAACGTGTGGCTAAAGCAGCTTCTGATGCTAATCTTTCTTTTGAAACCATCGCAAGACAATGGCATGCCAGCAATAAAAAATGGTCTGAATCACACAGTGAAAAGGTTTTAAAGAGTTTGGAGTCGCATGTCTTTCCTTATATTGGATTACGCGATATCACTACCCTCAAAACCCCTGACCTGCTTATTCCTATCCGTGCAGCAGAAAGTAAAGAGATTTATGAGATAGCTGCGCGTTTACAGCAACGTATCGCTGCTGTTATGCGTTATGCGGTGCAATCCGGTATTATTGGCTATAACCCTGCTATTGATACCGCAGGGGCTGTAACGACTGTACAACGCCAACATCGTCCAGCTCTTAACCTTGACCGTCTACCGGAACTCATTACCCGTATCGATGCTTATAAAGGGCAACCCGTCACTCGCCTAGCTGTGATGTTAAATTTATTAGTGTTTATTAGGTCAAGCGAACTTCGCTATGCGCGT
Organism: Providencia sp. PROV200; assembly: GCF_049901995.1. Classification (NCBI taxonomy): domain Bacteria; kingdom Pseudomonadati; phylum Pseudomonadota; class Gammaproteobacteria; order Enterobacterales; family Morganellaceae; genus Providencia; species Providencia sp. PROV200. Next base: position 3,656,612 of record NZ_CP096307.1, read on the forward strand.
TGGTCTGAAATTGACTTCGATAAAGCCTTATGGACGATTCCTGCTCAGCGAAAGCCTATACCCGGCGTTAAATTCTCATACAGAGGCGCTAAAATGCGCACTCCGCATTTAGTTCCCCTTAGCCACCAAGCCATCACTATACTGAAAGAGATTTGGACATGGACGGGTGAACATGAATTGATCCTAACGGGCGCTCATAATCCCTTTAAACCCATGAGTGAAAATACCGTCAATAAAGCCTTACGCGTCATGGGCTATGATACGAAGACTGAAATTTGTGGACACGGTTTTAGAACGATGGCGTGTAGTTCATTAGTTGAATCAGGTTTATGGTCGAAGGATGCAGTAGAAAGGCAAATGAGCCACCAAGAACGTAACTCAGTGAGGGCTGCTTATATTCATAAGGCAGAACATATTGATCAACGCCGATTAATGGTGCAATGGTGGGCGGATTATTTGGATGCTAATCGTGAACATACGATTTCGCCATTCGACTTTGCAAAGTTGAATAATCCAATGAATCACTAAAACTTTAGCCATGTCATATAGGAGATCCATTTTCAATACGAGGAGTCGAATACTACGGTAGTATGCCGACTATATCGATTCATTGAGAAATGGTGGCAATATTGTTCATGGGAATTTTCATCGTCAAAACGCATGATAACTAACCACGATTTATCGTAATACATCTCATTCAATAAAAAAGCTTTATCACTGAAAGCCTCTGTCCTCACGGACAGGGGCTTTTTTGCTTTTAAATCAACCTAAAAGGAAATTATCATGGAAAATTACATTCGTTGCCCGGCCTGCGATTCAACTCGCATTCGTGAACGTCATATCGGGAAAAAGACCGGAGCTGTTGCTGGTGGCGTATCAGGCGCACTAGCTGGAGCGTCTATCGGCTCTGCTGTTCCTGTTGTAGGGACGATTGCTGGTGCTGCGGTAGGCGCTCTATTTGGACGTTTAGTCGCTGGAGCTACTGCTGGGGCTGTGAGTGGTTCAGCTTTAGATGGCGTGGTATTTGATCGTTATGAATGTATCGAGTGTGAATACACATTTGATTGATAGCCATAAGTTAACGGAAACCCCTGATGGGGTTTCATCTCTTAGGAGTCTGTGAGTCTGAACTGACCCTAGTTTATTGGAACAGGGGCTTTTTTCGTTTTAACCCACACAAAAATAAATCATGGTAAAAAACATAACATGTTATCGGGATTGTAAGACAACTCATTATCCTGCTCTAAAACGTCATTAATCATTTTTAAAGCGAGTTGCCTGTTTTTCAGCTGATGGGGATTTTATATCAACATCAGCTTCTAAAGGGAAATAGCTCCCTTTATCAAAATATCGCCATTAATTAAATCACAATACATCAATAATAGGACACGAATATGCATATAACAGCGACGGCTTCCCCATGCCTAAAATCGGGGATGATTTCTGTTTTTATTACGAATTTAGGTAAATATAACGAAGGTGAACTGGTTGGTGAGTGGCTTGAGCTTCCTGCAACCTCAAAAGAGATCGAACACTGTTTAATGCGGATTGGCATTGATGGTATTCACTATGAAGAGTATTTTTTGACCGACTATGAATCCTCCATTGATGGCCTTTCTTCTTACATTTCAGAATATAGCCTTTTAGATGAGTTGAACGAGTTAGCCTCGCGATTAGCCATGTTATCGCCTGATGATATTAACCTTTATCAGGCGGCAATTGAAATCGGTTCTTCAGCGAGTTCAATCCATGATTTAATTCATTTAGCGGATAACTTGGATTCTTTCCAGCAATTAGCGGGGGTCTATAATGAATATGATTTAGGTTATTACTGGATAGAAGAAAGTGGTTGTTATGATTTAGCCCAACTGGGGCATTTATCCCATTACTTTGACTATGAACGCTATGGACGTGATGTTTGTCTTGAACAAGGGGGGATTTTTCACAGTGGAGGATATGTTTATCATACGGGGGGATAGATAGGACAACAACATGAGCGTCAAACCGCTTTCATCCCTAAAGGCGGGAAGTAAAGAATGCTGTGGTACCCCAATGATATCCATAAGCTAGAACGTTAATCAAACTAAACTCTATTTTAAGCCATCTTTACGGATGTCCGTAAAGAAGGCTATTATGGTATTATTTTTTAGGGGCTGTCCTAGATAAGGTTTAAATTTTACCTTTAACTATCTGTTTTAGCATAGTTAATTGTTGTTTTGCACTAGGTGTGTTAAATCGCCATTCACACTCTTTTAAATACAGCTCAAAATGAGCCTTCGGAATACCGTTAAATTTACGCATGTGACGCTTCGCTTGGTTCCAAAAATTCTCTATGCCATTGATGTGATTTTGCCGGTCTTTTTTGTCGACAAACTGGGTGCTGTGATTGATCCTGTAATGCTTAAAATCGCTCACATCCAGTACGTCATAACTGGCAAAATTATCTGTGTAGACGATGCTGTCAGGGTAAATTTTTGACTCAATTATTGGCAGTAATGTCCGCGATTTAGCATCGGGTATGACCTTGGTATAAACCTTGCCACCACGCTTGAGAAGCCCGAAAACAGGCACTTTGCCAGCAGCACCTCTACCACGAAGGCCTTTACGACGACCACCAAAATAACTTTCGTCCAATTCAATTTCACCATCAAACCAAGAGTGCTTATCAACGTGCTCTGCTATCAGCACTCTGAGCCGATGAAAATAGTAAGCGGCAGTGTTCCTGTGGACACCAACCAGCTCTGCGGCAATACGGGCTGTAGAGCCTGCAATAAACAGCTCAAGTAACCGTTCCTGTTTGTACTGACTGAGTCTGCTTTTTCTCATAGAACTATCCTAGATGATCTTAGTTATCTAGGACAGCCCCATTTTTTATTTAATTCAACCTATTAACTAGGCGCTAATTTTACTATGGTGACAATTACACTATTAGAAACAGAATAACAACACATAGTATTTATATCTAAATACAAATGAAATTATTTACCTGTAATTGAACTCTGTGATGCAATCAAAGCAACGCCACAGGGAGTTTTCATTCCCGCTAGAGCAAGATTTTTTCCATTGTATTTGATTGTGGTAGAGCCCTCTACAATCGCGTAGACGCCTTTACATTTTGGGCAAGACACTTGATCGCCAGCAACCGAGCGCTAGCTTTTAAAACAAAAAGCTCTTTGAGCTTTAGTGATAATTTAACTTAATGTTTTATTCTCATTAATATTCTTTGTTTTATCTTCAAAGTGTTGTTTAAAAATTAAAACCTCACTCATTTTTACCTTACCGTGCCTATTTCTTTTAGGTAAAGGCAATCCTTCTAATTCACATGTAGTTCTATATAGCATAGCTAAATATTCCGCCTTAATGCCAATATATAGGGCAAAGGAATCTATATCAATATTCATATGTTAACCTAAATAAAATAAATCTATTTATAGCCATTAGGGTTTTGCGATTGCCAACGCCAACTATCATTCACCATATCTTGCACGGAGTACTGAGCTTGCCAGCCTAAATCAGTAAAGGCTTTATTAGGGCTAGACCAGCACTCAGCAATATCACCGGGGCGGCGAGCAACTATTTTGTATTGGATCTGTTTGCTTGATGCCTTTTCGAAAGCAGCGATCATTTCTAATACACTAGTGCCTTTACCGGTGCCTAAATTATAAATATGGAGCCCTGCTTTTTGACTAACACCATTCAAGGCAGCAATGTGTCCACTCGCTAAATCCATAACATGGATATAATCACGAACACCAGTACCATCTGGTGTTGGATAGTCAGCGCCAAATACCATCACTTCTTTATGACGACCAACAGCAACTTGAGCAATATAAGGGGTCAAATTATTTGGAATACCTTGAGGGTCTTCCCCCATTAAACCTGAAGTATGAGCTCCGACAGGGTTAAAATAACGTAATAAAGTCAGTGACCATTCATCATGCGCAATATGTAAATCGCTAAGAATGCGTTCAACCATATATTTGCTAGTACCATATGGGTTGGTTGTACCACCTACTTTCGATTCTTCAGTTAACGGTACTTCTTCAGGATCACCATACACCGTCGCGGAAGAACTAAAAATGAGGCTTTTTACACCCGCTTTTTGCATTGATGTGATTAAAACCAAAGTACCATTAACATTATTGTCATAGTACTCAATCGGTTTTTGAACTGACTCACCCACGGCTTTTAGCCCTGCAAAGTGAATCACCGATGCAATTTTATGTTCAGCAAAAATGGTATCTAAAATTTTGCTATCACGTACATCACCGACGTAGAAAATAGGTTTAGTGCCAGTAATGGTTTCAATGCGATTTAGTACTTCAGGATTAGCATTGCAGAGATTATCTAAAATAATTGGCTGCATGCCTTGTTCGATCATCTGTACACAGGTATGGCTACCAATGTAGCCAAGACCACCAGTGACTAATACTTTTGCGTTTTTCATTGTACTTTCCTAGTACTCATAAACATAATTATAATCGTCTGACTTGGCATCGATACCATTTAAGATCACACCCGTAATTTCGATATCGTTTTGCTTAAAGCGTTTGAGCGATAGCTCAATATCTTTCACCGTGTTCACACCATAATAGGCGATAAGCAATGAGGTCCCAACGTACTTACCAATAATGGCTGAGTCAGTGATTGCCAGTATTGGTGCAGTATCGATCACGACGATGTCGTATTGACCTTTTACCGTATCAAGTAAACGTTTAAAGCGCTCGCTCATCAGCAATTCAGAAGAGTGCGTGACATTCTTACCGCGACAAATTACGTCGAGGTTTTCAATCACACTGTTATGAATATTTGGCTGGCTAGTATCTGATTGCGAGAGATAATCGGATAGACCTAATTTATTGCTTAATCCAAAGGCTTTATGGATACGGCCTTTACGTAAGTCAGTATCGATTAACAATACTTTTTTGCCTGCATTTGCTAGCACCACCGCCATATTGGAGGTAACAAAGCTTTTACCTACACCCGGTGAAGCACTGGTCACCATAACCAGATTATTACCTTGGTTCATGACCGAGAAGTAAACACTAGTACGCAAAGAACGAATGGCTTCAACCGCCGTATCGGCAGGGTTTTCTAATGCGAGTGGGTGCTTGTTACCTTCTGCAATCAATTTCTTCTCATGGGTAGAGAAAGGAATAGTGGCATAGACGTTGATACCCAGTGCATCAATATCCTCAGTGCCTTTAATTTTATTATTAAAGAACTCACGAGCAATCACATATGCACAACCCACTATAAAGCCCAGTATTGCAGCTAATACTAAGATTAATGCTTTCTTAGGTGCTACGGCATTCGGTTGAGATTCGGCGGAGTCAATAATACGAACATCAGCAGTGATCCCTGAGTTTAATACACTCAGTTCCTGCTGTTTTGCCACTAATTGATTGTAGATAGCTTGCTCAGACTCTACATCACGGGTTAAACGAACAATTTGTTGTTGAGTATTCGGCAGTTTTTGAATCGCTTTACTGATTTTCTCTTTCTCACGTAACAGCTGCTGGCGCTTATCAAGCAGTGATTGGTAAGCTGGGTGGTTGCGTGTATATAATTGCTGAATTTCAACTTCTTTAAAGGTGAGTTCATTTAACTTTTCTTCGACTTGCAAAGCACTATCAAGGGCGGATTTGGCTTCTAATGATAAGTCGATAGATTCATTCTTTTTACGGAAGGTGTTTAGCTGGTTTTCATAGTTATCCAGCTTGGTTTTAATCTTAGGCAGATATTCATCTAAGAATAATAAGGTGTTATTTGTGACTTCTTTTTTACGCTCGGTATTTTGGTCGACGTAATTTTGAATAATGCTGTTTAAGATTTGCACGTTTTCGGTTTTATCGGCACCTTTAATGGCCATATTGATAATACCGGTTCCTTTACCCACTTCTGCAATAGTTAAAGTGTTACGTAGGTTTTCAATGGTTGAATAACGCGCATTTTTAACTAAGGTAAATTCTTGTCCGACTTCAGCATTGATTGAGGATACCAGCAAGCTGATTTCATCTTGTTTTAGGAGTTCGCCCACTTTGCCTTCAACGGTTTGGTTATCAATATGAAGAGTATAACGGTTTTCGCCTAAATAGGTCAAAATAGCGGGCTCACCAATAAGATGTTCAGGTAAAGAATAGAGGGAAATGGCGACGGAAGCTTTGTCTCCCCAAAGCCTATCGAAAAAACCAGCGGGTGCTACTTGGGTATCTAAATTAAGGTCTGCAACCGTTTTACCGAGCACCATCCGAGACTTAATGACCTCGATTTCGGAATCCACTTGACTATTACTATTAGCAAATGGCATCACATCGCTCATTTGATCTAACAATGAGACTTGGCTCATTTTATCGTATTGCAGTGTCGCATTGGCTTGATAGATTGGTGTCGCTAGAAAACTATAAGCGGCACCAATAACAATAAAAAAGAGGGTAAAAAAGCCGATTTTAAGGTAGCTGGATTTGAGTATCTTAAAGAGCGCCAGCAGATCGATTTCGTCCGAGGCAGCGGAGCTGGTTTTTGTCGTGTTCATAATCAATTAACGTTAAGCCTTCAAATAGTAAAATTAAATTTTCCCTTGCCACTGTATAACGGCTTTTTCCATCAGTTGATAAACATGCTCGAACATTTCATCACTGCGTTTATGCGGATCTGGGATCTCGGTTTTATTTAGCCACTGGCCGAACAGCATGACTTTGCCACGCGTCTCGGGGAATTGTTGATGGATTCTATCAATATGGTCGTTTTCCATCACTAGGATTAAGTCTGCTTCTTTACATAATTCACTGGTTAAACGACGTGATTGATGACCATCTAAAGAGAGATTGTGGTTTTGTGCAATACGGATGGCGCTATCATAAGCGGGGCGATCCTCTTTGGCGATAATGCCTGCGGAGTGCACTTTTTTATCGGGGAAATGAGTTTGTAATAGGCGCTCCCCCGTGGGGGAGCGGCAAATATTCCCCATACAGACAACGAGAATATTATTAAACATATGGATTACCAGTCATGAATACGTTTAGTCCCTTCGGTTAACTGATTATATGACGCGATGGTTGGTAGCAATTGGGTGATTAGGCGGTTCCAACGTACAACTGGAGCGGCAGTGACATAAACTAAGTCATAAGGTTGCAGTTTAAATTCCGTTCCCATCACCATGGCAGTGGCATCGGATAAATCTAACTGATAGACCGCCGCCATTTTTTTCGGCAGTAGGGCATCCAGCTCTTTATCACCTGAGGTTTGGTTTTTAATTGGACGGATGACAAATACGCCAGTTGCATTAGCGGTATTTTGATCTGTACCGCCTGCTTTACTCAGTGCCTCAGTAATACTCATGCCAGCACGGTCAATGGTTAGGGTGTTTGGCTGACCCACTTCGCCCATCACAAACACTTTTTGCCCGTCATTACGTGGTACATATAGTACATCACCCGGTAGCATCAGATGGTTTTGGGTTAGGTCGCCATACTGAACTAATGCTTGCAGTGAGATTTTTATCTCTTTGCCATTTCGGGTGAGTACGACATTGTCCCAATCGGCTTTTTCAGTCAGGCCGCCTGCATTATTAAAAGCCTCTAAAACTGTTAGCGGCACGTTAGTAATCGGTAATGTACCGGGTTTAGCCACTTCACCTGAAACATACATTTTCTGTGAGCGGAAGGCGGCAATACTGACATCCACTTGTGGTGATTCGATATAAGTCGATAGACGGTTACTCACTAGATTACGGATTTCAGTGACCGTTTTGCCTATGACTTTCACTTTACCGATATACGGATAGTAGATAGTACCATCGGAATGCACCCAGTTACCGGAGTCCGCGGCGCTACGGTAAGAGCCGGCAGGAATGGTTAACTCAGGGTGATCCCATACCGTAATGGTTAATACATCACCCACACCAACACGGTACTCATAGGTTGCCAGTTGCTTCTCTAGGGTTGGGTTGGGTTTTGCAATAACTTGTGGGGTATACATCTCATCTAATAGTTTTGGCGAGATCGGGTAGATATCGACAAATTTAGAAATATCACGATCGCCAGTGTCGACGACATTTTTGCCTGATGTGGACATATAGACACCAGGGGTAACGGTACAGCCGGTGAGCAAAATGCTGGCTGCGAGTAGTGTCAGTGGGAGACGCTTACTAAGCACAAGACCATCCTATGATAAAAAATGTTTAGATAAGGTATAAGTGATGGGTTGTTATCATCATCCCACTTATACGTGTTTAATATAATTTTTTAAATAGTTTATAGCGAAGGTAAATTTTTGGCAAAAGCAGAACGATAAATTTAGCCTATCGGTTAATCATTGCCAAACAGATCACGTGTATACACTTTCTCTGCGACATCTTCGAGTTCAGGCACCATCCGGTTGGCTAAAATAATATCGCTATCGGCTTTGAATGCTTCAAGATCATGATACACTTTGGAGCGGAAAAATTCGTCCTCTTTAAGCACTGGCTCATACACAATCACTTCAATGCCTTTGGCTTTGATGCGTTTCATCACACCTTGTACCGCCGAGGCGCGGAAGTTGTCCGAACCCGCTTTCATCACTAAACGATATACCCCGACTTTACGTGGCGCTTTGGCAATAATCGCATCTGAGATAAAGTCTTTACGGGTACGGTTAGATTCCACAATCGCATTAATGAGGTTATTCGGTACATCGTCATAGTTAGCCAGTAGCTGCTTGGTGTCTTTCGGCAAGCAATAACCGCCGTAACCAAATGAAGGGTTGTTATAATGGCTGCCAATACGTGGGTCTAAAGACACCCCTTCGATGATTTGACGTGCGTTCAAGCCACGACTCTCTGCATAGGTATCTAATTCATTGAAATAGGCCACACGCATCGCTAAGTAAGTATTGGCGAATAATTTAATCGCTTCCGCTTCAGTGCCATCGGTAAACAGCACAGGGACATCTTTTTTGATAGCGCCTTCGAGCAGCAAATCCGCAAAGATTTCCGCTCGCTCAGAGCGTTCACCCACCACAATGCGTGATGGGTACAAGTTATCCCACAGCGCGCGGCCTTCACGTAAAAATTCAGGGGAGAAAATCACATTGGTGTAGCCAAACTCTTCACGCAGGCGCTCAGTAAAGCCAACAGGGATGGTGGATTTAACAATAATGGTGGCTGTAGGGTTGATTTTCTGCACATCATGAATGACCGATTCAACTGACTTGGTATTGAAATAGTTGCTTTTCGGGTCATAGTCAGTCGGTGTGGCTACAATCACATACTGTGCGCCCGTATAGGCTTCAACAATATCTTGGGTTGCACGGAAATTGAGTGTTTTTTCACGTAAAAACTGTTCAATTTCGGTATCGATAATCGGCGATTGCTTATTGTTCAGCATCGCCACTTTTTCAGGCACGATGTCGACGGCCACCACTTCATGGTTTTGTGACAGTAACATGGCGTTAGACAGACCCACATAGCCTGTACCGGCAATTGCTATTTTCAAAACTGACCTCTCAAATCCATCTTAGGACATTACAGGGAAATTGATGATATTTTACAGGCGGTAGTAGGATTGATACCAATCGACAAATGCCTGTACGCCCTGCTCAATAGAAACTTGTGGGCGATAACCGGTGACCTTAAATAGGTCTTCAGTGTCCGCCCAAGTGGTATACACATCCCCAGCCTGCATCGGTAAAAAGTTTTTAATCGCTTTTTTCCCTAATGATTTTTCAAGTGCAGCAATAAAGTCCGTCAATTTGACGGGCTGCCCATTCCCAATATTATATAAACGGTATGGCGCACTGCTTTGTGCAGGTGAAAGCGAACAGTTTTCTGGGTCTGCCTGTGGGATTATATCGGAAATACGGATGATCCCTTCCACGATATCATCAATAAAAGTGAAATCACGGCTGAGATTGCCGTTATTATAAACATCGATTGGCTCACCGGCTAAAATAGCTTTGGTAAATTTGAATAGTGCCATATCTGGACGGCCCCACGGGCCATACACCGTGAAGAAGCGCAAACCGGTCGTCGGGAGCTGATACAAATGTGAATAGGAATGCGCCATCAATTCATTGGCTTTCTTCGTTGCCGCATACAATGAAACGGGATGGTCAGTAGGCATATCCGTACTAAATGGCGTTTGGTCAGTGATCCCATAGACTGAGCTGGAAGACGCATAAACTAAGTGCTTGATTTTCGCTTGTCGGCAGCCTTCTAAGATAGCAAGATGGCCATTAAGATTACTGTCTGCATAAGCAAACGGGTTTTGCAGTGAGTAACGAACACCAGCCTGAGCAGCAAGGTGGATCACTCTATCAAACCCTTCTTGAGTACACAGGTCTACCACTTTTTCACGCTCAGTAATATCGAGAGGAATAAAGCGAAAATGCGGGTATTGCGCAAGGAGATGTAAACGAGATTGTTTAAGCCCCTGATCATAATAGTTATTTACATTATCGATTCCAACTACGATATGCCCTTGATTTAATAACTCTTTTGCTACAGCATAGCCAATGAAACCAGCAGTGCCAGTTATTAAAAATTTCATTTATATATCCTTTTATTTAGAAACTTTAAGAACCTATCTCAATAGGGTTTTGTTACAGGCAATGATACCACAGGCAAAATGCAGCATCGCCTCATAATTCTCGACCTTCTTCTCCCAACGAGTCAGGACACGACGGTAGCGATTCATCCAACTGTGTGTTCTCTCTACAACCCAGCGGTGGGCCTTAAAATCCGTGTTTTTGATGGCTTCTGATTCATCCTTCTGTGACTGGATATGAGGTTCATAGCGACGACTTTTCAGATACGATCCCAACCATTCCGCTTCATACCCTTTGTCCATGCACAACCGGAGCCTCTTGCCCGGTCTGCCCGTCTGGAGGGCATCGAGCGTATCCGCAACCAGCTTTATGTCGTGCGTATTTGCTCCCGCTACCACCACAGAGAGGGGCAATCCGTTCGCATCGGTCATCAGACTGCGCTTTACGCCCCGTTTCCCCCGGTCTGTTGGGTTCCTGCCTGTTTTTTTGAGCCTGCCAGCGGTGATTTGGTCATACAACCATCCATCGACAGCCACGACCAGTCAATAGCGTCCAACTGTTCGCAAGCAAGCAACCCGTTTTGCCAGAAGCGTTCAAATACGCCAGCATCCCGCCACTCCTGAAATCGGCGATGAGCAGAGCTTGACGAGCATATACCGGTGGCATTTAGCGCATTCCACTGGCAACCCGTCCTGAGTACGAAGAAAATGGCGTTCATTGCAGCGCGATTATCAACCCGCTTGCGGTGCGTACCCAGCGGGTGTTGAGTTCTATGCTCCGGGATGAGAGGAGCCATTTTCTCCCAGAGTTCATCACTGATTTGCCACTTGTTGCCCACCATGCTTTGCCGTCATAAATTATCATTATGTATTATCTGACAATTCCTTTTGGGATAGATTCTAAGTAATAATTATCTTAAATACTTATATGCAAATTTTTTTAAAAATGGTGGGCTTAATCGTAAGGATACAATTAAAAGCAGAAAGATGAAATTTAATGGACTAAAAAGACCTAGTTTTTTCATTGCATATAAACGAGCGTTAAAGTCATTTTTGGCTTTTTTAAAACCTCTTCGATTATAAAAATTTTTATCAACTCTAAATCGTAATAATGGCTCATCTAAGTTTCCGAAAATGTACTTTTTCTCTAATAAGTCAACCCATAAATAATAATCTTGGGTATTCATTAATGCTGGATTATAATGAATATGATTAATATTAATATTTGATAAGTTAAACATAACCGTGGGGTGATTAAAAGGACAACGCTTAATTATATAGCGACTTAAAATAGCATGACTACATGGAATTTTTTTCAACTGAGTATAACCATCCTCGTGAAATTCGATAACTTGAGTTCCACAAATAGCTACATCAGGATGGTTATGAAAATACTCAATTTGCTTTTGAAAACGCTCTGGTTCACATATATCATCTGCATCCATTCTTGCTATGAATGAATATATATTTGAAGTTGATAAACGGCTTATAGCCCTATTTAATTGCCAAGCAAGACCTTTATTTTCATTAATAAATTCAATATATATATTTTGATAATTATTTTGATAATTATTGAGCTTATTGGATAGCTGAATAGGAACCTGGCCATCCACTTGTAGGTAAATATCAAAACTTTTAAATGTTTGGTTTAGAACGCTATTTATCGCGGCATCAAAAAAAATTGGATCGTCATTCTTATAAACTGACATTATAACAGCTATTTTTATCATATTATTTAACTTAACGATATTTTAATAAATACATAAATACTATTAACAAAATTATTGCAGCATGCTAGGTATTAATAGATAGATTTTTTCCCATTTTAAAATCGAAGCTTATGGGAACGAATTTTTCTAAGCAGTTACCTGGAAAATTAGTCATTTCACCAAAGTAAATTTTGTCATCTAGTATATATAAATCCACACGAATAAAATCCAAGTCACTAGAAAGAGATTCAGCTATTAACAAACCCTTTTCAAATAGTTTAGGTTTAGGGATATCCTCACCTTGAGGAAATTGATATTTTACATCTAATAGATTGAAATCTCGGTCATATATATTTCGTTTATGTTGCCTAAATCGAGATAAATCAACTTGTACAAAATTTACCTTGCCATTTAAACAAAAAAATTTATAATCAGGAGGAATATCTGAATTGAATTCTATAAGCTTTTCTATAATAAGAGTTCGAGGTAAATCTTTATATACCCATTCCCTTCCTCTTTTATAATAATCAGTATTTTTCCATTTTATTGAATCATTATAAACTGATTCAAAAGAATCGTTGCTCTTATTTACTATTCTGACCATTTTAGAACCATGGTTTCCTTTAATTACAAATTTTTCTGGTAATGAGTTCCAAATATCTATTGTTAATTCTTCACCTTTCCATAATATGGGAATTAAATCACATAATTGGCATTTGTTTTTAATGTAACTTCTAACTTTTATTCTATCAGCAACTAACTTTCTTAATTTAATATCTTTTGGGCTAGGTTTTATTTTTAATAGTAATATTTTTTCAGTTAATGTTTTAGGGTTGATTAAATTAGGTATCTTTCGTTGCTTTACTATGAATGCTAATATAGAGATTAGCCTATCTATGAACATTATTATAATTCCTCGGTTATATGAAAGAGTGGCTTTTTTAAAATTTTTTCAAAAAAAATTTTAAATTTAAGAACAAATAAAGGTTTTGATTATGAAATCATAGCGTAAGAGACTGATAGTATAAATAATGTCAAAAACAAAATTATCCATAAGAAATAGTTTAATGTCAATACGTTATATTAAATTTTTAAATAAAATAGTACTTACTATGTGATAAACCATCATATTACCAAAAAGCTAATCCTTAAATTACTTTTGTAAATCTAGTAAGAGCGCCATCCTGTAAAATCTAAAATATAGTTAAACAATTAAAGGAGTGCAAATAAAAAATAAAAAATACTGACAACAATAAACATTATAAATTAATGGAAGAGCATTTTATCTCATTCAGAGCCTATCTCAATAGGGATTAATTACCGCATAAAAATATATTATCACTGTAACCAAAACCTTATACGTAACTCTTCACCCGCGATGCCTTGACAGCAAAGTTATGTGACGAGGTTAACTTGATCCCATATTCGACTTGAGTGGTCTTTCTGAGCTGGCAATCTGAAGGTATGAATAAGAAAACACTACCTCCACCACCAGATTTCGATTCGCCTGAAGAGGCGAAAGATATCATCCATTTTCTATGGAATAAGCTGGCCGAACTTGAAGACCGACTAAACCAAAATAGCCGTAACTCTTCTGTGCCGTCATCCCAACAGTCTTTGCATAATAAAGCTAAGAATACTTCGCCGAATCGGAAAAAATCTGGAAAAAAGCCAGGAGCTCAGCCAGGTCATAAAGGCCACCGCCGACTGCTTCACTCTATTGAAGACAGTGCCTCGGTTGAGCAATACTTACCAAAGAAAACATGCCATTGCGGTGGCTGTGTTATTCCAAATAGAAAACCTTATAAACGACACCAAATTTTTGATTTGCCAGATATCTCTTACACACTTGTTGAGCATCAGGTCTTCAAAGGTGAGTGCTCATGGTGTGGTGATAAGCATCAAGCAGAGCTTCCGGAGCATGTCTCTGATGTTCAGATGGGCCCAAATCTACATAGTTTTATCGCAATCCAAGCGACGCAGCACCATCAAAGCATCGGTAAAATACTATCTATGCTGAAAGATGTGTTTCAGCTTAACTTCTCTACAGGTGCGATATCAGCCGCACAAGGACGAGTAACGGAGTACTTAGCAGATACTCATACGCAAATCCATGAAACAGTCAAAGCCTCTCAACTGATTATGGCCGATGAAACCTCGCATCAACGTAATAATGAGAAACGCTGGATGTGGGCAGCCCTGAGTAATGACGTTGCCTTTTTCCAAATCAACAGCGGTCGAAACCAACATGCGGCTAAGCGATTGCTTGGAGAAGCTGTTTCACACCTTTTAGTGACCGACCAATACTCAGCCTACAAATACATTGATGAATCAAAACGGCAACTATGTTGGGCGCACATCTTACGAAACGTCATCGCTATCGAGGAGAGTGTTTGTCCTGAAAATCAAAAAATCGGGGAAAAACTCGCGTTGATCGCCCACAGTGTGTTCAGGTGCCATCACCGATATATCGAAGAGAAGCTCACCAAAACCCAATACTATCGCCGGCTCAGGCGGTTAAGAAAAAGCTGGCTTCATTGGCTCAAACTGGGCAGTTATCAATGTTCGAAACGTTATCGAGGTCGGTGCCGAAATCTCATGTCTGATGATGCTATGGTGTGGCGCTTTATGGATGATCCAGACTGCCCGTTAACGAACAATGCCGCAGAGCGTGTCCTGCGTAATTATATATTGATGAGAAAGTGCTGCTACGTGACTCGCTCATATAGAGGCGATCTGTTCCGTGAACGTATGTTCTCACTTATAGAGACTGCCAAGCTTCAGCAGATCTCAGCCTATAAATGGTTACGTGAAATCGTCGAACACCATATGCTCAAAGTGAATTATCAGGTGCCAGCATTCCTAGCGTAAACCACCGTCAATAGCTCGCGGGTGAATAGTTACCGATATTTTCATCAAAATTTTGAATAGTAATTTATAGCTAGATAATTTCAATGGAAATTTCATCATAAATTTATAACATAATGATATTGCGGATATTGCGGCTTTATTTATGTCGTGCGTATTTGCTCCAGCGACAACCAGCGCAAGAGGAAGCCCGTTCCCGTCAGTCATCAGACTGCGCTTTACGCCCCGTTTCCCCCGGTCTGTTGGGTTCCTGCCTGTTTTTTTGAGCCTGCCAGCGGTGATTTGGTCATACAACCATCCATCGACAGCCACGACCAGTCAATAGCGTCCAACTGTTCGCAAGCAAGCAACCCGTTTTGCCAGAAGCGTTCAAATACGCCAGCATCCCGCCACTCCTGAAATCGGCGATGAGCAGAGCTTGACGAGCATATACCGGTGGCATTTAGCGCATTCCACTGGCAACCCGTCCTGAGTACGAAGAAAATGGCGTTCATTGCAGCGCGATTATCAACCCGCTTGCGGTGCGTACCCAGCGGGTGTTGAGTTCTATGCTCCGGGATGAGAGGAGCCATTTTCTCCCAGAGTTCATCACTGATTTGCCACTTGTTGCCCACCATGCTTTGCCGTCATAAATTATCATTATGTATTATCTGACAATTCCTTTTGGGATAGATTCTAAATTTATAACTAAACGAAGCATAGTAATATCTATTTTAATACTCTGAGTTTGACATAGTATATTCTATAACTAGAACATGCAGGCCATTATAGTCTTTTTTGATTTTTTGGCTCATTTTTCATACCGAGCCGTCATTGCTCAGTATTTGGAGGCATTTTTTATTTTTGGCGAAACCATTATAATAGCTCCATCTGCCAGCTATTTTTTATACCGGAAAGGTTAATACACACTAATCTTTTTCATAAAAAATATTAAATTTTTACTTCATTTAGAATTAGGGTCGCATTATGCTATAGTTGTTTTAATTTCGTTGAAAGTAGTTACCTCAATAGTATAGAATATAAATTAACTAATTATTTTTTTTATAGATAAATTAGCAATTGACTGCCAATTATAACTTTCATTTACTAAATTTTTTGCATTAGTTGACATTTCTATTAATTCGTTCTCAGGCATATTTTTTATTTTGTTTAAAGTATAATAAATGTCGTTGATATTTTTTATAACAAAGCCACAGTTATATTTTTTTACAATTTTCGCCATATTAGTTCCTTCAGTTAGTAAGCAAATGTTTCCATACGCTAGTGCTTCTAATACTGATACTGGTAGGCCTTCGTAACGAGAGGTCATAATAAATATATTATTACTTTCTAAAACTTCTTCTTTTTTAAGTCCAAATATAGGTGGCCTAATTATAATGTTTTTATTGGGTTTTAGATTTGTTAATTCAATAGTTTGTTTTTTATCAGCACCGTAGATATTAAATAAAATATTACTTTGTGTTTTTTTATAAAAAATGTTAAGACTGTTTATTAATAGATCCAATCCTTTGTGGTAAATATCACACCTACCTAAATAGAAAGGTTTTATTTTTTTAAAGTTTTTTTGCTTTATGGGAGTATTCACACCCACTCCATTAGGTAAAATATATGTTTTTATTTTATTAGAAATAAAAATAGAATCATTTTTTTCTTCTTCATTTAAGTATTGTATGAAGTTAACATGTTGAAATGATATTTTTTTAAATATAGAAAGGTAAATTGACTTCTTTATTTTTTTATGAAGTATAGTTCTTTTCATTAAAGAACAATGAGGGACAAGTATTATTTTGAATCCCATCAGTTTCAGTGATGTAATTAAAATAGGTGATTTTATTTTAAAAATACCATGCACATAGATAAAATCTGGAGAGTAAGACTTTATCTGAAAGAGTAATTTAAAAAAAGAAATTGTTTTAAATTCAGCTTTTTGCTTTAACTTATCATCAGAGGAAAAAGCAAGGTGGAGACTTTCTATATGTGGTATTTTATTCTGATATTTAGATAAATTAGATACAACATTAGTAATACCATCACCGGCATTATATGTTTTATGGTATAAGTGTAATAGTTTCATTTAATAAAAGTAATAGTCATTTTTAATATAAAAGGATATGTTCGTTATAATGTATACGATTAGCAGTAGAGCAGTATATAAATTCAATTTTGATATTCTAAATAATTCATATATCAATATGGGAGAAATAGCTAAGAAGACAAGTAAAGCTCGCCCAGATAAGACTGCAATTGAAGGTGTAGATAAACAAAAAACAAGAATGATAATAGATAATTTGACTATAGGTATTCTATAACTAACATTTACTTTTATTCCATAAAGTAATAATGCCAAAAAGACGAATGTAAATAGAATTGAAGACCATGATTTATTTCCAAGATAGGAGTCTGAGCCAATATAATATTTAAATCGGGTAAATTAAATTATACTTTCTATATTTAATACTACTAAATTTATTAGCATAATCGATGATATTAATAATAAGAATCCTTTTGCTTTATTAATAATTAAATAGTGATAGTTTAATTTCCTTGAGAAAATAAAAAGTAGTGCAAGAATAGCTATGCCATAATGAAATAGAGTCGAAGTATAATAAGGAGATGTCGTAAATTTATCCTCTCTGACTTTAGAACTGAAAGTTATAGGTTTTTCAGAGACACCAATAGACGGTGAAATTACATATATATTTTCATCACCTAGCATTTTTTGTAAGAAAGCTGCTGATGTTGGATTTGCAAAATATTCGTTATTATAGTGAAAATACTTCTCACCTAAAAAAGCAATTATCTTCATAAAATATAAGCCATTAATTATTAATTAGTTCTCTATAAGGAACATGGAATTTAGAGTCATCGTTCTGAATATAAAAAGATTGATAGTATAACAAAATAATAATAGTAGTGAATATAGGACTAGAAATTGAGGCAACAGAAAGGCCAATAAGAAAAAAAGGAAGTACCACATATATAAGAATATGTTTGTAATTAATTATGAGAATGAACTGAATCAGATAATATAATATAAACCCAATTAATCCTAACTGCAATAGCAATTGCAATATAACAATATGCGGGTCATATCCATTTAACTTAACACTAAAAAGGCCTGTTCCAAATAATGTTGTAAAAATATCACGAGATATCAACATTTCAAATCCACGTTTAATAAAATTGATTTTAGTAGAACCACTACCATCCATTTCTATCATGTGAATAATGAATGATGATGATAATATCATGCAAAATATTCCGATAGGTAATAAATATATTTTAATCTTTTTAGATAAACGGAAATAGATAAATAAGATAGTTGTAATAGATATAGCTGCTAATGATAAAGAAGATAATACGAGCATATACAGTACTATCATATAAATTAGAGTATATTTATAGCAAACTTTACGCAAAAATAAGCAATAAAAAAAAATCAAGGATGCATAAATACCAGAAAAGTTTGAATCCATATCAATTAATCCGAATTTATAAGCATATCTTCCTATATCGTTTTTTTCTATTGTATTAATAAAGAAACGATAATAACAATCCAAAAGCAAAATAAAAATACTAGTAATAATCGTACAGTGTGATAATTTTTCTAGTAGCCTTTTTGGTGGAGGAGAGAATATCAATATTGATATAAAAAGATAAATCCACCAGTAAGTGCCAGAAAATGCATTTAATTGAGGGTTAAGTAGTATATTATTAGAAAATAAATAAAAAATAAAAATAAAAATAAAAAATAATAATGTTATTTTTTTTTGGTTAAGGCTTAAATTAAAAGGAAAATAAAAAATAATTGCTATGGTCAAACCAACCAATGATAATATAGAGCCAATATTATCATATCCAAAAATATTTAAATAGAACAATGGAGGTATGCATAAAAAATAATAACTTAAATTCTTTGACATATTATATCTTTATTTATTAAGATGATGTTTTATTGAAATGAAAAAGCAATTTATATCTCTAATAAACTTAACCGTGTTTTTTGTACCTCTAATATTCAATAGGATCTTGATTAGAATGAATTTTACACTATGTAAGTTAAGTTGATATGGTATTTTACTTTTCTTCATCACACATATATACTCGCTTATGGCTTCATTATAAAACACATCATTAACATCGTATTTTCTAGATATTAACGTAGAATAATAATAAGCTTTAAGATAGCTAGTGTTCATATTTATTTTTTTTTGTTCGAAAAAATTATCTAATATAGAAAATACATATATGATATCATATATCTTGCGTATTGTTCCTGAATTCATTATGCTTTCGGAGTTTTGAATGTAATTATAATATGCCTTATCGATAATTCCAATTTTCTTAGAATAAAAAGATAACCTTGGTGTAGTTACTAAATCTTCTCCTAAAGATATATGTTCTGGGTGTAATATATCATTATCTTTATATAAAGATGTTCGTATTAGCCTATTAACACAATTAGAGATAACTTTGTTCTTACTCCAAAAATCCAAGTATTCTAAGTTTGTTATTATTTCTTTTGTCGGTAAATTTTCAATAGATTTTTTTTCTTTTTCAATACCATTCCATAACATATTTAAATTAGTAATAACCATATCAAGGTCATTTTTTTTTGCGTAACAATAAGTATCTAGGCAATAATCAGTATCAATCCAATCATCACTGTCAACATGAAGAATATAATCTCCCTTAGCTTCTTCTATCCCACTATTTCTAGCGGATGATAATCCACCATTCTCTTTATTTATTATAACTATTCTATCATCAGAGTATTGGTTAATGATAGATAAGCTATCATCAGTAGAACCATCGTTTACAATAATTACTTCAATATCTTTTAGTGTTTGAGCAAGGATACTATCAATGCACTTTTTTAAGTATTTACTAGTGTTATATACTGGGACAATGACGCTTACTAATGGCATATTTATTCCTGATAGATAAGTTACTATTGAAAATATTGAATAAATGAAAAACCCATTACATTTTTAATAAGTTTTTTTATTTTTTTTGTTAGAGCTATAAATGCTAAATTCTAGATATTTAAAGGTTTATTTTTCATTTTATTAGCACTTATTAAATCTTGATTGAGCTATGATTAATTTTTTTAAAATTGCTCATTAATGAATTATAAATTAAGATTAGTTTTGTTCTTTTTATTTCAAGGTGGACTAGGTAAATTTTTAGTAGTATCTTGCATAAAAAATTCATTTTAAGGTTATTTAACTTGAATAATATTTTGAATGTTTTAGATGTTTCTTTACTTTTAATTAAATAATTTGTTTCCGGATGTAAATTTATTGATACTTTAACCTGATGAATCCCCTAATGATTTTGATAAAAATCATTAAGTTAAGGTAGATACACATCTTGTCATATGTTCAAATGGTTTCGCGAAAAATCAATAATCGGACAACAAGATGTGCGAACTCGATATTTTACACGACTCTCTTTACCAATTCTGCCCCGAATTACACTTAAAACGACTCAACAGCTTAACGTTGGCTTGCCACGCATTACTTGACTGTAAAACTCTCACTCTTACCGAACTTGGCCGTAACCTGCCAACCAAAGCGAGAACAAAACATAACATCAAACGAATCGACCGATTGTTAGGTAATCGTCACCTCCACAAAGAGCGACTCGCTGTATACCGTTGGCATGCTAGCTTTATCTGTTCGGGCAATACGATGCCCATTGTACTTGTTGACTGGTCTGATATTCGTGAGCAAAAACGACTTATGGTATTGCGAGCTTCAGTCGCACTACACGGTCGTTCTGTTACTCTTTATGAGAAAGCGTTCCCGCTTTCAGAGCAATGTTCAAAGAAAGCTCATGACCAATTTCTAGCCGACCTTGCGAGCATTCTACCGAGTAACACCACACCGCTCATTGTCAGTGATGCTGGCTTTAAAGTGCCATGGTATAAATCCGTTGAGAAGCTGGGTTGGTACTGGTTAAGTCGAGTAAGAGGAAAAGTACAATATGCAGACTTAATAGAATTTTTAAATTTTGCGTAAAAAATTAATTAACATATTATTCCTTAAGTAAGTTTTTATATTTTATACATTTTAAAGTTCTGTATAAACTAGTAATGAATGCATTCAATACAATAGCCCAACAAAGAGTACTTATAGTTACATATCCAAATTGGCTCATGAGTAAAATAAATGAGATATAAAAAAATGCAGCAATATAGATACTATTATTAAAATCTTTCTTTCTATCTATAAGAACTAATGCACAGTTTCCTAAAAAATATGAAAGTATATTTAACAAAGGTATAAAATACAATATTAATAAATAGGTATAAGATTTTGCCATATCATCGCCTGCGAATAAGATGATAAAATCCTCTCCAAACAAAAGCAATATGGGATATATTAGTAAATAAATAACTATTAAGTACTTAATAGTTGAAAATGTTACACCAAAGTTTTTTGTTCTTGCAATATAAGGATAGAGTACTTGATTTAGTAAATTTATAGGAATTAGTGCTAAATTAATTAGTTTTTCAGCTAGATCATAATAGGCAACCTGAGCAAATCCGATATAATTACCAATTAAATAGGTGTTTAATTTTAAAATTATAACGCCAATAGAACGAGATAATAAAAATGAATATGACTCTTTAATATCTTTCTTTATCCTTTTCAAAGATACTGGTATAAATTTCAATTTCAATTTAATGTTCACGAACCATAATGATAACATTCCATTAATCAAAGAAGAAAAAACCAATGCTAGAGGGAATGAATAAAATCCAATAAAAGTATAAGAGCCTATAAATATTATTAACAACATACATAATCTTGAAAAAAGATTAATTAATGCTGCATATTTTATTTTTTCCAAACCAAGATATAACCATTGTGAAAATAAAGCCTCACCCAATACAATAAAAAATAAAACATTAGAAAGATAATAGTTTTCATTTAACTTGCTATTAAAATAAATAAAAGTTTGAAATATTAAAAAAGATATTAAAACTAATAATAGTTTTATATAAGTTATACTACTATATATAATAGATAGTTTCTTCTTGCTATGAGCATTTTCTGATGCAATTCTAGTTCCATAAATGTTGAAACCAAAATCAACAATTATAGACATAAGCATAATTATACTTTGAATGAAAATGACTAATCCATAAGATTCTATACTGAATTTTCTAATTATGTATGGGTAATATATAAATGGAATTAATAACGTTCCTATTTGTATAATACTTAAATAGGAAAAGTTACTGATTAATTTTTTTTTAATTGTCATCGTTAATATAAAAAAGATATAGGAATTGAAATTTCATCTGGATAAGGGTCAATAATATGCTTAGTACTGAGAGATCCCCTCATAATTTCCCCAAAACGTAACCGTGTTTGAATAGATTTTGAGCAAGTAGGGTTGCAGCCACGAGTAACTCTTCCCTTGTTATTGTGTAGCCAGAATGCCGCAAAACTTCCATGCCTAAGCGAACTGTTAGTACCTAATAGTATCACTAAGAACCTATCCTAAAAGGGATTATCAGAATGTCGTAACAGGTAATTTCTGAAGGTGAAAATATGACAGGTAGCAGATGGCGTATCAGTTATGAACTCTGGGAAAAACTAGCACCGCTTATCCCTGAACACAAAACCAATCATCCGCTCGGCACTCACCGCAAACGAGTTGATAACCGTGCTACCATGGATACCATATTATTTGTACTCAAGACTGGCTGCCAGTGTAACGCGCTCAACGCCACTGGGATATGCTCAACGAGTTCTGCACACCGGAGCGGCGTGATGCAGGCTGGCTGAAAACCTATCTACAGAACCGTCGTTACGAGCCATATATTCAGTCCCGTAAAGAAGAGTCTGATGCCAGTAAAAACACGGACTTCAACGCCCACCGCTGGGTCGTCGAAAAAACGCACTGTTGGATGAATCGCTTTCGCCGAATACTGGCCCGATAGGATAAAAAGATCGAAAATTACGAGGCGATGTTGCATTTTGCCTGTGATCTCATCGTCTGGAATAAAGTCCTATTGAGATAGAGTCTAAGCTTCCTACAGAAGTTAATTTATCAACATTAATAAAGGTGTCATTGATGTTATTAGTAATTCAGCGAAAACGAATAACTGCTGAACCAATAAAGCCTGCCCCACCAGTAACTAATATTTTCATTTTGGAATAATGAATCGAATTTTAATCATAGAAAACAGACACTGAAGTAGTTATCACATAATTTTTGTACGCTACCGCCCCGGGCTTACAGCTACCAGTTCACTGATTATTCTTAATTAACTCTAATAATTTTGGGGTATTATATCTAAATAAACTTGAGAAAGATAGTTTTTAAGCAAATTATCTATAAATCAGACTAGAGCGTGTTGATCTTTTCGGTATAAAAAGCAGACAGCAAATGGGGCTGTTATAATGGTTTCGCCAAAAATCAAAAAAACACCCCCAAATGCCGAGACTTATGTTAACAGATGATAGCTGGAAGTTACTATCAAAGATCATGCACCTAACCGGACGTATTTATAACAAACCAGAACATAGAATGACCCTTGAAGGTATTTTATTCCGAATAAGAACAGGCATTCCATGGCGCGATTTACCTCGTCAATTTGGTGAATGGAATACGGTATTTAGACGTTTTAACCTTTGGTCAAAGAAAGGCGTGATGATGGAAATTTTCCAATTTCTATCTCGCTTCAATGATCCTCAGTGGCTATTTATTAATGCCAGTATCGTGAAAACGCATCAAGATGGAGCCAACGTTAAAGATGCTTCAAAGCAGGCTATAGGCAAAAGTCGAGGCGGCAACTCAACTAAAATACATTTAGCGGTAGATAGCAGTGGTCTTCCGGTTCATTTTGAGTTGTCAGGTGGGCAAGCCCATGATGTGAGTTATGCAGAAACATTGGTTACCTCTTCATCGGAAGCCGAAGTTGTTATTGCAGATAAAGGCTATGACTGTGAAGCCTTACGACAGTTGATAAAAAACCGTCGGGGTCAGCATGTCATCCCAAGAAAAGGGAATAGTAAACAAGGGAATAAAGATATTGATTGGTGCTTATATCGATATCGTCATTTAGTTGAAAATGCCTTCCTAAAAATAAAGAAATACCGAGCAGTGGCGACTCAGTATGACAAATTAGCCCGAAATTATGAAAGTGTTGTTGCTTTAGCATTTTCAATCATGTGGCTCCCAATGTGAGTCGATTGAAATATGCACTACAAAGATAAATACGCTCTAGAGATAATGTTTTTTTTTCATTTGTTACTTAATAAGTTATTATCTAAGAGGTGTTTTTTAATATTTTCGCTACAACCAAAAGCAGTGTAGCTTTCTTTATTAATAAATTCGTATGATTTAAAGTCGATAAAGTTATTTTTTTTGGGGATCATCCAATCATTACCATAATGCCGAATAAAGATTTCTGGGCAATTATCAGGAATCGAAAGTTTTGAAAAATCATCTTTCTTTAATCCAAATATTGGATATTTAACTTGAAAGTAGGAAGTATAGATACTTTTCTCGATAAGAGTGAATTCTTTTTGTGCTCTTTCTTTTCTGAAGTTTGGACACCGATGAATATAATATTCATCATCACTGTCTAAATAGAATATATCAATTTTAGCACCATTTAAATCAAACGTTAATTCAACTAATTCTTTATCTACAACTGAAACTGCAATTAGCGCAGCCCCTTTATTTTCTATTTCTTCTATAAAATCAGATGTAAACACATTTGTGTTAGTGGTCGCAAAATCAAAGTCATCTGCATAAGTAATATTCTTTTCTCTATAAATACTTAACAATGTCCCAAAGAATGGGATCACTGGAACGCTTAGTGAATTTATTAGGTTAAAAACATTCTCTGCGTGGCTAGCCTGATTTATAATTTTCTTTTTAGGTCTAAATATATTTACAAATTTTAATAGACTAGCTGCTAATTTACTTTTATTTGGTAGGTTTATTAATGTTTGTTTTATTTTTTTCATGTTCATTTGGGTCAAGTATCCAATATGTTGATTTGTATTTTTATGAATGAATTTTGGTCACGTATCCAAAGGGTTGATGGCATTTCAAACGTAATACTCTCGCTCAATGAAAGTCCCAATGATCTTGTCATGCATGCCGGATGATTTTGAATACCCTAACGTCTTGCGATTAAGTCGTTTCAATCGGTTACGCAACGTCAGATTTTCACGCTCAATTCGCTGTGTGTATAGCTTTCCTAAAATATGTTTTTCGCTAGGGAGTGTCTCTTTGTTCGCCCTGTAACCATCCGTACACCAAAAAGCGATACGGAACCCAGACAGCAGTTTTAACAATTTCCCCAGTGTTTTCTTGCTTCGGGAACCAAATACATGAGCGATAATCCGCTTTAAGCGAGGCTCCCATGCATACCACAACCAACGCTGACGTTTTTTGTTACCGATAAATGACCACATCTCATCGACCTCACAAATGAGCTGAATTTGTAGGTTATCTAGGGGCAGTGTTGTTACATTCCGTGGCGAGAGTTTTTTAAAGTGCGGACGACGGCATTGATACTGATATGTAATGCCCTAGCGGTGTCACGAATACCCGCATTATTCATGGCAAGCTCAACCACTTGCTCTTTGATGCCGGGCTGACAAGCGTTGTAGGTATAATCGAGTTGAAAAGTGCGGCAACAGGCCTGACAGCGATAACGGGGATGACCTCCATTGCCGGTGCCATGTTTTTTAACAGGGGCGGTTAATCCACAGAATCGGCATTTTAC
Organism: Providencia sp. PROV200; assembly: GCF_049901995.1. NCBI lineage: Bacteria > Pseudomonadati > Pseudomonadota > Gammaproteobacteria > Enterobacterales > Morganellaceae > Providencia > Providencia sp. PROV200. Next base: position 3,682,477 of record NZ_CP096307.1, read on the forward strand.
TGAAATGGTAGCCATACTAAGCCTCAACAGAAAAGCTCAGTTTACCCCATTATCAACTCATTGAATACTCGACCATCAGCTGTTAATATATGAGTTATATTATTAATATCTATTTCATTAAAATATGAAAGTTTTTTATATGAATAAATATTTTCAGACTTTATTTTAATGCCCCCTACTTTCAAGGGTTTTCATCTTTTTAGGTATTCCATCAGATTTTTTAATCTCTTCCTCACTAAGCCAAACATATATTGACTTTGGAGGAAGAGATTGCCTAAGCAAACTTTCACAGGTTATATGTAATGTTTTTAATCTCTTATGGTATGAAGTTAAACTTATAACATAAGAAGACTGTGAGCTAGTTGTTGCATTTTTTAATTGGCAGCTATGATGTATTTGAGATATAATTGATTGTATCTCAAAATAGATTTTTTTATTCATTAATTTTTCATCGTGAAATGGCCAAAATAATTTCATTAACTTGAGATAGATAAGTTTCTATTTTTTTTAAATCATCTTTACTAATATTAGATAATTGTTTTTTTATATCTGTTGTTGAAATATTTTCTGTTCTTGGTAAATAAATTACATCGCAGAGAGGTTTTAAATAATCAAATTTACCCTTCCAGTCATCTCCGATAGCAAAAATGTTTGCATTATATTTTAAAATATCACTTTCTTTTTGTTCCCAATTATTTTCAGGAAAAACCAAATCAACATATTTGCAACTTAAAACTATTTCAGCTCTTTCTTCATAGGAAAAAAAAGACTTTTTGCCTTTAATGTTATTAAAAGAATCAGATGAAATGCCAACTATTAATCTATCACCTAACTCTTTCAATCTTTTTAGAAGTCTTATGTGACCAACATGAAATAGATCGAAAGTACCATATGTAATGATTGTTTTCATAAAAAAGTCCATAGTTACCGTACTGGGTTGTCGGACCCCAGAGCGCGATTGAGTTCTGTATATATGCTGATTGATTAAAATAATCAACATGTAATTCAGTTACAAGTACAACATATATATTTTTTTATCACTTTTATATTACAAATATCAGCTGTGACCCTAAGAACCTATCCTAAAAGGGATTATCAGAATGTCGTAACAGGTAATTTCTGAAGGTGAAAATATGACAGGTAGCAGATGGCGTATCAGTTATGAACTCTGGGAAAAACTAGCACCGCTTATCCCTGAACACAAAACCAATCATCCGCTCGGCACTCACCGCAAACGAGTTGATAACCGTGCTACCATGGATACCATATTATTTGTACTCAAGACTGGCTGCCAGTGTAACGCGCTCAACGCCACTGGGATATGCTCAACGAGTTCTGCACACCGGAGCGGCGTGATGCAGGCTGGCTGAAAACCTATCTACAGAACCGTCGTTACGAGCCATATATTCAGTCCCGTAAAGAAGAGTCTGATGCCAGTAAAAACACGGACTTCAACGCCCACCGCTGGGTCGTCGAAAAAACGCACTGTTGGATGAATCGCTTTCGCCGAATACTGGCCCGATAGGATAAAAAGATCGAAAATTACGAGGCGATGTTGCATTTTGCCTGTGATCTCATCGTCTGGAATAAAGTCCTATTGAGATAGAGTCTAAGCTTCCTACAGAAGTTAATTTATCAACATTAATAAAGGTGTCATTGATGTTATTAGTAATTCAGCGAAAACGAATAACTGCTGAACCAATAAAGCCTGCCCCACCAGTAACTAATATTTTCATTTTGGAATAATGAATCGAATTTTAATCATAGAAAACAGACACTGAAGTAGTTATCACATAATTTTTGTACGCTACCGCCCCGGGCTTACAGCTACCAGTTCACTGATTATTCTTAATTAACTCTAATAATTTTGGGGTATTATATCTAAATAAACTTGAGAAAGATAGTTTTTAAGCAAATTATCTATAAATCAGACTAGAGCGTGTTGATCTTTTCGGTATAAAAAGCAGACAGCAAATGGGGCTGTTATAATGGTTTCGCCAAAAATCAAAAAAACACCCCCAAATGCCGAGACTTATGTTAACAGATGATAGCTGGAAGTTACTATCAAAGATCATGCACCTAACCGGACGTATTTATAACAAACCAGAACATAGAATGACCCTTGAAGGTATTTTATTCCGAATAAGAACAGGCATTCCATGGCGCGATTTACCTCGTCAATTTGGTGAATGGAATACGGTATTTAGACGTTTTAACCTTTGGTCAAAGAAAGGCGTGATGATGGAAATTTTCCAATTTCTATCTCGCTTCAATGATCCTCAGTGGCTATTTATTAATGCCAGTATCGTGAAAACGCATCAAGATGGAGCCAACGTTAAAGATGCTTCAAAGCAGGCTATAGGCAAAAGTCGAGGCGGCAACTCAACTAAAATACATTTAGCGGTAGATAGCAGTGGTCTTCCGGTTCATTTTGAGTTGTCAGGTGGGCAAGCCCATGATGTGAGTTATGCAGAAACATTGGTTACCTCTTCATCGGAAGCCGAAGTTGTTATTGCAGATAAAGGCTATGACTGTGAAGCCTTACGACAGTTGATAAAAAACCGTCGGGGTCAGCATGTCATCCCAAGAAAAGGGAATAGTAAACAAGGGAATAAAGATATTGATTGGTGCTTATATCGATATCGTCATTTAGTTGAAAATGCCTTCCTAAAAATAAAGAAATACCGAGCAGTGGCGACTCAGTATGACAAATTAGCCCGAAATTATGAAAGTGTTGTTGCTTTAGCATTTTCAATCATGTGGCTCCCAATGTGGGTCGATTGAAATATGCACTACAAAGATAAATACGCTCTAAAAACCTACCCCAGAAGGGATTTAAGGACAGACTCAATACCTTAATGGGTAAAAACTCCATTCGTCGCTTTGCGAGTGAGTGTGGTGAGGCTCCCATCCAGAATGAGACAGACCTTCTGAGAATGTGGATAAGTTTCTCGTATCGCTAGCAGTCAAGACCAGTCCATAGGTGACGCACAACTTGAAGCGCAGCGTTTATTATTACAATTGAGTGATGTTGCATGAGTGAGCCACTACTCACTCCTTTTCCGTGCAATGCCTGCGGCAAGTGTTGCCGCAGGGTGAGCGCTAGCACTGAAACTGCATTCCTTGATCGCGGGGATGGAGTTTGCCACCATTTCGTTGAAGGGACCCATCTGTGCGCAATCTATACAACCCGTCCGCTGGTTTGCCGGGTTGAAGAGTATTACCGAGCGAAACTAGCTGATGTTCTTTCGTGGGATGAGTTTGTTCGTCTTAATATTGCTATCTGTGAGAAACTATGAACGAGCTTCTTCAGCATAGTACGAACTGGTACCTAGCATGGTAGAACTGGTATTCTGCGTATTTTCATGAATGGAGATCACCCAATAACGCTGTTTTTCAAGCAAGTTGTCGTCTTTTTTACAATTTGGCAACGTTAATGGTTACGCTGCACACTTTTCAGGGTTCAAGTACACTTCATCGATATAACTCCAGTCTCTTGTCTGCCGACTCCATCTGCCTGGATGGTTCAATTGAGCGCGACGATAGGCTTGCATACGCTGTCGGAGAATTTCATTATCCTTGCCGCAGTATCTCTGTTGAGGTGTCACATACTTTATGCCACTGTGTTTCTGAGGGCTCCCCCCCTTTAAGGTCAGGTTTTACAATACGCTAGATATAGTTCACTTAATTTTGGTGGCAGTACCGTGGTCACATTTAGCGAAAGCGTGATTGATTAACCTAACACCATGAGCATTAAAAGGTCATAATGGAAACGATTTTTCTGTTTTAGGCTGATGTTCCTCTGTTACATTCTGGGCAGGAATACACCAAATCCCCTCATGGCACTTCGGGCAACATTTTTGATTGTTTGTAAAATACTCACGACACTGCACGCAAAACCAATTCGTGACCTTTAAAATAGGGGACACTGATCGAACCTGTGTGCTCAGTCGTGCCTTGTCTTCTAAGCTCTTGATCTTACTGATGACCCGCGGACAGTGCTCTGCGCTCTGAGGATCAGAATGGGTAAACCATGACTCCGTTGGCGTCTTATGCAGTGTGACGGGCTCACCGCAGTGAGCACAGTAATAGTTTTCTCGTGAATAACTCGGTTCTTGGGTGGCTCCCGCGAAACGATTGTTCTGCGTTAAGGCTAGCGACATTTTGACTTCGTGTAATTTAAGCATGGGTGTGCTCCTTCTGTAAAATTTAAACTAAACGTTCTGAGTACCCAACATTCATGATCCACACTCGGCAACCCACCTTGAAACTTAGAAGACCACTGAGCTGTGCCTGCATGCGTATCGAGCCAGGTTCGTATGTTTAGGGCGTCGCTTTGCCTAGAGCGCATTCAATCGCACCAGGTGTGGTTAAAATTGAGTTGGTGGGTAATGGGTGGGTATGCTATGAAAAATGCTCGGCGACTCGCGCTAGTGCCTTAGGATCCAAGGGCGGAATTGCCCTCTCTCGATTCATCAATGCGCGCTTGTAGCCACTGTTCTACTTCACTTTTCAACCATCTTGAGCTGCGTCCCAGTTTAATCGGTTTGGGAAACTCACCGTCTTGAATGAGTTTATAAAACCATTTATCCGTAAGCCCGGTAAACTGAGTGATAAATTTCATATCAACGAACTGGTCATTCAGCAGGCTGGTGGTTGGGGGTGTTTGAATCGTCATTGTCTTGTCTCCTGAGTATGAAAAGGAGAAGGCGACTGAGGTGGGGAATGCGTGATGTCAGTCGTCCTTCAGACAATAACGGACTGCTGTATTTTTTTATTGCGCCTCATCGATAACATTCGGTTCAGTGAGGTCCGTCAACCGCAGCAATGGAGTGCGTACCAACGATTCAATACCCTGATTATTCAGCGCGTAATGAAAATAGCTGTGGTTTTCGGTGACCTGAGAAGCAGGTATGCTGTAAATCCCCTCTCTGCACTTCGGGCAGCACTTTCTGACTGGTCGCTGCTGGCTGGTGTAAAACCGTCGACACCAGACGCAATACCATTCCGTGATGGGCTTTATGGGATGAAGCTCGGAGAACTGTTCAGCTTGTTGAGATTGTCGCGTCAGATAACTGATAGCCGCGTTTACCTCAGGACAATCGAGGTATTTCTTATCAACGGGGTGTGCAAAGAAAAAATGCCGTTTACGGCGGTCCAGATACACCGGTAAGTGACAGTGTGGACAGTAAAAGGGAATGGGTAGTGCCGGTTGCCAGCGCTCCTGCTCTTTAAAGGCATTTGTCAGGCGGCCATCAGGTAATTCAGCGATACCGAGCTCCAGTTCATTCAGATTGTAAATGTTCATTGTTTTTCTCCGGTGTGTTGTGTGTTTGAGCAGGACAGTAATAATGGGTCTGAAACCCGTTATGGCGAAGCGGAATATGACGGTATCGGGTATTACCATACGTCGGAGGATGGACGGGTTAATCTGCGTCAGGAAGTCGATCCCAGTAACAACAGTCCAATTGTCATTGCCTATGTTGTCGGCACCGACCACGCTACGGTCTACAGCAACTGCAAAGTGACGGCTGAAGAGGAGTAATGGGTGTGAATAACGCGCTCAGCGCCATTCTGAGCGTTTTATTAAGGCAAGGGTTAAACTTGCACGGTGTCGCCACAATAAACGGCTATAAGGGCCATAGAGATCGTCATACAGCCCCTGACTAGCAGAGTGTTCAAAGGTAAGCGTGATTTAGCGACGACGAGTCCGGGGACGTCCCGTCGATTTCTCACTGATATCAGGCTGGCGGGAGATATGGTAAATCGGGTCAAAGGGTTTCTGCTCGGCTTTGGCTAAATAGTTCACCACGTAACGCATTGCCTTACGACCAGCATAATCATCAAAGTGTACCGGACGGCGTATAGCGTATCGATAATCGCGGCCTGTAATTTATTTTCATGTCAGGCTGTTCGTCTACTTGTTGGGGTAATGACCCGCATATTCCTTGGTCAAGTATTTCCCGTGAGTCCTATGCTCTGTTCACATCAGCATCAAAGTCTTTTAATATTCCCGCACTGACTGGCGCCTATGGCATTATTAATGATAGCAGATCTCGTTATGCTTTTCATGGTTGCTGTACAAAAAACTATCAATCGGCACCTTCCTTAGCACCCTAAAGATCGTCTTCTTTTGACGTTCATATAATATTTCACTAGTGAGTTGTAAAAAATCGCTGTAACTGACTAAATTAATAATACTTAGCCTCTAGAAGCGGTGATACGTTCATTCAGCCAGTGTTCGACTTCACTCTTTAACCAACGTGAGCTACGTCCTAACTTTATTGGTTTGGGGAATTCACCGTCTTGAATGAGTTTATAAAACCACTTATCCGTTAATCCTGTCAGATGAGTGATAAATTTCATGTCGATAAATTGGTCATTCAGTAAGGGGTAATCAGTTGTATTGGTCATCGTTTGTTTCTCCTAAGAGTGAAAAGGAGAAGGATCCGAAAGGGTTAATGAAATGCGGTGTGAATCCTTCAAACGATAACGCGGAGCTGTAAATTATTTTCTTCAGCGACTGTATCCAATAAGCCGCTCACCTTGATGGTATGGTTTCGTGTGATGCTTACAGAGATATTGTGCACGTTCTATTATCTGGGCATAGTGTTTTTTGTATTCTAATTCATTCGCATTTTGGTTAAGGTACATCACGCCATTCTTACAAAAATGAACACTTTGTTTTACCGCTGATAATTCTGCCTGTAACGCACTCGCCCAAGCTTGTTGTATCATTGCTGATAAACACCCATGGTCACGATTAAAATCGCCCCAGCAATGATAGATGTCCTTGTTTAGGAATATCATCAGGTGGTAGTGAATCTTATGGTTACGCTCTCCAATTTCTTTTACCCAAACATAATGTAAGTCTAATGTGAGCTTTCGGTGCCAAGTGGTACTTTTTCGTTTTATATCGGCGGCTATTTTCGCTTTAAGAGAATCAATGAAACGTGTAATGACTTTACGGTCATCTCTCATGGCTTTTATCGTTCTTGGAAAGCGTAAATCAAAACGAAATACAGATAATCGGGTATAGTTTCTTTGAGCCTTTATAAAGGTATTATGAATAATATCGAAGTATTTAAGATTATAGCTATCGATAGGGTAATGCATGATATTTTCCTGAGTTGAGTGAATGTCATAACAACTCAGTAGGATGTATTTTTTTATTTTAACTATAATCGTAATATAGCGAGTCTAGAGATAGCTCTTTGTCATAAATGATTATTTTATCATTTATTTCAATGCTAAATAGAGTGATGTCATTAAATTTTTTTAGTATGATTAGAAGTAGATTAATCGATATTGTTAATATGGTTTATCACACTTTTCATCTAAATTTATTTTCATTCTAATAAACAAATTGAAATTATAAGTTTTTTCATATTTTACTTTGGTGTTGATAGACTATGAGTAATATACTCTATCGTTATATGGATACATATTGCATCTTTACGTCTAATGGATAGTTTTAATTTATTAAATAAATACATTAAATAAATACATTAAATAAATACATTAAATAAATACATTAAATAAATATACTACTATACCAACAGGGATTAATTTCTAAAATATTAAGTTAGTATGTGTTGGCTTAGGTTAATGATGAAATTATAGCTCTGATTTTAATTTTTATCATTAGCATAATGTAAACTTAGTTACCTATAATTATATCATGACACCAAATATTTTATGCATCAAGAGTTGATAGACTTTTTAATGAATAAATTGACCTCTTATTTTTCGGTTAGACCTATCATTATCTTTATCTTGATTTTACTGCTTGTCATTCTTTTCGCTTTAATGACAGTGTTAATAGAAGACTATGATATTAGATTGTTATCATTATGACCTTCATTGAGTCGTAATACAGCGAATAATCAGTAGAGAGTTAGCATTATTTATCTATAGGACAATAGGATAAGAATGCTTTCTTCTTTCTGTTAAATATAAATAATGTTTTCTCACTTCTTTATAATCATATTAATAACCTAAATATTTTATCTTTCTTGAGGTGTATCATTTGCAGTGGAAAACTTAACTGATGTAATGATATACAAACTCCAAGGCTATAATCACATTTAAAAACTAAAAAATCTAACTATTCCCTGAGTCTTTTATGAGATAGTGTTAGGGTTGAAATGTTAACGCTGGTCTGAGTGAGTTTGATGATAAAAAAGACAGTGATAATGATAAATAATGTCGCTCGAAATCTGTCTAGTCATACTGAAATGCCCATAAACTTTGAACAACTCCCAAAAAACACCCCACTTTACCACCATAATATAACCACTTAAAATATATAAAATTATTACTTTATACCCCTTATTTTTAGGGTTTGTAGGTATCGACTTTGAGGCTATTTTGTGCTATTTTTGTACTAACCCATCATTACTCACAGTAATGTTTTAGTTATACAAATGTTAGAGGGAATAACGCATGAATACGGTATTTAAAGAGTTAAGTTTTCTTGGATTAAGAGAACAAGATAAAATAACACCACCTCATATTGTTTCTGAACACATATTACGCGATCAGTATACCTTTGCTGATTTTTATAAAAGAGAGAATGATGAGCAATATGTTATTGATGACTTATATTTAGAAGCACGTATTCAAGAGGCTAATAATAAAGCTGACAGAAAAAATTCAATACCATGGCGTGAAGACCGTTCTAGATTTGATGAAGTTTATATTTATTTTAACTACCAAAATAATACAACAACCACTTTACCCCATAGAGATAGTGTCACGAAAAAGCCAAAAGGTGAGTTATTAAGTCGAATGAAATTGTGGTTAAAGGAGAAACAAGATGCGTATAAAAAACTGGTAAATAATTATAATCACTGCATTAATAATCATAAAAATATCAAATTATTACCTATTTCATTTTATATAGAAAAAGATTATTCAGATACTCAATTAATATCTGAACATATAAAAGAGCTTGTTAATGCATTTAGCGCGATGCTTAATACACTTAAAGGACGCGAAGTATATTCGTGTTTTGTCAGTTACTCTCGCGTTATTCTATTGGATGCCAACAATAGACCTTATCTGCATATCATTTTTTATTATCAGAGGAATGATAAGGATATATCCGATTGTTTTATTAGAGATATGACGAGAGAATGGTGTAAAGCGTGTAAACAGAATGTTCATGTTAATTATATGGCATTTAATTCTCTTTTAGCTGAAATGGCCAATGATGATGAGCAAGAAGAATGGGAACAAGGTCTCTGTCGAAATCAAGATAATTCAGTATATCATTTTAGTGTTAGTGCCAGTCATGTGCTTTTTCCTTTCTTGAGAACGGTGGAGCCTATTCAACTCGTCCCAATAAAAAGTCATCCAAAAAGTACTCAAATGCAGCTAGAACAAATTCCAAAAGCGTTATTATCCCGTCATTATGAAGAGCTTTCTTATTATCATGAAGAAGACTTTTCTTTATTTGTTAAAAAAGTTAAACAAAAAAATAACTATCACTTATACTATTTAGAACAAGTTGCTAAGCAATATACAAAAATCCCAATGATTAATAATATAACAAGTGGTCTATTTAGTTATAAAAATAAAAAGAAAGAAAATAATGCAACACGTTGAACACTAGTTATCATAATGTAATTTTTTTCAAACCTATATTACTTCCTTGAAAGACAAAGGTATTGAGCCTTTTCATTTATCATAGGAAGTCATTATGAAAACAAATCCCTCCACCACCGCTTCACCTTTTGAGGCGGTGCTTTCTCCACTCCCCACGGCAATTAAACATCAATTACAACATAAACTAAGCGAGCTTATTCATTATTCGCCCACTATCGGTTTAATGGGAAAAACAGGTGTCGGAAAATCCAGTCTATGCAATGCGCTGTTTCAGTCTACCTTATGCCCTATTAGTGCTGTCAGTGGTTGTACCCGTTCAGAGCAACGATCAACCTGTGTTTTACGCTCAAACAGCGAACTAAAAGAAGGAAGTTGAGATCTGCATTGTTTCACCTTCTGTATCTTATTCTTTAGGTAAAGTGGGGGTAGAAAAAAAAGAGATGGATATCTTTGTACCTGCAAACAGAACTTCATTTGCTAGTCAAAGTCATCGGTTTTATAGCATCAGAGAGTTTACTATACGTAATGGTGATACCATTATAAAAGCATCATCAGACTAACCCATTAATTAACTTACATTTATTTTTATATCTGTATTATTTTAGTGAATCAATCATCAGAATGCGTCACTAAAAATGATACTCAATATACCTATCATTTCGAGAAAGCTCTGCACCACAAGGTGTAGGGCTTTTTTGTTTATTACTGTCTATCAATATCGACTGAATTGGAGTTCTATTATGTTTACTTTACAAGAGCAAGAATCAACGGTTATCAAAACCAACCTCGTCAATTCCCGTGGTCGTAGTACCTTCTGGCGTTTTTACTTTGGTACTGTGCCAGACTGGCAACGTATTGAAGGCGATATCTTTAACATGATGGCGAAGCTTTGTAATTGCTATCAAGGCGCTTTCTGGGAGTTCAGTATGCTGTCTAATGGCGGCGTATTTATCTGGCCTGATATGCTCGAAACCTCCCTGCAAATGTTTAACCCGCATAACGGAAATGAAGCTGAGTTAAGCCCTGAAGCAGCCGGTATTGCTGTCTGTTTACTGGTGTATAGCATCTGGTCATTTAAAACCGAAAGCCCTGTGCTGGTGGAATATTTTTACCTGTTGCGTGATTACGCTATACAGCATCCGGAGCAAGCTCAAATCTTTCGCCTTATAGACTGATTTATCAGTCACGGTTTTATCTTTCCCCCACCAGCAATCTTCATTTAATCCATTTATCGAATTATTTATCAGTTTAATTACTAAGGAGAACCCCTATGTCTCGTTTAGCTTCCCGTTTTGGCAATGCTTGCTCTATTCGTCGTGACCGCCCGCTAACCATTGAAGAATTATTCCGCACAGTACCTAGCGTATTTTCAGAAGAAAAACACGAATCCAGAAGTGAACGTTATACTTACATCCCTACGATTACCTTATTGGATAGTCTTCAAAAAGAAGGCTTCTATCCGTTCTTTGCTTGCCAAACTCGTGTACGAGATGACAGCCGTCGTGATCATACTAAGCATCTGTTACGCCTCAGACGTCATGACCAAATTACGGGCAGCCTAGTGCCTGAAATCATCTTACTCAATAGCCATGATGGCTCATCGAGTTATCAGATGTTACCGGGGATGTTCCGATTCGTTTGTCAGAATGGCTTAATTTGCGGACAAACCTTTGGTGAGGTGCGTGTACCGCACAAGGGCGATGTGGTGGAAAAAGTGATTGAAGGGGCTTATGAAGTGTTAGGGCTATTTGAACGCATGGATGAGCAACGTGATGCCATGCAGTCCCTATTATTACCGCCACCAGCCCAACACATCTTTGCTCAATCTGCTCTCACATATCGTTATGATGAAGCGCATCAACCTGTGACCGAAGCGCAAGTATTACAGCCACGCCGTGTAGAAGATAAGAAGGATGATCTTTGGACGGTGTACCAACGTTTGCAAGAAAATTTAATTAAAGGGGGATTATCAGGCAGAAATGCGAAAGGTAAACGCGCTCGCACGCGTTCAGTGAATGGGATTGATGGTGATGTGAAGCTTAACCGAGCCTTGTGGGTGATGGCTGAAAATATGCTTCAACTAGCCTCGTAATGATGGAGATATTAACGATGGAGAGTATCAATACTTATACGAATACCTTAACACTGCTTCCTAATGAACAACGTACTATCAAACGTGCGTTGACCATACTGGATAAGTATCTGCGTGAACCGGGTATTGCTTTTACATCAACGCAAAATGTGAGGGATTGGTTACGGCTAAAAATGTCAGCATTAGAGCGTGAAGCGTTTATTGTGCTCTACTTGAATCAACAAAATCAGTTGATAAGCAGTGAAACCCTGTTTGCTGGCTCGATTAGCAGCACACAGGTTTATCCTCGTGAAGTCGTCAAACGAGCACTTCATTTTAATGCTGCTGCCGTTATCTTTGCACACAACCATCCGTCAGGCGATATCACGCCAAGCCAAGCGGATAAATCTATCACGCAACAATTAATAAAAGCATTGCAGCTAATTGAAGTTCGAGTACTTGACCATCTGATCATCGGTGGTCAGCAAATCTTCTCTTTCGCTGAGCATGGCTTAGTATGAGGTGAACCATGAATATCATCCGTAAATCCGCAGCAATGAAGATCCATCAGCAACATTTAGGCTCTCGCCTTGCTCGTTATTGTGCAGGAAAGTATAAATGGGTTGGTAATAGCGAGCATTATATTGGTAAGGAGGTGCCAGATTGTCGTGGCGTGTTAGCTGTTTATGTTGAACGTCGCCAAGACAGAGATGGCCCTTATGCGTGTGTCATGTGTGTGACATTGAATTGAATAAGTACTGATCACTTTGAGTTTATCCTATATTGGATGGATAAATTAAGCCTACTTCCACTTTGATTAGTATCCAATGGCACATATTAAACCGTTGGATCTTAACTGAATTAGACATTGAGGAATTAAACAAAAATGACACAATAAGACATCATTAAACATGTCAAATTGGCAATACCATGATTCATACTAGAAACAATTAACATGAACATGATCCCCATTAAATGTATACTTAAAAAGGATTCGAATACGTTATAATTACACCTGTCATCTGTGCAAAAAACAATCTATTTGCTGCGCTCTATCGCCCCAACCGTGCTCAACAAAACCCACCAAACGGACCGAGGGTACAAAAGAGGGTATAAATAAAATCAAATTCAATTAATATTTTTAAATACAACTAGTTATAATGAAAAATCGATTCCGAGTCCGGCACCACTTATTTAAAGAACCCGCCCAAAAGGCGGGTTTTTGCTTTTTATCGCTGAACAAAACCCTGTTTCATAAATATCCAGTACTACCACCAATATTAAACTGCCAGTTGCTCCCCTATCCTATTGGTTTAGCGTAATCGCCATGAGTATTTGCCAATAAAACCAATTTAGAACAGAATAGTTATTAGCATTGCCTATACTTATAGACTGATAATTCCTCATCATAATTAAGACATTCACCATGAACAGTGCGCCATCTTTTCAAGATATCATTTATAGCATTATGGGAAATATCCCTAGTGGCAGGGTCGTCACATATGGCGTACTCGCTAAAATGGCGGGTTACCCTGCTCATGTTCGTCAGGTATGCCGCGCAATTAGAAATATTCCACCTGGCAGTACCCTGCCCTGTCACCGTGTTATTAATAGTCAGGGAAAATTGTCCGTCACGGGAGAATGCTATCTACGCCATAAACAAGCCCTTATACATGAAGGTATTGTTTTTAATGCAAATGATAAGATAAAGTTAAAAGACTATTTATGGGAAGGGGGAGATTAATCCTTTCAAATATATTCATAGAATAAAAATATAAAATTATTTTTTATCTTTTAAATACCGAATTTTTTCATTATAAATATAATAAATATTATATAATCACTAAGTTAATTAGTGATTAATATGTATCATTTATAGTTTACACTACTGATGATGTATCTGAGTGAGATTAACTAATAAAATTTTAACTTGTATTGTTTTAGTTATGAACTATATTTAATTCTAAATCCATCTATGTATCATGTTGATTATTTATTTTTGAAATCGACTTTATTACGGCAAGAAATGTAGCTCCTTGGTCCGCTCCAGATAGAGAGGAGTTAATATTTCTCGCGGATCGAAGATTTAAAGTTGTTGAAATTGATGAGGCGACATTTAATTATAAAACCTTAGCCTTAGTCGTCAGGTTACAAGAAATCCCTGAAAGTTCAGTACCTAAAAAAACCCCTTACAGGGACTTAATATCAGGTGAAACATATTATTCACCCATCCCAATCAATGAGCTAGAACTAAAGAAAATAATTGATTTATCAAATGAAAAACAGAATCCATTAATTAATAAAATCATAAGCTATGTAAAAAATAGATAATATAGTGACGCCTCAGATTGGCTCCGCCACGCTATCGAGCATAAGAATAATTTGAGGCGTTTTTTAAATTATTAAAGATTAATAGGCGTATTCTCTTCTATATACGTTTTTAAAATATCTGCATCTATAGAGCCTGTATTCATGAATCGATCCGTAATAATTGGATAACCATCTCCCCCATTTACATTATAACTTGGCAAGCTAAAGCGATAGGTTTTGTTTAGTTCAATAGGATTACCTGCAATCTTAATGTTTTTTAATTTCCCATCAGAAAGGTCAAAAGTAATATTAGCGAATTGTGGATATGCTCCTGCACCAGGAGTCATATTGGCAATCGTTGTTAAATAAGGTATTAATTCTTTTCCTGTCATTTCAGCAAAACCGACTGAGTTACCAAAAGGCTGAACGGTTAATATATCACGGTATGTAATATCCCCTTGCTCTATTGGTGCACGAATACTTCCGCTGCTTATCAAGCCAAAATTAGCATCTGTTTTCCACATTTGTGCAAGTATAATTAGTTTGCCGAGATTTGTTTGTTGATGGCGAACAACGCGACGGTCACCTTGTAGTAAATTCTCAGTTTTTCCAATAATCACACCCAGTTTTTCTTCCCCTTGTTGCTGATATGGAGTCAATTCTGTAATCACACTCGGGTCCGCTTTAATTTCTTCCGTGTAATAAACATATTGCTTATTGCCGTCCGAGTCTTTTACGGTATATTTTAGATTAACAGGAAGCATCTGATAGCTTAACAGTGTGATTTTATTCTCAGTAATTTGAAAGTTTGCACGGCCAACAAACTTACCCCACTCACCTGCTTGCATAATCCAGACTCCATTTTGATAATCTGGGCGGCAATCTTCACCCACTTTATATTCAAGATCAATGGAGTTTTCCTTTACCATACAAAGTGTTGAATGTGAATGTGCACTGATAATGCCATCGATATCTCCTGGGCTTAGTGCGCGAGCTAGCTCAACATCGCCATAAGCACTCGTCCCTGATTTACCATCCTCATAGTACCCAAGATGGGATAATACCACGACCATATCTGCAATATTGTCTTTTCTTATCTGGGTTGATAGCGTTTTAACTTCAGTAATCGGGTCAGTAAAGCGCACATTCTGTAAGATTTTTTTACTACCCAGTTTTGGGGTATCTGGTGTCGTTACACCGATAAAAGCAATTTTTACATTCCCTTTTTTTAATACTACGTAAGGGGAAAATAAACGTTGATCCGTGGTTTTATCATAAATATTGGCGGATAAAAAAGGAAAATTTGCCCATTGTTCTTGTTGCTTTAATAACTCAACAGGATGGTCAAACTCATGGTTGCCAATTGCCATCGCATCATAACCAACGAGGTTCATACCGATAAAGTCAGGTTTAGCATTGAGTAAGTCAGATTCTGGAGTACCTGTATTAATATCCCCACCTGACAACAAAAAAGTCTCCCCGCCTTGTTTAGAAACTTCTTCACGGATACTATCCACCAGTGTTTTTTGCGCTGCAAGACCATATTCACCGTGCTTACTTTGCCAAAAGTGCCCATGATGGTCATTGGTGTGCAATAGTGTAACATATGAACTTTTCTGAGGTGCTGAGCAACTAATCAACAACAGAGTCAGCAGTGCAAAACCAAGGCGAGCTGCATATTGTTTTGTAGAACGAATAAGTTTATTCATTATCAAACATCCTTATAGAATTACTTCAATATGTCGTTGCTATCAATAAAAACATAAAACTTATTGCTTTGGTAAGATTGGAAATTGTTATCAGTAACAAAAACCAGGGTTTTATGTCCATCAATAACTGGGCCAAAAGTAATACCTTCAATATTATCTGGGGTCTTGGTATAATCAGAAAAGTCGATGAGTAGTTTCTTCGTTATTGGCTGAAATTGGCTTTTTTCTTTAATATCGCTCAGTGTTTCCATACCTTTAATATTTGTGCTTTTAGAAATATCTCCTAAATAGACTCGAATATTAAAATCCCAATCATCATAACCTTTGCTGGCATTACGACCCGCTCTCTCAATAAATAACAATTGATGTTCATTAACGGCTAAAATATCAGAAACGCCATTATCATTAACTGCAAACTCAGACACGTCAGGAATAGGATCAATATTATAAATATACTCGCCCACTAAAGTTAATTCATTGGTTTGTGAGTTTGCATCATATTTCAATAGCCTAGCAGGGCTAGAATTTAATGGCGTTGAAATAGGCCCATCTTGTTTTAATGCCGTTTCAACAGAAATAAATACATTTTTTTTATCTGGCGTGAGAGATACTCCCTCAAAACTAGTTCCTGAACGAACACCAACTTTCGAGGTTTTATCAGCAATACCTAACACATTATAGTATGGGGGGATAACATCATTATAATCAGCAATAAATGAGCCATCAAAGTCTGTGATACGTAATGCGCTTCCTAATTCAGATGTCCAAAACAAGCCCTTTCCATTTGGCGTTGGTGCAATTCCTTCCGCATCAACTTGCCCATTTGACCAAATTTTACCGTCTTTATCGAGAAGGTTTTTCATGCCCATAATATTGACGCTATGAATCCCTTGCTTATCAATATTCATTGTTAAGGTATAAAAGCGAGAAACACCTTCTTGTTTAGTATTTCGTGCATCAGAGATACCATAATAAATGGATTTTTCAGCATCAAAATACAACCCTGAAACACCTCCAAATAATACATCTTGATATGATGTACTCGTCGGAAGTGAATATTCCCCTATAAAGTCAAGTTTTTCGAGTGCGGTTGAAAATTGACTATAAAATAAAGTCGATGCAGTAAATAGGCTAGCAACTAGTTTCCATGATTTATTTTTTTTCTTCATAATTACCCCTGATTAATATTATTTGTAATCGTTAATAAATTCTTCAACTTTACTTTTGGTTAATATGGAGTTTCGAGCCCCCAAATAACCAATAGAAATAGCGGCTGATGCACAAGCAAAAGCCAATGCTTCTTTCAATGTTATTTCTGCAAGTAAGGCGTGGATAAAAGACGCATTAAAGGTATCTCCAGCCCCAGTGGTATCAATCACGTCAACACAAAAGCCATCATGTTTCTCATCGCTATCTTTTGTAACAGCGATAGCGCCTTGCGCACCACAAGTGACAACAATCACATCAAGTTGATATTGCACAACCAAATGTCGTAATGCATTAACAGTGAGTTCAAGCCCTGTACAGGTAAGAAATCCTTCTAAATTGAAAATAACGATATTGCTAGCGGTTAAAATCGTTTCAAGCTTATCTTGGGTGTCCGCGATATGAGGCTCAATATCCACTGCAATTTTAGTGTCATGTATTTGGCAGATTTCAGACATGTATTTGAATTTTTCAATATTCCCCGGCATGGTATACAGCACCTTACTTTCTTTAATTGCCTGAGTGTAATTCGCCTGATTGATTTTAGTTTCTTCACCGGGGGAAAATACCAATGCCTTTTCTCCACTATGATCAAGGAAGATAATGGCCAAATTCGGAGAAAGACGAGGAATAATTTCAACAAAACACGTATCGACACGGAAGCGTTTAAAGTCATTTAAAATCATTTGCCCATAATTGTCATCCCCCACCGATGAAAGGGATAAAGTCTTAGAGCCCAATTGCCCAAGAACACAAGCGCTATTAGCGACTGTCCCTCCGACGCATTCATTAATTTTTTCACCGACGACTTTACTGTCATATCTTGGCAAACTAGGCACTCTAAACATGAGATCAATATTGGCATCGCCCACCGCAACAACATCATATTTTTTCATTATTATTCCCTTTCTTTAGTTATTGCTAAAAGCTCTAACGCCACCTTGAGCGACCCAATGCTCAGCGAGCTTTAGAGATAAAACTTGTAAAAAATTGAGGCTATAAAAGCTAAATTCCGTTGAAGTACTGCAAGGAAAAGTTATTACCATAAAACCATTCATGTCATTTTCTTTTAGTGGATAAGCAGATAGCAATATGACGCTAGCCCCTTGTGCAACTAATGTTTTTGCAGTATTCAAGAAAATAGACTCATGTTTTTTATCACTAAGTAACAGAATAAAACGACGTAAATGGTTGTCATGTAGAAGGCGTAAACTATGGTGATATTCTTCTATAAGGAATGAATGGGCTAATAATTGTGGCCCGCAAGCGAGTAAATTGCACCCCATTTCGGCAATAAAAGAGGTTATTCCTGTTGATAGGAATACATGAGCAGCTTCGAATGGGTAGTTTCTGTCTATCTGATATTCAATAGTTTTTTTCTGAATAATCGGGGCGGCCAGATTCTCAACGATTAATCGGAGCTCAGCTAAAGCATCATTAATATCTGATGACTTCAGATAAATAGATAATTGAATTAATAGCAATAAACTTGCAGTTGTGCTTTGAGTGGGAATCCCTTGCTTTTCTGCACCGGTATACAACACAAAATTAGCTTGTTCACGTATCCTGTCATTTTTATGATTTGTCACTACAACAACAAATGCACTTGAGTCTGAGGCAATGGCTAAAGCATCGATAACCGGTGAGGGACGACCACTGGCTGTAATAATAAAAACGACACTATCCTTCAGGAGCAGGCGTGCCCCATTGACAAACTCATAAGACTGAATCGCTTTGCAATCTATACCTAATTGCTTTTCATAATATATAGCTATGAATTGAGCAATCGCATAGGAGTCACCAGAACCAACAAACAACATCTGTGTGATTGTTTGTTGTTTGATACCAATTGCTAACTCACGAACAAGATGAGGTTCTTCCAATAAGTACGCCAGAACCCTAGGCGTACTTGTTATCTCTTGCCATGTTTTATCTAATGGCATGATGGCTTTCATTGCGCTTCACCCTGCAAAGCTTGCCATGCGAGCTCTGATAACCCTTGTGCAATTTTAGGGATATCAAAATCATGGCTGTTTACTTTGCTAAAGAACTGGTACTGGTCTTGTGGAAGACTATCAAACCCTTGTAGTGCCCCTGCCATGGCCCCTACCATCGTGGCAATACTGTCGGTGTCATTTCCTACGTTTGTTGCAGCAACAATGCCATCCCAAACCTGACCTTTAGTGAATGCAAATAACCCAATAGCCGTTGGAATAGATTCATGTGCCGCTACGGAATTTCCAACATATCCTTCAAGCTGTCTTAAGCAAATCTCTAAGTCTGTATTTTCACGGGCGATTCTAAGGGCTAATTGAATACGCATTTCAATATTTGGCCCAGCAACAACACGCCCTATTTTTTTAGCTAAAACTTCACCATACCGTGCACCGTATAAACACGCTTCAACCACAGACTCTACTGTTGCACTCACCATCATTGCCTGGCTCACACCAGCCGCAATAGCACAGGCACTCGCTATCGCGATGTTGGTGTCATGAGACGGAATGCAAGTCAATGCTGCGAGTTCACAGGCTTTGTCTAGCTGCCCTGGATAAATAAGCCCTGCAGGCGCAATGCGCATACCAGCTCCATTTGTCGTACCAATATTTGGCGCTTGGCGTTCAGAAGTCCCTATGCGGCCTATTGTGTTAGTTGCTTGCCCTGATTTTAACGCATTAACAATCAGTTCAGTGGTCGGCCCCTTATAGTTTGCATAAGGTTGCATATCCGCCCAGCGTAATAAACAATTCACCCAATCTTGGTTAGTAAATCTATTATAACCCGCAGAGATGAGACCTTCTGATAAAACATACATTTGACTTGAGTCATCGGTAATTAAACCTGCGACCCCGTTTAATGACCCGGCGAATGTATCTTTAGGCGGTGTAATAAAATGGTCTAGAAAGCCTCGATGAGCAGCGATAATTTCATCAATACTGTATAACTCCGTGGGTGCACCAAGCGCATCTCCCATGCCTGCTGCAGCGAGTGAGCCGTATATTTTGTTATAAATAACTTTCTGAGTAAGTTGCATTTTTTATCCTTAATTATTTATTGCGACCAAAACTATCGCGATTGATTTTCATGTTGTAGGTATAGCGGCTCGCGGGATAAACCATTTCAACGTATTCCATTGGTTTTAGTGCTTCAGATAATGTAATTCGAGTACAAGCGAGTACGACCCCTTCATGATCCAACTCTAAAAAACTTCGCTCTGAAGAAGAGGCTAAACGAGCACTAATTGACTCATAGGCTTCCAATGGAAATAAATTATATTTTTCTTTCAATACCTTATATAAAGAACCATACTCAAGAAGCGTTTCTTTTTCGATAGGCATATTATGCGGTAACGGTATATATGAGGTATGGATCCCCATTGGGGTTGTTTCTGAAAAACGAATACGTTTAATACGAAAAATAGTGCGTTCATGTAGCGATAATTGCAAATTTTGCCTAATTATATTGCTAAGAGGAACGAACCCAATTTCCAAAATTTCTTGTGATGGAGTCCCACCTCGAGACGAAATATCATCGGTAAAACTGTGCAATGAGCGCCTAGATAACCGGCTTTTCTCTGGTAAAACAAATGTACCTCGACCATGTTGACTAAACAGATAACCATCTTGCTTCAGTAACTCAATGGTTTTTCTAATCGTGGTACGGCTAGTTTGATAAACTTCAGCAAGCTCCCGCTCTGTTGGAATGACATCCTCCTCCTGCCATTCTTGCTGATCAATTTTATTTTTAATATCCAGATAAATTTCCTGATATTTCAAAATATAGTTTTTTGACATTATTTATATCTCTAAGATTGGTAACTACCAATATTGTTAACTAAAAAAGAAAAAGAACAATTATTATTGCTATTTTTTGCGATCAAAATCAAAATTTAATATTTTTATCAATAAAAACAAATGGTTATTTTTTATTTTCATTTATTAGTGACATCGTTCACAATTTAAACAATGGTTTGTTTTGGTATATACCAATATTATTAATCTCTAAATCAAACAGAGAGAAAAAATATAAATAATGTTAATTGAGAATAAGGAATGAAATATGTTTAATCAAAAAAATAAAGCCGAATGTTCACGAAGAAAACCCTATTACTTATCATTAAGCACCCTAGTTTTTACGACTATTTTCATCTCATCCTCGTATGCAGGTGGTGGTTACCTTGATTACCGTAATGAATATTTAACTAAGCAACGCGTTTCCAATGATCGCGTTAAAATGGGGTACTTTTTTGATAGTGGACTAGATGTACACCTTGAATTAATGTGGAAACAAAAAAACAATGATAAAAGAGGGGAACTTCCCGCTAACCGTGATAGTTGGGGTCATTTTGAAAATAATGGTCATGGTATTATCTTAAATTATCCACTTCGATTTGAACCTTTAAAGAATTGGACATTTACCCCCACTTTTTCCGTCTATAGTTCAAGTTATTGGACAACCTATGAGCCCGGTCTTGAAGTCGCTTATAAAATTAATGCCGACCATCGCATTCGTTCAAGATTCCGTGTGGATTTAGATCATCCAAGTTCCAGTAATTCTGCGGATAAACAAAAAACTTATAGAACCGATTTTTGGTATGACTGGCGCCCTAAAGATTTACCAATTGGGATCACCTACAACTTTGTTTGGTATGACACTGAAAATGTACGTTGGGATAATAAAAAACGCGACTATGCCCAAGATATTAAAGTCCAATATACCATCGAGAATTGGACACCTTATATTGCAATCGGTGATGTAAAAGGATATAGCAAATACAGTGATAACCGCCAGTTAAGATTAAGAACAGGAATATCATATAGTTTTTGATTATCAAAAATACAAGGACGTAATTATTCCAAAGCAAATAAAAGCGCAGCTTGGTAGTAAGGAATTAAAAGCTAACTATCATGCCGCTCTATAAAGGTTAAATAAGATGAAACTATCTATTTATGAAAAAGTTGGCTTTGGTGCAGGTGACATGGCAATTGCCATTGTCATGATCTCCATGCAACTATTATTAGCGTATTTTTATACTGATATTTATGGCTTGTCTGCGGCCGACACTGGTGTTTTATTTATTATTGTTCGCTTTGTTGATGCTTTAGTTGACCCAATGATTGGCATATTTACTGATCGAATAAATACGCGTTGGGGACGGTATCGCCCTTACCTACTCTTTTTGGCTGTCCCATTCGGCTTTGCTATTTACTTAATGTTTGTCACCCCTGATATCGCCTATACAGGTAAACTAATTTGGGCGTATGCAAGCTATATCTTACTTACCATTATCTATACATTTATTGCCATTCCTTATGTTTCTCTCATTAGTGTTATTAGTGACGAACCATTAGATAGACTGAGTGCAAATGGCTATCGTTTTGTCATGACCAAAATAGCTGCCTTTATTGTCACTATCATCGTGCCCTTAATGGCGGTGTATTTTGGCCAAGGACAATTAGCTAAAGGCTACCAGAGCTCAATGGCCATTATGGGGATATTAGGTACGGTACTTATTTTATTCTGTTTTTTTTCCACCAAAGAAAGGGTCTCTGTAAATATAGAAAAAACACCAATAAAACAGCAGGTAAAATTATTATTTAAAAACGACCAGTGGATTATTTTAGGTATTGTTCTGACATTAATTATGTGTGGTGGGACGATCCGCGCATCTGTATCAGCCTATTATGCTAAATACTATTTATCCGGTGGCGATAGCTTAATTCCTGCATTCTTAACCACAGGAGTGATTGCTTCGGTGTTAGCTATGATTGTGAGTACATGGATGACTAAATTTTATGATAAAATAAAGTTGTTTCGTTATTCCCAAATCGCGACCTTTCTATTTAGCACATTAATGTACTTTATGGTGGGACAGGGCGATATTGCTCTCGCCTTTATATTCTATTTTGCCGTTTCATTCTTATGTGATTTACAACTACCTATTTTTTGGTCATCGATTGCTGAGTCTGTCGATTATGGTGAAGTAAAAACAGGAACTCGAGTTTCTGGGCTGGCTTTTGGTGGCATCTTATTTTTCCAAAAATTTGGAATGGGGGTCGCAGGTGGTGCCTTAGGTTTTGCCCTAGCTTATATAGGCTACCAACCCGATGTTGAACAAACAGTGTCATCCCTTATCGGCATATCACTCATGATGACATTAATACCGGCAATATTTCATTTGTTAGTCGGGTTATTAATGTTCAAATTTATTATTAATAACCAATATTACCAAAAAATAAAAAACGAGTTACTCAAAATAGCCTAGTTATTTATCACATAAAATGAGAAAGAAATGAACATAGATCAACAGAGTTATTTACCTAAAGTCATTTTACATGAGCATTTGGAAGGATCGGTTACCCCTAAAATTGCCAAGCAATTAGCCATGAATAATGCCATTAATTTACCATCATCGTTATTTTATCCAGTAGGGGAGTATGATGATATACAATTTCCTGATGGGCGCTATTTTTATGATGAAAGCCAGTTTAATGAATTTATTACCATCTATGATCGTGTTGCTTCACTCATTCAAACCGCAGATGACTACTATCTGATCACCGAAGATTATCTCACTCGAAATGCGCAGCAAGGGCTAATTTATTGCGAATTATTGATCTCCCCCTATCATATGAGCGCCAGTGAAGTTAACGGGAAAGTATCCTGGGACAGCACGCGCTATATGGATAGGCTATTAGCCATTACACGAGCCATTGAGGATGTGAATCAGTTGTATCCTTTAATTGTCAGGTTACATGCCGTGGGAGTCAGGCATTTAGGTCCTGATATTGTCTATCAAACGCTCCAGTTTGTTCAGCAAAATCCCCATGATGTAATAACTGGTTTTAATATTGCAGGTAATGAGTTGAGCTACCAATTTGCTGATTTTTCCATGAGCCACCAATTAGCAAAACAACTGGGGCTGGGCCGGTCATACCATGCAGGTGAAATTGGTTCAGACCAGCAAATACAAAATGCAGTTAAAGCTGGTGCTGTACGTATTGGCCATGGTATTCGCGCCATTGATAATGAGGCTTTAATAAAGCAATTAATTGAGAACAAGATCCTCTTAGAAATCTCGATGACAAGTAACCGTATATTAGTCCCTGAGTTAAATGGCGATATTCATCAACACCCTATTCGCAAACTGTATGATAAGGGAGTGCGTATTGCGATTAATACTGATGATGCAGGGATTTTTGGTACAGATATCAACAAAGAATACCAAATCGCCCAACAGACTTTTCAATTTACACGCATCGAATTATTAGACATCACTCTTTGTTCCCTTGAAGCCGCTTTTTTAGAGGATGAGTATAAAGAACTCGCACTGCAACAGGTTTACAAAACTTTTACCGAGGACGATATTAAACAACTACAGAAGTATGTTGACAGACCATCAATTAGTTCCGCATTAGTCTCTCGGTTAAATAACCATTTACACTATTTAAAAAATTATTTATTACCGTGACATTATGATTATTGGTGTTTGGTAAAATAAACTGCTTCACTCACGGCAGTTTATTTTTATAATCTTTATTTAATCTAGATTCTCTGCTCATAACAACAAAATCACACTTTATACCCTCACTGGTTGCCCCTAACCTAATGAACTAAAATAGGGCAACCAATGATTTTCTAATTACACATCAAAAGGCTAACTTCCCGGTGTGAAATAAATTGGGGAACCAGGACCTACAGGAATACCCAATACAAATACCCACACAATAAAGAACAGCGACCAGCCAATGAAGAAAATGATGGAATATGGCAACATCATTGAAACCAATGTCCCTATTCCTGCATCTTTTTTATATTTAACCACTATCGCCATAATCAACCCAAAATAGCTCATCATTGGCGTGATAATATTGGTTACCGAATCCCCAATACGATAAGCGGCTTGGATAGTTTCAGGCGCATAACCTGCCAACATCAACATGGGGACGAAAATAGGCGCGGTGACAGCCCACTGAGCCGATGCAGAGCCAATCATTAAGTTGATAAAAGCACAAATAAGAATAAAGCCAATAAACAGCACCCCACCGTGAAGGTCGATACTATTTAAGAAATTGGCACCTTTAACCGCAATAACTTGCCCGATATTTGTCCAACCAAAGAAAGCAACAAATTGTGCGGCAAAGAAAATGATAACCAGATATAAGCCAAGAGTGCTCATTGCCCCTGCCATTGCGTCAACAATGTCTTTATCAGAACGCATGGTTTTAGCGATATAGCCGTACACAATACCCGGGACAGCAAAGAACACAAAAATGAATACCACTATGCCTTTTAGGAAAGGCGAGTTGCTGACTAACCCAGTATCTTGGTTACGTAATATTCCGTTTTCGGGTACCACCATTAACGCCAAAATCGCGGCTAATCCCCAAAACGTCACTGATGCCCAAAATAACGCTTTTTTCTCTAGCGGAGTGACATTTGCTGAGGCATAGAGGCTATTTTCATCTTCGTCAACTGCACCGCCAGTGTATGGACCAAGCTGTGGCTCAACTATTTTTTCTGTGATCAAGTAACCTAAAATAGTAATCAAAAACGTACTCGCAAACATAAAGTACCAGTTCGCTTCCGCTCCCACAATATAAGTCGGGTCAATGATTTGCGCAGCCTGCTGGGTGATACCTGACAGTAACGGGTCAACCGTACCTAATAATAAGTTTGCTGAATAACCGCCTGAAACCCCTGCAAATGCAGCGGCAAGGCCAGCTAAAGGATGACGTCCTAATGAGTGGAAAATGATAGCGGCTAACGGAATAAGTACCACATAGCCCAGTTCTGCCGCGGTGTTTGACATAATACCTGCAAACACGATCGCCATCGTCGTTAATTTACGTGGGGCTTTGGTTACAACCAAACGCATGGCCGCAGAAAGCAAACCGGCTCGTTCTGCAATTCCAACCCCTAATAACGCAACTAATACCGTCCCTAATGGCGCGAAGCCGGTGAAGTTAGTAACGACATTAGCAATAATTTTTCGGATCCCTTCAGCATCCAATAAACTGACAATGTGAATAATACCGTCTTCTGCACGCCCTTTCGCCCCTTCTGGGCGAGGATCTGGCACGCTGACACCAAAATACTGACCAATTGCTGAAGAAACTAATAAAATTGCAATTAAAATAATAAATAAGATGACGGGATGTGGTAGTGCATTACCTAGCCACTCAACCGTTCGCAAAAAACGGCTTCCCTCTTGTTTCTTTTGTTCCATATTTTCTCCTTATAAACAAGCAAAACGGACATTACACAATGTTTTTCCTTTTTGCTATTTACAAACAGATAATTTCAATCCAACAAAAATCATACAAATTAGACATAAAATTCAACATAATTAGAAATTATTTACCCCAACTAGTTATTAATATCACTTATTTATATAAAGGCGAAAATTAAGACCAAAATAAACAAGATAAATTAATTTCCATAAGTGTGGTCAATATAACAATTTTCATATTATTCTTCGCTTTTTTACCTCATTTATCACTAATTAAACATCATTTTTCAGCCGTTTTATTTTATAAAAATAACCAACCCTTCATTTATAAACCCTCGGTAAAACCTTACTGATAACTCGGAATAATAACCATAATAAAGAATAATCTGCCAACTTCCTTTATATTGATATGGAGGGCTATAATAGTAAAAAATCAACTTTTGGAGCCACTATCATGTCAGTTATCGACCTTTGGGCTGAGCGCCATATTCAAGCCGCACTGAATAAAGGGGAATTATCGAGTTTAGATGGGGAAGGCAAGCCACTGCAGCTCGAAGACGATAGCTTAATTCCACCTGAACTTAGGGCTGGATATCGGATATTAAAAAACTCAGGCTATTTGCCTGTAGAATTACAACAAAGAAAAGATGCATTAACGTTAAGTCAAATGCTACAAAGCTTATCTATAGACGACCCAAATTACACATCCATAAGCAAACAGTTAGCGTTACTCGAATTAAAGCTCAAACAAGCCAATGTCAATACCGATTTTTTACATGGCAACTATGCAGTTTCAATTTCTGAACAAATAACAAGAAAATCAGATACAAAATAATGCTAAGTAAGCCGATCTCTCAGTAAATGAAGATATTACCCTTTTATTAAGAAAACTCTGTAATAGTCAAATTAAGAATATCCCTCCTGCATTTATAGAAGCATCCAAGTATTATCAATCCCGATTTTATAAGTATAAATAGATAAGGGATGAAGATGGAACAGAAACAATATTCTAATAAATGGCAAAAACGGTTCGATTTCTTTGATAAGCATGGTGCTCCAGATACGCCTGAATTCAAAGCAGCGTTAAAAGCGGCCTCTTTCGGTGAGCGTATTCTCATTAATATGAACATTTTTGCCTTCTTCTTCGGCATTATTTATTTCTTGATTTTAGGGCTATGGAAGAAAGGGTTAGTGATGCTTGGCATCACTCTTGGGGTTGCTATCGTTTTGAATATTATTGATTTTATGATTGGTGGAACGATTCCTAACGCCGTCTTTACTGGGGTATCTGTCGGTATGTCAGCGCTGTGGGCCATGGTTGCCAACTATGCTTACTATATTAAAGAAACCAAAGGATTGGATAACTGGAACCCATTTGAAGGGATCCGTATGCTGTAGATAGCAAATATTGTAAAGATTGGTGGCTAGCAAAGCTGCTAATTTTTACAAGGTACTAAGTTAACGCCCTGAATTCGATATTCATTTGGTGTTCTGCCATAAAATCGACGAAAAGCTTGGCTAAATGCCGAATGAGACTCATAACCGACAGATAATGCAATTTGTTCTATTGAAGTATTTGTTAGTAATAAGCTTCCTGCGATTTCCATGCGTTTTTGTAATAGAAATTGCATCGCTGTTAATTGTGTTTCTGCTTTTATTCGCCGCTGCAATGTACTCACCGACATACAAAAAGCAATCGCCATATCTTCACAACTAATAGGATGATGCAAACGCAACTCCACCCATTGAGAAACTTCATCAATCCACTTATTTTCAGGTTTTAATTGAGCCAATAATAGACGAGCAACGGTAAAATTATGTTCGGGGGCTTGTGGAAAACTTTGTAACCAACTCAAAAGACCGACTGCGGCTGGAGTCAGAGTGAATTGTGTCATCTTTTCATTTAATGCCCACTGCGCTGTATTTGGCATTTCTAATACATAATTTTGATTTCCTAGCTGGCCACTAAATGCATGATTGACACTCGGAGGGATCACGACGCCCTTCCCTGCATTTAACAAGAAATGTTGCCGATACATATTGATTTCCATCTGCCCAGATAACGACAACACGACTTGCCACTGCCCATCATGTTGATGAGAAATGACTTCGTCTGAATATTGGCGAAAATGTAGTTCAGGTAATCGCAAAGGGTCACACTCCTACTGATACAGAGAATAGCAGTATAACCTTTTTACTAATAAATAGCAGTGATGGCACCGACGACACTAGGCGGCAAGCAAGCGAGACCCTAAATATGGCCCCACTGAACCAAGTAAGTATAACCAAAAAGCCATATCAAATTAATGTATTAACACGAAGTATAACGAGTATTATGCTAATAAAGCACCGTTTGGCAAAGGCAGGTTAAATTCAGCAAGAACGATCGCCCCCGTTTCGTCAGGCGCCCCCGTGATCAATACTTCAGATTTAATGCCTGCTATACGCTTTACTTCAAAATTACACACGCACAGCACTCGCTTACCAATCAAATCTTCAGGCGTATAATTGACGGTGATCTGTGCACTTGAACGCTTAATACCCAATTCGCCGAGATCAACCTCCATAATATAAGCGGATTTTTTAGCTTTAATATTCACTTCTGCACTAATAATCGTACCGACGCGCATTTCAACCCGAGTAAAATCGTCCCATTCAATTATGTTCATTCATTTTTCCTAATTAGATTATTTATAGAACGTAAATTAACATAGGATAGATCCTTTCTTTTATCGCCAAACCATCACTTTGTATCGTGAAACAGTCATACTATCGCATGATAAAAACGGATGATAAAAAAATAGCCCTCACGAAAATACATGGAGGGCCAAACAATGAACGAAAGAAAGAATGCAACAATGAATCAATTACATCGTTGAGAATGTATTCATAATAATCCCACCACTAATGATGAGCCCCATCGCGAATACCGCTGGAAAATCGGGTTTTTGTTTATATAAAACCATAGAAACGAGTGTCACACCGACAATACCAAACCCACACCATAATGAATAAGCCACACCAACTGGGATATAGCCCATTGCACGAGTTAAAGCGAAATAACACAAACAATACGCAATAATGACTAATACAGATGGCCCCAATTTACTAAAGCTATTGGTCTTTTTAATCATTGAGGTGCCCGTTATTTCAGAGCCAATAGAAAGTGCTAACCATAGAAATCCAGTAAACATAATATTCCCCTTAGCTTTAAATTAATGCGCTGTCTTATTTTTTGCAGATAATAATGAAGACTCAGTGTCATCTTGAGATGCTTCGGTTTCTTCTGGATCATCTGAGCCCATTTTGGAAAATAGATTCATGATCACAATACCACTTGCGATCACCGCCATGCCAATCATGGCTGCAGTATCGGGATGTTGTCCATAAAATAGCATACCAAGGGTTGAAACCATTAGGATCCCCGTACCTGACCATGTTGCATACGCTAAGCCAACAGGAATATATTTTACTGCGCGGGAAAGTGAGTAATAGCAAATAACATACAGTACAACAATTAATGCTAATAATAATGATTTGGTCATACCTTCACTGTTATCAAACATTTTTAAGGTCGATGTTGCTGAGGTTTCAGAAATAATAACCGCCAGCATCCAAAGCCATGCTTTTGCTTTAGGGGACATAGATAATACTCCTACGATAAATAGAAAGATTAGAATTAATTTTTAATTTAATTAAATAGCCTTATTTTTTCAGAGACTTTAAATAATCGATTGCTGAATCCGTTAATTTATTTTCATTCGCAAAACACCCCCTAGGGTTATTCATCACTTCTTTTAAAGTAATATAGCGATTTGGATGTTTATTATTTAGTTCAGGTTTTAAATCTTCAGTAACTTCATTAATGAAGAAGTTTTTTTCTATTTCGTTTAATGAACCGAAACGAATTCCTAAATTAATAGCCTTACTGATATTTTCTTTAATCAGACGATTATAATTTTCGTTTTTATTTAAACCTAAAACCTGACTTAACTCACTTTCAGGGCAACAATGGTATTTCAAGGCAAATATTGGCATGTTTTGTGATAATGCATGCAAGACCAATTCACTTTCTTCACTGACAAATAAACCATTGGCAATTTCACCCACTACTTTTGCATCAATGAATGGTAAAAATAGACTGCCATAGTGACTTAACGTGTTTATTGAGACGACATTTTTATCTACAACACTTCCCAATTCAGCCCATTTTTCAACATCAGAAGACTGAAGCATGGATGCGGTGGCATAAAAGGAAAAAGAAATAGAATCTAGCTGTGCCAGCCTTCGGTAAATCGCTTGCTGATACCCCTCAACTGGCGATAAAACCACCAAAACCTGTCGCTTTAACTGACGTAAAACTTGCTGCACAATTTGTTCAATCAGCTTTTCGTTCATTTTGCCACCATCCCTTAACCCGCGATGAATACGCTATCGTTATTACGTAATCCTGCTGCGTTTGCCTCATCGGTATCGATATGAAACTCAAGGGAAAACCGTTCATCAACCCTCACGATAACTTCATCGAAAACTAAGCTGCGTTCACCTTCAGTACGGATATTCACCTTTTGCCCATTCACCACATTTAAGGCTCTTGAGTCCATCACACTCATATGAATATGACGCTGAGCACAAATGACTTGTGACTCAAGATTGACATGTCCTGCAGGGCCAATCAGTAACGCATTACCCGAGTTCGTCATATCCCCTGACTCTCTCACTGGCGCTTTAATCCCAAGGGCAAAACAATCGGCTTTAGACACTTCCAGTTGTGTTTTTGGGCGAACAGGCCCTAGCACTCTGACTTTGCTAATTGACCCTTTTGGTCCCACTACCATCACGCACTCTTTCGCCGCAAATTGCCCCGGCTGTTTTAAATCTTTAAATGGCGTCAGCTGATAGCCTTGACCAAACAAGGCTTCAACGTCCTGCTGTGAAAGGTGAACATGACGGTTAGATATGCCAACAGGGATAGCGATGTTAGAAACGCCATTTTGTGCCTGTGTATAGGCTGAAAGCCGAGCCAGTATTTTCCCCATCAATTGCTCATTCATCATGATTTTTTCCCTTTACGTGGGTCATTTTTGATGTCTTTCACATTGATATCGGTTTTAACTTCAGCTACTGGTGCTTCAGTTTTGGCTTCAACAACCGCTTTTTCCACTAGTTTTTCTGCTTTTGCTTCAACACTTTTCTCTAATTCGCCTTTTTTACTTTTTACAGTAAGCAATTTGCTGATCACACTTTCTTCAGGTCGTGCAATCACTAATGAGCCGACTAATAGTTGGCTACTGGCGATCACTTCAATGCCGTGGTCAACTGCGGTGCGAACGGCACTGATTTCGCCTTGAAAACAAACGGATACCAGTCCAGAACCGATTTTTCGATAACCTACAATTTCTACACTGGCCGCTTTGCATGCCGCATCCGCAGCCTGTATGGCGGATGTCAGTCCCCGAGTTTCAATTACACCTAAACTTTTCATCTGTCTCTCCTACTTAATGACGAACCAGTCGAATATCGAAATCAAATTGTTTGAAGAATGCTTCAAGTTGGTCTAATTCTTCTGCGCTATAGGTTGGGTCTTGTTTAACGGGATAAATCATATCCAGTTTGTCGTATTTGCCGCGGCCCAACTGGTGATAAGGTAAAATATCAATGCGTTTTACATTGCCGCGTTTGGATAATTCCATCGCATAGTGAATCGCCCCTGTAATGGCATCAAACGAGTCGTTATAGCCACGAACTAAGGGCATTCTGACCACGATGTTAGCGCCGAGGTCGACCAATCTTTCGAGGTTACGGCGGACATTTTCATTGCCAATACCGAATAGGTTTTTATGCTGCGCCGTATCAATATGTTTAATGTCATAGAGGAATAGGTCGACAACTTCGGCTAACTTTTCATAGTTTTCTAACGATGTCGTACCTTGGGTTTCTATTGCGGTGTTGATCATCATTTTTTTACACTCACGCAGTAGCGCAACGGCAAAATCGGTTTGTAGGCTCATTTCGCCGCCACCGATTGTCACGCCACCACCGGAAGAAATATAAAAATCATAATCTTGCATGATGATTTCCATCATTTCGGCGACCGTGACATCTTTCCCCATGATGTCTAATGCACCACCAATACATACCTCTTCGCATTTACGGCAGCCAATGCAGTCAATGCTACGATTGACTCGATGAATTT
Source organism: Providencia sp. PROV200 (assembly GCF_049901995.1). Taxonomy (NCBI): domain Bacteria; kingdom Pseudomonadati; phylum Pseudomonadota; class Gammaproteobacteria; order Enterobacterales; family Morganellaceae; genus Providencia; species Providencia sp. PROV200. The sequence goes on from NZ_CP096307.1 coordinate 3,714,810, forward strand.
GTTCACCTTGCTCATTAATAGTTTTGTAGTGGATCCCTGTAGGGCAGACATCAACACATTTTCCGCAGTTGACGCATTTGTCGTGGGAAAACATCACTTGGAACTGACTGCTTAACCCTTCTGGATTGGCGCACCATGGACAACGAATATTGCACCCTTTTAAGAAAATCAGCGTTCTGATACCGTCGCCATCATAAATCGAGTATTTTTGGATATTAAATATCCGACCTTTCATCTCTGCCGCGCTCATCATTGCACCTCTAAAACTATGTTTATAAATCAAAATTTATTATTGTTGTTATGAAATAGCTGGTATGAAATGGCAGGTATAGATTCATACCTGCCTACATGGGTTTAGAACTTCTCAATTACAGTACGGCTAATAATTTCATCTTGAACCTCTTTACAGAGTTCAACGAAGTAAGCACTGTATCCTGCGACACGAACGATTAAATCACGATATTTTTCAGGCTCTTGCTGCGCTTTTTTCAGCATTTCGTTATCCACATAGCTGAACTGCATTTGCCCGTTCCCTAAGATAGACGCAGTTCTCAGCAAGGTGATTAAGCCGTGGCGGCCTTCTGGCGTGTCCAATAAGCCTTTTAAGAACTTAAAGTTATGCACCATACCAATGTTCATCGTTTCAACATTCATTTTGCTGATTGATTTAATAATGGCAGTTGGGCCTTGTTTATCCGCACCTTGTGTTGGGCTGATACCATCGGATAGCGGCATCCACGCCAAGCGACCATTGGCACTCGCGGCGGTTAACTCACCAATCGGTGTGTTGTTGGAGATAGATAAGGTTCCGTGGCTCAGTGTTGAATACAGCATGTCGTACTTACGGCACTCACGCTCTGTCCACTCCGTAATATCCAGTGCATATTGGTCAACATAGTCATCATCGTTACCAAACTTAGGCGCATTTAAGCAGTCACGACGCAGTTCGTCGTAGCCTTCAAAGTTGGCTAGCAGGCCATCACGAATTTGCTCAAGGGTGTAGCGGCCATCTTCATAAACTAATTTGCGGATCGCGACAATGGAGTCAACATAGGTTGCCAGACCAGAGAAAATCAGCCCTGGGCCGTGGTTGATCATCGCCCCACCCGCTGCAACGTCTTTCCCTTTTTCCATACAGCCTTCCACTAGCAAGGACATTAATGGTTTGGGTGCCACATCGCGGTGGACACGTTGACTGATGACGGTACCGATAGCCGATAAGCGAACAATATGAGCAATCTGCGCTTTCACTGCATTATCAAAGTCTTCGAATGTTTTCAGGTCTCGTAAATCACCGGTATCTAAACCTTGATAGCTATCGAATAACACCATGCGACCACGGTTTAATACGAATTCAATCGCAATTGGCCATTGGGTGTAACCCGTTGAAGTCCACTGATAAATACGGCCTGATTTTTGTGGCTCAACACAGCCCATCAAGCAGTAATCACGCGCATCTTCAAAGTCGAAGCCCTTACGCAGCATCATTTTGATGTGGGAATCGTCGAAGTGACAGGCAGGGAAGCCCATACCGGCTTTCACAACATCAACGATTTTTTCCATGTATTTCTGTGGTGATTGGTTATGAATACGGCATGCCAGCGATGGCTGATACACTTTAACGAAACGAACCGCATCCATAATCAAGTAGGTCAGGTCGTTACAAGCGTCACCGCCTGAACGTTTTTGTCCACCCACCGTTAAGTTGATAAATGGCTGATAACCGGCAAAATATTTCGCACCCAGCTCACTCGACATCCACATTAACTCAGCACATTTAATGATAAACGCCTGCATCATTTCCAATGCTTGGTCTTGGGTTAAACGGCCTGTTTTGATGTCGTTTTCATACATTGGGAAGCAGTACTGGTCAAGACGTCCCAAAGAAAGACCGGTTTGGTTTTCTTCAATTTCAAACAGTGACTCAACCGTCCAAATGCTCTGTAATGCTTCTTGTAACGTCGTCGGTGGGTTCGCTGGCACGTTTTCGTTGACTTGTGCGATAGTCAGCAATTCTTCGCGGCGTTTTTGGTCTGATTCCAACACCGCTAGTTCGCGAGCGTGGGCAGCAATACGGTGTGAATACGCCACCACCCCTTCACAGGTTTCAATTGATGCTTTATAGAAATAAATGCGGTCAATGTCATCAGGGTTTTCCATGCTTAATTCAGCCAGTTTCGCCTGAGCATCTGCTTTAATGCCATTCATTCCTTTGGTGAATAACAGCACGTCATAACCCGGACAAGTATCGCCACCACCGTTGATTTGGTGATAAGACAAATCACTGACAAACGTTTCACCGCTGAATTCCCATACCCCCGCTTCGCGGTATTGAGCCTCACAAATTTCATCCAGTGAGCGCCCTTCCCAGAATGGCGCGATTTCCTCACGGATCACTTTTTTGTCTTCTTCAGAGATAACAAACGGGTCTTGTGGACGCGTGCTCATGGTATCGAGTTCTTCGACCACCCAGCGCCATGCGATATCCGGTGAGAAAGCCCCCGCACGAGCTTTACCACATGGATGACCTACAATCAGTTCTTCTGGCTGAATTAAGATTGGCGCGGTTTCACAAGCGCGGCGGAAAGCTTTCGCACGCAATAGAATTGGCGGTAAACCTGGGTTATTTTTAACGACGTCAGTGAAGGCGAGTGCGCGATAAATAGAGACACTTGGACGCGCTTCTAAGTAACGGTTACGCAAGCGTTGTAAGCGAGGCGTTAAGCCTTCCATCACGTTGAATTCAGTTTCCGCTTGTGCCGTTGGAGCAACATAGCTGCCATTTGGCGCGGCGTATTGCGGCTGAGCGCTGTTCTTTCCACAATATAAGCGAACTTTCAATCCATTATTGATAGCACTGATATTTTCATGAGCAGATAACATCATGGCAGATAATTCGTTAATGCAGACACGCGGGTCATTCAGATAAATGCCATCTTTCAATGCATCGAACATGGGGTAGCCATCGACTAGCTTGGTTGAACGAACTTCAGACAGTTCAGCCAGTTTCAACCATAAACTTTCTACAATCTCATAAGCTTGTGCTTGGGTTAAGCGGCCTTGTTCAATATCGCGTTGGTAGAATGGATAAACGGCTTTATCGAATCCCATTGGGTTAACTGCATAACTGCCATTTTCTAAATGCAAAATAAGTTGCAGTAAATAGAAGGCTTGGCAAGCTTCTTTGAAGGTTTGCGCGGGTTTTGCTGGCACATTGCGTAAAATGGCTGCACTTTCTTGCAATTCTGCACGGCGATATTGATTAGATTCTGCTGCCGCCATGCTCTCTGCTTTAGACGCTAAAGCTTGTGCAAAATGCATGGCCGCATCACATGCGTAAATTGCTGAGCGGCAGTTATTCGCTTCATCAATGCTATTACGGCTAACTGCACTGCCAATGTTTCTGACTTTGTTTTCTAATTGGGCTTTGATAGCCAAGAAACCAATATTTAAAACTGCTAAGTAATCAGGCGCATCAACTGTGCTATCGCCTGCTAAAAAGGTATAAATACTGTGGCTGTTGATTTCATTTTCAGTATGGAAAATGGCTCCGCGTGGGGTTGATGATTGGCTACCAATAATCAACTCATCTTGGCCAATAAATGTAGGAAAGTGGCGGATAAACTCATAAAAACGTTGTGCAGGTTTAATTGCCTGCGGTGCGCCAGATAGTTGGTTGCCAAGCGCTTCTAAAATATTGGCACGTTCAGTAATAATTGAGCTATTGCGGGCACTTAAGCGTTCAGCCAGCATTTTTACGCGTGGGGTCAAAGCATATTTATTCATGTTAGCCTATCCTGATGTTCTTTCTAGTTTGTTGTTCATCACATAAAAGCGTTAACTGTTAAAAAGACTGTCTATACAGCACTTCCAGTTGCACCTTGCTCACATCCCGTGGATTGGTCGGAGTGCAACTATCGCGCAGTGCTTGCCCAACCATGTCCCCTAAACGGGCGTTAAAATCGAATTCATTGGTACCAGTTGCTTGAATGCCTTTTGGCATATTCATTTCATCTTTCAATACGTTGATTGCCATAATTAAACTTTCAACGCCTTCACGAATCGTTGATGCGGGTAAATTTAAATTTTTCGCGAGATGGGCGTAACGTTTCGCGGCTTCGTTATCACAACGTCCTTCTAAATCTGCATTGAAAGCCACAACTTGCGCCATCAATAACGCATTTGCACGGCCATGTGGAATGTGGAATACACCGCCTAATGCATGGGCTAAGCTGTGCGTTATCCCAAGTGATGCGTTAGTAAAGGCCATTCCCGCAATGCATGAAGCGTTGTGCATTTTTTCGCGTGCCACTAAGTTGCTACCGTCCCGATAGCAGTCAATTAAATGACCAAATACTAATTGCACCGCTTTTTCAGCTAAGGCATCAGAAAAGTCAGATGCAGTACGAGAAACATAGGCCTCTAGCGCGTGGCACAGCACGTCCATACCTGTGTCAGCCGTAATAGAAGCGGGTACTGACTTCACCAGTGCGGGATCTAAAATGGCGACATCTGGCAACATAAATTCGTCAACCAAAACCAACTTTTCAGACTGGGATTTGATCACTGAAAACGAAGTGACTTCCGAGCCCGTCCCACTGGTAGTTGGGATCGCGATAAACTGCGGTTTAACTCGATTGACGTCTTTTTTCGTGTGCCAGAGGGAGTAAATAACAGCTTTCGCAGCATCAATAACCGACCCACCACCGAGTGCAATCACCACATCTGGATATTGCCTATCCATGATTTTCATACCTTTAACGATGGCTGAAATATCGGGATCTGGCTCAACATCGTCGTAAATCGAAAATGCGATGCCACTTTGGGTTAGCCTGCGAGTGACTTCATCAGCTAAGCCAAATTTCACCATCGCTTTGTCAGTGACGATAAAGGCATGGTGAGCACTCATTTGTGAGATAAAATCCAATGCGTTAGCACCGAATTGGACTTTAGGTTTAATCAAAAACTGGTTCATGCTGTTTTTACTCCTTGGTATAAACCTTCTCAACAATGGCAACCACTGACATGGCTTTGTAATTGTCTTTATTCAAAGCGAAGTAAGCTTCAGCTAACACAATGTCGTTAATACCTGCGCCAACACTGTCGACTGCCACATACGTTTTGTTTTTCAACGGTTCAAGGTCATCCCCTAGCTTGGTAACCATTAATAAGTTACTGCCACTAAGTTCTTGGCATTTCTGCGTTGCAACAACATGTCCAACTACCTTTGCGAGGATCATGGTTTATACCGCCTTATTTCAATAAGTTACTTACTTAGGCGTCCAAGAACGGCCTTGATGATTTGCTCAACATTCTCTTCAGTGATATCTCCTTGAGAAACCACCGCCTCAGCAATCGCAGCCGTTGTTACCGCACTGCCAAATCGGTCATCACCTGCAGGGTTAGCGGTCACTGGTGACGCGGTTGCCGCAACAGGATTACGGAAACGGCTATCATCAAAAATGCTGACTTGCGGTTGATTGACCGTAGCCGGTGCCGCTGGCTGAGCCACTGCACAAGGCTGGGCGGGTTGCCTTAAATCATCAATAGAACGTACGCCATAGCCCACTTTACGAATATTCAGTAAATTCATTGGGCCAACGTTATCAGAGCTAGAACCGCCACCAACCGCGCCACAGCCCAGTGTTAACGCAGGTGTGATATTGGTCGTTGCCCCAATCCCACCGAGTGCAGCCGGTGTATTAATCAAAATGCGATTAACGGGTTTTTCCAGAGAGAATTGACGAATAACATCTTCGTTTTGTGTGTGGATCACCAAGGTATGGCCGAGGCCTTCGTTGGTCAGCAAATCAACCACGCGATGGCACGCGGATTGCCAATCTTCCTCGATATACATCCCTAAAATTGGGCATAATTTTTCGCGGGAGTATGGGTTTTTCGGTGATACGGTGTCTTGCAACGCAATCAACACACGTGTGTTAGCTGGAACAGTGAAACCTGCACGTTGGCTGAGTGTGATAGCATCTTTACCCACTACTTCTGGGTTGATGGTGCCGTTCGCTCTAAGCAACATTGAGGCCATGCGTTTCGCTTCGTCTTCATTCATGAAATAAGCGCCTTGAGCGAGTAATTCACGATGAACTTCGTTATAAATACAGCGTTCCACAATGATGGATTGCTCAGAAGCACAGATCACGCCGTTATCAAACGTTTTACTGGTGATAATGTCACTCACCGCCTGCTTGATATTGGCGCTACGTTCAATAAATGCAGGGCCATTGCCTGGACCGCCACTAATGGTTGGTGTACCGGATGCGTAAGCTGCACGCACCATGCCTTCACCGCCCGTCGCCAAGATTAAAGAGACGTCTTTGCTGTGCATCAGTTCTTTCGTTGCTTCTAAAGTCAGCATTGTGACAGCATCGACAATTCCAGCTGGAGCACCCGCTTCTAATGCGGCTTTTTTGACAATTTCTAATGTTCGGAAACTGCAGGCTTTGGCATTTGGATGAGGGGAGAAGACAATGGCATTACCCGCCTTCAAGGCAATCAACGTTTTGTAGATGATGGTAGATGTTGGGTTAGTAGAAGGAACTAACGCCGTGATCACACCAAGAGGAACCCCCACATCCATGACTTTGTTGATTTTGTCATCATTAATGATGCCAACGGTTTTGAGATCTTTAATGTGTTCATAAACACGCATTGAAGCAAAAGTGTTTTTCAGGACTTTATCTTGCCACTTACCAAACCCAGTTTCTTCATTGGCCATTTTTGCCAGCTCTTCGGCATGAAGTGCGGACTCAATTGCGATGTGTTTAACAATATTATCGATTTTTTCCTGCGAAAATGTCGCAAACTCTTTCTGCGCTTGTTTCGCGTTTCTAACTAGCTCTCTTGCCAGTTGTCTGGATTGCAGATCTTTGTCTAATGCAACCATGTCTTCCCCCGTATCGGAGCCAAAATTAATTCATTCACTTTTCGTGTTATTGGCTTATTAGCCAATGACTTAGGCTTTATGTTGTTGTGCAATTTTGCCAATATCGTTGTGTGGTCTTGCAATCACACGTGAAGTCACCACTGTTCCGATACGTTTTGCAGCCTCAACACCTGACTCAACTGCAGCGTTAACGGCACCGACATCGCCTTTAACCATCGCTGTTACCAGCCCTGAACCGACATTCTCATAACCGATTAGCTCGACATTGGCGGCTTTACACATGGCATCAGCAGCTTCAATACACGCGACTAAACCTTTGGTTTCAATCAGACCAAGTGCTTCTTTCATAAGTAATTTCCTGTTTTATTCCGTGACTTTATACTGGGCGACGATTTTCTGAATATCGCTATGGGGACGCGCGATAACCAGTGATGTCACAACGGTGCCAATACGAGAGGCAGATTCAACACCTGAATCCACTGCAGCTTTCACCGCACCCACATCGCCTTTGACCATGGCGGTAACTAAACCTGACCCAACATTTTCATAACCAATCAGCACAACATTTGCGGCTTTACACATCGAGTCTGCAGCTTCAATACAAGCCACTAACCCTTGAGTTTCAATAAGACCTAATGCGTCACCCATATTTTTTCCTCCGGAAAAAGTTATGCCTTATGCTTAATAACGATTTTGTTGATATCGTTGTGTGGACGCGCAATGACCAGTGAAGTGACAACTTCACCAACACGCTGCGCTGATTCAACACCCGAATCGACAGCTGCTTTGACTGCGCCGACATCGCCTTTAACCATTGCGGTAACGAGACCTGAACCGACATTTTCGTAGCCAATTAGCTCAACATTTGCCGCTTTGCACATGGCATCAGCTGCTTCGATACAAGCCACCAGACCTTTTGTTTCAATAAGACCTAATGCATCACCCATTGTTGTTTCCTCCGAGAAGCCTTCTTTATTTTTCTTTACCTTCCATATTCCAAGCTAATGTGTCCGAGTACATGTCCCTTGCAATATCTGGGTAAACATTTACGCCAATGGTGTCTGCGCGGTGATCTATTGAACGCAACCTTTGGCTTCAGACTCACTATAGAACCGAAAAATAAAAACGAAATATAAATCCACATACGGTAGATAATTAGTATTTTAATCTAAAATTTAGTGTGATTTATTGAATTATTTATATGTAAACTCTGAAAAAGCCAAAAATTCACGTATCTATATGGTCAGAAAAAATGGGCCAAACATGGATTTAGCATTAGCTAATTAGATTGTTAATAAAATATTATTAGGCTGATAAATGGGTGTGATTTGTGGGATGATAACTGTGGGTTCGCTCACTCAGTTATAAGCTTTACCTACTAGCCGACACCGCAAGCTAAGTGCTGCACAAGAGAGAAACTCCCCCTTCATGATGACAAGTCTCTGCGAGGTTGTGGCCGCTATCATTTGTGAATAGAACAAAAAGGAAATAAACAGAAAAGAGGTATCGTCAATTAACGATGAAGCGCACTACTTCACCGCTAAACTGATTCAATAAGAACTGAATTAATCAAATTTACTGCCAGGCTTTAACGTACAGATATAAAGTGGGGAATTAATTGAACTGAGTAGTAAAGCTTTGTCATTGAGCTTTTGCGCATTAAGAAATAGCCCATCATGGCTATCTGACATTTCTCTCATAAAATAATCAAATATCACATTTGGCGATTCATCAATAGAAGAAGCGCTCGCCTCCCACTGACTAATACTATAATGACGCTCCGTCGGTGATATCCGTTTTGTCGTATAGTTGAATTTCACATAGCGCTGTAAATACAACCAGCCCGCTTTAGAATCGGTATAGCCCTCCACCACAATTGAGCCCTTTCCATTCGCGCCAAAATTGAAGTGAATATTGCCGTTAACGTTTTCGTCTTTCATATTTTCAAAGCGCATGATGCCTTTAGTAGAGCACACCATTAAGCCATCTTGTTTATTGGAAAATAAGACTGACTGGGTATAAATCGCCACAACAATAAATAACAAAAAACTCAGTAAGCATAATACTTTTCCTGATATCTTCATGATGGTTTCCAAGAATAGTAAAAGTAGTTATCGCAATAGCTAAATGGGTTATCTTCATTGACTGCACAATGTGCAAGAAATACTCGACCTAGTCCGTTAGTCTGTAATTTGTCCCCATAGAAAAAAACAAACCGTTCTTTCTCAACACACTCTAGATTTAAGTTATTCCTAACCTTATCAAAATTTTGTACATAGTTTAGTGCGACAGTGTTATTGATCATTTTTTCATTCGACAATACATCACAATGAGTATGCTCAAGCACGGTCATATTAATCGGCACTGATGGTTGATTTGATAAATAAGCCATGACAGCTAATAAAATGGAACACAATAGAAAAGCACCACTGGCAAGATACCAACAGATTTCTTTTTTTTCTGGTGTCAGTGTTGAATCTATTTTTTGAGGGTCTGTAGGATCAGAGATAGGTTGGGAAGTTGGAGATAAAACAACCGCTGTTTCTTCTATTTCACTTAAGCTAGTTATTAATTCAGTTGGCTGAGTTTTAATATCATCAATTAGTTCAAGGGAAACATCAGAATTAAACTCTAATCGCCCCCGAGCAACTGTCACAATAATATTTTCAATACCATATGGGCGAAATGCTTTTCGTAATATACTGAGATATTGGTTTAAATTACTGTTTGATGACACTAATCCATTATCATCCCATACTGCTTTTAATACCTCATCTCGGGAAACAACCCCCCTATGTTGAATAAAATAAAACAATAATGCATTCGCCGTTATCGACAGTTGGGTATCCACCTCATCTTCTTTTAAAGATAAAGTGCCATCAACCGCATCATATAGAATGAAAGCATTGATTTTATATTTCACTGTCGCCTCATGTGCTTATTTTTGGAATAAAATTGCACTACCGTTATCACTGCTATTTTTACTTACATAATATTTTTATTTATAGAATTTTTTCAAATGAAATAGTCGTTAACCGACTAACAATCGCATCACGTTCTTGCTGTGACAATGTTTCGCCCTCCGTCAATGATGAAAGCCATAGCCCATCCGCGGCATAGCGTACTAACGCGCCTAAATAACTGTTATCAAACTCATCCCCCTTCGCCAGATGGTTGCTTACCCAATCTCGCCAACACTGACGCAATACGGGTTCCGTTGGCATCGCTAAAGAGAGTAAAGCAAGTTGAAAACTTTCATCAGACTCTTTCAGCTCACCAATGTAGTGCAAATAAGCACGAGAAAACCGGCCATAGGGATTTGAGTCATTACCCATAATGGTATGGATCCGCTCATCCATAATTTCGAGTAATTGGAGAAAAAGCGCATGAATAAGCTCCTGTTTGGAGGGGAAATGGTGCATCAGCCCTCCTTTGCTAACACCCGCCTCCCTTGCCACTGCATTAAGAGAGAGCGAAGAGATCCCTTCTCTGCCAGCAATAATGCGAGCCGCTTTCAGGAGCTCCACTTGAAGCTTGATAGGGTCTTTTTTTCTGTGTTGCGCGGATTTATTCATGCAACGAATGATACCGACCAGTCGGTATGTTTCATTTTGACTAAAATCAAGTAACCCTGATTTGTTCATGGGTAAATCTAAATAGTGGAAGAGGACTCACAATATCGAATAGTGATACGTTATAACTCTATAATTAATTTAAAAATATCAAATATTTTTGAGGGCATTTAATTTGACTTAGTTTTGCACATATTCGTATTATGATGTTTAATAATGACAACAAAATAAAATTCTGACGACGTAAAAACGGTTTGCAATGTTCCTAATTAACTATCCGTAAAAGAGGTTTTATCATGTCAAATCAATACAATATTGGCGTTATTGTTGGTAGCTTACGTGCTGATTCTTATAATTTAGTTGTTGCTAAAGCCATAACTAAATTATTCCCTGCGAATTTCACGTTTAAGTTTATCGATATTGGTGAGTTACCTCTCTACAACCAAGATGCAGACCAAAATGTACCTTCTGTTGTGGCTAATTTCAAATCTCAAATCAAAGCCTGTGATGGCATTATTTTCGCCACCCCAGAATATAACCGTTCAATGCCTGGCGTATTGAAAAATGCGATTGACCAAGGCTCTCGCCCATGGGGAGATAACTCATGGGATGGTATTCCTGCTGGAGTACTAGGGGTATCTATTGGCAATATTAGTACAGCTATTGCACAACAACATTTGCGTAATAGCTTGGCATTTTTGAATATGCCAACAATGAACCAACCAGAGTGCTATTTGAAGTGGTATGAAGGAATGGTTGATGAACAAGGTAATATTTCCCCAAAAAGCAAAGATTTCTTACAGCCGTGGGCCGATACCTTTGCCAAATTTGTTGCCCATAATGCAGCGAGTAAATAAGTCGCTGAGCTTATTTAGCCAAATTATTCGATGATGTACTTAATCTGGCAGCTACCAATTTTGATAGCGGTAACTGTCAGGTTAAATTGCACTCTTCTTACTTAACCATATCACTGTTAATACTATAGCTTGATGTATTTGCCATTACATGACGCCTTGATATTGAAGTGTATTTCATCTGAATATACTGATGCGGTATTAATTCACTACTTTTTATTGAATCAGGAAAGATATCAGAAACCTCAATCAGAGAAACGCCCGAGAGTTTAACCTCGTAATATTTCTCAAGCTGTCCATGCTGACTGGTACGATAAAAAACAAATACAGCCTCTAATACTTCATTACTATCTAGCGAGGTGGAAAGTAAAGGTGATGATTTATCAATTAATTTAGTAAACACAACGGGTTGATAAGCTGCATTTTGAGCTCTAAATGAACCACTGTTTAAACTAATAACTTGAATTTCATCTTCGTGACCAATCTGGTGACGATTACCAATTGAATCAATGGTGGAACATCCTGCAGAAATTAAACCTTGGTTCTTGCCAGTTAAGGTTAAATAAATCGGCTCAGCCATAAAAAGTCCTTTGTTAATCACATAGAGATATGTTTTTGACATACGTCGTTGGAGACATCCATGAAATTTTATCACAGGTTTGATAACCATCACTTTTAAGCATGAATCCAACACCAAAAGAAATAGGTATTCCAGTGATTAAGGCTATATAGATCAAGTAACTTAAATATCGACCTATAATAATATGATGCTTTGGATGCCTTTCGAATATAAATACATAAACCACACAAGACATAGCATAAAATATAAGCGGAAAACCAATTGAATACATAGCTATACCGCTAGAAAAAACAATTTTATCTTCCATAAAAAAAAGTGAATGAAGTGACTCATAAACAGGGATCATTATTGCAGAAACTATAATAAGTAAAAAAACTCCGCCCATGATTTTCAAAGATTTTCTCATCATAAATATCATCTTCTAGGTAACATATGAAGAACTTTATTAATATCCGCTGTTGGCTTATATTCCCTTTCCCACGTTGTTTTTAACAGCTCTATGACTTTCGCACTAATTTGATATTTACTATCTAAATATTCCAACCCAAAGGCAACACCAATGCCAACAAAAAAAACAATTCCAGCAACAGCAATAATGCTCCCGCCAAAAACTCCAGCAGCTATTAATGCAGTACCTACTCCCCAAGATGCTGCTGCCACTAGAGCCGTTTTCGCCATATCCACCGTGATATTGCCAAGAAAATCAGCAAAGGTATATTCGTCCTTAAAAAACCACTCTAACCCCCGATAAATGGCAGAAAACACTAGGCAGAAACGAATTCCTCTCGCAATACCCGCTTCTAATCCTTGTTGTCCTATTCCCATATGTAACATCACAGGATGGGCTGCGCCATATCGAGTCCCTGTGACTATTCGTCTTAAGCCAGCGTAGCCGGATATGTGTATCATTCGGTTGCCATTAGCAGCAATATGTTCAGTCGCTGTTATACCTAATTGTCTGAATTCACGGATCAAAACATAGATATCAGGAGTATCACGAAGCGTTCCTGCATAAGGAGAAATAGGGTCTGTCACATTGAAAATATGTCTAAAGGGGTTATTTCTTCGCTCATCTTCTTTTCGTCTTGCGTTGATATCACCTGCATTGACGATCTCTCTGGGCTTAATATCGTCAATAATTCCAGCTGCCTCATGAAGGCTAATCAATGCATCATATTGAATATTTGCATTTAAAGCTTCAGTCACACCAATCGCATCAAAGTACTCATGCCGAGGCTTTAACTGGTTAACCCCCACATTACCTTTAAGGTAATCTCCTAGATATCCGCTCAATGTCGGATCATATTTTTTAACCACAACCACCATCCTTAATATTATTCACCTTAAAATTTAACTTAAGGCTAATTTAATTATAATTATTAATCAACCCAAGCTACAGATAAAAGTTGAGTTACAGAATCTAACCTGTAAAAATCTAAGCTACCGTCCATTCGAAGCATACCGTAGACAGGTAGCACCATGCTCAACGCACCACCATAAAAAAAGGCACTTCAATGAGTGCCCTTTGCAAAGAATTAATCAAGCCATTAACGCCCGGCTTTTAGCTTTTGGAAATACTCTTCGTACAAAATGTTGGTATTCCCGACATCACTTTGCCATTCGCCTTTTTGCAGAACTTCTTCGCTTGGGTAAAGTGATGGATCATTAGCAATTTCAGCAGGTAATAATTTTTTAGCTTCTAAATTTGGTGTTGGGTAACCAATAGATTCAGCCACTTGAGCCGCAATTTCTGGACGTAATAAGAAATTAATCAGCTTATGAGCCCCTTCCACATTTTTGGCATTCGCTGGGATGGCTAGGCTGTCCATCCAGAAAATTCCGCCTTCTTTAGGCCACACCACTTCAATCGGTAAGCCAGCTTGCCTTGCCACAAATGCAGAGCCATTCCATAACATACCCACATCCACCTCACCTTCAATAAATGGTGTTGCTGGGTTGTCTGAGTTAAAGGCTAAAATATTTGGACGCAGTTTTTGCAGTTCTTTATACGCCTCTTCAATCTGTTTCGGGTCAGTCGTATTGCCTGAATAACCTAATTTTGTCAGCGCCACTTGGAATACTTCCCGTGCGTCATCCATCATCAGCAGGCTATTTTTATATTCCGGTTTCCAAAAATCCGCCCATGAGGTGACAGACTGCGGATCAACTGCTTCACCATTAATGCCTATCCCCGTCGCACCCCAAATATAAGGCACAGAATAGTCATTGTTTGGGTCGAATTCTTTATGGGTCAGGTTCGGATCAAGGTTTTTAAAATTGCTCAATTGACTTTGATCGATTTTTTGCAGCATGCCTTCCTTACTCATTTTGGCAATAAAATAAGTGGATGGCACCACCAAATCATAAGCCCCTTCTTTATAGGTCTTTAATTTGGTGTACATGCTTTCGTTTGATTCGTAGGTGGAGTAAATCACCTTGATGCCCGTTTCTTTGGTAAATTGCTCTAATAAACCCGGGGGAACATATTCTGTCCAGTTATAGAAATACAGTACGTCTTTATTATCGTCAGCGGCAGTTGCCGCGCCAATACTTGCAGCCATTACACCAGCCGCCAGTAGATAGGACCATTTTTTCATGACTGAGCTTCCCTCAACAACGTGTTTTTTATCCCTTAATTCATCAAGCAACTCGAATTATTTGGGAAATGTATCGTATAGGCTCAATTGGAGCCCACCCTCTCGCCTAATGGCTGTGAAAAAAGATGCTGATAGATAAAACTTTCAGCATCATCGTATTAATCTATTGTTTGGCTTTTTTGGCGTATTTATCGCGCATCACCCACTGGCTTAAACACACTAGTAAAAGGGACATAATCAACAACACCGTGGCCAATGCATTGACTTCAGGAGAAACGCCCACCTTCACCATGGAGTAAATTTTCAATGGTAAAATTTCATAGCTTGGCCCCGTGACAAATGAGGAAACCACCACATCATCCATCGACAAGGTAAAACTGAGTAACCACCCTGCAATAACCGCAGGTAATGCCAAAGGCAGAATGATTTTGCGCAAAATGGTAAATTCCCCCGCCCCAAGGTCACGCGCTGCTTCTAACATCTTCACATCAAAATCTTTCAACCTTGCATAGACAGTCACGACGACAAACGGCAAGCAAAAGGTAATGTGCGAAAATAATAACGACCAAAAACCGAGTGAAACCCCAAGGAGCATAAAGAGAACCAATAATGAAATCGCCATAACGATATCAGGAGACATCATCACCACAAATAACATGCCACCGACGAAAGGTTTTCCCCTAAAACGATAGCGAAATAAGGCAACGGCTGTGAGTGTACCAATGGCTGTCGCGAAAGTTGCTGACAAAACCGCCATAGTTAATGAGTGCCCCGCTGCTTCTAATAAGCTATCGTTATTACTCAGTAATTCATACCATTTAGTTGAAAACCCTTGCCACTGAATACCAAAACGTGACTCATTAAAGGAATTAACAATCAAAATAATGATTGGAATATAAAGATAAGCGTAGATAATGGCCATAAAGCCACCACGGAGAGTACGTCCGATCATTCTTCATATGCCTTTTTATTCAGAAGCTTAGCTGCTCGGTAATAGACATACAGCAATAATCCCATCATCACTGTAAGGAAAATACTGGTTGCTGCCCCGAATGGCCAATCACGAATATTTAAGAACTGGCTCTTAATTACGTTGCCGATCAGTAGATTTTTTGCACCCCCCATTAAATCCGCCACATAGAACAGTCCCATTGCGGGTAATAACACCAGCAAGCAGCCTGCAATAATTCCTGGCATCGTTAACGGAATGATGATTTTCACAAACCGCTGAAATTTATTCGCACCGAGATCTTTTGCCGCCTCTATATATGACTTATCCAATTTTTCAATACTTGAATACAGCGGCATCACCATAAACGGCAGTAATATATAAATAAGCCCCAATATCACTGCCTCAGGGGTATACATAATTTTCAATGGTTTATCGATAACACCAACCCAGAGCAAAAAGTCATTTAAATACCCTTTGGTACTGAGAAAAACTTTTAACCCATAAATGCGAATCAATGAATTGGTCCAAAATGGCACAATTAACAGAAACAGCATCAAAGGTTGCACTCGTTTAGGTAGCCTTGCCAATATAAAGGCAAATGGATAACCGATAACTAAACAGAAAAAAGTTGCGATCACCGCCATATTGAGTGAATGCAGCATGACCTCTGCGTACATCGGGTCAGACAAGCGAATGTAATTATCCCATGTAAAAACCAAGTCAACTAAGTTGGTGTCGCTACGCGTCAAAAAGCTAGTGCCGATAATCATAATATTAGGCAAAAAGACGAACAGCAGCAGCCAGCCGACTACCCCGGTGATAATCACATTCTGCAAAATTTTATGTTTACGAATGATCATCCAGAACTACCTCCCAACTTTCAACCCAAGTCACTGCAACTTTTTGGTTAAGGGAGTGGTCGACATCAGGGTCATCTTCATTGAAAAATTCACTTACCATGACAATTTTGCCATCTTCCATTTCAACCACTGAGTCTAACGTCATGCCTTTATAGTTACGCTCACGAACGTAGCCAATCAACCCAGGATAGTTATCTGCATCATTGACTTCTTCAACACGCAAGTCTTCAGGACGCAATAACACACTAACCTGTTGCCCTTCATTGACAGAAAGCTCAGTGAAAATATCGCATTCATGGCCTTCAACATTGGCACGAATACGTTTATCATCAATGCGATACAATACTTTTGCATCAAAAATATTAATTTCACCAATAAATTGAGCAACAAATAGGTTTTTCGGTTCTTCATAGATTTCACGAGGTGTGCCGTCTTGCTCAATTCGCCCTTCACGCATCACAATGATCCGGTCAGACATTGCTAAGGCTTCTTCTTGATCGTGGGTCACAAAAATAAACGTGATCCCCAGTTTTCGTTGAAGGGCTTTTAGCTCATTTTGCATTTGTTTGCGCAGTTTATAATCGAGCGCAGACAATGACTCATCCAGTAGTAGGACTTTCGGGCGATTCACTACCGCACGGGCTATCGCCACACGCTGTTGTTGGCCACCAGACAGTTGGTTGGGCCTACGCTCAGCAAAATCGTCTAGTTGCACCATACGCAAGGCTTGGTCCACACGTTTTTGAATTTCAGCCGCAGGCGTTTTTTGCATGCGTAAGCCAAAAGCAACGTTATCGAAAACCGTCATATGAGGAAATAAGGCGTAGCTCTGGAACACCGTATTCACAAAACGCTGTTCTGCAGGAATATCTGTAATATCTTGACCATCAAGAATAATTTGACCGCCATCAGCGTCTTCTAACCCAGCAATAAGACGTAAAACTGTGGTTTTACCGCAACCAGAAGGCCCAAGAATGGTCAAAAACTCACCGTTCTGAATGGTTAAGTCAAACTCAGAAATAATTTGTTTGTCATCAAAACCTTTACTTAAAGATTTTAATTCAATGAGTGGTGTCAGAGAGGTTGTCTCAGTCATTTATTATACACTCTATCCCTAGGAATAATGCAGATAGAACCGCCACCGTTAAAGACTGTATAAGCTTGTCGGAGGTTTACTCTGTCGACTTGTGACATAAGCAAATAGTTTCCCCAGCAAAGCCCAAAACCAGTAGCGCCATTTAAACTTCATAAGGCATGCATGATAAACACTGTTTTTGTAAATTGAAAGCCATTTTCACAACTTCGTTTGCCTTTCATTATGAATTCTCAATAAATAAAACAGATTTTTGAGAAAAATAAGCAACATAGCGATATATAGAATCAATTCATCTATATCTATAGATTTACATGATACATTAGAGCGCGAAACTTAAGTCAAACTCACTAAAATTCATAGCGTTAAAACAATTCATAATAAAAATAATAATTATGGAATTAATAGTTTTTATTATTTTTAATAAATTTTAATTCCTACATTCAGTGATATAGGATTTGCTATTATATGCACAAGAAAAATACGATAAGAACTGTATAACAAAATTAGCAAGGCATGGTAATAATTATATCCAATAGATATATATCTTGATTACACATGGAAAAAGCCAATAACTGGTAACATCTATAACAAATAATTAAAGTCGCAGTTAATAATATTATTATGTGATTTAAATCTAATTTTCATTGATCCTTATTTTTTATCTCAATAACTTTAACCAACATCATATTATCACCCGCATCTCTTTGAATATAATAATCAAATTGGTATAATTTCAATCTAAATTGTAACTTTTAGTGACTTGTTTTGTGATTTTTGTTTCATTATTACACCTACAAATTTTACTTTGTATCTTTCGCGTTAAACCAATTAAAGAATAAACATAAGCCTGCGGGTGACTATTTTTGGAAATTCCACTGAAATTAATATGTGAGTGAGCAAAATGGCTAATAAAGAGTTTTTTTATCAAGAACCTTATCCATTATCTGAGGATAAAACCGAGTATTTCCAAGTCTCTGACAAATATGTTTCTGTAGAGCAATTTGCGGGAAAGCAAATTTTAAAAGTTGAACCTGAAGCATTAACCCTCCTTGCCGAACACGCAATTTATGAATCTCAGTTTTTTTTAAGGGCCGCGCACCAGAAACAAGTTGCTGCTATCTTACATGACCCAGAAGCCAGCGAAAACGACAGATATGTTGCATTGCAGTTACTTCGCAATGCTGAAATTTCGGCAAAAGGTATCTTACCAAACTGCCAAGATACGGGCACTGTCGCGGTTGTTGGGAAAAAAGGCCAACAAGTTTGGACAGACTGCGACGACGAAGAGTACCTCTCTCGAGGGATTTATAACGTCTTCCAACACGAAAATCTGCGTTTTTCTCAAAATGCTCCGCTAGATATGTTTAATGAGGTCAATACTGGTACAAACCTACCTGCCCAGTTTGATATTTTTGCCACCACCGGTGATGAATATCACTTCCTGTTTGTCAATAAAGGCGGCGGTTCTGCCAATAAATCAGCGCTTTATCAAGAAACTAAAGCAACACTGACCCCGGCTAAGTTGAAAAACTTCTTAATTGAAAAAATGAGAAATTTAGGTACAACAGCTTGCCCGCCTTATCATATTGCTTTTGTTATCGGTGGCACTTCTGCGGAAACTACCCTGAAAACCGCCAAACTTGCCTCTGCAAAATATTACGATAATCTACCAACCACAGGTAATGAGTATGGTCGTGCTTTCCGTGATATTGAGCTAGAAAATGAGTTATTAGAAGCTTCACGTCATCTTGGCTTTGGTGCACAATTTGGTGGTAAATATTTTGCTCACGATGTTCGTGTTGTCCGTTTACCTCGTCATGGCGCCTCTTGTCCTATCGGCTTAGCTATTTCTTGTTCTGCAGACCGAAACATTAAAGCGAAAATTACCAAAAGCGGTTTATGGCTCGAAAAAATGGAGCACAACCCTGCCCAATACATTCCTGAGTCGATGCGTAATCAAGCTGAAGGAAAAGTGGTACATATCGACCTCAATCGCCCAATGAAAGACATTTTAGCTGAACTGAGTAAACACCCTGTATCGACACGTGTATCTCTCAGTGGGCCGCTTATCATTGCTCGGGATATTGCGCATACTAAACTGAAAGAGCGTTTAGATAGCGGCGAAGAATTGCCTCAATACTTTAAAGACCATATGGTGTATTACGCAGGTCCAGCGAAAAAACCTGAAGACATGGTTTCCGGTTCTTTGGGCCCAACCACAGGTAACCGGATGGACCCTTATGTTGACCTATTCCAGTCTCACGGTGGCAGCATGTTAATGTTGGCGAAAGGTAACCGAACTCAATTGGTGACAGATGCCTGCAAAAAACATGGTGGGTTCTATTTAGGCAGTATTGGTGGGTCCGCAGCAATACTCGCACAGGAGTATGTGAAAAGTCTAAATTGCCTTGAATATCCAGAACTTGGAATGGAAGCGATTTGGAAAATGGAAGTTGAAGGGTTACCTGCATTCATTTTGGTTGATGACAAAGGGAATAACTTCTTTGAGCAAGTGCAAAATGAAACTTGCGGAAAATGTGTTAAATAGAGTTAGCCAATCAAGCGCAAAGGAGTGCGCTAACATTCGTTAGCCAGTATGGCGATGTAGCATAATAGCCAAGCAGTTATATAATCATACTGTTACAGAGTAAAAGAGCAGGCCGGATGCCCACTCTTTTACTATTATTCACATCGATATATTACCTAAATCAATAATAGTTAATTCGAACAATGGTTGAGGCGTTAAACCCACCCGTTTTGACCGCTCCCACTTTTTTAATTGTTGCACTGTAATCGCGAGTTACTGAAGTACTGCCTTGCGGTAAGCTACCAAAAAATTGGAAGTAATTGAATCTCATATTATTACTTTTGTCATCCATAATTGTTAAGTTGGTACCATTTTTTAAATCAATCGCATATTCACCATTTAGTGGATCGGTCGTTTCAAAATTAATATTCATAGAGAAATTATCAAGACACCCTCTTTTCACTGCTTGAATTTGAAAATCCTTTTTAAACTCTTTCCCTTGATTCAAGTCTGTAATCATTAGCTGGCCAAAATCAATTTGCTGTGACTCAGGAAAAACTTTAATATCCGCACCGCATTTTAAGAAACGGATCCCCCGTAATCCCGATATCGAATAGCGTAAGTTTTTCGCCCCAGGCGACGTATTGATCCCCCCGCTTCCATCAAATTGGAAAACCGTAAATTGGTTATCACCGTCATAGTTTCCTGATGGTGGAACTATGCCCGTCACCTTAATATATAAGGTAAATGTGACTGTCACTGTGACGTTTTGATTACCGCTAATAGGTGCGGTTCCCAAGCTGACTCTTTGTTGGTCACGTTCCAATTGTTGACCTTGATAGTTGGCACCAAGTAGCAACCCGGTTCCTAATTTTTGCGATGTCGGGTTAAAATACATATGAACAACGTCAATCATATTCCCAAGTACGTTATCGCAAAAAACGGTGACTGTTAGTGGGTCAGATTGCCAAACAATCGTTCCCGCAGGCGTATCCGATGGAATCGCTAATTGCCCAACAGGTACAGCAGGTTTAATGACCACCCCAGTTCCGGCTTCAACACAATCTAAAGCAAATGTTTTTGGGCTAATAAAGACAAATAAAAATAAAATATAAAAACCATATTTTCGAATAAGCCTGTGTATCATGATTTATACACCTTATAGGTAAGTAATATTCAAGGTAATTTGCGTTTTAATATTACCCACTGTTAATTCATTTCTGGGTCGATAACTCTCTAGCATGGAATAAATCGTAATTTGCTGGTTATCATCAAAATAGATTGGATAACTACGGTATTCACCATTAGGAACAATATTGCCATCTTTATCCATTAAGCGAATGCCATAGCCATTTAGAATAGTTTTGCCACCAAATAAATTACGGTCTGTACTTGCAGTTGGCTCTGAAATAAACATGATCCGGACAACAGGCTCCCTATCATCACGATCGTGTTTTGGGAAAATGCAGTCATCAAATTTTAATTTGATTTCATGTTTAGGGCTTCTATCCCCAATCTCATTAAAATAATTCAGAGATATTGGGCCTAATTCAATATTTTGATCTATCGAGTAAAATGAAATTTTACAAGGCAATGCCACGACATTCCCTGTAAAATTAAGATCACCTCTCATCATGCTACTATCTGCATAACTTTGGCCTCCACATAGAGATAGCATGAAAAGACATATTGAAAAGTAGCAATTTCTCATATCTAAAATCCTATTGGCTCTCTTTTGACAGCTGGCAGGTCGATGCGGCGCATTGGTAAGTCAACATTTTCATTCCACCGTAATCATCCATATAGCCGGTATATAACTGATTAAAACTGCTTGTCGGCACAGAGACACTTTCCTTAGAAAACGGAGCAATCATCACGCTGTCAAAACCAGGGAAATTTTTCTGGTTGTTATTACTAAGATAGCCCAGTGTCACGTAATATTTAGTTGGATTTTCAATTAATAATTGTCCACCCGTGTGCGTATATTTCAGCTCTTTAGCCCATACCTTATCGCTGTTATTTTCGATTTGAGGTGGTCGATAAAACATTTTTAAGCGGCTTTGAATTGCAATCTGCACGACATTTTCTTTATCTGTCACCGGTGGAATTTCACGAACATTTAAATAGAACAGAGATTCCCTATCCTGTGGAAGGGCATCAACGCCCTCTGTTTTAATGATTTTTATTTGGTTTTTAGCATTAGGCTCAACACGTTGCATTGGCGGTAAAACCGTAAAAGGTTCAGAAACCTTATTTCCTTTTTCATCTTCTATCCAAGATTGAGCTAAATAAGGCATTGTTTTGCTTTGGTTATTAATAACCAAACTTATTGACTTATCTTTGCCAGGAAAAATAATCCGTGTGCGGTCAATATTAATCGCAGCAGACGCAACTTGCATGCCCACAAAAACTAATGAAAATCCTAAAGCTACTACATACTTTTTACTCATACATCATTCCTTTATTGGCAAGGGATCAGGACTTTACCCTGACTTTTTTCGGCAATATTAGGTAAATTCAAACTACATTGGTTTGCGCCTGCAGCCCATTTCACTATGTAGCTTTCTTCTGGATCTACACCCGTTAAATATGCAACTCCACTATCTGCAATAATTCCGACTTCTCTTCCTGTGCTTGATTCAATCACACTGGTGCCAAGCGGTGGATAATTTCCATTATTCAGACGGATAATTGCTAAAATACGTTTTCCTTGGTTTGCTTTTATCCTCTGATAGCCAATTGCCCCTTCAGTCAGGGTTTTACCAATAATGTTGTCATTGACATCTACATCATCAGGTAATGTATTCATATCAATATAAACATCTGAATTAGAAAAACTGTTTAAGCTTGTCGCTACACCAATTCCGAATCGGTTTGTAACTGACTCACCATTGTCAATGGAAATCCCTGCAACATTGTCACTATCAATCATCACACGAGGTTCATTGTTAGTCCCATTGCGGTGCATAGCTGCACCATATTTTGTTGCTGTCATGGAGCCATACCAACTACCACCAACAGCACGATATGAGTTCACATTTTCAGTCGCATTAACATTTAATACGCCATAAGGTGATGAATACTGATAACTACCACTGATATTTGGTTCTGCGCGTCCTAATTTGTGCTGGTCACCACCAACACGCATACTCCAGTAGTTATTATTCTCGTTTGCACTGTAATAACCCACTGATTGACCAAAGCTATGATCATTGTCTGCATATTGAGCGTCATAACTAACCGAAGCGCCATTTTCGAGTGGCACAGAGAAAGACAGATATATTTGATTATCATCCGTCTCTTCATATTTAATTTTATTGAGTGATAATGTTCCGGAAATATTTTTAATTTGCCCAATGCTAAATAACTTACTAAAACTCATTCCAAAGTTTGTTGTTGATTCACTATTCCAAAATTGGCGATGAGAAGCATTAAAATAAATCGTTAAATCAAGTGGGCTAATGTATTGATTAAAAGACGCGGTATAGACGTTTTTATCACGCCTAAAATCAAGCACACCATTAGCTGCATCAATGTATTGAGGCATCGTTAAGAATTCTTTTTCAGAAAACTTATAGCCTGCGAATGTTATCTGTGAATTAGTAGATTCAAAACGTTTAGAATAATTTAAACGATAGCTATTACCTGAATAAGACCCAAAATTATCTAAATTTGCATGGGTACGAGTAATATCAACAGAGATAGCACCAAACATATTCATATTTTGCCCTATCCCCAAGTTCATCGCTTGATAATTGTTATTATCTACTGTTGCAATTAACCCACCGAAGATAGATGTATCACCAAATAAACCATAGGAAATTTCTCCTACAATAAACTTAGGATCAACTTTCTGTGAGCGACCAAATGGGTCAGATTGCCCCATGGTAAATTTATAAAGGAACTGGCCCTGACGCGTTAAAAACGGCAACGATGCCGCTGTCACTTGGTAAGTGGTCTTTGAACCATCTTCTTCTTCGATCGTTACATCTAAAGTGCCTTGTACCGCTTCAGTAATATCTTGGATATTAAATGGCCCTGGAGCAACTTTAACCTGCTTAATCACACGGCCATTCTGTGAAATAATCACCGTCGCATTCGTTTTCGCAATACCGGTAACCTGGGGCGCATAACCACGTAACGAAGGTGGCAGCATCCGGTTATCACTAAAAATAGACGCTCCGATAAAGCGAAAGCTATCAAATAAATCAGTCTTTAAATAAGACTCACCGAGTAAAACCTTTGCCCCCATTTGAGGTAAAGCGCGAAAGGCATATAACTGAGTCCAATCAAACCGCTCATTCGTTTTGCCTTGAGAGCGATTATATTGATATTGATAGTCAGCGCGAAAACGCCAAGCTCCTAAGTTAACGCCAGCGGAACCATTACTACTACCACTGAATGTTTCACTATTATTTTTAGGCGCTGAGTAATTGACAAATAAGTTATAGTCAAGAAATGCCCCCGTAATCCCATTTTCCCATTGGGAAGGTGGTACCCAGTAAGGATCATCATATTCAAGCCAAGCTTGAGGAATCGAAAATAAGATATTCTGATTCGCTTTATCAAAGCGATAGTTAATATCTAAATTTTTAGATAGTTCAACACACTGGCCATTATTATTTTGCAGAAGTTCTTCCTTTACCTTCTTTTTTAATGCAAAAACATTTACCATCTCTGGTGTAATACAGAGTGTTGAAGTATCTTTACTCTCTTCAATAAATTTAATTAAATACTGTCCAGATAACTTTCTACCATTTAATGTAATATCTGTTAAATATTCACCAACAGGAATAAAGTCAGGGTTAGAAAACTGACTCAAATCAATATTATCTCTGTCCTTAGCATCAATAATATTCATATTAAATTCTACTGCATTCGCTATTCCAGAAACGGAAAACGCCAAAGCAATTGAAAATAATATTTTATTTATTTTAAACTGAGGCAATAGAGACATGATTTTCCCTGTAAAAAAACAAAAAATAAGAAATGAAAATAACAGGCATATATTTGCCTGTTATTTTAAATAAAAAATTACAGGTAGTTTAAAGCGTAAGTTGCTTGAGAAATAATACTACCAGTTTCAACTTTGCTACCATTTGCTTCAACACGCGCACTGAATGCTAATTTATTTGGACCATCAGCTAATGGCAACTCAACGCTAGTGTCACCAACTTTCATTGTTGCGCCATCTGCGTTGATTAAACGAACACCAACACCTTTAGAAGTACCTGTATTTGCCAGTAATTCTTTAGCTGTCGTATCTGGAGTACCAGTGAAAGTAACTTTTACTTTGCTGACTGCAGGGAAGATAACTTTATCGTCAGCATCTGTCACTGCTCCTAAATCACAGTTTTCTAACTGGATATTATATTGAACACTTTGGCTATATTTGTTACCCGTTTCCAATACTTTATTTGCAACTTGGCCCAGATCAACGTTAATTGTACCATCCCCAGGGATTGAGCAAGGAGCATTAATGACTTTACCAGTAAAGTTAATGATACCACTTCCTTGATCTACAGGTGCTGCGTGTGCAATACCGAATGAAGAAGCGATAATTGTAGCTAATGCAATTTTAGTTAATTTCATTTATATTTTCCTATAAAAAAGACGACAGATATACCAACCACTTAATAATCAGTAGATTATTAAGTTGATATTTATTTGCTGAGAATGTAATAACAAATAGGATAAAAGTTAGACTTTTACTATAAAAGTAAAAAAAACCATAATTTTATTTATTTAAATAATTGATTAATAAAATAATAATATTTTATTAATCAAAGGTCATATTTAGACTATTTTTGACTTTTTTACGTCAACTATTTTCTTTATTTTCTTTACTGATAAAAACATCATCAATAAAAAAACAAATCATTTCAGTTTCTAATGCGTTAGCAAGTACATGCAGATTCTCAATATTAATATTGCACTCACCTCTTTCATAGCGAGAAATTTGTTGCTGACTCACACCAACAAGATTCGCTAATTCAATACCCGAAAGCCCTAAGTGCTTTCTTCTTTTTCTAATCTCTCTACCTACTATCCGATTTACATTTATCATTAACAATAGCCCAAAATAAACTGAAATATTAAATGGCTAAATTATATTACAGATCAAAACCTTTAACATAACAAATTGCACTGATTATACACTGCTTATATATCCAAATCAAAATAGCAAAAACCAATTAAAACACGAAATTTGAGTTAATTATAGTTTTCAATATATAAAAGTAAAACTGTTTATAACGATCGATAATTTAAATTAAAGTCATTGAAACCTATCAAAATTTCATTATTTAAGGTTTAATTCACTTATAAGATAAAAAGTATATTATTCATATTAGTTGTTATTTTTAAAATAATAAAAATTGAAACATAACATACTGATTTTAAAGATTAATACATAATTACCACTGACAATGGTAACAACTAAAAATATGACATAACTTCTATTGATAATAAAAAATAGATATTTTTCATTGATACTATTTATTATTCATTGATTACTAAGCATTTTTATATCATTGTTATTTATATATTAATTTATTTCTTACATTTTTAATGTTTATTTCAAAAAAACAACTGAGAATGGTTTTTTTGTTTTTATCATTTTTCATGATTAAATTAATAGTATTTTTAGTTTACTCAAATTAAGAGTTTAGAATATAAAAAATTGAAATCTTCTCTCAATGAATACTATTTACTTATATAACATAGTAAATTATTCATAATTAGAGTAAAAAGATATTGATAATCATCAATAACACGTATTTAGCGTAAAAACAAATAAACCAACAAATAGATAACCCTTAAATAACAATGAGTTATACCAGTTTCAAATTGTAACAAACTACAACCTTATATTGCAGTTTTATAGAATAAAGATGAAACATAACAAAAATAAAACATAATAATTGTAGCCTAATACATTAAAAAATGAGTAATACAAGTATTTCACTTCGCATTTTCACCAATAAATAGTCAAAATAACAAAAAAGATACCTATCATTATTACATTTTGCGCGTATAGCTTAAGTTAATTTCTTTCCTTTAATAACAAGAGTAAAGACCGTTTATGTGCCTAATTCATTAAATAAGGATATTTTTCTGAGTGAAAATTGGCCAGACACTCTTAAATAAAACAGACAACACAAGCATGTTACACCAAATAAGATATATATTCAGTATAATGCAATAGTAAATATTTCTTATTTCGTCAGTTTATACATAAAAATTCTTTTATCCATGTTTGCTAAGAAGTCTATTCAATAACTTATCGTTATTGAATGAGAAAATAACTCATTATTTTTTGTTCGAACTACATGGTTTCATCTTCTTAACCTAAGGACTAAGGAGATATAAAAAATGCAAAGGCAACCTCGACTTCGCGTTGCAACCGTTCAGTTTCAGCATCGCCCTAATGATAAGACCTATAATCTAAGCCGTATTCATGACTTTATTACCCAAGCCGCGCAACAAAACGTGAAAATACTAGTGCTGCCTGAGATGTGTATTACGGGTTATTGGCATGTACCAAAATTACCTGATGATGCTGTTCATGCATTAAGTGAAACTTTACATGATAGTCCATCATTAGCATTGATCCGCCAGCGTGCAATTGAATTAGATATGATTATTGGTGTTGGGTTGATTGAAAAAGGGTTAGATGGCAAATGTTATAACACTTGGGTCGCTTGTATGCCTGATGGGCAGTACCATGCTCATCGTAAATTACACGCCTTTGAACACCCCTCTATCCATAGTGGAGACAATTACACTGTTTTCGATACCCCGTGGGGGGTAAAAGCTGGCATTTTAATTTGCTGGGATAACAACTTAATTGAAAACCCACGCATAAACGCGTTACTTGGCGCTGATATCATTCTAGCTCCCCATCAAACGGGGGGTACCCATTCGAGCAGCCCATATGGCATGAAACCACTTGATTTGCACCTTTGGGAAAATAGGCTACAAGATCCACAAGCTTTGCTTGATGCTTGCCAAGGGGAGCACGGACGTGGATGGCTAATGCGCTGGTTACCCTCAAGAGCTCACGATAACGGTGTCTTCTACCTGTTTAGTAATGGAGTTGGCTTAGATGATGATGAAATTCGCACAGGTAATGCAATGGTGATAGATCCCTATGGTCGAATTATCAAAGAGAGTCTATTGGTTGTGGATGATATGGTGATTGCAGATCTTGACCTTAGTTTGCTTCCTACCTCTAATGGACGACGTTGGCTTACAGGTAGAAGGCCTGAATTGTACCGCATTATGGCTGAAACGATGGGCTATGAAACCGATATTCGTAGTGTTCGTTTTGCGGAGCAGAATTCCCCTAATCATAAGGAACAGCCATAATAGCTAAAGTTAATGACATGTCATATCATTTATAATACAAATACTATAGTGTCTTATATTATTAATAAGCTGGCTAACTACCGTGGATACTCGACTACTTCGTGCATTTGTCATTCTCGCAGAAACAAAAAATTACCGCGAAGCTTCATTACGTTTATATATTAGTCAGCCAGCTTTAACCAAACAAATTCAATTACTTGAAAAAAAATTAGATATAACATTATTTGAACGCGGGCGTCATGGCGCTATATTGACTCCTCATGGGAAAATGTTATTTCCCTATGCACAGGAGATACTCGCTCAAACCACTGAGTTTTTACGCCAAACCGCAATACTTCGGGAACAGCCCCCCATAAAGTTAACGGTTGGGTTTGGTATATCAACATTTCAAGAAGCGTCCTTTTTTGTTGCACGACTACGCGAAAAATTACCTAATATCCCAATTCAATTGGATGATATGCCTTCTCATGAAATGGAGAAACAACTGCAAGCCCATGAATTACATATTGCTTTTACTCGCCAGTTTGCGTTTAAACCAATAGATAACTTAGTGAGCAAAACATTAAAATCTGAAGTACTTGCCTTAGCGGTAGCACAAAAATTGGAGCCCCAATTATCAGTAAAAGAATATCTAACCCATTTTCCTTTATTATTGTTACGCGCAGAACGTGGTTCAAAGCTTAATCAACAAATTCAGCGCTATCTAAAACATGAAAACTTATCAATATCCCCATCCCAAGAAGCAAATGATATTCAAACGTTAATTGCACTCGTAGCTGCCGATGTTGGTGTAAGCCTGTTACCCTATAGTGCAAAAAACATTAGCTCAAAAGACACTCGTTTTATTCCTATTCAGCATTCTGAGCATGCTCAATGGCGGATTGATGTGGTATGGCAGGCTTCATTACCTAAATTATGGCAAAACACCATCAATGAATTAATTGATGAAATTTATGAAACATTCTCAAAAGAAAGTGATTCAGAATAACTCCGTAATTCCTATATATTAAATATTTGAACTCTGATATTTATTGTCATTATCATCGCAAGATAGGCACATATTGATATGTCTGGTAACCAGTCAATAACCCCCCTAAAAATCATTGCTTCTGGAGTCGCACTTCCTGAGCATAAAATTTACTCATCCATGCTGGATGAAAAATTAAATAAACCAAAAGGGTTTGTCGAAAAGCATTCAGGCATCAAATACCGCTTTCATGCAAGTTCTCACGATTCACAAGCAGTTTTAGCCGCACAAGCAATCCAAAATGCATTGCATACGAACCATATCAAACCCAGCAGTATTGATATGTTGATTAATGCTTCTGCTATCCCAGTGCAAGCGCTTCCGTGTTCAGCTGCACATATCCTTGAGCAATCGAATTTAAATCAAGGAATTGCCTGCTTTGATATCAACTCCAGTTGTATCAGCTTCATCACTGCACTTCAGGTCGCTGCAGGGTTATTAGCCACTAGTGCTTACCAACGTATTGCGATTGTTTCTGCAGATATCGCCTCACGCGGTATTGACTGGCAAGATAAAGAATCGTCACTGATTTTTGGTGATGGTGCAGCTTGTGTTGTTGTGGAAAAAGGAGATGGAAATAGCGGAATTATTTCTTACACCCATACCACCTATACTGCAGGGATCGATTTTTGTGAAATTCGTGCAGGTGGTACAAGATGCAACCCGCGCTCAGGTATGACTGACGATGATTTTCTTTTTCATATGCAAGGGAAAAAACTGTTTCGCCTCGCGTCTTCGTTGATTGAAGATTTTATGCAGCAGGTTTTCGATGAGTCTGGTTTACAACTGCACCAAATTGATACTGTGGTTCCACACCAAGCTAGTCATTTATCATTAGAGCACATGCGCCAACGCGTAGGCGTGACGACTGACCAACTCATTGATATTTATCGTCACCGCGGGAACCAAGTCGCCGCCTCGATCCCTTCAGCACTACACGAAGCGATTATCACAGGCCGTTTCTATGAAAAACAAAGTGCGATGCTGATTGGCACTGCCGCTGGTCTTGCGTTATGTGCCATGGTACTTGTTCCATGAAAATCTTAGTTACAGGCGCCACTAGTGGCCTAGGGCGTAATGCGAGCGAGTACTTACTTCAAAGAGGCATTGATGTCGTCGCTTGTGGCCGAAACCATCAAGCAGGGGAACAGTTAAGCCAATTAGGTGCAACATTTATTGCTAGTGAATTATCTGAACTTACTATTCAAGAAGCAAAAATACTCATGGCGGGCTGTGATGCAATTTGGCATTGCGCTGCCCTTTCCTCGCCTTGGGGAAAACGCCAAGATTTTGAGAAAACAAACGTTCATGCAACTCAAATATTGGCTACCGCTGCGGGGGAAGCCAAAGTTTCACGCTTTATCCATATTTCCACCCCTGCCATCTATTTTAATTTCACCCACCAGCAAAATATTCCTGAGTCTACGGTTAATAAACATTTCGCTAACCAATACGCTAGAACAAAATATTTAGCCGAGACTATGATAGAACAGTCTGTTAGGCAGTTTCCGACAACGCGTTACACTATTTTGCGCCCTCGCGGCTTATTTGGCCCTCATGATCGCGTTTTGCTACCTCGTTTACTCGCTCAAATAAAATCACGAAAAGGAAAGTTGGTCTTGCCTAATGGGGGAAATAACCATTTTGACCTCACCTATGTGGGAAATGTGGTTCACAGCATGCAGTTGGCGACGTTCAAAGAAACACTCCCCAATGGCGCCATTTATAATATTACGAACCAACAGCCACAAGCTCTTAAACAAACATTAAATCAGCTATTTAGTGAACTTAACTTAGATTGTGAAATTCGTTCAGCCCCTTACCCTTTACTGTATGCTATTGCCAGTCTATTAGAGACCATTGGCTATTTAACGGGAAAAGAACCATTACTGACACGCTATAGCCTTGGCGCTGCCTATTTCACCATGACATTGGATAACCAAAAAGCCCAACAAGAGCTGGGGTACTATCCTTTATATAGCATGCAACAAGGCGTTCATTTAACTGCAAAATGGCTGAAACAACAGGAGAACCCATGCTGACTATTCATCAATATGAGGTGGGCTATTGTACGCATCCCGGTTGTGTCGCCCTAAAAGGTGCCAGTTTTAAATCCTGCAAGTTTCCTGCAAGAGCATGGTTAATTGAAGATGAAAATCAGCGTTGGTTATTCGATACTGGCTATGCCACCCATTTTTATGACCATACGCGCCATGGCATTATGCGGCTATATCGAACTGTTACCCCAGTGTATTTCGACAGCAAAGATGCCCTTGTCAATCAATTGGCCAATGATGGCCTAAAACCGAATGATATTAATGGCGTGATTTTGTCCCATTTTCATGGCGACCATATCGCAGGGCTACGTGACTTCCCCACCATACCCATTATTTGTTCAGGGGATGGCTGGGCTAAAACTCGCCCTTTAACTGGGTTTGCTGCATTGAAAAATGCCTTTGTCAGCGGTCTCTTACCTGACGACTTCGAACAACGTACTGTATTTTATGAAGGTTTTCCCAAGGTCGCGTTACCCAATGAATTGCAAGTTTTAGGCGAAGGCTATGCCGTCAATCCGCAGAAAACGTTACTCATTGTTCCGCTCCCAGGGCATGCTGCAGGGCATATTGGTTTGTGTGTACTTACTAACTCGGGTTGGATATTGCTCGCGGGCGATGCGGCATGGTCCCCCACTAATTATCGTGAATTACGCGGCCCGATGGCAATTGCCAATATCATCATGGATGATAAGCAAGCTTATTATGAAACACTAAATAAATTGCATGAGATTGATAAAAACAATGTGGTTATTCAACTGTGCCATGAAGGGGATTTATTGTGATCCTCTCGATGCTCTGGCATTACTGGCGCGCACGTCGTTTAAAATTTAAAACTCGGGATGAACTAGAAGCCCATCAACAACGACATTTGGCACAATTCAAGCGCAATGTATTAACTAAAAGCCCCTATTTTCAGCCTTATATTCATCAAGAGTTACATGATTTCCCCATTATGAATAAGCAAATCATGATGGATAATTTTGATGAAATGAATACCGCCGGGCTTTCTAGTCAAAAACTTCTAGAATGTGCGCAAAAAAGTGAGCAATCTCGGGATTTTGCCCCTAAAGTGGGGCGCTACAGTGTCGGGTTATCCTCTGGAACTTCAGGCCGTCGAGGTCTGTTCGTTGTTAGCCCAGAAGAACAAAATGTCTGGTCTGGCAGTATGTTAGCTAAAATGCTACCTAAAGGCCTGTTTAGTGGTGAACGCGTTGCACTGTTTTTACGTGCTAATAATAACCTGTATGAAAGTGTTAATAACCGATGGATTTCACTGCGTTTTTATGACCTTTTTGCCGATTTTGAGCTACAACTCACAGCGCTTGAACAATATCAACCTTCCATTATCGTTGCGCCAGCCCAAGTACTCTGCGCGATTGCGGATGCCATCAACCAACAGAAAATCCAATTAAATACGCAAAAAGTGATTTCTGTCGCTGAGGTATTAGAACCCCATGACAAACAAAAATTACAGGCGTGCTTCCCCAATGTCGGGGAAGTCTACCAAGCAACGGAAGGTTTTTTAGGCTGCACTTGCTCTCATGGTACGCTGCATTTAAATGAAGCATTTGTCCATATTGAGCCTAATTGGCTTGATAATGACCATTTTTCCCCCATTATTACGGATTTTACCCGTAAAACTCAGCCTATTGTTCGTTATCAACTGGATGATGTGTTAGTGGTGAAAAAAAGTGCTTGCCCCTGTGGCTCCCCTGAAATGGCGATTGAACGCATTGAGGGCCGCTGTGATGATTTACTGCAACTTCCAGGCTATAACGGCAAAATTGTGACGATTTTCGCTGATCCCTGTGCACGGATTATTGTGAATCACTTACCTGTTACTGCCGATTTCCGCTTAACACAGCAAGGAAACTCATTATATTTACAGGCTGAATGTTCTCCCACGGAGCTCTCCCATTGCCAACAACAGCTGGCAAGCTATTTTTCAAGCCAACACGTTGATATTTCTCAATTAGATTGGCAACTATCATCAGCTGCTATTATGCAAACACTCTCTATTAAAAAGCGACGCATAACCCGTAAGGAAGCAAATGAGTAGCAAAGAATTATTTACTCGCTTTATTTATTGCCTGCTCGGCTGGGGAGCGGTTGGTATTGTTTATCAATATACTGGCCAAGTCACTGGGCAGGCTCATATTTTGTCTCCCAGTGAGATTGATAATGCCGTACCATTTTCACCCGATGCCATCTGGCTTTATCTCTCATTTTTCCTATTTATCCCACTTGGGTATTTTCTCAGCCCTCTAAGAAAAGCTCGCTCACTCATGTACGCCATGCAGCTCTGTGCGCTGGTTTCTGGGGCGGTCTATTTAGGGTATCCTACGACCATGCTGTACCACGATTACGACTTATCAACCTTATCTGGACGAGCTTTGTCTGCGTTGATAAATATCGATAGCCCACAAAATTTATTACCTTCTCTGCATGTCTCATTGACTCTTGTGGTACTGAATGCATTATGGTCAACACAACAAAAATTTCGCACACTGTTTTATAGCCTTTGGGCAATTGCGATTTGTGCCTCTGTATTGGTGTTAAAACGTCATTTATTTATTGATGTGGTCACTGGCGCACTCACCGCTTGTGGGGCATTAGTGATTGTTCACACTGCGAAGTTTGTCTTAAAGAGAAACTCTAATGAATGAATTAACCTTTCCGATTATTTTCATGTTAGCGGTCGTGGTCGCAGAAGGTTTAGTGATCGCCAAAACACAAAGAGGCACCGTTAGCTGGCAAGAGTTGGTATTCAACCTCAACTCGGGCCATATTATGTTATGGCTATTTAGAGGGTTAGAGCTCTTTTGCTATGGTTTTGTAGTCACCCACTATTCATTCAATGTGGTCGAAAACTGGCCGACCGTGTTAGTGTGGATTTTTACCATTTTCGCATGGGATTTTGGCTTTTACTGGCTTCACCGCTTACATCACACTTACCGTATTTTATGGGCCGTCCATGTGGTTCATCACCAAGGAGAGCATTATAACCTCTCCTTAGGCGTCCGTAATTCATGGTATTCATCACTGACATCGATTCCATTTTTCATGCTATTGGCACTGATGGGGATCCCATTAGAGATATTCCTCACCGTTTCAATATTGCACTATACCATTCAATTCTTTAACCACAGTGCGCTGATCCCACGTTTGGGTTGGTTGGAGAAATTCATGGTAACGCCACAGCATCACCGAGTTCACCATGTGAAAGAAGGGCATTACTCCAACCGTAATTTCGGGGGCAGCTTTATTTTTTGGGATAAACTGTTTGGCACATTTTCCAAATTACCTGAAACTGAGCACCATTTTGGTATCAAAGGGGCACCCGCCTCTGAAAATCCGTTTATTGATAGTAACTTACCTTTTTGGCGTATCATTAAACGTCGCAGTCAACCCAAGGTGAAACCCGCGCCCTTATTTCGTGTAAACCAAGTCGCATTAGTAATGGGAACACTTCTCTTATTTAGCTTAGTTATTGGTTATGTCTATCTTTATGGCTATGGTTACCAAGGTACTACACTGCAACAAGCCATTTTGTTCGTTCTATTAGCTCTGGGAACCGTAGCTTTATCGGGTATTTCAGATGGCCGTAAAATTGGCCTGATGAGCTGGTTTTTCATCGCTTGCTTGCTATTAATTTGCATTTTATTTATTTGGCAATGGACAACCCCATTTTGGGTTATTTTTACCAGTGCTCTGTGGTTACATAGTTTATTAATGTTAATCGGTATAGGCCGAAAACCCATACAGGTGAGTGATGTCCTCTGAGCCGCTAAGGCCGTTAGGCTACCAACATCGCCATGATCAAGCGTTCCAAAAAGCGTTGAACATGGCGGCCAAACACTATTTACAACAGAGGGCTGATCACCGGTTTGCTGATACACGCTTTTATTTAAAGAGCCTAACTTTAATCTTTTGTTGCTTAGGCAGCTACGCCATTGCGTTATGCGTTAACACGTCTTGGGCATTTTTTATTTTTTACCCTCTATTTATTTGCTTCGCATTGTTATTGGCGATTAACTTAGTTCACGATGCTTCCCATAATGCGATTTTCAAACAGGCCAAAGCCAACTATTGGCTCAATTTTTGGGTCACTATTCCATTGGGGTTAGACCCTGAATGTTGGCGAGTCAGGCATATTATTTTTCACCATGCGCACACCAATATTCGTCATTATGATTTAGATATTGAAGAAAATTTTGTCTTACGGCAAACGCCTTATCAGCGCTGGTACCCGTTTATGCGAGCTCAGCATCTGTATTGGCCATTAATTGCCGCAATGACTTTCCCCGCATTGATTTGGTTCTTTGATTGGATGGACAGATTTCATTTGACGCGCGTCGCCCCTCATATGCGCCATCAAGGCCACCGGGGTATTGGGTCATTTTTATTGGCTAAGTTACTGCATTTAATTGTTGCAATAGCCATACCTGCGTTTGTTATCACAGATATTGGTTTAGCGACCTTGATATTCACCTACTTATTTAGCCAAATGTTTGCTTCTCTCATATTTGTTGTATTGATACTTGGCACCCATTGGGCGAAAGCAACTTTTTATACGCCTCCCAAAGAAGGTAATATGCCACATGGTTTTTATACTCATACTTTTTCAACCACTTATGACTGGCAAACCACACCTCGTTGGCTAACCTATTGGTTGGGAGGGTTAAACTTGCATCTTACCCATCATCTATTTCCCAATTGGAATCACCGCCATTACCCTGCCCTTGCTAAGATCATTGAGCAAACCGCCAAACAGTTTTCGATGGATTATCATTGTATTAGCGCGAAAGAATTGTTTATTTACCAACAGCAGTTTTTAAAAGAAATGGGAACGGGCAAGCAAGCAGATAAGCACTGAACCCTATAACTCAGTGCTTTCATTACACTATGAATTACCTATCAATAATAATATTTTGATTTACGACGCTTTTTTCACTATTTCCTACCATCTGAGCAAATTTCTCTAATGGGTCACTCCGAAAAGCATACAAACGTTTAAGCGCAAATGGGTTATCCCCCAATTTGACTTTTCCTTGAATAGTTGTCAGCGCCAAGTGCAAACCGGCTTCCCTTCCTGCCTCCATCGCGGAGGCGTTATAACCACCAAACGGATAGGCTAAATAGCGCTGTTTAGGTTCAAAGCGACTCAAAATTTTCATCGACCGCTTAAAATCCAACATGATCGTGTGTTCTTTCCGGCTAAACAAAATGGGCGAATTATGGTTATCTAAACGATGTAAAAAGTGAGTATGAGATTGGATGTTAAAAACGTCTCGACTATCTTTGATTTCTTGCTTACTCATAAATTGCAGGGTATCCGCCGACCATTTTTGTGGCTGCGTTTTGATGCGTGAAGAAATAATAAATAGCGTCGCCTGCTGGCGGTTATGCCTTAAAATCGGTAATGCATAGCGATAAACTGATTTTAAACCGTCGTCAAATGTCAGCACAACCGCCTTACCGGGTAGATTGGCGGATTTATTCAGATAATCTTCCACGTCAGCAAGCGAAAGGGTCTGGTAGCCCTCTTGTTTTAAATAATTCATTTGTTCGCGAAATGCTTCTACGGATGTCGTCGTTGACGTGTCACGAAAATGCTTATTTTCACTGTCTTTGAGAATATGGTGATAGGTTAAAATTGGAATGCCTTTATCCAATGTAACATCATCTAAGCGCACATAACCGAGCCTATCCCCTATACGAATAGTTAGCCATGCCGTTTTTTCACCAGCCTTATCCGTTTTAATCATCCGTGCTAACACAGGGTAACGCAGGTTTTCCCATAAAGAGGCAATTTGCTTACCATTACTCTGAGTTGAACTGTATATCGCTGTTTTTTGGTGTGTGACTAAATAATCATAAATGGGGTTTTGTAAATCATTTAGCCTATCCACTTCAGGTACATAACGGGGTTTTTGGTTAGAAAACGATACTGTTTTTACAAAAGCATAATCATTGCCAAACTGCATTGCACAATAATCTCCCGAAGGAGAATAGGCATAAAAACCGTGTTCTGCGTTAAGTTCTGCGACAGCGCGCATTTCTCCAGCAATCATGGCAAAAATAATTTCAGGCTGTTTCGTTTGCACTAGCTTTGGTGGTATGTCAGTTAACCGCCAATCGTCTGTGTTGTTGACGATTTCAGAAGCCAAAGATTGAGGTAAAGAGCTCGTCAATAAAATACAGAGCAAAAAAAGTAATCGTTTAGACATTTTTCATCCACTATAGCGCTGAGTTTTGCGTAATTATTCTAAACCGACTCTGGATTGAACCCCATACCCTGATAAAAATTTTTATTATTCCCTGCCCCCCATTATTTTCGCCCATTAAGCTGTTATACCAATTTTAAAAAAATGACCTAACCTATCACACAGTATAAAGAGATCTAGCTCATATTTATCAGTAAAAATCAGCATACAGGCACAATCTGTAAATCATTTGACAGTTTAATCCATTTCCCGCTGCTAGATTGGCATTCAACCACCTTACAACACCTGGGAACAACAATGAAAATAAAAGAAATTAGTACTTTTATCATGCACGTACCTGTCACTAATGACCTAATTGGTGACTCAACTCACAGCATTACCCATTGGGGGATGCCGGGTGTCATGATCAAAACAGAATGTGGATTAGTCGGTTATGGCCATACAGGGACACATGCCGACATCACCACTGACCGTTTAATCGCCACTATTATGGAAGATGTTTTCGGCCCAATGTTACTCGGCGAAGACCCAACAGAAGTGCGCTATTTACATCGAAAACTCACTCGCAGCTCAACCAATATCTGGGTAGGTCGTGGTGGTTTGATGCAAATGGCGATTTCTGCCATCGATATCGCCCTTTGGGACCTTAAAGCTAAAGCCGCAGAGCAGCCGCTATGGCAACTATTTGGCGGTTCAAAACACAATAAAGTTAACGCCTATAACACTGACTGCGGTTGGTTAGTGCGTAGCCAAGAAGAGTTAGTCGATGATTGTAAAAAAA
This sequence comes from Providencia sp. PROV200, assembly GCF_049901995.1. Lineage (NCBI taxonomy): Bacteria > Pseudomonadati > Pseudomonadota > Gammaproteobacteria > Enterobacterales > Morganellaceae > Providencia > Providencia sp. PROV200. The sequence goes on from NZ_CP096307.1 coordinate 3,753,211, forward strand.
TGATCTTCGAAGAAGGTTTTAAAGCAATAAAAATGAAGATTGGCAAACCCGACCCACGCGAAGATCTCTTGCGTATTGAAGCAGTTCGCAACGCAATTGGCGACGATATCGATCTAATGGTCGATGCAAACGGTAAATGGGATATCAGTATTGCCAAGCAATATGGGCACCGTTTAAATGATTTTAATATTAAGTGGTTTGAAGAACCATTATGGCATGATGATGTCGCAAGCCATAAACAGCTTGCCACTTATATGGACACACCTATCGCATTAGGTGAATTACTTTATCACAATGATTCATTCAAGGAATTTGTCTTGGCGGGTGCCGTTGATTATTTACAACCTGATGCAACACGCTGTGGCGGTTTAACAGCGGTGTGGGAAATTGCTGACTTAGGTATGGCATTTAATTTACCCGTAACGCCACATCATGGCGATATGATGCAGGCACAATTACATCTGGTAATGGCACATCCCGCTTGTTCTTTACTGGAATTTATTCCATGGACACTGGATTGCTTTGTTGACCCAGTCGAAGTCATTGATGGTGTTTATACTACACCAACTGCGCCTGGGGCAGGTACAACGTTAAAACCTGAAGCATTAGCTAAATTTAACGTGAAATAATGATCATTCCCTTTTTCAATATTTCATTTCTAACAACATGAAAAAGGGAAATTAATAACAAGAATTATTCATTTTAAATTACTTATTTACACTCTAAATAATTCATGGTGCAGTCAACAACACCGCAACTTGAAATATGACGAGTACATTAGCTCTATACTCTACTCTGCTGGTTATTCAGCGGCGGGCTAAACACATAATAAAAATGAATAGATAACATTACTATCTTACAAAAAACTGGGGTGAACCATGTCCACCAATACGGATCATTTATCATCGGCTACCAGCAAAGCAATACGAAAAATAATACCTATGGTGGTATTAATGTTCATATTGGCTTATTTAGACCGTTCAAATATTGGTTTTGCAAAACAAGAGTTTCAATTAACAACTGGGTTAAGTGACGCTGCATACGCATTTGGCGCAGGGATCTTTTTTATCGGCTACGCACTGTTTGAAGTGCCAAGTAATATTCTGTTGTACCGCATTGGCGCTCGGGTATGGTTATCACGCATTATGGTCACGTGGGGGTTAGTCTCTGCCGCCATGATGTTTGCTCATGATGAAACCACCTTTATTGTGCTGCGTTTTTTACTTGGTGTCAGTGAAGCTGGCTTCTTTCCAGGGGTTATTCTGTATTTAACCTTCTGGTTCCCACAAAATATCCGAGCACGGGTGACAGGCTACTTCTTATTTGGGGCACCACTGGCATTTATCATTGGCGGCCCATTATCTGGCTCATTATTGTCGTTAGAAGGAACTTCATTTGCCTTCGGTTTATACGGCTGGCAGTTAATGTTTGTCGTAGAAGGCTTATTAGCGTCTATTGTCGGTATTTGGGTGTTCTTTTACCTTGATGACCGCCCTGAAAAAGCCAAATGGCTGACAGCTGAGGAAAAAAGTGCACTTTCCGCTAAATTAGCCTTGGAAGAAGATGCCAAAGCAGGCCATAGCCCGAAAGGCGCCTTGAGAGCATTATTAGATATGCGCGTTCTCTACCTGTGTCTGATTTGGTTTACCGTTCAAGTATGTGGCTATGGGATTTATTTCTTCTTACCAACCCAAATCGGTACGTTGTTGGCCAGTAAAGTCGGCATACTTGTAGGCTTTGTTACCGCCATACCACCACTGTGTGCGGCCATTGCAGTTTACTATGTACCACGTATTTCGGAGCGATTAAAAGAACGTCGTAAAGTTGCTGCCATTACCTTTATGTTAGGTGCTGCAGGAATTGCGGTTTCTGGTTTATTCGATAGCATTCCCGTCATTGCGATTATTGCCCTGTGTGTGGCAGCAGCTGGCCACTTAGCCATGCAACCGCTGTATTGGAGCTTCCCATCGGCATACTTAGGCGGCACCGCAGCTGCATCGGGTATTGCATTGATTAACTCAGTGGGTAACTTAGGTGGTTTTGTGGCACCAAACTTACGAGTTTGGGCAGAAACGACCTTTGATTCTGCTCGTGCAGGGCTCTATTTTATCGCTTTAGTCGCCTTTATCGGTGGTCTGCTGATTCTGACATTAAAAAGATTAGGTATTGAAAAACGATTTGAAGATTAATTAGCTATCTTTTAAGTCCCTCCCGAGCCACAACTCATGGCTCGGGTTTTCTATTTACTGTATTGTTATTTGTGAAGTTCACTCGAACATTGCGGTGGTTCATGATTGAACATAACCCTACCAAATGTCATGATAACGCGAGCGAATCATGCAGGGAGCATTCAGATGAACATTGCGGTACAAAACAGCCAATTAGTTCTAACGCATGAAAATATTCATGAAATATTAAAAACAAATAGTTGGTTTAGTAACTTACCTGATTATTTAATTTCTATCTTAATGACATGCGCCACATTGCGTTTTTATCCAGATGGTGAAATGGTTCACTACCAAGGTGACCCTGCCCGTGGTCTATATGCAGTGCTCCAAGGTTCAGTAAAAGTAAGTTCAATTTCCTCAGATGGCCGTGAATGTGTATTTCGCTATCTTTCACCTGGCAATTGGTTTGGCGAAATTGCCATGCTAGATAAATCAGCACGCACCCATGATGCCAAAGCGATTAGCCCAACTATTTTACTGACGATATCACCGAAAGACTTAACCATGATCTTGGAAAAACACCCCGTTTTTTACCAATTTCTGAATATTTTGCTCTGTAAAGTGATCCGTAATGCCTTTACCATTATCAATGACAGTGCCTTATTGTCCGTTTCAGCCCGACTCGCCAAACGCTTATTGAGCTTAGCAGAAGGCTATGGCGAACCTCATGAAAAAGGAATTCAACTAAGCTTATATCTCACACAAGATGACTTAGCGACCATCATTAATACCACACGGCAAACCATCAATAAGCGTTTAGTCGCATGGGAAAAACTAGGCTGGATTGATGCAAAATACGGGAAAATTATTTTAGTTAACCTCCCCGCGCTGAAGCAAATATCGGAAGATGATGAGGAATAACTAGCTGTTATCATCCATGGTTGGGCTATCTGCGAAGAAATAGCGATCCATGGTGAATTCGAAGTCATCACTGGTCGCATTGAATAACATTTTTTTGGTATTTTCCAAATGTTGCCACATAGCTTGCCGTGCCCCTTTCGGGTCTCGACGCGCTAGTGCCTGCAAAATTTGGTCATGCTCATCACACCAGCTCTCAATCGAACGGTTATCAATGTGCTCGTGAAGCTTGAGCCAGTAAGGATTACGTAAGCGTTGGCTCCACATTTGCTCAACGATCACCACCATCGCACTGTTATGGGTCGACGCGGCAATTTGCATGTGAAAGGCGAGATCCCATGTTGAATCACGAAAACGATCCTCTTTGCGAGCATGCTTTTGAATATCAACCAGTTTTAGAATATCTTCTTTGGTGGCTTGGGTTGCTGCGAACTCAGCGATGTGACTTTCAATCAGTTGCCTTGCTTGTAATAGCTCAAATGGCCCACAACGGCTAAATTCTAATCCTGTTTCTGTATTGACTGAGTTATTGGACCGGTTACTAATAACATGTATACCAGATCCCTTGCGCACATCCACATAACCTTCGACTTCTAGCATAATGATGGCTTCACGGATCACCGTACGGCTCACCTTCATTTCGTCAGCAAGTAACCGTTCCGCAGGCAATTTGGTGCCAACTGGGTATTCGTCATTTTCGATACGTTCTTTGACCAGAGCCGCAACTTGTTGGTATAGGCGCGGTTCACTCTCTTGTGAGCTCATTATTTTCTCCTTTCACATAACCACCCGACTCGCTGACCATCAATGCCTACAGTATAACGAAATTTTTCGACGATGGGTGAAATAGAACTTCACGAATAAATAAATCACAATAAATTGGTATAACATCTTTTAAAGTTATAAACCAGATCGTATAATGAATGAAATTTAGACAACAAAAGATCATTCATACTTTTTATGGCTGATCACGCTTAATCCGATTTCCAATTCAGGGAACGCAATATGATAAAAGATATAATTAAAATACATCCCAATGACAATGTCGCCATTACTTTAGTTAACCGACAAGCAGGGGAAACCATTAGTGTTGCAGAGCAATCAGTGACATTAAAACAAGATGTTGACCGAGGGCATAAAATTGCCCTAGCTCCGATTCAAACTGGCAAAAATATTGTTAAATATGGCGCTCCCATCGGCCATGCAACGACGACCATAACGGCAGGCGAGCATGTTCATACTCATAATACCGCCACCAATTTAAGTGCTTTAAACGAATATGAATACCGCCCTGAACACAACACAATTGCCGTTACACGACCAAATCCAGACGTGCAAATCTATCGCCGAGCAAACGGTGATGTGGCTATCCGTAATGAAATTTGGGTGATCCCAACAGTCGGCTGTGTTAATGCGCTGGCGAGAAAAATGATCGAACGCTTTAATAAACAACACAATGGTGCTTCTGATATTGATGGTGTATATCTTTATAACCATACTTTAGGCTGTTCCCAGCTCGGTGATGACCATTTAACAACCCGTACTATTTTACAAGATATGGTTAAGCACCCTAACGCAGGTGGCGTACTCGTCATCGGTTTAGGCTGTGAAAACAATCAAGTCGCCGCTTTTAAAGAAACACTAGGTGACTATGATGATGAACGCGTCAAATTTATGGTTTGCCAACAATTAGATGATGAAATTGAAGCCGGTGTAGAGCACCTTAATGCACTTTATCAATTCGTCCAACAGAACAAACGCGAGGCGGGTAAGCTGAGCGAAGTGAAATTTGGCCTTGAATGTGGTGGCTCTGATGGGCTTTCAGGGATCACAGCTAACCCATTGCTAGGCTGTTTTTCTGATTTTTTAGTCAGCCATAACGGAACCACGGTGTTAACCGAAGTCCCTGAAATGTTTGGCGCTGAACAAATTCTAATGAACCACTGCCATGATGAACAGACGTTTGAAAAAACGGTCAATATGATCAATGACTTTAAACAGTATTTTATTGCTCATGACCAGCCAATTTATGAAAACCCATCTCCAGGCAATAAAGCTGGAGGAATTTCGACACTTGAAGAAAAATCCCTCGGCTGCACACAAAAGGCGGGTACTAGCCAAGTCATGGATGTTTTAAAATACGGGGAGCGCCTGACAACCCCAGGATTCAACTTGTTAAGCGCGCCGGGTAATGACGCCATTGCCACCAGTGCCTTAGGCGCAGCTGGCTGCCATATGGTATTATTTACAACGGGTCGCGGCACACCATACGGTGGTTTTGTTCCCACCATGAAAATTGCGACCAATAATGAATTAGCCGCCAAAAAACCCCATTGGATTGATTTTAATGCAGGTGCCTTATTAACAGGAAAATCCATGGATCAATTATTAGATGACTTCATTCAGCTTGTTGTCAAAACCGTTAATGGTGAACACACTAAAAATGAAATCAATGATTTCCGTGAATTAGCGATTTTTAAAATGGGCGTCACACTTTAAAAACAAACTATTCCCTATTGCTTAGCTAATTATTAAGCAATAGGGATACAACTAACTATTTATATTTATTGTGGATATTTTATAAACAAAGAAATCCGTTATTGATCATAGGATCAATAATTACTCTCGTTTGCCAATTCTATTTAATTAATTTTTTAACCGCTTTATTTTTGCCCGTAATACGCATTTTTACCATGCTTACGTAAATAGTGTTTATCTAATAATACTTGTTGCATTGAACCTATTTGTGAACTTAATTGACGGGTAAATAAATTCATATAGGCAATTTCTTCTAAGACGACCGCATTATGTACCGCATTATCAGGGTTGCTTCCCCACGCGAATGGACCATGGCTATTCACTAATACAGCAGGAATGTCTTTCGCTGAAATCCCTTTTTCTTTAAAAGTTTCAATGATCACATGACCTGTTTCTCTTTCATAATCCCCTTCAATTTCATTTGCTGTCATTTTACGGGTACAAGGGATTTCACCGTAGAAATAATCGGCATGGGTTGTCCCCAAGGCGCTCAGTGGTTGCCCTGCTTGAGCCCAAATAGTGGCGTGGCGAGAGTGAGTATGGACAATACCGCCAATTTCAGGGAATGCTTGGTACAGCGCCAAGTGCGTGTCGGTATCTGAAGAAGGTCGATATTTCCCTTCTACCACTTTTCCGCTTTCCAACGAGACCACCACCATGTCCTCTGCTTTCATGGTTTCATAGTCAACGCCAGAAGGTTTTATCACCATTAACCCAGCTTCGCGGTCAATACCACTCACATTCCCCCAAGTAAAGGTCACTAGGTTATGTTTGGGTAAGGCAAGGTTTGCTTCAAAGACTTGTTGTTTCAATTGTTCTAACATAACAACTCCCTAGCTTTTTAAAATATGCTTTAATATCAACAACAAAAATTTATTATGGTGATGTTTTTTGTGTGTTGATAACCTGTATCTACCTATTAAGGTAAACAGATTTAGGCCATTTAAAAAGCACCTCACTTTACAAATTCGCAACAAAACAGACCAACTCGGGCGCATTCGGGCGCGCGCAGTCATAAAAACACATAAATAGAATGTGGTTAACTGACCGAGTTAGCCCAATGATTTTTGTTTAATACCATAAAAGTAAAAAGATCCCGCAAATATAGTGATACAAGTCTAATTATCATGTAACTAATTAGAATTAAATTCACAAAATACCGATCGCAATCACTTTAATCGGCTTTGTTTTTTTCAAAAAGAGATAACTTGAATCCAATCACGACAAAAAAAAAGCAATACGGGCAGAATAAATATCGTGGAAAGAATAGGAGTTAAATATGTTACAAGCCGAACGCCATAAATTAATTTGTTCTCATGTTTCGCAGAATGGCTCGGCGCTAGTGCGTGATTTAGCTCAATTATGTCTCGTTTCTCAAGAAACTATCCGTCGTGATTTAACGGCTCTTGAACGTGAAAATAGGATCATCCGTAGCTTTGGGGGCGCGGTTGCCATCGACCAAGAAGAAATGCCGATGGTGAATGTGATGCCTTCTTCGGTCAAGCTCAGCCAAATGGTGGATGGCGCAGAGTCTTTTCGTAAAAGAACTGAAGAGCACCCTGATGCCAAGATGAAGATTTCGAAGGCTGCACTAAAATTAATTCAGCCTGGTGACTGTATTATGTTAGATAACAGCAGTACTTGCTGGTTTCTCGCACGGCAAATACCTGATATCGACATTACGGTAGTGACAAACTCGGTTAAAATTATTCAAGCGCTGGCCTGCCGTGACCGAGTACGTGTCATTGGTATAGGTGGGGAGTATTCAGAACGTCATGATGATTTTCATGGCCCAATTGCAGAAAGTATTATTCGTAGCTTTCAGATAAAAACCTTATTTCTTTCATGCCAAGGGTTTAATATCGAAAATGGTATTCGTGATGGCAGTGAAATAAACTCAAAATTAAAAAATATTATGTTACAGGTTTCTGAAAATAAAGTTTTGCTCGCGGATAATAGTAAATTAGGAAAGTATGCATTTAGTCAGGTTTGTACATTTGATGATATTGACGTATTAATCACAAATAAACTCAATGATAATAATTTTCAAAAACAATTCTCTAATCTTAAAATTATCGAGTGCGACAAATAATTTATAAAAATAAAAATTATATAGCTGTAATGTAAGTAAAAATAATAAGTTCCATTTTATTTTCTGTATTAAATAAGTGCAGGGATATTATTTACCCATAATTCCTTGGCACTTAATTATAGGCATACCTAAATATGAGAAATTCATTATTTCTAAATAATGGAATTTCTTGATTTAGTATCCATCTACACTAAGGAATACAACTATGAACATGAAGAAGCTAGTTTTACCTTGTTTAATGAGCGTTGCACTATTTTCAAATGTCGCGATGGCTGAATCACAAAAAGCACAAAAGCCCTTTACTATGGGTGTCGTCGTTAAAGTCGGTGGTATTCCTTGGTTTAATGTTATGGAACAAGGTATTACTGAAGAAGGTAAAAAACTCGGGGTAAATGCCTTCCAAGTTGGCCCAACAACGGCTGATCCAGCAGAACAAGTTCGTGCTATCGAAGATTTAATCGCGAAGAAAGTGGATGTCATTGGCGTTGTTCCTAACGACGCTAAAGTGCTTGAGCCTGTATTAAAACGCGCCCAAGACGCTGGAATTAAAGTTATTACCCACGAATCACCAAATCAAAAAAATGCCGATTGGGACTTTGAATTACTTGATACCCAAAGCATGGGGGCTAACCATATGAGAGACATGGCGGCCTGTATGGGTGAAGAAGGCAAATACGCCATGTTTGTGGGAAGCCTGACAGTACCATTAGTGAACGAATGGGCCGACGCGGCAATTGCTTACCAAAAAGCGAACTACCCAAAAATGCAAATGGTCGATGACCGCTTTGGTGTTGCCGAATCCGTTGATGACTCAATGCGTACAGCTAATGACTTGTTATCTAAGCACAAAGACTTAAAAGGCATCATGTCATTTGGTTCACAAGGCCCTATCGGTGCAGGCCGAGCCATTGATAAACGCCGTAAAAATGACGAAACCTGTGTATTCGGGACATTCACACCTGGCCAAGGCATCAAATTACTGGAAAAAGGCGCAATTGATGGCGGCTATATCTCTAATCCAAAAGTCGCAGGACAAGTATTTGTACAGGTTGCAACTGCCATGATGAATGGCGAAGAAATCAAAGATGGCGTGTCTATTGGTGATATGGGTGAAATCAAAGTCAGTGGCAACACGATTTTGAGTGACAACCCCGTTAATTTGAATATTGAAAATACGAAAAAATTGGTCGAAGTCGGTCTGTAATTTTACCTTGTCAAAATAATGTTCAAAACAAAAATACAATATTTATCAATATATTAAATTTTATGTTCTTTGAGTTCGAGTCGCCTGCACTAACGCAGCGGCTCGAACGCATCACGAACAAGCCAACACCAATTTATTTGCAGTAGGAATTGTACTTATGACAAGCACCTCAAAAGCTGACAAATCCGATCCACTCATTACCTTGCGCGACCTTTCCAAAAGCTTCGGTGGTCACCGTGCATTACGCAATATCGATTTGACGCTCAACAAAGGTGAAGTGCACTGTTTAGCGGGCACCAATGGGTGTGGGAAAAGCACATTAATTAAAACCATCAGTGGTGTCTATGCCCCTGATGACGGTAGTAAAATTGAAATTGATGGGAAAAGTTATCACCGGTTGACGCCAGATAAAGCGCGTGAGCTAGGCGTGCAAGTTATCTACCAAGATTTGTCACTATTTCCAAACTTAACCGTTGCCGAAAATATCGCCTTTGAGCTGAACCTCAAAGGCTATTTTGGCTGGTTTCGCAAAAAACAACTGCGCGAAAAAGCCTTAGAAATCCTCAATGAACTGGCTTTCACCATTGACCCCGACACCCCTGTGCAATTTTTACCCATTGCTCAACGCCAACAGGTTGCTATCTGCCGAGCCCTAGTTGCCGATGCACGTCTGGTGATTATGGATGAACCAACGGCTTCATTGACCCGTACCGAAGTCAACCAACTACTCTCAACGGTTAATTACCTAAAAGATAAGGGTATTACTGTTGTTTTCGTAAGTCACCGACTAGAAGAAGTGAAAGAGATTTCTGACCGCATCACCGTGATCCGCGATGGTCAAAAAATTGGCACATGGCCTGCTGAAGGCTTAACTACCCGCAAAATTACAGAGTTAATGACTGGCTTAGATATTGTCCATGAACGTAAGCCCCCCAATAACGCGGAAGACCGACGCACGGTACTAGAGCTAAAAAACCTCAGTCGAGCTGGGCAATATCGCGATATCAACTTAAGTTTAAAACGCGGGGAAGTATTAGGCTTATGTGGTTTGCTAGGCTCAGGCCGCACCGAATTAGCGCTATCATTGTTTGGCATTACCCATCCCGATAGCGGCGAATTACTCATCGAAGGCAAACCGGTTAAGTTAAAAAACAACACCGACGCCATTAAGCGTGGCATTGGTTATGTCTCTGAAGACCGCCTGACTTTAGGTGCCATTTTACAGCAATCAATCGCAGACAATATGGTGATTTCGATTCTGGATCGCCTCAAAACGCCTTTGCATTTAATCGATGAAAAACAGTGCCAAGAAATCGTACAAGAGTGGATAGCCGACTTAGATATTAAAGTCACCGATCCCAATAATGCCCTCTCAACACTTTCAGGCGGTAACCAACAAAAAGTGGTACTTGCTAAATGGATTTTAACACGTCCTAAAGTACTGATTTTAGACTCACCGACCGTTGGTGTTGATATCGGCGCAAAAGACAGTATTTACAAACTGATTCACCGTTTGTCAGGTGTCGGTATCTCTATTCTATTAATTACCGATGAAGCCTCCGAAGCTTATTACAATTGCGACCGAATTTTACATATGAAACAAGGCTCTATCGTCAAAGAAATTGAGACAGATTCCATCAATGAACAACAATTGGAGGAAATCATCAATGGCTAATTGGCAAAAATTACGACCACAATCTGTCGAAGGCTGGCTGATTTGGGTCATTCTTATCATGGTGGTGTTCTTCACATTGATGAGCCCGCAATTTCTCACTATTCAAAATTTACTCGACCTCAGTGAAAGCTACGCCGTTACCGGTATTTTCGCCTTAGGCTTATTTGTGGTTCTCGTCACTGGGGGGATTGATATTTCGTTTGCCGCCGTGGCTTCCGTAGTGCAATACGTGATTGCCACTTGGTTATTGCAAGGTTTTATTGCAAGCCCTGCCGTCAGTATCACATTGGCGATTATCATTGGTATCGCTTTTGGCTTAATCAATGCCATTTTGATTTATTCGCTGAATGTTGTGTCAATTATCATCACCATCAGTATGCAATCACTGCTGTTCGGCATGCTGATGTGGCTAACCAACGGGCACAGTATTTATGACTTGCCTGATTGGTGGGTAGATCCTGTCACTATCCTGCCTTTTGAAGTAGATGGTGAATATTACCAAGTTGGCTTGCCGTTAATTGTGATGCTTGGCATTGCCTTCTTAACGTGGATTTTAATGAATAAAACCCACATCGGCCGTCAGTTATATGCCGTCGGTGGCAGCCAAGAATCTGCGTCTCGTATTGGTATCCGTGTTTCCGTGATTTACCTATTTGCTTATGGTTACCTTGGTGCGATGGCAGCGATTGGCGGCATGTTGCAAACCTACCGAATGAGTGAAGTGGTACCGAGTGCCCTTGTGGGTGGAGAGCTGGATGTGCTTGCCGCGGCTGTATTGGGTGGCGCCAGTTTATCCGGTGGGCGAGGCTCAGTGATAGGGACACTCATGGGGGTTTTCCTGATTGGTATCTTGAAAAACGGCCTTAACCTGATTGGTGTTTCAAACTACTTCGTCAATATCGTCATCGGGCTGGTTATTCTCATTGCGATTTGTATTACCCACTACAAAAAACGTAAAGAGACGGATGTCGGTTTTGTTTAACAGGAATATCACCATGAAAAAAAATACTTTTTTTAACATTGATGGCTCTGTTATCGGACTGCTTTCAATCTTTGTTTTGGCTATCGCTGCGTTTAGTATTGCCATGCCAGGGCACTTTTTTACTCAAAATACCTTTTTGAGTATCACTTTTCAGTTACCTGAATTGGGCTTACTCACCTTTGCCATGTTTGTTCCTATGTTAAGTGGTGGGTTGAACCTTGCCATTATTAGCACTGCTAACTTAACGGGGCTCTTTATGGCTTGGGTATTTATCAATTACCTCCCAGTGGATGCCAGTACTGGCACACAGCTAATGTGGTTGGTCTTCGCATTAATCGGCGCAACCGTGATTGCAGTCATTATCGGTAGCTTAACAGGGCTGATGATTTCCCATATCGGAGCCCACCCGATCCTAGTAACCCTCGGTACAATGACGATTATCAGCGGCATTGGTGTTTACCTCACCAAAGGTGCGGCATTAAGTGGGATGCCCCCCATTGTTCGTGCCATTGGTTCCGATACTGTGCTTGGGGTACCAATTGCGATGATTATCTTCATTGTTACCGCAATTCTCTTAGCGCTGTTTCTAGGCTGTACGCGCTTAGGTAAAAATATCTATATGAGTGGCAGTAATATCAATGCAACGTGGTTCAGCGGTATTCGTACCGACCGAGTCATGATTGCGATATACACCATTTCTAGCCTGTTATGTGTATTAGCTGGGCTCATCATGATGGCTCGCTTTAACTCTGCACGTATGGGCTACGGGGATTCCTATTTACTGCTCACCATTCTTGCCATCGTATTAGGTGGAACTAACCCATTTGGGGGAGTTGGTAAGGTTAGCCGAGTGTTCTGTGCCTTATTGGTTTTACAGGTCATTGCGACAGGTTTAAGCCTGCTTGGTGTAAGCCTGCACTTTAACCTCGCAGTTTGGGGGATCACGCTCATCTTGGCATTAGCATTCAAATTCTTCAAAGAAAAATGGAGTGCTAAACGTGCGATGAACCGCAACCAACGCCTTAATAAAGCATCGACACAAAGTTAATTTTTCAAGGGGAAAACCATGCGCAAGCATCCAATTGGTATTTATGAAAAAGCATTACCAAAAAACAGCAGTTGGTTAGAAAAATTAGTCATCGCAAAATCTGCGGGTTATGATTTTGTGGAAATGTCAGTGGATGAAACTGACGAACGCCTAGCTCGGTTAGACTGGAGCCCCGCTGAACGTCTGGAAGTGGTTAGAGCCATTCAAGAAACAGGTATTCGTATTCCAAGTATGTGTTTATCGGGCCATCGCCGTTTTCCTTTTGGTAGCCATGATGAGGCCACTCGCATGATGGCCTATTCCTTAATGGAAAAAGCCATTAAGCTCGCTCAAGACTTAGGCATTCGCACTATTCAGCTCGCGGGTTATGACGTTTACTATGAAGAGCAAGATGCCGAAACGATTGCCAATTTCGAAAAAGGCATGCAGTGGGTCAGTGAAATTGCGGCTGCTTCTCAAGTCATGTGTGCGGTGGAAATCATGGATACGCCATTTATGAACTCCATAAGTAAATGGCAAACGCTTTCCGATAAAATTCGCTCGCCTTGGTTCAAGGTGTATCCTGATGTCGGCAACTTAACGGCATGGGGTAATGATGTCGAAAAAGAATTCACCCAAGGAATTGAACACGTTGCAGCCATTCACTTAAAAGATACATATGCAGTGACTGAAACCTGCAAAGGCCAATTTCGTGATGTGCCTTTCGGCGAAGGCTGCGTAGATTTTGTTAATTTATTCAAATTATTAAAACGTTTAAATTACCGCGGTTCCTTTCTGATTGAAATGTGGACAGAAAAAGCCGATGAACCACTGATTGAAATTATCAAAGCCCGTCATTGGATGGAAGACAAAATGCAACAAGCTGGCTGGTATAACGCCTAAAGGAGCCGATAATGAATGCATTTTTTATGGGTGTTGACCTGGGTGGTACCGTCATTAAAGCGGGGATCTACACCGCTGAAGGCCAAGAAATTACGGTTGCTGAGCACTCTTTTCCCACTGAAAGCCCACAGGCGGGTTTTAGTGAACGCAATATGGAAATGTTATGGGAAGCGGCTTGCAGCGTGATCCGCAAAGCCATTCAAAATAGCCAGCTCAGTGCCGCCCAAATTTCCGGTGTCAGTTTTTCATCCCACGGTAAAGGGCTTTATTTGCTCAACAGCCAAGGAAAACCAGTTAGAAATGGGATCGTATCATCTGATTCACGTGCTCAATCCATTGTTGATAAATGGCACCAAGACGGTACTGCGGATAAAGCTTATCCATTGAGTTTGCAGCAATTATGGGCTTCTCATCCCGTTGCACTACTGCATTGGCTAAAACAACACGAGCCTGATAACTATCGCGATACTCAGCATGTTTTGATGGTTCATGACTATATTCGCTATCGCTTAACCGACCACATTGCCTGCGAAGAAACCAATATTTCGGGTAGCCAATTATTTAACCAAATCCAGTCGAGTTATGACCCTAAATTATGCCAACTGTTTGGTATTGATGAAGCAAATGACAAACTCGCACCTGTAATTAACTCAGCCCAATTAGCGGGTACCGTAACCCACAAAGCTGCCGCAGAATCTGGACTGGTAGAAGGAACCCCTGTATTTGGTGGTTTCTTTGATGTCGTGGGAGCCGCGTTGGCGTCAGGGGTGAGCCAAAAAGATAAACTCAGTGCAGTAGCAGGCACTTGGACCATTTCAACTCGTGTCTTTGATGAGATTGTGCCTTCAGATTACCCATACGTATGGAGTAAATACTGCATTCCAGGTACCTATTTTGTCCACGAAGGCAGCCCGACTTCCGCCAGTAACCTCGCGTGGTTCACTCGTCACTTCTTCAATCAACGTTTGCAAGATTATGATGTACTGAATCACTGTGTGGCTGAAGGGGCAACGCGGCCAAACGATATTCTATTTTTCCCTTGGCTGTACGGTTCTAATTACCACAGTAATTTGCACGGTGGTCTACTCGGTTTAAGCTCACACCATACGGATGCTGATATTGTTTATGCTATCTATCAAGGGATTGTATTTTCACATTTATTGCACCAAGACCGTATTGTTGGCCTTGATAATACAACCGAATCTATTCGTTTCACGGGTGGCCCAACACAGTCACCGTTGTGGATGCAAATGTTCTGTGATGCCAGTAACTTGCCGTTAGATGTCGTCAACGTGCAGCAATCAGGTTGCCAAGCGGCGGCACTTTGTGCTGCCGTCGGAACAGGTTATTATTCAGGTTTTGATGTCGCCATTGCGGCAAGTACCCCCAAAATCACTACTTACCAACCCAATGCGATTGGCCATCAACAGCTGCGTGACAAATTCGCTCGTTTTAAAGCAGTTGCCGATGCATTAAGCCAATAACCTATTGAATAATAAAGGCAGAACTTATAACCCAGTTCTGCCTTTGTTTTTCTAGACTAATAATTTATCGTTATTGATTGCAGTAAGAAATGAATTAGCGCCCTTTCTTTTAGCCCGTTAAAGCCAAAAACGCCCCTCTAAGCAAAACTATCAAAAATGATACTTTGACAAAATCACATACGCTATGAAAACCCTATCTGAACTTTTTATTGCACCCATTACATCAAAAGTTGTGATGGTGATCGGTAATTAAACATTTATCGCCGTTTGGTTAGTGATATAGCTCTGATTTTGATCTTTTGTCACTAGAAAGCGTAATGGAACCGGTTCCATAATGCATTATTCGCAATGACAAATGGGCTAAATCCCCTTTAATCAGACAGAGGAAAGTCATGAGCAAAGACATTATCGTTGTTACTGCCGCCTACGGTGCACAAACCGTAAAACAACTAGGGGGTCAACAAGCCCTATTCGATATTATTCAAAACAGCCATGCGGATGGTGCTGAAATCCGCCAAGAACTGTTGTTACCCAGCGATAATTTTTCGGATATAGCCAAAGGACTGCAATCAAGACAGCTCACTGCGGTTTATTCCGTGCCAGACACGCTATTCCAACAACAGCCCCCTATCGCAATCACTAAACTACAAGGCTATTTTGAAGATGCCAAACAACTTAATGCTCGCTTTTTAAAACTATCACTCGGTGAATTACCAGAAAATTATGATTTATCGGAAGTCATTAATCTTCTCAATCAATACAACACGCAGTTAGTGATCGAGAATGACCAAACCGAGGTAGGCGGTCACATTGCACCTCTTGAACGTTTTTTTGCTGATGTTAAAACCCAAAATCTGCCAATAAAAATGGCATTTGATATGGCGAATTGGCATTGGCAGCAAGAAGACCCGCTAAAAGCCGCCCATATTTTCGCTCCCCAAGTCGCTTATATTCACGTTAAAGCCTGCCAATTGCGTGGCAATAAACGCGTTGCTGTAGCACTTGATGACAGCGACGGCACATGGAAAGAAGTGCTAAACGCGCTACCGAATAACGTCCCTCGTGGTATCGAATTTCCACTCGAAAGCCATGATTTACGTGCAGTTACTGAATACTACGTTTCTCTGTTAAAGGAGATTTAACATCATGAAAAATCAATTAGATGTTGTCACGCTTGGTGAAGCCATGATGATGTTTGTGGCAACACAAACAGGGGAATTACATGACGTCGAAAGTTTCGTTCGCCGCGCAGCCGGAGCTGAGCTGAATGTTGCTATCGGTCTGTCTCGCTTAGGGTTAAAAAGTGGCTGGATAAGCCGACTTGGCGATGACTCCTTCGGGCGTTTCATTCAAGCCACTTTGGATAAAGAACAACTGGATAGTCAATGCGTTACAGTGGACTCTCGTTACCCAACGGGCTTCCAACTTAAATCTAAAGCTGAAAATGGAACCGATCCCACTGTGGAGTATTTCCGTAAAGGGTCAGCAGCTAGCCATTTAGATCTCACTGACTTTAATGAAGCGTATTTTCTGTCTGCCCGTCATTTACATTTAAGTGGCGTGGCAGCCGCACTTTCGCCCACCAGCTATCAACTTTCACTGTATGCAGCAAAATGGATGCGAAATGCAGGGAAAACACTGTCATTTGATCCTAATTTGCGTCCATCCCTATGGAAAAGTGAACAGGAAATGGTCGAACAACTCAACCAACTCGCGTTCCAAGCTAATTGGGTCTTACCCGGTTTAAAAGAAGGCAAAATACTGACGGGCTTCGACCAACCCGAGTCTATTGCTGATTTTTATCTCGCTCAAGGTGTCGAAGTGGTTGTGATTAAAACCGGGGAACACGGAGCATATTATAAAACGGCAAATAACCAACAGGGCATAGCACCCGCCGTTCATGTTAAACACGTCATTGATACCGTCGGAGCTGGTGATGGTTTCGCCGTTGGCGTTATTAGCGCCTTACTTGAAGGTTTGACGTTACCACAAGCTGTTGCAAGAGGTAATTTTGTTGGAGCAAGAGCTATTCAAGTTATTGGCGACAGTGAAGGTTTACCAACCCAAGCGCAATTGCAGCATGAAATGGCATTACTGTCCGCGACCACCACTAAAGCTGTATGTTAAAAGGAAATCGATTATGACAATGAATACTCCAGCAGCGTCACGTTGGTGGCGCATCATGCCAATCGTGTTTATCACCTATAGCCTTGCCTACTTAGACAGAGCAAACTACAGTTTTGCCGCGGCTGCAGGGATCAACGCTGACTTAGGCATTACCAAAGGGATGTCATCCCTGCTCGGCTCATTATTTTTCCTTGGTTATTTCTTTTTCCAAATACCGGGGGCTATTTATGCAGAGAAGCGCAGTGTCCGTAAACTCATTTTTGCTTGTATCTTCCTATGGGGCTTATTCGCTAGTTTAACTGGCATGGTGAGCAATATCCCTATGTTAGTAATTATTCGTTTTAGCCTAGGGGTCGTCGAAGCCGCGGTCATGCCTGCGATGCTAATCTATATCAGTAACTGGTTTACGCAATCAGAGCGCTCTCGCGCCAATACTTTTCTAATTCTAGGCAACCCCGTTACGGTACTGTGGATGTCCGTGCTATCCGGTTATCTCATTCAAGCCTTCGGGTGGCGTGAAATGTTTATCATTGAAGGGGTTCCTGCGATTTTGTGGGCTTTTTTCTGGTGGAGAACAGCACGAGACAAGCCTAGCCAAGTCAATTGGTTAAGCCAATCAGAAAAAGAGACATTGGATAAGATCCTGAGTGACGAACAAAAATATATCAAGCCCGTTCGTAATTACCGTGAAGCCTTTAAGTCTCGCAATGTGATTTTACTCTGCGCTCAATATTTCTGCTGGAGCATTGGGGTGTATGGCTTTGTGCTGTGGCTGCCATCTATTATTCGTGGTGCCTCCAACCTTGGGATGGTAGAAACAGGCTGGCTTTCCGCAGTCCCTTACCTTACTGCGACTCTGGCCATGATCTTAGTTTCATGGGCATCTGACCGAATGCATAACCGCAAATTATTTGTCTGGCCAATGCTTTTACTCGGCGCGATATGTTTCCTCGGTTCCTACTTACTCGGTAGCAGCAATTTTTGGTTCTCTTATACCTTATTAGTGATTGCGGGTGCAGCTATGTACGCCCCGTATGGGCCCTTCTTCGCTATTATTCCTGAAATGTTGCCAAAGAACGTTGCCGGTGGTGCAATGGCATTAATCAATAGTATGGGCGCATTAGGTTCATTCTTCGGTTCATGGTTTGTAGGGTATTTAAATGGAGCAACAGGTAGCCCAAGTGCCTCATATATGTTTATGGGACTCGCATTGTTAGCTTCGGTTTTCTTTACCCTGATTGTTAAACCAAACCAAGAGCAAAAACGTGATGCCATCATCACAGAACATGCTTAAAAGGGATATCATGAAAAAGAATATTATTTTATATAAATCCATTCCCGCGGATCAACTTACGCGGCTACAGCAACACTTTAATGTCACTGAATTTGATAGCATTACCCCTGAAAATCTCGCCAGCTTTAAACAAGCCTTGACGAGAGCTGATGGCATTATTGGGGCTAGTTACCCTATCACTGCAGATGACATTGCCAATGCACCAAATTTGAAAGTCGCGTCAACCATTTCCGTTGGTGTCGACCAATTTGATATTGACGCAATGAATGCCAGAAAGATTGCATTGATGCATACCCCCAATGTATTAACCGAAACCACCGCGGATACCATTTTTACATTGGTACTGTGCAGTGCACGCCGCATTATCGAAATGGCTGAGATGGTCAAAAACGGCCAATGGACTCAAAGTATTGGTGAAAATGCATACGGCAGCAATGTGCACGGTAAAACGATTGGTATACTTGGAATGGGGCGTATTGGCTATGCTGTCGCTAAACGTGCTCACTTAGGCTTCGGAATGCCAGTTCTCTATTACAATAACCATACCCATCCCGATGCAGAAACCCAGCTTAGTGCACGTCGTTGTGACCTCGATACATTGCTCACGGAATCGGATTTTGTCTGTGTCGTGCTACCATTATCCGCTTCAACCGAAAAATTAATCGGTAAAAATGAGCTGGAAAAAATGAAACCCAGTGCGTTTTTGATCAACGGTTCAAGGGGTCGAATTATTGATGAGGCCGCGTTAGTCGACGCATTAGAAAATGGCACAATTCGCGGAGCGGGTTTAGATGTGTTTGAGGTGGAGCCGCTTCCAAGTAATTCTAAGCTACTCACGTTACCAAATGTGGTGGCCTTGCCTCATATTGGCTCAGCCACCCATGAAACCCGTTATGCTATGGTCGAGTGTGCTGTTGACAACCTAATAGCGGCTTTAAAGGGTGACCTGAGCCAAAATTGTGTTAACCCTGAAATAGCCAAATAGATAAGTACCGAGAACGCCCTAATTTATTAGGGCTTTTTAAACATTAATGCTCATGGGCGTGTCCCTCACGAGCAACATGGCTTCGTTCACACTCCGTCAGAAACTGGATAGAATTCAGTTTACTGGTTGATGGTGCTAAATAATATAACCCCACTGTTTTTTGAGTTGGTGAGTAAATCTCTAACATGCCATTGACATCAGAATAAAAATCACCTTTATTGATCACGACATTAAAATCTTTGATTTTTTCAACACGTCGTTGCTCTGTGCTTTTCACTAGTGGATAACTCATATACTCATAGCCAACAAAATCAACAACATTTATTTGATCATTATTGAAAAAGATTTGAACTTTACTGGCACCGGTAGGGAAAAAAAACTTACCATTACGCTCTATTGTGATGTGATTATAGCTTTGGTCAACTTGGCAGGTATATTCTTTGATCTGACTTCTGGTGCTACATCCCGCTAAAACAAGGCTAGCTAGCAATAATATCCCTATCTTTTTCATATGTTCCCTATACTCTCAAAATGGTTATAATTTAGTCTACACACCAGTATACATGTAATAACCCTTAAGCTAAATTGGTAAATGGTAACCAAATTTTAAGAGCCGCTAAAGACTACAATGTCGTTGATTTGCGGATCAGTAATTCCCCATTAAATAAATATTGCATTGGGGGTTTATCTGGGTTTTCCAGTTTTTCTAACAAGCACTCCACCGCCTTATGCCCCATTTCCGCTGTCGGTTGAGACACCGAGGTTACCCCTTGCCCTGCTAATGCCGCCCATTCGAGGTTATCAAAACTGAGAAAACCAATATCCGTTCCCCACCGCAGCCCTTGTTTATTCATGACATACGCCAACTGCAAGGTCAATACGCCATTGGCCGCGACAATCACTTTGCGCATACCCCGATGAGCCGTACAAAAATCAGCAACAATGGCTTCTAATTTCGCAGGATCAGGCAAGGCCACTTCATGAAATTCGCTTTGAATATGTTGATGGCTCTGTGATAACGCTTGGAATGTCTGTAAGCGCTCTTGCCGTGCGCTGTTATACACAATGGGCTCAGTAACAAAACAAATCGCTTCGAACCCTTGTTCCAATAGGTGATGAAACGCCATTTGCGCAGAAGCGGGGTTATCTAGACCAACCATATCGCTGGGGAAATTGTCGATTTTTCTATCTAATAAGACAAAAGGCAGCGTGGTTTCTTTCAGCACATCAATGAATTGTTCGTTAACACCTGCTGAATTGATAATAAGCCCATCAACGCGGTAACCTTTTAATAGCTGAATAAATTGGCATTCACGCTCAATGCTATTATCAGCATTGCATACGACGGTCATAAAACCTTGCTTAATGGACTCCGCTTCCACCCCTTTTAAGACTTCAACAGAAAATGGGTTACCGATATCGGCAATAATCAAGCCAATCAGGCCTGTCCGCCCATGTTTCAAGCTCCGTGCCATTTGGTTTGGGCGATAGTTTAATTCACGAATGGCGCTTTCAATACGTTGGCGCAAATTATCTGAAAGTAAATGGAATTCACCATTCAAATATCGCGAGATACTGGTTTTCCCAGCTTGGGCTTTGGCAGCAACATCTTTGATCGTGGCAACTTTTTGCGTTTTCGGGGCCATAGCGTCAGTTTTATCCATTCTATAAAAACATCACCAGCCTGTTATCTTACTCGAATAAGCGTCATTTTACTTGTGATATTGCGTTAACTTGCTGTTTTAGCCATTGAATAAAAATATCTGCCTTCGGGTTACGTTTATCATTAAGCATCGCAAAATAGTGGCGTTGTTCGCACTTCAGCGAAATATCGCCAAATGGCATTACCAGTTCTTGGCGCTTTAAACGTTTTTCAACCAATTGTTTACGCCCCATGGCTACACCTGCATGGTTCATGGCGGCAACAATCGCTAAATCAGAACGATCAAAACATAAGTTTCGGCGATGAGGAAACAACGTTAATTGGTAATACTCACTCCATGCCTTCCATTCATCATAGTCAGAGTTACTGCTCCATGCTTGCCTATCATGCAATAAAGTACAATTTTTCAATTGGTGCATATTATTAAGTAAATCATGCTGTTCTGCATATTGTGGGCTACAAACCGGGACAATTGATTCTGACATTAAATCTTCACAATATAAGTTTGGCCGAGTGATATCATCATAATAAATGGCAACATCAATACCATAACCACGAAAGTTAACGTCATCGTTCCCTGTTAATAGATTCAATTGAATCGAGGGGTATTGATGAGCAAAATCCGCAATTTTAGGAATTAACCAGCACTGGGCGATGGATGGTCGCGAATATACCGTAAGTTCACCCGAGATTTCTTGGTTCTTGATATCAATGATTTCTTGGTTAATATCATCCAAATTTTTGCGTAAAGCCCAGTAAATCCGCTCACCATCAACCGTCAATTCAATGCGCCGATGAAAACGTTCAAATAATTTAAACCCCAATTCCCCTTCTAACGTGTTAATTCGGTGGCTAACCGCACTAGGCGTTAACGCCAGTTCCTGAGCCGCTAATGCAAAAGAGCAGTGCCGTGCCGCCGCTTCAAAAGTATGTAGACGCGATAGCTGATAACTTGATAACCGTTTATTCCACTGAATAAATCCAGATTGCTCAAATTGATTGAAATGTGCTGACACAACGCCTCCGATAAAAACAATGATCCCCAATAATCTCTACAATACCCATTTTAAGATGAATTAGGGTGACTCAAATGCACTAATCTCCATTTTATATGACTAATATCACACCCTTGGGTTAATTTAGCTCATCTAAACCATATGTTTCATCGTTTGTCACCTTTGAATATTTATTATCCAATAGAAGAACAACAACAAGATGATCAGGGGTAGGATATGGACTCTACAATGTGGATGATTGGTACTTTAGTTATCAGTATTTTACTAATCATCGTTTCAATAATTAAATTTAAGTTTCATCCCTTTTTAGCACTTTTACTCGCCAGCTTCTTTGTCGGTATCTCCATGCAAATGAACCCATTAGAGATGGTCAGCGCCATCGAAAATGGCATTGGCGGTACGCTTGGTTTTTTAGCCGCCATTATTGGGTTGGGTACCATACTCGGCAAAATGATGGAAATTTCAGGTGCCGCTGAACGCATCGGGGTCACTTTACAAAAAAGCCGCTGGTTGACGCCTGACGTTACCATGGTGCTAATTGGGTTAATCTGCGGTATTACGCTGTTTGTTGAGGTTGGTGTGGTGTTACTGATCCCACTCGCATTTTCCATTGCCAAAAGAACCAATACCTCGTTATTAAAACTCGCTATCCCATTATGTACCGCTCTGATGGCCGTCCATTGTATCGTACCGCCACACCCTGCAGCCCTATTTGTCACAAATGAATTGGGGGCTGACATTGGTACGGTGATTGTCGCAGGGTTAGCGGTAGGCTTAGTCGCCTCGTTAGTTGGTGGGCCACTGTTCCTCAAATTCTTAGGTGACCGCTTACCATTTAAAACTGTGCCAGAGGCCTTCTCTGACCTTGAAGTACGTGAAGAAAAAGACTTACCTTCTTTAGGTGCCACACTGTTCACGGTGTTACTGCCAATTGCTCTCATGTTAATCAAGACAGCCGCTGACTTGAACATGAGCAAAGATAACCAGTTATTTACCTTATTACAGTTTATTGGTAACCCAATAACCGCTATGTTTATTGCTGCTTTTGTCGCTTATTACATGTTAGGTATTCGACGTAATATGGGTATGAGCGTATTACTCAGCAAAACCGAAGAGAGTTTTAGCTCAATTGCTAATATCTTATTGATTATCGGGGCAGGTGGGGCATTTAACGGCATCTTAAAAGGCAGTGGACTGAGCGATTCCTTAGCGATGGTGTTATCGGGCATTGATATGCACCCCATCTTGCTGGCCTGGCTAGTCGCCATTATTCTTCATGCCGCCGTCGGTTCTGCCACCGTTGCGATGATGGGCGCAACCGCGATTGTGGCGCCATTAATGCCAATGTACCCACACATTAGCCCAGAAATCATGACATTAGCCATTGGCTCCGGCGCGATTGGCTGCACTATCGTCACTGATTCGTTGTTCTGGTTAGTTAAACAGTACTGTAATGCCACTTTAGCCGAAACTTTCCGTTTTTATAGTGTCGCCACGTTGATTGCGTCTTTCGTCGCGCTGGCAGGGACTTTTGCACTTTCATTTGTGATTTAAAAGAGAGTAATTATGACTCAGATAAATGTTGATAAGTTAATTGCTGACTACCCTTTAGTTCAGGACTTAATCGATTTAAAGCAAATTGCGTGGTTCAACCCAAATGTCACGACAACACAAGCGGGTTTGCCTTATGTCGGGCTAACCATTGAAGATGTGCAAGACGCAGAGGCGCGATTACACCGCTTTGCGCCTTATTTGATGAAAGCCTTTCCTGAAACCCAAGCCACACAAGGGATCATAGAATCCGAAGTGGTCACGATCCCACAGATGCAAGCCGCTCTTGCAGCTCGCTACCAAACGCCAATTACCGGGAAAATATTACTTAAAAAAGATAGCCACCTGCCCATTTCAGGGTCAATCAAAGCTCGGGGCGGCATCTATGAAGTCCTCACCCATGCGGAAAAACTCGCTTTAGCTGCCGGTATTTTATCGACAGACGATAATTACGAAATTTTATTTTCCGAACAGTTTCGCCAATTCTTTAGCCAATATCGTATTGCCGTGGGTTCAACCGGCAACCTGGGCATGTCTATCGGCATTATGAGCGCTAAACTCGGTTTTAGCGTCAGTGTGCATATGTCCGCAGATGCCAGACAGTGGAAAAAAGACAAATTGCGTTCACATGGTGTAAATGTGGTGGAATATGAGCAAGATTACAGCATTGCCGTCGAGCAAGGCCGTAAAGAAGCCGAAAAAGACCCAAACTGCTTTTTTATTGATGATGAAAACTCTACCACCTTATTTTTAGGTTATGCCGTGGCAGGCTTGCGTTTGAAAAAGCAATTTGCAGACCAAGGTGTTACCGTGGATAACGACCACCCGCTGTTTGTCTATTTACCCTGCGGTGTCGGTGGTGGCCCCGGTGGTGTCGCTTTCGGGTTAAAACTCGCCTTTGGGGATGCCGTCCACTGCTTATTCGCCGAACCAACCCACTCACCTTGTATGCTGTTAGGCGTACATACTGGCCTGCATGATGGTGTCTCTGTTCAAGAAATTGGTATCGATAATATCACCGCCGCAGACGGCCTTGCGGTTGGCCGTGCATCAGGCTTTGTAGGACGCGCAATGGAGCGGTTAATTGATGGTTATTACACCATCGAAGATAGCGAAATGTATAACCTGTTAGGCTTACTGAACCAGACCGAGTCTATTAAATTAGAACCGTCGGCCTTGGCGGGTATGACTGGCTGCGTACATGTCACGCAAAACACCGATTATTTGCAATCAAAATCACTCACACCAACCAAACTAGCTAACGCAACACATCTGGTATGGGCAACGGGTGGTGGTATGGTTCCTGCAGATGAAATGCAAAAATATTTATCACAAGCCAATCTAAACTAATAATTAACATGTTCAAAGCCCTCTTACATTCAATGATATGAGGGCTTTGATAAAAACTCGGGATCCCAAGCTTGGTCAGTTCGAGTGAATACCCAATGCGAATTGTAGATCGGCAAGCGTTATCATCAACATCATAGAGTCAAGTGGTGAAGGGACGAAACCAATGTGCTCATAGAACCGTTTAGCATTGTCCGTTAATGCGTGAACCACAACCCCTCGAATGCCCACCAGCCCAGAAGCCTGAATAACACGATGACAGGCATCTTTAACTAACCCCCTACCAACTCCAAGACCTTTCGCCCTTGTATCTACTGCTAGCCTGCCGAGTAAGATGACGGGAATGTCAGAAGGCATGTTGCGGCGAAATCGCCCAACGGCTTGATTGGTGTTCACAACCCCGGTGGACAAAGCATAGTAACCCATTACTTGGTTATCCGAAGTGGTCACAAAAGTGCGCGAGGCCCCTGAGTTTTGATTACTCATTGCCCGGGTTTTTAGCCAGAGATCTAATGCCTCTTCACCAGAGGAAAACCCTTCCAGTAAATGGCCTGTTTTTAGTGGTTCTGGCGCTGTTAGCTTCAATGTCATTCCTCCCAAGGGGATTTAGACATCATCGTTTTCCTCAATGCCTCATTACTACTCGGCGCGGCATCAAGCTGGCTGATAAATTCTTGGTAAACCTCGGCGCTGACATTAATCACCCGCAGATCGGCCAGCGTTTCTTCAGCTGCACGCCGCGCCGCTTCCAGAACAAATTCGGTACGGTTTTTCCCCACAGCATTAGCAGCACGGTCGATCAGGATTTTGTCTTCCGGTTTTATTCTCAGGTTAAGAGATGAGCGAGTCACGGCAACATCATTTTGAGTCGACATATCGACCTCCCAATTGATTGCTTACTCAGCTAAGCATACAGAAGTGTAATGTCGTTGTCATTACGCTGTAACTACAAGATTGTCGTACCATGTATTTATGACGTAAATATCACATTGATTTAACAGTGAAATTAATAAAAAAATCAAAACGCTGACATGAGTGAAATCCCCCAATAGCTGGGCAACCAATTATTAGGGGTCACTTAATGAGAAGAGGGCTTTTTACCATCAACCGCACATTATTCGCTTTATAATGATTGCCCCGGTAGTGGCACTAAATCACTTTCAATATAGCGTCTTACTAACGTCGCAAGCGCGACTAATGAGTCAAGATGCGTTCTTTCCCAGCCGTGGGAACTGTCTAGCGCGAAACAGGCTAAAGCCGCACGAATATCCCACCCGGCATCAATCGCGGCGGCACTATCCGAACGATAATGTTTAAACGTATCGCGGACGTGAGGAATGTCATACTGCTGACATAGCTGCAATAAATGCCGTGTAATGGCTAAATCAAACGGCCCGGTTCTGTCACGAAAAGCTAAAGTGAGTGCGTCATCCCGTGTAGTTTGGTCTGGGGCAGAAACAGAGTTATCAATCGCTAATAATTCTTGAACTTGCGGACCAAAACCGTGTGTTCCACCAATACCGACCTCTTCTGAAATCGTGAACATCATTTGGCAAGGCACAGCAGGCACAACGCCATCATCCACCAATGATTTTAATGCCGCTAACATCACCGCGCAGCCAGCTTTGTCATCTAAATGACGAGAAACAATAAAACCGTTATCAATAAATTCGGGTTGTGCATCAACCGCAACAATATCCCCGACATTTAAGCCATGGGATTGCAAGTCAGCGAAGTTATAACAGGGGGCATCAAGGCGAATTTCTAAGTTATCCCAATCGGCTATTTGCGTATCCACTTCAGTATTAAAGCGATGCCCTGAGGCTTTTAACGGCAAAATCGTCCCACGATATTGGTGATTGTCACTAAATACCGTCACCCTTGCACCTTCTGCAAAACGCGCTGCCCATGTGCCTGTATTACGCAGTGCCAAACGCCCATTCGGTTTGAGTTGTGTCACCATCGCCCCTAACGTATCAAGGTGAGCGGCTAACGCACGTTTAGGCTCTTCAGTGCCAAGCGTGATATATAACACCCCACGGCGTGTATATTTCGGTGTGAACCCCAACTCAGTCAACCATTGATGTGTCTGCGCAACGGCTTGTTCAGTCATCCCTACCGGGCTAGGTGTACATAACAATGTTTTTAATACAGAGGTCAGATATACTTTATCTATCATTATATTACCTATCTTCACTTAAAAAACGTTCTTGCAATGTGGCTTGCAGCGCTAACATGGCTTGTTCTGCATAAGCCATATGTGCTTCCATCACCGATTGGACTTTTGCGGCATCTTTACGGCGTAATGCTTCGATTAATTGATATTGGTATTCAATGCCTTGGCGTCTATCGACAGGCTCAGGTTTTAAATAAATATCCTTACAAACCGCTAAATCTTTGAGTAAACGCTGTAAAAAATGGCAAATAAACACTAATAAAACGTTGTCGGAATAGCTGGCAACCACGGCATGAAAATCCAGTTCTGCCATCCGCTGCTGCCAACGTTCGTTTTCATCTGCGGGTTCATGGTCATAAATGGCGATGGTATCGTACAGTTTTTGAATACCGTCATTATCGATGTTGTCAATCGCACTAACGGCAACTACCGGTTCGAGTAATTTACGTAACGTATAAATATCTTTGATTGATATATCCCGCGTAAACAAATAGTTGGATAACAAACTCATTGCTCGGGATTCAGTCATCGAATCAATAAATGCGCCGCCACCCGGCCCAGTTTTTGTTTTAATTAATCCTTGAACTTCTAATGATTTCAGTGCTTCTCGCACCGTACTTTTGCTGGCGTTATAATGTTCAATCAGTTCTTTTTCTTGTGGCAAACGGTCACCGGGTATGAGGTTATCGGCCATGATAGTTTCTTTTATTGCATTGACGATTTCATCAGTCCGCTTAATACGTACTGGCTCTATTGTCGTCGGCTTATTGGTGCTCATATTAGGTTCTCAACTGGTTTAAATTATTTTCTAAACGACTGAATCAACACGAATACGTGGGGCACTCGCCAATAAATTTCGCGTATATTCATGCTCCGGCGCGGCAAATAAGCTGCGGGTATCTCGACATTCTAACAAATCTCCTAAATAGAGTACGGCAACCCTATCTGCTATCGATTCCACTACCGCTAAATCGTGGCTAATAAATAAATAGGATAACGAAAACTGTTGTTTAAGTTGTTCTAATAACAATAAAACTTGCGCTTGCACCGAAACATCCAACGCACTAACCGGCTCATCAAGGACTAATATCCGCGCATCTGCGGCTAAGGCTCTCGCAATCGCTAGCCGCTGCGCCTGTCCTCCCGAAAACTCATGGGGGTAACAAGCTAAAGCATCCATTGGCATATTGACGGCCTCAAGTAATTCCGCCAGCCGAGTTGCTCTTTGCGATGAATTCATGTGTTTTAAATATTTCAAGGGAACCGTTAATGTCTCACCTATCGTTTTACGGGGGTTCAAAGATGCGACAGGGTCTTGAAAAACATACTGAATAGCTTGACCAAACGCACGAGCACCTTGTTGCAGCCATTCGGTACGAGTTTGCCCTAATACGGTAATTTCGCCTGAGGTTTCACGTTCCAACCCAACTAAAATGCGCGCGAGAGTACTTTTTCCTGAGCCACTCTCTCCAACAATCGCTAGAGTTTCACCTTCATAAAGCGACAGTGAAATATTTTTCAGTGCATGAACTTGGCGTCCACGGGGGTGAAATAGGCTTTTCGGCTGCCCGAAGATTTTCACCAACTGATTAACCTCAATCACTTTTTTCATTAAGCCTCCTGCGTCGATGTCAAATCATTACCATTGGGCTGATAACCATAAAGTTGTTGGACTTGCTTTAAAAATTCGCGCCCTTCTCCTAACTTAGGTACACTGGCGATCAGACGTTGTGTATAAGGGTGTTGCGGATGCCGTAATACCGTTTGCGTATCCCCTGTTTCGACTATCTCACCTTGCTGCATCACCGCAACACGGTCGCAAATTTGGTTAATGACCGCAAAATCATGGGTAATAAATAAGAGCGCAACACCACGTTCACGACGTAGTCGGTCCAGCAATTCTAGAATTCGCGCCTGTACGGTGACATCTAATGCGGTGGTCGGCTCGTCAGCAATAATCAATACGGGGTCATTGGCCAATGCCATTGCGATCCCTACCCGCTGGCGCTGCCCGCCCGAGAGCTCATGGGGATAGGCATCAAAACGTTCTTGCGCATCAGGGATCCCCACACTATCCAATAGTTCGATAGCTTTATTTTTCGCCTCATAGAGTGACAAAGACTGGTGAGCGGTGATGGCTTCACGCAATTGCACACCAATGGTAAATTGCGGATGGAGTGTCGTCAGTGGGTCTTGGAAGATATATGACACCTTCGCACCGCGACGGCGTTGCATAACGGATAGCGGCAATGACAGCATTTCTTCGTGTTCCACATAGATCCCTCCCGCGGTAATCAATGCAGGAGGCGATGCGAGCAGCCCCATCACAGACAAAGCAGTAACACTTTTACCTGAGCCGCTCTCCCCAATTAACCCTAAACACTCCCCCGCCCCAACGGTAAAACTGATCCCTTTTACAGTCGGACGTAATTGATTTCCTTGGCGAAAAGCGACAGATAAATTTTTGACTTCTAATACCGCTTGTTTATCCCCTGTTTTCGCAGGAATATTAACTCTATCAGTCTGTGTCATCGGTTGTGAGCGCTGTAAAGCCCCTGATTTTAAGCGGGGATCAAGAATGTCACGCACGCCATCCCCTAATAGGTTAAAGCTAATCACAATAAGAAAGATCATAATACCGGGTACCAATGCCACATGAGGTGCAACAAACATCTGTGCGCGCCCTTGCCCTAGCATTGAACCTAAATCTGCATTCGGTGGCTGAGTACCTAGCCCTAAAAATGACAAGCCCGCTGTCTCTAAGATCATCCAACCGATGGTTGTTGACATGGTCACCACAATGATTGGCAAGACATTCGGTAACACTTCCGTTAATAGCACTTGTAGGTGGTTTTTACCTGACAGCCTTGCTGCTTGAATAAAGTCCCTATCACGCAAACCCACCGTTAACCCACGAATATTTCTCGCAAAAAAGGGAATATTCACTAATGCGATAGCATATAACGCATTGAGTAACCCTGGCCCAAGGACGGCGACAATCGCTAATGCCAATAGTATGTATGGAAATGCCATTAGCATATCAATACAACGCATCAATACTGTATCAGTACGATGGCCTACATAGCCGGCCACCAAGCCAATCAAGGTACCGAATATGGCTGCAATGAGCGTTGCTGAAATACCGACCAATAGGGAGACTCGGGTTCCCCACAACAATCGAGACAAAATATCTCGCCCTAAATGGTCTGTCCCTAATAAATGATCAGGTGAAAAAGCGGGAAGTAGCCGATTCACTAAATCGGTTTTATCTGGATCCGCAAGGGGGAGCCAAGGCGCTAAAAATGCCAAGAGCATAATGATAACTAAAATAAATAGCCCCAACGTTGCTAGACGGTTCGCCAGTAATAACGAGCCGATCGATTGGCGATGACGATGCTGAATAACAGGGGTCACAGACTGGCTCATGATTTCAACCTCGGGTCTAACATGGCTTGCACAACATCCGCAAGCAAATTGATAAAGACATAGGACGCTGCTGCAATCAATACGCCCCCTTGGACTAAAAACAAGTCACGGGTTGCCACAGCCTTGACTAACATGGCACCTAGCCCCGGCCACTGAAAAACGGTTTCAATGTACACCGCGCCACCAAAAACAAAGCCCGCTTGGATACCAATCACTGGGATGACTGAAACCAGCGCCATACGAAATGCATGACGGAAAATCACTTTGCGTTCGCTCAGGCCTTTAGCTCTGGCGGTACGAATGAAATCAAGCCTTAATACTTCTAACATTGCGGTACGAGTCAAACGTGCTATCACCCCTGTCGCGACCAATGAAAGCGTTACCGCGGGTAAAACAAGGTGATGCAATAAATCGCTCAGGCCACCGCCTTGCCAAATATCGTACATTCCAGATGCTGGAAACCATTGTAATTGAACAGAAAAAAGCATAATCATCAGTAAGCCTATCCAAAAAGATGGCATTGATATACCCAATAAAACGGCGAGTGTAATAAACCGGTCACTCCAACTGAATTGACGAATGGCGGAAAGGACTCCGGCCAGTAACCCTAGAATTGAGCTGAGTAACAACGCGCTTCCGCCTAAAATTAGCGTGGCAGAAAATCGCTCTAAAACCTCATCAACAACCGGTCGGTTAAGGACAAATGAGCGGCCAAAGTCACCCGAAATTAAATTATGCATCCAAATAAAATATTGCTGATATAACGGCTTATCGAGCCCAAGCTCAACTTTTACTCTAGCTACATTTTCAGGAGTCGCCCAAGGGCCAAGCAATGCTTGAGCTGGGTCTCCAGGGATCATTGCCATGATAAAAAAGACAATTAACGTCAAACCAATCAGTATGGGTATGGTCGCTAAAATGCGTTTCAAACAGTATAACCACATAGTTTTTCCCCATAAAATCAAATAATTAATTGAATAACCAATTCACATTAATCAATCTTTACGAACGTCTTTAAGTAATAAGTTAAAATTAGGCTGCAATTTGAAATGCTTAACATGCTCATTCGCGACCGCATTTTGCTTCCAATTCGCGACAAACAGCCAAGGTGCATCTTGGTGAACAATTTTTTGGACTTGTTGATATAACTGGGCTCGCTCCTCGAGATTATTGGAAACTCGGGCTTTATCTAATAACCTATCCAGCTGCTTGTTACTGTAATAACCAGAATTAAACCCGCCTTTGTCTGGCCAAGAAGCACTATGCAAGGTTAAAAAAGGCAAGGTATCAGGGTCATTCGTCATCCATGCCATTTCAGCCATATGAGCTTGTTTGAGGCCTGCATTGACCTTAGATAGGTAGGTATTCCATTCAAAGGTTTGAATTTCGACAGATAAGCCAACCGCTTTCAGGTCAGCTTGAATGGCGGTCGCCATGGGGATCGGGTCTAGCATTCCAGAGCCGCCTTCCGTGACATAAAAAATAATTTTTTGCCCTTGAGCCCCCGCTTCTGCTATCAATTGGCGGGCTTTTTCAGGATCATAAGGATAGGCTTTTGTTTCTTCATCAAATGCCCAATCGAAAGCCGATGGAATTGGCCCTTGCGCTACCCCTGCCGAGTCCTGAAGAATGTATTTCACAATATTGTCTTTATTTACCGCATAGTTAACGGCTTGCCTCACACGTACATCATCAAACGGAGGCTGAGACGCATTGAGCATGGTATACCAAACATGGGGCCCTACCGCTTCATAAACCTCAAAGCGGTCGTCATTAACAAATAGCGGGACATTATCTGCGGGGACCTCAACCATGGCATCAATCCCCCCTGATAACATTTCTGCGACCCGAGTATTAGCGTCAGTAATCGGCCGAAAAACCACATGCTCTAAACTGGGTTTTCCATCCCAATAGTTTTCATTCGCGGATACGACCACCCTTTGGTTTGCGGTCCACTCATCAAATTTAAAAGGCCCTGTTCCGCTGGGATGGCGGCTAAAGTCTTTGTCGTACTGTTTTACTGCTGTCGGTGAAACAATCAGCCCTGCCGGTGTCGCTAAGTTCGATAAAAACGGGGCAAATGGCTCTTTTAAGGTAAAAACCACCGTTTTATCATCTGGAGTTTCTATCTTGTCTATTGCAGAAAAGAAAAATGATAATGGGAATGGCCCTGTATGGTAGTACGGGTGCTGTTTATCCAACATTCGTTCAAACGTGAATTTGACGGCATCCGCATTGAATGAGCTACCATCGTGAAATTTCACATCTTCGCGCAAATGAAAAGTGTATGTAAGGCCATCATCACTAATAGTCCATGACTGGGCTAAAGCAGGTTCAAGCGTTAATGTACCATCCGCATTGCGAACTAACCCTTCGTATAAGTTAACTAAAATGCGGGAATCATTCGCCGCGGTTGCAACTTGTGGGTCTAATGACTGCGGCTCAGCAACTTGCCCTAATAACAAGACATTAGGATGATTCACCGCCAATGTCGGTAGCGAAATAAAGCCTAAAAGCCAAAGAGTGGCTATCCATCTACATAAACGCATTTTCATTCGCGCCTCCCCGAGTGCTGACATTGCTATATGATTGTGAAGTGTGATTTGTGTCAATTTTGTTAATAATTTTATCTTTTTCTTTATTTATGATGATAAATTATATTTCAAGCAAGAATTTATAATGATAAATTTGATCAAGGTCTAATTTATGAGGTGTAAAATGACATTTTCAATTGTAGCGCGCTGCCCATTGACAGGAAAAATAGGTGCAGCGACGGCAACAGGTGGGCCTGCGGTTGGTGCATTGGTCTTACATGGCAAAAGCCAAACGGGGGCAATCGCCACCCAAGCAATGACGAACCCAATTGCAGGCCTAACGGGTATCGAATATTTGCAACAAGGCCATAATGCGAACAAAAGCTTAGACTATCTAGTGACACAAGATATTGGCTGTAAACAACGGCAATTGATTATTCTTGATAACCACGGTGGTACAGCCGACTGGACGGGCCAAGATTGTTTACCTTGGTGCGGAAGTTTATCGGAACCCAACTTAGCCATTGCTGGAAATATGTTAGTAGGTGAACAGGTTCTAAGCGCTATTTATCAAAGCTATTATAAAAATGTTGACCAAGATCTGGCTGATCGATTACTCATTGCCATGCAAGCCGGTGCAGATGAAGGGGGTGACTATCGGGGGATCCGTTCTGCTGCATTAAAAGTATGGAATAACCGACAATATGCTGACATCGATATTCGCTGTGACTGGTCTGAAACACCGTTATCCGCACTTATCACCATTCTTCAACAAGTCCGATCCGAGGATTATGCTAATTTTTTCGCACAAATTCCCACAGGAAATGAACATATCACTAATAATTGAACCTATCATGGTGCATATCGACTAATAAAGTAAAATAACTGAATGATATGTACCTAAAATAAAAAGAGTCATCTGTTAAATGACTATTAACCGCATGAATCGCTCTGTATTTTTTATTATTAATAACAAATTTCGATTTTATTTAATTTTTAATTCATTATTTAATCTTAATTATCTATTCTTGTTATATTTTCTCTTAATGTTTAGTACTGAAAGTCATCAAGAAATAAATGGTTATTTTTACAACATTAAAGATAATGGAAATTACCTATTTCCTTGAGTCTGTCTAATTCTATCTCATAGATGATGACATTAATTAACCTTAGTAAATGCTAGGTTATTTTCCTCTGCTTATGTATTACGCAACAAAAATAAAATAAACAACATTATCAATGTGTTAAAAACAATCCTCACTATTAATATCATGGATAATATTTAGACAGGCCAACTAAGCAATATTAAACGAGCTTGAATTCGTTAGGATTTACCAAATGGATAATTAATAATCAAACGAGCAAAAATAACTCAATATGGTCATTAAAATTCCATTTATATATTATATTTTTCATTTTATCACTTAAGGGATATTCAGAGTTTTTATCTATGGCGAAATATTAATCTCCTTCTTTGTTCCCCTCATCAATTATTAACCTTAAGTCAAATTATCATATTTACACCTGTACACTTTTAATGACATTAACATTAAAAAAATATTAATTCTTACATCTCTAAAATAAAGTAATCACCGACAAAGCCTTTACAGCACTGAGCACATCAATTTACGTCACATTTCATTTCAATGACCTTTATTAACAAATGCTACCGGCACTTAACAATTACAAAATATATGATAAGATCATTATCTCAATTTGAAATTATTTACTATATAAAAAACAAGATTGTTATTGAGGTTATAGATGAAAATCTCGAGAAGAAAGCTATTATTAGGGGTTGGTGCTGCTGGAGTTCTAGCAGGGGGTGCTGCAGTTGTTCCTATGATCAATCGTGAAGGTCGTTTTGAATCGACTAAGTCACGTGTACCTGCCGTTGCTGGTACTGAAGGCAAATTACCTGAGTCTGCAGATGCAGTCATCATCGGTGCTGGCCTTCAAGGGATCATGACCGCAATTAACCTTGCAGAAAAAGGTCTTAATGTTGTTATCTGTGAAAAAGGTGTTGTCGGCGGTGAGCAATCAGGCCGTGCATACAGCCAAATCATCAGTTACAAGACCTCCCCAGCGATTTTCCCTTTACACCACTACGGGAAAATTCAATGGCTTGGCATGAACGAAAAAATCGGTGCTGACACCAGCTACCGTGTTCAAGGCCGCGTTGAAGTGCCTTCAAGCGAAGAAGATTTAGAAGTTTCAAGAGCGTGGATAAAAGCGGCATCTGAAAACCCAGGTTTCGATACCCCATTACGTACCCGCATGATTGAAGGTACTGAACTGGCTAATCGTCTGGTTGATGCACAAACTCCATGGAAAATCGGTGGATTTGAAGAAGACTCAGGTAGCCTTGATCCTGAAGTTGTCACACCAACCATGGCAAACTACGCAAAATCAATCGGTATCCGTATCTACACCAACTGCGCAGTACGTGGTATTGAAACTGCAGGCGGCAAAATTTCTGATGTTGTTACAGAAAAAGGTGCAATCAAAACGTCTCGTGTTGTTCTGACGGGGGGGATTTGGTCGCGTCTGTTCATGGGTAACTTAGGCATTGACGTTCCAACACTGAACGTTTACCTGTCACAACAACGTATTACTGGCGTACCAGGCGCACCAAAAGGTAACGTACACTTACCTAACGGTATCCACTTCCGTGAACAAGCTGATGGTACCTACGCGGTTGCTCCACGTATCTTTACCAGCTCTATCGTTAAAGACAGCTTCCTGTTAGGACCTAGATTCCTACACGTATTAGGCGGTGGAGAATTACCATTAGAGTTCTCTATTGGTAAAGACTTATTCAACTCCTTCATGATGGCAACGTCTTGGAACTTAGACGAGAAGACACCATTCGAAGAGTTCCGTACAGCGACGAATACACCAAACAACGAACACTTAGATGGCGTTCTGGAAAGACTGAGAAAAGAATTCCCAGTATTTAAAGAGTCCAAAGTGGTTGAACGCTGGGGTGGTACCGTTGCACCAACGGATGATGAAATTCCAATTATTTCAACCGTCGAGCAGTATCCAGGCTTGGTCATCAACACCGCTACAGGCTGGGGTATGACAGAAAGCCCTGCATCTGGTCGATTAACGGCAGAATTGTTAATGGGTGAAACACCATTTATCGACCCTACGCCGTATAAACTTTCTCGTTTTAACTAAAAAACAGGGAAAATAACGATTTTTACTGTGGATCTATTAGTGAATAGTTTAAAGTTAAATGAAAGTTTAATTTTTGATAATATTAATAGATCCTATTTTACTTTGATAATGTTAAGGAGTTTACATGCGCTATAAAACTTTATTGCTTTCTCTGCCTTTGATTTTAGGTGTAGCAAGTGCAAATGCAGCCGATGATGTTAAACGCGTTCCAGTGAAAGGATTCCCTATCTCTGAATCAGTAGAAATCGGTGCAGGCAACAGCCTTATTTTCCTGAGCGGAAAAGTTCCTTCTAAAATCTCTGCAGACGCTAAAGAAGGCGTTTTAGAGTCTTATGGTAATACCGAAGCACAAACGATCAACGTGTTAAAACAAATCCAAGCTAACCTTGAAGGTATGGGTTTGACCATGAACGACGTTGTTAAAATGCAAGTATTCTTAGTTGGTGGTGAAGAAACTCAAGGCACGATGGACTTTGCTGGCTTTATGGCTGGTTACAACAAGTTCTATGAGTCTGAGAAAGTGACTAATCTGCCAGCTCGTTCTACCTTCCAAGTCGCTAAACTGGCTAACCCAGCTTGGAGAGTAGAAATCGAAGTGACAGCGGTACGCCCAGCTGCAAAAAAATAAGTTATTCGCTAACGAATAGCTAACGATAATGGGGCATAGCAATGTGCCTCGTTATATTAACCCCATTTCTTTATTGCCATATCTTTCAACATCCTCTCACAGATTGTTACGCTCGTTTCCTGTATGCTATTACCTAAGTTCTCCAACAATTAAACATGCGATGCTGCGATTACCAACGTAAACGTTAGTAATGACATAAGACAAGGTAATGTATGATTAAAGAATCTCTCAAGATCCATGGAAAAAAACAGTTTGAAATCAAACAAAAGGTATTATTTCCACGTAAGTCTAAAGAGATCCGCTACCAAGTAGAGACTTTTTTCTTTTTACCTTCATCATTACAGATTAATCCTGACCTCTATACTGCATCAAACCTCCAGCGTAGCCTAAAAAACTATATTCGGCTACGCCCACCTACAGTGAAATTAGCATCACTTACAGATGAAAACGGGGCATTGGATGAGCTAAAACAGTGGCTACAGCAATATAACCCACAAAACTTACCTTCATTGGACGAATACGAAAATAGGCTAAAGCGCTATGCCTTAACGTTCAAAAGAACGATCCGCTTGAACATTAAAATGGTAAGCCAAACTCCCCAACGGCAGACTCCTGAATATTTGACTGAGTTTATGGCAAATATCGCCAAATGCCTCTGTGCTTATCGGGAGTTAGCAACACCATCAGCCAACATTGAAAAAGCTATCCATTCCAATGCTTTTTCTTATTGTGACGAATTTATGACGTATTACACTATGAATTATTTGCGTGATTTATTAGCAGATAAACAAATACCGTTACGCGAAGAAATACGTCATTTTTGGTACCAAGAGATGCGTTATTTGAAAAAGCAGTATCCTGATTGTTTTCCCAGTGATGAAACGGATGCTGAATTAGTCACATACCGCCGCAATTTATTGAAAAAGTATATCAATCGTTATCTCTATTTAGAAATTCGCCATAAACGAGGACTTCCCCTGCTATTGCACTCTATTTATGGTATTGCCGCTGCAATTTCAATGATTTTCGCTACTGTTATCGCCTTTTTCTGGCAAGGAAAATATGGCGCTTTAAGTGCCAACTTATTTTTGGCGATGATCATCGGTTATATCTTCAAAGATAGGCTAAAAGAAGTTGGCCGGGAGCAACTGTATCGGTTATTCCAAAAGTGGATCCCTGACCGCCAATTGCGTATTTATCGCGAAGGGGTGAAAGCACCTGTGGGTACTTGTAAAGAGTCTTTTCGCTTTATTAGCGAAAATATGCTTTCCCCAGATATCCGTGAAATGCGGCAAAAATCTCATTGGGTCAATTTAATTAATGTCCAGCGAATGGAAGACATTCTGTATTATCGTAAAGATGTATTACTCCATAATCGCCATTCCGTGTTTGAAAAAAACCAATCATCAATCGCTGATATTACGCGCTTTAATATTTCTGACTTCCTAAAATATATTGATATTAGCTACGAAGAATTAACGGTCAATGATGATGAGCCTGCGATCATTGGTGAGAAGGTTTACCATATTTACCTTTGCCGTCGCGTCACGATAAATAAAAAAACCTACAATGAGCTGGCGCGTTTAGTGGTGAATGCCGATGGGATAAAGCGTTTAGAAGTACTGCAACCGCTAGATTTACTGACAACCGATGAAGACATTGAGATTTCACCGCAGTGAAGATTACCCCTTTTTATAAAAAATATTCTAACATTTAATTTTCTAAATCATTCGAACTGTAGCAAGGCGGCAAGAGAAGCTAATCCCTAGGAGCATACAAAAGTATGTGACTAGGGTTAGCGAGCGTAGCCAACACCGCTACAGCTCGAAGGACGACGAAAATTTAGTAGTAGAGAGCAATATACTGATCATCTACCCTCTTAATATCAACCGGGGTATCAAAAATATCCTCAATAATTTCAGATTTCATGATCTCCTCTGGCTTACCGTGGTAAGACAAACGACCGTTTCTCAGTGCAACAATATAGTCAGAATAAACTGACGCAAAGTTAATATCATGGATAACTAAAATAATCGTTTTGCCCAGCTCGTCTGCTGCTTTACGCAGCAGTTTCATCATAATCACGGCATGTTTCATATCGAGATTATTCAATGGCTCATCGAGTAAAACATATTCTGTATCTTGGCATAAAACCATTGCCACATAAGCCCGTTGGCGCTGGCCGCCCGATAATTCATCTAAATAACGGTGACGTAAATCTGACAAATTTAGAAAAGAGAGTGACTCATCAATTTTCTTTTTGTCATCAATGGTTAAACGGCCTTTGGTATACGGGTAGCGCCCAAAACCAACTAACTCTTCAACGGTTAGCCGACTCGCAAATTGGTTCTCTTGGCGCAGAACAGATAAACATTTGGCGAGTTTATCACTAGGTGTTGTTGATACATCAAGTTCATTCACTTTGACATAACCACCGTCATCAGGCTGTAACAAACGCCCAATAATCGACAACAGTGTTGATTTACCTGCACCATTAGGCCCGATGATTGAGGTAATACCGCTATTTTTAATTGTTGTTGTGACGTTATCTAAGACTTTAGTATCCTGATAACTTTTCGATATCTGACTAATTTCAATCATACTAAAACCTTCTTAACACCATATAAATAAAGAATATTCCACCGACAAACTCGATAACAACCGATAATGTCCCCGCCATATTTAGGCCATACTCAAGGATCAATTGGCCACCAATCAGCGCAATGACACCAAGTAGAAAGGAAACGGGAAGCAAATAGCGGTGTTGGCTACTGCCAGCCACTAAGTAAGCTAAGTTCGCAACCATCAAGCCTAAGAATGTTAAAGGGCCAACCAGTGCCGTAGAAACCGCCACCAATATTGAAATAAGCAACAAGATAACCGTGACTTGCTGGCGATAATTAATCCCTAAGTTCACTGCATTGGCTTGCCCTAACGCGATAACATCGAAGCAATAGCGCATACGCCACAATAAAACGCCCACAACCGCAGTGATAAGCAGCGTGAATAGAATGAGCTCAGGCGTTCCTTTGGTAAAGGTAGCAAACATCCGGCTTTGTAAAATAGAAAACTCATTGGGGTCCATTAAGCGCTGTAGTAATGTCGCTACACTGCGAAATAATGTGCCAAGAATAATACCCACCATCAATACTAGGTTGATATTCATTTTAACTGACACAAATAACCAGCGATAAAGTAGTACAGAGAACAGCACGAGTAGTGTGGACTCTAATAAAAACTTACCAATATTCAATAACCAAGAGGATGGAAAGCTATCGGTATAGAAGACAAAAATGGTTTGTAATAATATAAATAATGCTTCTAATCCCATGATAGATGGGGTCAATATCTTATTATTAGCAATCGTTTGAAAGAGAACTGTTGAAACCCCTGAGGCGAAAGCCACCACAATCATGGTGAGAACAATATAGCCTCGGTGCGGCAAAATATAAGCAAGGTTATTGCCCAAATTGACCGTCATATAAAGAACAATGGATAACAATGATAATGCCAGTAGTATCCCTATTCTTTGCAACGGCGTTACCCCTTTTTTCGGTAACGCTATTGATGAATTAACTTTTTGCATAACGTTGTTGCTTCAACAATAAATATAAGAAAATCACCGCGCCAACAACACCTAAAATCACACTTGCAGGGATTTCAAATGGATAGCGAATTAAGCGCCCAATAATGTCACAGAGTAAAACTAAGCCACCACCAGCAAGACAAATCCATGGAATGGTTTTACGTATGTTATCGCCCATCACTAAGCTCACCAAATTTGGAATAATTAAGCCTAGGAAAGGTAAAGCCCCAACCACCA
This sequence comes from Providencia sp. PROV200, assembly GCF_049901995.1. NCBI lineage: Bacteria > Pseudomonadati > Pseudomonadota > Gammaproteobacteria > Enterobacterales > Morganellaceae > Providencia > Providencia sp. PROV200. The sequence continues at coordinate 3,793,955 of NZ_CP096307.1, forward strand.
CGACCACCACGCCACTGATTAAGGCGATGATTGATAAACCGATAGTCATTACTTTGCGATAATTTAGGCCAACATTAATTGAAAACTCACGTCCCATACCGGCAACCGTAAAGCTATCTGCAATCCAGCAAGCAATTAATGTTAATATTCCAACTAACCACAACAGTTCATATCGACCTTGAATGATGCTAGAAAAGTCACCACTCATCCATGCACCAAGAGATTGCAACAAGTCGAAATAATAAGCGGTAAAGATGGTCAATGCGCTAATCACTGCACCTAACATAATCCCAACCAAAGGGACGATCAGTGCCGATTTTAAAATTACGCGACGCAATAGCATCATAAACAGCATGGTGCCAAGAAGTGCAAAACCACTGGCAACCACCATTTTGGTCATAATGCTTGCCGCAGGGAATAATATCATTACCACAAGTAAGCCTAAGCTAGCTGACTGGGTTGTTCCTGCAAGAGAAGGCTCCACAAAACGGTTTTGCGTTAATAATTGCATGATTAGGCCTGCAACGCTCATCGCGCTACCAGCTAAAATCAAGGAGACGGTTCGGGGAATTCGGCTAATAAAAAAGATGTCTTGCATCTCTGGGTCGGTGAAAAGCGAAACGGGTGACACGTCACCCGCTCCAATAAACAAGCTTAATACCGCTAAAACCAATAACGCGATAATTCCACAAAAAAGATAAAGCGTTTTCATCGGTTATTTTGCTTGGCTCTTCTCTAATGCTGTATTGATATCGTCCATTAACTGGGAATAAGTTTGGATCCCACCCGCAATATATACGGCAGTTGGGTCAAGGTAAGTAATTTGGCCTTTTTCCCATGCTGCTGTTTTTCTCACTAATGCGTTATCTAATACTTCCGCAGCAGGCTGTGCATCCGTTTTGCCAATTGCGCTGTCACGGTCGATAACAAATAACCAGTCTGGGTTTAATTTCACCAGTAATTCTGCATTAACGATATTACCGTGGCGACCAGTGTTTTCTTCAAACACATAAGCAGGTTCAAAACCTAATACATCAAAGATAAAACCGAAACGTGAGCCTGGGCCATATGCGGAGATTTTACCGCCGCTGACTAAGATCACCATTGCTTTGCCCGCAGTAGGCGCTTTAGCTTTGATACCTTCAATTTTTGCATTGAAGTCAGTAATGAGTTTTTTGGCTTGCTCTTCTTTACCAAACAATGCGCCAAGCTCATTAGTACGCTCAGTTAAACTACCAATGAAGTTTTTGTTATCTATGTCTAATGAAATAGTTGGAGCAACACCACTGAGTTTGTCATAGGCATCACGAGCACGGCTACCGCCTAAAATCAGGTCAGGTTTAGCATTACTTAATGTTTCATAAGCAGGTTCAAATAATGTCCCGCCATTGACGTATTCAGAGCCGCTATATTTTGTTAAGAATTCAGGGAAGTGAACATTGGTTTGAGGAACACCGGCAACTGGGGCTCCGAGTGCATCCATGATGTCTAGTGTTTCCATGTTCATCACAATGACTTTTTGAGGGTGACGAGGAATTTCAGTTTTGCCTTGGGCATGTTCTATTGTGATAGTTTGTTTTTCTGCGACTTGAGCTGTTTCTGTAGAGTCTTTCGCGTTATCACAACCCGCTAATACTAATGCTGATAACAAAGCAATACCCGAAACTAATGATTTTGCAAACATCTAATTTCCTCCGTCCATCGATAAAAGTACTGATGATAAAATTTGGTGATCCACAATGTAGCGTATATTACACGCAAATAAGCGCAAATGATATTAGTTTGCATTTGCATTCGCTGAAAAGTTGTTACAACGCACAAAAACATCAATTTAATTCGTTGAATCTATGAATTTTAAAGTGTTAAAAGGCAAGAGCGAGATACAAAACGAGGAGAACTCTATAAAAGAAAGGGTTGGCAGTTTGTTACGGCACTTAATTCAAAAATAAATAGGTTGAGTTTCCTACTGTACGCGCTTGCTTAGCGACTTTTATTACAGTTAGGCGACATAAAATCGTCATCTCAACCTATTTATCATTAACAACCATTTAAAGACTTATTATTGCGTATCATCCAGTCGCCCATTTTCACTGAGCTGAGAGCTGATATCTTCAAGGAACCAATCAATTGGTGTTCCCATCAAAAATGCAAGTTTAAACAAGTGAAATAAATCAATCTTGATTTTGCCTCTTTCATAGCGTGAGATCTGTTGTTGGCTAACACCGAGTAATTGAGCTAACTGAAAACCGGTATATCCCAGTTCTCTACGCTTTTCTAAGATCCTCTGACCTACCATATAATGGATTTTTTCACTGCCATTTTCTGAATACATATTTTCACCATCTATTAAGGCACAGTTAAAATAAGGGCTGCGGCACCTTCAAATTGGCCAGCTTGAACTCGGCCACTGGTACCTAATACGGCTTTCAACGTTACCGAATTTGTTCCACCTGCAGGTACGTGAATTCTATAACCATTTTCCCCTGGTGTATTATTCCCGCCTAAATACAAATTCGCGTATAAACTGTTATCAGGCCGTAAATTTACACGCCCATTTGTTACGTTAACACCAGTGGCAATCACTAAAACATCCATCGCTAAGTTACATGTCACACTAATGTTTACTTGTTTTGATTGGCCTGCGAGGTCTGCTTCGCTAATTGGGCCAAAGTTGATATCTGGGATGGTATTGTTGATCTTACAAGCTCCAATCGGTGGAGGCGCAATGCCACATAATGAGCCGGGAATTAACCCACCGTTATTTGTAACCCCTGTGCGATCTTGGTAAAACAGCCCCACACATTCCTGATTATTCTGTAGCCTAACCCCGGTATGAACAGCCCACTGTGTTGCTGGAGCTGTCGCCTTTGCCAAAACACCGGGTATATTCTGAATGTCACGCATGTATTGATACTTAGAAATTTCGGCCAACTCGACGGTTGCCGACCCTGGTGTTCCAGCAGCTGTGTGCTTATGGCTTATGGTGAGATAACATCTCGACCACCCAAAGCAAGGATTACGCGTAGTTGGCAATTCAGGGTCCCAACGGGCAATCACATACTTATAATCTGCATCTCCGTTATTTGGGTTACTACCGGGTCTTGATTCCGTGATATAAGAAAAAATAGAGGCGGATGCAGTAGATGAAAACATGACTGCACCAATTAATAGCGATAAAAATACTTTCATATTAGTCACAGCCTTATTATTCATAATCTAATTTAAATGTTGCTACAGCACTGTAAGGCCCTACTTTTATTGTTTTATTCGCAATAGCATCAGGTTCACCTTTTAAATACGCATAAAACCGTAATTGGTTAGCACCATCTTGTAACGTTAACTTCGAGCCTTTCTGGTCAATAGCCAGTGGTGTTTTATCTGAGTTTTGTAACCCCACTGCGAAACCAGATGCAACACTATTTGTTGATAATGCAATAAAACCAGGAAGTGCAAGATTAGGTGTTCCTGAAAACGTCACTTCCACAAATTTGCCTATCGTTGTGTCACAGTCGGCCAGTTTAATCGCAAACTCTTTAGGCGGAGTTTCACCATAGGTGTAAAAGTTTTTTTCTGGTGTATCAAAAAATTCCATCAGGATGTTTTCATCACCAGGCAAAATAGTGCAGGGTTCCTCTACTAAATTACCGATAATTCTTAAATTATCAGGTACAGCAAAAGCCGTACTGAAGTTGATAACTAATGCTCCGGCTACTGCACATTGAATTAATTTGTTCATTATTGGTACTCCGCTAGCAATGTCCCTGTTGCGGTAAAGCCTCCTTCAGGCAACGTAACTCCCAATCTCTTAACTGGAACAACTTCTAAAACAGGCGGTTGCCCATATGTAATCTTTAATGGTTTATTGATTTCAAAACCTAAACCATTTTGGGTAATACGCATGCCAAGATCTCGAACATTGGTTTCCAAAGCTGACGCATCAAAATCGGTTGCGGTGCCTTTGATTGTCAGCATCAAGTCCCAACCTTTTAAATTGTCTTCACACTTCAATGCGTAATTAATAGGTTTCGTGAATCTGACCCCATCTATTTTATGTAAACCAATATCTTTGTATTCAATGACGTTGACTTTATCTTCAAAAACAGTACAAGGCGGTGGAATTAACAAGGTTCCTGTAAATTCCACATCGTTTGCCATCACAGCGCTAGTAGGTATTACTAACAAACTCATTATCAGCGGAAATCTTTTGATTATTCTTTGCATTATTTTTCCCTCACTGATAATCAAGTTTGATAGTGACGCCCGCATGAAAAACCCCACCCTTTGTTAGTGTTGTGGATAGGTCACGAACAGGTATCGCTTCAAATTGAGGTGCATTTGGATATACAAACTTAATTTCTTGATTTAATCGAAGCTTGCTTCCGTTATAACGAAATGCTATTCCTAACCCCGGAAGATCTGTCTCAATTGCACCGCTATCAAAAGATGCAGGAATACCAATCAACGTCATCTTCATTTGCGATGTTGGTCTTTTTTCACAGTCAATGTTGTAATTTATAGGTCTCGAGTAAGCGTTACCGTCAATTCGCGTACTCATGATTTCATCAAAATTGACTTTGATTATATTTCCACCATTAATTTTGCAAGGCGGTGGAGCTAACACAACACCTTTAATCGGTACGGTTATCATACCGGGCGTGATTGTCGCCCGTGTATTTCCCGATGGGCTGATACGTGATTCGGGTAACCCTGCATAGGAAGCCGATGTAAAAAGTAGTCCAGCGAGACATGATGCCAGCAGGTACCGCTGCTTATTTAAATCATTCATAATCCACCTTAAAGTCCATTACGGCGCTGAAACTTCCTTCCGTTAATTTTTCGGGAGTTCTCACTGGCGTGACGAAATACTGAAGAGTCCCCTGCGGTGCATCAAGGAATTGTGGACGACCTCGGCTTCCTAATCTGATGTCTTCCCGTTGTGCATCAGTCACTTCTAACGCTAAGCCGGAGACACCTTTTACACTTAACATTTCTGGAAAATGTTTATCTGATACAGCAACAAAGGAAACCGTTATCACGGGCTGCATTGCATCCCAAATCGCTCTGCCCGTTCTAGTGTCTTTCATTCGGCTTTCCGTGCGAATGCAATGTCTAAATTCTAATTCGAATGAAACTGGCTCAGCTCTGTCACCAGGTTTACGGAGTGAATAAGAAGGGATCTCCCCTAGAGACACTTCTTGGCGCATTGAATTAGTCACATCCATCGTACAAGGTGCTTCGGTCATCATGCCATTGACTGTCAATGTCCCGTGTAAACCATCAATATCCCAACTGCTTATTCCAAAGGTAAACGTAGGAACTAAACCGAATAAGAGAGTGCTGAACAGGAGAGTCCTTTTCATACGTTATTCCCCGTTATCTGTCTGTCGAAGATTCAACTTTGCAAGTTGTACCAGCACAACCAAACGTCAACTTAGGCCTTCCACCATAATCGTTGATATAAGTCAGAACTGGTTTTGCCCCCATGGCACTTGCACTACCTTTAAGCATTCCATTACTTTTTGGTGAGATCATGACCGGTTCAAATTGTTTGACAGTGTCTCCACCCACTTTTGCGCTTGCATCTACAATCGTGACGAAATAAGCCGTTGGATTCGTAATTTCATAGGCATCACCTTTGCGTGTGAGTGTAATTTTCTCTTGCCATGGGTTTTCTAAGTCCGTACGAGTGGCATATAACGCTTTTGGTCTATAAAACAATTTAATACGCGTCTGTAACGCAATTTGTAATACGTTAGCTTCTTTACTACGCGGTGGAATTTCACGTAAGTTAAAGTAATAAACACTTTCTCTATCCTGTGGCAATGTAGCGATATCAGGAAGAGATTGAATTTTAACTTGGCTACCTTCACCGGGCTCTACACGTTGAACTGGCGGTAAAACCGTGAGTGGGCTTTCAATTTTGTTACCATTAATATCTTCAATCCAGCCCTGTGCAAGATAGGGTAACTCTGTGTTTTCATTCTTAATATTTAAGCTAATGGTCTTTTCAGCCCCATTATAAATGACCCGTGTTCTATCAAGTGCAATTGCAGCTAAAGCCTGTCCACATAGCACCGCGGATAACGTAATTGTCGTAGTAAAAAATGCAATTTTCTTAATATTCATATGTACCAACTATTTATAAAATCAAGCAACTTGGGTTACTCGGTATAATCTGCGCTGTAAGCAATATCCGGTGGTTTCAATAACCAACGCTGACTTGGTGCTACGCCCTGTTTAATCGGTGCAGGTTTGTAAACTGGTGCAGGCTGCCCAACAGGCACGGCTTTTGCTGGCATATATCCAGGTTCAACACTTGGGCTGCTTGTACACGGTAATAACAGTGAGTTAAATTCCGCTGTTGTAATATTTTCAGGGACTTGAATTTTGCATTGCGCACTTCCATCCCAATAGACATCTAAAACTTCATTTGGATTAACACCCGAGATATAAACGGAGCCATTATCTGTCACGATACCGAGCTCTCTATTTTTCTCATTTCTCACGGTAGCCCCAAATGGCGGATAACTTCCGTCTGCCAATGCCAATCTCACCATCGTTTTAACACCCGATAACACCTCAAACTCACGGTAAGCCACGGCTCCTTCAGTCAGTGTTATAGGCTGCGATGTTCGAATCGCTTCCACGTCGTCAGGTAATTGAGTCACATCAATATGCGTACTGGTACGATAGTAATCACTGATGTCAGCGACCACTGCTTTACCAAAAATATTGGTTTCTGTGTTTGGTCCAAAACCTTGAATAGGAACATTTTTCACACCTTCAGTACCTACCATCACTCGACTTCCACCTGGCGTATTAATGCGGTGTAGTGCGGCACCATGCCCCGTGACAGTTGCGCCACCCTGTAAAGAAAATGCCGCTGAAGAGGTATCCCCATTGATATAGCTGGTACTTGCCGTTACTGTTGCTAAATCCGCGTAACGCGTATAGAAACCATCAATAGTTCCGCGACCACGACTACTCACCCCAGTACCAACACGATAATTTGTTTTATCATCAATGGAGTCGAAATAGCTGACAGTGTGAGAATTACCATCCCTAGTAACCATATTGTTATAGCTAATTGACGCTCTATCAGCCCAAGGCAAAGAGAGGTTCATATATAGCCCATCGTCATTATTTCTATTATCAAATTTGTTACGAAATGCCGTTAAACTTAAATTGATGTTTTTAAAACGGCCAATATCAAAATATTTAGCAATAGAAAGGTTATAGCGTTTTGCCGCAGGCTTATTCCAATAAGTTTCGTGGTTATAGTTCAGATACGCAGTCAGATCCGCACTAGTGAAATACTTATTAAATGTGATCGTATACAGCTCTTTACTATTATCGAATTCCACCCCTCTGTAACGACGGTCTAGATATTGGTTCATACTCATAAAGTCACGTTCAGAGAATCGGTATCCTGCGAAGGTAACTTGGCTATCATATTCTTCAAAACGTTTTGAATAACTTAAGCGATAAGACGCACCCGTATAGATTTTGTTTTCTGTTTTCAGTTTTGCTCGTGACTCAGTGATATCGAATGAAATTGCACCGAAAGCGAGTAAATCTCGACCAACACCGAGTGATAATGCGTTATAGTCGCCTGCCGCAACGCCACCGCCGAATAATGACCAACCGTTAGAGACCCCCCAGCTAAACTCCCCCGTAACAAATCCTTGCCCTTCTGTTTCGTGTTCCATATTATTCGGTCGGCCACCTGCAATCTTAAACAGTACTGAGCCAGGACGAGTTAAATATGGTATGGAGGCAGTATTCATTTGGAATTCTTGTACAGAACCATCTTGCTCTTCGATGCGTACATCTAATTTACCGCTAACAGCATCACTTAAATCTTGAATACGAAAAGGCCCAGGAGCAACTTGCGTTTCATAAATAACGCGCCCTTGCTGAGTCACAACCACTTTAGCATTAGTTCTTGCAACACCAGTGACTTCAGGCGCATAGCCACGTAAGTTAGGTGGTAACATTCTCTCATCAGAGATAAGACTTACCCCCATATAACGGAATGAATCAAATAATCCTGAGCGTAGGAATTGCTCCCCCATCGTTAGCTTTGCATTTAGTTCTTTAACTGCTCGATAAGCATAATATTGGCTCCAATCCCATTTACGATCTGTGGATTGGCCATTAGTTCGATTATAACTTGCTTGCCAGTCAGCTCTAAAGCGCCAAGCTCCGAGGTTAAAACCTGTTGTACCATTACCAGTTACCGACTGGCTATTGGCTGAATCAGCAGGCCTTATCAGGTTAGCATTCAAGTTATAGTCAAAAATGAGAGCGGGTACCCCTTCATCCCAGCGAGATGGTGGATCCCAGTTATCAGAGGTAAATTCGATATACGCCTGAGGTACAGTAATGGTAACTGTTTCTTTGGCTAAAGAACCATTTATTGTCATTCCTGGAATGGTTTCTGGAATTAAACATTGGCCATTTTTAGCAAACTCAACCTTTTGCTTCCATTCGTCGCGCAAAGCGATATGGTCAACAATATCTGGCGTTAAACAAGGTTCAGTCATACTCGGATCATTGGGATCCGCGATATACTCAATATCAAAAATGTCAGCTAAATCGCGACTATTTAAATTAATTTTAAATGGGTATTTCCCAGGCATAACATAGCCCGCACGAGAGAACTCATTTAAAGAAATATTTTTTTTATCCTGAAGATCTAAAACGTCCGTATTAAACTCAATACTATCATTATTTGCATTAGCTAAATTTATATGAGCAATGGCTATAAACACCATGGTAGCAACAGGCGTTAAAAAATAACTTACTGAGTTATTAAATACTTTATTTTTACTTTTTAATCGCAGAGCCATAATAGTCCCTTAGTAATAACTCAGTAATAATCCATTTTAAAACGGATAGTTGTCTGATAATTCCCTGGTTTTAAGCGCTTATTATTAGGCACTACCTGCACCTTATAGTGCAGAGTTGTCTCTCCCGCGCTAATAGGTAAATCTGGCATTGCCTTACCAGGTATTGCAACATTTCCAGCCAAATCAGAAATTTTTACTGATAATCCATTCGCATGCCCAAACACATCGAAGTTACGGCCATCAGTTGGACCATCGAATGTAATATTGAAAGTTTGCCAATTAGGAGCTCCAGGAGTTACCGGTGTTAAAACACAATTGATAAGGCGTATAGAGAAATCACTTGTTGGACTTTCTCTGTCGTGAATTATCTGGCTAACCGGTACAGTCGTTATGCTAACTGATTGATCTCGGTTATCAGCATCAATTGCACAAGGGCTCTCAATGATTGAACCGCCCATAGTAACAGTTCCTTTGAACTGACTTTGTGCCCGAGAATTTTGATTTTGCGCACTCACTATCGGGGCAAATATCATTCCTGAAAGCACCATGACAATAATGCCAAAGTGATTCATAGCGACTCCATTTCAACTTAATAACCAATTTCAATGCATTCAAATTAGTGCCCATACATCCTTGTACGGGCGATACCAATTACTGGTAGCTCAGAGCAAATGTTGCGATTGCATCAAATTCACCAGGTACAGCTGGTTTATTTACTGCATCATCATCACCTTGCAAATATGCTTGGAAACGCAGTGTATTTGCACCTGTGAACAGAGCTTGTGATGGAGATTTCGCGCCTAAAGCAATTTTAGTGCCGTTGAAATCAGTGATCACAATACCTGCGTTTTTCGCGGTACCTGCGATAGCTAAACCATCAGTTACAGAAGCACTTGGTGTACCAGTAAATGTAGTTTGAACTGTTTTCAGAGTCGAAATGTCGCACTGCTCTAATTGAATATTGAAGTCACGAGCAATACTTTTACCGCCGCCGTTTAATGCGGATGTTGCGATAGCACCCATTGGTACTTCAAATGCTTGAGAACCTGGTGGAATTGAACAAGGAGCATCAATGATTGAACCTTTAAAAGTGACTTGGCCGCCACCTTGGTTTGCAGAAGCAGAACCAGCAACTACCGCTAAACCTAAACCTAATACTAAAGCAAGTTTATTTAATTTCATTTTATACATTTCCATTAGATAAAAAGACAACACAAATTAAAATAACGATTTATTATTAATCTGATTATTTTAATTTTTTCTTAAAATATATTCGATCAGCAAATATTAAGGATTGATACTAATAACTATTTCTATTTATCACACTTAGCTAATTAAATAAGTGAAATAATTAAACAGTGCATCAATGCGCTGCCATTATTATACCTCATTTTAGTTATGTCAAATCCGTGAGTTAACTACCCCTTTCTATTATAAGTTAGTGATATATATATATAATCCATTACACGCACCATCTTAAATACACCATTACAGGATAAGTTAGTGATACTCATCTAATTAAATTAAGGTTTTTTTAATAAAAAACCATAAAATAAACCCAATCATTACTAATAAAGTTTTTTATACTCACAAAACGGGTTCTTATTAGTGAAAAAAAATGAAGAAAGAGGAAATGCAATCAGAAAATTAATCCAAAGATATTAAATCGAGATTTACCCGACAAATAATTAATCAGAAACATCCCAAAAAAAACAAATAAATATTTTCATAATATTTCATAATTCACTAATTGTTACATATTAGACAAAACAAAAAACAAAAATAAATCAATAATTATCAAACAGATAAACAAATTAAACCATAAAACAAATATAAATAACACCTAGAAATCATTCATATAAAAAAACATTTATTTAAATTAAAGTGGAAATAGAAACAATTAAGAAAAAATCAAACCAAAAATAATCATTAGATAATTTTTTATATTTCAAATCATTTCAGATAGTAATAAAAGGTAACCAGAGATAACTTTATAAATATACACCCCCATATTAAGGCCAAAATCGGAACCAAATACCTTCAATTAAAACTAATCAATCCATCTTTAATGTGATTAATTAAATTGAAATACGTTAAATAGCGAAATAGATAAATCCCAAAGTGGAGTAAAGCGAAAGACCAAATGACTTTCAATAAACACATCACCGCCAAAATAATAATACCTAGAATATATAAACTAATGTTTAATTGAAGCGTCATCGAAAATCATCATAGTTCATCATTATATTTAACATTATCTATACTCAAGGTGATGGTGATAAAAAGTAAATCAGCCTTTAAAACAAAACCCCATCTTATATAAGATGGGGTAGCAAAATAACCATGTTTGTTGTTTATACAAGAACCAGTTGTATTAAAAAAATATACTGGTCAATATTCCTATATACCCAAAACTTAATGGCGATTTCTCACCAATTGATACCGACGAGTCAGGTATTCGATAGGTGCACTCCAAATGTGCACTAAACGGCAGAATGGGAAGAGTAAAAATATCGTCATACCCAACACAATATGCAGTTTAAAAACAATCCCAACCCCTTCAAGGTAATTGGATGCCCCCCAATGGAATGTCACAATAGACTGTGCCCACCCCACTAATTTTAACATTTCGCTACCATCCATATGTTGTGCTGAGAAAGGAATGGTAAGTAACCCTAAGCAAACTTGCACCACCAACAAAGTTAAGATCATGATGTCACCGAAGGATGACGTTGCTCTCACGCGAGGATTTGTTAGGCGGCGCTTCAATAGCATCGCACCACCAATTAGCATCATCACACCAGCAGCGCCCCCACCAATCATCGCCATTAACTGCTTAATATGCATTGGCAGAAAAGATTCATACATCCAATGAGGCGTTAGCATGCCTAAAAAGTGCCCGACAAAAATCCCAATAATCCCCAAATGGAATAAGTTTGATGCCAAACGCATGTTCTTTTTATCCAACATTTGGCTGGAACCCGCTCGCCACGTGTATTGCCCGTAATCGTAACGTAACCAACTACCGACAATAAATACCGTCCCTGCGATATAGGGGTAAATATCGAAGAAAAATTGATTGATAAAATTCATTTTTGAACTCCTACATGGCTGCCCACACTGAGATCCAAATACTGTGGTACCACCGCATTGGCGAAGCGATGTTGATGTGCCGCCACTTCGCTACCACATGTTTTTTCATCGGCAAAAAATTTCACTTGCTCCTCTTCCCAAACCGCATCTAGCGCCTCTGGGGTATCATCCCGTACTTCGGTTGCCACTTGTTTGCTTAATTGCTCCGTCGCAATATCGCTATGAGAAAGCTCAAGTAAAAAATTAAATAAAACAGAAAAACGGCTTTCTCGCTGTTTCAGTCTTTCCCCTAACAACGCTAAAATTGGCGCAATATCCTGTAACCCCTCGAGAGTTTCATTGCTCGGCAATACCGTTAAATATTCCAAATAAATGGGCAAATGGTCGGGTAATTCACGGCAATCAATTTGCAAACCGTGTTGCTGATATTGCGCCATTAAATCCACCATCGCCTGCCCTCGGTCTCGGGACTCACCGTGTACATGCTCAAATAGCAATAAAGATGTTGCGCGACCTCTATCAAACAACTCACAATATTGCGCCTGCATATCAAGTAAGTCTTCGTTGAGATACTCGCGCACAAACACCATCAATTGAACAGCCCGTGTGACTGGCAGCTCATCAGCCTGTTCTAGCGCTTCAATGAGCTCATCGCGATGTAACCAAAGCGCTTCCGAAGGGTATTCCAATAACCGAGAAATCACTTTTAGTGTCATCATAGTGCTTTCTCCTGATTACTTTTTGGTGTGATATCAATGGCATCAATGCGCCTGCTATTAAATAAATTCGCTTTGCTATCGCTGCCATGGCAACCATCACCAAAACTAAAGCCACAAGCTTTCGCTTCAGGGAATGCTTCACGCGCCAATTCTCGATGACTCGATGGAATGACAAAACGGTCTTCATAGTTAGCAATGGCTAAATAGCGGTACATTTCTTGAGCCTGAGCTTGTGTTAAGCCAACTTGCTCTAATGCACTGGTATCACATTGGTTTTCCACAGTTTCTGCTCGTTTGAAATGGCGCATCGCTAACATACGTTTTAACGCCAATAACACTGGTTCGGTATCCCCTGCGGTTAACAAATTCGCAAGGTATTGCACTGGAATACGTAAACTTTCCACATCTGGCAATACACCGTTATTAGCTAAGAGCCCTGAATCCGCTACTGACTGAATTGGTGACAAAGGAGGTACATACCACACCATGGGTAACGTGCGATATTCAGGGTGCAATGGCAGGGCTAAGCGCCATTCCATCGCCATTTTGTACACTGGAGATTTCTGTGCCGCATCGATCACACTCAATGGGATCCCTTGTTTTTGCGCTTCTTCAATCACTTTTGGATCATGAGGATCAAGGAAAACATCAAGTTGGCTCTGGTAAAGGTCGGTTTCCTTTTCGACACTGGCCGCCGACTCAATTTTGTCCGCGTCATACAGCAATACCCCTAAATAGCGGATACGACCAACACAGGTTTCAGAACAAACCGTTGGCATGCCTGACTCAATACGTGGGTAACAGAAAATGCATTTTTCTGATTTACCACTTTTCCAATTGAAATAGATTTTTTTATACGGGCAACCAGTTAAGCACATACGCCAGCCGCGGCATTTGTCTTGGTCAATCAATACAATACCATCTTCTGAACGCTTATAAATTGCCCCACTTGGGCAGGTCGCGACGCAAGCTGGGTTTAAACAATGTTCACACAGGCGTGGCAAATACATCATGAATGTATTCTCAAACTGCCCATACATCTCTTTTTGAATATGTTCAAAGTTTTTATCTTGGGCTCGTTTGGCGAATTCACCGCCTAAATCATCTTCCCAGTTTGGTCCCATTTTCACGTTGCTCATCCGTTCACCCGTAATTAATGAACGAGGACGTGCTGTCGGTACGTGCTTACCTTCTTTGGCATTTTTTAAATGGCCGTAGTCATAATTAAATGGCTCATAATAATCATCCAAAGCAGGTACATCTGGATTAGCGAAGATTTTTGATAAAACGCCCACTTTGTTCCCCATACGTGGAACCAATTTACCCTTAATGGTGCGGATCCAGCCCCCTTTCCATTTCTCTTGGTCTTCCCAATTATGGGGGTAACCAATACCCGGTTTGGTTTCGACGTTATTAAACCATGCGTATTCCACCCCTTCGCGGCTAGTCCACACATTTTTACAGGTCACTGAGCAAGTGTGACAACCAATACATTTATCAAGGTTTAGCACCATGCCGACTTGAGAACGAATTTTCATTATGCTTTCTCCTTTCCGCTCAAGGTCTGCTGGTAGGCATCACCTTCACCATCCAGCCAGTCAACCTGTTTCATTTTGCGAACAACCACAAATTCATCACGATTAGAACCTACTGTTCCGTAATAATTGAAACTATAGGCAAGGTGCGCATAACCACCGATCATATGCGTAGGTTTCGGGCAAACACGCGTGACCGAATTATGAATTCCGCCACGTTGAGCCGTAATTTCAGAGCCGGGTAAGTTGATCAGCCGTTCTTGGGCGTGGTACATCATGATCATGCCATCAGGAATACGTTGGCTAACGATCGCTTTAGCGGTTAATGCACCATTACTGTTAAAAGCTTCAACCCAATCGTTATCTTCAACACCCAGTTCGCGGGCATCTTCTTCGCTAAGCCAAACCACTGGGCCACCGCGGCCTAACGTCAACATTAATAAGTTGTCACTGTAAGTGGAGTGGATCCCCCACTTTTGGTGCGGCGTTAAAAAGTTCAGTGCTTTTTCTGGGAACCCATTGGATTTTTTCCCCATAAGTGGCTGAGCCGCTCGAGTGTCAATCGGTGGGCGATATACCACAAGGCTTTCCCCAAAGGCGCGCATCCATTCATGGTCTTGATATAACTGCTGACGACCACTGAGTGTCCGCCATGGGATCATTTCATGCACGTTGGTGTAACAGGCGTTGTAGGAAACATGTTCATCTTCCAGCCCTGACCATGTCGGGCTCGATATAATTTTACGCGGCTGCGCAACAATATCGCGAAAACGGATTTTTTCGTCTTCTTTATAACGAGCAAGATGAGTATGGTCGCGGCCCGTTACTTTGCTTAACGCATCCCATGCTTTTACTGCCACTTGCCCATTGGTTTCAGGCGCGAGTGTTAAAATGACTTCCGCTGCATCAATCGCTGTTTCAATTTTTGGCCGCCCAGCATTGGCTCCCTCTGGCTGGGTTTTATTGAGTTTTTTCAAGAAATCAATTTCATCTTGCGTATTCCAATTGATCCCTTTTCCCCCATTACCCAATTTATCCATCAGTGGGCCAAGAGAGGTAAAACGTGCATAAGTATTTGGATAGTCACGCTCAACACTGATAATGTGCGGTGCAGTTTTTCCGGGGATTAGATCGCACTGGCCTTTTTTCCAATCTCTCACATCAAAAGGCTGTGCCATCTCGGCTGCACTATCATGTTGGATCGGCAACGTCACCACATCCGTTTCTTTGCCTAAGTGCCCAACGCTGACCTCAGAAAATGCTTTGGCAATCCCCTTATAAATTTCCCAATCGCTTTTAGATCCCCAAGCAGGGTCGACCGCAGCTGATAATGGATGAATAAATGGATGCATATCCGAGGTATTCATATCGTCTTTTTCATACCAAGTAGCGGTCGGTAAAATAACGTCTGAGAATAAGCAGGTGCTCGACATTCTGAAGTCGAGAGTCACCACTAAGTCAACTTTCCCTTCTGCCGCTTTGTCTTGCCATTCCACTTCTTCAGGTTTGACGCCGCCTTGTTGACCTAAGTCTTTGCCTTGAATACCATTTTCAGTTCCTAATAAGTATTTCAGTAAGTATTCATGGCCTTTCCCTGCGGAACCCAATAAATTTGAACGCCAAATAAACAGATTTCGTGGGAAATTTTGAGGGTCATCAGGTTGCTCTGAAGCAAAGCGAATATTGCCTTCTTTCAACTGTTTAACCGTATAATCAGTGGGTGACATCCCTTCACTTTGTGCCTTCTTCGCAATATTTAATGGGTTGACATTTAATTGTGGTGCTGACGGCAGCCACCCCATGCGTTCGGCACGTACATTCATATCAACCAAACTACCGCTAAAGGCGTGTTTATCGGCTAGAGGCGATAGCAACTCTTCTGTTGAGACAGTTTCGTAACGCCATTGGCTTGAATGGTTATAGAAAAAAGAGGTGCTATTCATATGACGAGGTGGACGCTGCCAGTCCAAACCGAATGCTAATGGCAACCACCCCGTTTGTGGACGTAATTTTTCTTGCCCAACATAATGAGACCAGCCACCGCCGCTTTGCCCAACGCAACCACAGAAAATCAACATATTGATAATCGCACGGTAGGTCATATCCATGTGATACCAGTGGTTAATCCCTGCGCCAACAATCACCATAGAACGGCCATGGGTTTTCTCTGCGGTATCGGCAAACTCACGCGCTATGCGAATAATATTTTGGCGGCTAACCCCAGTGACTTTTTCCGCCCACGCAGGTGAATACGCTTTCATATCATCGTAATCAACTGCACAGTTTTCATCGCCAAAACCACGGTCAATGCCGTAGTTCGCTAGCATTAAATCATAAACACTAGTAACCAATGATTCACTACCATCAGCTAACTGAATACGTTTAGCGGGCAGTTTATGTAATAAAACATCTTTAAGTTCAACATGCTGGAAGTGCTCACTTTCTAAGCCACCAAAGTAAGGAAAACCAACATCGACAAATTCATCATGACTATCTGCCAAGCTGAGTTTCATTTTTATGTCATGAGCATCTTGCCCAGCGCGCGGCTCTAAATTCCATTTTTGACCGCCATCCCAACGGAACCCCATTGAACCTTGTGGAGCACATAATTCGCCTGTCTCTTCATCAATCGCGATGGTTTTCCATTCGGCATTTTTCTCTTCGCCTAATGAATTGTGTAAATCGGATGCGCGTAGCATACGGCCAGCAACATAAGAGCCATCTTCACGCTTATCTAGCATGACAAGCATCGGCATATCAGTGTAAGTCCGCACATATTCACGGAAATATTCCGCTTCACGTTTTACATGGAATTCATTGAGGATCACATGCCCCATCGCCATTGCCATGGCGCTATCCGTTCCTTGTTTCGGGTTCAACCAATGGTCACATAATTTGGCAATTTCCGCGTAATCCGGCGTCACCGCGACTGTTTTAGTCCCTTTATAGCGGACTTCTGCAAAGAAGTGAGCATCTGGCGTACGGGTTTGCGGAACGTTAGAACCCCAAGCAATAATATAAGATGAATTGTACCAATCCGCTGATTCCGGTACGTCAGTTTGTTCGCCCCACGTCATGGGTGACGCAGGTGGCAAGTCACAATACCAGTCATAAAAACTTAAGCATGAGCCACCAATTAACGATAAATAGCGAGCGCCCGAGGCATAGGAAACCATTGACATCGCGGGAATTGGAGAAAAACCAACAATACGGTCAGGACCAAATTCTTTAATTGTCGCAACGTTTGCCGCTGCAATCAGTTCATTCACTTCTTGCCAACTTGAACGAACAAAACCACCACGACCACGAGCTTGTTTATAGCTTTTTGCCTTTTGCGGGTCATTGATAATAGAAAGCCACGCTGCAACAGGGTCTTGTTGCTCCGCTTTTGCTTCACGCCACAATTTAAGTAAGCGCTTACGCATCATTGGGTATTTAACACGGTTTGCGCTGTATAAATACCAAGAGTAGCTCGCCCCTCGAGGGCATCCTCTCGGCTCATGGTCAGGTAAATCAGGACGAGTTCGTGGGTAATCCGTCTGTTGCGTTTCCCAAGTGACTAACCCATTTTTGACATAAATTTTCCAGCTACAAGAGCCAGTACAATTAACACCATGGGTGGAACGCACGACTTTGTCATGCTGCCAGCGGCTACGATAACCATCTTCCCAATCACGGTTTACATTTAACTCTTGCCCGTGATCACCTGAAAAGGTTTCGCCCAACTGCTTAAAATACCGAAATCTGTCTAAAAACTTGCTCATCGGATTGCCTCCAAAGAGACGGCGACCGGCGCCGTACATTGCTAAAATTGATTTTTATGACTTGTTATTATTTGTGTTTACGGCCGTATACCAGCCATGTGATAAACACACAGGAAATATAAAATATAAAAAATACTTTCATTGCATCTGCCGGTGAACCCGTCAGTGTTAATGATGTACCGAACGCTTTTGGAATAAAGAAGCCACCTATTGCCCCAATAGCAGAGATAAACCCTAGAGCCGCTGCACTTTCTGTTACCGCCTCTTTTTGAGCCTCTTGTTCTGAAGCCCCTCTTAAAATGGCTTTATCCATGGTTAATTTACGAAAAACGACTGCGATCATTTGGAAGGTTGAGCCACTGCCTAACCCTGCCGTTAAAAACAGCACCATAAATACGCCATAAAACGCCCCAAAAGAGCCTCCTTGACCGTTTTCTGGTAACGTAAAAAACAGCAAGCCGGAGAAAACAGCCATGACCACAAAGTTCAGTAATGTGACTTTCACACCGCCAAAACGGTCAGACAGCATGCCGCCAACTGGGCGCGCTAACGCCCCGAGGAAAGGACCAAAAAAAGCAAATTTCAAAATAATGACGTCTGGGAACTGCGTTTTCGATAACATCGCAAAACCGGCAGAAAAACCGATAAATGAGCCGAATGTCGCCAGATATAACAGGCTTAATACCCATAGATGGCCCCGTTTCAAAACAGGTAATTGTGCTTTAAGAGATGCCTTATTTGCCGCTAAGTCATTCATGCCAAACCAAGCCATCACCGTAAAAAGCAGTAGAAATGGCACCCAAATCCAAGCGGCGTTTTCTAGCCACAACGTTGAACCATCAGGCTGAGCCGCTCCAGTCCCACCAACGAAAGTAAATACACCAACACCAACGATAAAAGGGGCCACTAATTGCATGACACTGACCCCTAAATTTCCTAGCCCACCATTCAGGCCAAGTGCACCGCCTTGGCGAGCTTTAGGGAAAAAGAAGCTGATATTGGCCATGCTGGATGCAAAGTTAGCGCCGGCAAAACCACAAAGTAGGGAAATAATGACAAAGACTTGATAAGGTGTGGCGGGGTTTTGAATCGCATAACCTAGCCAAATGCATGGGATCACCAAAAATAGCGTACTAATCGCAGTCCAACGGCGCCCACCAAAAATAGGAATAACGAATGAATAAGGGACTCTTAATAAAGCACCTGAAACGGAAGGTAATGCAGTTAATAAAAATAATTGGTCTGTCGTAAAATTAAAACCCACTTTATTTAAATTAACCGCAACTGCACTAAATAACATCCATACGCAAAATGCGAGCAATAAGCATGGAATAGAAATCCATAAATTACGATTGGCAATACGCTGCCCTGTTTTTTGCCAAAATTGAATATCTTCAGGCCGCCAATCCTGTATAACACCGTTATTTGGCTGTACAGCTACGCTATTAACATTATCTCGTTGAGACATAAATCACCCCGATAAATACAATTTCTGCTTGCAGTGTGTGGCGAATAGACCACCGTGAAGCTGATCTAAATCAAGAGAGATTTAAATGAAATATGCGTGATTTTTTTCGTTAACCACTAGAGGAGTATTAGGAGTACAAAACAATAACAAATTGAATTAAAACAAAAAAACTCATTACTGCGTAATTTTATGTGTTGGAATTTAAAGCGAATAATTCAATGGGATATTAAGGAGTAATACCGAAGTGGCATATTCAATTTTATATAATAGAGAAACAATATCTACGTTATCAAAAAATAATGAATAAACGTAAAGAGTAGAAAGGAACACTTATGTCTATTGCTTATCACCGATTTTCAATCATTAACCAAGTTATTGGTCTAATGCTATTGATTGCCGTACTCGGTATTATTGGCATGACAATTTCAAATAGTATGATTATTAGTGTGCAAGGAAATGCACATGCAATTAATAAGTCAGGCTCATTGCGGATGCAAAGCTATCATTTACTTTCATTAGTGCCGCTCAACCAATATTCTGACGTATATGTTCGTGAGCTTGAAAAAAATTTATTAAGCAATGAACTGACACAAGTTGTCGAAATAGAAGATTTAAATCCGCAATTTGCAGAGCTTTATCAATATTGGGTTACAGAATTAAAACCAGTACTTAACCATGCAGTTTCTCCTAATGATGCACGTCTTGCAGTCGTTACCTTTGTTAATAAACTCGATGCATTAGTTCGTAATATTGATGAAAAAACAGAACAAAAAATAACCTATGTAGCCATCACCCAAATGGTATTTATTAGCCTCGTTTCATTGCTACTTATTTTTGCTATCTGCCATTTTAGAAAGAAAATTTATACACCTTGGCTTAAGTTACTTCATATGGTGAATGCAATTAGCCATCAAGATTTTAGTCGGCGCTTCCCTGTCGGCAAAAAACTAGATGAGCTAAATTCACTCGGTCAAACGTTAAATCAAATGTCGGATGAGCTCGCACAGAGTTACCATCAATTAGAATCCCGAGTTATCGAAAAAACGGCTGATCTACAAAATAAAAATAATGTATTACTCTATTTATACCAATCTAATCGCACCTTACATGCCATTGGGCCACTATCTGTCAGGCTAGAAAAAGTATTATCTGAACTGAAAAGCTTAATGCCATTACAACATATCAGATTGAGGCTATATGAAGAAAATAATGATGCCTGCTTTCAAGATATTCATTGTCCTGAAAACAAGGAACACTGCCTCAAATCCCCCAAAATAGCTGAGCACCTTAAAGTAATATCATGGGAGATTTCCGATAACTTACAGCGTTATGGCATGATTTTGGCTGAAATAGATATAAACCAGCCATTATCTGAAGAGCAAAATAATTTAGTGCTCATGCTAGTCAAACAAATTGCTGGAATGCTAGCAATGGAGCACCAATTAGAACAACAGCAGCAGTTACTGATTATGGATGAACGCTCGGCGATTGCGAGAGAATTGCATGATTCAATCGCACAATCATTATCTTGCCTCAAAATGCAAATTAGTTATCTGCAAATGCAACCTAAAACATTGCCAACTAAGCACCAAGCACTATTAAACGAAATGCGCAATGAAATAAATTCCGCCTATAGCCAATTACGTGAACTTTTAACAACCTTCAGACTAAAGTTAACTGAATCAGGCCTATTCCCTGCCTTAGAAAGCACAATCCAAGAATTCAGCCAACGTCTTGGTTTTCAAATTGAATTAGATTACCGAATTCCAGCCAAAAGCCTCTCTCCACATCAATCTATTCATATTATTCAGATAATCCGAGAAGCGTTAAGTAATATTCTCAAGCATGCTAATGCAAACTGGTCACAAATCTCATTAATCGAAAGTAACGGGCTAATCACCATGACGATAGAAGACAATGGGGAAGGGATCCAACCTCAGCCAACAAAAAATAACCATTATGGATTGATTATTATGAGAGAAAGAGCCCTAAGCCTAAATGGAAAATATCAAATTTCCCCAAGAGTTCAGGGTGGCACTACGGTTAATGTCGTATTTCCACTAACTGTGGCCTAATTA
Source organism: Providencia sp. PROV200 (assembly GCF_049901995.1). Classification (NCBI taxonomy): domain Bacteria; kingdom Pseudomonadati; phylum Pseudomonadota; class Gammaproteobacteria; order Enterobacterales; family Morganellaceae; genus Providencia; species Providencia sp. PROV200. The sequence goes on from NZ_CP096307.1 coordinate 3,815,464, forward strand.
AATTGGAGTAACTCATTAATGAAAAATGACAATAAACTGACTGGGCAATCTACCATTTTACTGATTGATGACCACCCTATGCTACGTAACGGTGTTAAACAATTAATTAGTTTAGAACCCACATTGAAGGTCATTGGTGAAGCAGACGATGGAATAACGGGTATTAAAATCGCGGAAGAGCAAGACCCCGATTTAATCCTATTAGATCTCAATATGCCAGGTATGAATGGCTTTGAAGTACTTGATAATTTACGTAGCCGCGAACTTTCAGGCCGAATTATCTTATTTACCGTATCCAATTACGGTGAAGACTTAATTCATGCGTTAAAACGAGGTGCTGATGGCTATTTACTCAAAGATATGGAACCCGAAAAACTCATTGTTGCATTAAAAGAAGCAGCAAGTGGTAAAATGGTCGTTAGCCCAACGCTTGCCTCCATTTTAGCTGAATCCTTAAGAGATAACCGAACCTCTACAGAGCATAATTTATCGGCATTAACCCCAAGAGAAACCCATATCTTAGATTTAATCTCTCAGGGGCTATCAAATAAGATGATTGCGAATAAATTACAAATTACAGAGAGCACAGTCAAAGTCCACGTCAAACACTTACTAAAGAAGCTCAATTTAAAATCGCGCGTTGAGGCCGCTATTTGGGTTTTACAACAAAAGTAATGACACAGCACCTCAACTTAATGCATCGAGCCATGGCTGTTGTTTTGGGTAACGTCGACGGTAGCCATGCATAGCAACAGATAATTGAATCAGATCCGTAAACCTTGTCGGGTCCAAATTGGTTTGCTTTTTAATTTGCTGTAACCGATAGCTTAATGTATTTCTGTGAATGCCTAATTGCTGTGCGGTGCTGCCTATTTCGCCATTTTGCGATAGGAATAACTCAAGGGTTTCAATCAAAATATCCCCCGAATCATGCAACAATATTTTATGGCAAATATCCAAGAAAAAATTAAATAGATAGCTATTTTCCAACTCATTAAAGAGGCACAAAGATGCCATTTCTTTAAATAGAAAAACCTGTTTATCAGGAACCGTTAGCCGGTCAACTTCAATGACTGAACGTGCAAAATGAACAGCATCCCTCACATGTTCCTGCGTATCTGCCTGGACACCAACACCAATATAATATTGGCTAAGCTGGCTATCTAGAATGAAATGAAGACTCGGAATAAATGATTCATTTTGATAGTGCATTGACGGAAATAGCATCAAAATTTCGCGACTATTAAGTAATAACACATCACTTTTTTCTATCGCTGATAATTCAGTAATGATTGTATCGAGTATTTCAGGACGGTATTGAACCGCTTCAATATTTATAATCACAGGGATCGTCGGTAACGTGAATATAAAACCGGAATTATGTAGTTTGAGTAATGCGCTGCGTCCCTGTGCTTGTGTTGTACTTTCTATATATTGGACAAATAACATGTCACGCAAACGATGCTGCCAGTTAATACTACGCCGCTCAATTTCTTGCTGAATTAGCAGCTCAGCCGTCAGTATGGCAAGTTCGGCATAACGCTGGATCACGACGGGATCGCCACTCACACCAATCACTAATTCCACTTTATCCGCCACAACAATCGGATGGTTTATCCCCGGAGCCACATTCGAATAAGCTCGCGCTTCATTTTCATTGTAAATCGTGATCCGTTTGCCGCAGCGGATCACCTCCACTGCGGCTTCATGGATTTCACCAATACGTTTTTTTTCTCCTGAAGCGATAATCACGCCCTGACTATTAATCACATTAACGTTGTGATGGATAATTCCCATAGCACGCGTGACAATATCATTGGCTAATTTATCAGTCAGTAGCATCTTACCGCCTCACTTTAGGGTTTTATTTGCTTATTCGGATTTGCGAGTATGGTACGCAGCAAATTTTCAGCGGTATCTGCTAAATAACGCTCACCATTGGTCATCGCTTGCTCAAGGGAAACCGGCCCGGGGCAAAGTGACCACATTGCAGTAATGCCATGTTGGTATAGGATACGGCTATCTTCACTATATCCCCCACAAAGAGCAATAACAGGTACATCATAATGACTGGCCATTCGAGCGACTCCCACAGGGGCCTTACCATTCGCACTTTGGCTATCAAGCCGCCCTTCTCCTACAATGACTAAATCCGCTTGTTGAATATAGGATTTTGCACCAAGGAGCCCCAGAACGAGATCAATGCCCTTTTCGAGTTTTGCCGAAACAAACCAACGAAGCCCCGCACCTAATCCACCCGCAGCACCACTGCCCGCCTCAAGTGAAACATCTTTTCCCGTTATTGTTGACATTAATTTTGCATAATGAGCCATCCCGATTTCAAGCTGGTCGAGTGTGTCTTGGTCTGCTCCCTTTTGGGGGCCATAAACATAAGTCGCCCCATTTTTACCTAATAAAGGGTTTTCAACATCGCAAGAGACACTAAATTCAACCTCTGCGGCGCGTGAGTCAAATTTATCAAAATCAATCTTTGCAATGTTAATGAGGTCTTTACCGCAAATTGGCGCCTCAATAAGCTGCGAGTTTTTATCATAGAACTGAGCACCTAATGCTTGAGCAAATCCCGCACCACCATCATTAGTTGCACTTCCTCCTATCCCAATAATAATACGAGAGCAGCCCATATCTAATGCATGTTTGACCATTTCACCCAAACCATAAGTTGAAGCATTTTCAACGCGACGATGCTCACGTTGAACTAATTCCAGCCCACAGCATTGCGCCATTTCAATAAAGGCAGTTTTTTCCTCCAGCACTAATAACCCTGCATCAACCTTACTACCATAAGGCCCAGTACAGCTAAAAATGTAAGGTGTTACACCAGAAAGCGCGGGGCTATGTTCCAGTGACTCCAACAAACCTTCTCCACCATCAGATATGGGTAATAACGTCATATCTAACTCAGAGGATACACGCTTGAAACCCTCAGCAACGGCTTGACATGCTAACCTTGCAGAACAACTTCCTTTAAAGGAATCAAGTGCGATAACAATTTTCATGCAGACTTTCCTATTGTAAATGGCGATGTTGAATTACTTGCTTTCCACTGAAGCCGATACTTGTAATGATTCGGGTTCGCTCATACCGTTAGTATTCACTCGTGAAGCAATAATCGTTCCAATAACTAACAAACCGACACCAAACCATAATCCAGAAGTGGCTGTTCCTGTATAATCTTCAAAAAATCCTAGAATAAACGGGCCTAGGAAGCCACCAAATAAACCTAAACAGTTCAATAATGCCAAACTTCCTGCCAACATACTGCCACTCATATACGTCGGTGGAAGAGAGAAAATAATCGATTGAACCACAAAAAACATAAATGCCGTTAAACAAAAGCCAATTAAGCCAACTACTGGACCGCCCACGGCACCAATCACTAACCCAACCGCCATCACGGCATAACCTGAAATTAAAATACGCGATGAACGCTGTGGTGTATTGGCTTTTCTCGCTACGAAAATGCCACCAATTGCGGCTGAGATCCAAGGGATCGCTGTTAATAGCCCGATCTGAATAGGTGTCAATTTGCCATACTCACCGATAATAGTAGGCAAAAAGTAACTTAAACCATAGACCGAGAACTGGTGGGTGAAATAGATAGCAACAATCATCATGAAGGCTTTATTTTTAAATGCTGCCTTAAGTGAGAATTTACTATTACTCACACTAATACTATTTTTGTCTTGGTCGTGTTTATATTTAATATAATTCCGATCATCTTCATCTAACCATTTCGCATCTTCAGGTTTATTTGGTAACACAAACCACACAACAAATGCTAGGATAACTGCTGGCAAGCCTTCAATGACAAACATCCATTGCCAACCATGGAAGCCCCATAAGCCATCCATACTCAGTAATAGGCCGCTCAGCGGTGCCCCAATAATATTCGCGAGACAGACCCCTAGTAAAAATAACCCTGTTGCTTTAGCCCGCTCTTCTTGGCTAAACCAATATGTCATATACAAAATGACCCCAGGATATAGGCCCGCTTCAGCCGCTCCCAGTAATAACCGCAAGATATAAAAAGAAATCGGCCCTGTCACAAATGCCATTGCTGCAGATAATAGCCCCCACGTGATCATGATCCGCGTGATCCAAAAACGCGCCCCCACTTTTTCCATTATTAAATTACTTGGGATCTCAAGAATCGAGTAGGTTAGGAAAAAAAGCCCTGCACCAATACCAAATGCAGTTGCAGATAATCCTAAATCAATCGACATCGCATTTTTTGCCATGCCAATATTGGTTCGGTCAATAAAGCTAATAATGTACGCTAAAATCAACAACGGCATCAGGTTACGGTATATCTTTGCGTTGGTTTTTTTCCCCTGAGCCACATAATCTAACTTTGCATTTGTAGAAAACATAGATAAGATCCTCATGTTGTAGTGAAACAGGTACGGCTCTTGGCAATAAGTGACATACCTGTTGTTTTACTTCAGCAACAGCCCGACGCCCCACGTCGGGCTTTCTGCTTGCAGCTTTTCTTATTCTCTTTCGAACAACATTGATATCCCTTGACCACCACCGATACACATCGTGACTAACCCGGTAGCAACCTGACGACGCTCCATTTCATACATTAACTTCACTGGCAAAATAGCCCCACTGGCACCTACTGGATGACCCAAAGCAATCGCACCGCCATTCACATTCACCTTCGTGCTATCAAGAGACAAATCATTCATAACTGCGATAGCTTGTGCTGCAAATGCTTCATTTAGCTCAATTAAGTCAATGTCTTTTACATCCATTTTGAGCTTTTCCATTAATCGACGGGTTGCTGGCGCGGGTCCAAAGCCCATAATCGCAGCTTCACATCCCGCGACAGCCCAATCAACGACCTTCATTCTTGGCTTCAGGCCACGTTTTTCCGCTTCTTCACGGCGCATCATCACTAATGCCGCAGCACCATCATTGATCCCTGAAGAGTTCGCGGCAGTGATCACACCATCCGCCTTAAATGCAGGGCGTAACTTGGCTAATTTTTCACGTGGTGTGTCCCGCGGATGTTCATCAGTATCAAAAATACGTGTTCCTTTACGGCCTTCCGGTATTTCTACTGGCAATATCTGGTCAGCAAAATAACCCGCTTGAATCGCTTTTAACGCTTTTTGCTGGCTGTCCCATGCAAAATCGTCCATCTCTTCGCGGGTGATATTGAACTGTTCTGCAACATTTTCTGCCGTCATTCCGTTGTGATAAGGCCCTTCTGGCCAAGTTAGGATGGACGTTAATCCATCTTCGAGCACATCATTCCCCATGCGGTAGCCATAACGCGCTTTGCGTAAGTAATACGGCAGCATCGTCATATTTTCTGTACCACAGGCCACCACAACATCGGATTGACCAGTCTGTAGCAGCATCATGCCATCAGCTAAAGCTTGTAATCCTGAGCCGCATTGACGGTTCACCGAATATGCCGTCGTTTCTTTTGGAAGCCCTGCCCGCAGTTGGCAAATACGTGCAATAAACCCACTTTCGGCGATTTGCCCAACATTACCCACGATGACTTCATCAACATCTTCGGGGGCAATTCCTGCTCTTTTCACAGCTTCACGGATCACCACAGCCCCGAGGTCATGTTGATGTGTATTTGCAAAACTTCCTCCCATCGTACCAATGGCTGTTCTCACACCACTCACAATGACAATATCATTCGCTTGTTTCATTATTTCCCCCTATAGCACCATTCCGCCGCCAACATTGATCACTTCACCATTGATATAACGCGCTTTATCAGAGGCTAAAAAGGCAACACATTGGCCTACATCGCGCGGATCCCCGGCAAAACCCGCTGGGATCTTACTGATCATGATGTCCCACACTTTTTCAGGTACACCGCGGGTCATATCGGTATCAATAAACCCTGGGCAAATCGCATTTACGGTGACACCTTTACGGGCTAATTCACGGCAAGCCGTTTTGGTCAGACCAATAACCCCTGCTTTGGACGCGGCATAGTTGGCTTGCCCAACATTCCCAAGCCAACTGGCCGAGGAAATATTGACAATTCGGCCATGTCCTTGCTCACGCATTAATTTTGCGGCTTCTTGCATGCAGTTAAATGTCCCTTTTAAATTGATATCAATGACTTTATCCCAATCATCTTCCGTTAATTTATGCAGCATGCCATCGCGGTTGATCCCTGCATTGTTCACCAGTACATCAATCGCCCCAAAATGTGCTAACGCTTTAGAAAATAAGCTATTAACCTCTTCACGCTTGGCAATATCGCAAGGAATAAAAATGGCTTGATGGCCTTGCTCTTGTAGCTGTTTTGCACTGTCTTCACCTGACGATATGGCTAAGTCAGAAATAACGACTTTTGCCCCTTCTTCCGCAAGCACCTGAGCAATAGCAAAACCAATACCTCTTGCAGAGCCTGTCACAATGGCGACTTTATCTTGTACTAACATGGATAAATTCCTCTTTAATATTGAAACTACAAATACGAAACCAGACCAAAGGGGGCTTCTTCAAATAATGAAGAAGACATCACCTTCAAATCAGGGGAAATTTCGGGGACAAAGTCCATATGGGCAAGAATGTCACGTTCTAGGTCAACACCGGGGGCAATTTCAACCAATACTGGGGTTTTCCCCCCTAAAGTGAACACTGCACGTTCCGTGACAAAATGCATGGTTTGGTTGATATTTCGCGCGACATCCGCATTCCATGAAATTTGTCGTACTTGGTTAACTAACTTTCTAATATCCCCTTCCCGCACAATCTTTAACTGTCCATTTTCACAACGAATATCTAACCCTTTTGCGGTAAACGTTGAGCAAAACACCACGTGTCGCGCATTTTGGGTAATATCAATAAACCCACCCGCACCCGGGCAAATATTGCCTAACAAAGTCGCATTGACATGGCCACTGGCATCCATTTCCCCTGCCCCCATATACGTGATATCAACGCCTGCACCGTTGTAGTACAACATTTGGTCTTGGTGACTAATCATCGCTGATAGGTTACGGCCTATGCCAAAATCAATACCGCCAGCTTGGACGCCGCCCCAAATCCCTGACTCCACGGTGATATCAACGCGCTTAGTTGCATTTTCTTCCTGAATAATGGAGCCGATAACATCGTTTGGAATACCCGTTCCTAAGTTAATCACACAGTTTTCATATAGATAACGGCATGCAATTCGCCCAATCAATTTGCGAATATCCAAAGGTAATGGCGTAGTTTGTTGGACAGGGGTGCGAATATCACCGCATAGAGTTGGGTCAAAGAACCAGCTAGAGGATTGGCGATGATCTTCTTCAGGGTTATCGCACACGACAATGTGGTCAATAAAGCTTGCAGGAACAGTGACACGCTTGGGATGTAGAGTCCCTTCTTCAACGCAATACTTCACTTGTGCAATCACTTTGCCGCCAAAGCGTTTAGCCGCCAGTACCGCATGTAAGACTTCTAACGTCATCGCTTCTTCATCGGTGGTGAGGTTACCTTTACTATCAGCGTGAGTTCCTCTGATCACCACGACATCTAAAGGAATTTCTGGGTACCATAACCATTCTTCCCCTTTGAAATTCACTTTTTCAACCAAAGGAGGAAGTGCCAACGTTTTCGCGTTCATCCTACCGCCTTCAAGATCAGGATCGATGAATGTCCCTAACCCCACTTTGGATAAACGCCCCGGTAAACCCGCAGCCATTGCACCATACAAGTGCACCATTTGCCCTTGTGGGAGGCAATACGCTTCGACTTGGTTATCATTAATCATTTGCATCCATCGAGGCGCTAGCCCCCAATGAGAACCAATGATCCGTTTTACCATCCCTTCGTGGGCAAAGTGTTGATTCCCTCGAATACGGTTACATTGCCCTGCCGCATGAACGAGAGTGAGTTGATTTGGCGCGCCCTCGGATAAAAAGCGTTGTTCAATTGCTGATAAAATAGATTCAGCAGCGCTGGTTAATGTCATTCCCACAGTACAAATCGTATCGCCATTATTAATTAATTTAGCGGCATCTTGTTTAGAAATAAATTTATTATTCATGATAAAACCTACCTGAAGGCTAATATTTCATAGCCCCTTTTGATTAATTAAAAACTAATTTAGACTTTAGTTATTTAAAGAGTAATATCGTAATTTCAAATCTTTCTTACTTATTTTACCATTCCATGTTCTAGGAAAATTACGTGTAAATATAATTCTTACTGGAACTTTATACGTTGGCACCCTATCTTTTAACCATTCAATAATTTCTTTACTGGTTAAACATACTTGATTCTCAGGGATAATAAATGCAATGGGTTCTTCGCCATAAATGGTGCTTTCAATTGGGATGACAGCAACCTCATTAACACCTGGGTAATTAGAAATTAAATCTTCGATTTCAATAGAATATATTTTTTCCCCACCACGGTTAATCATATCTTTAATTCGGTCTTGGATATAAAGAAAACCATCATCATCCCTATAACCAATATCCCCTGTGAAAAACCAACCATCGTTAAATGATGTCTTATTTGCAGGGCTATCAGGCCAATAACGTTGGATAACAACATCCCCTTTTACCCAAATATTACCTGTCGTGTTAGCGGGTTTATCTTCACCTTTATCATCACGTATGGCCACTTCTAACCCGGGAATCGGTGTGCCTGAGCTCGCTTTCTTATCACTATAGCGGATATCATCTCGAAATACCGTGGCTGGTGATGATGTCTCCGTCAAACCATAAACAGAATGAATGGATGTTTTGGCAAATATATAAGAAAGCTCTTTAATGGTACCTTCATTTAAATGACCAGCTCCACAAGCAATTTTTTTTAATGAATTAAATCGTTCCAAATTAATACTTTTATTTTCTTTTATTTTTTGAATTAATAATATAAATACCGTTGGCGAACCATGTAAGAATGTTATTTTTTCTTTCGCAATTGTTGAAATAATATCTTTCGCATTAAATTTCTTCTGAAGATAGATTGTACCACCTATATGAATAAATAATGCCAAAATAGCGGAGAGCCCCGTAATATGATAAATCGGTACAGCCAAAATTGTTTTATCGTGCTCAGTTAACTTTAACGTTTCCTGATAGGCATATACGGCAGATAATATATTCTTGTGCGTGATCACCGCACCTTTCGGCGCTCCCGTTGTGCCCGAAGTGAATATCACCACTGCTGGGTCTTCTTCATTAACTTGGTTAATAAAATTAATTTCATCAGTAAGGGTTATATTATTCCACTGAGAAAGGCTAACTCCTTTTTCACTGAGTTGTGCCAACCATGGTTGATATGTATCATCCCAAAAAACAGCATCCGCATTAATACAAGATAAATGCTCTTTACCTTCAAACTCTTTCATTTTGGTACTCAAGGGAATTACCTGAATACCCAGACCTACCGCAGCATAAAATAATTGGCAAAATTCAATCGTATTTCCCCAGCCAAGTACAATCCGGTCACCTTTTTTCAACTGCACGGTGGTTGTTAGCCACAACATTGTTTGGTTTACTTTCACAAGTAATTGGTGATAACTCCAACTTTGCTCTTCAAATACAATGGCAACAGCGTCTGGCTGCACTTTTGCTCTCTGTAATAAGCTTTGGTAGATGTTTGAATTTGGCACAAGCATGGACACACTCCGATACTGCTGAATATGACTGATATGCTATCAATGTATAAAATACACTCCGATAAATTAGTGCCAATCTTCACAAATTATTCACACCCTTTTTTTATTTGAATTAGTGATCTGCACAACCCATTTGTTAACGTTTTTTTATTTTGGCCTCATTTCACACCCTATTTTTTATGGCAAATAAACATATTTACCTTTTGTTATTACCAAACCATCCAAAAGACACAGAAATTCCTATGAAAAACTCGTTTTCCATTGTGCGTATAAACAATAACTCAGAGACACAGAGAGCTCGGGGCTAATATTTAGCAAACTCGTTTATTCTCTATCTGCTCTTGCACTCTGTGCTATTTAGCCCTCTCACCACATCCAATAAGGTAAAAAGAGTGGTGAATTCACTGGAGATTGCTACAGTGAGAGACAGTCATAATGAAAGAACTGATGAAAAAGCAATCGCCACCTTTAAAAATGGTTAAGGAGTTAACTCATGGCAAACACCCCTTATGTTCCACCTAAAGTCTGGCAATGGGAGCAAGGGAATGGCGGAAAATTCGCCAATATTAATCGCCCAATTTCTGGTGCAACTCACGAAAAACCTTTACCTATAGGTAAGTACCCACTACAGCTATATTCATTAGGAACTCCCAACGGACAAAAAGTCACTATCATGTTAGAGGAGCTGTTAGCCCTTGGCATTAAAGAGGCTGAATACGACGCTTGGCTCATTAATATTGGTGAAGGTGACCAATTCAGTTCCGGCTTTGTTGAAGTCAACCCTAACTCAAAAATCCCTGCATTAGTTGATAGAAGTGGCAAAGAACCTATCCGAGTATTTGAATCGGGTTCGATTCTGACCTATTTAGCTGAAAAATTTTCCGCTTTTTTACCCGCAACTCAACCAGAACGTGCTGAAACCTTATCTTGGCTATTTTGGCAAATGGGTTCAGCACCTTTTGCTGGTGGCGGTTTTGGCCATTTTTATGCCTATGCGCCTGAAAAGTTTGAATACCCGATTAACCGCTTTGCAATGGAAACCAAGCGTCAATTAGATGTGTTAGATAAACGTTTAGCAGAACATAAATATGTTGCAGGAGACCACTACAGCATCGCTGATATCGCCATATGGCCGTGGTACGGTGCATTAGTGAAAGGTTGGCTTTATGATGCCGCTGAGTTTTTATCTGTCCATGAATATAAACATGTCATTCGTTGGGCTGATGAAGTCTATGCACGCCCAGCCGTACAGCGCGGCCGCCGTGTTAATCGCCTACAAGGTGACCCCACACAGCAAGTACGCGAACGCCACAATGCGAGTGATATAAGTTAGTTAATAGATTTTTATATGTATCATTAGTGATAAAAGCACAAGTAAGTTAGCAAACACTTACATTGTGCTTTTTTTTGCATTTATTCCCTATATCTAAATACTGATACAATATTGGCTTTTGGTGGTTAGATAGCAATTATTTCTCATTTCCCTCCATCTTCTCATTATTAATAGTAGAGTTATATCATTTAATTAAACACTTAAAACAAACAATAAAATAACAATTAACCAACATTGATTTTGATATAAATCACAGATAAGCGATTATTATTTTCACAACAGAAAATAAATTATAATTTAGGGTTTTAATATCATCGAAAAATAACATTAATTTGCTAATTAGCACGTTATCTGTCACAGAATATAGCCTTTATTGAAAGCAACTCAACAATCAATGCATCATTAATGAATTGTTTTTAAATGGATTTTATTACCCGACAACTATTGATATGCTTGACCCACCACAAATAGTAATAAAAACACCAATCTATTTATAGAAGTATTATTTTATAAATGATGATTAATCCTTTCATTATTCATCAATATTATTTTCTTTAATAAATAATATGACATAAATAAAAAATTCATAAAAATATATTTTTTATTTTTATAGGTACGCCAGTTAATTTTATTTAAATGAGGTTCACCTAATATGACAAATAATGAGAATAAACCTACCTTACTTGACTCAGAATATGAACATGTCCCTGTCCCTATTGAACATCGCAAAAGCTTTGCATCCGTGTCTGCTGTTTGGTATAGCTTCCCTTTAGTCTTAACCAGCGCTGTTATTGGTGGCGTTGTCACCGCAATGCTCGGTTTTAAAATGGGGGTCACCGCCATCTTAGTTGGGAATTTACTGCTGTGCCTAGTAATTGGCTCACTCAGTTATTTAGCCGGAAAAACGGGTGAAAACTTCGCTATCTCTGCTAAAAAAACATTTGGGCGCCGTGGATATATTGCGGTTTCAGGCTTACTTGCAACTGTCGTGATAGGCTGGTTTGCTCTCATGGTCGGCCTAACTGGTGACACGATGTTTCGGTCATTTGGACAAAATTTATTGCTCATGACCGTTTTAGGGGGAGTATTGTATGTAGGTGCCACCTTTATTGGTATTAAAGCCTTAGCAATTTTAGGTTATATTGCAGCCCCTATGTACGTAATTCTTGGTGTTATTTCCGTTGTTATTGCGATGCAAAGCGGTTCATCCGATATTATCAATTATCAACCGGTTGTTGGGGCTGGAGCCCTCTCATTCGGTGTCGCGGTTACCATGATTTTCTCGACATTTACCGACTCAGGTACTATGACCGCCGATTTCACTCGCTGGGCAAAAAATGGTAAACAGGGTTTCTTAGCCGCCTTCACCGCATTTCCTATCTCCAAATTTTTTGCTGAAGTTATTGGCGCAATTATTGTTGCAACAGGCGTTGTATTACACCCGGAAGTCACAGGCGGCGATTTTATTACCATTCTCGCCAATGCTAGCCCATTGCTCTCCATATTAGCCATCATCTTTGTTTTTGTTAACTTAGGTGTCGGCTGTACGCATTGTTTATACAACGGTGCAGTAGGTTGGTCTCATATTACTAAAGGTAAAATGAGAACCTTAACGATCATATTGGGTATTATCGGTATTCTTGTCGCAGTTACTGGTATTTGGAATGCATTCCAAACTTGGTTAAATTTACTTGGGTTAATCGTCCCCCCAATCGCCGCGATTATCATTATGGACCAATTAGTGTTAAAACGAAAAAATGATGAATCAAAAAACTGGCAACCTTTAGCCTTTATCTCTTGGATATTGGCCTCAGGAATTGCCCTCATTGTCAATTCGTATGCGCCTGAACTCTCCGTCGTTGTTGCAGGCTTAGTTTCATCATCTATTATCTATCTTATTGGCCATAAACTGACTAAATAGTTAATTCCAATTGGGGGATATTTACTCTCCCCCAATATCCTTCCTGATAAATCGCCTAAATATATCAATACGTTTTCTCTTCTTTTTTCGCAACATGCCCCTTAAATAATTTATATTTTTCTTAATTCTATAATATGCATTTAGTCCGCAACAATTAAAAAGTTAAAAAATTAAAATTTTTGATTAACTTTACGATATTTATTTTAATAATTAACAAGTCATCATTTATAAATACCCGCCAATTAAATTGAAATAAAAAATGTTTTAAAATAAACTGAAATACGACAATAACTAATAAAATCAATTCGATATAAATTAATTTCGGTTTTTATATTTTAATATTTTTTACATTGATAGGTAAATCTTATTTCAGCAATCGCTTAAACCGATGGCCATCATTGATAAAAATCAAGAACCTCTCAGGCTTATTTATCCATCATAGTCCGGCTGTAGAATTATATTAATTAAAAAATATTTAAATATATTTGACCGCAATCTTTCAAGGATAGTGTAATGAAAAAACTTACTCGCATTACGGTCGCTGTCATATTTTTGCTTTTACTCGGTTATTTTGGGTTATCTGGATATGTGTGGTATCACGATAATCAACGAAGAGAAAATAATGACATTCAGACATCTAAAATTGCAGAAAATAATCAAGTCCTAAAATTCTTTGCTGAAAAAGGATGCGATTACTGTCACACGCCGTCAACTGATTTACCTGCCTACGCATCATTCCCCATTGCTAAACAACTGATGGAGTACGATATTCAGCTAGGTTATAAATCATTCAACCTCGAGGCCGCTCGCGCTGCACTCATCGCAGGAGAACCTGTACCGCAAAGTGAATTAAATAAAATTGAGTGGGTTATGCAGAACCACACCATGCCACCAACGCGTTATGTTGCACTGCATTGGGCCAGTAGCGTCAGTGATGAAGAACGTGATAACCTATTGAATTGGATAGCTAAACAGCGGGAAGAGCACTATGCCAGCCAAGATACCGCTGCTGAGCACCGCAACGAACCAATTCAACCAATTCCAAAATCACTGGATGTCGATGATGCAAAAGTCGCATTAGGTTTCCGTTTGTATCATGATGCGCGCCTGTCAGGGGATAGCACGATCTCTTGTGCACACTGCCACGCACTCAATGCAGGTGGTGTTGATGGCCGTAAAACGTCAATTGGGGTTGGTGGCGCCGTGGGTCCAATCAATGCGCCAACGGTGTTTAACTCTGTATTTAATGTCGAACAGTTCTGGGATGGTAGAGCGCCTGACTTACAAGCTCAAGCCGGTGGCCCACCATTAAACCCTATCGAAATGGCATCAAAATCATGGGATGAAATCATTGAAAAACTGGATAAAGACCCCGTCTTAAAACAAGATTTCAATGCCGTTTACCCAGAAGGGTTTACGGGTGACACCATCACTGATGCGATTGCCGAGTTCGAAAAAACCTTAATCACCCCGGACTCTCCGTTTGATAATTGGTTGAGAGGTGACAAAACGGCATTAACCGCGCAACAGCTCCATGGCTACCAGTTATTTAAAGAAAACAAATGCGCAACCTGCCATGGGGGCGTGATCTTAGGTGGTCGTTCCTTCGAACCTCTGGGCTTGAAAAAAGACTATGAGTTCGGTGAAATCACTGCTCAAGATATTGGTCGTATGAATGTCACCTCTGATGAGCGTGATAAATTACGCCAAAAAGTGCCAACGTTACGTAATGTTGAGCTAACCGCACCATACTTCCACCGTGGAGATGTGGCTACCTTAGATGAAGCAGTGAAACTGATGCTGCGTTATCAAGTCGGTAAAGAACTGCCACAAAAAGATGTCGACGACATTGTTGCCTTTCTTGAAAGCTTAACGGGTGTGTATACACCGTATATGCAACAAAGTGGGTCACAACAGTAAATATCAATATCTGATTGATATGAAAAACCAATAGCACCGCGCAAATAATAGCGGTGCTATTTTTATTTATAACGTATCTTTGTAAAACACCACTTTCTCTAATACAGGCAATGTTAACTGTTGTTGATATCCATCCAATGTTTCTTTTGCCAATATTGCTAATGCACGGTAAAAATCGCTGTTAGCCGAATCTATCAATACTTCAAGAAAATGTGCCGACCAAGGTAATAGATGCCAAGCGAGTAACTCTTCTAAATCCGCTCTACGATTTTGCTCAGCGAGCCAAGCCGCTAACATCAAGATCAGCCCAAAGTGGTCTTCTGGCTCTTTTTGTGTCGTTACGGGTTCAACACCTTTGGCTCGCATCCATTGGCGCAGCTCAACGGTTGAATCACCAAAAACAATCTTTTCTTTGTCTAGCCAGACTGACCCCCAAGGAGGCGCGGGTAAAGCATAAGGCCCGATAAACAAGCGCTGCCATGCTTCACTGAGTGGTTCGTTTTCCTGAGTGCTGGATTGCAAAAGTTGGCTAATTTTCGCTAAGGAAGGTAAAGCAAATGGCCATTCTTCATGCCAAGTTGGCTCTTGTAAAATCGCAATAATCTCTGCATTGTTTTCATTTTCTGGTGAGAAATAAAATAAAGATCCCAGAACCCGGCCTGTCACTGCCACGTGCTCAAGAAAGTGCGCTTCTTGCATATTGATTGTCTCTGAAGTTATCAGCGCAGGGAGACCAGCTCCTGCGCTGAAAGGTTTACCAATTAAGCCACAGCCATGCCGACTGTCATATGTAAACCATAGAATAGCCCACGACCAATAAATTCACCAACCAGTACCAATACGGTGCCTAGCAGTAAACTCAAAACTGAAGGCTGATTTTGTCGTACAATAGGCAAAATCCATAGCAGTAACCCAAGACTGGTCACCACGATGCGTATCACTTGTAAAACACCGAAGTCAGGGACTAAATCTACGGCTTTTTGTACAGAAGTGGCAATTAGCGCGATTTCTCCGCTTTGCAGTAAAACTGACGCGATAGTCACGATATAAGCGATAACACTAATAAGGGCTAATTTACCACTATTAAACGGAAACTTAGCCACTCGTAATAGTAGTGCGCCTAAAATTGGCCCAACAACAAACAGGGTCATAAAGAAGCCGATGGTGGTATGTGGCGTATTCCATGTTGGCACCGTGCTTATCATATAAACTCGAGTCATTGCCCACACAAATAACAGCCCCATCAGCATGGTGATGATTAACCACACTTTGTCCAACCCTGTTGGCATTTTTTTCATTGCAGATAACAGCCACCATAGGCCACCCAAGGCAAAGAAAATGGAGCCAAACAGCACTTCGTTACTTAATGATGACGCAAACACACGGTTCATCGAGTTAAATGCACGCATCGGTGAACCCATATGCATCATGGATGCGAGAAAGCCTAAGCCCATCAACACCCATAACGCCAACATTGCATTCACAATGCGCTGTTTTTGTGATTTATCATCTGTCGATAACCAGGCAAGCCCAGTCACAATCACGCCACCTGCAATACTTTGGCCTAATACTGTAAATAAAATGAGCGGCCATTCGTGTAATCCATTGCCCATGTTATACCTCCCGAGGATTGGCTAAATGGCCTGTCGTATCATTGACAGGACGACTATTGGCATTGGGTTTAATGACAATATTAGGCTTGGTATAGTGCGCTTCAGGTAATGGCGCAATCTCTGCCAAATTGCCATGTTTTTCACGTAACTCTTCAATAGGGCCAAAGTCTAATGCACGCAATGGACAAGACTCGGCACAAATTGGTTTTTTGCCAACCGCAACACGTTCATAGCAACCATCGCACTTGGTCATATGCCCTTTTTCGCTATCAAATTGCGGCGCACCGTATGGGCAAGCCATATGGCAATAGCGGCAACCAATACAGACGCTTTCATCCACAACGACAAAGCCATCCTCACGTTTGTGCATCGCGCCACTTGGGCACACTTTGACACAAGCAGGGTCTTCACAGTGGTTACATGAAATCGACAAATAATAACTAAATACGTTTTGATGCCACACGCCGTTATCTTCTTGCCAATCTCCCCCTGCATATTCATAAATGCGTCTAAAATTCACCGCAGGAGATAAATTTTTGTAATCCTTACACGCTAATTCACACGTTTTACATCCTGTGCAGCGCGCAGAATCAATATAAAAACCATATTGTGTTGTCATGATTTATCTCCCTATACCCTTGCCACTTCAACTAAATTACTGTGTTGTGGATTACCTTTCGCTAACGGTGACGGGCGCTGAGTCGTCAGGACGTTTAGGCTTCCACCATGGTCCACCTTGTTTTCATCAGGCGCGTACCAAGCCCCTTCCCCCATGGCCACAACCCCAGGAATGATGCGTGGGGTCACTTTGGCAGCGATCTGCACTTCCCCTCTATCGTTGTAAATACGCACTATGTCGCCATCTTTAATATTGCGACGTTTTGCATCAATAGGGTTGATCCACATCTCTTGTAAACAAGCAGCCTTAAGCACATCAATGTTGCCGTAGGTGGAGTGAACGCGCGATTTATAGTGGAAGCCACTCAATTGCAGTGGATATTTTTCGGTGAGCTGATCATCATGGCTTTCAAAGCCTGGAGAATACATTGGAAGTGCTGATATCAAATCGCCCTCTGCGAGGGTCCATGTTTTCGCGATATCCGCTAATTGTGATGAATAGATCTCAATCTTGCCTGACGGGGTATTTAATGGGTTCGCAATTGGGTCTTCGCGGAAAGCTTTGTGTGCCACGACATGCCCTTGTGGGTTCATTTTTTTGTAAATCCCTTGCTGCTGGAATGTCTCAAAATCAGGTAGCTCAGGTAACTTTTGTCGTGAGATTTCATACAAATGGCGTAACCACTCTTCTTGGGTTCGCCCTTCGGTAAATTTCTCTTCAACCCCCATACGGCGTGCGATTTGTGTACACATTTCATACACCGTTTTGCTCTCAAAACGTGGTTCAATGGCTTGGCTAGCGAAAATCACATACCCCATATTACTGGCGGCACCATCCAAGCAAAAATCCATTTGCTCAGAAGCAGTGCAATCAGGCAGAACTAAATCTGCATATTTCGCAGAGGCGGTCATATGGTTATCAATCACCACTATCATTTCGCATTTTTTATCATCCTGAAGAATGTCATGCGTTTTATTAATATCAGAGTGTTGATTGATTAAACTGTTACTGGCGTAGTTCCAAATAAACTTAATCGGCACATCCAGTTTATCTTTGCCTCTAACCCCATCGTGAGTTGCGGTCATTTCTGGGCCGCGTTCAATAGCATCCGTCCATAAGAATACGGAAATACTCGCTTTAACTGGGTTCTCTAACGTTGGCATCCGCTCAAATGGAATGTCATAGTTCCCTTCACGAGCCCCCGTATTTCCCCCATTGATACCCACATTACCCGTTAAAATCGGTAACATCGCAATCGCACGCGCAGTTTGCTCGCCGTTCGAATGGCGTTGTGGCCCCCAACCTTGGCTAATATAAGCTGGTTTTGCGGAACCGATTTCACGCGCTAATTTAATAATTTTATCCGCAGGGATACCGGTGATTTGCGCAGCCCATTGTGGCGTTTTTTCGACACCATCATCCCCTTGGCCTAAAATATACGCCTTGTAGTGGCTGTTTTTCGGGGCCTCAGCGGGAAGCGTTTTTTCATCATAGCCCACGCAGTATTTATCTAAGAAAGGTTGGTCAACCATATTTTCTGTGATCAGCACATGGGCGAGCCCCGCGACTAATGCGGCATCTGTTCCTGGGCGGATCGGGATCCACTCATCTTCACGTCCCGCTGCGGTGTCAGTATAACGTGGGTCGATCACGATCATTCGTGCATTGGAGCGCTCACGGGCTTGTTCCAATTGGTAAGTAATGCCACCACCGCTCATACGCGTTTCTGCGGGGTTATTCCCAAATAGCACCACTAATTTTGAGTTTTCGATATCGGAAACGCTATTCCCCGCCCCGCTACCATAGGTATAAGGCATCGCACAGCTAATTTGTGCTGTACTATAGGTACCATAATGATTTAAATAGCCGCCCATGCAGTTCATCAAGCGGGCGATTGGGGAATTCGCTGGCGGCCATGAACGTGCGACTGTGCCACCTAATGTGCCTGTTCCATAGTTCAAGTACACCGCTTCATTACCATAATCGGCAATAATCCGTTTTAGATTGTCGCTAATTAAATCGTAGGCTTCTTCCCAACTAATTTGTTTGAATTTACCTTCACCACGCGCCCCAACGCGCAGCATCGGGTATTTCAAGCGGTCAGGGTTATAGACTCGGCGACGCATTGAACGCCCACGTAAACAGGCTTTAACTTGGTGCTTATTGCCGTAAACATCATCACCGGTATTGTCGGTTTCGACATATTTTATTTCACCATCAACAATATGCATACGCAGTGGGCAGCGACTCCCACAGTTAACGGTACATGCGCTCCAAACTATTTTTTCTTCCGGCGTGGCCGTTTTGGATGTAGTTTCACTGGTATCAGCAATACTGTTAAAAGGTAAACTTAGCGCTCCACTTGCAAGTGCGAGTCCCCCGACGGTACTGGTTTGCATTAGCTTCCTGCGGCTGATCCCCGATTGGAGTATTCCCTCAGATAATGCTTTACTCATAATCTGCCTCACTTAACATTGCTTCAGCGTTTTAAAATGGCTTTTTGAAATTTATTTTTATCTTTAATTCATTTATCTACTTTCAATGACCATTTTATCGTTAGGGCTCAGTAGGGCATTGTGCGCGATCAACAATCCAACACAAAAAGTATGGTTTTTATCTATTAGCAATCATTAAATAACATTGAAAATAAAACCATTCCAGTTTTTATCATTAAAAATTAATTTAATTAAAATAAATATAGTGAGATTATTTCTTAAGTTGAGTTGATTTAACTATTTTAAAGCCTTTTTATTTAATAAATATTTTTTAATTAATAAATTGCGCCATTCGTTTCTATTGTGCAAATGAACAAATAAATTAACAATTGACCGTACAATAAACACAGCTATCTTCACATTATTTTAATAGTACTTCCCTACTATTAAGATTACCTCTAACCAATAGCCAATCATATATATCACATCGTATCTAAATTAATTAGATACATTCCTTCTAACCAATCGATATTATTAATAGGACTGTAAAAATGAAAATAAACGTATTATTAGATTTGAAGAATAATTTAGGAGAAGGCCCTGTTTGGGATATTCAACAGCAACGCTTATATTGGATTGTAGTGGCATAGTTATTATTGGCCTATTCATAAAAAATGATAAATTAACATGATAAACTCAATTAGAAATCATCATACATACTACCAACCGATGAGTACTATTTCCTTGATAAATAAATAATTAAGCGGACCACATTCATCACGAGATCAAAAACCACGCAAGTCAGAGTCATAAAAATGGTAAAACCTCGCAAGTAGCTCCCTATCAAAACAGTTTTGAAGTTAGCGTATGCGGAGTCCCATATTAAAAACGAACCGATGGGAAATTTTACGAAAACGTAAAAATACCAGAAAACTAAAGAAATGATGGTAGGTATGAGGAAATACAACAATACACGATAAGCTAAGTTTATGTGTGTTTTAAGGTAGTAGTAATATACAAGGGCCAATACGACTGCATAAAACAACAAACCTAAACTTAATGCATCATAAAAAGCAATTGAAATTGACTCGTTGTTTCCCCCTTTTTTATATAACGTAAAGAACAGTTGATGGACTGTTTCAAGATAATAAAACAAAACACCTAAACAAATTGAAATATAAGAAATAACTGCTGAATGATGTTTATTGGAACGGCCTGCGTGGTGGCATAGTGATGAAGACATTCGGAACGACACCTTCCTGTGATTGAATATTGAGTAAATGTTTTTTTAACCCCCATGGAGCAAAAAACTCATCTGGAATATTATTAAATACTCCACCACTTTCACGCAAAAATCGAGCGACATTTGAGGCACAATAAATTCAATCAAAACTATATCTTCACCATCATCTAAATGAAACTTAAGATAACTATCCCAATCAAATTCTGGATATTCAAAGAAATCCCCTGACCCTCTAAAGCTTTCTACTGAACCTCGGCACTCTTTTTCCTCACACCCTTCATATGTACCCGCAGGATCATACAAAAATGCATCTTCACCTTCACCAAGGATAAGTCCTGCATGACCAATAAATACATTATTGATCATGATAAAAATTCTCACATAATCACCTTGTCCATTGGCAATTGCGGTTTGAAGTTTAGGATCATTGTCCCTAATAATAGGAACTGGCCGCCGAGTAGTAAAAAGATCATTCCTCACTCAAATAACTCATTGTTAGCTATGCTAGAGAGTAATAACGGGGAGGCTTTATCGTCAGCTTTGACAAAAACAAAATTCCCATAGAATCATAAGTTGAACATCCAGTTGGAATAAGGCCTTACTTGTTTCCTATGAAAGTGAGATAAATGATGTCAGCCATAATTCCTTTAATTTCCATTGAATATTATCAATGCTTCTCATAAGCTTAACCTAAGCTAAATTTCAGAAGGAACTAGCATGGCATATAAATATGACCCAGTATCGAAAACTTTCATTGATGCAGATGCAAAATTCAGTTTTGAAGAAGCACCTAATTATGACGAACTTTACTATCAAGCTAATCTAATAAAAATTAAAAGTATTCTTAACAATGAAAAAGACGATGATAATGTTGCCGCAGTAGCTACAATTGAAGAAGCAGATTATATTTTAAAGAATATGTCCACCCCCACGCCTTTCAAAGACCCGAAAGAGGCTTTATTTGGTATTGGTAATTTTATTTCTAATTACTCATCGAATATCTATGAAGCCCATCGTGTTGCTAGAATTATCAATGAATTTAGAAATATTAATATCCAAGCAACTGAATATGTTGGCCCAAACGGTAATGTTTATATTCGTCTATCTGAGCATGCTGGAGTTAGAGCTTACTTAAATGGGACTCGGTATTTAATCAACAATCCTCGCATTCTATACATGGGCGTTGGAACCCAAGGTATGAATAACATATCCGTTGGTGCAACTCGATTCGCAATCGTTTTTTCAGCAGCTTACAGAGTAGTAGAATTAATATTCAAAAGTGAATATACGCTAGTAGATTTTTTTGTAAACATCACCATGGATATGGCAAAATTAGCTATTAGCACTCAGATAAGTACTACCATTGTAGGAAGTTTAACAACCGCAGGATTAATTACAGGAGGAAGTGTTATTGTCATATCCGTGGGGATATTTTTACTAGGAGCAGCAATCGCTTATGCTCTGTATAAATTAGATGATGAATTCCAAATTAGTACGAGTATTATTAAAGCCTTAAAAACTCACAGGCCAAGAAAACCTGAAACACCTTACCATCCAGATCAGTTTTTTTCTCAGTGGGGGAGATTCAGTCGTGGTTAAAATAAACTCATTTAAATTATACTTAATTGCAGCATTTCTTTTATTTTTGGCTTTATTTTGTTTCTATGACTCGATAATTTTTTATAAAAATTATTTCATGATGAAAGATAGAATTTTATTTTCATTTCAAACTGGTCTACTTTGTTTTGCAGCACCTTTTATTATTTATTTTTCATACCTATCTTTTATATGTGGATATACAAAAAAACCACAAAAAATGAATAATAAATTAGCCAGTTTTTTTGCCGGAATCGGGGTAGTGGGTATCATATTTAGTTCTTTCTTTTCGGCCTATGTCAGCATTGATTTAGCATCGAAGGGCTACTACACGTGCTACAAATCATCTATTTTTGCACCAAATGAATATGTTATATCAAAAGAGATGTGTAAATAATATGCATCTCTTTTGATGCTAAAATTACTTAACCATCTCACTATTAATGCTGTAACTTGATGTGTTCGCCATTAAGTGGCTTCTTGATATAGATTCGTATTTCATTTGAACCCGTTGATATGGCATGGATTCATTATCTTTTATTGAATCAGGAAATATGTCAGAAATCTCAATCAAGGAAACGCCAGTGAGTTTAATTTCGTAGTATTTTTCAAGTTGCCCCGCTTGACTGGTGCGGTAAAACATAAATTTTGCTTCTAGCACTTCGTTACTATCCAAAGCCACCGAAAGTAAAGGAGATGATTTATCAATCGGCTTAGTAAATACGACGGGTTTATATGAAGCATTCTGCTCGCGAAAAGAACCACTATTTAAGCCGATTATCTGAATTTCGTCTTCATGGCCGACCTGATAACGATTACCTATTGAATCCTGAGATGAGCACCCTGCCGAAATTAAACCTTGGCTTTTACCTTTAACACTAAATACGTCGGATATACCATACCCTCTCCTGTAATCGTTGGCCTTTAACTATTAATAATTGTTCATATTACCTGAATTTAGGTTAAGTGGACAGAACCATTCGAGTGAATATAAAGAAACAGGCCATCACTACCAGTCAGTGTATAAGCTTTCTCGTTTTATTTAGCTGCACGAATTTTCGTATCGGTTAATGCCATATTCTTTATCCATCCACCTTTGAGCAAGCATATACTCTAAATAATTCGGATTACATGTAGGCGGCGAGTGAAGATAGCCGAGGAGCATAGATAACTATGTGACTCGGATAGCTGAACGAAGCCAACACCCATGTAATTCGAAGTATGACGAGTATACATTCATTATCGAAGCGACGTATATACTCAGATGTATACTCACTCGGAGGTTGATGTAGGTTGAGTTAAGTTGACATGCATTGACTGAAAACGCGGGAAAAGCCTTGCAAACACTGGATTTCAGATACAAAAAAAGACGTCCGTTGACGTCTCTTGATGTTCTTATGGTGCGAAGGCCGGACTCGCACATAATACTTAACCTCATGATCTAAATTAAAATATAAAATTATAAATTTATTTATACCAACATATGTACCAACAGATGAAATTCTTACTTTTTCTGATGGTTATCTAATACAAGTAATCGTGATGCTGATGAAACAATATAATTTTATAAGTTATCTTCATGCAGCATCAAGATCTGGTATTGTCGCTCCTCGGTTAGTCTCACTGGGCCAATCACCACCTCCTAAGGAGGTGGTTTAAGGTTGACAATCATAACCACCCGCATAGCGGGTGGTTTGCTCTAGCCCTATAAGGGTTTATTACCGACTGCGCCTAAATGACGCTGCTTTCTCTTCGTTCAAGCTAAGTGTCTTTGCTGCTTTGGCCTACCCCTTCAAGGGGTCTATATGCTCTTTTGTACTTAGTCTATCTGAGATTAAATCTGACTTTTCTTGCTCTCTGATATACTTCTGAATTTTATGTTTAAGACGCTAACGCGACTAAAACTGGCTAAAGCCATAATAAAAGACCACTCCCTTCGGAAGTGGTTTAAGCTTGACGATGAAAGAATGAAGACAATGAACATGTATCCACATTTATCGATTTTGTTTCTCTCGCTTCATTTCTTCTAATGTCTCTTTTTGAATACGTCCATATTTTTGAATATCCTCATAAGCTTTCATGTTAGTTTGTAACCCGCCTTGCATTCTATTTTTCTCTTTCCAACGAGGGCGATTTTTACCTGAAAATTCTTTCTTCTGACTCCAATAACCGATGGGGTACTGAGCCACAATCGTTCCTCCAACACCAATATCGACGGTAGAGTATTGACCATTATTAATGGTTCCTTTTTGGATGTAAGCGTTAGGGCTACATGTGCCAGTATCTCGCTGCTGCCAAAAACCGTCAGTTCTTGCCACAATATAAAAATCACCGAACGCGCAACCCGAAGCGGATTTACGGTTCAGCACGGCAACATAATGTTTGGTTGAGCCCACTATTTTACAGGTGCTGTTTTGACTGCCACAGACTTGCCATAAAGTTTTACCACCGTCACCTTTGTATTCCCAAATCGTATCTTTAGGCGGCTTGCTGGCGGCAAAGGCTTGTGAAGCGATAAGACATAATGATGCAGATGTAATAAGAGCTAAATATTTTTTCATTTAAAATTCCTTTCAAAATTATTAGATGCGTCAATATTGACGCAAGATAAGCACAGCTTAATGGGTGCTCAGTTTTCTCTGGTGTGGCGTATTAAGTGGTCAGTTCATGAATGACTGAATGTTTCTTTACCGTGAAATTGCAGTCTCTCCTTAATCTCACTGGAGATAGGCTTTTGATTTTGAATCGGTGTTACCCATTCAAAATTGCAATCGCGGCATATCCAGCCCGAGCCCCATGCAATGATGTCTTGTTCAGAAGAACAATGAGGGCAATGTGTGGGATGCGATGCTGGTGGGGCTAATAACGTCATGGTCGGCTCCTTTCTTTGCATGATGGAAGAGAGGTAAGTAATTGTGATATCAATCGAAAATGCGGTAATGCTGCGATAAAACTGTTTTGTTGTGACAGTTGCATCACTGCGTGTTTTGGTGTGAAGGGGGTATTTAGAGGCTGAACTTGCTGGATATCATCCAACAATAAAACATGCACTTGCTGGTGATATTCCGCTAGTAAATACCACTGGCCTTCACGGTAAATCAGTTGATAAGGTTGTAGCGGATTAAAACGACGCTCAGGTGTGAGTAGGCTAATGGAGTGTCTGCCTGTAATGGCATACACCAATTGATAGAAATGGTCTGCATGTAAAGCCGAAATCTTATGGGCGTGGTGCCAAATCAAACAAGGTGCATGAGGCTGCTGAGTTAACAGTAACCCGAGTAAGCGGCTGTCTAGCCCCGGAAACAATCGCGTCATTCCAATCTGTTTCACAAAGGTCAGAATATCTTTGTCTCGATAAGCTTTTAGCGTATTGATGGGCAAGCGATAACAACCTTGCCGACCTTCTACGCCTAGATAGGCCAAGCGTTCACGAAAATCCCGCTGTAACGTGCGTTCAGAAACATTGAACTCTTGGGCTAAACATGAGAGCACAAGGCTTTCTCCTGCCATTAAGCGGGCAATCAACGCAGAGAGTCGCACAGCCATGCGCTCATATTTTCGGTTGGTCTGAAACATAACGTATTGCTCTCAATAACAGACTTTAGGAAATTAAGAAATGAGGGAGTTTAACTTAGGGGATTGACAGGTTATGTCTGTTGGGAAAAATTCTCATTGGGCTTTTTAGTGAAAAATCACTATAAGTAATTCATTGATAAATAGCGTTATGCTTTTTATTTGAACAATAAGAAAGTAAGGCGTAACGACACAAACTGTCAGGGCGGGAAAATTAGTTGGGTTGGCGAGGGGCAAGTTGGTTAAATAAGGTATCCGCCATCACCCACAAGGCTTTATTGAGTTTGATATCGCCATCAATTCCATTAACTGAACGAGTGCGAGTACGTTTTCCTTTTGCAGTGCGGCCTGATAATCCCCCTTTAATCAAGTTCTCTTGTAAACGTTGGTACACCGTCCAAAGGTCTTCTTTTTTATCTTCAAAGCGTCGAGGCTGTAGAATTTGCTCTCGCGTGACGGGCTGGAACTCTTCACCAAAGCGGTAGGTCAAAGCCGCTTCAGCAAAGGCTTGCTGGGCTGGTGGGGGTAACAATAACGACTGCATACTTTCGCGTTTTTCAGCCACTTGCTCAAACGTATTGAGTACTTCATACGCCCCTTCAATCACTTTACCCAACACATCCCCTTTATGGGGTACACGCACTTCTCCTAATACATCACCGCACACCAAACCGTTAGAGCACACAGCTCTAAAAAGCCCCGGTAACATCTGATAGCTGCTTGAGCCATCATGGCTATTAAGCAGAATAATTTCAGGAACTTGTATACCCGTGATTTGGTCATGTCGCCGAAGTCGTAACATGTGCTTTGTATGCTCTCGACGACTGATATCCCGTACACGAGTCTGGCAAGCAAAAAACGGATAAAAGCCTTCTTTTTGCAGGCTATCTAACAAGGTGATGGTAGGAATGTAAGTATAACGTTCACTGCGAGAATCGTGTTTTTCTTCAGAAAATACACTCGGTACAGTACGGAATAACTCTTCTATGGTCAGTGGACGCTCACGACGAATACTGTTAGCAGAACCAAAACGAGACGCTAATAAACTCATGATAGACTCCTGATTAATCAATTAAGTGGAAAATGACAGCAGATTCAGAATGTTGTAACGCGTAGTCACGCAACTGATAAAAGCGGTCGCACATCACTTCGCTTTCTGTTTGGAATGACCAAATGCTATACAGGATCAGACACACTACAATCCCTGCCGCTTCTGGGCTCACGATGGCTTCATTGCCGTTATGTGGGTTGAATAGCGTAAGCTCCTCTTGATTTAAATCGGGATAAATAAAGGCGCTACCATTGGATAAAGTGCAATATTCCCAATACCCGCCGTAGTAGTCCTCACAAAACTGGCCCATGGTAGTAAAAATCACCACTTCAAAGGTGGTCCAGCCTTTCACGCTTCCGAAGTGATTGAGCCAAAAATCAAGGCGTTGCTCATCGGGGACGAGTGTCATTGCAATAGTGGATTCAGTTGTGTTATTCATTAGTTGATACTCCAAGAAAAAGAGATAAAAAAGCGCCAATCCCGTTAAGGACTGGCGCTGAGAGTGATAAGTAATGAGTTAAGTTAAGAAGCTAAAAGAACAGGCTCCACAAGGATTTAGCGACGGATACGATACTGTTTTTAACGCTGCTAACCGTACTTCTTATCAATGGCGGCAAAGGAATGATATCGATTAAGGCATCCACAATATCACTGACACATTGACTAAAATCGTTACGTGCGGCGTTTTCCACCGATTGGGTCCGGTAAGAGCTGTTCAGTTGCCTAGCTACCCCGCTACTGGCTTGCACCGGTAACGCCTGTATGAGCTGCTTTGCTAATTCAGTCAGTTGATAGTTTTCGATTGCAGATACAACCATCACAGGGTGGTACGGCTTAAAAGCTGTTACTACGGCTTGTTGTTTCAATTCCAAGTTAGCAGTTTGCTCTGAGGATGGCTGGTGGTTATGTTCATCCCACTGGCGGCAGGGCTCTATTTTATCGGCTTGGTTCAAGACAAATAGAAATCGCTTAGGTTGGTAGCCACATTGCTCGGTAAGAAAGCGATAGCATTGCTCATCGGAAGACCATGCTCGGTCATCGGCCTTGAGTACCCAAATGATTAAATCCAGTTCTGGTAACAAATTACGGTAGAGGCGGTGGTACTCTTTATCCCGTTCGATACTTTCCCCCACGCCGGGTAAATCTACAAAAGTGAGAGTATGGTTGTTCATCGCCATGCTGAAGCGTTGGGCTTGGCGTGTGCAGCCTGAAACATCACTCACAGGTGATAATGACGATTGGAATAGTGCGTTGATAAGACTGGATTTTCCCGCTCCCGTTTTACCCATCAAACCGATGGTGGGGGAGTAATTGATGAGCTGACTGAGTTGGTTAAAAAATGATGTTTTAAATGAAAAGGGAAAGGCTGCGAGAGCCTTCTCCAGTTCAATATGTTGATTCATACAAACTCCTTGAAAATAAAATTATCATTATTCAAGGTGATAATATATATTTGAAATTATTTTAAATTTTTCTTTTGAACTAACAGTATGAGTTCTTCAATAGAATCCCGTGGTAGATCAATTTGATCAATCATCGCCTCGATAATTTCGTTAATATTTTTATTATGATTTTTGGCTATTTTTTTTAATTTTACCATTGATGATTTGGAAATATACGTATTCAGTACAGCCTTATCTTTAACACCATCACGATATTTTTTTTGGCTCCAAGCTTTTCTTGTTTGAGATAGAAAAAGCTTGACCGCTTCTACACTTGAAATAATAGCCCAATAATCAAAACAGGAAATAATCAATTTCCATTTTTCATTTTGAATAAGAACATTAACATCATCATCAACAGCAATATTTGCGCGGATCATCCTCTCGGCTATCCATTTTAATGCTTCATTCTTTCTGGGTAAAAATAAAAAAGGATCGGGGTATTCTTTAGAAACAGACGAAGCTTTATCTTTCATGTAAAAGACTGTCTCATTAAAATCTTTAGGGTTTATAAACAAAACTAAAAAGTCCAAAAAACAAACAATATAATGAAAAGGGATATTCCTGCTCATGATAGGGTTCAAGTTCAAGGGAGAGTAATTATACACGCCAGTCATAATTGATGGGTAATCATTTTCTATAAGGTGTTTATTATACGACTTCATGAGAAAGTTTAAGATAACAAATGATATTCTTTCATCCGTTAAAAAAGATAATTGTTCTATTGGGATAATCTTTTTCTCTATCGTTCTGAGATAATAATCAACATTTTTAAATCTATTCCCGACATGCTGATTTAACTCACTAAGTAATGTACACACATTCTTATTCTTTGCTTCGGATATCATTTTATAAAGTTCATTAGGCGACAGTGTTTTTTCTGAAAACATATAGAACAGAACAGCATAATATTGTCTGCACTCCAAATAATTATCATTGACATTTATATTTATCATTTATTCTCCACGTAGTATTTTTTGCATATGTTTACATAGTATTTTACGTAGTGTTTAAGGTGTCATTGTACTACATGAAAAACCCTATTTATGTGCTAAAACTCACGATAACTGCACTAATTATTATTAGAGTAAAGGCTAATCTTTAGATAAGTTAATATCAGAGTTGACTCTCCTCAAAAAGAAGCTGCTCATTGTGGTTCAAAAACGCGCTGTCACGGGCATTGATGATAAGATAAAGAAAGGCTTTATCGTGTTGGTATAGTATTATTTTAATAAAGATAACCAGCATCATAACCACACCTAAAAGATTAAACATTACCCTGTCACTGACTCACCTATCCATATATTCATCATCTTGGTTAAATGATGAATGCCTATTTTTAACAACATCCCTTCTAGATATGAAATAAAACCAACCACAGGTATTAATCATGTCTAGTTACACCTACAATAAGCATTACATTCAAAAGATAAACCACACTATCCATAAAGCACTTTTAATTCACAATCGTGTTACGGCTATTCGGGTTGACTTGCGTTTCCCATCTAAAAATATATTTCACTTTAACGATTCGAGGGTCATCACTCGATTCTTTGAATCGTTAAAAGCCAAAATAAATGCTGACCTAAAACGTAAGAATAAAATATGGGAGCGTAACCACATATGCCCGTTATCTTATGTCTGGGTCAGAGAGTTCGGTGAGATAAACAACAAAAAACACTATCATATCCTTTTGCTGTTAAATAAAGATGTTTATTGGGGGTTGGGTGATTTTGTTAAAACTGAAGGGACGCTCTATGCATTAATACAGCAAGCATGGTGTAGTGCTATTGGTGTAAACTATCCTGATGAGCGTTATTTAATTCATATTCCAGATAATGCCATAACGTGGCTAGATAATAATAAACCCAATAATGAAAGCACTATATTCGAATTAAACCAGCGCTGTCGTTACTTAGCCAAAGAACATACAAAATATTATGGTGATAGTGAGCGTTCTTTTGGGTGCAGCCGTTAATCTACCAATAAAAAACATGAGGGGGATATCTTTTGCAAGAGAGATATCCCTAAACACTTATCGATATCCCTTCTGCCTTTTAACTTTAAAGACAGGAGTTCAATAATGACTACTCAAGCTATTTCCTTACTAGATGACCAATTCGTTGATATGAAATTTATAACCCACCTAACCGGTTTGACGGATAAATGGTTTTATAAATTGATACAAGATGGAGAGTTTCCTAAACCCATCAAACTGGGACGTAGCTCTCGCTGGCTAAAGAGCGAAGTTGAAAATTGGTTACAAGCACGTATTGCTGAATCCAGAGTCTAACCATCACATCACTCCCCTATTCTGCGTTAGTAACACCAACATTTAAGTCACACTTAAAACTCAACAATGAGAAAGTATCATGCTCTTCATAAGACATTGCTACGCCATTATTAGTTCTAGCTAGATAGCTTTACCAAGCTCAGTGTTTATCAGGGAATGTGTCACCCCTTCATCAAGAATAGCTACCATCCGTTGGTGGCTGATATAAGCTTTCCTGATAACGGCAGCACACCAGCTATCGTACCTTGTATGTCTATACCGCTTAATACACGGTAAAATGCTCCCTGAACCATTATCGGTACAATCTGATATGGATGTGAGCCTAGAGGTCTATAACCACCAACTGCGTTACCATCCGATGCTGGAGGACATTTTACTCAGTGAATGCATGCGACTTGGACAACGTTCGTTTACCAACAAACTGATTAGCCTGTTTAACCAGTTCAATAACCCTGAGTTACGTCCCAAACTAATGTGGCTATGCTGGTATGATTTGATGCTGGGTTTTCCGTCAGATGACTAGCTGAGAACATCTGGTGGAATGGGCCATTGGTAGGCAGGTGGAAAACTGGGGGCTGACGAGGATCGTGGATGATTATGTGTTATTTGGATAACCCCAATAATGTCTAAAATACTAATGCACCAAAAACATAAGTATCATTAATAATATAATACACTAAATAGCGATCCATACTTCATCATCAGGAAATCACAACTATTACAGCTATCATTTCATACTCAATAGTGCTTCCTAGTGGTTAGCTTAATATTCAGGTAACATTAACTAAAACTTTTTCATGGCAAATAAAAATATGGCTAAAGAATACACAAAAAAGAAAAATGAAAAGTCATTTGAGGAAATACTCTGGGATGCAGCTAACAAGCTGCGTGGTAGCGTTGAATCATCTGAATACAAACACATTGTTTTGAGCCTAATTTTTCTTAAATTCATCAGTGATACCTTCGAGAAACAGCGCCAGAAGCTAATTGTTGCTGGGCTAGAAAAACACATTGATATGGTTGCAGCCTATACCAAAGACAATGTGTTTTACCTACCAGAGGAGAGCCGTTGGAGTTTTATTCAGAAGAATGCGAAACAAGAAGATATTGCCCTTAAGGTTGATACCGCGCTGAGTACTATCGAAAAAACCAACAAAGCACTGCAAGGCGCATTGCCAGATAACTACTTTTCTCGTCTTAGTTTAGATGTTAGCAAGTTGTCTGCTTTGATCGATGTGATTAACAACATCAATACATTAGCCAATCCACACGAAGATGTAGTAGGCCGTGTATATGAATATTTCCTAGCTAATTTTGCTATCGCAGAAGGTAAGGGTAAGGGTGAATTCTACACGCCAAAGAGTATTGTGAATCTAATCGCAGAACTGATTGAACCATATAAAGGTAAAATTTATGACCCTTGCTGTGGTTCTGGTGGTATGTTTGTTCAATCAATGAAGTTCATTGAAAACCACAAAGGAAATAAAAAAGATGTCTCTGTGTATGGTCAGGAATACACAAGCGCAACATATAAACTGGCTAAGATGAATCTAGCTATTCGTGGTATCTCTGCCAACCTAGGTGCCGCCGCAAAAGATACCTTTGCCAATGATCAGCACGAAACCCTTAAAGCTGATTTTATTATGGCAAACCCTCCGTTTAACCAGAAAGATTGGCGAGCTTCTGACGAACTCGTTGATGATTATCGTTGGGATGGTTATGAAACTCCACAAACAGGCAACGCTAACTATGCTTGGATTTTGCATATGACTTCTAAGTTGTCAGAGAATGGAGTTGCAGGCTTCATTCTGGCTAATGGTGCATTATCAGGCGATGGCACAGAAAAAAATATTCGCCAGAAGCTTATCGAGAATGACTTAGTCGAAGCTATCATTATTCTGCCGATGAAGATGTTCTATACCACCGATATCAGCGTGACCCTTTGGGTTATTAATAAAAATAAAAGAGAGCGAACTGTTCCACACGAAGACCTTACTCGTCATTACCGTAACCGTGAAGATAAAGTGTTATTTATGGATTTACGGAAACACGGTGAACCATTCGAGAAAAAGTACATCCAGTTTTCTCCAGAAAAAATCTCAGAAATAGCTGAAACATTTCACACCTGGCAAGAAGTGCGAGCCGAAACCGAATACAAAAATATTGCTGAGTATTGTTACTCTGCGACTAAAGAAGAAATCGCAGCAAAAGATTATTCATTAGTTCCAAGTAAGTATATTGAATTTAAGAATCACGATGAAGATCTCGATTTTGATCAAAAAATGAGTCAAATACGAGATGACTTCACAATGCTTTTAAAGCAAGAAGAGAAATCTAAATCTGAACTTTTGTCTGTATTTGAAGAGCTGGGTTATGAGATCACACTATAAGCGTATTGGTGATTACGTCACCCTAGTTAAGCTAAAAAACACTGATGGGGCTATCTCTTCACTAAAAGGCATAAATATAAACAAACACTTTATGCCATCGGTTGCTAATGTAAATGGAACTGATCTTAGTACATACCGAGTGGTAAAGAAAAATCAATTTGCATTTAACCCAATGCACGTTGGTCGAGATGAGGTGCTACCCATTTCGATACTTGAAGATGATGAACCAATCATTGTATCGCCAGCATACGTAGTTTTTGAGGTAAAGGATGAAGAAGAACTTTTACCTGCATATCTGATGATGTGGTGCAGACGCTCAGAGTTTGACCGAAACGCTTGGTTTATGACTGACAATAGTGTTCGTGGTGGTTTTAGTTGGGCTGACTTTTGCAATATGAAACTACCAATCCCATCTATCGAGAATCAGCGTGAAATCGTGCGTGAATACAATGTGGTGAATGACCGTATTGCACTTAACGAAAAGCTAATGAATATGCTGGAGAAAAGCACATTTGCTTTGTTCGAAGAATATTTTCCAATACACGGACACGAAATTGAAACTGAGCATACGACTTTAGAACATTTAATTAGTTTTAATCCTAAGCACACCATTAAGAAAAATGCTGCAACAACTTACGTTGAGATGGCGAATGTAGCGGAAAACTGTATGACAATTGATAATCCTGTTGTCAGACCTTTTACAGCTGGCTCGAAGTTCAAAAACAATGATACGTTGCTTGCTCGTATCACCCCTTGTTTAGAAAACGGTAAAACAGCATTTGTAAATATTCTAAACGAGGATGAAATTGCTTATGGCTCGACCGAATTTATCGTTATGAGAAGTAAAGGAGTAGTCAGCCCATTTTGGATATATTGCTTAGCAAAAAATGAGAATTTTCGATCATATGCCATTAGTAGTATGGTTGGTTCGTCGGGAAGGCAAAGAGTTCACAGTGATTACCTGAAAGAGTACAGAGTTGATACTAGCGCATTAGAAGCTATGTCTGATTTCCATCGGTTAGCAACTCCAATATTCATATCAATTGCCAATAAGCACTATGAAAACAATAAATTAAAAGAGTTAAGAGAACTACTACTACAAAAGGTAGCGTAAAGAATGAAATTCACAGAAGAAAGGCTAGAACAAGCCATTATTGAACTGTTAGGGAAAGAAGGCTATCCACATACTCGTGGTGAGGCAATTGAGCGAGCACCTGAAGATGTGCTGATTAAGTCCGATCTTCGTGAATTTCTAGCCAAACGTTATCATGCCGAAGGCATTACAGCTTATGAGATAGAGCAAACTATCCATAAACTTGAGTACCTTCCCGCGTCGGATCTTTACGATACCAACAAAGCCATAATGAAGTTTGTCTCTGATGGTTTTTTGCTTAAGCGTGAAGACGCAAGCCAGAAAGATTTATACATTCAGTTCATTGATTACGTAGAACTCGATAAAAACTACTTTCGCATTGTTAACCAAATGGAGATACAAGGCTATGAGCTGCGTATCCCTGACGGCATCTTGTACATCAATGGTTTACCATTGGTGGTGTTTGAGTTTAAGAGCGCTGTTCGGGAGGAAGCGACCATTTATGATGCGTATAAACAGCTTACCACTCGTTATGACCGAGACATTCCTGAGCTATTTAAATACAACGCATTGTGCGTGATTAGTGATGGTGTGAATAATAAAATGGGGTCTTACTTTGCCCCATACGAGTTCTATTATTCTTGGCGTAAAATTACGGGTGAAGAGAAGCTGGATAAAAACGGTATTGACTCCCTCTTTACGATGATCTGCGGATTGTTTAATAAGAAGAGACTAACCGATGTAATTCGCCACTTTATCTACTTTCCTGATACCTCAAGCAAACAAGAAAAGATTGTTTGTCGTTATCCCCAGTACTACGCAGCAACAAAGCTTTTTGCCAATATCAAACAGCATCTGAAATGCTTTGATGAGCACGGTAAGTTGATAAGTGGTGACGGTAAAGGTGGTACGTACTTTGGTGCTACAGGTTGTGGTAAGAGCTACACAATGCTGTTCTTATCTCGTCTATTGATGAAAGATGCCGAGTTGGGTAGCCCAACAATCATTCTTATCACTGACCGTACCGATCTGGATGATCAGCTATCTGGTCAATTTACCAATGCGAAAGGTTATGTGGGTGATCAGAACATCATTAGTGTAGAAAGCCGTGCTGAACTCCGTGAACACATGAAAGGGCGTAAAAGTGGCGGTGTATTCCTGACTACCATTCATAAATTTACCGAAAATCTGGAGCTTCTAACAGATCGAACTAACGTTATCTGTATCTCGGATGAAGCACACCGCAGCCAAACCAACCTAGAGCAAAAAATTACCGTTACAGAAAACGGAGTGAGGAAGACTTACGGTTTTGCTAAGCATCTGCACGAATCCTTACCAAACGCTACTTATGTCGGCTTCACAGGTACACCGATTGACGCGACGCTGGATGTGTTTGGTCCGGTCGTTGATCGCTACACAATGACTGAATCGGTTTTCGATGAAATTACAGTCCGAATTATTTATGAAGGCCGAGCAGCTAAAGTGCTACTTGATGGTCGTCAACTCGATGAAGTAGAAAAATACTATAAAGAATGTGAAGACGCTGGAACAAACGAATACCAAATAGATAAAAGTAAAACGGCTATGGCGAGTATGTCTACCATACTAGGCGATCCAGATCGCATCAAAGCCATAGCGAAAGACTTTGTTGAGCATTATGAGAATCGTGTTGAAGAAGGCACGACTCAAAAAGGCAAAGCAATGTTTGTTTGTAGCAATCGTGAAATCGCTTATCAGTTCTACAAAGAACTGATTGCGCTTCGTCCTGAGTGGGATGCAGTGAAAGTCTGTGAGGATGGTGCGACTTTATCGGAAAGTGATAAGAAAAAAGTTAAGCCGATGGAACGAGTCAAGATGATTATGACTCGTGACAAAGATGATGATAAATCTTTGTGGAATAAGCTCGGTAGTAAAGAGTATCGTAAAGAGCTGGATCGTCAGTTCAAAAATGACAAATCAAACTTCAAAATCGCGATTGTCGTGGATATGTGGCTGACAGGCTTTGATGTACCGTTCCTCGATACCATCTACATTGATAAGCCATTGCAAAAACACAATCTGATCCAAACCATTTCGAGAGTAAACCGTAAATTCGAAGGTAAAGAAAATGGTCTGGTAGTCGATTACATCGGCATTAAAAAACAGATGAACCTTGCTCTTTCCCAATACACAGCAGGGCAAGATCAGAGCTTAGAAGATATCAAACAATCGGTCATTATTGTTAAGGATCACCTGAGCCTGTTAGATGGATTATTCCATAAATTCGACTCTAAACCGTACTTCAATGGCACACCTCTAAAACAGTTACATTGTTTAAATGCCTCTGCTGACTTTGCACTAAGAACCAAGAAGTTTGAAAAGACGTTTATGGATCTGACTAAGCGCCTCAAATCTGCTTATGACATTTGTGTGGGAAGCAGTGAGCTGACCAAAGCCCATAAAGACAAGATTCATTATTATCTCGCCGTTCGAACCATAGTATTTAAAATCACCACTGGCGGTGCGCCAGATGTAGAGCAAATGAACCGCAGAGTAAGGGATTTGGTTAAAGATGCTCTTATCAGTGATGGAGTCGAAGAGATCTTTAGGCTGGGTGAGAAAGACGGTGGCGAGATTGATATATTCGATGATGATTATCTTGCCAAGCTGGAGATGGTGAAGCAGCCCAATACGAAACTTCAACTGCTTCAGCAAATGCTTGCTAAGGCGATTGGCGAGTTTAAAAAGACCAACAAAGTGAAAGGTATCGACTTCACCAAGAAAATGAATATGTTAGTTGAAAAGTACAATGAGCGTGACGAAAAAGATGTCCTTCGCTCGGAAGTAATCAATGATTTTTCTGATGAAATTATCAACCTTTACAATGAACTACGTGCTGAAATGGCCTCGTTTGGTGAAATGGGGATAGATTTTGAAGAAAAAGCGTTTTACGACATACTCATTTCACTAGCTCATAAGTACGACTTTACCTACCCAGAAGAGAAGCTGCTTGGTCTGTCCAAAGAAGTGAAGAAAGTCATTGATGATAAAGCCAAGTACACCGATTGGAACAAACGAGACGACATCAAAGCTGAACTGCATTTCGACTTGATTATCTTGCTTGATGAATGGGGATACCCACCAATCGACCGTGATGAAGTGTATAAAGAGATTTTCGAGCAGGCAGAAAATTTCAAACGTAACCGAGCATAAGAGATTGTCAATAATTATGACTTAAAATTATATGCAAGCGAAGGATGTATAATGAATATTCTATTTCGGCTTTTGCTAACATTTAATGCGACATCACTCTTAGTGATAATTTTTATTGTACAAAAAGGATACACGTTATCGTATTTTTTTGACACAACAATCAGTCAGTTAAGCTGGATTACTGTGATACCAAATATGACGTCATATTTTCTTTATGTTCTTATCCCAATATTTTTTACTGGTATCAGTCTATTACTAAGCAAAAGACTTGGAAAAGATGAGTTCAAAAAAGGTAATATAATAAGTATTGAGTATGCTAATAATAGTTTTTTACCCAGCTATCTAGGCTATTTTTTTGTTGCACTCAGCGTTGGAAGTTGGGAATCTTTGTGGTTTGTATACAGCATTTTATTTATTTTTACTTTTTTGTCTCAGGCCCTCTATTTTAACCCTCTATTCCTGGTGTTTGGTTATACGTTTTACAATGTAACAACTATAAACGGAACAGTAATATTTTTAATTAGTCGCCAAAAATATAAAACACCTTGTGATATCGAAATATCAACTGCCTTTAGGATTAATAACTATACATTTATTGAACGGAGCTAGTAATGGATCATGTATTAATTAAGGTAAAAGGGCTTCGTAAGAAGCCATATCGTAAGTTAATTTCAGATTATAAGCTTTTTGAAACCGTTGATATCAATGTTAATTATTGCGTTACATATAGCCCTGATCATAATTTAGATGAGGATACATGGTTTAAAGTTGAACAATTCAGTCAGCAGCCGTATAACCTCGGTATATTTAATCAACCATTTGATTCTAAAGACTATGATGACGCAACTAAAGAGCAATTTTCAAAAATATCATATCTAGTTTCAGTTCAAGATCAGGGGTTTTATTTTCAAAAAATCACACCAGCACTTTTCATTCGGAAAAAAATAATCGCATTTGGTGAGTCCGCTAAAATTGAAAAAAGTGAAAACCGATTAGTAATTAACACAATTCCTGATGCAGTTTATATAAAAGCATCTGACACTTTAGCTTTCCGTAATTTAGCTACTATCTCTAGTATTTTTCCTGGAATTGACATGCTTTATAAAGAAGCAACGAATGAAGAAGTTGAGGATTTTTTATCTGAGCCTTTTATTGAACTCAGTAATGAATACGAAGCAGAAAAAGTATCAAAGCCTAACCGAAAACGAATAGCACTAGCAATGGCTACACTTGCCACCATGTCTTCTGAAGACAAAGTCAATATGTTGACTTATATTGGTGGATACTGTGACCAGCGATTAAATTTCGATCAGGAAAATAATAAATTCCTAATTTCAACAGACGAAGAGTTGAAACATCTTCTTTACGGGATTGAACAACGCTTTTATACAACTCCCTTTGGGCATGAAAAAAGGTTAGCTAACTCTGTACAGGCTTTATAATAGCTAACCCTGATTAATTACTATTTTCAAGCTTTCTGGAAAGAAATTTAGTCATGATTTCTTGAAGTAATAGCTTACAGTCTATTATAGCCATCTTTAAATCCAGACGTAAAGATGGCTGTAGTTATCACTTAAAATTTACACTAACCACATTATCCAGACCCCTCTCCAACTCATCCATGTAATCCGCATACCGCTACATCATTTCTCTGTGCCCATCTACATACTGAACATGGTTATACATGTCACGGTTCGCGTTCTTATCGATATGTGTGAGCAGAGTTTCAACCCATGCTAAGTTAAAACCTTTCTCATGCAAAATAGTCCCCATCTCGTGGAGAAAATCATGTCCTGTTAACTCTCCCTCATACTCAAGCAATTAAATAACCTGATTTACACTTTCTTTACTGTCCAGCTTTTGATGAGCATTTAGCAAGGTATGTAAAACTGTATCTGCATGCCTCACACTATCTCGTTGCTTTATTTCGCAAAACTAAACGGCGGAATCTCCTTCTCCCTATTCGCATCCAGATAATCTGCCCACCACTGTACCATCAGTCGCCTTTCCTCAATATGTTCTGCCTTATGAATATAAGCAGCTCTTACTGAGTTACGTTCTTGATGACTCATTTGCCTTTCTACTGCATCCTTCGACCATAGCCCTGACTCAATCAACGAACTACAGGCCATTGTTCTAAACCCATGACCACAGACTTCCGTCTTCGTATCATAGCCCATCACACGTAATGCATTGTTTACCGTGTTTTCACTCATAGGTTTTCTAGGGTTATGATCGCCAATAAAAATCAGCTCATGGTTGCCGCTGAATTGATAGATCTGTTTTAAGACCTCAATGGCTTGTCTACTTAAAGGAACTAAATGGGTAGTGCGCATTTTTGATCCACGATGTGAGTGTTTCACCCCTTCTATCGCTTCGCGTTCAGCAGGGATCGTCCACATCGCATTGTCAAAATCGATTTCATCCCAACGGGCGAAACGCAGTTCACTTGAACGAATGAAGACTAACAAGGTAAGTTTGACTGCAAGTTTAGTTAAAGGTCTTCCCTTATAACCATCAATGCGTTGTAAAAACTCAGGTAAGCGTTTAAGTTCTAATGCCGCTCTATGGACTCGTTTACCCGTAGCAACTGCACCAGCCATATCTTGTGCAGGGTTATAGTCGATTAAACCGCTTTGCACAGCATAACGCATAATGGCTGTCACACGTTGTTGTAAACGTGCAGCCACCTCAAGACGTCCAGACATCTCTACGGCTTTAATCGGTTCGAGTAGATCTCGAGTTTTTAGTTCAACAATATTACGTTTACCAATAGCAGCAAAAATATTGTCCTCAAGGCTTTTTAGCACTCGATGGCTATGCCCTTCTGACCACTTCTTATTAGTTGCATGCCAATCACGAGCTACCTTCTCAAAGGTATTAAATTCCTTTTGTTGCTCTTCTTTCACTTCTTTGCGTTTTTCGCTTGGATCAAAACCATTAGCAATTAACTTTCTGGCAGCATCTCTTTTCTCCCTGGCTTCTGCGAGTGAGATTTCAGGATAGATACCCAGAGCTAACATTTTTTGCTTACCGCCAAAGCGATACTGTAAACGCCAATATTTTGAGCCGTTGGTATGTACCATCAAGTGCATACCATCACCATCAGTCAATTTATACGATTTATCCAAAGGCTTGGCAGCCCTGACTTTAGCATCAGTAAGAGCCATGATTTATCTCCTTCTGTTGGTACAAACTATTATC
Source organism: Providencia sp. PROV200 (assembly GCF_049901995.1). NCBI lineage: Bacteria > Pseudomonadati > Pseudomonadota > Gammaproteobacteria > Enterobacterales > Morganellaceae > Providencia > Providencia sp. PROV200. Next base: position 3,856,007 of record NZ_CP096307.1, read on the forward strand.
GAATCGAGAGATACCAACACATATACCAACAGTAGGTACTTGATGTGGGTTGACCTTAGTATACTTGGGAAGACTGAAAAGTGGGGAAAAGCCTTGTAAAACTGGGATTTCAGATACAAAAAAAGACGTCGGTTGACGTCTCTTGATGTTCTTATGGTGCCGAAGGCCGGACTCGAACCGGCACACCCGAAGGCGGTTGATTTTGAATCAACTGCGTCTACCAATTCCGCCACTCCGGCACGAAGTGATGTGTTTCTTGGAAAACGCTGCCATTATACTTGCCTTGTGTCTACTGGCAACACTTATTCGTGAAGTTACAGTTTGTTCGATTAAAAAAAAAGCATATTCCCTAGATTTAATAAAATCATTGGGAAAGCTTCTTTTGTTTATATCTCGATTAATGAGTATGTTAACTTCTCCCAAATTATTTTTCTTATCGCGAGGCTCTGTGACTGGCGGCAGGTCATTATTTTTGTTAGTTTATCTGCAATCTAATGTCAATATTTAAGGTTTAATCATGGGTTTTGTTGGGTGGATAGCAACAGGTATCTTTATTGGCATCTTAATTGGTGTCGTAATGAAGATTTTCGCTAAGAAAAAATAATATTGGCTGAAAGGCTATTTGCAAACAATCATATCGGCTGGCTTCCAACATGAAGAAATCATTTCTAAAAGTTCTGTCTGTATCTGCATTATCTTTAGTGTTAATGGCATGTTCAAGTAAGACAGAAAAAGCACCAAAATTTCTGCAAAGTAATGATGTTGAATCCTCAGACTGGCAGGTTTTTGAGGGAGATAGAAGGACTTACGAGCGTGTCGCTAAGATTGTCGACTTATATACTAATCGCATTTTTAATGAAAGCAATGCACGGGGCATGGCTATCATTGTTATTGATAATAATCAGGCGTTATCGCGCTATTATGGTGAAACCGCACCGGGTAATGGTAAAAAACCGGGCCCTAATTCATTAATTCGTATTGCATCAATTACCAAATTAATGACAAGCGAAATATTAATTAAGCTCGAGCAAGATAAGAAACTGTTAATTACTGATCCGTTGCAACAATATGCCTACCACGGTGTTACTATTCCTGATAATGCCAGTGGGCAACCTATTCGCTTATACCATTTAGCAAGCCATACCAGTGGGTTACCTCGCGAACAACCCGGTGGGAAATGGGGGCGCCCTGTTTTTATTTGGCCAACTCAAGATAACCGCTGGACATGGCTAAAAACAGGCAAGTTAGATGCAACACCGGGGACAGAAGCGTCCTACTCCAACCTTGCATATGATTTACTCGCTGATGCGATGGTTAAAGCATCTGGGCACTCCTATCCGCAGTTATTTAGCCATTATGTGACGTCTCCGGCTAAGATGACAAATACCACTTACACGCCAAATAATGCTCAATGTGCCCGTTTAATGGAAGGAACGAAACCCAGCCCTTGCCATAACACACTCGCAGCAGCAGGCAGTGGTGGTGTGTATTCTACCCCTGCAGATATGCAAAAATGGATGCAACAATTTTTATCGACAGACAGTAACTTAAGAAAAGTCACAGCAGCCCGTGAACAAGGTATCTATTTCCCACGTGAAAAGCTTTTAGAAATTAAAGGGATGGATGTTGCAGGCCATGCTGATGGACTCGGCCTTGGGTGGGTGTATATGAAACCTAAAAATGGCACTCCGGGAATTTATCAGAAAACCGGTGGTGGTGGCGGGTTTAATACCTATATGGCAATGATCCCACAGCAAAATATTGGGGTATTTGTAGTAATGACCCGCAAAGATAACAGTAAATTCAGTAAATTAACGATTGGCGTTAACGAACTAGTAGCCTCATTGTCTACTAACCACGCTTATGGGAAACATTGAAGGAGTACCGCCGAAGCATTACAAACAATGGCGAGTTACACCCCGACCTTAAAACGTGGATTTACCCGTATTATCACGTTAATTGCGACAACAGCCTGAGATATTCAGGCTGTTTTTAATAATTTCACTATTCATTTTTAGAATCAATTATCTAATCTTCTCGGTAATCTTTTAGCTACTTTATCCACAACTGCAAAGCTAAAATGAGAACTAAAAATTACGCGACATCACCCAGTAGCCATCCCACTCTGGCCCATAAAACAAGTCAATCCGAATTGACGAGTATCCTCAATAACATTAAAAACCACAAAGTTAAATATTCCCAACACATCGAAGAGAAACCAATTAGCCCTCTATTTCCTTGTAAGTATTTAGGCGATTTTGAAATGCAGGCTATTCGAGCTTATCGGCAAGAAGAGAGGCGAATTTATCGTGAAAAATGTCAGAAAGCGTTTAGATTCAAAGCCCATAGTAGTCTGTGTGGGGGAATGTTTTCCCTTGCTCAACAACTGGCTAATCGCAGTGGCGAAAATATTTTAGCGATTATTGATAACCCAGCAAATACATCTATCGTCAGGAAAAAGTTATTCCAACCACAAACTGGGTTATTAACCTATATCAGCGCTCTAGGTTACGCACTGTTTGGCTAATAATAAAAAACGGTAGACTGTTCAAGTTACTACCGTTTTTTATTTTTCATTGGCCTGCCATTATTTTCGTTTGACTAGTAAAACAATACTCACAATCAAAAACAGCAAACTCGGTAAAACAGCGGCAATGATAGGGGGGACCGAATAAACCAAACTCCAGTTACCAAACCCTTGGTTAAGAACGTAAAACAAGAACCCACCCACAATACCTGAAATAACCCGCACTCCCATCGGTACGGTTCGCAGTGGCCCAAAAATAAATGAGACGGCCATTAGCATCATGACGGCAGCGGATAATGGCGCTAATATTTTTTTCCACATACTGAGTTCATAAACCGCAGCGACTTGACCACTCTCTTTTAAATACGAGACATATTGATACAAGCCCCGAATGGATAACGAGTCAGCATTCAGTGAAACTATACCCAGTTTTTCTGGGGTCAGATTGGTTTTCCAATCTACAGTGAGTCGCTGTGAACCTGTGATTTTTTTCTCACTACTTAAAATTGACTCATCCACTTGAGATAAAACCCAAAGTTGATTTGTTGCGTCATACTCACCGTTTGCGGCAAACATGACTGACTTCAACTTACGTTGATCATCAAAGCGGTAAACCGAAACATCTTGAATCGAGGTCGCATTATTAATCCGCTGAATATGGATAAAATCATTAGCATCTTTTGCCCACATCCCCTCATCGGTCACCACTAATGAGTTACCCACAATTTTTTCTGCGCGGTAGTTTCTTGCCCACTGCTCACCCGCCGGCGCAATCCACTCACCGATAAACATAGCGACAATGACCAATGGAACTGCCGTTTTCATCACTGATAATGCAATTTGTAATCGGGTAAAGCCGGAAGCTTGCATGACCACTAGCTCACTACGTGAAGCCAGTGCACCTAGCCCCATGAGTGCGCCCAACAATGCCGCCATTGGGAAGAAAATATCAATATCTTTTGGGACAGTTAATAAGGTGAATACACCTGCGCTCAATGCCGTATAGTCGCCATCGCCTACTTTGCGAAGCTGCTCGACAAATTTAATGATCCCTGCCAGTGAAACGAGCAGAAATAGCGTCACTAAAATCGAATTTAAGATGGTTCGACCGATATACCTATCTAAAACACCAAACATCAGGCAACCCCTTTACTCAATTTAAGACGCATACGGCGCACTGGGACGGTATTCCACGCATTTAAAACGATCGCCAATATCAAATACCCCACATTCACCGCCCACATGGTATACCTTGGGTCGAGGTCGCCTTTATCGGCACTATTACGCAATGTGCTCTGTAATAGAAAGAAAATAAGGTACAGCAGCATTGCAGGAAGCATACTCAACACCCGCCCCTGACGTGGGTTAACCTCGCTTAACGGCACAACCATCAAAGCCATGACAACAACAGAGAAAACAATCGTTAAACGCCAATGGAACTCTGCGTTCACTTCAGGTGTATTTTCAGACCACAGCTGCAACATATTTTTTTGCTCGACTCGGTCACTACGCGTTTCTGCCGTTTGGTGATCAACAATGGCTTGGTAATTAACAAAGTCAGTTATGCGAAAATCGCGCAGTAGCGCTGTTCCTTCATAACGAGTTCCTTCATTTAGAACAACGACTTGACGGCCATCTGGGTCTTCTTTCATATAGCCGCTATCCGCAACCACAACAGAAGGCCGTTGTTCATTTGCAGCACGTAGTTGAGCAAGAAATACGTTTCTAAAGTTATTCCCTTTTACATCACCGATGTACAGCACATAGTTGCCATCTTTAGTGGTTTTAAATTGCCCTTCTACCATGGCCGCTAGCCCTGGGTTCGCTTTCGCATCCGCCAATACTTGCTCTTGATATTGAGACGACCATGGCAGCATCCACGTAATGTTAGCAACCGCGACCATCGCGGTAATCACGGCAAGGACCAATGCGGCTTTCACTAAAACACTTTTGCCTAAACCGCAGGCGTGCATTACCGTGATTTCACTTTCAGTATAAAGTTTACTGTAGGTCATCAAAAGCCCAAGGAATAGGCTTAAAGGTAAGATAAGCTGCGCCATTTCAGGCACACCTAACCCCAGCAAAGGAAGTACTAAGTTTGAGGGAATATTGCCCTGAACCGCTGCGCCAAGAATATCTATCGACTTCTGACTAAAAAAGATTAGCATCAATACAAAAAGTATGGCTAACTGACTTTTCAGGGTTTCCCGTACCAAATATCTAATAATGATCACGCTTATTACGCCTGTGAAAACTTGTCTTTTGGGAAGAAAATGGCTAAGTTCGTTCGATGTCTGCCATTTACTAACATATACTCTAGTTTATTGTATGGCTACAATGATATAAAAGCATTCTCTGTACTGATAGAAATATCAGAACATGCTTAATATTCGAGAAACCAGATATACCCGCCATACTTCATGGTGTATTGCGATTAACAGCATACAACGTGAGCTATTTCGCGTATAGATGGTTAGTTTAACATAAAGAGTTCATTCTCTATGAGGTAGATCATGCGAAACGCTAATTTTAGCGGGAGCATCGGCCTTTGTCTTTAAGATTCAGGAGAACGCATGGAGTTTAGTGTAAAAAGTGGTAGCCCGGAAAAACAACGCAGTGCGTGTATTGTTGTCGGAGTCTTTGAACCACGCCGTCTGTCCCCAATTGCTGAACAGCTGGACAAAATAAGTGACGGATATATCAGCGCCCTGCTGCGCCGCGGCGAACTTGAGGGTAAAGTGGGGCAATCCCTGCTACTCCATCATGTACCCAACGTTCTGTCTGAACGCATTCTACTTATCGGTTGTGGTAAAGAACGCGAATTAGATGAGCGCCAATTTAAACAAATTATTCAGAAAACAATCAGTACGTTAAATGAAACGGGCTCAATGGAAGCCGTCTGTTTCTTAACTGAATTACATGTCAAAGGCCGCAATAACTACTGGAAAGTTCGTCAAGCTGTCGAAACAGCGAAAGAATCGCTGTATGTGTTTGATCAACTGAAAAGTAATAAAACAGAACATCGCCGCCCATTGCGTAAACTGGTATTCAATGTACCAACACGCCGTGAATTAACCAGTGGTGAGCGGGCTATTTCTCACGGGTTAGCTATTGCATCCGGGGTGAAAGCAGCGAAAGACTTAAGTAACATGCCGCCAAACATCTGTAATGCAGGTTATTTAGCGTCCCAAGCACGTCAATTAGCCGATATTTCAGATAGCAAACTCACCACTCGAGTGATTGGTGAAGAGCAAATGAAAGAGTTAGGAATGAACGCCTATCTCGCGGTGGGTCAAGGTTCACAAAATGAATCGCTAATGTCCATCATGGAATATAAAGGCAGTTCAGACCCTGAAAGTAAGCCAATCGTTTTACTTGGTAAAGGTCTAACCTTTGACTCTGGCGGTATTTCAATCAAGCCATCCGAAGGCATGGATGAAATGAAGTACGATATGTGTGGTGCCGCAAGTGTGTATGGCGTCATGCGCTTTATCACTGAGTTGCAACTGCCAATCAACGTGATTGGGGTATTAGCTGGCTGTGAAAACATGCCAGGCGGCCGCGCTTATCGTCCGGGTGACATCCTAACGACGATGTCAGGGCAAACCGTTGAAGTCCTCAATACCGATGCCGAAGGCCGTTTAGTTCTGTGTGATGCTCTCACCTATATTGAGCGTTTTGAGCCTGAGCTGGTTATCGATATTGCGACCTTAACCGGGGCTTGCGTGATTGCATTAGGTAGCCACTATACTGGTTTGATGTCAAACCATAACCCACTGGCTCACGAACTGTTAAATGCATCTGAGCAAGCGGGCGACCGCGCATGGCGTCTACCATTAGCGGATGAATATTTTGACCAAATCACACCGAATTTTGCGGATTTAGCCAATACGGGTGGGCGTCCAGCAGGGGCTATCACTGCAGGTTGCTTCCTGTCTCGTTTTGCCACGAAATATAACTGGGCACACCTTGATATCGCAGGGACTGCTTGGCGTTCTGGCGCAGCGAAAGGGGCAACTGGTCGCCCTGTTTCCATGCTCGCACAGTTCTTATTGAACCGTGCTGGCCTTAATGGTGATGATTAATCCCATTTAGTGATTTAGCGGTATATCACTCGTAAAAATATCCCGATGAGCAATAGCGATTCGGGATATTATTTTTGGTTTTTTGATACGCCAAGAAAGCCATTTTGAGCCAGCTATAAAAAAGGTTATAATTCAGCATAGAAATAATCTGGCTTTCAGTCACCAAAAGAACATAACCAACAACCCTGCAAACTGAAGTATGACGGGTATAGACGGGCATATGAAAAAAGGTACATTTTACCAGCTACAGCAGCCCTCACCACAAGCGGAATATGAAGCCCATGAATGGCTTGCTTGTGAGCTTGCGGCTCAGCTATGGCGCAGTGGAAAGCGCGTTTTGATTGCTTGCGAAACACAGCAACAAGCTGAAAAGATTGATGAAGCCCTGTGGCAACGCGATCCGCACCAGTTTGTCCCGCACAATTTGGCGGGTGAAGGGCCACGTTATGGTGCACCGATCGAAATTTGCTGGCCAGCTAAACGGGGAAATACTCCTCGTGATATTCTGATTAATTTACAAAATCAATTCGCAGATTTTGCCACGGCTTTCCATGAAGTGGTAGACTTCGTACCTATTGATGAAACTTTAAAACAGTTGGCGCGTGAACGGTATAAAACTTACCGTAGCGTCGGCTTCAATTTGACTATGGCGGCGCCGCCAACTTACTGAATATAAAAAGATAATGGAAAAGAAACCAGATAGCCCAATGAATGAGCCTTCGCTCGATAAAACGTATAACCCCGCTGAAATTGAGCAGTCTCTGTATGCTCACTGGGAGAAAAGCGGTTATTTTAAACCTAATGGGGATACCACCCAAGACAGCTTCTGCGTCGTCATTCCCCCCCCGAATGTCACCGGCAGCCTGCATATGGGGCACGCCTTCCAGCAAACTATCATGGACACCATGATCCGCTACCAACGTATGCAAGGTAAAAATACCTTATGGCAAACGGGAACAGACCATGCGGGTATCGCAACTCAGATGGTTGTAGAGCGTAAAATCGCAGCAGAAGAAGGTAAAAACCGTCACGACTACGGCCGCGACGCGTTCATTGATAAAATCTGGGAATGGAAAGCAGAATCTGGCGGTACCATTTCACAACAAATGCGTCGTTTAGGCGACTCAGTTGATTGGGAACGCGAACGCTTCACCATGGATGAAGGCTTATCTAAAGCGGTTAAAGAAGCATTCGTTCGCCTTTACAAAGAAAATCTAATTTATCGTGGCAAACGCCTCGTTAACTGGGATCCAAAACTGCACACGGCAATTTCTGACTTAGAAGTTGAAAACCGTGAAGTTAAAGGGTCTATGTGGCACCTGCGTTATCCACTGGCTGACGGCGCAAAAACCGCTGAAGGCAAAGACTATTTAGTGGTCGCGACCACCCGTCCTGAAACCATGTTAGGGGACACCGGTGTTGCCGTTAACCCAGAAGATCCACGCTATAAAGATTTAATTGGCAAAGAAATTATTCTGCCAATTATCAATCGCCGTATTCCAATTGTGGGTGACGAACACGCCGACATGGAAAAAGGCACCGGTTGTGTGAAAATCACCCCTGCTCATGACTTTAATGACTACGAAGTCGGTAAACGCCATCAGTTAACCATGATTAACATGATGGACTTAGACGGTAACGTCCGTAATGAAGCAGAAATTTTTGATACTAACGGTAACCCATCGACTGCATATAGCAGTGAAATCCCAGAAGCTTACCGTGGTATGGAACGTTTTGCTGCACGTAAAGCTATCGTGGCAGAATTCGAACAACTCGGCCTGCTGGTTGAAGTTAAACCGCATGACTTAACTGTGCCTTACGGTGACCGTGGCGGCGTAGTTATTGAGCCAATGCTGACTGACCAATGGTATGTACGTACCGAACCATTAGCGCGTGATGCGATCAAAGCCGTAGAAGACGGCCGTATTCAGTTCGTTCCACGTCAATATGAAAACATGTATTTCTCTTGGATGCGTGATATTCAAGACTGGTGTATTTCTCGCCAACTATGGTGGGGTCATCGCATCCCTGCATGGTATGACGAAAAAGGTAACGTTTATGTGGGCCGCGATGAAGACGAAGTTCGTCGTGAAAACAACTTAAGTGCAGATGTTGCGCTGCGCCAAGATGATGACGTACTGGATACGTGGTTCTCTTCTGGCCTGTGGACATTCTCTACTTTAGGCTGGCCAGAAAATACCGATGCACTGAAAACTTTCCATCCAACGGATGTATTAGTCAGTGGCTTCGATATTATTTTCTTCTGGATCGCCCGTATGATCATGATGACCATGCATTTCATCAAAGATGAAAACGGCGAGCCACAAGTGCCATTTAAAACCGTCTACATGACAGGCCTGATCCGTGATGAAGAAGGCCAAAAAATGTCGAAATCCAAAGGGAACGTTATCGATCCACTGGATATGATTGACGGTATTTCTCTGGAAGACTTACTCGAAAAACGTACTGGCAACATGATGCAGCCACAACTGGCTGAGAAAATCGCTAAACGTACCCGTAAAGAGTATCCAGAAGGAATTGAAGCCCACGGTACTGACGCCCTGCGCTTTACTTTAGCAGCACTCGCATCAACAGGCCGTGATATCAACTGGGATATGAAACGTCTGTCAGGCTACCGTAACTTCTGTAATAAGTTATGGAACGCAAGCCGCTTTGTATTAATGAATACCGAAGGACAAGATTGCGGCCAAAACGGTGGCGAAATGAGCTTCTCATTGGCTGACCGCTGGATCATGGCGCAATTTAATCAGACCGTGAAAACTTACCGTGAAGCGTTAGATACTCACCGTTATGATATCGCAGCAGGTATTTTATATGATTTCACATGGAATGAATTCTGTGACTGGTACTTAGAGCTATCTAAGCCCGCGGTTCATAAAGGTAACGAAGCGCAAGTCCGTGCAGCACGTTTCACGCTGATTGAAGTGCTAGAAGGTTTACTGCGTCTCGCTCACCCAATCATTCCATTTATCACTGAAACCATCTGGCAGCGAGTGAAAGTGGTTAAAGGCATTGATGCCGATACCATTATGTTGCAAGCGTTCCCTGAGTTCGATATGGCTAAAGTGGATGAACTTGCGCTGAGCGACCTTGAGTGGATCAAAGAGGCCATTATTGCCGTTCGTAATATTCGTGCGGAAATGAATATTTCTCCGGGTAAACCACTGGATGTGATGCTGCGTGGTGCTTCTGCTGATGCGAAACGTCGTATCGAAGAAAACCAAAGCTTTATCAAGTCGATGGCGCGTTTAGAAAGCATCCGCGTGCTGGCTGAAGGCGAAGAAGCGCCGGTTTCTGTCACCAAACTGGTTGGCGGTGCTGAGCTGCTGATCCCAATGGCAGGCTTAGTGGATAAAGATGCGGAACTGGCTCGTTTAGATAAAGAGCTGGAAAAAGTGGTTAAAGAGATTGAAACCATTGAAAGCAAGCTCGCTAACGAAGGTTTTGTGAGCCGTGCGCCTGCTGCCGTTGTTGAAAAAGAGCGTGAACGCTTAACTGCCAATATTGAAGCAAAAGCGAAAATTGAAGCACAAAAAGTGACCATCGCCTCTTTATAATTATTCATTAGCTAATCATTTTTAAGCCCTTATCGATTCGTTGATAAGGGCTTTTTATTCGAGTATCATCAAACGACTGCGTTCGCAGTTCTCAGATTGAAGTTCCCTTCTGGTTCTCTCTACACTGAGTTGTACACAATAATAATCAAGAGTTTCACATGACAACACAAAACTACAAAATTCGTCTTATCGAACAAAAAGATAACGCAGGTATTGCCGCAGTGATCCGCGAAGTTTCCGCTGAGCATGGCTTAACCGCAGACAAAGGATTTGCCGTTGCAGACCCTATTTTAGATACCTTATTTGACGTTTATAGCAAACCGCGCAGTGCTTACTGGGTGGTGGAAATGGATGGTGAAATTGTTGGCGGTGGCGGTATTTCGCAAGTTGCAGGTGGTGATAGCCAAACCGCTGAGCTACAAAAAATGTACCTGTCTTCTGTACTCAGAGGCAAAGGCCTAGCTAAGCAAATCGTACTGATGTCCCTCGAGTTTGCTAAAGCTCATGGCTACACCCGCTGCTATTTAGAGACAACCAAAGAGCTCCAAGCGGCCATTAAGCTGTATGAAAAATTAGGTTTTGAATTTATTGATGAGCCATTAGGGAATACCGGCCATAGCGACTGCGAAATTCGGATGTTGAAAGCCTTATAGCCATATACTTATAAGGGTAGCCTTCCTCGCTATCCTTATAAATCGACCATATTAAAATTTTTCTGATAATAGATTTTTTATGATCCCACATTTATGACGCGGGTCTATTTCATCGCTATGGTCTTGCAAAATAATGAGTTCTCGCTCTAAAATTACTAATTTTTTTATGTTTTTTTGAACATTAATTAAATGAGTTTTAATTACTGCTTCAACTAATTGGCAATCATCACTATTATTATCAACTAAGTCTAATAATTTCTTTATTTCTCGATGTGACATATTAAGGCTACGACAATTTTTTATAAACCTTAGTCGTTTAATATGATTGTCACTATAGCTTCTATAATTATTATCATTTCTATTAGGTGGCGTCATTAGCCCCTCTTTTTCATAGAAACGGAGAGTTTCTCTTGGAATATTAAAAAGCTTTGATATTTCGCCTATTTTCATCATTTACTACCTAAAAAGCACAGATAATCTCAAGTTTTAAATAATGGTAAACCTTACCATCATTGCAAGGTCAAGAAATAGTTATCCCTTATTTATGTGACTTAGCCTAGAATCAGTCAACCGAGTGACTAATTCTATGACTATTTTAGTAAACTGCATTCATTAAATTATGCATAATACCTTACTATCTTTTCTCTCCTATATTTCGCTGGTGTTATTTTTAATTTTTTCTTAAATGCGCGGGTCAGTTCTTGTTGGCTATCAAAGCCATATCTAAAAGCAATATCAATAATTTTATCATCAGTTCCTTTCAAATCTTCAGATACTTTTAATAATCGACTGTTCAACAAATACTGCCCTAAACTAACACCAATCGTATCTTTAAAAACACGCTGAAAATACCACTTCGAATAACCCGCACGACTAGAGATTTCTTCGATTTGAAGTGGTTTATCAACATTCATTTTTATCCACAAAATAATATCTTGTATTACATACTCTCTAATAGTGTGATGACTCATCGCTTTCATCCTTAATAAAACGATTGGTTTTATTGATAAAATATTACATGGCCTCGAAGTTGCGTTTCACCGCTTGCTCCAATTATTTTATAACGACTGGCACCTAATTCTTTGGCCTTTTTCTTAGCTTGCATTTCGATTGAAGATAAACTCGCATCCCCAACCAAAGCAATTGAATCCAATATTTTTTTATTTTCCCCTTCAGAGAAAGGACTTTCAACTCCTGTGTTTTCAGCCAATGGAGAATCAACCTTATTGCTTGACGCTAAAGCTTGGTAGCTCATTAAACTTAAAACTAACAGCATAGTCATGTTTTTCATTGTTACCCCTTATTTAATTATGTATTTAACTTGATAATAATTATTAAAAACCTTAAAGCAGATACAAGGTCAATAGTTTATTTCAACTTTACACATTACAATTCAATTTAATAAAAAAAAGACATTCAACCATTAATTATCCAAATATTAATATTATCTAAATTTTAATCTTTCACCGTGTTCTTATTTCACTAAATATGTTGACCTTACAACTACTGTAACCTTTACCCTGCAAAAACATTTTTTATTAAAAATTTAAGCTAACAATTAAATCAATTAATTAGGTAAGGTTTATTATGAAAATGATAATTGGAATATACGCCACACTTATTGTGGCTATGAATATAAGTGGCCTAGCCATCGCACAAGACACAAATAGTGATAATCAACCAGAAACCGCTAGTTCCACAATGCTTCCAAAAGTACCGGTAGCAGAAGTTGTTCAACGTGAAATTATTCCATCTTCTGAATTTACGGGTTATTTAGCATCCCCCAAAATTGTTGATTTGCGCCCTCGCGTTGGTGGGCGCATTAATTCGGTGGAAATTCCAGAAGGCCAATTAGTTAAAAAAGGTGATTTGCTCTTTAAAATCGATCCTCACCCCTTTCAAATCGCGCTACTCGAGGCTGAAGGAAAGCTAAGCCAAGCAGAGGCTTTAGCTGCACAAGCGAATAGAAATTATCAACGTTTAAAGGGGTTGGTCAACAAAGGGGCGGTTTCCCGTAAGGATTATGACGATGCCCTTTCTCTGCTCACCGCAAATAATGCACAAGTGAGATCCAGCAAAGCCGCAGTGGAATTTGCAAAATTAAATTTATCTTATACCCAAATTAGTTCCCCGATTACAGGACGGGTTGATAGAGCATTTATTACTGAAGGCAACTTAGTCACAGGGGGTGATACAAATGAGGCTACCCCTTTAACCACTATTGTGTCTATTGACCCAATATATGCTTATTTTGATATTGATGAAGCCACTTTTCATAAGCTCACGAATTTACAATCATCAACGGTAAACAATCGTGATCCCGCTTTACCTCCCGTGGTCATACAGTTGCCAAATGAAAAAAGTACACCATATACTGGCCATCTTAATTTTATTGGTAACCAAGTTGAACGAACGACTGGCACTGTAAAAGTTAGAGCGGTTATTGCAAATAAAGATGGCAAGTTGGTACCCGGTGCTTTTATTCGTGCACAGCTTCCTATTGGAGAAAAAACACCTTCTATTTTAATTGATGACCAAGCCATTGGGTCTAATCAAGGACAAAACTATGTTCTCGTTCTTGATAAAAATAATAAAGCCGAATATCGCCCCGTAGAATTAGGCTCCATGGTTGATGGTCTCAGGGTCATTCATCACGGTTTATCTGCTGGTGAGAAAATTATTATTAAGGGCCTTGTTAGACCCGGTATGGAAGTCATGCCTGATTATAATAGCGGGCCAATCACGGCAAATGAAGTTGAGGAGAAACAATGATGAAGTTTCCCCACTTCTTTATACAGCGTCCTATTTTCGCTATGGTTTTATCAATATTTATATTGATAGCAGGGATATTAAGCTTTTATAAACTTCCACTCAGCGAATATCCATCGGTGACACCACCGACAGTTCAGGTTATTGCGAGTTACCCTGGAGCAACGCCAAAAGTGATTGCTGATACAGTCGCTTCTCCTATCGAACAAGCCGTAAATGGTGTCGAAGGTATGCTCTATATGAGTTCGCAAATGTCTACTGATGGCAAGATGGTTCTCACTATTTCCTTTAGACAAGATGTTGACCCTGATATTGCTCAAATCCAAGTACAAAATTTGGTATCGCGGGTGATCCCTCGTTTACCTCAAGAAGTGCAGCAAATAGGCGTGACTACCGAGAAGACTTCACCTGATGTACTCATGGTCGTTCATATGTACTCACCAAATAATGTCTACGACCCCCTATTTGTTTCTAACTATACATTGCTTAATGTACGTGATGAGATAGCAAGATTACCCGGTATAGCCAGCGCATTAGTATGGGGAGAGGGTGAATATGCAATGCGCGCATGGATTGACCCAACCAAAATAGCTTCATTGGGGCTCACTGCAAATGATGTCGTTACTGCGATTCAAGAACAAAATATTCAAGTTGCTACAGGCTCTATCGGGCAGCAACCAAACGTAATGTCCTCCTTTCAAGTCAGTATAAATGCACTTGGGAGGCTAACAACCGAGGAACAATTCGGCAATATTATTGTTCACTCAGGAAAAGATGGCCAAGCGACGTATTTAAAAGATGTCGCCAGACTAGAGTTAGGGGCCGATAATTATTCACTACGTAGCTTATTGAATGGACAAAATGCCGTTGGGTTGCAAATTGTCATGAGCCCAGGAGCGAATGCATTAGATGTTGCCGAATCCGTTAGAGAAACCATGGCGCGCTTGCAAACTCATTTCATCGATGGGATTGATTATAAAATCGCCTATGATCCGACTGTATTTGTTAGTGCATCTTTGAAGTCTGTTGCCATTACTCTACTTGAAGCTACTATACTCGTCGTTCTTGTTGTTGTTTTATTCTTACAAAGCTGGCGAGCCTCGATTATTCCCTTGGTTGCTGTACCTGTCTCGTTAATCGGTACATTCGCCTTTATGTACCTATTTGGTTTTTCTCTCAATACTCTATCTCTATTTGGTTTAGTTATCTCAATAGGGATCGTGGTAGATGACGCAATTGTCGTTGTTGAAAATGTTGAAAGGCATATCGCGAATGGCCTAGCCCCAAAAGAAGCCGCATTTAAAGCGATGGACGAGGTGACAGGCCCCATTCTCGCTATAACCTCGGTTCTAGCCGCTGTGTTTATCCCCACCGCCTTTTTATCTGGATTACAAGGTGAGTTTTATCGCCAGTTTTCATTAACCATCGTTATTTCAACGATTATTTCAGCTATCAACTCACTGACATTATCTCCCGCTCTGAGTGCGATTTTACTCAAACCACATGAGGGTAGCGCTAAATTAGACTGGCTGACACGTGCTATCAATGTAATATTTAGCCGTTTCTTCGCCAAGTTTAATATATTTTTCAATGCATTATCTAACAGGTATGTTCAAATCGTACGCCGTTGTATTCGCGGAAGCTTAATTATATTAGTGCTATATCTGGGCTTTGTTGGATTAACGGCGGTAGGCTTCAAAGCCGTACCGAATGGCTTTGTCCCCGCACAAGATAAATATTATTTGATTGGTGTTGCTCAACTCCCCCCAGGTTCTTCTCTCGATAGAACAGAAGCTGTTGTAAAAGAAATGTCACGCCTTGCCTTAATGGAACCTGGGGTTGAGAATGTAGTCGCTTTTCCGGGGCTCTCTGTAAATGGGCCGGTGAATTTACCTAACTCCGCCCTTATGTTTGCCATGCTCAAACCGTTTGATGAGCGCGATGATCCCTCTTTGTCTGCAGATGCAATAGCTGAACGATTAATGGGAAAATTCAGCCAAATACCTGACGGATTTGTTGGTATATTCCCCCCACCTCCCGTACCTGGGCTCGGCTCAATGGGCGGTTTTAAGGTACAAATTGAAGATAGAGCTGACCTAGGCTTTGAAGCATTAGCTCAAGTTCAAGAACAGGTGCTTATGAAGGCGATGCAATCACCAGAGCTAACAGGAATGATGGCAAGTTTTCAGACGAACTCCCCACAAATAGATGTCGATATTGATCGTGAAAAAGCCAAGTCTCAAGGTGTCCCATTGACTGATATTTTTGATGCTTTACAAATTAATTTGGGTTCTCTCTACGTCAATGATTTCAACCGTTTTGGCCGAACTTACCGTGTAATTGTCCAAGCGGATGCACCATTTAGAACGGATCCCAACGATATTGAACTGATCAAGGTTCGTAATAAACACGGCGAAATGATCCCCTTAAGTACTTTAGTCACGATAACTCGTACAAATGGCCCTGATCGCGTGATCCACTATAATGGTTATCCTTCCGTTGATATCACTGGAAACGCTGCACCGGGCTACACCTCTGGTCAAGCAACTGATGCAATGGAAAAAATCTTACGTGAAACATTACCTGAAGGGATGAGTTTTGAATGGACTGATTTAACCTATCAAGAACAATTGGCAGGTAACTCAGCACTTTATATTTTCCCATTGGCGGTATTATTTGCCTTCTTAATATTAGCTGCTCAATATAACAGTTGGTCGTTACCATTCTCAGTATTATTAATCGCACCAATGGCGCTACTTTCTGCAATTACAGGAGTTTGGTTACTCGGTGGAGATAATAATATTTTCACGCAGATCGCTTTCATTGTCTTAGTCGGCCTTGCCGCGAAAAATGCGATTTTGATTGTTGAATTTGCAATCGCGCAAGAGAAACAAGAGAAGAGCCCACTAACCGCTGTCTTAGAAGCTTCACACTTAAGGCTACGCCCTATATTAATGACCTCTTTCGCTTTCATCGCTGGCGTTATTCCTCTCGTATTAGCGACGGGAGCTGGCTCAGAAATGCGACAAGCGGTAGGAATTGCGGTTTTCTTTGGGATGCTAGGTGTCACCTTCTTCGGCTTATTACTCACCCCTGTCTTTTATATGGCAATACGGCGATTCACATCCAAAAAATCGCTCTAAAACAAATTTAATTCAATCTCGCCACTCACTAAACACGGATAGTTTAGTGAGTGTCTTAATCCACAAAAATAAAATGGCTTATAAAATAATGAGATAAAAAATATTATTTTCAATATCGATAATAATAAAAAAAACACTTGACCTTACCCTTAAGGTAAACCTTAGGCTTTGTCCAATAAAGAAATCCAAGAGGGTAAAATCCATGACAACAAATATACCTAACACCTCCGCCAACAGGCTGAGTTTGCCAGTAGAAGGCATGACTTGTGCATCCTGTGTCGGTCGTGTTGAAAAAGCATTAAAAGCTGTCGTAAATATTGATACTGCGGTCGTGAACTTAGCAACAGAACGTGCAGACATTACTTTTAAAGGTCATGTTGACCCTGATTCTGCAGTTCGAGCAATCGAGAGTTCAGGTTATAAAGTTCGTGAAGAAACAACCGAATTGGCGATTGAAGAGATGACTTGTGCGTCTTGTGTCGGCCGCGTTGAAAAAGCATTATCACAAATACCTGGAGTGCTTGAGGCAAATGTTAACTTAGCCACTGAGCGCGCCCGTATTCGCCATTTATCTGGAGCCGTGACTATCGAGGATCTAGAAGCGGCGATAGTTCAAGCAGGCTATAAGCCTCGCCGGTTGTCAGACACCACGACCGATGCAAATGAGCAAGCCAATGAGCGTCGTGAAAATGAAGAACGTTCACTGCGTCGCGCTTTATTCACTGCTGCAATTTTTACATTACCTGTATTTATAATCGAAATGGGTTCACATTTCATTCCAGGGATCCACCACTGGGTATCTGAAAACCTTGGACAGCAACTCAATTGGTATATCCAATTTGTATTAGCCACCATCGTTCTATTCGGCCCAGGTTTACGTTTCTTCCAAAAAGGTGTTCCTGCGCTATTACGTGCAGCTCCAGACATGAACTCACTTGTTGCTGTAGGTACTGCGGCAGCTTATGGGTATTCTGTCGTCGCAACGTTTATGCCGCAGGTCCTCCCGGCTGGCACGGCAAATGTGTACTTTGAAGCCGCGGTCGTTATCGTGACCTTAATTCTACTGGGTCGTACATTAGAAGCTCGCGCAAAAGGAAAAACATCTCAAGCAATTAAACGTCTTGTTGGGTTACAAGCTAAAACAGCCCGAGTGGAACGTGACGGAAAAATGCTTGAGATCCCACTGGATCAAGTCATCGCCAATGATATTGTTTTCGTGCGTCCCGGTGAGAAAATTCCTGTCGATGGCGAAGTCATTGAAGGGACTTCCTATGTCGATGAGAGCATGATCACGGGAGAACCAATCCCTGTATCCAAAGACATTGGTTCTGAAGTTGTTGGCGGCACAATAAATAAAACGGGTGCATTTAGTTTCCGAGTAACGAAAACAGGCTCGAATACCGTATTAGCGCAAATTATTCGTTTAGTTGAAGAAGCACAAGGGTCAAAATTACCTATCCAAGCGTTAGTGGATAAGGTCACTATGTGGTTTGTTCCTGCTGTTATGGCGGGGGCAGTGATCACATTCTTCATTTGGCTCATTTTTGGCCCAGATCCCGCGCTGACTTTTGCCCTGATTAACGCTGTCGCCGTACTAATCATCGCATGTCCATGTGCAATGGGCCTTGCAACACCGACATCCATCATGGTCGGAACTGGGCGTGCGGCTGAATTAGGCGTGCTATTTCGCAAAGGAGAAGCATTGCAAGCGCTACGTGATGTCACTGTTGTCGCGCTTGATAAAACAGGCACATTGACGAAAGGCCGTCCAGAACTGACTGACTTGATCCCAGCCGATGGCTTTGAATATGATGAAGTTTTATCCTTAGTTGCCGCGATTGAAACACGCTCTGAGCACCCTATTGCAGAAGCGATTGTGAACGCAGCCAATGAGAAAGGTTTGCCATTAGCGGCTATTGAAAAGTTTGAAGCCATCCCTGGATTTGGTATTTCAGCAAAAGTGGGGAGTCATGCGGTTTCTGTCGGTGCCGACCGCTTTATGAAACAACTTGGTTTGGATGTCAGTCACTTCCAGCAATCGGCGCAACGCCTAGGAGAACAAGGGAAAAGTCCCCTGTACGCAGCTATTGATGGACGTTTAGCGGCAATCATCGCTGTGGCGGATCCAATAAAAGAAACAACCCCAGAAGCAATTAACGCGCTACACGCTTTAGGCCTGAAAGTTGCGATGATTACTGGTGATAACGCAGCGACTGCCGCTGCTATCGCTAAACAACTTGGCATCGATGAAGTTGCGGCCGAAGTATTACCTGATGGCAAAGTTGCAGCACTAAAACAGTTCCGAATCAATGGCAATAAGGTCGCATTTGTGGGTGATGGTATTAATGATGCCCCTGCACTTGCCGAAGCTGATGTGGGGTTAGCAATTGGTACAGGAACCGATGTTGCTATCGAAGCGGCCGATGTTGTACTGATGTCTGGAGACCTGCGCGGTGTTGTTGACGCAATTGCATTAAGTCAGGCAACTATCCGTAACATAAAACAGAACCTATTTTGGGCATTTGCTTACAATGCACTGTTGATCCCTGTTGCTGCGGGTCTGCTCTACCCAATTAACGGTACTTTGCTTTCTCCTATTCTAGCAGCGGCGGCAATGGCACTTTCCAGCGTCTTCGTATTAGGTAACGCTTTACGCCTAAAACGCTTTCAAGCACCCATGAAAAATAGCCTCTCTCAATAAATAACTCGATAGCCAGGCTCTTCGGAGTCTGGCGTCAATTTCTAGAACTGTAAGGTGGCCACTATGACGTTCCCATCAAAGCCCAGTATTCTGATTTACACCACGCCAACTTGCCCTGACTGCAAATTACTCAAAGAATGGCTGGTTAAAGAACAATTTCCTTTTGAAGAAAGAGACCTGACTGATCCACAAATCATGGCTGAAGCCAAAGCGAGGACGGGTGTGCGTGTGGCTCCGATTACCCTCATTGGCGAACATATTTTTTACGGTACTTTCTCATCGCAAAAATTGAACATTATGGAAGTGCTTAAATTACCTGAAGGGAAAAGCTAGGTATTTTATTTCTAAAATATAAAACTGTTGAGGAGGTAACATTATGAATATTGGTCAAGCAGCTAAGCTTTCTGGTATCTCAGCAAAAATGATCCGCTATTATGAACAAACAGGTTTGATCCCCAAAGCCAACCGCACTAACTCTGGGTATCGCTTTTACAGCCAATCTGATGTCGATAGCCTGAATCTGATCCGCCGAGCCCGAGCGCTCAGCTTTTCAACCGAACAGATTTCAGTTTTACTGTGCTTATGGCGCAATAGAGAACGTGCCAGTGCCGATGTTAAAAATATGGCACTTACTCATTTATCTGAATTAAAAAGAAAAATTAATGAACTACAAGGTATCGCAAATACACTCGAAGTACTTGCAAAGCATTGCCATGGTAATAGTGAACCTCAATGCCCGATTATTGAAAATTTAGTTAATCCCGCTGAGCACCGTGAGCCCCAAGCCCGTCAAAAAGGGCAAATCGGTCATTTGTTCACATATTCAGTGAAAAATTAATTGACCTTCCAATAGGGTAAAGCTTTATATTTATCAAAACGTTAATGATAGGAGTTAAAAATGATTAATCTGACAATACCTAAAATGGCTTGTGGTGGCTGCGCTAAGTCAATCACAAAAATTATATTGGATATTGATGCTAATGCACTGGTAGAAACTGACACTTCAACCAAAAAAGTGCAAATTACCAGCAATATGGAGGAAAGTATTTTCCGTACCGCGCTCAGTGCGGCAGAATACCCAGCAGATCCGGCGTAATAAATCGTTTATTTAGGAAGCTTTACACATCTAGCTTCATTTATTTAAGCGTCTTATAAAATGCCTGCTTTTGTTCATTATTCAAAAGCAGGCAACTAAAAAGCTTACATTACCGTTTTAGCTTATCAAACTAGTGGACGCGATCTTCAGGGCCGATATCGTCACCGTCTTCATCGTCATACTCTGCATCTGGGTCTTCAAAATATGTGCCCCAACCATCATAGTTGATGCCCATTTTCTCAGCCAGTTTCATTAATTGCTCAACCTGTGCGTCAATCAGCTCTGCATTTAATGCACTTTCACTGATCACATCACAGCACATCAGGGTTTCACCCGTTTCAATTTCGAGTTCTTCCGCATCCGTGACTTCGTAGCCGAGTTTAAAAGCTTCAACCGCCGCTTTTTCTAACAGCGCAAAGTTGTCCGCAGAGAAATGATGCTCAATTGCATACAATGCATCAGGATCGCTGCCATCTTCCAGTAATTCCTCGATAATCAAGCGAGTTTCTTCGTACTGCGCATCGAGTTCAGCTTTATCTACCATATCCACACCCCTTTTGTTTCTTTGTCGCTCATCTTTCTTTGTGCCATTCTCCCATACGGTTGACAGTGAAACCATATATTTAAAGATAATTTCTTTTACATTGGGGGTTGATTTTGAATTTTTATGAATATAAATTGAATATTAATTCAAAACAAAAAGGCTGCCAATTATGAATCCCCTATATAATAAACCTTTTCTAAGGTTACTTGATTTTAGTTCTAGCGAAATTCATTCACTTTTAAAACTCTCTTCTTGGTTAAAATCAGAAAAAAAAGCGGGCACAGAACAGCCCCTACTTTCAGGTAAAAACTTTGCGCTTATTTTTGAAAAAGATTCAACACGGACACGCTGTGCATTTGAAGTTGGCGCATTTGACCAAGGGGCTAGAGTCACGTATTTAGGGCCTTCCGGCAGCCAAATCGGTCATAAAGAAACCATGAAAGATACCGCTCGAGTCTTGGGCAGGATGTATGACGGCATTCAATACCGTGGATTCGCCCAAAACACAGTAGAACTCTTAGCCGCGCACTCGGGAGTGCCTGTATGGAATGGACTAACTAACGAATTCCATCCCACACAGTTATTAGCCGACCTGCTGACCATCCAAGAACACCAACCAAATACGCCATTCTCAGACATTAAATTTGCCTATTTAGGTGATGCGCGTAACAACATGGGTAATTCGATGCTAGAAGCCGCTGCACTCACAGGTTTAGATTTACGCCTTGTTGCGCCAAAAAGTTGCTGGCCAGATGAAGACTTAGTGAAAACTTGCCAAGCACTGGCTCAAAAAACGGGGGCTAAAATCACACTCACGGAAGATGTCGCCGAAGGCGTTAAAGATGCCGATTTTCTCTATACCGACGTGTGGGTATCGATGGGCGAAGCCAAAGAAGTATGGGCACAGCGCATTAATTTATTGAAGCCATATCAAGTAAATATGGATGTAATTAAACTCACTGGCAACCCGAATGTGAAGTTCCTACATTGCTTACCTGCATTTCATAATGAAGACACCACGTTAGGTGCGCAATTAGCTAAAGAATTCAATATGTTTGGCGGCTTAGAAGTTACGGAAGAAGTCTTTGAATCCCCGTATAGCATTGTGTTTGACCAAGCAGAAAACCGCTTACACACTATCAAAGCGGTGATGGTAGCGACATTAGCGCCAGAACTTCCTATTAATATTTTTTAATATTTATCTCCCCTCAACTTAATCAAATGCGTTGAGGGGAACCTATCATTATGGACGTTCACCTTTTGCCAAACGCTCATTGATACAATCAATAACTGATGGTAAATCAGCCAAAGTATCAATCACATAATGAGCACCCGCAGCATACAATTTCTCTGCAGCTTGCTGTTTCAATAAATTCACCGCATCAATCGACATCCCTTGATATTCTTCCCATGTTTTACCGAATTCATTACCCGAAACCGATAACCCGATACTCCACATTCCTGCATTGCGCCCTTCTTCAATGCCGGGAACAGCATCATCCACTTTGATACAGGCGAATACGGAACCAACACCCAGTTCAATGACGTTCTGTAATGCCATCCAAGGTCCCGGGCGACCACCAGCAAGTAGGTCATCACTCGCGACCCAATAGTCGGATTGGTAGCCCAACGCCTTTGCTGCTGGCACTAATTTTTCCATCACGGCACGAGGGTAACCCGAACAAGAACCAATCTTAATATTTTGGCTGCGTAATGTATCGATTGTGTCGACAACGCCAGCGATTGGTGCTGCAAAATCGACAACCTTCGCAATTTGCAATGGCATAAAGGCCGCATAGATTTTATCAATGTCTTCACTGTTCATTGAGCGACCAAATTTTGCTGTCCACAACCTATCGACTTCTGGTAATTTTCCTAATGCTTCAATATGTTGCCATTTACCCAATCCCATAGGAATACGTGCTTGAGCCAATGTAATGTCCACATCAAACACAGATTTAAATGCTTCGATGAAAATCTGAGTAGGTGCAAAAGAGCCAAAATCTACAGTGGTTCCTGCCCAATCAAGAATAACGGCTTCAATACGGTTCATTTCTTTTCCTTATATTTCCCAGTAAATGGCTTTTTCTATTGCTAACAACAATGCATCGATGTCTTTTTCATAAACCTCACCAATGTTTCCAATACGAAAACAGTCGCTTTGCGAGACCTTACCCGGATAAATAACAAAGCCTTGTGATTTTAAATTTTGATAAAATTTCTTAAATTGGTAATCAGGTGAATTTGGTGAATAAAATGCAGTGATAATCGGCGAATGGAGGCTATCTTCTAACAATGTGGTAAAACCTAATTCACGCATACCAGACACCAACTTATGTTGATTTCGCTGATAACGTTGAAACCGAGCAGCAACCCCGCCTTCTTGCATGAGCTCCTTAAGTGCTTGAGCAAACGCTAATACAGTATGAGTTGGTGAAGTAAATCGCCATTTACCGTTGAAATCTTCCATACAACGCCACTGCGCGTACAAATCTAACGATAACGAACGGGATTGCCCTTTACAGTATTCAAGTGCCTCAGTACGAGCGATAACAAAAGCAAACCCCGGAACTCCTTGAATACATTTATTTGCTGAACTAATTAAAAAATCAATGTTAAGCTCAGCAATATCCATGGGGATCCCACCAAAACTACTCATTGCATCCACGATATAGCGTTTTTGATACTGCTTCGCTAATTTCGCAACTTTCTCTATTGGGTTTAAAATTCCTGTCGTCGTTTCACAATGCACCATCGCAATATGCGTGATCTGGTTATCTTGTTGTAATATCTGCTCAATCTGCTGTAGATCAGGCAGTGACACTTCACCACAATCATAAATACAATGGGAAATACCTAAACCTTCAGCCATTTGCGCCATTCGAGCCCCATAGGCACCATTACTGATAATAAAAATTTTCTCCTTAGCGCCAATCGCGCTACCTAAAACAGCTTCAACCGCATAACTCCCACTTCCCTGCAGTAACACCGACGAATACCCCTTTTTGTCGGTTGCCAATGTGACTAACTGTTGGCGGATGTTTTGGACAACGCCTAAATTATAATCATCATCCCATGTGCAGCTATCAAACAGCATAGCGTCCTTTACCGTTTTAGACGTTGTGAGCGGCCCCGGCGTTAATAGCAAATAATGGTTGTTTGTCATTCGATTCACCTTTGGTCTATACCAGATTACCATTATAATGGTCGCAGGCTGCCCAAAAGGTCAAAGGAAAAGTGCGCGTGAAACAAAAAATTCATATAACTATGTATAATATGGTGGAAACAATGATAGGAAATAACCATGAAATTATCAGCGGATGAGACCCCACAATACCTGCTTATCAAAGCCCAATTACAAGGAAGAATTCAAAATGGTGAGCTAAAATGTGGTGATAAACTCCCTTCAGAACGCGAACTTTGTGCTATTTTTAATACAACACGCATCACTATTCGTGAAAGTTTGGCACAGTTAGAGTCCAGTGGGGTAATTTACCGCTCTGAGCGCCGCGGTTGGTTTGTCACACCTGAGCGCCTTTGGTTAGACCCAACCCAAAATACTAATTTTCATAAACTTTGCCTCGAACAAGGTCGCCAACCGAAGACAGTTTTACTGGATGGAAAAGTTATTACCGTTCCTCTCGAAGCTATGGAGCCGTTAAAACTTCAATCATTTGAACAAATTTATTTACTCACCCGCCTACGTTTTGCTGATGACAGACCCGTTTGTTACTGTGAGAACCATTGTTTACCTGCTCGCGTTCCTGAACTGCTACGACACGACCTCAACGGCAGCCTAACGGAGGTATACGAAACCCATTTCAATTTAATTTATACCAGTATGCACTTGTCTTTCTATCCCACTGCAATGCCAGCTCAAGCCGCGCAAGCACTGGGGGTTACTGTTGGTCGTCCAGCCCTATTATTACAGCGTTTAAACTATGACCAACATGGGCGAATTTTAGATTATGATGTTGAGTATTGGCGCCATGATAGCTTGCGCATCGAAGTCGATACGTTGTAATTTTTTCTGCTTATAAAAAATAATTTTAGCTATTTAGCTGTATTTCATCTTTTTGTCATATAAACCCGTTAGCGTAAAAAGCATCTGGTATATACCAGAATGCATTTTACCTTAACAGGAGAACACGATGAAACGCACCTATTTAGCAGGCCTATTAATGGCAGCCTTTTGCTCTACCTCTGTTTTTGCCGCTGATGTTGTCACTGTTTACTCCGCTGATGGACTACACGATGGCAATAATAGTTGGTATAAAAATCAGTTCGAGGCATTCACCAAGCAAACAGGTATCAAAGTACAGTATGTTGAAAGTGGTTCAGGGGCGATCGTTGAAAGGCTCTCTAAAGAGCGCACCAATCCACAAGCGGATGTACTCATCACCGTTCCGCCATTTATCCAACGTGCAGCAAAAAACCAACTATTAGCTGAATTTACCCCCGAAACTGCGGCTAATATTCCTAATTCAAACCACTATTACACACCATTGGTCAATAACTACCTGACCTTTATCTATAATGCCAAACTGCTTAAATCCCCACCTGAAAACTGGAACGCCCTACTCGATCCTCGCTTTAAAAATAAACTGCAATATTCAACCCCAGGACAAGCTGGAGACGGTACTGCAGTGATGCTACAAGCTTTCCACAGTTTTAATAGCAAAGATGCAGGGTTTGATTACCTCGGTAAATTGCAAGCAAATAACGTTGGCCCATCGGCTTCCACCGGTAAGCTCACTGCACTGGTCAATAAAGGGGAACTTTATGTCGCGAATGGCGACTTACAAATGAATTTATCTCAAATGGCACGTAACCCTAATGTCCAAATTTTTTGGCCGAAAGATGCCAACGGGGAGCGTAGTGCGCTGGTTTTACCCTATGTTATCGGCCTAGTTAACAATGCTCCCGAAACAGAAAACGGTAAAAAACTGATTAATTTCCTTTTGGATAAACCATCACAAAGCCGTGTTAGTGAGCTTTCATGGGGTATGCCTGTTCGTTCCGATGTCACACCATCCGATAAACAGTATCACACTGCTCTTCAGAAGTTAGAAGGCGTGAAAACTTGGCAACCTAATTGGGATGAAGTTGAAGTTTCCCTATCCGATGATATTTCACGTTGGCAGAAAGTCACTGACGGTGAGTAACTTAAGATGTTGATGAAACGAAAAGTCACTACAGCAATACAGCAAACCGAACACTCTGGGATCACATTAGAGTCTTTACGTGTCTCTTATCATAATAATGTCGTGCTTAAGCCCCTAGACTTAACCATCGACCCCGGGGAAATATTGGTGTTGATTGGCCCATCAGGTTCAGGGAAAACCACGGTATTGCGTGCTATTGCAGGGTTCGCTCAACCAGATAGCGGGCGCATTTTATTGGGTGATACGGATATCACCCACCTTCCCCCGTATCAACGCGGACTTGGCATGGTCGTGCAAAACTACGCACTCTTTCCCCACATGAAAGTGGAAGAGAATGTCGCGTTTGGTTTGCGAGCACAAAAACAGCCCAAAGCACTGATTAATGAGCGAGTCGTTGAAGCCCTTAAAATTGTTGGAATGACGGATTACGCAACCCGCTATCCTCACCAACTCTCAGGGGGGCAGCAACAGCGGGTTGCGATTGCGAGAGCAATTGCCGTAAGGCCTCGAGTCCTGTTACTTGATGAACCACTTTCCGCGCTCGATGCACAGATCCGCCACAATATGGTCGAAGAAATCGCCCGTTTACACCGTGAACTGCCTGAATTGACTATTCTTTACGTCACCCATGACCAAACGGAAGCACTCGCACTTGGTGACAAAATTGGCATCATGAAAGAGGGCTACTTAGTCGCACATGGTGAGAAAAATGCCTTATATCACCGCCCACCCAACCGTTTTGCCGCTGAGTTTTTAGGCCGAG
Source organism: Providencia sp. PROV200 (assembly GCF_049901995.1). Classification (NCBI taxonomy): domain Bacteria; kingdom Pseudomonadati; phylum Pseudomonadota; class Gammaproteobacteria; order Enterobacterales; family Morganellaceae; genus Providencia; species Providencia sp. PROV200. The sequence continues at coordinate 3,883,031 of NZ_CP096307.1, forward strand.
CCAATATTCTAGCCGCTACCGCGCTCGGTTTTTCAACAAGCCCTGGGAAAGTGAATGTCAGTTGTGGTGGAACATTGCTGGAAGCCCATACATTAGGTATGAGAGCGGGTACACACAAATGGGTGTGCATTCGCCCGCAACACCTCACTCTATTGCCAAATACCAATACCACTAATCAGCTACAAGCTACATTAACGTCTATTCGCTGGCAGGGAGATTTAACCCATTTAATTTGTGATGTTGCTGGAGAAACCGTGAGTGTTGCCGTTACCCATTTGGCCTCACCACCTGCAGTAGGCGATAAACTCACTTTATGGTTTTCACCTGCAGATACCGTTTTAATTGAGGAATAACATGTCACATATTAGCGTGCCAAAAGGTTCATCAATAACGATAAAGCCCATTTATTGGATATTGCCCCCATTGCTGGTGTTAGCTACGCTGTTTTTTTATCCCTTATTGTTGATAGCCCAACAAGCACTGCAAAATGAAACCGGAGGATGGGGGTTAGATGCATTTTGGCAACTGATTGAGTCAAAACGCTTTATTAATGGGTTATGGAATACTCTCTACATTGCCATTTTTGCCACCTTAGGCTGCCTTGTGATAGGCAGTGTTTTATCGCTGATCTTGGTGTTTATTCCTTTTCCGGGAAGCCGTTTTATCACTCAAGTAATTGATACTTTTATTGCCCTACCGACTTTTTTGATCACCCTCGCTTTCACCTTTATTTATGGTTCTGCTGGGCTACTCAATGGCACCTTGATGGCATTGTTTGATTTCGAACTGCCCCCCGTTGATTTCCTTTATTCCATTCATGGGGTGATCTTAGCAGAAATTACCGTTTTTACCCCTCTGGTCATGCGCCCTCTCATGGCAGCATTGCGCCAAATAGACAAGAGCCAGTTAGAAGCCGCCAGTATTTTAGGTGCGCACCCTGCGCGGGTGATCGCGAAAGTCATTTTTCCTGCAGCACTTCCCGCTCTATTAGCCGGTGGCAGCCTGTGCCTACTGCTAACCACCAATGAATTTGGCATCGTACTGTTTATCGGGGCGAAAGGCGTCAATACCTTGCCGATGATGGTCTACAGTAAAGCGATATTAGAGTCAGATTATGCGGTGGCATGCATGATTGCCTTAATTAACATCTTGCTTTCACTCGGGTTATTTTTCCTATACAGAATGGCGACCACTCGCCTTGGAGTAAGGAATTAATTATGTTGATATGGTCTAAAAAAGGGCGAGCAATCGCGACTATCATTGCCATCAGCTTATTTTGTTTATTATTTTTGCTGCCTTTAGTGATGATTTTAATGTCAAGTTTCAGCCGACAATGGAATGGTATTTTACCTTCAGGCTTCACTTTTGAACATTTTGTGAACGCGTTTAGTGGGCCTGCTTGGGATGCCATATTATCGAGCCTAGTGGTTGGTTTTAGTGCCAGTCTATTTGCACTGTTTTGTGGGCTTTGGGCTGCGTTAGCATTAAGAAGACACAGCGGGAAAATACAAAAGTGGCTGAGTATCGCATTCTATCTACCCAGTGCAATTCCTTCTGTTTCTATTGGGCTTGGGATCCTTGTGGCATTCAGCCAAGGCTATTTACAAATGAATGGTACCTTTTGGATTGTATTTAGTGCTCACTTTGTGTTGATTTCTGCTTTTACGTTTAGCAATGTTTCCACTGGCTTAGCGCGTATTTCTCCCGATATTGAAAATGTTGCTTTTAGCTTAGGCGCTTCCCCTTGGTATCGCCTCTGCCATGTGACCTTACCACTATTGATGCCATGGATGATTTCAGCATTAGCATTAAGCCTATCACTGTCCTTAGGGGAACTTGGTGCCACGATGATGTTATATCCCCCCGGTTGGGCCACTTTACCCGTATCTATTTTCAGTTTGACCGATAGAGGCAATATTGCAGATGGTTCGGCACTGACGATTGTGTTAGTTTCAGTAACATTATTCCTAATGTTTAAACTCGAAAAAATAGCAATAAAATTAGGGCAAAAATAAATACCAAGCCAGATAAAAACCCATCATGGGTTTTTATCTATTTTCTTATAACTCTAAATTTTATTAACGATAACACTCTCACATCAACACTATTATTTAATTTAAAACTAACAAACTATATTCTTAAAATTAAATTAGAAACCAATCATAAAAAAACACGCAGATTACTTAAGTAAAAAAACATAGCTATTAAAATATATAACTATTAAATAAAATATATTAGCTACGCATTTACCCCCAAACACTTAAATATGATAAACCGCCACGGTTTAAAAAAAGAGTTTTAACTCAAATTGAAATTCAAAAGCAAGATTAAATAGTTATTTAATCTCCATCTATTTAATAGAATTAATATATTTATTAGAATATAAAACTTCTCAAAATCAATAAAAGGATTTTTATTATGCATTTGCTAAAAAAAAGTGGTTTAGCACTCTTACTGTGTGTGTCTTTACCTGCTCTATCCGCCGTTCAAAATATGCCAATCAATATCAAAGGGACGTTCTCAAACGTGACCCAGCCTTGTAATGATGCCAAGCTTGAAAATACAACAAATTTTGGTGCTATCAATACATTAGAAAAAGTGGGTGATGAAACCGCATACCGTAACTCGGGTTATTTAAGTTTTTCATGCGAATTCCCTGCAGATGCGAAACTCACTTTCGTCGCCAACAATGCGCCAAATTCACCTGAAGCATTTAAAACCTCAAGTGATGCATTTGGTGTGAAATTAAAATATAACAGCACCGAAATTAAACCTGGTCAATCTGATGATATTAAAGTAGTTAAAGGCGGAAATACTATTTACTTCTATACCAGTGTTGCTCGTTTATCCGCAAATGGCCCTAATGACTTTGGTAATCACACTTTTGATATTACTGGTAACTTAGCGATTACTTACCAGTAACAGATAGAAAAAAGATATTCGTGGCTGAGCAAGATTATTCCTCAGCCACACAATAATGGTTTAATAATATAAAAATAGATAAAGCATGATTTATCATTTGAGAAATACTATGAATTATGTCACCCCTTTAAAAGCATTATTACCCTTCGTATTATTATTTGGCACGGTTTCTATTTCTCAAGCGGCAACACAAAATATGCCTATTCATATTAGTGGCTCATTTTCAGCAACAACCGCAATATGCCATATGTCGAGTAATACAGTATCGAGCTATCGTGTATTAGCTGTTGGGAGAAATAGAAATATAGGTCAAGAAATCGCACCACATAAAATTGAGCTCAATATTGATTGCAATACGAACGCCAAAGCACAATTATCCTTTAATGCTCCATCAACGCCTTATTCAAGCCATTTATTTCAAACTTCCAGTAATGCATTCGGCGTTAAATTAAGCTGGCAAGGGGAACCTATTTTCCCTAATGAAAGTGTCGCCATTGCCATGACACAGAATCAAAAAAGTTACTATCTCGATGCTGTATTAGTCAGAGTTGCCCCTAATGGACCCGGAGATTATGGCGAGCACTCGTTTAATATTGCTGGAAACTTAGCGGTAGATTACCCATAGATACTGGCTGGTTTCTACCAGCGCTCAATTTTCCGTCATCTTGTTGATTTTTTCCACTTTTATCTCATCGTCTAGTTTTTGTACAAAATAGAAACGTAAATGCAAAAATAAAAAAAATGTATTTTTCTTTATGCAAACGCTTGCGTCATGGAATGAGATGCGTATAATGCGCCACAATTTGCCGGGAGAAACCATGAACGCTGCTGCTCTATTTTTTACAGAGAACACCTCCACTGCACTGCCTTCTGGTGGTCTGGACAGCCTGTTTTTCCCCTTCTTATTTATAAAAAAGCCCCTCAATGAGGGGCTTTTTTTTGGCCTATAGACCTAATATGTCTTGCTGACACAGGAGAACAACAATGCCGAACCCTTTATACCACCGCGATATCATCTCAATTAATGATTTAGACCGTTCAGACCTTGAGTTAGTGCTTAACGTCGCTGCTTCATTAAAAAAACAGCCACAACCTGAGTTTCTAAAGCATAAAGTCGTCGCAAGTTGTTTCTTTGAAGCCTCTACACGCACACGTTTGTCATTCGAAACGGCGATTCATCGCTTAGGGGCGTCTGTTGTTGGTTTCTCTGATAGCACCAACACTTCACTCGGCAAGAAAGGCGAAACTCTGGCAGATACCATCTCTGTCATCAGCCAATACGTGGATGCAATTGTCATGCGCCACCCTCAAGAAGGCGCCGCTCGCCTCGCTAGCCAGTTTGCAGGCCAAATCCCTGTCATTAATGCAGGCGATGGTTCAAACCAACATCCCACACAAACGTTACTCGACTTGTTTACTATCCAAGAAACTCAAGGCCGTTTAGAAAACCTGCAAATTGCCATGGTCGGTGACCTAAAATATGGCCGAACCGTGCATTCCTTAACCCAAGCGCTGTCTAAATTTGACGGTAATCACTTCTACTTTATTGCCCCTGAAGCGCTTTCAATGCCAAACCATATTCTGCACATTTTAGAAGAAAAAGGCGCAACCTACAGCCTCCATAATAATATTGATGAAGTGATGCCAGAACTCGACATCCTGTATATGACCCGCGTACAAAAAGAGCGTCTCGATCCTTCTGAATACGCGAATGTTAAGGCGCAATTTATTTTAAGTGCCGCTGACCTGCATTGTGCAAAACCGAATTTAAAAGTCTTACACCCACTGCCTCGTGTTGATGAAATCGCGGTAGATGTAGATAACACACCGTATGCTTACTATTTCCAGCAAGCAGGAAATGGGATTTATGCAAGGCAAGCATTGTTATCTCTGGTTTTAAATAAAGAATTGGCTATCTGAGGAGGAAATTACCATGACACACGACCATAAATTACAAGTTGAAGCAATCAGCCACGGTACCGTTATTGACCACATTCCTGCTCAAATTGGTTTCAAATTACTAAAATTGTTTAAGCTAACAAAAACAGACGAACGCATCACGATTGGCTTAAATTTGCCATCAAGCAATCTAGGCAAAAAAGACATTATCAAAATCGAAAATACCTTTTTAACCCCAGAGCAAGCTAACCAATTAGCCATGTATGCCCCTGAAGCCACCGTTAACCGTATTGAAGATTACCAAGTGGTAGAAAAACTTGAACTCACACTGCCTCACTATATCGACAATGTGTTAATTTGCCCAAACAGCAACTGTATTAGCCATAATGAACCTGTATCAAGCAGTTTCCGCGTGAAAAAAATCGGCAAAGAAGTCGCACTGACGTGTAAATTCTGCGAAAAAGAGTTCGATAGAGACGCTGTGATCAATAACCAATAGGTTGTTTTTGCGTAGACTGCGGTGTTGTCTAGGAGCAATCCATGTTTATAATGGTGCCTAACACCCCATAAAGTTATACTCAACATCATACCAAACTACAGAAACCGCTGTGGCTTGCCATATGATGAGTATTTTCTCATTACGTGATGAAACGGAGTAGTTATGTCATACGAAATCAATACAGAAAACGCACCAGCAGCGATCGGTCCTTACGTTCAAGGCGTAGATTTGGGTAGTATGGTTATCACATCAGGGCAAATCCCTGTCGACCCTAAAACGGGTGAAGTGCCTGAAGATATCGCAGCACAAACTCGCCAATCACTGGCTAACGTAAAAGCAATTTTAGAAAAAGCTGGCTTAAGTGCGGCTAATATCGTGAAAACAACGGTATTTGTAAAAGATTTAAATGACTTTGCGACCGTGAATACGACCTATGAAGAGTTTTTCAAACAGCATAATGCCCCATTCCCAGCTCGTTCTTGCGTTGAAGTTGCTCGTCTGCCAAAAGACGTAAAAATTGAAATCGAAGCAATCGCTGTGCGTAAATAATAATGACGTAAAGCCAAGCACCCCATGAATTAAATGGGGTGTTTTTCATTTTATTCCTTTTATTCCTTTTATTCCTTTATACACAAGCTCACACATTCCTCGTTCTCCTCATGTTTCTTGATAACAAAAGCATGCCACACATTTATTTATTCGATTAAAATTAACATCGCTGACTAAAAGATTTATTTCCTCTGCGCTTTTGATATTCATACAAATTATTTTTTTCCTTGTTTTAAATCAAATAGTGGTGATCTAAAAAAAAGCAAAATACCACATATTGTGCTTTAATTACAGCCAACGACACAACATATAGTATTTATTCACATTTTATCCACAGATTAGTACCCGTGATAAACATGGCGAATAGCTGAAGTCGCATTGTGGATAACTTAACAAGGAGAATGCCCGTGGGAACGGTTGTTATAAAAAGAGATGGTTGTCAGGTCGGTTTTGACCTTCCACGAATTCAAGAAGCCGTTAAGCGTGCAGCGGCTGCTGTGAATGTTAAGGATGACGATTATTGTCTTCAGGTTGCATCTGTTGTTACAGAGCAACTTTGCAGCCGTGACCGAGTGGATATCGCTGAAATCCAAGACGCTGTAGAAAACCAATTGATGGCCGGACCTTATAAAGACTTAGCTCGTGCTTATATTGAGTATCGCCATGATAGAGACAGCGAACGCGAAAAACGCAGCCAATTGACGCATGACATTCGTGGGCTAATCGAACAAAGTAACGTCTCTTTACTCAATGAAAATGCCAATAAAGACAGTAAAGTGATCCCGACACAACGCGATTTACTCGCAGGTATCGTCGCTAAACATTATGCAAAACAACATATTTTGCCAAGAGATGTCGTTATTGCACACGAACGAGGCGAAATTCACTATCATGACCTCGACTATGCGCCTTTTTTCCCGATGTTTAACTGTATGTTAATTGACCTTGAAGGTATGTTAACTAATGGTTTTAAAATGGGAAATGCCGAAATAGAGCCACCAAAGTCTATTTCAACCGCAACAGCCGTTACCGCACAAATTATCGCCCAAGTTGCTAGCCACATCTATGGCGGTACAACCATTAACCGCATTGACGAAATTTTAGCGCCATATGTCGCAATCAGCTATGAAAAGCACCTAAAAGTCGCCAAAGAGTGGGGAGTTGCAGATGCGGAAGGTTATGCACACAACCGTACAGATAAAGAGTGTTATGATGCTTTTCAGTCCTTAGAGTATGAAGTCAATACACTCCACACTGCAAATGGCCAAACCCCCTTTGTGACTTTCGGTTTTGGCCTTGGCACTTCTAAAGAAGCGAGACTCATTCAGCAATCTATTCTGAAAAATCGCATTGCTGGCCTTGGCAAAAACCGTAAAACAGCGGTTTTCCCGAAACTCGTCTTTGCGATTAAAGATGGTTTAAACCATAAACTGGGGGATCCTAATTACGACATCAAACAACTCGCTTTAGAGTGCGCCAGTAAGCGCATGTACCCTGACATTCTTAACTATGATCGCGTCGTTGACGTGACGGGGTCATTTAAGACCCCTATGGGCTGCCGCAGCTTCCTTGGCGTCTATGAAGAAAATGGGCAACAAATCCATGATGGGCGCAACAATTTAGGGGTTATCAGCCTAAACCTGCCTCGCATTGCTATCGAAGCGCAAGGCAATGAAGATGCATTTTGGGCATTACTGGATGAACGCCTAGCAATTGCTAAGAAAGCATTAATGACCCGGATTGCCCGTTTAGAAACCGTAAAAGCACGTGTTGCGCCAATTTTGTATATGGAAGGCGCCTGCGGTGTTCGCTTAAAAGCTGACGATAACGTTGCAGAGATCTTTAAAAACGGACGTGCGTCTATTTCCTTAGGTTACATTGGGTTGCATGAAACCATCAATGCGCTTTTTGGCACACAAACTCATGTCTATGATGACAAAAAATTACGTGAAAAAGCGGTCAAAATTGTCAGCCGCTTACGCCAAGCCACTGATGAGTGGAAAGCCCAAACAGGCTACGGTTTCAGCTTATACAGCACACCAAGTGAAAACTTGTGTGACCGTTTTTGCCGTATCGATACCGCTGAATTTGGTGTAATACAAGGTGTTACCGACAAAGGTTACTACACCAACAGCTTCCATTTAGATGTTGAAAAACAAGTCAATCCTTACGATAAAATTGATTTTGAAGCCTCTTACCCAGCTATCGCGAATGGTGGTTTTATCTGTTACGGCGAATATCCTAACTTACAACATAATGTTAGAGCCTTAGAGGACGTGTGGGACTACAGTTATCAACATGTGCCTTATTATGGGACTAACACTCCAATTGACGAGTGCTATGAATGCGGTTTCTCCGGTGAGTTTTCTTGTACTAGCAAAGGCTTTACCTGCCCTGCTTGCGGTAATCATGACACAAATAGAGTTTCTGTTATCCGTCGAGTTTGTGGTTATTTAGGTAGCCCAGATGCCAGACCATTCAATGCGGGAAAACAGGAGGAGGTTAAGCGTCGTATCAAACACTTAGGTAACGGACAACTAGGTTAACACGATGAATTATCACCAATATTATCCTGTTGATGTGGTCAATGGCCCTGGAACTCGCTGTACGCTGTTTGTGGCAGGGTGTGTTCATCAATGCCGTGGTTGTTACAACCAAAGTACATGGAGAGTGGATTCTGGCATACCATTCACCCAAGAAATGGAAGACCAAATTATCCAAGATTTGCAGGACACGCGAATCCATCGGCAAGGGCTTTCCCTTTCAGGTGGAGACCCGCTGCACCCAGCCAATTTACCTGCGGTGCTCAAGTTGGTAAAACGCGTAAAAGCAGTTTGCCCAGATAAGGATATCTGGTTATGGACAGGATACACATTGGGTGACTTCACGCTTGAACAGCAAAAAGTGGTGAGCTTTGTCAATACCGTGATTGACGGCAAATTCGAGCAAGATTTACATGACCCGCGCTTAATTTGGCGCGGCAGCTCAAATCAGGTGATTCATAATTTGCGTTGAGCCTTATATTACCTATATAGTGAAATTAACTGGAATATATTGATGTCTTATGACCTTGAAAAAAGACTAGTAATTGGCGTTGCTTCGAGTGCAATGTTTGATCTCCATGAGGCAGATAGCATATTTAGAAATAAAGGTGAGGAAGAATATCGAAAATATCAAGCGGAAAACATAGATAAGCCTCTCGAAAAAGGAGTTTCATTTTCTTTTATTAAACGACTACTTTCTCTTAATGATTTAAGTGAGCATCCAGAGTCAGATCCTTTAATTGAAGTTGTCTTACTTTCACGAAATGATCCTGATACTGGCTTAAGAGTGATGAAATCCATCGAGTATCATAAATTACCAATTTCTAGAGCCATTTTTATGCAAGGAAAATCGCCGTATGAATATATTCCTGCATTGAATATTTCCTTATTCTTATCTGGCAACCCTAGTGATGTTAAGGAAGCTATACATTTAGGTTATCCAGCTGGTTATGTAATGCAATCAGCCATTATTGACGACGACGACGACGATCTTAGAATAGCATTCGACTTTGATGGGGTTTTAGCTGACGACGAATCTGAAACTGTGATGCATAATACTAAGGATTTAAAACAATTTCATAGGCATGAAACGCTAAATGTATTGCAACCACACAACCCTGGTCCACTTAAAGAGTTTTTAGTCAAAATATCTGCCATTCAACAAATTGAAGTGCAAAAAAAACAAATAGACCCTAGTTATAAAAATCGAATTAGAGTTTCAATCGTTACAGCAAGAAATGCACCTTCCCATGAAAGAGCAATTAACACCTTAAAGCGATGGGGAGTTATGACAAATGATGCATTCTTCTTGGGTGGAGTCGATAAAGGCTTGGTATTAGGCGTTCTGAAACCTCATATTTTCTTTGATGACCAATCAGGTCATTTGACCTCAACAAGCTCAGTAGTACCATCCGTACATATACCTTTTGGTATTAAAAACGAAGAATCTTTGAGCTAAGCTTAACGCACCCAATGCAACTTAGTGCCAAAACCTAGCTTATTATCCACCATTTTGACATTATCTAAGTGAAGCTGCCAAACCGGCAGTTTCGCTGTTAGTGCGACAGGAAAACGACGGCAATACTGGGCTCTCGCCAATTGCTCTTTCTCCCCCTCGAGTCTCTCAATGAACCCTTTAAACTGGATACCTTGTATCTGACTAACCGCTTTCGATTGTGTGGAAATAGTACCAGCAACTTGTGGGTTAGCCACCATTAACAGCCCATGTTTTGAACTAGGGTCGGTCATTAAAATCAGTGACATACTTTTCGCATCAAATGCATAGTAACAACTGGCAGGCCAGATATCATTGTGATGGTGAGTAAACAGGGAAAAAACGTGTTGGCGGGCAATATAGCGTTGGATGTGTTTTAACGTTTGTTCAGGCGTCATAGCGGTTTCCATATAAACCCGTTCAGAACAAGCTTTCGGGTTACCCCTAAGCTTGCTTAAACTGTTCTGAACGTAGGTATAAAATTCGCTATTACTATAGCCTAACTAATTAAAAAATGGTTCTAATTAGTTTTATCACTCTAATTAACTTGGGTTTTTACACCATATCACCCGAGCCTTTACTCTAAATAATTCGAGTTGTAGCTAGGCGGCAAGTGAACGAAGCGCTAGGAGCATACATAAGTATGTGACTAGTGCGAATGAACGCGGCCAACAACGCTACGGCTCGAAGTATGACGAGTAAATATGACGAATAAATTTATTTATAAATAGCTGCTGTACCACTCATGCTATTCTCACCGCCAGCTGAAATCACACGGAATGAAGTTGCACCAGCTTCATCAGCTTTTTTGGCTAATTGTGCGGTCAGGTCATTGACACTCACAGCACCCGTTACTGAGACATAACCAGCTGCAGGCTGACTAGTATGTTGAACTTCTTCAGCAGCCATTGAACCAAATGAAACAGCACCTAAAGCTAAAGCAGCAGCAAATAATGTTGATTTTTTCATCGTATATACCTTCTTATAAAATTGATTTTTAGCTGGGATTTTTACTGTCCCTCTGTGATATGGATCATATTATGCGCTTTATTTTGAAAAGAGAATTAGCTAATTTTGCTATAGTCATTCAAATATTTTGAATGATAACTTAGGTTGAGGTTACAAATTTGTGACAGTTTCATATCATTTTTTATTTATATTTTAATATGTTATAAATATCTTACTTAACGAATATATTCGTCGTTAACCTAATATTTTCTTCTTATAAATCAGCACAGAATGATAAAAACGACACTAGAAAAAAAACAATCAAAACAAAGTGATTGGTATCTTTACTTAGTAAGAGAGAGAAATAACGCCTTGTATTGTGGTATCACCACCGATGTACAACGTCGTTTTGAACAACATAAGGCAGGAACAGGGGCAAAAGCATTGAAAGGAAAAATGCCTCTAGAATTGGTATTTTCGTGCTTTATTGGTTCTCGTTCGGCAGCTTCAAAAATGGAATATCAAGTTAAGCAACTAAATAAAAAAATAAAAGAAAGGCTGGTCATTGACCAGCCTGATGACTTAGTTAGCTACTTAGCTAGCTATAAATTATTGAAGTGTGAAGAGTAAGTCACCAAACCTTGGTGTTCTCCAATCTCGCCATTTTCTAAGCCACAAACCAAAAAGTGAGCCTGTTGTTCAGGCCATTGGCAACTTATACCGTGGGTTGCAGCGGGTTCAAAACCGAAACGTGAATAGTAGCGTTCATCACCCAGTACAACGACCGCACCGTAACCAAACTCATTAAGGCTATCTAACCCTTCATAGACCAGTTTTTCTGCGATCCCTTGGCCTTGATGCGCTTTACTTACCGCTAATGGTGCAAGACCGACCCATTGTACGTCTTCCTCGTTAACGTCCACAGGCGTGAAGCCAACATAACCAATCACTTCACCATCATCGTTTGTTGCCACAACCCCGAGCGTTAGCAAACCATCTTCACGCAAATGTTGAACAAGGTTAGCTTCCGCTTCAGTTGGAAAGGTTTCTCTCAATAATTTATCAATACCCATTGCGTCGACAGGGATTTCAACTCGGATTAGCATGATGTTAACACAGGCGATTTATGCTCTGCGTCCTCACTTTCATGCACCGTTTTAATCACATCGGCTAATTGTAGCAAAGCAAAACGCAGTGGCGCTGGCATGTTTTCAAGCTCGAAAGCATCCATTAAATTCTTCACATAGAGGCCGAGTTCGGTGTCCCCTTCAATCACCAATCTACGTTGGAAAAAGAGCGTATCGGGGTCTTCTTTACGCGCGGCGATCAGTACCAGATCATTCGCGTTACCACTCACACTAACATCAGCCTCTGCATGCTGTTTTACAGACAGTTGGCCATCTTGCAAACTGATAAACCAGACTAACGCTAAGTCACGGACCTCAACCTTTAGCCATTTGTCTTCAAGAAAATCCAGCTCCCCTTCCTTCACTGACTCACGAAATTGCCAGCTTAGCAACTGTTCAAGAACCTGACGCTGCACTGCGAATGGGGTCACTTTCAAAGGCAGTTTTAAAAATGAAGGGCCTTTTGTGATGAGTTGAGAACGAATTTTACTTAACACAGTACTGACTCCCGTAGTAATTGTCTGCCCGTTTTCGTGTAACTACTTAACCGCAGTAGCAGCTCGAATTATTTAGGGTAACATATTGCATATTTAGATGATTGAATTTTCAACGCTAATAACTCCATTTATTGAAGTCATTAACCTAACATTTGACTCACGATGAGTTATATTGCCAAAAAATGATATTATTGGATTGATCCTATATCAACTTTTACACATCCAGCCAATATTTATTTTTCACATCCCTTTGATAAAAACTATCTCTAATTACCTATTTTCTCCAATAAACAATCAAAAGTCAGTCAAAAATAACGCATACCTTCCATTTACAAAACTTATTCTCTGTCATTTAATGAAGTCCCTTTATTACCCACCAGCCCTCTTTTTTCCTTAACGACCTTAATTAACGAATACTGATATCCATTAACAATTTCTCTGCTCTAAATCAAAATCTATAACAGTTCTGTTGACTAGAATGTCAGCTGTTAAATTTGATACAGGGATAGAACAATGGAATTACTCTGCCCCGCAGGGAATTTGCCCGCGTTAAAAGCGGCTGTCGATAACGGTGCTGATGCCGTTTACATTGGATTAAAAAATGATACCAATGCGCGCCATTTCGCAGGACTTAATTTTACGGAAAAAAAACTGCACGAAGCAGAGCGCTATATTCATAACCGTAAACGAAAATTACACATTGCGATTAATACGTTTGCGCATCCTACTGGTTACGAACGTTGGCAAAACTCCGTTGATCTTGCAGCAGATCTCGGTGCCGATGCGCTGATCTTAGCCGATATCGCAATGTTGGAATACGCGGCAAATAAATACCCACATATTGAAAGGCATGTTTCTGTTCAAGCCTCTGCCACCAACACAGAAGCCATTCGCTTTTATCAACGCAATTTCGATGTACATCGCGTCGTACTTCCTCGCGTGTTATCCATTCATCAAGTCAAACAACTGGCTAGAAATAGCCCTGTACCACTTGAGGTATTCGCCTTTGGTAGCCTGTGCATTATGGCAGAAGGACGTTGCTACCTTTCTTCTTATCTTACGGGTGAATCACCCAATACCGTAGGCGCATGCTCCCCAGCACGCTTTGTTCGCTGGCAACAAACGGAAGAAGGCATGGAGTCTCGCTTAAATAATGTGCTGATAGACCGCTACCAAAAAGATGAAAATGCAGGCTATCCAACGTTATGTAAAGGACGTTATCTTGTCGATGATCAGAAATATCATGTCCTGGAAGAGCCTACCAGCCTCAACACCATTGAATTATTACCTGAATTGATGGCAGCAAATATTGCCTCTGTCAAGATTGAAGGCCGCCAACGTAGCCCCGCTTATGTCACGGAAGTGACCCGTATTTGGCGGCAAGCCATCGACCGCTACAAATCCAACCCTAATCACTTTGTCACCGACCCGAAATGGCTAAAAGCATTAGGTGGGCTTTCTGAAGGAAGCCAAACCACGTTGGGCGCTTATCATCGTAAATGGCAGTAATTTAAAAGGTAAATATCATGCAGTACTCGTTAGGATCTGTTCTTTATTATTGGCCAAAACAGACGCTGGAAGATTTTTATCAACACGCCATGCAAAGTGACGCCGATATTATTTATCTCGGTGAGACGGTGTGCAGTAAGCGCCGGGAAATGAAGCCCAATGACTGGATAGAACTCGCCCAGCAACTCACTAAAAGTGGCAAACAAATTGTCCTGAGCACCCTTGCTCTCCTTCAAGCACCTTCAGAACTTAAAGAGATCAGCAAGTTAGTTGATAATGGTGAGTTTCTCGTTGAAGCCCATGATTTTGGTGTGATCAACATGTTAGCCGAAAGAAACCTGCCTTTTGTCGCAGGTCATGGTTTGAATTGCTATAACGCACAGACCTTAAATATTCTCTTACGCCAAGGTATGACCCGCTGGTGCATGCCTGTAGAGTTATCGCGTGACTGGCTCGTTAATTTGCTAAATCAGTGTGATGACATCGGCATTCGTGGCAAATTTGAAGTGGAGGTCATGAGCTATGGGCACTTACCACTTGCCTATTCTGCACGCTGTTTTACTGCACGCTCTGAAAATAAGCAAAAAGACGAGTGTGAAACCTGTTGTATTAATTACCCCCAAGGGCGCAAAGTACTCTCCCAAGAACAACAACAAGTGTTTACGTTAAATGGCATTCAAACGCTCAGTGGCGCTTGCTATAACCTCGGCAATGACCTGCATTCAATGCATGAGCTTGTGGATATTGTGCGTATTTCTCCTGAAGGTATTGAATCTCTTGAAGTTATCAAGCAGTTTAAAGCCAATGAAAGTGGGGATACCCCGCTAAATATAGCCAATCAAAACTGCAATGGTTACTGGCGACAAATTGCAGGGTTATCGCTAGTGCCTTGATATACAATAGGTAATGAGTTCGAACTATAGCTCATTACCTTAACCAAATAATTCGCTGTGCGAACCAATATCAACGAAAGTGATTAAATTACCTTTATCTGACAACCGATAAACCAGTAAGAAATCACCACCAATATGAAGCTCCCTAGCTCCTTGCCATTCATGACCTTCTAATTCGTGGTCAAGATATTCTTTTGGTATCATTTTTTGAGAAAACAGTATTTCCATAACGAGAACAGCCGTGTTCATATCCCTACGGCCCGCTCGGTTATATCGTTCCCATGACTTCTTAAACGTTGGTGTATAAGCAACCTGCCTTGGTTGCTTAGCTCGCTTATTACTTGGCTTCTGAGTCAACTTTGCTTAACTCCACCATCATTTCGTTAATTGAATCGTAGTGCTGCTCAATAGCTTTAGCTTCTTTCAACGCTAGTGTAGTTTTCAGTGAAGGTTGCTTACGTTTGATTTCAAAGGGAACTCTTTGCTCTTGAACTACTTGCTCTAAAAACAAACGAATAGCTGCGCTAATAGTCAAACCACAATCTTGTAATACACTTGTGGCTTCCGCTTTTAATTGTTCATCAATTCGACTACGAACATCTGTTGTTTTCATTTTCAATAGTGTTGACATATCATCCCCCCACACGCATCAAACGTAGCTACATTGTGACTACATTGTGTTGAGTTTAGCATTTGTCGATTAATTAGTCATTATTTCTTTAGGTCGCCTTTTCTAATAGACCATAAACACGATTAAATATTAATGCCGATGCCTGCGCCAACGGTTAAACATATGGCTAATATGGCGCAATTCGCCATCTCGAAGCATACCGATGAATACCCCAATAACTGTATAAATAACCCCTAGAATCAACATCATCACGATATCCATCAGGACATCGCTAAACGGTAGCCCCATTTGATTAAGGCCTGCCATGGCATTTGTGGCCCATGTTGATGGCAATGCTGAAGCAATCATACGTACCCAATCAGGCATCGCCTGCAGTGGCCAAATCGTGCCTGACATGTAAAACACTGGGGTCGTAATAAATGCCAAGGTTAAATAGATCATTTCGACACTGCGCAAACATTCCGTCACTAACTTACCAAGCCCTAGAACCGCTAATAGGAATGGGAACGTGAACATCCAAATAACATATAGTGGCGCTTCTTGCCGATAACCCAATACCCACGGCCAAAGGGCGAAAAATACGGTAGATAAAAATAACCAAATCGGAATTAAAGCGGATAATGCTCCTAAATAAACCGCTAATGGTGGTTTTCCTTTAGGCGTAGAACGAACCGCGATACTCACTCGCACGCAGGCAATTAGCAGGGAGTGCTGCAGTAACATCACCAATAGGCCAGGAAAAACAATCGCCGCAAAGCTAATCCCTGGGTTATACAATGGCTCAGTTTCACTGCGGATAGGGGTAATAATCACTTTAGCCTGTTCTGGGCTATAACCTGCTTTAGTGAGTAGCTGAGTATTATAAGCATTGAGCAGTGTTTGATAGGCTTTTGATAACTCTTGCTGAATTTGCCCACTCGCTAGCCGGTTGGTCCCATCACCATACACTGGCACTGTGATATTTTTACCGCTCAATAAATGTTGTTGGAAATCCGTTGGAATGATAATTATCGCAAATAGCTTTCTCGCAATCATATCCTGACGCGCTTGAGCAAGGTTGTCATAACTCTGCAACTGCACTTTTGGTGTTGCATCGAGATCACGGATTAGCTCGCGGCTTGCGGTGCTGTGATCCATATCAATCACTGCAACAGGTAAATCCCAAAGAACGGGCTTTGCATAAACTAAGCTCATGACGCACAGAGAAACCAACAATAACAGCCACATCGGTTTTTCCAGCATCCCCAGCAGCACTTTACGAAAGGTTGCAAAATAGATAGCCATCAGACAACCCCCCCTTGGTTTTCTAAACGTTTGATTAGTCGCTTACGGATTAAAAAGCCAATCACAAAGGGGTAAATCAATAAAAATAGACACACTTGAACAATGCGAGCAAAAGAAATTTCCCGCAAGAAAATATCAAACATAGCATTCAATGTATGTGTAAGTGGTTCAATGTTCGAAATGATTTTTGCAGGCAATATCATTGACAGCTCGGGTACCGCCATACCCGAAAAGGCCAAAGCGATACTCACCAGCATCCCTATCAAGCTATATGCCATGATGGCACTTGAGGTAAAACTAAACAGTAATAAGCCGATACTTTGTGCTGCTATCACATAGAAAAACCCTAATATAATCATATACAACGGGTTACCAACCACTTTAGCATCAAAGATGGTAACCAATGCCGCAATCTCTACAGCAAGTAATATACTGAAAAATAAGGTGTAAGGAGCTAGCTTCCCGAGTAGCGCCATGATAAACGGTTTAACACTTTGTAAGGTGGAACCCCGTGACATCGTATAAATTGTTGCAGTAACAACAAATAGCTGCAGCATATGAATAGTTGCGGCAAACTGTTGATAATAAATATAACTACCACTCGGGTTGAATAAGCTGTCATAAGAAAGTGTCACTTGAGCTAACGGTGGCAATGCCTTTCCCATTGACTTCGCCATTTCTTGTCGATACTTCGCATTCAGCTCTGCCACCAGCCCACTAAAATCTTGAATGGCATAACTACCCGATGCATAAAAGAGCGCATTATAGTACATACGAAGTTCAGGCTGACGGCCCCGTAAAACATCTTCTTCAAAGTTATGAGGAATGTACAATAATGCGTAATCTTTTGAACTACCTAGCCTTTTTAATGATGTGCTTAAATTATCATCTATCGTTTTTACGTCCGCATGCGGGCCTGCGTTGAGGTCGCGAATAATTTGCCGAGATACAGGGCTATGGTTGTCATCCACTACAGAAACAGGTAAATCCATTAATGTCCCCTCTGAAAAGTTAGCGCTAACTAACGTAAACAGCATTAATGGAAACAGCCAACTTAACCAATGAAAAACAGGGCTACGTATAGCCATTTGAGTTTCACGGCTAAAAGCATGCTCAAAACCGTGCCAAGCGAACTTAAATTTCATGGCAACACCTTTTACTTATCCCAGTGCCATAACACACTCATGCCAGGCCTTAGTCCTTCAATCGGCTCTACAGGATATAAGCGAATTTCAAATGTTTTTAAATCGAAGTCACCCGTTGCACGTGTTGCTCGTTTTGTCGCATAGTCACCTTTCGGTGCAATATAGCGAACCTCAGCTTCAATCAACTTGTTCCCCAAAGCAGGTACATCCAGCTGTACTTTGTCGCCTTTTTTCACATCAACTAAAATATCTTCACGTAAGTTATAGACAAAATAAGCTTGCGGTAGCCGGATTAATGAAACGAGTGGGCTTCCTGCATTAAATAACTCGCCAATTTCCGCGGGGATAGGTCCTACCTCACCATCAACAGGAGCTTTAACTTGCAAATCATCAACTTGTACTTGCAATTCAGCCAATTTTTGTTCTGCCTGATTAAGTGCAGCTTCATATTGATGGCGTAATTCAATACGATCACCATTCTGGCCTTCTTCTAATCGTGCTTTTGCCCCTTGTACTTGCGAAAATGCCACTTCTTTGGCCTTACGTGCGTTATCTAGCTCATTCGCCGATACATACCCTTTATTTTTTAAATTGCTCAAACGTGCATATTCACGAGATGCATTTTGATATTGGGAGTTAGATTGCGCTAAAGTAGCCTTAAGATCACGGATGGTTTCTTCGCGAGTACCATTAATAGAGAGTTCTAACTGTGCTTTTGTTTGGTCTCTTGCCGCTTTCGACGCTTCATATTGTGCTTGCAGCTCAGGACTTTCTAATGTTAATAAGAGTTGCCCTTGTTTTACATCATCACCACGCTCAATATGACGTTCAACCACCCGCCCTTTTGCTTTCGACGTGACGATCACTTCGGGTGCATCTACCTCCCCCTGTAACAATAAATATTGGTTGTGAGAATGAAAAAGTGCCGCTGCTGCTATTAAGATAAGCATCAGCAAAATCAGTGCTATTGTTCTTTTTTTCATTATTTATGTGAACCTTAAATAATAACGGGGGAAACTATCATCCCTTGAGTATGACAAGAAAATTAAATACAGCGTTAATAAATTCGTGCGCAAGATCACGAAAAGGTAGGACATTGATTAATATTGAAACGATTTTGGCCTTATGTCAAATAATGATGAACGTACTTTTCCCAAATGTCGATTACTTAACCAATGGCTTACGGTATAATAACCAGCCAAATAAAAACTAATAAAAGATAGTTAAAGTGAATAACTCTCCCCCAATGCAGCGCTAAAAAGTAATTCAGTAAGATAAAAAACGACAAAAGAAGATAGCTTGGGGAGCATACACAAGTATGTGACCCAAGGAGCTGAACGCAGTCAACACCCCACAATGTGAAACATGGCGAGCTATGCTCTAAATAGTTCGCATTATGGGTAGGCGACAAGAGAAGATAGCTTGGGGAGCATACACAAGTATGTGACCCAAGGAGCTGAACGCAGTCAACACCCCCAGAATGTGAAATATGACGAGCATGTACGAATTTGACTTAATATTACTCCTCCTCCAGCAAATGTGCGTCTACTTAGTGATCGCATGGGTCCTCAGTCGCACCCCGCTGGTTATCCCCTTACTTAAAGTTACTATCCGATTACCTCATAAGGTAATGTGCTACCTGATTTTCTCCGTATTTTGCATTATCGGGACTTATTTTGGTTTACATATCAATGATTCTATTGCAAATACTCGCGCTATTGGTGCCGTACTTGGCGGATTATTAGGCGGCCCTGCGGTAGGCTTTGCCGTCGGTTTTACTGGCGGATTACATCGTTACTCATTGGGTGGCATGAGCGCCTTTGCCTGTATGGTCTCAACGATTGTTGAAGGGTTAATTGGTGGATTAGTTCATCGTCACTTTATGAAACGTGGCGAAATTAATAAAATTTTTAACCCTGTGATCGCCAGCTGTGTCACTTTTATTGCTGAAATCATACAGATGCTAATTATTTTGTTGTTAGCAAAACCTTTCGATGAAGCCCTCGAACTCGTTAAAAATATCGCGGCACCAATGGTCATCGCGAATACGATTGGCGCAGCCATGTTTATTCGTATTTTACTCGACCGCCGTGCTATCGTTGAAAAATATACGACTGCATTCTCTGCTCAGGCACTAAAAATCGCCTTAACGACTGAAGGTATTCTGCGTAAAGGCTTCAATGCTGACAACAGTATGAAAGTCGCTAAGATTATTTATCAAGAGTTAGAAATTGGCGCCGTTGCCATTACTGATCGTGAAAAAATCCTCGCGTTTATTGGTATTGGTGCTGATCACCACCGACCCGGAACACCGATCTCATCCATTCAATCAAGACAAGCCATTGAAAACAATGAAGTTGTATATGCTGACGGCAATGAAACTCCATATAAATGTTCATTAAGCCCAACCTGCAAACTCGGCTCTGCATTAGTGATCCCATTACGTGGGGAAAATGAAAAAGTCATTGGTACAATAAAACTGTATGAAGCGAAAAATAGCTTGTTTAGTTCCATAAACCGGACCCTAGGTGAAGGGATCGCTAGCTTATTTTCCGCACAAATTTTAGCGGGCCAATATGAACGTAATAAACAATCATTATTGCAATCTGAAGTTAAGCTACTTCACGCCCAAGTCAATCCTCATTTTTTGTTCAATGTGCTCAACACGCTACAAGCAGTGATCCGCAAAGATAGCCAGCAAGCCGGCCAGCTTGTGCAGTATATCTCGACTTTTTTCCGTAATAACCTAAAAAGACCAGAACAAAATGCCACGCTCGGTGAAGAAATTGAACATATCAACGCCTATTTGCAGATAGAAAAAGCCCGTTTTCAAGAAAGCTTACAAATTCATATTGAGATCCCTGATGAAGTCAAACAGGTTGAACTTCCAGCATTTACTCTGCAGCCCCTTGTTGAAAATGCAATTAAACACGGCACCTCACAGTTATTAGAAACAGGATATATTACAATACGTAGTTATATCGGCAGTGAACATGTCTACATCGAAATAGAAGATAACGCGGGGCTATACAAGCCCACTAAAAAATCCGATGGCTTAGGAATGGGACTAGTCGATAAACGCTTACGTTTAAAATATGGTGAGCAATATGGTATCAGCGTAGAACATGAGCCAGAAAAATTCACTCGAATGAAAATTCGCCTGCCTTATTTGGCGACAACATAATAATGATTAAATTACCTCTATGAATGTATTGATTGTTGATGATGAACCTCTGGCACGTGAAAACGTGCGTTGCCTACTAGAAGAACACGATGATATTGAAATTATCGGTGAATGCGCCAATGCAATTGAAGCGATTGGGGTCATTCACAAAAAAAAGCCTGATGTGGTTTTTCTGGATATTCAAATGCCACGCTTAACAGGCCTTGAAATGGTGCGCATGTTAGATCCAGAAGACCGTCCCTATATTGTCTTTCTTACCGCTTTTAATGAATTTGCCATTCAGGCTTTTGAAGAGCATGCATTTGATTACTTATTGAAGCCTCTTGAAACAGAACGATTGGAAAAAACCTTGAACCGCCTACGTCAAGGTAAGCAAAAACAGAACCTTGAACTTCTAGTCAATAACGAACCACTAAAATTTATTCCATGCACGGGACATAGCCGAATTTACTTGATGAAGCTTGATGAAGTGCTATATGCCACTTCGCGGATGAGCGGTGTGTATGTAATGAGCACACAAGGGCAAGAAGGCTTTACTGAGCTCACCTTGCGCACATTAGAAATGCGCACACCATTAGTGCGCTGCCATCGCCAATATTTGGTCAATATGACTCAGTTAAATGAAATTCTGTTTGGCGACGGTGGACAAGCCGAGTTGGTACTCAGTTCCGGTGAACATATACCTGTCAGCCGCCGTTACCTCAAGCCACTAAAAGAGGCATTGGGTTTAGTTTGAGTGGTTAAATAATTAAAATCTCTGGCCCTCGCTGCTCTATAAGATGTAGCATTCTTAGAGCTGGGCCACTGGGTTTTTTTTCTTCTCTTTCCCACTTAGATACGCTTTCCTTAGACATGCCCAGCGCTAAAGCTAACATGGCTTGTGACATTCCATATTGAGCACGGAGTTGTTTGATTTGCGCACCGCTCATCATAGGTACTACCTTGATTTTATTATTTATTTTACGATTTCCAACCTTCTGTTCTAAATCAGTAACTAAACTTTTTGGTGCAGCATCAACCTGATGTAACTCTTTCGCTAGCTCAAGCATGTTTTCTAGTTTATTGCTCATCAGTAAGCTCCTCCAAAATATTATGTAAAACTAAATCAGCAATTTTATCATCCGTATAATTAAGAAAAAGTCGAGATAAATTCTTATACGCATCTAGTTCATCATCTTCAATTTCTTTTACTCCTTTAGCAGCTATATTGCATTTCTCCCAACCATCGGCAAAAAAGAGATGATGGCTAACTTTGAAGAATATAATAACCCTGACCCCACCACTTTTCCCTTTTCCATTAATGGCAATCCTTTTTTTAATTACACCACTTCCTAAGTCTGCTTCATAAACCCCCGCTAAGACTTCATTTGCAGCCTTAAGCAAGTGTTTATCCATTATCTTAATTTTTTTGGTGCTTCGCTTAAATGAGGAAATTTTATAGAACGCCACAACTACTCTCCATGTAGTACCTATTACTATAGTAGCAAGTGCCATTTTTGAAGACAATATATATTGCTCATTTTTAAAACAACAAAAAACCCGCATTTCCAAGAAATGCGGGTTTTCATTTTATTAGGGAATAACTTCCCTAAAACCTAGCAATTACGCGTTATGGCTGCTGCTACGACGACGAGGTGCTGCATTAGTGCCATCTTGGCGTGGTGCAGAGTTACCACGGTCACGGTTACCACCGCCACGACGTTCACTGCCGCCACGACGTTCACCACCACGGTCATTACGACGACCTGCACCGAAACCACCTTCGCTGCCGCCATCACGACGACCACCACCACGACGCTCACCCCCGCCGCGACGTTCGAACGGTTGTGCATCACCGATCAGCTGCATTTGAGTTGGTTTATTCAAAATGCGTGCGCGACTTAAATGCGTTAACACGTCAGTTGGCATGCCTTTTGGTAATTCAATTGTCGAATGTGTTCCGTACAATTTGATATTACCGATATAACGGCTGCTGATATCCGCTTCATTAGCAATCGCACCAACAATGTGACGAACTTCCACACCATCATCACGGCCAACTTCAATACGGTACATTTCCATATCACCCACATCACGACGCTCACGACGTCCGCCACGCTCACCACGTTCTGCACGGTCAAAACCATTGCCGTTGCTGTTGCGGCGATCACCACGGCGATCATCGCGATCATTAAATTCACGACGTGGACGACGTGGCGCATCTGGTGGCAGGATCAGAGCACGTTCACCTTGTGCCATTTTCAGTAATGCTGCGGCTAAAGTTTCCATATCCACATCTTCTGATGGAGACATTTTCGCTAACAGTGAACGATATTGGTCTAAATCACTGCTTTCTAATTGCTGTTGAATTTTCTCAGCAAATTTCGCCTGACGACGTTGGCTCAGCAGATCTGCATCTGGCAATTCAACTTCAGGGATAGTCAGTTTCATCGTGCGTTCAACGTTTCGCAGCAGACGACGTTCACGGTTCTCAACGAACAGTAACGCACGACCTGCACGGCCTGCGCGGCCTGTACGCCCAATACGGTGAACGTAAGACTCAGCATCCATTGGGATGTCATAGTTAACAACTAGACTAATACGCTCAACGTCCAGGCCACGCGCTGCAACGTCAGTTGCGATCAAAATATCTAAACGACCATCTTTTAAGCGCTCTAAAGTTTGCTCACGCAGTGCTTGGTTCATGTCACCATTCAGTGCCGCACTGTTGTAGCCATTGCGTTCTAACGTTTCAGCCACTTCTAATGTTGCATTTTTGGTACGCACGAAAATAATCGCGGCATCGAAGTCTTCAGCTTCTAAGAAACGCACTAATGCTTCGTTTTTGCGCATGCCATACACAGTCCAATAGCTCTGAGCAATGTCTGGACGAGTGGTAATGCTAGCCTGAATACGAATTTCTTTCGGGTCTTTCATAAAACGACGTGTAATACGACGAATTGGCTCAGGCATTGTTGCAGAGAACAGCGCAGTTTGGTGCTCAGCTGGAATTTGGCTCATGATGTTTTCAACATCTTCAATGAAGCCCATACGCAGCATTTCATCAGCTTCGTCTAAAACTAAGCCTTTTAATTTAGAAAGATCTAACGTGCCACGTTTTAAGTGATCAAGGAGGCGACCCGGTGTACCCACAACAATTTGTGGCCCTTGGCGCAGTGCACGTAATTGTACGTCATAACGTTGACCACCATACAGGGCAACAACGTTAACGCGGTTCATATGTTTAGAGAAATCGCTCATTGCTTCCGCTACCTGAACAGCCAACTCACGAGTTGGTGCCAGTACTAAAATTTGCGGAGCTTTTAAATCTGGGTCGATGTTATGCAGCAATGGCAAACTGAATGCAGCCGTTTTACCGCTACCCGTTTGTGCCATACCTAAAACATCATTGCCATCCATTAACAATGGAATACATTGTTGCTGGATTGGAGATGGTTTTTCGTATCCCAGGTCATTTAGTGCTGTCAAAATAGATGCTGATAAACCTAACTCAGCAAAAGAAATATCGGTCTCAGTAGTCATGTAAAGGTGCCTCATACTTAATGGCAGCCAGTTTACATAACCATGGGAAAATCATTTCGGTCATTTTCATTTAAAATGTGAACTGGCTCAAATTGTGTTTATTAAACGAACAAATAGGCCGTCACCCCTAAGGATGATGACTTAAAAAAATATTGTGAAATGTTCGTCAGCTATTGCTGGCCCGATTCTAAAAGGTCGTCTTGTTCTTGGCCTAACAGCGCCAATTCCAACAATGCATAGCGGTGTTCAACAAAGCTGTGAGCGTTGTTAGCCACCGTCAGTTTGAATAACGCAGCTGCGCTATTCTTATCCCCCAGACTTAGGTAATGCTTACCTAAATAGAAGTTAGTTTCACTGAGATGCTCAGCGAGCGAAGTGTTATCCGTAGATGTTTCTTTCAAACGCTCCATCAATGTCGTTTCACTGATATTGCCAAGATAGAATTCTACGATATTCCAGCCCCATTGCCCTTTCTCCGCTTGGTTGTAGCGGGCGGCAAGATTATCTTGCGCCATACGCGGGTCTATGTCTTTCTCTACGAGATAAAGCCACAGAGTACGAAAAGGATCATTTGGATCTATCTGATAATACGCCAGCAGATCATCCTGCGCTAGTTTGTACCGTTCACCGTAATATAATGCGATGCCACGGTTCATTCGCGCGAAATTGTAAGTTGGATCAAGCTCTAAAACAGAATCAAACGCTTCATAGGCAGCATCATAATTCCCTGCCTGCGTAAAATATATTCCTAAAAAATTAAAAACTTCAGGAATATCAGGACGAATGGCTAACGCAGTTGAAAAATCATTACGTGCCAGCGCCCTTAAACCTAGACTATCATACAACACACCGCGCTCATATAAAAGCTGTGCGTATTCATCATCGGTTAAAGACCGGCTCGCAAGGATTTGTTCCATACGAGCCAGTATCACTTCTTGTTGCAATGAAGGTTGAAGTGGAACGGCAAATACCTCGTTCTTTCGCCAATCTTTGCTACTACATCCAATAATAACAAAAAAGATAAGCGCCAAGAGTACACGCGGTAACGTGCAATAATCTCTCACCCGAAGACAGATACTGTTCAACATACTCCGCCCTTACATTACCACGCTTTACAAATTATGGTTTCAGCAAATTTAGGCTGATAGCGCCCTAACTTAATAGAGCGCTGTTAGGTCAGCTTACTCTGCTGAGTCCTGCGGTTGCGCTGCTGGCTCTTCAGTTGCTACCGCTTCTTTCATGCTAAGACGGATACGGCCTTGACGGTCGATTTCCAAGACTTTAACAGGAACTTCTTGACCCATTTGCAGGTAATCAGTCACTTTCTCAACACGTTTGTCCGCGATTTGAGAAATATGAACCAGACCTTCTTTGCCACCACCGATAGCAACAAATGCACCAAAGTCGACGATACGAGTGACTTTACCTGGGTAAATGCGGCCTACTTCAACTTCTGCAGTAATGTCTTCAATACGACGAATCGCTTCTTTCGCTTTTATGCCATCCGTTGCTGCAATCTTCACAGTACCGTCATCTTCGATTTCGATTGTTGTGCCTGTTTCTTCCGTTAACGCACGGATCACAGAACCACCTTTACCGATGACATCTTTAATTTTGTCTGGATTGATGCGGATAGTGTAAATACGTGGAGCAAATTCAGAGATTTCTTCACGTGGACCATTGATGGCTTGTTCCATCGTGCCAAGAATGTGCAAACGAGCACCTTTTGCTTGGTTTAATGCAACTTGCATGATCTCACTTGTGATACCTTCGATTTTGATATCCATTTGCAGTGCGCTGATACCTTCACGGCTACCCGCTACTTTAAAGTCCATATCACCTAAGTGGTCTTCATCACCTAAAATATCGGACAGAACAACGAAGTCGTTGCCTTCTTTTACCAAGCCCATTGCGATACCCGCAACCGCAGCTTTAATCGGTACACCTGCATCCATCAGTGCTAATGACGCACCACAAACCGACGCCATTGAAGATGAACCGTTAGATTCAGTAATCTCAGACACCACACGTACTGTGTATGGGAAATCTGCGTGGTCAGGCATAACCGCTAACACACCGCGTTTCGCTAAACGGCCATGGCCGATTTCACGACGTTTTGGTGAGCCAACCATGCCAGTTTCACCAACAGAGTATGGAGGGAAGTTATAGTGGAACAAGAAACGGTCAGTGTACTCGCCCATTAATTGGTCGATAACCTGTGCATCACGCTCTGTACCTAATGTTGCAGTCACTAACGCCTGAGTTTCACCACGAGTGAACAACGCAGAACCGTGAGTACGAGGCAGAACACCAGTACGTACATCCAGTGCACGGACCATATCTTTTTCGCGGCCATCAATACGTGGCTCACCACGAATAACACGGCTACGAACCACTTGTTTTTCTAAGTTAGCTAAAATATCAGCCACTTCAGAAACATCAACGTTTTCATCTTCAGCAACTAATACCGCAGTGACTTCTTCTTTGATTAAGTCAACTTGTGCGTAACGTTCTTGTTTCTCAGTAATGCGGTAGGCATCACCCATACGGCTTTCAGCTAATGCCGCGACACGGTCATTAAGAGCTTGATTAACTGGCTCTGGCTGCCAATCCCATTTCTCTTTACCGGCTTCTTTCACTAACTCATTGATATTCTGAATAACAATTTGCTGTTGATCGTGGCCAAATACCACCGCACCTAACATTTGTTCTTCACTTAACAAATCAGCTTCAGATTCAACCATTAATACTGCGTTATCAGTACCTGCAACCACTAAATCTAAACGGCTGTTTTTCAGTTCGTCTGCTGTTGGGTTCAGAACATATTGGTCATTGATAAAACCAACACGAGCCGCCCCAATAGGGCCATTGAATGGAACACCAGACAGCGCTAATACCGCAGATGCGCCGATCATCGCAACGATATCAGGGTTAACTTGTGGGTTAACAGAGACAACGGTCGCAATGATTTGAATTTCGTTGTAAAAACCTTCTGGGAACAGAGGACGTAGAGGACGGTCAATCAAACGTGCGATTAATGTTTCGCCTTCACCAGGACGACCTTCACGACGGAAGAAACTGCCTGGGATGCGGCCTGCTGCATATGTACGTTCTTGATAGTTAACCGTTAAAGGGAAGAAGTCTTGGCCTTCTTTCACTTTTTTCTGTGCAACCGCAGTAACAAATACTGCAGTGTCATCCATGTTAACCATAACAGCTGCAGATGCTTGGCGTGCAATCATACCTGTTTCAATCGAAACAGTATGTTGACCATATTGGAATTTACGAACAATAGGATTTAACACTATATTACCCTTTTTGTAAGGCCCCTTGAGATTCTCAGGGAGCATTGGCTTACTCTTCCTACTACAGCCTCGCGACTAATGAGAATACTGATATTCCTGTAATCAATTCTCTCATTAGCCGCGCGAATCGGATGTAGTGAAGAGGCATAAATAAAAACAACTTACTACGATTTACAGCTTAGCATTTAAGTTAAGTATAATTCGAGTATTACTTCAACTTTCAAAATAACTTTTAGAAGAAAAGGGGCCATTTGGCCCCTTTCCTCTGAAACTGACAAGATTAGCGACGCAGACCTAAACGCTCGATAAGAGCAGTGTAGCGCGCGATATCTTTACCTTTCAAGTAAGCTTGTAAGCGACGACGCTGAGCAACCATACGCAGCAGACCACGACGGCTGTGGTGATCTTTTTTGTGCTCTGCAAAGTGGCTTTGCAGGTGGTTGATTTGTGCAGTCAGCAGAGCGATTTGAACTTCGCTTGAACCAGTGTCATTTTCACCGCGGCCGAACTCAGCAACGATTTTAGCTTTCGCTTCATTACTTAGAGACATAATAAACTCCAAAATGATTAATGTAAGTGATGAGAGCCAATCTCTAATTTAGCATCTCAAGATTAAGCGCCGCTATTCTACGCTGCTTAAGGCAGCAAAGCAATAAGCGCCACTATGCGGACGGTTCATTTTCCACGACCAAACGCTTCGGTGCAAGTCGGCCATCTTCGCTGATAAGAGCAATACCGATAAATCGTTGCGCTTCACCGCAAGTGACACGTACCATACAACCCTCTTCAAGGGCTTGGACTGCGGCTCTCACAGGTTGACCCTGTTTGAAATAAGCCGCTGTTTCTTCTGTAATATTTACTGCTGGAAAATGAACAACTGCGGTATCCATTGGCAATAATAAAGCGTCAAGCAAAGACTCAAAAGAACCTTCACCCTCATCGACTTTTGCCCGTAAAGCGGCTAGTTGCTCCAATGTTACCATTCGCTCATAAGGATAGTTAGCCACTTGCACTCGACGCAGGTAAATGACATGCGCACCACAGCCTAACATCTCACCTAAATCATCGATAATTGTACGAATATAGGTGCCTTTAGAGCAGTGTATTTCCAGTTCTAATTCATTATTTTCTAAACGAATAAACTGTAATTCATACACTGTAATTGGACGAGCTTCACGTTCAACGGTAATACCTTTACGCGCATATTCATACAATGGACGACCTTGGTGTTTCAACGCTGAATACATTGAAGGAACTTGTAATGTATCACCACGGAAAAATTCTAAAGCATCATCCAGTTGCTGCTGTGTAAACTCTACGTTACGCTCACTGATAATTTCGCCATGTGAATCTGACGTATCAGTACGCTGCCCAAGACGAGCAATGACGCGATAACGTTTATCTGAATCGAGTAAAAACTGGGAAAATTTCGTCGCTTCGCCGAGACAAACAGGCAACATACCGGTTGCGAGAGGGTCAAGTGCCCCTGTGTGCCCAGCTTTGTTGGCATTAAAAAAGCGCCGCACTTTCTGCAGCGCATCATTTGAAGAAATATCCGTGGGTTTATCCAGCAGCACTACACCGTCAATATTACGGCCGCTACGACGACGCCCCATTATTTTTCCTCTTTACTATCTGTATCAGCACGACGCTCTTCGTCATGGCGAATGACATTCGATACCAAGTTAGACATACGCATACCATCGACTAATGAGTTATCATATTCGAACGTTAACTCAGGAATGATACGTAAGCGCATCGCTTTCCCAATTAATGAACGAATGAAACCCGCTGCTTCATTTAATGCTTTGATACCATCAGCAACCATCTCTTCTTCGCTTTTATCGTTCGCGATATTAAAGAAAGTCACAAAGACTTTACCGTATGCAAGATCGCGAGATAACTCAACACCTGAAACAGTCGCCATACCAATGCGCGGATCTTTAATCTCACGCTGTAAAATGATCGCAATTTCTTTTTGCATCTCTTGCGCAACGCGCTGAGCTCGGCTGAATTCTTTTGCCATCGTCATGTCTCCTGACAATAAAGGGGGCAATCGCCCCCTTATTAACACTATTTTGTAGTCACGATGCTTCGTGGGTTCTCACAAAATTAACCGTCGATAGAACGCTTAACTTCAATGACTTCGAAGACTTCGATCATATCGCCAACGCGAACGTCGTTGTAGTTCTTAACGCCGATACCACATTCCATACCGTTACGAACTTCACTGACGTCATCTTTGAAGCGACGCAGTGATTCTAACTCACCTTCGTAGATAACAACGTTATCACGTAATACGCGGATTGGGTTATTACGTTTGATGGTGCCTTCAGTAACCATACAACCAGCAACTGCACCGAATTTTGGTGATTTAAACACATCACGGACTTCTGCAAGACCAATGATTTGCTGTTTGTATTCAGGCGCTAACATACCGCTCATCGCTTGTTTGATTTCATCAATCAAGCTATAGATAACAGAGTAGTAGCGTAAGTCAACGCTTTCACTTTCAATGACACGACGTGCAGAAGCATCAGCACGGACGTTAAATCCTAAAATGATAGCATTCGATGCCGCTGCTAATGTTGCGTCAGTTTCAGTGATACCACCAACACCAGAACCGATGATTTTAATTTTAACTTCATCAGTCGACAGCTTCATTAGAGAGTCAGTAATCGCTTCACAAGTACCTTGAACGTCGGTTTTCAGAACGATGTTCAGCTCAGAAACTTTACCTTCTTCCATGTTAGCAAACATGTTTTCCAGTTTAGATTTCTGCTGACGAGCGAGTTTAACATCACGGAATTTGCCTTGACGATACAGGGCAACTTCACGGGCTTTTTTCTCGTCGCGTACAACGGTCGCTTCATCACCTGCCGAAGGCACGTTAGATAAGCCTAAAATCTCAACAGGCATTGAAGGCCCTGCAGACTGAACGTCTTTACCTAATTCATTACGCATAGCACGAATACGACCGTATTCGAAACCACACAGGACGATATCGCCTTTGTTCAGTGTACCTTCTTGAACTAAGATTGTCGCAACTGGGCCACGACCTTTATCCAGATAAGACTCAACGACCACGCCACTCGCCATACCGGTATAAACCGCTTTAAGTTCTAATACTTCAGCTTGCAGCAACAGCGCATCAAGTAAATCGTCAATACCTGTACCCACTTTCGCAGATACACCAATAAATTGAGTATCACCGCCCCATTCTTCAGAAATAACACCGTACTGAGACAGTTCATTTCTAACGCGGTCTGGGTCAGCTTCTGGCTTATCAATTTTATTCACTGCAACTACGATTGGAACACCCGCTGCTTTTGCGTGCTGGATAGCTTCGATAGTTTGTGGCATTACACCATCGTCCGCTGCAACAACCAGTACAACGATATCCGTTGCCTGGGCACCACGAGCACGCATGGAAGTAAACGCGGCGTGACCTGGGGTATCTAAGAAGGTAATCATACCTTTGTCAGTTTGGACGTGATACGCACCAATGTGCTGAGTAATACCGCCCGCTTCACCTGACGCCACTTTCGTTGAACGAATGTAGTCAAGTAAAGAAGTCTTACCGTGGTCAACGTGACCCATGATGGTGACAACTGGTGCGCGAGGCTCTTGCGCTGCAGAACCAGTATCACGGTCATTCATTACTGATTCTTCTAACTCGTTCTCACGACGCAGAATCACTTTATGGCCCATTTCTTCTGCGACTAGCTGTGCAGTTTCTTGGTCAATCACTTGGTTGATAGTCGCCATTGCGCCCATCTTCATCATCGTTTTGATGACTTGAGAACCTTTTACTGCCATTTTATTAGCAAGTTCACCAACCGTGATTGTTTCACCAATCACAACATCACGGTTAACCGCTGCAGCTGGCTTAGTAAAGCTTTGTTGCAAAGAACTGCCTTTACGTTGTTTACCTTTACTGCGACCTGAACGGCCCGCGGCGCGTTCTTCTTCGCGATCTGCCTTTTCAGAAAGTTTATTACCTTTCTTTTGGCGAGGTGCTTTTGCAGTACGATTACGTGAACGACGGCCTTCTTCTTTCTCATCACTTTCATCTTCAGCCGCGCGAGCGTGCGTCGACGTTGTGGTGTGATAATCACTGTCTTCGTCAGTTTTCGTTTCAGCAGTCCACTTTTCACCGTTTTCTTCTGCCATTTTGCGTGCTTCTTCAGCTACGCGACGCGCTTCTGCTTCAACTTTGCGCTGAGTTTCTTCTTCAGCTTTACGTTTTAGCTCCGCAGCTTCAGCTTCACGGCGTTGTTTGTCGGCATTACTTTCTACAGCTTTGCCTGGTTTTTGTTGATTTTCGCTTGGTTTCACTTTTTCTCTTTCCGCTGCTTCGCGCGTAGCTTTATCTGCTGCTTCACGTTTTGCTTTCTCTTGGGCTTCACGTTTTGCCTTTTCTTCCGCTTCACGTTTAGCTGTTTCTTCTGCTAATCGTTTAGCTTCTGCTTGACGTTGTGCCAGTTCTTCAGCTTCGCGCTGTGCCTGCTCTTCCGCCTCACGCTGCGCCTGCTCTTCCGCCTCACGCTGCGCCTGCTCTTCCGCTTTTGCTTCTTCAGCATCACGGTTCACATAAGTGCGTTTTTTGCGGACTTCGACATTTACCGATTTGCTTTTGCCACCGGTGACGGGGACACTCAGCGTACTACGAGTTTTGCGCTGTAGTGTCAATTTGCTTGGCTGACCCGTTGCACCGCCTTGTTCACGGTTTAAATGGCTCAGTAAAGCTTCTTTTTCTGACTGGCTAACAGAGTCATTCTCACCTTTTTTGATCCCTGCTTCAGCAAATTGCTGTACCAGGCGATCAACTGTGGTTTGAATTTCCGTTGCCAATGTTTTTACAGTTTCTGTCATGCCGTTCCTTCCTGCTACAGTGTTTACGCATCGTTACCGAACCAGCAAATATTACGTGCGGCCATGATGAGCGTACCTGCTTTCTCATCATCCAGACCTTCAATATCAATCAGGTCGTCGATGCCCTGCTCAGCAAGATCTTCCAGTGTACAGATTCCACGTGTAGCCAAATTATAGGCAAGAGTATGATCCATACCTTCAAGATTCAACAAATCTTCTGCTGGCTGATTATCACCGAGGCTCTCTTTTTGAGCCAATTCTATTGTGGTGAGGGCCGCTTTCGCTCTTTCACGTAGAACTTCAACAGTCTCTTCATCAAGACCATCAATTTCCAGAAGTTCATTAATAGGCACGTAAGCCAGTTCTTCTAACGTCGAGAAGCCTTCTTCAACAAGTGCAGTGGCAAACTCTTCATCAATATCAAGATGCTTGGTGAATGTATCAATAGAAGCATGTGCTTCTGCCTGATGTTTTGCATTGAGCTCTTCTGCGGTCATGACATTTAATTCCCATTTGTCATCACCACGGTGTTTTTTCAGTAACTGAGCTGCCAGACGCACGTTTTGACCGTTACGCCCAATGGCTTGTGCCAAGTTACTACTTTCTACGGCAACATCCATCGTACATTTGTCTTCATCGACGACAATAGATGCAACATCAGCCGGAGCCATAGCATTAATAACGAACTGAGCTGGGTTATCATCCCATAACACAATATCAATTCTTTCGCCGCCTAGTTCACTAGAAACGGCTTGAACACGTGCGCCACGCATACCAACACAAGCACCAACTGGGTCAATACGCTTGTCATTAGTTTTTACTGCGATTTTTGCACGAGAACCTGGATCACGGGCAGCGGCTTTGATTTCAATAATTTCTTCGCCAATTTCTGGCACTTCAATGCGGAATAATTCAATCAACATTTCAGGGCGAGAACGCGTAACAAAAAGTTGTGCGCCGCGTGCTTCAGGACGAACATCATACAGGACTCCGCGGATACGGTCACCTGGACGGAAGTTTTCACGTGGCAACATATCTTCACGCAGAATAACCGCTTCCGCATTATTGCCTAAATCTAACGTGATATTTTCACGGTTCACTTTTTTTACCTGAGCAGTGATAATTTCACCTTGTTGCTCACGGAATTGGTCAACAACCATCGCACGTTCTGCTTCGCGCACTTTTTGCACGATAACTTGCTTAGCTGTTTGAGTGGTAATACGGTCAAATACAACAGACTCGATTTGGTCTTCGACATACTCTCCAAGCTGCAGCGCAGGATCTTCGTATTGAGCCGCTTCCAACGTAATTTCACGTGTTGGCATTGTGACTTCTTCCACAATTAACCAACGACGAAACGTGTCGAAATCACCTGATTTACGGTCAATTTCCACACGGACATCAATTTCTTGCTCGTATTTCTTTTTAGTCGCCGTCGCTAATGCAGTTTCCAGAGCCTCGAAGATTTTTTCACGAGGGAGGGATTTTTCGTTAGAAACCGCTTCTACAACAGCCAGAATTTCTTTATTCATCCTAGTTGCCTCATTGAACTTTATTAAAAGTGGGGTACCAAGTTAGCTTTCTGGATGTTGCCGAGGGCGAACACCTCATCCTTACCATCTACAGTAACCGTAATCATTTCACCGTCTATGGCCTTAATAATACCTTGCCACCTACGGCGGTTCTGCATTGCTATACGCAAAGTCAATGCTACCTCTTCACCCATAAAACGCTCGTAATGCGCAATTGTGAATAATGGGCGCTCAAGCCCTGGTGACGAGATTTCCAGGTTATAAATGACAGAAATTGGATCTTCAACGTCCAATACTGCACTGACCTGATGGCTGACATCAGCACAATCATCAACAGTGATGCCTTCTTCACTATCGATGAAGACACGCAGTGTCGATGTGCGACCACGGATAAACTCTAAGCCAACAAATTCAAAGCCTAGCGCCTCCACCGGTGCTGAAATCATCTCTGTTAATTTCTGTTCTAATGTGGACAAGGCCACCCCCAGACATAAAAAAAGGGCTATAAAAGCCCAGTTAATTCGATTGTCAAATAACAAAAAACCCCGAAATTCGGGGCTTTATGCAACTGGACCCTGTAGTGCACGGGTTCACCATATTCTTATTATACCTGTAAAATCTAGAGAAATCGATGAGAAATTTTGAGAGCTATTAGATAACTACACTTGATTACTACACCGGATAACTACTATAGACCACGATACTGACAAGGTATGTTGAATAAGAAATGGTTGCGGGAGCCGGATTTGAACCGACGACCTTCGGGTTATGAGCCCGACGAGCTACCAAGCTGCTCCATCCCGCGTTCGAAAACGTGTCATATTCTACACAGATAACCTGTAAATCACAAGCCATCTTAAATAATGGTGCCGAGGACGGGACTTGAACCCGTACGCCCGTTTTGTAGGCACTACCACCTCAAGGTAGCGTGTATACCAATTTCACCACCTCGGCACTGAGGCGAGGTTATCAATACTTAATCAATAACCTCAAATTTTAACTTCTTACTCATCGCTGAGTTTACTACTTAATGATGGCATTAGTCGCCTTCATTCGGGATCTTTCACACTTAACGAGGAATGTCGCTCGTTGGTGTAGCTGGTGCCGCCGGAACGTCTGTTGGTTGCTCGACTTTAGTAGGTTCACTAATGTTTTCCCACTTACTACCACTACCAGTTCCGTACTTGTTGGCAGTCATGTTGCCAAGTATTAAACTGATGATGAAAAACACAGCAGCCAAGATCCCAGTCATACGGGTCATGAAGTTACCTGAACCCGATGAACCAAACAGTGTTGCAGAAGCGCCCGCACCGAATGATGCTCCCATGTCAGCACCTTTACCTTGCTGTAACATGATCAGAGCAATAAGCCCGATAGCCGCTAGCAAGAATATAATTAAAAGAGCTACATACATTTGAGTTACCTATTCAGTTGCGGTGCATAGCGTAATGCTATGACCTTTATCACTGCACACCTACTCATTTCGACCGTGAAGAAACACTCTTACGGGATTGAGCAGGTGCGAATACTAACCAAAGCTGAGCAGACAAGCAAGTCTATTTTAACTCCATTTGATTATTTGCAGAAAAAAACAACAAATCATCAAAATATTGCTCAGCTTCCCCAATAACAACTTAGCCAGCTGCTTTTACAGCATCAGCAATGCGGTTTGCCATTGCAGTCACATCAGCTTCGTTTTCACCTTCAACCATGACTCGGATTAACGGTTCTGTTCCTGATTTTCTTAGTAACACACGACCTTTTCCTGCCAATTGTTTTTCAACCTCTTCGTTTGCAGCAACGACCCCATCACTCTGTAATGGGTCGTGTTGACCTTTGAAACGAACATTGACTAACACTTGAGGCAATAATTTCATGCCACTACATAAGTCATGCAAACTCATATGGTTGCGTACCATCGCACTTAATACCTGCAAGCCCGCAACAATACCGTCGCCGGTAGTCGTTTTATCTAATAAAATCACGTGACCTGAGTTTTCAGCCCCCATGCGCCAGCCTTTTTCCTGTAATTTTTCGAGCACATAGCGGTCGCCCACTTTTGCACGCTCGAAAGGAATTCCTAGCTGTTTTAGAGCGATTTCTAACCCCATATTACTCATTAATGTTCCCACTACGCCGCCTTTAAGCTGGCCTTGACGTAGCGCTTCACGAGCAATAATAAAGAGAATTTGATCACCATCGACTTTTTCACCGAGGTGGTCGACCATAATAATGCGGTCACCGTCACCATCAAATGCTAAACCGACGTGGGCTTTTTCTTCTAATACTTTTTGTTGTAGTTGACGAACATCCGTTGCACCACATTCTTCATTGATGTTGATCCCGTTCGGATCGCAACCAATAGTGATGACTTCAGCCCCTAATTCACGGAACACATTTGGTGCGATGTGGTACGTCGCTCCGTTTGCACAGTCAATCACAATCTTTAAACTCGCCAAACTTTGTTCGTTCGGGAATGTGCCTTTGCAGAATTCAATGTAACGTCCGGCAGCATCTACAATACGGTTTGCACGACCTAACTCAGCCGACTCAACGCAGGTAATCGGTTTTTCCATTTCAGCTTCAATGGCTTCTTCTACTTCATCTGGCAGCTTAGTTCCATCAATTGAGAAGAATTTAATCCCATTATCATAATATGGGTTATGAGATGCAGAAATCA
Organism: Providencia sp. PROV200; assembly: GCF_049901995.1. Classification (NCBI taxonomy): domain Bacteria; kingdom Pseudomonadati; phylum Pseudomonadota; class Gammaproteobacteria; order Enterobacterales; family Morganellaceae; genus Providencia; species Providencia sp. PROV200. The sequence goes on from NZ_CP096307.1 coordinate 3,920,070, forward strand.
CAATCCCTGCTTCTGCACGGAAAGTGCGTGTTAAATAAGCGACTGCAGGGGTTGGCATTGGGCCTGTGAAAGAGGCAGATAGACCTGCTGCTGCTAAGCCCGCTTCTAATGAAGATTCCAACATATAGCCAGAAATACGCGTATCTTTACCAATGATAATTTTACGTGAGCCATGACGTGCAAGGACTTTTCCTGCCGCCCAACCTAATTTTAAAACAAAATCAGGGGTAATTGGGCTATCACCCACTTTGCCACGAATACCATCAGTACCAAAATATTTACGGTCGCTCATACGCTTATTTTTCCTTTTCTGACAGAGTCATCTGTACCACTTGCATCGCTTGCACGGTTTCTTTGACATCATGAACTCGAATGATGTGCGCACCTTGCATCGCAGCAATCACTGCACAAGTTAGGCTGCCGGCGAGGCGCTCTTGCGGTGGAACATTTAATAATTGTCCAATCATAGATTTACGTGACATCCCTGCCAATAGCGGTAGTCCGAAATTATGAAATTGTTCTAAGTTTGCCAATAACTGGTAATTATGCGACAAGTTTTTGCCAAAGCCAAAGCCTGGATCAAGGATAATTTGCTGTCTATCTATGCCTGCAGTCACGCATCGGGTGATTTCAGTGTTAAGATAGTCTTTTACTTCACGCACCACATTTTCATAATTCGGTGCTTCTTGCATTGTCCTTGGCTGACCTTGCATATGCATAATACATACGGGTAAACCTGTTTTCGCAGCGACGTCTAGTGCATCCGGCTCATGAAGCGAGCGAATATCATTGATGATATGCATGCCTGCATTTGCGGCTTCCGCCATGACTAGTGCTTTAGATGTATCGACTGAAATCCACACATCAAAACGTTGCGCTATCGCTTCAACCACAGGGATAACCCTATCAAGTTCCTCATTCACAGAAACTTCGGCAGCGCCAGGGCGGGTTGATTCGCCACCAATATCAATGATAGCCGCACCGTGTTGGACCATTTTGGCCACATGTTCAAGCGCATCCTGATAACGATTATGAGTGCCACCATCTGAAAATGAATCAGGAGTAACATTCAAAATCCCCATCACCTTAGGCGTTGATAAGTCAAGGACACTGCCTCTCGCTTTGATCTGCATTGTTATTTTTCCTTAACGAAAAAAAACCCCAGCGAACTGGGGTCTTCGTATTTTATTTCACGACCGCTTATTGTGGCTTGCTGTCGTTATTGCCTGATGGGTTTGATTCATCAGCATTATTACTATTATCTGTCTTATTTGCTTCTTCAGTACTGTTTTTCGGCTCTTCAGATTGAGGTTTTTCAGCTGCGTTTGCTGCACCTTTACCAAATGTACCGGTCACATTACTGACTTTTTTGTCTTCATCCCAACCTGCAGGCTCACGAACTGGCCGACGATTCATTAAATCATCAATCATTGGCATATCGATAGTTTCATATTTTAACAATGCATCTTTCGTTGCATGTAGAATATCGATATTGTCTTCCAACGTTTTGTAAGCCAGTTGGTAACAGTAGTCTAAAATCTTCTTAATTTCTTCATCAACAATACGTGCTGTTTCATCAGAAATTCCAGAACCATTACCTGAAGAACGACCTAAGAACGCAGGGCCCTCTTCTTTCGAGTATTGCATTGGACCTAAACGGTCTGAGAAGCCCCATTGCGTTACCATGTTACGTGCAGTATTGGTTGCGAACTGAATATCGGAAGAAGCCCCCGTAGTGACTTTATCACGCCCATAAATCAGTTCTTCGGCAATACGACCTGCATAGGCTGTCGCAATCATACCTTCAAGTTTCAAGCGACTACGACTAACTTCATCACCTTCAGGTAAAAAGAATGCTACACCCAGTGCTTGGCCACGAGGAACAATGGTAACTTTGTGAACAGGGTCATGTTCAGGCATTAAATGACCGACAATCATATGGCCACCTTCATGGTAAGCCGTTGATTCTTTTTGTTCTTCGGTCATCATCAGAGAGCGACGCTCTGCACCCATCCAAATTTTGTCACGCGCTTTTTCGAATTCCACCATGGAAACAACACGCATATTTGCACGTGCAGCAAATAATGCAGCTTCGTTAACCAAGTTCGCCAATTCAGCACCTGAGAAGCCCGGTGTTGCGCGTGCAAGAATGAAAGTATCCACATTTGGGTCGATAGGAACACGACGCATATGCACTTTCAGAATTTGTTCACGACCGCGAACGTCTGGTAAGCCAACGACTACCTGACGGTCAAAACGACCTGGACGTAATAAAGCAGGGTCAAGTACGTCAGCACGGTTAGTTGCTGCGATTACAATGATCCCCTCATTACCTTCGAAACCGTCCATCTCAACCAGCATTTGGTTCAGTGTTTGCTCACGCTCATCGTGACCACCACCAAGACCTGCACCACGTTGACGACCTACTGCATCGATCTCATCAATAAAGATGATACAAGGCGCTGCTTTTTTCGCTTGTTCGAACATATCACGAACACGAGAAGCACCAACCCCCACAAACATTTCCACGAAGTCTGAACCGGAAATAGTAAAGAATGGGACTTTAGCTTCACCTGCGATAGCCTTCGCCAGTAAGGTTTTACCTGTACCAGGAGGCCCTACCATCAGGACGCCTTTGGGAATTTTACCACCAAGTTTTTGGAAACGAGCAGGTTCACGCAGAAACTCTACGATTTCGCCCACTTCTTCTTTGGCTTCATCACACCCAGCAACGTCCGCAAATGTAGTTTTGATCTGATCTTCTGTCAGCATGCGGGCTTTACTTTTGCCAAATGACATTGCCCCCTTGCCGCCACCGCCTTGCATCTGGCGCATGAAGAAAATCCAGACACCAATCAACAGAAGCATTGGGAACCAGGAAATAAAAATAGATGTCAGTAAGCTAGGTTCTTCTGGTGGTTCACCAACAACCGTCACATGCTTATTCAGCAAAGTATCTAACAGCTTCTCATCCTGCATAGGAAGATAAGTTGTATAGCGGCTATTATCAGCCTTTCTGACGTTAAGTTCACGACCGGTGATACGAACTTCACGTACCTGATCCTGGGCTAACTCATTGATAAACGTTGAATAATCAACTCTGCGACTATTCGAATCGCTTGGGCCAAAACTCTGGAACAAGGACATCAGAACAACTGCGATGACTAACCAGAGAATCAGGTTTTTCGCCATGTCACTCAAGGGATTAACCTCATATTACAACTGTGTTAACAAATAACGCTCAGGGTACTATAGTTTTAGCCCTGTCGCTACAATGTATACTTCACGCGATCGTGCCCGCGAAGATTCAGGTTTACGAACTTTTACTTTCGTAAACAGGGAGCGGATATCCCTAAGGTAATCGTCAAAGCCTTCTCCCTGAAACACTTTAACAATGAAACTTCCCCCAGGAGCCAATACAGAACGGCACATATCCAATGCTAATTCAACTAGATACATAGAGCGAGGAATATCAACCGCTGGTGTCCCACTCATATTTGGCGCCATGTCAGACATGACCACCTGTACTTTTTTGTCGCCAACGCGTTCTAACAAAGCGGCGAGAACGGCTTCATCGCGAAAATCCCCTTGCAGGAAATCAACACCAACGATTGGGTCCATCGGCAATAAGTCACAAGCAATAACCCGCCCATTATGACCTATTTGGCTAACAACGTATTGCGACCAACCACCAGGGGCTGCTCCTAAATCAACAACGGTCATACCTGGTTTAAAAATTTTATCACCTTGCTGGATTTCCTCCAGCTTAAACCATGCACGTGAGCGTAGCCCTTTTTTTTGTGCTTGCTGAACATATTTATCACTAAAATGCTCTTGCAACCAGCGACTTGAGCTTGCCGAACGTTTTTTATTGGCCATTGTGCTTTCCAACTATACTAAAAGAACTTCACCTAACTTGCTGCTTCTTTACCACCAAAAAGATATAATTGATGGTGATAGATATCAGATGGCGGTAGAATAAGCCATTTTCAATACTAACCAAGCAAAAAATCAATGAATCTTAATAAAAAACAAATTCAGCACCTAAAAAGTCTCGCTCACCACTTAAACCCTGTTGTTATGATCGGCAACAATGGTTTAACCGAAGGTGTTTTAGCTGAGATTGAACTCTCATTAGCGCATCATGAGCTTATCAAAGTCAAGATCGCAGGCGAAGACCGCGATACTAAAAATTTGATCGCTGATGCGATTGTTCGCGAAACTGGTGCAGTAAATGTACAAATCATCGGTAAAATTCTTGTTATCTACCGTCCTTCGGCAGACCGCAAAATCATTTTACCTAAATAATCCCCCATCATTTATATAAAAATGCCATTGAAAGCATGTTTTATATGGTGAAAAAGGCCGCCTGCGGCCTTTTTCTTTAAATCAGGGAAATAATATAACCAATTCAGGCAAATAGGAATCAGATATACTCAACTTTAAGAATTTCGAACTCGACATCGCCACCTGGGGTTTTAATCGAGACCGCATCATCAACTTCTTTGCCTACTAAGCCGCGTGCTATCGGTGAGTTCACTGAAATCAGATTGATCTTAATATCGGCTTCATCATCACCAACAATACGATACGTTAGCTCTTCGTCAGTATCAACATTCAATACTGTTACCGTTGAGCCAAAGATAACGCGACCGTTATTGACCATTTTAGTGACATCGATCACTTGAGCGTGAGAAAGTTTACCTTCAATTTCTTGAATACGGCCCTCACAGAAACCTTGTTGCTCACGTGCTGCATGATATTCTGCATTTTCTTTTAAGTCACCGTGCTCACGCGCTTCCGCAATAGATGCAATAATTTCTGGGCGACGGACAGATTTAAGGAATTCAAGCTCTTCTCTTAGCTTATCCGCACCAAGTACCGTCATCGGGATCTGTTTCATTAATAAATACCTCGGTTCAATCCTATCTAAAAACAAGTATCTTCCTGATTTTGTAACAACAGTACACCGAACACCTACGTAAAACGGGGGTGTTCTAGTAAAAAAACGCAATCAGACTCATGTACTCATTTATCTTATCATAATGTACGCTATTTTAACTGAGACTTAATAACGGGTCACCGTTTACTTTCTTAGGCATTACACTTTAGTATGTATTATATGTCCACCCTAATGCGTGAAATATATGTCATTATTAACTTTAACCAGAAAATGGATAATCTCTTTAGGAATAACCTTAGCCAGTGCGCAAGCTCTAGCTATTCCTATTGATGAGTACAAACAATATTTACCTGATGGCACTAACCTTGCTCTGGTCGCGCAAAAAGTGGGAAGTAGTACTCCATTAATTGATTATAATGCGCAGCAAATGGCATTACCTGCAAGTACGCAGAAGGTTGTGACCGCTCTTGCTGCCCTGTTACAACTGGGGCCAGACTACCGTTTTATCACCAATTTTGAAACTGATGCAAAACTTAGCAACAACACGCTAACGGGTGATTTAGTGATCCGCTTCAGTGGTGACCCGACATTAACCCGCCAACAAATTCGCAATATGGCTAATGCATTAAAGCAGCTTGGGATCCATAAAGTGGATGGCGATCTCGTTGTTGATATTTCAGCTTTTACTAGCCATGACAAAGCACCCGGTTGGGTTTGGAATGATATGACCCAATGCTTTAGTGCGCCACCTGCAGCGGCTATTATTGACCGAAACTGTTTTTCCGTTTCTCTTTACCCCGCTGAAAAAGCAGGAGATTATGCATTCATTAAGGCGGCTAGTTTTTATCCTGTCAATATGTTCAGCGAAGTTAAAACATTAGCTAAAGGCTCCCCAGAAGCACGCTATTGCGAGCTTGATGTCGTCCCTGGTGAACTGAACCGCTACACCCTAACAGGTTGTTTAACTCAACGCAGTGACCCTCTACCACTTGCTTTTGCTGTACAAAACGGAGCGAGTTACTCTGGAGCGATTGTCAAAAATGAGTTAACCACCGCTGGCATTGAGCTAACAGGCCATGTAAAAAAACGTACATTCCAAGCACCTCAATCACAGGTATTAGTCAAAACTGAATCTAAGCCACTTCATGACTTGCTAAAAGTGATGCTAAAAAAATCCGATAATATGATAGCGGATACCGTTTTTCGTACTATTGGTCGAGAATATTATGGTGTTCCAGGAACTTGGCGGTCAGGATCTGACGCGGTAAGGCAAGTACTGAAGCAAAAAGCGGGGATCGACCTTGGCAATACCGTGATGGTTGATGGATCTGGTTTGTCCCGTCATAATTTGATCACGCCAGCAACGATGATGGAAGTTTTGCAATTTATCGCAAAAAACGATCAACAGCTTGATTTTATCTCCATGCTTCCGCTTGCAGGCCATGATGGCACATTGCGTTATCGCGGTGGCTTTGATGAGGCAGGAGTCAATGGTAAAGTTTCCGCCAAAACCGGGGCATTACAAGGGGTCTATAACCTCGCAGGCTTTATTACCACGGCGAGTGGGCAGCGAGTTGCCTTCGTGCAGTTTATTTCTGCGTATGCGGTACCACAAAACCAGCAGCGTACTCGTCGAGTTCCATTAGTACGGTTCGAAAGTCGCTTGTATAAAGATCTGTATCAGAAAAACTGATCACATCGCTTTTAGACATTAAAAAGGCGCTTTCGCGCCTTTTTACATTTCTAAGATAAACTATTTTTGGTAAATGATTTCGACACCTTCGTCGTCATCTTCATCCCAATCGTCATCCCAGTCATCATCAATATCATCAGCACCAGAAAGTTGCTCTTTGTGGTAGTCATCCCACATAAATTCAACTTTTTCAGGCTGCTGTGCATCTTCAGTGGTTGCCATATCACGCGGTTGAGTATTCATAAACTCCATGATATCCCAACACAGTGCTTTCACACCCTCGTGGTTAACCGCTGAAATCATGTAAAATTTATCTTCCCAGCCCATCGCTTTGGCAATTTCTGCTGCGCGCTCCGCTGACGCCTCTTCACCTAAAATATCAATCTTATTGAAGACTAACCAACGTGGTTTTGCTGCCAGCTTTTCACTGTATTTCTCTAACTCACTAATGATGATCTTCGCATTTTCGACAGGATCAGACTCATCGATAGGACAAATATCAACTAAGTGAAGCAAAACACGGCAGCGCTCTAAGTGTTTCAGGAATTGGATCCCAAGACCTGCACCTTCAGCTGCACCTTCGATCAACCCTGGAATATCGGCAACCACAAAGCTTTGTTCGTTATCCATACGCACAACGCCCAAGCTTGGGACTAAAGTGGTAAAGGGATAATCGGCAACTTTTGGCTTAGCGGCTGATACTGAACGAATAAATGTTGATTTACCCGCATTTGGCATACCAAGCATGCCCACATCCGCTAACAGCATTAACTCTAACAGTATTTCGCGGGTTTCCCCTTTTGTCCCCATTGTACGTTGACGTGGAGCACGGTTTACTGAAGATTTAAAACGAGTATTTCCAAGACCATGGAAACCGCCCTTAGCGACCATGTGACGTTGTTCGTGACGCGTCATGTCACAGAGTATTTCGTTAGTCCCTAAGTCGCGTACACGCGTTCCTACAGGCACTTTCACTGTGATATCTTGACCACGCTTGCCCGTGCATTCACGGCTCTGGCCATTTTGACCGCGCTCTGCACGAAATGATTTTTCAAAACGGTAATCGATTAACGTGTTGAGGTTTTCGTCCGCTTGTAAGTAAACGTCCCCACCATCGCCACCGTCACCACCGTCCGGTCCCCCTTTCGGGATGTATTTCTCACGGCGGAAGCTGACACAACCATTGCCACCATCTCCTGCCACGACCAATATTTTGGCTTCATCTACAAATTTCATAATTCTCTCTCCGCTTCTGAGCCGCATAACGCTGGATGGCTGTTCTACTCAGAGATGGTGCATCTTTAATACGTGTGTAGTTCATTAAAGATCAAATATCTGAATATAAAAAGCCCCGCAAAAGGTTTTTGCAGGGCTTTAATTCTGAATTAAAGGTCAGAAAACTTATTCAGCTTCGATGCTGATAAATTTACGATTGTTTGGACCTTTAACTTCAAATTTAACTTTACCGTCCGCTAATGCGAACAGAGTGTGGTCACGGCCACAACCTACGTTGTTACCTGCGTGGAACTTAGTACCACGTTGACGAACGATGATGCTACCTGCTAATACAGCTTCACCACCAAAACGTTTAACACCTAAACGTTTTGCTTCTGAGTCACGACCGTTACGAGTCGAACCACCAGCCTTTTTGTGTGCCATTAATCTGCTCTCCTAAATCTTAAGCGATGACAGTGATCTTAACATCAGTGAACCACTGACGATGACCCTGTTGTTTACGGCTATGTTTACGACGACGGAACTTGACGATTTTAACTTTTTCGCCACGACCGTGTGCAACCACTTCCGCTTTCACTTTAACGCCTTCAACGACAGGAGCACCGATTTGGATCTCATCGCCATTAGCAACCATTAGAACTTGATCAAATTCAACAGTTTCACCTGTTGCGATGTCCAGCTTTTCTAGGCGGACAGTTTGACCTTCGCTAACTCGGTGTTGTTTACCACCACTTTGGAAAACCGCGTACATATTAACTCCGCTTTCCGCGTACCCGTTAAATATTTCAATTCCAGAGCACGCTATAAAATATTCACAATAGGGCGCGAATTCTACGCAAAAAAGCATCAGAACACAAGCCAATAATGCGGTTAGATGACAAAAAATACGACTTTTTTCTCAATAACCGTTTTTGAGCATTGATTTAGTGCCTATTCACTCAATTGTTACTTATTTAAACATTTTTTGCATCACACCTGATAATCTTATAATTAATAATGTTATGCTAGAAAGATAACTGTTCTATCGGTCTCCCATTTTTTTATTTCGGGAATGAACCAAAAACTAATAATATGAATAAATTACAATGAATTTAGAATCTATCATTGAACTGACAACTGAGGATATGTCAGCGGTAAACGAAGCCATCCTCAGTCAATTGAATTCGGATGTTGCACTCATTAATCAGCTTGGTTATTACATCGTCAGTGGTGGCGGTAAAAGGATCCGGCCGATGATCGCAGTGCTTGCAGGTCGATCTTTAGGCTACTCGGGTCATAAACATACTCAAGTTGCTGCATTGATCGAGTTCATTCATACCGCAACGCTGCTACATGATGACGTCGTTGATGAGTCCGATATGCGTCGTGGAAAACAAACTGCAAATGCGGTTTTTGGTAATGCAGCGAGTGTCCTCGTGGGTGATTTTATTTACACTCGATCATTCCAGATGATGACGGATCTCGATTCAATGCGGGTGCTAAAACTGATGTCTGAAGCGACGAATGTGATCGCTGAAGGGGAAGTTTTACAGTTGATGAACTGCAACGATCCCAATATTACTGAAGAAAACTACATGCAAGTGATCTACAGTAAAACTGCACGTCTTTTTGAAGCAGCCGCCCACGCATCTGCGATTTTAGCGAATGCAACACCGGCACAAGAAAAAGCGCTACAAGATTATGGTCGCTATATTGGTACCGCTTTTCAGTTAATTGACGATCTTCTCGATTATGATGCCGACAATACTCAATTGGGGAAAAATACGGGTGATGATTTAGATGAGGGTAAGCCTACACTTCCCCTACTTCACGCTATGCAAAATGGTAATGAAGAAGAGTCCGCGTTGATCCGCCAAGCGATTGAGCAAGGCAATGGGCGCCACCTGTTAGATACGGTTCTGGCAACCATGAAACGCTGTGGTTCCCTTGAATATACCTATGCAAGAGCCCAAGAAGAAGCACAAAAAGCGATTGATGCCTTGAATGTAATTGAAGATTCAATTTATAAAGATGCATTGATCGGCTTAGCTTATATTGCAATCCAACGCCATTCTTAGTCACTAGAAAAGACAAAGTAGATCAAGAAAAGGGGAAACGTTATTTTTCCCCTTTGTCTTCTTCATCGATTTGAGCAAGTAGTGACGATAAGCCATAACGCAGGATATATTTGACTATTTTATTGCGCTCGGACTCTGTCAGTTGATAATACGCTTCCGACCAAATTTGCAATGCATCTGTTCTTTGGCTTTGGTAAATTACCGAAGGCTCATGTAAGCTAAGCTGCCCTTGGATTTCTCCCGGTAAGCTTTCAAAATAATACTCAACGGCTTTACCCTGTACCCCTCTTTTACGGCGGTTTTTCCAACCTTCTCGTCTTGCCATTAGGTTAATTCCCTGAGGAGATGTCGGGAGTCCTTCTAACCCAGCTAATTCTTTGGCAGTGAACCACAATTTTTTCATTTTTCAATTCACACTTATATTATGAAACCTGCTTTTCAGCCTACTAAAATGTCATCTGTTAAACCGTTTTTTAAATTCAATATAATATTATTTTTATATATTAATTATTTACACCTTAAGTAATTGTAAATTATTTATTATTAATTAAATTTATTAGCGCTAATGCCCCTTCGCGCATAATAAATGTCAGGATAATGTCTCGTTCTTGGCTGGAAAGCTGGTTATAAGCCTCTTGCCAAATAAAGGCATTATCATTTCGTTTTGCTTGATAAGGTGGTGAGGTTTCGTTAGCAAACTGACTTTCAAAAATATCGATAGGTAAAGAACTTATATGGTATTCCAGCGCTTTACCTTGAATACCTCTTCTTTTACGGTTGACCCAGTTTTCACGCCTTGCCATAGCATTAATACCTTGGGTTGTCATGGGAAGCCCTTGTAACCCAACCAACTCTTTTGCCGTTAGCCATTCCTTGTACATGCTGACCCTCCTAGTCATGATGACAATTTGATTTTCAGTTGTTGAAAACTATCTCTATTTTCTCAAAACCCCATTAACCTATTCGTTTTGTTTATACATATAAATAATAATATACAAATTATATTTGTTATTAGAATTCTAATTTCTTTTAATAACAGACAATTAAATAATTTACTCTCTAATAATTTAACTAATTTTATTAATTAATCTAGATATATTATGAGTTCAAGTAAAAAGTAGCATTAAATATGTTATTCCTATCCCTAACTAGAAAGAGTTAGTTTTAATAACAAAGATTTATCCTAACTCACAGTTATTCATTCTGACTTTCCATTTAATTTCATAAAAACCACGACAGTTTCATAAAATGAATTTTTAAGAAAAAATCAGAAATTATTTTGGGAAATTTCTGTTATTTTATTTCCAATAACGAAACGGATGTACTGAATGTACCATAATTTTCTGTTACTCGTACCATTAACTCTACATGATTCTAAGTGAAAAAAGGACTAAAAAATGATTTTACGGAAATCGGACTGGCACCCTGCAGATATCATTGCTGCTTTACGTAAACGTGGAACAACACTTGCTGCAATTTCACGTGAGGCTGGACTAAGCTCTTCAACGTTAGCTAATGCACTATCACGCCCTTGGCCTAAAGGGGAATGGATCATTGCAAATTTCTTAGCCATTCACCCTGCTGAAATTTGGCCAAGTCGTTATTACGACCCAATTACGGGGGATTTATTAGAAAGAAAAGTCAGAGTTAAAGCACCAGTGGAAGATTAGAAACTGCATGGGATATAGCGATAAGGCCGTGAAAAATCAATCAATGTATTCACGGCTTTATCTTTTGATAACAACCAAATAAAAAAGGTTGAGTTCCGAACGAAACTCAACCCTTCACAATTTAGAAAAAGCGTTAATTGGCATTAGCCATTAATGAATTTTTCACCTAATTCGATATCTGCTTTTAATACATCTAGCATGTCTTTCAGCGCTTTTTCTTCAAATGCACTTAATTTACCAATTGGTAAATGTTTTTCGATACCGTTTCTGCCTAAAACGACTGGTTGTGCAAAGAAGCGAGCATATTCACCATCACCTTCAGTGTAAACACATTCAACCACATTGCTTTCACCTTGGAGACCACGAATTAACGATAAGCCTAAACGTGCAGCAGCTTGGCCCATCGATAAAGTTGCAGACCCACCACCCGCTTTCGCTTCAACGACTTCTGTACCTGCATTTTGAATGCGTTTAGTTAACGCTGCAACTTCTTCATCAGTGAAGCTAACACCTTCAATTTGAGATAACAGTGGCAGGATAGTCACACCAGAGTGGCCACCAATTACAGGCACTTCGATATCATTAACATTTTTGCCTTTTAGCTCAGCAACAAATGTATTAGAACGAATGATATCTAATGTCGTCACACCGAATAAACGGTTTTTATCGTATACGCCTGCTTTTTTCAGGACTTCCGCAGCGATAGCAACGGTGGTATTCACTGGGTTAGTGATAATACCGATCAATGCTTTAGGACAGGTTTCAGCAATTTGTTGGATCAGATTACGGACGATACCCGCATTGATGTTAAATAAGTCAGAACGATCCATGCCTGGTTTACGTGCGACACCCGCAGAAATAAGAACAATGTCAGCACCTTTCAATGCAGGTTTTGCATCTTCGCCGGCAAAGCCTGTCACTTTAACATCAGTTGGGATATGGCTTAAGTCAGCAGCAACACCTGGAGTGACTGGTGCGATGTCGTAGAGGGAGAGTTCTGAACCTGCTGGGAGCTGGTTTTTGAGAAGAAGGGCGAGAGCCTGACCGATACCACCTGCTGCACCTAGGACTGCAACTTTCATTCTGAAACTCCTTAATTTGTACTTTAAAAAGATATCACTTTATTTGTTATACACTTAACACATTACGTATAAAAAACAATTTGTTAACAGATAGAGAGAGAGTTTAACGCAAGAGAACTTGTTTATTAATTGCCAGTATTCTAAACAAATTCCTTATCTGTTAATGAGATAACGGGCACTTTTTTAACAAATAGTTTTTCTGGGTGTTGCATTTCGCACAATAAGTTGTTTTTAGTGTATATTATTCAATCAAAAATATTTTTATTAACAATAAATTTACAGTAGACATCTGGAAAATTCATTGTTCTATTATGCTAATTTTTCATTTTCGCAATTTACGATAACTTAATACTTTTAACTACCAATCCAAAATGAGACGACTTAACCTTAAGTTATTCGCTGGTTACAAAATCATCATAACGCAATTTTGTTGCATAAAAATGCACTTTTACGGATAATACAACTTAATTCAATGCAAAAGAATGGGTTAATTATGCGCACTCCGTCTAAACAAGAAGACTTGGTTAAGGCTTTTAAAGCCCTACTTAAAGAAGAAAAATTTAGCTCGCAAGCTGAGATCGTCACAGCTTTGCAAGAAGAAGGCTTCGAAAATATTAACCAATCAAAAATTTCCAGAATGCTTACCAAATTTGGTGCTGTTCGCACCCGTAATGCAAAAATGGAAATGGTATATTGCCTACCTACAGAGCCTGGTGTCCCTACCGCTACCAGTCCACTCAAAAACTTGGTTTTGGATATAGACTATAACCCTTCTGTTGTCGTGATCAGAACGAGTCCTGGTGCTGCACAGCTTATTGCACGTTTGTTAGATTCATTAGGTAAAGCAGAAGGAATTTTAGGTAGTATTGCTGGTGATGATACTATCTTCTCAACACCCGCCAACAATTTCACCACAAAAGAATTATATGAAGCGATTTTAGCGTTATTTGAACAAGAGCTTTAATCTATTGATATACATTAGCTTAAGAGGGAAATTGATTTCCCTCTTATTGTTTTTGTCTGTTTCTATTCTATTTTGAGACATCATTTTGCTATTTGATATTTTCCGTAACATCATACACTACGGTTTTCACTTCCTAATGCCAATTGCCTTTGGTTACCTATTTTGGCGAAAAAATTGGAAACTAGCGGCCCTGATAATGATTGCTACGATGGCTATCGATTTAGATCATCTGCTAGCTGACCCAATTTTCGACCCAGAGCGCTGTGGCATTGGTTTCCACCCACTCCATTCCTTTTGGGCTGCGGTTGTCTATGTCGTATTATTATTCATGCCATCATGGAAACTCAAAGCGATTGCGGTTGGCTGCTTGTTCCACCTTTTCACTGATTCACTAGATTGTTATATGGGAAGTTTAAAAAAAGAGATGAATAGCCCAATAACATTAAGTTTCATCACAGAACCACACTCATTAAGTACGCCAAACATAAAAAAACCCAGCAATCATAAGGATCACTGGGTAATCGAGTATATCGCTAATAAAGCTTAATCATCTTGTTCTGTTTCTGCCTTTGCTTTCAAAGCTGCGAGCAATTTGCCATGAATGCCGCTAAAGCCACCATTGCTCATCACCAAAATATGATCGCCCGGTTGTGCGGTTTCAATAATCATATTGGTGAATGCCTCAATATCTGCGCTCCAACGAGCTGGTTGAACACATTTTTCAGCGATGTCTGTCACCATCCAAGGAATATTGGCGGGTTGGAAAAGAAACACTTCATCTGCACGGCCAAGCGCAGGTGCAATATCATTTTTATTGATACCCATTTTCATCGTATTCGAGCGAGGTTCGAGTACCGCAAGAATACGTGAAGTTCCGCCAACTTTGCTGCGAAGTGCTTCTAACGTTGCCAAAATAGCAGTTGGGTGATGCGCGAAGTCATCGTAAACACTGACACCATTTTCAACACCACGTAGCTCAAGGCGACGGCGTGCATTGATAAAACTATTCAAAGCGAGGCAAGCTTCTTTTACTGGAACGCCCACATGGTGAGCCGCTGCAATCGCCATCAATGCATTTTGGATGTTGTGGTTACCCACTTGTGACCAAGTGACTTCTCCAACTTTTTCCTGCTGGTAGTACACAGCAAAGTGGCTGCCGTCGTGGCTGAGTTTCTCTGCTTGCCATCCGCCGTGCTCCCCACCCACCAGCTCTTGCTCACTCCAGCAACCCATTCCAATCACTTGTTTTAAATGATTGTCGTTGTCAGGTGTGAAAATTTTGCCGCTGGCTGGCACAATACGTACAAGATGATGGAACTGTTTTTGAATCGCTTCGAGGTTTTCAAAAATATCCGCATGGTCGAATTCAAGGTTGTTCAATACCAAGGTTTTCGGGCTGTAATGCACAAATTTAGAACGCTTATCAAAGAATGCACAGTCATACTCATCCGCTTCAATAACAAAAAACGGGCTTTCACCAATCTTAGCGGAGACATCAAAATTCCCTGGAACACCGCCAATTAGAAAGCCAGGCTTGTAACCACAGTCTTCTAAGATCCATGCAAGCATTCCTGCAGTAGTCGTTTTACCATGGGTCCCCGCCACAGCTAGTACCCAACGTTCAGGTAACACGTGGTCATGAAGCCACTGTGGGCCAGATGTATACGGTAAGCCTCTTTCTAGAACAGCTTCGACACAAGGGTTACCACGCGTCATTGCATTACCAATCACGACCATATCCGGTATTGGGTCAAGTTGAGCCGGATCATACCCCTGAATGAGTTCAATCCCTTGATTTTCAAGTAATGTGCTCATCGGTGGATACACATTGGCATCCGAACCCGTCACTTTATGTCCTAAAGAACGAGCCAATATTGCTAAGCTTCCCATAAAGGTGCCGCATATACCTAAAATATGTATGTGCATTCTTTTTCATCCAATTAGCATGAGGTTGGTCACTATTCTACCCATCAAAAACAGGTTTATAAATGCATTAACCTATTAATCTTTTTTTTATTTAGTTAAACTCTTCCCGCGCGAGGGTAAATGCCCCGCAAAACCTCTGTCAATTTTATTCAGGACCTTCGTCATGAAAACATTAGGCGAATTCATCGTCGAAAAGCAACAAGATTTTCCTCATGCAACAGGTGAGCTGACTTCTTTATTATCAGCTATCAAACTGGGCGCTAAAATTATCCATCGTGATATTAATAAAGCTGGACTTGTCGATATTCTTGGCACTAACGGTGTTTCGAATATTCAAGGTGAAGTTCAGATGAAGCTTGACCTGTATGCAAACGAAAAACTAAAAGCGGCTTTAAAAGCACGCGGAGAAGTCGCCGGTATCGCCTCTGAAGAAGAAGACGAAATTGTCATTTTCGAAGGAGACCGCGCAGAAAACGCAAAATATGTTGTTTTAATGGACCCACTTGATGGTTCTTCGAACATCGATGTAAACGTTTCCGTTGGAACAATTTTCTCCATTTACCATCGTATTACACCGATTGGCCAACCGGTTACAGAAGCGGATTTCCTGCAACCTGGTAACCGCCAAGTGGCTGCGGGCTACGTGGTTTACGGTTCATCAACGATGTTAGTTTACACCACGGGTGTTGGTGTACACGCGTTTACTTACGACCCATCATTGGGCGTGTTCTGCTTGTCTCATGAAAAAGTGATGTTCCCATCAGAAGGAAAAATGTACTCCATCAATGAAGGCAACTATATCAAGTTCCCGATGGGTGTTAAAAAGTACATTAAATATTGCCAAGAAGAAGATAAAGCAACAAATCGCCCGTATACCACACGTTATATCGGTTCTTTGGTTGCAGACTTCCATCGTAACTTGCTCAAAGGGGGAATTTATATTTACCCAAGTACGGCAAGCCATCCCAATGGAAAACTGCGCCTTCTGTACGAATGTAACCCAATTGCATTTTTAGCAGAGCAAGCCGGTGGTAAAGCCAGTGATGGAGCAAACCGCATTTTAGATATCATACCTAGCGAATTACACCAACGTGCGCCGTTCTTTGTCGGAACAGAGTCGATGGTAGAAAAAGCAGAATCATTTATGCGTGAATTCCCTGACACGGAATAATCTAATTCATTAATTATAAGGCGGGGCTTCCCGCCTTTTTTGTTCCTTTTTTTCACCAACTAGTGAGTTTTGCCCCCTTTTACGGCTATAATGTCCCTCACGCTATCTACTCTATTATTTAATTTGCCTAAAAACGGCAACACATTAAAATGAGTAAATTCATTATTCACACAAAGGATACATTTAAATGGGCCTGAACAATGTACCGGCAGGTAAAGATCTGCCAGAAGATATCTATGTTATCATCGAGATCCCAGCGAACGCAGATCCTATCAAATATGAAGTTGATAAAGACTCTGGTGCGCTGTTTGTAGACCGTTTCATGTCAACCGCGATGTTCTATCCATGCAACTATGGTTACATCAACAACACCCTGTCTTTAGATGGCGACCCAGTTGATGTATTAGTTCCAACTCCATACCCATTACAACCAGGCTCAGTCATCCGTTGCCGCCCTGTTGGCGTCCTAAAAATGACTGACGAGTCTGGTGAAGATGCAAAATTAGTGGCTGTTCCGCACACTAAATTAAGCAAAGAATACGATCACATCAAAGATGTGAACGACCTGCCAGAATTACTGCGTGCTCAAATTACTCATTTCTTTGAACATTACAAAGATTTAGAAAAAGGTAAATGGGTTAAAGTTGACGGTTGGGAAGATGCAGCATCTGCAAAAGCAGAGATCATCGAATCTTTCGAACGCGCTGCAAAAAAATAATCACCCTTTAAGGGCATAATGAAAGCACTGGTTAATATCAGTGCTTTTTTATGGGCTCTAATAGGTTGATTAGGCCATAAAGTAAAAACGCCAGCTATTATTGCTGGCGTTTTATATTTTACAACTCGATAGCGAGTCTTAAACCGTTATACTTCTTCATCACGTTTCAACCAGTCGCCACTCTTTATTTGGCGTAGACCATCAACGGAATGTTTATATAGATAAATCCAAGCGTTGCCATACGGCGTTGGGATGAGCTCCCTCACATAGTCTTGAGAATTTTTCTTTAACTCATCTAACTCTGTCAAAATGGACGGGTTGATTCGATACACTTCGCACTCTATCGCCCCATCCCCTTTGACAACTGCTGGATAATATCCAAGATCATACAGTTCATAGCCTTCTAGCTTATGTTCACCGAGTAGCTGAGCATAAGTCATCCAGTGATGATTTCCTTGCTTTTGTCTTAAGCTGCCATAAACAATTACACGCATAATCTAAAACTCAAATTGGTAAAGGAGATCCAATGCCTGATTAACACCAGACACAGCTTCTAAATACAGTTTTGGCATCAACCGATAACGTAAAGTTAACGTCGCCAATGAGTCAAAGATACCAACTCCATACTTCACTTGTAAATCATTAGTGATCTTACCGCTTACAACGACTTGAGAACCATCCCCCACACCTTGGGTATCGACGGCTAAATCAGAGACTCCAAATGTCTCACCAATTTTACCCACGAGTTGCCCACTTTGTGCTACACCTAAGCCTATTAACATAGATGTCATTTGTGAACCATTTGCGTCCCCACTGTCTAAGCCCTCTCCTCTTAATAAGTAAGACAGCGCTTCTTGCTGTGTTTTCGCCGGTTCAGAGAATATCTCTACTTTTGGTTTATCCGCAAGGCCTGTGACCTTCACCCCGGCAATCACGTTATCTGCGGTATTGTCTGGGTTACGAATCGCTTCTAAGTTTAAGAATGGTTGGTCTGCAGGGCCCGAGAACTGAATTTGGCCTTTACGGACAATCAAATCTTGCCCATAAGCACGGAAACGGCCAGCCGGAATATCTACTTGACCATTAATGTGCAAGCCATGGATATTCTGAACCACTTTCAATAAACCGGTTAGGCGTGCTTTTAAGCCAAATGCGTCTAATTGCACATCGTTGCCAATTTTAATATCCAAATTGGTCTGAATAGGAATGGATGGCGCTTTTTCCTCAATTGGCTGTAAATTGCTATCTAACATCACCACATCTGAAGACGCGCTTACCGCCGACTCAGGGAGTTCTTGAACAGTAATTCGAGCCCATGGAATATTGACGGTACCCTTTAACGTGAGTACCGAAGGTGATGCATCAAATACAATATCCGGTTGAACATCAATTTGGATCATCGGCGGTAAAGAAACGCGGAGGTTATTACCTCTCGCCATGACTTTTGCGCGCCATGCATCAATATTTCGCCAGTCCGCATCACCATCAATGTTCAGATAGCCCTCTGGCGTGTTTATCTGACCATTCATTACTGAGCTTGTGCCGTTGAAATTAATGCCTAAATGACCACTTTTGATATCAAACGGGATCATTGCCGATCTCACTTCTAAACTCGATAGCGCTAAATTACCATTTAATAATGGGTTATTTGCTGACCCACTTAAACGTAAATTCGCATTTAAGCTACCATTCGCCACCTCTTTCTGGCTTAGCAACGGCTTGATTAAATCTAATGTAACCGAATTAATTTCAACATTACCCGACAACAAACGACGTTTCTCAATATCAGACACTTGGATATTGCCGCGCATTTGCCCATTATTCGTTAGCCCAAACAGCCAGTTAAGGTCTGCCTTGCCATTTTTTAAGCCCGCACTTAACGTTAAGGTATCAAAAGCAATAGGTAAACGAGTACCATCCACAAACTGAACCGCTTTGACATCATTTCCTCGCAAGTCCAGCTTCACTTGTGGCATGCTGCCATCCGCTTTCCAAATGGCATTGGCTTTACCCGTAAATACGCCACTGACTCGAGTATCTTGTGGCATAAATGGTTTAAGCATTGCGAGATCAAAACGTTCTAGCACGATATCCGCGCTACCACTTTTACCCGCTTTAATCGGTTTTGGTACACACAAACGGGCATTCGGGTTAACCCAACAATGTCTGCCAATGGTCACTTCTTGTGTTTGGTTGGCATAATCGAGTGACATCGCTTGGTTTAAGCGCCATTCACCCACCACCGTATCAAATAAGGTGTTGGTTAAATTCCCTTTCCACACTTCAGTCTGCCGGTCAAAACTGCCTGCTAATGCTAATTGACCCGAAACTGGCTCACCCTTCATATTCAATTTTAACGTATGCTGTTTTTCACTGCCTTTCGCATCTAAAGTCAGGTTACTGACGACAAGGTCACCTTGTTTTAACTGACGCAAAACAACAGATAGGTTCCCTTTAATTTGTTCGCCTGTTGCCACATTTCCTTTGATAACAACATTTTCGATAGCGAGGTCATCCTGCCACTTCACGCCGCGTGCAGTGAGGTCAACAAGCGCTTCTGGCGTCTCTAAATTACCCCGTAATTTCATATCACCGGCAATCACGCCACCTAAGCCAGGCAGCAAACCATTCAGTGCAGGGGCATTAATTTTGGCATCAAGGTTCCATTTATCAGCAAGGGAGCCTTTTATATCGACATTATTTTTACCCAGTGCCAAATTAAAGTTTGGAATATCCCATTGGCCTGCTGCGTTACCTTTGGCTTTGCCGCGCGCTTTCAAGAGATTATTTTTGACATTACCATCCAAAATAATTTCAGGGATATCTAACTGCCAGCTACCACCGTATAAACTTCCACGAGTAGCAATCTTGCCATCCACTTTAGCAGGCCATTCAGGATACTGTTTAGCCGTATTAATACCCGAAAGAGTCAATACCGCATTCCAACTAATCGCCTTACTCCAGTCCGCTACACCTGTAATATCTGCATTACCCTGTAAAGCGGCTAAACGTAAGCGAGTTAAATTAATTTGCTCTTCATTACCTTTCGCATCTAATAGCAAGGTAGAGGGAGGGAGATCCTGCCCAGTGATCGCTGAACGTACAGACATATCATAAGCCGATGGCCGGCCATTTAGGCGCAGACGAGTCCCATCGAGTTGATATTGCGCCTCCCCCACTAACGGCCACGTTAACTTATCACTTTCTAATGTAAGCAAAATAGGTAGGTCTGCTTGTGACAAATCCGTTTCTGCATCTAATTTCGCATTAATTGGCCCGTGTAAGTTCAATGCCAATTTTAGCTCATCAACCAAACCGCCTTTTAAGGAGAGGTCTATTTTTTGCCCATCTAAATCCTCTAAACGGCTTTCCCCCACAATCGACAATGAGACTGGCCATTTATCTTGCAATGTTGCTGTGCCAGATAACGCAATATTCCCCTGCGGTGCATCGACTTTTAACTGTTTAACTAAAACTTGTTGCCCTTCATTCGAAAGGCTCAAGTGTAATTGGTTAATTTTAAGTTCAGTCGCTCCCGTTAATTGAAAATTCGAAGCATTAATGCCATCAACATTTAAATCAACAGGTAAAATAACTTCTGGTAATTCAGCGAGTAACGGTTTAGAAAATAGCGCTTTTAATTCGTCCGCTAATGATTTTTGTTCATTAACCGGCGTTGGCTCTGGCTGTTTCTCTTCAACGACGGCATCTGATTTGGTTTCAGGTAAATTAATTGCCAAATCCATGATATCGGTTGGAATGATAGTGATCGCTTTTCCTTCCCACGTGATCCCTGTGGTAAATTTGGCTAAATCGATGTCCATGCCATCCACATTGACGTGCGTTGAAACCAAAGCCAATTGATTTAAACGAATAGTCAAAGGTGCTTTGAGTTCAGTCAAAGGTTCAGATGGTGGTGTTTCTTCAGCAGGGGGAAATTGGGTAGTATCGACAGTAACAGTGACATTTTCCGTGCCTAAGTTGTCGACACAGAGTTCACGACTGGTTAAACAACCTAAACGTACCGCTAAATTTAATTTCCCTGCGTTAACATCAACCCCTGGCATTTGGTATTTAACGCCGCTTAGCGTTAAGTTACTAATATCCCCGTCAATTTTATCAATGGTTAATTCAGGAACAAAGCGTGTCGCTGTATTTAATGCAAAGTGAAGACCAGACTGGGTTCCAATCACCCAACTGAGTGCGGCAACAACCAGAACAAGAATTAATAAAATGGAAAGACTGGTCCATTTTAGCCACTTCAACCACCTCATAACTCAGTCCCCAAGCCGATATAAAACTGTATTTTGTTGTTATCTGGATCACCGATAGGTTTTGCTAAGTCTAATTTTATCGGCCCAACTGGTGAGACCCAGCGGATACCAATTCCCGCACCCGTTTTAAAATCATTATCTTTAAAATTATCAACGGCTTCACCACTATCAATAAAGGTTGCTCCCCACCAATTTCCTGTAAAGTTATATTGGTATTCCACAGAGCCTACCGCCAATTTTGATGCCCCTGTTAGTTTACCTTTACTATCTTCTGGCGAGATCTTTTGATAGCCATATCCACGCACGCTGCCGTCACCACCCGCAAAGAAACGCAAGTCCGGTGGAACTTTGTCGAAGTCATTGGTTTCAATCCAACCGATATTTCCACGAACAACAAAGCGATGACCTTCCCATGGCGTTCTGATCCATACATTTTTGGCTTGTAGTACAGCGAAGTCGATATCTGAACCCCATATTTTATTCGAATAATCAATAGAATAACGTTGGCTATCACCCCATGTTGGCATCACACCGCCGCGTTGGCGAATGCGGCTCACATAGGCCCCGGGATATAGCAACATGGTCGTATTCGTCACGTTGGCTTGGGTAAAGTTACTCAGCATCCAACGCATGTTTACACCATACTGCCAACCGGATGAATAATCCCAATTACGAGACACATTCAAGGTTGTTGTATTCGCTTGGGTATCATTTAAATCTGTCCGTTTAAAGCCCCCTTGAACCGCATAATATTGCTCAAGCGGGTTCGCTTTTAATGGAATTTTATAGCTCGCATCAATTAATTGTTCTGGTTGGGATAAACTAATATTTGACGTTAAACTCTGCCCACGGGAGTTGATCCACGGCTTATTCCATGTCGCTTTAACGCGAGGACCTACATCTGTTGCATACCCCCCACCAAGCTCAATAAAATTTTTGGCTCTAGGCGTCATCACCGCTTCCATCGGCAATTCATAGGAGTTTTCTTTTCGAGCACTCACGATGCGAGGCGTCACAATCGCAGAAGTGAACCAACCTGTTTCTGCTAACCGACGATTAAATTCAGCGAGTTGCTCTGATGTGTAGTATTCCCCTTTTTTGAAAGGCGCAAGGTTGTTCAGGTAATCTTCACGAATTTGTGAGCCTGAATAAGAAATGGCACCAAACCGATAGCGTTCACCACTGTTAAAATCAAAATCCCAATATGCCGCATGGTGATCAAGAGAAATACCCAATTGGCTTTTCTCCATCATCGCATCAAAATAACCTTTACGAACCGCTAAGCTGTTAAAGCGCCCTTTGAATTCTTCGTATTCGCCATCATTTTGAACAGTATCAAGCTTTGGCGTATATTGTTTGAGCATCTTTTCATAGGCTGGATCCGTTTTTGCTCCACCTTGTAACTCAACATTCACCCCTTTTAATAAAATAGGTTCCCCAGGAGTGACCTTGGCGGTTAAAACGGAACGAGCAGGCGGGGTTTTTTCTTCATAGCTAAACTCAACCGTGGGTTGGTAATAGCCTAAAGGCTTTAAACCTTCTTTAATTGCTTTCTCAACACGGGCTCGAAAACGGCCGTTTGGCACAACTTCATCTTGCGATATATTAGATAGCTGTACACGAACGTTTTGATTAAGTTGTCCTTCAAGGCCTTCAATATTAAGACGAAGATTAGCTGCGTGTGCCACTGGCACTGCCGCAGTTAGGCAGAGAAAACAAATTAGAGGGTATTTCGACACGCCTACTCCTAAGGTGATTGTTCGATTGACTAAATACTTCATATCAATTTATTTTGAGTAAAATTCGCCATAGACACAAGTTTTCATTCCCATTTTTAGATTATTTGTACGGTCAATATATATAGGAATCATTATGCCTTTTAATAAATTTCACTCTGCAAGTATTGCACAACCTCTGCCCGGCAGAGCAACTGCTATGACCTACTCACCATATCATGCACTTAACCATCATTCGATTGAGATTATTCCTAAGAATATGAAAGTTGCTTATTTTGCCATGGGCTGTTTTTGGGGAGTCGAACGACTATTTTGGCAGCAAGCTGGTGTTTATTCAACATCTGTAGGGTATTGTGGTGGTGTGACCCCTAACCCTACCTACGAAGAAGTTTGTTCAGAGCGAACTGGCCACGCAGAAGCGGTTCGTGTTGTTTTTGACCCGAAAATTATCAGTTACACCCAATTATTAGCTTTATTTTGGGAAAACCATGACCCCGCACAAGGTATGCGCCAAGGGAATGATATGGGGAGTCAATATCGTTCTGCCATTTATACTGTGTCTGATGAACAAGACCAACAAGCGATGGAGACACTGCAAGCTTACCAAGAGGCAATGAAAGCACAACATGACCCTCGTGCAATCACAACCGAAATAGCCCCATTAGACACTTTCTATTTCGCAGAAGATTACCACCAGCAGTATTTATACAAAAATCCAAATGGATATTGTGGATTAGGAGGAATTGGTGTTTGTTTACCACCTTCATTAAAAAGCTAAATCAATAGGTTAGTGCTGTAAATTCACTTTACAAATCGTTCAGGCTGTCTATCTATATTACTTAAGGCAGTTTGAATGATGATGAATATCTAGGCAGATAAATCACCTCAGTGCTATACTCATGCAACATATCAACAATTTGCGCATATTGCGCAACATATATTTGCATACTCAATATATTAAAATACACGAGACTATGCCTTCAGAGATCTTTGAATTTAATGGATTCTCCCTTTGATTGGCTGGATAACTTATGCTCAACAGTTTATTAATCGTTCTATTATTATGTGCAATCAGCGCATTCTTTTCTTTGTCAGAAATTTCTCTGGCAGCTTCCCGCCGTATTAAACTTAAGCTCATGGCCGATGAGGGCAACATTAACGCGGCTCGCGTGCTTAAATTACAAGAAATGCCGGGAATGTTCTTTACCGTCGTTCAAATTGGTTTAAATGCCGTTGCTATCCTTGCAGGTATTGTCGGGGAATCTGCGTTTTCTCCTGCTTTGTACGATATCTTTATTCAGTTTTTATCCCCAAGCTGGGCCCAACAAGTTTCATCCATCCTATCGTTCACCATTGTCACGAGCTTGTTTATTTTAGTGGCTGATTTAACGCCAAAACGTATCGGTATGGTAAAACCTGAAGCCATTGCTATTCGTATCGTGAATCCGATGCGCTTCTGCTTAGTGATACTGGGCCCATTCGTTTGGTTTTTTAATGGTCTCGCTAACCTAATTTTTAAATTATTCAAATTACCTACATCACGTAATGAAGACATCACTTCTGATGATATTTTTGCGGTTGTTGAAGCGGGTGCTGTCGCGGGTGTGTTACGTAAGCAAGAACATGAATTAATTGAGAATGTCTTTGAACTAGAATCACGTACTGTACCATCGGCTATGACCCCGCGTGAAAGTATCATCTATTTTGACAAAAACGAGTCAGAAGAAAGTATCAAACATAAAATATCAACCCAGCCACATTCTAAGTTCTTGGTCTGTGCGGGGGATATTGACCATGTTATCGGCTATGTTGATTCAAAAGAATTACTTAATCGTGTACTCAATGGGCAAAGTTTAAGCTTAAAAGAAGGTGCTCACATTAGAAATACGCTAATGATCCCTGACACCTTATCACTATCAGATACCTTGGAAGCCTTTAAAGCAAATGCGGTCGATTTTGCTGTTATTCTCAACGAATATGCATTGGTCATGGGTATCATTACCATCAATGATGTAATGATCACTTTAATGGGTGATTTAATTGGTCCAGGGCAAGAAGAGCAAATCGTGGTCCGTGATGAGAATTCTTGGTTAGTTGAAGGTGGAACGCCAATCGAAGATGTGATGCGCATTTTGGATATTGATGATTTCCCTGACTTTAGCAACTATGAAACCATCGCAGGGTTTATGATGTACCGGTTAAGAAGAATGCCGAAGCGGACAGATTATGTGAAATATGCGGGTTATAAATTTGAAGTCGTCGATATCGATAATTACAAAATTGACCAACTACTCGTAACTCGCCTTACTACGGTGCCATCACCTGTGGTTGTACAGCCCGGAAAAAATACTATTGAAACGGCTGACGCAAAACAACAAACAAAAGATACTGAACATTAGTGCTTGATAGCGAAGCCGTTTCTTTCAATGCGCCACCCATGTGGCGCGTTGTTAACCAAAACCTTCTTGATTAACCTAACCCAGTTCCGCCTGCAATAATGAAACTTGTTTATTGACCTCACTCATCACATTGTAATGGCGCTTATCACTGATTTTAGGTGGTAGAATTTTCCCATAATTAAACTCAAATGCCCCAAAATCCTTAATATAGAGCCTGCCACGGAATAGCGTTTTGACGTAAAGAGCAATCTTCGATGGGTTATAACGGTTAAAAATTTTCATTAGAACTTTGCCTCCCCTTTGTTCTTACGATATTCAATAACTCATACCGTACAATAATCATAGACCAGAAATTTTTACTTTGGTTCTAAAATTGCAGTTTTATTCAATTTGCTGACATAACATGACACTGTAAATTAACTGTTAAAACCCCATAAACTTTGCTTTTATTCTAAATTTTAAAAAAATGTTAAATTACCTCTTGAAACTCATCCGATGAGCTATGCTATAAATAGTCTTCATCAGACAAACCACTAGGCTCACATGGCAACATCATCAATCAAGGGGCTTTTATGATAAGAAATTATTTACTTTTAATATGTTTGCTTGGGGTATCAGCAGTAGCTTCTGCAGCAAATATTCAATTAAACCAATCTGTTCCTGCTATTTCCGTCACCGATAAAGGTGAGCTTGTGATGAATAATGAAGGGAAGTTGGAGTATCAACCGTGGAAAAGCCAACAACTCGTTGGGAAGGTGCGTACTATCCAGCACATTGCAGGCCGCTCTTCAGCAAAAGAGCTCAATGCCCCCTTAGTTGAAGCTATCAAGCAAGCCAAATTCCCTCATGATACCTATCAGACAACGACAATCATTAATACCGATGATGCAATTTTTGGTACTGGTGTCTTTGTTAAAAATAGCGTTGAAGATAGCAAAAAAGAGTTTCCTTACTCACAATTTATTGTTGATAGTGAGGGGACAGTAAAGAACGCATGGGGCTTGAAACCAGAAAGCTCGGCGATCATCGTATTGGATAATCAAGGAAAAGTGTTGTTTTTCAAAGATGGTGAATTAAATACCCAAGAAATTCAAAAAGTCATTAGCTTATTAGTCTCATCGCTAAACCAATAAGGGCAAACTTTTACTATGTCGTCGTGTGGGTCACTTCGCACACGACGTCTGTAATTAACCCTATCTCGCTTGAGCTAGAAATAGTGAGTTATGCTAAAATACCCTTACACTAAATATGCATAATTATGATTAATTTTTTCATAAACAAGCATGGCTAATGTGCTCATTATCACGTTTTTATTTCATTCCAATAGACTTTGGCACAAAATCCACCATTAGTACCGTGAGTAAAAATAACCTGCAAATGATGCAATTGTGCAACTCGTTTAACAATAGAGAGCCCTAAGCCACTCCCTGTCTTTTCTTGCCCCGGCGGACGATAAAAACGTTCACCTAGGCGCTGTAAAACCTCAGGTGTCACGCCATCACCATCATCTTGAATTTCAAGATGATCTGTATACAAAATAATCTCAACTCGCCCCGCTATTTTTCCATAACGTATTGCATTATTGAGTAAATTTCTCAGTAACGCGTTGAGTAGTAATGGTTGGCCTTGAAAATCAGGGGGGCAACTAACTAACGTGTTTATTATCGTTGTTTGCTGCTCTTGAGCTTCGGGCTCCACATCTTTTATCGCCGATTCAATTAATGCGGGCCAAGATACAACTGTAATATCATCGAGTTGCGTGGATGATTCTAGCCGAGACAACATGAGTAGTTGGTCAACAAGCCTAGTCGCCCTATCAATACCTTCCGATAAATTCGCCACTGCATGGTTACGAACCGCGTTATTATTCCCCGCAATTTGTACCACTTCCGCCTGCACCCTTAACGCTGCGAGTGGGCTACGTAATTCATGAGCAGCATCCGAGGTAAATTGTCGCTCGCGAGCAAACATGTCATTAATACGGCCAAACAACACATTCATAGAGTCAATAATAGGTCTGACTTCACTAGGAATACGCGTTACTTGTACTGGGGTTAATTCATCGGGTTTTCGGTGATACAACTGCTTTGCTACATCCTTCAATGGACGTAAAGCTCGTGTAAGCAGCCATAAAAATAGCAATAACATAATTGGCAAAGCAATTAACCAAGGCATAAATTGTGCCACCATAATATCGGTTGCCATTTCTTGCCGGTATTCCCACTCCTGCCCTACCGCGATAACATATTGACCATCTTGAGATTTTAGCCATACAAAGCGCCAAGGATCGTCACTTCCTTCGATCATTCCATCCGTAAAACCTTCTCGTTTAAATTGATAGACAATATCTCTACCATTATCACCGTCGTTTAAAACCATTTCACCAACAGGTGTAAAGATAGCAAATGCCAGTGCATCGTCATCCTGATGCCCGCGGTTCTTGCGTAATAATTTTTTGGTTTTAGTCAGTGAAGGCCGGCTCAATTCGAAGTCTGATGGCAAAACAGATAACCGTTTAGCAAACGCCATTTGCTGGGTATCAAACAGTTCATTGATCGTTTTATAGCTTTGATACCAGGCTAGCGAACTGGCGATCCCCCATGTCAGCAAAGCTAATAGGAGTAGCATTAACGTGAGTTTCAGCCTAAGACTAAATGTCTTCATCATGTATCATCACCTAACCGATAGCCTACACCGTGAATAGTTCGAATAAATTTATTACCTAATTTACGTCGTAAATGGTGGATGTGTACCTCAACCGAGTTACTAGAGACTTCCTCATCCCAGTTATATAATTTTTCTTCAATTAAAGGGCGAGAAAAAACTTTATTTGGGTTATGCATAAATAAAGACAGTAAAGCGAACTCTTTGCCTTTTAGCTGTACAGGCTCACCTTGCTGTGTCACCGTCATTGCAATTGGGTCCATTTCGACATCGCCATGCGTAAGTTTAGAAGACAGCTGCCCACTTCTGCGGCGGATCAACGCTTGCAAACGCGCCATGACTTCCATTAAAGCGAATGGTTTACACAGATAATCATCAGCCCCTTGCTGAAGCCCTTGAACACGTTGATCCAATGCATCTCGTGCCGTCAAAATCAAGACAGGCTCATCACGCCCTTCTTTGCGCCAATGTTTTAAAATATCCATGCCATCAATATTGGGTAACGAAAGGTCGAGTACAACAGCATCATAAGGTGCATCAAATACAGCCAGTTGTCCTTGTTTACCATCCATAAACCAATCAACCGTAAACCCTAGCTGCGTTAAACCCACTTTTAAACCGTCACCAATTAACCGGTCATCTTCAATTAAAAGAATTCGCATAATCTCCCCCACAACAGAATATTATTATATTTATCCCATCAGCCTTAAGATGACTAGCTATTATTAATAAAATTAAAAATATAATTCGTTAGTTAAGTTTCTTAAGATCCTGTTAAGATTTACTTGGTTTAATACCCTCCATACAAACAAATTCATGTCCATTTGGAGATACTGATGATGAAAAAATTACCTATAATCGCTTTAGTCGCTGCACTCGCAAGTGCACCTGTTTTCGCTGCAAATGGTGGATTTGACGGCCCAGGCGCGGTCACAAATACAACAACTCAAACCTCTAAAACGGGTGGTTTTATCGGCCCAAATAGTGGGGAAATGACGGTTGCAAAAGCGCTTGATATGTCAGATGACAGCTGGGTTATTTTACGTGGGAATATCGTCAAACAACTCGACCATAAACATTATGAATTCACCGATGGTACTGGCACTATTAATTTAGAAATCAGCGAAAAGCGTTGGAATGGTGTAAATGTGACGCCAAAAGATAAAGTTGAAATTCGCGGTAAAATTGATAAAGACTGGAACTCAAGAGAAGTCGAAGTTAAACAAATCCAAATTATTAAATAATTCACCACGTTTACAATGGGGCCTGCTTTAAAGCAGGCCCCATCTAAATCCTATTTTATACAGAAATTAACAGTGCTACATTAACAAAATCATTTTTGTTTTTTAAGGCTGCTTAATGACTGTAAAACGTCCTAACATACGAAATATTCAAGAGAAACTACTTTCAGATAATTGGTATATTTTAAAAAAATATACTTATGAGTTACAACGACAAGATGGTAGTTGGCAACAGCAAGAGCGCGAAGTCTATGACAGAGGAAATGGCGCTGTTATTTTGTTATATAACAAAATAAAGAATAGCATTATCTTAATTCGGCAATTTCGCATGCCAGTTTATGTGAATGGATATTCTGATTTCCTAATCGAAGCCGCCGCTGGCTTACTCGAAAACGCCTCACCAGAAGCTCGTATTATTGCTGAAACAGAAGAAGAAACAGGTTTTAAAGTCGATAAAATTCAGAAAGTTTTTGAAGCCTTTATGAGCCCTGGCTCAGTCACCGAGAAACTCCACTTTTACATCGCTGAGTACAGTGATAATAACCGTCAAAATGCAGGTGGCGGGCTGGAAGAAGAAGGGGAAGATATTGAAGTGTTAGAGTGGCCTTTCCCTAAAGCCATTGATGCGATAAAAACGGGAGAAATTGTTGATGGTAAAACCATCATGCTGATCCAATACCTCGCTCTAAACTCTATTCTAAAAAGCTAATCCTTTTTTCATAGCTCATAATGATAAAATAACATCATGGTGAGCTTTTCTACTTTTTACCCATCATTAAACGAATAATGAAAATAAAAATAAATCATAAAAAGATAATCAATTTTTATGATTTTGTTTTTTAATTAAAAATTAAAACCATAAAACTAAGATAAAACATATTTCGCTTTGACCTCTTCATTAAAAAACCTTAAATTTGAATAATATTAATTTTATTTATCATCACTTTAAGAGTCTTATTTTTGCATCCAATAAATATCAAATAATTGTTATATATTACAGTCAGTGATTAAGGAGCTAAATAAAATGATACGCTGCGTTCGTATGTGGACAGGAGAAGATGGAAATTCTCTATTTGAAGAAGGCACTCTTGAGCTCAATAATGTCACAGGTGGAGATAGCCAGACCTCCCCCATTGCAGCTAGTGAGCTGACCTTCCGTGAAACAGTTTCCGGTGGCTCTTTTGATTGGCATCAAGACCCAGTCCCTCGTTATGTCATTACCCTTTCAGGCACTTTAGAATTCGAAACTAAAGATGGCTCTAAATTTATCATCAATCCAGGTGATATTTTACTGGCACAAGATAATACCGGAACCGGCCATAAATGGCGGCTTATTGGTGATGAACCTTGGCGTCGTGCTTATGTTGTCTACCAAGAAGGCACCGACCTTAGCTTCACTCCAACACAAAAATAGAGGCCATCATGAATAAACCGATTGCTGAAAATGTCGATATAGCCCTCATTGGCGCAGGGATCATGAGTGCAACACTGGGTACATTTCTCAAAGAACTTGAGCCATCACTGACGATCGCCGTTTTTGAAAGGCTAAACGACTGTGCTCAAGAAAGTTCCCACCCGTGGAACAATGCGGGAACAGGGCATGCTGCAAACTGTGAAATGAACTACACACCACCAAACCCAGATGGTACGGTGGATATTAGTAAAGCGCTTGAAGTTAATACAGAATTCGACCTCTCTCGCCAGCTCTGGTCTTACCTAGTCACCAAAGGAAAAATTAAAGATCCACGTGACTTTATTCACCCATGCCCACACATGAGCTTTGTTTGGGGTGAAGACAATGTAAAATTCTTAAAACAGCGCTACCAGCAGATGTCTGCTCACCACTGTTACCACAACATGGAATACAGTGATGATCCAAAACAGATCAACGAATGGGCGCCACTGATCATGGAAGGCCGCGACCCTAAAGAAGCAATTGCAGTCACCCGTGTTAATACAGGCGCTGATGTCGATTACGGTGCGCTAACGCATTTATTAATCGCACAATTAAGCGAACAATCCGGTTTTTCTATTCACTATAAACATGAAGTCATTGATGTTAAAAAAACCGCCGATGGCAGATGGAATATTGAAGTTAAAAACCTTCTGACCCATGAAAAAACGATCACTTCCGCAAAGTTTGTGTTCGTGGGTGCAGGTGGTCGGGCGATCGAGTTACTACAAAAATCGGGGATCCCAGAAGGAAAAGGGTATGGTGGGTTTCCCGTCAGTGGGATCTGGTTGCGATGCGATAACGAAGAAATTGCCTCTCGCCACCACGCTAAAGTTTATGGTAAAGCAGACAAAGGCTCACCACCAATGTCTGTTCCACACTTAGACACACGCATTATTGGGGGGAAACGCTCTCTCTTATTCGGGCCTTATGCCGGTTTTTCGAGTAAATTCCTTAAGCACGGCTCGTATTTAGACCTGTTTGAATCGGTGAAATTGAATAACCTTGAACCAATGCTTGCAGTAGCGAAAGATAACTGGTCACTTGCAGAATACTTAGTAGGCCAAGTCCTGCAAACATCTGCTCACCAATTTGCCATGCTGCAACAATTCTACCCAGAAGCTCAGCATGAGGATTGGAAAGAGGTGGTTGCAGGGCAACGAGTACAAATTATTAAACCTGACCATGATAAAAAAGGGGTCTTAGAGTTTGGTACAGAATTGATTACCAGTGCGGATAAATCATTTACGGTATTAATGGGCGCATCTCCGGGGGCATCGACAGCGGCATTTATTGCATTAAATGTATTAAAAACTTGTTTTGATGAGCAACTCAAGGCCGATGGCTGGGAAGCACGCTTAAAAGAGATCATTCCAACCTATGGAATTGATTTAAAAACGGATGCAAAAGCCTGTTTAGATATTCGTACTGCGACTGCTAAAGTTCTAAAACTAGATAATTAGTAACTAATTAGGTTGGGAAATAACTTCCCAACCTTTATTAAGGTTTAGAATAGAATCACCCGAAAGCCTGGGTTCAAAAAAGACTCCTTCGGTGTGTAATCAAGCGTTTTCCCATTCCAATCAACCACTTTAGCACCTGCAGCAATCGCAATCGCATGTCCAGCCGCGGTGTCCCAAATATTCGTCGGCCCAAAACGTGGATAAAGCTGCGCTTTTCCTTCTGCGACTAAACAGAACTTGAGTGAAGACCCAATTTCGACTGTTGTGTGTTCACCCATTTGTTTTAAATAATCCATTAATTCATTATCTTGATGGGAACGGCTAATAACAATAACCGGTGGTTTAGCATCATTTACATGAATAAGTTGCTTATGACCACCTTCTTCCTTCCATGCTTGATTGCCTTCAGCGTAATACAGCAACCCTTTGGCCGGGGCATATACCACCCCCATTATTGGCACACCATTCTCGATAAGTGCGATGTTAACCGTAAAATCCCCATTACGATTAATAAATTCTTTCGTTCCATCCAATGGGTCAATCAACCAATAACGTTGCCAATTCTGCCTAATTGGCCATTCTGGCGGGTCTTCCTCGGACAATTGCGGGATATCAGGAGCAATACGAGCAAGACCCGCAGTGATCACATTGTGGGCGGCAATATCAGCCTCGGTAACAGGCGAATTATCACTTTTGTGTTCAACCTGTAAAGGTTCTTGCGCATTATACGTTTCCATAACCGCATAACCCGCTTCTTGAGCTAATTCGCAAATTTGCTGTAGCATATTATTCACCTCTCTGATAACCCTTTACAGCAAGAGTAGCAATTGTGTGAAATTAACGCCATAAAAAAAGCCCCAAAGTCCAAAGACAATGAAGCTTTTTAGCTGTGAATTAAACTAACAGAAATTATAAAATTTCAAGTAATTCAACTTCAAATACTAATGTGCTGAATGGCGGGATTGATGCACCTGCGCCACGCTCACCATAAGCTAATTGATGAGGAATATATAATTCCCATTTAGAACCAACAGGCATCAGGGTCAATGCTTCAATCCAACCCGGAATAACACCGCTTACAGGAAACTCTGCTGGCTGCCCACGCTGTACTGAACTATCAAACACAGAGCCATCAATTAAACGGCCTGTATAGTGAACACGAACGCGATCTGTACGTGAAGGAATAGCACCATCACCTTGGTTAACGACTGAAAATTGTAAGCCAGACTCAGTCGTTGAAACACCATCACGCTTTTGGTTTTCATCTAGGAATTTTTGGCCTTCTTCCGCTAATGCTGCCTGACGCTCAACACGAACGGCATCTGCACGCTCATGAATTTCACGCAGTGCTTTATGCAATGTTTCAACAGGCACTGATGGCATATTGCCTTCTAAAGCGTCAACGAGGCCGGCTAAAATTGCATTTGGCACTAAACCTTCTAGCCCTGACTCTAATAATTGCTGCCCAACCTGTAGACCTATGCCATAACTCGCTTGAGCTTCTACCGAATCGAAATTTTGGTTTGCCATGAAAACACCCATATGATTTTGAGAAAAACCAAGAATAGCAGCCCCATCCTTATGGGTAAACCCAAACAATGAATCTAAAGAATAAAACTGATTGATTCCCTACAAATTTATTCAGTGTTCTCTGAAAAATTCAGCCAAACGCTAAAAATGTCTAAAAAGGGTGCTAGTATGCGTATAAATACAGCCTAATTTACTCATTGCCTCATCAAGGAGGAGTGATGCTTAAACTTTCAAAATTTCATCGCTATGGCATTGCACTGCTCGCCCTAATTGTTGTGGTCGCTTTCTTTTGGCCTGCTAGCGATAAGTCCCCTAGCGATATTGTCCAAAACCAGCCTATTGTCATTCCTCCACCCACAGCTCCTGAGGTCATGCCTGAACCTACGGTTACACCACCAATACCTGAACCAGTACCGGCACCTGAAGGTAATCCCCCACTTTTACCTACTGAGCCTGAAATTATCCCAGAGCCTATTGAGCCTGAGCCCAATCAGCCTCCGGCGGTGACTTCACCAGAGAACACGCCAGAGCCCAAAGCTCCCCGTCCTTCCGCTAATGAATGGCAAAGCTACCAAGTACAAAAAGGGAAAACGCTTGCGCAACTGTTCCGCGATAATAACTTACAAGCCAATGACGCTTTTATTATGGCTCGCGTTGAAGGTGCCGAAAAACCACTGAGTAATTTGCGCCAAGGGCAAAAAATTCGTTTAAAGGCGAACAAAAAAGGTGAAATTCAATTGCTAGAAACAACGGCATCTGATGGGAAAACATATAGTTTCGCGCGGTTAAGTGATGGCAGTTACTACCGGACTCCGTAGTCATTTTAGGGTGGCTTGCGTCAGAGCTGCCCTAAAACTTTGTCTGAATCATCGCTATATGTATTGATTTTTACCTAGCAACGAATAACAAATATTGTCTTTCACTACAATGCTAGGTAACTGAAAATTATTATGTTAATAAAAAAATGGATTAACGCTTTTTTAGGTACTGTTTTATTATTACTTACCGCTATTATTGGCTATATTTCATGGGTTAAACTCAATTCAAATGCACTTTGGAACATGATAAATGAACAATGTATACCACCGCAGCAATCTGCACTATCTTGTCTAAAAGTCGATAGAGATCAACAGTATGTGCTGTTTAAAGATAAAAAAGGGCCATTACACAACTTAATTATCCCAATGGAAAAAATCACAGGGATAGAATCCGCACGATTACTTGAGCGAAATATACCAGACTATTTTGATATTGCTTGGCAAGAACGGAAAAGCGTGTCGTCACAAGCGAACATCTCAATTTCTGATAATTTACTCGCTGTTGCAGTGAATTCCCAATATGGCCGCTCCCAAGACCAACTGCATATCCATATTGCGTGTTTGAAACCTGAAGTTAGTCAACAACTTAATCAAGTTTCATCGGAGATAACAACCGGCTGGGCTAAGTTGTCAACTGAACTGATCGGCCATCACTATTTAGCCAAGAAACTCCAAAAATCCCCTGCCAAATTCGATAATGCATTTAATCAGCTCAATGAATACGTTGTAAAACATCATGATGAAATGGGCAATTATGGCCTAGCGATGGTGCAGCTGAAAGACGGTTCAAAGGTGCTGCTCGCAAACCGT
The DNA here is from genome assembly GCF_049901995.1 of Providencia sp. PROV200. Lineage (NCBI taxonomy): Bacteria > Pseudomonadati > Pseudomonadota > Gammaproteobacteria > Enterobacterales > Morganellaceae > Providencia > Providencia sp. PROV200. The sequence continues at coordinate 3,955,878 of NZ_CP096307.1, forward strand.
TTTAGCATATGGGATTTGAATTTAGGTTCAGCGGGGGAATTACTCGACTACGAATGCTTGGCAAATCAATAAACTAAATACCAGAAAACAAAAAACACCGGACTTAGCCGGTGTTTTTATTTGCACCATGGATAACCCAATGATGCATATCATCATTATTGATTACTCAGCAACGATGATAACGTTCAGCTCTGCGAAAACATCGCTGTGTAACTGGAAGTGAACTTCATGGTCACCAGTAGTACGCAGAACGCCGTTTGGCAGGCGAACTTCGCTTTTCGCAACTTGAACGCCAGCCGCAGTAATTGCGTCAGCGATGTCACGAGTACCGATTGAACCGAACAGTTTACCTTCGTCACCAGCTTTAGAAGCTAAAGTCACAGAACCCAGAGCAGTAACAGCTGCTGCACGAGCCTGTGCTGCTGCTAGAACTTCAGCTAATTTAGCTTCCAGTTCAGCGCGGCGTGCTTCGAAGAATTCGATGTTTTTCTTAGTCGCAGGAACAGCTTTGCCCTGTGGAACTAAGAAGTTACGAGCATAGCCCGATTTAACGTTAACCTGATCACCCAGGCTACCTAGGTTAGCTACTTTATCAAGCAGAATAACTTGCATTACCTTATCCTCTATTAGTCGTTAATGGACTGTACCAATTACTGATGACGATCAGTATATGGTAACAGAGACAGGTAGCGAGCGCGCTTGATAGCACGAGCGAGCTGACGCTGATATTTTGCACGAGTACCAGTGATACGGCTTGGTACAATTTTACCACTTTCAGTGATGTAGTTTTTCAGCGTTGCGATATCTTTATAGTCGATCTCTTGAACGCCTTCCGCTGTGAAACGGCAGAACTTGCGACGACGGAAATAACGTGCCATATGGCTAGTCTCCAGAATCTATCAAATCAATCTGCTCGGCATGGAGGACTATCTTGCTGACCCCATTACGCCCTTGATGGGTACTAATGAAACCGCTTACTGTAATCCAACTGCCGACCGTTATACTGTGAGTATGGGCTTGTAAGGTTTGTCCGCTGGCAATAATGGGCATTCTGCACCATGCTTGCCTAGACAACCCCGCTTCCTGTTGTTGTGAACGATGTTCTAAAACAAACTGGCAGTGAGGAATGCCTGACGGACTCACTTTTCGAATCAATGCTTTACAGACTGTGCCTGTCAGCACCAAACGATTAGTGGTCACCTGCGCAATTACTCTTCAGAATCCCCAGCTTCTTCAGCTTCTTCTTCCTGATATTCATCAGACATGTCACGGCCACGACGTTCGTCTTTGGCTTTGACCATTGGAGAAGCTTCAGTTACTGCGTGTTTTAAGCGCATAACCATGCTGCGGATAACGGCATCGTTGAAGCGGAAGTTAGTTTCCAGCTCATCAATCGCTTCCTGTGGAGCTTCTACGTTCAGAAGAACATAGTGTGCTTTGTGCAGTTTGTTGATTGGGTAAGCCAGTTGACGACGGCCCCAGTCTTCCAGACGGTGGATCTGACCTTGTGCGTTAGTGATAACAGCACTGTAACGCTCGATCATGCCCGGAACCTGTTCGCTTTGGTCAGGATGGACCATAAAAACGATTTCGTAATGACGCATTAGTAGTTGCTCCTTACGGATTATTAGCCTCCTGTCTGGGTTAACCGCGGCCCGCGGAGGCAAGGAACTTGTTGAGTGCGGCTAAAAAATTGACGCGTAACTATACCCATCCCTGAGATAAAACTCAAGAGATGGATACCGTTTTACACTAAAATATTATTTTTCTGCGGAAACCGATAAGCGTTGACGCACGGCTTCAAATAAACAAACCCCTGTCGCCACTGACACATTCAATGATGACACCGAGCCTGCCATAGGAATACTGATTAACTCATCACAATGTTCACGCGTTAAACGACGCATACCTTCGCCTTCAGCCCCCATCACTAGCGCTATCGGGCCCGTTAGTTTGCTTTGATATACGTTATGGTCAGCTTCACCTGCCGTTCCCACAATCCATACATTATATTCTTGTAGTAAACGCAATGTCCTTGCCAGATTCGTCACGCGAATAAGAGGAACATTTTCTGCCGCACCACAAGCCACTTTTTTCGCGGTCGCATTGAGCTGGGCAGATTTATCTTTCGGGACAATCACAGCATGAACACCTGCTGCGTCAGCACTACGTAAGCACGCACCTAAGTTATGTGGATCTGTCACGCCGTCCAATACCAATAAAAATGGCGAGGGTGTGCTTTCCAGCAAATCAGGCAAGTCACCTTCTTGATATTGTTTTCCCGGTAATACTTTCGCAATAATACCTTGGTGAACTGCGCCTTCGGTTTGGCTATCCATCCATTGACGATTTGCCACTTGAACGACAATCCCTAGCGCTTCAATTTCGTGCACCAGCGGCATTAAGCGGCGATCTTCACGGCCTTTTATAATATAGACTTCTTTAATGCGTTGCGGTGAACGCTCAAGTAAGGCTTTCACTGCGTGAATGCCATAAATCATTTCGCTCATAAATTTCTTATTTATTAATATAAATAGTAAAGTGGCGAATTAACGCCACTTTGGTTAATAACTGTGGTTAATAACTACAGCAAAAACATTATCCCTCTTGTTTTTGGGATTTTTTTGCAACGCGTTTAGCTTTTAATTTTGCTGTAATTTTACGTGTTTTATCAGAGGGCTTTTTGCCTTTTCCTTTCGTCTCTGATTTGGCCTCGGCTTTTTTTCCTTTTTTCTCGGAACGACGAAATGCAGAATCAGGCTCGAAGTTTTTATCTTTGCTCACATCGGATTTTCGACGAGCAGAACGTGTCGCATTTTTTACTTCTTGCTTCATTTTGTCCCGAGCAGTTTTGCCTGGGTTTTTCGCTTTACGGGTGGTTGAAATTAATGCGAAATCAATGGTGCGCTCATCCATATGCACCGCTTCAACGCGAATTTCAACTTCATCACCAAGACGGTAAGTCGTACCTGATGATTCACCAATTAAACGCTGACCAACTGCATCATAACGGTAGTAGTCATTATCCAACGTTGAAATATGCACTAAACCATCAATAAATAAATCATTAAGGCGCACAAAGAAGCCAAAACCGGTCACACTGGTAATTAAACCTGTAAAGGTTTGGCCAACTTGGTCTTGCATAAAATCACATTTCAGCCAGTCAGCCACATCACGCGTCGCTTCATCAGCACGGCGTTCAGTCATTGAACAGTGCTCACCCAGCTGTAACATGCTGTCCATGTCTGAATGCCAACCACCGGTTTCTGTCCAGCGCTTATCTCCATGGCCATGCTCTTTAGCCAGCAAATATTTTATTCCACGGTGTAACGTCAGGTCAGGGTAACGACGAATTGGCGATGTAAAGTGAGCATACGATTTCAAGCCTAAACCAAAGTGACCGCGGTTTTCAGGATCATAAATCGCTTGCTTCATCGAACGTAAAATCATGGTTTGCAGTAATTCATGATCGGGGCGTTCAGCCACTTCATTCATGACTTGCGCATAATCTTTTGGTTCTGGCTTCATTCCGCCCGGCAGAGTCAGACCTAATTCACTGAATACTGAGCGTAAATTCATCACGCTTTCTTCTTTAGGGCGGTCATGCACACGGTACAACGCAGGCTCTTCGTTTTTCTCAACAAACCGAGCCGCTGCAATGTTAGCTAAAATCATGCATTCTTCAATCAATTTATGTGCATCATTTCGCTCTACAGGTTCGATACTTTCAATACGGCGTTCTGCGTTAAAAATGAATTTCGCTTCTTCGGATTCAAAAGAAATCGCACCACGTTCAATACGTGCAGCATCAAGTGCTTTATATAATTGATGCAAATGCTCAATATGTGGCACTAATGTTTTATAGTGCTCACGCAGTTCTTCGTCTCCTTCCAAGATTTTCCATACTTTTGTATAGGTTAACCTTGCATGCGAATTCATAACCGCTTCATAAAACTTATATGAAGAAAGCTTCCCGGAAGCCGACACCGTCATTTCACATACCATACATAGGCGGTCAACACCTGGGTTAAGTGAGCACAGGCCGTTCGATAGGACTTCCGGTAGCATAGGAACAACTTGAGATGGGAAATATACCGAGTTACCACGGCTACGGGCTTCTGTATCCAGTGCCGTTTGCTGGCGAACATAATAGCTTACATCTGCAATCGCAACCCATAAGCGCCATCCCCCACCTTTTTTCGGTGCGCAGTGAACGGCGTCATCAAAGTCGCGAGCATCTTCACCATCGATAGTTACCAATGGTAGATCGCGTAAATCCATACGCCCTTTTTTCGCAGACTCAGGGACATGCTCACTCAGGTCAGCGACTTGCTTTTCAACCTGTGGTGGCCATGAATGTGGGATTTCATGAGTACGTAAAGCGATTTCAACCGCCATACCCGTTCCCATGGTTTCGCCTAATACTTCAATGATATTCCCCACCGCTTGAGAACGACGCTGTGGACGAGTCACTAACTCTACAACTACAACATTCCCCATGCGAGCACCACAAATGCGGTCTTTTGGGATCAAAATATCAAAGCTTAAACGGCTATCATCCGGTACGACAAACCCCATACCCGATTCGATAAAATAGCGACCAACAATTTGGTTATTCCGTGGTTCTAATACACGAACAACCCGAACTTCTGTACGTCCTTTACGATCTTGCCCATAAGGTTGCGCAAGAATAACATCGCCATGCAGGGCGCGTTTCATTTCATCTTGAGATAAATAGTAATCTTCTTTTTTACCATCGACGCGCAGGAAGCCGTAGCCATCACGGTGGCCAATGACTTTCCCTTTTAATAAGTCTAAACGCTCCGGTAATGCATAACACTGACGGCGAGTAAAAACTAATTGCCCATCACGTTCCATCGCTCTTAGTCGACGGCGTAAGGCTTCTAATTCATCTTCTGTCGATAAATTTAATAACTGTGCGATTTCTTCGCGATTGGCAGGCGCTGTACGTTTAGAGATAAGATCAAGAATATATTCTCGACTTGGAATTGGGGACTCGTATTTTTCTGCTTCTCTTTCCTGAAAAGGATCTTGTGACATCGTTACCTCCGTTGTCATCAGAATTCATAACTACCGCAAATGCTAATCGAGCAGTAGTTGATAGAGCGGGCTGTTGTCTTTCACCATGTCCGCCAGCGTGTATTGATCAAGTTCTTGTAAAAACTGCTGTATTGCTTGGTGTAGCACACCTTTTAAACGACACGCAGGTGTAATGTGGCAAAACTCGCCACTACAATTAACAAGGGTTAGGGGCTCTAGTGATCTAACGACATCCCCTATACGGATAGATTCTGCTGGTTGGCCTAGTGTGATCCCGCCATTTTTGCCTCGAGTGGCTTTAATATAACCAAGATGACTGAGCTGATTAATAATCTTAACCATATGATTACGAGAGACACCATAAACTTCAGTGACTTCTGTGATACTGGTCATTTTCCCTTCTGGGAGAGATGCCAAATAGATCAACGCACGTAATCCATAGTCTGTAAAACTTGTTAGCTGCACAATCACCTCAAAATTTTTTGGCTAAGCCAATCGCTATCTCATCATATCTGTCTTAATAATCTCAAATTATAGACAAATTACTTTCTATCTTTTTGTCTTAGGCCAATATTTAGGAACAAGATAGTGAAATTTACTGAGACTAATTTCGCCTCAATTTGACATCACAAGATAGCATTTTATTAGCGTTTAGCTTATCTACTCTACAAAGAAAAAGCAGTTCTATCATGGAGTAACCAGATGACCTGTTACCGTTATAGGGTATTTATTGCTCAACCTTTCTGCTATACATTTACAACAAATAATATCAAAGAACAATCGAACACATAATAGCACATATTTTTTGGCGACTCGTGTTTCTTGAGCTTACTCCTCTTTATCTATACTGTTTAAAAAGGTTTATAAAGAAATAGCCACTGACTTATCACTTTTAACATCAAATCTTTTTATTTGATTCGCTATACAATAAAGAGCCAGTATCATAAAGAGGTGACTTAGGGTAATATGGAACAAATCATTGAAATATATAATGATATATCAGAAAACACTTTCTTAATGGCCTCTTTTCTAGTCATCATATTGCTATTAACGTGGTTTGTAGGAAAAGTCATTTTTTTACGGGTTGCGAGAAGGTTATTACCATTATTCACGAATTTAAGTGACGATGAGTTAATTGATGGTATTGCTCGAAAAATTGCATCGATCGTCGCGGTAACGCTTGTACTTTATATCAACCAGATGCTGCCTTCCCTTTCTGATGAAGTAAACATTACGTTTAAAACTATCTGTTGGGCACTGATTATTATTAATGTTGCCGCATTAGTAAACGATGGCTTAGATGTGTTTATTATCCGTCAGTCAAAAAAAATATTACATCGTAATAATTCGATAAAAGGCTATATCGAAATAGCGAAAATTATTGTTTGGATAATTTCCTTTATCTTAATTATTGCGCTGATGACCGAACAGTCCCCGATCATTATTATTTCCAGCTTCGGTGCTATCGCTGCGGTATTAATGTTTGTATTTCAGCACACGCTATTATCGTTTGTAGCCAATATATTAGTATCAAATGGAAAAGTGTTAAAACTGTATGATTGGATTGAGCTCCCAAGCAGTAATATCAGTGGTGAAGTCATCGATATCGCGCTACATACTATTACGGTTAGAAATTGGGATAACACCATTTCACGCATTCCAACTAAAGATTTTTTGACTGAAAAATATACCAACTGGCAGCCCATGTTTTCCTCAGGAGGCCGCCGCATCAAACGGAGCTTTTATATTGATCAATCGTCAATTTCCTTTGCGACAGAAGATCTCTTTAATGAATTAAAAAATACCCCTCCCTTACGTCAAAGCATAGAAAGCATGTTAGAAGAACGAAGTGAAATTGAGGATATAAATGAATGGATGATAAATAATGGTGTCACTAACCTACAGCTGTTTAGAAAATACATTCTGAATTGGATAAAGCTGCGTGGCGATGTCAGAACGGATATGTATTTGGTGATACGGACAATGCCACCGACACCAAATGGATTACCTGTTGAAATTTATTGTTTTACACGCTCAACCACTTGGGTTGATTATGAAGAGGTTCAATCCGAAATTTTTGAGTATGTTAATGCATCTGCCAACTACTTTAAGCTACGAATTTATCAACACCCAGCAGGAAGTGATCTCGCTAATTTAAAATACCATTAGCCGATAACAAAAAACACCGAACAAATCGGTGTTTTTTCATCTAATTAAAATACTTGCTAATACATACTATGAGCAGGCTACTAGCAGTACCTAATCAGCCATTAGGCTATACGTCAAACGGGTCACGTAGAACCATGGTTTCTGAACGATCTGGGCCCGTTGAAATAATATCAACTGGAATACCCGTTAGTTCTTCAACGCGTTTGATGTAATCCAGAGCGGCCTGTGGCAATAATTCTCTTTGTTTCACACCAAAAGTCGTTTCTTTCCAACCTGGCATTGATTCATAAACTGGCTCTAAACCATCCCACTCATCTGCAGCTAAAGGAGTTGTTTCAAGCACTTTGCCATCTGGACGACGGTAACCTACGCAAATTTTAACTTCTTCTAAACCGTCTAAAACATCCAGTTTAGTCATGCAGAAACCTGACAGTGAGTTAATTTGCACTGCTCGATTGATCGCAACGATATCTAACCAACCAGTACGACGTTTACGGCCTGTAGTTGCACCAAATTCTTGGCCTTTTTCACGCAGGAATTCACCCACTTCGTCAAACAGTTCAGTTGGGAATGGACCTGCACCAACACGTGTTGAGTAAGCTTTGATGATACCCAATACGTAGTTGACATAACGAGGACCTAAGCCAGAACCTGTCGCCACACCGCCAGCAGTCGTATTTGAAGAGGTTACATAAGGATACGTACCGTGGTCGATATCTAATAATGTCCCTTGTGCGCCTTCAAACATCACGAATTCATTCTTCTGACTTGCTTTATAGAGCAGATCAGAAACATCAATGACCATGCCAGTCAGGATATCAGCCACAGCCATGATATCATCTAACGTTTTTTGGTAATCTACAGCAGGTTCTTTATAGTAATGAACAAGTTGGAAGTTATGGTATTCAACGATTTCTTTTAATTTTTCTGCGAACGTTGCTTTATCGAATAAATCACCAACGCGTAAACCACGACGAGCAACTTTATCTTCATAAGCAGGACCAATACCACGACCTGTTGTTCCAATCGCTTTGGAACCACGTGCTTTTTCACGCGCATTATCTAGTGCGATATGATAAGGCAGGATCAGTGGGCATGCTTCAGAAAGACGTAAACGTTCCCGAACAGGAACACCGCGGTCTTCCAATTCTTTCATCTCTTTCATTAATGCGTCTGGCGCTAAAACGACGCCATTAGCAATAATACTGATGACATTTTCACGAAGAATACCGGATGGAATTAAGTGGAGAACGGTTTTTTCACCGTTTACAACAAGAGTATGGCCAGCATTATGGCCGCCCTGATAGCGAACTACGTATTTAGCACGCTCTGTCAGCAAGTCAACGATCTTGCCCTTCCCTTCGTCACCCCATTGGGTGCCCAGTACGACAACGTTCTTACCCATTTTGAAATACACTCGGTTGCTTAAAAATGAATTCTACCATCAAAAATGAACTGTTCCAGTGATATTTTGGCAATACAAAAATTTTTTTCTGGAAAGCAAGTAAAATGGTATTTTTTATTTCTGCCGTAAACTCAAAATGAATGCCATCAGTTGAGCAGCTCAAATTTTCCCTGAAAAATCCTACACTTAAAACGACAGGCGAAAAAAAGCCCACCGAAGCGGGCTTTTCTTTAATAGATTAACAGTTATTTTGCTAGGTTGCACGCAACTTAACTTGTTATTAATCTGTCGCGCGAAGCTTAGTTGGCGCCTTCATAAAGCGGAAGAAGTCAGTGTCTGGACTCATGACCATCACGTCGTCACCACTCTTAAAGCTCTGTTCATAAGCACGTAAGCTACGAATAAACGCATAGAACTCTGGGTCTTGGTTAAATGCATCAGCAAACAGTTTTGTTGCCATTGCATCACCTTCACCTCGGTAAGTCAGCGCGGTACGTTCAGCTTCAGCCAACGTTTCTGTTACTGTTTTATCTGCAACAGCGCGGATTTTCGTTGCTTCTTCTTGACCTTGTGAACGGTGCTGACGTGCAACTGCTTCACGCTCTGCACGCATACGCGCATAGATAGCCTCAGAAACTTCGTTTGGCAGTTCGATACGTTTAATACGCACGTCAACAACTTCAATACCTAACGCCGCCATACTGTTTGCATTCACAACCAGTGGCTTCAGGTTCGTTTCTTCTTCAACACGTTTTGCGGCATCTGCAATCGCTGCATCTGCTTCTTTGGTCGCGTCGTCGGTTGCAGTACCTTTGTTCAAGGCATCACGGACATCGATAGTCAAACGACCACGTGAGTCAGTAATGATATCTTTCACGCTTAAGCGACCAAACTCAGAACGTAAACGGTCACTAAATTTACGTTTTAATAGGGTTTCCGCTTGGAATGGGTTACCGCCCCCCGTCGCTACATAGTAGCGACTGAAATCAGTCACACGCCATTTCAGGTAGGAGTCCACCATTAAGTCTTTGTTCTCACTTGTCAGATAGCGGTCGGCTTGAATTTCAAGAGTCTGAATACGTGCATCCAACATTTTCACAGTTTCAATAAATGGAACTTTGAAATGCAGACCCGGCTCATAAATGATCGGCTTGTTTTCAGAATCACGCAGAACCTTACCAAAACGTAAGACAATGCCACGATCAGTTTGAGGAACAATAAAGATAGATGCGTATGCAACTGCCAAAATGGCCAGAACGATAACAATTAGCGATTTACGCATGATTATTGTCTCCCTACTCTAACTGCATCACCACGAACAGCACTGTTTGGCTGAGCGGATGTTGCGCCATTAGATGACGCGTTATTATTTGGCGTCGCCATTCTGGCTGATGGACTGACTTTCGGTGCTGACGTCGCGTTCGTATTAGCGCCACGCATGATTTGATCAAGCGGCAGCACTAACATGCTGTTGCTCTTATCATTTGCAATTACTTTACGTGTATTACCTAATACGCGTTCCATCGTTTCGATATACAGACGCTCACGGGTAATCTCAGGTGCAGCACGATATTCAGGCAACATTTTTGCAAAGCTTGCCACCTCACCCTCTGCTTTGAAGACCACACTAGCTTTATAAGCTTCAGCTTCTTCAATTAAGCGTTGTGCATTACCTTTTGCCAGAGGAAGAACTTCATTTCGATAAGCATGTGCTTCACGAATGGTTTTTTGTTCTTCTTCCCTTGCTGCAATTACATCATCAAACGCTGCTTTAACATCTTCAGGTGGACGAGCCGCTTGGAAGTTGACGTCAAGCAGGGTGATCCCCATCTTGTATGGCGCAATTGTTGCTTCGAGCTCTTTTTGTGTAACATCACGGATAAAAGCACGATTCGTAGTCAATACTTGCTCCATTGCAGATTGACCAATTACACCACGCACAGCACTATCTAGCGCCTGACGCAGGCTATTGTCTGGGTTTGTGACACTAAATAAATATTGTGCAGGATCTGTAACACGATACTGAACGTTCATTTCAACGCGGATCACGTTTTCATCTGACGTTAGCATCATGCCATTTGTCGCTTGCTCACGCACAGTTTCCACGTTGACAGGGATGACCCTATCAATGAAGGTTGGTTTCCAGTTCAAACCAGGCCCAACAACACCACTGTATTCACCAAAACGCAATACTACGCCACGGTCACTTTCTTTGATGGTGTAGAAGCCAGAACCTGCCCATACAACAACGATAGCAGCAAGAGCTAACATACCTAAACGGCCGCTGATTTGTGATGGTTGTTTATTATCACCATCACCACCGCCGCCTTTGTTTCCACCAAGCTTGCTGCCTAGTTTACGAAAGAGATCGTCGAGATCATAAGCCCCACGTTTTCGACCACCTTTGTTCCCGCCAGAGTTGCCGCCTTTATTGCCGCTTCCCCACGGATCGCGGTCTTGTCCGTCATTACCGGGCTGATTCCACGCCATGTTTTAGCTCCATTCTTTATGATTGATTTTCAGGGCTAAGAGCGATAGGGCTCTTAATATCAATTCCATTGCCTAACTATATTATTAATGGCCAAAGCATTATAAAAACCAAAGCAACTAAATAACGTAGTCAGGTAATTGCTGCTCTTGTTTGCACAGACGTCGCCAATCCACCATTGGCATACGCACCTCAAGGCCAATTGAGCCGTCCTCTTCCAGCCATTCACGTTCGATTGACTGAAGTTGATAGAAACGGCTACGTAAACGACCTTCATTCGGCGGTAAACGCAATTCAACATGTGCGATTTCACCTGAAAGACGTTCCGTCAATGCCTGCAGCAACAATGGGATACCATCGCCCGTTTGTGCTGAAACCCAGACACGAACCGGCTTGTTATCCTCATCTCTGTCAATACGCGGGACAAACCCCTCCAGCATATCGACTTTGTTCATCACTAAAAGTGTTGGTATTTCATCCGCTTCGATCTCTTCTAATACGCTTTCAACTGCATGAATATTCTCATCCAAGCGATTATCAGCTGCATCAATAACATGTAGCAATAACGTTGCTTCACGTGTTTCTTGCAGGGTTGCTTTAAAAGCAGCAACCAAATCATGAGGTAAATGACGAATAAAACCCACAGTATCTGCAAGCACTACAACACCCACATCTTCTACATCAATACGACGAAGCGTTGGGTCAAGTGTTGCAAATAACTGATCAGCAGCATAAACATCAGCGGCCGTCATGCGGTTAAACAAGCTTGACTTACCAGCATTGGTATAACCGACAAGCGAAATGGTCGGGATATCGGCCTTACTTCTCGCTTGACGTCCTTGTTCACGCTGTTTTTCCACCCGACTAAGACGAGATAAAATTTGTTTAATTTTATCCCTTAATAGCCGGCGGTCGGTTTCAAGTTGAGTTTCACCGGGACCTCGTAAGCCAATCCCGCCTTTTTGTCGCTCTAGGTGCGTCCATCCCCTCACTAAGCGAGTCGATAAATGCCTTAACTGAGCTAATTCAACTTGAAGCTTACCTTCGTGTGTACGTGCGCGTTGAGCAAAAATATCTAAAATTACCCCTGTACGGTCAACCACCTTACATTGGCAAATCCTTTCGAGATTACGTTCTTGAGCAGGGCTTAGAGTATGATTAAACAGCACCACATCTGCACCACTTTCCTCAACAGCTTGGGCAATTTCTTCTGCTTTACCTTCCCCAACAAAAAACTTTGGATGAGGAGCTTTACGACTGCCCGTGACTATTTGTACTGGTTTCACGCCAGCAGATGTCACAAGTGACTCAAATTCCGCTAGATTATCAACGTCTTTCTCTTGAGAAAAAAAGACATGGACCAATACAGCTAGTTCACCGCCTTCATACCTATCAAACAAGGTGTAACCTCTTAGGCTAAACAATTATTGCAAAGGAAAAACACAGGTACAGTCTCCCTACCCATGCTTTCCTTGTCTTTTAGCGTACAAACTTACTCAGTTACTTCGCCATCTTGCGCTGCTGGGTTACCTGACTGGTAATTACCATTACCTGTGCTACCAGTAGTGCCGCTATGATGAGAAACAGGGCGAGCAGGGACAACAGTCGAGATAGCGTGCTTATAAACCATCTGGCTAACTGTGTTTTTTAATAAAATAACAAATTGGTCAAAAGACTCAATTTGCCCCTGCAATTTGATGCCATTAACGAGATAAATAGAGACCGGAACCCTTTCACGACGTAATGCGTTCAGGAACGGATCTTGCAAAGATTGCCCCTTAGCCATTCTATGTTTTCCTTATTTTGTTGTTTTTAAAAGAGAATCTTTTAGATTCCAAAAAGTAACTACTCAAAAATTGCGCTTAACGTTCTAATTGTACACAAACATCAGTCCTATGCACGCATAACCTGCATAACGGTGCTAAGCGCTTGCTGTGGTTGTTCACTATCTAGCCAATGAACATTCTCCCAGCCTCTTAACCAGGTAATTTGACGTTTTGCCAATTGGCGAGTTGCACAAATTCCCCGATAAATCATATCATCATGGCTAATTTCACCATCCAAATATGACCACATTTGCCGATACCCCACACAACGAATTGAAGGGAGATCAACATGTAAATCATTTCGTTGATGCAATTTGCGAACTTCTTCTTCAAAGCCCGCCGCTATCATCAGATGAAAACGTTGTTCTATGCGCTCATGTAAAATTTTACGATCTTGTGGCGCAATAGCAAACTGAAACACATTATAAGGCAATTCTTCCCCGGCTGTTTGTATCATTTCAGTCAAAGTTTGTCCCGAAATGAGATATACCTCTAAAGCACGGGATAATCTTTGTGGATCGTTAGGGTGGATCCTTGCAGCTGCAACTGGGTCAACCTCAGTAAGACGGCGATGAATTTCCCCCCACCCTTGCTCTTTCGCAATGTGTTCAATTTCAGCACGCACAGTTGGATCCGCTGAAGGAAGTGGCGAAAGTCCTTCTAACAAAGCTTTAAAATACAACATTGTGCCGCCAACTAATAATGGAATTTTACCTTGCGAAGTAATTTCGGCCATGGCATTTAATGCGTCATGGCGGAAATCAGCAGCACTGTATGGTAGAGACGGATCGAGAATATCAATCAGACGATGGGGAGCTTGGCTGAGTTCTTCTGCTGTTGGTTTTGCTGTGCCGATATTCATCCCTCGGTAAATTAATGCCGAATCGACACTAATAATTTCCACAGGCAAATGCTTGCGAAGTTCTATCGCCAAAGCGGTTTTACCTGAGGCCGTTGGACCCATTAGGAATATTGCATCAGGTTTTTTTTGAGTTGCTAAATCACTCATTTGTTAGTGTAGCTACCACGGATTGTAAATTAATTAATTGTAATAATGTTGGTGGGGGATTTTTCACCCACTGCGGACACACCCGCTCAACATCTGCCAGCAACTGAATAGCCTGTGCTAAACTCCAACTTTCTTCTGTTTTAACCTGTGAAACAGCTTTAGCAAGCCATTGTGCTATCTCTTCGTCAGTTACACTTTCTTTTCCCGATAAAAAACCGAGTAATTCAGAAAAAAGCTGTGATAAATTTTGTGTTCTTAATGGTAACGATACCGTATGAATTGTGACTTTTCCATGTAATATCGTGGCTTCGATACCAAATATTGTCAATTGTTCCTTGTACCGCTGTAAAACCTCTATTTCATCATTTTTAAGTGACACTTTTAGAGGTATTAATAATGGTTGGGGCTTTAAGGCTCCACCACTCGGTGATAACTGTGACAATTTCAATAAATAATTAGCTTCCGTTAAGGATAACAGGATTAGCCCTAACGAAGACTCAATTAATGCAAAGTTTTTTGCGTAAATTGTCAATACTTTGCCAAAAAGGTAGTTATCCGCATTTTTTGCTACAGGTTGTGAGGATATTTGCGGTGAACTGATTGGGTTACGTTCAGGAAAAAGCGGTTTTTTATCTTCAGGAGCAACAGGAATAGACATTAAGCTCTGATACAGTTCACCGGCTTTTTTGTCATAAGTTGAACCAAACGCTTTTGCTGGTACATTTTCTGAAAAACCTGACGTTGATTTCGGCGAAGAGAAGGCGTGATTTACCGCATTGTCCATTAAGTGACTAGCTTGTTTATTCGATGTCTTAGACTCTTGAGCGGTATTTTCGATTCGCGTATGGTTTTCTGTCTTAAATTGCTTAGGAGCCACGCTAGGAGAAGAAAAATAGTTTTCCCCCGCAGAAGGCCGATTTTCCAGCTCTGCATTTACTGGTTCAATACCCGGAAGCTCATCAATAGATGCGGCTTCTAATAATACTGTTCGTACCGCTTGATAAATAAAATCATGTACCAGACGAGCTTGGTGAAAACGAACCTCATGTTTTGCTGGGTGTACGTTAACATCAACTTGTTTTGGGTCAATGGTCAGATACAAAACATAAGCAGGCTGCTGGTTTTCGTCTAAATGCCCTTCATAAGCTTGGCGAATAGCATGATTAATCAGGCGGTCACGCATCATACGGCCATTAACATAGCAATATTGTGTTTCACTACCCGACGTCATTGATGGAGAAACGACCCACCCTTTGATTGCAAGATCGCTATGTTCCCAAGACAACGCTAAAGCGCCTTGTATGAAGCCTGTTCCACAAATCGTGCCAAGCCGCCTTTCTTGCTGCGCCTCATCATGGGCGGCACGATATTGTTTTACCAATTTGCCATTGTGAGTCAGGTTGATAGCCACATCAGGGCGAGAAAGCGCAATTCGGCGAACAATTTCATCAATGTGCCCAAACTCGGTTTTTTCTGTGCGCATAAATTTACGGCGAGCTGGCGTATTATAGAATAAATCTAATACCTCAACTGTTGTGCCGTTGGGGTGGGCAGCAGGTTTAACCATCACATCCATATCCCGACCTTCGGCATAGGATTGCCATGCTTCTGTCTGGTCTGCGGGCTTTGATGTCAACGTTAAACGTGAAACAGAACTGATACTCGCGAGTGCTTCACCGCGAAACCCCATACTCATAATGGCTTCAAGGTCATCCAATGTGGCAATTTTACTGGTCGCATGGCGAGCTAAAGCCAGAATCAGTTCATCTTTACTGATTCCACAGCCATTATCACGAATACGGATCAGTTTTTCTCCGCCACGTTCAATATCGATATCAATACGCGTTGCCCCTGCATCAAGACTGTTTTCTACGAGCTCTTTAACCACTGACGCAGGCCTTTCAACCACCTCGCCCGCTGCAATTTGGTTGGCAAGTTGTGGGGAGAGAATATGTATTGCCATGTCTCCCCCTTATTGTGGCGCCGCTTGTATTGGATTTGCCAAGAAATATTGACGCAATCCTAAATGAATCGCTTCTGCAACTTTGTCTTGGAATTCATTAGATTTTAGCAACTGCTCTTCCGCGGTATTACTAATAAACCCTGTTTCCACTAAAATCGATGGGATATCAGGAGAACGCAATACACCTAGACTTGCATGTTCAGGGGTTCTTTTGTGAATATTACCGACTTTTCGCAGCTGTTCGATCACTTTAACTGCAACATCGTACCCCACACGCTGAGAATGACCGAATTGTAAATCTAAAACAGCTTGGCTTAAGTAAGGGTCCGCGCCACTCAGTGCATCACCCGCCCCACCTAATAATTCCGATTGTTTTTCACGTTGTTCTAGCCAACTACCCAGTTCACTATTTGCACGTCGATTAGACAAAACCCATACTGATGCTCCGCGTGCGCTGCTATTCGGGGCCGAGTCTGCGTGAATAGACACCAACATATTCGCCCCTTTCTTACGTGCCACATCAGAACGACCACTAACAGAAATAAAATAATCACCGTCACGTGTCATCGCGGGCTTAAACATTGGGTCGGCTTCAAGGCGTTGGTATAATTTACGTGCAACGCTAAAAGTCACATCCTTTTCTTTATAACCATTCTTACCTATCGCACCCGGGTCTTTACCACCGTGACCTGCATCGATGGCAATGACAACCTGCTTACTGCCTTTTGGCATACTCTTATATTTAGTCGGTGTAGGTGTCGCAACAGGTGCAGACTCACTCATCTTCAACGGTTTATCTTGAGTGCTATTTACTGCTGGTTTAACCGTATTATTGGTTCGATTAAAAGAGGTAGAACCGGATGAACTCCCAGTCGATATCGTTAATACCAACTGATATTCACCTGAAACTTGTTTAAGTACCGCTTTCGCTTTTGCTGCTCGGGATAACTCCAAAACTAAGCGTTTGTGTTGGTTATCAGAAGGTTGGCTCGCTCGTACTAATTTTACGAGGTCTCCCGCAGGAACTTTAAGGGGTAAACCAATGATCTCACCTCGCTGTTTGATATCAACAACAAGGCGCTCAGGTGAATGCAATGGAAAATAGGAGTAATCGGGCTTACCATCAATAAAGCTTAGCACCACTTCTGCTTGTGATGGGCTGTTATTAACTTGAATATTTGATAATGTTGCCGCGTGCGCTTTTGCAGCAAACAGCCACATGACTGATACCATAAACAAGACGAAAACAGTAAAAAAACCCTTTTTTGTTATTCTGTGCATTGATGCATTCAACATGAGCAATAGCTTCCTTAGAGTAGGGGTAATGCTTCTAACAACGACTCCCCATTGGCAGAAAAAGCAACAAAGTGAGCCTGACGCCCTTCGCCTTGATAGGTCAGATGGAGCTCAAGATCCGCTTCAGGTAAAAAACCTTTACCTTGTTGCGGCCATTCGACCAAACAGATCGAATTTCCAGAAAAATAGTCACGAATTCCCATAAATTCAAGTTCTTCAGGATCAGCTAACCGATAGAGATCAAAGTGAAAAACTTGGCGATCTGCTAATTCATAGGGTTCAACCAAGGTGTAAGTTGGGCTTTTTACGTGACCTTGATGGCCCAGTGCTTGCAAGAAGCCTCGGCTAAAGGTCGTTTTCCCTGCGCCGAGATCACCATATAAATGAATAACTGTACCTTGATGGCAAGCCTTAGCGATAGCATTACCTAACGCAACAGTTTGCGCTTCATTGGCAAGTTGTATTGTACGTTCTTTCATATTGTTCTTTTTTATGTCATTAATAGGCTGTGTCGCCTGTTTATCCTTTAAATGCATAGTTTATATTGCTGTTCAAAATGCATAAAGAGATATCAACAAACATCAATATTACCGCTTATCTTAACCTAAGATGGGGCTTTTTTCTTAATTAACATTATCTAAATGATGAGTTCAGAAATATCCTATAATTGCTCTCAATACTGAGGGCATTTTTTCATCCCTTTTGATGAACAACGCAGGTCATGATAGAGTGCCTGCCGTTTTACTCTTTATCAATATAGGATCCGATGGCAAGATACCTCGATCTCGATCTTCTCGCTCAGAATATTAAACAATGGGGCATTGAAGCAGGTTTCCAACAAGTCGGGATCTGCGATACTGACCTGTCTGCGGAAGAGCCCAAATTACAAGCGTGGCTAGATAAACAATTTCATGGCGAGATGGAATGGATGAGCCGCCATGGGATGATGCGAGCCAGACCCCACGAACTGCATCCAGGCACGTTACGTGTCATTAGCGTGCGCATGAATTACTTGCCAGCTAAAGCCGCATTTGCCAGTACACTAAATAACCCTGAATTAGGTTATATCAGCCGCTATGCACTAGGGCGAGACTATCACAAGCTGTTAAAAAAACGCCTAAAACAACTTTCAGGTCGTGTTGTAGACTATTGTCGTGAATTTAATGGAATGATACTGGCCGATGGTACCACCATCGATGATCTTAATTTTCGACCTTTTGTCGATTCTGCTCCAATCTTAGAGCGTCCTCTTGCGGTAAAAGCGGGCTTAGGATGGACAGGAAAACATTCATTAGTTTTAAATCGTGAAGCAGGATCTTGGTTCTTCCTTGGTGAATTATTGATTAATTTACCCGTTCCTGTCGATAAACCTATCGAAGAAGATTGTGGCCGCTGTGTTGCTTGTATGACAACCTGCCCAACCGGTGCGATTGTTGAACCTTACACCGTCGATGCAAGGCGCTGTATTTCTTATCTCACCATCGAGCTAGATAGTGCTATCCCTGAAGAATTTCGCCCGCTAATGGGAAATCGGATTTACGGTTGTGATGACTGCCAGCTCATTTGCCCATGGAACCGTTTTTCTCAACTTACGGATGAAGACGATTTTAGCCCAAGAAAGGCGTTGCATACACCAGAACTGCTTGACTTGTTCTCATGGGACGAAAAAACCTTTTTGAAAGTGACCGAAGGCTCGGCGATCCGCCGCATTGGCTATATTAAGTGGTTAAGAAATATCAGTGTCGCGCTAGGCAACGCACCTTATCAAGATAGCATTGTTATCGCATTACAAAACCGGCTTGGAATTAACGCTATGTTGGATGAACACTTCCAATGGTCTATACAACAACAGCTTAACCGACGCAATGCAAACCAAGTTACAATCCAAACTTCGCAACAAAAACGTCTTGTACGAGCTATTAACAAAGGTTTACCGAGAGACGCCTAGAAAAAAGCCTGCCATATATCTGAAATCAAGAATTGTCAAATCAATGTGAATAAAATAAAAAATGCTTAGCTGACAATAGGTAAAGAATTTGCAAGCTACGCTAGCCTCATTTTGACAAAATAACCCACAAAACAATAAAATCAATAAGTTACAATAATGCAACTTAAACGCTAGAATTAATTAGCACAACAGAAATTTATTAATTAGCCTGTGGATAACTCTGTGTAATAAGTTATTTCAAATCGCGATAAAAGCGCAGGTTGATTGAGTTAGCTGTGGATAACTTTCTAATGTCTCGTTGAAAAGAAAAACACTGATTTTACGTTAACTAGCAATACAAAAGTGACCAAAAAGCAAGGTTAAAATGAAAAAATACTCGAAGTAAATAAAAAAGCATATTTTTGTTTATTGTTTAAACTTCGTGTTTTCATCTTAGAGATGGAAGTAAAACACCCTATTGCTAAGGGGTGGCTATTCTATTGTGCCCCGAAAGTGAATGCAAGCACAAATCTGGATATGATCCAAAAAAGATCGCAAAAACCTTTTAGATCCTAGTGTTCAAGGAATAAAATAGTGAACAAGCGCAGTTCGTATGCACTACGTGATTTCACTTAATAAAAGTGAGATAAATGGATATTATGTGAGATTTAATTAAGAAAAAAGTTAAGAGATAAAGAAAATATTGGAGCGGGAAACGAGACTCGAACTCGCGACCCCGACCTTGGCAAGGTCGTGCTCTACCAACTGAGCTATTCCCGCATTTGGTGGGTACTGTTCTTTCACTAAAACACTAAGAAAGTTTGGAGCGGGAAACGAGACTCGAACTCGCGACCCCGACCTTGGCAAGGTCGTGCTCTACCAACTGAGCTATTCCCGCATCACGAAAATAGTGCTTTAGCTAAAACATCAAGAAAATTTGGAGCGGGAAACGAGACTCGAACTCGCGGCCCCGACCTTGGCAAGGTCGTGCTCTACCAACTGAGCTATTCCCGCATCACATTTCTGGATGTTTCACGTGCCGACTCAATCACAAAAACTTCATCGGTACGGGGAGCGCATTATACGAAAAATTCAGATACTAGCAAGCCCTTGCGCTCAAAATTTTTATTTTTTTATCCGTTTGCCGACAAAACAATCACAATGATGATTTTATCGACACCCGTTGTAATAAACTGATTTCAATACGTTAACATTGTTAACTTATTGAGAAAAAACCGCGAATGAAAGTCGCCAATGGCGACTTTCATAACGAATCATTTATTCTTTAATAAATGTTTCCCGGTAATAAGCTAATTCAGCCACTGATTCACGAATATCATCAAGAGCTTGGTGGGTGTTTTTCTTCGAAAAACCCGCTAAAATTTCAGGTTTCCAGCGACGAGCGAGCTCTTTTAGTGTGCTGACATCAAGATAGCGATAATGGAAATAGCTTTCTAATTCAGGCATATAGTTGAATAGAAAACGCCTATCTTGCCCAACACTGTTCCCACAAATGGGTGATGCCCCCTGTGGAACCCATTGCTCTAAAAATTCAATCGTGGCTAACTCAGCTTCACGCTCACTTACGGTACTTTTGCGTACACGTTCAACTAAACCGCTGTTAGTATGAGTGTTTACATTCCATTCATCCATTAAAGCGAGTTGTTCATCCGTTTGATGTACTGCAATGACAGGGCCTTCTGCTAAAATATTAAGATGACTATCTGTTACAATGGTCGCTATTTCAATAATACGATCACGAACAGGATCGAGCCCTGTCATTTCTAAATCGATCCAAATTAAATTATTCTCATTCTTTTGCATGATATACCCTAACCGCATTCTATGAAGTTAAGGTATGATAGCACTCTTCATGCCATCAGTGACAGGCGTGAGTAACCCTAAAATACCGCCCACAGTAAAGAGAGGACAGGTGGCTAAACAGAAACTTTCGAAAGGCCAACAGCGCCGAGTTCAAGAAAATCATCAAAAAAGACTCAAAAAGCAAAAAACCGTTGAGATTGATGATAGCCAATTAGGTGAAGCACAAGAAGGCTTAGTCATCAGCCGTTTTGGGCAACATGCTGATATTCAAGCAAGTGACGGGACTATCCAGCGCTGTAACTTACGCAGAACCATTTCTTCCCTCGTTACAGGGGATAACGTGGTGTGGCGGCCTGCCCTGAACACACAAAGCGATATCAAAGTAAATGGCATTGTTGAAGCTGTTCATGAACGCCACTCTGTTCTGACTCGTCCCGATTATTATGATGGCTTGAAACCGATTGCCGCTAATATTGACCAAATTGTCGTGGTTTCCGCTATTTTACCTGAGCTTTCGCTGAATATTATTGACCGTTATTTGGTTGCCTGTGAAACCACGGGGATTAAGCCTGTTATCGTTCTTAATAAAGTCGACTTACTCGACGACGAAAACCGCGAGTGGGTAAGCGATTTGATGACGATTTATAGTGATATTGGCTATCAAGTTCTCGAAGTTTCAAGCCATACCAATGAAGGCATGGAAGCGCTTACTAACGCGCTAGCAGGTAAAGTGTCCGTGTTTGTTGGGCAGTCTGGTGTGGGTAAATCCAGTTTATTAAACGCATTGCTTCCACACAATGAAGAAGCCATTTTAGTCAATGACGTTTCAGACAACTCAGGGCTGGGGCAACACACAACAACGACAGCCCGCTTATATCATTTCCCATTGGGAGGTGATGTGATTGACTCCCCTGGTGTGCGTGAGTTTGGTTTGTGGCATTTAACCACGGAACAAGTGACCAAAGGATTTGTCGAATTTAAAGATTACCTTGGTGGCTGTAAATTCCGTGACTGTAAACATTTGGATGATCCTGGTTGCCTGTTACGTGAAGCCGTAGAAGCAAATAAAATTGCGGAATCACGTTTTGAAAACTACCATCGCATTTTAGAAAGCATGGAGCAAATCAAGCCTCGTGGCAATTTTATGGCAAAAGAGAAATAATGTTAGTGAGTACTTACAAAATACCTAACTAACACTAAACTCGCTCTAAATAATTTAATCACGGTTAGTCAGTTACGCGACCGTTTGAAATATGACGAGTAAACTGTGTACAATAACCGCCCTTTTGCTAACATACCTTTAAAAATCAGAGGTTAACGTGCTAGATAAAATTAAAATTCGCTTGCAATATATGCTTCCAAAACAATGTCTTACTGAATTTGCTGGCTGGTTCGCAAGTCGCAATGCGGGTTTCATGACGCAATGGGCAATTAAACTGTTCGCAAAAGTCTATAAAGTGAACATGAATGAAGCACAAAAAAGCGAGCTTACGGCTTATGCCACTTTTAATGATTTCTTTGTCCGTCTGTTAAAAGAAGGCGCTCGCCCTATTGTCGAAAAAGAGCACCAACTTGCTCAGCCTGCTGACGGTGCCGTGAGCCAATTAGGTCCAATAAATGATGACCTTATCTTCCAAGCTAAAGGCCATCATTACACCGTTGAAGCGTTACTTGCGGGTCAATACCAATTAGCAGAACGTTTTCGTGGCGGTGACTTTATTACCACTTACCTCTCCCCAAGTGACTATCACCGTGTACACATGCCATGTGATGGCTTACTCAAAGAGATGATTTATGTACCAGGGGATTTATTCTCTGTAAATCCATTAACGGCACAAAATGTTCCCAACCTGTTTGCACGAAATGAACGTTTGATTTGTGTCTTTGACACCCCTGTCGGCCTAATGGTACAAATCCTTGTAGGTGCAACCATCGTTGGTAGTATCGAGACGGTTTGGAGCGGTTGCGTTAACGCCACGCGTGAAGGTGTCATCAAACGTTGGGTTTACCCTGAGCTGGATTCTGAAGGTGCTGTTTTCTTGAAAAAAGGTGAGGAAATGGGGCTATTTAAACTGGGCTCAACGGTGATTAATTTATTTGAGCCAAATAAAGTAACCTTTAATTCATCACTGATCCCCGGTTATGCAACTCGCATGGGTGAATTACTCGCTGAAACTGTTACAAATACAGTGGCAGAAGAGTCCGTTGACGCTTAATTAAATTATTATTCCTTGAAGGAGCTCCTCACTGTGCGTGTGATTATCAGTTTTTTTCTTAGCCTGTTAATCGTTTTTTCTTCCGTTGCAGCGCCGACTGCAGCGCAGGACGAAGCACAGATTAAGCAGGAGCTCAAACAACTCGAGTCAAGCACCAATCCTAAAGATGCAGAGATAGCGCAAGCATTACAGGGCGCGCTAAATTGGATGAGTGAGACACGTGATTCCGACGCTAAAGCCAAGTCTTACCAAGAAGCTATTGATAATTTCCCTAAAATCATCAAAGAAATAAGACAAAAAATCCTCAATGAAAGTGATGAGCCTACCCCTATACCCGTTGGTATCAGTCTAGGTGAGCTTGAGCAACGCATTATTCAACTTAGCAGCCAATTACTTGATCTAAGCCGCTTAACTCAGCAAGAACAAGATAAAGGCCGCGAAATCAGTGAATCACTCAGTATTCTCCCACAACAACTTTCTGAGGCGAGGCGTTTGCTCAACGAAGCCTCTTCGCGTTTTCAGTCTCTGAGTACACCATCAACACCATTAGCCGATGCCCAGTACACTTTGGCTCAAGCCGAAGTAAGCGCTCGCAAATCCGTAGTTAATGAGCTGGAAATGGCCCAGCTTTCTGCCAATAATCGTCAAGAAATTTCACGGCTTACGTTGGAATTATATAAAAAACGCTACCAACGTATGGAACTTGAATTACAAAACCTGCGGGATTTCCAAAATACCCAACGCCAACAAAAAGCAATCTTAGCGCTAGAACACACAGAGATGTTGGCTGCGCAAGGTGAGCTTACGCCATTTTTAACTGAGCAGCTTGATATTAATCGAAAAATGTCTCAGGAATTAACCGCTCAAGCACAACGTATGAGCGCGATTACTAATAGCCAAGCCGAAATTTCAACGAGTATCCGTGATGCACGCCAAGCACTCACAACTATTCGTGAACAAGCTCAATGGATCAGCAGCTCAAGTACATTAGGGGAAGCACTCCGAACACAGCTCTCTCGCTTGCCTGATATTCCCAAAAGCCAGCAACTTGATCGTGAAATGGCGGCTTTACGTGTTCAACGATTAAATTATGAAGATAGCCTCGATAGACTAAGTAAAATAGATACAACCGAGCAGGAAACCGAACATGGGCTCAATGCAGCTCAAGTGCAAGTTTATCAGTCATTGATTAAAACGCGTCGTGAGCTACTAACCTCTTTAATTTCAGGTCTCGATGCTGAAATGTTGGAGCTAACCAAGCTCAATGTCGCTACAGGGCAGTTGACCGATGCATTGAAAGAGGTCAAAGATGCCTCAAACCGTTATCTTTTCTGGGTCGCTGATGTTCCACCGATTAGCATCAGCTACCCCGTTATGTTAGTGACTGATATTACTCAATTACTTTCTTTGGATACCTTGTCTCAACTGGCTGGTGCTCTGCGTGTTATGCTAACGACACAAGATACCTTTTTGTATCTTTTAGGTTCGATAGCCTTAGTCATTTTCAGTATTAGCACACGTAAACACTATCAAGCATTTCTTGACCGCTCCAGTTTACGCATTGGTAAAGTGACACAAGACCGTTTCTACTTAACCATTCGCACTATTTTCTGGTCAATTATTGTTGCACTACCTCTCCCTATGATGTGGTCCGCCATCGGTTATGGCTTACAAAGTGCATGGCAGTTCCCAATGGCTGCTGCCATCGGCTATGGCGTTAGTGCCACGACACCGTTGTTGTGGCTATTTATGATCAGCGAAACATTCTCTCGCCCTACAGGGTTATTTATTTCTCACTTCGGTTGGGATAAAGACTCGGTTAAGCGTGCGATGCGCTATTACCGAATGGCTATTTTTGTCATCGTTCCATTAGTCATGGCAATTATTACCTTTGAACATTATAGCGATAGGGAATTTGCAGCTAGTATTGGCCGCTTATGCTTTATCTTTTTATGTGTCGCACTTAGCTTAATTACCAACAACTTACGCCGCTCACAGATCCCTCTCTATTTAGATAGACATGGGTCCGGTGAGAATATTGTTAATCAAGCATTGTGGTGGATGATATTACTCGCACCTATTGTTGCTGGGTTTTTCTCCATTTTAGGTTATTTTTCAACCTCACAAGCCTTACTAGCGCGCTTAGAAACCTCCGTTGCTATTTGGTTTGTCATCCTCATCATTTACCACACTATTCGCCGCTGGATGTCAATGCAGCGCCGTAAATTAGCCTTTGAGCGAGCAAAACAGCGCCGTGCTGAAATATTAGCGCAACGTGCTAAAGGTGAGGACGATAGCCAGCAAGCAAATGCCAGCAGTGAAGGGAATATTGATATCGAAGAACAGGTTATCGACTTAGATGCCATCAGCACCCAATCCGTTGGGTTAGTTCGTTCGATTTTAACTATGATTGCCTTGGTTTCATTGATTTGGCTGTGGTCTGAGCTACATACAGCATTCTCTTTCCTTGAAAATATACGCTTATGGGATGTGACATCAACCGTTAATGGCGTTGATACTGTTCAACCTATTACCATGGGCTCAATTTTTATTGCTATTTTGACTATTATCGTTACTGCCCAATTAGTGCGTAACTTGCCCGCTTTACTTGAGCTGGCCGTACTCCAACATTTGGATTTAACACCCGGTACCGGCTACGCCATCAGTACATTAACAAAATATACGATTACTATTATCGGAACCATTGTTGGCTTCTCTATGTTAGGGATTGAGTGGTCAAAACTGCAATGGCTTGTTGCTGCAATGGGGGTCGGGCTTGGTTTCGGTTTACAAGAAATTTTTGCTAATATTATCTCGGGGTTGATGATCTTATTTGAAAAACCGATCCGAATTGGAGATACCGTCACTATTCGTAACTTGACCGGCAGTATTACCAAGATCAACACTCGTGCCACTACACTGACGGACTGGGACAGAAAAGAAATTATTGTGCCAAATAAGGCATTTATTACTGAACAATTTATTAACTGGTCGCTGTCTGACACGATCACACGTATTGTGATGACCATTCCAGCACCTTCTGACGCCAATAGTGAACTGGTGACAGATACCATTTTACGTGCAGCCAAACGTTCTACCATGATCTTAGATAACCCTGCGCCAGAGGTTTATCTGGTTGATTTACAACAAGGTATTCAAATTTTCGAATTACGTGTCTATGCTGCTGAGATGGGCCACCGGTTACCTGCACGTCATGAAATCCATCAAAACATCTTAGTTTCCTTTGCTGAACAAGGGATTACCTTACCATTCCCACCATTCCAAGCAAGGGTGGATGTCCGTGATAATTCGCTACAAAGTGCGACAAACAATCTTTCGGCACGTAATCCAAGCCGTAAACCAGGGGAACTGTAAGCCGTATTATGCGATTAAAACTAGATGATAAAGATGAGTTGGTGACATTGAAGATCGCCCAACTTGAGCGTGTTGGGTCGATTTTATTCTTTTTAATTCCATTAATTATCTTATTAATTGTTGGGAAAGCTTTTGCATTTAATACACTGTACCTTTGGCAAGTGTATTGTGCGGTTTATATCGTTGGGTTTCGTGTACTTTGTGGCAAGCTATCATCACAACAGCTACAGCTAGCTATGCGTCGAGGCTGGGGGAATAACCGTTTCTATCGGCTTTCGTGGTGTTATCTTGTATTCTCTATAGCCATAATGGTGGGATACAAAATAGTCTCCCACACATCGGCTTAGTCATTAGCTGGCTTTGAAACCGTACGATTTAATGTAGTTTTCTGCTAATTTTTGTGCCTGCTGTAATTCTTCAGGATTTAACTGATCCGCTATCTTTTTTTGCAGGCGATGGCTTTCTGCGTTGCCACTGAACACTGCAGTTGCAAGCCATGCGTAGGCTTGTTGCAAGTTTTTCTTCACGCCACGTCCTTCAGAGTACATAACGCCTAAGCGGTCTTGAGACTTAGCATCTTTTTGCTTTGCGGCTTTTCTAAACCAAAACACCGCCTTTTCATCATCTAAATCAACGCCGCTACCAATCGAGTACATTTGACCTATTTGGAATTGAGCAAGTATGTTTCCGCCTTGCGCTGCTTTTCTAAACCAAAATGCCGCTTTTTCTAAATTTTGAGTGACACCTAAGCCTTGCGCATACATCATCGCCATATTGGTTTCAGCTCGCGTATCACCTTGTTCTGCTGCTTGCTCATACCATAGCATCGCTTTGTCATAATCACGACGCACACCAAAACCATTAACAAACATCGTGCCAAGACGGAATTGCGCATCTGAATTCCCTTGGTTCCCAGCCTTGATAAACCACTCAGCCGCTGCTTTAGAATCTTGAGAAACACCTAACCCTTTAAAATAACGTTCACCTAGCTGGAATTGGGCTTTAGGATCACCTTTTTGGGCTAACTGCGTAATTTGTTCAATCGAGGGTTCTTGTGCTGCTGTTGCCGATGCTGGCACAGGGGTAGGTTTAGCGGTTAAAACGGAACTATAACAAATCGAGCCCAACAACAATACTAACGCTATTCTTTTCATCCTAAGGAACCCTCAACAGTGCAATATGCAAACTGTGAAAACAGTGCTATCCATTAATATCGACCTAAACACTCATCCCCCTAGTTTAAATTTACTTTCTGTCAGAAAAAATAGGAAAAGTGGCCTAAATTTCACAAAAAGCACGTTTCGCTGTATTTTCTCTATGGGAACTTGTGTTTTTCATCTAATTACAATAATAAAAAACCAGATAAACATAATGCCTATCTGGTTTCTCTATTTCAAATAACAAAAT
Organism: Providencia sp. PROV200; assembly: GCF_049901995.1. Lineage (NCBI taxonomy): Bacteria > Pseudomonadati > Pseudomonadota > Gammaproteobacteria > Enterobacterales > Morganellaceae > Providencia > Providencia sp. PROV200. The sequence continues at coordinate 3,983,844 of NZ_CP096307.1, forward strand.
AAATTATGCGTTGTTAAGGTATTTATTTCTCAGGTAGCGAGCGACTGCATCATCACTGTTCGAGCCAATAACTTCCATCTGCGGTAACGCATCTTTCAGCAACTGGTGCGCATTTTCCATGATGCAGCCTTTTCCAGCCATCGTCAGCATTTCTTTGTCATTCATACCATCACCAAAAGCAATACTATCACTCGGTGTATAACCATGTAGTGCGGCCACTTGCTTCAGTGCCTCACCTTTAGAAACACTACCAGCCATAACTTCTAAACAGCTACGCAGTGAAAACGTGACATTCACTTTATCTTGCCAACGTGCTTGAATACGCTGCTGTAAATCCACCAGCAAATCATGATCTTCACTGGTATAGTAAACTTTACAGACCTCAGAAGTGACAAAGTCATGGCGATCAAATAACTGATAGTTAAATACCGATTCTTTAAAAAATTCTTTTTGTTCAGGGCTTTCACGGTTGATAAACCAATCATCACCATGGTAGTAGTTAGTGATAAGTTCAGGGTTATCAAATTCCATCAAACACAACTCGTGAGCAATTTCAGGCGCAACATTGTGCTCAAAAATCAAGTCACCGCGAGTATTATGGATCCGTGCGCCGTTAGACGTGATCATATACGCATCGATGCCTAAACCATCGCGGATTTGAGCAACATCCACATGATGACGGCCTGTTGCAAACACAAAATGCACATCTTGCGAAGTCACTAGCTGTTTCAAGGTGTCTTTGGTATAAGACGTTAAGTCATGATTGGGAGATAACAGTGTCCCATCTAAATCGGAAGCAACTACAGGATATTTCATATTCAAACCCTAACTAATACTGCTCAAAAAAATCACAGATAGCATTGAGCGCCATCGCTCTTAATGCATCCACTTCAAATAGGATTTCATGGTGTGCCCCTTCTATAATGAGAGGTAATTTTTCTTCTCGTCCTATTTGCGCTTTTTGCCTGCTTTGACAAAAAGCTTGTAGCTCTTTATTGCTGACCACTTTTTCTTCACTGGCTTCTAACACCATCAGTGGTACATCAATCTCTCCCGCTCTCGCAATTAGCTCATCGCCAATCACAAAACTCTCACGTAACCAATGGTAAGTTGGCCCACCTAAGCGCAATTCGGGATAATCGGCGTAATAGCGTAAGTAACGCCGATAACGCTCCGGGCTGTGTGTTAATACGTTGATTAAATAAGGTAACGGCTGCCATTTCCCAGTAGAAGCCGCGTAGTCATTACGAACACTTTCGCGAGATTCGGCCCTATCAACAATAAAGCTCGCCATCCAACGAGGCATCGGTAGATTAATTCCAATCATCGGTGCACATAAGGTTGCAGCATCAAATGTGACGCTATCTCGCAATAAATACCCGGCTAAGATAGCACTCCCCATTGAGTGAGCTAACGCGTAACATTTTGGATAATGCCGATATTTAACTTCAAGCTCAATGAACTTTTCAAAATCATCAATGTAGTCAGTGAATTTTTCAACATGACCTTTTTGAGGATCCGCTAACATGCGCCCTGATCGGCCTTGGCCGCGATGATCAATAATAAAAACATCATAGCCTAAATGATAAAAATCATAAGCCACTTCCGGGTACTTTACATAGCTTTCACTGCGTCCTGGTGAAATAACAATCGCTTTGTGATGCTTAGGGTGAATAAATCGGACATAGTGAATGGGAATATCATCAACACCTATAAATTGAGATTCTTCACGGCGTTGCCAGAAATCTAAAAGTGGGCCATTTGTAAAAGCAGAAAATTGAGTTTCTCGATTCAGCCAACTCTCTTTTAGGTGTTCAGGCGTCATCCAACAGCTTCCTTATTTATTCATTCATAACCTTCAAGATGGTCTTGGATAAGTGCCATAAATGCCACTCCAAAACGTTCGAGTTTGCGCTCGCCAACACCATTAATTAATAATAATTCGGCTGGTGAAGTCGGAGTGTGCTCAGCCATTTCAATCAATGTTGCATCATTAAACACCACAAATGGCGGAATATTTTCTTCATCTGCAATGGATTTACGCAGTTTACGCAGTTTCGCAAAGAGCTTTTTATCATAATTGCCATGATAAATTTTGTTTTGTTGATTACGGCTTTTTACCACTAAAACACGCGGAACTGCGAGTTTCAGTGTCGCTTCACCCCGTAATATTGGCCTTGCAGCCTCAGTTAATTGAAGCGCTGAAAAATGCGTAATATTCTGTGTGATCATACCTAAATGGATCAGCTGACGGATCACACTGACCCAATGTTCATTACTTTGTTCTTTACCGATACCGTAAACAGGCAGTTTGTCATGACCTAAGTCGCGGATACGCTGATTATTCGCACCACGTAATACTTCTACAATATAGCCGATACCAAAGCGCTGACCAACACGATAAATACAAGATAGTGCTTTTTGCGCATCAACTAATCCATCGTACTGTTTTGGTGGATCTAAGCAAATATCACAGTTACCACAAGGTTGCTGGCGATTTTCACCAAAATAATTGAGTAGTACCAAACGACGGCAGGTTTGCGCTTCGGCAAAAGCGGCGATAGCATTCAGCTTATGTCGTTCAATATCTTGCTGCATACCCGCTGGCTTTTCTTCAAGACAACGACGTAACCATGCCATATCTGCTGGGTCATAGAATAAAATGGCTTCGGCTTCAACACCATCACGCCCTGCTCGCCCTGTTTCTTGATAATACGCTTCGATATTACGCGGAATATCGAAATGAGCGACAAACCGAACATTTGATTTGTTTATTCCCATCCCAAAAGCCACTGTTGCCACAACAACTTGTAGGTTATCTTTTAGAAATGCATCTTGTACCCATTCACGTTGTGCAGTATCTAACCCTGCATGGTATGCCGCAACACTTAAGCCGCGTTTTTGCAATCGCTCTGTCGTTTCTTCAACCTTACTGCGACTATTACAATAAACAATACCCGCTTTGCCTTTTTGGCCTTTAATAAAAAACCAAAGTTGATCTAAAGGCTTATATTTTTCGACTAAGGTATAACGAATATTTGGCCTATCAAAGCTACTCACATGGACGAGTGGCTCATGGAGTTCTAATAAACGAATAATGTCTGCACGTGTGGTTTCATCCGCAGTCGCGGTTAGCGCCATCACGGGTACATTGGGTAATGATTGCCGTAATTGACCTAGTGCGCGGTATTCAGGCCGAAAATCATGCCCCCATTGGGAAATACAGTGGGCTTCATCCACCGCTAGCAAGGTGATATTCCATCCTGCTAGTTGGCTTAGAAAATAGTCAGTTAACAACCTTTCAGGGGCAACATACAGTAGTTTTATTTCCCCCTGACTGCACCGCTCAATAATTTGACGTTGTTCTTGTGACGTTTGCGATGAATTTAAACACGCAGCATTAACCCCATGTAACCGCAATTGGTCAACTTGGTCTTTCATTAATGAAATTAAGGGAGAAACCACCAGTGTAACGCCCTCTTTCACTAAAGCAGGAACTTGATAACAAAGGGATTTCCCGCCCCCAGTTGGCATTAACACTAAGCAATCACGGTTATCCAGGATGGCCCCAATAACGGCATCTTGCCCTGGGCGAAATGACTGATAACCAAATGTACTATTGAGCACATTTTCAGCCAATGAAAGTGGGTTAATGACGCAAGCAGTGGACACAAACTTCCTCAATCGATAAAACAAGTCGCTGCCCAATTGAGCAGCGAATTTGTTGATTTATGACTTGGTATGCAACTCAGAACAAAATAGAGAACTGAGTTTTTCTTCCATTACAACATATCGTTTAGCATAACACCGATACCAAAACGTGTTTGGCGATAATTGTAGTCTATCATCGACTCACCATATCCGCTAAACAACTGGGTATAAAAACGCACATGTTTACTAATTGGATAGCTCCACCCCAGTTCTGCACCACCATAACCCGTATTCCAGTTATAACGCCCAGTTGTAGTAAATACGCTGTCTCCCAATGCATACCCTACTTTTAAACGATAGTAACCCATATATTTGGTAATATCGGAATTATCATCACGCCCTTCACTTTCATGAATGCGGTACCACGGTTTAAGGTCAACTTGCCAGTTACCATTTTGCGCCATCGCTCTCGCATATACTCGGTTCCAGCTGCGAGAAGTTGGTTCTGAACGCCCATTTGACTCATGGTTAAAGCCCGTTTCAAACTCACGTAACGTCCAACCGGCAAATTGGTAGTCGGTTAACCAGCCAACAAACACTTGAGGCTCATAGTTGGTTTCTCTAAATGGTGAAGACTCTTTTTTATTACTTAGCTGCCACCAAGAACGCTGAGTATAAGAAACAGCTAAAATTGAGTCATCACCCGCAATACCTGCCCATAAAGGAAAAGCTAAACTTAGTTGAAATTTAACTTCATCCTTTAACGCATCATCACCCCAATTGTAGCTAGAAATGGCTTCTTTATTTATCGAGGATGTATAGGTATAAATGATGTAATTCGATTCATACGGGTACAACACAAATGGGTTATCGTGGTGTTGTAGTAACCCTGAAATGATGCTACCACGAATTGGTAGGGTATTTTTTACATCGTCAACAGGCTGAATATCTGTATCTTCGGTCGCAAACAGTGAAGCAGACCAAAAGCTGAGCACTGCACTTAACAAAATCGGTAAAGCGCGCATTAGTCATTCCTATTTTCAACATCGTCCAAAAAAAGTTTGTCCTATTTTACACACAAAACTGAATAACTGTTGAAAGATTATTCATTCGTTTGTTAGAGACATCATTTAAACATAATGTTAACTTATGATTTACATATTTTTAAAGGATGAAAGCGATGAATGACCGTACTTATACTTTAGAAGAAGCCAGTGAGTTAATGAGCCATGCTTTTATTTATAAAATGCCATTTAACCAACTACTGGGTATTAAATTAATGAGTCTAAATGATGATTTTGTTCAGCTTAGCATTGAGAATCGTCAGCAATTAATTGGTAATTTCACTCAAAACATCCTACATGGCGGTGTGATCGCTTCGATTTTAGATGTTGCAGGAGGCATGGTGTGTATTAACCGTATTTTGCAGCGAATTACCCCCTTAACTCATACTGAGATCGTCGACAAAATGTCTCGTATGGGGACAATTGACCTACGAGTTGATTATTTGCGTCCTGGTCGAGGCCAACTATTTACCGCCAGTGCCAGCTTATTAAGAGACGGTAATAAAATAGCCGTTACCCGCTGTGAGCTTCATAATGAAAATAATCAACACATTGCAACAGCAACGGCTACTTATCTGGTTGGGTAAAAATAAAATATAAATAATTAGTCACCTACTAAACTAATAACTTGTAAAAAAACCTGAGCAATGTCACATTAGTGGTATCAAAAATCGAGCCGCTTAAATCGGCTCGGTCTCTCTGTATAAGTATCTTTTTAGTCTTTAATTCAATTTCAGAGCCAACAATGAGCCAGCAAAATACTACCAAAGGCGTGTTATGTGCCTTAGGCGCCTATTTTATTTGGGGTGTCGCACCTATTTATTTTAAAAGTATCCAAGAAGTGCCCGCAGAAGAAATTCTGACTCATCGTATTATTTGGTCATTTTTCTTTATGATTTTATTATTAACCGTTTCACGGCATTGGAGCTATGTCCGCCAAGTACTAAAGCAACCAAAGAAAATATTAGTTCTTGGTGTGACTGCAACGACGATTGCTTGTAACTGGTTAATTTATATTTGGTCAGTTAATAATGGTTATATGCTACAAGCCAGCCTAGGCTACTTTATCAACCCATTAGTTAACGTACTGTTTGGAATGTTATTTTTACAAGAACGTTTTCGCCGCATGCAGTGGGTTGCTGTTGGTCTTGCATTAACGGGTGTCTTGATCCAGCTATGGCAATTTGGCTCAGTCCCTGTGATAGGGCTAAGCTTGGCTGTAACATTTGCCACCTACGGCTTATTACGCAAAAAATTAGGGGTCGATGCACAAACAGGAATGACATTCGAAACACTTTGGCTTCTTCCTGTCGGTATAATCTTCTTATTATTTTTTGCAGATAGTCCAACGAGTGATATGACAATGAATGATTGGCATTTGAATGTGCTTTTGATTGCTGCTGGGATAATTACTACAGTGCCACTGTTACTATTTACAGAAGCGGCTAACCATTTAAGGCTTTCAACGCTAGGCTTTTTCCAATATATGGGGCCAAGTATTATGTTCTTGCTCGCTGTCTTTGTGTACGGTGAAGTTATGACTCCTGAATTGTTAGTCACTTTTGGGTTTATCTGGGTTGCATTAATTTTATTTACATTAGATGCTTTATATACCCAGCAAAAACTAAGAAGAAAATAACGGATAACAGTTTTCAAAAACTCAGATAGCCGGAAAATAGTGTTAATATTAAATGCCGACTCTCGTTTAATATTCTAAACGAGCTCGGCGTTTCATTATATGGAACTCGAATAGTTAATTTAATTAATGCAAATAGGCTATTTAATTAAGTCGCAAATTCTTTATCTAACTCATCCTAAATCAAAATTAATTTAAATCTTTTTGTTCTTATCTATAATATGCCAAAATTGTAACAAAATAAACTTTACCCTACAAAATCAGTATGTTATCCACAAAAAATTCATCTTGATTTTCTAAGTATAATCGCTATGATTTAACTTATCTTAAATCCACTTCAATTAATAAACACATCCATCAAACAACTCTTTGAAATAAAAGTAGTTGTTTATTTTTTTAAATTAATGATTGCTTAATAGGAACTTGGTAATTATATTGTACGCCGCTTGTATTCACCCCAGCGGATGGTGATGGTCCGATTCATCACTGACGTTTCATTAAAGTGCGCACGATGACATTTCATTTTTAAAATGTCCTGGTGCGAGGTTTTCTGAAATTGAATGCAGACGGTTCTAAAATTTAATTTTATACAATCATGTAGCGTTAAGACTCTAAATAGTTCGAAAACATAACTAGGTGGCGAGCGAAGCCAACAACGTTGTGATTCGAAGTATGACGAGTACGACTCTAAATAATTCGAAAACACAACTAGGCGGCAAGCAAGAGAGTCGCTAGGAGCATACAAAAGTATGTGACTAGTGCGAGCGAGCGAAGCCAACAACGTTGTGATTCGAAGTATGACGAGTACGGCTGCATTTTAGGTTCACTCGGCCTGAACATTCAGACAGAGTTGACGTTGTTAAGGGCTTTTGGGAAGGGCTTAAAAATGCAACAGAATACCGTTCAAATGAAACGCGTACTGACCGTGCCTGCGTTAGTTTTTTTCGGGCTGGCTTATATGGTGCCACTCGGAATTTTCACCACCTATGGACAAGTGACTGTATTAAGTGAAGGCCATCTGCCTATCGCTTATTTAATTACATTAGCTGCCGTCTTTTTCACTGCCATGAGCTATTGCCGCATGACAAGCGCACTTCCGCTTTCAGGATCTGCTTATTCATACGTGCAAAAAACCTTTGGCGGCACACTCGGTTTTTTAGTGGGTTGGGCACAACTGCTCGATTACCTCTTTTTACCTATTATTAATTACATTGCGATTGGGATCTTTGTTCACGAAGCATTCCCCAATATCCCAATGTATGTGATTATTTGCAGCACAATTACAATTGTTAGCATCATGAATATTTTGGGAATTAAATTAGTTTCCTCAATGAATATGCTAATCATTTTAATGCAATTTGTCTTTATCGCCGTGTTCCTATATTTGAGTTTTAAAACTTCATTTATATTGGATACTGATGCTTTATTAGCACCGATTACGGTCATGTCAGAACAAGTATCAGGGTTATTTGCAGGTGCTGCGGTACTCTGCTTAGCCTTCCTTGGATTTGATGCGATCTCCACCATGGCAGAAGAAACCAAAGATGCACGGAGTGCGTTACCCAAAGCGATTTTATACACCGTATTTATCGCGGGTACCCTGTTTGTCGTCATCTCCTATGGCGCGCATCTGGTTTACCCGATGTGGCAGGATTTTATTCCTAATACCGATATTGCGAGCCTTGCGGTAATGAAACAAGTGGGTGGCGCGATGATGGCATCTAGCTTTATCACCGCTTATGTTATTGGTGTATTTGCCTCCGCAATGACTTCACAAGCCAGTATTGTGCGTATTTTCTATGCGATGGGCCGAGAAGGTGTGTTGCCACGTTCGCTGTTTGCCTATCTGCATCCAAGACTCAACACACCGATTTACTCGATTATTTTTGTTGCACTAGCGTCATTACTTTCATTGGTACTTTCGCTCAGCATGGTCGCCTCAATGATCAGCTTCGGTGCCTTAATCGCGTTTACTTTTGTGAATTTATCGGTCATTAAGCATTTTTATATTGACCGTAAAGCACCGTTGGATAATACAAAAATTATCACTTGCCTGATTATGCCTTCTGTTGGTGTTATCCTAACATTATGGTTATGGACAAGCCTTGATAGCGAAGCCTTTAAAGTAGGTTTATGGTGGTTAGCTGCTGGGGCTATTTACCTAGCACTATTGACCCATGGTTTTACTCGTCGTCCACCTGCAATCTCTGACGATGAAACTGAAATGATTATAAACTAAGCATTTCAAGTCTTATAAATGATTACGGGGGAGCACTTGCCTTCCCCGTTGTTTTTTTAGCTCTGGTGCCACCAAAGCACCACTGATACAGACGGTTTACAATGAATAATCAATTAGCTGACGTTATTTACTTTAACGGTTATATATATACCGCAGATGATAAAAATCGCGTTGTCGATGCGGTTGCTGTTCGTGATGGTTATATTCTTGCCACAGGTACCTCTGATGAACTTCATCAATATGTTGGCCCTGAGACAGAGAGTATCGATCTCGAAGGAAAAATGATGATGCCTGGCATCATTGATGGTCATATGCATCCTTTTTGGGGCGGTATTCAACTCTTTGGTTGCCATTTAAATTATGAATCGTTAACTATCGACCAAATTTTAGCGCGCGTACAAGATCACCTCGATAAAGACCCTCGTACCGGGGAAAATGATTGGCTCAAAGTCACTGCATGGCTGCGCCAAGGTATGATCCCTGCAGGTGTTGATATGTACCGTGAAGATATGGACAAGCTCAATACAAAACGCCCTGTCGTCTTGTTTTCAAATGACTGCCATACACTGCTAGCAAATAGCCGTGCCCTCGAATTATTTGGTATCACCAAAGATACGCCTGAGCCACCCGATGGTAAAATTGGTAAATACGAGAATGGCGAGTTAAACGGTATCCTTGAAGATGCGCCTGCTATGCGTGCTGCCGATAGCATTCCTTCAATTCGTGAAGACCAAGCAATTGAAGTTGCTGAATTAGTACAGAAAGTCCTTAATCAGCAAGGTGTGACCATGGTGATGGATGCGCGCGTTTCAGAACAACAACTTGAAGCCTTTTCTCAATTACAACAACGTGGCGACCTGACAATCCGTTTCCAAGCAGCACGTGAAATTACCCCTGATGAAACACCAAATGTTGCCTCAGTAGCGGCAGCAGTGGATAAAGCTGTTGCATTTGCCAAAAAATGGCACCAAGCCGATTGGACGCCAACCCCGGGTATTGGCTTAAATAATATTAAAATGTTTGTTGATGGTGTTATGCAGTTTCCAACCATGACAGCGTCATTATTGCAGCCATACCGTATCAATCAGGGCACGGATGACGCTCCGAATTGGGTTGAAACGGATAACTACGGTGATTTGTATTTCACGGCTGAGATTCTTGATGAATTAATGGAAAAAATTGCCGCAGCGGGCTATGACCCTCACTTGCATACTGTCGGTGAAGGTGCCGTTTCCATCGTTTTAGATGCGATAGAAAAAATGCGTGCTGCACACCCCGAAAAAGATATTCGCCCAGGACTCGCTCACAATGAATTAGTCCATGCCGATGACTATGCACGTTTTGCGCGTTTGAAAACCATCGCTTGCTTATCTTTCCAGTGGGCCGCTCCAACTCCAGAGCTCGCCGCTTTTGAGAAAAAAATGCTCGGTGATGAGCGTTTTGAGCAACTTGAACCCATCGCTAAATTTGTCGACGCTGGCGCGGTTGTTGCATTTGGTAGTGACTGGCCAATCGATGATTTCGACGAGTGGTACGATTTAAAAGTGGCAGCAACACGCCGTGGTCGTGATATTAATGGCCAAAAAGCACCGAGGCTGGATAATGACCGAGACTTAACGGTAATTGAAGTTTTGCGATCCGCTACGATAGACTCAGCTTATGCACAACACCGTGAAGATGTACTTGGCTCATTAGAAGCTGGAAAATTTGCCGATATGATTGTATTAGATCGCAATGTATTTGAGATCCCAGCCGATGATATTGAGAATGTAAAAGTATTACGCACAATTATTGGCGGAAAAACTGTACATATCGCTTAATAATTTAATTATCTATATAATTAAATAAACACCCCAAAGATTAAATAACATCTTGGGGTGTTTTTAATTGGGCACTTAATTCCAAACCTGAATACGCACAATTAAATCGGGAAATTACGAGGGAATAGTTTCCCTCGCAAAGCAACATTACTCTTCGTAAGAAAACGTTGTTTGAACAACTGTATTTCCATGACTAATGATAATTAGACAAAGTCTGTCTCGCATTAGTACTGAAATACTAAACACGGTAATACACGCTGAAACAAACGCAATCACTGCGAACTTGCTCATTTCCCTTGACCTCTTAATGGTTAAGAGGCACAATCCCAACTGTCGGGTTAGGTTTGGGCCTCGTTGGTTAATAATAACTAACGGGGCTTTTCCATTTCTAATCCAAACATTTTATCCAACATAATAAGCTTGAACCAGAAAGGCTCAAGCACCCGCAAAAATAATAACAAACTTTTATATTCCACTCACGTTTAATTTCATAGAAATAAATGAAAATACAAATTTAATTACCTAATTATTTATTAGATTAAATATTATAAATAAATTTAAATCATTTAATTTTATATTTTATTTTTATATATTGAACTTCGGAAAAAGGCTAAAAATCGATAGTCTTAAAAATAGTCCTTGCAAAAGAAAAAAGTTATCGTTAGTATCCGCAGCGTTTTACATTCATCTACTAACTGCAAGGAGGTTTACCATGACAACAATTAATCAAACTCTTTGTGGGCACTCTCAGAAATAGCCACTCTCGTTAGTTAATCTATTTTCTTAATTTTGCCTGCTAATTCACCTTATTTTTCAATTAAAAATGAGTTAATAGCTTATGGGCAATACCCTATATACTGTGGATCAGCAAGTTAGCTATATCGCCACAGGATCTACATGGATTGAAAGTAAAGCAATCCAACAATTACAAACAACTGCAAGCTTACCTGGTATGGTATCTGTTGTCGGCATGCCGGATCTGCACCCAGGTCGTGGATACCCAATTGGCGCGGCATTTTTCTCTACCAAGCGCTTTTATCCTGCACTGGTTGGTAATGATATTGGTTGTGGAATGGCACTATTCCAAACTGATCTTAAAAAATCGAAAGTTAACCTCGATAAGCTCGAAAAACAACTTTCTGAAATGCCAGATCATGCGCCTTTGTCATGGCTTGAAGAGCATGTCCCAGACAACATGCTATCACATGATTTTATGCCATCATTAAGTTCTATTGGTGGTGGAAATCATTTTGCTGAATTTCAAGCCGTTGACGAAATATTAAATACAGAATTATTCAGTATGAGTGGTTTAGATAAACAGCAATTACTGTTATTAGTTCACAGTGGCTCTCGAGGTTTAGGCCAGTCCATCCTTTGTCAGCATGTAGAAAATCATAGTCATGATGGGCTTATAGACAATACTCAAGATGCAAAAAATTATCTGGAAGCACATCAGCGTGCTTTGCATTTTGCTCAGTTAAATCGCCAGATGATCGGCTTACGTATGCTTCAACAGGTTAAGTCAAAGGGTGAACTTGTTCTTGATATCAATCATAACCTAGTTGAAGCCTGCAAAATTAATGGTATTGATGGATGGATACACCGAAAAGGTGCCACCCCATCAGATCGCGGGCTTGTCGTTATCCCTGGCTCTCGAGGTGATTACAGTTATCTGGTTTCCCCACAACCAAGTGAAGTTTGTCTGAATTCTCTTGCTCACGGCGCTGGTCGGAAATGGATGCGAACTGAGTGTAAAGGGCGTTTGTCTCATAAATATACACCGATTCAATTATCAAGAACGGCGCTAGGTAGCCGTGTTATCTGTGCAAACAAACAATTGATTTACGAAGAAGCCCCACAATCTTATAAATCTATTGATACTGTAATTGAAAGCATGGTGAATATTGGCGTTATTCAAGTGGTTGCACGTCTTAAACCTGTCATCACGTACAAAACCAGTGGAGAGTGTTAATGATCTTATTACAATTCTCCTCAGCTCAAGGACCGGAAGAGTGCTGTATTGCTGTCGAAAAAGCCCTTGCCCACTTTCTACAAGAGGCTAAAGAATATCATGTCACTTATGATGTCTTAGAGTCTTTTCCGTCTAAAAAAGGGCTGAAATCTGCCTTAGTTTGTTTAGAGGGTGTAGAGGCTGAAACTTTAGCAAACAATTGGTGTGGTACGATCCAGTGGCAATGCCAAAGCCCTATTCGGCCACGGCATAAACGAAAAAACTGGTTCTTAAGTGTGACTCAATTTTCACCTGTTCAACCTATCGAGGAAAGTGAAATTGAATTTGAGTTTACCAAAGCACAAGGGGCGGGAGGTCAACATGTTAATAAAACCTCCTCTGCGGTTAGAGCGAAGCATGTCGCCACGGGGATCACTGTCAAAGTGCAATCTGAACGTAGCCAACACGCTAACAAAAAACTCGCGAAGCAATTAATACAATGGAAGTTGAATGAGAGCCAATCGCAGCAACTTAATGAACTGGATAAACAGCGCCACCATTCCCATTATCAAATTGAAAGAGGAAACGCAGTAATTACTTTTTTAGGAAATGAATTTAAGCGATTGATGTAAAATTAGTGCCACTTCTTATTAGGGTGGCACATAATTTAATACAATATTAGAGAATATTTAATTATTAGGATTATAAAACAAATCTATTTAAAACAATAAAAAATCGAACTATTCAATTTAGATGAATAACCCCCTATTTCAGCCACTGACAAATAGTCTTTTTGCGCTGGGAAATGATTTACATTTTGAATTAATGATGACATATCATCATTAGAATTAATTATCACAGTATCGCCTATATTTTTCTTACTTAACTCCTTCAATGCTTTTTCTAATTGGCGTTCATACTCTATAACGCTAACACCTTGTTGGGACTGTTTAGAACCATAACCAAATTTATCAGTATCACTCATTTATAAACTCCTTTTATATAATTGATTAACACAATAGAAAACATAGTCAATAATTGAATATTAAAACACTAAGACTCGAATAACTTTAATATCAAGAAAAACAAAAAATCAAATTAATATATTGAAACCGCTGTTATAAAATTTGTTGGATATTTAAATAATGAGAATACTTCTATCAGCCACCTCATTAAGAGGTGGTAATAGTCTGAACGAGTTAAAGTATTTTTTCTGTTAAAAACCAACCAGCAATGCTTTCTCGTTTTTGCTGAGTCGGTAGCACTTCATGTGGAAATTCTTCAGACATGAAAAAAATCATGCGGCCAGCCCGAGGTTCTAATTCAAACAGTTGATTGTTTTCTTTGTCGTAAACAACAAGTTCACCGCCATCTCCTGTTTGCCATGTTTCATTCATATATAAAACAGTAGTCACCTTACGACGCCCTTGTCCTCTTGGGTTATCAAGATGCTTTTTATAAAACCCACCATTAGGATAACGGCAGAAATGCGTTTCAAAATCACGTAGCCCTAGATAAAGCTGGCAGTTTAACTCTTGCCTTATCTGTTCCATTTTATCTAGATAATGGGTGATAGGCGCCCCCATTTCAGGCTCTAGCCAAATAGTTTGGTCAGCACGAACAGCTTTATTACCTTGTAATGAGTCTCCATGCCCAATGCGTGCATCTTGCAATGTGTTTGGTATGCATTGTTTTATCGTTTTAATATCTGACAAGGTCAGAAAATCGTTCCACACATACCAACCTTGTGAGGAAAGTGAATCAATAAGTTTATTCATTGACATGATGAGTCTTAGAAAAGTTAATTAGGTAATATTTTATACTTCATTGAGATAAAACTTTAAAATTAAAAACTTAAATCCTGAGGATTAATACGGCATATCAAAGTCAATCACTAAAAAGATAGTGATAGTTATCATCGAGTAAACTAGAAAAGAGATTCAAAATCACATAAATAACATACTCATTCCATAGTAAAAAAGCACTCCATCCATATTGAGTGCTTACTATAAAATCAAATTAAATGATTGATTGACTTAGCAGAATGCAGTTCTTCCAATACCACCACAAGAACAACGTGCCACTGGGTTAAGAAGGCTTACCTGTCCTAGGTTTTTATTTACTTCACTATTCCCCTCTTCCACCGACTGGAAAGCCGTAATTCGTTCTGAAATTAATTCGCTTTGAGTTACAGGTAGAACTAATGCATTACCATCTTGATTTTCAATCATTTTTTGAGAACGAATTGACCAGTGAAGTTCAACATCCTTGATAGTTTCTTTAATATCATGCATTTCTTCATTATATCTTTTAATATTTAAAGATAGAAAGTTTTTAAAAGGCTCTGATTTCACTTCTAATTCGCCTTGTTTTTCTATTTCAATATTTAGCTTATCAATATATTGATTTAATTCGTCTGATACTTTTAGTAAATTGGACTCCTGTAGTTTACTTATCCTACTTAACTCATTTAATACATGCTTATCTTTTGCTATGCTAGGGCTTTCTAGTCTATACAATGTAATATTGCTACGTAATGACCTTATTTCTTCTATTTCTGAATTAGTTTTATGTTCGTTCAACTCACTTAGGCCTTTAAACATATTTAATTGTTCATCAAATACTTTTACATTTTTATAAACTTTTTCTTCCAGCATTCTCATCGACTCATCTATCTGTTTTTGGCTATATTTATCAGTAATAACCGAACTGGAACCCCAAGCTCTTCCTTTATTTAATAGCTGTACCGAACGAGATTTCAAATCATTTATAGACGAAACAAATTTTTCAATTTCATCATCTATCTCTTTTTTATTTTTTATTGTCTCAATTTCTATGTTATCTAACTGTAAATCAATTTTTCGTTCATCTTCTAATAACTGAGATGCTCTATTTTTCAATGATTTTAGTTTAGCGTTATGATAATTTATTGAGATAGATACAATACCTGTTTTAATTTTATTAAACGATGTATTTAGATGAGTTATTTCATTGTTTATCTTTACTAAAGTAGATTTTTCATTATTTAACATAACCTCCTTTGTCTCATGAGGGATTTTTTTGATTACAAAAATACTTTCTAGTATCTTATGGTCACTACCAATATTTTTATTTTGTTTATTTATTTCCAACCCTATTTTACACTTAGGTAACTCACTAGTCTCAAAATATACAATTTCATTACCGATGCTTTCCTTGTTATATTTACTAGCAAGTTTTTTCATTGCTAGTAAATCACCTTCAAAAAATTCAATAACTTTATTTACCTCATCTATTTTAGCAGTCACTTCACTATTTATATTTGTTTTTTCAGATAAATATTCATAACCATATTCATCTTTAATTTTCATTACTAATGAAGACTTCAGTTTCTTAATTTTATTTAAACGGTTTTCAGCAGAAAAAATTAACGAGTCTATTTTTTTAAAATCATAATTATTTAAATTAAAATCAATTTTCATATTAATTCCTTTTATTTTCATATAATTAAAAATATAATTTGATATCTATATTGCGTTTTTATCTTATATTAAAGACAAAGGAATGACTAATTTATTATTTGTATAATAAAAACAAATTATAATTATTTTAAACCTATATTTCATTTAAATAAATAAAGTAGAAATATTATTCAGATTTCTACTTTATTTATACTTACCTATTACAGTTTCTCAAGCTTCGCATATGACGCCACCAGCCACTTAATCCCTTGGCCTTGAAAAGCAATTTGTAGACGGCAGTGCTCACCACTACCTTCTAAATTAATAATCGTGCCTTCGCCAAATTTTGGATGCACCACTCGTTGCCCTAATGAATAACCCGAGTCATTTTGGCTAATCGGGGTACCAAGGCGTTGATGACTAACTGGTCTTGAAACCTGCGCTCGCAAGCGAACTTCCTCAACACACTCAGTTGGTAACTCACCGATAAAACGAGAAGGCCTGTGATAAACTTCTTTGCCATATAAACGACGGCTTTCAGCGTAGGTGATCGTGAGTTTCTCCATTGCTCGGGTAATACCGACATAGGCAAGGCGACGTTCTTCTTCAAGACGACCGCTTTCATCCATCGACATTTGGCTTGGGAACATACCTTCTTCCATCCCCACAATGAATACAACGGGAAACTCTAGCCCTTTAGCTGAATGTAATGTCATTAATTGAACCGCATCTTGACTGACATCCGCTTGCCCATCTCCTGCTTCCAATGCTGCATGAGAAAGAAAAGCCTGCAGTGGCATTAAGTCTTGGTCTTCATCTTGATAACTAAAGTCACGAGTCGCGTTGACTAGCTCTTCCAAGTTTTCAATTCGTGCCTGTGCTTTTTCACCTTTTTCTTGCTCATACATCGCTCGCAAGCCAGAGTCATTAATCACTCTATCTGCTTGAACATGCAATGGCATATCTTGGGTTTCTTTAGCTAATGCATCGACTAATTCTAAGAAACGCTCAATTGCAGCGGCTGCCCGCCCACCGAGTACCTGCTCGCGAAGTAAGTACTCACAACTTTCCCATAATGTCAGTTGTTGATCCCGTGCAGTTTGGCGAACAGTATCTAATGTTCTCTCTCCAATCCCACGGGTTGGTGTATTGACCACACGTTCAAAAGAAGCATCGTCGTTACGGTTTGCTATCAGCCTTAAATAAGAAAGCGCATCTTTGATCTCTTGGCGTTCAAAGAAACGTTGCCCACCATAAATACGGTAGGGCATGTTAGTTTGGATTAATGCCTCTTCCAGTACACGTGATTGAGCATTACTGCGATATAACATAGCGCAGTCTTTTAACGCTCCACCATTTTCATGCCATTGTTTAATGCGCCCAACCACATAGCGCGCTTCATCTAGCTCATTGAAAGCACAATAAAGGGAAATTGGCTCACCATCTCCCCCTTCCGTCCATAAATTTTTTCCTAAGCGGTCACTATTATTCGCGATCAATGTATTCGCTGCTTTTAATATATTATTCGTTGAGCGATAGTTTTGCTCGAGACGGATAGTTTCTGCACCAGGAAAATCATTGAGAAAGCGCTGGATATTTTCGACTTGAGCGCCACGCCAACCATAGATTGACTGGTCATCATCACCAACAATCATGACTTTGCCCGTATCCCCCGCGAGTACACGGATCCATGCATATTGGATATTATTGGTATCTTGGAATTCATCGACAAGAATATTCGTAAAACGCTCACGGTAATGCTGCAATACATGAGGTTTATTTAGCCACAATTCATGGGCACGTAATAATAGCTCAGCAAAATCCACCAGTCCGGCCCTGTCACAGGCTTCTTGGTAAGCTTGGTATACTTTTAGCCATGTTGCTTCAACGGGATTACCGTAGGCTTCAATGTGTTGAGGGCGAAGACCTTCATCCTTTTTACCGTTGATGTACCACATACCCTGACGTGGTGGCCATTGTTTCTCATCTAGATTCATTGCTTTAAGTAAGCGGCGAATAAGGCGATATTGGTCATCGCTATCGAGAATTTGAAAGTCTTGGGGTAAATTGGCATCCATATAGTGTTGGCGTAATAGGCGATGCGCTAAGCCATGGAATGTCCCTATCCACATTCCGCCTTCACTGGTTCCAATCAATTGATTGATTCTATGGCGCATTTCTGCAGCTGCTTTATTCGTGAACGTCACTGCCATAATTGAAAATGGAGAAGCATTTTCTACAGACATCAGCCATGCGATTCGATGCACTAACACCCGAGTTTTACCACTCCCCGCCCCCGCAAGGACAAGTAAATTGGTACGCGGTGCGGCAACCGCTTCGCGCTGTTTGTCATTAAGACCTTCAAGCAGATAAGAGACGTCCATAGTTACCATCAAAGCAAAACAGTGGCTAACACCACTGTGAGGTTATTGACAATGGCAAACCCCACTGTCTTTTTATACAGTAAATGATTATACCAATGATAAGAGAGAATCCAACCGCGAAATTTCCACATGCGGTAATAAACGCCCCTCTTTCTCTTCCATCAGTGTTTTTTGATTTGTGTTGATCCAGCAGGCTTGCATGCCGCTGTTAATTGCACCTTCAACATCCGTCAGCAAGTTATCCCCAACATGAAGAATAAACTGTGGTTCCATCTCAAGCCGCTTCGCCGCTAAGCGATACATATCACAAAATGGTTTTGAGCGTCCGTCGGGCCCTGCTTTCAATACAAATTGAAAATATTGACCTAACCCACATGCTTCAGGCTCTGCATTTCCATTTGTGATCGCCACCAGCGGAACTTTCTCTGCAAGCTGACGCAGTGTTTCATGGGTGGATTGCGGAATATCAATTTTATTTCGCCAATAGGTGAAGTGCGCCATGATGTCATCCGCCCCTTTTTGCGCGGCTTCTTTCGAGTAACCATAATGGCAAAGCATCATTTTGGAAGAAAGCCAACGCCAGCGTGATATATCATGATAAATATCAGGCTCTTGTTCTTCAACAAGGCGCCGAAAAGCATAAAGATCTTCATTATTAAAATGATTAAAGCGCGGATCATATTCACGAACAAAACGTAAAACTTCTTCTTCCGTTTTATCAATAACGGGATGGTTATCGTAAAGCGTGTCATCCAAATCAAACGTGATCGCCAAAATGGGTGATAACGGACGGTAAAAATGCATTAAGGTTTCTCCCTCTTTGCTCTCGGATGAGCCACATCATAAACGTTTGCTAAGTGCTGAAAATCAAGGTGCGTATAGATTTGTGTCGTCGATAAATTTGCATGCCCAAGAAGTTCTTGCACTCCACGTAAATTCCCACTGGATTCAAGGATATGTGTCGCAAAAGAGTGGCGTAATTTATGGGGATTAATGTGGCTATTAACCCCTTGTTTTATTCCCCATTGCTCAAAACGCTTCTGTACGTTCCGATTCGAAATTCGTTTACCACTTTGGGTTGAAATGAAAACAGCGTCATCTTCTGGTTCATAGAGTTCTCGCATCTCAAGCCAACGCTGCAGCCAGCTCACTGCGGTTTTCCCCATTGGCACTCTGCGCTCTTTGCTCCCTTTTCCCATCACCCACACTTCACCCGTATTTAAATCAAGATGGCGAACGTCCAGCCCAACGAGCTCAGATAAACGTAACCCCGCACCGTACATTACTTCAAGCATTGTTCGGTCACGTACAACAAGGGGGTCGCCACTATCCATATTCAACAGTTGGGAAACTTCATCCACATCCATATTTTTAGGGAGACGCTTTTTGGATTTTGGAGCATGGATTGCTTTTGCCGGGTTTGCTGGTAGTTCCCCTTGATGTACCATCCAATCAAAAAAACTACGCAACGATGATAACCGCAACGCCATACTTGCTGCTTGCAAGCCAGATTTACGACTTTTCGCGGCAACATTACGCACAATAGTCGCATCTACTTTTTGCCATTCATGGATATTTAATGAAGCTAACATTTCCACGATAACACTGAGTTGACGGCGATAATTAGTGATAGTGACGGGGCTTAGCCGGCGTTCAACTCGCAAATAATGCAGAAAAGCTTCAATTTGGCTCATCAGCCCTTCTGGCTGATTTTTTACAGGCGTTCTATCCATTGGCATAATAACCTCGGTAGAATTTGAGCAACTTTTTCCAGCATGACCGTTCCCATATCATGTTGGTAATGTTCACGATCTCGGCTAGTAAAAATGACCATACCTGATTCACCGTGATGACCAAACAGTGAAATAGCGACTGAGCCCACATTTAATGCTTCGGGTAAAAGTAATTGAATTTCAGGGCCATTTAGCCGACCGAGGTAGTTAAGATTATCGCCAAACCGTTGAATTCTCACAGGTTCAAAGACGCGACGCGAAATAACAAGTTGATGCGCATCCATCGGTGCAGACAAATGCCAGCTATCGCTAAACAAGCGTACTTGGGCACCTGATAAACCTAATTTTTTTGCCCAACGATTTAGCGCTAACAGCATTTGTTGTAAACTTTCTGCTGACGACATTTCAATCACCAACACTAATAACTCTTCAAAAAGCTCCGCATTTTCATGGACTTGCTCAACCATAAAACGAATGTCTTGTTCGAGCTCTTTGATTTTCAACCGTTGACGGCTCATCACTAATTCAGGTAATGAAATAGCCTCCCGCACAACATGGGGGATTTTTAGCTGCTCCAACAGTTGAGCATTACGAAGAAAAAAATAGGGGTTTTCCGTTAAGTAGCGCACGACATCGAGCTCATCAATTTGATGAACCAATTCCTGTGCTTTTTTGGTTTTATCCATTTTTCCCTCTTCGGCTATTCAAAATTAGAGTTGAATGACTCCGTCATAAACATGCGTTGCAGGGCCTGTCATATAAAGTGGCGACCCAGGGCCGTCCCACGAAATATCTAATGAGCCCCCCGGCAAATCGACTTTAACCCGTTTCGCCAGTAGCCCTTGAGTAATTCCAACTGCAACAGCCGCACATGCTCCGCTACCACAAGCTTGAGTTTCCCCAGCCCCGCGTTCATAGACACGCAAGCGAATATGGTCAGCACTGATAATTTCCATAAAGCCAATATTGGCACGTTCAGGGAAGCGCTCATGACTTTCTAATGCGGGACCTAAAACTTCGACTTCTGCCGTATGAATACTTTCAACTTGAATGACACAATGCGGGTTCCCCATTGAGACAACCCCACACAACACTGTACGTTCTTGTGCTCGAATAATATAGGTCTTTTCTTCTTTGATAGCGCGAAATGGCACTCTCTGCGGTTCAAAATCAGGTTCGCCCATATTAACGCTGACATCATCATTTTCATTTATGGTTAATGTCATACGGCCGGACTGAGTACTGACCTTAATTTTCTGCTTATTCGTTAAGCCTTTTAGCCTAACAAAACGTGCAAAACAACGGGCTCCATTGCCACATTGTGCAACTTCACTGCCATCCGCATTAAAAATACGATAATGAAAATCAAGGTCAGGGTCATAAGGTGCTTCAACTAATAATAGTTGATCGAACCCAACGCCTGTATGCCTGTCTGCTAATCGACAAATCAATTCAGGCGAAAAATACACATTTTGTGTAACACCATCGACAACCATGAAGTCATTGCCTAAGCCATGCATTTTAGAAAATTGCATTTCACGCTCCATAGAGGCGACTTACTGATTATTTGTGGTTTGAGCAGGCTCTTTGGCAGTACTGTCTTGTGCAGTGGGTTGCACATCAGATGCCTTAGCCGGTGCTGCAGTTTCTTCCGGCGGAAAATACAACGGGCCTTTTAAGCCGCAACCAGAAAGGGTAAATAAAACAACTAGAGCACTAAGCCCAATTAAACTTTTTTTCATTCTTTTTCGCCCGTAATGCTTACTTTTGACATCTGATATTTTACACAATAACAGGAGTGGCCTTGCAAATCACGCCTGTTTATTCAGCATGCTGATATTATATACTTTAGGCTAAATTTAGTCTGAAATTTTTAGTAGGTATGCTTAGATTGACCCCAATGCCGATCCCCTCCTATAATTTCAATCAATAATAATAGTTTTCATTAAATCATTGTGAGCAAACAGGAAATTAATCGTGAATGACAGCGAATTTCATCAGTTAGCCGAAGCGCTACTGAACAGCATCGAAGAGCATTTAGATAATTATGAAGGTGATGCCGATATTGATTGTGAAATCAATGGTGGCGTGATGACCCTTAGCTTTGAAGATGGCAGTAAAATTATTATCAACAAACAAGAGGCATTCCACCAAATGTGGTTAGCAACGAAGCAAGGTGGATACCATTATGATTATCAACAAGGTCATTGGGTTTGTGACCGTTCAGGACATGAGTTTAAGGCTAAACTAGCCGAGGCAATTGCTTTCCAAAGCCAAGAGCCCTTTTCATTCTAAGCCTTATGAATTTAAACGGTGGGCAGCGTTATACTACTGCCTACCATCAATAATAGTGCGCTTGTGGGTGCTGCGGTTGGCTAGAATGCATTTCATACCCAATGTCATCATCTTCTGCCGTAAATGGCCATGTCCCGCCAGAAAAGGCAACAACTTGGTTTTTACCATCTTGATTAATGATTTGGTAAAATTGCGGTAAATTGAAGTTGATAAAGTTTGCACCGTAGGTAAACCGATCATGGGAAGAAGAATAGAATTTACTCACATCACGGACAAGATCTTCTTTCGATCCTTCACAGTGGGAATAGATTTCAACCCGATTCGCTTCATCTAAAACATAAATATTAAAACTGGTATTATCTGCCGTATTTTCAAAGAAAAACTGTACAATCCCTTCACTTGCATAGCCATCGACAACCGCAGGCAAATGGTTGTCACTCTTCGCCTGAAGTTTAACGGGCCAGCCATGCAACTTGTTATGGGAGATAGCCCCATAGAACTCAACCGCATTCTCAAGTTTTTGTACGGAAACATTCAGGCGCTCAAAGAATAAACCCCATGTCTGCCCCGCGATACGTAATGCCTTAAAACGCCCAGGGTCATTTCGGTTGCTCGATAAACGCAATTCAACACACTCAGAAATTAGCTGTTGTACACGGGTACGAATCAACCCACGTAAGTGCTCACTATAACAAAACACTTCGACCGCTTCAGGAGGTGACGCATCTTGATGCATTTTCCCTAAAATGGTTTTAAGTGCTTCTAACATGCACTGTTCTCCGCTGAAATGTAGCGTTCTTACCTCATTCCACGAATTACGATATAACAAATCAATGCTACCGATCAGACATTGTTGTGATTCGCCAAAACTGAAAATATCCAGTTTTCTAAAATCAACATGAACAACTTGCTCAGAATAGACCTGTGTTGGGTCTTTTTCTAAGTTAACAATGATTGCCAGATGGCGAATTTCACACGGGCTATAAAGCGCTTTTGGCGTTGGAGCGGGTAACCTAATAGGGAAATGGCTTGAAACATCGTGCATTAATTCAAGCAGTTTTCGTTCATCACACTGGGACTTCCCATTATGCATATAAACTTGGGTTGTCTCAGTCAGTAGACCATTAAAATACGCCCACGCCACTAATTTATTTAAATAGCGGTTATATTCAAGAGGTTGATGGCCAATAATGGCATCAATATTTGGCGCTTGGTTATACAGATACCAACCACTCCGGTTAGCGCGCCCCTCAGGCACATAAATAAAGGTGAGATGCGCTTCGCTTAAATCAGGTGAAATTTGGGGGTTAACTAATGTCACCTTACCAGGAAGAGCCTCGAAAGCCGCATATAATTTACGGGTTAATACCCCAATATCTTGTGGGCTTGCACTAACACTTAAATTATTTCTCCGCGCAAAGCGAATAAGGTTACGATAACTTTGCATCATCGTATCAAGTAACTCGTTATGCGCCTCACGGACACGCTCAATTTTCCATTGATTACGTGTATCGAGTATCGACAAACGTGCTTCCCCCCAACCCCATGATTCAACCAACTGAGACAACACATCACGGCGCCAGCCTGAACACGTGTTAGCGTCTTCTTCAGACAGTTTTTCACACACTTTTAGGTAGAAACAACGACGGATAAGGTCAAGACGAGTTAAATCATTAATTTCAGTCAGGTAACGTGTCACACGCTCTAACATTAAGCAGTATGAGTCCAAGCCATAACACACAATTTCGCCAGCATGTAAATGACGCTTAAACTCCATCGCTAATAATTTGCCGTTAGGGTAATCCCATGAATAGGATTCCAACAAAATACTCTTCAATACGGCCTTATAGGGGGAATCGACACTCTTGTACAACTGCCATAGGCTTGCACCGAAATACTCCGCGGCAGAAAGTTCGCTTAACCCGCCTAAATCAAGCCATTCATTAGGCGTTAATACCCCTTGCGCGTATAACCCCATAACATATTCATCGTAATGCTGTTCTTCCTCAACGGGTACCATCGTCCACAATAAACGCTTGCCCGCCATACGCACAGCCGTTCGATAAAATTCATCTAATAGTAGGATGTGTTGCGTTGAACCACAGTTCTCTCCACCGATATGCCCACTGGCATGATGGCGAAAACGATTTTCATCGATTAAAAAAACAGTGACATCAATGCCTAAAGACGCTGCCCACTGCTCAATCAGTGTACATTTTTTTTGTAAGAACCGTTTTTCTTCGTGATCCAACCAAGAGGGGTGACAAACCCACACATCAATATCTGAGCATTGGCTTTGTCCAACAGAAGAGGTACTCCCCATCGAATAAATACCTGTGATGGGTAATTCGCCATTCGTGGCAGTTTCAATAGGTAAAAAGCGTTCAAATTGTTCCAACCACTTCATTTGCTCTGCATCAGGTGAGAAAAAACAGACACCATGAGGCACATTACCTTCAATAAAACCAGGTATCATTGGGTGATGATAATGAAACAAGACAGGCAGCAAGCTATAAACCTTCGAGAAGGCTTCACTCATAGAAGCTGTTGCACGTTCCAACCGTAATTGGTTTATCGCATCCAGTCTTTGTTTTAAGGTTTCAATATAGAGATACAAAGGTTACGCCTGATTGAATGAAAGTAATACAAACCGGAGAATTTCCCAGCACCCAACAGATAGAGATAGATTTAAAATAATTTTCAAATGGATTGTCGGAAACGTGATCAATTTAACACCTTGCATCAAAAGGGTAAAGTAGATCACATAATTTTACGCGCTTATTTTTGATACAAAATGCTTTTCAACATATTGTATAAAAAGACTTTTTATTTTTTAATCTGTAAAATATCCCTTGTTTTTCAATGGAATAATTTCTTTTTACCCAGCAGTCTAGTAAAACAACAAAATAGAATGATATTAAGTACAATACGCACAGCGTCTGTGCTTACACGCTTCAACACGAATTAACAGAAAACACAGAATGTTCCACGCAAAAAATAGCACGATAAGCTAAAGAAAGGACTTAATAACTATTCTAGGTCATCTCATTTTTAATCACTTTCTTGCATCATGGTAGAAAAAGTAAATCGGCGATAAACGATCCGAAGAGGGTTTTTTCACCTAACTGGAAAAAATATCCTTAACATGTTAAAACTAATGCCAATTGTATGGTTAATCTGCGGCATTCTTCGCCAGAGAAAACAGTAAAATGACATCAACAAATATCGTGCGTATTGCTACGCGCAAAAGCCCTCTAGCCCTATGGCAAGCACACTTTGTCAAAGACAAATTAGAGCAACTTCACCCAGGTGTGCTGGTTGAACTCGTGCCTATGGTGACAAAAGGTGACATCATCCTTGATACACCTCTCGCGAAAGTTGGCGGAAAAGGGCTGTTCGTCAAAGAGCTAGAACTTGCTTTATTGGAAGGGCGCGCTGACATTGCCGTTCACTCTATGAAAGATGTCCCTGTTGAATTTCCTGAAGGCTTAGGGTTAGTCACGATTTGTGAACGCGAAGACCCTCGAGATGCCTTTGTCTCAAACCACTACGATAGTCTTGATGCATTACCAGAAGGCAGTATCGTTGGGACATCGAGTTTACGCCGTCAATGCCAATTAAGGGAACTTCGCCCTGACTTAGTCATTCGCGACTTGCGCGGCAATGTGGGAACACGCCTATCAAAATTAGATAACGGTGAATATGACGCTATTATTTTGGCCGTTGCAGGGTTAAAACGTTTGGGATTAGAAACGCGAATTAAAACCGCTCTTGCTCCTGAACAATGCTTACCTGCGGTTGGCCAAGGCGCTGTCGGCATCGAATGCCGTTTAAATGACAGTAAAACCCGCGAGTTACTTGCGAAGCTAAATAATGACGCAACCTCAACTTGTGTCCTTGCGGAACGTGCGATGAATATGCGCCTTGAAGGCGGTTGCCAAGTCCCTATTGGCAGTTATGCTATTTGGCAAGATGACAAAATATGGCTGCGTGCCTTGGTGGGAGCCCCAGACGGCAGTGTTATTATTCGTGGGGATCGGCTCGTTTCTCCAAGCGAAGCTAACCAAGCAGGGGTATCCTTGGCTGAAGAATTACTTGAGCGTGGTGCAAGGGAAATTTTGGCGGATGTCTATCAAGGAAACCCGCCTGCATGAAAGTGCTTGTCACTCGCCCTGAACCTGCAGGTTCAGAGCTGATCACGGCAATCACCGCCAAAGGGGGGGAAGCCTTCTCCTCCCCTTTAATTCGCATTGGACCCGGTGCTGAATTAAATACCCTTATACCTCAACTTGATAGCCTTACTGAAAATGATTTAGTCTTTCTTTTATCTAAAAATGCAGTCGAATATGCAAATTTAACACTTGAACAAATGGCGCGTAGCTGGTCAGATAAGTTATCTTACTATGGAATTGGCCGCTCTACAGGGCAGTATTTTCAACAAGTAACAGGAAAAAGCATAAGTTGGGCTGAACAAGGTGAAACCAGTGAAGTACTACTAACACACCCTGAACTTCAATTTCTCGAAGGGAAAAACGCTCTATTATTACGAGGAAATGGCGGACGAGAGCTTCTCGCATCAACATTAAGGGCCAGGGGCGCAAAAGTCAGCTATTGTGAATGTTATACAAGGCATCCCGTTTACTATGATAGAGCCCTGTTCAATCAGCAATGGTTTCAAACGGGTATTACAGATGTTGTGATCACGAGTGGTCAAATGTTAGCCTTGTTAGACGAATTAATCACTGAAGAATACCAAACTTGGTGGTTTTCCCGCCGCCTACTTGTCGTCAGTGAACGGATTGCAGACCAAGCCCGCAGAGGCGGATGGCAAAAGGTCTGTATAGCTAATAGCGCAGATAATAATGCTTTATTAGAAGCATTAATTTCAATCGATATGGGATGCTAATTTATGACGGAACACGATAAAACAACCGAGACGGTTACCCCAGAAGCTGGCGCAGAGCAACAGCGCCCAAAAACTAAACCTTCTTCGGAACAAAAACGTTCTGGTCTGGTAGGCGGTGTAATTGCTATCGCTATTATCATCGCGATTGGTGGCGGATTATACTATTTCACCCAACAAAGCACTGCCACTTTAGTAAATGAAAACAATGAATTAAAGCAAAGGCTGAGTGATTTAGTCGAACAACAAAACTCCGACAGGCAACGGTTAGACGCATTAGTTGCGGCCAATGCTGAAATAAAAAGCCATTCTCGTGAATATGAAGAGAACCTCAACCGCCGCATGCAAGAGTTGCAAGCACACGTCACAGCATTATCCAGCGCTGATGTGAAAAGTTGGCTATTAGCCCAAGCTGACTTTATGGTCAAAATGGCAGGAAGAAAGCTGTGGAATGACCGTGACCCAGTGACCGCAGCCGTTCTGTTAAAAAGTGCAGACTCAAGTCTGGCAGAAATGAATGACCCGAGCCTACTCGACATTCGTAAATCGATTAACAGTGATATGGCTAAATTAGCCGCAATCAACCAAGTTGACTATGACGGTATTATCTTACGTTTAAACCAGCTAAGTAATGAAGTCGATAATTTACGGTTAGCGGATTTAAACAGTGGCGACGCGAAAACTGAAGATAACGCTGACGTTAGCGATGATATCTCTGATTGGAAACAAAACTTGACTCGTAGCTGGAAAAGTTTCGCCAATGACTTTGTTACAGTTCGAGCTCGTGATGGCTCAGAAGCCCCGCTCCTAGCCCCAAATCAAGATATTTACCTACGTGAAAACATTCGTTCTCAATTATTAATCGCAGCACAAGCGGTACCCCGTTATCAAGAAGCCACTTACAAGCAGTCATTAGAACAAGCTTCGACATGGGTAAGAGCCTATTTTGATACTGAAGCGCCTGAAACTAAAGCTTTCTTATCAACTATTGATGACTTAATCAATCAGCCGATTGACATTGATATGCCTGACACCTTAGAAAGCCAAGAGAAGCTAGAAAAAGTCATGCAAACACGGGTTCGTAGCTTACTCTCTCAGTCGTCAGACAACACAAAAGTTAGCGATGGTGCTGTTGATGCCGCAGCAGATGCGCCTAAAGCGTCAACAGAGGCTGCGCCCGATGCTGCTGTTCCTGCCACGGATACGCAAAAAGCAGAGTCAGCTGACAATTCGCACCCTTTTGAATCAGCAGAGCCTGCTGGCAATAGGGGGTAATTATGATAAAAGTCCTGATCCTATTTATAGTACTTATTGCCGGGGTGATCTTAGGCCCATTATTAGCAGGTCACCAAGGTTATGTTTTTATTCGTACTGACAATTATGACATTACGACCAGTGTAACCAGCCTCGTTTTAGGCTTTATCTTGCTCCAATTTGTGCTGTTGTTCCTCGGTTGGTGTTATCGCCGCTTTATTAGTACAACATCGCGTACTCGAGGTTGGGTAAGTGGCCGTAAATACCACAAAGCACATACTCAAACACAAAAAGCGCTATTGAAATTAGCAGAAGGTGATTTCGAACAGGTTGAAAAGTTAATGAGCAAACATGCTGATTTCTCTCAACAACCCGTGATTAACTACCTAATGGCAGCTGAAGCCGCTCAACAACGTGGTGATGAATATCGCACTCACCAGTACTTAGATAGAGCCGCAGAAGCTGCGGGAAGTGATCAACTTCCTGTTGATATCAGCCGTGTCCGTATTCAATTAGCGGAAGGGGAAGTCCACGCTGCTCGTAATGGCATCGATAAACTTCTCGACAAAGCTCCAAGGCACCCTGAAGTCTTACGTCTTGCGGAACAAGCTTACTTACGTTCAGGTGCTTACCAGTCGCTGATTGAATTACTCCCGGTCATGGCCAAAGTGCAATTACACAATGAAGATGAGCTCGATGCATTGAAATTAAAGGCTTACAAAGGGCTGATGAACCAATATATGGCTGAAGGGGGTAGTGATGGACTAAAAGCTTGGTGGAAAGCACAGCCTCGCCGAGTTCGTCATGAAACCGCATTGCAAGCTTTCTTAGCAGAACATTTAATTGAATGTGGTGATATTGCAAGTGCAGAAAAAATAATTATTGATGGCTTAAAACAGCAATATGATGAACGCTTGCTTCTGTTAGTGCCAAAACTTAACAGTGAACGCCCTGAAGTTATCGAAAAAACCCTTTTACATCTGCAAAAACAAAACGGTGCCACCCCGTTACTCAACAGTACATTAGGCGTTTTGTCGCTACAACACGCGCAATGGGACAAAGCAGAAACCTACTTTAAAGCTGCTTTGGCTCAACGTTTTGATGTGCAGGATGCATCATGGTTAGCCGATGCGTTTGACAAACAACATAAACCTAGCGATGCGGCAAAAATTCGCCAAGATGCATTAAACCATTCATTAAAACAAGAACGAAACTAATACGCTTGTTTGGCCTTTTCTAAAAACTCCACTCATTTTAGTGGAGTTTTTTTATTCATAAGCTTAACTGAAATTACATTTACCATCCCAAATAAAAACACAAAAAACAATTTAAATGCATTGCTTTAATCGCATTAAATCATCATAAAAGGAGAATATGAGGTTTATGATTGGCAACATCACAGATCAATAACGCAATGTTTAATCAATAATTTTTATTTAAGGATAAGCAAAACACATTCCGCTATGTTATAAAATAAACACATAGTGTATAAAGCTTTATATACATCTTTGCTTTGAATGAATTAGGGATATCGATATGAATGTAATTAAAACTATTTGGTGCTGGATTATTGCAACCCCAAACCGTTTACAAATATTCTTTGACCTTCTGCTGTTAGTATTATCACCTTTTGTTTTTATTATGATTATTGGTTTTAATACCGAAGATCTTAGTAAAGACATTTTCATTATTACATTCATTATCCTCTGCTATACCTATATTACTCGTTGGTTTAGTAAATGGTTTAGTAAAGGTAGAAGCTAATACCTCTCTTATTCTTAGCCTCTTAGTGATTTTCTAGGGGGCCAAGTGTTTTGTATAGACAAAAAAACACCTGCACAAGGCAGGTGTAAAATACAATCAGGTCTACAGACGGATGGTGCCTCACTCAACGTTTCGCCCGTTCGTTGATGGTAAGAGGATGAGCTCTTGATCATCTAAGTTGGACAATAGGCACCGATAATCGGCTTTGCGTCATCTCTGGGTTTATGAAGCTTCGCTGTCATAAGAAGTGAGATGAGCATCTACATATAGAATAATGCACAATGCATGCCAACTTTTTTCAAATGATATTTTTTAAGCTCACTCTTTTAACTTCTCTCTCATCCCTCCGGTTTTACACATAATTTTTCTTCTTGGAAGTCAGCCTCTCTAACATTAAAGAATGCACGCTCTTGTTGCCCATATCTTGCTGTACTATTTTGTCGCAGTTTAGAGACACCATAAATGAGTTATTTATATTTACTTATAAATCAAAAGGTAATATGTCGCCTTTTGGCGACATCAATATAATAGATTGTATCTATTCTACGACACTAGCGAGATGACCTACTAAATTACAAATAAAAACAAGTAATTAACCATTCCCAGTCACTAATTGAAAAAAAACCTGAATATGCTCTGGATAATTCTAATTATGGCTAAAACGGCAAATGAAGATATCCCGAAGAACATACATAAGTATGTAACCTGGGTAGCTGAACGCAGCCAACAAAACATGGCTTGAAGAATGAAGAGAATATAAAAGTATAAATATAAAAAGCAAAAAACCCGTCGATTAAGACGGGTTTCTTTAAATTGGTCGGCGAGAGAGGATTCGAACCTCCGACCCACTGGTCCCAAACCAGTTGCGCTACCAAGCTGCGCTACTCGCCGAATTTTTTAGTACTCATTACATTTCTTCGTGGTGCGAAAGGGGGGACTTGAACCCCCACGTCCATAGGACACTAACACCTGAAGCTAGCGCGTCTACCAATTCCGCCACCCTCGCAATATCACAAAAAAATGGGGTGGCTAATGGGACTCGAACCCACGACAACTGGAATCACAATCCAGGGCTCTACCAACTGAGCTATAGCCACCATAACTTCACTTTTTTCAAAGCGTTGCTATATTACTACATACAACGTCATTTTGCCAACCGTAGCGAAGCGCTAAAACTGGTGCGCCCGACAGGATTCGAACCTGAGACCTCTGCCTCCGGAGGGCAGCGCTCTATCCAGCTGAGCTACGGGCGCTTAACGCCGTTGCGGGAGAGGATAGTACGGATTTATCCTCCTGCTGTCTAGTCCTTTTTGAAATAAAAATATCGATTGCTTGCCTTTTATCCATTTCGTCGAGAAAGAGAGCATATTTACTCTCTTTTTCACTGTACCGTTAATAAAAATCAGGCAAAAAACGGCGATTACACTTTTGCCTTACGGTTATTGAACAGACGAATGATAAAATAAAGCAGGGAAACGCCCCCTAAAAAGATAGCGCCCACGATTAAAGATAAGCGAGTATCAGGGTTAATCGCCATTCCAACCAAAACACAGGCTAAAAAGAGCAAGGTTGCATAGTTAACCCATGGAAAAAGAATCGATTTGAAAGGGTGTCCAATGAGTTTTTCTCTGTTTTGTTGGCGAAAACGGATTTGGCTGGTCAATAGCACTAACCAAGGCACCATTCCGGGTAACACACTCGCACTATAGACATACACAAAGACTTTCTCTGGATTCGGTATGATGTAATTCAGGCTTGACCCAGCCACTAAACAAAGGATAGTAAAGCCCACACAACGCGCCGGTACGCCATTTTTTGTTAATTTCAATAATGAGCGAGGTAACTGTTTATTTTGCGCTAAGGCATACAACATTCGCCCACCGCTATACATCCCACTATTACATCCAGATAACGCTGCGGTTAATACCACAAAATTAATTACTGCAGCGGCTGACACAATTCCCACTTTTGCAAAGGTGAGAACAAATGGGCTACCTTGTGAACCCACTTCAGTCCACGGAAACAGCGTTACAACAATAAAGATAGCGCCCACATAAAAAATTAATATGCGCCATAAAATATTATTGATCGCCTTTCTTAACGTGACTTGCGGATTTTTCGCCTCACCCGCAGTGATCCCAACTAGCTCAACCCCTTGATAAGAGGCCACAACGATACACAAAGCAAATAAGAAGCCTTTCCAGCCCCCGGCAAAGAAACCACCATGTTCGGTAAGGTTCGCAAGCCCAATCGGCTCAAAGTTATTACCTAGACCAAAAAAAATCAGCCCTAAGCCAATTAAAATCATCACCACAATCGTGGTCACTTTGATCATGGCAAACCAGAACTCAAGCTCTCCATACAGCCGTACAGCGGCTAAGTTAGCTAATGCCACTAATACCACTGCGATAATGGCAAAAATCCATTGAGGCACATCAGGGAACCAATATTCCGCATATACACCAATGGCTGTAATCTCAGAAATACCGACGGCCACCCACATAAACCAGTAGCCCCACGCGGTGAGACATCCCCAAAATGGACTCAAATATTTATAACCAAACGAAGCAAAAGAACCCGTTACAGGTTCAAGAAATAGCATTTCCCCCATTGAGCGCATAATGAAGAAAACAAAAATTCCTGCGATGATATAAGCCAGTAAAACAGAAGGGCCCGCCCATTTTAGCGTACTGGCTGATCCCATAAATAACCCAACGCCAATAGTTCCACCGAGCGCAATAAGCTCGATATGGCGTGCTTCTAACCCACGTTGAAGCCCCTGTTGTGGATTTCCCATACATACCCCTGTCAAAATTAGAAATTAAAACTGCAGTTTTAATTGAAGCTCAGTTAATAATAATCACTGCAATTATTCGGAAAGAATCAATTAGTCGATTAAAAAAATGCCATAGCCGCAAGATTGAGCACAAACTGATGCGAACATACTTATTTTTGAGGGATTATAGAAATATTTGAAGGAAGAGACCAGCAATTCGGAACCGTAAGAACGGTAAGTCGGCCTGTTAAGCCCACTTACCGTGAGTGAAACCTAGTGAAAATAACAATAAAAATCAAATCACTAAAAAATTTATAGCTTACCACCGTAATAGTAACCTAAAAATTTCAACAATTTAAACTGACGAGTAATACGGGAAGGTTGAGATAATAAGCGATATAACCATTCCAGCCCTAAGTTTTGCCAAACTTTCGGTGCGCGCTTAACATGCCCTGTAAACACATCATAGGTCCCTCCAACGCCCATATATAAGGCATCTGGGTACACACTTCTGCAATCCCGCATAAAAATTTCTTGTTTCGGGGAGCCCATTGCAACTGTCACAATTTTGGCCCCACTTGCCCGAATACGTTCGAACAAGGCATTTCGATCTTCAGCCGTAAAATAGCCGTTTTGCGAACCTACAATGTTCACATTCCACTGGGAACGTAGCTTGCTTTCTGTTTGTTCTAGGATCTCTGGTTTGCCGCCAACTAAGAAAACAGGCGTCCCTTCTTTACCCGCCCTTTCCATTAACCCTTCCCATAAGTCAGCACCAGCCACACGGGAAACTTCTGCTTGTGGGTATTTACGACGAATAGCACGGACAATACTAATTCCGTCAGCGTATAAATATTCGGCTTGGCCTAATAACGTATTTAAAGCGGTATCTTGTTCAGCGATCATCACTTTTTCTGCATTAATCGCAACAAGTGTTCCCGTTTTCGTTTCCCCACCCGCAAAAAGGTAGTCTAAGAAATGGGCCATATTTTTGAAGCCCCAAATATTATGACCACGAATACGATATTGTGGAACAGATGACTGTGTAACGGATGAAGACTGAGTTGATGACGATTCCATGATACTCCTTTAGCGGCTTTCACGCTGTTGGCTTCTAAAAAAAGAAGCTGTTTTTATGCGAATAAGCCCCGCACTTTCAAATAACCAATACAGTAATTTTGCTAACACCAGACACAGTCCGAATATTAAGCAGAAGAAAACCACCCGTGAGACGAAAGAATCTACGCCTTCACGCGCTAAAACAATAATGTTGAAAATTGCGCCAAAACAAAATGCCTGCATAATGGCAGCTTTATAGCGATTCGGTTCTTTCAGGCTCATGCCATAGATCCAATCAAACCATTTGATGATAAGCCCCACAACGATGGCGCCGAGTGGTATAAAAATCACTCCGCCCATCACTACCAATGAACCAATTAGTGTTGGCGAAATTGCCAGTCCTGAATGGTTGTTGAGTACTTCCCACGTAAAATAATTGGCAGAGTTCAATACCGTATCTGGACGTTCAGGCCAAACCCAAGAAGGAATGAAAACATAAAAGTCACGAATAATTGGCGCTAGGCCTTGAAAATCCATCTCATCGTAATGACTCAGCAGCAATGCTAAGTTTTCCCACGGGGAGAATGTGTCCCGCGTTAAGTACAAGAAAGTGTAATACGCTTCGGCACCGCTAACATCTAGCCCATAGCGTTTTAAGGCTAACCAGAACATCCCTACAATACTGGCGACCCCAGCCGCGGCTAACATCCACAGCGTAATCCAACCTCTGACAATCCCAATAAATAAGAACAGCGCGAAGGCAATAATGATGTTCGCTCTTGTTCCCCCGACGATAACATAGGTTAAGAAACCAAATGCGACGGTACTAACAAGGAAGAAAATCCAGCGTTTCTGTGTTGGCCGCAAGAAATAAACAATCAACATTGCAGGAATGAAGAAATAGAAAAAGCGTTTTAATGCCACGCCAGAAACTTGGCTGGAGAAAATTTGGCTATAGGATTTTAACTTAAACAGCAAAAAACCGTTCTGCATGAAAAAGATACCTACTGTCACAACAGCAATCAGTATCAATAACAGACAGGTTAGATTCGTTTCCACTTTGTTCATGCTAAACAACGCACGTCGTGGTGCATCCGGTTGCCTAGACAGCCGTGTTTTATAGGCGACATAATAAATCGCATAAAAACTGGTTGCCGCTAGCTGCGCATAGAGTAAGTAATCCGCCTTCACAACCGCAACATCAAATTGAAACACTAACGCACAGGTTAATGGGAAACCAAAGTAAAACGTCAATAAATACAGCATTGAAAAGAAAATATTGAAGTTAAACCGAGCACGTAAAAATTCTTTGTATAGCAAAGTACCAATAAAAATAATTGATATCAGGTAGACCAGTGCTAAGCCGCCTAATTCCGTCAGCGTCATGCTCGCTCCTCCAGGGCTCTGAGAACGGTTTTCCAGCCCTCAGTAAAGTTAGGAGCAAAAAATTCAATATGGTGTTTATCTAATAAACTCATTTGGCGCTGAGCTTCGTCCACCAGCGGTATCGTCAGGTTGTCACCATAGAAAAACACAGGGACATTTTGAGCGGTTAAATCCTGCCAGAACGTATTTTGACGGCTGATGACAAACGGAATACCAAATTGGATCAGCAAACAAACCGTCCCCACCCCTTGCTGGCGATTAAAAATAAAATAACCAAGATCACAGGATTTGAGCAGATTAAGGTACTCGCTAAACTCCATGCGCTCTTTCAGAATTTCCACTTGCCCTGAAGTAAATTCACTATTTGCAGCCTGTTCGACTTGTTCAATATAGCCTTGGTTATTTGCAGGATAGCCCATTGGGACAATCACCTTAACCTCATCACCGAATTGCTGTTTAATCGCACTCAGCGCCTCTACATGACGATTAGAACGGTCACCTGAGTTACCCAGCAGAATCGTCAGTTGAGAGCCTTCACGTGCTTTGGGCTCGCTTATTGTCAATGCGGGGTCCATTCGTGTTGGAAAATACAACACGGAGGCAGGCACTTTAGGGTTCGACTGGTGGAAATAGCACAAATCCCCGCGTGTCGCACACACGTGCCCCACTTTTTTCTGCGCTAGGCGACGTAAAATATAGAATAACTTAAATTTCAGTGAGCTAGACTCTTCATAGAGATCTGCTCCCCATATATGCCACCAAAACTGATGGGATTTGATTTGGCCAAATAACAGCGCTAACCAAATAGGCGCATTGAATTGCCCATGAAAGAAAAAACGAGTACGCCGATCTGCCTTGGCGCGTTGTATGACGCTATTAGCAATAGCCTGTTTATTCGCAAAAACATCTATTTTTAGCTGAGGATAAGCGTCAGCAAGCTGCACATCGTCGCTTACGACCATAAAATGCGGTGTTGATGATGGCGCCATCTCTCGGTAGATTACGTCATTAAAAAACGTCAGTACCGTCTGATTGTGGTGTGGGAGGTTCGATCCCAGTACATGTATTAAGGTTGTCATGCTCGCCTACGGTAAATCAAAAATACGCAACAACATAAAGTGAAATAGACAATATAAGTGGCCATATAAGCCTGAGTTGCACCTACTGCGCCATGTTCAGGGATTAGCCAATGGGCAAAGCCCGTTAATAATATAAACTGACTAACTTCAGTGAGGACATAAAAACGCAATGCGGCTTTGGCAATAACCAAGTAACCAAATACGTAAGCCCCCACTTTCAATACATCACCGACCAGTTGCCATGCAAACAGGTCTCTCATCCCTGTAAATTCTGTTGAGAACAGCAACCAAATCGCAAAATCACGTAATAACCAAACCGTAAAACTGACAACCGCTACGGCTGGTAAAACGAATTTCAATGCTTTAACAATCTCTGCTGTGATTTCATTTTTATGCTGCAAACGCGATAACGTCGGCAACAAATACACTGAAAATGTCGCGGTAATAAACTGCAAATAGGCATCTGAAATGGTGGTCACACCGGTCCATAGCCCCACTTCATCCCAACTATAGGTTTGGGCGAGCAGGTTTCGCATCATGATATAAGCGACTGGCAACGTAACTGCGGTTAGCATCGCCATGACGGTGAACTTGCCTAAATTAGTCGCAATTGCTTTGTCCCATGCGGGTTTCAATGATGACAACGCAAATTGCTTACGTTTAATTATCATCCCTGCCGCAGGCAGTACCACGAGTGCTGGCACTAATGCCAATCCTGCGAGTGCGCCTTCATACCCGCCAACTAGATAGCATAAATAATAAGCAACCACGCCAATTATGCTACCCCAAATAATGGCCAATGCATTACCTGAAGCGTCTCGATACCCTTTTAAGATAGCTAAGAAATAGTTGGCGTAACCGATCCCCATTTGGATCAAAGCAACCATTTGAATAACTGAGCTATATTTCACGCTATCAAATAGCGCCTCACTAATGACCGGGCTACACAGTAAAAAGATAATTGCTAATAAGGTCGAAAACCCAAGGATAATCGTCGATGAGGTCCCCAACACTGCACGCAATTTCAGTGGGTCTTGGTGGTGCTCTGCGACATATTTGGTGACACCATTAAAAATCCCTGCGCCCGATAATACTCCGAGTACCGTAATCAATTGGCGGAAATTACCCGCCAGCCCCACACCGCTGGGGCCAAATGAGACTGCAAATAACTTAACGATTAACAGGCCTACCCCGATTTTAATCAGGGTAGACCCAGCAGTCCAAACCGATGCTTTAGCTAATGACATTAGGCAAAGAACGCTTTAATTCGCTCAATGACAACTTGTTGTTCGTCATCTGTCATGTTGTAGAACATCGGTAAACGCACTAAGCGGTCACTTTCTGATGTCGTATACTTATCTTCGCCATGGAAGCGACCAAACTCGATACCCGCAGGGCTTGTGTGTAATGCAACATAGTGGAATACCGTCAAAATGCCATGGGATTTCATATAGTCATTGAATTCAGTACGCTCGTCGATATCTTTAAGTTTGATATAAAACATATGAGCATTGTGTTTCAAGCCATCTGGCACCGTCGCTAAGACTAAACGTCCCGCATCAACCAATGGCTGCAACGCTTCATCATAACGTTTCCATAATAGTAAACGGCGATCATTAATTTTGTCGGCTTCTTCTAACTGCGCCCATAAATAAGCGGCTTGTAAATCAGACAATAAGTAGCTTGAGCCGATGTCACGCCATGTGTATTTATCCACTTGGCCGCGGAAAAATTGGCTACGATTCGTCCCTTTTTCACGGATCACTTCGGCACGGCTAATCAAGTCTTTATCATTGATAAGCGTTGCTCCACCTTCACCGCCTGAAGAGTAGTTTTTCGTTTCATGGAAGCTATAACAACCGATGTGGCCGATAGTGCCCAGTGCTTTGCCTTTATAGGTCGACATCACACCTTGTGCCGCGTCTTCAATCACAAATAAATTGTGTTTTTTCGCGATATCCATAATGGTGTCCATCTCACAAGCAACACCTGCATAGTGGACAGGAACGATAGCGCGCGTACGTTCAGTGATTGCGGCTTCAATTTTAGTTTCATCAATATTCATGGTATCAGGGCGGATATCAACGAATACGATTTTTGCGCCACGTAACACGAATGCGTTAGAGGTTGATACAAAAGTAAAACTTGGCATGATGATCTCATCACCCGGCTTGGTATCAATCAGGATCGCCGCCATTTCTAATGAAGCCGTACAAGATGGCGTTAACTGCACTTTCGGGCAATTAAACCGTTTTTCCATCCATTCTTCACAACGTTTCGTGAAGCCACCGTCACCACACAGTTTGCCACTTTCCATGGCTTGTCTCATATACTCTAATTCAGTACCTACAACGGGTGGTTTATTAAATGGAATCATGTTGTCCCCTGTATAACCAATAGGCGGTACTGGCAATTGCTGCACCGCTACGTGAATAAAGATTTAATGCCGCAACATTACTGATTTGCGTGGCCACATTTAACTGTCTTTTTTGGTGTTCCACACACCAATTAAATGCTGCTGACATCAACTTACGCCCCACACCTTGCCCTTTCGCTTCTGGCATTTTCGCGAGTAGGCCAACCCGTGCAGTTTCTGCATCAAGGTGCCGCAAACTCACAAAGCCCAATATCGCACCAGACACATCTTTAACCAGTAAACAAGTGTGGTCAAACGTACCCAGAACTGATTTTTCTATCCACAACGCATAAAACTGCCCGCTATCACCATCACGGTACCAAGGTGCTCTAAAGCGGCTTTTGCTAAAGACAGACTCAGCGGCTTGTCGCAGCGCAGGGATATCACCCACTTGTGCAGCAACAACGTGATCTTCCGCTGTTAAACCCGCTTTTAAATAAGCATTTTCTGTGCCAATAGTCAGCGCGAAATCGATTTCACCTTCAACAAATGAAAACCCCATACCGGCTAAATCGTCAATCAACTGCGTTTCAGACGCAGCGACTTTTGCTTGCACGATATCGTATTCATTTATTTGATAAGCAAGGAGGGTTTCGAGATTATCCCCCGTAAAATTCAACTTTGCCGTTGAACGATGAAAAAATTCGCTCTCCCATGGCAAGCTCTCAATACTGGCGCGGACGGACACGTAATAAATCCTCTAAGTATTGCCCATAACCTGTTTTTTTCAGCTGTTGTGCTGAAAAAGCGACTTGTTCATCTGTCAGCCAGCCGTTACGCCACGCAATTTCTTCCAAACAAGCAACTTTGAAACCTTGACGTTTTTCAACCGTTTGCACAAAGGTACCCGCCTCAATGAGGCTATCGTGAGTGCCTGTATCTAACCAAGCAAAACCACGACCGAGCAATTCAACGTTTAATTCGCCACGTTCTAAGTACATTTGGTTAATCGACGTAATCTCTAACTCGCCACGTTCAGAAGGTTTAACTTGTTTAGCAAATTCAACCACTTGTGAATCATAGAAATACAGCCCTGTCACTGCCCAATTCGATTTAGGTTTAACCGGTTTTTCTTCAATCGACAGTGCTTTAAAATTATCGTCAAATTCCACGACCCCAAAACGCTCAGGATCCATCACTTGGTAACCAAAAACGGTTGCGCCATTGACTCGTTCAGCAACAGATTTCAATTTTGGGCTAAATGAATGACCGAAAAAGATATTGTCGCCCAAGACTAAACAGCAAGAATCACCATTGATGAACTCTTCACCAATGATAAACGCCTGCGCAAGGCCATCTGGTGATGGCTGCTCTGCGTAGCTCAGCTCAATCCCGAACTCGTGGCCATCCCCTAATAAACGCTTAAACATCGGCAAATCGTCAGGGGTAGAGATAATTAAAATCTCACGAACTCCCGCTAGCATCAGAACAGAAAGCGGGTAGTAAATCATCGGCTTATCGTAGATTGGTAATAACTGTTTAGAAATACCACGAGTAATAGGGTGCAAACGCGTCCCCGACCCTCCAGCTAATATAATACCTTTCATACTGTCACCTAATTTCCTAGACCTAAACGTTCGCCCGCATAGGAACCGTCCTGTACGCGGCGCCACCACGTTTCATTGTTCAAATACCACAGCACTGTTTTGCGGATACCTGATTCGAAGGTTTCTTGTGGCGTCCACCCCAATTCGCGCTCAATCTTCGCGGCATCAATGGCATAACGCATATCATGCCCCGGCCGGTCTTTCACATATGTGATTAAATCACGGTAGTGCGCCACACCTTGTGGCTTCTGCGGGTGCAGCTCTTCAAGCAGATCACAAATCGTTTCTACAACGTCAATATTACGGCGCTCATTATGGCCACCAATATTATAGGTGGTGCCAGGTTGCGCGGTTGTCGCAACTAAATGCAGTGCGCGTGCATGGTCTTCAACAAACAGCCAGTCACGAATTTGCTCACCTTTCCCATAAACAGGCAGAGGTTTACCGGCTAAGGCGTTCAAAATAATTAAAGGGATCAATTTCTCAGGAAAATGATACGGCCCATAGTTATTTGAACAATTAGTGATCATCGTTGGCAGGCCATAGGTTCTTTGCCATGCACGAACTAAATGGTCACTCGATGCCTTCGAGGCTGAATAAGGGCTACTTGGTGCATAAGGCGTGGTTTCTGTGAAGAAACCATCTGGCCCCTCTAGGTCACCATACACTTCATCTGTTGAGATATGGTGAAAACGGAAAGCCGCTTTTTTCTCATCATTCAGTGCAGACCAGTAATGACGTGCCGCTTCTAACAGTGTGTAAGTGCCCACAATATTAGTTTCGATAAATGCCGCAGGGCCATCAATTGAACGGTCAACATGGCTTTCTGCCGCTAAATGCATCACGACATCGGGTTGATATTGTTCAAAAACAGCATCTAATGCAGCTCTATCACAAATATTCACCTGCTCAAAAGCATAGCGCTGGTCACTCGCAACCATTGTGAGGGACTCTAAATTACCTGCATAAGTCAGGCAATCCACCACAACCGCACTGTCATCCGTGTTCTCAATAATATGACGAACAACTGCGGAGCCGATAAAACCAGCGCCTCCAGTGATTAAAATGCGTTTCAACGCCATACTCCTTTTGTATCCACAACCCATTTTTGTGGGATTGTAGAACCTTGGATACCTTTGAACACATTGTGGTCAACTAACATTAAGATCACATCCGCTTCATTAACGGCTTGTTCAATCGAAACCAGCTCAGAAATACCTTTTAAAGAGGTCGGTAATTCATGGATGTGTGGTTCAACCGCATACGTTTTACCTGGGTTCCAGTTCGCCACCATTTTGGTGATGTGCATTGCTGGGCTTTCACGTAAATCATCAATATTCGGTTTAAATGACAGGCCGAAACAGGCAATTGTCACTTCACTGGCTTTTTTACCTGTTTCCACTAAGCAATCAGCGACCGCCGCTTTTACTTGGTCAACAACCCAAATAGGTTTGCCATCATTGACTAAACGCGCGGTATGAATGAGGCGTGATTGTTTCGGGTTTTGTGCAACGATAAACCATGGGTCAACCGCGATGCAGTGCCCACCAACACCCGGACCGGGTTGCAAGATGTTAACGCGTGGGTGGCGGTTCGCAAGGCTGATCAGTTCCCACACATTGATATCTTGTTCCGCACAAATTAATGATAATTCATTCGCAAAAGCAATATTCACATCACGGAAGCTATTTTCCGTTAGCTTACACATTTCTGCGGTTCTTGAGTTAGTAATTACACACTCACCTTCAAGGAAAATATTGTATAGCTCACTTGCGCGCAGAGAAGATTTTGGCGTCATACCACCAACAACACGGTCATTTTTAATTAATTCGACCATCACTTGGCCCGGTAACACACGCTCAGGGCAGTATGCCACATCGATATCTGCATCTTCCCCTGCTTGGTGGGGGAAAGTTAAATCAGGGCGAGCAGCTGCCATCCACTCTGCCATTTGCTCTGTTGTGCCTACTGGCGACGTCGACTCAAGGATGACTAAATCCCCTTTCTTCAACACCGGAGCAACAGACTCAGCTGCAGCACGTACATACGCGAGGTCAGGTTCGTGCTCACCTTTAAATGGGGTAGGCACAGCAATCAGATAAGCATCTGCAGGTTGCGGCTTAGTAAAGGCTTTCAGATGGCCTTCTTCAACCGCCTTTTTGACCACGATATCCAGTTCTGGCTCTACAATGTGGATTTTACCTTGGTTAATAGTCTCAACGGCATGTTGGTTAACATCGACACCAACCACTTGTTTTTGACGTGATGCAAAGGCGGCTGCTGTTGGTAAACCAATATAACCAAGGCCAATAACAGAAATAGTTTCAAAACTCATAATTTCACCTGATTACTTTTCAATGCTGCAAGAATACGCTGACATGCATGACCATCCCCATAAGGGTTATGTGCGCGGCTCATTTCGTGATACTCCGCGTCATCTGTCAGTAACCGATTAACTTCTTTCACAATTTTTTGTGTATCTGTTCCCACAAGACGAACTGTTCCTGCATCAACCGCTTCTGGTCGTTCTGTCGTATCTCTCATCACCAAAACAGGCTTACCGAGAGAAGGCGCTTCCTCTTGAATACCGCCAGAGTCTGTTAAAATCAAATAAGCATGGTTCATTAAATAAACAAACGGCAGGTAGTCTTGGGGACTAATTAAAATAATATTATCAATATCATGCAGTATACGTTTAACAGGCTCACTCACATTTGGATTTAAGTGAACAGGGTAAACAACTTGCACATCTGGATGTGCTTGTGCAATTTCTGCTAGCGCATGACAAATACGTTCAAAACCGCCACCAAAACTTTCACGGCGATGACCTGTGACTAAAATCATTTTTTTATTGGGGTCGATAAACGGATAATTTGCAGCCAGTTTTTCCATCATATGCTGGTCGCTCATAACTTTATCACGTACCCACAATAGCGCATCAATGACACTATTCCCGGTGACAAAAATATGGCTATCAGGAATAGACTCTTTTAACAGATTTTGGCGTGAATTTTCGGTTGGGGCGAAATGATACATCGCTAAATGCCCAGCAATCTTACGGTTTGCTTCCTCAGGCCATGGGGAATACAGGTCTCCTGTACGTAACCCAGCTTCCACGTGCCCTACAGGTATACGATGGTAAAATGCCGCAAGGCTAGTTGCCATCGTCGTTGCTGTGTCGCCATGAACAAGAACAACATCCGGTTGAAAATCAGCAAAAACGCTTTTCAACCCTTCAAGAATACGACATGTGATATCCGTTAAATCTTGCCCTGGCTTCATAATATTGAGATCGTAATCTGGAATGATCTCAAACAGTTTCAGTACTTGATCTAGCATTTCACGATGCTGTGCTGTAACACAAACTTTAGCTTCAAAATCTGCATCTTCAGCTAATGCATGAACCAGTGGTGCCATTTTAATGGCTTCAGGTCGTGTGCCGAATACAGTCAATACTTTC
The DNA here is from genome assembly GCF_049901995.1 of Providencia sp. PROV200. NCBI lineage: Bacteria > Pseudomonadati > Pseudomonadota > Gammaproteobacteria > Enterobacterales > Morganellaceae > Providencia > Providencia sp. PROV200. Next base: position 4,027,701 of record NZ_CP096307.1, read on the forward strand.
ACAGTGACTCTCTTATATTTATCTTTCGCAGTGAGCTGCTTTGTATAATCTTAATAACTTTATATGCCACTGGTAAATTCACCAGTGGCTTATCCCAAAATCAAGATGGGCGGCGGCGAGCAAGTACCACACCGGCACCTACTAACATTCCTATGGCTCCCCATAGAACCATCATAAAGGCTCGACGAGGACTATCGCGTTTAACGGGCTCTTCAGGCGTTCGTAAATAGCGATATGCTTGAAAATTATCTTGGAGGGTAGGCCCGACGCTCAATGTTGATAACATGGCAATATTTTGATCGTAATCACTGTCGTGATCGGGCCCAGTTGCTTTCAATGTTTCAATCTGTGCTTGTAATAAAGGGGCACCTAACATAAACATTTTAGAATCTGGAATTTCATCCACAGGCGTTGCACTTTGATTACGTACAATACCTTGTTTTTCAGCAACTTTTAGTGCTTGTTCTAAAGCATTCAAACGTCGTTCATAAGCAGCTTTTGCCACCATATCTTCACGTTTAACCAATGCCTTCATGGATTGCATTTTCGTTGCCCATGTACCTTTAATTTCATCATTGAGATTAGCTGTGGCACGTTGGTTAGCGAACTGAATATATTGACGTAGTAACTGGTTCGCATCTGCGGAAGTTTCCGCTACTAACTTAATGCTATCTGTTAAATTTTTGACTTCATCTGCTGGCGTAAACTCAATATCATTGATGAGCTCATCCAATAATGCGGCATCTGCTTTAGGGTCATTCTCTAAACGCTGCTTATAGTAATCCGTATTTAGCCAAAACTGACGACGCGTATCATAAGAGCCGAGCTGCTTTGTGAATTCTTGATAAGCTTCTTTTGCGATTGTTGGTAATTGCCCTTCTTGCCCCGTAGTATTAATACGGGAATCGAGGTTGCGCAGAAATTGTTGCTGAGAATAATAACTTCCCAGATTATTGACGGTTGGTAAATCCGTAATTGCTGTCGCACTCCACTTTGGCTGCATAAAATAGGACGCTCCCAAAGCAATTGCTGCAAAAATAACAGCAAATGCAACGATCCAAATTTTACCTTGCCACAGTGAGCGACATAAACCACGGATATCCAATTCCGGCTCTATTGGCGATTGATACTGACTCGGTTGTGTTTCTGAGTTATTCACTGCACAGAACCTCTATTTTCGTTTTGTCGTTACCGTACTGCTCCTCTGCGTGCTCTACGTCTTACTCGTTTAATAAAACGGGCGACTTTCCAAGCTCGTTTGATGCAGTAACCATACATCATAAATACAAGCAAAAATAATGCCAACATTACCCATTCAGGTACAAATGTTAAGTGTTCACCAATAATACCAACACACGCTAAAGCGGCCGCTGATAAGGTAATCAGTACAAATGCTCCTTTTGGAGTAAAGCCAGAACGCATAATTAAATGGTGAATGTGCTGGCGATCTGGTGAGAATGGGCTCATGCCTTTGCGAATACGACGATACATAATGGCAACCATGTCCATTAGTGGGATCGCAATAATCCACAAAGCGGTAACTGGGTTAATTGGATGTACTTCCTCTTGGGTCGAAGCGACAAGGATCCAAATAATAGTGAACCCAATCAATGTACTTCCCGCATCCCCCATGAAGACTTTAAAACGACGACCTAGCACACCTAAATTCAGAAGAATATAAGGAAGAATAGCGGCAATAAAGGCAAAACACCAAAATGCTAACGCGTAGTTACCGTTTTGATATAACAAAAAGCCGAGAGCGCCAAAGGAAACAGACGATAAACCACCAAGCAGTCCATCAATACCATCAACCATGTTAAAAGCGTTAATTGCTGCCCATACAGCAAATAAGGTCACGATATAACCGAATGGACCCAGTACGAGTTCCCATGGACCAAAGGCATGACCAAGTGATTCGAGTTTCAACCCTGCCGCTGTCATCATCACAACAGCCACGATCGCTTGGATACCTGCCCTTAATTTCACACTAATGTCAAACCTATCATCTAATGCGCCGATAAAGACGAGTAATCCCGCACAAGCGATGTATAGCCACTTATGAGGAATGTATTCTCCTGTAATATAAAATGCGAAACAGATCCCAAAAAAAACAGAAATTCCCCCAACAAGAGGAACTAATCCTACGTGTTTCTTTCTGAAATTAGGTTTATCAACTAACCCGATTTTTATTGCAACAACTCGAGCCAAAAAAATAAAAACTAATGAAAACAAGAAAACGTAGAAGAGATTGGTTACAAAGTGTATGGTGTCCACTGTTCGACTCTCTTAATCTTTATATTTAACTTTCAAAACTAATTTTTTAGCGAATGCCAGTAAATAAGCATACGCCAATGCATTATCATCTTAGTACTCAAATCCGCTATAAGACGAATCTTCATTCATGAAGAAATCCCTGTCATTATTAGTTCATACACTTTATTAGTGTTTTTGATTTAATAATAGAGTATCCGTAATTTTATACTGAATAAGCGCAATATGCATGCCATAAAAGCAATACTCCAAAATTGAGTTAACCGATTGATGCTTAAATAGGCATTTAATGATTAGATAATAAAGTGATGCAAATAAATTTAGCACTAATCACAAAATAAACATAAAAATAACATTCATCTTTTAGTTCAATACGTTACCGTATATGCGTTGGTGTTTTTATCATTTATGATTAGTGTTTTAATAAAAACATCGCCTATTTATTCAATGTTATTTATAAACAAAGCAATAAAACAGCATCTTAATCCATTGAAATTCAGCCAGCAAAATATTGAGCTTTACTTAATATGATATGTTTTAATTTTTATGTGCGACCGCCGCGTATAAAAACAAAAAAATAGGTGCCATAACAGACACCTATTTTATAAAATACGAAAAGTTTTAACGGTAACGGTTAGGCTCTTTTCATAAAGTCAAAGAACTCTTCGTTAGTTTTTGTCATCGCTAATTTACTGATGAGGAACTCCATGGCATCGATTTCGCCCATTGGGTGAATAATCTTACGCAGGATCCACATTTTTTGTAATTCATCTTGCGATGTCAGTAACTCTTCTTTACGCGTACCTGAACGGTTGTAGTCTATCGCAGGGAAAACACGTTTTTCTGCAATTTTACGAGATAGGTGCAGTTCCATGTTACCTGTACCTTTAAACTCTTCGTAAATAACTTCATCCATCTTAGAGCCTGTATCAACCAGTGCGGTTGCAATGATTGTCAGGCTTCCACCCTCTTCAACATTACGGGCAGCACCAAAGAAACGTTTTGGACGATGTAATGCATTCGCATCCACACCACCGGTTAATACTTTACCGGATGAAGGTACAACGGTGTTATATGCACGGGCTAGACGCGTAATAGAGTCGAGTAAAATGATAACGTCTTTTTTATGTTCAACTAGACGTTTCGCTTTCTCAATCACCATTTCAGCGACTTGAACGTGACGTGCTGCAGGCTCATCGAAAGTTGAAGCAATGACTTCACCTTTAACTAAACGCTGCATTTCTGTCACTTCCTCAGGACGTTCATCGATCAATAGAACCATCAGAACGCAATCAGGATAATTGTGAGCAATATTTGCTGCAATATTTTGCAGTAACATTGTTTTACCGGCTTTCGGTGGAGCAACAATCAGGCCACGTTGACCACGACCGATTGGAGCCGCAAGATCCAGCACACGTGCAGTTAAATCTTCAGTTGAACCATTACCACGTTCCATGCGCAGACGATTGTTAGCATGTAAAGGAGTTAAGTTTTCAAAAAGGATTTTACTACGTGCGTTTTCAGGTTTATCGAAGTTAACTTCGTTGACTTTCAGGAGGGCAAAATAACGTTCACCTTCTTTAGGGGGACGGATTTTTCCTGAAATTGTGTCACCTGTGCGTAGGTTAAATCGGCGGATTTGGCTAGGAGAAACGTAGATATCATCAGGGCCTGCGAGGTAAGAACTGTCTGCTGAACGGAGGAAACCAAATCCATCCTGCAATATTTCCAGTACGCCATCGCCGAAAATATCTTCGCCACTTTTCGCATGCTGCTTCAAAATAGAGAAAATAATATCCTGCTTTCTCATACGGGCTAAGTTCTCTAGCCCCATGTTTTCGCCTAACGTAATCAATTCTGATACTGGCGTATTTTTTAATTCGGTAAGATTCATAATGGTGGGTTCTTTAACTCGGGGTAATTCTCGAACTATGAACGTAAATTGACGGCAGCTTATTAATAAGTGCCAGTTTAACTTTATACTGCCCTGCTGATCGCTAATTTTCATTAGAAGCAAACAGCAATGCAAAAAAATCTTGTGCTAGCCATTACTAAGATTGCTCTAACATTTGGCTACAACTCATCTTGATGATGTGTGGCATATTATTAGAAACACACACAATATTAGCAATAGTTTTTTGTACATTTAGGACAACATACATCCCAATATCGCAAATTTAAGGTCAAATTAGCATTAAAAAACACATAATTGCTCAATGCCAACCTTCTCCCACTTCATTTTTATATCCAAAAGATATAAACACATTGAATTTCATGATGTTCGTTTATGCACTATCTTTAATTCATATGAAGAGTACATTGAAACAGAAGATATTGAATACTGCTATAACTCAACGTCTAAACTTTCAATTTCATATTTAAAATCATTATGTCATCAGTTTTTGAACAAAAAATATCACAATACTGAACTAACAAGCTAGATATATAAGATAAGAGCAATGGAATACAAGGTAATTCATATGGGTGCTATACGAGGAATAAAGATAACTTATCATGCTTAAGTGAAGACGTCTAGCGGCTCTCTAGATAAAATAGATATACCGCTAAACGTTTTAGCTTACATATAACGATAACTTACAGATTTTCGTCTAAAAATTCTTTCAGTTGCGTTTTTGATAATGCACCGACTTTCGTTGCCGCGACTTCACCATTTTTGAATAAAAGCAAGGTCGGGATGCCACGAATTCCATATTTTGGAGCGGTGGCTGGGTTTTCATCAATATTCAGTTTTGCGATAGTCAGTTTGCCTGTATATTCTTCAGCGACTTCATCAAGAATAGGCGCGATCATTTTACAAGGACCACACCATGCTGCCCAAAAATCGACGAGAACAGGTGAACTTGCGTTCAAAACTTCAGTTGCAAAACTTGCATCAGTTATCTTTATAATTTTATCGCTCATGTTGTACTCCAAGGGGTCATCTTTTGTAGACTTAGTGTAACATTATTGGCAGCAGTATGCTTTATTTCAAAAGATACACTTTCGTAAACCAACCGTTAACTGATATTCTAACATACTATGAGTAAAGCACACTTGACAGAAAAGAAGTTTTCCGACTTCGCATTGCACCCTAAAGTCATTGAAGCTCTAAATAAAAAAGGCTTCAATTTTTGCACGCCTATTCAGGCGTCCACCTTGCCTTTTACTGTCGAAGGCAAAGACGTGGCGGGTCAAGCGCAAACCGGTACAGGTAAAACGTTAGCTTTTTTAACGTCTACATTCCATTATTTATTAACTCACCCCGCAATTGAGGGTAAAAAAGCGAATCAGCCTCGTGCACTCATTATGGCACCGACACGCGAGCTCGCTGTACAAATCTATTCAGATGCTAAAGAGCTCGCTGAGTACACTGGCCTGAAAATGGGCTTAGCATACGGTGGTGACGGATATGATGAGCAACTGAAGGTTTTACAAAATGGTGTTGATATCCTTATTGGTACAACTGGCCGTTTAATCGACTACGCAAAACAAGGCCATGTCGATTTAAGTGCAATCCAAGTTGTGGTACTCGATGAAGCCGACCGTATGTATGACCTTGGTTTCATTAAAGATATCCGCTGGATTTTCCGTCGTATGCCAGGTGCGGCAGATAGGCTTAATTTGCTATTTTCTGCAACTTTATCTTATCGCGTAAGGGAATTAGCTTTCGAACAAATGAATAACCCTGAATATGTTGAGGTCGAACCTTTGCAAAAAACAGGTCACCGTATCAAAGAAGAGTTATTTTACCCTTCTAATGAAGAAAAAATGCGCTTGCTCCAAACGCTTCTTGAAGAAGAATGGCCAGAGCGTTGTATTATTTTCGCCAATACAAAACACCGTTGTGATGATATTTGGGCCCATTTAGCTGCCGATGGTCATCGTGTCGGTTTATTAACTGGCGATGTCGCACAGAAAAAACGGCTACGTATATTAGAGCAATTCACACAAGGCCATTTAGATATTTTAGTGGCAACTGATGTTGCAGCACGTGGTTTACATATTCCATCCGTCACTCATGTCTTTAACTACGATTTACCTGATGACTGTGAAGATTATGTTCACCGTATTGGCCGTACTGGTCGTGCCGGTGAAAGTGGAAACTCAATTAGCTTAGCCTGTGAAGAATATTCACTTAACTTGCCTGCTATTGAAGAATATATCCAACACTCAATCCCTGTTAGTAAATATAACAGTGATGCATTATTGAGCGATTTACCTGCACCAAAACGCCGTCATCGCCCACGTCCTGGAGGCCCGCGCCGTAATTCAAATTCGCAGCGTCGCCACAATGGCCCACGTAACAACCATAAACGTCCAGGCTGAGTAAAAACGATATGCTGAAATCTTCTTCTCTTTATGCCGCCATCGATTTAGGATCAAACAGTTTTCATATGCTCGTTGTACGTGAAACTGCTGGCAGCATTCAGGTCATCTCTAGGGTTAAACGCAAAGTTCGTCTTGCTGCAGGGTTAGATAACAACAACCTGCTTTCTGAGCAAGCAATGGCGCGAGGCTGGCAATGTTTACGCCTGTTTTCGGAACATTTACAAGATATTCCGAACACACAAATTCGTGTTGTCGCAACAGCGACTTTGCGTATAGCTAAAAATGCCGATATTTTCATCGAGAAAGCCAGCCAAATTTTAGGAAACCCTGTTAAAGTCATTCAAGGGGAAGAAGAAGCTCGCTTAATTTATCAAGGTGTCGCACATACAACTGGCGGGCCAGATCAACGCTTAGTGGTTGATATTGGTGGGGGAAGTACTGAGCTAGTTACGGGTACAGGCGCAAAAGCAGAGCAACTCTACAGCCTTGAAATGGGGTGTGTAACTTGGCTTGAGCGCTACTTTGGCGATAGAAGTTTAACAGAAGAAAACTTCGCTGCGGCTCAAACCGCTGCTCATCGTGTCATCGCCCCTATTGCTGATGCTCTCAAAACACATGGGTGGAAGATATGTGTTGGTGCATCCGGTACTGTACAAGCGATTCAGGAAATCATGATTGCCCAAGGCATGGATGAACTGATCACGCTTTCTAAATTACAACAGCTTAAGCGCAAAGCCATTCAATGCCAAAAACTTGAAGAGCTTGAAATTGACGGTTTAACCTTCGAACGCGCTCTTGTCTTTCCAAGCGGCTTATCTATTCTGATTGCTATCTTTGAAGCATTAGACATTGATAACATGACACTGGCAGGCGGTGCACTTCGTGAAGGTCTTGTCTATGGTATGCTACAGCTTCCTATTGAGCAGGATATTCGCGCTCGTACCGTCCGCAATATTCAACGACGCTTCCAAGTCGATATCGAACAAGCTAGCCGAGTTCGTCAACTTGCAGAATATTTTTATTTACAAGTCGCGAAAGATTGGGGCTTAGATGCACGCTGTCGTGATTTACTATCGAGTGCATGCGCCTTACATGAAATCGGCTTGAGTGTGGATTTCCGTAAAGGTCCCGAGCACGCGAGTTACCTCATAACACACCTTGATTTACCTGGTTTCACACCAGCTCAAAAACGGTTACTTGCCGCATTATTGATAAACCAACAAGGCCCTGTCGATTTAACGCCGTTGAGCCAACAAAATGCGCTCTCCATGCAGCATGCATATGATCTATGCCGTTTACTTCGCCTTGCCATTATTTTTGCGAGTCGGAGACGGGATGATACTTTGCCTGCATTAAGACTTAATGTGAATGCGCAAAGATTAACCATCACGCTGCCTTATCGTTGGTTATCTGATCACCCTTTACGAGCAGAAAATTTACAGCAAGAAGTTCAATGGCAGGGCTATGTAAATTGGGTTTTAGAACTGGAAGAACGTAATAGTTCAAATTGATAATATTTTCCACACTAGATCTACTCTAGTGTGGAAATTCAATTAGTTGTGGTTACTCACTTTTTTTATTTAACCCTAAACGTGCTTTAATATCCGCTAACGCTGATTGCCCTTTCTGCATACGCTCCTGCGCACTAACCACTTTACGCTGCTGCTCCCATTGCAAATCATCTTGTGGCAATTCAAGAAGAAAACGGCTTAATTCAGGACGGATTAATTCACCATATTGACGACGTTCACGACAATGAGAAAAAAATAGCTCTCTTTGTGCCCGCGTAATTCCTACATAGGCTAAACGGCGTTCTTCATCAATATTATTTTCATCAATACTACTTTGGTGTGGCAGCAGTCCCTCTTCCATGCCAACCAGGAAAACATAAGGAAATTCAAGGCCTTTAGAGGCATGTAACGTCATAAGCTGAACTTGGTCTGATTCTTCATCATCTTCACCACGCTCCATCATATCGCGCAGCGTAAAACGTGTGACAACTTGGCTCAATGTCATTGGGTCATTGAGATCATCACCTTCCACCATTTCACTCATCCATGTGAACAATTGGTTGACGTTTTTCATTCGCATTTCAGCCGCTTTAGTACTGGTTGACGTTTCATATAACCAGCTTTCATAATCCATTTCGCGCAGTAAATCACGCACCGCAATTAAAGGTTCACGTTCCGACGTTCGCACAATACTATCCATCCAGTGAGTGAAACGCTGTAATGCTTCCAGCCCTTTGCCTTTTAAGCTTTGTTCAAGCCCTAGATCAAAACTGGCTTGATACAAGCTTTTGCCCCGCTGGTTTGCCCATTCCCCCAATTTTTGGATAGTTTTGGGGCCAATCTCTCGACGTGGAGTATTGACGATACGTAAAAAAGCACTGTCATCTTCAGGGTTCGTCAATACTCGCAAATAAGCTAATAAGTCTTTGATTTCAGGGCGAGAGAAAAACGAAGTCCCCCCCGAAATGCGATACGGAATGCGGTTTTGCATCAACATTTTTTCAAAAATACGCGATTGATGATTACCACGATACAAAATGGCGTAATCTTTATATTCCGTCTTATTAATAAAGTGATGAGCAATAAGCTCCCCAATCACCCTTTCAGCTTCGTGATCTTCATTATTTGCAGTAAGGACCCTCAGTGGCGCACCATATCCCAATTCTGAAAACAGTTTCTTTTCAAATACATGAGGGTTATTGGCAATTAAAATATTCGCAGCTTTTAAAATTCGTTCGGATGAACGGTAATTTTGCTCAAGCTTAATGACATTTAACTTAGGGAAGTCTTGATTCAATAAAACTAAATTTTGCGGCCTTGCGCCGCGCCATGAATAGATTGACTGGTCGTCATCCCCCACAACCGTAAACCTTGCCCGCTGCCCCACAAGCAATTTAACCAACTGATATTGACTCGTATTGGTATCTTGGTACTCGTCCACCAGCAAGTAACGAATTTTTTGCTGCCAGCGTTCGCGCACTTCTTCATTTTGATATAACAACAGGGTAGGTTTGCTGATTAAGTCATCAAAATCCAGCACATTGCAGCTTTTCAGATGAAGTTCATAGCGGCGATAACACTCGGCAAAGTGATGCTCTTTCTCACTCCGTGCTTGGCCTATGACTTGTTGTGGGGAGATGAGATCATTTTTCCAATTTGAGATCGCCGAGATCAATTGTTTGAGTAAGTCTTTATCTTCTTCCAATAAATCAAAGGTAAGTTCTTTCAGCAACGCCATCTGGTCTTGGTCGTCAAATAGCGAGAAATTGGCTTTAATACCCAGCGCTTTATATTCACGCTTAATAATTTCTAACCCTAATGTATGGAAAGTAGAAATAATTAAACCGCGAGCTTCTTTTTTCCCCAATGTCTGCGCCACGCGCTCTTTCATTTCCCGCGCCGCTTTATTGGTAAAAGTCACCGCGGCAATTTGCCGAGGCTGATAGCCACATTGGCGAATTAAATGCGCAATTTTATTGGTAATAACACGTGTTTTGCCTGACCCCGCCCCCGCCAATACAAGGCACGGGCCATCGACAAATTCAACTGCCTGCTGTTGGCTTGGGTTTAATCGCATGGCTTCTCTACATCACTCAGTTATTCAAAATAGAATTCGCTACAGATTGTAGCAGAAACCGAACCAACTCTTGAGCAACGATCTTTTATAAAAGCAAAAAACCACATCATTCCTAGAAACAATGTGGTTTATATCAAAATGTATTTTTCTAAACTATTGCAAGAGAAAACATGGTGATTATCCAAAGCATTTCGCGTTCTAGGTAGGAAGCAAATAAGATTATCCCAAGGAGCATACTGAAGTATGTGACTTGTGTAATCTTAAGAAGCTGCCCCCCCTAGAGCGTGAAAGGGGAAGGATAATGAGTTAGCCGACTGCAATCTTCTTCATATCCGTCATATATCCCCGTAAAGTCTTACCGACTTTCTCAATCGGATGATTACGGATAGCTTCATTGATATCACGTAACTGTGCGTTATCAGTGCCATTATCTGCAACTGGCTTCGCTAAATCCCCTGCTTGTAATTTCGTCATGAAATCTTTCAGCATTGGTACAACTGCAAATGAGAACAGATAGTTACCATATTCTGCAGTATCAGAGATAACCACGTTCATTTCATATAAACGTTTACGAGCAATAGTGTTCGCAATCAGTGGTAATTCATGCAGTGACTCATAGTAAGCCGATTCTTCTAAGATACCTGCTTCTAACATCGTATCGAACGCTAACTCAACGCCTGCTTTAACCATTGCAACTAACAGAACACCGTGGTCGAAGTACTCTTGTTCCGCAATTTTCCCATTATATTCAGGGTAATTTTCGAATGCCGTTTTGCCGGTCTCTTCACGCCATGTCAGCAAGTTTTTATCATCATTTGCCCAGTCTGCCATCATGGTTGCAGAAAATTCGCCTGAAATGATGTCATCCATATGTTTGTGGAACAATGGCGCCATGATGGTTTTCAGTTGCTCGGATAACGCATAAGCACGCACTTTCGCAGGGTTAGATAAGCGATCCATCATCAGCGTGATACCGCCTTGTTTCAGCGCTTCAGTGATAGTTTCCCAACCAAACTGAATTAATTTACCTGCGTAGCCTGGCTCAACACCGTCTGCGACCATTTTGTCGTAGCTCAGTAATGCACCCGCTTGCAACATACCACACAGAATCGTTTGCTCACCCATCAGGTCAGATTTAACTTCTGCAACAAATGAGGATTCCAGAACACCTGCACGATGGCCGCCGGTTGCTGCTGCCCATGCTTTAGCAATCGCCATACCCTCACCTTTCGGGTCATTTTCTGGGTGTACTGCAATTAACGTTGGAACACCAAAACCACGCTTGTATTCTTCACGAACTTCAGTACCTGGGCATTTTGGCGCTACCATCACAACAGTGATATCTTTACGAATTTCTTCGCCAACTTCAACAATGTTGAAGCCATGTGAATAACCCAGTGCTGCACCTTGTTTCATCATAGGCTGAACAGCGCGAACAACAGCTGAATGCTGTTTGTCCGGCGTTAAATTAATAACCAAATCAGCGGTAGGGATCAGCTCTTCATAAGTCCCAACTTTGAAACCATTTTCTGTCGCTTTGCGCCATGAAGCACGTTTCTCTGCAATTGCTTCATCACGTAATGCATAAGCAATATCTAAACCTGAGTCACGCATATTCAGGCCTTGGTTCAAACCTTGTGCTCCACAACCGACGATGACGATTTTTTTACCTTTCAGAAAACCTGCTTCATCTGCAAACTCTTCGCGCTGCATAAAACGGCACTTGCCTAACTGAGCTAACTGCTCACGCAAATTCAATGTGTTAAAATAATTCGCCATTGTCATACTCCATTGTTCTGTTGTGTTCGTTATGTCAGGCAGTCTGCCTGTCGCTCATTTTTGAGCGTTTATGGATTTACTATATGCGATGTTTCGCATTGCTTAAATTGATATATTAACAATACAATGTTGCAATATCTGCAACATCATTAATGATTTCATTAGAGGGCAAAATGGATATTCGCGATCTCAAGCTTTTTTTACATTTAGCACAAAGTTGCCACTTCGGGCGAACATCTAAAGCGATGCATGTCAGCCCTTCCACATTGTCTCGACAAATACAACGCCTCGAAGAACAGCTTGGTCACCCACTGTTTGTGCGTGATAACCGCTCCGTCAAGCTGACCCAAGCAGGAGAACACCTTAAGCAGTTTGCCCAACAAACATTATTGCAATATCAACAGCTGCAACATGCTCTCAATCAACAAAGTCCATCCCTCAGCGGAGAACTGCATCTTTTTTGCTCAGTTACGGCTGCTTATAGTCATTTACCCGAAGTATTAGATAAATTCCGTGCGCTACACCCATTAGTTGAAATTAAACTCACGACAGGGGACGCAGCTGATGCTGTTGAAAAAGTGGAAACGCATGAGGCTGACCTTGGTATTGCAGGCAAACCCGAGCGCTTACCTGATAACGTCCGTTTTGCAAAAATCGGCGAAATCCCTCTCGTTTTGATTGCTCCATCACTACCCTGTGCTGTACGAAGCATGGTGACAGAAGCGGAACCTGACTGGTCTACCGTCCCCTTCATCCTGCCTGAACACGGCCCATCTCGTAAACGTATCGAACTTTGGTTCCGTCGCCATAACATCAATAACCCTGTTATTTACGCGACGGTATCAGGCCATGAAGCTATTGTGTCAATGGTCGCTTTGGGATGTGGTATTGCCTTGATCCCCAGTGTAGTCGTTGATAACAGCCCAGAGCCCGTGCGTAGCCGTATTTCACAGCTCGATAATATCTCAATGGTTGAACCCTTTGAACTCGGCGTTTGCCTATTAAGCAAACGCCTGAGTGAACCATTAATTAAAGCGTTTTGGGAATTGCTCCCAGACAACTCAATCTAAGCTTCTTTGGTTATCTTGTGGCGCTAAGAAAAAACGGAAAGACGGGTTTCCTGTTTCATCATGATATTCATAACCTAGCGCATCAAGATGCCTATCAAAACGCACTTCCGGCCCAGCTAATTCAAATGCCGCCAGCACTCGCCCATAGTCTGTACCATGGCTGCGATAATGAAATAATGTAATATTCCAATGAGTCCCAAGAGTCTCTAAGAATCGCAGTAATGCCCCCGGAGACTCAGGAAATTCAAAGCTATACAGTCTTTCATCTAATGGCTTTGATGGACGACCACCAATCATATAACGCACATGAAGCTTGGCCATTTCATCATCAGATAAATCATCGACTTCATAGCCGTTACTTCTGAGTTCTTGGATAATCTCTGAGCGTTCTCCATCGCGACCACTTAAACGCACCCCAACAAAAATACATGCGCGATCAGGGTCTGCATCCGTATAACGGTAGTTAAATTCAGTAATCGCTCGATGGCCTAATAACTGGCAAAAACGTAAAAAGCTCCCTTTTTGCTCAGGGATAGTCACTGCCAGTAGCGCTTCTCGTTGTTCACCAATTTCACAACGTTCAGAAACATAACGCAGCCCGTGAAAATTCATATTCGCACCGGACAAAATATGCGCTAAACGCTCACCTTTGATGTTGTGCTGCTGTACATATTTTTTCAATCCAGCCAATGCCAACGCACCTGAAGGCTCTGCTATAGCACGAACATCTTCAAAAATATCTTTCAGTGCTGCACAAATAGAATCGCTATCAACCGTGATAACATCATCAACATATTGCTGGCACAACCTGAAGGTTTCATCACCAATGCGTTTTACCGCGACACCTTCGGCAAATAGCCCGACACGAGGTAGATCCACTGGATGCCCTGCTTCTAACGCTGCTTTCAGACAGGCTGCATCTTCGGATTCAACGCCAATGATTTTTATTTCAGGCATTAATTGCTTGATAATCACAGCGACGCCCGCGATTAACCCACCGCCACCCACAGGGATGAAAATACGGTCTAAGTGAGCATCTTGCTGTAATAATTCAAGTGCGATAGTGGCTTGGCCAGCTATGACAGCAGGATGGTCAAAAGGGGGAACAAAGGTATATCCTTCTTCCGCTGCCATCGCGATTGCTTTAGCTTTCGCTTCATCAAAGTTCGCACCGTGTAGAATAGCTTCACCGCCAAAACTGCGCACTGCATCCACTTTGATGTCTGCAGTTGCAATAGGCATAACAATTTTTGCCTTCACACCTACACGGCTCGCTGACAACGCGACACCTTGAGCATGATTGCCCGCAGAAGCGGTTACAACCCCCTTCGATTTTTGTTCATCCGTTAAGCCAGCAATCATCGCATATGCGCCACGAAGCTTAAAGCTATGAACAGGTTGCCTATCTTCGCGCTTGACTAAAATGGTGTTACCCAAGCGTGAAGATATTTTATCCATCTGCTGAAGAGGGGTTACTTGTGCAGCCTCATAAACCGGCGCACTCAGCGCCGCTTTTAAGTAATCTGCTCCGGTTGGGGCAACCGGTAATGGTTTTGCTGCCGCCACAATTAGCCCCCTAGTTTCGACTTGTCACGAACCGCACCTTTGTCTGCACTCGTTGCCAAAGAAGCATAAGCACGCAGAGCAAAAGAAACCTCACGCTGACGATTACGCGGTGTGTAAGCTTTATCGCCTCGAGCTAACTCAGTTTCACGACGTTGATTCAATTCGCTTTCACTAACATCCAGCACTATCGTTCTCTTTGGAATATCAATATCAATAATATCGCCATCTTGAACTAATGCTAATAAGCCACCACTCGCTGCTTCTGGGGAAATATGACCAATCGAAAGACCTGAACTACCACCAGAGAAGCGACCATCTGTGATCAATGCACAGCTTTTGCCTAATCCCATTGATTTCAGGTATGAGGTTGGGTATAGCATCTCTTGCATGCCCGGCCCACCCTTAGGCCCCTCATAACGAATAACCACGACATCGCCTTCAACAACTTTTCCACCGAGGATCGACTCGACGGCATCATCTTGGCTTTCAAACACTTTGGCTGGGCCACGGAATGTTAAGCTGCCTTCATCAACCCCTGCTGTTTTAACAATACAGCCATCTTCTGCAATATTTCCAGACAGGACGGCAAGGCCACCATCCAAACTATACGCATGCTCAATACTACGGATACACCCATTTTCACGATCAGTATCCAATGACGGCCAACGGCAATTCTGTGAAAAGGCTTTTGTCGTGCGGATCCCTGCAGGACCTGCGGAAAACATCGATTTGACAGACTCGTCCTTTGTTAACATCACATCATATTGCGCTAATGTTTCTTGGAAGCTGAGCCCTAAAATATTAGTCACATTTTCTTGTAACAAACCTGCACGGCTCAGCTCACCTAAAATACCGATAACACCACCAGCACGGTGAACATCTTCCATATGGTATTTTTGAGTACTCGGTGCAACCTTACACAGATGCGGGACTTTACGTGATAAGCGGTCGATATCATCCATGGTGAAATCGATCTCTGCTTCCTGAGCGGCTGCAAGTAAGTGCAAAACGGTGTTAGTTGAACCCCCCATAGCAATATCCAACGTCATCGCATTTTCAAATGCGGATTTATTAGCAATATTGCGTGGTAACGCACTTTCATCATCTTGTTCGTAATAGCGTTTGGTTAATTCAACAATGCGCTTACCTGCATTAATAAATAACGTTTCGCGATCTGCATGAGTTGCTAATAATGAACCATTTCCTGGTTGGGATAACCCCAGCGCCTCAGTTAAACAGTTCATTGAGTTTGCAGTAAACATACCAGAGCATGAACCGCAAGTAGGACAAGCGGAGCGCTCAATTTGCTCGCTATCTGCATCGCTCACATTTGGGTTTGCCCCTTGGATCATCGCATCAACCAAATCGAGCTTGATAATTTGGTCTGAAAGCTTGGTTTTACCCGCTTCCATCGGGCCACCCGAAACGAAGATCACCGGAATATTCAAACGTAATGACGCCATCAACATACCCGGCGTGATTTTATCGCAGTTTGAAATACACACCATGGCATCCGCACAGTGGGCGTTCACCATATATTCTACGGAGTCTGCAATTAATTCACGGGAAGGTAAGGAATACAACATTCCGCCATGTCCCATGGCAATCCCATCGTCAACAGCAATCGTATTGAACTCTTTCGCAACTCCACCTGCATTTTCAATTTGCTCTGCAACTAATTTGCCTAAATCACGGAGATGTACGTGACCTGGAACAAACTGTGTGAATGAGTTAACAACCGCAATAATGGGCTTTCCAAAATCAGCATCGGTCATGCCTGTTGCACGCCATAATGCACGAGCCCCAGCCATATTACGACCATGAGTTGTTGTTGCTGAACGGTACTTAGGCATATCTTTAACTCCCGTGTTTAAAACAGGCGGGGAACGTCCGCCTGTAACATCTATTTCAATTTAATTATTAAGGGTTTACTGGATCTAACCAGCCCCATTTATCTTCTGTCGTACCATCAAATAAGCCAAAGAACGCCTGCTGAATTTGCTTGGTTACTGGGCCACAACGACCAATGCCGACTTGGATACCATCAACACTACGAACCGGAGTGATCTCTGCAGCAGTACCTGTCATAAAGACTTCATCAGCAAGATAGAGAGATTCGCGTGATAGCGTTTGCTCACGAACTTCGATACCCAAATCTTTTGCTAAAGTTAAAATTGCATCACGCGTAATACCTGGTAATGCAGATGATGTGAACGGAGGTGTATACAGGATGCCATCTTTCACCTCAAAAATATTTTCCCCTGCACCTTCTGAAAGATACCCATGAACATCGAGTGCAATACCTTCTTGGTAACCATGACGACGTGCTTCACTACCAACCAGCAATGAAGACAGGTAGTTACCACCCGCTTTTGCCCCCGTAGGGATAGTATTTGGTGCAACACGATTCCAAGAAGACACCATCGCATCAATGCCTTGGTCTAACGCTTCTTCACCTAAATAAGCACCCCATGGGAACGCAGCTAAAATCACATCAGTGTTATAACCGTCTGGTGGATTAACACCCATACCAACATCACCAATAAATACCAATGGGCGAATATATGCACTGACTAAGTTATTTTTACGCAGAGTTGCACGACATGCTTCCATTAACTCTTCCACGCTGTAGCTGACAGGCATACGGTAAATTTTCGCTGAATCATGCAAACGTTGCATATGCTCACGGTGGCGGAAGACCACGGGACCTTTGTGTGAGTCATAACAACGGACGCCTTCAAACACTGATGTACCATAGTGCAGAGCATGAGACATAACATGAACCTTTGCATCAGCCCATGGCGTCATTTCACCGTTAAACCAAATAAAGTCAGCTTTCTTAGTCATTTGTATATTCCTTACATTGCACTTTGTGTGCGTAATAGTCGTGATTCTTGTTGTCGTACTTCAACTTCTGTAATGTCTGAAAGCTTAGTTAACTGTGCACAAAGCTGGGTTAATGGCCTTTGACTACTTACAGTAAGTTCAATATTAACATTGTCGCCGTCTGTCGATTGTCCCATATTCATGGCATTAATACGAAATCCACGATGGCGAGTGACCCTTAATATACGCTCTAAAACCTCAGGACGGAAACGGGCCAATATCGAGATTTGATGTTGCATCATAATGGTTTCTCCATCATTTTTTCATTACTAGCCCCGGGCGGAACCAACGGCCAGACATTTTCTAGTTCATTAATTGATACCTGTAATAAATAGGCACCTTCGCTATTAAGTAATTCATCTAATGCCGCATTAACTTCCGACTTATCTGTGATCCGTTGGCCTTTAATACCAAACGCGCTGGCTAATGCCACAAAATCTGGGTTATCCGTCAAAATCGTTTCACTATAACGCTGCTCAAAAAACAGTTCCTGCCACTGGCGAACCATGCCTAAGCGCTGGTTATCGATTAAAAGAATTTTTACAGGAAGTTGCTTACGTTTGATGGTTCCTAGCTCTTGGACATTCATCATGAATGAACCATCTCCTGATACACAGACAACCGTATCTTCAGGCCTAGCAACCTGTGCACCAATTGCAGCAGGGATACCAAATCCCATGGTTCCAAGCCCACTTGAGGTTAAGAAATTTTCAGGGCCGTCAACGGTGATATGTTGTGCCGACCACATTTGGTGTTGCCCTACATCGGTAGTAACAACCGTATTCGGCTTCATTTTATCCGACAGTTGTTTAAGTAACAGTGGTGCATAAATAGGCTCGCCAGGATGGTCATAACGCCAACCGAATTCTTTTTTAAGCTGTTGAACTTCCTGCTGCCAAGGTGCAATTGATTTTTTAAGCATTAATTCAGGCAGTAATACTTTTGCATCACCATGCAACGCAACATGAGTTTGACGCAATTTATCCAGTTCTACGTGATCAATATCGATATGAATCACTTTGGCGTTCGGTGCAAACGTATTTAACTTACCTGTTACCCTATCATCGAAACGAGCACCAACAGCGATGAGTAAGTCACAATGTTGTACAGAGATATTGGCTGCCTTAGTACCATGCATGCCTAACATACCTAAATAGTTTTCATCTAAAGGGCTTACAGCACCAAGCCCCTTTAATGTTGCAACTGAAGGAATACCTGTAAACTCAATAAATTCACGTAATTCTTTAACGGCACCAGACATTCCAACACCGCCACCAACGTATAGCATAGGCTTTTCTGATTGTTCTAATAACATTCTTGCCTGTTGTATTTCCGATAAAGGCGAGGTGACTTCCTGCTCTACTGGCATTAAAAACGGAGACAACTCAGCTTGTTGTAGCTGAATATCTTTCGGAATATCAATCAGTACAGGACCAGGACGCCCACTATTTGCGATTGCGAAAGCCTCAGCAAGAATACGAGGTAAATCCTCGATATCTTCAACCAAAAAACTGTGCTTAGTACAAGCTAAGGACAACCCTAAAACATCGATTTCTTGGAAGGCATCAGTGCCAATAAACTCAGAAGCGACTTGCCCAGTAATCGCAACAACAGGTACGGAGTCTAATAATGCATCAGCTAATCCCGTGATAACATTTGTTGCGCCAGGGCCAGATGTTGCGATACATACCCCTGTTTTTCCTGTTGATCGTGCATAGCCAATCGCAGCAATTACAGCACCTTGCTCATGTCGGCACAACAAATGCTCAACGCCACCATCATACAATGCATCATAAACTGGCATTATTGCGCCACCAGGATAACCAAATACGGTATCAACCCCCTGTGCTCGCAATGCTTGAACTAACCATTGTGCTCCGTTCATGCTTTATCTCCTGTCCGTCACTTTATCTATTTGTATTTGTTATGTTTTATTTTTTGTGTTTGCATTAATCAACATTCATATCAAAAAAAACCCCGCGCCTTTCGGTGCGGGGTTCTCGTAAGATCTGGCTGTTATTTTAGCCTTCGTCGTCCAAGTGCAGCCCCGCACGGTGGGATAATAATCACCACCACGCTAATAATAATTAGGCTAACTGCTTGGATAAATGCGTTCATGTATTTTACTTTTTCAATATTCTTAATTATCTATTATTTAGAGTTATCATTTTAAAATTGCTTTGACAACTTTTATTTAGTTTATTTATTCACAAAACATTAAATCACTTCAAAATCAAATATATATAATAAAATTAGAATTATAAACTACCTAAATGCCAATTACTCAGTAATATTCAATAGAATACACAGCATAATCAGCTACATCATCCATGCCAATCATCTAACATAATTAAAATTAACATAGAGAAATTAATCATTTTTTCTTATTAATTTTCAAGATCAGTATAGTTTTAATTCTTTATAGCATCTTAACAACCCTAGTTATAATAAGGCCTAGAAGCTGTTCTCAGTAAATTGAAACGGCCCTGTAACTAAGTAATTAAATTGTCGAGCAGCTTCGCAAACATATTATTCACCCAAGATAAATAAACTTACTTCCAGCAGAATATTGCTCTGTAAATGATATTGGAGAGCTTATGACATTAGCGATTGTTTACACTAGAGCCTCAATTGGGTTAGAAGCACCTCTTGTTACTGTTGAAGCACATATTAGTAATGGGCTTCCAGGTTTGACACTTGTTGGGCTACCAGAAACCGCGGTAAAAGAAGCAAGAGATAGAGTTCGAAGTGCGCTACTCAATAGTGGATTTGAATATCCTGCTAAAAAAATGACGGTTAATTTAGCGCCAGCGGATTTACCAAAAGAAAGTGGTCGGTATGACCTCGCAATCGCGATTGCCATACTCGCATCATCAGGCCAACTCCCCCACGAACCATTAAGGCAGTATGAATTTTTAGGCGAACTTGCTTTGTCTGGTGATGTTCGCTATGCAAATAGCGCTATTCCTGCAGCCCAATCAGCATTAAAACAACAACGTTCTTTGATACTATCCATGGAGAATCAACACCAATTAGGTTTACTCCCAGATAACAGCGTTTATTTCGCGACATCCTTATTAGAACTTTGCCATTTTTTACATAACAAACATACATTACTTTGTAATCAACAAATTCATCAACCGCCTATCTCAACCAAACAAGAGAATGATATTAACGACATCATCGGCCAAGAGCATGGGAAACGGGCATTAGAAATCTGTGCTGCAGGTGGGCATAATTTACTCTTGTTAGGTCCTCCAGGAACAGGAAAAACGATGTTAGCAAGCAGGCTAATGACTTTACTTCCCCCGTTAACCCCTCAGGAAGCATTAGAAGTGGCTTCATTGCATAGCTTGAGTGAAAACATAAAGGAAGATATGAACTGGCCAATAAGGCCTTTTAGAGCGCCTCATCATAGTGCATCAATTGCGGCTTTAATTGGCGGAGGATCACTTCCCAAACCTGGCGAAATTTCACTTGCGCATCATGGTGTTTTATTTTTAGATGAATTACCAGAATTTAGCCGCTCAGTACTTGATTCTCTACGAGAACCATTAGAATCTAGAAAAATTAGCATTTCTCGAGCAAAAGCAAAAGTTTGCTATCCTGCAAGCTTTCAGCTAATCGCTGCACTAAATCCTAGTCCAACAGGGCATTACCAAGGAGAAATGAGTCGTTCAGCACCTTCTCATATCCTACGTTACCTTTCACGTATATCAGGGCCTTTTATTGATCGATTTGATCTCTCAATAGAAATCCCATTGCTGCCTCTCGGCTCATTGAGTAACCAAGCAAATCAAGGTGAAACAAGTGAACATGTTAGGCAAAGAGTCATCGAAGCTAGAAATAGACAACTAAGGCGAGCTGGAAAAATTAATAGTTTACTGACGCCAAGAGAAACCACACAATTTTGCCTACTCACAACAAAAGATGCGCTATTCTTAGAACATGCATTAAATAAGTTAGGCCTTTCTATCCGAGCCTGGCACAGGATTTTAAGGGTTGCTAGAACAATAGCTGATCTTAACGCCGCAGAAACGATTGAACGTTCCGATTTATTAGAAGCTCTGGGGTATCGAGCAATGGATAAGTTATTGCTTCATTTGCAAAAACAAGTAAGCTGAGAAGGGTGGATAGATAAGTAGTTATTATCTCGTAAAAATAAAGGGACCGGAGTCCCTCTTATCATACGATGACGATATTAATCATCTGTATCAGTGTAGTCTTCCGATGGATCTATCTGCGGTTTACCGCCAGATAAGGTATGGAAGCGTTTAGGGCGATTAATACGGCTAGAATATTTTACCCAAACTTTTTCTTCTGGGGTGGTTGGTTCACGTTCACCACGGCATACAGCGACGAAAAGTTTTTCTTCTTCTGTCTGAGGTGCTCGTTTACCTGTATCAAGCTCATTAAAAGCTTGGCCGAGACGTTCTAGCAACTGAGCTTCTTTAATGGTGAAATCACCATGACGAGAAAAGCCACGTGGGTAATGTTTATTATCAAAAAAACGATTAGTCGTGATGAAGCTATCTGCCATCTGACACACTCCTAACTTATTACAGTCAAACTCTATATGGCGCGGAGTATTAGACAGCATTGACAATCTGTAAAACAAAACATTTAAATCATCACGACAAAAATAATTGGAGATGCATGTGGACAGCGAGTTATTGAGAACTTTTTTAGAGGTTAGTAAAACTAGGCACTTTGGTAGAGCCGCAGAATCACTCTATTTAACGCAATCAGCGGTTAGCTTTCGTATTAGGCAGTTAGAAACACAATTAGGTACAAGCCTATTTACGAGGCATAGAAATAATATCCGGTTAACTGCTGCCGGTGAAAGGCTTGTTCCCTACGCTGAATCGCTAATGAATACCTGGTTGCAAGCTAAAAAAGAGATATCTCATGCCTCACAACATACAGAACTTTCTATTGGAGCAACCGCTTCACTTTGGGAAGGCTATCTAACTGACTGGGCAGAAGAACTTTATAATCAACATGATGAACTACGACTCGAAGCAAGAGTTTCAACGCGCCAGTCCCTTGTTAAGCAACTACATTCTAGAGAATTAGATTTATTAATTGCAACTGAGCCACCCAAAATGGATGAATTTGAAAGCACAATTATTGGTACTATTGACTTACAACTTATGGCTTCCCAAAAAAATATTGCACTCACAAAATATAATTTTATAAAGCTTGAATGGGGGGCTGACTTTCAGCCAAAAAATGAACCAGCACTAACTCAAGATGATACACCCGTAATGATCACTACCTCGGCCCATATTACCCGTCAATTACTTCCTGTATCGCTTTCAGCGGCATTTTTGCCTGCGCATTGGGCATATCAATACCCAGGCTTAAAAACGCTCTCAGAAACCTCAATAAACAAACCTTTGTATGCAGTCTGGCTCCAAAAAAATGATCAGCAAGCTCTTATCAATCAATTGATTAAGACACCCATAAAAAATGCACCGTTGAGTGAATAATCATAGCCACCCTCATAATGGGTGGTTTAATACTTATAAAAGTCTTATAACGTCTTACAGATAATTAAAAAATATTTTTTAAAATTATTTTCTATTTGGATGTTAGCAAAAGGGCGAAACGGTATTTATAGAGCCACTTGGTATACACTGAGTTTTTTAATTTCCATAAATCCCCTTCCTTACTTAGCTCACAATTATTAACCTAAACATCCATATCGCAATGAGAAACCAAACCAACTTAACACTTTGATTTTAAACCAAAAGTTAATCAATTTACATTTAAAATACTAACTCACCTTAATATTGTTTTATAAATAAGTTAGATATCACGATTAAATAATTTTAATTAATAGTTTCTTTTATGTACCAATAAGGATATCAATCACGAATAACTCATCTTCATTATAATAATACAATGATATATTAATTTTTTAGCAAAGTGATTTTTTGAAATTAGTAGAAGCTAATATAGTATGAGGAAAAAAGTAAATTAAAGATTAACTGAGAGGGATAAGAAAATAACGCTATATTTAGAATATGTGGATAAAGAAAAACCCGATTAAGCTAATCGGGTTATCAATAGATACTTCTTTTATTATTACTTAATTGGTAACTGGCAGGGGCGGAGAGGCTCGAACTCCCAACACCCGGTTTTGGAGACCGGTGCTCTACCAATTGAACTACGCCCCTAAATTAAGTGGCGGAACGGACGGGACTCGAACCCGCGACCCCCTGCGTGACAGGCAGGTATTCTAACCAACTGAACTACCGCTCCACTTATTCTTTTGCCTTTCGGCAGCTTACTGCTATTGAGCAATAAACTTTTAATTAATGTCTGGCAGTTCCCTACTCTCACATGGGGAGACCCCACACTACCATCGGCGCTACGGCGTTTCACTACTGAGTTCGGCATGGGGTCAGGTGGGACCACCGCGCTATTGCCGCCAGACAAATTCTGTTTGTTTCCGTTTAGCTTTTTATTCACTAAACCAAAACATCAATCTCAAACAAGCTGTGTGTCCTTCACCTTTCGGCTTCTCACTCACTATCAAAAACAACTCAATCTCTCTAAAACACCTTCGGTGTTGTCAGGTTAAGCCTCACGGTTCATTAGTATTGGTTAGCTCAACATATCGCTATGCTTACACACCCAACCTATCAACGTCTTAGTCTTAAACGTTCCTTTAGGACCCTTAAAGGGTCAGGGAAGACTCATCTCAAGGCAAGTTTCCCGCTTAGATGCTTTCAGCGGTTATCTCTTCCGCACTTAGCTACCGGGCAATGCCATTGGCATGACAACCCGAACACCAGTGGTGCGTCCACTCCGGTCCTCTCGTACTAGGAGCAGCCCCTTTCAATCTTCCAACGCCCACGGCAGATAGGGACCGAACTGTCTCACGACGTTCTAAACCCAGCTCGCGTACCACTTTAAACGGCGAACAGCCGTACCCTTGGGACCTACTTCAGCCCCAGGATGTGATGAGCCGACATCGAGGTGCCAAACACCGCCGTCGATATGAACTCTTGGGCGGTATCAGCCTGTTATCCCCGGAGTACCTTTTATCCGTTGAGCGATGGCCCTTCCATTCAGAACCACCGGATCACTAAGACCTACTTTCGTACCTGCTCGAGCCGTCACTCTCGCAGTCAAGCTGGCTTATGCCTTTGCACTAACCGCATGATGTCCGACCATGCTTAGCCAACCTTCGTGCTCCTCCGTTACTCTTTGGGAGGAGACCGCCCCAGTCAAACTACCCACCAGACACTGTCCGCACCCCGGATTACGGGGCTACGTTAGAACATCAAACATTAAAGGGTGGTATTTCAAGGTTGGCTCCACGCAGACTGGCGTCCACGCTTCGAAGCCTCCCACCTATCCTACACATCAAGGCTCAATGTTCAGTGTCAAGCTATAGTAAAGGTTCACGGGGTCTTTCCGTCTTGCCGCGGGTACACTGCATCTTCACAGCGAGTTCAATTTCACTGAGTCTCGGGTGGAGACAGCCTGGCCATCATTACGCCATTCGTGCAGGTCGGAACTTACCCGACAAGGAATTTCGCTACCTTAGGACCGTTATAGTTACGGCCGCCGTTTACTGGGGCTTCGATCAAGAGCTTCTCCTTACGGATAACCCCATCAATTAACCTTCCAGCACCGGGCAGGCGTCACACCGTATACGTCCACTTTCGTGTTTGCACAGTGCTGTGTTTTTAATAAACAGTTGCAGCCAGCTGGTATCTGCGACTGGCTTCAGCTCCATCCGCAAGGGACTTCACCTAGCGCCAGCGTGCCTTCTCCCGAAGTTACGGCACCATTTTGCCTAGTTCCTTCACCCGAGTTCTCTCAAGCGCCTGAGTATTCTCTACCTGACCACCTGTGTCGGTTTGGGGTACGATTAATGATAATCTAGAGCTTAGAGGCTTTTCCTGGAAGCGGGGCATGAGCTACTTCATCACCGTAGTGACTCGTCATCGAACCTCAGCATGTAGTGAACCGGATTTGCCTAATTCACCTGCCTACATTCTTAAACCGGGACAACCGTCGCCCGGATAGCCTAGCCTTCTCCGTCCCCCCATCGCAATTATCACCAGTACGGGAATATTAACCCGTTTCCCATCGACTACGCATTTCTGCCTCGCCTTAGGGGTCGACTCACCCTGCCCCGATTAACGTTGGACAGGAACCCTTGGTCTTCCGGCGTGCGGGTTTTTCACCCGCATTATCGTTACTTATGTCAGCATTCGCACTTCTGATACCTCCAGCATACCTCACAGTACACCTTCACAGGCTTACAGAACGCTCCCCTACCCAACAATATTTACATATCGCTGCCGCAGCTTCGGTGCATAGTTTAGCCCCGTTACATCTTCCGCGCAGGCCGACTCGACCAGTGAGCTATTACGCTTTCTTTAAATGATGGCTGCTTCTAAGCCAACATCCTGGCTGTCTGAGCCTTCCCACTTCGTTTCCCACTTAACTATGACTTTGGGACCTTAGCTGGCGGTCTGGGTTGTTTCCCTCTTCACGACGAACGTTAGCACCCGCCGTGTGTCTCCCGTGATAACATTCTTCGGTATTCGTAGTTTGCATCGAGTTGGTAAGTCGGGATGACCCCCTAGTCGAAACAGTGCTCTACCCCCGAAGATGAGTTCACGAGGCGCTACCTAAATAGCTTTCGGGGAGAACCAGCTATCTCCCGGTTTGATTGGCCTTTCACCCCCAGCCACAAGTCATCCGCTAATTTTTCAACATTAGTCGGTTCGGTCCTCCAGTTAGTGTTACCCAACCTTCAACCTGCCCATGGCTAGATCACCGGGTTTCGGGTCTATACCCTGCAACTCATTCGCCCAGTTAAGACTCGGTTTCCCTACGGCTCCCCTATACGGTTAACCTTGCTACAGAATATAAGTCGCTGACCCATTATACAAAAGGTACGCAGTCACCCCACCCCAAAGCACATTCACTGCTTGTTTTGTGTGTTGGGCGTCGCAAAAAGCGCTCCGCCAACGCGTGTTGAATGTCACTTCAAAGTTGTCCTCAACACCAGAAAATGCTTTGGTGGTGGGGCTCCCACTGCTTGTACGTACACGGTTTCAGGTTCTATTTCACTCCCCTCGCCGGGGTTCTTTTCGCCTTTCCCTCACGGTACTGGTTCACTATCGGTCAATCAGGAGTATTTAGCCTTGGAGGATGGTCCCCCCATATTCAGACAGGATAACACGTGTCCCGCCCTACTCGTCGAGTTCACAACACTAACACCTTCGGATACGGGGCTATCACCCTTTACTGCCGGACTTTCCAGACCGTTCTCCTGATGCTAATGCTGATTAAGACTCTGGGCTGCTCCCCGTTCGCTCGCCGCTACTAGGGGAATCTCGGTTGATTTCTTTTCCTCGGGGTACTGAGATGTTTCAGTTCCCCCGGTTCGCTTCGTTTGACTATGTATTCATCAAACGATAGTGCAACGAGTTGCACTGGGTTTCCCCATTCGGAAATCGTCGGTTGTAACGGTTCATATCACCTTACCGACGCTTATCGCAGATTAGCACGTCCTTCATCGCCTCTGATTGCCTAGGCATCCACCGTGTACGCTTAGTCGCTTAACCTCACAACCCGAAATTGTTTCAACGTTCACTTTACTGTCATGGCTGTGCGTGCATTCCTTCTTTGTTGGGCAGTGCTCGCAATGCTCACATACTTATGTATGCTGCGCTTGCTGTGCGCTGGCCGCCGCGAAGGACTGACTGCTCGCTCATGCCACTCGCTAAAGTGACCGAAAATTTCAGGTCTGAAATTTTGAGAGACTCTCACATTGTTTAAGCGATAAACAATGTGCGTTGTTTTCAATTTTCAGCTTGTTCCAGATTGTTAAAGAGCATAATTGTTAAACCAACTATTAAAATAATTGGCTTAATCATTATTGGGGACATCGTCTTTCACTCGATATCGGCGCAATTGGCGTCCCCTAGGGGATTCGAACCCCTGTTACCGCCGTGAAAGGGCGGTGTCCTAGGCCTCTAGACGAAGGGGACACGAAAATTCAATTGCAAAACACCGTTTTGCTATTTTCGTGTAAGTCTTATCCTCTCGAATAAGTTTCCCACGTAAAGCCATTGCTCTACTTTCTATCAGACAATTTGTGTGAGCACTTCACAAAAACACTTCAATGGTAAGGAGGTGATCCAACCGCAGGTTCCCCTACGGTTACCTTGTTACGACTTCACCCCAGTCATGAATCACAAAGTGGTAAGCGCCCTCCCGAAGGTTAAGCTACCTACTTCTTTTGCAACCCACTCCCATGGTGTGACGGGCGGTGTGTACAAGGCCCGGGAACGTATTCACCGTAGCATTCTGATCTACGATTACTAGCGATTCCGACTTCATGGAGTCGAGTTGCAGACTCCAATCCGGACTACGACGTACTTTATGAGTTCCGCTTGCTCTCGCGAGGTCGCTTCTCTTTGTATACGCCATTGTAGCACGTGTGTAGCCCTACTCGTAAGGGCCATGATGACTTGACGTCATCCCCACCTTCCTCCGGTTTATCACCGGCAGTCTCCTTTGAGTTCCCGACCGAATCGCTGGCAACAAAGGATAAGGGTTGCGCTCGTTGCGGGACTTAACCCAACATTTCACAACACGAGCTGACGACAGCCATGCAGCACCTGTCTCAGAGTTCCCGAAGGCACCAAAGCATCTCTGCTAAGTTCTCTGGATGTCAAGAGTAGGTAAGGTTCTTCGCGTTGCATCGAATTAAACCACATGCTCCACCGCTTGTGCGGGCCCCCGTCAATTCATTTGAGTTTTAACCTTGCGGCCGTACTCCCCAGGCGGTCGATTTAACGCGTTAGCTCCGAAAGCCACTCCTCAAGGGAACAACCTTCAAATCGACATCGTTTACAGCGTGGACTACCAGGGTATCTAATCCTGTTTGCTCCCCACGCTTTCGCACCTGAGCGTCAGTCTTTGTCCAGGGGGCCGCCTTCGCCACCGGTATTCCTCCACATCTCTACGCATTTCACCGCTACACATGGAATTCTACCCCCCTCTACAAGACTCTAGCTGACCAGTCTTAGATGCCATTCCCAGGTTAAGCCCGGGGATTTCACATCTAACTTAATCAACCGCCTGCGTGCGCTTTACGCCCAGTAATTCCGATTAACGCTTGCACCCTCCGTATTACCGCGGCTGCTGGCACGGAGTTAGCCGGTGCTTCTTCTGTCGGTAACGTCAATCGTTGTTGATATTAGCAACAACGCCTTCCTCCCGACTGAAAGTACTTTACAACCCTAGGGCCTTCTTCATACACGCGGCATGGCTGCATCAGGCTTGCGCCCATTGTGCAATATTCCCCACTGCTGCCTCCCGTAGGAGTCTGGGCCGTGTCTCAGTCCCAGTGTGGCTGATCATCCTCTCAGACCAGCTAGGGATCGTCGCCTAGGTGAGCCATTACCCCACCTACTAGCTAATCCCATATGGGTTCATCCGATAGCGCAAGGACCGAAGTTCCCCTGCTTTGCTCCTAAGAGATTATGCGGTATTAGCCACCGTTTCCAGTGGTTATCCCCCTCTATCGGGCAGATCCCCATACATTACTCACCCGTCCGCCGCTCGTCAGCGGGAAGCAAGCTTCCCCTGTTACCGCTCGACTTGCATGTGTTAGGCCTGCCGCCAGCGTTCAATCTGAGCCATGATCAAACTCTTCAATTAAAAGTGTTTGATGCTCAAAGAATTTTTACTGTCGTTTGATTTCCGAAGAAACCAAATTACCTATTAGTTCATATATATGAATTAACGTGTTAGTCACTCTTCAAGACTTAAAATCAAATATTTTTTTGATAGTGTCCTGTGAGTGCCCACACAGATTGTCTGATAAATTGTTAAAGAGCGTTGCGACTAAATCTTTCGATTTTCGACTTCGAGGTCGTTGTCGCGAGGTGTCGTATATTACGTTTTTTATTTAGAAAGTCAAGTGTTTATTTTCAAACTTTTTCTTTCTCACCTCTGTTATCACTGGGTTTTGAAGTTTTCTTCTAACCTGTTTGTCGTGACAACGGATGCGCATTATAGGGAGCCTTCAGAATTACACAACCTTTTTTTTTAAAAAAAACTCCGTTTGCGGATAAAATAGCCATCTTGTGCTTTTTCACCGCAGAACGATTATAAAAAGAACGACTTCATGCCTATAATTCTAGCTTTAGCAACCTACTTGGCTCATAAATTCATAATGAACTAACGAGTTATTTAACGGCTATCCTTTATTTCTTTTTACGGTTATCACTATGAATACACTTTTACGTCCTTATTTAGGTATTTACCCTTCGATTAATGCACGCGTTTTCATTGACCCATCTTCAGTTGTAATTGGGGATGTTCGCGTAGCTGATGATGTCAGTATTTGGCCTCTCAGTGTTTTGCGTGGAGATGTTAACTATATTTCTATTGGCGCGCGCACTAATATTCAAGATGGCTCAGTTCTACATGTCACACATAAGTCGGCAAGTAATCCAGAGGGAAACCCGTTAATTATTGGAGAAGATGTCACCATTGGTCATAAAGTTATGTTACATGGTTGCACTATAGGAAATAGAGTGCTGGTTGGAATGGGATCAATTGTCATTGATGGGGCTATAGTGGAAGATGACGTTATTATTGGAGCTAACAGTTTAGTAACTCAGGGCAAAAGGCTCGAATCTGGTTACTTATATACAGGGAGCCCAGCAAAAGCCATCCGAAAATTGACTGATGCTGAGTTAGGTCATTTACGTTATTCAGCGAATAACTATGTTGAATGGAAAAATAACTATTTAGCTTCTGATAATATGTAAAGCCCATCTTCACTATCGAGGCCTTGTTCAATCAAGGCTTCAAAATCTTCTTCTATATCCCATCGATATTGCTGAAATAATCTCAGAGGTGTTTCTTCGTTGCCATAACGTTGAAATAACAGCGACTGAGGAATTGCACATTCAGCAAGCATTCCGCTAATCAATACAGGAAAACGTACTTGTTTAGATAGCTCATCCCACGCTTCTCTATCAGGAAATTGAATTTGCTGATTCATCCTTTCAATTCCTTATATAAGGTAGATAGAACAGGTGCGATTTCGGGAAGAATGCCATGCCATAGTTTAAAAGAAAACGCGGCTTGCCCTACTAGCATACCTAGGCCATCGGCTATTTTAGTCACTTTATATTGAGTAGCAAACTCAAGGAAGGGCGTTAATGATGATTGATAAAACATGTCATAGCATGCAACTTGATCGCTAAACACATTTGGATTGATTGCAGGAACCTCTCCACTTACACCAGATGAAGTCGCATTGATGATCAGATCAAAATCAGCAGATACGATCTGTGAGATCTCTTTCCCGCTCATTTTACCTAGTGCTGAAAATTCATTAACTAATAATTCAACCTTAGAAAAGGTTCTATTCGTCAAAGTGATATCACAACCATATTCTAAAAGTGGCAATAATGCTCCACGTGTTGCACCACCAGCACCAATCATTAATATTCGGCTATTTGGATGAATAAACTTTAAACGTTGCAAATCTAACAAAAGCCCCATTCCGTCGGTGTTGTCCCCCAGCAATCGATTATCATCAAGCTTCTTGACCGTATTAACTGCACCGCAAATTTGAGCTCTTGTCGTTAATTCAGAAACAACCTGAAAAGCACGCTCTTTAAATGGCAATGTAATGTTTGCGCCCTTTCCACCTTGCGAAAAAAAACCTATTAGGCTTTGTTCAAATCCCTCTACAGGCGCTAGAATTTTTTCATATTCAAGGGCAATCCCTGTTTGCTCTGCAAACATTTTATGTATAACAGGTGATTTACTGTGTTGAATTGGATTACCAAAAACCGCAAACATTTCCATAATATATTATCCTTTACGATATAACTGCCCGGTTTTGGCATCTCTTATTTCAGATGGATTTTGACGGCCACCAACTATTCCATCAAGGACAGGAATACTTCCATCAAACTGCTCCATAACTTCTTCCGTTGTTCTACATGGCTCTAATCCACTTAAATTAGCACTTGTAGATACCAGAGGCTTGCCATAATGACGACACAAATTTTTTACTAATTCATGGTCTGTAACTCGCACTGCGATGGTATCAAACTGACCAGTCAACCATTTTGGCGTCGTTACTTTTGCGGGGATCACCCATGTTACTGGCCCCGGCCATGTTGCAAACATCGCTTGTTTTTGATCTTCCGTTAACTGCTCATCATCTATATAGTTTTTTAATTGTTCGTAACTATCAGCGATAAGGATTAACCCTTTTTCCCAAGGGCGTTGCTTCAATTCTAATAACTTACGTACTGCCGTTTCGCTATCAGGGTCACAGCCTAGTCCAAATACTGCTTCTGTTGGGTAGGCTATAACCTCCTCGTGCTGTAATGAACTTATGATACTTTCAATTGCAGGTGTAGATATATTTGACATAGTTTTAACTCATTATTCTTCTTGTTGCTTACCGCAGCGTTTGCTGGCACAAAATAATCTTACTCCCTGTCCCCCTCTTTTTTCCATAAGTAATGGATACTCACAATACTCACATTTACCAGTAATAGGCTTATTATTTAATATAAACTGACAGTTAGGATAATTATCGCAAGCATAAAAAGTCTTGCCGAAACGTGATTTTCTCTGTAATAAATTCCCTTTTTGGCATTGCGGGCACGAAATTTTCGTTTCATCCGGTTTATCAATTAACTCAATGTGTTCACATACAGGATAATTACTACAACCAATAAACATGCCAAATCGCCCCTGTTTCAACACTAAGTCATAACTACATTTCGGACAATGTTGGCCTTCTAATACTTTTACAATATGACTTTCTACTGTAGGTCTTAGCGGCCTCATATAATGGCATTGTGGATAACTTGAACAGCCTAAAAACGGCCCATGTGAACTATTGCGAATAACAAGCAAAGAATCGCATTCTGGACAATATTCATTTTTTTCTGTATCGAAGGGCAGTTGTTTAGACATGTTTTTCTCTACTGTTGCTTTTAACTAAGTCACTCTGGTATATCCACCAGCCCCCGAGCTAACTA
Source organism: Providencia sp. PROV200 (assembly GCF_049901995.1). Classification (NCBI taxonomy): domain Bacteria; kingdom Pseudomonadati; phylum Pseudomonadota; class Gammaproteobacteria; order Enterobacterales; family Morganellaceae; genus Providencia; species Providencia sp. PROV200. The sequence goes on from NZ_CP096307.1 coordinate 4,060,255, forward strand.
TCCCATTGATTTCCATCTCAGTTAATATGGTAATAATTTGAGTAACTGGAATTTGGGTTTGCTCTGCAATAACATCGACGGGTGTCGCTTGGTACCCCACCATACCTAAAATTTTATTTTCTACCACATTAAACTCAAGGGGTGTCTCTTCTATAGGTAATTCTGTTTGTATCCAATTTAACCCATCACCGATATGCTGCAAAACATCTTCGGGTTCAGCTAATAAATAAGCTCCTTGCTGTAATAGCCAATGGTTACCATGAAATGCTGGATTACCCAATGGAGCAGGTAATGTAAACAAATCACGGTTTTGCTCTAGTGCGTATCTAGCAGTTATCAGTGAGCCACTTTTCATACCTGCTTCAATTACAATAACTGCTTTACTTAACCCGCTAATAATACGGTTTCTTTTGGGAAATTGCTTAGGTAATGGTGGTGCATCTGGCCAATATTCTGAAATCAAAGCGCCACAACTTTTAATCTTTTCAGCTAATTCAGCATGTTGTCGCGGATAAATATTCGCTAATCCGCTACCTAAAACCGCAATTGTCTCACCACGGTTATCGAGAGCTGCTTTATGGCTTATACCGTCAATACCTAACGCAAGTCCACTTGTGATGGTGATACTATGGTGCACGAAACTCTTTACAAATAAGTTAGTCCATATTCTGCCGTATTCACTTGCTCTCCGGCTTCCAACTATAGCAATTTGTGGTGTTAGTAATAATTCACTTTTGCCCATAACAAAAAATAAAAGAGGGGGGCGATAGATCTGCTTTAATAAAAAAGGGTACTGAGGGTCGCAGAAAGTAATCATTTGATGATGCTCATTTGAAAGCCATCTCTGAACTTTCTCAAGCCGGTACATAGATACATTCATAAATTGCAATTGTTGTACTTCATTCAAGCCATGATGGTGTAAGGCCTGATAGCTAATTTTATTTAACTGTTTTAACTCATTAATTATTCTTACTGCATGCAAAGGTAATAGCCTTTTAACCTGCGACATTCTTAACCAAATCTCTTGGGTATTCATTATTGTCATCCTGACTTATTAACAGATAGGTTCTTCAGTGAACAAATCGTAACCAATACTGTTAATATGAAGGAGAAATGTCTAGAATAGTCATTAATTCCCTTTCACATTTTGGAAACCGCTCGAAAAATTTATGTCAGTCTTAAACGTATTACATTATCCAGACGAACGCTTACGCACAATTGCTAAGCCAGTAGACAAAGTTGATGCTTCTATACAGAGTATCGTTGATGATATGTTCGATACCATGTATGAAGAAGAAGGTATCGGTCTTGCAGCAACACAAGTCGATATCCATCAAAGAATCATCGTCATTGATGTGTCCGAAACGCGTGATGAGCGTTTGGTTCTTATTAACCCTGAATTACTGGATAAATCTGGGGAAACGAGTATCGAAGAAGGTTGTTTGTCTATTCCAGAACAACATGGTTTCGTCCCTCGCGCGGAGCAAGTAAAAGTTCGCGCACTAAACTATGATGGTGAGTCTTTTGAACTGGAGGCTGATGGTTTATTAGCTATCTGTATTCAACATGAGATGGACCACCTTGTTGGTAAGCTATTTGTCGACTACTTATCACCTTTAAAACGTCAGCGCATCCGCCAGAAAGTTGAAAAATTAGACAGACTAAGAGCAAAAGAAGCCAAAAATAGCTAATTCGCTACATATAAATAGGGAAATTAACGTGTCAGAGCCATTGAAAATTATTTTTGCGGGTACACCAGATTTTGCGGCCAAACACTTAGCTGCTCTCTTAAATACCAGACACAAAATCGTTGGCGTCCTCACTCGCCATGACAAACCAGCAGGAAGAGGCAAAAAGTTAACACCAAGTCCTGTCAAGGTTCTCGCTGAAGAGCATCAACTACCTATTTTTCAACCAGTCTCACTTAAGGATAGCGAAAACCAGCAGTGGATAAAGAACCAAAATGCTGACCTAATGATTGTTGTTGCCTATGGTTTAATTTTACCACAAGCCGTTCTTGATATCCCTCGCTTAGGTTGCTTGAATGTTCACGGCTCTTTATTACCTCGCTGGAGAGGAGCTGCGCCGATTCAACGTTCTATTTGGGCTGGTGATACTGAAACGGGTGTGACTATTATGCAAATGGACGCAGGTTTAGATACTGGTGACATGCTTTACAAAGCAATTTGCCCAATTACCCCTAGTGATACTAGCGCCTCGTTATATGATAAATTAGCAATAACAGGCCCTAAAGCATTAATCCATACTGTTGAGATGTTATCTTCAGGCCAATGCATTGCTGAAAAGCAAGACGGAACATTGGCAAATTATGCTGAAAAATTATCGAAAGAAGAAGCTCGCATTAATTGGCAAGATGATGCTGTACATATTGAACGTTGCATTCGTGCTTTCAATCCTTGGCCAATGAGCTATTTCATGGTTGAAGAACAACTCATTAAAGTTTGGCAAGCTGAAGTACTCACAGAAACCCATGATAAGCAACCAGGAACAATTATTAGCGCTGATAAAAAAGGTATATCCATTGCCACAGGAAATGGCATACTAAATATTACTCAGCTACAACCGCCTGGCAAAAAAGCAATGAGTGCACAAGATATCCTAAACTCTCGTCGCGAATGGTTTATCCCAGAGCAAATTCTAGCATAACGAACTTGTAAACAGCCTGATGCCTTCGGGCTGTTTTATTTCAGTCACTAATGAATCCATCTTCTCTATATGAAAAATACATATAATTTGCGTAGTATCGCGGCAACAGCAATTAACCAAGTCCTTGATAATGGGCAATCATTAAGTACTGTACTACCTGACTTACAGCGTAATATCAATGATAAAGATAAAGCATTATTACAAGAAATTTGCTTTGGTGTTTTACGTTATTTACCTAAGCTTGAATGGTTTATTAGCCAGCTAATGGAAAAACCATTAACGGGTAAACAAAGAACTCTACATTACTTAATTATGGTTGGTATCTACCAGCTCCTTTACACTCGCATTCCTCCTCATGCCGCATTAGCAGAAACAGTCGATGGAGCGGTTGCACTGAAAAAGCCCCAATTAAAAGGGCTTATTAATGGTGTGTTACGTTCATTTCAGCGCCAGCAAGCACAGCTAGAAGAGAGAATAGCTAACAACACTAGCCAATATTTACATCCGAGCTGGTTATTAAAACGCCTACAAACAGCCTATCCAGATGATTGGCAATCTATTATTGAGGCAAATAACCAACGACCACCTATGTGGTTAAGAGTAAATTCTCAACATCACACTGCTGCACAGTATCTCAACTTATTAGAACAGTCTGAGATAACCGCACATTTGCCCCCCTCACATCCAAATGCTATTCGGTTAGATGAACCCACTGCAGTATCGCGTCTCCCGGGCTTTGTAGATGGCTGGTCTACAGTACAAGATGTCTCAGCTCAAGGTTGTGCTGAATTGCTAGAACCTCAAAATGGGGAAAATATTTTAGATTTATGTGCTGCCCCCGGTGGGAAAACTACCCATATTTTGGAACTAGCTCCTAAAGCAAATGTTATTGCTGTAGATATCGATGAACATCGCCTTAAAAGAGTAAAAGAAAATCTGATTCGCCTTAAGCAACACGCTATTGTTATACAAGGAGATGGCACACAACCTGAGAAATGGGCTAAAGATCAGCAATTTGACCGTATTTTACTTGATGCTCCTTGTTCTGCTACAGGCGTTATTAGGCGTCATCCTGACATCAAATGGCTGCGTCGTGACTCAGACATCAATGAATTATCGCAACTACAAGCGCAAATTCTCGAAGCTATCTGGCCGTATTTAAAGCCGGGCGGCACGCTAGTCTATGCTACGTGCTCAATTATGCCCGAAGAAAATGGAAAGCAAATACAAAACTTCCTATCTAAACATAATGATGCCAGCCTAAATGATGGAACCGATGCTGGTTTACAAGTATTACCGAGCACTAATGGTGGTGACGGTTTCTTTTATGCGCGCTTAATCAAAACTGTGTAGTTTATTGTAGACAGTTCTCTGATATAGGAATATGTAATGAAGATCATTATTCTAGGTGCTGGGCAAGTTGGCGGCACGCTTGCTGAAAATTTAGTTGATGAGAACAATGACATTACCGTCGTTGATACCGATCCTGATCGCTTACGTCAATTGCAGGATCAGTTCGACCTACGAGTAGTCAATGGTCATGGATCTCACCCTAGAGTACTTCGAGATGCAGGCGCAGAAGATGCGGATATGTTGGTAGCAGTCACCAATTCAGATGAAACAAACATGATTGCTTGCCAAATTGCGTATAGCCTATTTAATACCCCAAATAAGATAGCGCGTATCAGGGCGACTGAATATATCCGTGAAGCCGACAAACTGTTTCTGCCAGAACAAATTCCGATTGACTATTTAATATCACCAGAACAATTAGTTATCGACTATATCTATAAATTAATTCAATACCCTGGCGCGCTTCAGGTTGTAAACTTTGCAGAAGGTAAAGTCAGCATAGTTGCTGTAAAAGCTTATTACGGCGGCTCACTCGTTGGTAATGCACTATCGAGCTTGCGCGAACACATGCCACATATTGATACTCGTGTTGTTGCTATTTTCCGACAAGATAGGCCTATTCGCCCACAAGGCTCAACAATCATTGAAGCGGGCGATGAGGTTTTTTTTGTTGCTTCAACACAACATATCCGAGCCGTAATGAGCGAGCTGCAAAGACTAGAAAAGCCATACAAACGTTTGATGATAGTGGGCGGTGGTAATGTTGGAGCCGGCCTAGCAAGGCGACTAGAAAAAGATTACAGCGTGAAACTTATTGAGCGCAACCAGAAGCGCGCAACAGAACTTGCAGAGTTACTGCATGATACCATTGTATTTTATGGCGATGCATCCGACCAAGAGCTACTTACGGAAGAACACATCGAGCAAATGGATGTATTTATTGCCCTAACAAATGATGATGAAGCTAATATTATGTCTGCTATGTTAGCAAAAAAAATGGGCGCTAAAAAAGCTATGGTGCTTATACAACGCTCCGCATACGTTGAGCTCGTTCAAGGTGGGGTGATTGATATTGCAATTTCGCCTCAACAGGCCACTATTTCTGCTCTATTAAGCCATGTTAGAAAAGCAGATATAGTCAATGTTTCATCTTTAAGAAGAGGTGTTGCAGAAGCTATTGAGGCAATTGCACACGGTGATGAAAATACGTCAAAAGTTGTCGGCAAAAAAATATCTGAGATTAAACTTCCACCAGGAACTATTATTGGCGCGATTGTTCGTGAAGAAGAAGTCATTATAGCTAGTGATTACCATATAATTGAACAAGGTGACCATGTCATTATGTTTATTACAGATAAAAAATATGTGCCCGAAGTAGAAAAATTATTCCAACCAAGTCCATTCTTCTTATAAAAATAAACATAGTAAATATTTGTAGCTTAATAATTTTAGCGACTATAATTTGTTAACCTAATACATGTTTTGTTTCAATTGAATTATTTATTAAGGGGTCGTCTAATGAGCTTTTTAAAAGATTTCCGCGAATTTGCTATGAAGGGCAATGTAGTGGATATGGCAGTTGGTATTATTATTGGTGCTGCATTTGGTAAAATTGTATCTTCATTAGTTGCTGATATCATCATGCCTCCGTTAGGTTTACTGATCGGAGGTGTTGATTTCAAATCATTCAGCGTGGTATTAAAAGAAGCACAAGGGGATTTACCTGCAGTAGTACTAAATTATGGCATGTTTATACAAACCGTTTTTGACTTCGTTATTGTCGCGTTCGCTATCTTTATGGCAATTAAGGTTATGAATAAAGTTCGCCGTGAAAAAGAAGCAGCACCAGCAGAGCCAGCTCCACCATCTAAAGAAGAAGTTCTGTTATCAGAAATACGTGATCTTTTAAAAGAACAAAATAAAAATTAACTAAAAGGCCAGTGGTAATAAGTAAATAAACTTATTACCACTGGCCTCCCAGTTAACTGATTTCTTATTTTTCCCTTTTCTTGTATAACTGCCTTTTCCTTTTTTATTTTTTTCAACTCTTTGACGAAATAGTGGGTCATGGAGTAATGCTTCAATCGCATTATCTTTAATCTCACCACGTTTATGTTGATATTTGCTCATAACATACCTTCATATAGTTAACAAATTATAGAATTAATAAACTTTAGACGCCCCTTTTTCTAATATTTCCATAATAGAGCAATAGGTTGTCGCATGTTCTTCACCACAGCATGCTGAACTTAACATCTTCAGTGAATCACGCATAATAATAAGCTCTTGTATCTTTTTTTCAACTTCGAGTAATCTGAGATCGACAATCTGTTTAGATTCTTGACAGGTATGATGTTCTGGATCCACTCGAATTGAAAGCAATTCAGTGATGGCTTCTAAAGTAAAGCCTAGCTGCTTTGCATAACGAATAAAACGTAATCGCTGGAGGTCTTGCTCAGTAAATAACCGATATCCTCCTTCAGTTCTCTCTTTATGCCCCATCAAACCTTGTTTCTCATAAAAGCGGATCGTATCAGGCGTCACATCTGCGAGCCTAGCAATTTCACCTATCTTATACATGCTCATCGTACTCACCTGTAAATAAGGATTAATCACGAAAAATTCAAGGGAAAATTTATTTGGAAAGATAAGAATAGCAGGTACAAAAAAACCGGGCAAATATACCCGGTTTTCTTGAAAGCGACGGCAGATTACTCTGCTGCTGCTTCTTGAGACTCAACAGCACGGTCAACAAGCTCGATGTAAGCCATCGGAGCGTTGTCACCTGTACGGTAGCCACACTTAAGAATACGAGTGTAACCACCTGCACGAGCTGCGAAACGAGGTCCCAGTTCATTAAATAATTTTGCAACGATCTCGTTATCACGAGTACGTGCGAATGCCAGACGACGATTAGCTACGCTGTCGGTCTTGGCAAGAGTAATCAGCGGCTCAACGACGCGACGCAGTTCTTTCGCTTTAGGCAGAGTCGTCTTGATGATCTCATGACGAACTAAAGAACCTGCCATGTTACGGAACATAGCTTGGCGGTGGCTGCTGTTGCGGTTCAATTGACGACCACTCTTACGATGGCGCATGACCTTATCCTTCTCAGTAAAACCTTAACCTGTGATCTTAATCATCAGCAATACTTGCTGGTGGCCAATTTTCTAGACGCATGCCCAGAGAAAGACCACGAGATGCCAAGACGTCCTTAATTTCAGTAAGAGATTTCTTACCAAGATTCGGAGTTTTGAGCAACTCAACTTCTGTACGCTGTACCAGATCACCGATGTAGTGGATAGCTTCTGCTTTGAGGCAGTTAGCAGAGCGGACAGTCAATTCCAGATCGTCAACTGGGCGCAATAAGATAGGATCGAATTCTGGTTTTTCTTCTTTAACTTCAGGCTGACGAACATCACGTAAGTCAACAAAAGCTTCAAGTTGTTCAGCCAGAATGGTTGCCGCACGGCGAATCGCCTCTTCAGGATCGATTGTACCGTTAGTTTCCATTTCAATAACTAACTTATCCAAGTCTGTACGTTGCTCAACACGAGCTGCTTCAACATTGTAGGCAATACGCTCTACTGGGCTGTAGCAAGCATCGACTAACAAACGACCGATTGGGCGCTCATCTTCTTCCGAATGAACTCGGGCAGAAGCCGGCACATAACCACGACCACGCTGTACTTTAATTCGCATATTAATAGATGCGCTTTCGTCAGTCAGGTGGCAGATGATGTGCTGTGGCTTGACGATTTCGACATCACCATCATGGATGATGTCGGCTGCAGTCACAGGGCCAATGCCAGATTTATTCAAGGTTAAAATAACTTCATCTTTCCCCTGAACTTTTACCGCCAGCCCTTTCAGGTTGAGGAGAATCTCCAGGATATCTTCCTGTACACCTTCTTTGGTGCTGTACTCATGCAGTACACCATCAATCTCAACCTCTGTCACCGCACAACCCGGCATAGACGAAAGCAGAATACGGCGCAGTGCGTTACCAAGAGTATGGCCAAAGCCACGCTCTAAAGGCTCAAGGGTCACCTTAGCGTGCGTCGAACTCACTTGCTCGATATCTACCAGGCGCGGTTTTAGAAACTCTGTCACAGAACCCTGCATTGTGTCCTCTCTTTGGTGCTAAGCTTTACTTGGAGTAAAGCTCGACGATCAGGTGTTCGTTAATGTCCGCAGACAAGTCAGTACGTTCAGGAATACGTTTGAACACACCTTCCATTTTAGCAGCATCAACTTCCAGCCAAGTTGGCTTCTCACGCTGTTCAGCCAGCTCTAAAGCAGCCTTAATACGAGACTGTTTTTTAGCTTTCTCACGAACGCTGATAACGTCATTCGGGGAAACCTGATAAGAAGCGATATTAACTACACGGCCATTTACCATGATAGCTTTATGGCTAACCATTTGACGTGCTTCTGCGCGAGTTGCGCCAAAGCCCATACGGTAAACGACGTTATCAAGACGACCTTCCAGCAAAGTCAGCAGGTTTTCACCTGTGTTGCCTTTCAGACGTGTTGCTTCTTTGTAATAGTTACGGAATTGACGTTCCAGAACACCGTAGATACGACGAACTTTTTGTTTTTCACGTAACTGGACGCCATAGTCAGACAGACGCGGTTTACGCGCACCGTGCTGGCCTGGAGCCTGTTCTAATTTACACTTGGTGTCAATCGCGCGAACACCAGACTTCAGAAAGAGGTCTGTTCCTTCGCGACGGCTCAGCTTGAGCTTAGGACCCAAATATCTAGCCATTTTCTTTCTCCAACAGTCCTAAAAAAAACGAAACGTATTAAACGCGACGTTTTTTCGGTGGGCGACAACCGTTATGAGGGATAGGAGTCACATCAGTAATATTAGTGATGCGGAAACCAGCGGCGTTCAGAGCACGAATTGTTGATTCGCGACCCGGACCCGGTCCCTTAACCATAACTTCCAGGTTTTTGATTCCGTATTCTTTCACAGCTTCTGCGCAACGCTCTGCTGCAACCTGAGCTGCGAACGGAGTAGATTTGCGAGAACCACGGAAACCGGAACCACCGGCAGTTGCCCAACCTAATGCGTTACCTTGACGGTCAGTAATAGTAACGATTGTGTTGTTGAAAGAAGCATGGATATGAGCCACACCGTCTGAGACTTGTTTTCTTACACGCTTACGTGCACGAATTGGTGCTTTTGCCATTATTCAATACCCCGACTTATTTCTTGATCGGCTTACGCGGACCCTTACGGGTACGAGCGTTAGTCTTAGTACGCTGTCCGCGCACAGGAAGACCACGACGATGACGTAAACCACGGTAACATCCAAGGTCCATCAGACGCTTGATGCTCAGGGTAATTTCACGACGTAAGTCACCTTCTACAACGTATTTAGCAACTTCGTCACGCAGCTTGTCGATTTGTTCTTCAGACAGCTCACTGATCTTAACATTTTCAGCAATACCAGTTGCTTCACAGATAGCCTGTGAACGGGTTTTGCCGATACCGAAAATCGATGTTAAAGCGATTACGGTATGTTTATGATCAGGAATGTTAATGCCTGCTATACGGGCCACTATGCACTCCTAAGTTAAAATATACATTACTGTGCTGAAAAGCCCGTTTTCAGGATACTCAAACAATAATGTATCTTAGATAAAAAAGATTGGCTGGCTAATTTAGCCAGCTCAACCCAACTTTGCAAGAAAAAAATGCTTTTTCTTAACCTTGACGTTGTTTATGTCTTGGTTCAACACTACAAATTACACGAACGCTACCATTGCGACGAATAATTTTGCAGTTACGGCATAATTTCTTGACGGAAGCACGAACTTTCATTTTTACTCTCCGTAACTTCTAAGCAAACCATAATCACACTAAGTGATTACTTACCTTTCAGGTTTGCTTTCTTCAATGCAGACTCATATTGACTTGACATCATTAGAGTTTGCACTTGAGCCATAAAGTCCATGATAACGACAACCACGATTAAGAGGGAAGTACCACCAAAATAGAAAGGTACTTTCATTGCGTCACGCATGAACTCCGGGATTAGGCAGATGAAGGTAATATATAATGCGCCAACTAATGTTAAGCGAGTCATTACCTTATCAATGTACTTGGCCGTTTGCTCTCCCGGACGAATTCCTGGTACAAATGCACCGGACTTCTTCAGGTTATCTGCCGTTTCTCTTGGGTTGAAAACCAACGCCGTATAGAAGAAACAGAAGAAGATGATCGCAGATGCATAAAGTAGCACATATAACGGTTGACCAGGCTGCAAATACATAGAAATAGTCGTCAGCCAGTCCCAGCCAGTTCCATCACCAAACCAAGATGCTATTGTACCCGGGAATAGTATGATACTGGAAGCAAAAATTGCAGGAATTACACCCGCCATATTCACTTTTAACGGTAAATGTGTACTTTGTGCTGCATAAACACGGCGACCTTGCTGACGTTTAGCGTAGTTAACGACAATTCGACGTTGACCACGTTCCATAAACACAACAAAGAAAGTAACCGCGAATACTAACACCGCAACCAACAGCAACAGGAGGAAGTGCAGATCGCCCTGCCGAGCTTGCTCGATGGTATGGCCAATGGCCGGCGGTAATCCCGCAACAATACCAGCGAAGATAATGATAGAAATACCGTTACCGATACCTCTTTCAGTTATCTGTTCACCCAACCACATCAGGAACATTGTTCCTGTGACTAAGCTAACAACTGCCGTAAAGTAGAACGGGAGGCCTGGATCAATAACTAGCCCTTGCATCCCTGGCATATTCGGTAGACCCATAGCAATACCAATAGATTGGAATATTGCTAATACCAGAGTACCCCAGCGAGTATATTGGCTTATCTTCCGACGACCTGCTTCTCCTTCCTTCTTAATCTCTGCTAATCGTGGATTAACCACTGATAATAATTGGATAATGATCGATGCTGAAATATACGGCATGATACCCAAAGCAAAGATAGAAGCACGGCTAAGAGCACCACCAGAGAACATGTTAAACATTTCAATGATGGTGCCTTGTTGCTGTTCGAGCAATTTGGCAAGCACAGTGGCATCAATACCAGGGATTGGAATAAAAGAACCAATTCGGAAAACAATTAGCGCACCAATTACAAACAAAAGTCTGCGTTTAAGTTCGCCAGCTCCACCCTTGGCACTTTGAAAATCTAATCCTGGTTGTTTAGCCATCTGTCACTTATTCCTCAATTTTACCGCCGGCAGCTTCGATTGCAGCGCGAGCACCTTTAGTAACACGAAGGCCACGTACAGTAACTGCACGGTTCACTTCGCCAGACAGAATAACTTTAGCGTATTCAATCTGGATGCCAACAACGTTCGCGGCTTTCAGTGCGTTCAGATCAATAACATCGCCTTCAACAGCAGCAAAATCAGACAGACGAATCTCTGCAGTGATCATTGCTTTACGTGAAGTGAAGCCGAATTTCGGCAGACGACGGTATAAAGGCATCTGGCCACCTTCGAAACCACGACGTACGCCACCGCCAGAACGAGATTTCTGACCTTTGTGACCACGGCCGCCGGTTTTACCCAGACCAGAACCGATACCACGACCTACGCGTTTAGGCGCGTGCTTGGCACCTTCAGCCGGAGACAGAGTATTTAAACGCATCTCTTACTCCTCAACTTTAACCATGTAGGAAACCAAGTTGACCATACCACGTACAGCAGGAGTATCCTCGCGCTCTACTGTATGACCAATGCGACGCAGACCTAAACCGACCAGTGTTGCCTTATGCTTAGGCAGACGACCGATTGAACTGCGAACTTGTGTAATTTTAATAGTCTTAGCCATAGCCGATTACCCCAGAATTTCTTCGACGGATTTTCCACGCTTAGCTGCGACCATTTCTGGAGACTTCATGCTGTCTAAAGCATCCAGTGTTGCACGAACCACGTTGATTGGGTTTGTGGAACCGTAGGTTTTAGCCAGTACGTTGCGAACTCCAGCTACTTCTAAAACAGCACGCATTGCACCGCCGGCAATGATACCGGTACCTTCGTGAGCAGGTTGCATAAACACACGAGAACCAGTGTGTGTACCTTTCACAGGGTGGAACAATGTGCCGTTGTTTAGAGCAACGGTTTTCATACTGCGACGGGCTTTTTCCATCGCTTTCTGGATTGCTGCCGGAACTTCGCGCGCTTTGCCGTAGCCAAAACCAACGCGACCGTTACCATCACCAACTACTGTCAGTGCGGTAAAGCTGAAAATACGGCCACCTTTAACGGTTTTTGCTACGCGGTTTACCGCGATCAGCTTTTCCTGCAGTTCGCCAGCTTGTTTTTCGATGTGAGCCATCTTACACCTCTACCTTAGAACTGAAGGCCAGCTTCACGGGCAGCATCTGCCAGTGCCTGGACTCTACCATGATATTGGAAACCAGAACGGTCAAAAGCAACAACAGTGATGCCTTTTTCCAGTGCGCGTTCAGCAATTAATTTACCAACTATTGCTGCTGCGTCTTTGTTCCCAGTGAATTTCACTTGTTCATTGATAGCTTTTTCTGTAGTAGAAGCTGCAACCAATGTTTCAGAACCGTTTGGTGCGATAACCTGCGCATAAATATGGCGTGGAGTACGATGTACCACCAGGCGAGTCGCACCCAACTCTTGGATCTTACGGCGTGCGCGGGTCGCACGACGGATACGAGCTGCTTTCTTATCCATAGTGTTACCTTACTTCTTCTTAGCCTCTTTGGTACGCACGATTTCATCGGCGTAACGAACACCTTTACCTTTATAAGGTTCAGGACGACGGTAAGCACGCAGTTCTGCTGCAACTTGACCAATCACTTGCTTATCCGCACCTTTCAGTACGATTTCAGTTTGTGTTGGACATTCAGCAGTAATGCCTGCTGGCAGTGCGTGTTCAACCGGATGCGAGAAACCTAAAGACAAGCTTACAGCGTTGCCTTTGATTGCTGCACGGTAACCAACACCGACCAGTTGAAGCTTTTTAGTGAAGCCTTCGGTAACACCAACAACCATTGCATTACACAATGAACGAGTAGTTCCCGCTTGTGCCCATGCATCTTCAAAACCTTCACGAGGTTCGAAAGTCAGTTGGTTGTCTTCGTTTTTAACTTCAACTGCATTATGGATAGTACGAGTAAGCTCGCCGTTTTTACCCTTAATCGAAATAACCTGACCGTTGAGTTTTACCTCTACGCCGGCAGGAATGACGACGGGTGCTTTTGCCACACGAGACATTCTTTCCTCCCGAATTAAGCTACGTAGCAGAGAATCTCGCCACCAAGACCAGCTTGGCGAGCTGCACGATCAGTCATGACACCTTTAGAGGTAGAAACAACAGCGATACCTAAACCAGCCATAACTTGTGGCAGCTCATCTTTTTTCTTATAGATGCGCAGACTTGGGCGGCTTACACGCTGAATGCTTTCTACAACAGCCTTACCTTGGAAATAACGTAAAGTTAGTTCCAGTTCTGGCTTGATGTCGCCTTCAATTTTAAAATCTTCAATATAACCTTCTTCCTTCAGCACTTTGGCAATTGCCACTTTCAGCTTGGAGGAAGGCATGGTGACCGCAACTTTGTTCGCGGCCTGACCGTTACGGATACGGGTCAGCATATCCGCGATGGGATCTTGCATGCTCATCTGTCTTTACTCCCGTGATTCAAATGGAATTACCAACTTGCCTTTTTAAGGCCCGGGATTTCACCGCGCATAGCGGCTTCACGGACTTTAATACGGCTCAGACCAAACTTCCGCAGGAAACCGTGCGGACGCCCTGTTTGACGGCAGCGATTACGCTGACGAGAAGGACTTGAATCACGTGGCAGTGTTTGCAGCTTGAGAACAGCGTCCCAGCGATCTTCATCAGATGCTTTAACATCAGAGATGATAGCTTTCAGTTCTACGCGTTTTGCGAAGAACTTCTCAGCTAATTTAGCACGTTTTACATCACGCGCTTTCATAGATTTCTTAGCCATGAGTACCCTGCCTTACTTGCGGAACGGGAAGTTGAACGCTGCTAACAGTGCGCGACCTTCGTCATCTGATTTCGCAGTAGTGGTGATAGTAATATCTAAACCACGTACGCGATCCACTTTATCGTAATCGATTTCAGGGAAGATGATTTGTTCACGAACACCCATGCTGTAGTTACCGCGACCATCGAAAGACTTAGCGGGCAAGCCACGGAAGTCACGAATACGTGGTACAGCAATAGAAATCAGACGCTCAAGGAACTCCCACATGCGTTCGCCACGCAGGGTTACTTTACAGCCGATTGGATAGCCCTGACGGATTTTGAAGCCTGCAACAGATTTGCGTGCTTTGGTGATCAAAGGTTTTTGACCTGAGATCGCTGTTAAATCAGCTGCTGCGTTATCCAGCAGTTTTTTATCAGCAATCGCTTCACCAACACCCATATTCAGGGTGATCTTCTCGACCCGAGGGACTTGCATGACAGAAGTATAATTAAACTCGGTCATGAGTTTATTAACTACTTCGTCTTTATAGTAATCATGCAGTTTCGCCATCGTATACTCCAAAAATTACTTGATAGTTTCACTGTTAGACTTGAAGAAACGGACTTTTTTGCCGTCTTCGAATCTAAAGCCTACACGGTCAGCCTTACCAGTTGCCGCGTTAAAGATTGCAACGTTAGAAACTTGAATAGCCGCTTCTTTTTCAACGATGCCACCTGGTTGGTTCAGAGCCGGTACAGGCTTCTGATGTTTTTTAACCAGATTGATACCTTCAACGATAACTTTACTAGAAGAAATAACCTGCTTTACTTTACCGCGCTTACCTTTGTCTTTCCCAGTTAGCACGATAACTTCGTCATCACGACGGATTTTCGCTGCCATAGTTCGCTCCTTAGAGTACTTCAGGTGCCAGAGAGATAATTTTCATAAACTTCTCATTACGAAGTTCACGAGTTACCGGCCCAAAAATACGCGTACCGATTACTTGCTCGCTGTTGTTATTTAATAACACACAAGCATTACCATCGAAGCGAATGACAGAACCGTCAGGGCGACGTACACCCTTCTTGGTGCGCACCACTACCGCTTTCAGGACATCACCCTTTTTAACTTTACCGCGTGGAATTGCTTCTTTAACAGTAATTTTAATGATGTCGCCTACATGTGCATAGCGACGGTGCGAGCCACCTAGAACCTTGATACACATTACGCGACGTGCACCGGAGTTGTCGGCCACGTTCAGCATAGTCTGTTCTTGGATCATTTTAGTGCTCCGCTAAATGTCAACTACTACTGAGCCACCTCATTATGAAGAGGCCGTTCAAATATACCCATACTACGAGGGCGCGGCATTATAACACCACATCATCGTGTTGGACAGAAAAAAATAAACGGCTCAGTCAAAAAAGAGCCGTTTATTCATCAGGAAAAGTTATTCTATTACAGAACAGCTTTTTCTACAACGCGAACTAGAGCCCAAGACTTAGTCTTAGACAGTGGACGAGTTTGGCGGATTTCTACCACGTCACCGATACCACATTCATTGTTCTCGTCGTGTACGTGCAATTTAGTCGTACGACGGATGAATTTACCATACAGAGGGTGTTTCACCATACGTTCGATAGCAACAACAATAGATTTCTCCATTTTATCGCTAACTACACGACCTTGCAGAGTACGGATTTTATCGCTCATTACGCACCTGCCTTCTCAGTCAGTAAAGTCTTCACACGTGCGATATCGCGACGCACTTGTTTCAACAGATGAGACTGTTGCAGCTGACCACTTGCAGCCTGCATACGTAAATTAAATTGTTCACGCAGCAAGTTCAAAAGTTCAGCATTCAGCTCTTCAACGCTTTTTTCGCGCAGCTCTTGTGCTTTCATTACATCACCGTCTTAGTTACAAAGGTGGTTTTGATAGGCAGTTTCGCTGCTGCCAGAGAGAATGCCTCACGAGCCAGCTCTTCAGGCACACCGTCCATTTCGTACAGAACTTTACCAGGCTGAATTAAGGCAACCCAATATTCTACGTTACCTTTACCTTTACCCATACGAACTTCGAGTGGTTTCTCAGTGATTGGTTTGTCTGGGAACACACGGATCCAGATTTTACCTTGACGCTTAATAGCACGGGTCATAGCACGACGTGCCGCTTCGATCTGACGTGCAGTCAGACGACCACGGCCAACAGCTTTAAGACCGAAAGTGCCGAAGCTAACATCCGTACCTTGCGCTAGACCACGGTTGCGGCCTTTGTGCACCTTACGGAATTTTGTACGCTTTGGTTGTAACATCAGCGACTCTCCTTACTTGCGGCCTTTACGCTGCTGCTTTTTAGGTTGAGCAGCTGGTTTCTCAGCTTGTTCAACAGCAGCCATACCACCCAGAATCTCACCTTTGAAGATCCATACCTTAACGCCGAGAACACCGTAAGTGGTGTGCGCTTCTGAAGTGTTGTAATCGATATCAGCACGTAATGTGTGCAGTGGCACACGGCCTTCACGATACCACTCGGTACGAGCGATTTCAGCACCGCCTAAACGGCCACTGACTTCAACTTTAATACCTTTAGCGCCCAGACGCATTGCGTTCTGTACTGCACGCTTCATAGCACGACGGAACATAACACGACGTTCCAGCTGTGAAGAAATGCTGTCAGCAACTAATTTAGCGTCTAGTTCTGGTTTACGAACTTCGGCGATATTGATTTGCGCAGGAACACCAGCGATATCCGCTACTGTTTTACGCAGTTTTTCAACGTCTTCACCTTTCTTACCGATAACGATACCTGGGCGAGCAGTGTGAATAGTCACACGGATGCTTTTCGCAGGACGTTCGATAACGATGCGAGAGATTGACGCTTTTGCCAGTTCTTTATTCAAGTACTGGCGTACTTTAAAATCGCTGTCTAGGTTGTCAGCGAATTCATTGGTGTTCGCATACCAGGTAGAGTTCCAAGGTTTGACAATACCCAGGCGAATACCATTAGGATGTACTTTCTGACCCATTGCTAGTCTCCAGAGTCTCAGCGATCGGACACAACCACAGTAATGTGGCTGGTGCGCTTAAGAATACGATCTGCACGGCCTTTCGCACGCGGCATGATGCGTTTCATGGTTGGACCTTCGTCTACGAAAATTTTCGCAACTTTCAGGTCATCAATGTCAGCGCCATCGTTTTGCTCTGCGTTAGCAATAGCAGACTCAAGTACTTTCTTCACTAAACCAGCAGCTTTCTTGTTGGTGTAGGTCAGAATTTCCAGAGCTTGCGACACTTTCTTACCGCGAATCAGGTCGGCAACTAAGCGAACCTTCTGGGCAGAAGAACGAGCGTGGCGATGCATAGCTAAAGTTTCCATCTCTTCCTCCTATCCTTAACGTTTCTTAGCTTTCTTATCTGCCGCGTGGCCGCGATAAGTGCGAGTCGGTGCGAATTCACCCAGTTTGTGACCAACCATTTCGTCGGTTACGAAAACTGGAACATGCTGACGACCATTATGGACAGCGATGGTCAATCCGATCATATTAGGAAAGATCGTTGAACGACGGGACCAAGTCTTAAGAGGCTTCTTGTCTCCGCTTTCCACCGCTTTCTCTACCTTCTTCAGCAAGTGCAGGTCAATAAAAGGACCTTTCTTGAGAGAACGTGGCATGGTTTATCCTCTAATTATTTTTTAGAACGATGACGTACGATGAATTGATCAGTACGCTTGTTGCTACGAGTTTTCTTACCTTTGGTTTGAACGCCCCATGGTGTTACTGGGTGTTTACCAAAGTTACGGCCTTCACCACCACCATGTGGATGGTCTACTGGGTTCATCGCAGTACCGCGAACGGTAGGACGAACACCACGCCAGCGGCTAGCACCAGCTTTACCGAGAACACGTAACATATGTTCAGCGTTACCAACTTCACCAAGAGTTGCACGGCAATCAGCTAAAACTTTACGCATTTCACCAGAACGCAGACGTAATGTGACATAAGCACCATCACGAGCAACGATTTGAGCGTACGTACCTGCTGAACGCGCTAACTGTCCACCTTTACCTGGTTTCAGTTCGATGTTATGAACTGTAGAACCAACAGGGATGTTGCGCATCGGCAGTGCGTTACCAGCTTTGATTGCTGAATCGACACCAGATTGAATCTGATCGCCAGCTTTCAGGCCTTTTGGTGCAAGAATATAACGACGTTCACCGTCTTTATATAGAACCAGTGCAATGTTCGCAGAACGATTTGGATCATACTCCAAACGCTCAACAACTGCAGGAACACCGTCTTTGTTGCGTTTGAAGTCAACTAAACGATAATGCTGCTTATGGCCACCACCGATATGACGGGTAGTGATACGGCCATTGTTGTTACGACCACCGGATTTGCTGTTTTTTTCTAACAGCGGAGCATAAGGTTTACCCTTATGCAGCTCAGGGTTAACCACTTTAACTACGTGGCGACGGCCCGGAGACGTAGGTTTACATTTAACAACTGCCATTGTTCTTTACTCCTCCGACTTACTCAGCACCGCTAATGAAGTCCAAATTTTGGCCTTCCTTCAGCGTGACGTAAGCTTTTTTCCAGTCGCTACGACGACCGAAACGCTGACCGTGGCGTTTAGTTTTGCCTTTAACCAGCAAAGTGTTAACACCTTCAACTTCAACTTCAAACAGTTTCTGTACAGCAGCTTTGATTTCTGCTTTAGTCGCGTCTTTCGCAACTTTGAGAACGATGGTATTGCTTTTTTCCATCGCTGTAGAAGCTTTTTCAGATACATGCGGCGCGCGCAGTACTTTTAGCAGACGTTCTTCACGGATCATGCCAGCATCTCCTCAACTTGCTTCACAGCATCAGCAGTCATAACCACTTTGTCGAAGGCGATCAGGCTAACTGGGTCAATACCTGCTGCATCACGAACGTCAACCTTATACAGGTTACGTGCTGCTAAAAACAGATTTTCATCTAATTCAGCAGTGATGATCAGAACATCTTCCAGAGCCATATCTTTCAGTTTCTGTGCCAGCAACTTAGTTTTAGGTGCTTCAACAGAGAACTTCTCGACAACGATCAGACGATCTTGACGTACCAACTCAGAGAGAATGCTTTTTAAAGCACCACGGTACATCTTCTTATTAACTTTTTGACTGTGGTCCTGCGGTTTAGCTGCGAAGCTAACACCACCAGAGCGCCAAATTGGGCTCTTTACTGAACCAGAACGTGCACGGCCAGTACCTTTTTGACGCCATGGTTTTTTACCAGAACCAGAAACTTCAGCACGAGTTTTCTGAGCACGAGTACCTTGACGAGCACCAGCTGCATACGCAACAACTACTTGGTGAACAAGCGCTTCATTGAAATCACGCCCGAAGGTAGTTTCGGAAACAGTCAGCGCGCTTTGCGCGTCTTTCATTACCAATTCCATTCCTATCTCCTCGACGTTAAGCCTTGACAGCCGGTTTTACGATCAGGTTGCTACCAGTTGCTCCTGGAACAGCACCTTTGACCAGCAGTAGGTTGCGCTCAGCGTCAACACGTACTACATCTAAGCTTTGAACGGTTACACGCTCATTACCCAGTTGGCCTGCCATTTTCTTGCCTTTAAACACTTTGCCCGGAGTCTGGTTTTGACCGATAGAACCCGGAACACGGTGAGACAAGGAGTTACCGTGAGTAGCATCTTGTGTACGGAAATTCCAGCGCTTAACTGTGCCAGCAAAACCTTTACCTTTAGATGTACCAGTAACGTCGACTTTTTTAACGTCAGCGAAAATTTCAACGCTAATGCTTTGACCTACTGTGTATTCTGCACTATCTTCAATGCGGAATTCACGCAGGATACGGCCAGCTTCGACGCCAGCTTTAGCGAAATGACCTGCTTCAGGCTTAGTTACACGATTAGCTTTTTTGCTACCAGTAGTAACCTGAATTGCATTATAACCGTCAGTTTCTGCAGTTTTAACCTGAGTAACACGGTTATTTTCAATTTCGATAACAGTTACAGGTATAGAAACGCCATCTTCAGTGAAGATACGAGTCATACCGACTTTCTTACCGACTAAACCTTTCATTGTTTCAACCTCTCAATCGTTCGACGACCTGATTAACCCAGGCTGATCTGCACGTCAACGCCGGCAGCCAGGTCCAGACGCATCAGAGCATCAACGGTCTTTTCGGTTGGCTCAACGATGTCAACCAGACGCTTGTGAGTGCGAATTTCGTACTGATCACGCGCATCTTTGTTAACGTGCGGAGAAATCAGAACGGTAAAACGCTCTTTACGTGTCGGCAGCGGGATAGGACCACGAACTTGCGCACCAGTGCGCTTAGCAGTCTCTACGATTTCCGCAGTTGATTGATCGATTAAACGATGATCAAAAGCTTTCAGGCGGATACGGATTCTTTGGTTCTGCATGAGACCAGAGCTCCAACTATTTATAAACGTAAAATGATTACTCCTCGTACCCATTTCGATTGATGGGAGAGTGTAATCGTTCTTGATGTAACTTCCAAATCGGAAGTATTGTCTAAATGAGCAACAAATCGTTGACTCAATACTGATATTTCAGTCCTAAAATATAGGGCTTACTCATCAGTAAGCCCGCGCATTATACGTAAATTAGAGGGAAACACAAGTAATAGAGGAAAATATGTGCGTTTTTTTTGAAGAGAATTATTGAAAAGCCCCCTCAATCTTGAAAAAAGAGATAACTGGGGGCTTTTTATACAAATTTACTTAGTCAATCCCCATAGGATACTATGTTATTCTTCTTTAACCTGCGCTTGCAGGTAATTTTGAAGTCCCAAACGGCTAATTAACCCCAATTGAGTTTCTATCCAATCAATATGGTTTTCTTCATCAGCTAAAATTTCAATCATCAGATCTCGACTGACATAATCATGAACCGAGTCCGCATATTTAATAGCTTCTTTTAGATTCTTTGCTCCATCGATTTCAAGCTGCAAATCTGATTTCAACATTTCTTCAACATCTTCACCGATATTTAACTTGCCAAGGTCTTGTAAGTTAGGAATACCGTCGAGAAACAGAATTCGCTCTATATATTTATCTGCGTGTTTCATTTCATCGATTGATTCGTGATATTCCATCTCATTGAGACGAGTAAGTCCC
This sequence comes from Providencia sp. PROV200, assembly GCF_049901995.1. Classification (NCBI taxonomy): domain Bacteria; kingdom Pseudomonadati; phylum Pseudomonadota; class Gammaproteobacteria; order Enterobacterales; family Morganellaceae; genus Providencia; species Providencia sp. PROV200. The sequence continues at coordinate 4,081,389 of NZ_CP096307.1, forward strand.
CAATTTTTAAACATACGTGCATGCAGAAAATATTGGTTGATTGCAACTAGCTCATTGCCCAGTAGTTTATTTAGGTGGGCTATCATTTTTTTATCACCTTTCATTTCTACCTCCATCGCTTCCAGTCTTTTAAGTGTAGTACTGAAATTGATGTTAGTATAATTTTCACACAATTCATTTAAACAAAAATGTCGTTAAACAAAAGATGAGAAGTTTCGAGGGAGTTCGAGGGAATAAATTTGAATGGTATTAAAGGCTATGCAACCTCAGTGGCACACGCATCCTCAAAAATCATTTGTTCTTCATATAAAATTGCCTTTGTCTGCCTAATACACTTCCCACATTCTAAGCCTATAGGCAAAATCTGCCGTAGGCCCTTCAACGAGGTCACTTGATATTTTCTTGCGGCATTTCTGATTTGTTTATCAGTAATGGCTTCACAAAGACAGATGTACATGATACTTACCTGTATAAATCACATACAGATAGTTTAAATGAAAATGATTTGTATTTCAATTATCATTGTTGATGGTTTACAAAGATCATTTGCCAGTGATCGATTAATTATACAACCAGCTGAAATTAAAAGAGCAAATAACTTTTAATATGAATAATACGGCTAATATATAGCAACGTAATACGGTAATTTTATGTAGTCAAATTTTGCTTATAACAACAAAAGGGCACCTAAAATAAGGTGCCCTTTTTTAAAACTAGATGAAGCTATATATTATGCAATGATTTTTGCAACAACACCCGCACCTACAGTACGGCCACCTTCACGGATTGCGAAACGTAAACCGTCGTCCATCGCGATTGGGTGGATCAGGGTAACGATCATGTTGATGTTATCACCTGGCATTACCATCTCTACGCCTTCTGGCAGTTCGATAGTACCTGTTACGTCAGTTGTACGGAAGTAGAACTGTGGACGGTAACCTTTGAAGAATGGAGTATGACGACCACCTTCATCTTTGCTCAGAATATAAACTTCTGATTCGAATTTAGTGTGTGGCTTGATTGAACCTGGTTTTGCCAGTACTTGACCACGTTGAATTTCTTCACGTTTAGTACCACGCAGCAGAACACCAACGTTCTCACCCGCACGACCTTCGTCCAGCAGTTTACGGAACATTTCAACGCCAGTACAAGTTGTTTTAACCGTGTCTTGAATACCAACGATTTCAACTTCTTCACCAACTTTGATGATACCACGCTCAACACGGCCTGTTACTACTGTACCACGACCTGAGATTGAGAATACGTCTTCGATTGGCAGCAGGAATGGCTTGTCAATTGCACGCTCTGGCTCTGGGATGTAGCTGTCCAGGTGCTCTGCTAATTCAACAATTTTCGCTTCCCACTCTGGGTTGCCTTCCAGCGCTTTCAGTGCTGAACCGCGAACAACTGGAGTGTCATCGCCTGGGAAATCGTACTGAGACAGAAGTTCACGAACTTCCATTTCAACTAATTCTAACAGCTCTTCGTCGTCTACCATGTCACATTTGTTCAGGAAAACGATGATGTAAGGAACACCTACTTGGCGACCTAACAGGATGTGCTCACGCGTTTGTGGCATTGGGCCATCAGTCGCAGCAACAACCAGAATTGCACCGTCCATCTGAGCAGCACCAGTGATCATGTTTTTAACATAGTCGGCGTGTCCTGGGCAGTCTACGTGTGCGTAGTGGCGAGTTGGAGTATCATATTCTACGTGTGAAGTAGAGATGGTGATACCACGCGCTTTTTCTTCAGGTGCGTTATCGATTTGATCGAACGCACGAGCAGCACCGCCGTAAGTTTTTGCCAGAACAGTAGTGATAGCTGCTGTCAGAGTAGTTTTACCGTGGTCAACGTGGCCGATAGTACCAACGTTAACGTGCGGTTTTGAACGTTCAAATTTTTCTTTAGACATTAGATTGTCCCTCTAAGACACGGAATCGGTGGTTAAACCACATCAACCAAGCAAGAATTTATTTTCGCTTGTTTTTTTCAGGAGACAAATCAGGAAGATAATTGAGAACATAAAGGAAGTGGTGCTGATAGGCAGATTCGAACTGCCGACCTCACCCTTACCAAGGGTGTGCTCTACCAACTGAGCCATATCAGCACATCTTGGAGCGGGCAGCGGGAATCGAACCCGCATCATCAGCTTGGAAGGCTGAGGTAATAGCCATTATACGATGCCCGCAATGAACTCGGCTACCTGAGTTATCAGCTGTTAAACTGTTCCTCAAAATTTTCACTAAAGAAAATTTCTTGGAGATGGTGGTGGGAGAAGGATTCGAACCTTCGAAGTCTGTGACGGCAGATTTACAGTCTGCTCCCTTTGGCCGCTTGGGTATCCCACCTATCCAAATTTTTAATGGTGCCGGCACCAAGAGTCGAACTCGGGACCTACTGATTACAAGTCAGTTGCTCTACCAACTGAGCTATGCCGGCATCAAGTGCTGCGCATTCTAGGTAGAGTCGGCGCAGGTTGCAACAAAAAAATTAACTTTTTTGTCTGTTCGCTCACATTTTGTTCGCTTTTTGCATTTTTGTTGATTTTTTAACTACTTTAAGATTAAAACATCAACAGCAGCTATTAACTATAGTCCATTACTATTTAGTCAGTAAAGGGAGAATGAGATCTAAAATTTTCAAAATTAATATTTTTTATTCAATATCACAGTTTTACCCTTCCATTTTTTAGGTGTTTTTTTCATCACTCAGTATCATTTTTTCTGCCTACATCAAAAAAAACTCATAAAAAATAGAAAAAAACCTACGCCTCCCCACTTTCACTCGCTATGATGCTAGCAAATTTTATGGATACGGGTGTTTAGGCAACCTGTCCAACCTGCATAAAATAGGCAGATGTTGGTTTATGAAAAAGAAAGAAAATTTTATTACTACGCCATACTTAGAGTTTGATAGAGAACACTGGGCAACTTTACGTGATTCAGTTCCACTTACATTAACATCGAGCGAACTCCTAGAGCTAAAAGGGATTAACGAAGAACTCTCTATGGAAGATGTTATAGAGATTTATCTACCTTTATCGCGTTTATTGAATTTTTATATTAGTTCAAACTTACGTCGTCAGGCAGTTCTAGAACAATTTCTTGGTACTAACGGCGCTAAAGTGCCTTATATTATTGGTATCGCGGGTAGTGTGGCCGTTGGTAAAAGCACAACAGCACGTTTGCTACAAGCGCTACTTACTCGTTGGCCAGAACACCGTAAAGTTGATTTGATTACAACGGATGGTTTCTTACATCCTAATCAAGTATTAAAAGATAGGAATATTATGAAGAAAAAAGGGTTTCCGCAGTCTTATGATATGCGAAAACTCGTTAACTTCGTGTCGCAAATAAAATCAGGAGCACGTAACGTTACAGCTCCTGTTTATTCACATTTGACGTATGATATCGTTCCTGACCAAGAACAAATCATTGATCAGCCTGATATTTTAATACTCGAAGGACTGAATGTCTTACAAAGTGATATGGATTACCCGCAAGATCCTCATCATGTCTTTGTATCTGACTTTGTTGATTTTTCTATTTATGTTGATGCTGCCCCTGAATTATTAAAACAATGGTATATCGGCCGGTTTCTTAAATTTAGGCAGGGAGCATTCTCAGATCCTGATTCTTATTTCCATAATTATTCTAAGTTAAGGGAAGAAGAAGCAATTAATATTGCAGGCTCTATCTGGGATGAAATTAACGGATTAAATCTTGAAGAAAATATATTACCAACCAAGGAAAGGGCGAGTTTAATTATGACCAAAGGTGAAAATCATTCTATTCAGAGTGTTAGAATAAGAAAATAATTATTTATATTGGCCGGTTTGTCTCCGGCCAATAATATATCAATCATTTGGCCTTAAGGATATTTCTCCGCCAATATAGGGTACTATTTCCCCATTATTCTTTTGTAGTAATAAAGCACCTTGCTCATTAACCCCACGCTCAATGCCTGTTATTATATCATTACCTATCAATAACTTAACTGGCCTATTGAGAAAATTATCTAATTTAAACCAACGTTCTAAAAATGGTTTTAGTCCTTCTCGTTCAAATATAGCCAAGGACTCTCTTAATGACTTAATAATATTTGCAGATAATTCATTACGCTCTATATTTTCAACTTCATCTCTTAGTGATGACCATTCTTGTGTTATTGATTTTGAGCTTTCAATATTGTTATTATTCATACCAATATTAATACCTATACCAATAATAATATGGGCTGCATCTCCTGTTTTACCAGTTAATTCAACTAAAATTCCTGCAAGTTTTTTATCATTCATATACAGGTCATTCGGCCATTTTACTTTCACTTTTTCTTGGCTAATTTTATTTAAAGTCTCAGCAATCACGATACCCACAACAAGACTTAGTCCCACAGCTGCAGCTGGGCCTTGATCTAATTTCCAATACATAGAAAGGTAGAGATTACAGCCAAATGGTGAGATCCACTGGCGCCCTCTTCTGCCACGCCCAGCACTTTGATATTCGGCTAAGCAAGTATCCCCTGACTTCAGGCTATTAATACGCTCTAACATGTATTGATTCGTTGAATCAATAACTGGCTCAACAATAATATTCACGCCATCAACTTGTTTTTTAATAGCTTCTTTGCTTAATAAATTGATTGGATAGGGAAACTTATAGCCTTTGCCAGCGATTGTTTCTATGTTTAATCCCCAGGAACGCAATGTTTTGATATGTTTATTAATTGCAGATCTTGTCATTCCTAATTGTTCACCGAGTTGCTCCCCCGAATGGACCTGAGCATCAGCTAAGATATCAATTAGCTGTAAAGGAATATTAGTTTCTTTCATCGAATATAATCCATTGCATTAACTTCTCCCATTTTACCTATAAACCTGACTTCTGGCTCTAAAATGATATCAAAGCGCTTTGCTACTGTTTGACTTACATATTTCGCCAAGTTAGCAATATCTTGCCCTGTTGCATGCTGTTTATTAATTAGCACCAACGCCTGTTGCGTGTGAACTGCAGCGCCACCAATTTGATGACCTTTTAAACCGCACTGGTCAATTAGCCAACCTGCGGCTAATTTAATACTGCCATCAGCTTGTTCATATTGGGGGCAATTAGGATAAGCTACTTTTATGGCCTGTGCCTTTTCTGCCGAAATCACGGGGTTCTTAAAGAAACTCCCCGCATTGCCCGTTATTGTAGGGTCAGGTAATTTACTTCTACGTGTTTGGCATACCGAGTTGAATACTTGTTCTGGCGTTACTGTATTGGGGTCAAGTTGAGCAAGGTCACCATACATAAGCTTAGGTGTCCATTCTTTAGCAAGTTTTAACCCAACACTGATAATGACATGGCCATATTGGTATTCATGCTTAAAAATACTATCACGATAGCCAAACTGGCACTCAGCTGCAGTTAGCCGAGCTACTTTACCCGTTTCTAGAGAGAGTAGATCGACATACTCACATATATCTTTCAACTCTATACCATAAGCTCCAATATTTTGAATGGGAGCAGAGCCAACACAACCCGGGATCAATGCTAAATTTTCTGCACCAAAAATACCTTTACCCAATAACGTCTCAAGCAATTGATGCCAATTTTCACCTGCTTGGGCATGAACATACCAATAGCTGTTATCTTCTGTTATTTTTATACCCTTCAGCTGATTGATAATTACCACACCTTCAAAGTCTGCAACAAATAGAACGTTGCTTCCTCCCCCTAATAATAATACGGGAAGTTGCTGATTTTTAGCCTCGGCCCATTGTTGGAGTAAAGATTCTTGGCTATCCACAAAAACAACTGATAATGCTTTTGCTTGAATGCCAAAGCTATTAAATGATTTAAGTTCAGACGTTAGGTTCATTACAGCCTTCAGTACAAATAAAACTAGGATAGGATAAGTCTATCAGGCTGGATTACGAGTGAATAGCAAGATTAGGAAAATAAGATAATTAGCAAAAATTACGCTATTCGTGAAATGCAAAAAAGCCACCCAATTAGGTGGCTTCTTTATATTTAAAACCTAGCAGTTCCCTACTCTCACATGGGGAGACCCCACACTACCATCGGCGCTACGGCGTTTCACTACTGAGTTCGGCATGGGGTCAGGTGGGACCACCGCGCTATTGCCGCTAGGTAAATTCTTTTTAAATGCCGATTATATGGTGCTGATACCCAGATTCGAACTGGGGACCTCACCCTTACCAAGGGTGTGCTCTACCAACTGAGCCATATCAGCAATATGGTGCGGTCAGTCAGTACTGACACAACCTTAAAATTTAATGTCTGGCAGTTCCCTACTCTCACATGGGGAGACCCCACACTACCATCGGCGCTACGGCGTTTCACTGCTGAGTTCGGCATGGGGTCAGGTGGGACCACCGCGCTATTGCCGCCAGACAAATTCTGTTTGTTCCCGTTTAATGTCACTTTTATACACTAAACCAGAACGTCAATCTCAAACAAGCTGTGTGTCCTTCACCTTTCGGCTTCTCACTCTCTATCGAAAACAACTCTGTCTCTCTAAAACACCTTCGGTGTTGTCAGGTTAAGCCTCACGGTTCATTAGTATTGGTTAGCTCAACATATCGCTATGCTTACACACCCAACCTATCAACGTCTTAGTCTTAAACGTTCCTTTAGGACCCTTAAAGGGTCAGGGAAGACTCATCTCAAGGCAAGTTTCCCGCTTAGATGCTTTCAGCGGTTATCTCTTCCGCACTTAGCTACCGGGCAATGCCATTGGCATGACAACCCGAACACCAGTGGTGCGTCCACTCCGGTCCTCTCGTACTAGGAGCAGCCCCTTTCAATCTTCCAACGCCCACGGCAGATAGGGACCGAACTGTCTCACGACGTTCTAAACCCAGCTCGCGTACCACTTTAAACGGCGAACAGCCGTACCCTTGGGACCTACTTCAGCCCCAGGATGTGATGAGCCGACATCGAGGTGCCAAACACCGCCGTCGATATGAACTCTTGGGCGGTATCAGCCTGTTATCCCCGGAGTACCTTTTATCCGTTGAGCGATGGCCCTTCCATTCAGAACCACCGGATCACTAAGACCTACTTTCGTACCTGCTCGAGCCGTCACTCTCGCAGTCAAGCTGGCTTATGCCTTTGCACTAACCGCATGATGTCCGACCATGCTTAGCCAACCTTCGTGCTCCTCCGTTACTCTTTGGGAGGAGACCGCCCCAGTCAAACTACCCACCAGACACTGTCCGCACCCCGGATAACGGGGCAACGTTAGAACATCAAACATTAAAGGGTGGTATTTCAAGGTTGGCTCCACGCAGACTGGCGTCCACGCTTCGAAGCCTCCCACCTATCCTACACATCAAGGCTCAATGTTCAGTGTCAAGCTATAGTAAAGGTTCACGGGGTCTTTCCGTCTTGCCGCGGGTACACTGCATCTTCACAGCGAGTTCAATTTCACTGAGTCTCGGGTGGAGACAGCCTGGCCATCATTACGCCATTCGTGCAGGTCGGAACTTACCCGACAAGGAATTTCGCTACCTTAGGACCGTTATAGTTACGGCCGCCGTTTACTGGGGCTTCGATCAAGAGCTTCTCCTTACGGATAACCCCATCAATTAACCTTCCAGCACCGGGCAGGCGTCACACCGTATACGTCCACTTTCGTGTTTGCACAGTGCTGTGTTTTTAATAAACAGTTGCAGCCAGCTGGTATCTGCGACTGGCTTCAGCTCCATCCGCAAGGGACTTCACCTAGCGCCAGCGTGCCTTCTCCCGAAGTTACGGCACCATTTTGCCTAGTTCCTTCACCCGAGTTCTCTCAAGCGCCTGAGTATTCTCTACCTGACCACCTGTGTCGGTTTGGGGTACGATTAATGATAATCTAGAGCTTAGAGGCTTTTCCTGGAAGCGGGGCATGAGCTACTTCATCACCGTAGTGACTCGTCATCGAACCTCAGCATGTAGTGAACCGGATTTGCCTAATTCACCTGCCTACATTCTTAAACCGGGACAACCGTCGCCCGGATAGCCTAGCCTTCTCCGTCCCCCCATCGCAATTATCACCAGTACGGGAATATTAACCCGTTTCCCATCGACTACGCATTTCTGCCTCGCCTTAGGGGTCGACTCACCCTGCCCCGATTAACGTTGGACAGGAACCCTTGGTCTTCCGGCGTGCGGGTTTTTCACCCGCATTATCGTTACTTATGTCAGCATTCGCACTTCTGATACCTCCAGCATACCTCACAGTACACCTTCACAGGCTTACAGAACGCTCCCCTACCCAACAATATTTACATATCGCTGCCGCAGCTTCGGTGCATAGTTTAGCCCCGTTACATCTTCCGCGCAGGCCGACTCGACCAGTGAGCTATTACGCTTTCTTTAAATGATGGCTGCTTCTAAGCCAACATCCTGGCTGTCTGAGCCTTCCCACTTCGTTTCCCACTTAACTATGACTTTGGGACCTTAGCTGGCGGTCTGGGTTGTTTCCCTCTTCACGACGAACGTTAGCACCCGCCGTGTGTCTCCCGTGATAACATTCTTCGGTATTCGTAGTTTGCATCGAGTTGGTAAGTCGGGATGACCCCCTAGTCGAAACAGTGCTCTACCCCCGAAGATGAGTTCACGAGGCGCTACCTAAATAGCTTTCGGGGAGAACCAGCTATCTCCCGGTTTGATTGGCCTTTCACCCCCAGCCACAAGTCATCCGCTAATTTTTCAACATTAGTCGGTTCGGTCCTCCAGTTAGTGTTACCCAACCTTCAACCTGCCCATGGCTAGATCACCGGGTTTCGGGTCTATACCCTGCAACTCATTCGCCCAGTTAAGACTCGGTTTCCCTACGGCTCCCCTATACGGTTAACCTTGCTACAGAATATAAGTCGCTGACCCATTATACAAAAGGTACGCAGTCACCCTGATAAATCAAGGCTCCCACTGCTTGTACGTACACGGTTTCAGGTTCTATTTCACTCCCCTCGCCGGGGTTCTTTTCGCCTTTCCCTCACGGTACTGGTTCACTATCGGTCAATCAGGAGTATTTAGCCTTGGAGGATGGTCCCCCCATATTCAGACAGGATAACACGTGTCCCGCCCTACTCGTCGAGTTCACAACACTAACACCTTCGGATACGGGGCTATCACCCTTTACTGCCGGCCTTTCCAGACCGTTCTCCTGATGCTAATGCTGATTAAGACTCTGGGCTGCTCCCCGTTCGCTCGCCGCTACTAGGGGAATCTCGGTTGATTTCTTTTCCTCGGGGTACTGAGATGTTTCAGTTCCCCCGGTTCGCTTCGTTTGACTATGTATTCATCAAACGATAGTGCAACGAATTGCACTGGGTTTCCCCATTCGGAAATCGTCGGTTGTAACGGTTCATATCACCTTACCGACGCTTATCGCAGATTAGCACGTCCTTCATCGCCTCTGATTGCCTAGGCATCCACCGTGTACGCTTAGTCGCTTAACCTCACAACCCGAAGGCGTCTTCTTACAACGAGTGACTGTGCTTCATGATTTCGGCGTTAGTCCGTGCGCGCAATGCTCACGTACTTAAAGTACGCTGCGCTTGCTGTGCGCGGGCTGCCTTGAACTCATTTCGCTCGTCGACTCGATAGTTCAAAGTACACTATTCAAGTTGAGATTTTTGAGAGACTCTCACATTGTTTAAGCGATAAACAATGTGCGTTGTTTTCAATTTTCAGCTTGTTCCAGATTGTTAAAGAGCATAATTGTTAAACCAACTATTAAAATAATTGGCTTAATCATTATTGGGGACATCGTCTTTCACTCGATATCGGCGCAATTGGCGTCCCCTAGGGGATTCGAACCCCTGTTACCGCCGTGAAAGGGCGGTGTCCTAGGCCTCTAGACGAAGGGGACACAAGATATTGCACTTACTGCGCGGTATCTCATGTAAGCCCTATTCTTTCGAATAAGTCTCCCACGTATAGCCTATTGCTCTACTTTCTATCAGACAATCTGTGTGAGCACTTCACAAAAACACTTCAATGGTAAGGAGGTGATCCAACCGCAGGTTCCCCTACGGTTACCTTGTTACGACTTCACCCCAGTCATGAATCACAAAGTGGTAAGCGCCCTCCCGAAGGTTAAGCTACCTACTTCTTTTGCAACCCACTCCCATGGTGTGACGGGCGGTGTGTACAAGGCCCGGGAACGTATTCACCGTAGCATTCTGATCTACGATTACTAGCGATTCCGACTTCATGGAGTCGAGTTGCAGACTCCAATCCGGACTACGACGTACTTTATGAGTTCCGCTTGCTCTCGCGAGGTCGCTTCTCTTTGTATACGCCATTGTAGCACGTGTGTAGCCCTACTCGTAAGGGCCATGATGACTTGACGTCATCCCCACCTTCCTCCGGTTTATCACCGGCAGTCTCCTTTGAGTTCCCGACCGAATCGCTGGCAACAAAGGATAAGGGTTGCGCTCGTTGCGGGACTTAACCCAACATTTCACAACACGAGCTGACGACAGCCATGCAGCACCTGTCTCAGAGTTCCCGAAGGCACTAAAGCATCTCTGCTAAATTCTCTGGATGTCAAGAGTAGGTAAGGTTCTTCGCGTTGCATCGAATTAAACCACATGCTCCACCGCTTGTGCGGGCCCCCGTCAATTCATTTGAGTTTTAACCTTGCGGCCGTACTCCCCAGGCGGTCGATTTAACGCGTTAGCTCCGAAAGCCACTCCTCAAGGGAACAACCTTCAAATCGACATCGTTTACAGCGTGGACTACCAGGGTATCTAATCCTGTTTGCTCCCCACGCTTTCGCACCTGAGCGTCAGTCTTTGTCCAGGGGGCCGCCTTCGCCACCGGTATTCCTCCACATCTCTACGCATTTCACCGCTACACATGGAATTCTACCCCCCTCTACAAGACTCTAGCTGACCAGTCTTAGATGCCATTCCCAGGTTAAGCCCGGGGATTTCACATCTAACTTAATCAACCGCCTGCGTGCGCTTTACGCCCAGTAATTCCGATTAACGCTTGCACCCTCCGTATTACCGCGGCTGCTGGCACGGAGTTAGCCGGTGCTTCTTCTGTCGGTAACGTCAATCGTTGTTGATATTAGCAACAACGCCTTCCTCCCGACTGAAAGTACTTTACAACCCTAGGGCCTTCTTCATACACGCGGCATGGCTGCATCAGGCTTGCGCCCATTGTGCAATATTCCCCACTGCTGCCTCCCGTAGGAGTCTGGGCCGTGTCTCAGTCCCAGTGTGGCTGATCATCCTCTCAGACCAGCTAGGGATCGTCGCCTAGGTGAGCCATTACCCCACCTACTAGCTAATCCCATATGGGTTCATCCGATAGCGCAAGGACCGAAGTTCCCCTGCTTTGCTCCTAAGAGATTATGCGGTATTAGCCACCGTTTCCAGTGGTTATCCCCCTCTATCGGGCAGATCCCCATACATTACTCACCCGTCCGCCGCTCGTCAGCGAGAAGCAAGCTTCCCCTGTTACCGCTCGACTTGCATGTGTTAGGCCTGCCGCCAGCGTTCAATCTGAGCCATGATCAAACTCTTCAATTAAAAGTGTTTGATGCTCAAAGAATGTCTTACTGACCGTAACGTTCTTTTGTTCGGCTAACTTTGTCGGCTTCGCATCGCTTCCCCTCGCCGTACCTAAGTACTGCCTCGGGTTATCTCTGCTTGCCTTCGCGTTATCCTTCCAAAATAAGCGTTACTACCTTATTTCATATATATGAATTAACGTGTTAGTCACTCTTCAAGACTTAAAATCAAATATTTTTTTGATAGTGTCCTGTGAGTGCCCACACAGATTGTCTGATAAATTGTTAAAGAGCGTTGCGACTAAATCTTTCGACTTCGAGGTCGTTGTCGCGAGGAGGCGTATATTACGTTTTCCTCCGTGAGAGTCAAGCAATTTTTTGCTTTTTCTTTTCAGAATCTCTCGCTGCCGTTTCAGTGTTCATCGCGCTTTGCGTTGTCTTGTTCCCGGTCAGTGGATGCGCATTATAGGGAGTCAGAAAAATCTGGCAACCCCTTTTTTCATATTTTTTTCCGTTCGCTCAGCTTTCCATCAAATTTGACTTAGATAGCTAGTTTTTCCAGCGTTTTGAACCCTTCTGCTTTGAGAACAGGCTGTAATCCTTTTGCGTTGTCATCCATTAATAAGCAATATGCGAAGTTTTCTTCCTCTGAACTGGCGATTTCTTCTTGATTATTAATGAGCCAAACGGTTCTTCTGGCAATTGCAGAACCTGAATCAATAAATCGAGTTCCATTTGGTAGCACTTTTTCGAGCTCTTCTATTAATAAAGGAAAATGTGTGCAACCCAAAATAACGGTATCAGGCGGCTCTGGCATTCTAATCCATGGCCTAACAGTTTGAGCGACTTCATCTAATGGTAAGGTTTCCCCATGTAGTTTCCTTTCTGCGAGCTGAACGAGTTCTGCAGAACCCAGTGAAATCACTTTACAGTCTGTAGCAAACCGTTCGATCAGCTCTTTGGTGTATTCACGGTTTACAGTGCCTTTCGTCGCCAATAAACCCACCACGCCATTACGCGTTAACTTGGTTGCGGGTTTAATGGCTGGAACAACCCCAACAACTGGGAACGTAAAATGCGCTCTTAAATTAGGGAGGCTGACCGTACTTGCGGTATTACACGCAATAATCGCAATGGTTAAAGGATGGTTTTCAGCTATTGCATTTACGATTTGATAGACCCTATCAATAATAAACTCTTCACTTTTTTCACCATAGGGAAAAGCTTCATTATCGAATGCATAGATATAGTGTGCATTCGGGATCAATTTTTTGACTTCACGGTAAACAGATAACCCGCCCACTCCAGAGTCAAACACTAGAATGGTCGGGCGAACAGATAGTGTGTTATCAGAAGTTGTAGCTTCCTGTAAGGAAATATTCTCTCCCAGCGGTGCGATAACCATACGCGGTCTCATAGTCTTTATCGAACATATTAGCTATTTTACCACGAATTGTGAGATGTGAAGTGATTGGATACGCAGCTGTGAGATCCCAAAGGCTAACACCTCCTTGTTTTACACGTCTAGAAGGAAATTGGCTATAGTCATTATCATAGCGAGAGCCTATATATTGGTAGGTTAGCCCCATATCTACTTTATCAATAGCCCAATCTAGCTGGTATTTAACTTGCTGCTTAGCCCGTCGCTCAAGAACCTTATCCGTCTTTTTGTTACGAGGGTCAACATATTGATAGGTAACTTGGTGATGAAGGATACCTGTTTCGAACTCACCAACCCATTCAACACCTTTAATTTCAGCTTCGCCAATGTTCTCATAAGTGCTAGTCGGATAACCTGATTTATATGCAATCAGGTTATCAATATCATTATGGTATGCATTGACCTGCCAAAAGAGTGGCCCCGTTGTTCCTTCAACACCAATCTCCCACTGTTTGCTTTCTTCGGGTTTCAAGCTCGGATTACCTAGCGTTGTTCCGTATACCGATGAAGAATATGCATATAATTGGGTTAGATTGGGGGCTTTATAAGCAGTTGCATATGAACCAACCAGTTTATAGCCATCGTAAAATTCCCAACTTAGTCCAGACTGCCACGTTGTATGCCAGTCAAATTCTGAGTGGTGGTCAGAACGTATAGCCGCTTCTGCGGTTACAGAATCTATAATCGCATATTGCCCTGTGAGGTATATCCCTGTGTTATTTAACGTTTGTTTTTCATTGATCATCGCGTAGCTGCTAGGCTCAATACTTTGGCGTTGATAATCAATCCCCGCACTAATATTACCTTTATCTAATAGGTAACTATTACCCCATTGAATATTATACTGCTTGGACTCATCAAGATTTGTAGATTCACTATATTGCCCTTTTCTAGGATCAAAATTGTAATCTTTTGAATAACCATAGCTTCCCATCAATGATGATGAATATTTTCCTTGATGATATTTCAAACCTGTTTCATAAGTTCGGCTATAGAGTTTACGCGTATCAACACTAACTCCCGCATATTCTGATACGTCATAACTCGTACGATTGTCATAACCATACGCTCTTGCATACGCTATGATTTCCGAAGAAAATTGATGCTCAACACCTAACCACAACGACTTACTTAAAAAACCATCTTTATCATATTGCCTTGGGCTAACTTCTTTTGGCGCCAAATCAAACCCTTTTGTATGGGTATAAGCTCCGGCAGCTGTTACGGTTGTATTCTCTCCGATTTTTTGCTGAGTCGAACCGTTATAGTTTTGGTGGCTGTGTGAGCCAATACCTGCATTTAAGGTTGTGCCATCGTTATCACGGCGAGTAATAATATTCACTACACCACCAACGGCATCAGAACCATAAACCGCTGAGCGTGCCCCGCGAATATATTCAATACGTTGTACCAATGAGATAGGAATTTGACTCATATCGGAAGAGCCGGAAATACCCGCTTGATTCAATCGGATACCATCAATTAACACCAAAACGTGACGTGACTCTGTACCACGTATAAATAAGGAGCTTTGTTGACCCATTCCGCCACTTTGTGAAATATCCACCCCCGGCAAGCGCCTTAATACATCTATTACGGTATTGGATTGCCAATGGTCGATATCTTCACGAGTGACCACCGTCACTGGCGCTAATATAGAAGAAATCGGTTGTTCAAAACGATTGGCCGACACAACGACTTGGTCAGCTTGGTTATTTGCACTTGCCAAAAAAGAAGTAGCGCACAGCACTGCCAACGCAGCGGCCGATAACGGCAGCGACTTTTTATTATTCATTATGGTTACACTCGGAAAATCAATTTAATTAACATTCCGCGAGGTTGAATATAGATTCGCGCAGATATTCAACTAAGCGATTGGAAGTGTGGTAGGTATCGGACTTATAAAGTAACAAGTTGGGTTTCTATATATGAAATAAAAACGATATATAAAATGAAAATTCGACCTGTTATATCCCCTAAATAATTCAAGTGACATGTAGCTGAGCGATGCCAACACCCATGTAGCTTGAAGAATGACGGGGATACCTTAATTACCGTTGCGCGTCAGTCTTGGACTTACACCAAATTCCCTAAACCACAGCCTATTATCGTAAGTTGAATAGTAGTGAGTGTCTACGGATGGATAATGAAAACTGGACATCTTCGCCGCTTTCCCTACAATTTCGCTCCTGATACGAATTTATTACTGTTTTATGGAGCCAAACATGCCAAACACCTTGCATACTGAAGACTACGAACAACAGCTCGTAGAAAAAACGGATCGTTTAAAGGCGATGATGGCTCCTTTTAACGCCCCAGAACCTGAAATATTTTCATCTCCCACATCCCATTATCGGATGCGTGCTGAATTTCGCATTTGGCATGAAGGTGATGACCTGTTTCATATTATGTTCAATAAAGAAACAAAAGAGCGTATTCGTATTGATCAGTTCCCTGTCGCAAGTCAGCTTATTAATGACATGATGGCGACGTTATTGCCGTTAATTAAGCAAAATGAATTACTGCGCCATAAATTATTTCAAATTGACTATTTATCGACACTAAGTAATAAACTGATTGTTTCGATGCTTTACCATAAAAAACTGGGTGAAGAGTGGATGGCCGAAGCAAAAGCGTTAAAGGCTATTTTGGTTGAACAAGGCTTTGACGTGCAGTTGATTGGCCGAGCGTCAAAAACAAAAATCATGTTAGATAATGATTATATTGATGAAGTATTACCTGTGATGGGTAAAAAAATGGTTTATCGCCAAGTCGAAAATAGTTTTACGCAGCCCAATGCGCAGGTCAATATCAAAATGTTGGAGTGGGCAATTAAGGCAACGCAGAACTCGACGGGTGATTTATTAGAGCTTTACTGCGGCAATGGAAACTTCTCTTTAGCATTAGCGCAAAACTTCGAACGGGTATTAGCCACTGAAATTGCAAAACCTTCTGTAGCAGCAGCTCAATATAATATCGAAGCTAATAATATTGAAAATGTACAAATTATTCGCATGTCCGCAGAGGATTTTACCCAAGCCATGCAAGGTGCTCGTGAATTTAAGCGTTTGGAAGGTATTTCTTTAGCCGATTACCAATGCAATACCATTTTCGTTGACCCACCTCGCAGTGGCTTAGATACCGAAACGGTGAAGCTAGTTCAGGGGTATGATCATATCCTATATATTTCATGTAACCCAGAAACACTATGTGACAACTTAGTTGAGCTGACTAAAACCCATAAAATAGAGAAGTTAGCGTTATTCGACCAATTTCCTTATACCCATCATATGGAAAGTGGCGTATTGCTAAGCCGCTATTAATTAGCTAAAACTCGTTTACTGAACTGAAAACAAAGATGCCGCACTTCATTCATTGCGGCATCTTATAGAAGAAAAACCATATAACCTTAGTTTTCGACTTCTTGCTCGAGTGCTAATTCCGCTTTTTCTTTCTTACGTGCTTTCCAGCTTGAATACATCCACAATGCAATAATGACAATAAAGGTTGCAGGGATAAAGTTAGAACCTATTTCAGGGTTTTGAACACGCAAAATCGCGGCATAGCCAAATAACCCAATAAAAAAACTACCTGCAACAAATTTTGGCAGCCCTATCGGCATGGCTTGATGCAAATAGCGTTGGTGTAAACAATATACCGCCAATATCAAGGTTAAAATTGGGAAAAATGAAAAGTCGACCAACGAGTTAAACAACGTTGAAAACGTCCCATGGGTTGCAAGGCCAATCACAAAGGCTAGCAATAGTGTGCTTCTTTCATAACTTTTTTGATCCGTCATTGATTCTCCTTATTATTTAGTGAGATCTGGGGCAATTTGATTTTGTTTTTCCTGTTCCCGGCGGTACCAGTAGTAGGCACCTTTCGCTATCATTCTTAACTGTAATACCAGCCGTTCTTCGAGATTTCTGCGTTTTTCTTCATCGATATCAAGCGCTTCAGCACCTGCGCTAAAGACAATCGTAACCATCGCCTCTGCTTGCATTTCAGTAAAATGGCGAGGCATACGGCTTTCCAGTTCAAGGTAATCGGCCAATTCCGCAATAAAATGTTGAATTTCCCGAGCGACCGCTGCACGAAACTCAGCAGATGTTCCCGAACGCTCCCGCAATAATAACCTAAAGGCGTTAGGGTTATTACCAATAAACTCCATAAAAGTTGAGACTGATGTACGGATCACACTCCCGCCTTTTGCAATACGCTGCCTTGCTTGGCGCATTAGCTGGCGTAACATCAAGCCACTTTCGTCGACCATCGTCAGCCCGAGTTCATCAACGTCCTTGAAATGACGGTAAAATGAAGTCGGTGCAATCCCAGCTTCACGCGCAACTTCCCGTAAACTGAGGCTAGTAAAACTCCGTTCAGCGCTTAATTGGCTAAATGCGGCTTCGACGAGTGAACGCCGAGTTTTTTCTTTTTGTTTTGCTCTAACGCCAATTGTGTTGCTCACGGTGATCCTAATTTCTTATCATAAAAGGTAAATGTAATAAGCATTACTCTTCGCCTAGCATACCTGAAATTTATGCATCTAGTTCAGAGAAAAATCGACTCTAGCGACAAATTACGCATTTTCAGAATTTCGCTTACCTAGGCCGTGTTTCCCTTCACCGCTTTCTTATATATAGAAGCAATCAATTTTCCCCTCTACCCTACCCGAACCGCAAAAAATAGATTTACCAAAAATGCACTCGATTTTCTGACTTTCTTTTATAAAATAATTCCTCTCAGCATTTTGAATTGAGAGAAGGCGGCAAAATAAGCGAGTCCCTAGAGGCATACATAAGTATGTGACTAAGGTGAATAAGTGTAGCCAACGCTATATCAATTTGAAAGACGACGAGGAAATTAGGTGAAATAACCAACTAATGATAACATCTTGTTGTCATTTTGTTTTAGAGCAGGTCTTACCTCATGCAACTTACCCATTTTGATGCAATAGTCATTGGTTCCGGTCCTGGTGGTGAAGGCGCCGCCATGGGGCTGGTGAAACAAGGAAAAAACGTTGCTGTTATAGAACGTTATAATAATGTCGGCGGAGGCTGTACCCACTGGGGAACGATCCCCTCAAAAGCCCTCCGTCATGCAGTTAGCCGTATTATCGAATTCAACCAAAACCCTCTTTATAGTGATAACTCCCGTAGCTTGAGCTCCTCTTTTTCTGAAATTCTTCGACATGCTGAAACGGTAATTAGTCAACAAACACGCATGCGCCAAGGGTTTTACGAACGTAATGGTTGCCAAATGTTTTCTGGGGAAGCCACCTTTATCGATGAGCAACATATCAGTGTTCGTTACGCGGATGGTAGCTGTGACGTCTTAAGCGCAGATAAAATCGTGATTGCCACAGGCTCTCGCCCTTACTGCCCTTCCGACGTTGATTTCAACCATTCTCGAATCTACAACAGTGACACTATCCTCAACCTGACTCACGAGCCGCGCCATGTGATTATTTACGGTGCCGGTGTGATCGGTTGTGAATACGCCTCTATTTTCCGTGGATTAGGAGTTAAAGTTGATTTAATCAATACCCGCGATCATCTTTTGGCCTTTCTTGACCAAGAAATGTCAGATGCCTTGTCGTATCATTTTTGGAATAGTGGCGTTGTTATTCGTCATAATGAAGAATATGAAAAAATCGAAGGGGTCGAAGACGGTGTCATCGTCCACCTGAAGTCGGGTAAAAAAGTCAAAGCTGACTGTTTACTGTATGCGAACGGAAGAACTGGCAACACTGATAGCTTAGGTCTCGCTAATGTAGGAATAGAGTCTGACGGCCGCGGTTTAATTAAAGTCAATAAAGCATATCGCACCACAAATGAACATATTTATGCTGTTGGTGATGTTATCGGTTATCCAAGTTTGGCCTCTGCGGCCTACGACCAAGGCCGAATTGCAGCCCGGGCCATTGGTGGTAGTTTAGGTGATGCGCATTTAGTAGAAGATATACCAACAGGGATTTACACCATCCCTGAAATTAGCTCAGTGGGCAAAACCGAACAAGAATTGACGGCTATGAAAGTGCCTTATGAAGTCGGCCGCGCGCAGTTTAAACATTTAGCACGTGCACAAATTGCAGGTATGAATGTCGGTAGTTTGAAAATATTATTCCACAGAGAAACGTTACAAATATTAGGCATTCACTGTTTCGGTGAGAGAGCAGCTGAAATTATCCATATCGGCCAAGCTATCATGGAACAAAAAGGTGAAGGTAATACCATAGAATATTTCGTGAATACGACGTTCAATTACCCGACGATGGCGGAAGCTTTCCGTGTTGCGGCTTTAAATGGTTTGAATCGACTATTTTAATTCTTTTGTGATTTATGGTTGCCAATAACCTGGCAACCATCATCAACTAAAAAGTAATATTGGTGCTTTAATCTCTAAACTTTATTTTTATAATAGTTATCCATTGAGTTATAGATGGTCTCCGCTAATTGTTCATAGCGCCCACGTAGCGGTGAACCCGGGCGATAAACCAATACAATTGTACGTTTCGGCTCAGGCTCAATACAATTCAAATAACATACCCCATCACGACAAGCTTCATTTGGTACCGATAAATCAGGTAAAAGTGTAATTCCACTCCCTGCAGCCACCATATTTCTTAACGTTTCTAAGCTCGTTGCTCTGAAGTGTGTATCTTCTTTAGCGCCGGCTTGGAAGCAGAAACCCATCGCTTGGTCACGTAAACAGTGGCCATCTTCTAACATTAATAACTTTTCACCTGAAAGTTCGCTCATTTCAATCGTATCGCGATCATGCCATGGGTGACTTTCATAAATAGCCAGTTTCATAGGTTCTTCAAATAACGGTACGACAATAAAAGGTTCCGTTTCTTTAACTTCCGCCAAAATAGCGCAATCTAATTTACCGCTGTCTAACTGGGCTAATAATTGCTGAGTTTGCGCTTCATGCAAATAGATTTCTAATTTCGGGTGAGCTTGGTGCAATTGCGGAATAATATGAGGTAATAGGTATGGTGCAACGGTTGGAATTAAACCGATATGTAATGGGCCCGACATACTTTCCCCTTGGAGAGCAGCCATTTCTTGTAATACTTTAATTTCACGCAAAATAGTACGAGCTTGTTCAACCAATAATAAACCTTGTTGAGTAAAAAGAACTTTGCGACTGGTTCTTTCTAGTAGCATGACACCAAGTTCTTCTTCTAATTTACGAATTTGGCCACTAAGAGTAGGTTGGCTAACATGACAGGAATCCGCAGCACGTCTAAAGTGTTTATGTTCGGCGAGCGCGACGAGGTACTCTAAATCTCGAATATTCATATTTCTTTTCCTTTCGTGAATTCTCTGTCAAACCAAAGATAGATAATACCAATCACTATATCGATATTGTTTTGTTTTATCTATTAATAAATTGAAAAATGGCGAAAAACCTTCATTTTTTGAACAACGATCGCAATAAAACGAAATGAAATGTAACATTTAGAAATAAATTACATCTCCCGAATTGTCATTTAAAATTGATAGTAGTTAATTAATGATTAAATTTATTTATCATAAATACCTCCGCATAACATGCTAAACAAAGACGCCAACCACGTTTTTTAAATATAAACATCTGAAAATCGCCTCTTGGCATGGCTAAGCAAAGTCTTACTACCTATCCCAAATATGAAAACAACGCATATCGATATTAATAGATTAAGTGTATGACAAAAAGCATAGGTTTATCTAATCAACCCGGAAACTATGAATTCAAATAAGTAGGTAATTTGAGTAATACTGGGCTCATCAAAGTAGAGTATCAGTAATTGTTTCACCATCACTTCCATTAGGGCTTTTCGGAGTCCTTTTTATTATTACTCACAAAGAGAGTTATTGAAATTCAGTCATAATAGCTATTTTGGCTGATGAATACCCCCATTAAATATATCCTCATATACTCATCATTATATTCGCATCTAATAGAAGAAACATTTTGTTATATTTTCTTTCATTCTCTATTAAAGTTTGTAAGTTTTCATATAAAAGTAAATATAAATGATTGCCTCCTTTTCCCACCCCCTATTCTAAGTATTATTACAGCTTGATAACAACAAGAAAAAACATAGAGAATGCAACCGTCATAAATCATATAACAACTTAATAGATGGAATAAAAAACCACAATAAAGATAAAATTAAGATTATTTCACTAGCAAAGTGCAATCCTATAAATTTAAATCATAATGGAAGGCATTATGTTTTATTTATATTTTTAAACATTTCCTTTTTTAATTTTACACCTAAATCGCGTTTTTCAATTTATAATCTTTTCATCGAAAACATCAGGGAATACAGATTCACTATTATAATTTTCATTTAAGACCACACATATCTAATTTAAACATACAGCAAGTTGATTAATCAAAAATCAACAACGGGATACTATTATGAAAAATTCATTATCAAATATTCAAAAATTCGGTGTTCGCTCGCTTACTGCATTATTATTCGTTACCGCTGGCGCATCGATTAATGCCTATGCGAACAATGACCAACAAAATGGCGTTATTAATTTTTCTGGTGCGGTGGTATTCCCGCCTTGTTTTAATGATATCACTGACAAACACGTCACTTTAAACTGCTTAAATAACCAGTCTGATATGGTTGCCAACAAAATGAATTTAAATGACGTCAAAAACACACAAGGGTGGAAAGTGATTAATGATGGAAGAGGAGAGTATTCATATAACTGGGTGAATGAAGAAAAACAACTCGGAATGCTAACCATTAAATATATTTAAAAACAAACGCGTTATGGGGATCGGGGTAGTCATGCTACCCCCCATTTTATCTTCTACGGGCAATCACGGCCCTAATCGAGTTTTTGCTTCCACAATGGCTTTTGCCACTTGCTTCTGAGAAACCCCACCTTTTGCTAATCGTTTATCTAAACAAGACTGCAGCGATAAAATTTCATAAACATCCAATTGAATAGTATCACTGAATTTTTGCAATTCACTGAGTGCCATTTCCTCTAAAGCTTTACCTTGCCCAATTGCGGCGACAACGACTTCACCCACAATATGATGCGCTTCACGGAATGGGACACCTTTAGCAACGAGGTAATCAGCGAGTTCGGTTGCATTCGCATAACCTTGTTTTGCTGCATCTTCACAACGACTACGACGAATTTGAAGACCATCAAGAACCAGCGCAGCCATGTGCATGCAATCTAACCAAGTATCGAGTGCATCAAATAACCCTTCTTTGTCTTCTTGCATATCTTTGTTGTAAGCAAGAGGAAGTCCTTTTAGCGTCATCATCATACCTGTCAGTGCACCTTGGACACGCCCACATTTTCCGCGGATCAATTCCAATGCATCAGGGTTTTTCTTTTGTGGCATTAATGATGAACCGGATGTTACTTTGTCTGATAATTCGACAAAACCCGCTTCGCCACTATTAAAGAAAATTAAATCTTCCGCAAAACGAGATAAATGAACCATACCGATACTTGCGTTTGATAATAATTCAAGAACATGGTCTCTGTCTGAAACTGTATCCAAGCTATTGCGCGTTGCCGAAGCGAAACCTAACCAAGATGCGAGCTGTTCACGGTCAATATCGTAAGCTGTACCTGCCAGCGCGCCACACCCTAATGGGCTGACATCCAACCGTTTTAATGTATCTTGTAAACGACTTTCATCTCGCGCTAACATTTCGCTGTAGGCTAAACACCAGTGTGCAAACGTCACCGGCTGTGCGCGCTGCAAATGGGTATAACCTGGCATCACCGCGTCTTGGTTAGTTTCTGCGGTAATGACCAACGCTTTTTGTAATTCTGTCACCGCTTCAAGTAATAATGTGACTTGGTCTTTACACCACAATTTTAAATCTGTCGCCACTTGGTCGTTACGGCTGCGGCCAGTATGCAGTTTTTTGCCTAAATCACCCACTTTATCAATCAGTTTGCCTTCCACCCAACTGTGAATATCTTCCGCATCACTTTGCAGGATCATTTCAGGGTTATCTTGTACTTCTTTCAGTAAGATATTGAGCGCTTGTTCTAAAGTTTGTTGTTCGCTATCAGACAATACACCCACTGTGACCAGTGATTTTGACCATGCGACTGAGCCGATAATATCTTGCTGCGCTAAGCGATAATCGAAACGTAATGAATCATTAAACTGTTTGAACCGTTGATCCGCTTGTTGACTAAAACGCCCACCCCAAAGTGCCATAACTAATCCCTACCTGATTGATAAAATAAGTTTTTAACCCCGGCAGCGGCCTTGGCTGCCGGGAGACTACTATTTGATTTATTTCGCTTTGTTTTGTTCTTTCAGCGCACGGATACGTGAAGAAAGTGAATAAAGACGAATAAACCCACCAGCATGACTGTGGTCATAAACTTCATCTTCACCAAACGTCGCAAATTCTTCTGAATACAGGCTCTTATCTGCTTTTTTCTGGATTGCAGTTACTTGCCCTTTATATAATTTCAGAACAACTTCACCAGTCACATCTTGCGCTAATGATTCAGCAGCAGCTTGCAGTGATTGACGTAATGGGGCAAACCAACGGCCATCATAAACCACATATGACATTTCTAAGCCGAGTTGCTCACGCCATTTGTAGCTGTCACGGTCAAGCACCAGTTGTTCAATACCACGCAGTGCCGCCATCATGATGGTGCCTCCCGGGGTTTCATAGCAACCACGAGATTTCATCCCCACTAAACGGTTTTCAACGATATCGATACGGCCTACTCCGTGTTTTGCACCTAAGGTGTTTAATGTTTCTAAACAACCGAGTGGAGACAATGCTTGGCCATTTACCGAAACAACTTCGCCATGTTTGACACCAACAGTCACTAATTCAGCTTCATCTGGTGCATCTTGCGGGTCGACAGTCCATACCCAGCAATCTTGATTCGCCGCATTCCATGTGCTTTCTAAAACGCCACCTTCAGTAGAAATGTGCCATGCGTTTTCATCACGGCTATAGATTTTTTCAAGACTAGCTGTTGTTGGAATATTACGCTCTTTCAGATAATCGAGCAGCGCTTCACGGGAACGTAAATCCCACTCACGCCACGGTGCCACCACTTGTAACTGTGGAGCTAGAGCCGTATAAGTGCTTTCGAAACGGACTTGGTCATTCCCTTTACCCGTTGCACCATGAGCAACAGCATCCGCGCCCACTTTCAGTGCAATTTCTACTTGTGCTTTCGCGATGATAGGGCGAGCCATTGACGTACCTAATAAATAGCTACCTTCATATAATGCCCCCGTTTTTAATACAGGGTAGATATACTCTTTGATGAACTCTTCACGTAAATCAACTACATAGCATTCAGATGCACCTGATTGCAGAGCTTTTTTCTCTACGCCCACTAAGTCTTCACGATCTTGCCCTACATCCGCAACGAAGGCTACGACTTCGCAATCATCATAGTTTTCTTTTAGCCATGGAATAATTGCTGATGTATCCAGACCGCCTGAATATGCTAATACAATCTTTTTAATGCCCTTTTTCATAACGTACCTATCCGCTCAATTAATATGGTTATTCCATGGCTCATTTATGATGCCAAGATCCGAGTTCCAATTGCTGTTCCATTGAACAGCTCGGGAAGTTGTTCTGCATGACGCCAGCTTGCAATATCAACAGAACGTTGCAAAGCCGCCGCCGCGTCTAATGCCGCATTGACCTTCACAATCATTCCATCAGTAATAATTCCCTGCTCAATGAGCATTTGCGCTTTTTGCGTCGTCATTTCGTCAATTTTTTGGCCTTTACCATCTAAAATACCACTTACATCAGACAGTAAAACGAGATCTGCGTTTAATGCTTGGGCGATAGCGGTTGCGGCTTGATCCGCATTTACGTTCATCAGCTCACCGCCAGAGGTGATACCAATAGAGCTAATAATGGGTAAATAACCCGCCCCCAACAATAATTTCAATAACTTCGCATCGCCAGGTTTGGCATCACCAACATGGCCTAATTCTTCATTTAATTGTGTCACTGTGGCACTTTGACCATCACCGAGAGAAAGCCCTACAGCCGGAAGTTGATACTTTGTTGCCCATGCCAATAATGTTTTATTCGCCGTACCTGCTAATGCCCCTGTAATGATATCGATTTGGTCTGCAGGTGTGACTCGTAACCCCTGCTTTTTAACGACAGGTAATTGCAGTTTTTGCATCAATTCATCAACTAAACAGCCACCGCCATGCACAATCACCAACTCACGTTGATGGGCTTGGCGATAGGTTTGGATTGCTGTAAACAATTTTTCCAGCGCTTCAACGCTATCAAGTAACACACCGCCCAGTTTAATGACTAAGGGTTGCATGGGTTGTCCTTATTAAAGTAATGACTGAGTTTCATTAAAACCAAAACGAATATTCATGCACTGAACGGCTTGTGCTGCCGCACCTTTGAGTAGGTTATCTTCTGTACCGACTAAAATCAGGTGTTCACCATTCAATACATAGCCAATATCACAAAACGGTGTCCCTACTACCGATTTCAATGCAGGAACACCTTTTTCATATAGCCGCACTAACGGTTTATTTTGATAGGCATCGTTAAACGTTTGTGTGATTTTTTCTGCTGTCACACCCGTTTTTACTTTGCATGTAATCGTGGCAAGAATGCCCCGAGAGAAATTGCCTAAATGGGGAGTAAAAATAACCTCTCGACCTAAATGAGTCGCAATTTCTGGCTGATGGCGATGAGTAAAGATGCCATAAGGCTGCAAACTCACTTCACAAAAGCTGTTAGTCATCGAGGCTTTACGGCCTGCACCGGAAACACCGCTGGTGGCATTAATCACTGGCCACATCGCTTCATCCAGTAAATCTGCTTCAATCAGTGGTTTAAGGGCTAATTGGGAAACCGTTGGGTAACACCCTGGAACCGCAATCAGCTGCGCTTGACGAATTTTATCGGCCTGCCATTCCGCTAAACCGTAAACTGCTTGCATTAGCCATTCAGTATTTGTATGTTCAAAGCCATAGTATTGCGTATAGAAGGCGGGATCTTGAACACGATACGCACCCGATAAATCGAACACAATACACCCTGCCTTGAGAAACTGAGGCGCAATGTCGTGGCTCACTTCATGTGCTGTGGCGAGAAAGACAACATCAATTCCTTTTGCCGCTTCTGCCACATCTGTTAATGGCAGGACAGGAAGGTCAATGATACCTTTATACTGAGGATGTAAATCAGAAAAACGTTTATTTGCATCGGCACTTTGCTTCGATACCATCAGCCCTTGAAGATTAACTTCAGGATGGCGTTGCAAATAAGCGGCCAATTCTGCTCCAGTATAGCCACTGGCCCCGATAATGAGTGTGTTCAACATATGCTTTCTACCTTGTACTCGTGACCCAAACAGTTTAATGTGTATTTTTATTCAAATAAAGTGCATGAATATTGATACTATTATGGATAAAGGCTGTCAACAGTGAATATTAAATTACCTGCATTTATTGAGATTTATCGTCAATTAATTGCCATTCCGTCGATTAGTGCGACTGATTCTCATTTGGACCAGAGCAATAAAGCCCTTGTTGAACTTCTCGGTGGGTGGCTAGAAACGTTAGGTTTTTCGGTCAACATTCAACCTGTGCCGGAAACACGTGATAAATATAATTTGCTTGCTTCCATTGGCGAAGGAAATGGTGGGCTGATGCTATGCGGTCATACTGACACCGTCCCCTTTGATGATGGACGTTGGAGCAAAAACCCGTTTGAACTGACAGAGCATGACGGTAAGTTATATGGGCTCGGAACCGCAGACATGAAAGGCTTTTTTGCTTTTATTGTTGATGCGTTACGCGATATGGATTTAACGCAGCTCAAACGCCCACTGCATATATTAGCCACAGCAGATGAAGAAACATCGATGGCTGGTGCGCGTTATTTTGCAGCCAGTACAACATTAAGACCAGATTTTGCCATTATTGGCGAACCAACATCGTTGCAACCGATCCGCGCACACAAAGGGCATTTATCAAATGCTATCCGCATTACCGGGCAATCAGGTCATTCCAGTGATCCTGAGCGGGGTGTCAATGCGATTGAATTAATGCATGAATCAATTTCTCATTTAATGACACTGAGAAATACATTGAAAGAACGATTTAACAACCCTGCATTTGTCATTCCCTACCCGACGATGAACTTTGGTCATATTCATGGTGGTGATGCCGCTAACCGAATTTGTGGTTGTTGTGAATTACATATGGATATTCGCCCGCTGCCGGGGCTAACTTTGCAAGACTTAGATGAACTACTTAATGAAGCTCTTGAGCCGGTTAGTGCCCGTTGGCCGGGGCGCTTGACGGTTGAATCCATGCATCCGCCGATCCCTGGCTATGAATGCCCAACAGACCACAAGATGGTTGCAGTCATTGAGCAATTGTTAGGGCAAAAAGCGGATACTGTGAATTACTGTACTGAAGCACCGTTTATCCAAGAGCTCTGCCCAACGTTGGTTCTTGGCCCTGGTTCTATTGAGCAAGCACATCAACCGGATGAATTCATTGATATGCGCTTTATTGAGCCTACTCGCCAATTAATTAGCCAAATGATTGAGCACTTCTGTTTTACTGAGTAACTCGATCTTTTTCCTATTAAAAACGCGGCACT
The DNA here is from genome assembly GCF_049901995.1 of Providencia sp. PROV200. NCBI lineage: Bacteria > Pseudomonadati > Pseudomonadota > Gammaproteobacteria > Enterobacterales > Morganellaceae > Providencia > Providencia sp. PROV200. Next base: position 4,108,985 of record NZ_CP096307.1, read on the forward strand.
AAATTAGAGCCGCGTTTTTTGTCATGAATTATTTTCCTGTTCCCTTTGAAAAAATCTCAGCGTCATAATTTCATTTAAGTATTGACTATTGATGCCGTTCTGGTAATTTTATTTTAGACGTCTAAACGTATAGACGCACAAATGGATATGATAACGTACAAAAATAGTTAGTCTGCAAATTGCGAGGTTACAGGGTATGAGTTTTTTTCACGCGAATCAGCGCGAAGCGCTAAATCAAAATTTAGCTGAGTTAGACGGCCAAATTAATGTTTCATTTGAATTTTTCCCACCTCGCAGTGAAGAGATGGAGCAGACACTGTGGAAATCCATCGATCGACTCAAAAACCTGAAACCTAAATTTGTCTCTGTGACTTATGGTGCGAATTCCGGCGAACGCGACAGAACACACAGCATCATCAAAGATATTAAAGATAAAACCGGTTTGATTGCAGCTCCTCACCTAACTTGTATTGATGCAAGCCCTGATGAACTAAAGGCGATTGCTCGTGACTACTGGAATAATGGTATTCGCTATATTGTGGCACTGCGGGGTGATTTACCTGACAACAGCCGTAAACCGGATATGTATGCGGTTGATTTAGTTGAGCTATTAAAAGGCGAAGCGGATTTTGATATTTCTGTCGCAGCCTACCCTGAAGTTCACCCCGAAGCCAAAAGTGCGCAAGCTGATTTAATTAGTTTAAAAAAGAAGATTGATGCGGGCGCTAACCGTGCAATTACTCAATTTTTCTTTGATGTTGAAAGCTATTTACGTTTTCGTGACCGTTGTGTTGCGACTGGTATTGATGTGGAAATTGTACCGGGGATCTTACCAGTTTCTAACTTTCGTCAACTTGAGCGCTTCGCCAAACTCACTAATGTGCGCATTCCGGCATGGATGAGTAAAATGTATGAAGGGCTAGATAACGACCCTGAAAGCCGCAACCTTGTCGGGGCCTCTATTGCCATGGACATGGTTAAAATTCTTAGCCGTGAAGGCGTAAAAGATTTCCACTTTTATACATTGAACCGTTCTGAGCTCACCTATGCTATCTGCCATACTTTAGGCGTTAGGCCTTAATTTAACAGGATGGGGCATACTTTTGTCCCATCTCCCGGCTATTTTTTCTATATTTATAAATATCCGCCATTTTTCCAGACATAGAAAATATCCATTAACTGAAATTGACTATTCTCTTTTTTACAAAAGAAACCTTGTCTATATGGAAAATATCTCGATGTAATATAAAAATTAATGATACTCCTGAATTTTATTTCCACAATATAACTCATGTTATTATCTTTTATATTTTAAAATCGACACTTATGTAGCAAACACATTTAATAGCTAATGATATAAATTATTTTTGAACACAAGAGAAATAAAAATTAAATTTTAAGCATAATATTTAACATTAATGAAATATTATATTCCCATAAGTATTTATTTATTACCCAATAATTTACACCCAACAATCATCAAATTAAAACTCCTAAAAAACCAAATTAACAGAAATAAAAACCACATATATGTAATAGTTTAGTTAAATACTGCTATTTTTGACATCTAACTGAAAACAAAAGCCACTGTCGATAATATTATCTACAACCAAAATGATGACAAACCACCATTCACTCCGTTATTACTTTCTAATTTTGACAATTTTAATTGAATTATCTTTTTTATTTAATCCCTTTTGAATTTATAAAAAAGTCAGCGTATATTTAATATTGAGCTCAAGATTAATAGTATTTAATTACCACATGGTCATTGAGGAATTAAAACATGAGTAATAATGCATTAAATTCAAAATATAATGGAATAGATGATGTCTACGCATCATTAGAATTATCCAAATCATTACCGAAAACCAAATTTCCATTGAAAGAACAAGCACCACGTAACGTATTTAGTGCAGTACGCGATGAATTAATGTTAGATGGGAATTCACGCCAAAACTTAGCAACATTCTGCCAGACATGGGTTGATGATGAAATTCGCGATTTGATGGACTTATCTATCGATAAAAATATGATAGATAAAGACGAATACCCACAAACCGCTGAAATTGAAAACCGCTGCGTACACATGTTAGCGGATTTATGGAATTCACCCGATGCAGAAAATACCCTTGGTTGTTCAACCATCGGCTCCTCAGAGGCTGCAATGCTTGGTGGGCTCGCGTTAAAATGGCAATGGCGCAAAAAACAAGCTGCTAAAGGGAAACCGACTGATAAACCCAACTTAATTTGTGGCCCTGTTCAAATCTGTTGGCACAAATTTGCCCGTTACTTCGATGTTGAGCTCAGAGAGATCCCACTGGAAGGCGACCGCCTGATTATGACCCCGGAAGAAGTGCTCAAACGTGTCGATGAAAACACCATTGGTGTCGTGCCAACGTTAGGAGTGACATTTACCTGCCAATATGAACCTGTCAAAGCCGTACACGATGCGCTCGATAAACTGCAAAAAGAGACTGGTCTGGATATTCCAATCCATGTGGATGGTGCGAGTGGCGGGTTCTTAGCCCCATTTTGTGCTCCTGACTTAGAATGGGATTTCCGTTTACCACGGGTAAAATCCATTAATGCGTCAGGCCATAAATTTGGTTTAGCCCCATTAGGCGCTGGCTGGGTAGTTTGGCGTGAAGCCAAAGATCTTCCAGAAGAATTGATTTTTAATGTGAATTATTTAGGCGGTAACATGCCAACATTCGCACTGAATTTCTCTCGCCCTGGCGGTCAAATCATTGCTCAATATTATAATTTCTTGAGACTAGGCCGCGAAGGCTATGCAAAAATCCACAACGCTTGCTATGCAACTGCACAATACCTCAGCCGTGAAATTGAAAAATTAGGGCCATTTGAAATGATTTTTGATGGTAATAGCCAAACGGGTATCCCTGCACTAGCTTGGAAACTTAAAGAAGGCACAACCACCAGCAAATATTCCCTCTATGATATCGCAGACAAACTGCGTAGCCGTGGCTGGCAAGTTCCCGCCTATTCAATGCCAGCAAACCGTGAAGATCTTGTTATTCAACGTATTCTAGTACGTCATGGCGTCAGTTTAGATTTAGCCGCATTACTCATTGATGACTTCAAACGTACCTTAGAGTATTTCGATAAGCACCCCGTCAATAACCCGCTAACGGAAGAAGAAGGCGGCGGCTTTAATCACAGTTAATTCTTTTATTCATGATTGTGTTGTTAACGAGCCAAAGAGCCTTAGGTTCTTTGGCTCCTACTGAGATCCGCCCAGCAAAGGCAGATTGTTTATCGATTTGAGGAGAACTCGTATGGCAACAACGACAGCTCCAGCCGCAAAACAGCTCACATTACTTGGCTTTTTCGCCATTACTGCATCGATGGTGATGGCCGTTTATGAATATCCAACATTTGCGACATCTGGCTTTAGTTTAGTATTTTTCCTGCTATTGGGAGGATTATTGTGGTTTATTCCTGTCGCCTTATGTGCCGCAGAGATGGCGACCGTGGAAGGTTGGGAGGAAGGTGGTGTATTTGCGTGGGTTTCCAATACATTAGGCGAACGCTGGGGATTTGCCGCCATTTCATTTGGTTATTTACAAATAGCAATTGGCTTTATTCCTATGCTGTATTTCGTCTTAGGGGCGCTTTCTTATATTTTAAATTGGCCAGAACTTAATACAGACCCAATCACTAAAACGATAGGTGCACTTGTTATTCTCTGGGTATTGGCTTTCACCCAGTTTGGTGGAACCAAATACACGGCAACCATTGCGAAAGTCGGTTTCTTTGCGGGTATCTTACTTCCAGCGCTGATTTTAGTCTTTTTGGCAATCAGTTATTTAGTCAGCGGCTCTCCATTGGCCATTGAAATTAGTACCGAAACCTTTATTCCTGATTTCACCAAAATTGGCACGCTCGTGGTATTTGTCGCCTTTATTTTGAGCTATATGGGCGTTGAAGCCTCAGCAACTCACGTTAATGAGATGAAAAACCCCGGCCGAGATTACCCCGCTGCGATGTTTTTACTCATGATAGCGGCAATCTGTTTAAGTTCAATTGGTGGGTTATCGGTAGCCGCCGTGATCCCAAACAGTGAAATCAATTTATCTGCTGGCGTGGTACAGACATTCAATGTGCTTGTTACACACTTTAATTCCTCCCTTGAATGGGCCGTAAGAATTATTGCTGCATTATTATTACTTGGTGTGCTGGCTGAGATTGCTTCTTGGATTGTGGGGCCATCCCGCGGTATGTATGTCGCGGCACAGAAAGGCATTTTGCCGCAAAGCTTTGCCAAGATGAATAAAAATGGCGTTCCGGTCACACTGGTGATTTCCCAGTTGCTGATCACAACAGTCGCGATTATCGTCCTCACCAATACTGGGGGCGGTGGTAATATGTCATTCCTTATTGCGCTAGCCTTAACGGTAGTTATCTATTTATGTAGCTATTTCATGCTATTTTTAGGTTATATGCAGTTAGTTTGCAAACAACCCGAGAAAAAGCGTGTTTTCAATATACCGGGGGGTAAAGGCATTAAAGTGCTCATTGCGTTAGTTGGCCTGATTGTTTCTATTTTAGCCTTTGTGATTTCATTCTTCCCACCAAGTTCTTTACCGAATGGTGCGAGTAATACCACCTATGTGACGTTACTTGCGGTTAGCTTTGTGATTATTTTCTTACTGCCCTTTGTTATTTATGCTTTCCATAACAAACAAGGCAAGAAAACTAATGTCTCTATGGTGCATATCAAAACGCATAATGCGCCAACTAACCATTTCTTTATTCACCCTCGAGCACGTTCTGCATATCACTTGATCCATCATGATAAGCCAGATGATAGCTCATCCAACTCGCATTGATCTGCAAAATGATAAGGGCTGCCAAATGGCAGCCCTTAAATTATGTAATGACTTTCAAATGAAGAAAACTAACCCGTATTACGCATTCCTGCAGCCACACCAGCTATCGTCACCATCAGTGCTTGCTCAACACGTGGGTCTGAATGCTCTTGTTGGCGAGAACGGTGTAAAAGCTCTGCTTGTAAGACGTTTAATGGATCCGTATAAACATTACGTAATGCAATAGATTCCGCTATCCAAGGTAAATCTGCCATGAGCGCTTCGTCTTTCGAAACCGCCAATACGCTTTTAATATCTTCAGACAACTGATCACGTAATTTTTGCCCCAATGGCCATAGCCGTTCTTCGACTAAACGGTGATCGTAATATTCCGCTAGCCATAAGTCCGCTTTTGCATAAACCATTTCTAACATCGCAATCCGTGTATTGAAGAATGGCCACTGCTGCCACATTTCATCAAGAACCGCTTGTTTACCTTCTTGCTCAATCACATGTTTGAGCGCTGCACCAGCCCCTAACCACGCAGGTAACATTAAGCGGTTTTGTGTCCATGCAAAAATCCACGGAATAGCACGCAAGGTTTCCACTCCCCCCGTTGGACGCCGTTTTGCAGGGCGTGACCCAAGCGGTAACTTGCCAAGCTCTAATTCTGGCGTCGCGGCACGGAAATAAGGCACAAAATCTGGTTGCTCACGCACATAATCACGGTACATCGCGCAAGAAACATCAGATAGCGAATCCATCACGGACTTCCACTCATCTTTTGGCTCTGGTGGCGGTAAAAGGTTCGCTTCTAATATAGCACTAGCGTATAACGCAAGGCTGCTGATGGTCACTTGTGGTAAACCAAACTTGAAGCGGATCATTTCCCCTTGCTCAGTCACACGCAAGCCACCTTTTAAGCTGCCAGGTGGTTGAGAAAGTAATGCAGAATGCGCAGGTGCACCACCGCGGCCAATTGTGCCGCCTCGTCCGTGGAATAGCGTCAATGTCACGCCTTCTTTTTCGCACAACTTAATCAATGCATCTTGTGCGCGATACTGCGCCCATGAAGCTGCCATTACCCCTGCATCTTTTGCTGAATCTGAGTAACCAATCATCACCATTTGACGATCATCGATAAGCTCGCGATACCATTCAATGCTTAACAGCTTTGTCATCACACTTTCAGCATTATTTAAATCTTCCAGTGTTTCGAATAGTGGCGCGACTGGTAAGCGGACCGACGCCCCATTCTCTTTTAGCAATAGTTTAACGGCCAACACATCTGACGGGACTTTCGCCATTGAAATCACATACGCCGCGACAGAATCATTTTTGGCTTTTGCTATCACTCGGCACGTTTCAAATACTTCCTGAGTTTCCGCACTTGGTTGCCAATCTTGTGGGATCAGTGGGCGTAGAGATTGCAACTCAGCCAGTAAGAACTGTTGTTTTTCTTCTTCTGACCACTGAGCGTAATCACCCAACCCTAAATACTGGGTTAGCTCTGCAATGGCTTCTGTATGACGCGTACTTTCTTGGCGCACATCAATGCGTACCAGCTGTAAACCAAAGCTACGGATGCGACGTAAAGTATCCAAGAGCTGACCATTGGCAATAATTTTCATATTGCAGGCAATCAGTGACTGATAACATGCGTATAACGGGTCCCACAATTGCGCGTTATCTGTTAATAAATCGGCGGGAGGCAGCACTTGCTCACCTTTAACACGGTGCTCTAAATACTCTAGCGTCGAAAATAGTTGGCTCCGTAAATTTTTCGCAATTTGGCGATAAGGTTCATCAACATCATCTCCTCCTGCTAGCGCACGCAGTTCTGGCGTTGCTTCTGTCATCGACAACTCAGAAACTAACACCTGAATATCTTTTAAGAATAAGTCTGCCGCTTTCCAGCGACTTAGTAATAGAACTTGGCGAGTCACATCCGCAGTCACGTTTGGGTTACCGTCACGGTCACCCCCCATCCATGATGTAAAGCGAATCGGATTGGCTTCAACGGGTAATACTGCGCCAATAGAATCTTCCAACTGCTCATTAAATTCACGTAAGAAAGCAGGAACCCCTTCCCATAATGAGTTTTCAACAACGGCAAAACCCCATTTCGCCTCATCTATTGGTGTTGGGCGAATTTTACGAATTTCATCGGTGTGCCATGATTGCGCCACCAATTGGCGTAAACGACGCATGATATTATTGCGTTCGTAATCCGCGATATCATCATGGTCAAGTTGTGATAAACAGTTGTTTACCTCAACCAACTTATGGATCAATGTACGACGGGCAATTTCCGTTGGGTGAGCCGTTAAAACCAGCTCAATTGAAAGCTGTTCAACCGCTTTTTGGATATCGCCATCAGAGAAATTTTTGCCTTTTAGTCGGCTAAACAGATTTTTTAGTGCCACAGGGTTACTTGCCGCTTCACCATGAGGCGAAATGCTGTGGTATTGCTCCGCGACGTTTGTCAGGTTTAAGAATTGGTTAAATGCCCTTGCAACGGGTAGCAATTCATCATTAGAGAGATTTTGCAATGTCATCAGCAACTTTTGGCGCTGAACTTCATTACCTGCACGAGAAGATTTTGAAAGCTTACGAATGGACTCAACTTTGTCGAGTATGTCCTCACCTAAAGCTTCCTTGATGGTATCGCCGAGTAGCTTACCCAGCATACTGACATTACTGCGCATTGCGGAATATTGCTGATTCATGAGACTCCTGACCTTGTGCTTCTGGCAGAATGCATTCCCGCACGGTTCACGGTTAACAGACTGCTACCTGTTTCCTGTAACTAAATTTCAGTCGGCTGCGTTAGAGTTGTTGTTTTGTGATGCAAACCGCTAAATTTACCCTTCAGTGTATATTCATATCAGAAAAAAATGACTTTGGGGGATTTTTCTGAAATTTAATTACAGTCTTATTTTTATTAATTTTTCTTATTTAAGTATTGTTTCAGCGCAATATATCGTCGATTCAGCACTTTTAAGACATGAATAATGTTTAAGAATTAAATCATCAGAATAAAAAACAGAAAATGAAAGGATAAATTAAAAATTTTCATGATGCATTGATGCCCCCAATACCATAGGGAACACCAATGCGATTGAAAAATGATTATAAAAGTTGGGAGAGTCGGTTAAGATCAGACTGAATAGCACCCGCAGTCACATCACGCCCAGCGCCAGGGCCACGGATCACTAATGGGTTGTCTCGATACCACCGACTTTCGATAGCAAACACATTGTCGCCGGGTAATAATGAGGCCAGAGGATGTTCCGGTTTCACGGCTTCCACGCCCACTTTTGCTTTACCTTTTACCGCATCAAACCGCGCCACATAACGTAACACTAGCCCGAGTTCTTGCGCAGCTTCTAAGCGCTGCTGCATTTGTTCATTAATAACAGCACTGTTTTCGAAAAACTCATCCAAGGAGCCCGTTTGTGCTTGCTTTGGTACTAAAGATTCAACTCGCACATCATCCGGCTCAATATCATAACCCGCTTCACGGGCTAAAATAATTAATTTCCGCATGACATCTTGCCCCGATAGGTCAATACGTGGGTCTGGTTCAGTTAACCCTTGCTGCCAAGCTTGCTCTACTAGCTCACTAAATGGAATGGAGCCGTCAAACTGTAAAAATAGCCATGATAAGGTTCCCGAAAAAATACCACTGATACTCAGGATAGAATCACCGCTTTCTTTTAAGTCCCTAACCGTATAGTTAATCGGTAACCCAGCCCCTACTGTCGCGTTATATAACCAATGGCGGCCTGTTTTTGAAAATGCATCGCGAATTTGACGATACTGTGCCGTTTGCGCTGCACCTGCGATTTTATTTGCGCTGATCACATGAAAACCATAACTCGCAAAATCAACATAGTTATCGGCCAGTGTTTCACTTGCGGTGACATCTAACACCACGAGATCATCATAAGGGTGGGAACGCATCCATAAAAATAGGTTATCATCCTCATGTTCTACCGCTTCATCATCAAAGAAAGCCAGTGCACGACTTGGGTCAATCCCTTGGTAATTCAGTAAGCTACGGCGGCTGTCTACTACGCCTGCTAAAACAAAATCAAAGTCACTACGTGCCGAAATCTTGTGTTGTTCCGCGTCAAAAAGCTCTAGCCAACGCGCGCCAATATTGCCTTTACCAAATAGCACTAAACCAATGCGTTTTTCTGCACGGAATAAGCTCTGATGCATACCTTTAATGAGGTGTTCCGTTTGGTTAGAGCGCAATACCGCCACTAAACTGATAGCGTCTTCTGAGTGCCAAATAAATTCAACCGGTTGCCCTTTCAGTTCCTCATAAAAACGGTGGCTATGTAACGGTTTTTTACACACACCCGCACCGACTAATGCCACCAGAGAAAAACCTTCTCGTAGTGATAATGCCCCCGGCAAACCGGCTTCTTCAAGAGCATTTAAGGCACTTTCGACAATTTCGGAGGTATAACATAATTGCAGTAAAGAACGATCATGATGAATACCGCGAGCCAAAGGACGTAATTGAGCACGTTTAAGTAATAAGTCCACATCTTTGCAAATTTGTTTAAAGTCACGCCCTGTAGCGATGCGCAATTCGATTAAGCACACATCATCATGGCTAGTGACAATTTTTGCTCCTGCACCTGACGCAAGTACCCGCTCAATTTTTGTTGAACCTTGTTCAGGCTGATAGCTGCACCTTAATTGCAAATCAATATTGCTCACGGAAACAGGCTGTAAAGTGCGTGTGTGTAAAACAGGTGCCGCCAAACGTGCTAATTCACTGGCCTCATCTAGGCGCAATAAGGGTAACAAACAGGCATCTTTCACCTTGCGAGGGTCCGCGCTATATACCCCAGCAACATCACTCCAAATCGTGACTTTTTCAACACCAGCCAACGCGCCAACTTGTGTTGCAGAATAGTCACTCCCATTACGCCCAAGCAGTACTGTTTCACCTTGCTGATTACGCGAAATAAAGCCTGTCACGACAATACGTCTGTTCGGTAACTGAGTTAACTGCTGTTGCAATAAATAGCGTGATTGGATTTCATCAACCTGTGGTTGGGCCGCGCGTTCAGCGCGTAAAAATAAGCGTGCATCTAACCAAGCGCTCATCATACCTGCCTGTGCAAGCACTTCAGCCATGAGACGCGCAGACCAAATTTCACCATGGCCGACCAATTCTGCATAAGTCGCATCATTTGTGGGTTGATCCAGCAATGCGCTTAAACGCTCTAAATCGTGAATAAATAATTGGCTTAATTCTATGGCTTTCTGTTCGGGCAAAAGAGATTCAATTAAATCAAGTTGATAACAGCGTAATGACTGTTGAGCTTGATGAGCTGAAATACGGTCACTTTGGCTTAATTTCAACCAATTAATCAACTGATTGGTTGTACTACCCGCGGCAGAAACCACCATTAAATCACCGGGTTGGCTATAGTTTGCCATAATTGTTGCAACGCGTTGATAGAACTTTGCATCGGCTAAACTGCTGCCCCCAAACTTATGTAACTGGCGGTGGCAAGGAGCCACCTCAACCGCTGTTAGTACACTCATCAAAAAACTCCGCTAACGTTGTGCCGCAACCTTAAATGCGTGGTCTAAGTCTGTGATTAAATCCTGAGAGTCTTCAATTCCCACTGAAATTCTTAGCAAGCTATCTGTGATCCCCGCTTGCGCACGGGCTTCTACTGACATACCTGCATGCGTCATTGTCGCGGTATGGGAAATCAATGTTTCCACACCACCTAATGACTCCGCTAATGTAAACAAGCTGAGAGAGCGAAGAAAATGGCGAAGTTGTGACTCATCACCTGCAAATTCAAAACTCAGCATCGCTCCAAAGCCTTTTTGTTGTTTTACTGCTATTTCGTGCCCGGGGTGATCTTCTAACGCAGGATAATACAATTTTTTCACTAAAGGCTGTGATTTAAGATATTTTACGATCTCTTGTGCATTTTGCTGTTGCTGTAATACACGTGGAGATAACGTTCTGATACCTCTCAAGAGTAGATAGCTATCAAAAGCGCCCCCAGTAACACCAATATTATTCGCCCACCAAGCAAGCTCTATTACCCACTTTTCTTCTTTCGCAATCACCACTCCTGCAACGATATCAGAATGGCCATTCAGGTATTTAGTGCATGAATGCACCACAAAATCTGCGCCGAGTGAAAGAGGCTGCTGCAAAATTGGGCTTAAAAAAGTATTATCGACAACGACTAATGCCCCTACATCATGGGCTAACTGGGCAATATGCTGTATATCAAAAATTCTTAATAGTGGGTTACTTGGTGTTTCGATTAACACTAATTTGGGTTTTTTCGCTAATGCTGCCTGCAATGCAGATTCATCACTTTGGTCGACAAATTGCACCTGATAAGCCCCACGCTGGCTTTGGCTATTAAATAACCGGTAGCTTCCACCGTAACAGTCATGTGGCGCAACGAGTAAATCCCCCGGTTGCAGAAAAACGGTACATAACAGATGAAGCGCAGACATCCCACTGTTAGTTAGTACCGAACCACTCCCCCCCTCAAGTTGTGCCAATGTTTTTTGCACAATATCACGCCCTGGGTTTCCACGACGTGAATAATCATGAGCTCTCGGTTCATTAAAGTCAGTAAAATTATAGGTACTGGATAAATAAATGGGAGGCACTACGCAACCAAATTGTTGATCTTCATTTAATCCATTATGAATTGCGATAGTTGACGGCTTGTAAGTCATAAACGCTTCTCCTGAACAGTGATAGGCTAAATCATACCCATCGGATGTTTGGACGTCAATATATCTAGACGTCTAAACCTCTTTACGTTTATATCAACTAATGGAATAATCAACCTTAATTATGATGTGTAAATTGATAGTCAATCACACAAATCAGCTTAACTTACTCATTTCACAAAAAATATTGTGATAAACTAAGTTAAGTGTCGTCACGTTTGTATGCAGTTCTTCATCCTTGAAAGCTTAGATTAAGTTTCTATTAAAAAGAATGTGCATATTATTTTTAATTATTACTGAAAATATCCAAGGTATCCCATGGCTGAATGGAATGGTGAGTATGTCAGTCCGTATGCTGAACATGGCAAAAAGAGTGAGCAAGTTAAAAAAATCACAGTATCTATCCCATTAAAAGTACTGAAAATTTTAACTGATGAGCGGACTCGTCGTCAGATTAACAACTTACGCCATGCCACTAACAGTGAACTCCTGTGTGAAGCTTTTTTACATGCATTCACAGGCCAACCACTGCCAAATGATGAAGATTTGCGTAAAGAGCGTAATGACGAGATCCCTGAAGCAGCAAAAGAAATTATGCGTGAATTAGGTATCGACCCGGAAACGTGGGAATATTAATTTCCATTTGCTACGCCTGTATTTCCTAATTTTAACTACGTCGCAAGTCTTGCGGCGTAGTTCCCCCCCCCCTACTTTTCCCAAATACCGATAAATTAGTTTAGATTCAACTAGAACTAAATAGGTTCTTACTCATTTGCCAAACCTGATTCATTAACATTAAACACGGTTAAAATTAACAGGATAACACTTTAGCTTTTTGTGCTTTTTTATGTTTTAGTTCTATTTGATTAACTAATTTAATATTTTAGTAGCTATTTGTTTTGTTTATCAATAACAGAGTAATTTAACTTAAATCAATTGAAAATTATGCCATATAATAGATAAGGATATTTAACTAACTATTAAATGGTAAATAAGCAATGAAAAAAGTAATTTTAGCTTCTCTTTTAAGCCTTACGTTTAGTGGTCTGGCTATGGCATCTGGTAATGGTTTTTATGTTTCTGGAAAATTAGGTACATCTATTCTTAAATTATCAGACCAGAAATGGGAAGAATCAGATGTAGGTTTTTATGAAAGCTATAACAACGGCAGCAAAACCAAGGCAGTATTCGGTGGTGGTATTGCATTAGGTTATGACTTATATGATATGACATCTCTTCCGTTGCGCGCTGAATTAGACATTACACTAAGAGGTAAAGCTTCATCTAAACATAATCTTTTCTATGAAAACAATAGTTTCTTTACCGCTTCAGATGACATTAAAAACGATATCACATTAAATACCTTCATGGTTAATGCTTATTATGACTTCAAAAATGAAACCAATTTTACCCCTTACGTATCCGTTGGATTAGGTTTAGCAAGTATTAAGCATAAATCTAGTTATTCATACGAAGAAAAAAGCCATCAGGGTATGTACTATGGTTATGATTCATTATCTAAATCGAAAACCAACAGTAACTTTGCTTGGAGCTTAGGTTTAGGTTCACAATATGCAATTAATGATAACCTTTCATTAGATTTAAGCTATCGTTTCTTAGATGCTGGCAAATCTGACGTAAGCTATAAAGATGATGGCGAAACGCTCAAGTCTAAAGTGAAAGTACGTAGTAATGACATCATGTTTGGTGTGCTTTACCGTTTCTAACGGCTTATTTTAGGCATTAAAAAAGGGAAACTCAGTTTCCCTTTTTTTCGCATTTCACAAGTTCGATTATTTTTTAGAACCTGGGATGCTGAAACGTTGGTTGAAGCGATCAACACGACCACCAGTCGCAACATCACGCTGTTTACCAGTATAGAACGGGTGGCAGTTACCACAAACGTCCAGGTTCAGCGAGTGACCAGCAGTTGAATTAATTTTCATTACATTACCGCAAGAACAAGTTGCAGTAACTTCTTCGTATTTAGGGTGAATACCTTTTTTCATGGGAGAACCTCTATTAAGGCCGTGTCGCCATTCCAGCCCTAACGCCGGACACCACACGTCGTGTTGATTGAATTTAATATATTGGTAAAAATAGATACCAAAGGCGGCGGATCATACAGAAATTCTGTTTATCACGCAATGAAAACCGAGTAAATTTTGTGGTACTCTAGTCAACAATCGCTCGCATTATCGCATAAAAAACAGACGGAAAACCAGATATGATCGTCGTTCAGGTGGCTTTACCTGTCCCTTTAAACCGCACATTTGATTATCGCCTTCCTGATAACATGCCACTCCCTGTTGTCGGCAGCCGTGTTATGGTGCCATTTGGCAAGCGCCAAGCCCTTGGTATTGTGGTAAAGCACAGCGATAAAAGCGAGTTTGCTGAAGATAAATTAAAAGCCATCGAGTTGGTTCTCGACCACCAAACACTCTTCCCTGATGATATTTGGCAACTCTTACTGTGGTCTTCTCAGTACTATCATTACCCAATAGGCGAAGTACTCTTCCACGCATTACCCACGCTGTTGCGCCAAGGTAAACCCGCTGAATTTACCCCTATTTGGCAATGGCAAGTAACGGATGAAGGCTTAGCGGTTGACCTTAATGAGCTAAAACGTTCTCCAAAACAGCAGCAAGCTCTTGCACTTCTGTGTCGTCGACCCGTTTATCGCCATCAAGTCAGTGAGCTTGAAATCAGTGAAAGCGCTTTGCAAGCACTGAAAAAGAAAGCTTATATTGATTTGCACCCCGTTCCACCGACTAGCGAAAAGTGGCAACCAAGCTTCACAGTTTGTGGTGAAAGGCTGCGTCTTAATAGTGAGCAAGCGACAGCTGTCGGTGCTATACGTGCTGAAGATGACCAATTTTCACCATGGCTGCTCGCTGGGATCACAGGGTCCGGTAAGACGGAAGTGTACCTAAGTGTATTGGAAAATGTCCTTGCCCAAGGTAAACAAGCTTTAGTTTTGGTACCTGAAATTGGCTTGACCCCACAAACCATTAGCCGTTTTCGTGAGCGCTTCAATGCCCCCGTTGATGTGTTGCACTCAGGGCTGAACGATAGCGAGCGTTTAGCTGTTTGGTTACGCGCTAAGCAAGGGCAAAATGCCATTATTATTGGGACTCGCTCGGCACTGTTCACCCCTTTCGCCCACCTTGGCATTATTATTATTGATGAAGAGCATGACAGCTCATATAAACAGCAAGATGGCTGGCGTTATCATGCCCGTGATTTAGCGGTTTTCCGTGCTAAAAAGAACAATATACCGATTGTCATGGGTACTGCGACGCCATCATTAGAAACCTTATTCAATGTTCAACAACATAAATATCGGCAATTAAATCTCACTATTCGGGCAGGTAATGCACGCCCCGCGACTCAACACCTTATTGACTTAAAAGGCCAGCCACTAAAATTTGGCCTTTCACACTTATTAATTCAACACATTAAAGAGCACCTTGCACAAAACAATCAGGTGATTTTATTTTTAAATCGCCGTGGTTATTCCCCTGCATTGATTTGCCATGAATGTGGTTGGATTGCAGAGTGCCAGCGTTGTGACCACTATTACACCCTGCACCAAAATTTTCATCAATTACGCTGCCACCATTGCGATAGCCAGCGCCCTGTTCCTCGCCAATGCCCACAATGTGGTTCGACGCATTTAGTGCCTGTTGGTATGGGAACTGAGCAACTTGAGGAAGGGATTTGTGAACTGTTCCCTGATACCCCCGTTACCCGTATTGACCGTGATACCACCAGTCGCAAAGGGGAACTAGAGCAGCATTTGAACCAAGTGCACGAAGGAGGGGCTCGCATTCTCATTGGTACGCAGATGCTCGCCAAGGGCCACCACTTTCCTGATGTTACCTTAGTCGCCTTATTAGATGTCGATGGGGCTTTATTTTCGAGTGATTTTCGTGCAGCCGAACGGTTTGCTCAATTATACGTGCAAGTTTCTGGCCGAGCGGGACGAGCCGGTAAGCAAGGCGAAGTGTTCTTACAAACCCACCATCCCGAGCATCCTCTGTTACTCACACTGCTTGAAGAGGGTTATCACGCATTTACCCAAGAAGCGATGGAAGAGCGTAGGGTCGCAATGTTACCGCCTTACACCAGCCATATATTGATACGCTCGGAAGATCACAATAACCAAGATTCACGTCAATTTCTGCAAAATGTACGGCAATATATTGCTGAACATCCCCAAAGTGACGCGAAAATGTGGATCCTAGGCCCTTCGCCGTCGATTCAAGCCAAACGCGGTGGCCGATTCCGCTGGCAATTGCTATTGCAACACCCTTCCCGCCTTTATCTACAGCAGTTTATGACGAAGCGACTACCAGAAATTCTTCAACAGCCAGAAAGTCGTAAAGTAAAATGGAATATTGATGTTGACCCGACAGATTGTTAACTCATTACTCATGCTAAATGATTCATTTTATCTAACCATTTAACGTTATAAACCCTGCCAATATTTTCTTCGCAGTATGTTGATAACTTTGAATTATTTACCCTATAATGCTAAACAGCTAATTTGAGCGTTTTTTATACACATTGAGTTTCGTTTATCTTTTTGCCCTTAGCATTATTTTCAAAATTTGCGAAGCAGCTCTAAAAAATGATGCAAGTCACACTTTTTATGCAAACTAGGTAACAGATATTCTTGAGAAACCAATTAGAATAACCACTAATAATGACGTACTTGCGCCATTCAAAAAAAGCAAACGATTAAATCAATCTAAGGAAGGCGTTGTGGAAAGTAAAAAACACAATAACACGGCAACAATGAAAGATGTTGCTAGTGCCGCGGGGGTTTCGACAGCGACAGTATCTAGAACACTCATGAACCCGGAAAAAGTTTCTTTGCAAACACGCCAAAAAGTCGAACAAGCGGTGATGGATGTGGGCTATTATCCTCATAACCTTGCTAGAAGCTATAAGCGCAATGAATCAAAAACGATTCTAGTACTCGTTCCTAATATCCGTGACCCTTTCTTTAGTGATGTCGTGTGCGGAATTGAAGAAATCGCTGCTCAAGAAGGTTATTTTGTTTTGATTGGGGACTGCAAACACCAAGAAAAACAAGAAAATGCCTTTATTAATCTCATTATTACCAAACAAATTGATGGCATGGTCTTATTGGGCTCAAATATTCCCTTCGATATCTCAACCGAAGAGCAGAAAAACCTCCCTCCGATTGTGATGGCAAATGAATTCGCCCCTGAACTCAAACTGCCTACTGTGCATATTGATAACCTCACAGCCGCATTTAATGCGACACATTATCTGCAAAAACAAGGCCATAAACTGATTGCCTGTATTGCAGGCCCCAACCATATGCCTTTAAGCCAGTACCGTTTAGAAGGTTATAAAAAAGCCATGTTACGCACAGGCGAAAAATTGCGTGAAAATTATATTATTCGTGGTGATTTTACCCATGAAGGTGGTGCAGAAGCGGTAAAAACATTAATGTCACTGCCTGAACCACCAACCGCAATCTTTTGCCATAGTGACATCATGGCGATTGGCGCGATGTGGCAAGCGAAAAAAATGGGCTTAACGCTCCCAGATGACCTTTCTTTTGTTGGTTTCGATAACTTAGAGCAAGCAAAGTACACCTTGCCGGCCCTAACAACCATCAACCAGCCTCGTGCTGAAATTGGTCATCATGCGATGCAATTACTACTCGAGCAGATCCATGGACACAATGTTAACCCAGGCTCACGCCTCCTAGATTCTGATTTAATCATCAGAGAGAGCACAAAAGCGCCTAAAAGCTAGTCAAAGTTGCTCAGGTTAAGTAACATGTTAAGCCAAATGACGACGAACAATTGATAACTAGTGAATTAATAGCGTGGCACAAAAAGATTATGTAGCTCGAGGGCGCTCATCCGCCCGTAAAAAAAGCAAAGGTAAATCCAAGAAAGCACAAGGACTGCCAATGACAACATTGGTTGTCGCTGTCGCGATTGTCGTGCTATTTGTTGGCGGTCTGTTTTACATCACCCAAAATAAAAAGGACACGCCGCAACCCCAAGTTGTCACACCAACAACACCGGGAAACACGCTTCCACCAAAACCTGAAGAGCGTTGGCGCTATATTAAAGAGCTCGAACGTCGTGGTATGGATTCGCCAAATATTCAACAACCAAGCACAGGCAATAATATTGTGCGCCCATCCGATTTAACACCTGAGCAGCGCCAGCTATTAGAACAAATCGATTCTGATAGACGCCAGCCTGTCACTAACTTGCAAGAAATCCCTGCAAACGGTAAACCAGTGCCGCGCTCCCAAGTGCTTATCAATGAGCCCGCTCAACCTATCGAGCCAGTACAACGTAAACCGGTGGTCAATACACCTACGAAGCCTGAGGCTCAATCACCTGCCCCCGCGGCTCAACCACAAACTGCACCCAGTACTAAACCGGCCAACAATTTGCAAAATATGATTGTTCAATGCGGTTCATTCCGTACAGCTGAACAAGCTGGGTCTGTACAAGCCACTTTGGCATTTTCAGGTATTGAAAGCCGTGTAAGTGCTGGTGGCGGTTGGCACCGTATTATTTTAGGCCCTTATTCCAAGCCCACGGCCGAAAAAATGCGTGACCGCGCAGCAGGTGCAGGTGTTTCTGGTTGTATTCTTCGAGCTTCTGGGGGTTGAAAAACCCCAGCGCCCCCCCCATGTACTGTTTTAATGTACTCATGAGCGGTACTTTGTGTCTTCAACCTAGTTCAAGTGATAGTTAATTAAACAACTATCACTTGAATTTAATCTTTTGAAAATCACATTCAACCGCATTCTTTTTTTGTAATAAAACCAGGGGCTAACTCATGACAACAATCGTAAGTGTTCGCCGTAATGGCCAGGTCGTAATTGGTGGTGATGGACAGGCGACGATGGGTAATACCGTCATGAAAGGCAATGTCCGCAAAGTTCGCCGTTTATACAACGACAAAGTCATTGCCGGATTTGCCGGTGGCACCGCAGACGCATTCACATTATTTGAACTGTTCGAACGCAAACTCGAACTTCATCAGGGTCATTTAACCAAAGCAGCCGTTGAACTTGCTAAAGATTGGCGTACCGACCGCATGCTTCGTAAATTAGAAGCCTTGTTAGCTGTCGCTGATGAACACACGTCACTGATCATTACGGGTAATGGCGATGTGGTTCAACCGGAAAACGACTTGATTGCCATTGGCTCCGGTGGCCCATATGCGCAATCAGCCGCACGTGCTTTGTTAGAAAATACAGACTTAAGCGCTAAAGAAATCGCTGAAAAAGCCCTCGCAATTGCAGGTGATATCTGTATTTACACCAACCATAACGTCAACTTTGAAGAAATTTCTTCAAAATCATAAGGATTGCTAGTATGTCCGAAATGACTCCACGCGAAATTGTCAGCGAACTCGACAATCATATTATTGGCCAAAATAAAGCCAAACGCTCTGTTGCGATTGCTCTGCGTAACCGCTGGCGCCGTATGCAGTTAAACGAAATATTACGTCACGAAGTTACCCCAAAAAATATTTTGATGATTGGCCCAACAGGGGTAGGTAAAACTGAAATTGCTCGCCGCCTTGCAAAATTAGCCAATGCGCCATTTATCAAAGTTGAAGCGACCAAATTTACTGAAGTCGGCTATGTTGGTAAAGAAGTTGACTCCATCATTCGCGATTTAACTGATTCAGCCGTTAAAATGGTGCGTTTACAGTCTATCGAGAAAAACCGCTACCGTGCTGAAGAAATGGCTGAAGAGCGTATTTTAGATGTGCTTATCCCACCAGCAAAAAATAACTGGGGGCAGTCTGAGCCAACAGATGAGCATTCTCCAGCTCGTCAAGCATTCCGTAAAAAATTACGTGAAGGCCAATTAGACGATAAAGAAATTGAAATCGAAGTCGCTGCCTCCCCTATGGGCGTTGAAATCATGGCGCCTCCAGGCATGGAAGAGATGACTAATCAGTTACAATCCATGTTCCAAAACTTAGCAGGCCAAAAGCAAAAACCTCGTAAGATGAAAATCAAAGAGGCATTCAAACTGCTCGTTGAAGAAGAAGCGGCTAAATTAGTCAACCCTGAAGAACTGAAAGAACAAGCGATTGAAGCCGTTGAACAAAATGGTATTGTTTTCATCGATGAGTTCGACAAAATTTGTAAGCGTGGTGGACAAAGCTCAGGCCCAGATGTGTCCCGTGAAGGGGTTCAACGCGATTTACTGCCATTAATCGAAGGCTGCACGATTTCCACCAAACACGGGATGGTCAAAACTGACCACATTCTGTTTATTGCTTCAGGTGCGTTCCAAGTTTCGAGCCCATCAGACTTGATCCCTGAGCTCCAAGGCCGTCTACCAATTCGCGTTGAGCTACAAGCACTAACAACGGAAGATTTTGTGCGAATTCTGACTGAACCAAACGCTTCATTAACTGAACAGTATAAAGCGTTGATGGCGACAGAAGGCGTGAATATCGAATTCACGACTGACGGCATTCGTAAGATTGCGGAATCAGCATGGCAAGTCAATGAGTCAACCGAAAATATTGGTGCTCGTCGCTTACACACGGTGCTTGAACGCTTAATGGAAGATATTTCTTTTGATGCCAGTGACCGTAACGGACAAACCATCCAAATCGATGCAGACTATGTCAAACAGCACTTAGATGAGCTGGTGGCAGATGAAGACTTGAGTAGATTTATTTTATAATCTTATTAATTATCTGGTTTTCATGTATCCTTAATATACATCGACTAAAGTGCAGCTTTTATCGCTGCACTTTTTTCTATTAAATATTCCGCCCATTACATTGAAAATATTCAGGTATCTCTCTATATGATGGGTCATTAAACTATCAAGAACACGTCTCTAAAGAGTTTGAATTATAGGTAACTGCATGCAGTCGACATCCACAACAATAAGTCGTAAACAAGCTTGGATTGAAAGTCTCCGCCCTAAAACCCTACCATTAGGGGTGATTGCGATTGTGACAGGCTCTGCACTCGCTTATTTAACGAATAATTTTAAATGGCCCGTCGCTTTATTAGCACTTATCACCGCGGGTTTATTACAGATTTTATCTAACCTTGCGAATGACTATGGTGATGCGGTCAAAGGCTCTGATACAGCTGAACGTATTGGTCCATTACGTGGCATGCAAAAAGGCGTTATCACGCAAGCGGATATGAAAAAAGCGCTGAAGCTCAATATTACGGCTGCCTGTCTTTCCGGCTTACTGTTAATTATTGTCGCCTGTGAAAAACCCGAGGATGCCATTGGTTTTGTCGCATTAGGGCTCATCGCTATTGTTGCGGCCATTACCTATACCGTCGGCAAGAAACCGTATGGCTACCTAGGGTTAGGGGATATCTCTGTCTTAATATTCTTTGGCTGGCTAAGTGTTATTGGGACTTATTATTTACAAGCAAATAGTTTTAATATCATCACTGTCCTACCTGCAACGGCGTGTGGGTTGCTCTCTGTCGCGGTATTGAATATCAATAATATGCGCGATATCGAAAACGATATTAAAGCAGGTAAAAATACCCTAGCAGTGCGCTTAGGCCCCCAAGGGGCTCGCGTTTATCACGCCATTATTATTATTGCGGCTATTTTATGTTTGGCCTTTTTTAATCTAATTTATTTACACGGCTGGAGCGGTTGGCTATTTTTACTTGCCGTACCAATGCTGATGAACCATTTACGTCGTGTTCTGAGTGACCCAACGCCAGAAGGTATGCGTCCTTTACTGGAAAATATGGTAAAAGCAGCACTCGTGACCAACGTTTTATTCTCTATTGGCGTTGTAATGAGCAAATAATAATCACTATTTGTCGTTTTTTTGACTTTTTCCGCCTATTTTTAGGCGGGTAACTTTGCCAAGTACCGTTCAAAAGGGATATACTGGTTACCTCTTGCAGCAAAAAAGACCTAACTCCTATGAAATATGATACTTCCGAACTCTGCGATATTTACCAAGAAAGCGTTAACGTGGTAGAACCCCTTTTCTCCAACTTTGGTGGACGTACTTCATTTGGCGGTCAAATCATTACAGTTAAGTGTTTTGAAGATAACGGCCTAGTGTATGATTTGCTGGAAGAGGATGGCACAGGGCGTATCCTACTCGTTGATGGCGGCGGCTCTGTCCGTAAGGCACTCATTGACGCTGAAATTGCAAGGCTAGCCGTTGATAACCACTGGGAAGGTATTGTGGTTTATGGTGCAGTCCGTCAGGTAGATGCGCTGATGGAACTTGATCTCGGTATTCAGGCTATCGCTGCGATGCCTGCAGGTTGCCCTGATGAAGGTATCGGTGAAAGTGATATCCGCGTTAATTTCGGCGGCGTCACTTTCTTCTCAGGCGATTACCTTTATGCCGATAACACTGGCATTGTCCTTTCTGAAGAGCCATTAATCCCGTCTGAGAACGACGATTTTATCGAAGATGACAATATCGACGCATAATCCGTTAAAAATTCTACAAATAAGGGCTGCAAATTATTGCAGCCCTTATTTTTATACTCTAGAACATGAGGTGTGATGAAAGTTTCTCTAAATAATTCGTGTTGTAGGTAGGCGGCAAAGTCGATAAGACCCTAGGAGCATACATAAGTATGTGACTAGGGCGAAGAGACGAAGCCAACCCCCCTACAATGTGAGGCATAACAAACATTTCTCTAAATAATTCGTGTTGTAGGTAGGCGGCAAAGTCGATAAGACCCTAGGAGCATACATAAGTATGTGACTAGGGCGAAGAGACGAAGCCAACACCCTACAATGTGAGGCATAACAAACATTTCTCTAAATAATTCGTGTTGTAGGTAGGCGGCAAAGTCGATAAAACCCTGGGAGCATACATAAGTATGTGACTAGGGCGAAGAGACGAAGCCAACACCCTACAATGTGAGGCATAACAAACATTTCTCTAAATAATTCGTGTTGTAGGTAGGCGGCAAAGTCGATAAGACCCTAGGAGCATACATAAGTATGTGACTAGGGCGAAGAGACGAAGCCAACACCCTACAATGTGAGGCATAACAAACATTTCTCTAAATAATTCGTGTTGTAGGTAGGCGGCAAAGTCGATAAGACCCTAAGAGCATACATAAGTATGTGACTAGGGCGAAGAGACGAAGCCAACACCCTACAATGTGAGGCATAACAAACATTTCTCTAAATAATTCGTGTTGTAGGTAGGCGGCAAAGTCGATAAGACCCTAGGAGCATACATAAGTATGTGACTAGGGCGAAGAGACGAAGCCAACACCCCTACAACGCGAAGTATGACGAGAAATTACACTTCTTCCATCTTACCGAGCAAAGTCCGCAGACGCTCTTGCCAAGCTTGCTGCTCTTGTTTTAATTGTTCATTTTCACGCACTAATGAATCCGTACCTGATTTTGCGGTTTCAAGTTCTTGGCTTAACGCACCGTTTTTATCTTTTAGTTCATCGATTTCCATTTGTAACAGTGTGATTGTATCAATCGCTTGTTGTACTTTGGATTCGAGTTTCTCAAATACTTCAAATGACATAATTCTGGTCTCCCTTATCAGCTTTTACACGATTGTAAGTAGCATGATCCTCTGTGTCCAGTTCCTTCCTTCTGAATCGTAATAACCTTCATTAAAAAACACTGATCAGATCACACCGCAAAGGTCGAATCCGTCACTATTTTTGATTGTTTTATTTCGTTTTGGTGATGTAACACACACTTTTCAATTTCGATATTTCTCGTTTATGTTCTTTAACGATAAATTTACAGTTAATGATTTTCGATTAGAAAATCTTAACTTAAAAAAACATTACAATATTTTTCATTTTCGTAGGATAGAAACGTATGAGCCAAATGACGACTACATCACTCACAGGTCAGTGCATCTCAGAGTTTTTAGGGACTGCGCTACTGGTCTTTTTTGGTCTAGGTTGTGTTGCTGCCGTTAGAATCGCGGGTGCACAACTAGGCTTATGGGAAATTAGTATTATCTGGGGCTTCGGCGTTGCTTTAGCCGTTTACCTCACCGCTGGCACCTCGGGTGCCCACCTAAACCCAGCCGTCACTCTCGCATTATGGCTGTTTGCGTGTTTTGATAGACGCAAAGTCGTGCCTTATATCATTGCCCAGATGCTAGGTGGCTTCTTTGCAGCCGCATTAGTCTACTCAATGTATTCCCCAGTATTTTTCGATTACGAGCAAGTCCACCATATTATTAGGGGCTCGCAAGAAAGCTTATTTACTGCAGGTGTTTTCTCAACCTACCCCGCCCCACAAATTAGCGTTCCACATGCATTTTTTATTGAAGTCATTATTGCAGCCATTCTTGTTTGCTTAATACTTGCGTTAACTGATGATGGCAACGGTGTCCCTCGTGGCCCACTCGCGCCACTGTTAATCGGTATTTTGATTGCCGTCATCGGTGGGTCATTTGGCGCACTCACAGGGTTCGCACTCAACCCTGCTCGTGACTTTGGCCCAAAAGTTGTGGCTTATCTCGCAGGTTGGGGGGATATTGCCCTGACTGGTGACCGCGATATTCCGTATTTCCTTGTCCCATTGACAGCACCTATTGTTGGTGGTCTGCTAGGCGCATTCGCCTATCGCAAACTGATTGGTCGCCACTTACCTTGCATGGTATGTGAAGAAGAGACCAAAACAGAAAAATTATCCGTTAAAAACACCAAATCCTCGGAACAGGCTTAAATTATGACAACTGAAACCACTATTGCGAAAAAGTATATTGTTGCACTCGACCAAGGCACAACCAGCTCACGCGCTGTTGTACTCGACCATGATGCAAATATTGTCAGTATTTCACAACGTGAATTCACCCAAGTTTATCCTAAACCAGGTTGGGTGGAACACGACCCAATGGAAATTTGGGCATCGCAAAGCTCAACACTTGTAGAAGTACTCGCTAAAGCGGATATTCGTACCGATGAAGTCGCTGGCATTGGGATCACTAACCAACGTGAAACCACCATCGTATGGGAAAAAGCCACAGGTAAGCCTGTTTATAATGCGATTGTATGGCAATGTCGTCGTACTGCTGATTTTTGTACGCATCTAAAACAAAATGACCGCGATTTAGAAGAGTATATTCGCCAAAATACGGGGCTGGTTGTTGACCCCTATTTCTCCGGTACCAAAGTAAAATGGATTTTAGATAATGTTGAAGGCGCACGTGAACGTGCGGAGAAAGGCGAATTACTGTTTGGGACGGTGGATACTTGGCTCGTTTGGAAAATGACACAAGGGCGTGTTCATGTCACCGACTACACCAATGCCTCTCGAACTATGTTATTCAATATCCGTAACCTTGAGTGGGATGACAAAATTCTCAAAGCGCTCAATATTCCACGTGCAATGCTCCCTGAAGTACGCCCCTCTTCCGAAGTCTACGGGCAAACCAATATTGGGGGGAAAGGTGGGACTCGTATCCCAATTTCAGGGATGGCGGGAGACCAACAAGCCGCGCTATACGGCCAACTGTGTGTAAAACCGGGTATGGCTAAAAATACCTATGGAACAGGTTGCTTCTTACTACTAAATACAGGGGAAACCGCTGTACGCTCAAACCACGGGTTGTTAACGACCATCGCTTGTGGGCCGAGAGGCGAAGTCAATTATGCCCTTGAAGGTGCTGTATTCGTGGGCGGAGCATCTATTCAATGGCTGCGTGATGAACTGAAATTGATTGATGAATCGACAGACTCAGAGTACTTTGCCACTAAAGTGAAAGACAGTAATGGGGTGTATGTTGTTCCCGCCTTTACAGGCTTAGGCGCACCCTATTGGGACCCGTATGCGCGTGGCGCTATTTTTGGCCTAACGCGTGGTGCAAACCGCAACCACATCATTCGTGCAACCTTAGAGTCTATTGCTTATCAAACCCGTGATGTACTTGATGCAATGCAAGCCGACTCAGGTGAACGCTTAAAAGCACTGCGAGTTGATGGGGGCGCTGTCGCCAATAACTTTTTAATGCAATTCCAGTCAGATATTTTAGGTACCCCTGTTGAGCGTCCTGAAGTGCGAGAAAGCACCGCGTTGGGCGCCGCTTACCTTGCAGGTTTAGCCGTTGGTTTCTGGAGTAATCTTGATGAGTTACAGAGCAAGGCGACCATTGAGCGTGTATTCAAACCAGGTATTGAAACGACAGAACGTAATTTCAAATACGAGGGATGGAAAAAAGCCGTAGCACGCGCCCAAGAGTGGGAAGACCGAGGCTAGTCTATTTTTAACCGCCTTTATTTTTAATCCCCCAAGGCCATATAAATTATATGGCCTTTTTTATTTTATCCCTACAAGTATGACTTTCTTCTAATAACTAATTAGTTAATCAATGAAAATGCAGTTATTAAAATAATAATAAATTAGACCGTTTTTTTGAGTTTATTTAGAATAACATTCCAATGAAATTCGAAATTAACCCTCAAAAAATGGATTTTGGTAATGGATAACCTTAAAATATTTGCTGATGAAATACAGCAAGGTAACTTACAACTAGGATGGTATAAAAAAGGGAGAGTGGCAATTATTCGGCAAGATACCACCTTGATAAATGCATTAAAGGATAACCCTGAACAATCAGCTGACGGCGAAAAAGCATTTAAGTTATTCAGTTGGTTAAGTGATAAGCCCCGTTTAGCGGGTGAAAATAAAAAAACCTATATATTAAGTGCGCTCGGCACTAAAGATTTCTCCGGCTTTAGTTTCCATACGAAGCAAAATTTGTTTGTTGAAAGTTTTAATTCACCCCACGAATGGATTGATGGAGAAACCAGAGCACAGGCTCAGCTCGCTGATTTATTACTACCAAGTGGGCAATGGCATCGCCATTATAGTATCGTCGTCTTACCCGAAAATGCCAATGACAAACAAGTCGAGCTCATTCGCCATTGGTTAGAACTCACAGGCGGGAGTTTATTGATAGTCAAAGATAAACACAAAAAACCATCAGCTTCTACTCAACAACTCATTGATGAACTTCGCCCAGTAGAACGCATTGAACTAACCAATAACACCTTAGACAATCATAACTTCCAGCAAGCCATCACCCTACCACCCCATTCAATAAACTCATTGAAGCTAACCGATGAATTACGGAATAACAGCCAATATTTCTCAATATCTATAGAAAATACCAAGTATAACAAGACGTTGTCTTTACATAACATCCCAATTACAGAAACGTCGTCTTGGCAACAGATTGCCCATTCCATCGAAACTGATGTTAATAAAATGATGGCAGTAAATCAGCTTCCTGCAGTTAAAATCCGCTATGAAAAGAATACCTTAAAACTTGTCGGTGAAAATATCATTTTTCGCCAATTCCAATTGAAACAAACAAAACAGGCAATTTCTCGATATAATACGCAAGAAAGCGTTCCTCAAGTTCTACCCATTTTAGTCGCCGAAAACCCAGATGAGCTTCCTGATCAGTTAGTTGTGGGTGCCATAACAGGAAAACTGCCAAACAATTCTTATATTAAGGGTTACAAAATTCTTGAGCAGCCTAAATTTGGCCGACTAACACTAAATAACGCCACCAATGAGTGGCAATATATTGCCGATAACGCAAAATTTGAAACCCACTCAGATCAATTTGATTTTATCGGCATGCTACCTAATGGGCAGCAATCACAGCCACTTTCCATTCAGTTACAAACTGAAAATGCACCGCAACTCCGCATTCCAGGAAAGCGTACCTTTTCTGTTCCAGACCCCATTTACCATGAACCTCAACGACGTTACAACCCCACACCAAGCGATATGAAAGTTCATAATATTCAACTTGCACAGACTCACCTGCAGAATATGACAGATAAACATATGAGCTTAACGGCTAATCGCTGGGCACTATTGAATGTGGAGATCACCAGCGAAACGGCGGCGAAATCGCCTAATATTGAAGCCATCGTCAGTAACAAAGAAAGAAAAATAATAGGTCGAGTGAGACTCACTGGCCCAAATCATTTGCCAAAAACATTAACCGCGTTTCCCCAACAGATGAATGTCTCAGCGCAAAATTGGCATCAGCAACGCTTTACAGCACCAATAAAAGGTGAGTGGATACAACCGGATATCAACATCGTAATCACGGTTAATGGCAAACCCATTGTCACCGAAGAAACCAACCAATATGGTTTGTTCTCCCCAAATGTTACCCTTGATAACCACTTAATTGTTCATGTTGATAGCCACAGTTTATACCAACAAGGGCATGGTATTTATTCATACTCCCCGCTCAGCTGGGGCAAAGAAGCGGCAACAATCTTACCAATCGGGCAACTCACACTGTATAGCGCACCTGCCACAGTGAGTCGCCCTAGCTTAACGCCATATTTTAGCTCTTCCAATAGTAAAGCTATCCCTCTTATTCATCCTCATTATGATAACCCTGAAGAAATTGGTTACCACCCCAGCGCACAAATTTATTGGGCTTACAATAATAGTAAGAAATACCAAACGACTAACAATGCTAATTCTGACTATCAATATACCGCAGTTGAAATTTTGCCTTCGAGTGTTGGCACTGCGCTATTAGGACTAGCATCACCTAACCACGGTGGCGGAGTTCATGAACCTAACGTGATGTTTCATGAAGTTTTTGGTCACGGCCTTGGCTTGCCTCATACCGATATGAAAGATCGCAATAATCAACCAACATACCCTTACAGTTATTATAGTCACGGTAAAAACCCAGCCTATAACCAATCTAGGCAATATTATGTCACTTATCACGATCTCCACAGTCACTTACAACAAGCCATGCCAACCATGCTTTCCAGCTTTGTTCCCTTTCGAAGTGGTGCTTATGATGCCTTTTTGCCTCACGCGGATGCCTATAACCAAAAAATTCACCAATTTTTAAGTGGAAGAGTACGCTGGCAAAATAATAAAACGAAGGGGGAAGATACCGAAGATGGCGGGTTTGCTGGTGACGGTTTTTATCAGCGCTGGGATCAAACCAACAAACAATGGGTTACACTAACCCAACAGAATTACGCTGAGTATTATAAACTAACGCAAATTGAACAATTTCCTCATCAGCGCGATGTCCCGATTTATTGGATACAGCACCAATTTACTAAAATGGCGGATAATTCCCTTCATCCTTATAGCACTATCACCGTTGATCGCACCATAGGAAACCTCCCCGCTGACTACCATAATCTAAAAACGGGCGGTGGCCGCCCATATGATATTTATGGTGACTATGCATTAACTGTCACTTATGCGACTCCAAATGGGTTATTAACCGAGGTATTACAAATTCCACACGCAGTGAGCTTCAATATTGCAGATAAAGGCGAATTGGTTCAGTTCACTGTACATGAATTAAACGACAAAAAAGAGATGGGTTCGTTGCTCTCTCACTATAGCAACCCAGATTCATTAGCGAATCGTCTATTTGCAGAGCATGATGGCCAAACAGTACCTAACCTATTGTTACTCGATAATTATTGGCAGGGTGCCCCTATTTACTGGGCAGCAACAGAAGAAGGCTTAATTGATTTTTCGACAGGTAAAGTCAACACCGACAAAATCACCTCAAGCAGTGCGCTCTACGCGAAATGGGTTGAAAATGGCCGCCTACATCAACAATATTTTTCATTATCTGACCCATTTGGTCAAAAACAGCAAGTTGATACTTCTTTGAATTTTATTGCGCTCAATCACCTTGATACTCACGCATTACAAAACTCACCGATACCGAATCTGCTTTGCTACACCGCTGATCAGCGTTTAATCGCAGACGTAAATTTCGAACAAACCGTTGATATTACTCACTTAAACTTACCAGATGGCCAGTACTCTTTTTGGGTCACGCTAAGGACAAGTGATGCACAGAAACACGTTCAAGAAAATGAGCCAGTTGAAGAGTGGTATTTTTCCGTACAGCAAAATCAGTTAACCATAAAAGGCACAATAGACAGTACCCCTGAACTACAACTGGATGGAATACTCATTCATATCGACCAACACTTGCAGGACAATGCGGCTCCAACATTAGTTTGGCTCCAACAAAACAACCAAAACCCTGTAGGACAATTAGCAGAGAATACAGAATTTCTCGATCACAACCGACCGGTAATATTTAATTCAGGAGTCATTTTGCCAGAGTTAATATCATCAATCCCCGAAGAGGAACCGGTTTCCTTGTATTCATCGGTGCTATCAATTCCGCAACTGAAACCAGCGGATATACTACTCAGCGCGTAATCTAAAGGTCAGTCTGTCTTTTTACAGCCTGACCTTCTTCCCATTAGACAGTCCGTTCTGAATGCGCCATTCGTTTAGCGAGTGGTAACCAGCACAGTAAAATGAGTACCGACATTAAAAACATCAACAACCCAAGGCTAAACTGTCCGTTCTGTGGTAACAACGCAGAAACCCATGTTGCAACGCCTGATCCGACATTTTGCAAGCCACCAACGAGTGCGCCCGCTGCGCCTGCTAAATAAGGGAAAGGCTCCATTGCCCCTGTCGTTGCTAAAGGAAATAACATGCCTGCACCAAAGAAAAACACCGCTGCGGGTACTAATAATGTCCAGGTATTCATAACGCCAAACCAACCTGGCACCCACATCATAAAACCAGCCAATAAACAAACAAGCACTGAATGCCACATCAAATTATAAAACGTTTTTCCCTCTCGTCCCGCATACCAAGCACCAAAAAAAGCGGCAGGAATAGGCAAGATAAATAAAATACTCACGGTGATGCTATTTAGCCCCAATACGCCGCCCATCAATACACCACTACTGGCCTCAAAGACCGCTATCCCAGCTAACGCTCCCACTAACATAGCAAGGTAAGAGAGAAATGAGCCACTCGATAATAATTCCCGATATGATGCGATCATTTTATGTTTTTCAGGTGAAACAGGACGTGTTTCTGGTAACCAACGATACATACTTAATAATACAGAAGCACCTAAGACAAAAAGGAAAATATAACAAGCATGCCACCCCCAGAAATGGGCCAATATTCCGCCAAACATTGGAGCCAATAATGGGCTTACTAATATACCCATATTTAATAAGCTATTTGCATAACGCAACGCGGTACCTTTATATAGGTCACGAGGCATGGTTCTTGCCATCACACCTGCTACACCGGTTCCTAGCCCTTGCAACCCACTAGCCATAGTAAGTACATTTAGCGTTGGCGCCAAAATTGCTATAGTCGTTGAAAATAAGAAAATAGTTAAACCGGTTAAAATAACAGGTCGACGACCTATTCGGTCAGATAGCGGCCCATAAACTAACTGCGAAAAACCATAAGAAAATAAATAAGCCGCCATCACTTGTTGAACAGCACCAGAGGGCTCATTAAAATAAGCGGCAATTTCAGCAATGACAGGGACATAGATCGTTTGTGTCATTTGGCCGACCGCAGCCAATGCAATTAACATTAACAGCAAATTAAAATGTTCCAGCTTTCTCATTTTTCTCTCAAATACATCCAATAATTCAAATACACCCTATTTCAGACACAAAATAACGCTGCATTATTTCATTGTAATAATGCAAAATTATTTAGAGGCTTAATTATCAATATAAAAATACCGCTTTACGCGTTTATGCCATTTTAAATAGACTTTGTGTCATTTTAAATAAATAGCAAATAATGCGCTTTGCTTGAGTGTGACTAAGATAACAAAAGCCACCAACTTTTCGTAGTAGTGCGACATTTTATATTTTTCACCAATGGCAGTAATATTCGCCAGCATTGTCAATATAACTGTACATTGAACTTTAAAACAGACCAATATTAAGAATAAAACACTGGAACACATTATCGATAAGCATAAATAATGAACTGTTTTAGTATTAAATCCTAGTGCACTAGACTTTGGCTCATTTATATCAAAAATGAGTTATTTTTAAGATAGTCGATTTTCAAATATGAAGAGGTGGGATTTATGGCAAATTGGGTAACAGGAACAGTGATTGATACCAAATTTTGGACTGATTCATTATTCAGCCTTGTCATCAAGGCCCCGATTAAACCTTTTATCGCAGGGCAATATGCCAAACTTGGGCTAGAGATCGAGGGAGTACGTGTTCAGCGAGCATACTCTTATGTCAACGCCCCCAGTGATGACCGACTTGAATTTTATTTTGTCATCGTCCCCGGAGGTAAACTTAGCCCAAAACTCGCGCAATTAAAACCGAATGATACATTGCAGATCACGGATGAAGCCACGGGTTTCTTCGTGCTAGACGAAATACCCGAATGTAAAAATTTATGGATGTTATCTACAGGTACCGCAATTGGGCCTTTTTTGTCCATCTTACAGGAGGGTAAAGACCTTGAGCGCTTCGAAAAAATTGTTTTACTTCACGCTGTTCGTTATGAGAAAGATTTAAGTTATTTACCCTTAATGAAAAAGTTGGAACAACAATACCAGGGGAAACTGAAGATTGTCACCGTAGTAAGTCGGGAACAATGTGCGGGTTCATTATATGGCCGGGTTCCAGCTTTAATTGAGGGTCATGAACTCGAAAATACTGTTGGCCTAACGCTTTCGCCTGACACCTGTCACGTCATGTTGTGTGGCAACCCTGAAATGGTCAGAGACACTCGTGATACACTGAAAAATAGCCATGGGATGGTTAAACATTTACGCCGCAAGCCCGGCCATATCTCTAGTGAACAATATTGGTAATGTCATACACTACCCTGAGGCATCTTCAGGGTAGCATTTATGCTATATGGTATTAACGCTATAAATAATCTACCGTTTCTGTTTCTTCACCATAGTGATTAACACCCTCCATTCCCACAAAAGCCCCGCAATCGAGTACCATTATCATAGTAATTAATAATGGTAAGAAACGCCCGATCCCCCATTGCCATACAGGTTCAAACTGGCTGACATCAATTGAAAAAAGCGCAAATGCCAATAAAATTAATGCAAACCATCCCCCCGATTTTCCACGGTCGTGCAAACGCTTCACAAAGATAGCCGCCAAAGGGTAAAGTAGTAAAATAAATAACGAGATAGTAAGTGTTTCAGAGAATAGCAGTGTATTTTGTAACAGGGCGACTATGGTCATTAAAATAAAAATGACCGCAATACCTACCCAAAATGGCCGGCGACCGATACGGCCTTTAAAGGAAAAAGCCCATTGTTGTAATGTCATTACCTATAATCCTGATACAATGTGGAAAACTAAAAATGAGTGGCTCAAAAATGACCCAAACTTTATTTCGCTCTGTATACGCCATCATAACCATTTTTGTGCTTAGTGCGCCACAACTGGCTTTTGCTCAGAAAGTCCCCACTTTGCCAGATACCGATTTCAAAGTCGCTTATTTAGCCCCTGACGCTCCCTCTTTTGCACTGACTATTCCTGAGCTGCGCAATCAATTCAATCATGCCTATAAAGATTTATATCTCCATGAATATAAAGTTATTACGAGTCAGGATATCTCCGCGCCCTATATTCGCGCAGCTTCTCGTATTAACCAACAGATATACTCCTCAGCAGTGCTAGAGCGTGGTAGTGAAAAAATTAAAAGTTTACAGATCACATTGCTACCGTCTGATAACCCACAAGAAAACCAAAAAAACCGGCAATTAATGGAAAGTTATACCATGGCAATGGTCCGTATATTTTCCCCTGACGTTTCGCTGGATAAAGCCCCTGAGCTTACGGAAGCCTTAAATAAATTTATTGCCAATAATAGTACAACTCACGCGGAAGAAACTCGATTAGGTGCGTTGAGATATATTTTAGTAAAAAGTGACAATAATGTGCTTACTTTTGCTGTTGAACCGATTAAGCTAGAACAACAAACACCCTAAACTGACTGTGATCACGCTCTAAGAACAAGCATGATAAAAAGCAAAGCTATTATTATCCATTGTTCTTATAATGCAGAAGGTGAATGGCGACAACATTGTCACGTTGCGCGTATAATATCAACGTGTGATGAATAACTTATTGATTAATCATTCAAACTCTCTGGTTGGAGGAAACAACATGCGACATCCATTGGTAATGGGTAACTGGAAACTAAATGGCAGCACACAGATGGTCAATGACCTCATCGCTGGCTTGCGTAATGAACTCAGCAGCGTTGATGGCTGTGGTGTGGCTATTGCACCACCAGCACTTTATTTGACCCAAGCTAAACATGCGTTAGCAGGCAGCCGTATTGCATTAGGTGCACAAAACGTTGACGTTAACCTATCAGGTGCATTTACAGGTGAAACCTCTGCTGAAATGTTAAAAGATGTTGGCGCCAAATACATCATTATCGGCCACTCAGAGCGTCGTACCTATCACAACGAAAGTGATGAATTTGTCGCTAAGAAATTTGCAGTATTAAAAGAACAAGGCCTGATCCCAGTACTGTGTATTGGTGAAACTGAAGCTGAAAATGAAGCTGGTAAAACCGAAGAAGTCTGTGCTCGCCAAATTGATGCCGTATTAAATTCTTTAGGTGCAGAAGCTTTCGAAGGTGCCGTTATCGCCTATGAGCCAATCTGGGCTATCGGTACAGGTAAATCAGCAACACCTGCACAAGCACAAGCAATCCATAAATTTATTCGTACTCATATTGCGAAAAAAGATGCAGCCATTGCTGAACAAGTGATCATCCAATATGGTGGCTCTGTTAATGCTAGCAATGCAGCTGAGCTATTCACTCAACCAGATATCGATGGTGCTTTAGTGGGTGGAGCTTCTCTGAAAGCTGACGCTTTTGCTGTGATTGTTAAAGCGGCTGCTGAAGCAAAAAAAGCAAAATAAGGTTACTTTAATACCTTGAGATTAACCGCCAATATTGGCGGTTTTTTTGTTTTTATTACCTTTATTATTTATGAAAATTTTATATCAATAACCTTATTCCCATCAAAAATTAACAGGAAACAATTACCACCAAACAATATAATTAGAATCTAATTTTAAAAAAAAACAAATAAAAATTAATTAAGTTCAAAATAAATTAATAAACGAATGATTAAGAATACAGAAAAAAACTATTAATAAAAATATTCACCCATTTGAAATAAAATAAAAACACCATATATAACAATGCATTAATCTTATTTTTAACTTCATCTTATCTATACCATTCATCCTCTATTAAATAATAACGGTAGACAACCTATAAAAGTTAATTCACATTTAATCTCGCTAATCGCTCAGCTAGATAATTAACATTAATAACTTTTACCTTGAAGGATAAATATGAAATATATAGTTGGTTTAATCTATAGCATCATAATTATATTCCCTACAATTTGTTTTTCTGAATTAAACGATGACTCTTGGCGAGTGAATACTAATATTTATTTGGAAATAGAAGAATACCAAGGTCAACGTGATTCATTTAAAAATAGAGTCTACGATAAAATCAGCACGGTTGGGCAATTAAAGCTATACAACCCTAAATCTGACTGGCGCTTTACCCTAGATCATCGTGAATCCTTAAGGAATCATGGCCGCAATTTCTCAACTTCACGAGATTCTTACATTCGTAACCGCACGCAAATTGATGCTATCAAGCAAATTATCAACACCCCAAAATCAGACTTAGAGCTTGGTTTTCGTTACAGAAAAGAGTCAAACGATGTGGAGCCTAACAGCAAAGCACGTTCTTCGAATCGTTTATATGGTTTAACCCCAGCCGGTGAATACCGCTTCAACGATAATTGGTCTTTTAACTTTTGGCTCTCTTATTTTTATTACAGTAATTATTTCAATGACAGCAGCCATGAAGCAGAAACTGAATATGGCGTGACTTATAAATATTCAGATGCATTAAAAGCAAAACTCACTGTTTATATTGATAATCAATGGGATAAACATTTCAGCACCCGCTTTTTACAATCACAAGTTCGCGCTTACTTACCCATTACCATTAAACCCAACTGGAAAATTACACCGTATGTACGCTATTTCTTACAAGAAAATACCTATGACAAAAATAATTATTTAACTCAGGAAATTAAAAATGGCTTCCGCATTGGCTCCCGCGTGGAATACAAAGCTACGCCATCTCTCACTTTATGGAGTGAACTCGCCTATGAGCCTTCAACATGGAAATCGCCTAAAAAGAATGGGATCACGTCAGGGTATGATAATAAGCAAACCCTATATCTCGGTAAAATCGGCGTAAAATATCAGTGGTAATTTTTAGTTTGCAACTAACTTAGTTCACAGGGAAATACCTGAAAATACAATACTCAAAATAGTTCGTGCTGTAGCTAGGCGGCAAGAGCAGCTAATCCCTAGGAGCATACACCAGCATGTGACTAGGGTTAGCGAGCGTCGCCAACAACGCTACAGTACAAAATATGGCAAGGGGGTAATACTCAAAATAGTTCGTGCTGTAGCTAGGCGGCAAGAGCAGCTAATCCCTAGGAGCATACACCAGTATGTGACTAGGGTTAGCGAGCGTCGCCAACAACGCTACAGTACAAAATATGGCAAGGGGGTAATACTCAAAATAGTTCGTGCTGTAGCTAGGCGGCAAGAGCAGCTAATCCCTAGGAGCATACACCAGTATGTGACTAGGGTTAGCGAGCGTCGCCAACAACGCTACAGTACAAAATATGGCAAGGGGATAATACTCAAAATAGTTCGTGCTGTAGCTAGGCGGCAAGAGCAGCTAATCCCTAGGAGCATACACCAGTATGTGACTAGGGTTAGCGAGCGTCGCCAACAACGCTACAGTACAAAATATGGCAAGGGGATAATACTCAAAATAGTTCGTGCTGTAGCTAGGCGGCAAGAGCAGCTAATCCCTAGGAGCATACACCAGTATGTGACTAGGGTTAGCGAGCGTCGCCAACAACGCTACAGTACGAAATATGAAGAGTATTAGCGTCGAATGATTTCGTCGAACACCCCCCCATTCGCAAAATGCGTTGCCTGCGCTGATTGCCAACCACCGAAACTATCGTCTACCGTCAGCAATTTAAGCTTAGGAAATTGTTGTTGGTATTTATTGGCGACCTCTTGGTTTCGTGGACGATAATAGTTTCTCGCTGCAATTTCCTGACCCTCTACAGAATAAAGGTGCTCTAAGTAAGCTTCGGCAACAGCCCTGCGGTCGCGTTTATCGACAGTTTTATCAACAACAGCGACAGTTGGCTCAGCAAGAATCGAAATACTTGGCGTTACTATTTCAAACTGCCCGCTTTCCCCTAACTCATTGATAGCTAATAACGCTTCATTTTCCCAAGCAATTAATACATCACCTATGCCGCGTTCAACAAAACTATTGGTCGCACCACGAGCCCCTGAATCGAGTACTTCCACATTTTGATAAAGTTGTTTAACAAATTGCTTTGCTTTTTCAGGGTCTTGCTGGTTTTTATCTAACGCATATCCCCATGCCGCTAAATAATTCCAACGTGCTCCGCCTGAGGTCTTAGGATTCGGTGTCACCACAGAGATGTCTTTGCGGACTAAGTCATCCCAGTCTTTAATATTTTTCGGGTTATCTTTACGAACGAGAAAAACGATAGTCGATGTATAAGGCGCTGAGTTGTCAGGAAGTTTTTCTATCCAGTTGTTATCTATACGGCCACTTTGTGCAATGGCATCAACATCATAGGCTAAAGCTAACGTCACAACATCGGCTTCTAACCCATTCACGACTGATATAGCTTGCTTACCAGACCCCCCATGAGACTGACGAACAGTGACTGTATCCCCCGTTTTCTTTTTCCAATAATCACTAAATTCCTGATTATATTGCTGATAAAACTCACGAGTCGGGTCAAAAGACACATTCAGTAATTGAATGTTTTTCGCCCATGTTCCTGTCGCTAATAGCAATAATAATGCTGTGGTGAATTGTGATTTTGTTACCTGCCATGAACGTGCCATCTGCCTTTCCTCATTAAATTTATGATAAGGAGAGGCTGACAGATAGCACCAGTTACGGGAAATAATTAAAAAGAAAAACTTATGCTTATGGGGAATATATGAACAGGCAAGGGGGAGATTTAAGTTGTGACTAGGCGGCAAACGAGGATAGCTCGGGGATCATATATAAGTATGTCACTAGGGTTAGTGAGCTTAGCCAACCCCCTGCAGCTTGAAATATGACAAATATCCATCTCAAGTTGTAGGTAGGCGGCAAGCAAAGCTAATCCCTAGGGGCATACATAAGTATGTGACTAGGGTTAGTGTGCGTAGCCAACCCTCCTACAGCTTGAAATATGACGAAGATTTTAGTACAGCTTCTTCGCCGTATCAAACCAATCCTTCTTAAAGACACGCTTCATATTCATAACCGCATCAATAATATCATGATGAACTAACTTCTCGTTTTGAATACCAACGCAGCGCCCACCGTAACCTTCCAGTAGAAGTTGGATGGAATAAGCCCCCATGCGTGATGCCAAAATGCGGTCATAAGCAACCGGAGAACCACCGCGTTGGATGTGACCCAGAACTGTTGCACGTGTTTCGTGATGGGTTTCCTGCTCAATATATTTCGCTAATTCACCAACGTCACAAACGTGCTCGGTAATAGCGACAATCGCATGACGTTTACCTTTTTCAATACCACGTTTGATTTCAGATAACAGTTCTTCACGGTCAAAAGCCATTTCTTGTTCAGGTAACACTAAGAACTCACAACCCCCAGCGATCGCAGCAGATAGCGTTAAATCGCCGCAATAACGGCCCATCACTTCAACAATAGAAATACGTTTATGAGAAGTCGAGGTATCACGGAGGCGGTCAATTGCCTCAACAACGGTTTCGAGCGCGGTGAAATAGCCGATAGTGTAGTCCGTACCAGCAACGTCATTATCAATCGTTCCCGGTAAACCAATACATGGGAACCCAGCTTCCGTCAGCGATTTAGCCCCCAAATAAGAACCATCACCGCCGATAACCACTAATGCATCAATATGATTTTTCTTCAGATTATCGAATGCAACTGCACGCACTTTTTCATCACGGAATTGCGGAAAACGAGCTGAGCCTAAGAAGGTACCACCACGGTTAATCATATCCGACACACTATATCGGTCTAATTGCTTCATGCGGTTTTCATATAGGCCAAGGTACCCATCAAAAATACCCATGACTTCTAAACCTTCACCTAGCGCTGCACGAACCACGCCACGGATTGCTGCATTCATGCCTGGCGCGTCACCACCACTCGTTAAAACCCCAATTCTTTTAATCTGCTTGACCATGATGACCTCTGATTAATGAATATAAAATTGCAAATCGATAAAACCGTTACGCAGCTAATCTTCTAAACGCTAATTATGCTGATTTACCAATGCTGAATTGATTCACCTAACAGCATAATACGGCAAAGAGTGAATTATGCATCTGCTTTCCATCAAGCTTTTATGTTTTATTGTGATCCAGTTTACATAATTCTAGCCGATCACCCCAATAGGTAAATCTTTCAATACAAAAAAACCCTAGAGTACCAACTAAAGCGGATCACCCTAGTTAAATCTTAGTTTGGAATAAAAATTAAGTACTGATGATAACACTTAAATTCCTTCGATGCTGTACCTATAAAACAAAAGGAAATCTCCATTTGGTGCTCTTTTGATTAACGAACAAAAAAACTGATTAACAAAGTAACGCCGAAATAGTGTCTCAATCCAATAATCCTTAGCCGCAACAGGGTGAACAAAATGGCGCAATAAATACGCGAGTTCATTGACGGTTGGTACCCCAGCGCATGCAAACACCCGTTAATAAATAGCAAGTTACCGATAACAGCATGCCCATTCCCTTCGTTAAAAGAGAAATTTTATGCACTTTTTCTATCTTTTTTATTGCTAACGTTTTATCAATCGAAAAGTTGCAAAATTACAAAAAAATCGAATGTCATTTAATTAAACAAGATAGAGAGCCGCTTATAGGGGCACAACGGGGTAAGTTCTGATTTGTAATATAAGAAAAGTAATATTGAGATAAACAGCAGGAAATAAGTAATTGGTGTAGCAATATATCATCACATTACTACACCAGAACGACATCTAACTAACATCAATAATTAAATATTATTTTTTGTCAGCGGCAATACGATCACGGATGTTTTGTGCGCGCTCGCTTGATGGTGGGTGAGAATCAAACATACTTGTTTCACTGCTACCCATTTTCGCTAATTTTTCAAAACCAGTAACTAAACCTTCAGTTTTAACACCGCGTTTTTTCAGTAAATCATAAGAGAAGTTATCTGCTTCGCTTTCTTGGTGTTGAGAGAACTGTGAGTTGATCAGTTTTTCACCCAGAGCAGCAACTTGTGATGCACTCAGTTGCTCGACAACGCCACCCGCCGATGATGCAGCGGTACGTGCAGCAACCGTTGCATAAGCAACTTGCATTGCTTTACGTGTATGGCCTAATGCAACGTGGCCCATTTCATGACCTAATACACCTTCAACTTCATTATCATTCATCACATCCATCAAACCGCTGTATACACGTACACAACCATTTGCCATCGCCCATGCGTTTACATCGCTAGTCATATAAACTTTATAGTTTACTGGGGTGCCATCAACTTCGTTACCCAGTGCTTTTGCGATTTTATCTAAACGTTTGGCATATTTGCTGGACGCTGGTGCGATTTTGTTTTGCGCATCCATTTCTTTACATGATTCATCACTGAATTTCTTAACGTCTGCATCACTGAGTGTAGCTGCTTGGAATAATTGCATACCTGAGTTAGTCAACATCCCTTGATCTAAATTTTTACAACCCGTTAAAATGACAGCAGAAACAGCAACTGCCACAAGCGCTTTCATCTTCATAGAACATTTTCCTTTAGTATATAGGTCTTATTTTTAATGACGTTAAAGACTATGAATTCTGCGGAAAATAACAATAGGAATAAAGCCATAATTATCCTATATATGAATTTGATAATGTTTTTATTAAAATTGCAAAATAGACAGAATATTATTCCAATAAAAAGCACAATACCAATGACGTATAAATATTCCTTAAAAACAGGGAAACTTAACTACTTAATAAATAACTCAATAATGCAAAAATCATTTTCTGTATTTTGTTCCACAATAAATTGTAAAGCTTCACTATTTTCTTTGATAATTAGAGTCTCAAAGGGCTGTAAATAAAAGGGATCGGCATTAATTGTTACACCCAAATTAGGCGTAATATTAAAAATTAGTATCTCACTTGCGCCACTCACCCAAGAATTAATGAACGCGGTATTCACCCATTGTAGGCGAGCTTGATATTTTTCTGGGTTATAGATGACATTAAAATCACGAATTGCACCTTGAACGAGTTCCGCATAAACGTCGCTTTCCCCATTAAAAGCAAAAAATTCTTTTTGCTTTAAGGTCACCGCTGGTTTCTTATCTACATGCAAAATAAGTCCCTCGCCTTCCAATACGCCAATAATACGTTGTCGATTTTGGAAAAACGAAAATGCTCCCGCGGTTTTAACATCGGCAATCGACACTCGCCAATCAAAATCATCTAAACCTTCACCATGACTGCGTGCCAATTCAAGTGTCGACCCTTGGCCATTTTTCCAAGGCATATTGCGATAATCTTGCGTCGTTAATATCTGAGTCATAAAGAGAGCCCTACTTTGGTGGATACATTGTTTTTATAATGAGCTTAGCTAATGACTAACCTAATCATAGATAAGCTATTTTTTAGATACTCTTAAACTGTAGCTTTAATCCGAGAGAATTAACGATTTTTATAATCGTCATAAATGTTGGATTTCCCTGTCCTGATAGCGCCTTATATAAACCTTCACGACTCATTCCAACTTCTTTAGCTAATTGGCTCATATTTCTTGCCTTTGCAATATCACCAAGTGCAGCGAGAACTAGACTAGGGTCACCTTCCTCTAAAATTTCGTTTAGATACATCTGTATTTCTTCTTCACTGTTTAAATACTCAGCGATATCAAATTCTTTTAATTTAGTATTCATAGTTCCCCCTCAACTTCACCAAAAAGGAGTTTAGCTTTATGGATATCCTTCTGTTGCGTTGCCTTTGTCCCACCACAAAGTAAAATTACAATAACATTGTTTTTCTGCTTTAGGTAAACACGATACCCTTGTCCTTCATGTACCCTCAGTTCCGAAAAGCCATCACCAATGGGTTGAACATCACCATAATTTCCATTTTTTAACCGCCTAATTCTCACTAGAATTTTAGTTTTAGCTCGAATATCTCTAAGGTTTTTGATCCAACTATCAAAACATTCCGTTGTTAGAACCGTGATCATAAGACTGCTCCTTGTCTTTATGTTTTTATCTTAGCAACCTTCGTTTAGTTGTCAACTATAGTTAACAACCATGAATAAAGGACTAGTTTAGAAACAAAAAAAAGCCCCTAAAAGGGGCTATAAAAGACAGGGATGGTGTCTATGGCAAGGAAAAACTTCACTTACTGCTACTTCACTACTTACTATGAAACTCAAAATATGAAACTAACTAACTTGCATTACGACAGGTACTAATAACTAAATTTACTGAAACTGCATCGCTTGAAATTCCGCCATTTTGTGTTGGTGAATGCGTTCAAGTTCAGTTTTCTGTTCTGGCGTTAACAACTGGTACAATTCATGGTGAATTCGAGCCATTTCAACACGTTGTTCCAGTTCTTTTTGCATTCGATTTTCAAGTTCTTCACGAACCGCTTTGTCATCAAAGCTATCCGCTATAATTAATTTGTGCAGCGCTTCACGTTCTTTAACTAAAGCAGTGTTATCAACACGATAATGGCGCTGTGTTGCCATTAAATCACGTAATTGCTGGCGCTGTTTTTCATTTAACGTGATACCATTAAACATAAAGGTACTGGCACGTTCTTCACTGCTAAATAACTCATGATGTTGGAAGGGCACAACCGCATTACCTGACGGCGTAGTTGGCTCAGACTGCATCTGTAACATCAAAGGTGTTGAACTTTCATTTGCAGCACTTTGTGGTTCTTCTGCAAAAGCAACCGCTGGCCCGAACACAAACGTAGAAGCTAAAACTAACATTGCGGTTTTATGTACTGTATTATGTACTTTGCTATGTGTTGTTCTCAGCATTTGACACCTTGTCTCCGAACTGTGCTCGTGATTCAATGTGAACAAATATACACCTGTGGCTGCAAACTAGCGTC
The DNA here is from genome assembly GCF_049901995.1 of Providencia sp. PROV200. Lineage (NCBI taxonomy): Bacteria > Pseudomonadati > Pseudomonadota > Gammaproteobacteria > Enterobacterales > Morganellaceae > Providencia > Providencia sp. PROV200. The sequence continues at coordinate 4,151,690 of NZ_CP096307.1, forward strand.
AGAGCATGTAAAAGAACGTAAAGTCATGGAATCGTACAGATTGTTATCGTATTTTGGCAGTTGGAGGACTTAAAAAATGCATAAAATCCTATTAGTTGATGACGACCGTGAACTCACGTCGCTATTAAAAGAACTGCTGGAAATGGAAGGTTTCAATGTTGTCATCGCCTATGATGGTGAACAGGCATTACAGCAAATTGACTCATCCATTGACCTGTTACTACTTGATGTCATGATGCCGAAAAAAAATGGTATTGAGACATTAAAAGAACTGCGCCAAATCCATCAGACCCCTGTTATCATGTTAACGGCTCGCGGTAGTGAGTTAGATAAAGTTCTGGGCCTAGAATTAGGTGCAGACGACTATCTCCCTAAACCGTTCAATGACCGTGAGCTGGTAGCCCGTATTCGTGCTTTATTGCGCCGTTCTAACTGGAGCGAGCAAACTCAAGGCGACAATAGCAATACCCCTGTTTTACAAGTTGATAAACTGCAACTTAACCCAGGTCGCCAAGAAGCCAGCTTTGATGATGAAATTTTGGACTTAACAGGTACCGAATTTACGTTGTTATATCTGCTCGCACAGCACCTAGGCCAAGTGGTTTCTCGTGAACACCTTAGCCAAGAAGTACTTGGGAAGCGTTTAACACCGTTTGACCGTGCTATTGATATGCATATTTCAAACTTACGCCGCAAACTGCCAGAGCGCACTGATGGCCAACCATGGTTTAAAACCCTACGTGGCCGCGGATACTTAATGGTTTCTGCCACATGATCAACAGCTTAACCGCAAGGATCTTTGCGATCTTCTGGTTTACCCTCGCGCTAGTATTAATGCTAGTGCTGATGGTGCCCAAGCTCGACTCTCGGCAAATCACCGTCCTTATGGAGAGTGAACAACGCCAAGGGGAGATGCTTGAACAACATATTGAAGCCGAACTCGCACAAGCTCCGCTCAATGACCTTCTTTGGTGGCGGCGAATTTCTAACGCCATCAAAAAATGGGCACCTCCCGGCCAACGGTTGATTATCGTCACCAGTGAAGGCCGTGTGATTGGTGCGATGCCAAGTGAAATGCAGGTGATACGTAACTTTATTGGGCAATCCGATAACGCCGATCACCCGAAAAAGAAAAAATATGGACGAGCCGAAATCCTCGGGCCATTCTCCATTCGCGATGGGGAAGACCACTACCAGCTGTATTTAGTTCGCCCAGCAAGCAGCCCACAATCTGACTTTATTAACTTATTGTTTGATAGGCCTTTCTTATTACTGATCGCAACAATGCTGATCAGCGCTCCATTATTATTATGGTTATCTTGGAGCCTTGCCCGCCCTGCTCGTAAGTTAAAAATGGCGGCCGACGATGTGGCGAAAGGAAACTTACGGCCACACCCAGAGCTAGAAGCTGGCCCACAAGAGTTCTTATCTGCGGGGAATAGCTTTAACCAGATGATCAGTGCCCTTGATGGTATGGTTAGCGCTCAGCAACGCTTAATCTCTGATATTTCCCATGAATTACGGACTCCATTGACACGTTTGCAACTGGCAACAGCCTTATTGCGCCGTCGCCATGGAGAAAGTAAAGAGCTCGAACGCATCGAAACCGAGACCCATCGCCTAGATAGCATGATTAACGATTTGCTGGTGCTATCTCGCAGCCAGCACAAAAACGAGATCTTGCGTGAAAATATCAAAGCCGATGAACTTTGGGGCGATATCTTAGATGACGCTAGCTTTGAAGCCGAACAAATGAACAAAACGCTCGAGGTCACTTCTCACCCTGGACCTTGGCCGTTATATTGCAACCCTTCCGCTGTCGGTAGTGCATTTGAAAATATTGTGCGTAACGCATTACGTTATTCACACACCCATATTGCTGTTGATTTCAAAGAAGAAAATAACGGCATTTTAATCACTGTCGATGATGATGGCCCGGGTGTTAGCCCTGCTGACCGCGAGCACATTTTCCGCCCATTCTACCGAACCGATGAAGCTAGAGACCGAGAAACCGGTGGAACTGGTTTAGGCCTTGCAATTGTTGAAACCGCAATAACGCAACATAAAGGTTGGGTAAAAGCGGATGACAGCCCATTAGGTGGTTTAAGGTTACAAATCTGGTTACCTGAGCATGGACGTTAACCACACCTAAATCTAGCCAGCCAAAGGCCTTCTTTTAAAAGAGAAGGCCTTTAATATTTATCCACAAAATAAATCTAACGCCTAGAATGTTCTGATACTCCCCCTAAAAGCCATAACCCCTAAACAAAACACCAATATATAACTCCATTTATGGCTTTTTTTTCGTTCAAAATAAAAACAACCAATAAGATAAAAAAGAATTATTAATACATAACACCAAAAATATATATATTACTTTATATCTTAATATGTTACTAAGTCCTATACCTTACATATTTATCTGATATTCTGTTTTACCTAGTTAAAGTGTGATGATTTCTAGTTTCATAGAAGGCACAGAAGCCCAACCTAATAGCTATTTTGATATTTATAATAATAGGCTGCTAATAATCATATTTTAATTCTATTTATAGGTTTTTATTTATAGGTTTATTTACCTGTTCAATATTAGGCGAACTCAACTTCAAATGGATTTATCAATGAAAAATTTCAAGCTCACTAAGCTAGCCATGCTCGCTGTCCTTGGTGCGATAAGTGCACAAAGCATTGCAGGGGGATTAGTTTTACCAGATAACAACTTACGCAGTGACCTTGCTTGGCTTTCTGAGCGCAACGTTATCCAAATTAGCTTATCCACTTGGCCGCTGTCCCAAGAAGAGATCACCCGCTCCTTAAATAATGCAAATATTACGAGTAGCGAACAAGAAGCCATTATTCAGCGCATCAAAAAGAACCTCGACCGCAAGAAAAACAGCGTTCAACTCGAAACTCACTTTGCATCTAGCCATAACTCCATGCCACAAGGCTTTGCCCAAAGTGAATATAGTGACATTCGCTATACCGTTTCAGGCAATTACAGCACTGACGATATAGACTTAAACCTGACGGCTAATGGCGAACGGGCTTTACGCGTTGAAAATGGCTCTGACTACAACCTCAACGGCTCATACGGTGGTGTAAAAATTTGGAACCAATGGGTGACTTTTGGTGAGATCCCACAATGGTGGGGTCCTGGCCACGATGGTAGCTTAATTCGTACCGACGCCGCCCGTCCTATGACCGGTTTTCTCATTCAACGTGCTGACCAAAGCCCTTTTGAAACCCCATGGCTTTCTTGGATTGGTTCATGGCAATATCAGTTAACGGCTGCACAATTCAAACAGTATGACCCCAAAAATACCAAGCTGATTGGCCTACGCATGACTATGAACCCAACTGATTTCTTCGAACTCGGTGGTTCACGCGTGGTCATGTGGGGAGGCGATGGCCGCCCGAACAACTGGGATTCTTTCTGGGATGCGATGGGTGGAAGGGATAACACCGGTGATAAAAATAAAGACCCAGGTAACCAGTTGGCGGGGTTAGACTTTAAACTAAAACTTTATCCATTAATTGACATACCCGTCAGTTTCTACGGCCAAATGGTGGGTGAAGATGAAGCTAACCTCTTCCCATCGAAAAACGCCTTCATGGGCGGTATCGAAGGCTACCACACCTTATGGGGCCAACCACTCAATTGGTATATTGAAGGCGCGAATACCCATACTGAGTGGGACAAAGACGGCGTAATGTATCGCCACTTTATCTATACTGAGGGTTATTACCAACAAGGTGCACCGTTAGGCCACGCGATGGGCGGCGACGGGCGCATGCTCACCACTAAAGTGGAATACACTCTCGATGATGACAACCGCGTCAGCTCTCGTTTGATGTACGCGAAAGTGAATAAATCCAACTTTGATGGCAACAAGTTATTCCCTAAATCAGAAACCATCAAAGGTGTTGATTTCGGTTGGTGGCATAACTTTGACAATGACGTCAGCACTGACGCGAAGGTTTGGGTATCTAAAACTGATTACGAAACACGCAATGATTTAGGCGCTGCCGTTACGGTAAACGTGCCGTTTAAGTGGTAATTGGCACACATTGAGTATATTTAATCAAAATGGGTTATGTCCTTAGCATAATCCATTTTTTTATCCCCTCTGCATTATTATTTTAGTTAAAAATATATTATTTATATAATTCCAATCAATACTCAAATTAATTAATATAATCAATCGAATGTTTTATTAATATATCTTTACGCCAAATCAGGGTAAAAATAGATACATAGGCATCTTACTTTCATAAAATCCATACTAAAGATAATGATATACAAGGGATAACTTAACTAAAATATTTAATCACGTACAAAGCGTAAGAATAGGATTATAACCTGATAATTTAAAATAACTTATTTTACTGCCACTCCTATTAAGACTATTCTCTAAGACTATTGCCGTGATAGTCAGTAACTAGCTTTAATGGTATTATTAAGCGCTTTTGCTTGACCCGATTCGTCACGAGGCATACTCTTTGGGCGGCAAAAAACAATAAGCCATGCTTATCAATTGAACAGATTAGCAAAAAATGCAATGTTTTCAATTAATAAGTATGCATTTACAATTTCAATGGTGCTCTGGGACCCGACAACCCAGTGCGGTAGCTATGGGTGTTTATTAATAATTAACACCTTTAAAGTTAACTATAAACCACTTTTATTTTATTACTTAATAACAAGGTTCTCAGTGAAAATATTCGTGACTGGTGGCGCAGGCTTTATTGGTTCTGCTGTTATTCGCCATATTATTAATAATACTAACGACAATGTTGTTAATATTGATAAATTAACTTATGCGGGAAATTTAGAATCTTTATCGCCGGTTTCTGAAAGCTCTAACTATATATTTGTTCAAGCTGATATTTGTGATCCCGAAGCTATGAAACAACTATTTGAGCAACACCAACCCGATGCGGTGATGCACTTAGCCGCTGAGTCTCATGTTGACCGCTCGATTGATGGCCCAAGTGAATTTATTCAAACGAATATTATCGGTACCTACACACTATTAGAAGCGGCTCGTCACTATTGGAATCAATTGCCTACTGATAAAAAATCAGCCTTCCGCTTCCACCATATTTCAACAGATGAAGTTTACGGTGACCTAGAATCAACGACTGACCTATTCACTGAAACAACCTCTTATGCACCAAGCAGCCCATATTCTGCATCTAAAGCATCAAGCGACCATTTAGTCCGCGCATGGCAACGTACTTATGGGTTACCAACCATTGTGACCAACTGTTCTAACAACTACGGTCCTTACCACTACCCTGAAAAGCTGATCCCACTTATTATTTTGAATGCTTTAGAAGGTAAGCCATTACCTGTTTATGGTAATGGGCAGCAAATTAGAGACTGGTTATACGTTGAAGACCACGCTAGAGCACTTTATACGGTTGTAACCGAGGGCAAAATTGGTGAAACCTATAATATCGGTGGCCATAATGAAAAAGCCAATATTGATGTGGTTAAAACAATCTGTAGCATCCTCGATGAGTTAGTACCAAATAAACCAAATGGTATTAATCACTATGAAGAGTTAATTACTTACGTGACCGACAGACCTGGCCATGACCTTCGTTACGCCATTGATGCTACAAAAATTAAAAATGAGCTTAACTGGGTACCAGAGGAAACATTTGAAACTGGGTTACGTAAAACAGTGGAATGGTATTTAGCAAATGGTGAGTGGGTTGCTCATATTAAAAATGGTAGTTATCAATCATGGGTTCAACAACATTATGGGGATAGTAAGAAATGAAAATCTTGCTTCTCGGTAAGAATGGCCAAGTAGGGTGGGAGCTACAACGAGCTTTATTACCACTAGGTGAATTAATTGCCTTAGATAGGCACTCGAAGGACTATTGCGGAGATTTATCTAAGCTTGATGATCTAGCAAAAACTATAGAGTTGTTAAAACCAAATGTTATTGTTAATGCTGCGGCTTATACCGCTGTAGATAAAGCTGAAAGTGAGCCCGAATTATCTCAACTAATCAATAGTGAAGCTGTAAAAGTTTTAGCTGAGTCCGCTCAGAAAATTGATGCGCTGTTAGTTCATTATTCAACTGACTATGTCTTTTCTGGAGAAGGTGAACATTTTTGGCAAGAAGGCGATGAAACTGCAGCATTAAATATATACGGTAAAACAAAGCTAGATGGTGAAAAATACATTCAGCAGTATTGTTCCAATCATCTAATCTTTAGAACCAGTTGGGTTTACTCTACTTATGGTAATAATTTTGCAAAAACAATTCTTAATTTAGCCAAAACAAGAGAAAAATTATCAGTTATCAATGACCAATATGGCGCACCTACAGGTGCTGAGTTGATCGCTGATTGCACGGCGATTGCTATAGTCCAAACGTTACTGGATAAAAACAAATGCGGTGTGTACCACTTAGTCTCTTCTGGTTCAACCAACTGGTATCAATATACTAAATTAGTCACACAAGAAGCAAAAATAAATGGGATAGAATTAGCATTGAGGGGATTAAATGCTATACCTGCAAGCGATTACCCCCTACCGGCCAAACGCCCATACAATTCAAAGATGAATAACAAAAAATTTAAAAAAACATTCAATACTGAATTACCAAGTTGGGAATTAGGTATTAAACGCTTAATTAAAGAATTATCAATTAAATAAGAATTTGTAGAATATAAAAATGGAAAAGACATATAAAGGTATTATCTTAGCAGGTGGTTCAGGAACCCGTTTATATCCAGTAACTATGGCAGTGAGCAAACAATTGCTACCTGTTTATGATAAACCAATGATTTATTACCCATTAAGTACACTGATGCTAGCCGGTATCCGAGATATTCTAATTATCAGTACCCCGCTAGATACCCCTCGCTTTCAACAATTATTAGGTGATGGTAGCCAGTGGGGGTTGAATTTAGAATATAAAATACAAGAAAACCCTGATGGGTTAGCACAAGCATTTATTATCGGTGAAGAGTTTATTGGTGATGATAATTGTGCCCTTATTCTTGGTGATAATATTTTCTACGGACACGATCTACAAAATCAACTTGAAAAAGCAACTAAGAAAGAGTCTGGGGCGACTGTTTTTGCTTACCATGTAAATGACCCTGAACGTTATGGCGTTGTTGAATTTGATAAAACTGGTACCGCTATCTCTTTAGAAGAAAAACCTAAAAAACCTAAAAGTAATTATGCGGTTACTGGCCTATATTTTTATGATAACACCGTTATTCAGCTTGCAAAAAACCTGCAACCATCAGAACGCGGTGAATTAGAAATCACCGATATTAATCGCCTTTATCTTGAACAAGGCAATTTATCAGTAGCAATGATGGGCCGCGGTTATGCATGGTTAGATACAGGAACGCACCAAAGCCTAATTGATGCAGGTAATTTTATTCAAACATTAGAAGAACGCCAAGGTTTAAAAGTTGCTAGCCCTGAAGAGATTGCTTACAGAAAAGGGTTTATCACAGCTGATGACGTTAAAAAGCTGGCAAAATCTTTATCCAAAAATTCCTATGGCCAATACTTACTAAAAATGGTTAAAAACAAATGAAAATTATTGATACCGATATACCTGATGTAAAAATTATAGAACCTCAAATATTTGGTGATGAAAGAGGTTTCTTCATGGAAACTTGGAATCAAAAAAAATTTGAAGAATTAGTTACGGGAAAGCCCACTAACTTTGTTCAAGATAACCATTCTAAGTCTAAAAAAGGTATTCTACGAGGTTTACACTATCAAACTGAAAATACACAAGGAAAGCTAGTCCGTGTAATTTCAGGTGAAGTCTTCGATGTTGCTGTTGATATACGAAAAAACTCCCCAACATTTGGACAATGGATTGGGGTCTATCTTTCAGGAGAAAATAAGCGTCAGCTTTGGATTCCAGAAGGGTTTGCTCATGGCTTTTATGTTACAAGTGAAGAAGCTGAATTTGTTTATAAGTGTACAGATTTTTATAATCCTAAAGCTGAAGTTTCTATAAGATGGAATGATGAAAGACTAAATATTACTTGGCCTTTACATAACACTCCTATTTTGTCTAACAAAGATCATCTTGGTGTTAATTTTTCATTAAAACTGAGTTTACTCAAGTGAGCCTAATTAAAAATTCATTTTGGAATATCAGTGGATATGTTATACCATTTATTATTTCAATACCATCACTAGGTTACTTAGCTAGAACATTAGGTATTGAGCTATTTGGCCTTTACACATTATGTTTAGCAATAGTTGGCTACGCTGGTATTTTTGATGCTGGTATAAGTCGAGCAGTGGTAAGAGAAATAGCTATATATAGAAATAATTATGAAGAAAAAAATAGAATAATAAGTAACTCTTTATTCTTGTTATCTTTATTAAGTATTATAGGTGCAGGTGCCCTAGTGTTTTTTTCTACTAGTATTGTTACAATATTAAACGTTAATGGGCTTTATACATCTCAGGTAAAAAGTGCAATACACTTAATATCCATAGCACTGCCTATCTTTTTATTAACGCAAGTGATGATGGCCATTTTAGAAGGGCAGGAAAAATTTAAATTATTTAATTTTATTAGAACCATAAGTAGCTCTTGCATCTCATTTTTCCCTGCAATATTTGTTTATTTATCAAGCTCAAACAGCTTGATTTTTGCTATAATTGGCTTATTAATAGCGAGAATTATGGCATTGATTTTATCATTTTACTTTTGTTTCCATAAGGAACATGTAAAATTTAGACTACCATGTATTAAAATAATAATACGATTAATAAAGTTTGGGGGATGGATTACCATTACTAATATAATCAGTCCTATAATGACTTATTTTGACCGTTTTATTTTATCTCATAATATGGGGGCTCAAAATGTTGCATTTTATACGGCTCCTTCAGAAGGAATATCAAGAATTTCAATTATACCATCAGCCTTATCGAGAGCTATTTTCCCGAAACTTAGTAATGCTAAAAATAAAAAAGAAAGACTTGAATACGAAAAAACTGGGTTACTTTTAATGTTTATTATTTCAAGTCCTATTTTTATTCTTGGTTTTTTATTTTCAAAAGACATACTTGAAGCATGGATGGGCACAGAATTTTCGGGGACTCCCTCCGATGTTTTTAAGATTTTACTTGTAGGATTTCTTTTTAATGCACTAGCACAAATACCATACTCTAGCTTACAAGCTTCGGGTTATTCTAATATAACTGCATATATCCATATCAGCGAACTAATACCATACCTAGTAACTCTTTTTTATTTAGTCAGTTACTTTGGAGTTCTAGGTGCAGCAACCGCATGGTCAATTAGAATGTTTATTGACATGTCAATACTAATAATTATTAATATTAAGATTAAAAGATTTGATGATAATGGTTAAAGTAAAAAAGGAATCTATTTTTTTATTTATTCTTGCAACACTTTTGATATTAGCTGCAACTCTTAGACCTCCGGGTATAGATCGTGACTCTTTAACTTATATAGATATGATAAATCGGCCTATAGCTGAACTTTGGTTCCAGGAGCCAACATTTATACTACTAGTATCAATTAATAAATATATATTTAATAACTCTTATATTATTTTCTTTTTTTCCTATGCTTTGTTAGGCGTTAGCTTAAAAATTATAGCTATATCCAAAATTGATAAATATAAGTGGTTTGGAGTATTCACATATTTATTTTTATACTTTACTCTTCACGATCTAACTCAAATACGTGCTGGTGTAGCCTCTGGCTTTTTTCTTTTATCCATTTACTATATTGATAAATCAAAATCTAAGGCATTTGTTTTTTCTCTTTTATCTGTAATATTTCATTACAGCGCTATTCTAGGTTTTATTATTTATTGTTTTTCGACAAAAAAAATAAATAAATTATTTTATGTTATCCTTGTTATAGTATCTTTACTTATATCAATTTTACTTTCTCAAGATATAATTGTTACTATAGCCTCTTATTTACCAGATTTTTTATCTCACAAAGTCAATACCTATGTTTACTTATTGAATAACTCAGGTCAATGGTCAGAAATAAATCAATTTAATTTATATTATCTTTCTCTAATATACATATTTTTAGTACAGCTTTATTTTACTAAAAATGTAAAAAGTAATGAAAAATTTAATAACAGTAAAGGATATAGTGATATCGTAATATTAAAAACGATGATGCTCATGATTGTATCATATTATATTCTTGTACCTATTCCTGTTCTAGCCGGTAGGGTTTCTGAATTTTATGGAATTGTTCTAATCTGTTTTATTCCTCAGTTTTTATCAAATTTCAGAAAAAATAAATATATTATATTACCCATACTTTTTTTAGTTGTAATTATCTCATATAGAGGATTAAGATTAAACTATGAAATTTTATTTGAGGAATTATTAAAACGAATATGAATAACAGATCAGTAAATATATTATTAGCTACTTATAATGGTGAGAAATACTTGCATGAGCAGATTAATTCATTATTAGATCAATCGTATAGTAATTTCACTGTATTGATTTCAGATGATGGTTCGAGCGATGGAACTATCAATGTCTTGTCTAAAATAAAAGATCCACGATTCAAAATAATAAATACTCAACGGATTGGTGGCGTTATTAAAAATTTTGAATTTCTGTTATCTAAATCAGATGCAGACTATGTCATGCTATGTGATCAAGATGATGTTTGGCATCCTAACAAAATACATCACTCCCTGAATGAAATTACAAAAAATGAGGAAGATAAAGATACTCCATGTTTAGGTTTTTCCGATTTAGAATTAGTTAATGAAAATTTAGAGTTAATCTCAGACAGCTTTTATGCAAAAACAGGGCTAAATCCATATAGAAACTTTAATATAGATAATTTATCTTGGATGGGATCTATATATGGATGCACTATAATTATGAATAGAGCCTCTGTTAATAATGCTCTACCTTTCCCTGAAAACTTAATCATGCATGACCATTGGTTAGGATTTAGAACATTAAGTATCGGAAATATTTTTTATATAAATAAAGCTTTGTTAAAGTATAGACAGCATGAAAACAATGTAGCAGGTGGTATGGGATATAAAAAAAACATAATACAAAAAATCTTATCCCCTAAAAAATATCGAGATATAAGAGATAGAGCAATAATTATCTCTAGATTACATAACATTAAAAGCTTAAAAGATAAATTGGTTTTTTCAAAAGTAATTTTAAGGTCATTTAAATATTGTGAAACAAAGAAATACCCTCTACTATTTTTATTAACATTTTTAATATATGGGTAAATAATGAAGACTGTAATAACATTTGGGACATTTGATGTTTTTCATATAGGACATGTAAATATATTAGAACGCTCTAAAAAATATGGTGATAAGTTAATTGTTGGCGTATCTTCTGATGACTTGAATTTTTCAAAGAAATCCCGTTATCCTATCTATTCCCAAGATCATAGGATGAAAATACTTTCATCTTTAAAATTTGTTGATGAAGTATTTTTAGAAGAGTCTTTAGAGTTAAAGCTTGAATATATTAAGAAGTACGATGCTAGTCTTCTTATTATGGGAGATGACTGGAAAGGTCGGTTTGACTGGGTTAAACCTGAATGTGATGTTTTATACTTACCGAGAACTCCATCTATTTCGACGACTGAATTAATTGAAATTGTAAAAAAAATATAGGTACTATTTTGATAAGTGTAATTATTACCATTTATAACAGAAAAGATAAATTAGAGAGAGCTATTAAAAGTTACTTGAATCAAGATTATCCGGACAAAGAATTAATCTTAATTGATGATGGTTCAACAGATGGTTCCTCTGATATAGCAAAATCATATGAAAGCTATGAAAATATCGTTTACTTTTTTCAAGAAAATAAAGGTTGTGCTGCTGCAAAAAATATGGGAGTCAAATTAGCATCCCAGAAATATATTACTTTCTTAGATAGTGACGATTATTATAGTCATAATAAAGTATTAACTATTGCAGCTAAAGAACTTATCAAAGGATATGAGTTTTTATCTTTTAATAAAGTACTTATGAAATATATTTCAAGGGATGAAATACAATCTACAAATTTTAATGATAATATTAATTTATTTGAGCATATGATACATTCTCCCCTTAATTATGCTGGAAAACCTCCCTATTTTTTTGATAGAAAACTTTTTATAGATGCAGGATGTCTTGATGAAGAGTCTAAATGGGGAGATACCATTAATTTTTGGCGAAAATTTCTTAGCCCGAGTAGAAAAACATTAATACTTGATGAGGAAGGTTACTCCTATGATCAAACTGATACTAAAAGTATGGGAAAACTTAGAGATATGACAACATATGCATATGCTTTTGATTCTATTAAAAGAGCTTATGAAAATAATAATAAAATTATCATTGAATATAAAAGTGAAATGGTTTGGGGACTTGTTTTATTAGTTTATGCTATCAAATCAAGAAATTTAAGTAAAATTAAGTTTTCTCTTAGTCTACTAACGTTTGGTCGATTTTATCTAATCCCAAAGTCTTTTTACTATCTATTAAAAACAAAGATCATCAAATGAAAATTATTTTTATTATTCTTTTTGATTTCATTTTTTCACTTATATTTTTTTTATCTAAATTAGATAAAAACTTGGTCATATTTAATTCAACAAAAAATACTAACTTTAATTTCAACTCAAAATTTCTCTTTGAATCAATGCTGTCGCACAAAGATTTTAAAAATAAAAAAATTTATTTTGTAACAAATGATAGACCTAAGAGAGATGAACTAAATAAAATATATCCAAATCATTTTATCTCGTCTAACTCTTTGAGTGGTCGAATTTTATGTCTAAAAGCAAAAATATGGATTACATCAACAATAGAAACTCCTGTTTGGGGAATAGCAAAAAATCCATATAGAATAGTTTATCATTTAGGTCATGGTATACCTTTGAAGAATATTGGTTTAGCTGAAGAAAATTTATCTATGCTACGATGGGTTAATAGAAAATTACGGCTTAGGTTATTTACTCATGTTACAGCTTATTCAAATTTATTTGATGATTTTTTTAAAAAAGTTTTTGATAGTAACAATATTAAGTTATTACATTTTGGTCAACCACGAAATGATAGTCTACTTTCAGGTAAACGGCTCGACTCTATTATCAAATTGCAACCTAAGTCAATAGCCAAATATGTTTTATATTCTCCAACATGGAGACCTTATGCTGACACTAAACTTTTTCCATTTGAAGAGTTTTCTATTCAAGATTTTCATCAATTTTTGGAAGATAATAATATTATATTTTTTATTAGAGACCATCCTTTTTATGAATCTCAAATCCCTATAGGATTATTCAACTCTTCTTATGTTGTTGATGCTCGTTTTAATATAATCACTGACATAACATCATTTTTAGATGATTTTGATATTTTAATTACCGATTACTCTAGTATTTATCTGGATTTTTTAATCTTAAAGAAAAAGGTTATCTATTTACCATATGATTTTGAAAAACATAAAAAAGAAGTTGGTTTTTCTAATCCTTATAATACTTTAATTTACGGGCCTATAATTAAAAGTTATAGTGAACTATTGTATGAGTTGAGTGATACAAAAACATCTAACGATGATGAGTTAATTTCTTTTTTATCTAAGTTAAATTTGAAGCCTAAACTTAACTGCCATGAGCACCTCAATTATATTAGTGGTTTATTAAAATAAATAATTCATAAAAATGCATTATTACATAACAAATAGATATATAATTATTTTTATGCAAAAAAGCTTAATATCCTTTCTATTTGAAAGTCATACAACCAATATTAATGAATTAATAACAGCATTAGATTAGCCTACGAATTAAAGCTATATTTAGGCTAAATCATATATTTTTTAGGATATTGATAGTGAAAAAAGTAGCGATTATAATGAGTGTCTACAAATTTGATACTCCTTACGAAGTCGAAAGGTCAATCAATAGTTTATTGATTCAAACACATCCTGTTGACATTTTTATTTACTGTGATGGCATATTGCCTCAAAATTTAAATGAGATACTGGATGTTTTTTCTAAAGAAGAAAATATTAATTTAATAAAAAACGAAGAGAATAAAGGTTTATCTTACGCTTTAAATAGTTTAATAGATATTGTTAGTGCATTAGAGTACGACTATATTGCTCGCATGGATAGTGATGATATCTCTCTTCCAAATAGAATAGAAAAACAAGTTAATTTTATGGAGAATAATAAAGAAACTGATGTATTAGGTGGTGCTTGCAAAGAATTTGGAGCAACATTTTCACTTGAATACAAATCACTACCATTGATACATGATAAACTTAAAAATTTCAGTATATCACGTTGCCCATTTATTCACCCAACTGTAATATTTCGCTCTTCTATTTTTATTGAAGGATTTAGATACCCAACAAATACATTACTTACTGAAGATATGGGATTATGGTTTATATTACTTGAAAAAGGAAAGAAATTTGCTAACTTACCTGATATCTTACTTGAATATAAGCTTAATGAAGACACCATAAATCGAAGGTGTGGATTATCTAAATCACTTAGTGAGGTATATATTCGATTTAATCATATGAAAAAAGTAAAAGCAGTAAACATTAAAAATGTAAACATTTTACTCGGCAGATTTGTTTTCCATTTACTTCCTATTCCAATTATTAAATTACTATATAAATACGCTCGTTGACTATTGACAAATTCAAGAATCAATCACGTCTGGAACTAAATAGTATTAAATTAATGTTTCATAAAAAATCATATATACAATCAACTGCTAATTAACTAAGTTACATTCATGTGTCATCTTAAATAATAAATAACCTGTATGATAAAAAGTCATACACTAAATTTTCTAATCTTAATTAATAAAATTGTTTTACCACTTTTTTATTAATATCAACTTTAAAAATCATATTAAGTAAATGGCTAAATGAAGCTATACCATAATCTAAATCTTACTGAAACTTTGTCGCTATAGGGCTATAGGATAGTACTGTGCTCAAAAAATATCACTTCCTTACACTACTAACAATAAGTATTTTACTTACAGGCTGCACCGTCACCCCCGGCGCCTATATATCAACCTCAGGCAAAAATGTGGTTGATACGGGTGACCGTGACATTACTAAATTGGTTGATATCTATCCAATCTCACCAAAATTATTGGATGATATGTACACCGCTCCAACTATTGCTAAACCCAATGCGCAGTTAGAAAAGCAACTGACTCACTATGAATACCGCGTGGGTGCTGGTGATGTATTAACCATTACAGTTTGGGATCATCCTGAATTGACTATCCCTGCGGGTTCTTACCGTAGTGCACAAGACTCCGGTAACTGGGTTCACTCTGACGGCACCATCTACTATCCATATATTGGTAAAGTCAAAGTCATCGGTAAAACCGTTACTGAAATCCGTACCCTGATCAGTAACCGCTTAGCCACTTATATTGAATCCCCACAAGTGGATGTGAGTATTGCCGCCTTCCGCTCACAAAAAATGTATGTGTCGGGTGAAGTGGCAAAACCGGGTACATTGCCTATCACTAACGTTCCACTGACTATCTTAGAAGCCTTTAATAATGCCGGTGGCTTAACCGAAAAAGCCGATTGGGATAATGTGGTTCTTACACGCAATGGCAAAGAAATCAAAGTGTCATTACAAGCTTTAGTCCAATATGGTGACTTAACCCAGAACTACCTGATGATGCCGGGTGACGTACTGTATGTACCTCGTAATGATGGACAGAAAGTTTTTGTGATGGGTGAAGTCGGCCAACCAACGACCTTAACTATTGACCGTGCGGGTATGAGCATTACTGAAGCCCTAAGCAAAGCGAGCGGGATAGACCAAAATACAGCCAATGCAACAGGGGTATTTGTTATTCGCCCAGTTAAAAACCAGCCCGCGGAAGACAAAGAACTTGAAGCCCTGTTACCGAAAAAAATGGCTGCGGTCTATCAGTTAGACTTATCGGATGCCACCTCACTCGTGATGGGTACTGAATTTAAACTACAGCCTTATGACTTAGTGTATGTTACCGCAGCCCCTGTGGTACGTTGGAACCGTCTAATCACTCAGTTATTACCAACTATCGCTTCATATAATCAATTAACCGAAGGTACCAAGCGTATTCACGACTGGTAATCGATATGTTTAATAATATTCTCGTTGTTTGTATGGGAAATATCTGCCGCTCTCCTACGGGGGAGCGTTTATTACAGTACTATTTTCCCGAAAAAACGGTTCATTCAGCGGGCATTATCGCCAAAAATGACATGCCAGCTTATGACAGTGCCATTCGGATTGCCGAGCAACATAACCTTTCCCTTGAAAACCATCAATCACGTCGCTTAACCAGCGAATTATGTAATAAAGCAGACTTAATCCTAGTGATGGAAAACGAACATATTGCTAAAATCCACCAACAGTTTCCTGAAACTCGCGGCAAAGTGATGTTATTTGGGCAATGGATCAATAAAACCGAAATCCCTGACCCCCATAAACGTAGTGATGAAATGTTTGAACATGTTTACCAGTTGATGGAAAAAGCCTCGATGACTTGGCAAGGCAAAATTTAATTTTATTTATTGGATGACTTAACATTTAACCTATTATGAACACAACAAAAAATAGCTCCCCTGCCTCAGATGAAATCGATCTGCTCGCTCTGTTTAAAGTTTTGAAATCCAATACCATTAAAATTGGGTTTTTTACCGTATTTTTTGCTGCTGTTTCAGTGGCATATAGCCTATTGGCAACCCCTATTTACCAAGCCAATGCGACCTTACAGTATGACAAATTAGGTCAGGTTTCATTACTTGACCAAATGAGTGATGTCATGCCATTTGGTAACAGCAATAACCAAGTCGACTCTGAAATTGAAGTCATCAAGTCCCGCATGGTGTTAGGCAAAACCGTTGCAGACCTGAACCTAGACACTCAAGCAGCCCCTGAAGGCTTTGTCAGTAAATTACTGGGTGAAATCGCTCCCGTTCATATTGCCCTATTTCAATTACCTGAAAACTTAATTGGCCAGCCATTGATCCTGACGTATTTAGGGGATAACAATTATTCCCTCAATGTAGATGGCCAAGTTTTGCAAGGCAAAGTGGGTGAATTGCTCAAACAAGGTGAAATTAACTTATTAATTTCCAGTTTTGCGGCTGAAACTGGCGAAGAGTTTTCGTTAATCAAAAATGCCCGTTATTCCACCATTGAAGACTTACGCAATACCCTAACCATCGCGGAAGTTGGCAAAGGTACCGGTATTATCAGCTTAGCCATTAAAGGTGCGGATCAAGCTGAGAATGTTAAAATTCTTAACAGTGTTATCCAAAACTATGTTGACCAAAATACCGAACGTAAAAAAGAAGTCACAAACAATACGCTCGTATTCTTAGATGGCTACTTACCGACTATTAAAAAGAAATTAGATAACTACGAAAACCAGCTCAATGCCTTTCGCAAAAAGAATGAATCCATTGACCTCTCTTTAGAAGCTAAAGCCGCTCTCGACAGTGCATTACAAGTCGAAGAAAAACTTAATGAACTGACCTTTAAAGAGGTCGAGATTCAGCAGCTATATACTCGTAACCACCCGGCTTATCAGTCCCTATTAGATAAACGCCAACAACTGTTACGTGAGAAAGAAAAAATCAGCAAAAACATTCAAAAATTACCAAATACCCAACAAGAAATCGTCCGTTTAACCCGTGATGTTGAAGCTGAACAAGCGATTTACGCTCAATTAGTGGCTAAGCAGCAGGAACTTAGCGTATTGAATTCTGGTATTACGGCGGATGTGCGTATTATTGACTCCGCTGAGTCACAACCAAAACCTGTAGCCCCCAAAAAGTCATTGATTGTTGTTCTTGCCACTATCCTTGGCTTTATTATCGGCTGTGCGTATGTGATTGCCCGTGAGTTCTTTAATAATAAGATTAAGAGCACGGAAGACATTGATGCATTGGGTGTCAATGTGTATGCCACTATCCCTTTCTCTGCTCATGAGAAAAAACTCATTGAAGCCGGGAATAAGAGCCCATTAGCGATAGAAAACCCAGCAGATACTGCGGTTGAGGCCATTCGCTCACTGCGTACCAGTGTGTACTTCTCAGTGATGAACCAAGGTAACAACCTCGTTATGGTGACTAGTGCGTCACCTGGAGTCGGGAAAAGTTTTGTGACCTCCAATATGGCGGTAGTACTGGCTAACGCAGGTAAGAAAGTGTTATTAATCGATACCGACCTACGTAAAGGCCGTTTGCACAAAGCCTTTGGGTTAAGCAATAAAGCGGGCTTATCTGACTACTTATCACAGCAAAGCTTAGAATCACCGACCATTCATGCGAACGTGATTGAAAATCTTGATGTGATTTGCCGTGGTAAAAACGTCACTCACTCTTCTGAGTTATTAATGGGTGAGCGCTTTAAGCAGTTATTAGATAAAGTCAAAAACCAATACGATATTGTAGTGATCGATACCGCGCCAATCTTAGCGATTACTGACTCCGCGATTATTGGTAAATATGTCGGTACTTCATTGTTAATTGCTTTCTATGGTGTGAATACCGTAAAAGATGTTGATTTATCGCTAAAACGCTTTAAGCAAAATGATATCGACATTACGGGTGTGATCCTAAATGGTATCGATGCAAGGTCTGACGACTATAACTACCATTACGAATATTAAAACTCAGGAATATTGCGATGCATAATCAACAAGTTCTCGTCACAGGCGGCCTTGGCTACATTGGTAGCCACACCTGTGTGCAGATGATCCAGCAAGGGATGCAACCGGTTATTTTAGATAACTTGCATAATGCCAACCTTGAAGTGCTTAACCGTATTGAAGCTATCACAGGTGTTAAGCCAGTTTTTTACCAAGGTGATGTGCGTGATGGCCAAATTTTAGAATCTATTTTTGCTAATCATCAAATTCATTCCGTCATTCACTTTGCTGGGTTAAAAGCTGTTGGTGAGTCAGTACAGAAACCGATTGAATACTATGATGTTAATGTCAATGGCACATTGGTATTAGTAGAAAGCATGAAAAAAGCGGGTGTTAAGAGCCTGATTTTTAGTTCATCAGCGACCGTATATGGTGACCCTGAAGAGGTACCATTAACAGAAAACTCCAAAGTCGGTGGGACTACCAACCCATACGGAACCAGTAAGTATATGGTTGAACGTATCCTTTCAGATTTATATATTGCGGAAGATGACTGGTCACTGACCTTACTGCGTTACTTTAACCCTGTTGGTGCACACCCATCGGGCACTATGGGTGAA
This sequence comes from Providencia sp. PROV200, assembly GCF_049901995.1. Classification (NCBI taxonomy): domain Bacteria; kingdom Pseudomonadati; phylum Pseudomonadota; class Gammaproteobacteria; order Enterobacterales; family Morganellaceae; genus Providencia; species Providencia sp. PROV200. The sequence goes on from NZ_CP096307.1 coordinate 4,170,997, forward strand.
GACCCGCAAGGGATTCCAAATAACTTGGCACCGTTTGTTTCCCAAGTCGCTGTAGGCCGCCGCCCACAAGTCATGGTATTTGGCAATGATTACCCAACACCGGATGGTACTGGTGTGCGTGACTATATTCACGTAATGGATTTAGCAGATGGCCATATTGCCGCCCTGAATAAAGTTAGCCAGCAAGCGGGCTTACATGTCTACAATCTTGGAACAGGAACTGGCACAAGTGTGCTAGAAATTATTACTGCGTTTGAAAAAGCGTCAGGTAAACCAATTAAATATGAGATTGTAGCAAGGCGCCCCGGTGATATTGCGGAATGTTGGTCTAGCCCAGAGAAAGCATTGAAAGATTTAAACTGGAAAGCGCAGTATTCTATCCAAGATATGGTCAATGATAGCTGGCGTTGGCAGTCCATGAACCCTAATGGTTATAACAGCTAACCTCAACGAGTTATTTCACAAACGAGCCTGTATGGCTCGTTTTTTGTTTGCAGGGGGCAAATAAATTTTATGACACATATAAAAGTTCCACATGAAACCAAAGCCATTTGCGCGTAAACTCTTCCCATCATTTATTATCACAAATATCAGCTTAACGTTATGCCACACATTGTTTTATTCGAACCAGAAATACCGCCAAATACTGGCAATATCATTCGCCTTTGTGCCAATACTGGCTTTGATTTACATCTTATTCACCCTCTTGGGTTTACATGGGATGATAAACGCTTACGTCGCGCAGGGTTGGACTATAGCGAATTTGCCGATATCAAACACCATCATGATTATTTTGCTTTTTTAAAAAGTGAAGGGCTAAACCCTGATAATAACCAATCTGAAAGTGGAGCTCGCGTGTTTGCCTTAACCACCAAAGGTAAGCCAAGTCATAGTAATGTTAGCTATCAAGAAAATGATTATTTGATGTTTGGCCCTGAAACCCGAGGGCTACCGCCTTATGTGCTAGATAACATGCCAATAGAGCAAAAAATTCGTATTCCGATGTTGGCAGATAGCCGCAGTATGAATTTATCCAACTCTGTGGCAGTGGTGGTGTTTGAAGCATGGAGGCAGTTGGGGTATGCAGGGGCGTTATTGAAAGATTAATACCATATTCGAGCTGTATCGTATGGGCTCAGATTCTTTGGGTCCTATTACAGCTCGTTTTATGAAAATAGGCTTTTATTTTCTCATTAAATAAGAAGGAGGAGATTAGGTGAAAATTAGTCTTAAAAAGCAAATTAAAAATACGACTACTGAAACTGTAAATAGTGATAGTAAACTGACAGAAACCGCCTACTTATTATATTCTCCAGCCAATGCTGAACACCTAAAAAATCTATTGCTCAGTTTAAAGCAGGTAACATATTCAAAAGAAAGACCTTTGGAGAATAAGCATCATGAGTTTCAAAAACTATTAACTCTCTCAAATCCCATCCCCATCTTCAAAACCCCAAATAGTGCCATTAAAGTTTTGATCCATTTCTAAGGACGGTTTATCGCTGGTTGGTTTACCGACAATGCGTGCTGGAACCCCTGCTACTGTGGTATGCGGTGGAACGGGGTGAAGTACAACAGAGCCTGCGCCAATTTTTGCGCCGCGGCCAATTTCAATATTGCCTAGAATTTTTGCCCCTGCGCCAATCATCACCCCTTCTCTTACTTTAGGATGGCGGTCGCCACAGGTTTTCCCGGTACCGCCTAGTGTGACGGATTGTAAAATTGAGACGTCATTTTCGACAATTGCGGTTTCCCCAATCACAATACCAGTTGCGTGGTCAAGCATGATGCCACAACCAATACGGGCCGCTGGGTGGATGTCGACACCAAATGAAACGGAAATTTGATTTTGTAGGTAAACCGCCAGCGCTTGGCGGCCTTCTTTCCACAACCAATTACCAATGCGATAGGCTTGCAAGGCGTGGAAACCTTTTAAGTACAATAGTGGCGTGGAATATTTATCAACGGCAGGGTCACGTAAGCGAACGGCTGCTAAGTCCATTGCCGCAGAGAAAATCATACTTTCGTCATTGCGATAAGCGGCTTCCACAATTTCGCGCACTTCAAGAGCAGGCATAATCGGTGAGCTCAGTTTATTCGCTAGCATATAGCTGAGCGCACTGCCTAAATTGTCGTGCTTTAATAATGTCGCGTTAAAAAAACTGGCGAGGAGTGGTTCGCAGTCCGCAAGAGACTTCGCTTCATCTTTAATGAAACCCCAAATTCTATCCAGTTCTTCACGCGACATAATCACTCACCTATCTATTTTTATTAATCATGCAGCTTTGGCATATCGGCAATTTCATCTTTCGTCGCACGCCCTAATAGGGCTTGCGCTGCCTCTAACACATTTTTATGGCGATAGAGGATTTGATAAATTTGCTCAGTAATTGGCATTTCAACACCAGCCCGCTCAGCCAGTGCGCGGACTTCTTTGGTATTTCGATAGCCTTCAACCACTTGGCCAATCTCTTTTTCTGCATCTTCAACGCTAACGCCATCGCCTAGCATCATGCCAAAACGGCGGTTACGGGATTGGTTATCGGTACACGTTAACACAAGGTCACCTAAACCCGCCATCCCCATAAAAGTTGCAGGGTCTGCTCCTAAAGCTGCACCTAAACGGCTCATTTCCGCTAAACCACGGGTAATCAATGCGGTACGTGCGTTTGCACCAAACCCCATACCATCGGAGATCCCTGCGCCAATTGCGATGACATTTTTTACTGCTCCGCCCAGTTGCACCCCTACCATATCGGGGTTCTTATAGACACGGAAACTTTTGCCGCAATGGAATAATTTTTGTAAATCATCACCAAATTGGCTATCGCTTGCCGCCACGGAAATTGCTGTCGGTAAACCCGCAGCTAACTCTTTCGCAAATGTCGGACCAGACAACACAGCCAGCGGAATTTCATTGCCTAATACCTCACGTGCCACTTCTTGCAACAAACGACCTGTATCCCGTTCTAAGCCTTTAGTCGCCCAAATAATGCGGGAGTCTGCGCGTAAGTAAGGTTGGATCTGTTTTAGTACATCACCAAAAACATGGCTAGGTACGACAATCAAGATATTGGGGCTCGCCTCAACGGCGCGTTTTAAGTCCGTTTCGAGAGATAAACTATCAGGGAAAGAAACGCCAGGCAAAAACGCCTGATTGCTGCGATCTTGTTCTAATTGATGAATGTGTTTTGGGTCATGGCCCCATAGCACAACCTGATGTGCATTACGTGCAAGCGTAATGGCTAAAGCGGTGCCGTACGAGCCGGCACCGATCACTGTCATTGAAGCAGTATTCATTAAGCGTCCTGTTGAGCTTCTGAGTTCTGCGCTTGTTCACCTTGTTGCTGCTGTAAATAGTTCATGAACAGTGCATCAAAGTTAACTGGCGCTAAGTTCAATTGTGGGAATGTACCACGGCCCACTAAGCTTGTGATCGCTTCACGTGCATATGGGAACAGGATGTTCGGGCAGTATGCACCTAAGCAATGTGCCATTTGAGTACCTTCAATGCCTTCGATAGAGAAAACACCCGCCTGCTGCACTTCACACAAGAAAGCCGTTTCTTCACCTAAAGTTGCCGTAGTAGTGACACGTAAAACAACCTCATAAACACCTTCAGACAGCTGAGTTGAAGAAGTGTCTAAATCCAATTTGATTTCTGGCTGCCACTCGTGTTGAAAGATGTGTGGTGCGTTAGGTGCTTCAAATGAAACGTCTTTTGCATAAATGCGTTGAATTTGAAAGACCATTTCTGAGTTGTTTTGTTCTGACATAGTTTATGTACCTTTAACTTCCATATGAATTTTCCCTGTTATTCTTTGAGCTACAGGGGTGTTCGCTGCGTTGCGCTACCCAAGTCACATACTGATGTATGCTCCTTGGATATCTTCACTTGCCGCCTACCTGTAGCCCAAATAATTTAAGGGAAACCCTGTTATTCTGAGCTACTGGGGTGTTCGCTGCGTTGCGCTCCCCAAATTACTTGTTGCATATATAACTTGGGAAGCAACTCGATACCAGATAATTACTTCTTACCACGAGCTAAAGGAAGGTTTTCACCTGCCCAGCCAGAGATCCCTTCCTTCAGGACAAAGACTTTTTCAAAACCGTGTTGTGCCAGCTGTTCCGCCGGTTTACCTGATTCCATACCACTTGCAGAAACGATAATTACTGGTTTCTGTTTGTGTTTTTCTAATTCACCTAAATTATTCTCTTTAATTTCAGACGGTGTTAAGTTTATAGAATCAATAATGTGCCCTTTACGGAAATCGTCACGAGAACGTAAATCGACAACAACCGCCTCTTCCTTATTAATCAGTGTAATCGCTTGTGAACGAGCAATCACTTTCGTTTTAGAGAAAAGGCCTTTAAAGGTCATAACAACGACAGCGACTAATAGCGCTATCCAAACCAGACTCAATAACATGTTCCGGCTTACAAATTGCATGATTTCTTGGATCATGGGGGGCAATCACTCCCGTTAGTTAAAAACGAATATCAAAGGGTTCTGAGTATACCTTTGTGTTGAGCTAATTACAGCCAATTCCCGCAAACTCGCTTGTTTTTTTTGCGGTAAGGCCCGCAAAATTAACACAGTTCACTGAAAAATAACTTTTCTGTTTCGAAGCTGTACGCAAATATTTTAACATAAACGTGCGAAACAGGTCTAAGCTGTGCTTCAAATAGGCAATGAATAAGAAAAAAGTATTGAAAACTGGCTATACAAAATAAATCAGTGATAATAAAACTGTGTTATTTGACTTAATATAGTTCTAATTCAGGGCAAAAATCCGAATTTATAAATGTTTTCAATACTATTTGTTAGACAGTGCTGGAAACCATCACTTGCAGATGAAATAATCAGTTATTGCATTTAATTGAGGTGATTTATCACGATGGGCAATACACATCATCGAATGAAAATTTCATTTATTCGTCAGGCTATTAGCGCTATATTTGGGTTAGGGCTGCTTGTTCTCGCCCCAACACAAGCTGTGTTTGCCAACCAGATCACCGCAAATAAAGGCCAGTTACATGATTTACTCAAAAGTATCGCTGAGAAAGAGAAAAGTGTAAAAGAACAACAAGCCAAGCGCTCAGCACTGCTTGAGCAACTTAAACAACAAGAGCAAAGCATTTCCGCCGCAGGGCGCAGCCTGCATGAAACTCAAAATCAGCTAAAACAATTAGATAAAGAAATTATTTCCTTAAGTAGCAATATCAAGCAGCTACAAACCAAAAAACAACAACAAGAGAAATTATTAGCTGACCAACTAGACGCGGCTTTCCGGTTAGGTAAACACCAAGGGTTAACCCTAATGTTCAAAGGTGAAGAAGGCCAACGCGAAGAGCGTATTTTGGCCTATTACAGCTATTTAAATCAAGCACGTGAAAAAAACATTGTCGCTCTAGAGGAAACTACTCAAGAGCTGCAAGAACAAAAACAACTGGAACAAAAAAAACAAGCCGAACAAAAAACAACGCTGGCTCGCCAACAACAAGAAAAGCGTAAGTTGGATAACGCACGCGCTTCACGGCAAAAAACCTTGAATGCCCTTGAGAGTACATTAAAAGAAGACCAAAAAAATCTTGCAGTTCTAAAACAAAACGAAGCGAGATTACGCGATAAGATTGCCCGCGCTGAACGTGAAGCCAAAGCCCGAGCAGAGCGAGAAGCCAAAGAAGCGGCACGTATTCGCGTACAAGTGGCTGAAAAAGAACGGCAAGCCAAACAGAAAGGCTCAACCTATAAACCATCTGAAAGTGAACGCTCACTGATGTCACGTACAGGTGGTCTAGGACGCCCGGCAGGGCAAGCTATTTGGCCTGTTCGTGGCGCATTACTCCACAACTATGGTGATGTCATTTCCAGCGAACTGCGTTGGAAAGGCATGGTTATCGCCGCTAACGAAGGCACACAAGTCAAAGCCATCGCTGATGGACGCGTGCTATTGGCCGACTGGTTACAAGGCTATGGGCTCGTCGTTGTCGTCGAACATGGTAAGGGGGATATGAGCCTTTATGGCTATAACCAGAGCGCCTTAGTGAATGTCGGCCAAGAGGTTAGAGCGGGTCAACCTATCGCCTTAGTAGGTAGCAGTGGCGGCCAAGAACGCCCAGCACTCTATTTTGAAATTCGCAGACAAGGTAAAACCGTAAACCCTCGTCCATGGTTAGGGCGATAAATTTTAAATTCAATTAATTAGGATAACGTTATGCTGAAGCACTTACCCGTTCGACCACTCATTGTTTTGTCATTATTAATGATGTGTCTACCGGTGAGTGCGGCAAAATTGGCGATTGTAATTGATGATTTTGGTTATCGCGTTAAAGAAGATAACCAAATTTTAGCGTTATCCCCTGCGGTAACTATTGCAATTTTACCGAGCTCTCCCCATGGCCGTGAAGTCGCAGAAAAAGCCCATCAACAAGGGCGTGATATTCTTATCCACATGCCCATGAAACCATTGAGCAAGCAACCGTTAGAGAAAGACACATTGGCTCCATCAATGAGTGCAGAGGAAATTGACCGCATTATTAAAAATGCAATAAGCCGAGTTCCTCATGCAAAAGGCATGAATAACCACATGGGAAGTGAGATGACCTCTAACTTAGCAGGAATGCGTAATGTGATGCAGAGCCTGTCAAAGTCAAACTTATTTTTCCTTGATAGTGTGACTATTGGCAATACCCAAGCAGGTAATGCCGCCAAAGAATACGGTGTTCCCACGTTACGTCGCCATATTTTTATTGATAACCACCAATCGGAAGAAGAAACCCGCACTCAGTTGAATAAGGCTGTGACTTATGCACGCAAGCACGGTAATGCGGTTGCAATCGGTCATCCGCACCCATCTACCGTTCGTGCATTACAAAAATACCTTGCCCAACTCCCTGCTGATGTCGAGTTAGTGGGTGTTAGTGCTCTACTGAGCCCTGAACCTACAACGAAACAGCCAACATCATTAAGAATGTTATCTGAAGAAGCGAAAAAAACACCGATACAACCTCAAAACAAGCAAGCAGTACAAGATGAAATAAAAACACCACCAACCAAAGATGCTACTGTTGGGCAACCCGAAGCGGCTAGCCAACCAGAAAATGTGATTATTCCGCAAGAGCTCGGTCTCTGTGAGTTTACATTACCCTCTCCGAAGCTACAGGGGATTGATTTTATTATGTTTGTTGTCGAGGGGATTTATAACGATAAGGCTTTACAACCTTTGTTAGTGCAGGGCGATAAAGCCCAAAAACGTCCGCTTTTCAAACAACAGCAGTAAACCATTCTGCTCCCCTTCTTAGCGCAAAAGCCAAGAAGGGGAATGGATATGATAAAAATTTAATCCCAGTTTAAAATCACTTTACCCGCTTGGCCTGACCGCATGATATCAAAGCCTTTTTGGAACTCATCAATGGGGAATTGATGGGTAATTATCGGTGATAAATCCAAACCAGATTGAATGAGTGTCGCCATTTTATACCATGTTTCAAACATCTCACGGCCGTAAATTCCCTTAATAAACAGCCCCTTGAATATTACTTGGCTCCAATCTGTTGCCATCGAAGCAGGGGGGATTCCTAATAGGGCAATTCTGCCTCCGTGGTTCATGGTGTCTAACATGGTCTGGAAAGCGGCCGGTGCACCAGAAACTTCTAATGCCACGTCAAAACCTTCTTTCATTCCCAGTTCGTTCATCACATCTTTTAAATTTTCACGACTGACATTCACGGCACGGGAAACACCCATTTTTTTCGCCAATTCAAGCCGATAATCATTCACATCAGTGATAACAACATGGCGTGCACCTACATGTCGGCATACCGCAGCCGCCATGATGCCTATAGGGCCAGCCCCTGAAACCAGCACATCCTCCCCCACTAAATCAAAGGAAAGTGCCGTATGAACTGCGTTACCAAATGGGTCAAAAATCGCCGCTATTTCATCAGGAATGTTATCGGGAATTTTAAAAGCATTAAATGCGGGGATCACCAAATATTCAGCAAAACACCCTTCTCGGTTAACCCCTACTCCAATCGTATTGCGGCAAAGATGGGCACGGCCGCCGCGACAATTTCGACAATGGCCACAAGTAATATGCCCTTCCCCTGACACTCGGTCACCAATTTTAAAGCCTTTGACTTCCTGCCCAATCGCAACAATTTCCCCTATATATTCATGACCGACAACCATTGGGACAGGAATGGTTTTCTGCGACCATTCATCCCAGTTATAGATATGTACATCCGTACCACAAATCGCAGTTTTACGAATTTTAATCATCACATCATTGTGCCCAAGTTCCGGTTTCGGAACTTCTGTCATCCATATACCAGGTTCAGCTTTCAGTTTGGACAGTGCTTTCATAGAAGACCTTTTATTTGATTATATTTAGCTTTTTTCCAATGCGGGTGAATGCTTCAACAGCGTGTAGAATATCCTCCTCACTATGAGCTGCGGACATCTGAGTACGAATACGTGCCTGGCCTTGCGGCACAACAGGGTAGAAAAAGCCCGTGACATAGATACCTTCATCAAGTAGCTCTTTTGCAAAAATTTGGGCTAGTTTGGCATCACCTAACATGACAGGGATGATGGCATGGTCAGCACCTGCGAGGGTGAAACCTGCCGCTGTCATTTTTTCTCTAAATAACACAGCATTACGCCATAATTTTTCACGTAATGAATGGCCTTCTTTCATCATATCAATCACTTTGATAGATGCGGCAACAATCGCAGGCGCGAGTGAGTTCGAAAACAAATAAGGACGAGAACGCTGACGCAGCCATTCAACCACCTCTTTTTTCGCCGCCGTATAACCACCGGATGCACCGCCCAAGGCTTTACCCAATGTCCCCGTGATAATATCGATACGGCCCATCACATCGCAGTACTCATGGCTACCTCGACCATTTTCCCCAACAAAACCAACAGCATGTGAATCATCCACCATCACCAACGCTTGGTATTCGTCCGCGAGGTCACAAATGGATTTCAAATCCGCGATCACACCATCCATCGAGAACACACCATCTGTTGCGATTAAAATATGGCGAGCCCCTGCGGCTTTAGCTTCTTCTAAGCGCGCTTTTAATTCCACCATATTATTATTGCTGTAACGGTAGCGTTTTGCCTTGCTTAAGCGAACCCCATCAATAATTGATGCATGATTTAATGCATCTGAAATAATGGCATCTTCCGCGCCTAACAAGGTTTCAAACAGACCGCCATTTGCATCAAAACAGGACGAATAGAGAATGGCATCTTCCATGCCCAGAAAATCCGCCAGTTTGCGCTCTAAAACTTTGTGGTTATCTTGCGTTCCACAAATAAAGCGTACCGATGCCATACCAAAACCATGGCTATCCATTCCTTGTTTAGCGGCTTCGATGAGTGCAGGATGGTTAGCAAGACCAAGGTAATTATTTGCACAGAAGTTAATAACCCGCTGGCCACCTACAATTTCAATGTCAGCATCTTGTGAAGTCGTAATAATGCGTTCATTTTTAAATAACCCATCGGCTTCAATTTGTAGCAATTGTTCTTGAATCTGCTGATAAAATCTTTCTGACATGATTTTTTCCTGTATAGAGACTATTAATAGAGTTTAATAATAGTCTCTATGTGTGGCGATATTCACAGCATAAATAAGTCAAGTTTGTAGCCAAGATCACGATATTTCCCTTGTTCTCATTTAAGTGTCAGCTCAATTCTCTTCTATCAATGCTACCGTCTGCGCCAAGAGATGTTATTATAGTCACCAATAACGATCCTATTTTCTTAACCCATTTGAGGTATACCCAATGATCATAGTCACTGGTGGAGCTGGTTTTATTGGCAGCAATATTATTAAAGCCCTAAATGCAATCGGCCGCACAGATATCCTAGTGGTTGATAACCTGAAAGATGGCACTAAATTTGCCAACCTTGTTGACCTTGATATTGCGGATTACGCAGATAAAGAAGATTTCATTGTGAGTATTATCGCGGGTGATGATTTCGGTGAAGTTGACGCGGTATTCCACGAAGGAGCTTGTTCATCAACCACAGAGTGGGATGGCAAGTATATGATGGACAATAACTACCAGTTTTCTAAAGAGTTATTACATTACTGCTTAGAGCGCGAAATTCCCTTCTTATACGCATCTTCTGCAGCAACTTATGGCGGTCGTAGCGATAACTTTATTGAAGAACGCCAGTTCGAAAAACCATTAAATGTCTATGGTTATTCAAAATTCCAATTTGACCAATATGTACGTGAGATCCTGCCAGAAGCCAATTCACAAGTTTGTGGTTTCCGCTATTTCAATGTTTATGGGCCAAATGAAGACCATAAAGGCAGCATGGCGAGTGTCGCTTACCACTTAAATAAACAAATTAATGAAGGGCAAAACCCAAAACTGTTCGAAGGTAGCGATACTTTCCGCCGTGACTTTATTTATGTGGGCGATGTGGCTGCGGTCAATTTATGGTTCTGGGAAAACAATGTTTCAGGTATTTTTAACTGCGGTACAGGACGTGCGGAATCTTTCCAAGCTGTTGCTGATGCAGTCACTGAATTCCACAAAGACAAAAATGTGGCTATCGAATACATTGAATTCCCTGAGAAATTAAAAGGTCGCTACCAAAGCTTCACACAAGCTGACCTGACTAAATTACGTGCTGCTGGCTACACTGCGCCATTTAAAACAGTTGCTGAAGGTGTCACCGAATATATGCACCTGCTCAATAAAGACGCGTAACATTTATTTCTGAAAAATCATTTATGAAAATATTGGTGATCGGCCCTTCATGGGTAGGAGATATGATGATGTCACAAAGCCTTTATCGCACGATCAAGGCTTTACATCCCCATGCACAGATTGATGTGATGGCGCCACAATGGTGCCGTCCTTTACTCGCCAAAATGCCTGAAGTTAGCGAAGCTATTCCTATGCCTCTCGGGCATGGCGCACTGGAAATAGGTGAACGTCGTCGATTAGGTAAAAGTTTGCAGGTAAATGGCTATAACCAAGCTATTGTGTTACCAAATTCATTAAAATCTGCACTTGTGCCCTTCTTTGCAAAGATCCCCAAAAGAACGGGGTGGCGTGGCGAAATGCGCTATGGCCTACTCAATGATATTCGTCCATTGAATAAAAAAGCGTTTCCTTTAATGGTGCAACGATACGTTGCGCTTGCTTATGATAAGCAAGCTATTCAATCAGCTTCCGATATTCCGACACCCATTTTACCGCCTAAACTAGTTACGGTGCCGCAAGAAGTCACTGAAACCCTGCAAACCTTTGGGGTTGATGGTTCTCGCCCTATTATTGGTTTTTGCCCAGGGGCAGAGTTCGGCCCCGCCAAGCGCTGGCCTCACTACCACTACGCTTCTCTTGCTCAAACACTGATTAGCCAAAAAGGCTATCAGGTTCTGCTATTTGGTTCACAAAAAGACCACGAAGCCGGTGAAGCTATTCGTTTAGAGCTGACCGATGATGCTAAATTGCATTGCCATAATTTTTCAGGGAAAACATCGTTAGAACAAGCCGTTAATCTAATCGATGCCTGCCATGCCGTTGTCAGTAATGATTCGGGTTTGATGCATGTCGCAGCAGCACTCGGTAAACCGCTTGTCGCTTTATATGGCCCAAGTAGCCCTGATTTCACCCCACCATTATCAGATAAAGCAGAAGTGATCCGCTTAATTACCGGATATCACAAAGTGCGTAAAGGGGATGGTGAAAGTGGTTATCACCAAAGTTTGATTGATATCCAACCCCAATTAGTTATCGATGCATTAGCTCGGTTAAATATAGGTATTGAATGATGAGAGTATTATTAGTCAAAACATCTTCAATGGGGGATGTTTTACACTCATTACCTGCACTGACCGATGCACAACAAGCTATACCCGATATTCAATTCGATTGGGTCGTTGAGGAAGGCTTCGCGCAAATCCCAACATGGCACAGTGCCGTTAACCAAGTGATCCCTGTGGCCATTCGCCGCTGGCGAAAAAATTGGTTTTCTGCCCCGATCAGAGCCGAACGTGCAGAGTTTCGCAAGAAATTACAAGCAACACATTATGACGCGATTATTGATGCGCAAGGGTTATTAAAGAGCGCTTTTCTTGTCACCCGCTTAGCTCATGGCGATAAACATGGCTATGATCGCCATAGCATCCGCGAACCATTAGCCAGCTTCTTTTATGACCACCGTTACGCAATCAGCAAGCAACAACATGCCGTTGAACGTATTCGCCAATTATTTGCCAAAAGCCTTGGTTATACCTGCCCAACGCAGCAAGGGGATTACGCCATTGCTCGCCATTTTTTGCAGTCACAAGAAGAACCTCAAAACCCTTATGTCATTTTTCTGCATTCAACCACCCGCGATGATAAACACTGGCCTGAAGAAAATTGGCGAGAGCTCATTGGACTGATGGCTGAAAGTGGCATCAAAATCAAACTACCGTGGGGAGCACCTCATGAGCAACAACGTGCAGAACGATTAGCAAAAGGCTTTGATTTTGTTGAGGTTTTACCTAAACTTACCTTAGCGGAAGTCGCACAACAAATTGCTAATGCTAAAGCCGTCGTTTCTGTCGATACTGGACTTAGCCATTTAACCGCGGCACTTGATAAACCTAATTTTACCCTGTTTGGCCCCACTGACCCCGGCTTGATTGGGGGATATGGGCAAGGGCAGCATGAAATTAAGTCCGCAATAAATACGATGGAAAGTATCAGTGCTGATGATGTTTATCAACAGTTGACCTGCAAAATTCTATAATGTAAGGAAGCGGCTAATAGCCGGTCCCTTACATTTTACTTCTGCTCTGGCGCAATAAACCCAAAGCACATAGTTTCAGGTTCTGCATCTGGTTCAGAACGATAAATCACATCTTCTTTTTCTATCGTAAACTGTGGCCAGAACTTACGAACCTTAGCGAAGTTTTCATGGGCGCAATCATCATATTTCTTGCCCAGCAATAACGCCCCATGTTGGCGAATTTCAGCTTCTGTAATATCACGGTTGTACACATTTGGCGGCATATGTTTTTCCATTGACCATGGCTGGATCACATGTGGCCTGTCCTTACCATAAATAATAAACCATTGATATTGGTTATCTTCTCCGCCAACATATTTTACTGGCGTACCATAACGCTGATACCAACGTTGCTCACCGTCTGCTATCAAGGTTTTTACACCAATAAATTTTTGCCCTGCTCCACGGATATTCGCAGCCTGAACCGTGATATAACCAACCACCACTAAAACACCAAAAATGGCAAAACCAACCAATGACTTCTTAAACGGTTTTCTTGGCATCACGGTTATTGAGCCAACAAATAAAGGCGCACTAATAGCCATAAATGGCTGCAACCATTCAGTTATTCGACCACCATCGTGGAAAGAGAACCAGCCATAGATCACCACCAGTGGAAAAAGAAGAATAAAGTTAGCCAAGCGATTAGGTAATGCTTTCGGCCATCCTAACTTTCCACCACTGCAATAAACAATAATCGCAGCAATGACTAACGGATAAAACACGCTAAGTGCTGCTTGTGTGGTATGAAGATTAAACCCAGGGTCGATTTGTGAGTCCACCCATTTGAAAGCCGAAAAGTCCGTTGCCATCAACCAAAAGAAATTTGGTAATACCAAAGCAAACCACAAAGCGATCGCAAGGTAAAAAACAGGTTGACGATAGCTTTGGCGAACCTGTTTCACAAATAGGGTTAATAAGAAAACAGACCCAACTAATGCTAACGTTGAATATTTCCCCATCGTTGCAAGAGCTGAAAATAAAGCAAACGGCAACCACCATGCAGGATTATCATCAACAGCACGTAAAAAGAAATAAATAACCCAAGGCCATAATGTCACTAAAATATAATTATCATTATAAGGAATGATATCGAAATTAATAACACCTGATAAATTCAACATTAGCATTGCAAACCAAGCGAGGTCGCGGCGCCCAGTTAAACGAAAAGCCAACTTCCACACACCAAGTAAACCGAATGCGATACCCGCAAAGTGGCTAAAGTACCAATAAAAACTATAGGAGATATCAAGATAAATTGCCGGCCACATCATAACGCCAACAAACCATGGGTTTTTAGGTGATCCCCACTCCCCGTTCATCCCCCAATTTACCGCTTCTACTGTGTCATAAGGTACGGTTGGGTCGAAATAAAAACTCGCTAAGATCCAAGCTATGGCATAGCTTATGACCCATACATAAACATATTTATTTGAAATTGATTGATTAATGGCTGGCATATAGTCTTAAAAAGATAAGCAAAAGTTCCAACATTCCATTTGGATACTACCCTAATAGTAATAAACCAAATCGAATGACTCTATAATAAACGAGGCAGTGTACTATAGTTTAAATGCAATACTAGGATGCGCCAGAAAATATTCACAATCTATTGTTGTAATGTTCAAGTTAATATTCAAAAAAAGACATTACTTGGCATTATTGCTCTCGCGGAGGCAAATAGGGTTGCAATAGTTTTAATAATCTTTGAAGAGCACCTTGGTTCTCATGAAGAACCTCGGCGGCGTGACGACCATAATATAAACGGTAATCCTCATCAGAAAGTAAACTCGTTACGGCTTGGACCATCGATTCACTATCTGTCACCGTAATCAATCCATCTGCTTGAGTCAGTTTTCCACAAATATCTTTGAAATTAAATGTGTGCGGCCCCATTAATACAGGTAAAGCGTGGGCTGCCGCTTCGAGCGGGTTATGTCCTCCAGTTTCTACCAAGCTTCCCCCAACAAAGGCAATATCCGCAATTCCATATAACAACATCAATTCACCCATGGTATCACCGATCACCACTTGGATATCTGCGGAAGGAATCGCATTCGCACTGCGACGAATAAAGGTTAAGCCGGCTTTTTGGGTCAGTTCTTCTGCTTTAGCAAAGCGTTCTGGATGGCGAGGAACTAAAATTAAAAGCAAATCAGGAAAACGGGATAACAACTTTTGATGAGTTTCTAATACAATGGCTTCTTCACCCTCGTGAGTGCTGGTCGCTATCCAGACAGGACGATGTGCTGCCCATTGGCGACGCAACGTTATCGCCCTTACGGCTAATTCAGGCGTCACTGAGATGTCAAACTTCAAGCTCCCCGTGACACTCAATTGCATCCGCCGTAACCCTAATTGAACGAAGCGTTCACCATCTTCTTGATGTTGTGCTGCGACCATCGTGACATTACGTAGCATACGTTTCACAAAACTACCGAGCTTTTGATACCCAGCAGCAGAGCGCTCAGAAAGCCTTGCATTCGCAATAACCAATGGAATTTTACGTTTATGCAATTGATTAATCATGTTTGGCCATAACTCAGTTTCCATAATGATCACAAGTTTTGGGTCGACTTGTTTCAGGAAACGGCGCATTGAACCAGGGAGGTCATAAGGTAAATAGACGTGGTCGACATCATCACCAAATGCAGAAAGAACACGCTCTGAGCCAGTTGGCGTCATTGTTGTTACTGTAATTGGCAAAGACGGATAGTGATGGCGAAGTGCACGGACTAATGGAACCGCTGCGAGGGTTTCCCCAACAGAAACTGAATGTAATAAAATGCCTTGAGGTTTTACTTTTCCTGCACAAAAGCCATAACGTTCGCCCCAACGTTTACGATACGCAGGCGCTTTACGGCTGCGCAGCAATAGGCGAACCCATATAAATGGTTGGATAAGATAAAGAAGTACCTGATATAAACGCAGCAATAACATTCGATCTGATTCACTTACCAAAATTGGCGCTATCTTACCATAAAGCTCAGATAAAAGTGTGCAGAATATGCACCTAAAAATAGCAGTAAAATCTTATCTACTGTTGCAACCATGCTAGATAGCCGATAATGTTAGCGCTTATTCATGCTATTTTTTCGAATAGATAATGCAAATAACGAGATACTATCGCCATGAAACATAAGGCTATTTACCCTGGTACGTTTGACCCTGTGACATCAGGACATGTTGATATTGTTACCCGAGCAGCAGCAATGTTTGACCATGTTTTGCTGGCTATTGCGAATAGCCAACGAAAAAACCCGATGTTTTCCCTTGATGAGCGCGTTGCCCTTGCTAAAGAAGTCACTTCTCACCTGGATAATGTTGAAGTTGTTGGGTTTTCTGAATTGATGGCTAATTTTGCACAAAAAAATGGCGCTAATATTCTTATTCGTGGCGTTCGTTCTGTGGCTGATTTCGAATATGAGTGGCAATTAGCAAATATGAACCGCCATTTTGTTCCTGACTTGGAAACTGTATTTTTATTGCCATCGCAAAGTTTGTCCTTTGTTTCTTCTTCTTTAATCAAAGATGTTGCCCTTCACGATGGTGATATTTCGTCTTTTCTGCCGCCTATAGTTGCTGAGGCAATGCTAAAGAAACTCAATAAAAAATAGCAAAGGCTCGCTATTTTTGGCACTGCGGACAAAAGAAAGTGCTACGTTGCCCCTGTTTAATGCTTTCTATAGGCGTACCACACATTGAGCAGGGTTCACCTTTTTTTCCATAGACAAACAACTCTTGGGCAAAATACCCTGGCTTGCCATCCGACTGTAAGAAATCTTTTAGTGTCGTGCCGCCTTGCTCAATGGAGCGTTGTAACACCTTTTTGATCTGTTGCACGAGTTCTGTAATTTCAGCCAATGTTAATGTATTAGTGATTTTTTCAGGTGATATTTTCGTCGCAAATAATGCTTCATTGGCATAAATATTACCGACGCCAACAACCACTTTGTTGTCCATTAACCACGGCTTAACGGCCACTTTTTTCTTTTGCGCTAATTCATAAAGATATTGGGGATTAAAGGCATCTGATAATGGCTCAGGGCCTAAGTGTGCAAGTACCGAACTGTTTTCTAAATCATCACACCAGAGCCATGCGCCAAAACGACGAGGGTCTGTATAGCGTAGTACTTTACCATCTCGCATGACTAAATCTACATGGTCATGTTTTTCCTCAGGCAATTCTTCGGTCAAAATACGCACACTACCAGACATGCCCAGATGAACAATAACCCAACCTGTTTGCAATTCAATCAGCAAATACTTAGCGCGACGTTGCACACTCAGAACTATTTCATCTGATAAGCTTTTAATTTGTTCACTAATAGGCCAACGTAATCGACTGTTGCGTACAATGGCGTAAGAGATTGTATTTCCGACTAAATGTGGCTCTATCCCACGGCGACTGGTTTCAACTTCTGGTAGTTCTGGCATATATCTCTACTTACAATACTAATTCATGATAAACTATTTTTTAAGCCGTTAAAAAATACGGCAACCACTCATAATACTGATACATAGAGACTCTTTTATCAACTGGATATAGATATGTTTTCTGAACGCTCAAATATATTATCTAAAAAAATAAAGTATGATTATAGTCAACCAGAACAAGATAGTATGAATATTATCTATGGGGTAACACAAAATTTTCTACTCGGTGCATTTGTATCAATGCAATCTGTCATAAAATTCAACCCGAATATACAATTGCATTTTCATTTTTTTGTTGAGAAAATTTCCGATAACTATCTAAAAAAATTAGAAAAAACGGCTAAAACATATAATATTGCTATTGATGTTTATATTATTAATAACACAAAACTAACATTCTTACCTATTTCAGAGCGTTGGCCTTATGCTACATTCTATAGAGTTATAGGCTTTGATATTCTGGCAGCTGATTATAAAACAGCGCTATATTTAGATGCCGATGTGATTTGCAAAGGCAACTTGTCTGAAATTGCCTCGCTAAACTTACATGAGTACTACTTCGCTATTGTTTCTGATTTACCTACGTTGCAAGAAAGAGCTAAAAAATTAGATATTCTTAGAAAATCTAAATATTTTAACTCCGGTGTTATGCTTGCCAATTTAGATAGCTGGAAAAAAAATAATCTCATGGATAATTTTGTATCTGAAATTAGTAAAAATAAAGATAATTCTTTATTTCCAGATCAAGATATCCTTAACATGATATCTGATGGCCATAACCTTTATTTGGATAAAAATTATAATTTTCTTTACGGAATGGATGACGAACCTAAAATTAAAAACAGTGAATATTATAAAAAAAAACTTACCGATGATGTAAAGTTAATTCACTATGTTGGGGTGTCTAAACCATGGCATGAATGGGTTAATTATCAGTCTGCAAAGTTTTTTAGAAATGTATATAACGATTCAATATGGTCATCATTGCCTTTAGAAAAAGCACTTACCGCAAAACAGTGGAAAAAAAAGTCGTCTCATGAGCGTTGGCAGTCTAAGTATTTTTCAAGCTTAATTAGTCACTTAAATTACATTATTGTAAAATTAAAGAAAAAACTAAAATAATGATTATTAGCTATTTGCCTAATATCCTCTATTTACAGATATCCAAAGATATCTGTAAATAGAGTTGAAATTAACCTTTTAACTTATTTTTTAAATATACCAAATAAAATTTAATCGCTGTTCCATAACGTTTTTTGTGCCAAGCTTCACGGCAGTAAACTCTATTATCACTATTTTTCATTCTAGTTGAATAGCTTCTTAGTTCTGTATCTTTCCAGGGTGTTAAATGCTTATAAAATATAAACAAATTCTGAGATAACCCTTCATGTTCCTTAAACCATGGTTTCCTACCGCCTGTAAAATGCAGGATTTTAGGTATAGATGATTTTGAATAAAAGTATTTTTCTTTTTCATCTAAATCCATCCATGTGTATAAATAATTCCATGAATGATCTAGTTTTACAATATGGTTCTCTAAGACTTTATTTAGTGCATCTTGGTCATAATAAATTAATGAGTCACCTTTCTCACTAATTAGCTGATTGATTTTATTTTCAACGTCAAAATCTAGCCAGTTATTGACGTTGATATATAAGAATCCAGCATTAAAATAATAGTTACTTTTTAACCCCAACCTTTTAGTGTTTTTATTATCAATATCATTTGGTGTATCTGATGAAACAGCACAAATATGGTTAGTAATATCTACATGATTAATCTCACTCAGATCAGAAAAGCATAGTGTATCAATGTCCAAGTAAATAAAATTATTAACTTTACCATGTAGCATACGTGGCACAATTAGTCTCATATATGTAGACATATTAAGATGTTTTATACTAAAATTTTGATCATACTTTCGCATAACATCGTTATCGATATGATAAAAAATAATATTTGCCTTAATCTCCCTTAGCATATTAAGATTTTTTTGGCTCACATTGAAAAGAAATAAATGAAAGTATACATCATTATTAAGGTTATTAAGTGAAACAGATACAAGAGAGACAGCTAAATACTCAACGTAATTATCATCCGCACAGTAAGCAATATCAATTCGCCTCATTATTACAATCCTTTTCTTTCAGTTCTTTCTTTAATTATCAATGCATTACGTCTTGCTTTTTTAAGCAATTTATTATGTGACCGAAAAATAGACTTTAAATCAGTATTAAAATATTTTATCAAGAATCGATATATATCCCTAGATGTTAACCCTATATTCATAGAAGAAAAATATAGCCCAATTAGATCTTTATCTCTCCAACGCTTTGGTACTTGGCTTCTTATTTGAGCTCGATGTAAATCAATAATATACATTTTAATGTCTGTACTGATTTGATCAGTATTTTCATCCAATAAAAAGTGACATAAATAACAATCACGGTGATTCAATCCTGATGCATGCATTGCTGAAACAATTGATGCTAGTTTCAAAATAAGATTGAACTTTTCTTGAAATGTTGGGGGGTTAACTAACCATTTTTTGCAATAGTCTTCTAGACTAATCGTTGGATTCAAGTCTTTAGTAATTAAAAAAGATTCTCTAGTTAGCGGATTTATACCTCGTACACCAACAGCATAAGCATTCATTGTATCTATATTATTTTTCTCTAAGTGCTTTATTGCATCCCACTCTTGACGCGCATCTAATACAGGAAACCGAAAACTCAGAATATTTTTTAATATTTCAGAAATAGTAATACCATAGTGTTGTTTAATAAAGAAAGACTCATTTCCTACATAAAATTGTAGTGTCCTTCTATTTTTTACTTGGCGATAGACCTCCCCAGTAATCCTATTCACTTCATAGAAAGGATTCTTGCCTTCCCAGAGTTGGTCAAAGGGTGACTTACACTTTATCATTTACATATTCCTCAATAAAATCAACAACACGAGAGGGTAAACTATACAAATCATAGCTATTGGCAAATTTAATCGCATTATCTTTCATTTTTTCTAAATTCGAAGAATCAGTAAGAATTTCATTTAACTTTAGATTGAAATCAGATTGAGAAAAGGGTGAAGAAAGCACACTACCGCAGTGAGCTTTCATAATATAAGGAGCATATCCACACACATCACTCGCGATAAGAGGAACTCCAGCAACGATCGCTTCAATCAGAACAATTCCGGCAGCTTCTTGTCTTGCTGGATGTAATAATAAATCTGCAGCAGCAAGAAATACATTTATATCATCTCTAGGGCCTAAAAAGTGAACTTGTTCCTGAATATTAAGCTTTCCAGCTAACTCCTGAAATTTTTCTATTTTGTCTTGCCCAATGATGTAATAGACAATATTTTTTCTGACATTTTCAGGTAAGCTAGCAATAGCGATTAGGCTTCTATCCACCCCTTTGCGGAAATAATCTGAGCCAATTTGTACAATTATTTTTTGTTCCTGTGCTAATTGATGTTCTTTTTTGAATGTTTCTTTCAGTACTTTCGATTGTTCACTCCATTTACGATCCAATGAAATCCCTGGAGGTAATAGTTTAAAACGTTCTTCTTGAGTTTTATATATTTTTTTAAAATCAATCACTTGATTTTCTGTTAACATTAATAGCTTAGTACTACTTTTTGGTGAGAATACCGACGCCTCAAATTTAATATAATGTCTATACCTTGGTAATAATTTGGTTAATGCTCCTCGTTTTTTGCTTGCAAAACAGACATCTGCCGCATAATAAATATCAAGGTTGGGCATTTTATTAAAACCCAATACACAATCTACATTCCGAGATAATAAATCCTTTTGTACCCATTCTGAATACTTTTTATTCCGAGTATGATTAGTTAAACCTTTCTTAGGTACCCGCACAAGATCAATGCCTAAAGGTATAGGTCCTTCCCAAAACATTGTGTACACAATAACGCTATAGTTTCGTCTTAGACATTCCTCTACAACATGCAAGAAATCCCGCTGTAATCCACCATAAGGAAAGAACTTATAGAGACAGAATGCAATTTTCATAAACTACCTTACTTTTTTCTTGGGATTCATCCAGTATTTTATCTTCGACACATAAAAATCAATTTTTGCATATTTCAGTTTTCTTATATTAAAATCGGCAGAAAAATTATATTTTTCTGCTATAAATATAATTTTTCTAGCCATACTATAGAACTCAGCATTATAGGCATAGTAACCGTTAGATTTTCTAATGTATTTTCTAATCAGCATCATTACTTTAACTAAGTAAATAATAAATAGCTTTATTTCTTCAGGGTTAGCATGTGTATCAATGAAGTGTAATGCCTTGTTTAAGGCGAAATAAAGGTCATCAATGTCACTTATCTTCACATTTTGTGTAATAGATTTACTCGTTTGAATATAGTGATATAATACACACGGTATATGTTTGATACTTTTCGCATTAATAAAAATGTAAGGAAGTAAAATAACATCTTCATAACGACGAGAAACTTCAAATCTTTTATCTTTGAACAGTTTTCTTTGATAAACTCGACTAACGAGATGCCAGTATGATGCAGTAAAAACACCTTCAAGTTTAGAGCCGTCTTGGCTAGACTCCATTACTTTGTTTTGATAGGTAAAATTGAAACTAATAATATCATACTCAAAGCTAGATAAAATAGGTAGCAATACTTCAAAATAATTTGAAGTTACCATATCATCACTATCAATAAAACCAATATAGTGACCTGTTGCATGTTCAAGTCCTGTGTTTCTCGCAGCGGATACACCTAAATTTTTTTGATGAGTAATAACTTTGACTTGCCTAATTTTTCCACTCTTTGCTACCACTTCATTGATATAAGCCAATGTACAATCAGTAGAGCCATCATTCACAATGATAAACTCTACATTACTAGGCGTCTGTTTTAATAACTTATCTAATAACATCATTATGCTATTTTCACGGTTATAAACAGGAATAATTATACTAAAAATATAATCTTTATTATCATGAACCATATTATTTATTGCCTATATTCTGTTTATATGAGCAAAGGCTAATAATGATAAAACAAGTCCCCCACATAACAATCATATTTCGCCCATAGAAAACCATATCACTCGTTCCATATGCTACAGTGGCTAATGCAAACATAAATTCATAGATATTTTTATTTCTATAAGCACGATATAAAAGTAAGCCAATTAGCAATAAATAAGTAACCGCTCCGAAAATACCTCTTATAGAATAAGCATCAATAAGATCATTATGCAGGTTCACATTGGCAAACATCAGAGATGACTGTAAGATAGGTTTATTTTGAGCTAACTCTTGCATCCCTTGTAATCTTGATTCTAAAGACTGTCCCAATAAGTGATTGTTTCCTGTTTTTATACCAATTTCACTCATTGAAAATCTAGCCCCAAGGGAAGAATTACTATCATTGTGGGAATATTTCGTCAAATCATTTAGTGCATCATTTACACGTACAGTAAGTATATTTTTACTAAAAATAGCAATAGAGATTAGGGAAAGTAAAAAAAATAATAGTATTATTTTCTTATTATTAACTTTCTTAAACTCAAATGAGAAAAAGATAAATAACAAAACAGGCATGACTAATATTGCAGCTCTAGTCCCCGTCAACAAGACACAATAAAACAAGCTGAAAAAAATAAGTAGCCTAATGAAAATATTTAATTTGGGTAATGCTAGGGCCGCTATAGATAAAAATGTCAGTATGTACGCAGTACCTGTTGCAGGCATATTTATACTTAATCTTCCTGATATCAGTAAGTTATTAGGGTAAGTAAATACGGCTAAACCACATAGTACTAATACTACTAAATATATCAAAACCGGGACTTTTTTAATTTTAAGGCTAAATGAGTTCAATGCTAAAACAATGATAGAAATTGCTAGTGTAATTTTACCTGCATCTTTATATGACCGGTATGTTGATAAAAATTCACTTGAATTTCCTTGTTGTGTATATGCCCATATCAGCATCACTCCACCAAACATAAAAAATGCAAGTGCAAGAAAATTGATTTCAATTTTTTTTCGATTTTTTAAAAGGCTATATAAGCTACATATCGCAATAATATAAAGTATTTTCTCAACAAACTTAGGGTTAAAAACATACATAGGGATACAAAAAAGTAGCAGTACGAACAATATGTCTGCAACTTTAATATGCTGTAGTCTATTTCCAATCATTAAAATACTCATATAGAAATACTCATCGGCAACATTTTCTCTGTGGCTTTAATTACATCAGAAGCTGGAATAATGGATAAATACTTTTTATCGCGATCTAGCTCTTCTCTCGGTGGCATAGCTTCATAATCACCCGCCCAAAATTGAACTACATTATCGCTCCAAGGCCGCCAAAAAATATGATTTGTCGCACCGAAAAGGCATACTATTGGCGTTTTAACTGCAGCAGCAATGTGCATTGGTGCAGAATCAACACCAATAAATAAAGCGGCATGAGCAATCAATGCACCTAGCTCAGGAAATGAAGTTTTCCCTGCAAGTTCAGTAACAGGCTTTGTTTGGCAGCCATTTGCAATCTCATTGATACATTCCAAATCTTCTTTACTCGGCCCCGAAGTTAAAACCACTTGATAACCACGAGACTGCAATGCATCTATTACCGCTGAGAATTTTTCATTATCCCAACATTTAAAGATTTGACGGGCAGTCGGCTGGATCACAACATAACTACTGTGTACTCCAAGTTCGAACAAGCTCTTATTGATAGTGTCCCAATCTTGCTCTCTATATGCCATTTTAGTTTCATAGCATAATGTTTTTAAGTTCAATGGTTTTAGAATCGATAGATTGTTAGTGACGACATTATCGCCTTCTACATCAACTAGATGGGTAAAACTATTATGCCAATATTTGGAGTCTCTATGGGCAATCCGCTCGCTTATCTTCATTTTAGCCGGAATGCATCTTACCAAAGCTGCCACCATCCATTGGTCTGCTAGATTAACAACTAAATCATATTTATTTTGACGCAGCTTTAGCAGTAACTTAATAAAATTACAGGCTTTACTCAGCCCACTATTTTTTTTCCCTGACATACCGTACAACGTGTTAATTTCAGCATTTTCAGAGAGAATGGGGATTGTATCCTGATAAAGCAAAACATCAATTTCAGCATCAGGATATTGGTGTTTCAATGAGCTGATAACTGGTGTTGTCAGCAACATGTCCCCATGAAACCTCATCTTGATCACAAGAATTTTTTTAAACTGTTTTTTCACCAGGCACTCTTAATCAAGTCTATATGTAAAAGACAATAGTCATTCGACAACAAATATCATTATTAATTCAATGAATACTTACTATGTTACTACTTTCATAATAATGGTCATAGCGTCGAATGCACATATCAGTGACAACCCAAATTTTGAGTAAAAAAAAACCCAGCCGAAGCTGAGTTTTTAACGCAGAAAGCAAAATTATTTGATTTTTGCTTCTTTGTAGATCACATGCTTACGAACAACTGGATCGAATTTTTTCAGTTCCAGTTTTTCTGGCATTGTGCGCTTGTTCTTCGTAGTGGTATAGAAATGACCTGTACCTTCAGAAGAGACTAGCTTGATTTTCTCGCGAATACCTTTAGCCATTTTTTAGCTCCTTAGTACTTCTCACCACGGGTACGCAGTTCAGCAAGAACAGCATCAATACCCTTTTTATCGATAACACGCATACCTTTAGCAGATACACGCAGTGTTACGAAACGTTTCTCAGACTCAACCCAGAAACGGTGAGAGTGCAGGTTTGGCAAAAAACGACGTTTGGTCGCGTTTAATGCGTGTGAACGGTTGTTACCGCTCATTGGACGCTTGCCAGTAACTTGGCAGACTCGTGACATGTCTATTCTCCAAAAATCTAATCAGCTCGAGCTTTTTTGTTCTGGGTATGGCCGCCTCGTCAGGCTTAGGAGCCCATCTCAGCAAACTTTCATTGACTGAAAAAACCGTTGATACCTAAATAAAGATTTACTTTACTAAAACGTAAAAATTTACTGAGATAGGCCCTTCTCGCCAAACCCAAGATCCTTAAAGGTGGCGTAGTATACGCTTTACATCGTTTTCACTCAAGCCCAACGCAAAGAAAGTTGTCATTTTTTAGACAAAAAAATAATTTTATAACCATCCTCGCTCTGCAAATGATACACATTGCTTATGCCCGACAACAAAATGGTCAAGTAGTTTAATCCCCATAATAGCGCAAGCACGTTGGATTCGTTCTGTCACCTGCCTATCTGCTGTGCTGGGTTCTGGGTTACCAGATGGATGATTATGGGCAAGTATAATCCCGTTTGCATTCATTTTTATGGCAAAGCGAATGATTTCTCTGGGGTGAACTTCAACTTTGTTCAAAGTACCCTTAAACAATTCCTCATGACAAATAATCTGATTTTTATTATTTAAAAATATCACGATAAAGACTTCGCGCTCTTGCCCTGCGAATAAATCCAGCAACTTTGCTTTCAATTGCTCAGGCCCAGTCATCACATCTTCATGTAAAAACTGTTCAGAGAAAAAACGGCGAGCCAACTCACTGACAGCCTGCAATTGGGTAAATTTACAGCTCCCCATTCCTTTACATTGTTTTAGTTTTTCGTAGTCTGCTTGTAAAAGCAAATAGACTGAACCAAACTCCTGTATTAAACGCTTCGCAAGCTGCAAAACAGGTTCACCTTGGCTACCTGTACGCAAAAAAATAGCGAGTAGCTCAGCATCAGATAACGCAGCCGCGCCGTATGCAAGTAGCTTTTCTCTTGGTGGTAAGTCTAGATGTTCACTCATCATATTCTGTGTCCCTAAATCCCTTTCACCTTTTTTATCTAGCCTAAAAAACATTCGCAACCCCTCACATATGGGTTTGCGTAGCGTTTCGCAAAAATAGTACTGTGACGAAAAATCGAGCGCGCCACCTCTAGCTTCTCTGTGGTAATATGCCTCCCATGTTGACCGTATTGGATAAAAATAATGAATCAACTATCACTATTAGGTAAGCAGATAGTTATTGGTATCAGTGGGGGCATTGCCGCTTATAAGATCCCTGAACTCACCCGCCGTTTGCGCGATAAAGGGGCAATTGTGCGTATTGTCATGACTGAAGGTGCAAAAGCCTTTATTACGCCTTTAACCTTACAAGCCGTTTCAGGGCACCCTGTTTCCGATGACCTACTCGACCCAGCCGCAGAGGCTGCAATGGGCCATATTGAACTCGCGAAATGGGCGGATATCATTATTCTTGCGCCAGCGACCGCGGATTTAATTGCTCGCCTCAGTGCAGGAATGGCAAATGATTTACTCACAACGGTTTGCCTTACATCCGCGGCACCGGTTGCACTTGTGCCAGCAATGAACCAACAAATGTACAAAGCAAAAGCAACACAAGAAAACTTAATCAAATTGCAACAACGCCAATGTATGATTTGGGGGCCAGACGCAGGTAGCCAAGCTTGTGGTGATATTGGTCCTGGTCGCATGATTGACCCACTAGAAATTGTTCGTCTAACCAGTGAGTTTTTTACCCCTAAACTCGACTTACAAGGCATCAAATTAATGATCACTGCAGGCCCAACACGGGAAGCACTCGACCCTGTTCGTTTTATCAGTAACCATAGTTCAGGAAAGATGGGGTTTGCCATTGCTAAGGCTGCTAGCCAACGTGGAGCCGAAGTCACTTTAATTGCGGGACCTGTAAATATTGAAACACCTGAAGGGGTTAACCGGGTTGATGTCATTAGTGGATTAGAAATGTATGAGCAAGTCCATAAAACGATTTCAACGCAAAATATTTTTATTGGTTGCGCTGCAGTTGCAGATTATCGAGCAAAAAACATTGCTGAAAATAAAATAAAAAAACAAGGTGATGAAGTTTCGATTACACTTATCAAAAACCCAGACATCGTCGCAAGTGTTGGAAATCTAAGGCACAATAGGCCATATGTTGTTGGATTTGCAGCTGAAACCCAAAATGTGGAAGAATATGCACGCCAAAAACGACAACAAAAACAACTCGACCTTATTTGTGCCAATGATGTATCACTAGCAGATAACGGATTTAATAGCGATAACAATGCATTACACCTTTTTGATGCCAACGGTGATACCCGTTTGCCTCACTGTAATAAAAATGAATTAAGCCACTATTTACTTGACGAGATACTTCAACGTTATGAAAAAAATTGACCTAAAAATCCTTGATAGCCGCATCGGTAATGAATTTCCTCTACCAGCCTATGCCACCACCGGTTCTGCTGGTTTAGATTTACGTGCATGCATTGATGCACCAATTGATTTGGCGCCAGGTCAAACAGAGCTTATTCCAACAGGTTTAGCTATTCACATTGCTGATGAAAGTCTTGCTGCTGTCATCTTACCTCGTTCCGGTTTAGGTCATAAACATGGTGTTGTACTTGGCAATCTAGTTGGTCTCATTGATTCGGATTACCAAGGCCAACTCATGGTGTCAGTCTGGAACCGCAGTGACAAAGCTTTTACCGTTGAGCCTGGTGAGCGTATGGCGCAAATGGTGTTTGTCCCAGTTGTTCAAGCTGAATTTAATATTGTTGATGATTTTGACGCAACAGAGCGTGGGGCTGGTGGTTTCGGTCACTCTGGCCGTCAATAAATAGAATATCCTGATAACGAATATGCTAGATAGAACCTGAATTAGGTTCTATCTTTATGAATAAAAATAATCAGCCGCATATTTTCTTTCAGGAAGCTTGCTCAACATTACTTACATTTTAAATATTTTTTAAATCCATTTTGCTTCGTAAGCCTCTTTACTAAGAGCAAAATTTTGGATAGTTTGTTTTGCTGTTTTAGCAGGGGTCTTATTAGGCATGGCAGAAAAAGTGACAACACAAAAACGTAACAGGCGTGATGAGATTTTACAGGCTCTTGCGCTAATGTTAGAAAGTAGTGATGGTAGCCAACGTATCACAACAGCAAAACTTGCTGCTACGGTTGGTGTATCAGAGGCCGCGCTGTATCGTCATTTTCCAAGCAAAATGAAAATGTTCGATAGCCTCATTGGGTTTATTGAAGACTCATTGGTTTCGCGCATTAATCTAATTTTAAGTGATGAAAAAGATACGATAATTAGAATTAAACTAATACTTGCCCTAATACTGGGTTTTTCCGAGAAAAACCCAGGGCTAACGCGAATCATGACTGGCCATGCTCTGATGTTTGAGCAAGATAGGCTGCAAGATCGTATTAATCAATTATTTGAACGTATAGAATCACAATTACGCCAAGTGCTAAAAGAGAAAAAAATACGTGATGGCCATGGGTTTATTCATGATGAGTCACTGCTTGCTTCTCAATTATTAGCCTTTTGTGAAGGGATGCTCTCTCGTTTTGTGCGTTCTGAGTTTCGTTATCGGCCAACCGTCGAGTTTGAATCGCGCTGGCCTTTAATTCTAGCTCAGTTACAATAACCGATTATTTATACTACTCACCCCGCCCATCATTGGGCGAGGGCTTTTTTTACTCAATTCCGTATTGTTCGCGATAAGCCTTCATAGCCGCTAAATGTTCCTGCATACCGTCCTTTTCAGCAAGATAGGTGATTAAATCGCTCATGGTAATAATTGAGTAAACTTTACAGCCATAATCACGCTCAACCTCTTGCACTGCTGAAATTTCACCCTTACCTTTTTCTTGACGGTCGAGGCATAGCAGGACACCATTCAATGTAGCTTGTTGTTGTTTAATAATTTCCATTGATTCACGAATTGCCGTCCCAGCAGTAATCACATCATCCACAACCACAACACGCCCTTGCAAAGGACTCCCAACTAACACACCACCTTCACCATGGTCTTTAGCTTCTTTGCGATTGAAGCAATATGGCATATCGATGTCATGATGTTCAGAAAGAGCTACTGCTGTCGTCGTTGCAATTGGGATCCCTTTATACGCAGGGCCGAAAATGACATCACACTCGATTGCGCTGTCTTGTAATGCTTGTGCATAAAAACGACCGACAAGTGCCAGATCACGCCCTGTATTAAATAGCCCTGCATTAAAAAAGTAAGGGCTTTTACGACCTGATTTCAGCGTAAACTCACCAAATTTAAGTACCTGTTTTTTCATGGCAAGTTCGATAAAATCGCGCTGATAGGCTTTCATTGGTCATTCTCCTCGTTGATGATTATTTATCTATATTCAAGGCTGGCTAATTGATTGATGAACCAGCAGGCATAAAAAAGGCGACTTTTCAGCCGCCTAATTAATGATTAACTTACTTCAGCGCTTCTCGCTGAGCTTCAAAAATGGTATTTAAACCGGTTTTAGCTAACGCTAATAGAGCCAATAGCTCTTCATGACTAAACGGTTCGCCTTCTGCTGTGCCCTGCACTTCAATCATTCGGCCATCATCCATCATGACAACATTCATATCCGTTTCAGCTGCAGAATCTTCAACATATTCAAGATCACATAGAGCGTCTTGATTAACAATTCCAACAGAAACGGCAGCGACCATTGATTTTAGTGGGCTTTTTGCAATTTTACCTTGCTCAACCATGCTATTCAGTGCATCAACTAATGCCACGCATGCACCAGAAATTGCTGCTGTACGCGTGCCGCCATCCGCTTGGATCACATCACAGTCTAAAGTAATGGTGTACTCACCTAATTTTTTAAGATCAACCGCAGCACGCAAAGAACGTGCAATTAACCGTTGGATTTCCATCGTGCGACCCGTCTGTTTGCCTCGCGCAGCTTCACGCTGATTACGTGAATTTGTTGCGCGCGGTAACATGCCGTATTCCGCGGTAACCCAACCTTGCCCCTGCCCTTTTAAAAAGCGGGGAACACCTTCTTCAACAGTTGCATTACATAACACCTTCGTGTCGCCAAACTCAATAAGAACAGAGCCTTCTGCATGCTTAGTATAATTGCGCGTGATGGTAATCGGGCGCATTTGGTCTGCTTGTCTATCTGCTGGGCGCATGGTGTTATCTCCATTATCAACTCAAATTGGGACGCATTATACGTTGTTCAAACGATAATGCCTATCCTGTCATCCTGCATAGCGTTATAATCCCCTAAATCTTTACGATAATGGGAACGAATTATGATCCGTAGTATGACCGCTTTTGCCCGTCGGGACATCAAGGGTGAATGGGGGAATGCGGCCTGGGAGCTGCGTTCCGTGAACCAACGTTATTTAGAAACGTATATTCGCTTACCTGAGCAATTTAGAAGCCTTGAGCCCGTGATCCGTGAGCGCCTGCGTTCTCGCCTGACACGTGGAAAGGTGGAGTGTAATTTACGCTTTGAGTTAGACGGTGCAAACCGTAGTGAATTAATCCTAAATGAACAATTAGCACGCCAGTTAATCAGTGCAGCGAATTGGGTTAAAAATTACAGCCATGAAGGTGAAATCAACCCATTAGAAATTTTGCGTTGGCCCGGAGTAATGTCAGCTGGCGAACAAGATTTAGATGTCATCAGCGAACAATTAATGGCAGGGTTAGATGAAACAATTGATGCTTTCATTCAAAGCCGTGAAGCTGAAGGGGCATCATTACATGCGCTCATTGAACAGCGTCTTGATGGCGTCTTAGTTGAAGTCGCAAAAGTACGTCAACACATGCCAGAAATTTTACAATGGCAACGTGAACGCTTACAAAATAAGTTAGAAGAAGCTGACATTCAAGTGGATAACAGTCGCTTGGAACAGGAACTTATTCTATTAGCACAACGTATTGATGTTGCAGAAGAATTAGATCGCTTAGAAGCACACGTTAAAGAAACACGTAACATCTTGAAGAAAAAAGAGGCAACTGGCCGCCGTCTTGACTTTATGATGCAAGAATTTAACCGTGAAGCAAATACGTTAGCGTCAAAATCAATTAATAGCGAAGTCACAACTTCAGCCGTTGAGCTCAAAGTATTAATCGAGCAAATGAGAGAACAGATTCAAAACATCGAATAGCATTTCTTAGCATTTCAGACCAACTCACCAAGCCAGCCGATACCCTGTATTAGCTGGCTTTTTTACATTCAGAGCATTGCAGAGTAAATCATAATAGCGCATGATTAACGGGTACACCTAGGTGTACACCTAGGGGATACGAAAATGATTTAGGTGTACCCGACCATTTTTATATTGGAAATTGCACAATGCCAAAGCTCACAGACAAACAAATAAGAGCGTGGATAAAGTCAGGTGAACGATTCGAAGGCAAATCGGACGGTAACGGACTGTATTTATGCTATCGAGAAAACTATCAGTACCCCGTATGGAGATTCCGGTATAAGTTCGCTGGTAAACGCAGGGCTGTACTGATTGGTTCATATATTGATCTTTCCCTCGCTAAAGCCAGAGAGCTAACCAAGGAGCTATCTGCCCGTGTATCGCTAGGTTATGACGTTGCCAGTGAGAAGCAGGAAAGGAAAGCCGAGGTGTTAGCAAAAATCGAAGCCGAGAAGAACGCAATCAAAGTCGCTGACCTAGCGGCAGAATATTTTGAGCGTCAAATACTGCCACGCTGGAAGCACCCAGACATACTACGCAGACGCATAGACAAAGACATTAACCCCCGCATTGGTCACATGAAAATAGAGGAAGTAAAGCCACGTCATATTGATGAAATGCTCAAGAGCATCGTTGATAGAGGCGCACCGACAATGGCTACTGACGTTCTACGCTGGCTTAGGCGAATGTTTGACTATGCCATTAAGCGGCAGATGATTGAGATTAATCCTTGTTCAGCCTTTGAAGTTGCTGATGCTGGCGGCAAAGAAATCTCGCGCGATAGATGGCTAACCAGAGAAGAATTAATCATATTCTTTAAGGCTTTAAGAACCGCGGGCATTAGCCGACAGAATGAAATCAGCTTTAAGATACTGTTAGCCTTATGCTTGCGAAAAATGGAGTTATGCGCGGCACGTTGGCAAGAGTTCGACTTTCAAAACGCTGTTTGGCATTTTCCAGCCGAACGCAGCAAAAACGGGGACGCCGTAGATATTCCGCTTTGTCCTACAGTCATTGATTGGTTCATGGAATTAAAACCTATGGCTTGCGGTAGTCAGTACGTTTTACCCGCCAGAAAAATGCAAAGCCGCATGATCCCCCACATTCAAGAGTCAACGCTACCCGTCGCACTGGCGAAAGTAAGGCAGGTTTTACCGCCTAAAATGCCCAACTTCACTATTCACGACTTTAGACGCACAGCACGTACACACCTTGCCGCGCTGGGTGTTGATCCCTTTGTTGCTGAACGCTGCTTGAATCACCGGATAAAGGGCGTTGAGGGTATTTATAACCGCCATGATTACTTTGATGAACGACGGGCAGCCTTAACGCAGTGGTGCGACCTGTTGGTATCGCTGGAGAAAGGCGAAGATTACAACGTGATCCCTATGGGTACACGAAAAGCAAAATAACCGGATAAGCCGTATCTAGCCCGACGGGGCGAAAAGCGGGGAAGCCTTACCCGCCTGTTACGGTATTCTTTAAGGCGCGTTAAAGGTGACGTGATGACAACAAAAAAAATAAACAAATCTACAGAAGAATGGGCAAATATTTGGCAAAAAAATGGAATTCCTCAGTTAGAGTTTTGCTCAATTGAAAGGTCTGCCGAACTACTAAATTGCTTGGTTGATGATATTTACCACTGGATTAACATGGGGATGATACATCCCGCTGTCTTTTTTGATAATCATGTGGCAGTAAAGATAACAGCATACGTCAAAGGTGAAGAAATTACTGGTGAGGAAATTTTATATAAGGCGAAAAAAGCCGTAAAAAGACCGTCGATAATCGATTTTCATTGGCCAGCAAAAGCTATTTGCTATGGCACAGATAGGGTAAATCAAAACATTGAATACTTCGAAAATGAAAACTGCAAGTATGAAAATGGGCACAATATTTTAACTATAAACGGAACAATATATGGTCTATGGCTACCCAGTTTTTTTGATCGCTGGAGTGGTGAAACATTTCAGATTATAGACTATCAAAATTCTATTTTTCTGCCCGATGATTCAGAAGATGAGTCTGTCGTATTAGTCGCTAGTTTAAAGGATAATATAGAGGTCAATTCAAATAACCTACTGATAATAAATAAAGATATAGATAGAATTTACAAGGCGGGACAGGCTGGAGCGATTTTAAGCGAAGCAGCGCGTTTGGAGGTTCCTGAGCAGAAAAATGAACACAAAGCAACCGCGCGAAGCAAAGAGCGCGATTTGGATATGGAGAGAGGAATATATAAGTTTTTATTTAATTGTGATTATGATGAGGCATCAAACAATTATAGATTTAAGAATGGGAAAATAAATAAAACCCAGTTAATTCAGTGCATGAAAGATAAATCTCAATATCTATTTAACTCCGAAAATATGCCATTGAATGACAATGATAGAATAATGCCAATTATTAATAACGTTTTGAAAAACCTAGAGTTATTATGATTTAAAAAAACGGATGATATTGAAATCCGCCGTTTTTTAAAATACCCCTGTTTTTTTATCCAGTCTATTGCGTTCTAATGTGTATGACATTCACAAGGAGTCATACACATGGAAAAGAAATCACCGAAGCGCAAGCCACGCGCAAAAATCAGTACACCTTACCCTATGGACGGTTACGCCCGTCTACGTCATACAGCCGACTTTCTAGGCATTTCTGATGCTACCCGTTATCGCTGGGAGCGTGACGGCAAATTACCTAAGTCATTTGAGATTGAGAAAGGCTTTTTTGTCTATGATGCGAAAGAGATCCGCGCATGGGCTGAAGCTAAGAAAGCAACGCGCAAGGGGGCAAAGTAATGATGAAAAAAAACCGCCTTTGGGCAGACGGTTCAAATATTTCTAAAACTGGAAATTGCCAGCCCATTATAACCAAGCGCACACCAAAAAAACATAACTTTGGTATTTATTATATTTACACAGGAATTAACGGAGCTACTGAAAACGACATTTTAAAATATTGCCGTTTATCGTCGGGGAGAAATTATTTTTCAGAGCTAGAACGCAAGCTAAACATCACCTTAGAGCGTATCGACGAACCGAACCCAGACGGCATTGGCTCGCATTATCGTTACCGCATTCGCAACCGAACAGACGCACAGAAGATTATTGATTTAATCAATGCTCGTGCGGCTCATGGCAACTATCAAGGGCTGTCACAAGAGCAAATTAATTCAATTTTGAGCTTATACCCGACCGAATAACGGAGTAATAAATAATGAAATCAAAAAATAACAGCTTAACTGCTGGCGGATTCGCTCACCCTGAAATCAGTCAAGAGCCTATTTTAATTCAACACAAAACTGAGCCTAGAATAGATAGCCGCCTGTTTGCTAAACGCATCGGAATTAAACATAAGAACCTTTTTGAATTAATTAAAAAGAATACAAAAAATTTACGTCAATTTGGCACGCTTCCGTTTCAAACGGAGACGTGCTCACACTCAACGGGCGCGAGTATTAATAAATACGCCCTACTCAATGAGAACCAATTTGATTTTATGTGTCGCATTGTTCGCGGTCGTAACCATGAGCAGATGACACAATTTAAGCTGGACGTAACCAAAGCATTCAGCAAGAAACGCGCCGCTGAACCTATCCGCCGCGAATATTTGCCACATTACCATGAGTCACGCGACGCACTCAGAGACTTAGGCGCAGAGAAATATCATTACATCAACCTAGCCCGTACAGAGAACCGATTAACAGGCTTACTCACTGGCGAACGAGCCAGCGCAGACGAGCAACAATTAGGTTTATTAGTCTGTATGCAGAAAATCGAACAGGCAGCATTTCAAGATGCGATTGATTCGGGTTTATCGGCTACTCAGGCGTTGCGAGAGGTTAGCAAGCGCATTGAGCAGTTCGCTAGTTTAATGAGTCCTACGGTGCGGATAGGTGGCTAATATGATGAATATCGCAACTAATGCCTACCAAATGAATGATTCTCTACTGGCAGGTGATGAGTCACTTACTAAAAACTTAGTAAACCAATCAGCGAAACTCTACGCCAATCAATCAATCCTAACCACCGTTGGAGGATGGGATAACAGCGACAACCTAAAACATGGAGAATTTACACCATTTGATAAAGGTGAATTTTCTCACCTTTGTAAAAACTTTGATGACAATCACTTTACTTTCCTACTCACTTTTGGCTATAGTAAAAACGCACTAACAAAATCTAGTGTCAGGATTTGCACCCTGAATCAGTTAACGGCGACACATGACGCGCCTAGCGTCTTTTTTTGTGTCTATGCCTACGCACACCTGTTAAATGCGGTATTATATCGCCCAAATTCAATGGTGATGCTGGCAGGGCAACCGCAAGGTTGGCTGGGATCCGTTAACTCCAGTAGTGCAAACCCTGTCAGTGTCACCACCCCTATAGAGATTTGCACCTCTAGTGGTGACTCCTTAACAAAGTTAACGGAGATCATCGTTATGATGGCAACCCCTACCCAAACTCAATTCAAATTTCTGTTTCTGGCGGTAAAACGCACAGATAAAACCGATACGCCCCACAGAATCGAAGCCACAGCACCGAATGAACATGATGCAAGACTGATGCTTGTACGTGATTATATCCTGTCATTCGCTGGTCGCTTACCTGCTCAGGAGGTGACAGCATGAGCGCAGATATGAACATTCATAAAGCGGCTGTAAAGGCGCATCAATTAGAGATGATCACCCTGATGCTTCCTAACTACCCCCGTAACCTTACACAGTCTGACATCGTAGCTATATCGTCGCTCATGGCGAAGTTATCAGGCGATGTTGCGGCATTCCTGATTGAAGAATCAGCACGGGAGGCGACCAAATGAGACAGATCACTATCAATGCCACCAGCCTACGCCGCAAGGAGAAGAAAGCACTTAAACCAATGGTAATTGCCATTGAGCAAGCCTCACAGCTACGCATTCAGGATATGGGAGATTATCGCTCATGAGAACGTTTCAAATCGCAGGGTATGGCACAACACCGAAAGGGTTAACGCTAGGTATTAGCAAACGTGTGATATCAGCCACCCAGAAAGAGGCTCAATCTCAAGTGATGAGAGAAGCACAGCGAGACGGGCTAACCGATATCAGAATTAACTACGTGCGCGAGGTGAAGTAATGACACCAGAGCAGAAGCGAGAAATTGAAATTCTACTTGAAGCACCTGAGAACCAGACAGCCACATTACTGACTTTGTTGGCTACTTGGTGCGAGGCTGAAAGAGATAATGAAACCAGAAACATGATAAGCATAGCTATGACGATCGCTTGCCAGATTAAAAAATCACTGGAAAAAGTCACGGAGGGCAAATAATGAACATTTCAAACATTAACGCATTCGAGCACAGCGAATACGGTGTAATTCTCATTACTGGCGCAGCTAACCAAGAGGCTATCAGCTACAGCGAGGCACTAGACGCATTAAATGACGGTAGTTTTGACGGTGATTTGCTACTGGGCTTTGAGTTGGTTTTAGCGATATCCAAAGGAGAGCGAGACGCCTTTTTTAATCCAACTAATCAACAGCGTGTTGTCTTGTGGCGTTGGATTGTTGCCGCCTCGTTTGTCATGGAGCAAGCCGACAATAACGGATCACATCAAGCCGATAACGGTAAAGGCGGAAAGGTTACCGCAGCAGTGTACCGCAATAAACACGCAGCCCTAACCATTTACGCAGCAAGCGAACGACTGCTATTAGCTAATCATGTTGAGGGCGCAGCATATGAAGCCTTTTGCTCGAATGATGGCGCAATCATGGCTATTCGGATGTATATGGATTTTATCAATCTTGAGCCACGTCAAGGTTGCAGACTATCAGACCGAGGGCGTGAGGGGTTAGCTATTCTTCATGATGACCTAATCAGAGCTATAGAAAATGGCGAGTTCGGCAACACCGCAACAATTCATTAAAAGGAGTTAATGACATGAAACCAATTGATATTATTCGCGAAGTGAAGCTAAAAGCTAACGGACAATGGCAAAACATACTATCTAATCTAGGGGTAGAAGTACCCCTAAACACTCACACGGCTTGCCCCGCTTGTGGTGGTAAAGACCGTTTTAGATTCGATGATAAAGACGGCAATGGAACGTTCATATGCAGCCAGTGCGGCGCAGGTGATGGACTGGACTTAATCCAGCGTATTTTTGGCGGCAGCGTGACCGAGGCAGCGCAGGAGGTGGCAAGCATTATCGGAATTGATACCCGTTCAGATAATCCACCGACCTACAGCAGCGACGAAGTAAAAGCGCAACAGGAAGCACAGAGAGCGCAGCAAGAGGAAACCAAAGCCAAAGAGAAGGCGGAGAAGCACAAACGTTTTACAGAGCGATACAGCAGCACTATTGCCCACATTAAACGGGGAGAGTCTGACTATATCAAAGCAAAAGGCTTTCAAGGTGTAGAAATGGACTTGTTACCCGATGGATCTTTGATTATTCCACTACTGGACGGCAACGGCACAATCACAGCAGCGCAGACCATTAAACCCAATGGCGAAAAGCGGTTATTGCTCGATAGCTCGAAGAATGGCAGTTATTACCCTATTAATGAGCCTACAAACGTTCACACGGTGATTATTGCCGAGGGGGTAGCTACCGCAATGACGTGCCATTTAATCCAACCAGAAGCGCACACAGTCGCAGCAATCGACGCAGGTAATCTAATTCACGTGGCTAAGGTAATGCGGACGAAGTACCCAGAAAGCAAGATCATTATAGCTGGAGACAATGACAGTAAAAACGAGGTCAACACGGGCAAGGTGAAAGCAGAAGCAGCAGCGCGAGAGGTTGGCGGATGTGTCTCAATCCCACCTTGTCAGGGAGATTGGAACGACTACCAGAAATACAGAGATAGAAATGCTACAGCTTCCACTTTCATCGAAGGAATATATCAGCCACAAGGAGATGAGGCAATGAGTGAAATCACATTGACCGAAACGGTAAAGAAAAGTGTTACCGAAACAGCAAAACCGCGCGACCCCATGAAAATACGCATCGAATCCCGTGATGATGGCGTATTTCTTGTAACACCCAAAGCCGATAAGGAAACAGGGGAAATTATCAATCATGAGCAATGGCTATCCAATCCAATCAAACGCATTGCAAAAGGTATTGATGACGTAGGAGGTGAGCACCTGATCATTGAATGGGGTAGTAACAAGGCTCAAGCAATACCGACGGGCGACATAGGAGAACGCGAGGGATGGCGCAGGCTGAAAAACGCGGGGTTATTCGTTACAACCAAGTCGGGGCTAAGACAGTCATTTTCAGATTGGCTATTGAGACGGAGTTTTAAAGAAGATTGGAGCATAACTAACAAATCGGGCTGGCACAAAGGCGCGTACATCATGCCAGACGGTTCAATCATTGGCACACCTGAACAACCGATTTTTTTCAATGGGCAAAGCGCAGCCGCTACCGCCTACCAGACAAGCGGAACGCTGGAAAGCTGGCGTGATGGAGTGGCTCGATTGGCTAACGGTAACATTTTTATGATGTTTACAATTGGCGCAGCCTTAGCCGCACCGATGACAAGCATTACAGGGGCTGACAGTTTTGGCATTCACATTTACGCCCAATCGACAGCAGGGAAAAGCACAACCGCAGACATGGCTGTAAGTTTATACGGGGATCCAGATTTGCAGCGTTTGACGTGGTATGGCACAGAGTACGGCATGACTAACGAAGCCGTAGCACACAATGACGGGGTTTTATATTTGGATGAAGTCGGACAAGGGGCAGACCCTAAACACGTCTATAAATCGGCTTACACGCTGTTTAATGGCAAAGGAAAGATACAAGGGGCAAAAGATGGAGGTAATAGGCAGGTTCAGAATTGGAAAACTGTCGCTATTAGTACAGGGGAAAAGGATATTGAGACGTTCCTACTAATGGCGGGGATTAAAGTCAATGCAGGGCAGTTAGTACGATTGCTCAATATTCCAATGGAAAGAGCCACCGAGTTACACGGATGCGAAAACGGGAAAGCCCACGCAGATTTAATCAAAATGAATTGCCGTGATAGTTACGGGGCGGCAGGGCGTTACTGGATTGAATACTTATCAAATCACAAAGACGAAGCTAAAGAAGCCTACAGAGCCGCACAGCAACGCTGGAGCAAGTTAATACCTAACAGCTATGGGGAGCAGGTACACCGAGCTAGTGACAGATTCGCCACTATTGAAGCCGCTTTGATTATGGGCAGCGTGATCACTGGATGGAATGAACAGGATTGCAGGGATGTAGTGCAAGCAATATTTAACGTATGGGTAGCCGAGTTCGGCACAGGTAACAAAGAGATTGAGCAAATCAAAGAGCAAGCCGAGGCTTTTTTAAATGCTTATGGAATGAGCCGATTCGCGCCATTGCCCTACGATGTAAGGGATCTACCTATTAGAGACCTTGCAGGATATAGGAAGAAAGGCAGTAACGAAGATGATCCGATAATCTTTTATACATTCCCAGCAGCCTTTGAAAAAGAAATCGCCTCAGGTTTTAACCCCAAGCATTTTGCAGAGGCGTTAAAAATGGCTGGCATGTTAACACCGCCTACCAGTGGTAGAGGTTATCAACGAAAAAGCCCACGCATAGACGGACGGCAATTTAATGTTTACGTTTTACACTTTTCCCCAGAGAGCGCAGAAGATGATAACAATTTAGTAGCAAATGGCGAAGATGAAAAAAACTCATGATCTTTTTTTCATGTGTGTGATTTTATCGTTTTAATGTTGGTTCAGTTGGTTCAGTAGATAAGTTTTATTGATTTATAAGGAAAAAATGCCATTTTTTGAACCAACACTGAACCAACAAAGAGCTGTTTTGAACCAACAAAGAGCTATTTTGAACCAACAAGCAGATCTAAAGAATTTTTTCACTGGATGGCATTCAATAAAAGATGTTGGTTCACGGGGCGTAAAATGTTGGTTCAAATCGTGGTGATGTTGGTTCAGTGTTTTAAAATAATCACTTTAAAAACAAGCATCTTTACAAATTGAACCAACTGAACCAACTGAACCAACACCTGATCGCGTATTTAATAAAAAATTTTTTTTGAGGAAAAAGAGAGAATGACCCGAGCGATTTTAACATTAAGAAAAAGTAACAATCTCGTAACAAATCCACCAGCGACGAACACACCAAAAAGCATACAGGCTAAAACGCCACAGGAAGCCCCACAGCAACCGAAGAAGAAAAATAAGGCAGACATTCACGCGAAGAAGAAACAACACCGTATCGACCGTATAGCGAAGCATTGGACGCTATTCAGCGAGCCAGAAGCCAAGCCGCTAATGATTGGTATCAAGGAAGCTATGATTGCTGAGGTTAAAGATAAAGGGCTGGATATCCCAGAGAGCCATATTAAACAAGGCTTGCACAGTTACGTTAACCGCAAGGCGTATTTGAAAGCTCTTACCTTGGGTGGCAATCGGTTTGATATGTACGGGCAACCTAGCGGAGAAGTTACACCAGAGCAGCAAGCGGCAGCAGAACGACAGTTAAAGGATTGGCAGCAGCCGAAGCAGTGACGACAACTATAAAAGGGCAGAAATATGCCTTTAACTTTGGTACTTTCGTGAACAGTACGCGCGAGGGGGAAACATGCAGAAAACAACCAAGAAAAAAACCAATCGTTATTTTAACGGAGTGCCAACAACGCGCCTAATCGTGACGTGTGAGCAGTCCGTTATTGATGATGTGGATAGCCATATCAAGCGCAGTAAATATCTACGAGGCAATCGTGCGGAGTTTGTGAGGCAGGCAATCATTGAGAAACTACATCGTGATTCATGATGATTTAGTTACACGTTAGGAATGATGATTTTCGGACACGTTATGGAGCCTTTCAACTAGCTGAAATCATGGCAAAGCGTAAAATTGCGCTGTAGTCTGTAGTGATTATTGCCATAGCCGGAAAGGGTAACAGTTGAAATGCTACCCTTGAACCAAACAACAAAGCAGGTAAGTATTAGCCAAAACGGCTAAGCTAGGCTTTCAATTCTTGGTTGCCATTTTGATGGTTTCCGCTATGGTTGCCAGCAGAACGGCATATTTTATGCTAGTGGAATGACGGGCTTTGATTATTCCAATTCAGCACAATCAAGGTATAGCGATAATCACACCACCTTTGAGGTATAGCCATGTTACAACGTGAAGCAATAGAAGCCGTTATGATGGAGTTAGCCCACCAGCAAGGGCGATCACTCAATGGAAGCGATAGGCTGGCAATTAGAACAGGTGTAGCCCAGACAATACAGGCTAAAGAGCGACACAGGCGGAGAATGACAGCACCAGCCTACCAATGGAAAAAGCCAGCACCAAGGCGAACGCCTACCAAGTGAGAGATTCCTTACTGGCTGGCAATGTTCTGATCACTGGCATGAGATAAAAGCAACCAAAGGACAAATTTGTCCTATGGGATCCAGCCCCACAGTGCAAATAATCATTCTGAACAAATATCAATGCGTTACCGCCTATTGCCCTTGTCACTAACACGGTGACAGTAAGCATTTACAGCAAGGTTAAACGGGGGTGTTACGGGTAGGATTAAGCCGATAACGGTGAAAAGTTTTTACCGCTGACACTGAAACGATGACCAATGCGCGTTAATCTGATTTTGTGACAGAATTAAACTTTATCAATTGGTTACATTTACATACGGGATAATCCCGCATGTACCCATAAGCCG
This sequence comes from Providencia sp. PROV200, assembly GCF_049901995.1. Classification (NCBI taxonomy): domain Bacteria; kingdom Pseudomonadati; phylum Pseudomonadota; class Gammaproteobacteria; order Enterobacterales; family Morganellaceae; genus Providencia; species Providencia sp. PROV200. Next base: position 4,212,952 of record NZ_CP096307.1, read on the forward strand.
ATTAGAAGCAGGAAAACCTAAAGAGGACATTTCACCCCTTTAAACTAACCCGACATCATTAGACTAGCTCACAACTAACCCTCTTAAAGATGGTAGCCTATCAGATGAAATATATTTTCGGTTGCTATTGTTCCGTTTGAAACGGAGGCAGTGAAAGGCGGTGAGATTTATTACTGGCTGGCAAATCCACCAGCGAACACAATTTAATCAATCTAATTTAACACCTCGTTTCAAGGTGTACCCAAGGGTGTACCCCTAGAAAATATTGAATAACAAGAACCCAGTAAATACGCGCCTTTAAGCCTCCTACTCAATGAATAGATTCAATTGAATAATCACTCTGTAACGGTTTTAATCTATAAAGAAGCCAACCGATGAAGTAACCTTATTTATCGTTTGGCTTTTCTCTTTGAAAAGATCCTCAAACTAACTCGAAATAGGTACCAATTTTCATGAATTTTGGGCTTATATTCCATAATAACCCTTCGAAGATATTAAAAATTTTTTACCCAAGCCGTATTTGGGGAAAATAGACAACTACCACGATATTAATTATTTTTTCCAAAAATAAGATCTCGCTCATAAATCAATCGAATGTTTTGAGTTCAATCACAGATAACAAAACAGATCTTTGACACTACAGTAACTGCTTATTAACATACATCTTGTATACAAGTTGAATTCAATATAAATACAATAAGGTTGATTACCTCGACAAACCAATAAAAAGGTAACTCTATGTCACATAATGATTCTGTTGTAACACCAGCAACAAAAGACTCACCAGGGCGTTTACGTTGGGGATTAGCAGCAATATTTTTTATTATCGGTCTGATTGCATATATGGACCGCGCCAATATTTCCATTGTTGCCGAACATATGATGACCGATTTAGGAATGAGCAAAGTTCAATTTGGCTTTTTGGGTGCGTTATTTTCACTTGGCTATGCACTTGCCCAAATTCCAAGCGGAATACTTGCAGAACGGTTTGGTAGCAGGCTTATCGCAACCATTAGCCTTTACGTTTGGTCCGCATTCACAATATTAACGGTCGTTGCCCCTACCTATATTTGGCTATGCATCGTACGCTTCCTATTTGGTGTTGGAGAAGCGCCGCTCTATCCTGCGAATGCCGTCTTTAATACATGGTGGTTTCGCCAAAATGAAAAGGCACGGGCGGCTAGTTTCTTACTTGCCGGTTCCTATTTTGGGCCTGTGATTGCCCCTACCCTTACCGTATTTATTATGATTTCATTCGGGTGGCATGCTGTTTTCTATATCTTCGGTGTGATTGGTATTCTTATCGGTATGGTTTGGTATTTCTTTGCCAGAAATAAACCTGAGCAACACCCTAAAATTTCTCAAAATGAAATAGCGTTTATCCAAGGAGGCCGGACAATTAGTGAGCAAGGCGGTTCTGATGTTAAAGCCCCTTGGCGCAAATTTATGAAAGAACGTCCTTTCTGGGCGGTTGGCTTCCAATATTTTTTTGTTGCCTATATGACCACCTTATTTATGATTTGGCTCCCCACCTACTTACAAGAGGCTCGTGGTTTCTCATTAACCGGAATGGGCATTGCTGCCAGCTTTCCTTGGTTAGCAATTTGTATCGCAGTACTCACTGCAGGTTCAATTTCTGATTGGTTACTCAACAAAGGATACTCACAGTTAGTCGCGAGGGGATATATCGCCATTACCGGTTTTATTCTATTTATCGTGGGTATTTGCGGTGCGGCTCAAACTGAAAATGCCATTGCAAGTGTTGCATGGCTCACCCTCGCACTCGGTTCTCTAGGATTGCCAGTTGTGACCTCTTGGGCAATCGCTGCAGATAAGGGCCGCCAATATGCAGGCTCTGTCAGTGGGTGGATGAATTTATGGGGTAATCTCGGTGGTGTTATTTCCCCCATTCTATGCGGCTGGCTTGCACAGCATTTTGGTTGGAACGTCGCTTTACTTTTCAATGTGATACCTATCAGTTTAGCGATTATTTGCTGGTTCTTCATTCAGCCAGATAAACCTTTAGCAGCGGCTGTTAATCCTGACTAATTTTCACCCAAAACACATTATATTCAATAAAGAAAGGTGTCCCTATGTTTACATTAAATCCTCGTGTTGCCTGTTTTAGCCCTGAAATTATCGAAAGTTGCCGTGATGTTTGTCCGTCAACTATCGGACATATGACTGACTTCGGTTTTCTCAAAACATTACGCCCACAAATTGAACAATGCCAATTTATTGGTAATGCTGTGACAGTACGTATTCCACATATGGACTCATCTGCTGTACATAAGGTGTTCGACATCGTGCAAGAAGGCGATGTTGTCTGTATCGATATGTCAGGGGATTATGATCGCGCTTGTTGGGGCGAGATGGTTTCTTATATGGCACGGGCAAAGAAAATTGCAGGCGCGGTTATTGATGGTTGTGTCACCGATATCAAAGCATTACGTGAGATTGGCGTTCCTATTTATGCACGTAAAGTGAGTCCGTTAACAACGCGAATTTTAGGTATTGAAGGCGCAATTAATGTGCCGATTAGTATAGACGGCGTAACGATCCATCCTGGTAATTTAATTATTGCAGATGGCGATGGCATTTTAGTCGCTGATGAAGTGGCTCTGCAAGAGTATCGCCAACGAGCCCTTAATGCTCAACATGCTGAAATTGATGTTAAAAAGCGCATTGATGCTGGTGAAACATTAGCGGCAATTTCAGGTGCTGCGAAATTTTTTGAATAAGGAGGCTCTATGAAGATTGCAATTGCTCAGCTAGCCAGTAGCTCAGATAAAGCTCTAAATTTAAAAAAAGCATGCGAAGCTATACAAAAAGCCGCTCAAGGTGGTGCCGACCTCGTCCTATTGCCGGAAATGTTTATGGCTTTTGTTCCCGCAGATAGTGGTATTAGCTATGCCGATGTTGCAGAGCCTGTCGATGGCCCTTTTGTCTCTCAGTTGGCAAAAGCCGCTCAACAATACGGTATTTATGTGGCCTGTGGCATTTATGAAAGTGCCCCGAATGAGCCGAAAAGAGCTTTCAACACGACAATTATGTTGAACCGCCAAGGTGGGCTTATCTATCACTACCAAAAAACACACCTGTACGATGCCTTTTCATATCAAGAATCCCTTAATATCATTCAAAGTAATAATGAATTAAAACCTGTGGAAACTGAATTTGGCAAAATTGGCGTTTTAGTCTGTTATGAACTGCGTTTCCCAGAAGTTGCTCGAAAACTAACCTTAGCTGGCGCTGACCTTATACTCGTTCCCACAGCATGGGTAAGCGGGCCACTAAAAGAAGAGCATTACCAAACATTAGTTAAAGCACGCGCTTTGGAGAACACGATCCCTGTCTGCGCATGTGACCAAACAGGTAATATTTTTATTGGTCGCAGCCTTGTTTGTGATGCACTTGGCGTAACTATCGCATCTGCTGGCTACGATGAGACACTCTTTTTTGCTGAAATATCGACACAACATACCGCAGAGACACGAGAAAAATTACCTTGTATGCAAAACCGACGCCCTGAGTTGTATTAGTCTAGAAACTGGCAAGGATGCCGGTTTATTCAACAAGTTAAGTCCAATTACCCACCAAAATTTAACAGCATCCTAAATAATATAAAACTAGTGTATTACTTGTATACCAATCTATTCCTTTCTATACTCACTAAAATTTCTATTGTTAACACAAGATCCTGATGAAAGATAAACCACTAAGCCAACAAGCCTATACTGCTATTAAACATAAAATTCTCAGTAAGCAATTTGGAGAAGAAAGTTATACCTCTGAAAATAGCTTAGTTGAGGAACTAGGTATGAGTCGTACTCCAATTCGCGAAGCCTTATATCAATTACAAAATGAAGGCTTAGTCAAAATTATCCCTCGTAAAGGTGTTTTTATTCAGAAACTATCGTTAAAAGAGACCAGAGATAATTATGATTTACGCTTAGCAATTGAGGCCCATGCAATTAAATTAGTTCGTGAATATTTAACTGATGAACATTTTTCTATCTTAAAGGCTATTATTGAACGGCAAGATGAATTATTGAAGGGAAATGACTATCAAGGTTGGATAAAAGAAGATGAACGATTCCACCGTTTTTTCTTGGAATTACTGGATAACTCAGTTTTCTTAGATTTAGCGGATAATATTCGCCAGCGAGTCTATTTTCAGCCTGACCCTATTTATCGCAATGAATATTATTATGAGTCTACACGCCAACATCAGCAATTAGTTGAACAACTCAAAGCAAAAGAATTTACTCTTGCGGAAGAAACACTGACTGAACATATTTTGCGCGGAAAACGTAATTATGTTTAGCGTTAAAGCCACAAAAAAGAGAAAACCAAATTAATGGTTTTCCCTTAAGTTGAAAGTTATTTCTAACGAATCATCTTAGCTAGATTTGGCTTCTTTCAGTACCGCGTTCTTATCGTGGTGATAATGGAACGTAAATTGGAAAATTATTGCTAATACTACGGTATAAGAAGCAAAAACTAACCAAATCATTTGCCAATCTTTAATACCATCCACCGTATAGTAGTCGACAACTAACCCACTTAGTATCGCACCGAAATAGGCACCAACACCGTTAACCATCGTCATAAATAAGCCCTGAGCACTCGCGCGCATACGCGTATCCACTTCTCTTTCAATAAAGATGGAACCTGAAATATTAAAGAAATCAAATGCGCAGCCATAAACAATCATCGACATGATCAAGAACATCAGCCCGATGGCAGACGGGTCACCAAATGCAAAGAAGCCAAATCGGAGTGTCCATGCGAACATACTTAATAACATGACAGTTTTAATACCATAGCGTTTCAAGAAAAATGGAATTGCTAAGATAAAACACACTTCTGCCATTTGAGAAATCGATAATAATATCGATGGATATTGAACCACCAAACTATCTTGATATAGCGGGTTCAGACCAAAGTCATGCAAGAATGGGTTACCGAACGTATTGGTAATTTGTAAAACCGCGCCAAGTAACATAGCGAATAAGAAAAATACCGCCATAATGGGCTTTTTGAATAACACTAAAGCGTCTAAACCGAGCTTACTGATCCAACTACTTGAAATCGCTTTTTTATTCACATCAATTTTTGGCAAAGTTAATGAATAAAGCGCTAAAAGTAATGAGCTACCACCAGCAATATAAAGTTGCATACTACTTAGCTCAAATTTCAGTAAGCTAATACTCCACATTGCAACAATAAAGCCAACCGTACCAAATACCCGAATAGGTGGGAAGTTACTCACGGAGTCGAGCTGATATTGGCTTAATGATGAGTAGCTGATGCTATTTGAAAGCGCAATCGTTGGCATAAAGGCCATTGCATTAATTAACATCACCCAGAACATAACGGTTGAACTCGTGACTGTTGCGGCATAAAACAATGCAGCAGCCCCAATTAAATGACAAATCATATATAAACGATTTGCTGGAATATATTTATCTGCAATGATTCCGATAAGCCCGGGCATTAGAATGGCAGCAATACCCTTTGAGCTATACACCATACCGACTTCTGCACCTGAAAAACTCAATGTTTTCATCATGTAGGAACCGAGTGTGACTAACCAACTTCCCCAAACAAAATATTGCAGGAAAAGCATGATTTTCAAGCGGGATTTAATGTTCATACAAAGCTCCGTTTGGAGTTATATTTATTTGTTTTTATTTTCAACTCAGCAATGGCAACACCCATGAGGATGACAGCAACACCAACAAACTGAATTAATTCAAGGGGTAACTGCAATACTGTCACGGATAATAAAATAGTGACGGGCAGCTGCATTGAGCTAACAATGGTCGCTAAGCTGGTACCGATTAGCGGGGTTCCTTTAGCAAACATCCACATGCCAAAGAAAGAACCAAAGAAAGCCAGAGGTAATCCATATGAGAAAAATAGAGATTGAAACGTTGATGCACTCAGTAAGAATGTTGGCGGAACGACAATTGATGTCAAAATTGCGCCTCCTGTAACCATGATTGCAGAACGCATCATAGGATCTGTTTTAACCGCTAATGCACCGCTGACATAAACACGAATAGCATTTGATAATGCTGCACATAATCCTAATAGCACACCAAGCCAGTGAAATACGATCCCAGAACTATTTAACAAACCTGTCGCTAATACTGTTCCGATTAATATCACCACAACAGATACCATGGTCATCACGGGGGGCATTTGGCGACTAATAAATGCGTTAATTGCAACCCCCATCCATGTAAATTGCAAAAATAAGACAACACCAAGTGCCGGAGACAAATACTGCAATGATGCATAATACAAAAGCCCGGTTAACCCTGTTGTCGTCCCAGTGAGTAACATTAATAGGCCTTGCCTGCGTGTTGGCCATACTAGACGCGCTTTTTTAACCAATGCCCCCGTAACAACAAAGAACCACAGTAAAATCGCACCTAATACTGTCTGGCTACCGATGACATCATTCAAAGAATATCCTGCACGATAAGCCAACACCACAAGCGTTGAAAGAATGCCATAACTACAAGCGCCTAAAGAAACTAAAATCAGACCTTTAAGTTTCATCTCAATATTCACCTTACTTTAGCGTTATGGACATCTTTATATTATTTTGAGAAAAAGAATCTATAAAACTAGAAGCGAGCAATCACGCCAGTCACGAGTTTCAAGAAAGTCGCTTTAACTTTTTCTGCTGTTTCAATAACTTCGTCATGGCTAAGTGGCTGCTCTAAAATACCGCAAGCCATATTGGTTAAACAGGAAATACCGACGGTTTTAATTTGTGAATGGTGAGCAACTAGCGCTTCTGGCACAGTAGACATACCAACAGCATCTGCGCCTAAGGTTCTGATCATACGAATTTCAGCAGGAGTTTCATACGTTGGACCAGTCCACCATGCATAAACACCTTCACGAACAGAAATACCTTGTTCAGCCGCTACATCTTTGATTGTTTGGCGTAATTCTTTGTTATACACCTCACTAACATCTAAGAAACGAACACCTAATTCAGGGTTGTTTGGCCCCATCAATGGATTATTTGCCGTTAAATTAATATGATCGGTAATAATCATCAGGTCACCTGGGTTAAAATCAGTATTTACTGCACCGCAGGCGTTGGTGATAATCAATTTTTCGACACCCAATGCTTTCATCAAACGCACAGGGAAAGTGACTTGGTCAAGGGAAAAGCCTTCGTAGTAGTGAAAACGGCCTTTCATGGCAACCACATTTTTACCTGCGATAGTGCCGATCACCAATTCATTGGCATGTCCTACAGCTTCAGATTTAGCAAAATGAGGAATTTCACTATAAGGAATATGGACGGCATTTTCTAATGTATCTGCGAACGGGCCTAGTCCTGAGCCTAAAATAATCCCCACTGTTGGTTTAATATCTGTGCGAGACTGAATAAAACTCAAGCTTTCTAGAATATCTTTTGTGTGATGCATGGCTGTCTCCAAATTGACATCGACTAAAAATTGTTAAAATCGATCATAAAGCAATTTAAAAACAGAACAGCGATCTTAATCTCATTTTAAGAAAAAGATTTTAGCTATGATGTGTCACAAGAAGCAGAATCTTATGCGTATATTTGCTAGTCTTTAGCGCAAGAATCGGAATGAAAAGGAGTGGGGCGCTTGTTACATACACTATTAAATGAATTTCGCACCTCAAAAAATTCAAAAACACAAAAACTAAAAACTCTTTACCGGTTAATTTTAAACCACAGCCCCATTAGGGCAGAAATGCTAACATCACTTGCTAACATGAAACCTGCAACTTGCGCTCGGTTACTTGATGAATTGGGAAAAAACCACTTAATTTCGACCTCTGAACTCGGGGAGTCAACTGGTGGCCGTAAACCTATCCTCTACAATATTAATGCTGCAGATGGTTACCTGATCGGCATTGAAATGAGTGACATATATTCAACGATTGTTTTACAAAACCTAAAGTTAGATATTTTAGGGATAGTAAAAGTGAAATATGAGCACCAAGAAACCGCAGAAAATATGGTGGACCATCTGCTTAATAAATTAGATGTTTTATTAACTGAACATGGACTTAACGTAAAAAGCTTGCTGGGTATAGGTATCGCTATCGACCATATTTTAGAGCGCGATAAACTGCCATATCATCAATATCACTCACGTATAAAAGAACTTCACGACTATATTTCCAGTAAAGTACCTTGCTTTGTATTACTCGGGAGCGGGATTAGTTTTGCCGCTTTTGCTGAGTATCGTTTACGTTATACTTCTGATAGCCAGCGGTTTTTATTCACAACCTGTGATACTGATATTCGCAGTTGCACCATCATCAACAATCAATACGCTCCGGCTCCCATTAGTACTGCTCAAGCCTTTGGTCATACAACAATTGATATTAATGGCCAACGCTGCGAATGTGGGTCATTTGGCTGTTTAAAGCAATATAGTTCACTGTCTGCAATTAAATCACGCGTGATCCAGCAACTTAGGTTGGGAAAAAGTTCAATAATCAATGAATTAGTTAATGATGAGTCTGAAATTAGTTACCATACTATTTTCCACGCACTGACATTGAACGATGACTTATGTCTCGAAGCACTTGGCGAAGCGGCCTATTATTATGGTATCGCTATCGCTAATGCCATTTTAACGACCCAAGCAGATGTAGTGGTATGTGGTGGAACTCTAACCCCTAAAAATCATTTTTTCGAGATGACCAAAAAGTCTATTGAGGAGAAACTCTCTATTTTTCCTCATATTAAGACACGTATTTATCCCGCCAATGATTCATACGAAATTGTTGCTCAAGGAGCGGGGGGAATGGTCATGGAGAAATACCTCGCTGATTAAGCCGTTCTTCCATTAAAACGGATAGAGTGTAGAATAAATCAACGAATCTATACTCTATCACTAGCAATGAGGGGATCATGTTAGAATTTGAACACATCAGCAACACGACGAAATCACTGGTACTACAGCAACTTGCATCTCAATCCTCTCTGGTTCATTGCATGACAAACGACGTTGTTCAGACCTTCACTGCCAATGTCCTGTTAGCACTCGGCTGCTCACCTGCCATGGTTATTGAGCCTGAAGAAGCGGAGCAGTTTGCCGCTATCGCTCACGGCTTGCTAGTTAATGTCGGCACATTAACCGCAGAGCGACGATATGCGATGAAATGTGCAGTTAACAGTGCGGAGCAGGCGAAAAAACCTTGGGTACTTGACCCAGTTGCCGTAGGTGCACTCAGCTTTCGCACCCATTTTTGCCATGAATTGCTGGCTCTCAAGCCTGCCGCTATTCGCGGTAATGCCTCTGAAATTATGGCATTGGCAGGAAGCAGTGCAGGCGGTAGAGGCGTTGATTCCCTTAACACCACTGATGACGCCCTTCCCGCAGCACAATTATTAGCGAGACAAGCTAAGACTATTGTCGCGATAAGTGGTGAAGTGGATTACATCACCGATGGAACACGCACCTTTGCGGTGTCTGGTGGCCATATTTTAATGACTCGAGTGGTCGGTACGGGGTGTGCTCTTTCTGCGGTGGTTGCTGCATGTTGCACCCTACCGGGTGATAGGCTGCAAAATGTTGCCGCGGCTTGCGCTATCATGAAACAAGCCGGAGAAGCCGCAACCCAGCGTTGCCATGGGACGGGTAGTTTTATCCCTGAGTTTTTAGATGCGCTTTATCAATCGCTTTGTTGTGATCAATAGCTTTTGCTATTTCGATAACTTTGTTGTAATGAAAACTTGGTTTCATTTATTAGAGCCGAGTTTTCTTCCCTCTTACTTTTCTTGACCAATGACGAAAGTTATCTCTGAAACGAATAAATCGATAAACAAAATTTTTGCTATTAGGTTCGATATTGTAAAAACGCTGTAATGCAATTAAATCATTTGCTTTGCAAATAGCAAAATTACCATAGTCTGATAAATCAATAACCTTAAGCCCTTCATTGGTTATAACAAAGTTCCCTGCGTGGATATCATTAGAAGATAAACCATATCTATGTAATTGGTTTATAATGGTTTTCATCTCTGTATAGTAAGGCTTGATATCATCAATTTCAGATAAAACAGTTCCTTCTACATACTCAGCAATAATCCATGTTTCTACTGACTCGCGACCGACCATTTTTTCTGCAACAAAGTAAATATCATTCGTTACAGTGCATCCCTTATTTTGTGCGGTCACCAGACGTTTCAATAAACGTGAATAAAAAGGGCCTGAGATAATACGCATTAACCGTTTTTCAAAACGCTTATCACGTTCTTTCTCACATTTAATAATAAAATTTTGCCCATTGACTTGAATACGGGCAACGCTTCTATCGATATTTCCGCTACTTAAATTCTTACCCGCGATCTTCCCATCAATATAATCATTAACAACTTGCCAAAAATCTATCTCACCTTCTTTTTGAAAGGTGATAAAACCGTCTTTCTGTTTTTTTATTATTTTCTGCATAACAAAATAGCCAATTTTTAATCAATTGGCGGATGCTAACAAATGGAAAACGACATTTCTTAGCGATTATTGCAAAACAGCTCTAAAAGTAGGTAACTTGTGCGCTATGGCACAAAATAGGTGGGGTTATTAGGTTTTAATATACAGAGATAGGTTAGCACGATGCCAACCTACCCCATAAACGCGTTTTAATCGTTACCAAATAAATCGCGGGTATAGACTTTATCGGCGACATCTTCGATCTCAGGTACCATTCTATTTGCTAAGATGATATCGCATTGAGCTTTAAATTCCGCTAAGTCATTGACGACTTTAGAACGGAAAAATTCTGTTTCTTTCATTACGGGTTCATAAACGACAACTTCGATGCCCTTGGCTTTAATACGTTTCATGATGCCTTGCACTGCTGAAGCGCGGAAGTTGTCTGACCCTGCTTTCATCACTAGGCGATAAACACCGACTTTGCGTGGCGCTTTAGCAATAATTGCATCGGAGATAAAGTCTTTGCGGGTACGGTTCGATTCCACAATAGCGTTAATCAAGTTATTCGGCACGTCATCGTAGTTGGCTAACAACTGTTTGGTATCTTTCGGTAAACAATAGCCACCATAACCGAATGAGGGGTTGTTATAATGGTTGCCAATACGTGGGTCTAAAGAGACCCCTTCAATAATTTGGCGGGCATTTAAACCACGGCTTTCTGCATAGGTATCAAGCTCATTAAAGTACGCCACACGCATCGCTAAATAAGTGTTGGCAAACAGTTTAATGGCTTCGGCTTCGGTGCCATCAGTAAATAACACAGGAACGTCTTTTTTAATCGCACCTTCTAGCAATAAGTCCGCAAAAATTTTCGCACGCTCTGAACGCTCGCCCACTACAATACGAGAAGGATGTAAGTTATCCCACAAGGCACGGCCTTCACGTAAAAACTCAGGAGAAAAAATCACGTTGGTATAGCCAAACTCTTCACGTAACCGTGAAGTAAAGCCCACAGGGATCGTGGATTTCACGATAATCGTCGCTTCTGGATTGATTTTATTCACATCATGAATAACAGACTCAACCGATTGAGTATTAAAGTAATTGGTTTTTGGGTCATAGTCGGTTGGTGTCGCCACAATCACATATTGAGCCCCTGTATAGGCCTCAGTTTTATCTTCTGTGGCACGGAAATTGAGGGTCTTTTCCGTTAAAAACTGCTCAATTTCTGCATCAACAATGGGTGATTGATGGTTATTTAACATCGCCACTTTTTCAGGGATGATGTCCACCGCAACCACTTCGTGGTGTTGTGACAGTAACATGGCGTTAGATAAGCCGACGTAGCCGGTTCCTGCAATTGCTATTTTCAAACTTGCCTCTCAAATCCTGCTAAAGATGTTACAGCTTATTGATATTATTGATGATAGTAAGAACGGTACCAATCAACAAATGCCTGAACACCCTGTTCGATAGAAACTTGTGGGCGATAACCTGTCACACTAAACAAGTCTTCCGTATCCGCCCAAGTGGTGTACACATCACCCGCTTGCATAGGCAAAAAGTTTTTAATCGCTTCTTTACCCAGCGCCTTTTCCAGTGCAGAAATAAATTCAATCAACTTAACGGGCTGCCCATTACCGATATTATAGATGCGATATGGCGCGCTACTTTCTGCAGGTGATTCCGAATGATTATTCGGGTTCGCTTGTGGAATTATATCTGAAATACGGATCACACCTTCGACAATATCATCAACAAAAGTGAAATCACGACTGAGATTGCCGTTATTATAGACATCAATAGGCTCGCCCGCCAAAATAGCTTTGGTGAATTTAAATAGAGCCATATCTGGGCGCCCCCAAGGGCCATACACCGTAAAGAAGCGCAGCCCTGTGGTTGGTAGCTGATATAAGTGTGAATAGGAGTGCGCCATTAACTCATTGGCTTTTTTTGTTGCCGCATAGAGGGAAATCGGGTGATCGGTTGCCATGTCAGTGGTAAATGGTGTTTTATCAGTTACGCCGTACACCGAACTTGAAGAGGCGTAGACCAAATGTTTTACTTTTGCTTGGCGACAGCCTTCTAGAATAGCGAGGTGGCCGGTCAAATTACTATCTGCATAAGCAAATGGGTTTTCCAACGAGTAACGGACACCCGCTTGTGCCGCTAGGTGAATAACTCGGTCAAATTGCTCTTGGGTACATAATACCCGAACAGTTTCACGATCAGTAAGGTCAAGATGAATAAAACGAAATAAAGGAAACTGCTCCAGTAAATGTAAACGGGATTGCTTAAGCCCCTGATCATAATACGCATTTAAGTTATCAATCCCGACAACTTCATGGCCATTCTCTAATAAACGTTGGCAAAGCTTAAAACCAATAAAACCTGCACTTCCCGTGACCAAATATTTCATATTCATTGTCTTCTAGCATTAAACTATTCTAAAGCTCGAAATGAGCACCTAATTTCACAGAAAAATTAACTAAAATTAAGACAAAAAAAATAACGAATGGTTTTGTTATTAAGGCAAGAAAGCGTAAAAAATAATAATTTTTAAGAAAATATTAATATTTAAGGTCGGGGAATAGCAAAAAAGAGGGGATCAGCCGTAAATATCATAAATATCTACGGCTGATAATAACATCCTATTGAACATCGCCTTTATTCGCATTGGCTGCGTCTAAAGTGCCATAAACATAGTTACGGTAGCTATCAAGTAGCTTTTGGTCCTCACAATCATTTAGCTTGCCATCACATAAGTGACGCATTTTGATGTTGGCCTCATAAAACGGGGAAATTTTTAAATTTGCCCTTTCTAACAAAATTCCGCCTAAGAAGGAAATATCCGTTAACTGCCCTGTTTTTATCGTAGTCCCTGATTTCAAATTATCCCGCAAAGTAAATTGTGTTAGGTAAGCGGGTGATGAAAATGAAGAATTATACTGATTTAAGCTAATACCTGGTTGATGGTCTCCAAAATATAAAAACATCAACGGGCGCTCACGTTTTTCAATAAATTCGGCGAAATCACGTATTGATGCATCTGAAGTTACGATTTTGTCCATATAATGGCTAAATTCGCCTGCTGCATCTGGGTTTTTAATTTTATCTTTTATGCCATAGTCATCACTGTGATTCTCTTTGTAAGGGCCATGTTCATACATTGTAAGAGAGAAAATAAATACGGGTTTATCTGTTTCTTTAGCTAAGATTTCTTTTACGTATTTCAGCATGTCATCTGTGCTGATCGTCCATAAATTATCCTGCAGTTTTCCTGGGTAACCAAGTTCTTGTGGTTGAATAATTCTATCAACCCCAAGCGTTTCATAAGCATGACCGGAGTGGTAAGCACCTTTATTAAAGGGAGTAAGTACCACAGTATAATAACCATTAGCCTTCATTTCTTTGAATAAGCTATTTTTAAGATGGTCAACGATAAAGTAAAATACGCCACTTTTTTGTGCACCGAAATCATCGCTATTTAAACCGGTTAGCGCTGAGAATTCAGATAACCAAGTCCCACCACCAAAAGTTTGCACCCGCATCTGACTATGCGCACTAACGCCACTATCTCGCTGGAACATAAATAAATCAGGAAGCTTGGTTCCTTCCGGTAAATTATAAATATGTGGGTCAACGGTAGATTCTTGCAATAATAAAACGATATCTGGTTTTTCTGATCCCACATTATTGTCTAAGGAAACTGCCGCTGCTTTCTCCACAAAGTAATCGGCTGAACCTGCAAATTCAGGGGATTGGTAACTCGCATTCTGTGCTGACATAATAATATTGGTCACGGTCCCACGGCCTTTTGGCAACGTCTGAGACCACCTGTCATAATAATGTGAGCTTGTTAAGTTAATACCGAAGTAACCTGCAACAATAAGAACAGCACCAATAACGCGAGTCATTTTTGATTTACTTGGCTTGAGCAACCGCCAGCTAATCACCCCATTGATGACTAATAATATAAGCAGCCCAACCAAGGCGACACCCGCTAACCAATAATGGCCTAAGGTTCCCATATTGGAAGTGTCCGTCATGATATTGATATCACTAAAGAAGAGCTGTTCTTTGTAATAATGAACTTTTAACTGATTCAAGAATTTAATGATGATAAATAATGTACTGGTAATCACCACAGAAAATAACCAGCGGGCTGTTAACACCATTAAAATACCGAATAAAACGGCATATACACTGACCGATATGAGCACAGGATAAATTACGCTACCTTTTTCAAAAACCAAGAAAAGGGAGCCAATAAAGATCAATGCCAGATAAAAGCCTGCAAATAACTTTTTCTTCATCAGTTTTACCACAAATTTAATATTGGAGGTTGCTATGAGGCACTACTATAACGGATCCAAACACTCAATTTATTCAACGAAAATGCCTTTGTCTCGTAAATAGTGACCATCGCCTTTACGACGAGTAAAACCGCTTTTATCAAAAAACTCAAGAATTTGAATAGCAAGCTTACGGCCAATGCCTAATTCGTTACGGAAATCAGCTGCAAAAATGGCCTCATTTTCCAAGCAATAGCGATGAATCAATGAAGCAAAATAGTTAATTTGCTCATGGCTATAATAGCGGTCACGAACTATCGCTGTAATTAATCCCATTTGCGCAGCCTTTTTTAGAACGCGGCGCATCGTATCTTCTTCATAACCACTTTCTAATGCTAAATCACGGACCCACCACGCCTCGTTACGCGAAAATAAAGGATGTATTTGCTGCCAAATTAACTGCTGTTGCGCATCAAATACCAGCCCATGTTGGGGCATATGTAACCAACCTCGAGTTTGCTTAATAACATTTTCATCAATGAGGTCATTAATGAATTTAAATGTTAACGCCTCACTCATGGAAGGTAGAGCCATACGTTTTAAACGAGCTTTACCCACACCGATTTGGTCACTGTGTATCTCATTAAATTTCTCAAGGGTTTGAACAATGCGATCTTTTGCTATTTGAGCTTTAAATACGGATAAAACATGGTTTCCAACACGTTCTACATCTGATTGTGATAGCAAATTATCTAACGCGTCATGGGTGAGTTGCCGTGCCCAACTGTAATCACGTAAATTAAGTTCACCTTGAGGAAGTTGTAACTTAAAGTGAGCCAGCTCATCTTGTTCTCGGCAAAGCTTAGATAACCAATCCAAAAACTCTGGGAGCCTTTTGCCTCGGCGTGGAGAAACCAAACGTATCACGCGAGCACCGCCTAACGTTTGGCGAGCGCTAATATCACGGATGATTAATCGGTCATTCTCTACTAGCCATAATGGGGTATCTAAAATTAACTCAGCAAGCACGGGGGTTTCACCTTGCTCCACTAATAATGACACTCGCCCAGTGATATGGCTCGCACCATGATAAAGATGCACAGGCTGCCAGTGCTTAATTAAGGCATCGCATTCCAATTCGACAATAACCCGTGTTGCAATGAATGCAGGTTGCTCCGCAAGTAACCAATCACCTCGGGTAATATTTTCTTTATCAATATCGCCCGCCAAGTTTAAGGCCACGCGATCACCCACAACAGCGAATTCAGATGTTTGGTTTTGCCGATGAATGCCTCTGACACGAACTTGCTTATCTGCGCCAGTCACCCAAAGTGACTCGCCGACGTGAATTTTTCCTGCTAATGCGGTGCCAGTCACCACTATCCCTGCGCCTTTTACCAAAAAAACGCGGTCAATGGCTAAACGAAAACGACGTTGGGTATTAGGATGTGAACCACTTTGCTGATGAAGTTGTTGCAGATATAACCGCAGCGCATTAATGCCACGGCCATCTTCAGTAGACGTAATAAATAATTTTGCGTCAGGCCAACCTTGCTGAGACAGCTCGGAGGTGACTTGCTCTGTAACTTGTTCAATTCGTGAGTGATCGACTCGGTCAGCCTTCGTCAATACGACACTGACATTTTCACAGCCTGCTAGTCTTAAAATCGAAAGGTGTTCAAGGGTCTGCGCCATTACCCCATCATCACAAGCGACAACCAAAAGAGCATGGTTTATGCCGCCAATCCCTGCCAACATATTGGCTAAAAACTTTTCGTGTCCAGGAACGTCGATAAAACCAATAGAACTCCCATCTGGCTGTGGCCAGTAGGCATACCCTAGGTCAATGGTCATGCCGCGCTTTTTTTCCTCGGGAAGGTGCGCGGTATTAACGCCAGTAATAGCTTGAATTAAAGAAGTTTTACCATGGTCAACATGGCCAGCTGTCGCAAAAATCATGAAAGTAAAGCCTGTAATAATGCATGTTCATCATCAAGACAGCGCAGGTCAAGCCACAATTTACCTTCTTTCATACGCCCAATCACAGGTTGAGGTAACTGACGCCACTGTGTAGCGAGTTGCTCTAATGTGCCACCTTTTCCATTTAGCGGTGTAAAGGTTACCGCAAAACTAGGAAGCCGGTCGATGGGAAGTGAACCGCTCCCTATTTGTGAGAGACAAGGCTCCACTTCAACAATAAATTTGTCCCCGTAAAAGGCTTGTAGAGCAACAACTATGCTTTCTGCGCTATCACGGATCGTCTCAGGGTCTCGGGTCAACCAACGCAATGTGGGTAAATCTGTTGTGAGTTTCTCAGGAGTTAGATACAGTTTTAGTGTTGCTTCTAGCGCAGCTAAAACCATTTTATCAACCCGCAAAGCTCGTTTTAATGGATGCTTCTGAATTGCATCAATCCATTTTTTCTTCCCTAAAATGATCCCTGCTTGTGGACCACCGAGAAGCTTATCTCCAGAAATTGAAACTAAATCAATGCCTTGAGAAAGGTAGCTTTGTGGCATCGGTTCTGCGGGTAGCCCATAAGCTGTCATATCAATCATCGAGCCGCTACCTAAATCAATTGCTGTCGGTAATTGGTACTTTCTACCTAACTCTGCGAGCTCTTCACCTTCAACTTCAGCCGTAAATCCTTCAATGCTGTAATTACTGGTATGCACTTTCATTAATAATGCAGTTTGATCATTAATCGCATTCTCATAATCACGTAAGTGAGTCCGATTCGTGGTTCCCACTTCAACTAATTGGCAGCCAGCCTGCGCCATCACATCAGGCACTCGGAAAGCGCCACCAATCTCAACCAATTCACCCCGAGAAACAATTACTTGCCGACCATTTGCAACTGTTGCTAATAATAATAAAACGGCTGCTGCATTATTATTAACAATGCACGCATCTTCTGCGCCAGTGAGTTCACACAGCAAATCAGCAATCGCACGGTCACGATGCCCACGCATCGCGCCATCTAGAGAATACTCTAATGTGACAGGCGAACTCATCACCTGGCTAACCGCATTCACTGCGGTGGTCGACATTACCGCGCGGCCTAAATTGGTATGTAGCACTGTACCAGTCAAATTAAATACGTTTTTTAGCGCACTTTGCCCTAAAGCTTGATGGCGTTGAACTAACTCTTTGACCCAATCGTCCTGCCAAGCAGGTAATTTCCCTGCCTGTGCAATACAGGCTCGAGCTTGCTCCTGCATCTCACGTAAACATGCCGTGACCCAGTGAGCCCCTGATTGTTCAACCAATATCTGAACTTCATCGAGCTGCAATAATTTATCAATAGCAGGAAGTTGACGATATAAAGCCAAGTCTGATTCAGCCATAGTCACAATTCTCTTTTACCGCTTATTTTTCACCAGGGAACAAGAACGGGTTAATACTACTACGCGCAAAGCCTTCTTCTTCCATGCGAGCATCTAAAATAATTGATGCTAAATCATCAGCAACAGCTTCAACTTTGGCTTCTTTTTCTTGATAAAGAATCTTCAGATAGCTACCACAATCACCACAGCTTTCCGCTTTAACTGCTGCATTTTCATCATCTAATGACCAATAATTTAATTTACCGGTTTGCTCACAGTTACTGCATTTTACGCGCACCATATGCCATTCGGTTTCACATAAATTACAGTGTAAATAGCGTAAACCTTGAGAGGTGCCAATTTGCACAATACTCGACACTGGCATGCTATTACAAACAGGGCAGAAATGACGATGGTCACCATGTTCCGCACGCGCTTTACCTGGGATATTTGCGGCCATTTGCGCCCAGTACACCGATAGTGCAGCCCAAATAAACATCGATTTATCCGCAGGCACTTTTTCAAACTCTTCATTCAGCAAAGCCGTTGCCATACCTTCAAGTTCTGTTTCAGAGGCTTTATTCAGGTTTTCTAATGCAGGTCGCACAGACTCAGGCACGACTGGCATTAATTCAGCAATAATTGCCGTTAATAATTTGTGCCAATGTGTTGTCCGTGGAAATGTTTTTGCATCCAATGGCGAATTATTAGTATTTGTTGTGCGTTCAAGGATAGAGACCATATCCACTTCTAATGGATTATCATGCTGTGCATTATGTTGGGCAGTTGCCACTTCAGCAGCAAAATTCAGATAATCTGCAAAAGGATGTTCTCCCGCACCAAGTTCTTTTAGTCGCTCAGCACGGCGCTGATATAAGCTTTTTAAGTTAGGAAACAGAACTGGTGGAATAAAACCAATTCCCTTTTCTTTCAATCTTTCTTGTCCTAACTCTTCTTTAGGAACGATACGAATCCCCATTGCGTTCTCTCTTTTCTATTTTTTTATAACGACAATTCCCGAGAAAAGGCTATTTATTTTCTCGAAAGCGTTTTTGCTCATCATATTTATATCCGCGAAAGCGGTTCTCTAACATTCAGGATAAAACAAAAGTCACCTTGAGGCTACTCTAGCACCAGAATTATCCCTCGCATAAACCCGTAGTAGATCAAGGTAAATGTAAATCAGGATGATGATTGTTTTATTTGATATAAATAATTTGTTATCACTAGGATAAAAATAGTGAAGTTGAGGTTTGAAGTGGTTATGACTGCAAGGCGCTCAATATCATAGTCGCTCTATTGTTAGTTAAGAGCGACCTATTCAAATTAAATTTGTCTTTAATTACGTACTAAAACGACAGGGTAAGAATTGAATAAATAACCATCAAAATTAGGGTCGTCAACGTCCGATAGCTCAAGTAACCTTTGCTTTACATTCTCCAAATGCTGCCACATAGCTTCTTTTGCCGCTGCAGGATCTTTTTTGATCATGGCCGCTAAAATGACTTCGTGATCCGTCATCCATGCTTTTCGATAGTCTTTATCTGTGATGCGCGCGTGTAACTTTTGCCACATCGGGTTGTTTTCACGCCACTCCCATGATTGTTTCAGTAACTCGACTAACATACTATTATGCGTTGCTTGCGCTATCGCAAGGTGAAACTCACGATCTCCTATTTCATCTTCACCTGTTTTTAGTTCATCTCGTTCTCTTTTAAGCGCTTTACGCATATTCGCAATATCTACAGGGGTAACTTGTGTTGCTGCGAATTCTGCAATATTGCTTTCGAGTAATTGACGAGCTTGAAGTAATTCAAATGGCCCTGCGGCATTAAGAGCAAGGCCGTCAGGTTTATCCTGCTCACCAATTCCCTTGTCCTGAGGCAGTGCAATAACATAAACCCCAGACCCCTTACGAACTTCAATAAGATTTTCAATTTCTAACATAATCAAAGCTTCGCGTACGACTGCACGTGAAACATCTAGCATTTCAGCAATTTCCCGCTCCGGTGGAAGCCTGTCACCAATCGCATAGCTCATATTAGAGATCATTTGGCGTAAAGCATGGCCGACTTCCTGATAGGGGCGTTTATATTCAGTAAACTGTGTCATTACATTGGCCATTCAATTAAAACTTAACTTTTATTATATTTAGTTTAACAGATATTGGTCGACCAAAAATAGTTTTGTACTACACAAGTGCAATAAAAAACAAATAAAAAGGCGCAGAACAATAAATTCCGCGCCTTTTCAAATAACTAGCACTAATTACGATGTTGCTAATGAGTTATCTTGATTATGCCCATTTTCTTCCGGTTCTTTTTTTTCTTTAATAAGGATCCACAATACTGCAGCACCAATTAAATCAAAAACAGCTAAAGCCACAAAGAATGGACCAAAACCGATGATACCAACAAATGCACCGATGAATAAATTAAAGATTAACTGACCAGTCCAAGCACACGCACCTGCCATACCAACAGCTGTTGCAACTTCGTTCTTTTTGAATAAATCCGCACCGAGAGTGGCTGCAACTGTTGATAATAGCTGGTGAGAAAATCCACCAATACTAATAAGTAAAACAGCAACATATGGATTCTCAACAATACTCACTAAGCCAATGGTCGTCATCAAAATGGCACCAATGGTAAAAGTAATACGGCGCGAGTTAATTAATGATACTCCACGGTCATTTAAAAACTTGGCAACAAAACCACTTGCCAAGCAACCTAAATCTGCCATTAGGAATGGCAGCCAAACAAACATTGCGATTTCTTTGAGGCTAAAATTTAGTGTTTCTACAAAGAAAATAGGTACCCAGAAGTTAATCGTTCCCCAAGCCGGGTCAGCAAGAAAACGAGAAATCCCAATTCCCCAGAAATTACGTTGTTTCAAAATATTTGTAATAGACGTTTTTTCTTTCTTAGATACCTGAAGATATTTTTCTTGTCCATTTTCGATATAAGCACGCTCTTCATCGGATAATCTTTTCGCATCTTTAGGGTCTTTGTAAAAGAAAAACCAAATAAATGCAGCGATAATGGCCAATATACCCGAAATGATGAAAGCAAATTCCCAGCTATGAAATAGGATAGCCCAAGCAATTAATGGTGGCGCTAACATGGCACCAAAGGATGTTCCCATATTGAAAACACCAGTTGCGATGCCTCGCTCTTTCGCTGGAAACCAAGTTGATGCAGTTTTCACACCGGCAGGAATTGCGGAGGCTTCACTGAACCCCATGATCCCTCTCATAAAGGCTAAACCTTGCCATGAGCCTGTTAATGCATGCCCCATAGTGGCTAAACCCCAGATTAATGCACAAATAAAGAATCCTAATTTCAAGCCAATGGTGTCAATAAAAAAACCCATTATTGGTTGACCAATTGTATAGGCTAACTGGAATGCACTCACAATCCATGAATACTGTTCCTTTGTGATCCCTGTAGTTTCCATGATGGTTGGAGCAGCAACACCGAGTGCGGTTCTATCTAAGTAGTTAATTATGGTAATGAAGCAAACCAGAAGAATCATGTACCATCGATAATGTTTTAACTTTTTCATAATCAGCCTTTTACGTTTTATATTTTTCTTGTAATCCTGAATGAATAAATGGTTAGCCCCGTTAAAACCAAATTGGTCAACCAGTGGTAAAAATAGTTTTAAATTGATAACTCTTCTATTTTATTGTTCGGATTCTGCATAAAACAAAGGCTTTATTTTGTGAGCTGCCTCTTACTTTGTTATTGGTCACCCAAATTTAATGGGTATTTGTGATCTGGTTAACCAAATTGGTTGACCTCTATAGATCTTAAAACAACATCGTGGCACAATTTTTATAAAATAAGTGAACTGACTATCGGTTCCAAAATACGGCGCGACAAACTTGCAAAAAAGCTTATTAGCCGATTAAGAAGCATCTGTGAAATATAAACGAGGTTAAGTATGAAACAAACTTGGCGTTGGTACGGGCCGGCTGATCCGGTTTCTCTATCGGATATTCGTCAGGCAGGCGCAACAGGAATTGTAACGGCACTTCATCATATACCTAACGGTGAAGTATGGAGTGTTGACGAAATACAAAAACGCAAAGACTTAATTGAGGCCAACCAATTAGAGTGGGCGGTAGTGGAAAGTATTCCTATTCATGAAGATATCAAAACACATACTGGTGACTGCGATAAATGGATAGCAAACTACCAACAATCAATGCGTAACCTCGCAGCTTGTGGTATCCGTACAGTTTGTTATAACTTTATGCCAATACTTGATTGGACACGCACTGACTTAGAATATGAGCTTCCAGATGGCTCAAAGGCATTACGTTTTGATCAAATCGCTTTTGCTGTATTTGAGATTTACTTATTACAGCGAGAAAATGCGGAGCAAGATTACACCGCTGAAGAACAAGTTCAGGCAAAACAACGTTTTGAATCCATGAGCGATGAAGAGAAACAAAAGCTCATTAGTAATATCATCGCGGGCTTACCTGGTGCAGAAGAAGGGTATACCCTTGAGCAGTTCCGCCAACACCTAAAACGCTACGCAAATATCGATAAAAATAAATTACGTGAACACTTTGCTTATTTCTTAAAGAAAATAATTCCAGTTGCAGAAGAAATTGGTATGAAAATGGCGGTTCATCCCGATGATCCTCCTCGCCCAATTTTAGGTTTGCCACGTATCGTCTCAACAATTGAGGATATGCAATGGATGGCAGACACCGTTGATAGTGATGCAAACGGCTACACAATGTGTACAGGCTCCTATGGTGTAAGAGCTGATAACGATTTAGTGAATATGATCCGTACCTTTGGTTCACGCATTTATTTTCTGCATTTGCGTTCAACATTACGAGAAGATAACCCAAATACATTCCATGAAGCGGCGCATTTGGCGGGCGATGTTGATATGTATAATGTGGTTTGCGCTATTGCTGAAGAAGAGCATCGCCGACTACAAAGTGGCTCAGGTGAATTGATCCCTATGCGTCCAGACCACGGACACCAAATGCTTGATGACTTAAAGAAAAAAACAAACCCAGGTTACTCCGCGATAGGCCGCCTCAAGGGGCTCGCAGAACTGAGAGGGCTAGAATTAGGGATCCATCGCGCATTCTATCAAAAAAAATAATCATTCACCGTTGTACCTGACAGGCGGTCACATGATATTGGCCGCCAATCAACAGGGAATCATCATGGAAAAAAATATCGTTACTGCGGCAATTAATGCTAATCGCCCAAACTGGACAACAGACCGCCTAACCACCCGTATCGTGCATCTAGGTTGTGGCGCTTTTCATCGTGCTCACCAAGCGCTCTATACTCACCACGTGTTAGAAAAAACAGACAGTGATTGGGGCTATTGTGAAGTCAATCTCATGTCTAAACATGATGCGGCTTTGATAGAAAATCTTAAGCAACAATCCATGCTTTATACCGTGGCAGAAAAAGGTGAAACGCATACCGAATTAAAAATTATTGGCTCAATGAAAGAAGCGCTGCACCCGCTCATTGATGGTGTTGATGCCATTCTTGAAAAAATGGCTTCGCCTTCTGTCAGCATTGTTTCTCTTACTGTCACTGAAAAAGGTTATTGTGCCGACCCCGCAACAGGGAAATTAGATACAAATAACCCACTCATTCAACAAGATTTATCAACGCCAAACAATCCCGCCTCAGCGATTGGCTATATCACTGCGGCTCTAAAACGAAGATCTGAACGCAAACTACCGCCATTTACCGTACTTTCTTGTGATAATGTTCGCGAGAACGGCCATGTCGCTCGAGAAGCGGTTTTAGGATTAGCGAAATTACAAGATGCTGAATTAGCCCAATGGATAGAAGAAAACGTCACATTCCCTTGCACTATGGTTGATCGCATTGTTCCCGCAGCAACAGAAGAAACCTTGGCTGAAATAGCAGAACTTTTAGGTGTTAAGGACGATTGTGCTATTGCTTGTGAACCTTTCCGCCAATGGGTCATTGAAGACAACTTTGTCAATGGTCGGCCAGAATGGGATTGTGCCGGTGCACAATTCGTTGAAGATGTTGTTCCATTCGAACTGATGAAACTAAGAATGTTAAATGGTAGCCACTCTTTCTTAGCCTATCTTGGCTACTTAGGTGGATACGCACATATCTCTGATACCATGACTAACCCCGATTATTGTCGTGCCGCTCATGCATTAATGTTAAATGAGCAAGCACCAACCTTGGTTATGCCAGAAGAAACTGACTTACCTGCCTACGCCAATAATTTAATTGAGCGCTTTACGAATCCATCATTGAAGCACCAAACATGGCAAATCGCGATGGACGGTAGCCAAAAACTCCCACAGCGTTTATTAGACCCAGTCGCATGGCATATCGAAAACCAATCTGATTATCGTCATTTAGCGTTGGGGATCGCCGGCTGGATGCGTTATGTCGCAGGTGTAGATGAACAAGGCCAAAAAATTGATGTCCGTGACCCGCTTGCTGATACATACGCCACCATTTATGCGAAACATGGGCTAACTGTTTCAGTTGTTGATGATTTACTCGCCATTGATGCCATTTTTGGTACTGAGTTACCTCAAAATCCACACTTTGTCGCTGCAATTAAATCAGCTTATCAACAGTTGCTTGATATCGGCGCGCGCCAAGCCGTTGCTAAGCTTTAAATTGGATACTGATATGAAAACATTTCTTTGTGAAGATTTTTTACTCAATAACGAAATGGCTCGCCGTCTTTATCATGACTATGCTGCAACAATGCCAGTCTATGATTATCACTGCCATTTGAACCCTCGTGAAATAGCAGAAAACCGCCAATTTGATAATCTTGGGCAAATCTGGTTAGAAGGTGACCATTATAAATGGCGTGGAATGCGGTCTGCTGGGATCCCTGAATCTCTTATTACAGGCCGTGAAACGAGTGACTACGAAAAATATCAAGCTTGGGCAAAAGCGGTTCCTATGACGCTAGGTAACCCTTTGTACCATTGGACTCATCTAGAATTACGTCGCCCTTTTGGTATTACGGGTAAGCTCTTTTCCCCTGAGACCTCTGAAGCCATTTGGCACGAAGCAAACGAAAAATTGGCTCACCCCGAATTTTCAGCTCGTGGGATTATGCAGCAAATGAACGTACACATGGTCGGTACAACCGATGACCCAACAGATCCATTAGAATATCATCAAAAAATTGCACAAGATGATACTTTCAATATCGAAGTCCGTCCAAGTTGGCGTCCAGATAGAGCATTTAAAATTGAGCTTGATGGTTTCGTCGATTACATGACGAAATTAGGGCAATCAGCGGATATTGAAATTAATCGTTTTAGTGATTTATTGTCAGCTTTAGGATCACGCCTAAACCACTTTGATAAGCATGGCTGTGTGGCCTCTGACCATGGAATTGAAGTGCTACGCTACGCCCCGATCCCCGATGAAAGTGTGCTCGATACTATTTTACAAAATAGACTTCGTGGGCAACCTCTGGATGAGCAATCTATTGCTCAATTCTCTACTGCAGTCATTGTCTGGCTAGGTAAGCAATATGCTAAGCGAAACTGGGCTATGCAATTGCATATTGGTGCATTACGCAATAATAACACCCGGATGTTCAAACTGTTAGGTGCTGATAGCGGTTTCGATTCTATTGGTGATAGCCCTATAGCTTACCCACTTTCCCGTTTGTTAGATGAAATGGATAAGAGCAATGAGCTACCAAGAACCATTTTATATTGCTTAAACCCTCGTGATAATGAGGTACTAGCAACTATGATTGGCAATTTCCAGGGTGGTAGCATAGCAGGGAAAGTTCAGTTTGGTTCTGGTTGGTGGTTTAATGACCAAAAAGACGGCATGGTGCGTCAACTTGAGCAACTTTCACAATTAGGCTTATTAAGCCAATTTGTTGGAATGTTAACCGATTCTCGTAGCTTCCTATCCTATACGCGTCATGAATATTTCCGTCGCATACTATGTAATATGATTGGAACTTGGGCGGTTAATGGTGAAGTACCAAGTGATGAAAAAATGCTAGGAAATATGGTTCAAGATATCTGTTTTAATAATGCACTGAATTTTTTCACTTCAAAATAATGACTGTCATTTTATGAGATAGGCGGTATTTTCCCGCCTATCACTCATTGTTCAAAAACTAGTTAGAATCTATTGGCACTCCTTTATTTTCTTTCGAAAATTGGTGGCCAAAGAAAAATATCAAACATAGTGGGATTAATGTGGCAAATAAAGCATATTCCTTAACATAATCAGCCAATAACACCATCATGAAAGCCCCGCCAGCAAAACCCAATAGCGTCAGAAAGTAACAATAACTCTTATATAATGCACTTTTTCTTTCTTGACCTTTAAATGCAATAGACTCTGCCAATGAGCTAAAACCCAGTTGTACATTCAAAGTCACCGCAATATTGCCATATAGCATGCCATTAATCTTATGAAACGCATTACCTTGCATTCCCGCAATAAAAGAAAGAGCCCAAACAGCATGAAACCCATTAGAGTGAACATTAAAGAAAAAAATATAAACAATGAGTAATAATAAAAGGACGATTTCCAGTGATAATAATGTAAATGTCCATGTTTTTTCATCGGTATTATAGCGGTAGCGGATCCATGCCAACAGCATTGCCCCCGCACCAAAGGAAATAATGGAAACAATATAAGGCATCACTGCGGTTAGGCCATGCTTAGCAAACTCATAACCTAACATAATAATATTGCCTGACTGAAAAGTAGCGAATGATTTAGTCGTAAAGAAGGCATATCCATCGAGCATTCCTGACGCAATAGCTAATAAAAATGCGATCGCAGGTAACTGCATAAAAGGAACTTTTGGAGAGGAAATCATAGTTTACTTACCTGTCTTGATGATTCTTTTTCTGACTGACTTAGTCGACTGATATATACCGTAAAAATAGGAAAAACCGTCATTGCCGCCCACTAAATGGCATCCCCATACGTTTTAACATCAACATTAAGACCCCGTTCGAAAATGTAGAAAATTAAGCTAATAAAATAAACCGTTGAAAAGAGTAAAATCATATAAGATAAAAAAATCACATGTAAAATAGATGCAGAACTAAAATTGAATATCAAAGTAAATTGACCGCTTGAGAAAGGGGTCATGATTGAATGTTTCAATAGCAATACTCGCGATTAAAACCAACGAAGCAACACACCTTAAAAATGGAGTGTTTTAATCCGGGTTTCTTGGCTACCAAACTGTCGAAAAGTCAGCATATAAATAATCTAGTTATGGAAGTCATTAACTATAGCTCCTATTCACAGTAAGATCCCGTTGCTATATTTCTAATAGCAACGGGATGATATGAACATTACTGCGTCAGTGGGGGGAACCAAATAGCTTGCTGACCACTCACCAACCGTTCTTGGTTAATCCAAGTAAAAGGAGCGGGTACCTGAGCTTGTAAACGTACATCTTCAGCACCTCGTTGTGCTGTCAATGTTGGAGTCAGCACAACAGGCTCTGGCCCATAAATCGCGGCTGACGTAGAATCACGTTCGTTTCGTCCACCACAAACCACCCATAACTGATTTAACGTAGCGATCGCATAAGGGGCAAAATCGGCACGCCCTGTTGGCGGCTCTTCAACCGAAAAAAGATGGCTATCAATCTCCACTTTTAAATCACTCGGCATACCCGCTGGCGCAGCAAGAATATCAGCGCGTAACGTACTATATAAACCACCTAACTCAGGTACGTCTAATTCATGTGCGGCTGCCAGCGCAATACGGCCAATTGGCGTTGCTGTCACACTCACAGAGCTACCCGCTGTTGCCCAGCCACTATCCCGCTCATTAAGATGTGTCACACGATAGCGCGCTAATATATCTCCTAACGGCCCTGCAAGTACTACCGTATGGAACAATCTATCCTTTTCAATTTCAGGGTAGCTTCCAACAATATACCCTTTCCCTTTTTGAGCGGCTTTACACAATGTTTGCTCGAAAACCCCACCCTGTTGTTCAGCATAAGACAAAACAATGTTGGGATCGTTGGTATAAGGTAGTGCGGAAAGCTCAGGAAGTACTAGGAGCTCATTTTCCCCCACTTGAATTGAGTCTAGTTTAGAAACCGATTTTTCCCACTGCGCTGCAATAAGTGTCGTTTGTGTTATTGTTGACGTAGCATTGATATCTGTTGGGCTGCGGTGAAAAGCGAGCGTTGGGAAATATAATTCAGGGCGACGCTTCGCCAGTAATGCATCGCGTTGTGTATCCGCTTCATCTAAATCAATTGTCGCACTGTATATACCATTTAGCCCGGGTTCTAGCTCTAACGGGCTAAGCACTGGAGATTGTGCCACTTTATGCCCTGATGGCGCCCATACGCTCGAACCACCATTATAATAAAGCTGTCCTTTGGTAATTGGATTGGTTTCAATTCCACTACGTGTTGCACAAATTACCCACACTCCATTGAAAGCACTCATATGCTGCACATGTGCAACGGTTGAATGATCGCCAAGCATTTCAGCAGGAGTCGCGTTCGGCATCATACGGTCAGAGACTGAATGCCAACCAATGATTTGTGCACCTTCCAATGCAGCTAACCGAACATATTGCCAGTAAGTATCATCATAACAAATCAATAAGGCGATACGGCCAATCGGTGTTTCAAAGGTTTTCACACCGGTATTACCCGGAGCAAACACTTTTTGGTCTTGGGAATTCAGGCCTATTTTACGATATTTACCAATAATGCCTTCTGGCCCCATCAAAACAGCGGAATTATAAGCTAGCCCTGTTTCGCTATCTCGTTCCGCGATACCGACACTCATATACATCCCTGTACGAGCCAATATAGGCAATACTGCCGCTGTCGTTTTTCCTGGGATGGTATCTAAATAAGGTGCTAATTCCGTAAAGTCTGAAAATAAATAACCACTCACTGCCGTTTCTGGAAATACAGCGTAATTTACCCCTTGAGCGGCCACTTTTTCTGTCGCTTCGACTAAACGTTGAATATTTCCATTTAGATCTCCCCATGCAGGAATAAAATCAACGGCTGCTACTTTACTGCTTTTTTTTATTTCAGCAATACTCATACAATAATCCTTATTCAAAGAATTTATTAGTAAATAAATAATTTTTTGCTATTAATAAAAATAAATATTAAATAGGAATGATATTTCTATAACTCCAAATAATTTAGGTAATAATAGCTTGAGTGTAGCGGCTATATTTAAATACATCGAGAACCTAAATATAGCTGCTAATATTAATTTTCCATTTTAGAAAGTCATATTAAGAGCGAATTTAATGTTATTAATTAAATAACATTATTTTTTCTCATTTCCATAATTTGTTCATCGCTATAACCAAGCTCTTTTAACACTTCGTTATTATGTTCCCCTAACAATGGAGCACTTTTAATTTCAGGCATAAAGGCTGAAAACTTCATTGGGCAGCCTACCGTTAAATATGTCCCTCGTTTTGGTTGTTGAACCTCGACAATCGAGCCGCTACGACGCAAAGAAGGGTCTTCCATAATTTCTTTCATACTTAATACTGCAGAACACGGCACATCAAACTGATCAAAATAATCGGTTAGTGCATGTTTATCTTTGTCTTTAGCGATTTCTTCAATTGCATCCCATACATCTTGGATATGGCTTGCGCGTGCCTGTGTAGTGGCAAAAGCAGGATCAGTTTTCCATTCTGGACGCCCAATGGCATCACAGGTATTTTCCCAATTATGGTCTTGATTAATAAAGTAAATGTACGCATTTGGGTCAGTATCACTGCCTTTGCACTTAAGCATCGTTCCAGGTTGACCTCCCCCACTCGCATTTCCCCCACGGGGAACCGCATCACCAAACGTGCCATTTGGGTATTGAGGGTATTCCTCTAAGAAACCGAGTTTTTCTAAACGTTGTTGATCACGCAATTTCACACGACATAAATTAAGCACCGCATCTTGCATTGACATGGTCACACGTTGGCCTTTACCTGTTTTTTCTCGGTGTAACAGCGCCGTCAGTATGCCAATCAATAAATGCATACCCGTATTACTATCACCTAATGCTGCAGCACTTACCGTTGGCGGGCCATCAGGAAAACCCGTTGTCGATGCTGAACCACCAGCAGATTGAGCAACATTTTCATAGGCTTTCACATTCGCATACGGCGAGTTCTCATTAAACCCTTTAATCGAACCAAAAATTAACCGTGGATTAAGTTCTTGAATGTACTCCCACGTAAACCCCATATGGTCGATAGCCCCCGGATGAAAATTTTCAATTAATACATCAGATTGACGTATTAGCTTCTCCATTACGGCTTTGCCCTCTGGGGTTTTAGTATTGAGCTCTAAAGAACGTTTATTACTATTTAACATCGTAAAATATAATGCATCGACATCAGGGATATCACGTAATTGATTACGCGTCACATCCCCAACCCCTGGTCGCTCTATTTTGATCACATCAGCGCCGAACCACGCAAGCATTTGTGTACAAGATGGGCCTGACTGGACTCCCGTAAAATCAAGAACGCGTATCCCATCAAGTGGTTTTGAAGAAGTCATAATTCACCTTTTTACAAAACTGCCATGACGCAGTCTCTCACGCCATGGCAACTCATTTTGACCCATTTACTTTTTCTATGAAACGAGCCGAGAGATGTAAATCCACGCTGGAGCCGCAATGATAAAACCAAGTACACTCACCGCCAGCGACGCTGTTCCTGTACGGGTATACAGATTAAAGCGGCTTGCTATAATGATCCCAGAGAAAGCAGGTGGTAACGCTCCGGCTAATACCATCATTTGCAGTTGCTCTGTTCCCATATTAAACATCATACCTGCGAGCAACATTAATCCTGGCATTAACACTAGCTTTAATAGCGTGTTATAGACAATCTCACCATCGAACTCGAATTTATTTGCGGCTAATGTCAGACCGGCAGCAAATACCGCAACACCTGAGTTTGCTTTCGCAATTAAATCAAATGTCGGATCCCAAACGGTAGGAATTTTCACACCAACCAATACCAGTGCAGTCGCGAGTACCGGAGCCCATACGACAGGTTCTTTAAAGGCTGAGATTAATGCATCCATACCGCCGCCGCCCTTTTTCCCTTCTGCATCAGATGGGTTCAGTAAGAACAAGCCAATCGGAATTGTAATGGCATTAACGATGATGGATATAATGGCAACAACTAACCCCGTTGAAACGGTTTCACCATAAATAGGGTCTAAAACCGCAAACCCTAAGAAACCAATTGTCGGAGAACCTGCAATTAATGCACATACCGCTGCTTCGCCACGACTATGTTTAAAAATATATTTACAGCTAAAGAAAGAGAAAAAGAAACAAACAAGTAAGACTACAAATGAAATAATCGTCAATTTAGCGTCTGCAAATATCATTTCTCGATTAGCGCGTGCGATAGAAACAAATAATGCAGCAGGTAATGCGTAATTTAATACCAACTTATTGAATGCTTTCGCTTGGTCACTGGTAAATACATTTCGTTTACCACTCACATAACCTAATACCATAATAATAATGATAGGTAATAGGTCGCTCATAAAAATCTTATACATAAAATCAGCCATAAGACCCACCTATTTTTGGCAATAAGATCCCGTACGCTACTCATTAAAATGAGTCGCGTAGGGTGATCTTGGTTAGTTAACGTTATACTGCGTTAATTTTTTACGACAGACTTCGGATTTAAATTACCAATATGGCCACTTTCCGTTCCAACTGCAGGGTCAATAACAACGTTTATCAAGGTTGGATGACCCGATGTTAAACCGGCCTTCAAAGCCTCCTGTACTTCTGCAGGGGTTGTTGCTTGATAGCCAATGCCACCAAAAGCCTCAATCATTTTGTCATAACGAGCACCGCCCATTAAAACAGTCGGAGAAGGGTCTTGGTCACCATGGAGATTTACACCATCACCACGATAAATTCCGCCATTATTGAAAATCAAAATAGTGACAGGCAATTTGTAGCGACAAATCGTTTCAATTTCCATACCACTAAAACCGAACGCGCTATCGCCTTCAATCGCCACAACTGGCTTACCACTGGTTACAGCGGCACCGATTGCATAACCCATTCCAACGCCCATTACGCCCCACGTTCCACAATCTAAGCGCTTACGTGGTTGGTACATATCAATAATATTTCTTCCATTATCCAGCGTGTTAGCGCCTTCATTAACGACATAAACGTCTTGGTGATCGACCAGCACATCGCGGATTGCACGTAACGCATTGAAATAGTTCATCGGGGAAGTGTCAGTGTTCAACTTAACTGCCATTTTCTCGACATTGATTTTCTTGTGTTCATCAATGCTGGTAATCCATTCCGTTGGGGACTTAACAGGGATTGATTTAAGTCCTGCCAATAATGATTCAATACTTGAATAAATATCGCCAACAACGGGAGCCGCTATTGGACGGTTACTATCGATTTCAGAAGGTTCAATATCTAACTGAATGAATTGCGTTTCTGGTGACCAGTGCTTACCTTTACCATGATCAAGCAACCAATTAAGACGTGCGCCCATTAATACCACAACATCTGCACTGGATAAGGCATATGAACGAGCTGATGCGGCTGATAGAGGATGTATATCAGGTAACAAACCTTTAGCCATAGACATCGGTAAATAAGGGATACTGGTTGTTTCAATAAATTGGCGAATATTATCATCCGCTTGGGCATAAGCAGCGCCTTTGCCCAAAATAATTAATGGCCGCTTAGCCGATGCGAGCAACTTAAGGGCTTTATTTACTGAATCGGGTGATGGAATTTGTCTTGGTGCAGGGTCTTCAACGGTAAAAATGGTTTTATCCGCAGCGTCTTTATCCATCACGGCAGATAAAACTTCCGTTGTTAAGTCAAGATAAACCCCACCCGGACGGCCTGATACCGAAGCACGGATTGCTCGAGCGAGTGCGATACCAAGATCTTCGGGTTTATTCACACGGTAAGATGCTTTTACGAAAGGTTTTGCCGTGTTCATTTGGTCTAATTCTTCGTAATCACCTTGCTGCAAATCAATTATCGCTCTGTCGCTCGAACCACTGATTTGGATCATTGGAAAACCATTGGTGGTTGCATTAGCAAGAGCAACCATACCATTCAAGAAACCCGGTGCCGATACCGTTAAACAGATACCCGGTTTTTGGGTAATAAACCCACTGATTGCAGCCGCGTTTCCCGCAGATTGCTCATGACGAAATCCAATATAGCGAATACCTTCAGCTTGCGCATGCCTTGCCATGTCCGTTACTGGAATTCCAACAACACCGTAGATTGTATCAATGCCATTTTTTTTGAGAGCATCGACAATAATATGCATACCATCAGTCAGGTTTTGGGTTTGATCAGCAGACATGTCTACCTCATAATTAACTGATTAAAAGATTAAAGGGAGTGATAAGTCACCCCCAATTTTTAAATTAGATCGCTTTGTTCGCACGCATAGTCGCAATTTCATCTGCGCTATAACCTAGTTCAGTTAGAACTTGCTCGGTGTGCTCACCCAACAATGGTGCGCTTTTGATATCCGGTGTAAATGAAGAGAATTTCATCGGGCAACCTACCGTCAAGTAAGTTCCACGTTTTGGCTGCTCAACTTCAACAATACTTCCGCTCTTACGCAGAGATTGGTCTCGTGCGATTTCACGCATACTGAGTACAGGGGCACAAGGGACACCGTATTTACTCAAGTACTCGACCGCTTCATGTTTATCTTTATCTGCTAAGAATTTTTCAATTTCAGCAAAAATATCAAAGATATGGGGCTGACGAGCCTTTGGTGTATTGTAAGCGGGATCCGTCGCCCATTCAGGCTTACCAATCGCTACACAGGTTTGCTCCCAGTCCTGTTCTTGGATAGTAAAATAAATATAAGCATTTGGGTCTGTTTCCCAGCCTTTACATTTTAAGATCCAACCTGGCTGGCCACCACCGCCAGCATTACCGCCACGAGGAACGGCATCACCAAATGTGCCATTTGGGTATTGTGGATATTCTTCAAGATAGCCAATTTTCTCTAAACGTTGCTGGTCACGAAGTTTGACACGGCACAAGTTGAGTACAGCATCTTGCATCGACATAGTCACTCGCTGGCCTTTGCCAGTTTTCTCACGATGTAATAGCGCTGCAAGTAAGCCAATCAGCAAGTGCATACCCGTATTGCTGTCACCTAGCGCAGCGGCACTCACTAATGGTGGGCCATCCCAAAACCCTGTGGTTGATGCGGCACCACCTGCGGCTTGGGCAACGTTTTCATAAGCTTTAACATCTGCATAAGGCGAGTCTTCATCAAAACCTTTGATGGAACCAAAAATCAAACGAGGATTTAATTCTTGAATGTGTTCCCACGTAAAACCCATATGGTCAATCGCACCAGGGTGGAAGTTCTCAACGAGGACATCGGCCTGCTTAATCAGCCGCTCCATAACCTCTTTACCTTCAGGAGTCTTTGTATTCAATTCCACTGAACGCTTATTACTATTGAGCATCGTGAAATACAGCGCATCCACATCAGGGATATCCCTTAATTGGTTACGCGTGACATCTCCAACTCCGGGGCGTTCAATCTTAATAACATCTGCGCCGAACCACGCTAACATTTGAGTACAAGATGGTCCTGATTGTACACCGGTGAAATCCAGTACTTTAATACCTTGTAAAGGAAGATCCATGTGGTACCTCTTTATTTAGCTATCGTAAATGGAATGAATTAGTGTTCTATTATTTAGCTGTGTTAAAAAGATATTTAAATATATGACTGTTTTTATATTTATTAATAATTATATTACTATTTTTATTAAATAATATCACTAATGTCCAGCAATTAATTCCTTTAATATATGTACATCATAACGCTCTTAAAAGGAATAAATATTAGAATATTAGTTTACTTTTAAATCAAAATAAAAAACAAAGTCTCGAACCAATCAATAATGACCATTTAAGATAGACATTTATTGATCTAATATCAATATCCAATAGATATTTACAAAAAAATAACAACCGCCAAAACAACCAATTATCAATCAGTTAAAGTTTTAATGTCTTTTTTTTTACATAAAATAAAAATGAATGAATATTTATTTGTTTATTATTGGTTTAAAAAAATAACTTATATGCAAAATTAGAGCGTCTTTATTTGATGTGCTTTTTTTATTAATCTTATTTTGATTGGATATAATCATAATAAAATCGTAAATAGGTCATCAAATAAATATATCTCATTTTCTTTCTTTCAAATAAATTGAAGATTTATATTTTTTAGATATAAAAAACCCACAAATAACATTAGTCATTTGTGGGTTTGATAACAACAATAATAAAACTTAGTTTTTCTCTTGTTGCTGTTTTTGCTGTTTTTCTTTTTCCAAAAGCTGGCGGTACCACAATGGATGGTGTTTTCTAGCCCAACCACGAGTCACCCAACCTTCAACCATCGCACGCACTGAACCTTTCACCCAAATCGCGGCATAAGCGTGAACCACAATCATGATAATCAGCGCAATTGCAGAGAGCGAGTGAATAAGAATAGCTGCACGATAAACAGGGATTGGGAAATAATCTGCGAAATAAGGACGCCACATGATCACTCCCGTGATCACCAGCGCCAATAAGCAGATAGTGACCACCCAATACACCCCTTTTTGGCCTAGGTTATATTGGCCGACATCGCCCGCTTCTTCGTTTTTCAGTACTTTGCCGATATTTTTTGCCCACTTAATATCTTCTTTATTAATGAAGTTATGGTGGAAATAACGGAAGAACATAAATACGAACAGCAAGAACATCGCCGTCCCCACGAATGGATGCAAAATTCGCGACAGTTGTGGTGTACCCAAAATGTTCATAAACCAGTTTAGGGATGGGAAAAAGAACCCGAGCCCACTGATTGCGGTGAACAAGAAGCAAATCACAACCGCCCAGTGATTGATCCTTTCAATCGGCTTATGGCGGATAATTTTGTCGTTATCATCTGGCATCATTTCTGATCCTCCCCTTCTTTTGATTTCGAAGTGTCAGATGACATTGCATTATGCAAATCTTCTAAAGCCTCTTCTTCATCTTTTTTGGAGACGCGGTTCGGACCAATACCCACATAGTGGAAGATGGCCGCCGCAAATGTTGCAGCAAAACCAACCGCTGCTAACGGCTTCCAGATACCTTTCCAGAAAGTCACTGTAGGGCTGATTGTCGGGTTCTCCGGCAATCCGTGATACAGCTGAGGTTTATCTGCATGGTGCAGGACGTACATCACGTGCGTACCTCCAACACCTTCAGGGTCATATAAACCTGCATTCGCATAACCACGTGTTTTCAGCTCTTCTACACGCTCGCCAGCCATGTTGATCATGTCCTCTTTGCTACCAAAATGGATAGCGCCTGTTGGACAGGTTTTCACACACGCAGGCTCTTGGCCGACTTCAACACGGTCAACACACAGCGTACATTTGTATGCGCGGTTATCTTCTGGGTTAATACGCGGTACATCAAACGGGCAACCCGCAATACAATAACCACAACCAATACAGTGTTCCGATTGGAAGTCAACGATACCGTTTTTGTACTGCACTATCGCGCCTTCCGAAGGACACGCCTTCAGGCAGCCTGGGTCAGCACAGTGCATACAGCCATCTTTACGGATCAGCCATTCGAATTTATCGTTCTCTTCCACTTCAGAGAAGCGCATTACCGTCCATGACTTAGCGGTTAAATCTGTTGGGTTATCATATACCCCAACGTTAGTACCAATTTTGTCACGGATATCGTTCCATTCGGAACAGGCAACCTGACAAGCTTTACAGCCGATACAGGTCGTCACATCGATAAGCTTTGCAACTTCTTCCTTATAGTCCCGCACCTGAGGTGCGGGAGTCAGGGAATTGGTGGCAGAGCGACGAATAATGTCCTGAGATTGCATTGACATAATTTATCTCCTTACACCTTTTCCACATTGACAAGGAATGATTTAAATTCCGGTGTCTGAGTATTCGCATCACCCACAAACGGCGTTAATGTGTTAGCAATAAAGCCTTTCACAGCCAAACCTTCAAAGCCCCAGTGAATAGGAATACCGATAGTATCGATATCTTTCCCAGCCACTTTCAGCGTATGAATACGTTTGGTCACCACCGCTTTCGCTTTGATGTAACCACGTTTGGAGCTGACTTTCACCGTATCGCCTTGCTTGATCCCTTTCTCATTCGCTAAACGTTCACCAATTTCAATGAACTGCTGTGGCTGAATGATGGCATTTAACAAGGCGTGTTTTGTCCAATAGTGGAAATGTTCAGTCAAGCGATAAGTGGTTCCCACATAAGGGAATTCTGTCGCTTTACCCATCTGCGCCCAGTCATCTTTAAACACACGAGCCGCCGGGTTTGACACAACTTTCGGGTGCAGTGGATTGGTATCCAATGGCGTTTCTATCGGTTCGTAATGCTCTGGGAATGGGCCTTCGGCCATTTTATCCAGTGCAAATAGGCGTCCCATTCCTTCTGGCTGCATGATAAACGGACCAACACCACTACCTGGTGCAGCATTGCTATAGTCAGGAATATCCATGCCTATCCACTTGCTGCCATTCCACTCAAGGATTTGACGTTTTGGATCCCACGGTTTACCCATTGGGTCTGCCGATGCGCGGTTATAAATCACACGGCGGTTAAGAGGCCACGCCCATGCCCAACCTAATGTATTCCCCAGACCCGTTGGGTCAGAGTTATCACGGTTAGCCATTTGGTTGCCTTTTGGTGTCCAGCTACCTGTAAATATCCAGCAGCCACTCGCGGTGGTACCGTCATCACGTAACTGTGCAAACGAGCTCAGCAACTCACCTTTTTTCGCAATAACGTTGCCATCAGCATCTTTCAAGTCAACCAAGGCATAGCCATTGTTTTCTTGAGCAACTTCTTCTGGCGTTGGGTGATCACGGTCGAAGTAATTCCAAGTCATACTTAGAACTTGTTCAGGTACCGCACCACCTTCAGACGCATACAGTTGGCGTAAACGGTGGAAAATACCGGATAGAATTTCACCATCACTAATCGCTTCACCAGGTGCATCTGCGCCTTTCCAGTGCCACTGTAGCCAACGCGCTGAGTTAACAATCGAACCATTTTCTTCAGCAAAACAACAAGATGGCAGGCGGAATACCGTCGTTTGGATTTCTTCCGGCTTCACATCATTCATTTCGCCGTGGTTTTGCCAGAAATTCGACGTTTCGGTGTTCAGCGGGTCAACGGTGATTAAATACTTCAGCTTAGAAAGTGATTTAATCACTTTGTTTTTATTCGGGAATGAGGCCACTGGGTTAAAGCCTTGGCAAATATAGCCATTTACTTCGCCCTTATCCATCATCTCGAAATAACGCAGCACATCGTAGCCTTGATCCCATTTCGGTAATAAATCAAAGCCCCAGTTGTTTTCTTTCTGCGCTTTATCGCCATAGAACGTCTTCATCAAACTAACAAAGAATTTCGGGTAATTACCCCAATAGTTCACTTGGCCTTCAACCGTCGCTTTTGGCGTGTTTGCAGCTAAGTAACTTTCTAATGTCGTTTGTTTTTCTGATGGTAAGGTTAAATACCCCGGCAAGCTTTGAGATAGCAAACCTAAGTCAGTCAAACCTTGGATATTGGAGTGTCCGCGCAGTGCGTTAACACCACCGCCTAACATCCCCATATTACCCAACAGTAATTGGATCATCGCCATGGTACGGATATTTTGCGCACCCACGGTATGTTGAGTCCAACCTAATGCGTATAAGAACGAGGCTGTTTTATCTTTAGCACTGGTTTCTGCAAGGTACTCACAGACTT
Organism: Providencia sp. PROV200; assembly: GCF_049901995.1. NCBI lineage: Bacteria > Pseudomonadati > Pseudomonadota > Gammaproteobacteria > Enterobacterales > Morganellaceae > Providencia > Providencia sp. PROV200. The sequence continues at coordinate 4,251,880 of NZ_CP096307.1, forward strand.
GCAAGAAGTCTTTGATTGGCGTCCCACAGATGTTATTCACCACTTCAGGTGTATAACGGCTGACGTGCTCTTTTAATAGGTTTAACACACAACGTGGGTGTTTCAGAGTCGGATCGCGCAGCGCAAGGCCGTTTTCATCCATCTCATAGTTCCACGTGGTTTTGTCGTATTGACGTTTTTCTTCGTCATAACCTGTAAACAGGCCATCATCAAACCCATAATCTTCACGAATAACTAAACTGGCGTTGGTATACGCTTCCACGTATTCACGCTGAATTTTCTCATTATCCAGTAAATATTTGATAACACCCGATAAAAATGCGATATCAGTCCCTGAACGGATAGGCGTGTAAAAATCCGCCACTGCCGCAGTACGGGTAAAGCGTGGGTCAATAACAATGAGTTTGGCTTTATTATGGATTTTAGCTTCCATCGCCCAGCGGAAACCGACTGGATGCGCTTCTGCCGCATTACCACCCATAACGACAACTAGGTTTGCATTTTTAATGTCAACCCAGTGGTTGGTCATCGCACCGCGACCAAATGTTGGAGCAAGACTTGCTACCGTTGGTCCGTGTCAGACACGCGCTTGGTTATCAACGGCAAGCATGCCGAGAGCGCGGGTGAATTTTTGCGTTACAAATCCGCTTTCGTTACTACCAGCCGATGCGCACAGCATACCGGTGGTTAGCCAACGGTTAACCGTCACACCCTCTTTATTTTTCTCAATAAAGTTCGCATCGCGGTCTTCTTTCATTAGCTTAGCGATACGATCAAATGCGTCGTTCCAAGTGATACGTTTCCACTCATTAGTACCCGGCTCACGCACTTCAGGGTATTTCAAGCGGCTTTCACTGTGGATAAAATCGATAAGTCCAGCACCTTTCGGACAAAGTGCACCACGGTTTACCGGATGATCCGGGTCCCCTTCAATATGGAAAATGCTCTCTTTAGCATTTTTCGCGCCATCACCGAGGCTGTACATCAACAGCCCACAGCCGACAGAACAGTAGGTACAGGTATTTCTGGTTTCCTTCGCACGCAGTAATTTATACTGGCGCGTTGACGCTAACGCGGTGGCGGGTGCAAAACCCAAGGCCGCTGCCGTCGTACCTGCCATACCGCCAGCGCAGATCTTAAAGAACTGCCTTCTGCTGACTTGCATGGGGATCTCCTCATTTACATTGCTCATGTTTACCTAACGTCAATCGCGATAATCAGGTAAACTCTTCTTATTCAACGTTATCCTTACGTATCCAGGTTCATTGCCTGGCAAATGGTGTAAATTCTTTTTACCCATAATTAATATTATGTATCATTAATGCTAGGAATTCATCTAATGTATGAAACAAATACTACAAATGACTCCAAATTAACCAAAATGATTGGCTTAAACCAAACAACCGTGCAACAAAAAGGCAACCTTGATTTGCCTGTTAATGACTATGTTGCCGAAGAATATCCTGTTGCTTTAGTCTTCAATGGCATATCCCATGTGGTAATGATGGCAACGCCGAAAGATCTTGAGGACTTCGCGGTTGGGTTCGCTCTTTCTGAAGGGATAATACAGTCAGGTGATGAAATTCGTGGAATTGATATCGTTGAAGGCTGCAACCGCGGAATTGAAGTACAAGTAGAATTATCTAGCCGCCGGTTTATGGAGTTAAAAGAACGTCGCCGTAATTTAGCGGGGCGTACTGGCTGTGGTATTTGTGGAACAGAACAACTTGACGAAATCTTCAAACCTATCGCCCCTCTGCCTTTCACCCAAACCTTTTCTTTGTCCTACCTCGATAATGCATTACATGAATTGAAAAAAGTGCAAGAAATTGGTGCACTGACGGGCTGTACCCACGCTGCTGCATGGATCTCTCCAGAAGGTGTGTTAGTGGGAGGTTGCGAGGATGTCGGTCGCCATGTGGCTCTTGATAAACTTTTGGGAATGAAACATCGCAACCAATGGCAGCAAGGTGCGGTACTGGTTTCTAGCCGTGCCAGTTATGAAATGGTGCAAAAAGCCGCCAGCTGCGGCGCAGAAATTCTGTTTGCCGTTTCTGCGGCTACCGCCCTCGCTATTGAGGTAGCAGAGAAAGCCAACTTAACGTTAGTTGGATTCTGTCGTCAGGGGAAAGCCACGGTGTTTACGCATAGCTTTCGTATCAGGAACTAATTTTTAAAAATTAAATCTAATAATTGCAATATCATATAAATTATATCAGATTGAAAAATAATAAATATTTGTCATTTTAACTTGTTATTTTTGTCGTATTTTCTCCATTGAGAAATGTTGTATTTTTGATTATAATATAATCAAAGCGCATAGGAGGTATAATGACAATACAAGACAGAATACAAAAAAAAGTAAAGCGTTCTAGACGTTCTGTTTTCCTACGCTCTGACTTTTCAAAAATAGCTGATTATGATCAAGTAGGCCGTATACTCAAAAAACTTACAGACAATGGTTTATTAATGAGAATTGGTTATGGTGTCTATGTAAGAGCCAGAGTGAATCGCATCACTGGTAAATTAATGCCAGATAACCCAAGTGGTGCTGATGGCGTTATTATCGAAGTAATGAAAAAACTCAATGTTGATTATACTTTTGATAAGCTATCTATGATGAATTTGTCTGGTGAGAGTACACAAATTCCTTCTAACATTAAAATTATCCCTAAAAATCCTAAATTTACTCGTAAAATTAAGGTAGGGAAACAAAGTATCAATGAAACTCGATAGCTCTTTATTTATTGATGTTGCCGATGCCATAGGGCTCGGCAACCCTGCAATAGTTGAAAAAGATTATTATGTTGTTCAATTACTTAAACTACTATCTAACTTTCAGTTTACATATCACCAAGCCATCTTTTCAGGAGGAACAGCTCTCGCCAAATCGGATATCAAAACTTATCGAATGTCTGAAGACATTGATATAAAACTAATTCCAAACCAAAGATATCTTGAATTAGCATCTCGAAATGCAAGAAAAACAGCCAGAAAAGAAATAAAAAAAATTATTGAAGAAATAATTAACCAAAATCCTATTTTTTCTTTAGATAATGCGCCTTCTGTTAAAGATGAATACCGCTATTTTTCCTTTGATATCCGTTATCCTCAAGATCACAGGCAAGTACCATGTTTACGCCCTTTTATAAATTAGAATTTATAGAGACAGACCTTCTTAGTGAACCCATATCTAGGAATATTCAATCTATTTATTCAAATGTTACAGAATCTGATATCGAAATTTATAACATGATTTGCTCGGCAATTATTGACACTCAAGCTGAAAAGTTACTATCAATGCTACGAAGAACAGCGAGTGTTGCAAGAAATGGCCAACGTGAAGATGATGAGACACTTATTCGACATGTTTATGATACTTTTCATATACAGCTATCCCAACCATCTAATATTGAATTCTTAAGTCAATTACTGAAAAAAGCACTTGATGGAGATATTACAAGATACGGAAATCAACACACACAACTGGTTGACTCGCCTATTACAGAACTTCGCTATGGGCTAAAATTATTAGTAGAAACCCCCAAATTCATAGAGCGTTATAATAACTATGTAAGTCCTATGGTTTATGCAGAAGTTCCTATTCAATGGGATGAAGCAATTATTGCTTTTACTAACTTAGCTAATCAAGTATTGGATTATATAGAACAAAAACTTAATAAATAAACTAAAAGTTAGCCAATCTTTATTACCCATTGGCTAACCACTGTACCTTTTATCTTACTAGCTAATAGTCATCACTTCCCAATGCAAAAACTGGAGAAAATTCGGCCTAATAAATCATCAGAAGTAAATTCACCCGTGATTTCGCTAAGTTCCTGCTGAGCTAAACGTAATTCCTCCGCCAGTAACTCACCGGAGCGAGCATTCACTAACTGGTCATAGCCCTGTTCAAGGTGAACGGCTGCTGCATTCAGTGCTTGTAAATGACGACTACGAGCAAGGAAACCACCTTCTGTATTACTGTTAAAGCCAATGGCTTCTTTTAGGTGATCGCGCAACAAATCAATGCCTTTTTCTTCGCGCGCAGACAAACGAATTAACGGATAACGGGTATTATCAATAAACTCAACCGGTTCGCCTGTCATATCTGCTTTGTTACGAATGACGGTGACCGGAAGTTCATCAGGTAAACGCGCCATAAATTCAGGCCAAATCTCTTGTGGCTCTGTTGCATCGGTTGTAGTGCTATCGACCATAAACAGCACGTGGTCCGCTTGTTCAATCTCTTGCCAAGCACGCTCAATACCAATTCGTTCCACTTCATCACTGGCTTCACGTAGCCCTGCGGTATCAATGATATGCAGTGGCATGCCATCAATGTGAATATGTTCACGCAACACATCACGCGTCGTACCCGCAATATCCGTGACAATCGCAGCTTCGCGACCCGCCAATGCATTTAACAAGCTCGATTTACCTGCATTTGGGCGCCCAGCAATCACCACTTTCATCCCTTCACGCAATAAACTGCCTTGGCGTGCTTGGGAGCGAACTTGCTCTAAATCTGCCACGACTTCATTGAGTTTTGCTTCAATTTTACCGTCAGACAGGAAGTCAATTTCTTCATCAGGGAAATCAATCGCAGCTTCTACATAGATGCGCAAGTGAGTGAGTGCTTCCACCAATTGGTGAATATGGGAAGAAAATGCGCCCTGTAAGGAGTTCATTGCGGAACGAGCCGCTTGCTCTGAACTTGCATCAATCAAGTCAGCAATCGCCTCTGCTTGGGCTAAATCCAGCTTATCATTTAAAAATGCACGCTCAGAGAACTCCCCTGGATTCGCAATGCGAATACCCGAGATCGTTAATATTCTTCTTAGCAATAAATCAAGAATGACTGGGCCGCCATGTCCTTGTAATTCAAGCACATCTTCACCCGTAAATGAATTTGGTCCAGGAAAGTAAAGCGCAATACCTTGGTCAAGGACAGCACCGTCCACATCACGAAATGGCAAATAATCTGCATAGCGTGGTTTAGGAAGTTTTCCTAGCACGATTTCAGCAACTTGTGCCGCTTTCGGGCCAGATACACGTAAAATACCAACACCGCCACGACCGGGAGGTGTTGCCTGTGCGACGATAGTATCGTTGATTTGCATGATGTTTCTCTGTCATTCCTATAAAAAATTAAGGCGGTCATTAAATGGCCGCCTTAATATTATATCGATAGCTGAGCGGAAGGCTCACCTAAAATTCAATTTATTTCTTTTCTTTTTTATCGCGACTGTGTAAACCACGTTTTTCCAGACCACGATAAATCACTTGCTGCTGGATGATAGTCACTAAGTTACTCACGATATAGTACAGTACCAGACCTGATGGGAACCACAGGAAGAAGATAGTGAACACGACTGGCATGTACGTCATAATCTTCTGCTGCATTGGGTCAGTGACTGCAGTTGGTGACATTTTCTGGATCACAAACATCGTTACACCCATCAATACCGGTAGGATGTAGTACGGGTCTTGTGCAGACAAGTCTTGGATCCAACCGAAGAATGGCGCGTGACGCAGTTCAACAGAACCCATCAACATGTAGTAAAGTGCAAGGAAGATAGGCATTTGGATAAGCAGCGGTAAACAACCACCCAGTGGGTTTACTTTTTCCGCTTTATACATCGCCATCATTTCTTGGCTCATGCGCTGTTTATCATCACCAATACGCTCACGCATTGCAGCCAGTTTAGGTTGCAGTAAACGCATTTTCGCCATCGAGGTGTACTGTGCTTTAGTCAGCGGGTACATAATACCACGAACGATAAAGGTGATAACGATGATGGCAATACCCCAGTTACCCACAAAACCGTGAATGAATTTCAACAGTTTAAACAGTGGCTGAGAGATAAACCATAACCAACCATAATCTACAGTTAAGTCTAAATGAGGTGCAACTGCGGCCATTTCTGACTGAATTTCAGGACCAACCCATAACGTTGATGAATAAGTACCCGCACCGTTAGCTGCGATAGTCATTGGTTCACTCTTATAACCAATGATGGCAGATTTTTTATCAAGGTCGATAGTATAGAAAGTGCTCTTCTCAGAACTTGCAGGGATCCATGCCGTTGCAAAGTATTGTTGCAACATGGCCACCCAGCCACCTTTGGTGGTTAAGTCGAGGTTTTTATCTTCGATGTCACCAAAACTATATTTTTTATAGTTGTTTTCATCAGAAGAATACGCCGCACCACGATAGGTATGCAGAGCAAAGTTGCTACTGCCTGTATCACGCTCTTTCGGTAACTCAATTGTTTGTTTTAACTGACCAAAGAAAGCGAGGCTCAGTGGTTGAGCGGTTGGGTTTTGAATACTGTATTCAACTTCAACAGTATATTGGCCACGTTTAACAATGTACGTTTTCTGATACACAACACCGTTGTTATCTGTAAATGTCATTGGTACGCGCAAAGCGTCCTGGCCTTCCCCTAATGTGAAAGTGTCGGAATCTACGCTATACAGTGGACGTTCGCCATTATTATTTGCTGGGTTGTCTGGACCATGAAGACCAATCAAACCACTCTGTGCCTGGTAGACAAAGCCTGGATTAGTTTCCAGTAAACGGAAAGGACTTTCCGAATGAAGGGTCGCAGGATAGGCTAACAGGTCAGCCTCATCGATATCACCACCACGAGTATTGATGCGAATATCCAGTACATCAGTCTTGACTGTGATGAGCTTACCTTGCTCACTGCCAGTAACGGCTTGAGCATCACTGCTTGGCATATCCGCTTGTTGCGAAGCTTGAACAGTTTTCACGTCCTGAGCAACTTTATCGCTCTCCCAGGCCTGCCAAACTAAGAACGACACGAACAACAAAGCGATGAGTAGAAGATTGCGTTGCGAATCCATCGTTATAATTCTCTATTATCATCAGTTTTTCTAGGTGGGACAGGATCATCTCCACCAGCGTGTAAAGGGTGGCATTTTAATACGCGTTTTGCCGTTAACCAACTCCCTTTTAACATACCAAACCTGCGCAATGCCTCAATTCCGTAATTTGAACAAGTGGGATTGAAGCGACAACGAGGTCCTAACAACGGGCTAATAGCCAGTTGGTAGCCTCTGATCAGCATGATCAGGATTTTTGAGCCAAGCGACGATGACGACGCCATAACTTATCCAATGTTTCCGTGATCTGTTGATTGTCAAGATTGGCGACCCCTTTCCTTACCAATAACACAAAATCCATTGGAGGCAAGTCGTGTTGATGCAAACGAAAGTATTCACGCGCTAATCGTTTAATACGATTTCGCTCATGAGCTCGTTTAACATTTTTTTTAGCGATGGTAAGACCGATGCGGGGATGCCCCAGCTCGTTTAGGCGACCAAGGATTGTTATCTCTGGGGAACTCGCCCTCTGCGGCTGCTTAAAGACATTATCGAAATGCCTGGGAGTTAACAAACGTAACTCCCGGGTAAAAGCGAGCGTAACCACTTGAATAGAGGGCTAGCTTTATTACTTAGATGAAACGGTCAGACTAGAGCGGCCTTTCGCACGACGGCGAGCCAGAACTTGACGACCATTTTTAGTAGCCATACGAGCGCGGAAACCGTGTGAACGGTTGCGCTTCAGTACAGACGGTTGAAAAGTGCGTTTCATAACGATTTCTACCTAACTTTAAAATTTATTACTGATTCAGTAAACGCGTTGGCAACCAGTGAAAACTGATTTACACCTGTGCCTCTATCGCAACAATATAGAAAGAGGCAGGATTGTAATAAAACATAGGGGGTCACGTCAATGAAATGACGCAATCAAACCACTTTTATTTATAGCCTGGCTGACCGGTTTGCCGACATATGTTGTGACAGCCGACGAATGATTACATTCGTATACTGGCCGAAAACCTGCTTTTGCCCCCGCCCCGCCTAACATTAATGTTAAAATAGAGCGATACGACCCAACAAGTTTACCTCAGTTTCGTGTAAAAATCACATCAGTACTGTACACAGGGAGGAAGATTATACGGACTCCGACCTAAAGCGCAAGGATCTTCAAGAGATCTAAAAATATTTTTTGATCATACAGAATATTTCCTGTAAATCGTCTAAAGTTATCCCCAGCATGTGGAAAAATGGCTGTAAATTAAGGTAGCCCAGTCTATTTCTTCTTTATAAGAGGTTCCTTATCACATTTACCTGTGGATAAAAAGCATAAAAACTGTGTAAAAGAATGGAGATCTC